>NZ_WMBB01000002.1 GCF_009708175.1 Nocardia aurantiaca
GCCTGGCGACCGCACCGGCCGCGCTGGCGGCCTTCGCCGGCGCGGGTGGCCTGGCCGGCACCCTGCTGGCCGGGGGCGGCACGCTCGCGGGCGGGCTGTGGAACTACCTGAGCACGGTGCAGGCGGCGCCGGGCGAAAGCGCGTACGCCCAGCAGGGCGGCCTGCTCGACCCGAACGGCACCGGCGTGCCCGACGCGAATCTGCGACTGCCGAAGATCACCCTGCCCAGCGGTTCCTCCAGCCTGTCTGCTGGTCATTAACCGATGACGGTGCCCCGCGCTCGGCGGACCAGCTGAGTCAAGGCTCGCTTGCCTCCGTTCACGTGTGGTCAGAACACGTGAACAGAGGTCAGCGGGCAGTAATACGATCCGGCATGTGAATGATCGGATCCGGGATCTAGTGGAGAGTGGCACCGATAACGGTTTGCTGCCCGGTTCCAGTATTTCCGAACCGGACTTGGCGCTGATCGACGCATTGCAGTCGGCACCCCGTGCCCCCTGGTCGCATATCGGCCGGGCGATCGGTGTCGACGCCACGACCGCCGCTCGGCGGTGGGAACGGCTGAGAGCCGACGGCTCGGCTTGGCTCACCGCTTACGCGTCGGCACGGCTCGCCACGATCGGGTTCGTCGAAATTCGTTGCCGCCCACGTTTCATCGATGCCGTGAGCGCGGCGGCTGTGGAACTGCCGTGGGTGATCGGCGTCGAGGAGACCGCCGGAGACTTCGATCTGCTGATCTCGGCGGGGGCAGCGGACCTGCCCACCCTGGGGCGATGGGTCCGCGACGACATCGGTGGCCTGCGCGGCATTCGTTCGGCCCGAATGCGGGTGGGCATCACCCTCTTCGGAGAGGGCGGCGATTGGCGAATGCGGGCGCTGCCGCCGGCGCAGCGCGCCGAACTGTCCACGCCTCGGGCATCGAGCCGGACCGCATACGGCGCGCGCGGCCTCACCCGGCTCTCGCCGGTGGATCAGGCGCTGGTGACGGCCCTGCACGCCGACGCCCGCATGAGCTATACCGAACTGGGCGCCGCCGCGGGCGTCAGCGAGCACACCGCCCGCCGCCGGGTCGATCGCCTGTTACGCGAGGGGGACGTGGTGATCCGCTGCGATTTCGCCTACTCGCTCGCAGGACTGTCGACCCTGGTCGTGTACGGCATGCAGGTACCGCAGGCTCAGCTGGCGTCCACCGGGTCGGCGCTGGCCCGGCTGGCACAGGTGCGGTTGTGCTCCGCCGTCAGCGGCCGCCACAGCTTGATGACCCACGTGCTGCTGCACGGACTCAGCGGTATCGGCCCGTTCGAGAAGATGCTGGCCGACCGGTTCCCGGCTCTCGAGATCAAGGACCGCGCGGTCGTCCTGCGCACCCCCAAACGGGTGGGCTGGCTGCTCGACGAACGTGGCCGGGCCGTCGGCCGGATTCCGCTGGGGCCGCTGCGGCCCTAACGCGGCGCTACGGGGTGATCCACCGGTCCGCGGCGATGGCGGCACGCGTTTCAGGCCGCCCAGGCCAGCCACGCGCGGCACAGCCACCACGCCGTCATCGCCCCGAACGTGGTGTGTGGATCCAATCCGGTGACCTCGCTGAAGCGCTGCACGCGGTTGCGCACCGTATTGGCATGCACGAAAAGGGATTTGGCCGCCGCATCGGTGTCCCGGTCCGCCTCCAGCCAGGCGCACACCCCACGCACGACCGGGTCGGTGTTCGCGCCGAGGGCGGCCAATGCCGACCCATGGCGGTCCAACAGCGCCGCCGCCAGGTCGGCTCGATCGGCCAGCGCCGCCGGCACCGCCACCTGAGCGATGTGGACAATCCCCGAATACCCGGTCGCCTCCGCGGCGGTCAGGGCGGCCGTCGCGAGCCGGTGAACGGTGGCGAGTTCCTCGGCTTCGGCGGGTCCGGCCACTCCGATCACCACCCCGTCCGCGACCGCGGACGGCGGCCGGTCCAGCACACCGACCAGGAATTCGTCCAACGGCGCGATCACCGCGACTCCACTTTCCCGCGATACCCGCTCGAGTTCCGCCGTGGACACACCGCCACCCGTCCGGGCCACCGCCACCCACAGGCCACCCGCGACACGCAAGCCCGCCTCGGCGGCAGCCAGCCCGGCCGCCGAACCGCCCGCCAGCAGACGCCGCAGGATGACCGCGGTCCGTTCGCTCGCCCCGTGCCGCTGCCCGGCCTGCGCGGCACGATGGGCCGCGATCAGCCTCGACCGCACCGCTTCGGCCCAGTCCTCGTACAGCTCCCGCGCGTCGAGGAGCAGATCCGGGTGAATCCCATTGGCCGCGGCCGCTTCCCGCGCACGTGACCAAATCGCCCGTTCGGCCACGTGGATGGCCCGCAAGACCGCCTCGATCGGCACTCCCTGGCCGGCCCGGGTGACCGCGAGCTCCTCCACGAACGACAGCTCCGCCTCCACCGGCCCGCGCCGCGCCGCCAGCGCCCGGGTCGACGCGACCAGCAGTGCCCGGGTGTGACCGGCGATATCGGCGCGGGTGAGCGGCGCGACCTCCCGCACGGCAGCGCGTACGCCCGAAACAGCGGTGGACAGCAGATCGTCCTCCCCGACGATCTGTTCGATCAGATCGACCATGACGGCCCAGTCGTCGCGCGAGTTCACCCCACGATCGTGCCTGCCGTTGTGGTGCACCACAACTAGAGGCCCGAACAAGGTGAACCGCGCCATGTTCAGGATCGAATTCTCTCCCTACCGTTGGGGAGCAATACAAAGACCAGTGCATCCGGATCCGAATCGACCCGCTCGATCCGCGACCGCGAGCCCGATGACAGGACCAAGCATGACGAAAGTCGCCGTGATCACCGGCGCGGCGGGCGGCATCGGCCGGGCAATGCTCCAGCGATTCCAGCAGCAGGGCTACACCGTGGCCGGTCTGGATCTGCCACACGCCTGTCCTGCAGGTGACCCGCGCTTCCTCGGCTGCGACATCACCGACGAAGCGCAGGTGCGAACCGTGTTCGAGCATGTGGTCGCGACGTACGGCCGCATCGATGTGCTCGTCAACAATGCGGGCATCTCGGCGATCGGCGCGCTGATGGACCACGACGTGGCGACCTATCGGCACGTGATGGAGGTCAACTACATCGGCGCGCTGCTGTGCACCCGCGCCGCGCTGCCTGCCCTGACGGCGGCCGGCGGGCGGATCGTGGTGACGAGCTCGGTCGCCGGATTCGCGCCCGTCCTCGGCCGGCCGGCCTATGTGGGAGCCAAGCACGCCGTGACCGGACTGTTCACAGCCTTGCGGCATGAGCTTGCCCCGCAAGGCATTTCGGTGACGATGGTGCATCCGACGTTCGTGGTCGGCGGGATGGGCGAAGTCGATCGGGCCGCGGGGGTGGAACGCCCCGTCACCGGCCCGGAGATCACCCCCGATGACGTGGCACGGCTGGTCGTGCAGGCGGTGCTCGACGGCCGTGACCTGGTCCTGCCCGGACGAACAGCGAAGCTGGCCTGGTGGGCCAATCGTCTCTCGCCGCGCGGGTACGCCTGGGCGATGGCGCGCCGGCTCCGGCGCACCGCGCCGCCGACACCGCGCATCGCATCGATCACCCGACCCGTATCCGAGGAGACAACCCGATGAATGCCCCCTGCCGCGTCGCGGTCATCGGCGCCGGCGCGGCCGGTCTCGCCACCACCAAGGCTCTGCTCGACAGCGGCCTCGATGTCGTGACCTACGAAAGAGGAGACCGCCCCGGAGGTTTGTGGGCGCGGGACAACAGCAGCGGGCTCTCCGCCGCCTACGAGTCGCTACATCTGAACACCAGCAAGGCCCGCACCGAGTTCGCCGACTTCCCGATGCCGGCCGAGTGGCCCGACTATCCCGCAGCCGACCACGTCGCCGGATACCTGACCGATTACGCCCACCGGTTCGGTCTGCGCGACCACATCCGTTTCGGCAGTACCGTCACCGCGGTCGACCGCCCCGAGCCCCGGAGGCCGTGGGTCGTGCACACCGAATCCCGGGAGGCCGGCGAGTTCGACGCCATCGTGGTCGCCAACGGCCACAACTGGGATCCCCGCCGTCCGGAACCCGGCTACCCCGGAACCTTCGCCGGTGCGCAGTTGCACGCCCATGAGTACCGCACCGCCGAGATCTTCCGCGACCGGCGCGTACTCGTCGTGGGCATGGGCAACTCCGCGATGGACATCGCCGTCGACGCCTCGTACGTCGCTCGTGGTCCGGTGCTGCTGTCGTCCCGACACGGGGTCCACATCGTCCCCAAATATCTGTTCGGCCGACCGTCGGACCAAACGGCCGGTCTCCTCGCGGCATTGCCGTGGCGTGCACGCCAGTTCGTCGCCGAGACAATGCTGCGACTGGCGGTGGGCACGCCCCAGAGCTACGGTCTGCCCGCGCCCGGTGGCGGCCTGTTCCAGAACCATCCGACCATCAGCGACACGATTCTGCATCGGCTCACCCATGGAGAGGTGGTGGCGCGCACCGGCATCGAACGCCTCGACGGTGATCGGGTCGTCTTCACCGACGGCAGCGCGGACCCGGTCGATGTGATCGTGTGGGCCACCGGCTATCGGGTGAGCATCCCGTTCCTGTCCACGCGCTGGATCGGATCGGACGCCGAGCAACTGCCGCTGTACAAGCGCGTTTTCCATCTCGAGGATCCGAGTCTGGCCTTCGTCGGACTCATGCAGTCGACCGGCGCGGCCCTGCCCGTGGTGGAAGCTCAGGCGAAGCTGGCCGCGGCCTTCTATTCCGGCCGCTTCGCTCTCCCCGCCCCCGCGGGACAACAGCGAACGGTCGCCGCTGATCTGCGTGCCGCCATCGCACGCTGGGGCAGTGACCGCCGCCCCCACATGCGTATCGACTTCGACCGGTATCTGGCGGACGTGGCACGGGAGCTGGACACCGGGCGCGCCCGGGTCTCGCACCCGGAGGCCGTCCCCTTCGCCGGCGCTCACCGCGAGGAGGCTTCCGCGTGAACATCCGTATCTGCCGTCCGATCACGTCGAGCGGCCTGCGTGACGCGCACGGCCTACGCGTCCTGATCACCGGCGCTTCGGGCACGTTCGGCCGCGCGCTCAGCGCCCGTCTGACCGAACTCGGCGCACAGGTGATCGGCCTGGACGTCGCGCCGGACCCCACCGGTCCGGGCACTGTTCTGGCGTGCGACATCACCGATGACGCGAGCGTCGCCGCCGCCGTCGAGACCGCGATCTCCCGGCTCGGCGGCCTGGACCTGCTGATCAACAATGCCGGGGTGGGTGGACCGGCCCCCGCCGAGTTAGCGCCCGGCGCCGAGGTACGCCGCCAGCTGGAGATCAATCTGCTGGGCGCCTGGCGGGTCACGGCCGCATGCGTCGACGCCCTGGTGCAATCGCGCGGGCGCGTCATCATGCTCTGCTCCCGGATGGCGGTCATGCAGCTGCCCTTGGCCGCCGCATACGGCGCGTCGAAGCGCGCCCTCGTGGCCTACGCCGACGCACTGCGTCTGGAAATCGGCTCTCATGTCGGCGTGACCTGCGTCTACCCCTCCGCGGTGCGCAGCCCCATTCACGATTCGACCGCCACCGCGGGCCTGTCGCTGGAAGGGATGAGCCGGTACGAACCGTTGGAGGGTGTGGTCGACACGGTGCTGCGAGCGGCCTTGGGCCCGGTGCGCCGTGACATGACCACCACCCGCCGGGGCGCCGTCGAGTTCTTCCTGTCGCGGCATCTGCCGTGGCTCACCGACCGCATCATCGCGCGAACGTTCGCCCGCCAGGCCCGCTCCGGCGCATTCGACGGCGCTGAGCTCGCGGCTGGTGTCGTGCGACGGCAGGCGCGAGCATGAACTCCATGGCCCGGCCCGCGGCCGTCGGTTCGCCGGGGGAGTCCGACAACTCGTTGCGAACCAGAACCACTGACCTGCTGGTCTATGCCACCGGCTCGATCGGGATGGGGGTCTGGATCACGGTCCCAGGACTGCTGCTGTTGTACTTCCTGACCCGCACGCTGGGGGTTTCACCGCTGCTCGCCGGCCTGACCCTGGTGCTGCCCAAGATCGTCGACGTGCTGATCCACCCGTTGTTCGGGTATCTGTCCGACCGTCAGGCGCGGCGCGCGGGGCACCGGCGCGGCATGCTCCGCGCGGGGCTGCCGCTGGGACTCGCCATGCTCGCGATGTTCACTGTGCCCCAGGGATTCTCGGGTCCGTCGGCGGCCTTGTGGGTCGGTGGCTGGCTGGTTACCGGCAATCTGCTGTTCGCGGCCTTTCAGGTGCCGTACCTCACCACGCCCTCAGATCTGCCGGTCGGATACCACGAGCGCACGCGGGTCTTCATGTTCCGCATGCTGATGCTCACCGTGGGCCTGCTGGGTGCCGGTGCCGCCGCACCGGCGCTGGTGCACGCGGGCGGGCGGGCGGATTACGCCCGCATGGCGCTCATCCTGGCGGTCGTGATGATCGCCGCCGGTGTGATCGGGCTGGCCGGAGTCCGACGCCTCACCGAGCGCCGCGGTTTCCGCGTCCAGGCCGAGGTCTCGCACGCCGGCCTGGGTGATCTTCGGAATACGCTGCGGGACAGCTCCTTCCGCGCACTCGTGCTGTCCTACCTGCTCACCGGAACGACCACGCACCTGTTCCTCGCGGCCGTGCCCTTCTACACCGAGTATGTGGTGCGCGACAAAGACCTGACCGCGATACTCGTGGCCGGGTTCCTGAGCCCCGCGCTTTTCGCCGGGCCCGGGTGGATGTGGCTGTCTCGGCGGATCGGAAAACAGCGGGGACTGCTACTGGCACAGGGCATCTTCATCGCGGGCTCGCTTGCGTTGCTGCCCGGCAGCGCGGCCACACCGGCGGTGAGCGTGGCCATCGTGGCGGTTCTCGGAATCGCGTTCGCCGGGCTCCAACTGCTCGCATTCGCCATGGTGCCGGACGCGGTCGCCGCCGCGGAAACGCGCGGCTCGGCGCGCGCCGGGTCGTACACCGGTGTGTGGACCGCGACCGACGCATTCGGTTCCGCGTTGGGCCCGTACGCCTACTCCGCCGTCCTCACGCTCGGGGGATTCGTCTCGGCCACCGAGGGACACGCGGCCGCGCAGTCGGATACCGCTCGGACCGCGATACTGTTGGGCTTCACCGTATTACCGACACTGCTCATGGTGCTGGCCTTCCTGTTCCAGCGTCGCTGCGCTCTCGACGCGGGCGCAACGGAGTGACCGGTACCGTCCTGTCCGGCGCGCACGTCCTCGCGCTCACCGGTGTGCTGTTCGGTGCCGTCGCCCAGTCCGCGACCGGCATGGGCTTCTCGCTCATGGCGGCACCGGTGCTGATCCTGTACCTCGGCCCCCGGACCGGTATTGCCGCGACGGTGGCCCTGGCGGCCTTGTCCTCCGTCGCGCCGCTGGTGCGCGACGGGCGCCACGCCCGCCCACGGGAGGTCGGCCGACTCCTGGTGCCGATGCTGGCATGCACCCCCGTCATCGCCCTGATATTGCACCGGGTCGACACCCGTCCACTGGCTCTGATCGCGGGCTGCGGCGTCATCGCGTCCGTGAGCGTGCTGGCCGGCGGAGTGCGCTGGCGCTGGCTGCGCCACCCGTTGGGCGCGATGGCCACCGGCGGCGCCAGCGCCCTGCTCAATGTCGTCGGCGGCGTCGGAGGACCGCCGATCGGTCTCTACGCCGCCAACGCCGAGTGGGAACCGGCAAAGGCCCGCGCCAACCTGCACTGCGTCTTCCTTCTGCAGAACCTCGCCACATCGATGGTCCTCGGAATTCGGCTTCCCGGTATCGCCGAGATGCTCGCGCTGGCAGCGGGTACGGGCCTCGGGATGGCGCTCGCACCCCGGGTACCGATCGTGAGGGTGCGGCAGATGGTTCTGGGAGTCTCACTGCTCGGCGGCATTACCCTGGTCTGCCGCGCGGTCTGAACTCATGACGTATCGGCCGCGTGCCCGCTCGTCACCCCAGCGCCGCCGCCGACCGTATGGCGGTCTCGAGTCGGACGGTCGAAGCAGCCGACAATCGGGGGCGATTCCGCCTCAGACGGCAGAGCGTCGAGCGAAGCGTTTACGCCGTCCGGTTGCCGCGGACATCGCGGAACGGATTCTCGCTGACGGCCCTACACTCTGGTGATCATGCGGTGCATCGTGCACGGCAACTGGACGTCGGCGCCTCGGCAGGCAACAGCGTGACCGTGCCGAGGCGTCGACCATCCGAGATCGTCGCCGGTCGTTGCAGGCGTCCCGACGACGGCCGCGAGCCGCCGCGAAGGGAGCGCGGCTCGCGGCTTCTTCGATCCCTATCGCTCCGTAGCGGCGCTGGGATCGAAACCTGGTGTCGCGGTTGGCAAATGAGACCATACCGCTGATCCGGCGGCTCGAGACCGAGTATTAGCCGGAATTAGGGGGTGATGCGTGTTACGTCATTTAACACCCCTGATCAGGGAATTCCACGTTTTCGCATCGCGGAATCGCCAATAGGGCAGATAACAGACCGCTCACATGGTCAAAGGCACGTAAACAGACCGAGCAACTAATCGGCAATCGAGACGGCGGACCGAGACGCCACACGACGCCGCCCGGAACCTCCAGTCCAACGTGGAACGGTGGCCGTAGTCCAACGTGGAACGGTGGCCGTTCCGACAGCATCCCGCGGCCTCACAGCAGCCAGATTCGGGCGAGGGGTTGACGGATTAGGCTAAAACAATTAGCTTTATGGCTATCGCAGTTAGCTTCACTCGTTAGGGAGAGAACGACATGACCGAGTACGTGGACATCGAGGGTGGCCGGATCGCGTACGACGAGATCGGCACGGGACCGCTGGTGGTGCTGTCGCACGGCATGGGCATCGACCGGAACGCCTACAAGCACCTGGCCCCGATGATCGCGGCCGCCGGGTACCGCGTGGTCAACACCGATATGCGCGGCCACGGCGAGTCGAGCATGGGCTGGGCCTCGGTCACCGGCAAGGAGGCCATCAGCCGCACCGATGTCGCCAACGACCTGCTGGCGGTCATCGAGAAGCTCGGCGGCGGACCCGCGGTCGTGGTGGGCCACTCGCTCTCGGGCGGCTCGGCCACCATCGCGGCCGCGCAGCGCCCGGACCTGGTGCGGGCCATCGTGGAGATCAACCCCTTCACGCTGACCCAGAAGGCCGACATCATGGCCCTGTTCACCAATGCCCGTCACCGCAAGGGCATGATCCCCCTGATGGGCACCATGATGTTCAAGAGCCTCGGCCAGTGGCTGAAGTACCTGAACGTGGCCATGCCGACCAAGCCCGCCGACTTCGACGACTACCTGGCGGAGGTGGCGGCCAAGCTGCGCGAGCCGGGCCGGATGGCCGAGTTCATGAAGACCGGTCAGTCGACCCCGGCGGATGCGGAAGCCCAGGTGCCCAACGTGACCCAGCCCGCGCTCATCATCATGGGCACCGCCGATCCGGACTTCCCGAGCCCCGAGGCCGAGGGCCAGCGCGTCGTCGCGGCCCTGCCGGCCGGACTGGGCAGCCTCGGCCTGGTCGAGGGCACCGGCCACTACCCGCAGTTCGAGGCCCCCGACCGGGTGGCCGCTCTGATCCTGCCCTTCTTGAAGGAACACCATGCCTAGGGTGGGCCTGAGCCGGACCGACGTCGTCGCCGCGGGGGCCGACCTCGCCGACGAGGTCGGTTTCGGGAATCTGGCGCTGGGCGCCCTCGCCCAGCGGCTCGGGGTGCGGACCCCCTCGCTGTACAAGCACATCGAGAGCCTGGCCGACCTGCAGCACGGCATCGCCGCACTCGCCATGACCGAGGTCGACCAGCGGGTCCGCGACGCCATGCACGGGCTGTCCGGCAGCGCGGCGCTGGCCGCCTTCGCGAACGCCTTCCGCGACTACGTGGTCGAGCATCCGGGTCGCTATACCGCGACCGTCGGCGCCAAGTTCACCGGGCCGGATGATCCACTGCTGCAGTCGAGTTCGCGGGTGCTGGACTCCATGGCCGCGGTGCTGCGCGGCTATGGCATCGGCCCGGACGAGATGGTGCACGCCCAGCGCACCCTGCGCTGCCTCTTCCACGGCTTCGCCACCCTGCAGGCGTCGCACGGATTCCAGTGGAGCGATGACGCCGATGACAGTTTCGACTGGATGATCCGCTTCCTCGACCGAGGACTCGGCGAAATCGGCTCACACTGAACAGGATTGCGGGACCATGAATCCAACACTGGCGACGAAGGTGTTGGAGTGTCATGGAAGACTTCACATTCGACGGCACCCGCATCGCGTACGTGCGGCAGGGGGAATCCGGTCCGCCGGTGCTGATGCTGCACAGCGCGGGATCCTCCCACCTCATCTGGACGCCGCAGATCGCGGCGCTGTCCCGCGAATACCGGGTATACGCCGTCGATCTGCCCGGATACGGCGCGTCCGCCCGGCCCGCCGACGGGTACACGCTCGAACGCTATTCCGAGCTGATCCGGGCGTTCATCGAACAACATGGGCTCAGCGGTGTAGGTCTGGTCGGCAATTGCGTCGGCTCGGCCATCAGCCTGACCCTGGCCCGGCGGCATCCCGAACTGATCCGGGCCGTGGTGGCGATCAATCCGCTCACCGAATCCACCGCCATGCGGGGGGATTGGGGGCAGGCCGCCCGTGTCGCCCGCGCGCTTCCGGACTCCACCGCCCGAGCCCTGAGCGACTGGCACACTCCGCGCTGGGTGGCCCGCCGCACCGCCCGTGCCTGGTTCACCACCCGCCGCGCCTACCGGGAATGCCCGTATGTCGCACCGCTGTCGTCGGGCTTCCCGGCCCGGGCGCTCATCTACCTGGTCCGCGATCTGTCTTCCTTTGCGGCCCTGGATGATTGGCCGGATCATGCCGATCTGCCGCCGATCTGCGTGATCTGGGGCAATCAGAACCGCGTGCTGTCCGCGGCGGCCGGGCGGGCCGTCAATGCGATGCTGCGCCCCGACCGCGCCGAATACCTCGACGGCTGCGGCCATGTCCCCATGCTCGAGCGAGCGGCCGACGTCACGGCGATCATCGGCGAATTCCTCGCCGCCCACCTACCCGCCGACAGCGTGCCCTAGCCGCGTGTCCTCGTCATTCCGGCGCGGCCCGATGGCGAGGACACATGCCGATGCCGGTGGGGCAATCCGGCAATCAGGGCGCAGTGAAGGGCCGCGCCGGGTCGACGTCTTCCGGTCGGTCGGCGCGGTGGTGCCGCTGGCCGATGCCGCCGAGGCCCGTGCACGCCCTGGACTCCGAGGAGGGCGACCAGATTCGGATCGTCCGGAAGCCGTAGCGATTCACAGACTCGGCCCCGGAGTCACCAGGGCGGGCGCAGGCGGTGCTCGCAACACTCTCGACCGAGAGGTTGCGGCGGCCCCGTGAAACCGCCGAGTGATTCCGAGGCCGAGAGAACACGCCGGCGGGTTACGCGAGCCGACGCTGGAAGGCGTTGGCGGACTGGCCGTTCGAGAGGTCGACGGTGTAGACTCCCAGCTCGGCGGACGTGGGGGTGAGGTCCAGGACCATGAAGCCGAGATCGGTGTAGTTCTCGTACAGCGCGCCGTTGACGGTGTGCACACCACCGCTGGACGGTTCGCCGTGCACCGACTTCGCGGCCGCGCCGGAGATGATCTGTCGGGTTCCTTTGCAGGCCGCGTTCGGTTCCAGCACCTGCAGCGAATGGTCGTGCCCCGACAGCAGGAACTGGCACCGGCCCAGCACATGCGCCTCGAAGAAGTCCTTCACGTGGCGCCCGTCGATCGGCTCGATGCTCGAGCCCTCGTATTCGCCGACATTTCCGTGCGGACCGTTGTTGAGGTACGGGTGGTGGGTGCAGGCGATCTTCCACGTGGCGGGCGATTCGTCGATGGCCCGGTCCAGCCAGGCGGCCTGCTCGGCCATGAACTGCCCGTCGGCCGCCCAGTATGGCTGGAAGAGCGGGGGCAGATAAGCGGCGATCGGATTGAGGTCCAGCACGAAGAATTCCACGACCGGCTGCTCCCGCGGAACCCGCACAGAGTAATAGCGGGACGGCATGAACCAGCGGGCCGAGCGCGCGTGATAGGCGACCTCATGATCGCCGCGCAGCAGCCAGCCGCCGTCGCCCGGCAGGATCGAGGAGTTGTCGTGATTGCCCTGCACCATCAGCCAGGGGAAGTCGAGATCGTGATTGGGGTCCTCGAACTTGGCGGCGAATTGGGCGTCGTCATCGGACCAGGGGCCCTGTTCATAGACGTTGTCGCCGAGGCCGAGGGCGCAGGAGAACGGTTCACGCGCATGCAGTTCCCGCATGGCGTCGGCGACCTGCCACTGCGGGCGCGCGCCGGTGCCCGCGTCGCCGGTGACGAGGACGCGAAGGCGGTCGCCGTCGGGCAGCGGGAATTTGCCGGTGGCCGGGGCGTTCTCGGCGTGGGCGGGCGCGCCGGCGGCGACCAGCGCGGCCACGCCGGCGGCGGTGGCGGCCGTGCCGGTCAGAAAAGCACGACGGTCGACGGACATGCGCCCACCCGTCGCCCCACCGCCACCCCGATACGGAGTCGCTTCGCGACGCTGCATTTCCCCACCTTTCAGTCCGGTCAATTGGCCAGTATTCCCAATGTGCGAAACCGCCGCAGGGTACGTCGCCATGCCTGCCCCCACAGGCCCGCGACACGATACGTTCTTCCAGGCCAGGACCTTTTGACAGGGCCTCGGACCGATGAGAGTGTTGGTAGTCCGCTTTCTCAACTCAGCCCGGCCGTAGGGGGACGCTGCTATGACGACACTGGCCTCGGGTCTGTTCCTGGACTGGGAACAGCTGACCGGCCAGCCGAAACTCGTCGTCGACCTGATCAGCTTCCCCATCTTCAGCGCCATCGCCGGGTGGCTGACCAACTGGACCGGCGTGCTGATGCTGTTCTGGCCGGTCTATTTCAAGGGCTTCCGGGTGCCCGGTCTCGAGATCCTCTACCCCTACTTCCCGCGCCGCGTGCAGGTGCTGCCCACCTTCTCCGGCGACGGCAAGCGGCTCGGCTTCCAGGGTTTCATCCCGGCCCGCGCCGAGAAGATGGCCAGCATCTGCGTGGACGTCGCCATCATGCGAATCGGCAGTCCCAAGGACTTCATTCGCGAACTCGACCTCGAGGGCATTGCCGATTACATCGCCGAGGTGGGCCGCAAACAGGTGCCGGACATGGTCGACGAGATCATGAGCAAGGAGAACCCGGACCTGTGGGGCGCGGTGCCCAAGTCCGTGCGCAATGTGCTCCACCAGCGCATCGAACGCGAACTGCCGACGCTGGCCCGGCGCGCCTTCGAGCAGCTCGGCGACAATGTCGACCAGCTCATCGACATCAAGGACTTCGTCATCCGGTATCTGCGGGACAACCCGGAGATCCTCAAGGACCTGACCACGACCATCGCCGCGCCCGAACTCAGGTTCATGGTGCGCATCGGCCTGCTGGGCGCGCCCTTCGGCCTGCTGCTGGCGCTGTATCTGCATGTGCACCAGAGCATTCCGGTGATCGGCTGGATTCCGCCGTGGCTGGTCATCCTGGCCGCCGCGGCGGCCATCGGCGTGACCGTCAATGTCATCGCCATCAAGATGGTGTTCGAGCCCGGTGATCCGCAGCCGCGGTACAGGTACCTGTGGAAGCAGGCGCTGCTGGCCAAGCGGCAGCCCGAGGCTGCGGCCGATCTGGCCAATATCCTGGCCTACCAGGTGCTGACGCTGCCCAACCTGGCCCGCGAACTGCTCGACGGCCCGAACGGCGACAAGACCCGGCAGCTGCTGGAGCGACTCATCTCCCAGGAGATCCACCGCCAGCTCGGGCCGACCCATTCGGTGGTGCGGACGGTGTTCGGCAAGCGTCAGTTCGACAATCTGAAGGTCGGTGCGACCTCCGCCGCGGTGGGTCTGGCCCCGAGTCTGGCCGATGATCCGGAATTCGCGGCCGCCCAGGCCAAGAAGATCGACGAGTTCGCGGCCCGCAAGCTGCAGCAGCTCACCCCCGGCGAGTTCATGGAGATGTTCTACGCCTCGGTCGAGCAGGACGCGTGGCTGCTGTACCTGCACGGCGCAGCGCTGGGCCTGGTGGTGGGGGCCGTGCATCTGATCCTTTTCGGCTGGTAGGCAGACCTTTTCACGAAAAGGAACCAGCACCGCCGAAAATCAAGCACGCGTGCTTGCATTTTTCCAGCGCGGCTGCGATGCTGGCCCGGTGGCCGATCTCGAGGCATTGCTCGCCGACTTCACCGCCGAATGCGCCGATCTCGATCGGCTGATCGCGGAGCTGGCACCGGCCGACTGGCAGCGCGACACCCCCGCCGCCGGCTGGACCATCGCCCACCAGATCGCCCACCTGAACTGGACCGATCAGGTCGCCGCGGTCTCGGCCACCGATCCGGCCGAATTCGACCAGCTGGTGCAGGCGGCCCTGCCCAAGGCACTCACCTTCGTGGACGAGGCCGCCGAAGAGGGCGCGAAAACCCCTCCGCCGCAACTGCTCGCCGACTGGCGGCGCGATCGCGCGGCGCTGGTCGAGGCGCTGCGCGCGGTTCCGGCGGGCATCAAGCTGCCGTGGTTCGGCCCGCCCATGAGCCCGGCCTCCATGGTCACCGCCCGCCTCATGGAGACCTGGGCGCACGGGCAGGACGTGGCCGACACCCTCGGCGTCACGCGAGAACCCACGGCCCGCCTGCGCCACATCGCGCACATCGGCGTGCGGACCCGCAATTTCGCGTACACGACGCACGGGAAGACCGCGCCCGCCGAGGAATTCCGTATCGAACTGACCGCGCCCGACGGCAGCCGATGGACCTGGGGCCCGGCCGAGTCCACGCAGCGAATCAGCGGTTCCGGGTTGGATTTCTGCCTGCTGGTCACCCAGCGACGGCATCTCGATGACCTCGCTCTCGACGTGCTGGGCGACGACGCCCGCGAATGGCTGGGCCTGGCACAGGCATTCGCCGGACCACCCGGAAGCGGCCGAACGGCGGGTCAGTTCGCCTGACCCGCCGCCTATCCCGGCCTCCGGCCAGAATCCCCAACTCCCACAGGGGCTTCGGCTCTCGGCGGAACGTGGTTTCACAGGGCCCAATCCCTGTGGACCACCACCGCTCCCCGAGAAGGAGCGAGCGAGCGCCAGCCTGGGTGCGCCGTGCCTGGTGCCGACCGGACGCCGTTGGCCGGAGGTCTCTTCGATGGCAGTCGAGTTGGCGCTCGCCGCTAATCAGGTTTTTACCCAGACTTTCGCCGGGGAAAACCTGATGACGCCCAACCCTTTCCATGGTGTGATCCTGATCTCACCGACCGCGTGTGTTACCCGCGGCCACCGTAACCTGGACGCGCGTACGACTTTCAATGGTGCGGGTCGTCGCGCCGTCCATGCGCTGGGGGACCGGTGGGCGCCGGGGGATCAGGGGAGAGGGAAAGGAACGCACCAGTCATGTCGCATCCACTCGCGACACAGGCCGCCCGGTCGACCGGCCGTGCGGCCCAGATGTTCCGCTACAGCGCCATTGTCACCGCCAGCATGGCCAGCATCGGGCTGACCGTCGCGGCGGGCTCCTACATCGCCAATGAGATGGCCCAGCAACCGGGCAAGCTCGCCACCACCTCACCGACCAATCGGCCGGCACCGGTCGAGCCGGGCGCCGGCCCGGATGCTCAGCCGGGCATCCGGTCCGCCTCGCCGATCGCCGAGAAAATGACCCTGACTTCGCTTTTCACCGGCCGCCCGATGGAAGCCGGAAGCGCACAGACGATTCCGGCCCCCACTCCCGGCACCGGCGCCGCCGCCGCGGCCGACGTACCCCGTCCGCTGGGCGGCCAGCTCCGGCTCGGCACCGCCTACGTGGGTGCGCAGGTCGCCGCGGCCCAGCACGACACGGTCACGCTCACCCTCGACACCAACGTCTTCGCCACCGTCGCCGACGTCCTGCGCAACACTCCGGTGGGACAGCAGCTCGGCGTCACCAGCGATCCGAGCGCCAACACCCGGCTGCGGACCGATGTGGACAGCCACGGCGACGTGACCCTCACACTTTCGGATCCAGCTCTGGGGAACTACCGCCTGCAGATCGCGCGGCACCCGGTCCCGGCGCCGACGGCCGACGCCCACGGGGAAGACGCCGCCGTCGCTGTGTGAGACTTCCGATGTGTACGACTACTGCGTGATCGGCGGTGGCATCGTCGGGGTGGCCACCGCGCACCGCATTCTCGAACGCCATCCGGGCGCGAGCCTGCTGCTCGTGGAGAAGGCCGGCCGGTTGGGCCTGCACCAGACCGGGCACAACAGCGGGGTCATCCACTCGGGCATCTACTACGAGCCCGGCAGCCTGAAGGCACGGCTGTGCGTGCGGGGCGCGCGACTCACCAAGGAATTCGCGGCGGCGCACGGCATTCCGTTCAAGGAGTGCGGAAAACTGCTGGTGGCCACCGATGCCGCCGAGCACGCGCGCATGCTCGCGCTCTACGAGCGGTCGGTCGCCAATGGCGTCGAGGTCGAGTTGCTCGACGCCGCCGAGCTGGTGCGGCGGGAGCCGCGCGTCACCGGGGTCGGGGCGCTGTTCGTGGCGAGCACCGGCATCATCGACTACGGCAAGATCACCCGGACGCTGGCCGACGACGTGCGCGCGGCCGGGGGCGAGATCGTGCTCGGCGCGGAGATCGCGGCCATCACCGAAACCGACTCCGAGGTAACGATTTCCGGTCCGACCGGCAGCTGGCAGGCTTCCCGGCTGGTGGTGTGCGCGGGCCTGCAGGCCGACCGGATGGCGCGGCTCGCGGGCCTGGACATCGATCTGCGCATCGTGCCCTTCCGTGGCGAGTACTACCAGCTGCCGCCGGAGCGCAAGGACCTGGTGACCACCCTCATCTATCCGATCCCCGATCCCGAATTGCCGTTCCTGGGCGTGCATCTGAGCCCGACCATCGACGGCGCGCTGACCGTCGGGCCGAATGCCGTGCTGGGACTGGCCCGCGAGGGCTACCGCAAGGGCAGCGTGAACCTCCGAGACGCCCGGGAGATCCTGGGCTACCGCGGTTTTCACCGGGTGGCCGCCGCCAATGTCCGCACCGGCCTGCGGGAAATGCGCAACTCCCTGTTCAAGCGCGGCTACCTGGCCGAATGCCGCCGCTACTGCCCCGAGCTGACAGTCGCCGACCTGTTGCCGCGCGAGGCCGGCATCCGCGCGCAAGCCGTGCTGCGCGATGGCACCCTGGCCCACGATTTCCTGCTCGAGCGCACGCCGCGCTCGGTTCACGTGCTCAATGCCCCGTCCCCGGCGGCCACCTCCGCCCTGCCCATCGCCGAGTACATCACGAACCGATTGGACGACTTCGCTCAATAAATAGGATTGCTGTAGTACTTTTAAGGCAGCCGTGGGACAGGGAGCAGCCTATGGGCCATTTCAAGTACGCGAGTGATGTCGGCGCACCGGTGGAAGTCGCGTTCACATACACGGACAACCATCAGTTCGTGCCGGACTGGGCCTTCGGCGTGGTCGCCTTCGAACCGATCGGGGATTCCGATCATGGTGCCGGAGCCGTCTTCGCCGTGACCCTCCGGGTCGGCCTGTGGCATCCCACGATCGAGTGTGAGATCACCGACTACCGCCGCAACGCGGTCATCGAATACACACTTCGCCGACGCCGGAAGGGGAAGCCGGCGTCGGCGCGCTCCAACTTCTGTGTCATCACTCTGCGCTTCGATCCGCTCGGGTACGGCCGCGCGGTGCTGACCTCGGAGACCGAGTACTGGGTGCCGCGCGGACTCACCGGCAAGTTGCTGTCGAAGATGCTCGCCGCGGTGGTGCAGGCCACCGTCCACCGGACCGAGTCGCAATTGCGCAGGGAGATAGAGGAATTCCACGGCACCGATCTTGTCGGCCGGATCGCGTAGGGTAGGCCGCATGATCATCGTGAGCACCGACGGATCATGCCTGCGCAACCCGGGCGGCGCGATCGGCTGGGCCTGGGTCAATCACGCGGGCGGTGCGGCCAGCGGCGGCGCGGCCTCGGGCACCAATCAGATCGCGGAGTTGCGCGCGCTCCTCGAGGCGGTCCGGGCCCACCCGGGCGCTGAACCCCTACTCATCGAGAGCGATTCGCTCTATGCCATCAAGTGCGCCTCCGAGTGGATCAACGGCTGGCGCACCAACGGCTGGAAGACCTCCACCGGCGGGGCGGTCAAGAACGTCGAGCTGATCCAGCAGATCGACCGCGCCATCGCCGCCCGTCCCGGTCCGGTCCGGTTCCGCTGGGTGCGCGGACATGTCGGCAACTACTTCAACGAGCAGGCGGACGCGCTGGCCGGCCAGGCCGCGCGGAAGGTGGCGGCCTCCGGGGTCGCCACCGATTCCGACGGTGCGGAATCGGAGCCCTTCGATCCGCCCACCGCGCCGATTCCGGTCGCGGAACCCAAGACAGAGCCGCTGCCGGTGACGGCGCCCACCGATCAGGCCGAGAAAGTCGGCGCCACCGCGCATTCCGCACCGCAGACCCCGCGCCACCGCGCCGCGGCCGCCAAAACGCCCGCCTCCGAGGCGCTCACGCTGTTCTGAGTTCCTCGGGCGCTGTTCCGAGCGCCACAGGTCGCTCACCTGCGACGACAACCGCCAGGCCCGCCCCGGAAGTTCCGGAGGCGGGCCCTTTTCCGCGCTTGCACTATTCGATCAGCTGCCCGGCTTGGGCGCCGCGGTGGTGCTGGGCGCGGGCTGGCCCGAGGGGGCAGGCTGACCGGAGGGTGCGGGCTGGCCGGAGGGCTGCGCGCCCTGCTGGTCGCCGCCGCCGGTGGCGCCGGGGAACAGCGGGTTCTCATCGCCGGAGTAGACCGGCTGGAACTTCGACACCAGCCACTTGCCGTCGTGCTTCTCCAACTCGACGAAGGTAGGGATGGTGAGCACGATCGGCTTGGCGTGGAAGTCGTTGGTGGAGGTCTGGGTCAGGCTCACCAGGACCGACGCCTTGTCGGCGTCGCCGGACTCCCAGCCGCAGCGCAGCACGTTCAGCGAGGACTTGGCGTGGGCGCTGGAGAGGATGTCCTTCACATCGCCGGCCATGGGGTCGAACATCTGCTTGAACTCGCCGGTGACGAGCGCCTGTACGCGCGGGCCGAAGTCGTTCCAGGACGATTGGTCGTAGACGGAGACCGCGCGCGCGAAATCGCAGGCGGCCTTGGACGCCGAATCGCGATCCGCGAGTTCGTTGCTCTTGGTGTGGGATTGCCACCAGAACGCGGCCAGGCCCGCGAGCGCGGCGACCAGCAGCACGCCGATCGCGATGAGCGCGACCATCGGCACCGCGACCTTCGGGCCCAGGGCGGACGTGGACGCCGAGTCGGCCTTCGCGGCCGGCTTCGCCGAATCCGGCTCGGACTCGGCGGCCTTCGCTTCTTTCCCGGCTCCCGGCGCGGGCTCTGCTCGGGCCTCGGGCGCCGACTCGGCCGCCGGCTGCTCGGCTGCCTTCTTCAACTCCGGCTTCTCGGCGGGCTGATCGGCGCTGCCCTGGGCATCGGCCTCGGCGATGGAATCGTCTTCGGTTTTCTTGTCCTGGGCAGCGTCGTCCGACATCTATCGATCACTTTCCCGGTGCGCTGCGGACGCACCGTCTAGGTTTCGTATCAGCGAGTATGCCCGCCGAAAATGAGAACGGCAGGCGGGCACTCACTTGATCGGCGGCAGGGTCCGCTCGTTCGGATCCGAACCCGGGGGCGGGAGTGCCCCATTGTTGGGCACATTCGGTCTCGGTGCGTTGCCCGAACCGCGGATCTGCTGATCCTGGGGCGGGTTCTGGCAGTAGCTCGCCCACCTCGGGAAGGTGCTCTCGGTGGCCACATCCGGACGCACCTTCTTGGTGACGTAATCACAGAAGGACCGCGGCCAGATGTCGACGATGGTATAGAACTCGCCGTCGTGCGCGGGCACGCCCATGGCGGAGGTGCCGACCACCAGCGACGGGAACAGTGCCCGCAGCGCCGGGGTGCGCAGCTGCGCGGCCTTGGTGATGGCCGCGAAGTTGGTGACCAGGCTGGTCATCGGATCGGCGGTCTTGTCCAGCACCGCGCCGAGGGCCTGCATCTGGCCGGGCGCCTGATCCAGGATCTTCTGGAGTTCGGCGTTCGCGTCGTTGAACTGACTGAACAACACACTCGAATTACGGGTCAGCGTACCCAGATCCGGCTGCGCCAGCGAAGTGGTGCCATTGATGACCTGAAGGTTCTTGATCAGATTGGTGGTCTGGGGGAGCAGATTGTCCAGGCCCGTGGTGGCCAGACTGACGGCGTCGACCAGCGAGCGCAGCTGGTCCGGGCCGCCGGAGAGCGCGGTGTCCAGTTCGGTGAGGATGACGCTGAACTTGTCCGGATCCAACTGGGCGATGAGCGCGCTGGCATTGTCGAGCACCGACCAGACCGGGGTGGGGGTCTTGACCTTGTTCGCGTCGAACTGCACCACGGACCCGTTGTGCAGGAACGGAGCCTGATCGGTGTTCGGCCGGAAGTCGATGTACTGCTCGCCGGCGGCCGACAGCGCGCCCACCGACACCAGGGTGTCGGCCGGGATGGAGTACTTCTTGTCGATCTCGGCGGTGGCCGCGATCGCCGCGCCATTGTCGACGAGCTTGATCTCGAGCACCTTGCCGACACGGTATCCCCGCAGGGTCACGTCGTTGCCGGCCTGCAGGCCGCCGGACCGGTCCAGATTGACCGTCACCTCGTAGGTTTCGCGCAGCGGGTTCACCCGCATCACGCTGATCAGCAGGTAGGACGCGCCTACCAGCAGGATCAGCACCAGCGCGCCATTGGATATCAGGTTCTTGTGTCGCGAAACCCAGCTCATCGGTGTCCCCCGTTGATCCGGCCGTAGATGATCTGCAGCACCTGGATCAGGCTGCCCCCGAAGTCGTTGAGGTCCTCGAGATCCGGGAACTTGCTGTTGGCCGGGTCGCTGAGCAGGCCGATATCGAGCATGGTGGCGGTGGCGGCCACCGCCAGCGTGTCGCCCTTGAACGAGGCGTCCGCCTTGGGCCGGATGTCGTGCAGGGCGTCCAGCGCCGGGCCGAGGCTCTCGGTGCGGGCCAGCGCGCTCATCAGCTGGGTCAGATTGTCGAGCAGGCTGCTCAGTGAATCGGACGTGGTGTTGGCGTAATCGCCCAGCGCCGCACTGGTTGTCGAGATCTTGGTGAGCAGATCGCCGAGGGCCTGGTTGTTCTCGGCGATGGCGCCGATCATGCCGGGCAGGCTGTCGGCCACCTGGCCGAGCTGCTGGTGGTTGGCCTCGATGGTGTTGGTCAGTGCACTGAACCCGGCCAGCACATTGTCGATGCGCGAGCTGTTCGTATTGAGGCTGGTCATCACGCTGGTCAGCTGGGTGATCACATGGCCCAGCTGCTCGCCGCGGCCGCCGACGATGGAGTCCAGCTCGGAGGTCAGCTTGGACAGGCTGGCGATGCCACCGCCGTTGAACAGCAACGAGACCGAGATCAGTAGTTCTTCGACGGTCGCGCCGGCCGAGGTGTTGGTGAGCTGGTCGCCGTTCTTCAGCAGTTGTGTGCCGGGCTCGGCCTTGGGCTTGGACAACGCCACGAAGACGTCGCCGAGCGGGGTGGCCTGACGCAGTTCCGCGCTGCTGCCGACCGGCAGCTCGATGTCGGAGCGGATGGCCAGGTCCACATTGGCCTTGAAGTCCTTGGTCGTGATCTTGGTGACCACGCCGACGTCGGAGCCACCGATCTTGACCTTGGCCTGGTCAGGCAGGTTCAGCGCGTTGTCGAAGCTCGCGTGAATGGTGTACGTCTTCTCGCCGCCCGCACCTGGTTTGGGCAGCGGCAGGCTCTCCACCGTGATGCCGCAGCCGGAGGCGACCAGAGCGGTCGTGCAGACCGCGACGGCGACGATCGCCTGTCGCGCGCGGCGGGCGGAGCGCAGCTCCCGTAGCAGTCGATTACTCATTTGGTCATCCCCAGCATCGCCGCCATCAGACCGAAGTCCGGTCCGAAGTCCTCCATCTTGCCGGTGCGGCAGCCATCCGATTTCATCTGGACGCGTTCGCAGAACAGGCTGACGATCTCGCCGGAGAGCGCGGTGCCGATCAAGCCGTGCAGGCGAATGAAGTTGCCCTGCCTGTTGACCGAGCGGTCCAGGTTCTGCATGAGCAGCGGCGCCACGTCGACCACCTCGGTCATCCCGGCGGCATTGTCGCGTAGCTGCTTGGTCACATTGGTGAGGCCGGTGAGGGTCCCGTTGAGTTGATCGGAGTACTGCGAGAACGCGCCACTGGTGTTGGCCAGGAAGGCGTTCAGCTGATCCAGGGTGGCCTGCAGGCCGGGGGCCTGGTCGGCCAGCAGCGTGCTCATCTGGGTGATCTTGTTGCTGAACCCTCGCACCGAGTCGTCATTGTCGGCGAGCATGGTGGTCAGCTCGTTGAGCTTGATGATGATGGTGGAGATGGCGTCCTTGTTGTCGACGCCGGTCTTCAGTGCGCCGGAGAGCGCGTTCAGCACATCGCGCATCTTCTCGCCGTTGCCGTTCATCATCGGGTACAGCACCCGACCCGACAACGGGCCGACGCCGTCCTGCCCCTCCTGGGGCTTGAGCGCGGCGGCGAAGCTGTCGATGGTCTTGATCATGGTGTCCAGTTCGACCGGGGTCTTGGTCTGCTGGGTGGTCAGGTGCGCGCCGTCGGCCAGGGTGTCACCGCCGGTGTAGCGCGGGGTGAGCTCGATGTGCCGGTCGGTCACGATGGACGGCGAAACCAGCGCGGCCTGAACGTTTTTCGGGATCTTGACGCCTTTGTCCACGGTCATGTGGACCTCGACGTACTGACCCTTCGGAATGATCTTGTCGACCCGCCCCACCTCGAGCCCGAGCACGGTGATCGGGTTGCCCTCGAACATGCCCGCGATGTTCAGGAAGTCCGCGGTGAAATGCTGGGTCTGCCCGGCCGCGTCCTTCACCCCGAGCGGGACGATGGAACAGGAGCCGACGGCCCACGCCGCGGCGCCGATCATGGCCGCCTTGGCGATTCGGCCGAGCGGCGACCTCCGTTGTTGCGCGGCAGTCGATGTCCACGCTGTCGAACTCGATGTCATTGGTGGCACCCCTCGTTCACCTGCGCGAAGCACAACCAGTTGTCCGGGAACAGCCAGGGAAGCGCGACCTCACCGTAGTTGCCGTTGCCGAAGGCATTGTTGAACTGCCGCACGGCCGGCGGCATGATCGAGAGCAGGCGATCCAGATTGTCCTTGTTCTTCTGCAGGCCCTCGGCCATCGTGTTGAGTTGCACCAGGGTCGGCCCGAACTTGTTGTCGTTCTGCGCGCCGATCTGCTCTAACTGCTTGCTGAGCGTGGAGATGTTGTCCAGCAAGCTCTTCAGCAGGTTCTGCCGCTCCATCACCCGGTTGGCGATGGCCTCACCCTGGGTGATCACCAGCAGCAGACTGTTGCGGTTGTCGCCGAGGATCTTGGTGACCTTGTCCAGATCCTTGAGCAGCTGGTCGACCTGATCCTTGCGGCTGTTCATGGTCTTGGCCAGCGCACCGATCGCATCGAGCGCCTGCACCGTCAACTGCGGGGTGTCACCCATCTGCTGATTGACCAGATTCAACGCGTCCGCCAGCTTCTTGGTGTCGAGTTCCTCGAACTTGGGCGTACCCTCCTGCACCACATCGGCCAGGTTGTAGGGAACCACGGTGTTGGACTTGGGAATCCGGTTCCCCTTCAACCCGGAGCCATCGCCCGGCGTCAGGTCGATATAGCGCGCGCCCAGCAGGGTCGCCATCTTGATGGCGGCCTTGGCGTCCGGGCCGAGCTTCACATCGTCCTTGACATTGAGGGTGAGCAGCACGTGGTCACCCTCGAGCTCGGCGCCGGAGACCGTGCCGACCGAGACGCCGGAGACGTCCACCTTGTCGCCGACCTTGATGCCGGCGGTCTGGACGAACTCGGCCTTCACACTCTTCGTGCCGATGCCTACCGACTTGTAGAGGGAGGAGCCCATCAGCAGCGCGACGATGATCGCCACGCCGAGCACGCCGAGCCAGAAGTTGCGGTTGGAATCGAAGCGGGTCTTGAGTTTCGCGATCATGGCCGGCACACCGCCGAGTGGGAGTTGCCGCCGATCTGCGAGAACAGACCGCGCGGGAAGAGGATGCCGTACAGCGAGAGGTCCAGGCTGCACAGATAGGCATTGGCGTAGGCGCCGTTCTGAGTGAACTTGCCGACGTCGGCGAGGACGCCGGGCAGATCCACCGCCGCCTGGTCGAGCTTGGCGCCATTGGCCAGCAGCAGCGCGAGGGCGTCGTTGCTGGCGTTCTGGGCCATCACCAGCTTGGGCTGGATGGAACCGAACATGCCCACCAGTGCCGTTGTGGCATCGGCGATCTGGAGCGTGGAGGCCTGCAGCGACTGGCCCTGCGCGTAGAGGCCGCCGATCAGCGCGCGGGTCTGGGTGACCAGCGTCTCCAGCTCGTCGCCACGCTTGGCCAGGCCGGACATCACCCCGGACAGGTTGGTGATCACGTCGGAGAGGATCCCGTCGCGGCGTTCGAAGTCCGAGGCCACCGCGGCGGCCTGGGTGATGAACGCGCTCAACGACACATTGTCGCCCTGCAACGCCTGGATGAAGGTGTTGGACAGGTTGTTGACCTGCTCGGGCTGCAGCACCTGGAACAGCGGCTGGAATCCGTTGAGCAGCGCCGAGACATCGAACGACGGCTCGGTCCGCTCGAGCGGGATCCCGGCGTTGTTCTTCAGCGGCACGTGATCACCGGTGTGCGGCTTGTCCTTCGCGGGCGGGGCCAGCGCGACGTAACGCTGCCCGATCAGGTTCTGGTAGCGCACCAGCGCCTTGGTGTCGCCGTAGAGCGTCTGGTCCCGCTGCACGATGAAGGTCACGACGGCCTGGTTCTTCTTGTCGAGATCGATCTTCTCGACCTTGCCGACGCGTACGCCGGCCATCCGGACATCGTCGCCCGCACGCAGGCCGAGGACGTCGCTGAAGGTCGCCGTGTAGGTGTTGGTGTCACCTTTCACCGTGCGCGCGAGCGTATTCCAGATGACCGCGGTCACCAGGATCGACACGATCGCGAAGATGCCGAAACCGATCAGCGGTTTGCGAATGCTCATCGGCCGGCCTCGCTCTGACTCAGTTGCAAGGTCGCACCCTTCAGGATCGGGCTCAACAGCAGGTATTCGGCCGCGGTGGGACGCCGGCCCAGCAGGGCGGTGATGGCGTCGTCACCGCCCAGGGCGATGTCCCCGCCGGTGGGCACCGAGCCCGGCTGGCCCGCCGGGGCGGCCGGAGCCGGGGCCGAGGGCACCAGGTTCGGGAACAGCCCCTGCAGCGGCGTACCCGCGAGCGGGTCGTCGGCCGGTTTCTGCGCGGCATCGCTCGGCTTATCGGTGGGCGTACCGGTGGTGGTGAGGCCGGGGATCAGCGGGAAGCCGGGCGGCGGCGCGGTGACCGGCAGGTCCTTGGCGGCGTCGATGGCCCTGGGGCGCATGGCTTCCGGCAGTGTGCCCGGATCCGAGGTGAGCGGGGCGGTGCCACAGCTGGGCGCGGCCAGTTCGCCGTAGCGCGGGCAGTCGTCGCGGGTGTAGGGCTTGTAGGGCGTGAAGGTGATGCCCATGTTCCACACCATCTGGTTCTGCGGACCCCAGTGGAACGTGGACGCCAGCTTGCGCACCGAGGTGTTCAGGTTCGCGATGGCCTGCGGGATCGCGTCCGGATTGTCCGCCAGCGCACCGAACAGGGCGCTGGTGCCGGTGGTGACGTCCTTGCCGACATTGGGGTTGCGGGCGAACAGGCCGTTCACCTTGTCGATGGTGCTCGCGCTGCCGGAGAGGAGGGCGGTCAGCTCGGCCCGGCGGTCGGAGATGGTCTGCGCGGTCTTGACCGAATCCCGCAGCACGCCCATGAGTTCCGGCGCGGACTGGTTGAGCGCGTGGAAGGACGCGGAGAAGTCGTCGAGGAAGCCGCTGACATTCGGGACCGAACCACGCACCTGCTCGAGCCAGCGGTCCACGCGCTCGATGGTGGAGCCGGGCATGCGGCCGCTGCCGTCGAGGGCGTAGGACAGCGTGCCCAGCACCCGGCCGAGCTGCACCGCGTCGATCTTGCCGAGGATGTCGCGAACCTTGGTGAGGGTGTCCTGCAGGGCGATGGTGCCCTTGGAGGTGTCCTCGGCGATCTGCGAGCCTTCCTTCAGGTGCGTGGAATCCGGTCCGTTGTAGACGAGTTCGACAGAGGTGACGGCGAACAGGTTGGAGGGCACCACGCGCGCGGTGACATTGGCCGGGATGCCGTCGGTGTACTCGGGCTTC
This sequence comes from Nocardia aurantiaca, assembly GCF_009708175.1. Classification (GTDB taxonomy): domain Bacteria; phylum Actinomycetota; class Actinomycetes; order Mycobacteriales; family Mycobacteriaceae; genus Nocardia; species Nocardia aurantiaca. The sequence goes on from NZ_WMBB01000002.1 coordinate 26,256, forward strand.
ATCTCGATGTGCACCTCCTGCTTCTCGCCCTTGGCCGCGACCGACACATCCTTGACCGCGCCGACCAGCACGCCGCGGAACTTCACGTCCGCGTTGGCCGGCAGGCCGTCACCGGTGGTGGTGAGATTCGCGGTGACATTGACCTTTTCGACGAAGTAGCCGCGGTACCGCGCGAGCAGGAAGCCCAGCACGACCGCGATGACGGTGAGGCCGCAGACCCCGGCGATGAGCAACTGCCGCATCGTCGGTCCGCGCCCGCTCGGATCGATGATCATCGTGTGCGCCCCCTATCCCGAGATCCGGATGCCGGGGTTCACGCCCCAGATCGCCAAAGTCATGAACAGGTCGGCGAAGACGACCGCGATGATGCAGAGCTTGATCGCGCGACCGGCCGCCACACCCACGCCCTCCGGGCCGCCCGAGGCGAAAAACCCGTAGTAGCACTGGATGAACGTGGTGATCGCGACGAAGAGGATCGCCTTCAGCAGTGAATACAGCACATCGTGCGGCACCAGGAACTGATAGAAGTAGTGCTGGAAGGTGCCTGTCGCGGTGCCGCCGATCAGGGACACGGTCAGCGAGCAGGAGATGTAGGCCAGCGGCAGCGCCAGGCAGTAGAGCGGCACGATGGCGACCATGGCCGCGATCATGCGGGTGCTGACCAGGTACGGAAGCGGCCGGATGGCAACCGATTCCAGCGCGTCGATCTCCTCGGAGATGCGCATGGCGCCCAGCTGCGCGGTGAATCGGCAGCCGGCCTGCGCCGCGAAGGCGACCGTGGCCAGCATGGGCCCGAGCTCACGTGTGGTGGCGAAGGCCGAGATGGCGCCGGTGAGCGGGCTCAGGCCGAGCAGGTTGAGCGAGACGTAACCCTGGATGGCGACGGTCATGCCGCCGAACGCCGACAGGATCAGCACCACGCCGATGGTGCCGCCACCGACGATGAGATTGCCGTTGCCCCAGGTGACGTCGGACAGCAGCCGCCAGACCTCTTTGGGGTAGTGCTTGAACGCCATCGGCATGGAGCCGATCGAGCGCAGGAAGAAGAAGACCTGGTGGCCGATGCGCGCCAGCCAGTCGCGCGGCGAACTCGCCGCGGTCTTGATGCGTTTGAACGGCCGCAGCAGCGGCGGTACGTACGTTGCTGACACTGCTCAGACCATCTGTGGGGGGAACAGGGAGTTGTAGATCTGCGTGATGATCAGGTTGACGCCGAAGAGCATGACGGCGGACATGACGACGGCGGTGTTCACCGCGTTGGCGACACCACCCGGGCCGCCCTTGGCGTTCAGGCCGGAGTCGCAGGCGATGATGGCGGCGAGCAGGCCGAAGATGAGCGACTTCAGTAGCGCCGCAATCAGATCCCCGGTGACCGCGAACGACGAGAAGGTGCCGATATAGGAGCCCGGCGTGCCGTTCTGGACGAAGATATTGAAGACGTAGCCGGTGAGGAAGCCGACGAAAACCACGAAACCGCAGAGCAGTACGGAGACCAGCATGGCCGCGCCGAGGCGCGGCGCGACCAGGCGGCGCATGGGGTCGACGCCCATCACCCTCATGGCGTCGATCTCCTCGCGGATGGTGCGGGAGCCGAGGTCGGCGCAGATGGCCGAGCCGACCGCACCGGCGATCATGAGCGAGGTGACCAGGGGTGCGCCCTGTTGAATGATGCCGAGGCCGTTGGCCGCGCCGATGAACGAGGTGGCGCCGACCTGACCGGCGACCGAGCCGACCTGAATGGAGACGATGACGCCGATCGGAATGGCGACCAGCAGGGTGGGGGCGGCGGCGACATTCGCCATGAACGCGCACTGCCGGACGAACTCACCGTAAGGGAAGCGGCGGCGGAAGATCGCGATGAAAAGCTCGGCGACCGCGGCCATACCCATGGTCATCATGCGGCCGCCGGTTTCCAGCGACCGTTTCGGATGATCCTGCCAGTACGCCTTGGCCCAATCCACGGCCGCATTCATCCGTGTCGCCGACGGTGGACTCCCCTGGTCCCCCGGGCCCTTGGTCAACTGCACTGACTACCCCTCTCGACGCCGGGGTTACCCGCCTCCGGCGACTGTTTGCTTGACGCACCCTACTACGGAGTTAGGAAAAACACATCACCGATTGTGGTTCCGGTCATAGAGCCCGATCACATTCGTTGTATTGCTGTGAACAGCCACATCAGAGTTGGTTTACAGGCCAAAGAACCTGGCAGTCATCTAGAACTTGTTCTAGTTTTCGACTAACCCGTAGATTCGAACGCATACCGGGGCAACAATTTGTAGGACTAAATTTATCGGAATTCGATAGCTATTACGCATTGTCCCGATATCTCCATCCAACTAGGTTTCTGCCCGAAACCCGGCAGGACACGGCTCGGCAACATGTGGCAGGACAAGAGGCAACCCGGCTCGAATACTGACAGGATGAGTAACCGCAGGTTGAGACTCGTGCGGCTTCCGACGTTTGGAGGGACATGATCAACAAACTCGCCGGGATGACCGGCGCACTCGCCGTGGCCCTGAGCACCGCGCTGCTCGGCGGCGGAGCCGCTCACGCCGATGCCGCACCCGCCGTCATCGGCGGCGGCTCCGGAATCATCATCGATGATCAGTTCGAGTGCACGGTGACCACCATCGGTCACGACGGTTCCGGCCAGCTTGTCGGCCTCACCGCCGGGCACTGCGGCGACGCCGGGGCTCGGGTCTGGGCCGAGAAGGACCGCGCCGCAGGGCAGATCGGTCAGTTCATCTACTCCAACCACGACCTCGACTACGCCGTCATCCAGTTCGATCCGGGCCGCGTCATCCCGGTCAACCGCGTCGGCAATGTCACCATCACCGGCATCGGTGGCCCGCCGGGATTCCCCATGATCGTCTGCAAGGAGGGCCGGACCACCGGCAACACCTGCGGCATCTCCTGGGGCGACGTCTTCGACACCAACGTCGAGACCTGGAGCCAGATGTGCGTCGTGGAGGGCGATTCCGGCGCGCCGGTCGTGGTCGGCACCACCCTGGTCGGCATGGTGAACGCCTACCTGGCGGTGGCCTGCTTCGGCCCGGAGGTGGGCACCAACATGAGTTCGATCATGAACGACCTCAATGGCCGGGGCGGCGCCGGTTCGGGCTACGTGCCGATCTGATTCGCGAGATGGCGAAGGAGACGGTGATCGGATCACCGTTTCCTTCTCATTGAGGATGTTGGCCTAGTTGAGGGTTTTGACGCAGACCACGAAGTTGCGTTCGTCGTAGACATACCCCTGGTCGCCGTCCGGGCAGTCGTCGACGCTGCGACTGCTCTGCACGATCGACACCACTTTCACGCCCTCGGTGGCCGTGGTGCTGGTGCAGGGGATGCGGTGCGCGGCGTCATTGCCGACGTCCATGCAGTCGCCGACCACCCAGTCGATGGTCAGGCACAGGGCACCGGTCTCCATCCCATTGAGGGTTTCGTAGTAGACCTGGTCGGAGTCCTTGCCGCACTGGGCGTTTTTCGGGGCCTTGCCGGTCACCTTGTAATTGGAGTCCCGGCTGCCGCAGACGGCCTTCTCGATGCTGGCGTTGTCGGTAGTGCCGCCGAGTTTCACGCAGTCGCCGATCGAGGCCTGGAAGTCGGTGTTGCCGCCGCGGTCGGCGCGCGGGGTGGTGGTGGGCAGGCCCGAGCCCGGCTTGCCCGACGGTTTGCCGGGGGTGGTGATCGGGGCTTTGGTCGGGAGCACGATGTCGCCGGGGGCTGCCTCGGGATGGCCGGCGACGGTGGTCCCGCAGCCGGCGAGCAGCAGGGCGGCGGAGATCGCGGGCAGGGCGATCCGGGCGGAAGGCTGCTGACGCAACACGGGCGGGTCCTATATTTCGAAACAAACAGATTTGACTTCTGTGCCCATGCATACACCACGGGCACCCGGAAGATCGAACCGAGGCGGCGAACCATTTCGTATAGGAGGCCATGAGCACCGACATCCTGGAGTGGTACGTCACCTGGCGGCGCAGGCGGGACGGCGACCCCTTCCGGGTGCGCATGCCCACCCTCGGATCAGTGCTCTTCACCGGCACCTCGGAGGGGGCGCGCGAACTGTTCCGGGCCCCGGTGGATCTGCTGGAACCGCCGCTGCCCAATCCCATCGAGCCCATGGTGGGCGCGGCCTCGCTCATCCTGGCCCGGGACGGGCGGCACCGGCGGGAGCGGGCCTTGCTCGCGCCCGCCTTCCACCGCAATCGAATCAGCGTCTACGGCACGACGATTCGCGACGCGGCGCGGGCGGAACTGAACGGGGATCGCACCGGGAACCCATGGCGGCCGGGCACCCGGGTCGATGCGCGGGCCGCGGCGCGGGCCCTGACGCTGCGGGTGATCCTGGCGGCGGTGTTCGGCATCGACGAACCGGTGCGACGGGCCGAATATACCTCTGTCACCACGGAATTCCTGGAATCGTTCGGGACCGTGCTATTTCTGCTACCGGGCCTGCGGCGCAATCTTCTCGGATTGTCGGGCTGGGAGCGGTTCAGCGCCGCGCGGGATCGGCTGGACGAGCTCATCGACGCCGAGCTGGTGCGGCGGCGCGCGGACGGGGGCGGCGGCACGGATCTGCTGGCGCTGCTGCTGGAGACCCGCTACGAGGACGGCGCCGCCATCACCGACACCGATCTGCGCGAGCAATTGCGCACTCTGCTGGTGGCGGGGCACGAAACCACCGCGACCGCGCTGGTGTGGGCGCTGTACCGGCTACACCGGGAACCGGCCGTGCTGGCCCGGCTGCGCGACGAATTGGCTTCCGCCGGAACCGATCCCGATCCGGCCGAGCTGGTGAAGCTGCCGTATCTGGACGCGGTGTGTCAGGAGACGCTGCGGCTGCATCCTCCGGTTCCGATCGTATTGCGCAGGCTCACGGGCGATTTCACGCTGCGCGGGGTCTCGCTGCCGGCGGGTGACACCATGGGGATCGCGGTGCAGCTGCTGCACACCGATTCCGCGGTGTGGCCGCAGCCGCGGCGGTTCCGGCCCGAGCGGTTTCTGGAACGCCACTACAGCCCGTTCGAGTTCGCGCCGTTCGGTGGCGGGCACCGGCGGTGCGTCGGTGCGGCGCTGGCGGAGTATGAACTTCGGATTGTGCTGGCTACTGTATTGACCGACGTGCGGCTGCGGCTGTCACCGCGCTTCGCGCGCGGGCCCGCGCCGGTGTCGGTGCCGCACACCATCACGGTCGGACCCCGGACGGCCATCACCTTCGATGTGGTCGGGCACTGAAGCCGTCAGTGATTTCGATCACAAGCATGTTTCAGGAAGTGATGACTCCGAAAGTGGCCACGCCGGTGTCACTTTCGAGGGAATCGCCGATGCCATCGGCACATTTGCGCCAGTCGAGCAACAGACCCGCAGCCCCGTGACGGCATACACACCGATTAGTCGGTATGCATAACTGGCAGAAGCCAATTGGCTTGCCGGACGGCGCCATGTAGTAATGGGTCCGCGACAACTGATTTCGTAAGCATCGGGGTAACTCGTCGGTACGTCCAAAATCGGGTTGCTCCCCAACCGCCGCCACGCGTTCCCCACTGTCAACGGCTCTCTGCCGTGCGCCGAAGTTCCGGGGGAGGCGGCACTGAGAGGACCAGGCCGTGCGCCATACCCGGTATCGGAAGACGGGACTGATCGCCATCGCCGCCGTCGCGGCGACCGGAGCAGTGGTGGCAGCACCTGCCTCAGCGACTCCGCTATGGCCGGGCGGACCGGATGTTCCGGGCGTGCCCTCGGCGGTGGTGCCGCAGCCCGAGCCGGGCTCGCTGCCCACCGACCCGAACGCCAAGGCGCCGATTCCGCCCGCCAACTTCGCGGCCCCGAACATCAGCCCCGGCGACGGGGACGTGGTCGGTGTGGCCATGCCCATCATCATCAACTTCAAGGACCCGGTGAGCGATCACGCCGCCGCTGAGAAGTCCATTCGCATCACCTCCACCAACAAGGTGAGCGGCCACTTCTACTGGATGGGCGACAAGCAGGTGCGCTGGCGGCCCGAGGACTTCTGGCCGGCCGGCTCCAAGGTCACTGTCCAGGCGGGCGGCACCGATGTCGCCTACGACATCGGCGACGAGTTCATCACCACCGCCGACGACGCCACCCACGAGATCACCGTCACCCGCAACGGCGAGGTCGTGAAGACCATGCCGACCTCCATGGGGAAGAAGGGGCACGAGACCCCGAACGGGACCTACATCATCAGCGAGAAGAACCGCAAGATGATCATGGACTCGTCCACCTACGGCGTGCCGGTGACCGATCCGCAGGGCTACAAGCTCGAGGTCGAATACGCCACCCGCATGTCCAATAGCGGCATCTTCGTGCACGCGGCCCCGTGGAGCGTTGCGCAGCAGGGCGTTTCGGACACCTCGCACGGTTGCCTCAATGTCTCCACCGAGGACGCCAAGTGGTTCCAGGAGAACGTGAAGAAGGGTGACCCGGTGATCGTGAAGAACACGAACGGCGGCACCTTCAGCACGTCCGACGGCTGGGGCGACTGGAACTAGCTCGCCCCTCCTGAACTCGAAGGCCCCGCCCGAACGGGCGGGGCCTTCGATGCTTGCTCGGGTGGACGTCGCGAATCTGGACGCGACAACCGATTTCGCGAGTATCGGGTACCTCGCCGGGTACGACCACAATCGGTTCGCTCCCCAACCGCCGGCCCGCAGGCGTGTCGGTGAACGGCTCTCAGCCGTGCGCAAAAGGTCCGGAGAGGCGGGTAGAGCCGTATCATTCGGCCCATGTCCGCGTCACTCGGGGGTGTGACCGGTGAACAGTCGGTGGCGCGTGCCGATCGACAGTTAAGCCGGCCACCATCCCGAATCAACCAGACATTTGCTCGAGGCCGCAAGGCTGCGCGAGTGCGATCTTGGCCCGAACGAGTACTCCCGATGCCCCCGGGGCGCGGGTGGCGCAGCAGACCCTGGCGAGACCATGCGCTCTTCATCGTTCTGGTCGCGCCGAACCTGATCCTGCTGGGGCTGTTCGTCTATCGACCGCTGATCGACAACGTCCGCCTGTCCTTCACCGACTGGAACATCTCCGCGACCAGCCTGAACTGGGTCGGCTTCGACAACTACACCGAGTGGTTCGGCCGCGACGACTCCTGGCAGATCGTCGGCAATACCGTGGTGTTCACCCTCGCCGCCGTCATCGGCAGCATGGTGCTGGGCCTCGCGCTGGCCCTGCTGCTGGATCGCAAGCTGTTCGGGCGCAATGTGGTTCGCTCCGCCATCTTCGCGCCGTACGTCATCTCGGGCGCGGCCATCGGCGTGGGCTTCCAGTTCATCTTCGACCCGGGCTTCGGCCTGGTTCCGGATCTGTTGCACCGGCTGGGAATTCAGTCGCCCGACTTCGCGCAGAACCCGCACTGGGCGCTGTTCATGATCACGGTCACCTACGTCTGGAAGAACCTGGGCTACAGCTTCGTCATCTATCTGGCAGCGCTGCAAGGGGTTCGGGCCGACCTGATGGAAGCCGCCGAGATCGACGGCGCGAGCCGCTGGACCACCTTCACCCGGGTGCTGCTGCCGCAGCTGCGACCCACCACCTTCTTCCTGTCGATCACCGTGCTGCTCAACTCGTTGCAGGTCTTCGACCTCATCAATGTGATGACCCGCGGCGGGCCGGTCGGCACCGGCACCACCACCATGATCTATCAGGTCTATCGCGAGTCCTGGGTCAACCAGCGCGCCGGATACGGGGCGGCCGTGGCCACCATCATGTTCCTGGTGCTGCTCATCGTGACGCTGGTGCAGGTGCGCATCATGGACCGAGGGGACGAGAAGTGAACCGGCTCCACGCCAATCGGGAACTCTGGGCCAAGGTGTTCGGCTACGCCGCCATGCTGTGCGTGCTGATCATCATCGGCGTCCCGCTCTACTACATCCTCACCCGATCGTTCATGGCGCACGCGGAGGTCTACTCCCAGCCGGTGAAGTACTGGCCGCAGCGCTGGCTGGCCTCGAACTACCGTGACGCCACCACCACGCTGCCGTTCTGGCAGTTCCTGCGGAACTCGATCATCGTCACCAGCATCGTGTCGGCGGTGAAGTTCGCACTGGGCGTGCTCAGCGCCTACGGGCTGGTGTTCCTGCGCTTCCCGGGCAAGAACATCCTGTTCCTGGTGATCATCGCGGCGCTCATGGTGCCCAACCAGATCACCATCATCTCCAACTACGCGCTGGTCGCCCAGCTGGGTTGGCGAAACACCTTCCAAGGCATCATCGTTCCGCTCTGCGGCGTCGCCTTCGGCACGTTCCTCATGCGCAACCATTTCCTGTCGCTGCCCAGCGAGGTCATCGAGGCCGCGCGCATGGACGGCGCGGGCTGGTGGCGGCTGCTGACCCGCGTGGTGCTGCCCATGTCCGGGCCGACCATGGTGGCGTTCGCGGTGGTCACGCTGGTGAACGAGTGGAACGAGTACCTGTGGCCGTTCCTCATGGCCGACGACGCGCGGGTGGCCACCCTGCCGGTCGGCCTGACCCTGCTGCAGAACACCGAGAACCCCAGCGTCACCAACTGGGGTCCGGTCATGGCCGGGGTCATCTCGACCATGCTCCCCATCCTCGTCGTCTTCTTGGCGCTCCAGCGCCAGATGATCAAGGGCCTCACCTCCGGTGCGGTCAAGGGTTAAGTCCCAGAAGGAGATTCCTGTGTCGGATTCACATAGCCCCGCTCATTTCTCGGCCCGCCGAGGTGGGTTGTCGCGACGCGGGTTCCTCGGCCTCGCCGGCGCGGCCGCAGGCACGGCGGCGCTGGCCGCGTGCGCCGGTTCCGGCGGCGGAACGCAGGGCGGTGACTCGAAGACCATCACCTTCTGGTCCAACCACCCCGGCACCTCCAAGGACCAGGAAATCGAGCTCATCAACCGGTTCCAGGCCAAGCGTCCGGACCTGAAGGTCAACCTGGTCGACGCGGGCAAGAACTACGAGGAGGTCGCGACCAAGTTCAACGCGGCCCTGTCGGGCGGCGAACTGCCGGACGTGGTGATCGTGTCCGACGTGTGGTGGTTCAACTACGCGCTCAACGGCGCCATCGAGCCGCTGGACAGCCACTTCTCGGCGGCCGGCGTGAACGTGGGCGACTATGTGGACACCTTCGTCAACGACTACAAGTTCAACGGCAAGACCTGGGCGCTGCCGTACTCGCGCTCGACGCAGATCTTCTACTACAACAAGGATGTCTGGGCCAAGGCCGGACTGCCCGACCGCACCCCGCAGAGCTGGACCGAGTTCGACGAGTGGGGGCCGAAGATCCAGAGCGTGGTCGGCGACGGCAAGTGGGCGCACGGCTGGGGTGACGCCAAGAACTACCTGGCGTGGACGTTCCAGGGTCCGTGCTGGACCTTCGGCGGCGCCTACTCCGACGAGTGGAAGCTGAAGTTCACCGATCCGGCCACCCTCGCCGCGGGCAATTACCTGCGCGACTCCATCAATACCAAGAAGTACGCCAGCATCCGGCCGACCTACGCGGTGGATTTCGGCAACGGCATCATCGCCTCGGCCATCGGCTCCACCGGTGACCTGAAGAGCATCAACACCAATGCCGCGGGCAAGGTGCAGTTCGGCACCGGGTTCCTGCCGCACCCGAACGGGCTGGCGGGCTGCACCACCGGCGGTGCGGGCCTGGCGATTCCATCACGGATCAGCGACGCCCGGAAGAAGAACGCGCTCGAGTTCATCGAGTTCATCACCAATGCGGCCAATACCTCGTACTTCGCGCAGGCCACCGGCTATGTGCCGGTACGCAAGTCCGCGCAGCAGGATCCGGGCATGCAGGACTTCCTGACCAAGAACCCGAACTTCAAGACCGCGATCGACCAGCTGCCGCTGACCAAGCCGCAGAACTACGCGCGCGTGTTCGTGCCGGGCGGCGACCAGATCATCGGTACCGGTCTCGAGCAGATCGGCCTGCAGAACCGCGACACCGCAGCGGCTTTCGGCGATATCGCCAACCAGCTGCAGACCATCATCGACCGGCAGATCACGCCCAAACTGCCCAAGTAGCAATGAACCCTCGCGCTGCCGTCAGGGGCCGGAGGCGGAAGCTCGCGCAATCCACGCGGGTCCCCGGCAGCGTGAGTATCGGACAAGGAGACCCGCCGCATGGCGACTGTGCAGTTCGAGGGTGTTTCCCTCACGTATCCGGGTGCGTCCGGCCCCGCGGTCGACGACCTGAACCTCGATATCGCCGATGGCGAATTCCTGGTCCTGGTCGGGCCTTCGGGCTGCGGCAAGTCCACCAGTCTGCGCATGCTGGCGGGTCTCGAAGCGGTGACCGCCGGGCACATTCGCATCGGCGGACTCGATGTGACCGGCCTGCCGCCGCGCTCGCGTGACGTGGCCATGGTGTTCCAAAGCTATGCGCTCTACCCGAACATGACCGTGGCCGAGAATATGGGCTTCGCGCTGCGCAATGCGGGAATGAGCAAGGCCGACACCATGGTTCGCGTCAAGGAGGCGGCGGCCATGCTGGAGCTCGAGGATCTGCTCGACCGCAAGCCTGCCCGGCTGTCAGGCGGGCAGCGCCAGCGGGTCGCCATGGGCCGTGCCATCGTGCGGCGGCCGCAGGTGTTCTGCATGGACGAACCGCTGTCGAATCTCGATGCCAAACTGCGAGTTTCGACCCGCTCTCAGATCGCGGCCCTGCAGAAACGGCTGGGCACCACCACCGTGTACGTGACCCACGACCAGGTCGAGGCCATGACCATGGGACATCGGGTGGCGGTGATGAAGGACGGCGAACTTCAGCAGATCGCCGCTCCGCGTGAGCTTTACGATAATCCGGTCAATACCTTCGTGGCCGGATTCATCGGATCGCCGGGCATGAACCTGCTGACCGCACCGGTGCGTGACGGCGCGGCCGTGCTCAATGAGCTGCGAATTCCCCTGCCGCGCAGTATCGAAGGCAAACAGGTGGTCGTGGGTATCCGGCCCGAATCCTGGGACGTCACGACCGATCCGAGCAATGCGCTCGCGGTCGAGGTCGAGCTGCTCGAGGAGCTGGGGTCGGAATCCTTCCTCTACTCGCACGGAGTCGCCGACGAATGGACCAGCCGCTCGGGACGGGTCGTGGCCCGCGTCGACCGGAGATTCCGAGTCGCGCTCGGCGATCGTTTGTCCTTGACTCCCAAACAAGATGAACTGTTCTTCTTCGACGTGGAAACCGAAGAGCGCCTGCGCTAGCAAAGGCCGGGCCGCGCACGGGCGAGTTCGGCGGACATGCTGCGAAATGTCCACCCGCCCAGGGTGATCGACGGCTCCCAGGGCACTGGCGATGAGGAGATCACCCCGCTCCAGGCCACCATCGGCGTGGAGGGCGTGATCATGCTCGAGCCCGTGGGAGACCTGACCCACACCCGGAATCCGAGTCGACCCTCGCCTTCGAGCCCCCGCCCAGCGGGGCAGGGGCTCGAGATCCGAGAGCTGGGTACTCCTACCAGATCTTCACGCGTTCGGAGGGATCCAGGTAGAGCTCGTCACCAGGCTTCACGTCGAACGCCTCATGGAAGCTGTCCAGGTTGCGGACCACACCGTTGCAGCGGAACTCCGGCGGCGAGTGCGGGTCGACCGCGAGGCGGCGAATGGCCTCCTCGGTGCGAGCCTTGGTGCGCCACACCTGCGCCCAGCCGAAGAAGACGCGCTGCAAGCCGGTCAGGTCGTCGAGGACGGGGGAGTCCCGACCCTCCATGGCGATCTTGTACGCCTCCAAGGCAATGGACAGGCCACCCAGGTCACCGATGTTCTCGCCGATGGTGAACTCACCGTTGACCTTGTGGTCGTCCGAAAGATCCTTGGGGGAGAACTGGTTGTACTGGGCGATCAACGCCTTGGTCCGCTTACCGAATTCGGCGCGGTCCGCCTCGGTCCACCAATCGACCATATTGCCGTCGCCATCGTACTTGGAGCCTTGATCGTCGAAGCCGTGGCCGATCTCATGCCCGATGACCGCGCCGATACCGCCATAGTTGGCGGCGTCGTCGGCGTTCATGTCGAAGAACGGGGGCTGCAGGATGGCCGCCGGGAAGACGATCTCGTTCATGCCCGGGTTGTAGTAGGCGTTCACCGTCTGCGGGGTCATGAACCATTCGCCGCGATCCACCGGGCCGCCCAGCTTGTTCAGGTCACGGTCGTGCTCGGCGGCATAACCGCTGCGGTAGTTGCCCACCACATCGGCGGGATCCACGACGACGGCGGAGTAGTCGCGCCACTGGTCCGGGTAGCCGATCTTGGGGGTGAACTTCTCCAGCTTGGCCAGCGCGGCCTGCCGGGTGTCCGCGCCCATCCATTCCAGCCGGGAGATATTGCGGCGGTAAGCCTCCTGGAGGTTCTCCACCAGCTCGACCATGCGAGCCTTGGCCTCCGGCGGGAAGTGCCGTGCCACATAGAGTTTGCCGACCGCCTCGCCCAGCAGATCCTGCACCAGGGAGACGCCGCGCTTCCAGCGCTCACGATTTTCCTGCGCGCCGGTCAGGGTGCGACCGTAGAAGTCGAAATTGGCCTCGACCAGATCCGCGGTCAGGTAGGGGGCGCGCGCCTTCAGCACTCGCCAGGCCGCCCACGCCTTCCAGTCGTCCAGTGATTCCGCGGCCCAGACCTGGGCGAAGGTGCGCACGAAATCGGGCTGGCGCACCACCAATTCCGCGAACAGCTCCGGACCCGAGCGATCCACCCCGGCGGCCAGCGCGGAAGTCCAGGCGGTCCAGTCGAATTCCGGGTTCTCGGCGGCCAGGGCATCGAAAGTGGTGAGGTTGTAGCTCAATTCGGCGTCGCGGCGACGCACCACATCCCAGTGGCCCGCGGCCAGCTTCGCCTCCAGGTCGAAAACCTTTCGGGCGTCGTAGTCCAGGCCCGCCAGCTCGAACATGCGGCGGAGGTGAGCCACGTACTTCTCGCGGATCTCCGCGTATTCGTCCTTGTGGTAGTAGGACTCGTCCGGCAGGCCGATGCCGGACTGGGTGGCGTGCACCAGGTAGCGGGCGGAGTTCTTGTCATCGGTGTCGACGTAGAAGGCCAGCGCGCCGCCGACGCCGGTGCGCTGCAGGCTGCCGATGAGCGCGGCGAAGTCCGAACGGTCGGACACGCCGGCCACGGCGGCCAGCTCCTCGGCGATCGGGGTCAGGCCCGCGGCCTCGATGACCTCGGCGGCCATGAAGCTGTTGTAGAGATCGCCGATCTTGCGCTCTTCACTGCCGGGCGCGGCAGCGGCGGCCGAGGCGTCCTGGATGAGGCGTTGCACATCCAGCTCGGCCTGGTCGTAGAGCTTGCGGAAGGCTCCGTCCACCGCCCGGTCGGCCGGTATCTCGTAACTCTCCAGCCATTTGCCGTTGACGTGCGCGAAGAGGTCGTCCTGCACCCGCACGTCCGCGTCACGGAAGGACAGGTCGATACCGGAAGGAGGCGTCAGCTGCGAAGTCACGGTGTCTATCTTGCCCTGTCCAATTTGCCCTACGCTTCGCTCCGGGCGGATTCGCGACCCCGAAGTCTCAATTCTTCCCTCCCTCCGCTCCTCCGCTCCACTCAGTCCAGAATTGAGACGGCCGCGAACCATCGAGGCGCGGCCCGATCCAGCCGACGTCTTGCAGTGGACCTACCTGCGGGTCAGGCCGGCAGGGGGATTCTGTCGAACTCGCCATCCCGGGCCCCGGCGACGAAGGCCCGCCATTCGCCGGGGGTGTAGATCAAGGTGGTGTGGCCGTGCCGGAGGGTGGTGCGGCCGTCCGCACCGGTCTCCGCGATGAGCGGGGTGCGCTCGGCGAGGCGGCCCCGCACCACGGCCAGGAATGTCATCCATTCGGCCGCGGCGACGGTGATGATGGGCTCGTCTTCGAGGCGGTGTTCCGGATCGCGCCGGTACTTGCTGTCGCGGATGAGCACCACATCACCGTCGAATCGCACCTCCACGCACTGATTTCCGTTATTGGTACGAGACGACGTGAACCAGCCGGTGGATTCCGGCTGATACTTCGCGGCGGTAAGCATGGGCAGCATTTTACCGTTACGCATGCGTCTCCTACCCTTGCGAATAGCGTGTGATGAGCTCCAAAGATTCTGCGCGACCGAGGGATTGGTCGAGAGCACGCAGAAATGCGAACCGCAGATCGCGAGTCTGTCCCGAATCCTCCACCGCCCCACCGAAAACCGCGCTCTCCACCCAGGTGAAGGTGGGAAGATTTTCGGAAGCGAAATCGAGCAGATGAAAACTCGATCCGCCCAGCAGTGCGCCACGGGTCGCGGTGAACGGAATCACCCGTACCGAAATGGAATCCAGCTCGTCCAGCAGTCTTGCCAGATGCTCCAGCTGCCCGCGCAATACCTTCGGGCCGCCGATCTGCTGCAGCAGCGCGGCCTCGCCGATCACCGCGGTGAGTTCCACCCGGTCGTCGCCGCGCAGCCGCTCCTGCCGCTTCAGCCGCACCGCCACCAGCTGCTCCACCTGCACCGGGCGGATCATGACGTCGGCGCTGATGAGCGCCCGCGCGTAGTCCTCGGTCTGCAAGAGGCCGGGCACCACCAGGCTGTCGTAGCTGCGAATGCTCTCCGCGCCCAGCTCCATGCCGTAATACCGTTGCAGCTCCGGCCCGATCAGCGCCGAGGACCGGGACCACCAGCCGCGCTCCTTGCTCAACGCCAGCAGCGCCAACAGCTCCTCGCGTTCCTCGTCCTCCACCTCGAGCAGCTCCAGCACGGGGCCGATGGTGTTGGTGGTGAGGACCCGCCGGCCCTTCTCCACGTGCGACCAGTTTGCTGGGGTGAGGCCGACGCGCTTGGCGAAGGTCGCGGAATCGAAGCCGCGCTGCTCGCGCAGTTCACGCAGCCGCAGGACCAGCTCCCACCGGGCGACCGTGGGCGAGACGGGTGCCATGTCCAGTGATGCTACGCCGCGGAACTCGCTGGCGTGTGACTATTGTCATACCGATTGCCTACACTTAAGGTCGGTAGCAGGAGGTTCGCCATGAGCGTGCTGGACCCGTCCTCGTATACCGCCACCCAGGAAGCGCTGGCCCGGTGCCGGCGCTATCGCAAGGATCACGGCCTCTATGGCGTGGTGGACTCGGCACTGGGCCGAATCATGTTGGAGGTCGGGGCTGTCGGGGCCGTGACCATGCCCGCCAACCTCGGGCAGCGGGTTCGCGACCGCCTGATGGCCCGGCACCGCTGCGGGCCCATCATCGCCCACCCGCGCTCCGGCCGCTGGACCTTCCTGACCGGCCCCACCGACGACTCGTACCACGACACGGCCTTGTTCTCGGACCTTTTCCGCGATTGCGTGTCCGTAGCGCTGCCGGGCAGCAATATCGTGCTGCCGTCGCCGTCGGACGAACACAGTGCCTATCGCGCGTGGACTCACCCGCCGGAAGGGGACTATCGCCCCGAACTGGCGGAGGTGCTGGCCGCCACGCGCGAGTGCCACCCGGTCAGCGGGTAGGCGCGGGCGTCAGGGTGACGCTGAACTTGTCCTCGAGTCGCTTGTTGAATTGCTCTTGGCACTGCTGGATCTTGGACTGATCGTTGCCGGCCTTGTTGACGCAGTCGATGAGGTCGGTGCCGCCGGTGTCCTTGAAGACGATCCAGACGAACAGGCCGATCAGACAGCCGCCGATCAGTCCGATGCCGCCCATGATCGCACCGGCCAGCGCCATGCCGAAGCCACCGGAGGCGCCGCGACGGGCCTTCACCACGGCGATCACGCCGAGGATGATCGCGATGACGCCGCACAGCACGCCGACGACGGTCAGCAGCACGGTCCAGAACGTGAGCATGCCCAGAATGCCGAACACCAGGGCGGTGATGGCCATGCCCTTGCCCTGCGGCGACTCCTGCCAGTACTGCGGTCCACTGGGCGGCGGATAATTTCCGGGCGCGGGCGACGGGTACTGGCCGAACTGCCCCGGCGGCGGGTACTGGCTCATGGGTCGATGCTATTGCCCGCCCAGCCGGGCATGCATCTCCCACACCAGAATCTCCGACGGCGCGTTGGCGGTGACACGCTGACCGCCACTGCGCGCCAGACGCACCGCGTCACCCTCGTACAGGGTGCCCGCGCCCTCCATCTCCACCTCGCCGCGCGCGACGAAGACATGCAGGTAGGGCGCTTCGGGCAGACGGATCTCGGCGGCCTCGCCGGGCATCCGGGCCACGTGCAGGGCGGAGTGACTGCTGGCGATGGCGATGGCGGTGCGATCGCGGTAGCGGGGCAGGCCCGAGGCCACGGTGACCAGGCCGCCGGTGGCCAGCTCGTCGTCGACCTCCAATTGCTGGTAGCCGGGGGTCAGCCCGGATTCATCGGGCACCACCCACATCTGGACGAAATGCACCGGTTCCTGGTGTTCGGGCGCATTGCTGATCCGCCAGGAATCGTTCTTCTCCGAATGCAGGATGCCGGTGCCCGCGCTCATGCGCTGGGCCAGGCCGGGATAGATGACGCCGCTGTGCCCCAGGGAATCCTGGTGCACCAGGCTGCCGCTGAGCACCCAGGTGACGATCTCCATGTCCCGGTGCGGATGCGTCTCGAAACCCTCGCCGGGCAGGACGATGTCCTCGTTGTTCACCAGCAGCAGGCCGTGATGGGTGTTGTCGGGGTCGTAGTGTTCCCCGAACGAGAACGAATGCTTCGAATCCAGCCACGACACACGGGTTTTCATGCGGTCGCCGCCACGATGGATATCGATGTGTGGTGTCGTGAGGGTGGACACCGCCGTACTCCTCTCACCGGCGAGCACCGATCGGATTCCAGGGTAGGGGCCGATACGGCGGCCCAACCTGAATTCCGGGTTAAATTCTAGCGTGAGAGCAGCGCTGCCCTGCACGCCGCCGACCAGGTACTACGCTCTCGGCAATCGGTGCGGGCAAATGCCCGGCGACTGCCCCTGGGCGATGACGCCGAACGCCGGAACGCCGGAACGCCCGCCAGCGGGTTTCGGTGGGCGACCGTATCATGATGTGCCGCAAGCGAAACGGGAGGGAGAGCAGGGGGATGCGACCCGAGGTACTCGCGGGCATCGAACGCGAGCTCCGGCAGCAGGCCGAGAGCGAGGGGATCGCTCATTTCGTGGTGGGCGTGGCCGTCTTCCGCGACGCAAAATTGCTGGTCGTACGGCGTGTCGAGGAGGGCTCGCACGGGGGGATGTGGGAACTGCCCGGCGGCGGAGTGGAATCCGGGGAATCCTTCGCCGACTGCGTGGCCCGCGAGCTGTTCGAGGAGACCGGCCTGCGGGTCGTGCGCATCACCGATGTGCTGGGCGGATTCGACTACGCCACTCGCACCAAATCCCGAGTGCGGAAATACAGCTTCGTGGTCGAGGCCGCGGCCGGCGAGATTCGGCTGGACCCCGGCGAACATGACCGCTACCAGTGGATCGACGCCGACACCGTCGACAACCTGCCCATGGCCGACGATATGCGGGCAGCCGTCTTCGCGCTGGTCACCACGCACCCGTCCCGGTGATCGCCGTGTCGTCACCGCCGCCGGCCACGCCGCGCACCCGGCTGGCCGCGGCCGCCACCGCGCTGCGCGAGAATCCCGGCACCCTGCGGTTGACCATGGTCCGGGTGGCCGGGCAGTTCGGCGACGGCATGTTCCAGGCCGCGCTCTCCGGCGCCATCCTGTTCAATCCCGAACGCCAGACCGATCCGCTGGCCATCGCGGGCGGCTTCGCGGCGCTGCTGCTGCCGTATTCGATCATCGGCCCGTACGCGGGCGCGCTGCTCGACCGCTGGGACCGCCGCCGGGTGCTGCTGTACGCCAATGTGCTGCGCGCGATCCTCATCATGGTGACCGCGGCGGGCCTGCTGGCCGGGATCCGCGCCACGCCGCTGCTGCTGGGCGCGCTGGCCGTGGTCGGGGTGAGCCGCTTCGTGGGGGCCGGCGTATCCGCGTCCCTGCCCAAGGTGCTGTCCCAGCGCTGGCTGGTCCCGATGAACTCGGTGCTGGCGACGGTGGCCTCGGGGTGCGCGATTCTGGGCGCGGGTCTGGCTTTCTCGATCATCGGCCTGATCGGCGCGAGCGACTTCGCTTCGGCGGTGGCCACGGCGGCCAGCGCCTCCGGCTCGATCGTCGGCGGGCTGGCGGTGGCCGGATTCGGGGCGCGCGCACTGGGACCCGACCGCGGCGAGCAGACCGGCACCGCGGGCGGATGGGGCACGGTGCGGGCCATCGCCTCGGGACTGCACGAGGGCGCCACCGCGGCCTGGCGGTCGCGAGAGGTGACCACGGCCTTCCTCGGCATCGGCGCGCACCGCATCGTCTTCGGCGCGGACACCCTGTTGATGGTGCTGGTGCTGCGGCGCGGCGACGAGGCCGCGGTGGGAACGCACCTGGCGAAGTTCAGCGCCGCGATCACCGCCACCGGGGCGGGCATGCTGACGGCGGCCGTGGTCGCGCCGGTGCTGATTCCCCGGCTCGGCCGGCCGCGGACGGTGGTGACCGGGCTGGTGACGGCGATCGTGGTGCAGCTGGGACTGGTCACGCCGATCACCATCGCCACCGGGGACACCGAGCGGCGGGCCGAACTGCTGTTGCTGGCGGCGGCCTTCCTGCTCGGGCTGGTGGGGCAGGTCATCAAGCTGACCGGGGACGCGGCCATGCAGATCGATATCGACGATGCTCATCGCGGGCAGGTGTTCTCCCTACAGGACACGGTCTTCAACATCACCTTCGTGCTGGCGCTGGCGGGCACGGCGCTGTGGATTCCGGTGGACGGCCGGTCACCGGCGGTGGTGGGGGCCGCGGCGGCGGTCTACGCCGGCGGTGTCCTGGCCATCGCGGCAAATTCACGCCGACAGGTCGGTCCATAGCCGGAGGCGAATATCGGCTCGGTCATCCCCTCCGGCGACACGGCGCGCGAGCACGCGGCGGATCCGGCCCGAACGGCTACGGTGGACCGGATCCGATCTCGGACGAGGAGAAGCACCACGGATGACTGCGCGGCGCTCCGAAGCACCTGCGACCCTTGCGCTCTCGAGCCTGGCCATGGCCGGGGTCCTACTGCTGCCCGCCGCGCCCGCCACCGCGAATCCGTTGGCCCCGTGGGCCCCGCCGCCGCTGAACGCCTGCGGCGAAACGGGATTCGATCCGCTGGCCCGCGAGCCGAACCCGGATGTCCCGCTGCCGCAACCGCCGGCGCCCGACACCACCATCCACATTCAGGTGCCGATCCCGCAGTTCACACCCGTGCCAGTCCCCGGACCGCGGCAGGACAACACCCGCATCACTCCCGCGCCACTGCCCGCGGACCCGTGCGTCAATCCGTGCCCGGACATTCGCAACGACCAGAGTCCCAGACCGGAAAACCTTGCGCCCCAGCACGATCCGGCCGATCCCCCGGAGGATTCGGCCGACTCCTCCGGTGATCCGGGCACCGGCGACGACGCACCAGCACCACAACCGGCGCCCGAGCCCACCCCCGCACCACGGGCCGACAGCGGATCGGGCGGGATCCAGCTGCCGCATATCCAGATAGACCAGATTCCCGAAACCGTCCCGATCCCGATACCCGGCGGCGATCCGCAGGAACCGCAACCCCAGCCCGCCCCGGCCATACAGCCCCCGGCTCCCGCGCCGGTCGCCGCGCCGGTGGCCCCACCCGCGCTCGACTCGCTCGCACTGGTGAACCAGGTGACCGGGCACGGCTCCACCAATCGCACCGATATGCGCTGGTCGGTGGACGGTACCGACCTGGGCATCATGTGGGAGTCCAAACCCGGGCAGATCGCGGTCGCGTTCGGCGATACCTTCGGCAAGGGCTGGGGGCCGGTCGGCGCGGGCACCCCGGATCAGGACTGGCGCAGCAACTCCATCGCCTTCAGCAGCAATCGCGACCTGTCGCGGGGCCTGCGGCTGGACACCTTCGCCCAGGACAGCCGCTGCCACGCGGCCGAGATCCTGAGCAGCCGCAAGGTCGACAACTTCGAGATCACCACCATCCCCACCTCCGGCTTCGCGCTGAACGGGCGGCAGTACCTGACCTATATGTCGGTGGCCCGCTGGAGCCGCCACAAGCCCGGCATGTGGTGGACCAATCTGGGCGGGCTGGCCTGGTCCGACGACAACGGCAGGACCTGGACCAAATCCGAATGGGCGCGCTGGGACAACGTCTTCGGGCTCGGGCGGTTCCAGGTCATGAGCATGACGCCGCACCACGGATACGTCTATATGTTCGGCACGCCCAACGGCCGGTTCGGCACCATCGCGCTGGCCCGGGTGCCCACCGACCAGGTGCTCAACAAATCGGCCTACCAGTACTGGATCGGCGACACCTGGGTGCCCGCCATCGGGCCGGACGACTTGCTGGCCACGCCGGTCGTCTCCGGGACCGCGGGTGAACTGTCGGTGCGCTTCGACAAGTCGACCGGGCAGTGGCAGATGCTCTACCTGGATCTGGACCGGCACGCCATCGTGCTGCGCACCGCCGCGGAACCGCAGGGCGCCTGGACCGATCCGGTGACGCTGGTCGACTCCAACGACTATCCGACGACCTACGGCGGGTACATCCATCCGTGGTCCAGAGGGAAGAACCTGTACTTCACGATGTCGGCGTGGAACAGCTACAACGTGTACCTCATGCACGCGACGCTGAAGTAGCCCAACGGAATCCGCGGCGACGCGGGCAGATCAATCGGGCCGGCGGAACCGCACGGCCTGACCGGGCCGGGCCTGTGCGATGGCGTCCACGTCGGCATCCACCACCACGGCGATCACCGGATAGCCGCCGGTGATCGGGTGATCCGCGAGGAAGACGACGGGTTGCCCGCTGGGCGGCACCTGCACCGAGCCCAGAGCCATACCCTCCGTGGGCAATTCGCTCGCCACACTGCGCCGCAGCGCGGGTCCGTGGCGCCGGTCCAGCCGCGCGCCGATCCGGTCGGTGTCCGGGGACACCGACCATTCGCCCGCGAAAAGCGCTGTGGCATCGCTGAACCAGTCCGCGCGCGGGCCCGGCACGGCGCGCACGGTGAGCAGGTCGTTGCCCAACGCGGGCACCGGCGCGACATCGACGATCGGCAGCGTGCGTGGCGGCTTCCCGACGGGTAGGAGATCCCCGGGATGCAGGGGTTCCGGGCCGATGCCGGAGAGGGTGTCGCGGCTGCGGGAGCCCAGCACCGGCGCGACCTCGATACCGCCGCGCACCGCCACATAGGTGCGCAGACCGGTGCCGGCGAAGCCGAGCCGAAGCCGCTGTCCCGCCTCGATTTCCAGCACGCTGGCCGGGCCCATCGGGCGGTCGTCGACCGTGACGGGGGCGGACGCGCCGGTCACCGCCACCGTGACGTGCCGGTCGGCCAGCAGTTCCAGACCGCCCAGCAGCACCTCGATGCCCGCCGCGCCCTCCGGATTCCCGACCAGGCGATTGGCCAGCCGCAGCGAGGCCCGGTCCGCGGCGCCGGCGGCGCCGACCCCCGAATCGAACCAGCCCGGGCGGCCCAGGTCCTGAATGGTGGCCAGCGGGCCCACCCGTTCGACACGCAATCCGCTCATGTGTCCGTCCCCGCTTCCACGAACCGGACCCGGGTGCCCGCGCGCACCAGGGCGGGCGGCTCCCGATCCACATCCCACATCGGCACGTCGGTGGTGCCGATCAACTGCCACCCGCCCGGACTTCGGCGCGGGTAGACGGCGGAGTAGCCGCCCGCGAGCGCGACGGCTCCCGCGGGGATGGCGGTGCGCGACTGCGTGCGCCGCGGAACGATCATGCGGCCGTCCGGTGATTCGAGATAGCCGAAGCCGGGCGCGAAACCCACGAAGGAGCAGCGCCAAACCGTGCCGGTGTGCTGGGCGACGACCTCGGCCTCGGTCAGCCCCAGCAGGCGCGCGACCCGGGGCAGGTCCTCGCCGTCGTAGCGGACCGGGATGACGACGGGCTCGCCGCGGAAGCCGTCGCCGCGCGGGTCGACAACCGGATGGCCATCCGGACGCCGGCCCGGCAGGCCCCGGTCGCCGACTGTCACCCGGGCGGCGGCATCGAAACGAACCAGCAAGGCCCGCAGCTGCTTTCGCACCGTGTCGGCGGCGTGCGGTGATTCCAGGATCACCAGGACCGTGTCGGCGGCGGGCAGCACGTCGACCACCCCCGCCGGGCGCGGCCGCAGCGCCGAGACCAGCTCGGCGACCATGGCGCGCAACGGTGGAATCACCAGCAGCGCACGGTCACCCGCCGCCCGCACCTCGCCGAAACGCTCGATATCTCCGGAATCGGTCATGGCCGTCCACCCCGAATCAGGCGAAAGCCCGCACGGGCGTGCCGGATTCGTCGAGAGCGGCGCGAATCCGGCGCGCCATCTCGACGGCCGCCGGGGTGTCTCCGTGCACGCAGATGCTGGTGGCCGAGACCTCGACCGTGGCGCCGTCCATGCTGGTGGCCTTCCCGACCCGCGCGATCGACAGCGCCTGCGCCACCGCGGCCTCCGCGCCGAGCACGGAACCCGGCAACCCGCGCGGTGCGAGCAGGCCCTCCGGCGTGTAGGCGCGATCGGCGAAACCCTCGCCGACGAACGGAATTCCGGCGGCGAGCGCCGCACGCTCGAGTTCGGTGGCGGCCGGGCCGAGCAAGGCCAGCTCCGCGCCGAATTCCCGCATGGCCGCGACGATCGCATCGGCCAGCGCGCGATCGGCGGCGGCCTGGTGGTACAGCGCGCCATGGGGTTTCACGTAGCGCACCCGGTCGCCGGCGGCGCGGGCGAAGCCGTCCAGGCTCCCGATCTGATACAGCGTCTCGTCCCGCAGGTCGGCCGGGGCGATGGCGATGGCGCGGCGGCCGAACCCGGACAGGTCGCGATGACCCACGTGCGCGCCGATGCGCACGCCCTTCTCCACGGCCAGGGCGCAGGTGCGGCGCATGATGGCTGGGTCCCCGGCGTGGAAGGCGCAGGCGATATTGGCACTGGTGACCACGTCCAGCATGGCGGCGTCGTCACCCATGGCGTAATCGCCGAAACCCTCGCCGAGGTCGCTGTTCAGATCCAGCGTCATATGCGTCCTCCAGCTGTCGTCGTGATCCGATTGTGGGCGCGCTCGCCTCCGACGACAAGGATGTCACGACAAAAGCTGTGTCATGGATCACACTAGCGCGCTGTCACTTCCGGTGGGCATTCCCTGTCCCATGGACATGAACGACACCGAGAACGTCCTCCTGGCCGGTGCGAGCGGAGTCCTCGGCGGGCATATCGCCCGCGCTCTGCGGCAACGCGGCTACACGGTTCTGTCCCTGGGCCGCGGCGCCGGCAATGATGTGGTCGCCGACCTCATGAACCGCGACCAGCTGTTGCGCGCCGTCGAGGGCCTGACCGTCCACACGGTCGTGCACGCGGCCACCGCGCTGCGCAAGGCGGCCATGCGGCACCGGGACATGTTCGCCACCGACGACCTGCGTGTCACCGGCACCGCCCACCTGGTGGAGGCCGCACAGCTCGCCGGGGCGCGGCGCATGATCGCCGAATCCATGGTCTTCGGCTACGGCTACCGCGACTTCGGCGACCGAGTCCTCACCGAGACCGACGACTTCGGTTGCGGCGGCAGGGGATCGGACGTACGGCACCTGGAAGGCATGCGCGTCAAGGAGGAGCTCATGCTGAACACCCCTGGCATCGAGGGGATTTCACTGCGCTTCGGCCTCTTCTACGGGCAGGGCGGCACCGAATCGATCGTGGAGATGCTGCGCAAGCGACAGCTGCCCGCGGTGAACGACCGCGGGCGGGTGCTGCCGTGGGTCGATCTCGCCGACGCGGGCGCGGCCGTGGCGGCCGCCGTCGAGGACGGCACGCCGGGCCAGGCCTACAACATCGTGGACGACAGCCCGCTCGGATTCGGGGCGCACCTGCGGCTGGTGACCGCAACCTTCGGCACGCCCAGGCCCTTCACCGTGCCCGGCGGTCTGCTGCGGCCCCTGTCCTACCTGTACGAGATGACGCGGGCGAGCATGCGGGTCTCCAACGCCCGGGCCAAGGGCGAACTCGGCTGGAAGCCGCAGTATCCGAGCTGCGCCGACGGCCTGCGCGCGCTGGCGGCGGCCTGAACGCCGACGCACGTCAATACGGATAGACCTCCACCTCGGTCGCCTTCACCGCGAAATACACCTCCATCCCGGGGGCCACGCCCAACTGGGCCACCGCGGCCGGCGTCAGATCCGCCGCCAGGCCCGCTGCCGCCCCCGGACCGTCCACCGCGCGCACCCGCACGATTCCACCGCGATCCTCCAGTTCGGCCACCCGCACCCGGAACACATTGCGGGGACTACCCTCCGGATGCTCGAGGTGCACCGCCACGGCCACCGGCGAGAACACCGCCGCCGCCCGGCCACCCGGCGTCCACGCGCCCTCGGACCTGCCGACGACCTCGGCCGTCTCGTCCGTGACCGCCCCCAGACCGGCGCTGCCGCCGCTCGCCGCCGAACCCATGATCAGATTGACTCCGGCGATCCGAGCCGCGAACCGGCTGCGTGGGCGCGCCAATACCGCTGCCACCGAACCGGACTCGATGACGCGGCCGGACTCGATCACCGCGACCCGATCGGCCAGTGTCACCGCGTCGATGATGTCGTGCGTCACCAGAATCGTCGCGCTGGGCCGGGCATCCGGCAGCGCGACGGCATGCGCGCCGACCTCCCACCCACCGGCGAGCGATGCGGCGTCCGCGCTACCGGGCGCGGGTTGCCGCAGAACTTCGCGGAGCAGCGCCCGCATGGCGGGCGCCGCGGTCACATCCAACGCGGCCATCGGCTCGTCCAGCAGCAATATCCGCGGGTGCACGGCCAACGCGCGAGCCAAGGCCACGCGCTGCGCCTGACCGCCGGAAAGAGAATCGGGGGACCGGTCCGCGAACCGCTCCGCGTCCACCGCCCGGAGCCATTCGCGCGCCAGCGCGGCAGCGGCTCGACCACCCATACCCCGGCTGCGCGGCCCGAACGCCACATTCGCGGCCACCGACAGATGCGGGAAGAGCAGGGCGTCCTGCGCCAGCAATGAGACGGCCCGCCGATGCGGCGGCACCGCAACGCCCTGCGCGACATCGGTCAGGACACGGTCGCCCAGCCGGACTTCTCCCTCGTCCGGAACCTCGAGGCCGGCGACCACATCCAGCAGCGTGGACTTACCCGCCCCGTTGGGTCCGAGCACCGCCAGCACTTCACCGACCGGAACGTCCAACTCCACCTGGAAATCCCGATCCGCGAGTCGCGCTGACACCATCAGTCCGCTCATCCGGCCCTCCCCGAACACGCCACGTCCCGCATCCGGCTCCGTACAGCGGGACATCGGGCGCGACAGCCTGCTCCGCAGCATGCGCGCGAGACCACCGTCCCGGTCCGGCGCACATCGATCGACGGCGGTGCATCGACCGGACGTCGCCGACCAGGCGCCCGCGAGGCAGAACCGCAGCAACCGCTGTCACAGCGGGCGCGGCACGATGCCGGGCAGGTCATCGAATCAGCTCCCGTCGATCCGGAGGAGGGTGCGCAAATGGCGCGGGGCGGGGGAGCCGTGGGCGAGCATGGCGTCGTGCCAGTCGCGCAGGGCGGTGGCGGCCGGGCGGGCGGCGGCTATCGAGGCGACCTCGGTGTAGCCGACGAAATAGGTCGACAGCTGGGTGGAGCTGAGCAGGGTGCGTCGCCACTTGCCGGCCGCCTCGCCCTCCTCCTGGAGGCCGCGCTCCCGCATCAGGCGCATGGCGTCGGCCTCGGTCATGCCATCGCAGTGCACCGACTGGTCGAGGATGGCGTTGATGGTCATGCGCAGGTGCGACTTCAGCTGCTGCATCCGGACCGGCAGGCCGCCGAAACCGGTGTCGGCCATGAGTTTCTCGGTGTAGACGGCCCAGCCCTCGATGAAGGTGCCGCTCCAGCACAAGGCGCGGACCGGGGTCGAACCGCGGAAGCGCCGGGATCGGGCCAGTTGCAGATAGTGACCGGGCATGGCCTCGTGCACGGTCAGATTCCGCATCATGTGGTCGTTGTATTCGCGATAGAACGAGATCACTCGCGCGGGCGACCAGTCCGCCGGGGTCGGCGCGATGGCGAAGAAGGTGGGGAGCTCGGCGGTTTCGAGCGGACCGACCGGATCGCAGTAAGCCACCGCCATCCCGCGCGCGAACTCCGGCATCTCCTGGATGACCAGCGGATCCTCGACCAGGGTGGCCAGATCGTGGGCGCGGACGAAGGCGGTGGCCTCGGCCAGGGCGTCGGTGGCGACCGCGACCACGGTGGCATCGGTCGGATGGTCGGCCGACAGCCGCTCCAGCGCCCGGCGGACGGTGCGGTCATCGGGATTCGAGATACCGAGCAGTTCGCCTGCGGCGGAACGGATCTCGCCGGTCAGCTGGTCCAGATGCCGAAAGGCGCGATCCAGGATCTCCCGAGAGCCCAGCTCGGTATCGAGCGTGTGCCAGAGCTTGGCCTCCCACAGCCTGCGGCCCAGGCGCGGGTCACGGTCCGCGCCGTCCAATCGTCCGGTGAGCCAGGTGAGGAATTCGTTCAACGCCGAAATCGCCTCGGTGGCAGCGGGTTCGATGGCGAAGCCGGGCGCTTGCGCGGCCAGCGCGGGCACTTGGTCGCGCACCAGCGCGGCCACCCCGCCGAACTGGCCGATGGCCGTCTCGACGTGCACGCGCGGTAGGTCGCCGAGCACCGCGCAGGCAGTGGCCAGCGCATCGGGCAGCGCCGTCAGCCGGGCGCGCAGCGCCTCCAACCGGACCTCGGCGGGAGCGAAGGGACGCGACAACAGGTGGTACAGCAGCGGTCCGGGGTTGTGCACCAGCGGATTCCACTCGTGCTCACGGATCTCGGTGAGCGCGAACAGCGTGCCGTCGACCTCCTGCTGCAGCAGCGCGAGATCGACCCCGTCCTCGGGGGCGAGATCGTCTGCGTCGACCTCCGCCAGCGTGTGCGAGGCCTCGCGCAGCAGGCCGACGCGCCCGCGCACCGCCTCGGGGGACCAGTCGGGTAGCCGAGAGTCGGCGCGATGGTCGCCGACCGAGGCGGCCAGCTGCGGATCGGCGGTCAGCAGCGCATCGACGATGCGCTCGGCGCGGGACACGAAGATCGGCGACATGGCAGTCACGCTAGCGCGCTTCCGGCCGGCGATACGCCACCAGCACGATCACGGCGGCCACCAGCACCAACAGCAGCGAAAGCGCCACGGCGGCATCCGGATCGGACTCGCGCTGGAGGTAGATCTCCAGCGGCAGGGTGCGGGTCCTGCCCTGCAGGCTGCCCGCGAAGGTGAGCGTCGCGCCGAACTCGCCCAGGGCGCGGGCGAAGGCCAGGATCGTGCCCGACACCAGGGCCGGGCGCAGCAGCGGCAGCGTCACCCGCCACCACACCAGCCACGGCCGCGCTCCCAGCGTCGCGGCGATCCGTTCGTAGCGGTCACCCGCGGTGCGCATGGCGCCCTCCAGCGTGATCACCAGGAACGGCAGCGCCACGAAGGTCTGGGCCAGCACCACGGCCGTCGTGCTGAAGGCGATGCGGACGCCGAGCGACTCGAGCTCATGGCCCACCGGCCCGTTCCGTCCGAACAGGTACAACAACGCCAGGCCACCCACCACCGGCGGTAATACCAAGGGCAGCAGCACCAGCGCGCGCAGCACCGGCAGCACGCCCCAGCGCGAGCGGGCCAGCACCGCGGCCATCGGCACGCCCAGCAGCACGCACAGCACCGCGGCCGCCAGCGAAGTGCGCAGGCTCAGCAGCAGCGCCACCCGCGAGGACTCCGAGGTGATCAGGTCCAGGAAATGCGACCAGTCCACCGCCCCGGTCAGCGCTACCAGGGGGCCGGCCACCAGCACGAAGCCGATGGCCGCCGGCAGCAGCAACCAGACCGGAGGTTTCATCACGGCAGTCCGAAACCGGCCTGCCGCAGCGCCTTCCGGCCGTCCGGCCCGGTGACCAGCGTGACGAAGTCCTTCGCGGCCTCGGCGTTCTTCGAATCCGTTACGGCGGCGATGGGATAGACGTTCACCGCGGTCGACGACTCCGGAAAGTTCACGGTGGTCACCTTGGCGCCCGCACCCGCGGCGTCGGTGACGTAGACCAGGCCCGCGTCGGCCTGTCCCGAGGTCACCTTGGCCAGCACGTCGGTCACCGAGGACTCCTCGCTCACCGGCGAAATCGACACATTCGCAGCGGAAGTCACCTTCCTGGCGGCCGAACCACACGGCACCTGCGGCGCGCACACCACCAGGCGCAGGTCCGGCTTGGACAGATCGGACAGCGATCCGATGTGCGCCGGATTACCCGGCGGCGTCACGATGGTCAGGGAATTGGTGGCGAAGGTCTGCGGTCGGTCGGTGATCCGGCCGCCCTTGACCGCCTTGTCCATGTTCGCCTGATCGGCGGAGGCGAAGACATCGGCGGGCGCGCCCTGGTTCAACTGCGCCGCCAGATCCGAGGAGCCAGCGAAGGAGAAGGCCACCCTGGTGCCGGGATGCGCGCTCTCGTACTGGGTGCCCAGCTGGGTGAACACCCGCTGGAGCGAGGCGGCCGCGAACACGGTGATCGTCTTGGTGTCACCGCTGGTCGACGAGGAACCACAGCCCGACAGCAGGCCCGCGCCCAGCACCGCGGTCGCGGCCAGGGCGGCGCCCGACCTGGAACCTAGGCCACGCCACCGGTTTCCGCGGCGGTCTCCACCACGACCGTGGTGGCCTTCACGCTCGCCCACGCCACGCTGCCTGGTCGCAGCCCCAGCTCGCGCACCGACTCGCTGCTCATCAACGACACGACTGTGAACGGTCCGCATTGCATCTCCACCTGTGCCATCACGGTATCGGTCACCACCCTGGTGACCAGTCCCGGAAACCGATTGCGTGCCGAACTGGCGCTACCCATCCGGGTCTGTGGAGTGCGGGCTTGCTCGACGGCCAGTTCCGCGAGCTCCTTGCCATCCACCACCAGGCGACCGGACTCGTCCTTGCGCGCGGACAGCATGCCGCCGTCGATCCAGCGGCGCACGGTGTCGTCGCTGACACCCAACAGCCGGGCAGCGTCGCGAATCCGAATGTCGGGCACAGAAGGGAGGATATAGCCGCAACTGCGGGACATACAATCCGATTACTCCGTGGATGCGGAACATGAAACCTCGAATAGCGCTACTGTTCAGTGTCGTGTCGGTGGCGCCGACGCCGGCGGCCAGTACGCTCGAAGCAATCATGGCCACGTATTTCGATCCGAAGGCCTGGTCACCCTTGCGCGCGGTGGACCTGGGCATGGACCTCGGAAGACGCCTGTTCGACCAGAGCTGGCTGGATCAGTGGACGAGTTTCACCACCGCCTGGCTCGAACCGGCCGCGGACTTCGGAGCCGGGACGGTCACCGCGCTCATGCCCGACGTGCTCATGACCCTGCTGTCGGAAGGCATCCTCAGCCAGTTCGGTGGGCAGGAGGTCAAGGCCACCCTGCTCGGCCACGATCTGCGGGCCACCCTGCATACGCTGAAGGTCCGCCGGCGCGGTGCGCACTTCCAGACCAAGACCGTGCTCACCGGTCTGCTCTGGAACACCCATCCGATCGAGGAACTGACCGTCATCGCCCACGGCGTACGGCTCATCCCCGGCGTCCCCACCAAGGTGCGCACCTCACAACTCGACCTCAGCGGCGTGATAACCCTTGCGGCACTGCTGGACTGGATCAACACCTGGCAACCCGACTGGGAACTCGAACCCGCCGCCGACGGGCTCATCCTCGCCCGGCACCGCCGCCGCCGGATCCGGGCGCTGGCCGCGGCCGAGATCACCGACAATGTGCTGTCCATCACCGTGCACCGCGCCCACTGGCGAAAAGTGCGCGCGCCCAAGCGATTCACCACGCTCAACCCGATCCCGTTGTCGGGCCTGCCCAGTCAGGCGCGAATCAGCCGGGCCGAGCACGTCGGCGAGCACGTCTTCTTCACCGTCGACCTGCCCGGGGTGACCGGATCGTTCGACCTGGCCCAGATTCGAGCGGCCATCGTCGCGGGGACGACGCTCATCATCTTCTGAGCGGGCCCCGTCATCCCGGCATGTTCTGGGCCGGGCCAGAAGCGCGCCGGAATGGGCGACCCTAGGACTGCTGTGTCGGCCACCACTCGAGCAGGGCCGCCTCGGCCTCTTCGCGGGTCATCGGACCGCGGTCCAGGCGCAGTTCCTTGAGGAAGCGCCACGCCTTGCCGACATCCGGGCCCGGCTTCAGGTCGAGCAGCTCCATGATCGAATTGCCGTCCAGGTCCGGGCGCACCCGTTCCAGATCCTCCTGCTCCCGCAGGCGCTCGATCCGGGTTTCCAGATCGTCGTAGGTCGAGCGCAGCAGGGCGGCTCGGCGCTTGTTGCGGGTGGTGCAGTCGGCGCGGACCAGCTTGTGGAGGCGGGGGAGCAGCTCGCCGCCGTCGGTCACGTATCGCCGCACCGCGGAATCGGTCCACTGGCCCTTGCCGTAGCCGTGGAAGCGCAGGTGCAGGTACACCAGCCGCGCCACGTCCTCGGTGAACTGCTTGGGATATTTCAAGGCGCGCATGCGCTTTCGCACCATCTTCGCGCCCACCACCTCATGGTGGTGGAAGCTGACACCGCCGCCGGGCTCGTTGCGCTTGGTCGGCGGCTTGCCGATGTCGTGCAGCAGCGCGGCCCAGCGCAGCACCAGATCCGGATCACCCTGCTCCTGGTCGATGGCCTGGCGCAGCACGGTGAGCGAATGCTGGTAAACGTCCTTGTGCTGGTGGTGCTCGTCGATCTCCAGCTGCATGGCCGGGAGCTCGGGCAGCACCCGTTCGGCCAGACCGGTCTCGACCATGATGTCGATGCCCTCGGTCGGGAATTCGCCGCCGATCAGCTTGTCCAGCTCGGTGCGCACCCGCTCGGCAGTGATGCGGTCGATCTCCGGGGCCATCTCGACGATCGCCTCACGCACCCGCGGCGCCAGCCGGAAGCCCAGCTGCGAGACGAAGCGCGCGGCGCGCAGCATGCGCAGCGGGTCGTCCTGGAACGAATCGTGCGGCAGCGCCGGCGTATCCAGCACCCCGGCCAGCAGCGCCTCGATGCCGTTGAGCGGATCCACGAACTCCAGTTCGCCCAGGCCGCCGATGCTCACCGCCATGGCGTTCAC
This sequence comes from Nocardia aurantiaca, assembly GCF_009708175.1. Lineage (GTDB taxonomy): Bacteria > Actinomycetota > Actinomycetes > Mycobacteriales > Mycobacteriaceae > Nocardia > Nocardia aurantiaca. The sequence continues at coordinate 57,328 of NZ_WMBB01000002.1, forward strand.
CGTGAAGTCGCGGCGGATCAGATCGCCCTCGAGGGTATCGCCGAAGGTGACCTCCGGATGGCGTGAGACCCGGTCGTAGGTGTCGCTGCGGAAGGTGGTGATCTCCAGCTGCTGCCCGGCCCGGGACGCGCTGACCGTGCCGAACGCCAGGCCGCCGGTGTCCCACAGGTTGTCGGCCCAGCCGCGCATGAGTTCCTGCACCACCTCGGGGCGGGCGTCGGTGGTGAAGTCCAGATCGGTGCCCAACCGGCCGAGTACCGCGTCGCGGACACTGCCGCCGACCAGATACAGCCGATGACCGTGCGCGGCGAACAGTTCACCCAGCGGGGTCAGGACATCCGAGAGCCGTCCCAGGGTTATCGCGGCCGCCGCCAGCAAGCGAGTACGACGATCCTCCACGGCTGCTTCCTCGGACTTCGGCGAAACCACGAAAACGCAGCTTAGTCGCTAGGGGGCCCGATCCCCGAAAAGCGCCCGGCCACGGCCGGTGAGCACCCGGCGTGCCGCGCCACGACCGGTGTCTACCTGCTACGAGAGCTCTGTATATATAGGAGCCACCGCGCTGGGGCGGGCCGGAGCGCCGTCCCCTATAGACTGACGCAGTGTCCCCGGCCGATCGCGCGAACAGTCGACGCCGCCAGCCCCGGCGGCGTGGTTCGGCCGGTAATGCGGCGAAATCCACCGGTGCGGCGAAACCGCGCATGCGCACCGTCCGCGAGACCTCCGCGGGCGGGCTGGTGGTGGACGGCCTCGACGGCCCCAGCGAGAAGCGCTGCGCCGCCCTCATCGGACGAACCGACCGGCGTGGACGGTTGCTCTGGTCGCTGCCCAAGGGGCACATCGAAGAGGGCGAGACCGCCGTGCAGGCGGCCATTCGCGAGGTGCAGGAGGAGACCGGCATCCACGGCACCGTGGTCGCCGAACTCGGCAGCATCGACTACTGGTTCGTCACCGAGGGCCGGCGGGTACACAAAACCGTGCACCACTATCTGATGCGCTCGCTCGGGGGTGAACTCTCCGACGCCGACGTCGAGGTCACCAAGGTCGCATGGGTTCCCTTGAGCGAACTAGACTCCCGGCTCGCCTACGCTGACGAGCGCAGGCTGGCCGAGGTCGCCAACCGGCTGATCGACCGGATGGAGAACGGCAGACAATGACGCGTACGGGATCGCAGCGCCCGCTGCTTTCACTCGTCGCGGTACTGCTGGCGGTGCTCACGACGCTGGGAATCGGACCCGGAATCGGCACACCCATTGCCGCCGCCGAACCCACCGGCAGCGGCAGCGCGGAATCGAACGGACCGAAATTCCTGAAGCTATCGCTGGATTCGGTGACGCCCACCTCCATCACCGCGACCAGCGACCCCTACTTCGTGGTGTCGGGGACCGTCACCAATATCGGGGACCGGCCGGTGGACGACGTCAGCATCCGCATCCAACGCGGCGCCCCCGTCACCAGCCCCAGCGGCCTGCGCTCCACCCTGCGCCTGGACCAGATCAACTACGACATCAACGGCGAATTCCAGGATGTCGCAGAACAATTGACACCCGGACAGCGCAAACAGTTCAGCCTCACCGTCGCCCTGCGCGCGGGAACCGATCTGCCCAGCGGGATCTCGTCGCTGGACATCGACTCGCCGGGCGTCTACCCGCTACTGCTCAATGTGAACGGCCAGCCCGCCTACGGCGGCCAGGCCCGCCTCGACGACGCACGCTTCCTGCTGCCCGTGCTCGGCGTGCCCGGCGCCGCCGACCCCAAACACGCGACCGCCCAGCCCACCCCGTCCGCCGTGGACGCCCCGCCGGTGGCCACCACCATGCTGTGGCCGCTGGCCGACCGGCCCCGCCTGGTGGCCGGACAACCCGGCGCCCCGGACGGGCAGGCCCTGCTCACCGATGACGACCTGGCCGCGTCGCTCGCGCAGGGCGGACGACTGGACCAGCTGCTGTCCGCGCTGGAGAGCATGATCAAGCCCGACAGCGGGCGCGACCGCAGCCTCGTCAACGCGATCTGCCTGGCCGTCGACCCGGACCTGCTCATCACCGTGTCCGACATGACCAGGGACTACCGGGTGCTGGCCAGTCCCTCGGACCCGGACGGGCCCACCCGTTCCGGCGCCGGGAGCCACGCCGCCAAGGCCTGGCTGGAACGGCTGCGCGCGCTCGCACCCGGAATGTGCGTGGTAGCGCTGCCCTTCGCGCAGGTCGACCCGACCGCGCTGGCCGCCGCCGGGGACGTCACCCTGACCGACCGGGCGCTCAACGCACCCGCCGACCTGATCGACTCCATCCTCACGGTGAAATCGGTGCGCGGCGTGGCCGTTCCGGACGCCGGCACCGTGGACACCGAGGGCGCCACCCTCTTCGCACACCACGGCTTCACCACCACCGTCCTCGCCGACAATGCCGTGACCACCGGCGACGCCCGCGCCAACCTCATCTCCGCCAAGACCCCGCCCGGCGGCGGAACCGAACCCGGGACGCCCGACGTGGTGAACCTCGCCGACGTCACGGTGCCGCCCGCCGCGGGCGCGACACCACCGGCGGCCCCTGCCGCCCTGCATGCCGCCACCTTCGACATCTGGGCCGCGACCGCCCTGGCCGCCATCGGATCCAATCCGCCCACCCCGCCCTTCACCCCGGACAAGGTCCGCTACGACGTCACCAACGACTCCCGCGCCGCCCGGCTGCAGGACGCGCTCGGGGCGATCACGTGGACCGCGCTGAACCCGCAGCCCGGCCGGGCGCGCTCGGCGCTGCTGGTACCGCCGCAGCAGTGGGGCGCCAACCGCGACGAGGCCTCGGCCGTCCTGGCCCAGCTGGACCTGCTGGTGAAGAACGGCCTCGCCACGCCGCGGCCGTTCACCGACCTGCTCGCGCAGCAGCCTGATCCGCAGGGTTTTCAGCTCGACTATCCGAGCCGGGCCGCCGACGACGCGGTGCCCGCGCGCTACGCCGAACCCGTGCACCAGCAGGCGCAGCGCATCACCGAGCTGATGAGCGCGCTGGTAGACGTGCCGCAGCAGGAACTCAGCCCGCGCGCCTTCCTCAATCCGCTGCGTGACGATCTGATCCGGGTGCTGTCGCTGTCCGACCGCCGGGCCGGGGCCGCCACCGCGGACACCAATGCCCAGCGCCGCCTCGACCAGACCACCAAAACCATGGACAACCTGTTCGGTTCGGTGACGGTGCTGCCGCCCGGCGGCGTCTATACCCTCGCCTCCGAACAGAGTCCGCTGCTGCTGGTGGCCCGCAACGACCTGCCGGTGGCCATTCGGGTGCGGTTCAAAATCGGCGCACCGGCCGAGACGAACATCACTGATATCGGCGAACAGCAGCTGCCCGCCAAGGGGAATCGATCCTTCCAGATCCCCACCGAGGTTTCCGACAGCAGAAACCTGGTCATTCCCATCGCGCTCACCACACCCGACGGCGTGCCGCTCGGCAATGCGGTATCGGTATCGGTGCGGTCCAACGCCTACGGTCAGGTGTTGGCAATAATTACAGCGTGCGCCTGTGCACTGCTGCTCCTGCTGGTCGGTCGCCGGTTGTGGCACCGCTTCCGCGGGCAGTCCGACCCGGCCGACGAAGAGTTCGACCCGGGGACGCAAGACAGGGTCACCAGGAACCGGCGCGCGCGTAAGCGGGACATGAAAGAACAGGAGGCACGGTGAGCGAGTACGGCGGGCCGCGCTCATCCGGCCGACCAGACGGACCCGACGGGCCGCCGCCGCGGCGCACGCCATCGGCACCGTGGGAACGCGGCGTGCCCCGGCCCGCGCCGCGCGGCCCCCAGGGCCCCGCTTCCGGACAGCAGAGCCGGGTAGCCGGGCCGCAAGGTCCGGGCTCCGGACAGCAGCGGTCGATTCCGGGCAATCCACAGGGGATTCCGGGCCGCCCATATCCGGGCCAACCGTCCGGTCCGCAACGGCAGGTGCCGCCCCCTGGTGAATCCGGACCCATCATGCACCGGCCCCGACCCCAGCAGGGACGCCCGGATCCCCGTGCGGGCGGGCGTATCCCGCCCGAAGAGCGTTACCACTGGGGACACCCCGGCAACGAAGGTGACCGCCCGCCCGGCGTCGGGCCACGGTCCCTACCTTCCAACGAGCAGCGCTACCCGACACCCTCGATGTCGAACCCGCGGTCCGGTGGATCGCCGAGCGGGCTCCAGCGCCGAGCCATGCCGCAGAAGCAGGCCGCCGCGACGGCGCAGCAGGTGGAAGAAAAGCCGGATAATTCGAACGCGAGGCTGGTCCGTGACTCCGGATCCATCGCGATCGCGACTCTGGTCAGCCGCATCACCGGCTTCGGCAAAACGGTACTGCTGCTGACGGTTCTCGGCCCGGCCATCGCCTCGGCCTTTACCGTGTCCAGCACGATCCCGACCATGATCTCCGAGCTGCTGCTCGGCGCGGTGCTGACCGCGATCGTGGTGCCCACGCTGGTGCGCGCCGAGAAAGAGGACGCCGACGGCGGAGCCGCTTTCGTCAGGCGGCTGGTCACAGCCGCATTCACCGTGCTGGCCACCGGCACCGTACTGGCCACGGCGCTGGCGCCGGTGCTGACCAGGCACGTATTCCTGTCCGATGACGGAAAGGTCAACACGGCGCTCACCACCGCGCTGACCTACCTGCTGTTGCCCGCGGTCCTCTTCTACGGCATGTCGGCACTGCTGATGGCCATCCTGAATACGCACGGCAGGTTCAAACCCGGTGCGTGGGCACCAGTTCTGAACAACATCGTGGTGCTGGTCGTCCTTGGGCTCTACGCTCTGACGCCGGGGGAGATCACTCTCAATCCGGTTCGGATGAGCGAGCCCAAGCTGCTCTTGCTCGGCGTCGGCGTGACCCTCGGTGTTGTCGTGCAGGTCGTAAGTCTGCTGCCGACCATTCGCCGCGAGGGGATCGACCTGCGGCCGCTCTGGGGTGTTGATGCGCGACTCAAACAGTTCGCGGGCATGGGCGCGGCCATCATCCTCTACGTCTTCATCAGCCAGGCCGGCCTCACGATCTCAACCCGGATCTCATCACACTGGGACATCGCCGGACCCGCGATCTACCAGAACGCCTGGGCACTACTGCAATTGCCATACGGCGTCATCGGCGTCACGCTGCTGACCGCGATCATGCCGCGGCTGAGCCGCAACGCGGCGGCCGACGACACCCCCGCCGTGGTCGATGATCTCGGCGCGGCGACTCGCCTCACCATGATCGCGCTCATGCCGATCGTCACCTTCTTCACCTTTGCTGGACCTCAGATCGGCCAGGCCATGTACGGCTACGGCCGATTCGGAGGGGACGCCGCCCGACTCGGCGAGGCTGTATCCTGGTCTGCCTTCACGCTGATCCCCTACGCGATGGTGCTGATTCACCTACGCGTGTTCTACGCGCGGGAACAGGCGTGGACTCCCACTTGGATCATCCTCGGCATCACCACAGTCAAAGTGGTGCTCTCCGTCGCAGCGCCGACGTTCGTGTCGGCGGACCACGTCGTTATCGCGCTCGGTGTCGCTAATGGCTTCGGATTTCTGTCCGGCGCGATCATCGGCGGCTGGCTGCTGCACCGCAGCCTCGGCGATCTGCGCATGGCCAATGTCGGCCAGACCATCACCCGCGTGGTGCTGGCATCGCTGGCCGGTGGCGCGGTCCTGCTCATCGTTGACAAGGTGCTGGGCCTGCACCGGCTTTCGGACACCTTCGGCGGATTCGGCTCGCTGGTGCGGGTCGGCATCACCGCCATCGTCATGTTCGGCGTGGCCTTCGGCCTGATGCGCCTGCTCGGCATTCCCGAAATCGTGGCCATCACCGTGGCCATCTCGCGTCGCCTCGGCATCACCCCGCCCGCACCCGATCTCGACCTCGACGGCACCCCGCTCGAGGACATCCACGAGACCACTCTGCTGCCCAAACCGGATCTGCGCGCCGCGCCCTACTACTACCGCTTCGACCCGTACCTCGACGCGCAGACCATGGTGCTGCCCGTCATCCGGCCCGATGCGGTTGAACTCACCGAAAAGACCGAGTTCCCGTACCCTGTTCGGCAGGCAAGCGCAACTGCCCGATCCGGCGTGCCCGCGGACAGCCCCCGCGGCACGCCGGACAGTGCCAGGACACCGGACGGCGGCTTCCGCACGACGTCGGAGGCCGGCGCAGCGGTTCCGGCCCCGATACATCGGTCTTCGACATACCAGGGCGAAGGAGGAACGAGGGTGAGCGACGACGCGGCAGGCGGTGTCCCAGCCGCCGAATCCGCAACGGCCGCGGGCGGCGGGCTCTCCACCGACACCCCTCCTTCCGGCAACGCCGGCGGAAAGTCCGGTGGCCCAGTCGACTCCGAGGCCCGTCCCGGCGGAGCCGGCGATGACGGCGGGCCGGAGCACCTACCGGAGGACGAGGACCACGCCGGTCCCGAAACCGGTGTGTACGAGGCCATCTCACCGCAGATGCCACCCATGCGGGTGGAGTCGCCGAGCAAGCGCATCCAGCGCGGCCCCAAGCTGACGCCCGGTGCGTCCGTGGCGGGCGGCCGGTATCGGCTGCTGGCCAGCCACGGCGGCGCGCGCGGCCTGCGGTTCTGGCAGGCCCTGGACGTGAAGCTGGACCGCGAGGTCGCCCTCACCTTCGTCGACGCCGACCAGCAGGCCACCGACAACTCCGGGCACGATGGGCCACAGGCCATTCTGTCCCGAACGCTGCGTCTGGGCCGGATCAACTCGCCCGGTCTGGCCCGCGTGCTGGACGTGGTGCGCGGCTCCTCCGGAGGCATCGTGGTGGCCGAGTGGACGCCGGGCCGTTCGCTCAAGGAGATGGCCGACACCGTGCCGTCGCCGATCGGTGCGGCCCGCGCCATCCGGGCGCTGGCGGCCGCGGCCGAAATGGCGCACCGCGGCGGCGGTTCGCTGTCCATCGACCATCCCGACCGGGTGCGCATCAGCGCGGCCGGCGACGCCGTGCTGGCCTTCCCGGGCACGCTGTCCGACTCGGATGCCCAATCCGATGTGCGCGGTCTGGGCGCCATGCTCTACGCGCTCATCACCGCCCGCTGGCCCATCCGCATCGGCGGCCTCTCGGGCAGCGTGGCCACCGTCGGCGGCCTGCCGCTGGCCGACTTCGGTCCGGACGGAACTCCGGTGGAGCCCAGGACGATTCGGCCCGAGGTGCCCTTCGAGATCTCCGCGGTCGCGGTCCGGTCGCTGGAGTCCAACAAGGGGGTGCGCACCGCCGCGACGGTCCAGCACGTGCTGGAGCAGGCGTCGGTGGTGGACCAGAAGACCGACTTCATCCCGGTGCTGCGCCTGGGCCAGAAGCCGCCGAGCGCACCCGATGAGACCCTCGCCGATCCGGAACTGCTCGCCGCCGAGAAGGAACGCTCGCAGCGGATGATGTGGATCCTGGTCGGTCTGGGCATACTGGCCGCGCTGGTGGTCGGCGTCATCATCTGGTGGCTGCTGAGCGTCTTCGCGCCCGGCTCCTCCAACGCGCCGCTCAACGAACAGCGCAATATCGGCCTCACCAGCTCGGCGGCCCCGCCGTCCAGCCCGGGCGCGTCCCAGGCGCCCGCCAGCGCCCCGGCCACGGGAGGCGTGCCGGTGCCGGTCACCGGCGCCACGGTGTTCTCCCCGGAGGGCACCCCCGACAATGTCGGCAGCATCGGGTCGGTGCTGGACAACAACCCGGCCACCACGTGGCGCACCGACGCCTACTTCCAGCAGTTCCCCGCCCTGAAGAAGGGCGTGGGCGTGCTCACCACCCTGGGCAGCCCCAGCAAGCTGACCAAGGTGATCATCGAATCGCCCTCGCCCGGAACGCAGGTCGAGATCCGCACCTCGCCGACCGCCTCGCCGACCCTGGATCAGACCCAGCTGATCGGGTCGGCGGTGCTCGGCGACGGCACCACCGAGATTCCGGTACGGGCCGACCAGCCCGCCCGCTATGTGCTGGTGTGGATCACCCAGTTGGCCAACAACGGCGGACAGTTCCAGTCCTCGATCGCCGAAATCCGCTTCGAGTCGAGCATCTGAATCCACCCTCCGCTGCGCGCTGGGCAAGCCGCAGAGAGGTGGAGGCGGTCGCGGCCGAGGCGCAGGTCCATGGAGCCGAAGGTTCTCGTTCTTCGCTCCTGCACTCCTGCGAGGCGCGGATCTGTGGAGCCGTTCGCTCCTCCGCTTCCAGCCGGAGGTCTATCACGCCGCGGTCCAGACGAGCGCTCCGCCTCCCCGCGCTCGGGCCTCGAACCCGGACTGTCGAGCCATTCGAGCGCTTATCACAATCGGATCGCGCGAATCAGACCAAACATCCGCTACCAGTGCTTTTTCGTGCAATTCACGGCGACCGAATCGTTATCCTCGATACGATCTTGCGTACTCTCGGCAAGGGGAGCTCCCGGGCGCCGGCTTCTACGGTCCCGGATGACAGGCCACAAATTTCGGTGACGCTCGGTCCCTGAACAGGCCCGTGCGCGCTGTTCTGAGGGGATGCATTTGTCGTCAGCGAACGAACTCGTTGAAGCGCGGCAAGTCAGCGATCGCGACCTGTTGGCCGCCCACGTCGGCGGCGCGCCGTACGCCTTCGCCGAACTGCTGCGCCGCCACCGCGACCACCTCTGGCAGACCGCGCTACGCGCCTCCTACAGCCCCGAGGACGCCGCCGACTCGCTCCAGGACGCCCTGTTGTCCGCGCACCGGGGCGCGGCCGCCTTCCGCGGCGACGCCGAGGTGCGCAGCTGGCTGCACCGCATCGTGGTCAATGCCTGCCTGGACCGCATCCGCCGCAACAAGCTGCGCCGCACCGAACCGCTGCCCGAGGACACCGCGGACGAACCACGCTGTCCCCGGGACGATTTCGCGGCCCTGGAGGCCACGCTCCTGGTCGATGCGGCGCTGTTCACGCTGCCGGCCGACCAGCGCACCGCCCTGGTCGCCGTGGAGCTGGAGGGCTACTCCGTCGCGGATGCCGCTGCGCTGCTGGGCATTCCGGAGGGAACGGTCAAGAGCCGCTGCGCGCGCGGGCGCAGGCGACTCGAGGCGCACTTGCGTGAATTGCACACCGCCACACCATGAATTGAATTCCACTCGAACACCGCAATTTCGGTGGAACCTTGTACGGTTCCGATGCGTCAGATACAAAGACAGGTCTGCGATTCCAACTCGAAGCCCTGGAGGGGCAATGGAGGACACAGGAGGAGCAATGGCGGGTACCGAGGTGCCCACGCCGCCCTTCTCCACCGAACTGCTCGCCGATCTGCACGGCGGCGCGCTGCCGCCGGAAGAATCCGAGCGACTCTGGCCCGCGGTCCGACGCGACCCGGCGGCCATGCGCTATCTGCGCTCACTCGACCGCGTCGACGATCGCCTGCGCGACCTCGGCCGCGACGAACACATCGCCCACCCCATGCCCGCCGAGGTGACCGCCCGCCTGGAACGCATGATCGAAGATCTCGCCACCGGCGACGACCACGACCACGGCACCGGTCCCGCGGACCGGCTCGCCACCGTCACCCGGCTGCCCACCGCGCCGCTCCCGGTCACCCGCATCACCCGTCCGGCCCCGCCATCCACCGCCCCGTTGCCCGTCTTCGGCGACTCCATCTTCGACACCGGCCGGCTCGACCCCCGCGAACTCGAGGAACCCGAGCCCCTCCCCGAATCCGAGGAGGAGGCCGAGCCCGTCCAGCTCGAGGCCCCGTCCCGCCGCCTGCGCTGGCTCACCGTCGCCGCGGCCGCCGCGGCCGTGGTCGCGGGCGCCGTGGTGGCCGTGGACGCCGTCAGCACCCACACCGTGGCCCCCTCCGCCCGACCGGCCGCCGAGGCCGCGCTGGATGCCGATCTGGCGCCGACGGCCGTCCTCACCGCCATGGGCCGTCACGACATCACCGGCCCGCTGGCGGCGGGCAACGCGCTCGCCACGTGCCTGCAGGCGGCCGGTCTGGACCGCCAGGTGCTCGGCTCCCGCAGCGTCGTCTTCTCCGGCAGTCCGGGAGTGCTGGTGCTGCTCGCCGGGCCGAAACCGCCGCAGATCACCGCGGCGGTGCTCGGAACCGGCTGTGGCCCAGGCAATCCGCAGGTGCTCGGACGCGCCGATATCGGCTAGACACGAATACTGCTCGATCCCCGAAAGGTTCGCGGCCCAGCTCGATTAGGACCGATGGAGCGGGGGAGCGCAGTGGAGGAAAGAAGAATCGAGCTTCCCCATAGACCTCGCCTTGGCCGCGGCCGCCTCCACCGCCCTGCCGCTTGCCCGGAGCGAAGCGGAGGGCGATCAGGCACGGGAACAACAGCGTTTAGGCTGTTGTTGACCGACACGCTCACGTTCGAGCGATCGAGATTCTCCACAACAGCTTCGGAGGGCCACCTTGAGCACGCCTGTTCGCGACCTGATCATCGTCGGTTCCGGTCCGGCCGGCTACACCGCCGCGGTGTACGCCGCCCGTGCGGAACTGGAACCGTTGCTCTTCGAGGGTACCCAGTTCGGCGGCGCGCTCATGACTACCACCGAGGTCGAGAACTTCCCCGGCTTCCGCGAGGGCATCATGGGCCCCGACCTCATGGAGGAGATGCGAGAGCAGGCCAAGCGCTTCGGCACCGACATCCGCACCGAGGACGTGGACGCCCTCGACCTGACCGGTCCCATCAAGAAGGTGACCGTCGGCGACGAGGTCTACGAGGCCTATGCCGTGATCCTCGCCATGGGTTCCGCGGCCCGCTATTTGAACGTCCCCGGCGAGCAGGAGTTGCTCGGCCGCGGCGTCAGCGCCTGCGCCACCTGTGACGGCTTCTTCTTCAAGGGCCAGGACATCGTGGTGGTAGGCGGCGGCGACTCGGCCATGGAGGAGGCGACCTTCCTCACCAAATTCGCCAGCTCGGTCACCATCATTCACCGCCGCGAGGAGTTCCGCGCCTCCCGCATCATGCTGGAGCGGGCCAAGAACAACGAGAAGATCCGCTTCGTCCTGAACTCGGAAGTCGTTGCGGTGCACGGCGATACCAGCGTCACCAGCCTGACGCTGCGCGATACCCGCACCGGCGAGACCTCCGAGCTGGCAGCCACCGGCCTGTTCGTCGCCATCGGCCACGACCCGCGCAGCGAACTGGTGCGCGGCCAGGTCGATCTGGACGGCGAGGGCTACGTGCTGGTCCACGGCCAGAGCACCTACACCTCGGTCCCGGGCGTCTTCGCCGCCGGCGATCTGGTCGACCACACCTACCGGCAGGCCATCACCGCCGCCGGCACCGGCTGCCGCGCGGCGATCGACGCCGAGCGCTGGCTCGCCGAACAGGGTGACATCACCAGCAACACCCTCGATCACGCCGGTCAGCCGGTGGAAGTGAACAACTAAGGAGCAAGGGCATGCCTGAAGGAAACACCGTCGACGCCAAGACCAGCGCCACCAAGACGGTGACCGACGCCACCTTCGCCGACGACGTGCTGCTCAGCGAGAAGCCGGTGCTCGTCGACTTCTGGGCGGCCTGGTGCGGCCCGTGCAAGATGGTCGCTCCCGTGCTCGAGGAGATCGCCGCCGCCCATGCGGACAAGATCACCATCGCCAAGCTCGATGCCGACAACAATCCGGAGACCTCGAGGCACTACGGGATCCTGTCGTTGCCCACCATGGTCCTGTTCCAAGGGGGCAAGGAGACCAAGCGGATCGTGGGAGCAAAGGGGAAGGCCGCCCTCTTGCGTGAACTGCACGATGTTCTTTGACAACGCCGGATAGAATTTCGGCGCCGAGGGGCCCGGTGGTTACGCAAGCTACCGCCTTCGGCCCCTCACGCCGGCGCCAGGGTTAGGATGCCTGCACTCGACAGTTGCCGAAATTCGGTCCGGGTCTGAAACAATCATTCGACGCTCCGGTCGTGCGAAGGTGTGAACCGCCGCATGAGTGGGTACCCGGGTTGGCGGAAGGAAAGGGCTCTCACGCATGCACCGACTTCGTCACGGCGATACAGGTCCAGCCGTAGCAGAGGTTCGGAGCACCCTGGCAAGCCTCGGGTTCCTGCGTTCTCATCCCAACAGCGACCCCTCGGGTCCGATCGGGGAGTACTGGAAGGACGCCGACGCCATCTTCGACCATGATCTGGACTCCGCGGTGCGTGCTTTTCAGCAGCACCGCGGTCTCCTGGTCGACGGCGTGGTCGGTCCGGCCACCTATCGCGCACTGAAGGAGGCCTCGTACCGCCTCGGCGCGCGCACTCTGATCTATCAGCTGTCCGCGCCGCTGTACGGCGACGATGTCGCCACCCTCCAGCGCCGACTGCAGGACCTGGGCTTCTATGTGCACCGGGTGGACGGCTACTTCGGGCCGCACACCCACGACGCGCTCACCTCGTTCCAGCGCGAGATCGGGCTGTCCTCGGACGGCATCTGCGGTCCGGACACGCTGCGTTCGCTGGATCTGCTGGGCGCCCGCGTCACCGGCGGCAATCCGCACCGCATCGCCGAAGAAGAGGTGGTGCACCGGGCCGGGCCACAGCTCACCGGCAAGCGGATCGTGATCGATCCGGGCCTGGGCGGGCCGGACAAGGGTTCGGCGGTGCCGACCGAATTCGGTGACGTCTACGAGTCGGAGATCCTCTGGGATCTGGCCAGCCGACTCGAAGGACGGATGGCCGCAACCGGTATGGAGACCTTCCTGTCGCGGCCGTGGGGTGCCAACCCCTCCGACGCCGAGCGGGCCGAGACCTCCAATACCTTCGACGCCGACCTGATGATCTCGCTGCGCTGCGCCAGCAATGACAGCGGCTCCGCCAGCGGTGTGGCCAGCTTTCACTTCGGCAATTCACACGGCTCCACCTCCATGATCGGACAGGTGCTGGCCGGATTCATTCAGCGCGAGATCGTGGCGCGAACCTCGTTGCAGGACTGCCGGACTCACGCCCGCACCTGGGATCTGCTGCGGCTCACCAAGATGCCGACCGTGCAGGTCGACATCGGTTACCTGACCAATGATTACGACTCCTCGGTGCTGACCAACCCGCGCATGCGCGACGTGATCGCCGAGGCCATCCTGATCTCCGTGAAGCGGCTGTACCTGCTCGGCCAGGACGATCAGCCCACGGGGACTTACACCTTCGCCGAACTGCTTGCCGAGGAACTGGCGGCCGCCGACCGCCTCTGAGGCGAAGCGCTCGGGGGTCATGCCCCCGAACCAAAAGGGAGCGGGGTTCCAGCCCCGACATCGCCCGGTCGAATGTTTCACATGAAACAACCCCGCCATCCCAGGTTGCTGGACGGCGGGGTTTTTCGTCAGGGGAGTGGGCGGGTTGCCCTAGCGCGTGGCGATACGCGTGGGCATGGTCAGCGCCGCCGCGGCGAGGAGTTGATCGAGCGCGTGCTCGACGTCTTCCTTCCACAGGTGCTCATGATCCAGTTCCAATCGCAGACGCGGGAATCGGTGATGCGAGGCGACCACCTTGAAGCCGACGTCCTCGAGGAAGTCGGCCTCGATCATGCACTGCTCGGGTGAACACCCGGCCGGGGTACGGGAACGCAGCGGCGTGCCGATCCGCTCGCGCAGCGTCATGGAACCGATGGCCGGCATGGAGGTGGTCGGCGGATCCCGGCGAATACCGAATGCCTCGATGGCCCGGACACCACGGCGCACCAGATCGGCCACCACGGCCTGAATCAGCTGATGGGCTACATCCGTGTCCTGATACGGCATTTCGGCGCTCAGCGTGGTCAGCAGCACCGCGTCCGGGCTCACCGGGGACGTGGGGAACAGTCCGGCGCGCGGCACCGCGCTGGGTGGCGCGTAGAGCGCGCACCCGGCCGGTCTGTCCTCCACCATGGCGACCTGCCCGCAGGATCCCCACTGCAGCATGACGGTGGAGAGCCAGGCCTCCTTCTCGAAGGTCGGGTCACTGAAGCTATGGGAATCCGCCGCCACGGCCGGATCGATCTCCCAGAACACGCACCGCCGCGCATGTGCCGGAAGTTTGTCGAGTCCGCCGAGGGTAAGTGCGGTCACGCTGGTCGACACCGCTCTGCTCAGCCTCCAGCTGTCTGATTCATCCACACTCACGCCGCATCACACAGTGCTCGCCAGCAAGAATAAGGGATCAACGCTTCACGCCTCTCCAGGGCCATAAACCCGAGCGTCACAGTGACGTTTCCGCCGCGACCCTCGGGGTGGACCCACTCTAGGGCTTCGACTGCTCCATGAGACTGACAATTCGCTCCAAGTCATCGATGGAGCCGAACTCGACAGTGATCTTGCCTTTGCGCTTGCCGAGACTCACCGTCACGCGAGTGTCGAAGGACTCCGACAACCGCTCCGCCACGTCCTGCAGACCGGGCATCTGTATCGGCTTGCGCTTGGACGCCGGGGGAGTGACCGCGGCGTCCGGATCCCGGTTCGCCAGTGTGACGGCTTCCTCGGTGGCCCGGACCGACATGCCTTCCGCCACGATCCGCGCGGCCAGCGCCTCCTGCGCCTCGGCCCCGGCTTCCAGCGCCAGCACAGCGCGGGCATGCCCGGCCGAGAGCACGCCGGCCGCCACCCGCCGCTGCACCGGAATCGGAAGCTTCAGCAGGCGGATCATATTCGTGACGACCGGACGCGAACGACCGATCCGCGAGGCCAGTTCCTCATGGGTGACGCCGAACTCCTCCAGCAGCTGCTGGTAGGCGGCCGCCTCTTCGAGCGGGTTCAGCTGCACCCGATGGATGTTCTCCAGCAACGCATCTCGAAGCATGGAGTCGTCCGCGGTCTCGCGCACGATGGCCGGGATGGCGTCCAGACCCGCCTCCTGGCCGGCCCGCCAGCGCCGCTCACCCATGATGAGCTGATAGCGGGGGACCGGCCCGGCCTCGACCTGACGCACCACGATGGGCTGCATCAGACCGAATTCCTTGATGGAATGCACCAGTTCGGCCAACGCCTCTTCTTCGAAGACGGTGCGCGGCTGCTTGGGGTTCGGCTCGATCTGCTGTGGCGGAATCTCCCGGTACACCGCACCCGCGTCCCTGCCATCCGCACCCTCGACCGGATCGGGGACACGATGCAGGAATCCCGACGCGGGTTGCGGACCGACCGGGTCGAGGCCGATGACAACATTGGCGGCGGCACTGCCGAGCCCACCGGGCGTGGTCGCCGGGCCGGTCGGGATCAGTGCCGCGAGGCCGCGCCCCAGTCCCCCCTTCTTCGCCTGACTCATCGGCCTACCGACCCCTTCCGTTGTTCACCGTTCACCGCCACCGAGATTCACCTACATACCGGATTGTGCGTCCGAAGCGGGCGCAGACGCGGTCTGGCGCGCCGAAGTGCGCGCCGCGATCTCACGCCCGGCATCGAGGTAGCTCATCGCACCTCGCGAGCCCGGATCGTAATCGAGGACGGTCATGCCGTACCCGGGAGCCTCCGACACCTTGACGCTGCGGGGGATGACCGCGCGCAGCACCGCCTCACCGAAGTGCGAGCGCACTTCCTCGGCCACCTGGTCGGCGAGCTTGGTGCGGCCGTCGTACATGGTGAGAACGACGGTGGAGACATGCAATTCGGGATTCAGGTGCGCCTGCACCAGACCGATATTGCGGAGCAGCTGCCCCACGCCCTCGAGTGCGTAGTACTCGCACTGGATGGGGATCAGCACCTCCTTGGCGGCGACGAGCGCATTGACGGTGAGCAGACCCAGCGACGGCGGGCAGTCGATCATGACGTAGTCGATGTCGTACCCGGCGAGGTTGGCCTCCTGGATGGCGGCCTTGAGCCGGCCTTCGCGAGCGACCATGGAGACGAGTTCGATCTCGGCGCCCGCGAGGTCGATGGTGGCCGGAATGCAGAGCAGCCGTTCGTTGTGCGGGCTCTGCTGGATGGTGTCACTCACCGCGCACTCACCGATGAGGAGTTCATAGCTGGAGGGGATGCCCGAGTGGTGTTCGATGCCGAGCGCGGTGCTGGCATTGCCCTGCGGGTCCAGATCGATGACGAGCACCCGCATGCCCTGAATAGCGAGCGCGGCAGCCAGATTCACGGCTGTGGTGGTCTTGCCTACGCCGCCCTTCTGATTGGCGATGGTGATGATGCGCTGTTCGTGTGGCCGCGGAATCTGAGCATTGGTACCCGACAGCACCTGACTCGCGCGCTGCGCTTCGGCGGCGATCGGAGTCTCGCTAGCGGAGATGTTCCCGAACGGGGTGCGGCTGAACTCGTCGGTTTCGAAGGGACCGCTATCGAGCATGCCGGGAACCCGGGACGTTGTTTCCCGTGAAACATTCGCCGGACCGTTGGACATACAGGCTCCTAACCCGAAGAACTCAAAGACACATGGCCGAGCAGAATTTCGCGCACTCGGCAGCAACGGCCGCGACGCTGCGTTGTCACCGAGGGCTGGCTCGAATCGGCTGGAAGTCGTTCACGCTCGACGTTCATTAGCTTGCCAGTAGAGGACACAATACGGAAGTTGAACGGACAGCTTCGCACCGCGACACACCTTCGAGTCTCGGAAAACTCGGAGGAACACGACACTGTTCGCGAGCATGGCGCCCGCAGGCCCGCTCAAAGGTCGCGACCGGCTTCATGTTTCACATGAAACAACACGACCGCGAATGCGCCGAAGCTTCGTCAGTGACGCTTCGGGCGACCGGTCCCACGACCCCCGCCCTTACGTTCCGCGCGGAGCTCGGCGCGGGCGAGACGTTCGGCACTGATGACGAAGGTCGGCGTCTCCAGCAGTCCCACACCGCATTCCATCACCTCGGCGTGCCCCGCCCCCGCCTTGGTCAGCTCGTCACGATCACGCTCGAGTTCCTCGGCGGCGCTGATCCCTTTGAGCGCCAGCATCCGTCCGTGTTCGTGGACCAGCGGCATCGACCACCCCGCCAGCTTCGCCAGGGGAGCGACCGCGCGGGAGGTGACGATGTCCGCGCCGCCCGCCTCCTTCTTCACACCCGCCTGCTCGGCGCGGCCACGCACGATGAGGACATTGTCGAGTCCCGCCTCGGCGACGAACTCGGCCAGGAAAACCGTCCGGCGAAGCAGCGGCTCCACCAAGGTGATTCGAAGATCGGGCCGCGCGATGGCGAGCGGGATACCGGGCAGACCCGCGCCGCTGCCGATATCGACCACCCGCATCCCGTGGGGGATGAGGTCGCCGATCACCGCGCAGTTGAGGATGTGGCGATCCCACAGCCGGGGAACCTCACGGGGACCGATCAATCCGCGCTCCACACCCGCGGTCGCGAGAGCGGTGTAGTAGAGCCGGGCCTTGTCGAGCCGATCGCCGAAAACGACCGCGGCCGCGGCCGGGGGATCGACCGGACCCGGAGCGGTCATCTCGGTGTCAGGTTCCACGTGAAACATCCTTCCGAACGAACTTGCCCAACCCTGCGGGACTCTCGGGGGATCGCGCCCCCGAACCCCCTCGCACGGTGGCGAATTGCGACGGGGGGACAACCTCAGATAAGCGTAGGGCCCCCGGGTCTCTGCAACCCGGGGGCCCTACCGCTGTAGACCGCGTGTCAGGCGGGGAGCACCACCACGCGGCGGTTCGGCTCGACGCCCTCGCTCTCGCTCACGACGCCGTCGAGAGCGGCCACGGCATCGTGGACGATCTTGCGCTCGAACGGAGTCATGGGGGAGAGGGCTTCACGCTCACCGGTCTCCAGCACTCGCTTAGCGGCCTCGGTACCGAGCGCGCTCAGCTCCGAACGACGCTTGGCGCGCCAGCCCGCGACATCCAACATGAGCCGGCTGCGGACACCGGTCGCCTGCTGCACGGCCAGCCGGGTCAGCTCCTGGAGCGCGTCCAGGACCTCACCGCGACGACCCACCAGCTTCGACAGATCCTTGCCGCCGTCGATGCTCACGACGGCGCGGTCGCCCTCGACATCGAGGTCGATATCGCCGTCGAAGTCGAGGACGTCCAGCAGCTGCTCCAGGTAGTCGCCGGCGATCTCACCTTCTTCGATGAGGGCTTCCTCGGCGTCGGTCGCGGCGTCCGGGGCCGCCGTCGCTGCCGTCACAGTGGGATCCCCTCCGTCGGTTTCAACAGTCATGGTTGTTTCCTTCATCTGGAGTTGTAAGTCTCAGCGACGCCGCTTCTGATTGGCGCGACCACGATTACCGGAACGCTTCTTGGCGGTGTTCGGCTTGGCGCCGGGCGCGGGCTTGGCCCCGTTCTGGGACGGTTGCGGCGCGTCCTCGACGGCATCGGCCTTGGCGTCCTCGACCTTGGCGGGCGCCTGCTTCTTACGGACGTCGACCGGCTTGGCGCCCGGCTTCGGGGCGTTCTGCGCTCGACGCTCCAGAGCGGCCCGCTTCTTCTCTTCTTCTTCCTTCTCGATACGGCCGAAGACGAGGTGCTGCTGCCCGTAGGTCCAGATGTTGTTGGAGACCCAGTAGATCAGGATGGCGACGGGGAGGAACGGACCACCGACGAGCACGCCGAGCGGGAACACGTACAGCGCCAGCTTGTTCATCATCGCGGCCTGCGGGTTGGCCGCCGCCTCCGCCGACTGCCGGGCCACCGAGGCTCGGGCGTTCATGTGGGTCGCGATACCGGCGATCACCATGAGCGGAATCGAGACCGCCGCGATGGCCACCTTGCTCGGCACGCCGCCGTAGTCCGCGAAGGACTGCAGCACGGTGGCGGGCTCGGTGATGTAGGCCGAGAGGGGAGCGCCGAAGAGCCGGGCACTCAGGAAGGACTGGACGTCGTCCACACCGAAGATGTAGTTCGGGGTGTGCGCGTTGTCGTAGGGCGTCATACCCAGCTGCCCGATCCCGTGACCGGTTCGGTTGAACGACCGCAGCACGTGGAACAGACCGAGGAACACCGGAACCTGCAGCAGCACCGGCAGACAGCCCATGAGCGGGTTGAAGCCGTGCTCCTTCTGCAGCTTCTGCATCTCGACCGTCATCTGCTGACGGTCGTTCTTGTACTTCTTCTGCAGTTCCTTGATCTGGGGCTGCAGCTCCTGCATCTGCCGGGTGGTGCGCACCTGCTTCACGAACGGCGTGTAGAGCACCAGCCGCAACGTGAACACCAGGAACACCACGGCCAGTGCCCAGGCGAATCCGCTGTTCTTGCCCAGCACATACCCGAATGCCTGGTGCCAGAACCACAGAATGGCCGACACCGGGTAATAGATGAAGTCGAGCACGACGCTATGCACTCCCGTCATTCGTATCGCCGGTCACCGCGGGCGATGATCCTTCGTAAGCTGATGCCGCGTGCCGGTGCTTGCGCTCCGGAACGGGGTCCCACCCACCAGGGTGCCAGGGCGCACATTTCGCCAAGCGGACGGCCGTCAGTCCGAGCCCGACGAACAGTCCGCGGGTGCGCAGGGCCGTCACCGCGTACTCACTACACGTGGGGGTGAATCGGCACACCGGCATGCGGGTGGGGGAGATATAGGTCCGATACAGCTCGATGAGGAATATCAGAGCTTTGGCCGGTAGCCGGGCAGCGGCGCGCAGTGCGTTCATGAGAGGGCGCCGAGCTTGCGCAATCCGCTGTGCAACTGGCGCAGCAGTTCGTCGGAGGGAGCGTCGGCGGCACCCGGCAGGGCGCGAATGACAACGTCTGCGCCGCCGGGCAATTCGGCCGTCAAGCTCGCGCAGATATGACGCAGGCGGCGGGCCACCCGGTGGCGTACCACCGCCGGACCCACCGCCTTGCTGACGATCAAGCCGAAACGCGGACCGCCCACCCGGATGGCCGGGGTCGATCCGCTCGACTGATCGTCGTGTAGCAGTACGTGCACAACGAGGTCCCGTCTCCCGATCCGCCGGCCCTGGCGCACCGTCCGGGAAAAGTCGATGCGCCGGTGCAGCCGGTAGGGCTCAGGCAGCACCTGAGCATCCAGCGGAGTGCGGGCGGATGGGGGACCGGAGACCGGACGGCGAGTCGCACATACGACGCCGCACTCCGGGGTTACCGAATCAGGCCGTGAGCTTGGCGCGGCCCTTGCCACGGCGCGCCGACACGATGGCGCGGCCCGCACGGGTGCGCATCCGGAGACGGAACCCATGGACCCGCGCCCGACGACGGTTGTTCGGCTGGAACGTCCGCTTGCCCTTGGCCACGGTCAACACTCCTCTAGGTGGTGGGCGTCCGGTGACGCCCGAAGCTTGTCGGTGAAACGGTGCTCTCGACGGACGGGAGTCCATCGGTGCAATACCCTTGTCGGCACGGGCAGCAGACAGCCGCCACCGCACCATAGGGTGACTGTAGAAGGGTACTTACCCCCTCGACGAGGGTCAAACTCGGGGGTAGGAGGCTCCTTGCCTTCCCGAGCCTCAGCGCACAGTCGAGACTCGTGACCGGCCGTGCCCTCGTACCGGCCGTCCCGCGCAACAGCGATTCTGGGCGTTCCCGACGCGTGACCCCGAACTCACCAGATCAGTCGTCGCGTGGCGACCTCCAGCGCGTTCGTGTCGCGGCGACCGTTCGTGTACGGTCCTTGCCAGTCCTCCATTGCGACTGCGATCACCTTTGCCAGCCGATTGCTGTGAAGCCGCAGGTACGCGCCCGATTCAGCGGATCAGACACGCGGTCTGGCGTATCCCCAGGTTGTCCACATCTGTGGATAATTGTGTGGAAATACCCCTGGAGTGGCATATTCGTAGGGCCGACGCAGCCTCGCCGACGCCCGGTGACTGGGGGAGCCGAGCAGCACGGGCCGTCTGCTCCTATCGACCTACATCCGGGGAGGACTACGTTCGTGGACGACGAGCAGAATGTGCTGACCGCTGTCTGGCCGGAGGTGATCGCCGAATTGGCGACCGGTTCCGCGGATGGGGAGATCCAGCCGGTCAGCAAGGCTCACAAGGCGTGGCTCAACACTATCGAACCGATCACCTTCGCGCAGGGGTTCGCTCTGCTGTCGGTGCCGGGCACGATGGCGCAGGTCACGGTCGAGCGCGACCTGCGGGAGCTCATTCTGCGATCCCTGGCCCGCCGCGGACTCCAGGTCGAGGGTCTGGGGGTGCGCATTCGCGCGCAACAGAATCCGCCCGCCGGTCGCTCGGGGAATGCCCCGCGGCATGCGCGCATGACCACCCGGCCCGAACGCCCCCGTGAACCCGAGCCGGCGCCTCCGGCGTACCAGCCCGAACCGCCCATGGCGGAGCGTTCACAGCCGATGTACCAGAACCCACCGGAGTACGCGGCGCCCCGCTACCTGCCTCCTCAGGACTACCCGGTCGAGTACGACGATCGAGATGCTTATCCACCTGTGGAATTCGGGCAGCCGCCGATGGCCGAAGAGTTGCCGAGGTTGGTCGGCGAGCCGCCCGCCCCGGCCCGACGCCGCGACAACCACCGCGGCGCGCCCCTACCGCCCGGACAGGAGTCGCTGTTCTCGCCGGATCCCGACGACGAACCGGTCCGTCCCGCGCCGCAGCGGTACTCGGACGAGCCCGCGCCGCAACGGTATTCCGATGAGCCCGCGCCCCAGCGCTACGTGGACGAGCCCTCGTCCCAGCGCTACGTGGACGAGCCCGCGCCCCAGCGGTACGCCGACGAACCCGCGCCGCGGTACCAGGACGAGGCTGTCGCGCGTCGGCCGGTCGACGAATCGCACGACGACGAGCCGGTGGTCAACGTCCGCAATTCCTGGCCGACCTATTTCAACCGGACGCCCGAGCGCGAGCCCGCGCCCGCGCCGTCCTCGGCCAGCCTGAACGCGAAGTACACCTTCGAGACCTTCGTCATCGGCGCGTCCAACCGCTTCGCGCACGCCGCGGCGGTGGCCATCGCGGAGGCTCCGGCCCGCGCCTACAACCCGCTGTTCGTCTGGGGCGCTTCGGGTTTGGGCAAGACGCACCTGCTACACGCGGCCGGCCACTACGCCCAGCGGTTGTTCCCGGGCATGCGGGTGAAGTACGTGTCCACCGAGGAATTCACCAACGACTTCATCAACTCGCTGCGTGACGACCGGAAGGTGGCGTTCAAGCGCCGCTACCGGGAGACCGACATCCTGCTGGTCGACGACATCCAGTTCATCGAGGGCAAGGAAGGTATCCAGGAGGAGTTCTTCCACACCTTCAACACCCTGCACAACGCCAACAAGCAGATCGTGGTGTCCTCCGACCGGCCGCCGAAGCAGTTGGCGACGCTGGAGGAGCGGCTGCGCACCCGCTTCGAGTGGGGACTCATCACCGATGTGCAGCCGCCGGAGCTCGAGACCCGCATCGCGATCCTGCGCAAGAAGGCCCGCATGGACCGCCTCGACGTGCCGCACGATGTGCTCGAGCTCATCGCCAGCCGGGTGGAGCGCAATATCCGCGAGCTCGAGGGCGCACTCATCCGGGTCACGGCGTTCGCGTCGCTGAACGGGCAGCCGCTGGATCTGTCGCTGGCCGAGGTGGTGTTGCGCGACCTCATGCCGGACACCGCGACGCTGGAGATCACGGCGGCCACGATCATGGCGGTGACCGCGGAGTACTTCAATACGACGCTGGAGGAGCTGACCGGTCCCGGTAAGGCGCGTCCGCTGGCGCAGGCCAGGCAGATCGCCATGTATCTGTGCCGAGAGCTCACCGACCTATCGCTGCCCAAGATCGGCCAGGCCTTCGGCCGCGACCACACCACGGTCATGTACGCCGAGAAGAAGGTGCGCAAGGAGATGACCGAGCGGCGCCGGGTTTACGACCAGGTTCAAGAACTCACAGCCCGAATCAAACAACGTTCGCGCTGATCCACAATCCACAGGACCCCACGTCATCTGACGTGGGGTTCTTTGTTTTCCGGGGTTGTGGACTCCTCGAGGATTCCTCGAGGAAGGTGTGTGGATTCCTCGAGGAATCCCACTGTTGTCCACCGGGTTGCCCCCAGGTGGCTGCTCACAACGGTGCACAGGCAGTAGTCCACAGGACTAACAGGTGAATTCATCCTCGAGCTCTGAACAGGGCGGATGGGAGTTGTGCGCTGTGGATTCCTCGAGGAGTCCTTGTCAGCTCCTCGAGGAATCCTCGAGGTAGTCCCCGGTTTCATCCTGATGTGGGTAGCCGGGCCCCGAATGGGGGAGCAACTCGAGGATGGCTCGAGGATGGCTGTGGAACTACCGCGTCGACTCCACAGCCACCCGCTGTTCATCCTCGAGCCACCCAGACGACATCCACACGCCGCCACACCGCCGGACCTGCGGGAACGGGCGAAGTCCACAGAACTAACAGGACCTACTACTACTTCAGTTCTTCTTCTAGAAAAGCTTCTTCTAAAACAGGGTGTGTGGAATCTCGGGTTGGGAGAGCACGGTCCGATCGACAGCCCCTCCACACCCGATCGGGACGCAAGGAGAAGGGGCGGCGACAGAGGTCGGTTCCACCGGGATTCAGAAGCAACGCCACTGAGAGCCACCGAGAGTTCCAGCGGTGAGCCGGAGGGTCGGCTTAGGCACGTCGGTCTCGCGCAGGTACGGTTTGGTGTCGGCCCCTTGTGCGAGACTGCCGATTACCGATCCGAAGATCCGAACGACCGACAGTGGAGAGGACAGACCGGGCGATGGAGCTTGCAAGCATGAAGTTTCGGGTCGCCCGCGAGGACTTCGCCGAATCCGTAGCCTGGGTGGCCCGCAGCCTGCCGTCGCGGCCCCCGGTTCCCGTACTCGGCGGTGTACTCCTCGTGGCTGACGAGGACGGCTTGACGGTGTCCGGCTTCGATTACGAGGTCTCCGCGCAGATGCGGGTGGCTGCCGAGGTCGCCGGACCGGGTCAGGTGCTGGTGTCGGGCCGCCTGCTGGCCGATATCACCAAGGCGCTGTCCAACAAGCCCGTCGATGTGTCGGTCGACGGCACCCGCGTGCTGATCGCCTGTGGCAGCGCCAAGTTCTCGCTGCCGACCATGCCGGTCGAGGACTATCCTCAGCTTCCCGAGCTGCCTCCGCAGACCGGTGAACTAGCCGTGGACCTGTTCTCCGAGGCCGTCTCGCAGGTGGCCGTGGCCGCTGGCCGCGACGACACGCTTCCCATGCTCACCGGTATCCGCGTCGAGATCGAGGGCCCCAAGGTGGTCCTGGCCGCGACCGACCGTTTCCGCCTCGCCGTGCGCGAGCTGGAATGGCAGCCCGGTCGCGCCGATGTGGAGACCGCGGTGCTGGTCCCGGCTCGCACCCTGTCCGAGGCCGCGAAAACCCTCGGTGCGTCCGACCAGCCGGTGCAGCTGGCGTTCGGGACCGGCACCGACGGCCTGCTGGGCATCGTGAACGGCGGCCGCCGCACCACCACCCGCCTGCTCGATGCGGAATTCCCCAAGTTCCGCCAGTTGCTCCCCAAGGAGCACACCTCCATCGCCACCCTCGCGGTGGGCGCGCTGACCGAGGCCATCAAGCGTGTGGCCCTGGTGGCCGAGCGCGGCGCCCAGGTCCGGCTGGAATTCTCCGAGGAGGGCCTGCTGCTCTCCGCCGGTGGTGACGACGCCGGTCGTGCCGAGGAGTGGCTGGAGGCCGATTTCCGTGGTGAGCCGCTGACTATCGCCTTCAATCCCGGCTACCTACTCGACGGCCTGTCCGCCGCGCATTCGGACCGGGTGACCTTCGGTTTCACGACCCCCAGCCGCCCGGCGGTGTTCCTGCCGGCGCCGGAGGAAGAGCCCGCGCAGCTGGAGTCGGGCGCGTTCTCGGCCCTGCGCGGCAACTACATCTACCTGCTGATGCCGGTGCGGTTGCCGGGCTGATCGGCGCGGACGACATACCTGTGCACAGTGTTGACAAACCTGTGAAAAACTCGGCGCGTGTGGCGGATTCGCCGCGCGCGTTCGTGTATCACCGGCCAGGGCCGGTATTGCAGCCGATCGCGGGCATGGTGGACTAGCCGGATGCACGTGCGTGCGCTGTCACTGCGCGATTTCCGGTCCTGGGAAGCCGCCGAACTCGAGCTTTCGCCCGGTGGGACGGTTTTTCTGGGTGCCAATGGGAACGGCAAGACCAACCTGATCGAGGCCATCGGCTATCTGTCCACACTCGGCTCACACCGGGTGGCGTCCGATGCGCCGCTCATCCGCCTCGGTGCCCAGAAGGCCCGGATCGGCGCGACGGTGGTCAACAGCGGCCGCGAGCTGCGGGTGGACATGGAGTTGAATCTGGGCACGGCCAATCGGGCCCAGATCAATCGGTCACCGGTGCGGCGGCCGCGGGAGATCCTGGGGATACTCCAGACGGTGCTGTTCGCGCCGGAGGATCTGTCGCTGGTGCGTGGCGACCCGGGGGAGCGGCGGCGGTTCCTGGACGAGCTGGCCACCGCCCGGCTGCCGCGTTTGGCCGGTGTGCGCGCGGATTACGACAAGGTGCTGCGACAGCGGTCGGCACTGTTGAAAACCGCTGGGCGCAATGCTCGTTCGGGTGCGCGCGGCGCGGAGATGAGCACCCTCGACGTGTGGGACGGGCATCTCGCGGCGCACGGCGCGGTGCTGCTGGCGCAGCGGCTGCGGCTGGTTCACGACCTTTATCCACATCTTGCACAGGCTTATTCAGAGATCGCGCCCGAATCGCGGCCCGCCACAATCGGTTACCGCAGCGCGAGCCTGCCACCGGAATTCCTGGATCCCGCGCGCGTTCCACAGGCCGATGACGAGCAGGCCCTGGAGGCAATCCTGTTGCGGGAGCTGGCCGCCGCGCGTCCCAAAGAGCTGGAGCGCGGGGTGTGCCTGGTCGGTCCGCATCGCGACGATCTGGAGCTGATGCTGGGCTCCGCGCCCGCGAAGGGTTTCGCGAGCCACGGCGAGTCCTGGTCCTTCGCCCTGGCCCTGCGGCTGGGGGCCTTCGAGCTGTTGCGTTCCGCCGGAACCGATCCGGTGCTGATCCTCGATGACGTTTTCGCCGAACTGGATCGCCGGCGCCGCACCGCCCTGGCCGCGGTCGCCGCCGGCGCCGAGCAGGTGCTGATCACCGCCGCGGTGCCCGAGGACGTCCCATCGGAATTGGATGCCGTGCCGCTGCGGGTGGAGACCACGGGCGAGGCCGACCATCGGGCGTCCCGGATAGCCGAGTCGGCGTCCGCGTGACACCGCGGACGAATGGCACGTCGTGCCGGTGAGTCCGTCGGTGCGATGCGGCAGAATCACGTGACGAACCGACGGTGATCATGGATTCCCAGGTGTGGAAGGAGTTGTGGATGGCCGAGCCGCCCGAAGCCGACGACCGCACCCCGTCCGGCGCGAATCCCGGTGCCACGGGCCCGGAACCGGAATTGCGCGGCGTCGACCTGGCCCGGCGAGCCCTCGAGGAGGCACGCGCGGCAGCGCGTGCGGCCGGTAAGTCGGTGGGCCAGGGCCGGGCCTCGCCGCGCAAGGGCGGTGTCCGTGCCCTGCGGCGTCGCAGCGGCTGGTCGGGCGCACATCCGGACGAGCGCGATCCGCAGACCCTCGCCTCCCTGGCCATGCAGCTGGCCAAGGGCCGCGGCTGGTCGGCGAAGGTCGCCGAGGGCACGGTCTTCGGCCGCTGGGCCAGTGTGGTGGGGGAGGACATCGCGTCCCATGCCCAGCCCATCTCACTGGAGAACGGCGTGCTGAGCATTCAGGCCGAGTCCACGGCCTGGGCGACCCAGTTGCGCATGTTCCAGTCCCAGATCCTGGCCAAGATCGCGGCCGCGGTCGGCAACGGCGTCGTCAAACAGCTCCGGATCAATGGCCCGACCGCTCCGAGTTGGCGCAAGGGCGAGCGGCATATCAAGGGCCGAGGACCGCGCGACACGTACGGGTAGATCGCGAATCCCCGCGCCAGTGCGTTTGTTTCACGTGGAACGTCCGGAGATCACGGAGAACCCTTGTGCAAACGGACGCGAGGCCGCGCTCACATCGCCCGCTGAGGCTCTCGGAACCCCCCGCACCCATGGCGGGTCATATCGCTGGTCGATTTCATGACCCTACGGCCCACTCAGGGGTGTCATAGGTGGGTTCTCTGTCGGTCGTACCAGTAGGATGGAGGAGTAACTAGCGGCGATACCTCCCGGCGCGTTCCGCAGCGCCCGCGCGTGAGCCCCCGTAATTCTCGAGCAGACACCGTCTGGGTACTCGAGCAGACAGCGTCTGACGGGCTCCGCGCGTGCCACCGCACTGTGCCGGGAGGATCAGCAAGTAAGGAGAGCTACCCACCAGTGGCTGCCATGGACTCCAACGCAGAAGGCTCGACCAAGAAGGGCAACCAGTCGTACAGCGCGACCTCGATCACGGTGCTCGAGGGCCTGGAGGCGGTACGCAAGCGCCCCGGCATGTACATCGGCTCCACCGGTGAACGCGGCCTGCACCATCTGATCTGGGAGGTCGTCGACAACTCGGTCGATGAGGCGATGGCCGGGCATGCCACGCGTGTCGATGTCACGCTGCTGGCCGACGGTGGTGTCGAGGTCGTCGACGACGGCCGCGGTATCCCCACCGATATGCACGCTCAGGGTGTGCCGACCATCGAGGTCGTCATGACCCAGCTGCACGCCGGCGGTAAGTTCGACGGTGAGTCCTACGCGGTGTCCGGTGGTCTGCACGGTGTCGGCATCTCCGTGGTGAACGCGCTGTCCACCCGCCTCGAGGCCGAGGTGGATTACGGCGGCTACCACTGGACCCAGGAGTACAAGGACGCCAAGCCGGGCAAGCTGATCCAGGGCGAACCGACCAAGAAGACCGGCACCACCATCCGGTTCTTCCCGGACCCGGAGATCTTCGAGACCACCACCTTCAGCTTCGAGACGGTCGCCCGCCGCCTGCAGGAGATGGCGTTCCTGAACAAGGGCCTCACCATCACGCTGACCGATCAGCGCATCCACGAGGGTGACATCACCGACGACGTGGTGAGCGAGACCGCCGAGGCGCCCAAGCACCTCGACGAGAACGCCCCCGTCGCCGAGCCCAAGGTGAAGACCCGGACCTACTACTACCCGGGTGGTCTCGAGGACTTCGTCAAGCACATCAACCGCACCAAGCAGCCGATCCACAATTCGATCGTGTCCTTCACCGGCAAGGGCACCGGTCACGAGGTCGAGGTCGCGATGCAGTGGAACTCGGGCTACTCCGAGTCCGTCCACACCTTCGCCAACACCATCAACACCCATGAGGGCGGTACCCACGAGGAGGGCTTCCGCGCGGCGCTCACCACGGTGGTGAACAAGTACGCGAAGGACAAGAAGCTCCTCAAGGAGAAGGAAGGCAACCTCACCGGTGACGACATCCGTGAGGGTCTCGCCGCCATCGTGAGCGTGAAGATCGCCGACCCGCAGTTCGAGGGCCAGACCAAGACCAAGCTCGGCAATACCGAGGTGAAGTCCTTCGTCCAGCGCACCTGCAACGAGCACATCTCGCATTGGTTCGAGGCGAACCCGGCCGACGCGAAGACGATTGTGCAGAAGGCGGTTTCGTCGGCGCAGGCGCGGGTCGCGGCCCGTAAGGCGCGTGAGCTGGTGCGGCGCAAGTCCGCCACCGATATCGGCGGCCTGCCGGGCAAGCTGGCCGATTGCCGTTCCAAGGATCCGAGCAAGTCCGAGATCTACATCGTGGAGGGTGACTCCGCCGGCGGTTCGGCCAAGTCCGGCCGTGACTCGATGTATCAGGCGATCCTGCCGTTGCGCGGCAAGATCATCAATGTGGAGAAGGCACGCATCGACCGTGTGCTGAAGAACACCGAGGTGCAGTCCATCATCACGGCGTTCGGCACCGGCATCCACGACGAGTTCGACATCAACAAGTTGCGCTATCACAAGATCGTGCTGATGGCCGACGCCGATGTCGACGGCCAGCACATCGCGACGCTGCTGCTCACCCTGCTGTTCCGCTTCATGCGCCCGCTGGTCGAGCACGGTCACGTGTATCTGGCCATGCCGCCGCTGTACAAGCTGAAGTGGCAGCGGTCCGAGCCGGAGTTCGCCTACTCCGACCGCGAGCGCGACGGGCTGCTCGAGCGTGGTCTGGCCGCCGGCAAGAAGATCAACAAGGACGACGGCATCCAGCGCTACAAGGGTCTCGGCGAGATGAACCCGAAGGAGCTGTGGGAGACCACCATGGATCCGAGCGTGCGGGTGCTGCGTCTTGTCACCCTCGACGACGCGGCCGCGGCCGACGAGCTGTTCTCCATCCTCATGGGTGAGGACGTCGAAGCTCGGCGCAGCTTCATCACTCGCAACGCCAAGGACGTTCGCTTCCTCGATGTGTGATCGGGCGACCCGGGGCCTGACCCCCGGAATCCCCGGGAGGACGGGAGAGCGGGGCGATGCCCCGGACTCCATTCGGGGCATATCGCCGAGCCCCGGAACCCGGCGAGGCAAGCCCCGAGCCCCCTGTGGCCCGGCGGGCAGGCCCTCGAATTCCCGGACGCGCGAATCGCACCTGATCACGACAGACTTCCTACGGAGACCAATTCATGACTGAGACTTCGCTTCCGCCCTCGGGCGGCGACCGCATCGAGCCGGTCGATATCCAGCAGGAGATGCAGAACTCCTACATCGACTACGCCATGAGCGTGATCGTGGGTCGCGCGCTGCCGGAGGTGCGCGACGGCCTGAAGCCGGTGCACCGCCGCATTCTGTACGCGATGTACGACAACGGGTATCGGCCCGACCGCGGCTATGTGAAGTCCGCGCGCCCGGTCGCCGACACCATGGGTAACTATCACCCGCACGGTGACTCGGCCATTTACGACACCCTGGTGCGCATGGCGCAGCCGTGGGCGATGCGCTACCCGCTGGTCGACGGCCAGGGCAACTTCGGTTCCCGCGGCAATGACGGCGCGGCCGCCATGCGTTACACGGAGTGCCGCCTGACGCCGCTGGCCATGGAGATGTTGCGCGAAATCGACCACGAGACGGTCGATTTCATCCCGAACTACGACGGCAAGACCCAGGAACCGGTCGTGCTGCCGAGCCGGGTGCCCGCGCTGCTCATGAACGGCTCCAACGGCATCGCCGTCGGTATGGCCACCAATATCCCGCCGCACAACCTGACCGAGCTGGCCGAGGCCATCTACTGGGCCCTCGACAACCACGAGGCCGATGAGGAGACCACCCTCGCGGCGTGCATGGAGCGGGTGAAGGGTCCGGACTTCCCGACCTCGGGCCTGATCGTCGGCACCCAGGGCATCCACGACGCCTACACCACCGGTCGCGGTTCGGTCCGCATGCGCGGTGTGGTGGAGATCGAGGAGGACAACCGGGGTCGCACCACGATCGTCATCACCGAGCTGCCGTATCAGGTCAACACCGACAACTTCATCAACGCGATCGCCGAGCAGGTGAAGGACGGCAAGATCGCGGGTGTCTCCGACATCCACGACGAGTCCTCGGACCGCGTGGGTCTGCGCATCGTGGTCACGGTGAAGCGCGACGCCATCGCCAAGGTGGTGCTGAACAACCTCTATAAGCACACCCAGCTGCAGACCTCCTTCGGTTGCAACATGCTGTCGATCGTCGACGGGGTGCCGCGCACGCTGCGCCTGGATCAGATGATCCGGCTGTATGTGAATCACCAGTTGGACGTGATCGTCCGGCGCACCCGGTACCTGCTGCGCAAGGCGGAGGAGCGGGCCCACATCCTGCGCGGTCTGGTGAAGGCGCTGGATCAGCTGGACGCGGTCATCGCCTTGATCCGCCGCTCGGCCGATACCGAGACCGCCCGCAGCGGCCTGATGCAGTTGCTGGAGATCGACGAGATCCAGGCGACCGCCATTCTCGATATGCAGCTGCGCCGCCTGTCCGCCCTGGAACGCCAGAAGATCATGGACGAGTTGGCCAGGATCGAGGCGGAGATCGCGGACCTGAACGACATCCTGGCCAAGCCGGAGCGTCAACGCGCCATCGTCCGTGACGAATTGGCCGAGATCGTCGACAAGTACGGTGACGACCGTCGTACCAAGATCATCGCGGCCGACGGCGACGTGCAGGACGAGGATCTGATCGCCCGCGAGGACGTGGTCGTGACGATTACCGAGACCGGCTACGCCAAGCGCACCAAGACCGACCTCTACCGTTCGCAGAAGCGCGGCGGCAAGGGCGTGCAGGGCGCGGGTCTCAAGCAGGACGACATCGTCAAGCACTTCTTCGTCACCTCCACCCACGACTGGCTGCTGTTCTTCACCAACAAGGGCCGGGTGTACCGGGCCAAGGCGTACGAGCTGCCGGAGGCCAACCGCACCGCGCGCGGCCAGCACGTGGCGAACCTGCTGGCCTTCCAGCCGGATGAGAAGATCGCCCAGGTCATTCAGATCAGGTCCTACGAGGACGCGCCCTATCTGGTGCTGGCCACCCGCAAGGGTCTGGTCAAGAAGTCCAAGCTGACCGACTTCGACTCCAACCGGACCGGCGGCATCGTGGCGGTGAATCTGCGCGATGAGGACGAATTGGTCGGTGCGGCACTGTGTTCGGCGGACGATGATCTGCTCCTGGTGTCGGCGCACGGGCAGTCCATCCGCTTCAACGCCAATGACGAGGTGCTGCGCCCGATGGGCCGGGCCACCTCCGGCGTGCAGGGCATGCGTTTCAATGCCGACGATGAACTGTTGTCGCTCAACGTGGTTCGCGACGAAGAGGGTATCTATCTGCTTGTCGCGACGGCGGGCGGGTACTCCAAACGCACGGCCATCGACGAGTACACCGCGCAGGGTCGCGGCGGCAAGGGCGTGCTGACGATCCAGTACGACGAGAAGCGTGGCAATCTGGTCGGAGCGCTCATCGTCAACGATGATGACGAGCTGTATGCGATCACCTCCGGCGGCGGTGTCATTCGCACCACGGCCAAGCAGGTTCGCAAGGCCGGTCGTCAAACCAAGGGCGTGCGGTTGATGAACCTGGGCGAGGGCGATATTTTGCTCGCGATCGCTCGGAACGCGGATGAGCCCGACCAGGTTGCCGAAGATGACACCAGCGGTTCGGCGAAGCAGTAGTTTCTCCCCAGCAGCGGCGGCACAAACGGATCGAAGGATTCACCATTGACCACGAATCAGCCGAATGACCAGCGCGGTCACGCCAATGGCGTGACCGAGAGGATCGCCCCGTCCCCGATTCCGCCGCGGCCTGTTCCGCGGACCGGCGGGAACGACGGCGGTGCCCCGCAGACACCCGAATTGTCGGACCAGTCCGGTGATTTCGGGCCGGAAGGTAACAATTCGGCAGAGGCCGCGGCTCCGGAATCCGCGGACGCCCAGGGCGGTTCTCCCTTCCAGGAAGGTTGGTCGCAGCTACCGCAGCGAGAGCCGCAGTCCAACCTGTACCGCCCGGGCCAGTCCCCGACGACGGGTCGCCCGGGTACCACCGGCAGCCTCAGCGGCGGCGGCCTATCCGGTGGCGGCGGCTTGAACGCCGGTGTCTCCAACGCGCGCACCACCGCCGACCTGGCGGCCAAGGCGGCGCGCAAGGAGGCAGCCATGGTGAAGTCCGTCGGCATCGACGGACCGACCCGCAGCATCGCCCGCCCGGAGCTGGTCAAGGATCTGCCGGATCTGTCCGAGCTGCGGCACCCGCTGCCGCCGCCGGAGCCGATCGCGCCGGCCGGTCCGGTCTCGCCGTCCGCCCCCGCGGCGGTGGCGCAGGCCGCGGCCACCGGTGAGCCGCTGCGCGCCACCGTGCAGCTACGCCACATCGACCCCTGGTCCACGCTGAAGGTCTCGCTGGTGATCAGTGTGGCCATGTTCTTCGTGTGGATGCTGGCGGTCGGCCTGCTCTACCTGGTGCTGGAGGGCATGGGCGTGTGGGAGCGCCTGAACTCGACCTTCACCGATATGGTCTCCGACAACTCCAGTTCGGCGCTCATCGACGCGGGCACGGTCTTCGGCTACGCCGGCGTGATCGGCCTGATCAATGTGGTGTTGCTGACGGCGCTGTCCACGGTCGGCGTGTTCGTCTACAACCAGTGCACGGATCTCGTAGGAGGAATCCAGGTCACTCTCGCCGATCCGGACTAGTGCCGCCGCTCTGCTGAAGAGGGGGTTCGGGGCGAGGCCCCGAACCCCCTCGCTTTTTCGGGAGTCGACGCGAAGCTCCTGAGGATCTCGATAGTGGGCTACGCGCAGGCCGTTGACCGGCCGTTTTGGTTATCGGCGCTCGGGTACGGTAATCTTCTGCCTCGTTCGAGTGACACACTTCGAACACCCAACTAAGGGCCTATAGCTCAGGCGGTTAGAGCGCTTCGCTGATAACGAAGAGGTCGGAGGTTCAAGTCCTCCTAGGCCCACTTACAGGTAAAGATCGAACTGCCTTCCCAGGGGCCTTAGCTCAATTGGCAGAGCACTGCCTTTGCAAGGCAGGGGTTAGGGGTTCGATTCCCCTAGGCTCCACTGTCACAAGCCGCAGACCGATTCGGTCTGCGGCTTCTGTCGTTTTCGGTGGGCTTCCGCCGTTCCAGTACTCTGGGATTCATGAAATTCGTTCTCACGATCGTTATGATCGCCGCCGTGGTTTTCGGAATCAGCAAGCTGCGTCAGCGCAATGACGCCGATCTCTGGCACGAGGTCACCACTCGCTGAAAGCGGCTGACGGGGCGCTGTTTTCGTCACGTCGACCTCGCGCGGCGCACGTTCACCGGGTCCCGGGCTGAGCGGACCCGTCGCCCGAACCGGCCGACCGGATACACCGGTCGGCCGGTTTTCGTTTGTCCGCGCTCGTTGGAAGGGACCGGCGAGTTCTCGACTGTGACACGGAACAACCGGAGGTTTAGGGCCCGGTCAACGCCGTAAGGTCGAGGTATGGCGTCCACTGAGATCTCCGAGCTGGTGCAATCCGTGGTGGAGCCTTACCTGCTGAACGGACCGCGCAAATACAACCGCGGCCAGGTCGCCGACCTCGCTGGGCTGCCCAACCATGTCACCCGGCGGCTGTGGGTGGCGCTCGGTTTCCCCGCCGATCCGGACGACAAAGCGGTGGAGTACAGCGACTCCGATATCGAGGC
This sequence comes from Nocardia aurantiaca, assembly GCF_009708175.1. Lineage (GTDB taxonomy): Bacteria > Actinomycetota > Actinomycetes > Mycobacteriales > Mycobacteriaceae > Nocardia > Nocardia aurantiaca. The sequence continues at coordinate 91,126 of NZ_WMBB01000002.1, forward strand.
CGCCCGGACCTTCGCCACACTGCACGTGCTGGCCTCCGCCGATACCCACCGGCAGACCACCGCGGCCCGTACACTGGGCCGGTCCATGGCGCGGCTGGCCGAATGGCAGGTCGATCTGGTGACCGAGGAGATCCTGGACCGCGTCGCGACTGTCACCCGTGAGAAGCCGGACACCGATCCGAAAGAGGCCGCGCGCATCGCCACCGACGAGGTGATCACGGAGTTCGAGACCCTGCAGCGCTACGCCTTCCGCCGGCACCTGGACGCCGCGCTGTCGCGCTCGCTGGACAAGGGGGCGGTGGCCGGGGACACGCTGCGCGTGCTGGCGGTCGGCTTCGCCGACATGGTCGGCTACACCCGCCTCGTCCGCCACCTGGAGGCCGATGAGCTGTCGGCGCTGCTGGAGGCCTTCGAGACGGCTACGAGCAATGCGATTGTGGCCCACGGCGGCTGGGTGATCAAGAACGTCGGTGACGAGGTCATGTTCGCGGCCAATACCGCCGCCGAGGGCGCGCGCATCGCGCTCGCGGTGCAGGAGGCCGCCATCGCCTCGCACGGCGTCACTCAAGAGTTGCGGGTCGGTCTCGCCTATGGCGAGGTTCTGCAACGCTTCGGCGACCTGTACGGCTCCGTGGTGAACACCGCGGCCCGCCTGACGGGTGTGGCGCGGCCCGGCACGGTGCTGGTCGATGACGGCGCGGCCGCGGCGATCGCGGACGACTCGGAGTTCACGCAGCGGCATCTCGCCACGGTGCGGGTGAAGGGCATCGACCGTCTGCACGGGCATGTGCTGCGCCGCAATGTGATTCGACCGCCGGTCTGAACGGCTCCCGGCGGGAGAGCGCTGAGGTCAACCTACCCCGGGAATGGGGGCGGGCCTCGGCGAAGGGGGGGAGTTAGCCGAGGCCCGCGTAAGGTCGGCCCGGGGGGGAGGGGCCGACGGGAACGATCCTACGCGACGATTTCGGATCGTGTGGCTATCGGGGCATCGCGTTCCAAGATTTTTTTCGGGGGAGAAGTGTCGTACCCGAGTGAGACGATGCTTCTATGACCGAATCGCGCCCTTCGCCGAATTCGATTCGAGTAGCGCACTACTCGCGATCGCGGCCGGTGTTCGGGCGGACCATCGAATCGGCCGCATCCCGTACCGGCAACCCCGAGCACCGCCGGACCCTGACGGGGTGCGGCCGCTTTGGTGAGCCGTTGCGGCAGACCGTTCACGAGACAACAGGAGAAGCATGCCCGACGCCATAGTCGCCGAGGGTCTGGTCAAGAGGTACGGCCATCTGGTCGCCCTCGACGGCTTGGACCTGTCCGTCCCCGAAGGTACCGTGACCGCCTTGCTCGGCCCCAATGGCGCGGGCAAGACCACCACCGTGCGAGTGCTCACCACCCTGCTGATCCCGGATGCGGGCCGCGCCACCGTCGCCGGGGTCGACGTGCTGAAGGATCCGCAGCTGTTGCGCTCTCGCATCGGCACCTCCGGCCAATACGCGGCCGTCGACGAATACCTCACCGGCTTCGAGAATTTGGAAATGGTCGGGCGGCTGTACCACATGGGTGCGCAGCGCAGTAAGGAGCGAGCGCGCGAGCTGCTGGACCGCTTCCGGCTCGCCGACGCCGCCGACCGCCCGGTCAAGGGCTACTCCGGCGGTATGCGCCGTCGGCTCGATCTGGCCGGCGCGCTGGTGGCGAATCCGCCGGTGCTGTTCCTGGACGAGCCCACCTCGGGCCTGGATCCCCGTGCGCGCCTTGATCTCTGGGATGTGATCGAGGAATTGGTGGCGGGCGGCACCACGCTGCTGCTGACCACCCAGTACCTGGAGGAGGCCGACCGGCTGGCCGATTCCATCGCCGTCATCGATCATGGCCGGGTCATTGCCGAGGGCACCTCCGACGAGCTCAAGGCCATGGTGGGCGGCGACCGCATCGAGCTCGTCGTCGACCACGCGGACAGTCTCGCCGTCGCGCAGCAGGCGCTGGAAGGCTTGGCGCACGGCGAGATTCGGCTCGAGCCGGGCCTGCGACGCATCATCGTGCCGGTCGAGGACGGGTCGCAGGCGTTGGTCGACGCCATCGGGCAGCTCACCGAGCACAAGGTGAGGATTCAGGATGTGGGTTTGCGCCGACCCTCGCTCGACGACGTGTTCCTGTCGCTGACCGGGCACGAGGCCGAGGAACTCATCAACGGGAACCGGACGGTCGACGAGAAGGTCGGGGGTGGGTCCCGATGAGCGCAGCCCTCGCCGTCGCCGAAAGGCCTTCGCTCGCACAACGACTCACCATGGTGGTCGGTGACAGCATCACCATCACCAGGCGCAATGTCATCAAGATCCGCCGCGTCCCGGACGTGCTGATCTTCTCGACGCTGTCGCCGATCATGTTCGTGCTGCTGTTCGCCTACGTCTTCGGTTCGTCGATCAAGGTGCAGGGCACCTCGTATCGCGAGTTCCTGATCGCCGGGATCTTCGCCCAGACCGTGGTCTTCGGCGCGACGTTCACCGGTCTGAGCCTGGCCGAGGACATGCAGAAGGGCATCATCGACCGCTTCCGTTCGCTACCCATGGCCCCGTCGGCGGTGCTCATCGGGCGCACGCTCTCGGACGTGGTCATCAATGTGGTGAGCCTGGTGGTCATGTCGCTGACCGGCCTGGTGGTGGGATGGCGCATTCGCGGCTCGTTCCTGGACGCGATGCTGGCCTATGTGCTGTTGCTGCTGTTCGCGTACGCGGTGTCGTGGATCATGGCCGTGGTGGGCCTGCTGGTGCGCGTGCCGGAGGTCTACAACAACGCCAGCTTCATGGTGATCTTCCCGCTCACCTTCATCGCCAACACCTTCGTGCCCACCGCCAACCTGCCCACCGTGCTTCGCGTTGTGGCGGAATGGAATCCGGTGTCGGCGGTGACACAGGCCACCCGGGACCTCTTCGGCAACACCAGCCCGATGGCGCCGAGCGCGGATGTCTGGCCCATGCGGCATCCGGTAGCGACGACCCTGGTGTGGATCGCCGTGATCCTCGCGATCTTCGTACCGCTGGCGCTGAATCAGTACCGGCGGTCGGTGAGCCGCTGACCGCTGGTCAGCGAGTCGGCGACAGATCCGGCGTGGGCGCGGAGCCATTGCGCGAGTAACCCAGGCGCGGCGGCTCCGGGGCCGGCGCCGGCGGCTGCGGGCGCTTATTCACGAAGAACGCGATGACGCCGCCCGCAATCGCGCAGAGGGCGGCCACAATGACCTTGTTTCGAACTCTCCCCAGCTCCATCCGACCACTGTGACACAGCAACCGGATTCGCGCACGAACGGGGGAGCGAACCGGTTACTCGACGGTAACGCTCTTGGCCAGGTTGCGGGGCTTGTCCACGTCCCGGCCCAGCGCCATGGCCGTGTGATAGGCCAGCAGCTGGAGCGGGATGGTCAGGATGATCGGGTCCAGTTCCGCACACACCGCCGGGACGCGAATCACCGCGTCCGCCAGGCCATCCGGCAGATCGGTATTGGTGACCGCGATGACCGGGCCGCCGCGCGCCTTGATCTGCTCGATGGTGGTGATGTTCTTGGCCAGCAGCTCATCGCCCGGGACCAGCACGATGCTCGGCATCTCCGGGTCGATCAGCGCCAGCGGGCCGTGCTTGAGCTCGGAACCCTGGTACGCCTCGGCGTGAATGTAGGAGATCTCCTTGAGCTTCTGCGCCCCCTCGCGCGCCACCGGCCAGGCGCGCACCCGGCCGATGAAGAACATGCTGCGCGCCTTGGCGAATTGGGACGCGATGTCCGCGATGTCCTCGTCGGCGGCCAGTACCGCGTCGATCGCGTCGGGCAGCGCACGCAGGCCGTTGACGATGTGCTCACCGCTCGCCGCGGACAGATCGCGCACCCGGCCCAGCAGCAGTGCCAGCATGGCGAAGGAGACCGTCATATTGGTGAGCGCCTTGGTGGAGGCCACCGACACCTCCGGGCCCGCGTGCAGGAACACGCCCGCACCGCACTCCCGGGCGATGGCGCTGCCGACCACGTTCACCGCGCCGATGACGCGACCGCCCTTGCGCTGCAATTCCTGAACCGCCGCCAGCGTGTCCAGGGTCTCGCCGGACTGGCTGATGGCCACGTACAGCGCGTCGGGGTCCACCACCGGATTGCGATAGCGGAACTCCGAGGCGGGTTCGGCGGTGGCCGGAATGCGGGCCAGCTCCTCGACCAGCTGCGCGCCCAGCTGGCCCGCGTAGTAGGCCGATCCACAGCCCAGGAACACCACCTTGCTGATGCCGCGAAGTTCGCGTGCGTCCATATTGAGCCCACCCAGGTGAGCGGTGGCGAACCGTTCGTCCAGGCGGCCGCGGAGCGCTCGACGCACGGCGTCGGGCTGTTCGGCCATTTCCTTGCGCATGAAGTCGGGGTACCCGCCCAGCGCGTAGTCCTCCGCCGCCATATCGATGGTGGTCGGGATCTTGTCGGTGCGGCGAGCCTCGAGACCCAGTGTGCTGGTGCGGAATTCGCCCGCGCGCACGGTTGCGAGCTCGCCGTCGTCGAGGAAAACCACCCGCTGGGTGTGGTGCACCAGGGCGGCCACGTCGGAGGCCACGAACATCTCGCCGTCGCCGACGCCGAGCACGATGGGGGAGCCGTTGCGAGCCACGACCAGTTCGTCGGGACGGCGGGCGTCGAGCACCAGCAGGCCGTAGGTGCCCTCGACCCGGTACAGCGCGGTGCGGACCGCGTCCTCGAGCGTCTCGGCCCCGTCCAGCGCGGCGGCGACCAGGTGGGCGATGGCCTCGGTGTCGGTGTCGGAGACGAATTCCACGCCCTCGGCGGTGAGATCGGCGCGCAGTTCCTCGGCGTTCTCCACAATGCCGTTGTGCACCACGGCGATCCGGCCGGAGCCGTCGGTGTGTGGGTGCGCGTTCACATCGGAGGGCTCGCCGTGGGTGGCCCAGCGGGTGTGGGCGATGCCCACATTGCCGCGTAGCCGGGCGCCCTCGGCGTCGGCCCGGTCGCGCAGGTCCTGGACCCGGCCCTGGGTCTTGGTGACGCGCAGCCGGCCGCGGTGCGGCACGGCCAGGCCCGCGGAGTCGTAGCCCCGGTACTCGAGCCGGTGCAGGCCCTCCAGCAGCACCGGGACGGCCTCACGATGCCCGATGTATCCGACGATTCCACACATTGCGCGACGGACTCCTCACCCGTAGACGATGCGACGCAGTTGTCGTTCGGTGAAGGCGGGGGCGGCCACCCGGCGCTGTGCGAGTTCGGTCGCCAGGCGCTGCCAGATCTCGGCATTGCGGACCTGACGGCCCTGCAGTTCGCCATGTCTGCGGCGTACGAACTGCTCGGCGGTCTCGTCGAAATATCCGACGACGTCGGCGACCACGCGGGCCGCGACAGCGGGCGGCAGGCCGGTGGAGGCCGCCACATGGCGCACCAGATCGACCGGAACCCCGTCATTCACCCGACCGAACTTGCCATGCGAACTCCGACTCCGCAAACTCTCTGCCCGATTTCGGGCAGAAAACAGGGCGACAACGGATCCTGACGTCCGGATAACTCAACGGGTACGCCCAGACTTGTTGCGGCACCCAACCGCCGCCGCCGGTGCGCGACGCCGACGACTCTCCGCCGCCCGCTGAAGTCGCGCGGAGGCGGTATTGCCTAGCATGGCGGCGTGACCTCACCGAATCAGACCGCCGTGGCGACCCTGCACACCAACCACGGCGACATCAAGATCTCGCTCTTCGGTAACCACGCCCCGGCGACGGTCCGCAACTTCATCGGCCTGGCCGACGGTTCCGCGCCGTACACCACGAAGAACGCCTCCGGCACCGCCTCCGGACCGTTCTACGACGGCGCGATCTTCCATCGCGTGATCGACGGTTTCATGATTCAGGGCGGCGACCCCACCGGCACCGGCCGCGGCGGCCCGGGCTACGAATTCAAGGACGAATTCCACCCGGAACTGCGCTTCGACCGCGGCTACCTGCTGGCCATGGCGAATGCCGGGCCGGGCACCAACGGCTCCCAGTTCTTCATCACCGTGGGCCCGCAGCCGCACCTCAATCGACGGCACACCATCTTCGGCGAGGTCCTGGACCCCGATTCCCGCAAGGTGGTCGACACCATCGCCGCACTCGCCACCGACCGCGACGATCGGCCGAAGGATGATGTGGTGATCGAGAGCATCACCCTCTCCTGAACCGGCAGCAGAAAAGAATTCACATGCATCCCCAGCCGCCCGCACCGGCCTGCTACCGCCACCCCGACCGGCCCACCGGTCTGGCCTGCACCAGGTGCGGGCGTCCGGCCTGCCCCGACTGTCTCACCCCGGCCGCGGTCGGCCAGCACTGCGCGGAGTGTGTCCGGCAGGGCCGCGATGACATCCGGCCGGTGCGCAATGCCGCCGGGACACCGCTGTCGCGGGTACCGAGGCCCTACGTCGCTTACGCGCTGATCGCGATCAATGTGATCGTCTACGCGGTCACCGCACTCGAGGCGCACAGCCTGATGGACAACCAGCGCTCGCGGCTGTTCTACGACTGGGTACTGGTGCCCGCCTTCGTCGGGCACGGCGGCTGGATGCGGGTGCTCGGTTCGGGCTTCCTGCATTACGGGCCGGTCCACCTGCTGGCCAACATGTTCGCGCTCTACGTGCTCGGCCCGTACTGCGAAGTGGCGCTGGGCCGTGGGCGTTTCGTGGCCGTCTATCTGGCCTCGCTCCTGGGCGGCTCGGCGGCGGTGACCGCGCTGTCGGATCCGCTGACGGCGTCGGCGGGCGCATCGGGCGCGATCTTCGGCATCTTCGGCGCGGTGGCCGTGATCATGCTGCGCACCCGGCAGAATCTCACCCAGATCGCGGTGCTGCTGGTGATCAACCTGATCATCACGTTCTCGGTGCCCGGAATCTCGATCTGGGCGCACCTGGGCGGTCTGCTGGCGGGCACGGTGGCCACCACCGGCATCCTCTATCTGCCGCGCTGGCTGGGGATTAACCGGACCCGCACCGCGCTGAACATCGGCTGGGCCGCGGTCGCGACGGTGGCGGTGATCGCGGTATCGGTGACGGCGGTGACGGCGCCGACGCTGTAGCGAGACCTCGGACGCGCGTCAGCGCGAAAGGTGGATACGCAATACCTCGAGGACATCCTCGGGGTGCGCGCCCAGATCCCAGCGGCCGAGGATCAGCAGCTTCTCCTCGCCCTCGTGATCCACATCGATCTCCAGCATGGGCATCCGGCGACCCAGTCGCCGATAGTTCACCACGCGGACGCGCAGAATCTGCTGAGGCGTGTAACGCTGCGGCCCGGCCAGTCCGCGCACAACGATATGCACAGGGTCATCGGGTTCGACGGCCAGCCGCGGGCGCTGCCGCAGGCCCATGCCGGTGAGGAAGAGCAGTCCCAGCGCGGCCATCCCGATGAGCAGGCGGCCGGGACCGTCGGTCGAGAAGAACGCGGCCACGGCCAGCGCGATGCCGCCGATGCCGCAGGCCGCGAGCGCGGCCGGGGGTGTAGACCAGGAGAGACGGGAGGAGGGATCGGTCGCCGTCACTGTCCCCACTCCCTCCTCGAGTTGTCCACAGGCTCATCCACAGGTGTGTATGAATAACAAGGGTGTAAGCCACATATCTGCGGCGCTCAGCGCCAGCGCATGGTCATGATCAGGCCGACCACCATGAGGCCGAATCCGATCAGGAAGTTCCACGCGCCCAGATCGCTCATCCAGCCGATGTGCTCGTTCGCCAGGTAGTAGACGAGCAGCCAGGCCAGACCGGCCAGCATGAAGCCCAGCATGATGGCGACGTACCAGACCGGCGAGGGGCCGGCCGACTTCACGCGCACAGGCGTGCGGCTGGCCGGGTTGATCGTGTAATCGGTCTTCTTCCGGACCTTCGACTTGGGCATTGACGTCCTCGTTTTCGGCGTGCTGTCTGCGTAAAGGTTATCCCAGCTCACTCGAGGCATCTCAACGTGACGACCGATTTCGGGAGGTGCGGGTCACTCGCGGGGTCCGTCCAGAATTGTTTCGGTACTCGAGGCGTCGGCACGGGTGTGGGAAAGGAAACGCTCCCGAGCCGTCCGTGGAAGTTTCGGGGAGGCGGGGAAGCCAACTACTCTCGAATCATGCGTGTACTGGTCGTCGACAACTACGACAGCTTCGTCTTCAACCTGGTCCAGTATCTCGGACAGCTGGGTGTGGATGCCGAGGTCTGGCGCAATGACGATGATCGGCTCGCGGATGTGGACAAGGTTGTGCAGAGCTATGACGGGGTGTTGATCAGCCCCGGGCCCGGCACCCCCGACCGCGCGGGCGCGAGCATCGCGCTGGTGCACGCCGCCGCCCAGCGCGCCACCCCGCTGCTCGGTGTCTGCCTCGGGCACCAGGCCATCGGAGAGGCGTTCGGCGCCACCGTGACCCGCGCTCCCGAGCTGTTGCACGGCAAGACCAGCGATGTCTTCCACATCGGCGCGGGCGTGCTGGCCGGCCTGCCGGATCCGTTCACCGCCACCCGCTACCACTCCCTGACCGTCCTGGAAGAGACCATGCCGCCGGAGCTGGAAGTGCTGGGCCGCACCGAAACCGGCATCGTCATGGCTCTGCGGCATCGCGATCTGCCCATCCACGGTGTGCAGTTCCACCCCGAATCCGTGCTCACCCAGGGCGGGCACCGCATGCTCGCCAACTGGCTGGGCGTGTGCGGCGAGCGGCCGTCGGAGGGGCTGGTGCAGACCCTGGAGGCGGAGGTCGCGGCCCTCGCTTCATGAACGGCGCCGTGTCATGAGGCCGCACGTCATGCTGTCGGTGGCCGTCAGCATCGACGGTTATATCGACGACGCGGGTCCCGAGCGGTTGTTGCTGTCCAACGCAGCCGATTTCGATCGGGTCGACGCTCTGCGCGCCGACTCCGACGCTATCCTGATCGGCGCGGAAACCCTGCGCCGCGACAATCCTCGGCTGCTGGTCAATAGTGCGGACCGGCGCCTGCGCCGGGTCGCCGCGGGCAAGCCGGAGTATCCGGTGCGCGTGATCGTCACCGCCGGCGGCGATCTCGACCCGGACCTGCGGTTCTGGCACAGCGGCGGCGAAAGACTGGTCTACACCACCGATTCCGGCGCCACCCGTATCGGCGACCGGTTGGCCGGGCTGGCCGAGGTCGTATCCCTGGGCGCGGCGATAGAATTCGATGCTCTGCTCGACGACCTGGGCAAACGGGGCCTGGAGCGGCTCATGGTGGAGGGCGGCGGTTCGATTCACACCGCCCTGCTGTCCGCGGGCCTGGCCGACGAGGTCTGGATGGCCGTCGCGCCGGTCGTGGTCGGTGATCCGGCCGCCCCGCGCTTCCTCGGGCCCGCCGCCTTCCCGGGCGGCCCCCATCACCGCATGCAGCTGGCCGATGTGGGCCGGGTCGGCGATATCGCGCTGCTGCGCTATCTGCCGAAGGAGGATTCCGATGTCGGATGAGGCACGGCTGGATCGCGGGTGGATGCGGCATGCCATCGGCCTGGCGCGGTTGTGCCCGCACAGCGACACCGCCTTCGCGGTGGGCGCGGTCATCGTGGGCGCGGACGGCGTGGAGATCGAGCACGGGTGGTCGCGCGACACCGACGACAAGGTGCACGCCGAGGAGTCGGCGTTGGACAAGGTGGAGCCGGACGATCCGCGGCTGCCGTCGTCCACCCTCTACAGCACACTCGAACCCTGCTCACAGCGGGCGAGCCAGGATCGGCTGCCGTGCACGGATCGCATTCTGCGGGCCGGAATCCGGCGCGTGGTCATCGCCTGGCGAGAGCCCGGCACCTTCGTGGACAACTGCATCGGTGTGGAGAAACTCCGCGAGCACGGGGTCGAGGTGGTCGAACTGCCCGATTTGGCGGACGAGGCCATGTCGATGAACCGGCATCTGCGGCTTTAGGTTTCGCGCTCGGAAGGTTTCACATGAAACAGGGGGTTCGCGGACGATCCGCGAACCCCCTGTTCTCACAGTGCAATCGTGATCACGGCGGGCCGAGTGAGAGCACGCCGGTCGTGATGGTCACCGTCTGGGACTTGCCGAGCGGCGAGCCCGCGGTCGGCTGCTGGGCCAGGATGCGCCCGACCTCGCCGGCGTTCAGCGTGCTCATGGTGTTCTGGCTGACCTGCCCGTTCCACCCCTTCTGGCGCAGCACATCGGCGGCCTGGGCCGCGGTCAGACCACGAAGGTCGGGCATGGTCAGCTGGTCGCCACTGGAAACCTGCACGGTCACCGTCGAGCCCTTGTCAGCCTGAGTACCCGCTGGTGGGTTGGTGGCGATCACCGTGCCCTTGGGCTGATTGTTCGGAACCTCCTGGACCACCACCTTGAACAAGGCGGTATCACCCAGCGTCGACTGTGCTACATCGATGGATTGCCCGACCACATTGGGCACCACCACCTTGTCCGGGCCGGAACCGAGGGTGATGGTGACCTGTCCGTCGGAGTCGGTCTTCTGCCCCGCGTCGGGGGTCTGCGCGACGACCTTGTCCTTGTCCTCGGTGCTGGACGCTTCCCGCTTCACATCCGGATTCAGCCGCAGCCCCTGGGAATTCAGCTGCTGCTCGGCCTGCTGTTGGGTGAGACCGGCCAGTTTCGGCACCGGGACCTGCTGCGGGCCCGCCGACACCTGCAGGGTGACGGTGCTGCCCTTGTTGACGCGTGACCCGCCCAGCGGCTGGGTGGCGATGACATTGCCCTGCGCCACCTTGGGATCGTTCTTCTGCTGGATGGCGACCGTGAAACCGGCCCTCTCCAGATCCCGTTGCGCCAATTGATAGTTCTGGTTGGCCACATCCGGCACCGCGACCTGATCCGGATGCGAGCCGGGGCCGACCAGCATCCACAGCAGCCCGGCCACCGCCGCGATCGCGGCCACCGCGAGCACCGCGATCAGCGCGGTGCGCCGGCGCGGACTCGCCTCGACGATCTCCTGTTCGGTGGTGTCGTCGCGGCGTTCGATGGTGCGGTAGCTGCGCGGCGGCGGCAGCTCGTCGTCGAAACTGCGGTCCTCGTCGGTCATGATCATGGGCGCGGTGGGCTTCTGCCCGCCCAGCACCCGGATCAGGTCGGCGCGCATCTCGGCGGCGGTCTGGTACCGGTTGGCCGGGTTCTTGCTCATGGCCTTGAGCACGACCGAGTCCAATTCGCGCGGCACGCCGGGATGCACCTGCGACGGCAGCCGCGGATCCTCCCGGACATGCTGGTAGGCCACCGCGACCGGCGAGTCACCGGTGAACGGCGGTTCGCCGGTGAGGATCTCGTAGAGCACACAGCCCACCGAGTACACATCCGAGCGCGCGTCCACCTGCTCGCCGCGGGCCTGCTCGGGCGAGAGGTACTGGGCCGTGCCGATGACGGCGGCGGTCTGGGTCATGGGGTTGGAGCTGTCGGCGATGGCGCGGGCGATGCCGAAGTCCATCACCTTGACCGCGCCCGCCCGGTTGATCATGATGTTGGCGGGCTTCATGTCCCGGTGCACGATGCCGTTGCGGTGCGAGAAGTCCAGCGCCGCACACACATCCGCGATGACCTCCATGGCGCGTCGGGGCGGCAGGGGTCCCTTGCCGCGCACGATGTCGCGCAGGGTGTCGCCGTCGACGTACTCCATGACGATGTAGGGCAGCGGGCCACCGTCCACCTCGGCCTCGCCGGTGTCGTACACCGCCACGATGGCCGGATGGTTGAGCGCGGCCGCGTTCTGCGCCTCCCGCTTGAAGCGCAGGTAGAACGTGGGGTCGCGGGCGAGGTCGGCGCGCAGCACCTTGATGGCCACATCCCGGCCGAGCCGGAGATCTCGCGCCTTGTGCACCTCCGACATGCCACCGAACCCGATGATCTCGCCCAGCTCGTAGCGAGAGGAGAGGTTCTTCGGGGTCGTCATGGCAATCCTTGCTGCGGGACTGTGGGTGAATTGGCGTCCGGCGTGTTCACCGGTCCTCGGGTGGAGCCGGGAGTCACTGGCCATGATGGTATGTCGCCCTGCGGCCACGGCCAGCGACCGGTGGTGGTCGGTCGCGCCGACGTGGTCGGCACGGTGGTCGTGGGCTTGGGCGAGGTTGTGGTGGTGACCGGCGGTGTCGTCGTCGGCTCGGGGGTGGTGGTCGGCGGCTGCTCGACGGTGGTCACCGGGGGCGGCGGCACCGGTCGCTCCTTGGTGGTGGTCGGCGGGGACGTGGTCGTCGGCGGGACCACCGGGGGCGCCACCACCGCGCTGGTGCGGGCGGGCGGCGTGGACTCATGCGAGGAACTGCTCATCAGCACGATGGCGGCGGCCGCGCCGAGGATGAGCGCGCCCACGCCCAGACCGGCGAGGGCCTTCTGACCGGCGGTGAACCGGCCGGTGCCGGTGTCCTCGACCCCGGCGATCGCCATCGGGGGCCCCACCGGGGTGCGGGGGCCGGGCATCACGGTGGTCGCGGTGGCGGGCGGCTGCTCGGCCGGCCCGCGCAGGGGCTGCGGCGGCGGGCCCGCGTAGCGCGTGGTGGCCTGATCGGCACGGGCGCCCGGAATGATCATGGTCGGTCCGGGCGGCAGCACCCGGGTCGCGCCGGTCATCGGTGGGGAGATTGGAATGCCGCCGGGCGGCGTGGGTCTGCGGCCCGAGCGCACCGCGGCCACCGCGTCGGCGAACTCGCCGCCATTGGCGTAGCGCTGGCCCGGATCCTTGGCCATGGTGATCTCGATGAGCTCCCGCACGTTCGGCGGCAGGTCGGCGGGCAGCGGCGGCGGGGCCTCCCGCACATGCTTCATGGCGACGGTCAACGCGCCGTCGCCGGTGAACGGCCGGGCGCCCGACAGCGCCTCGTAGCCGACCACGCCGAGGGAGTACACGTCGGAGGCGGCGGTGGCGTCCTCGCCGGTGGCCTGCTCCGGGGCGATGTACTGGGCGGTGCCCATCACCATGCCGGTCTTGGTGACCGGGGAGGCGTCCACGGCCTTGGCGATACCGAAGTCGGTGATCTTCACCTGACCGGTCGGGGTGACGAGGATATTGCCCGGCTTCACATCCCGGTGCACGACGCCCGCGAGATGCGCGACCTGGAGCGCGCGACCGGTCTGCTCGAGCATGTCCAGGCCCTGCGCCACCGAGAGCCGGCTCAACCGCGACAGCACCGCGTTGAGCGGTTCACCCTGCACGTATTCCATGACCAGGTAGGCGATCTCGCCGCCCGACCCGTCCTGGGCCTCGCCATAGTCGTAGATGCTCGCGATTCCGGGGTGATTGAGCTGCGCGGTGGTCCGCGCCTCGGTACGGAAGCGCTGCCGGAAGGTGGGGTCGGCGGAGAATTCCGCCTTGAGCACCTTCACCGCGACCCGGCGGTCCAGCCGGGTGTCCAGCGCCTCCCAGACCTGGCCCATGCCGCCGGTGGCGATCAGCCGCTGCAGCCGGTACCGGTCCGCGATCATCGCACCGTTGTTCAGCATTCGAGACCCTGTCTACCTTGCACTTTCATGTCGTTCAGCCCCCCAGTCCGGCGTCCAGCACAGCCCGTGCGATCGGCGCGGCGACGGAGCCACCGGTGGCGGCCAGCGCCCGGTCGCCGCCGTTCTCGACGATCACCGCGATCGCGATCTTCGGGTTCTGCGCCGGCGCGAAGGCGATGTACCAGGCGTGCGGCGGAGTATTGCGCGGATCGTTGCCGTGCTCGGCCGTACCGGTCTTCGACGCGATCTGATACGAGCGCCGCTGCGTCCCTCCCTGCGTGTTCTTCTCCGACTCGAGCATCAGATTGGTGATCTGGGTGGCCACCTGCGGCGTCACCGCCTGGCCCACCGAGGTCGGCTTGGTGGTCTCCAGCGTGCTCAGGTCGGGCGCCTGCAGCTGGTCCACCAGATACGGCTTCATCCGCACGCCGCCATTGGCGATGGTGGCCGCGATGACCGCGTTGTCCAGCGGGGTGAGCGCGACATCACGCTGACCGATGCTGCTCTGGCCGAGCGCCGCGTTGTCGGGAATCGTTCCGACCGTGCTGTCCGCCCACGGAATCGGAATGTTCGGATGCTGCGTACCGATTCCGAACGCGTTCGCCTCGTCCTTGAGTTTCGCGGCCCCCACCTTGATACCGAGCTCGACGAAGGCGGTGTTACACGAGTACTTGAAAGCGTCTGTCAGCGATGCGGTTTGCGCATCGCCCGGCCCGCAGTGGCTGCCGTTGTAATTCTCCAGTGTGGTGGCGGTGTCCGGCAACGTGATCCGCGGCTGCGCGGTGAGTTGATCCTCGGGCTTGGCGACCCCGTTGGACAACGCGGCCGCGGTGACGATCACCTTGAATGTCGAACCCGGCGGATAGGTCTGCGACACAGCGCGATTCAACATCGGCTGGCGCGGATCCTGCTGCAGCTGCTCCCAGGTCTTCTGGGTGGCGGCGCCGTCGTGCCCGGCCAGCAGGTTCGGATCGTAGGACGGCGTGGACACCATGGTCAGGATGCGGCCGGTACTGGGCTCGATGGCCACCACAGAACCGGTCAGGTTCTTGGCCGTCAGCTGCTCGTAGGCCACCTTCTGCATGACCGGGTTGAGCGTGGTCACCACATTGCCGCCGCGCGGATCCCGGCCCGAGATCATGTCGATGAGCCGCCGCCCGAACAGGCTGTTGTCCGAGCCGTTGAGCACCGAGTCCTCGGCATGCTCGAGCCCGTTACTGCCGTATTGCATCGAGTAGTAGCCGGTGGCGGGGGCGTAGGCCAGCGGATCGGTCGGGTAGGTGCGCAGGTACTTGTAGCGGTCGTCGGTGGCCACCGAACTGGCCAGCACGGTGCCGGCCGCGGAGATCTGGCCGCGCTGCCGCGCATACTCGTCCAACAGGACTCGCACATTGCGCGGATCGTTGCGCAGGCTGTCCGCCTTGAACACCTGCACATAGGTGGCGTTGGCCAGCAGTGCGACGATCATCACCATGACCGCCAACGCCACCCGGCGCAGAGGCGTGTTCACGCGGCACCCCCCTCGACCTTGCGCAGCAGTTGAGTCGACGCGTCCGCGATCGGCTCCGCCCGCTTCCGGGCGGGGGCCGGCCGTCGAGCCGCGTCCGACACCTTGATCAACAGGCCCAGCAGCACATAGTTGGCCAGCAGGGAAGAACCGCCATAGGACATGAACGGCGTGGTGAGACCGGTCAGCGGAATCAGCTTGGTGACACCGCCGACCACCACGAACACCTGGATGGCGATCGTGAAGGCCAGGCCCGCGGCAAGCAGCTTGCCGAAGCTGTCGCGAATGGCCAGCGCGGTGCGAATACCGCGAATGGTGAACACGCAGAACAGCATCAGGATGGCGGTCAGCCCGATCAGGCCGAGCTCCTCCCCGATGGCGGAGATGATGAAGTCGGTCTTGGCGAAGGGCACCTGCGAGGGCCGCCCGCTGCCCAGCCCGGTCCCGGCCAGCCCGCCGGTGGCCAGCCCGAACAGCGACTGCGAGATCTGGTAGCCGGTATTGGAGTAGTCGGCGAAGGGATGCAACCAGGTCGCGACCCGCACCCGCACATGCCCGAAGGCGTTGTAGGCGAACACGAATCCGATGGCCAGCAGCACCACCCCGACCGCCACCCAGCCCACCCGCTCGGTCGCGATGTAGAGCATGCACAGCACGGTGGCGAAGATCAGCAGCGAGGTGCCGAGATCCTTCTCCACCACCAGCACGCCCACCGACACCACCCACACCAGCAGGATCGGACCCATATCGCGCATGCGCGGCAGCTCCATGCCGAACACGTGCTTGCCCGCGCCGGTGAACAGGTCGCGCTTGGACACCAGCACGCCGGCGAAGAACACGATGAGCAGGATCTTGGCGAACTCACCGGGCTGAACGCTGAAGCCCGGCAGGCGAATCCAGATCTTCGCGCCGTTCACCTGGGAGTAGCGGTCCGGCAGCACCGCGGGCAGGGCCAGCGCGATCAGACCCATCAGACCCAGGGTGTAGGCGTAGCGGGCCAGACTGCGGTAGTCGCGCAGCGCGATCAACAACCCCGTGAAAACCACCATCCCCAACCCCGTCCACAGCACCTGCTGATTGGCGTCGGGGGAGGGGATGGGCAGGGAAGCGAAGGCGGCGTCCTGCGCCTGCGCTAGGTCCACGCGGTGAATCACCACCAGGCCCAACCCGTTCAGCAGCGCCGCGATCGGCAGTAGGAGCGGATCCGCGAAGGCCGCGTACCGCCGCACCGCCAGATGCGCGACGCCGAACAGAGCCATGTACGCGGCACCGAGTTTGGCGATCTCCCAGGTGATCGCCTGCTCCTGACTGGCCTCCACGAGGACCAGCGACACCGTCGTGATGACGGCCGCCAGTCCCAGCAGCAGCAACTCGACATTGCGCCGGGTGGCGGGCGGCGGCGCAGGAGCGAATCCGCCGGGTGGACTGGGAAAGGCCCCAGTGGACGGCGGTGCCGGTGCGGACATCAGCCCGCCGTCCTGCAGTTCTGCCCCGGAGTCTGCGGTGCCGTGGCGGTGGTGACAGGAACGGTGGGCTGGTCCGTCTTGCGGGGTTCCAGCGGGTGGTTCTCGCCGGTTCGCTCACCGCCGGTGAGGCCGCCGGGCGCGGCCGGAGTGGTGGTGACGGGCGTACCCGGCTGGTTCGCGTCCGCGGGCGGCGTGGCCGGGGGCACGGTCGCCGGGGTGGTCGGCTGCTGCTGCTGCTTTTCACACGGCGGCAGCAATTCGCCCTGCACCAGATTCCGGATCTGCTTGACGGCGTCATCGCGGGAGCCCGGCGGCAGGCCCTTGTCGACCGAGTCACGGCCGCTGGGGCGAAGATCATTGCGGGTCAGCTGCACACAGCCGGTCGGGAACGTGTCGCCGGGCGCGGCCAGCGTCAATTCGCCCCCGCGTGTGACACATCCGACCTGATCCACATCGCGGATGGAGTAGCCCAGCACCGAACCGGGCAGACCGCGCAGCACGACCACCTTCTCGCCGTCCACGCCCACGTAGTAGTTGCTGCGAATCATGTTGTAGCCCACGGTGAGACCCGCGCCCACCGCGACCAGCAGCGCCAGCGACAGCGCCAGCCAGCGCAGCTTGTGGCTCTTCTTCGGCGGCTCGGGTTCGGGCTGCTGCACCGTGCGGCGCGGGGTGGCGCGCGGCGGGCGCATGGCGGCGGCCCGGCCGGCGGCGGTGTTCGGCGGCGGCGTGTCTTCGTCCTCACCGGAGGCCGCGCCCGCCACGATGGGGTGCGACTGGCCGTAGTCCAGATCGATGACGTCGGCGACCACCACGGTCACGTTGTCGGGACCGCCACTGCGCAAAGCCAATTCGATGAGCCGGTCGGCCGCCTCGTCGGTGGTGCCCTCGCGCAGGGTGTTGGCGATGGTCTCGTCGCTCACCACATCCGAGAGGCCGTCGGAGCAGAGCAGATAGCGGTCCCCGGCGCGTGCTTCCCGTATCACCAGGGTGGGGTCGATCTCGTTGCCGGTGAGCGCCCGCATGATCAGCGAGCGCTGGGGATGGGTGTGAGCCTGCTCCGGGGTGATCCGTCCCTCGTCCACCAGCGACTGCACGAAGGTGTCGTCACGGGTGATCTGGGCCAGCTCACCGCCTCGGAGCAGGTAGGCGCGGGAGTCGCCGATGTGCGCGAGGCCGAGTTTGCGCCCCGCGAACAGGATGGCGGTGAGCGTGGTGCCCATGCCGTCGAGTTCCGGCTCCTCCTCGACCTGGTCGGCGATGGCGGCATTGCCTTCGTGCACAGCACGATTCAGCTTGCCGAGCAGATCGTCGCCGGGCTCGTCGTCGTCGAGATGCGCCAGCGCGGCGATCATGAGCTGCGAGGCGACCTCACCGGCGGCGTGGCCGCCCATGCCGTCCGCCAGCGCGAGCAGACGCGCACCTGCGTAAACGGAGTCCTCGTTATTGGCCCGGACGAGACCACGGTCGCTGCGCGCTGCGTAGCGGAGAACAAGTGTCACGATCGCAGCTCGATCACTGTCTTGCCGACACGGACGGGGGTACCGAGCGGAACTCGGACCGGAGTGGTGACCTTCGACCGGTCGAGGTAGGTCCCATTGGTGGAACCGAGATCCTCGACGTACCAATCCTCACCGCGCGGAGACAGTCGCGCGTGGCGGGTGGAGGCGTAGTCGTCGGTGAGGACCAGTGTGGAGTCGTCGGCCCGCCCGATCAGCACCGGCTGTGTGCCGAGCGAGATACGGGTGCCGGCGAGAGAACCCTGAGTCACCACGAGATATTTGGCGCCCTTCTGGCCCCGGCGAAATGATGGGAGCACCGCGGAACCGCCTGCGGCCCGAGGCGCGACCCGCAGGCCGGAAGCCGCGTAGATATCGCTGCGCAGGGTCCGGAGCACCGCCCACACGAACAGCCACAACAGCAGCAGGAACCCCGCACGGGTCAGTTGCAGGATCAATCCCTGCACGGTGCTCCACCTCCTGTTCGACCGTGTCGTAGGTACGGGGCAGTTACGGAGGTATGGCTCCGTGACCCCCAACCGGTGTGTTGCTGGTCAGCGCGGCCAGAGTCCGCCGCAAGTATTGGCAGCATCATAGGGCCGTCGACCGGTTGCGATCACGATACGACCGACGAATTCCTAGCCATATCGTGACCTGCACCGCGAGCTTACGGGATCAGACGATCCGGATCAGGATCTCGGAATGTCCGGCGCGGATCACATCCCCGTCGGCCAACTGCCAATCCTGGACGGGCGACCCGTTGACCAGGGTGCCATTGGTCGAACCGAGGTCCGAGAGCATCGCGGTCTGACCGTCCCAGCGAACCTCGATATGCCGCCGGGAGACTCCGGTATCCGGCAACCGGAAGTGCGCGTCCTGCCCGCGGCCGATGATGTTGCTGCCCTCACGCAATTGGTAGGTGCGACCGGAGCCGTCGTCCAGCTGCAGCGTCGCCGAGTAGCCGGAGCCGCCGCGCGCCGGCGCCGCGCCGTAGCCCGCCTGCTGCTGGCCGTACCCCTGCTGCTGACCGTAACCCTGCTCGTCGCCGTAGCCGGCCTGCTCCGGGTACTGGTCGTAGCCCTGCTGGCCGTAGCCCTGCTGCTGGCCGTACCCCTGGTCGGCGTAGCCCTGTTGGCCGTAGCCGCCCTGGTCGTAGCCCTGCTGGCCGTAGCCCTGCTGCTGGCCGTAGCCCTGGTCGGCGTAGCCCTGTTGGCCGTAGCCGCCCTGATCGCCGTAGCCCTGGTCATAGCCGGGCTGCTGCTGGCCGTAGCCCTGCTCGGCATAGCCCTGCTGACCGTACGCCTGCTCGGACTGGCCGTAGCCCTGCTGGCCGTAGCCCTGGTCGGCGTAGCCCTGCTGACCGTAGCCGCCGCCCTGTTGCTGGTAGTCGTAGCCGTTCTGGTAGTCGCCGTAGCCCGGCTCGGATTGGCCGTAGCCGGCCTGCTCGTAGCCCTGCTGACCACCGCGGCCGTACTCGCCGTAACCATGCTGACCTGGGCGGCTCGCAGGCGGGGGCGCGTACCCGCGGTTCCGCGGATCGGACTCCGCGGGCTCACGGCTTGGGTCGTAGCCTGAGTTCTGCGTCATGGGGCCAGCTCCTGGTTGCGGGTTGGGTCGTTGTGGGCGTTCAGGTCCCGGTGACGGGCCTGCCCGCCTCCCCACGTCCGGATCCACCCGGCCGCGTGTCCTGAACTGTCCGGTGTGCAGCGTAGGGGATGCCTCGAATTCCACGTGCACTTCGCCGTAGGTCTGCCACCCCTGATCGCGGATGTAGTCCTGCAGATGTTTGGTGAATGCGCGCTTCGTGAGCTCGTAATCCTGCGCGGCGAGATCGCGATCCGGCTGTCCCTCGCCCTGGACGAGCTGCCGTAGATCCGACTCGTTGATGGTGATGACATAGCTGTTCGGAGCCAGCAGATGCCCGCCACCGAGATCCTGGACGTGGTCGGCGGCCTCGCGCTGCAGCGCGGCCTCGACCTCCTGGGGCACGACACTCCCGCCGAAGGCGCGGGCGAAGACATCTCCCACAGCGCCCTGGAGGCGGCGTTCGAATCGGGAAACGATTCCCATAGCCCCTCCTTCTCGGGTTCCGACGCCCCCGTGCGGAAGCGTGTGTCGTGTCGTGTTTCCGACCGGCCGTACCATGCGCGAAGCGTTCGAGAAAGCAACACGCGGACATGGCGTGTCGCCGCAGGAACACGGTGATTGCATGATATCCACGATCGTCCACACCTGTAACTCTTGGCGGTGAGCCGAGGTTCCCGGGTCGCCCGGCGCCGGGTCCCGGTCGACACAGCACCGTGATCTCTTCTCCGCACCCCTGATAACCAGGCGATTTCGTTTTGGTGCAGACCCCGTGATACGTTTCTTCTCGTCGCTCAGGGCGAGTGGCGGAATGGCAGACGCGCTGGCTTCAGGTGCCAGTGTCCGTAAGGACGTGGGGGTTCAAGTCCCCCCTCGCCCACCACGGGGAAGGCCCTCGATCCGATTCGGATCGGGGGCCTTCTTCTATGTCTGGGTGGTCTGTCTTCTATGTCTGAGTTCCCTGTCGACTATGCCCGGGTTCGCATCTTCTTCGGTCCGGGATTCGCCTGTTCGATCGGATTCGGCGCGAATCCTCACGCTGTGCGGTGAGATTCGGAAAGTCGCAGGTCGCAGTGTATGTGACGAAGATCGCACACTCTCTTCGGGGTTACCTGCCGGAGGCGTTGCCAGGGGGCGTTTCGGGGCCTTCTCGGGGCCGAAAATCGTTTGCTGGAGGATGCCGTCTCGGGTATGCGCCCGATTACTGCCTGGCAATGCCTGATGATCATTTAGCGAAACCCATTCGAAACAAACTTGAAGTTTGTTTGACCGGAAGCGAAAGGCGGGCAATCACCCTGAGCTGGGTCGAAGTGCCAGCTTGATGCGGGTTGGACCGGTGGTAGACGGAAAAGTCGCGAGTTTTCCGCAAACTTCGCAACGGGGTCCGAGACGCATGGGGCGCGAAGGTTTGAAACGGGACATGAAACGCACCCGCGGGGATAGTTTCGGCCCTCTCCGCAGACCGCCCGCAAAGCGTATGCCGAGAATTAGCGATACCCTCAGGCTTCCTGCGGAGAAGGGGCATTTCGCCTGGTCGTCTTATACGCCCGGCGGGCAGTTCGGAGGTTGCGTAGCCATAACGATTGTGTAGAGTCAACGGCAACGCTGGCCGCAGCTGAGCCGGACTCGCTGCGGCCAGTGGAACTCAATCCGAACGGTTCCGCGACTACGAAGTCGCCACTCCCACGACCGCTTCCGGACCCTTCTCGATCGAATAGCCCGTTATGTGCTCCGAGCGATCGCCCCACTCCCGCTCCGCTATCAGACGCTCCTGCTCTCGAACCACAGTGCGACCGCGCCCGAATACGTAGGCCAGGAAGCCGAGTTCGGCCAGCGCGCCGAGGCCGACCCGGACGAGTGTGCCCAGTCCGCTGGGCGTCACGAAGCCCTCCAGGAAACCCGACACCAGCAGCACGCCCACCAGCCCCAACGCGATCACCGCGGTCGCCCGGCCCTGCCGCTCCAGCGCCTGCGGGCGGCTTTCCCGGCCCGGATCGATCAGCGTCCAGCCCAGCTTCAGACCCGCCCCGCCGGCCACGAAGATGGCTGTGAGCTCCAGCATTCCGTGCGGCAGGATCCAGCCGAAGAACGGCCCCAGTCGCCCCGCCCCCGCCATCAGGCCGGCGCTGATCCCCAGGTTCAGCGCGTTCATGAACAACAGGTAGACGGCGGGCAGGATGAGCACCCCGAGGAACAGCGCCATCGCCGACACCCACGCGTTGTTGGTCCACACCTTGGCGGCGAAGGCATCGTGCGAGTGCTCGTAGTAGTAGGTCTCGAATTCGCCGCCGGGGCGCGTCAAGGCATCCGTATTCGTGTCCAAGCCGAGATGCCGGCGCGCGGCCTCGGAATTGGCCACCCACGCGGCCAGTGCGGCCGATCCGAGCAGGAACACCGTCGCCACCGAGAGCCACCAGGGCCAGGCTCGGTACACGGCGGCCGGAAACCGGTGCGTGAAGAAGTAGCCGATCTCGCGTGGCGTATCGATACGGGCGCTCAGTATCCGACCTCGCGCTCGGGTCAGCACCGCCGAGAGGCCGGCAATGAGCTCAGGATCCGCCTCGCGGGTCTGGATGCGCGCCAACTGCTGCGACGCCAGGCGATACAGCCGCACCAACTCGTCGGCCTCCGCGCCGGTGAGTCGCTTGCCGCGGGAAGCCAGCTGATCCAACCGCTCCCAGGAAGGCCGGTGAACGAACGTGTAAGCGTCCAGATCCATGAGTACCCCTCCTGCGCTACGGCTGACAAAATGCTATCCGTCGTGATTCCACCTGGCAGAGCAAGCCGAGGAGGTTCGCGGCCCGTCTCGTGCTGGACCGAGCGGAGCGGGGGAGCGAAGCGGAGGAGCGGACGGAGGGAAGAACGAGACCTCCAGGGCCGCGAACCGCCCGAAGCGAAGCGAAGGGCAATTGGACAGAGCACTTTTCACCACCGGCGAGGCCGTCGCCGTCGAACTGCCGATCGCGCGGATCCCCACGCGGGCCGCGGCGTTCCTACTCGATCTGCTCGTACAGGTGGTCATCGGACTGCTGCTGACGCTGCTGTTCGAGGCGCTGCTGGTGTGGATCGGGGCCGATTCCGCGTGGCGGGACGCCGCGGTGCTGGTGGCCATGGTGAGTGCGCTGATCGGGTATCCGGTGCTGTTCGAGACGTTTTCGCGGGGACGCTCGGTGGGGAAGATGGCGGTCGGGCTGCGCGTGGTGCGCGCCGACGGCGGGCCCGTCGACTTCCGGCACGCGGTCACGCGCGGGCTGGCCGGCATCGTGGACTTCTGGATTCTGGGCACCGGGCTGATCGCCATCGTGGTGTCGCTGTGCTCGCCCAATGCCCGGCGCGTCGGGGACGCGCTGGCGGGCACGGTGGTGGTGCACGACCGCAGCCGGCTGCCCTTCGCCGCGCTGGCCGCGCCGCCGCCGTGGCTGATGGGCTGGGCCCGCCAACTCGACTTGTCCGGCCTCTCCGATGAACTGGCGCTGGCGACGCGGCAGTACCTGCTGCGGTTCCGCACCCTGACCCCGGAGGTGCAGGACCAACTGGGCCGCGCGCTGGTCATCGCGGTGTGCACCAGCCTGCGCACACCGCCGCTGAACGGCTGTCCGCCGCTGCAGATTCTGGGCGCGGTGCTCGCCGAACGGCAGCGCCGCGCGATTCCGCCGCCGCTCTTCGCGCAGCGCCCCGTCGCCGTACCGGTTACAGCGCCCCGGTCCGCTTGAGTTCCAGGTATTCGTCGGCCAGCGCCTCCGGCAACTGATCGGGGGACGCGGCGACGACCCGGACGCCCATGCGGCGCAGCGTCTCCCGGGCCACCGCGTGCTCGGCGATGACATTCTCGGCGGCGGCCGCGGCGTAGAGGTCGTCGAGTCCCGAGCGGCGGGTGGCGGCGGCCGCGACCTCCGGATCGGTCACCGACACCAGCAGTACGCGATGCCGCTCGGTCAGCACCGGCAGCACCGGGCGCAGACCCTCCTGCACGGTGGCGGCGTCGAGATGAGTGAACCAGACCACCAGGCTGCGGCGGCGGGCCCGGCGCAGGGTAGCGCGCAGCACGCCCTGATAGTCCGTGTCGACCAGTTCCGGCGTGAGCCCGGCCAGCGCGTGCATGAGCTTGACCTGCAGGCGTTTTCCGCCGACGCCGCGCACCTCGGTGCGCAGGCGGCGGTCGTAGGCCAGCAGGTCCACCGAGTCGCCGCCGGACGCGGCCAGCCCGCCCAGCAACAGCGCGGCCTCGATGGTGGAGTCCAGGCGGGTGCCGTCGCCGACCCGGCCCGCGCTCACCCGCCCGGTGTCCAGCAGCATGACCACGTGCCGATTGCGTTCCGGCCGCCAGGTGCGTACCAGCACGTCATTGGCGCGGGCGGTGGCGCGCCAGTCGATGGTGCGCACATCGTCACCCGCGACATATTCACGGAACGAATCGAATTCGGTGCCCTGCCCGCGAATCGTGGTGGTGTTGCGACCCTCCAACTGCTGCAATTGCTTCACCTTCGAGGCCAGCAGCCGCTCGCTGCGGAATGGCGGCAGCGCGCGCAACCGGGCCGGGACCTCCCGCCGCACCTGACGGCCGGCCACACCGAGCGGGCCCAGCAGGCGCAGCGTCACCGGCCCGGCCACCCGGTCGCCGTGATAGTCCGGGGTCAGCTCGGTGCGCAGCCAAATCCTGGTGTTGGGCGGCAGGTTCAACGCGTGGGTGCGATGCCGCGCGTGCGCGCTGGGCGGCCAGTCGTCCCACAGCGTGCCGCGCACCGGCCGCGCGCCGTCGTTCAGCACCGCCAGTTCCACGTCGATACTGCGGCCGGTACGCACCGTGGTGAGGGGCGCCCGTGAAAGTTCCAGCGCGCCCGGCGATCCCAGCAGTATCAGGTCGACCGCGATGAGCGCGGCCAGCGCCAGGGTGGCGAGCAGCACGCCGAGCCACGACGGCAGCACCAGCGTGACGAACAGGGCCGCGAGCACCGCCGCGGCGGCCAGCCGGCCGGTGACGACCACGGCTACACCGGAACGGGGACGGACATCAGCAGCGAGGCCATCACGCCCTCGGCGGTGACGCCCTCCACCTCGTGCTCGGGCCGCAGGTGCAGCCGGTGCCGAAGCACCGTAGTCGCAACGGCTTTCACATCGTCGGGTGTGACATAGGCGCGCCCGTTCAGCCAGGCGAAGGCGCGCGCGGCGGCCATGAGCGCGGTCGCGCCGCGGGTGGACGCGCCGTGCGCCACGGCGGGGGAGGTGCGGGTGGCCCGGCACAGGTCCACCGTGTAGGCCAGCACCTCGGGACTGATGGCCACCTGGGCGACCGCGGCGCGGGCGGCCGCGATGTGCGCGGGACCGGCCACCGGGCGCAGTCCTGCGGCGGTCAGATCGCGCGGATCGAAGCCCGCGGCGTGCCGCTGCAGGATGCGGAATTCGTCATCGCGCCCGGGCAATTGGACGTCCACCTTGAACAGGAACCGGTCCAGCTGCGCCTCCGGCAGCGGATAGGTGCCCTCCTGCTCGATCGGGTTCTGGGTGGCGACCACCACGAACGGATCCGGCAGCGGCTGCGGCACGCCGTCCACCGAAACTTGGCGCTCCTCCATGGATTCCAGCAGCGCCGACTGTGTCTTCGGCGGGGTGCGGTTGATCTCGTCGGCCAGTAGCAGGTTGGTGAACACCGGGCCGCGGCGGAAGGTGAACTCGGCCGAATGCGGATCATAGATCTGCGAACCGGTGACATCGCCCGGCATCAGGTCGGGGGTGAACTGGATGCGGGCGTGCTCCAGGTCCAGCGCCGTGGCCAGCGCGCGCACCAGCAGCGTCTTGGCCACGCCCGGGACACCTTCCAGCAGCACGTGGCCGCGGCACAGCAGCGCCAGCACCAGGAACATGACGGCGTGGTCGTTGCCGACGACGGCCTTGCCGATCTCGGCGCGCAGGGCCAACAGGGCCTGCTGGGCATCCTGCGCGGTGGGCGCGTGGTGGTTGGTGTCCACGACGTCCTTGGAAAGTTCGGTCACATGACCTCCGCTTCGATCCATTCGAGTTGTGCCGCCACGAGTCCAAGGGTCACGCGATCGGTGACCCGGTCGTACAGGGCGGCCCGGATGACGGCAGGGTCCGCGCCGGTGCGAGCGCCGATGGCCGACACCACCGGCTCCGCCGGGGTGTCGGCGGTGACGCCGAGCGCTGGGCGCAGCCGGCGCAGCGTCGCCGCCCGCAGTTTGGCGGCCACGTGTTCGTGATCGCGGGATTTCCGGTACAGCCCGGCCTGCCCGGCGAGCAGTTCATGGGCGGGGGCCTCCACGGGTAGTGGTTCGCGCACGATCGCGCCGCGACGCCGGCCTCGCCACCAGAGCACGGTGACCCAGGCGATGAGGAACTGCAGGCCGCCGAAGGCCAGCCAGTTCGGCAGCTGCTGGAAGATGGAATCGCTGCCCTCGCCGAAGTTCGGCGGCGGGACATCCGGGCGCTTGGGTGGGCTCGGCGGATTCGCCGGTGGCGTTGGCGTATCGGGGTGCGGGGTCGACGGCCCGGACCCGAGATGGGTGAGCACGTACACCAGCGCCACGACCGCCAGCACTGCGGCGACCGCGGCCCAGACCCGCCAATCCTTCAGCAGCTGCGGCAGTTCCGGCCGCTCCCGGGTCCGTTTGTCCTTGGCTGCCTTGGCTTTGCGCGCCTTGCGCTGCTCGGTGAGCTCGACCGGGCCGTCCTTGGGCGGCGGCGCGATCGAGTACCGGTCGGCTTGTTCGAGCAGCCGATACTCTGCCTCGGTGGCGTACCGTCCGCCATAGACGACCTCGTCGAAACTGTGTGCCGCCGAGGGCAGTTCGCCCGCGTCCGGGACCACCGCGGTGGCGGCCCGCGCGGTCTCCCGCGCCGTGCGCGCCCGCTCCTCCTCGAGGATCCCGCGTTGCTCCAGCCCTCGGGTGACGGCGCGATACCGCTCGCGCAGCGCGGCGCCGAAATCACCACGCCGGGCGGCGTCCTCGGCCGCGGCCAGGTGGGCGGCGGCCGGGCCCAGGGCGGGTTCGGGCGGGACCGCGCCGGCGGCGTCCGGACCCGGCATCCGATCGGTCTCGGTCATCGGCCGCCTCCGGCGGGTACCCGGATGTCCCAGGCTTCGCGGCGACAGCGCCGGTCGACATAGGTGACGACCTGGGTGGCCGACTCCACCAGTTCCCCGACCGCGACGATCAGCAGGGCGCCGGTCATGATCAGCACCGTCACCGTCCAGCGGTGGGTGCCGGAGAAATCGGCGATGAACTGTGGCAGCGCCAGCATCGGCACCACCAGCACCAGCAGCAGCCCGCGCAGGAACAGCCACAGACCGACCAGCTGCCATTCCGTCCCACCCGCAAGCAGTTTCGCGCGCCGGGCCGCCACGACGTAGGTGGCCGGCTGATCGAAGAGGACGGGCACCACCGTGAATCGCCGCCCGCGCAGCCAGGCCAGCCAGATCACCGCCGGCGGCACGGTGAACAGCAGGGGAGTGCCCACCAGCAGCACGCCGAGGCCGATGAGCGTGTACATCATCTGATGCCCGAACAGCGGACCGGCGTGCGCGGACAGCCGCCGCAGCGCATCGCGCCCCGTCGACGGCCGCCGGTACACGACCGACAGCCCGATCGGCACGGTCACCCCGCGTACGAAGAAGCGCAGCGCCCAGGCACACAGCAGGCCCACCAGCAACGCGCCCCAGAAGGTGCCGCTGTCGGAATTCCCGGTGAGCAGGGCCGCGAGGACCGTGCCCGCGACGGCCACCACCGAGGCCACCAGCACGGCGCCGCCGAGCAGGGCCGCCAAAGTCGTGATCCGGGCCTGGATCAGCGCGAAGGGCAGGTCGAGCAGTTCCCGGAAGTGCATCGGGCGAATCGGAACGACCACCGGTTCGGTCGAAGTCGGTTCCCCCGCCGAGCCGGTCGGCGAACCGACGGAGTCGGCGGCGGTCGGCAGCACGCGCCCGAGTCTATCCGGACCAGCGCGTTCAGTCGCCCGATGTGCGCCCGGGCGGCGAACTTCGCACCCCGCGGCGCGGTGTCAGTCGCGAGGTGCGTCGGTCTGCAGCAGCCGGGACACGACCTGCCGGTACATCTCGGGCTCGATCGGCGGCATGCCCAGCAGTGCGCGCAGATATACGCCATCGCCGACCAGGCGCACGATCTCGGCCCGCACCGGGTCCCGGATCTCGTTGTCCAGGGCCGTCTTCCAGGACCCCATCACCTCGGTGAGGGCCCGGTCGGTCTCCGCTTGCGCGGCGTCCGGGGGCGCGTCGACGGTCCGCATGGCGGCCAGCATGGAGCGGTACAGGGCGAGTTCGACGGCGTCGGCGTCGTCCTCGGGGTGCGGGGCCTGCAGATACCACTCCGCGACCGAACGCCCCTGCTCCACTGCGGTTCTCACCTGCTGGTCGGCCCGCTCGGCGAGGCGGCGGAGCAGTCCGGCCAGCAGTGCGTCCTTGCTTTTGAAGTGATAGAGCAGGCCGCCCTTGGAGACGCCCGCGGCGGCGGCCACGTTCTCCAGGGTCACCTGGGACAGGCCCTTGTCGAGCAGCAGGGTCTCGAGCGCGTCGAGGATCCGGTCGCGGGTGCCCGCGGGATTGCGTGTGGTCACGGGTTCACTGTACCGTCTGGACGGTTTAGCTGGTACTGTACCGTCCAGACGGTTCAATGCGGAGATGAGAAAGCTGATGACCACCCACCCCGGAATCACCCCCGCCGTACCCGCGACCGACGTTCCCTCGTTCCGTCGGGCTCCGGCGCGGCCCATATCCACAGGAAGTGCCCTGTCCCGCATCGCGGGCAAGGCCATCCGGGTCGCCACCCGCCGCACACCCGGCGGCGGCCCCGCGGCGCCCGAGGTTCGGCTGCCCGAACCGGTCGTTCGCCGCAGCGCTCCCCGGCCGGTCGGCGGGCCGCCCCGGGCCGGGTTCCGCGACTGGGCCGGCCTCGGCGTGCTGGCCCTCGCCCTGCTGCTGATCTCGGTCGACGCCACCGTGCTCGATCTGGCGGTCCCTTCGATCACCGCCGACCTCGCGCCGAGCACGCCGCAGCTGCTGTGGATCATCGACGTCTACTCGTTCGTGCTCGCGGGTCTGCTGGTCACCATGGGCACCCTCGGGGACCGCATCGGCCGCCGGCGTCTGCTGCTCATCGGCGCGGCCGGATTCGCCCTCGCTTCGGCCATCGCGGCCTGGGCGGTCAACCCCGGAATGCTCATCGCCGCACGTCTCCTGCAGGGTGTCGCCGGTGCGACCCTGATGCCCGCCACACTCGGGCTGATCCGGTCCATGTTCGCCGACGCCCGTCAGCGCACCCTGGCCATCTCGGTCTGGGGTGCCATGGCGGCCTCCGGTGCGGCCTTCGGCCCGCTACTGGGCGGCTGGATGCTCGAACATTTCTGGTGGGGCTCGGTCTTCCTGGTGAACCTGCCGGTCATGGCGCTGCTGCTGGTGCTGGCCCCGGTCCTGGTACCGGAATCGCGGGACCCGAATCCGGGCCGCTTCGACCTGGTCAGCGCCGGACTGTCCATGCTGGCCCTGATCCCGATCGTGTACGCGGTCAAGGAGCTCGCGGCTCACGGCCCGAGCCTGAACCTGCTGATCAGCGCCGGTGTCGGCGTGGTCGCGGGCGTGGCGTTCGTGCGTCGGCAGCGCGGGCTGTCCACGCCGCTCATCGACCTGAACCTGTTCGGGCTGCCCGCCTTCCGGGCGGCGGTCTTCACCAATCTGCTGTCGGTGTTCGCGCTGGCCGGTGTGCTGTTCTTCGGCTCGCAGTACCTGCAGTTGGTGCTCGGCCGCTCGCCGCTGGAGGCCGGTCTGCTGCTGATTCCGGGCACCGTGGGCTCCATGCTCGGTGCGTTGGCCGCGGCCTGGCTGGTCCGATACTGGCGTCCGGCAACGGTTCTCGCGGGCGCGCTGGTGACGGTCGCGATCGGCGCGGGTCTCTCCTGGCTGCTGCCGACCGATCCCTCGGGTTCGGTGACCCCGTTCATCGTGGGCTTCCTGCTGATCGGCCTGGGTGAGGGCGTGGCCCTGACGGTCTCGGCCGACATGATCGTGGGCGCCGCGCCGGAGGCCCGCGCGGGCAATGCGGCCGCCATCTCGGAGACGGCCATGGAGATGGGCATCGCGCTGGGCGTCGCGGTGCTGGGCAGTGCCGTCATGGCGGCCTTCCGCCACGGTCTGGACCTCTCGCATGTCCCGTCCGCCCACGCGGACGCGGCCCGCGAGTCGCTGGCCGGCGCGATCGAAACCGCCCGCGCCCTACCGCAACCCGCGGCCGGTGACCTGCTGAACTCGGCGCACTCCGCCTTCGTCAGCGGCATCCACCTGGCGGCCACCTCGACGGCGGCGATCCTGCTGCTGACCGCGGTCGTCGTTTACCGCTCCGCAACGCGGAAGCCGTCGGCGGCGTAATCGAAAATGGCTGTGGCCCGGGTGTTTCCATGCTCAATGTGAAACAACCCGGGCCGCGACGCGTTTGCGCGGGCTACTCCTGGCCCCCGCCGGGCGGCAGTTCCCGCGGACCGCGGTAGTCGAGCTCGGGACTGCGGCGCGCCGCCAGCGCGTCCCGCTGCGGGCCCGCCGGAAGCGGGTAGCCCGGCTCCACCACCTGACCCTGGGGGAGAGCGGTGTACGAGGGGTACTGGGCGTAGGGCTGGTCCACCACGCTCGAGGCCACCCGCTGGGCGTGCACCTGCTGCGGCGCCCCCTGCGGCTGGTAGCCGTACTGCGGCTGGGCGTAGGCCTGCTGGGGCTGCGGCTGCGCCGAATCCTCGGAATCCACCGTCACCTTGCGCGTGCGGCGCAGTGTGAAGGTGATCTCCTCCGCCTCCTCGAACGCCTGCCGCACCGTGCGCAGCGGGTGGGTGGCGGTGTCGATGGCATTGGCCACGAAGGACGGGACCAGCGGGCGGATCCAGCGGGCCGCGGTATCGGTGAAGGGCACGGAGCCGATGATCGGAAGTTCCAGCCCTCCACCCTTGTTCGTGGGCTGGGCGGCCGGCGCTGTGGGCGCGGGCGCGCCACCCTGCGGCACGGGGGCCAGCGCCCCGGAGGTGAGCTGGGCGGGCAGGTTCGGCGACGGTGTCACGATCCCCTCCTGGGACACGGTGCTGTCCTTTCGATCCTCGGCCGCGGCCGGGAGTTCGTGTCGGGTGGCATTGTCGAATTCGGCGAGCGCCCGCTGCGCGGGCTCGGTGATGCCGATCTCGAGATTGCCGATGGCGGCGATGATGCGGGTGCGCTGCCGTTCCCGGTCGATGGCGGTGTCGGCATGCGCGGCCAGCCGCGCGGCGGTGAGCTGTTGTTCGGCGCGCAGACTCTCGGTCTCCACCCGCACCTCGGCCTGTTTGACGGCGATGGCGGTGGCGGCGGCCTGGTCGATGCGGTCGGTGGCGGTGCGGACCGCGACGCTGCGGTCGAACGCCGTCTCGCCGCGCCACCACCGCAGCAGCAGCGGCAGCAGCGCCAGCACGATCATGAGCACCGCGACCGCGAGCCGCAACCCGAGCGGCCCGAGATGCCCTGTGGTGTAGTCGTTCATGGCCACCCAGCGCGCCGCGAGCCCGCGGTCGCCCTCGGTGTAGGCGCCCTTGCGGGCGCTCGCGAGGGCCTTGTCCTTCGCGGTGACCTCGGCATCGAGCCCGTCCACCTTGGTCTGCGCCGTGGTGAGCTGGGTGCGGGCGGCGTCGAGCATCTGATTGGCGGTGCGCTCCTCAGGACCGCGCCCGGGCACGCCGGTGATCATGGTCTGCGGGCAGTCCGCCGTCGGGTGGTACTCGCAGCGCGCGATCTTCAGGGCGTCGGTGACGTCGTTCTGCGCCTTGGTGATCTGTTGGTCCAGGGCGGCGCGATCGGCCTTGGCCTGATCCAGTTCGGTGCGCGCGGTGACCACGGCGGGCGCGGATTCCACTGCGCGCTGGGCGGTTTCGTCGAGCAGCCGGTGCACGCTGCCGGAGAACAGGATGGTGCAGGCCAATTCGGCGAGCACCACGCCGGCCAGTCCGGCCACGGCGATCCGCCCGCCGAATTCGGCCACCGCGCGGCGGTTCTCACGGCGTTCGGGGGTCGCGGCAGTGGCCAGCGCCCGGGAGATGGCCGCCGTCAACAGGGTGGCGATCAGCGCGACCGCCACCACGGCGAGGACCGGCCGGCCGGCCTGCCCGGTCGCGGCGGCGGTGACCACTCCCGCGGTGGCCGCGAACAGCGCCACCACCGCGCCGGTGACCATATAGCCGCCGCGTTCGGGCCCGTCGGTGAGCTGTGGTTGTGCGCCGCCCAGCCAGACCAGCAGCGCGCCGAGTCCGGCGGACCTGCGGATATGGTGAACGGTCATGGGAGTTCACATCCTCTGAGTCCCGGGTGATTCGGCTTCTCGAAACCGTCGCTGATTCGTTGTCTCAGCGTGACAGGCGTACGGCTGTTCCCTCGACCGCGGCGGCTGGGATGTGGCCAGGTTCACATCGACGCGTTTCGCGTGTGTGACGTGGTGTTGATCACGGATGGACCGGCGCGGATAGTGCCGAATACCGGGATGGAACGACGTTTTGCGATTTGCTGAATGTGTGCTGAATCCCACATTCAGGAAAAATTCCGTACGGTCCGCAGGTTGCCTGTCCATGTCTCCCGGACGGCTGCCATGGCGACGGAACTTGTCCGGAAAGTTAGCCGCCTTACGCCCGGTTTGCCGGATCCCCTTGTGGGGAAATCTGATTCATTGCAGGTGAGAGGCAGTCTGGAGCTGCGCACGACCGCCCACCCGGAGCTCTCGCGTGCGTGCGGTGCAGTGGTGAACTCAACTGAAACGCACCTGCACCCCTGCTTTACACTGGAGAACGCGCGTGTGTTGGAGGACCGATGAAGAAGCCCAGCTAGAAGCTGGAATTAGCGCAACCTAAGTTGGTTGGGCTCCAGTCCTGACTTATCGTTTGCTCTTACGCCGAACTACACAATTCGGCATCTCCCCATACGGTCAGAGGCCCGATCGGTGCTCAGCCTAGCGGGCGAGAACGGCGCGGTGTGTAGCGAATGCGTAAGGGTTCCGTTACCACCGAGCACCCGACTAGGTAATCGAAGCGGGTGGACAACTGCAAAGTTGACTGCACGGAGTGACCATCAGCGCCGCTGGTCTCCGAAACGTCCGGGCGCAGTCCAGACCGGAGGCGTTCGACGAAGGCCGCATTCTTCGAAGGCCTGTTTTTTGTGAAGGCAGAGGCATGACGCAACTTCCTGGCCACAGGTTCCCCGCTGGCGGTGCCGGCTATGGACAAGGACCCATCGGGCTCTATGACCCGGCGAATGAACACGACGCCTGTGGTGTCGCATTCGTCGTCGACATGCACGGCCGCCGCAGCCGCGACATCGTCGATAAGGCTATTACGGCATTGCTGAACCTGGAGCACCGTGGTGCCGCCGGCGCCGAACCCAACTCGGGTGACGGCGCGGGCATCCTGATTCAGCTCCCGGACAAGTTCTTCCGTGCCGTCGTCGACTTCGAGCTCCCCGCCGAAGGTTCGTACGCCACCGGTATCGCTTTCCTGCCGCAGGCCCGCCGCGAGGCCGCCCGCGCCGGGTACGGCGTCGAGAAGATCGTGCGCGAGGAGGGCCTCGAGGTCCTCGGCTGGCGTGAGGTCCCGATCGACGAGTCGTCGCTGGGCGCGCTGTCGCGCGACGCGATGCCGACCTTCCGTCAGATCTTCATCGCCTCGCCGAAGGGGTCGGCCGAGCAGCTCTCCGGCATGGACCTGGAGCGCCGCGCCTACGTCGTCCGCAAGCGCGTCGAACACGAGCTCGGCAAGGCGGGCGCCGGCGAGGGCGCGACCGGCAAGGAGTCGGTCTACTTCCCGAGCCTGTCCGGCGAGACCTTCGTCTACAAGGGCATGTTCACCACCCCGCAGCTGCGGGCGTTCTACCTGGATCTGCAGGACGACCGGGTCGAGTCCGCGCTGGGCATCGTGCACTCGCGCTTCTCCACCAACACCTTCCCGTCGTGGCCGCTGGCGCACCCGTTCCGGCGCGTCGCCCACAACGGTGAGATCAACACCGTCTCCGGCAACGAGAACTGGATGCGGGCCCGCGAGGCGCTGCTGAACTCGAACGTGTTCGGCACCGACCACGAGGGCAACAACCGCCTGGAGAAGATCTTCCCGGTGTGCACCCCGGGCGCCTCGGACACCGCGCGCTTCGACGAGGTGCTCGAGCTGCTGCACCTGGGCGGGCGCAGTCTGCCGCACGCCGTGCTCATGATGATCCCGGAGGCGTGGGAGCGCCACGAGTCCATGACCCCGGAACAGCGCGCCTTCTACCGCTACCACTCCTTCCTGATGGAGCCCTGGGACGGCCCGGCCTCGGTGTGCTTCACCGACGGCACGGTCGTCGGCGCGGTGCTGGACCGCAATGGTCTGCGCCCCGGCCGCATCTGGGTCACCGAGGACGGTCTGGTCGTGCTGGCCTCCGAGGTCGGCGTGCTCGACATCGACCCGGCGAAGGTCGTCTACAAGAAGCGCCTGCAGCCCGGCCACATGTTCCTGGTCGACACCTCGCAGGGCCGCATCATCAGCGACGACGAGGTCAAGTCGTCGCTGGCCGCGGAGTTCCCGTACCAGCAGTGGCTGGACGAGGGCCCGACCAAGCTGAGCGACCTGCCCGACCGCCCGCACGTGCACATGTCGCACGACCGCGTGCTGATCCGCCAGCAGATCTTCGGCTACACCACCGAGGAGCTGAACCTGCTGGTCTCGCCCATGGCGCAGACCGGCGGCGAGGCGCTCGGCTCGATGGGCACCGACACCCCGATCGCGGTGCTGTCGGCGCGGCCGCGCCTGCTGTTCGACTACTTCTCGCAGCTATTCGCGCAGGTCACCAACCCGCCGCTGGACGCCATCCGCGAAGAGGTCGTCACCTCGCTGCGCAGCATGATCGGCCCGGAGGCCGACCTGCTGAACCCGGGACCGGAGTCCTGTCGTCAGATCACCCTGACCCAGCCGATCCTGGACAACGACGAGCTCAACAAGCTCATCCACATCAACGACGACGGCTCTCGTCCGGACCTGCGTTCGGTCGTGGTGCACGGCCTGTACCCGGTCAAGAAGGGCGGCAAGGGCCTGCGCAAGGCCATCGAGGCCGTGCAGCGTCAGGTCTCGGCGGCCATCGACGGCGGCGCGCGCATCATCGTGCTGTCCGACCGCGAGTCGAACGAGAAGCTGGCCCCGATCCCGTCGCTGCTGCTGACCGCCGCGGTTCACCACCACCTGGTCCGGGAGCGCACCCGCACCAAGGTCGGCCTGGTCATCGAGGCCGGTGACGCCCGCGAGGTGCACCACATGGCCATGCTGGTCGGCTTCGGCGCGGCGGCCATCAACCCGTATATGGCCTTCGAGTCCATCGAGGACATGCTCGAGCGCGGCGCGCTGAAGATGCCGGGCAGCGCCGGTGACCTGGCGGCCGACTACAAGAAGGCCGTCTACAACTACAACAAGGCGGCCGGCAAGGGCGTGCTGAAGGTGATGTCCAAAATGGGCATCTCCACCATCGCCTCCTACCGTGGCGCGCAGCTGTTCCAGGTCGTCGGCCTGGCGCAGGAGCTGGTGGACGAGTACTTCACCGGCCTGCGCTCGCCGCTGGACGGCATCGGTCTCGACGACATCGCGGCCGAGGTCGCCCAGCGGCACCGGGTCGCGTTCCTGGAGAACCGCAACGAGCGCGCGCACCGCGAACTCGAGGTCGGAGGCGAGTACCAGTGGCGTCGTGAGGGCGAGTACCACCTGTTCAACCCGGACACGGTGTTCAAGCTGCAGCACGCCACCCGCTCGGGCCAGTACAAGGTCTTCAAGGAGTACACGAAGCTGGTCGACGACCAGTCGGAGCGGCTCGCCTCGCTGCGTGGCCTGTTCCGGTTCAAGTCCGAAGGCCGGCACCCGATTCCGATCG
Source organism: Nocardia aurantiaca (assembly GCF_009708175.1). Classification (GTDB taxonomy): domain Bacteria; phylum Actinomycetota; class Actinomycetes; order Mycobacteriales; family Mycobacteriaceae; genus Nocardia; species Nocardia aurantiaca. The sequence continues at coordinate 126,507 of NZ_WMBB01000002.1, forward strand.
ACCAGGTCGAGCCCGCGTCGGAGATCGTGAAGCGCTTCTCGACCGGTGCGATGAGCTACGGCTCCATCTCGGCCGAGGCCCACGAGACCCTGGCCATCGCCATGAACCGCCTCGGCGGTCGCTCGAACTCCGGTGAGGGCGGCGAGCATCCGGCCCGCTTCGAGCCGGAGGAGAACGGCGACTGGCGTCGGTCCGCGATCAAGCAGGTGGCCTCGGGCCGCTTCGGCGTGACCGCGCACTACCTGACCAACTGCACCGACATCCAGATCAAGATGGCGCAGGGCGCCAAGCCCGGTGAGGGCGGCCAGCTGCCGGCCCACAAGGTGTACCCCTGGGTCGCCGAGGTCCGGCACTCCACGCCGGGTGTCGGTCTGATTTCCCCGCCGCCGCACCACGACATCTACTCGATCGAGGACCTGGCGCAGCTGATCCACGACCTGAAGAACGCGAACCCGCAGGCGCGGATTCACGTGAAACTCGTCGCGGAGCCGGGCGTCGGCACCGTCGCCGCGGGTGTCTCCAAGGCGCACGCGGACGTGGTGCTCATCTCCGGCCACGACGGTGGCACCGGCGCCTCGCCGCTGACCTCGCTCAAGCACGCGGGCGGTCCCTGGGAGCTCGGCCTGGCCGAGACCCAGCAGACGCTGCTGCTCAACGGTCTGCGCGACCGCATCGTGGTGCAGGTGGACGGTCAGATGAAGACCGGCCGCGACGTCATGATCGCCGCGCTGCTGGGTGCCGAGGAGTACGGTTTCGCGACCGCTCCGCTGGTGGTCTCGGGCTGCATCATGATGCGCGTCTGCCACCTCGACACCTGCCCGGTCGGCGTCGCCACCCAGAACCCTGTGCTGCGTGAGCGCTTCACGGGCAAGCCGGAGTTCGTCGAGAACTTCATGCTCTACATCGCCGAAGAGGTGCGGGAGCTGCTGGCGTCGCTGGGTCTGCGCACCCTCGACGAGGCCATCGGCCGGGTCGACCTGCTCGACACCACCGCCGCCAAGGCGCACTGGAAGGCCGCCAAGCTGGATCTGTCGCCGATCCTGGATGACGTCGAGACGGCGTTCATGTTCCAGGACCGCCGCCGCACCAAGGGCCAGGACCACGGTCTGGACAAGGCGCTCGACAACGAGCTCATCGCGAGTGCCGCGGACGCGCTGGAGCGTGGCAAGCCGGTCAAGATCGAAACCAAGATCACCAACGTGAACCGGACGGTCGGCACCATGCTCGGCCACGAGGTCACCAAGCTCTACGGCGGAGTCGGCCTGCCGGACAACACCATCGACATCACGTTCATCGGTTCGGCCGGCAACTCGTTCGGTGCGTTCGTCCCGGCCGGTATCACCCTGCGGGTCTCCGGCGACGCCAACGACTATGTGGGCAAGGGCCTTTCGGGCGGCCGCATCGTCGTGCGCCCGTCGGCCGACGCGCCCGCCGAGTTCGTGGCGGAGCAGAACATCATCGCGGGCAACGTGATGCTGTTCGGCGCGACCTCCGGCCAGGCGTTCATCCGCGGTGTGGTCGGCGAGCGCTTCGCCGTCCGCAACTCGGGCGCCACCGCGGTGGTCGAGGGCGTCGGCGACCACGCCTGCGAGTACATGACCGGTGGTCGCGTGATCATCCTCGGCGAGACCGGCCGCAACTTCGGCGCCGGCATGTCGGGCGGTATCGCGTTCGTCTACAACCCGAACGGCACCTTCGAGGCCAACCTCAACACCGAGCTGGTCGACCCCGAGCAGCTCTCGGCCGAGGACGCGCAGTGGCTGCACGACACCGTCGCCCAGCACCGTGACGAGACCGGTTCGGCGGTGGCGGAACGCATCCTGGGCGACTGGGCGCAGCAGGTGACCAAGTTCGTCAAGGTCATGCCGCGCGACTACAAGAAGGTCCTACTGGCCATCTCCGAGGCTGAGAAGGCCGGCCGCAACGTCGATGAGGCGATCATGGAGGCCGCTCGTGGCTGACATGCCGAGCGTTTTCAAGCGCTGCACCGGATTTGTTGGGTGCGCCGAATCGGCGCGAAAGATCATCGGAGCTGTCAATGGCTGATCCACAGGGCTTCCTGAAGCACACGAGCCGGGAACTGCCGAAGCGCCGCCCGGTGCCGCTGCGGTTGATGGACTGGAAAGAGGTCTACGAGGGGAAGTTCTCCCACGAGACCCTGCAGCGCCAGGCCAGCCGCTGCATGGACTGCGGTATTCCGTTCTGCCACAACGGCTGCCCGCTCGGGAACCTGATTCCCGAGTGGAACGACCTGGTGTACAGGGGCGCGTGGAAGGAGTCGTTCGATCGGCTGCACGCGACCAACAACTTCCCGGAGTTCACCGGCCGCCTGTGCCCGGCTCCGTGTGAGGCGTCCTGCGTCCTGGGCATCAACCAGGATCCGGTGACCATCAAGCAGGTCGAGGTCGAGATCATCGAGAACGGTTTCGACGAGGGCTGGGTGACCCCGGCCTATCCGACCCGTCTGACCGGTAAGCGCGTCGCGGTCGTCGGCTCCGGCCCCGCGGGCCTGGCCGCCGCCCAGCAGCTGACCCGCGCCGGCCACACCGTGACGGTGTTCGAGCGCGACGACCGCATCGGCGGCCTGCTGCGCTATGGCATCCCGGAATTCAAGATGGAGAAGCGCTTCATCGACCGCCGCATCGCGCAGATGGAGGCCGAGGGCACCATCTTCAAGACCGGCGTGAACGTGGGCGTGGACATCAGCGCCGAGCAGCTGCGTGAGCAGTTCGACGCGATCGTCCTCGCCGGTGGCGCGACCATCGCCCGCGACCTGCCGATCCCGGGTCGCGACCTGGACGGCATCCATCAGGCCATGGAGTTCCTGCCGCTGGCCAACCGGGTGCAGCTGGGCGACCCGATCGTCGATGAGGACGGCCTGCCGCGCGTCCACGCGCGCGGCAAGAAGGTCGTCATCATCGGCGGCGGTGACACCGGCGCGGACTGCCTGGGCACCTCGCACCGTCAGGGCGCGGAGTCGGTCCACCAGTTCGAGATCATGCCGCGTCCGCCGGAGGAGCGGGCCTCCTCCACCCCGTGGCCGACCTATCCGCTGATGTATCGCGTCTCCTCGGCCCATGAGGAGGGCGGCGAGCGCGTGTTCTCGGTCAACACCGAGCGTTTCATCGGTAGGGACGGCAAGGTCACCGGGCTGCAGGCGCATGAGGTGACGATGGTCAATGGCCGGTTCGAGAAGGTCGAGGGCACCGACTTCACCCTGGAGGCGGACCTGGTGCTGCTGGCCATGGGCTTCGTCGGCCCGCAGAAGTACGGCCTGCTCGAGGGTCTGGGCGTGGGCTATGACCAGCGCGGCAATGTCATGCGTGACAAGGAGTGGGCCACCACGGTGCCCGGTGTCTTCGCCGCCGGTGACATGGGCCGTGGTCAGTCGCTGATCGTGTGGGCCATCGCCGAGGGCCGCGCTTGCGCGTCCGCGGTGGACAAGTACCTGGAGGGTGAGACGGCGCTGCCGTCCCCGATCACTCCGAGCATGGTCGCCCAGCGCTGAGCTGAAATCTGAAGGGCGCTCCCGGACTTCGGTCCGGGAGCGCCTTTTGTTTTGCCTGGCAAAGCATCTGAAATGTGTGCTAGTCAATTGCTGTGCGCAGTTTTCGCAAACCCTGGACAGTGGACCAGTTACACCTGTTTACTTAGTCCCCGTGTGGAACCCACCTCCGAGTCGTCCGCAGCGCTCGGTAAGCATGGATCGGTCCCGGAATGAGGTCGGGACACTTGGAGGAGAAACATGTTCCGTAATCGCCGGGCGGCCGCGATCATCTCATCGGCCGCATTGGTTTGCGCGGGTCTGAGCATCACCACTCTGGAAACCGGAGTGGCGGCGGCGGATTCGACCTGTGCAATCAGTTCGCATGCCACCAAGAATGACATCAGCACCCTGGGCATCACGATGACCTACGACAAGACCGTCAATTCCGACTCGGTCGGCGTCGGCACCACCGTGACCTACAAGATCGTCATCGGCACCACCGGCATCGGCAATCCGTACGTCAACACCATCACCGATTACCCGCCCGCCGGATTCGCCGCGCCCACCAAGGCGACCATCACCGCGTATCACGCCGCGGTCGGCGAGCGCACCGAGGACGTCACCCCGGAGCCGAACGCCGGCGGCTGGAAGGTGACCAACACGGGCTGGTTCGTGAACTCCGGCAACCCGGTGACCTACACCATCACCTACCCGGTCCCCACCAACCTCTCGGCCGGTCAGCAGGTCACCAGCGGTGGTATCGGGGTCGCGGGCACGGTCGGCGTCAGCAACGAACTCCCCAACCTGACCGCGTGCTTCACCGCCCGCGGCAACACCATCGGTGAGGACGTGCTGGGCAGCCTCGGCAACAACGGACTCGGTTCGGCCGACGGCCAGCTCAGCTCGACGGGTTCGCTGAGCACCATTCTGTCGGACGCGATCCGCAAGTACATCGGCAGCTGATTCCCGCCCGGGCCGATTCGATCGATAGGACAACCGAACCGATGCACACCCGTAAACTCCCGGTGTTGGCCGCGATATCGGCGTTCGCGCTCTCACTGGCGTTGTCGTGCGCCCCCGGGAGCATCGGTACGGCCATGGCGGATTCCGCTGAAGCCCATCTGGTTTCGATCGATCGGCCCGGCCAGCGGCAGGAGGAGCTCTCAGTCTATTCGGCCGCGATGGACCGGGTGATTCCGGTTCAGGTCCTCACCGCATTCGACAACAGCGTGCCGCGCCCGACGCTCTATCTGCTCAATGGCGCGGGCGGCGGAGAAGACGCCGCCACCTGGTATCGGCAGACCGATGTCGTCCAATTCTTCTTGGACAAGAACGTGAATGTCGTGTCCCCGGTCGGCGGGAAATTCTCCTATTACACCGACTGGCAGAAAGACGACCCGAGTCTCGGCCGTCAGAAATGGGAGACCTTTCTGACCGCCGAACTGCCTCCGATCATCGACAAGGCGCTGGGCGCGTCGGGCGCGAACGCGATCGCAGGCGTCTCGATGTCGGCGACCTCGGCGCTGAACCTGGCCATCGTCGCCCCGGACCGGTACCGGGCCGTCGCGGCTTTCAGTGGCTGCGCCTCCACTTCGGACGAGAACAGCCGCCGCTACATCCAGCTGGTCCTGGATCGCGGTGACGCCGATGCCCGCAATATGTGGGGTGAGCCGGGCGACCCGGACTGGCAGCGGCACGACGCGGTGCTCAATGCCGAAGCCCTGCGCGGGAAGGCGCTTTTCATCTCCAGTTCCAGTGGCCTGCCCGGCCCCATGGACACCCTCGACTCACCCTCGATCGGCGGGCGTCCGGCGACGCTGGCCAACCAGATCGTGCTGGGCGGTGTCATCGAGGCGGCGACCAACGCCTGCACGCACCGGCTCGCTGATCGCTTGAGCGAGTTGGGGATTCCGGCACAGGTCGAATTCCGTGCTGCCGGAACGCATTCCTGGCGCTATTGGGAGGACGCGCTGCACCGGTCGTGGCCGATGCTCGAGACGGCATTGCGGGAATGAGCCCGGAAGCCGGTGTGGGAAAGGACTTTCAGCCGGAAATCGGACGTGTTCGTCCACTCGCCTGGCATGGGTGATCAGGCCCCTTTAAGCTTGTCGGCGGTGTGTCGCCGATCTCGTCAAGCGGTCTGTTTCGGGCAACTCATACGGGGGCGGTTACTTGGGTTAACCCACAGTGCACCGGACTGTCATCCGGCGACCGCACCATGATCGGGAATCGGGACGGGCGACTTGTCCCGGCACAAGCGTGAACTGGAGCAGTATGCGGTTGAAGAATGTTGTCGCGGCTGCGGGGGCAGCGGCGAGCGTGCTCATGTCGGGAATTGTCCTGGGCAGCGGTCCCGCGATGGCCGACCCCGGCGCGGGCTGCCCGAGCCTCTACACGGTGGCCGTCCCGGGCACCTGGGAAACCGGTCATGACAAAGACCCCAAACCCGGCATGCTGGCCGGGGTTACCGACGGGTTGCCCGGCGAGGTCGACTACGTGACCTACGCGGCGACCGCCTTCCCCTGGGAGGGCGACGTCTATGCCGCCTCCAAGAAGGAAGCCGTCGACAACGCGCGCGGCCTCGTGCACGACATGGGCGCGCGCTGCCCGGGCACCAAGATCGCACTCACGGGCTACAGCCAGGGCGCCGACGCCGCAGGCGATCTCGCGGCCGAGATCGGCTCCGGGCACGGCGTGGTGCCACCGGACCGCATCGCGGCCGTGGCCCTGATCTCCGATCCGCGCCGTTCGCCCACCGACGCCCAGATCGGTCCGATCGCCCCCGGCGCGGGTGCGGGCGGGGTGCGGGTCGGCGGCTTCGGCTGGATCAGCGACAAGGTGCGCACGGTGTGCGCCATCGGCGACCTGTACTGCTCCACCGAGGAGACCGACTTCCTCACCCGCTTCGCGGGTTTCCTGGCGCAGTCGAGCAACCCGAACAACTTCAACCTGTGGCAGACCCAGCTCGAGTTCGGGTCCATCCTCAACGACCTGATGGCACAGGGTGGTCTGCCGACGCTGCAGGCGCAACTGGCCGATGGTCCGGACAGCGAGTACGCGCACCAGCTCGAGCAGTTCTACCGCAGTGGCAAGCACACCAGTTACGGCAGCTACGGGGTCGGTGGCGGTCAGACCGCGCTGACCTGGATGCACAACTGGATCGTGACCAACGCATAGCGGGAATCTCGATCCGAGGGCCGCTCCCGGCAAGGGGCGGCCCTCGGCATATGAGAGTGCTTGTCTTTCAACGACTCCGAGAGACAAAGAGGCCGCTCCCACACGGGGAGCGGCCTTTTCGTGTCCGAGCCGATGAGGTGATCCGGCCGGGCTACATGCCGAACGAGCCGGTGGGCGGCAGCCAGGGTGCGGGGGCCTGGGCGGGGGCGTTGTTCCAGCCGTTGTCGCCGTTGTTCCAGCCGCTGTTACCGTTCCAGTCACCGTCGTGGTCGTGGCGGTGGTGATCACGGTCGCGGTCGTGGTCCCAGGGGCCGTGGTCGTCGATCTGCTGCGCGATGACGGGGGTGCTGGCGTCATCGGGGGTCGCGGCGTTCGCGGGGAGGGCGACGACGGCGAGCGGGATGGCGGCCAGGGCACCCGCCGCGGCCAGGCGCAGGGCGAGACGGCGGCGGGGCTTGGTGGTGGCGGACATCATGGTGCCTTTCTGTCGGGATCGTCGGCCGCGAGGGGAGCGGCTCACGAGTTCCCATCGAAAGGCCCGGCCCTTGGAGGGGTGTGGGATCGGGCTGGGAGTCGGCTGAGCGTCGGTGTTCGGCGGCTCAGGAGCGCGGCCGCTGCGTCCGCGGCAGCAGATCCCAGACGTGGCCGTTCTCGTTGACGGTGGCCGCGGTGCGGCCGCCGGTGCGCGAGTACAGGATCCGGGTGATCGAGCAGTAGTCGATGGGAAACGTGAGCGGGCGAGCCAGCCCCAGCACGTCCTGCAGCAGCACGTTGATCACGCCGCCGTGGGCGAAGACGACGACGGTGTCGGCGTGTTCGGCGGCCGTGACGATGCTCGCGATGCTGTCGCGTACGCGGCCGACGAAGGCGTCGCCGTCGATCTGCTCGGGCAGGTGCCCGGCCTTGATGCGCTCGTAGGCTTCCCGGAATTCCCGCTGCGCGTCCTCGATCGGGATGTAGATCGGCAGCTCGCGGTCGTATTCGGCGAGGCCGTCGAGGATGTCGATGTCCAGCCCGAGCTTTTCCGCGGTCGGCCGGGCGGTCTCGCGGGCCCGCAGCTGGGGGCTGCTCACCACGCGCGAAATCCGGTGGGGGGCCAGTGCGGCCGGAACGCGGCTCGCCTGTTCGATCCCGATCGCGGTGAGATCGGGGTCGGCGTGGCCGGATTCCGCCAGGACACGTTGCGGCTGGGCGTGGCGCACGAGGATCAACTGCACGCCCCCACTCTGCCGCACCCCGCCCGCACTTCGCCGCGGGGGTGCCGGGGCTAGCGGTTCTTGCGGCGGCTCATCAGATAGACGACGCCCAGCACCAGCACCACGATGCCGATGCAGCAGACCGCGAGGAAGCCCCAGAAGCTGGTGCCGCGCCGGCTGCTGGAGCGCCGCGCGGCGGTGTTCTCGAGGGCGGCGTTCCAGGTGTCCGGGTGCGTCCAGACATGGTGGTCCAGCAGTGTCGCCTGGGTCATCAGGTCTAGGTAGTGCATGGAATCCCCAATCGGTGTAGCCGGTGGGCCCGCCCCGGGCCGAATCCCAGATTAACTGGCGATCCGGCCCGGGGAATCAGGGTTTTCCCTGGTCCTATCGGGATTCGCTGTGCGCGCCACGGGGTTTCACCAGCGGAAACGGCAGGGTTTCGCGGATGCTGCGGCCGATGAGCAGCATGACCACCCGGTCCACGCCGACGCCGAGGCCGCCGGTGGGCGGCATGGCGTGTTCGAGGGCTTGCAGGAATTCCTCGTCGAGTTCCATGGCCTCCGGATCGCCGCCGGCGGCCAGCATGGACTGCTCGGTGAGGCGGCGGCGCTGTTCCACCGGATCGGTCAATTCGCTGTAGGCGGTGGCCAATTCGACGCCCCAGGCCACCAGGTCCCAGCGCTCGGTGACGCCCGCGATGTGCCGGTGCGCACGGGTGAGCGGGGAGACGGAGGTGGGGAAGTCGATGTAGAAGGTAGGTTCCTCGGTGGCGGATTCCACCAGGTGCTCGTACATCTCGAGCACGAGTTGCCCGGCGTCCCAGCCCAATTGGAAGGGCACGCCCGCTTTCTCGCAGAGCAGCCGCAGTCGTTCGGCATCGGTGTCGGGGGTGATGGTCTCGCCGATCGCCTCGGACACGGCCCCGTGCACGGTCTTGACCGGCCAGTCGCCGGAGATGTCGACCTCGGCGACGGCGCCGTCTGGTCCGGGGCGCAGCGCCGCCATCTTGCCGTTGGCGGCGACCGCGGCCTCCTGGATGAGCTGGCGGCAGACGTGCATCATGCGCTCGTAATCGCTGTGCGCCTCATAGGCTTCCAGGATGGTGAACTCGGGGTTGTGGCTGTAGTCCACGCCCTCGTTGCGGAAGACGCGGCCGAGTTCGAACACCTTCTCCATGCCGCCCACGCATAGCCGCTTGAGGTACAGCTCGGGGGCGATGCGCAGGTACAGGTCCAGGTCGTAGGCGTTGATGTGGGTGGTGAACGGCGTGGCGTTGGCGCCGCCGTGCACCTGCTGCAGCACGGGGGTCTCGACTTCCAGGAAGCCCCAGCCGTGCAGGGTGTCCCGCAGCGACCGCACCACCGCGCTGCGCTTGGCCAGCACCTCGCGGATGTCGATGTTGATGGCCATGTCGACATAGCGTTGCCGGACGCGGGCCTCCGGATCGGACAGGCCCTTCCACTTGTCCGGCAGCGGGTGCAGGCATTTGCCGATCATCCGCCAGTCCTGGGCCAGCAGTGACAGTTCGCCGCGGCGGCTGCGGCCGATCTGCCCGCTCACCTCGATGAGGTCGCCCAGGTCGAAGAATTCGGTGAATTCCCGGCTGCGGTCGACGCCCACCCGGCCGCGGTCGATGAGCAGCTGGATGTCGCCGGACCAGTCGCGCAGCACGGCGAAGATGACGCCGCCGTAGTCGCGAATCCGCAAGAGCCGTCCGCAGACTCGCACGGTGGTGCCCTGCGGGCAGCCGCGCGCGGCGGCCACGGTGTGGGTGGGCGGGTAGGCGACCGGGTAGGCCTCGACCCCGGATTCCTGGAGCTTCGCCAGCTTGTCCATGCGCACCCGCACCTGTTCGGGGCGGCGCGGGCCGATCTCCGCGAGCTCCTCCGGCGGCAGATCCGGTGGGCTGCCGTCGGCGTGCAGGCCGGTCATGGTGGGCGGCACCGAGGGGCGCAGACCGGTGTGCGCGGAGGCGTCGTGCTCGCGGCCGACACGCGGGAGGAAGCCCTCGGCGAGGGCGCTGGCCATGGCGACCCGCAGCAGGTGGCGGCGTTCCTCGAACATCGAGAATCGCGGCACCCATTCGGGCTGGTACTTCACATTGGAGCGGTAGAGCGCCTCGAGCTGGTACCAGCGGGAGAAGAACATGAGTACGCCGCGCCACATGCGCAGCACCGGGCCGGCGCCGATGCGGCCGCCCTCCTCGAAGACCGCGCGGAAGACCGCGAAGTTCAACGAGATCCGGGTGATGCCGTACTGATCGGAGGTGAGGGCCAGCCGCGAGATCATGAGCTCCATCAGCCCGTTGGGGCCGGAGCGGTCGCGGCGCATGAGATCGAGGGAGATGCCGGTGCGACCCCACGGCACGAACGACAGCATGCCGAGCACCTGGCCGCCGCTTTCCGTGGTGTCTGCCGGAGGCTGCCCATTGCCGGTGGTGGTGGGCTGACGGACGGGCGCGACCGCCTCGACCAGCAGGCAATCGCCGTCGAGGGGGTCGCCGAGGCGGTCCAGGGCCATGGAGAAGCCGCGTTCGGTCTCGGTGTCGCGCCAGGCGTCGGCGCGCTTCATGACCTCTTGCATCTCCTCGGGGGAGATCTCCCGGTGTCGCCGCACCCGCACCGTGATGCCTTGTTTGGCAAGGCGATTGGCGGCCTGGCGGACCGGTTTCATATCCGGTCCGGCGAGGGAGAAGCTGCGGGTTTCGAGAATGGCCTCGTCGCCGAGGCGCAGTGCGGACAGCCCGGCGCGGCGGTACGCGGTCGCGCCGAGCTCGCTGGCGCCCATGACCGCGGGTGCCCAGCCGTACTGATCGGCCAGTCGCAGCCAGGCGTCGATGGCGTGCGGCCACGACTCCTTCTGCCCGATGGGGTCTCCGGAGGCCAGGCAGACGCCGAGCTCGACGCGGTAGGTGATGGCCGCCTTGCCGCTGGGGGCGAAGACGACGGCCTTGTCGCGGCGGGTGGCGAAGTAGCCGAGCGAGTCCTCGACGTCGGAGTGTTCGATGAGCCCGCGCAGGGCGGATTCGTCGAGCCCGGTGAGCGCGTTGGAGGAGCGCTGCGATCGGAACAGGGTGATCACCGCGGCCAGCAGCGCGATGGCACCGAACAGGCCGAGCAGCAGGTTCACCAGATGCGGCGGGTGCCCGTCGAAGTCCTCGTTCGAGACCAGGATCGCGGCGGTCACGCGGGAGACGGCCCACAGCGCGCGCTCGGTGTGGTCGGGCAGCGTGCCGGGGAACAGCTCGACCAGTCCCCAGCCGACCATGCAGCCCAGCGTGAGCCCGCCCGCCAGCACGCCGAGCGCACGCCACACCGCGCCGCGCTGCACGTGCGTGTAGAACTCCGACCATGAGGCAACGAGCACGCCGATGACCACGACGTGGATCACCAGCGCCACCAAGGCGTTCACGTCGCCCTCGGCGGCGAAGTCGAGGGCGTTGGCCAGTGCGAAGGCCGCCATGTAGGCGACCAGCAACCACCACGCGATGCGCTTTCGGCTGGCGGTGGCGCCCGCCAGCAGGCCGACCACCAGCGCCCACACCAGCGAGGTGTCGGGGGCGTCGAAGTAGTAGGTATCGACGAAGTGGCGTAGGTGCGAGGTCAGGAACCGGAGCCCGGGCGAGATGCTCCAGGCGAAACAGAGCACCGAGAAGAGGCCGAGCGCGGTGCCCGCGATGTGCGGGACCTCACGCAATCGACCGTGCCCGCGGTGCGGCACCTCCGGCGACCGCGGCTCCGGTCTCTGGTCGGAGTCGTGGTGCGGCCGGTCCTGCGTCGAAGTCACCGCACCAGTGTGTATGTTGCCCTTGCCCATGTGCACTCAGAACCCGGTTCGTGTCTCGTGGCCGCCGCGCGGCGGCTGGTGGTGGGGGCGGCGTTTGGTTGCGGGGCGGCCGCGGGTAAGGATGTATCCCATGTCGGATCCAGTCGACGTCCCGATCGAGGACGATGTCATTCGACTCGGCCAGTTCCTGAAGCTGGCGAACCTCATCGATTCCGGTTCGGAAGCCAAAACGGTGATCGCCCAGGGCCTGGTACGAGTCAACGACGAGGTGGAGCTGCGACGGGGTCGCCAGCTGCACACGGGCGATGTGGTGGCACTGGCCGGGCACAAAGCCCGGGTCACCAGCGGCTGAGCGCGCTTCGCGGGCAAGATACTCCCGGATCCGTAGAGGTTCGTTCCGCGCCCCTCGCGGCCGGGCTCACCGCATCCCTGCGGTTTGCCGGCGGCTTCATTTCCCGCGGGGGCTCGGGGCTGGGCCCCGGCTCCCCATTCTCAGGGGTGCGGGGGCGTCAGCTCCTGAGAGCTTCCCGAGAGTTGGGTCAGCCTTCGCTGCGAACGACGACGCCGTCGTGGTCGCTGTAGAGCATGTCGCCCGGAACGAAGGTGACGCCGCCGAATTCGACCGGCACATCCTTCTGGGCATCGGCGCCGGTCTGGGTGCTCTTGCGGGGGTTGGTGCCCAGCGCCTTGATGCCGATGGGCAGGGTGCGCAGGATCGCCGAGTCCCGGACCGCGCCGTTGACGATGACACCGGCCCAGCCGTTGTCCACGCCGCGCCCGGCGATGATGTCGCCGACCAGCGCGGTGTGCACGCTCGCGCCGCCGTCCACGACCAGTACCCGGCCCTCGCCGGGTTCGCCGAGGGTCTGCTTGACGAGCAGGTTGTCCTGGAAGGTCCGGATGGTCACGATGCGGCCGGCGAACACCTCGCGGCCACCGAACTGGATGAACTGGGTGTCGCAGCTGCGGATCTCCGGGCCGATCTCGTCGGCTAGGTCGGCAGTCGCGATGGGATTTGCTGATTCGGTCACGCAGTCATCTTGTCAGGGCGAAAATACGCAAGTCGCGAGCGGTGCGATTGCGGTAGGAAGTGTACGCCCGGGTGGTCTCCTCGAAGCGTTCGAAGATGGCCTTCTTGCGGTCCTCGTCGGTGACCAGTGCGGCGGTCACCGGAATGTGCTGCCCGGCGATGGCGACCTCGGCGGCCGGATTGGCCAGCAGGTTCCCGGTCCAGGCCGGGTGGTGGTTTTGACCGAAGTTCGATCCGATCACATAGATCGTGTCCCCATCGTGAACGTAGAGCAGCGGGGTGGTGCGCGGTTCCCCGGACTTGCGGCCGACGGTGGTGAGCAGGATGACCGGCGCGCCGATCGGGCCCAGCACGGTGTATTTGCCGCCCGTGCGCTCGAGGATCTTGCGATCCAGCGGGGTCAGCTTGCGGATGACCGACGAGCCGGCCTTGGTGGCGGCGAATGGACTGACGAGGCGGGACAGGAAGCCGTGTGGGGTGCCCCAGACCCGTTCGGGGAACTGCTCGCTCATACCGAGACTGTAGTGCCCGCCGGGCACCGCCGTCCGATGTTCCCGGCAAGGGTGATGCGCTCTTCGCTTGCCCGGCGATCTACCTAGAAGAACGAATCAACTCTGCAGTCGGATTCTCGGGCGCATACACCCGATGAGTCCAGGTCGGGGGAGGCGTGAACGTGGAATGGGTGATCGACTCGGGTGCCGTCGACGAGACCCGCGCCCTGCTGGCGTCCGTGCTCGCCAGATTCCAGGCCGCCTGGGAGTCCGCCGGAGCGCCGCCGAACCTGGCCGAATTCCTGCCGCATCGACCGGAATCGCGGCGGCTGGCGCTGATCGAGCTGATCAAGGTGGACCTGGAGTATCGCTGGATCCGCTACGACTTTCCCAAGCGGCTGGCCGAGTATCGGGCCGAATTCGACGAATTGCGTTCCGGCTCACTGCCTCCCGACCTGGCCTATGAGGAATTCCATGCTCTGCGCCGCTCCGGTTTCGCCCTGGACATCAGCGCTCTGCCGACCGAGGCGGCCGCCACCGAGTGGGCCGAGCGCGACTACCGCAGCACGCTCATTGCCCGGCCGCAGGCCCAGCACGCCCTCGAGGGCATCGAGGTCGGCGACCGGGTGGACGATTTCGATCTGCTGGTGGAGCTGGGCAGCGGCGCCTTCGCCCGGGTCTTCCTGGCCCGGCAGCGGTCCATGCAGCGGCTGGTGGCGGTGAAGATCTCGCAGAATCACGGCACCGAGTCCGAGACCCTGGCCCAGCTGGACCATGAGCATATTGTGCGCGTCTTCGACCAGCGCCTGCTGTCCGACCAGGAGCTGAAACTGCTTTATATGCAATATCTTCCGGGCGGCACGCTGTCGAAAGTGCTGGCGCTGGTGCGTTCCCGCGAACCGGGCGAACGCGACGGCGGTCTGCTGCTGGAGGCGGTGGACTCGGCCATGCGGGACAAGGGCGGCCTGATACCCGGCGAATCCCTCACTCGCGCCGCGATGCCGGAGCGCAGCTGGCCGGAAACCGTTGCGTGGCTGGGCAGCCGACTGGCCCGTGCGCTCGACTACGCGGCCGACAACGGGGTATTGCACCGCGATATCAAGCCCGCCAATGTGCTGCTCACCGCCGACGGCAGCCCGAAACTGGCCGATTTCAACATCAGTTTCAGCCAGCACGTGGCGGGCACCAGCCCGCTGGCCTATTTCGGCGGCTCGCTGGCGTACATGTCGCCGGAGCAGTTGGCGGCCTGCCATCCGCGACTGCTCGAGACCGCCGAGGCGCTCGACGGCCGCAGCGACATCTACGCGCTGGGCGTGGTGCTGTGGGAACTGCTCACCGGCCGCCGCCCCTTCGACGACGAATCCCTCGCGGGCGATTCGGAATCCTCGCTCGAGCGCATGCTGCGGCTGCGCCGCCACGAGATCGATCCCCGCCACCTCGACGAGCTGCCGCCCGACTGCCCGGCCACGCTGCGCCGGGTGCTGCTCAAATGCCTTGCGCCCGATCGTGAAGACCGCTGGCCCGATGGCGCGGCGCTGGCCCAGCAGCTGGAGTTGTGCCTGGATCAGCGGGCACGGGATCTGGTGGACCCGCCCGAGAGCAACTGGCGGGCACGGGTCGGCCCATGGTCGCTGCTGGCCCTGATCACCGTGGCCAGCCTGGTCGGCGACGTGCTCGGCATGGCGTACGTCAATCTGCACAACCATCCGCTGTTCGCGCTCTGGTTCACGCCCGAGGAGCGAGCGCGGCTCCAAGTAGTCGGCAACGCGATGGCCCTGGTCGCCACCCCGGCGGCCATCGCGGTCGCCAATTACCTGTGCCGCCGGGCCTTCATCGTGTGGCGCGGGTTGCGGCGGGGCCGCACCTACGAGTCGGCCGAGCTGTCCCGGGCCCGCCGGGACACTTTGAAGAACGGCGACCGGGTGGCGCTGCTGGCCTTCGCCTGGTGGGTGCTGGCTGCCGCGGTCTCGGCCATCGCGCTGGTGGTCTATACCGGACTGCCGCCGGGGCGCATCGTGAATCTGGTGGCGACGCTGCTGGTTTCGGGCGCGATCGCGGTGGCCTATCCGTTCTTCGTGGTGACGTTCTTCGTGGTGCGCTGCTTCTATCCGCGACTGCTCACGCACGGGGAGACGGCCGAGGATCGGCAGGCGCTGCGGGCCCTGAGCCGCCGCTGTACCGGCTATCTCGCGGTGGCCGTGGCGATTCCGCTGGTCGGGGTGATCTCCAGCCTGATCTTCCTGAACGCGGAAGAGGTTTCGCTGGTTCTGATTCCGATCTACGGCCTGTGCGTCGCGGGCGTGCTCGGGTTCCTCGGCGACTACTGGCTGTTCCGCCGGACGGAGGCCGATCTGCGCGCCTTCGAACGTGCCGTGTCGAAATAGCCGCCGCGTGTCGAAACAGCCTGTACCGAGGCGAATACGGTGTCAGCGGAAGAAGACCCACCCGAAGATGGTCATCCACATGATCCCTACCGCGAGGCCGGCCACCGCGAATCCCCTGTCGTCGCGGCGGTCGGCGTCGACGGTCAGGGCCACCAGGCCCAGGATCACGGCCGGGACCGCGGTCAGCCCGCAGAAGAATCCGAAAACCCCCAGCACGAACGACGTGATGCCCATGCCCTTGGAGCGCTGGGCGGCCGGCGCGTAGTACACGGGCGTCTTCGCGTACATCGGCATGCCCGGATACCCGGCCGGAGTCATGGGCCGCCACGGCAATCCGGTCATCACCGTGTCGAGTTCGCTGCAGGTGCGCGCATTGAGCGCGTATCCGATGCGGTCGGACAACTCGTCGACGGTGAGCCGCCCGGCCTGGAAATTCTGTTTCAGGGCCTCGATCGCGCGTTCCCGATCGGCGTCACTCGCCAGGAAATACCCTGCCGCCCATTGAGGTTCCATCTGGTTCTCCATCGAACCCGAAGCCGAATACTCTGAATTCGAGCGTATTCCTCGTTCCCGGTGCCGAGTGCGAATCGAGACCGGAGACACATGAATCAGGCGCGGCCGTGGCGCTGTTCGTAGGCGGCTCGGTCGGCGGCTTCGCGGGCGCGGCGATCGACGTCGGCGAGCGCGGGATCCAGGCCGTGTTCGAGGAGTCGTTTGCGCCGGAACACATAGGTGAGTGCCGCGGTGAAATAGATGAGCGGCAGATACAGCAGCGCCATCATGGCCAGCCCCATCCAGAGCGGGCCCGGAATCAGCAGGAACAGGCACAGCACCGGAATGATCGGAATCAGCATCCGCAGCAGGTAGCGCCGGGTCGCGCCCGGGCCGGTGAGATCGTTCAGTACCCAGTCCGACATGGACGGCGGCAGCGTCCGCCCGCAGAGGTAGCCGATTCGCTGCAGTGGCGTCGGGGCGGTGCGTTCGGGCATGTGCCCAGGATCCCCGGTGGGGGAGTGCGGGACAACCGCGGGGGGTCGGCGGCGTTGACGACCCGGAGGGGACGAGCCTCTCGATGCCTTCGGGACGCAGCCCGAGAGTCCCCGAGAGCTGGGTCAGGCGTTGGTGCGGTCGGCGTGGAAGGCCGAGACCTGGGTGGCCAGGTTCTGCGTGGAGCTTTTCACGGCGAGCTTCACGAAGGGCTCGATGGTCTTGCCGAGGATCTTGCCCGCCAGACCGCCGGGGACCCGGTAATCGACGATGGCGTCGATGGTGCAGGATTCCTCGCCCCTGTCGTGGAAGAGGAAGGTGGATTCGATTTCGAAGCCCTTGATCGACTTCACGCCGATCGCGTAACCCGGCTCGTGCCGGACGATCTTGATGGTCGAGTGCAGGGTGATCGGGCCCAGTTGAATGGTCCCGTCGAAGGTGGCTTCGATACCCTCGATCTGGTCGGTCAGCGGGGTGAAGGCGCTGATCTCATTGATGAAGTTCGGCAGCTGCCGGTAGTCGTTGACGTAGGCGAAGGCGGATTCGGCCGAGGCGGCGCAGTCCGCGACGATCTTGACTTCGGTCATGCGCGCAACTGTAACGTGTTCTAGTTTCAATCCGCAGATCTTGTGATCGGCTCCATAGAGCTGCGACTTCGCCATTTATGAGACAGCGCAGGCGAATTCGGCGACCGTGGCTCCGGTCAAGCCGTGACGGCCAGTGTAGCGGCCAGCCCGAAGACCGACGCCATCACCAGCACCTCCACAATCGCGCGCCGCAACGAGTCGTCCGCCGCCATCCGGTGATCGGCGACCTTCGGCACCCAGCCGCGCCGCCACCACCAGCCCAGTGCGAGCAGCACGGTGACCAGGATCGTCTTGGCCAGCAGGATGCGGCCGTACCCGCTGGTCACCAGTGGACTCACCCCGCCGATCCGCACCAGCCCGTTGACGATTCCGGTGACCGCCACCGTAACCACCAGCGGCAGCGCCCAATTCGAGTACCGAGGCAGCAGCACCGCCCACTCGCCCCGGGTGCGCACGGTCAGCGCCAGCGCGAGCAGCATGCCGAACCAGGCCGCCGCCGCCAGCGCGTGCACAGCCGCCAGCACCGAACCGAACGACTGCTGCGACATATGCCCGGTGATCGGTCGCAGCGCCAGCGTGACGGCGGTGAACACCAGCACCAGATCCGCGGTGGCCCGGTCCGGCTGCCGGAATCCGAAGGCGCTGTACGCCGCCACCGAGACGCTGCCGATGAGCAGCGCGATGCCGATCTGTCCGCCGCTCACGTGCGTGAGATAGTCGCCGAACCGCGCGGCGCTCAGCCGCCGCGCGGGAACCCCTTGCACCTCCGCGGCTTCCAGCACCAGCATGGCGAATTCCATGCCCGCCCAGACCGCGGCGAGCACGGTGAGCGGCCGCCACCGCGGGACCAGCCGGTCCCACAGCCTCGGCAGCCCGGCCAGCCCGAGCACGGTCGCCCCCGCGCAGTCGGCGAGCACCCGGACCGGGGCCTCGGCCTGGACCGGATCGTCGGCGGCCAGCGCCCAGGCCAGCGCGGCGCCGCCCAGGGCGACCGGGATGACCAGCAGCAGCAGCCATCTCAGTGAGCTGCTACCGCCGGCCGTCCCGCGCTCCCGGCGACGATCGGTGCGGTCGGGCCGATTCACCTGCGCTGCTTACCCCGTCCGCCGAACAGGGCGAAGGCCAAGCCGCCGCCGAACAGCACCACCGCCGCCACGATGAACACCCAGAGCGGCACGCCGCCACCGTCGGAGCCGCCGGACTTGGCGGTCGAGTCGGGCTTGGGGCCCGGAGTTCCATTGCCCGCCTTGGTGAGTGTGAACGAGCGGGTGCCGCTGACCGGGTGCCCGTCCGCCGAGGTGACCCGGTAGGCGATCTTGTACTCACCGACCGGACCCAGCTCACCGACCTCGATGCTGATGGTCGGCCCCTCCACCTTCGGCTGGCCCTTGGACCAGAGATTGCCGTCCGGCCCGGTGACCGTCATGGACGGGTAGGCGGGCTGCAGGCTCTCGTTGAAGGTGATGCTGACCGTGGCCGGCGAGGTGTCGATCTGCGCGCCGTTGTCCGGGCTCGAGGCGATGGGCGCGGAATGCGCGTCGGCGACCCCGCCGCCGAGCAATGCGAATCCGGTGACCAGCAGCCCGGTGATGAGCCCGGCCAGCAGCCTGCGGCTCATGATCGCCGTCCCCGGATGACGCTGCCCAGGCCGAGGGCCGCACCCAGCGCGCCCAGTGCCAGGCCGGTGCCGCCCAGCCAGCGGGCGGTGCTGTCGGTGCCCTTGTCGTTCTTGTCATCGGCCGCGGCGGGCGCGTCGTCGTCGCCGCCGCTGCTCGCGGCCAGGGTGAGGCTGGGGGCCGGGTGCTCGGGCTCACTGCCGTCGGCGTTCATCGGCTGGTTCCAGTCGACGACCTTGCCGTCGCTGTAGGTCTGGGCGGCGTTGAAGCTGACTTTATCCTGCTTGGGCAGCGGGCCCACCGAGAGCGCGAAGCGCTGGAACTGACCCGGGGCCACGCCCGGATTGCCGGGGTTGGCGGTCCAGGTGACCGACACGGCCTCGCCCTGGGCGTTCTTGTCGACCTTGGCGGTCCAGCCCGCGATCGGCTCGGTGCGCGCGCTCTTCAGGTTCGGCAGCGTCACGGTGAGCTTGGTGGTCGAGGCGGTGTCGGACTCGGTCGGCACCCGGAAGGTCGCGACCGCGTAGCCGCCCTGGCGGGCGCCGGGCGCGTCCACGGCCACGTGCGCGGACGCGACGCCCGCGCCGACCAGCATCAGTCCGGAGGCGGCCACGGAGGTGACGAAGACGCGCGAAAGAGAGGTGTTCATGAATGTATTGCCTTCTCTGACAATGGTTACGGGAAGAAAGGGATCGGGGTTACGCCGTAACCGGTGGCGCGCGCGGTCCGGCCGCGCCCAGGGCGAGAAGGGTTTTCGGGTCGGGAACCGAATGCGGGCGGCGAGACAGCGGGGCCCGCGCCGGGAGTCCGCCGGGCCGGGTGAGGAGCACCCGGACGGCGCGCGAGATCAGCTCGTAGAGCCGCTCGGTGATCAGGATCAGGAACGCGCAGCCGACCGCCGCCACCGCGTGCGCGATCAGCATCGGCCCGTGTGCGCTGAATTCCATTGCCCCCGCGGCATGCCCGTGCTGCACGAGACCGCTCAGGGCGAGGTGGCAGGCGGGCTGGCCCGCCACCATGAGGATGGGCAGCGCGGCCGGCGGCCGCAGTGCGGCGGCCGCCGCGCCCACGGCGGCGGCCGCCATCACCAGCAGCATGAGCCCCGAGGAACCGGGGTAGCCGCCCCCCGCGAACCCGTGCGCCGCAACCGCCAGGGCCGCCATGGCGACACCTGCCAGTCCACCGCGCACCGAGCTCATGGGTGACTCAGTTCACGCCGAGACGGGCGAGCACGTCGGCCTCGATGCCGGAGAGCTCGTTGGAGATGGAGGCGTGCACGGCGCGGCGGCGCGGCACCGGCATCTGGGCCGCGGTGCGCACCGCCGAGGACAGGCTGTCCAGGCGATCGCGGCTGGCGGTCACGAACGCCTTGGTCTCGGTGTCGGAGCTCTTGGACTCGATCTGCGACAGCGTCGACTCCACGCCCGCGATGCGCGCCTGTAGCTTCGCGCCCGGGCCGGCGAACTCGCCCAGTTGATCCAGGCCGATGCCCAGCTGCTGGGCCCGACGGGTGTCGAGTTGCCCGCGCACGAAGGTCGCGCCGCGGTAGGCGAGCGGCGCCAGCACCGGCACCAGTATCCGAGCCACGCCCAGATACTTGCGGATCGAGGCCGCGCTGAAGGGATCCCGTTCCGCGCGGGCGGCGATCTTCAGCGCCGCCTTCTCCTCGGCCTGCAGCTTGGCGATTTCCGCCTTGGCGACCTGCTTCTGGGTGCGCGCCTCCGCCCGGTTCTTCTTGCGCTCGTTGCGCGCGCTCAGCTTGGCCTCCATACCGGCCTTGTGCTTGAGGGCTTTCGCCTCGGCTCGGCGGCTGACCCGCTTCTTGCGCTTGCCGAACAACCCCATAAATGGCCTCCGTCATGCTGGTTCGCCATGGCAGCACAGGGCCGGGGGAAATTGCCTGTCCGCCCATGAAACGCAGTGTGCGAATCACCCTAACCGGTGGTGTCACGGCGCAGCGAGCGCCGTGCGGTTTCGGTGCCACATCGTGGCGCCCCGGAGAGCGAAACAGGACGGCCCGCCGACCCTGTCGGACGTTCGAGCCATACTGACTGGCGTGTATTCGGGCATCGGTGACCATGGCGAGCGGGCCGCGTTCTTGGACGCGCGCGCTCTTATCGGGTGCCGGCACCGGCTTTTCCTGGACGCCACCCATCCGGGCGTGTTGACCGGAGTCGCCGAGGACGCCGGCGTGCAACAGCGACGAGAAGCGGCCGCCGCGCATCGATCTCATGTGCGGGACACGCTGGTCGGCGCCGCCCCGGAGCGCTGGACGGTCATCGATCCGACGCTGCCCGCGCCGCAGCGGGCCGCGGCCACCATGGCCGCCATGGCGGCGGACGCGGAACGGATCTGGGGCGGACTGCTGCCGCAGGAGCCCGACACCGGCCGGCGCGGCGGCTGCGAAATCCTTTGGCGCGACAGCGATCGCGGCGGATACGTCCCGATCATCGTGGTGAACCACAAGGTGACCGATCCGCGCCAGCCGGATCCGGCGGACTTCCACCCGACGACCAGCGACCTGTACCAATGGAATCCGCAGCCGGACAAGCACGTCCGCACCCGGCCGCAGCCGCGCGACCAGCAGCGCCTCGCGCACCTGTACCGCATGCTGCAGCGCCACGGACTGGCCAGCCCCGCCCTGGTGGGCGGCGCTATCGGGTACCACTTCGACCGCATCCTGGTCCACGATCTGGGCCTCGTCCTGGACGACTACGACCTCCGCTACGCCGACCGCATCGCGGTGGTGCGCGGCGAACTCCCCACCGTCCCATCGAAAGTCCCCGAGTGCCGCCAATGCCCGTGGTGGAGCCGGTCTCCCGAGGAGGGCGGCCGCAGCTGTGAGCAGTGGCTGGCCGAGCGTCGCGACGTGAGCCTGGTGGCCCCGGGCTCACGCGCGGAGGTACTGCGCCGTCACGGCGTCGAGACCATCGATGAACTGGCCGCCTGGAGCGGCGACGATCCCGACGACTGGCAGTACGAGCCGTTCACCGAGGCCGTGGTCACCGCCCGCGCCTGGGCCACCGGCGCGCCCCTGGTCCGCCGGGTCGACCGGGTGCGGGTCACCCGCGCCGACATCGAGGTGGACGTGGACCTGGAGAGCTTCCAGGAGCACGGCGCCTACCTGTGGGGCACCCTGCTGGACGGTGTCTACCGTCCGTTCGTCACCTGGGATCCGCTGCCCACCGAGGACGAGGGCCGCTCCTTCGCCGAATTCTGGGCCTGGCTCATGAGTGTGCGCGCCGAGGCCGCGGTCCAGGGCAAATCCTTTGCCGCCTACTGCTATTCGCGCACCGCCGAGGACAAATGGCTGTACGAGTCGGCCCGCCGCTTCGCCGGGCGTCCGGGCATCCCCACCGAGCGGGAGGTGCAGCAGTTCGTCGACGGCCCGCAGTGGGTGGACATGTTCCAGGCGGTGTCCGAGCAGTTCATCTGCCCGAACGGCAAGGGCCTCAAGAAGATCGCGCCGGTCGCGGGTTTCCACTGGCGTGACGCCGAGGCCGGGGGAGAGGCGTCCATGGGCTGGTACCGCCTGGCCGTCGCGTACGAGGGCGGCGAGCCGGATCTGTCCCAGCGCACCCGGATTCTCGAATACAACGAGGACGACGTGCAGGCCACGAAGGTGTTGCGGGACTGGATGACGGATCGGGCCGACGCCGAGGTTCCGGCGATTGCCGACTTCGTCTGTCGTAATATCGCGTCGTGACCGAACACATCGAACACCTGGAGTTTCAGGCCGAGACTCATCAGCTGCTCGAGCTGATGATCCACTCGGTGTATTCGAACAAGGACACCTTCCTGCGGGAGCTCATCT
Source organism: Nocardia aurantiaca (assembly GCF_009708175.1). Lineage (GTDB taxonomy): Bacteria > Actinomycetota > Actinomycetes > Mycobacteriales > Mycobacteriaceae > Nocardia > Nocardia aurantiaca. The sequence continues at coordinate 149,062 of NZ_WMBB01000002.1, forward strand.
CCAATGCCTCCGACGCGCTCGACAAGCTGCGCCTGGAGACCTTCCGCGACAAGGACCTGCACGCCGACACCTCCGACCTGCACATCGAACTCGCGGTCGATCGTGACGACCGCGTGCTCACCGTCAGAGACAACGGCATCGGCATGTCCCGCGCCGAGGTCGTGGACCTGATCGGCACCCTCGCCAAGTCCGGCACCGCCCAGCTGCGCAAGCAGCTGCTGGAGGCCAAGGCCGGTGACCAGCAGGCCGAGGAGCTGATCGGCCAGTTCGGCATCGGCTTCTACTCGACCTTCATGGTGGCCGACAAGGTCACCCTGACCACCCGCAAGGCGGGCGAGAACACCGGCACCCGTTGGGAATCCGAGGCGGGCAGCTCCACCTATTCCATCGAGGAACTGGACGACGTCCCGCAGGGCACCACGGTGTCGCTGCACCTCAAGCCCGCCGACGAGGACGACCACCTCTTCGACTACACGCAGGAGTGGAAGCTCCGCGAAATCATCAAGAAGTACTCGGATTTCATCGCCTGGCCCATCCGTATGGACGTCGAGCGCACCGTTCTGGAGGGCGAGGGCGAGGACAAGACCGAGAAGACCCTGGTCGAGACGCAGACCCTGAACTCCCAGAAGGCGCTGTGGACCCGCCCGCGCGGCGAGGTCTCCGACGAGGAGTACACGGAGTTCTACAAGCACATCGCGCACGCCTGGGACGATCCGCTCGAGATCATTCCCCTGAAGGCCGAGGGCACCTTCGAGTACCAAGCGCTGTTGTTCATTCCCTCGCACGCGCCGTTCGACCTGTTCACCCGTGAGCACAAGCGCGGTGTCCAGCTGTACGTGCGCCGGGTGTTCATCATGGACAACTGCGAAGAGCTGATGCCGGAGTATCTGCGCTTCGTGAAGGGCGTGGTGGACGCGCAGGACCTGTCGCTCAATGTGTCCCGCGAGATCCTGCAGCAGGATCGGCAGATCCAGATGATCCGCAAGCGCCTGGTGAAGAAGGTGCTGTCGACGGTCAAGGACTTGAAGAACGCCGAGGATCAGACCAAATACCAGCAGTTCTGGCGCGAGTTCGGCCGGGTGCTCAAGGAGGGTCTGCTCTCCGACCACGACAACCGCCAATCCATCCTGGGCGTCTCGTCGTTCGCGTCCACGCATTCGGACTCCGAACTGACCTCGCTGTCCGCGTACGTCGAGCGCATGCCGGAGACCCAGTCGGCCATCTACTACATGACCGGCGAGACCCGGCAGCAGATCGAGAACTCCCCGCATATGGAGGCGTTCCGGGCCAAGGGCCTCGAGGTGCTGGTGCTGACGGACCCGGTCGACGAGATGTGGGTCGGCACGGTCACCGAGTTCGAGGGCAAGCCCATCGTCTCCATCGCCAAGGGCGAGGTCGACCTGGAGACCGAGGACGAGAAGAAGGCCTCCGAGCAGTTGCGCGAGCAGCAGGAGAAGGACTTCGCCGACCTGCTCGGCTGGCTGCGGCAGACGCTCGACGCCGAGGTGAAGGAGGTGCGCCTGACGGCCCGCCTCACCACCTCCCCGGCCTGCATCGTGGGTGACGTGTTCGACTTCACTCCGATGCTCGAGCGCATGTACCGCGCCTCCGGCCAGGAATTGCCGCACAGCAAGCGCATCCTCGAACTCAACCCGGCGCATCCGCTGGTCACCGGTCTTCGCGACGCGTACGCGAAGGTGTCCGGCGATGCCGAGAAGCCGCACGAACTCACCGAGACCGCCGAATTGCTCTACGGCACCGCGGTTCTCGCCGAGGGCGGCGAACTGAAGGATCCGGCGCAGTTCGCCCGCATCTTGTCGGACCGCCTCACACGCAGCCTCTGACGGTCGCGCTCGCATCGGGCTCCTGCGGTGTTTCCGCAGGAGCCCGACCTATAGCAAGCGGGAATTGGTCATGCCTGATTCGTCCTTGATGTGACGGTCCACATCTCCTGGCGATTTCGGGAACTCGGCGCGAGCGCGTACGTTGTACGTCTTGGTCGTAAGTTTTTCGTGTTCGTGTTCAACATGCTCGCGCGGAACAGTGTGCGGGCGTCGCTTCACCTTGCCAGGCAAGTTGCAAGCCGCCTTCTGATCGACCCCCGGGTGCCGCGGCCGCGGCACCCACGCACCAAAGAAACACCTCGTCAGGAGAAGGTAATGGTTCAGGGCACCGTCAAGTGGTTCAACGCGGAGAAGGGCTACGGCTTCATCGCCCGCGAAGACGGCCCCGACGTTTTCGTCCACTACTCGGAGATCGAGGGCAACGGCTACCGCCAGCTCGAAGAGGGCCAGGCGGTCTCCTTCGAGATCACCGAGGGCAAGAAGGGCCCCCAGGCTGCGGCTGTCCGCCCGAACTGACCCGCCTCCCCGCGCGGCGCACAGCTGAGTGCCGTCGACGGCCGAGCACGCGTGCCGGCGTTGGGCCGAACCGGTCTCGGGGTCCCCGGGGAGTCACCCGGATCCTCACGAGATCAGTTGTCGCGATAGGGATAACGAAACAGCAAGGCCCCGTATCGAATTCGGTACGGGGCCTTGCCCGTTCACATGATCAGCGCGGAGCCATGCGGAGGGCGCCGTCCATGCGGATGGTCTCGCCGTTGAGGTAGTCGTGCTCGGTGATGTACTGCGCGAGCTGCGCGTACTCGTCCGGGCGGCCCAGGCGGGACGGGAACGGCACACCGGCCTCGAGGCCCTTGCGGTACTCCTCGGTGACGCCGGCCAGCATCGGGGTGTCGATGATGCCGGGGGCGATGGTGTTCACGCGAATGCCGAACTGCGCCAGGTCACGCGCGGCCGGAACGGTCATGCCGGCGACGCCGCCCTTGGAGGCGGAGTAGGCGATCTGCCCGATCTGGCCCTCGAAGGCCGCGACCGAGGCGGTGTTGATGATGACGCCGCGCTGGCCGTACTCGTCGACCGGATCGGTCTTGGCGATGGCGTCGGCGGCCAGGCGCATGACATTGAAGGAGCCGAGCAGGTTCACGGTGATCACCGTGCGGAACAGCTCCAGGTCGTGCGGTCCGTTCTTGGACAGGATGCGTCCTGCCCAACCCACACCGGCGCAGTTGACGACAATGCGCAGCGGCACACCGGATTCCACGACCTTGGCGACCGCGGCGGCCACCTCGTCACCGCTGGTGACGTCGGTCGGGATCAGGGTGACATTGGCGGGGACGCTGTCGCCCGCGCGCTCGATGGACTGAGCCAGATCCAGGCCGAAAACGGTCGCACCCGCGTCGGCGAAACGCTTGGCGGTAGCCGCGCCCAGCCCGGACGCACCTCCGGTGACAATGGCGGCGGAGCCCGAAATCTCCACGGTGAATGGTCCTCTCGACGGTGGACGGCCCTCTCACTGGCCATCCGTCAATAGGCACGATATCGGGCACCCCGAACCAGCCTGAGAGGGGCCATAGTTTGACGAACTCGACGGTTCGCGGCCGAGGGTGGGGAGGTGGATCTCGATTCTGGACTGCGCTCCGCCTCTTCGCGCGTGGAGCGGGGAGCGGAGCGGAGGAGGCCAAGAATCGAGACCGCGGCTTCATGGACGTGGCCGCGAAATCCGCCCGGAGTGAAGCGGAGGGCAAGTAGACAGAGCTCGCAAGATTTGCGAACACAGATGTTCGTATAAGTGGTACTTTCGCAGTCATGAACACCTGCACGGCCCGTCCTCGCCGTGGTTTCCGCCGGCCGACCCCGCGAGTGGCCGGCAAACGCATCCTGATCACCGGCGCGGCCCGTGGCATCGGGGCCGTCCTGGCCCGCCAGCTGCACGCGCACGGCGCGCACGTGGCCCTGCTCGGCATCGAGGAGTCGCTGCTGGCCCAGGTCGCGGCCGACTGCGGTGACGCACCCTGGCGCTATTGCGATATCGGCGATCCGGACCAGGTCGAGCGGGTGGTCAACTCCCTCACCGCCGAACTGGGCGGGCTCGACGCGGTGGTGTGCAATGCCGGCATCGCCCGGCAGCTGTCCCTGCTCGGCGGCGACGTGACCGTGCTCGAGGAGACCCTCACCGTCAATGTGCTCGGCGTCTACTACACGCTGCGCGCCGCCGGACCCCACCTCGCACACCGCGACGGCTACGTCCTGCTCATCTCCTCGCTGGCCGCCGCGATCCACCTACCCCTGGCCGGTGCCTACAGCGCCTCCAAGGCCGCGGTCGAGGCGCTCGGCGACACCCTGCGCATCGAATTGCGCCACACCGGAGCCAGGGTCGGCATGGCCTACTTCGCCGAACTCGACACCGAGATGACCAGCCGCGGCTTCGGCACCGAGGCTGCCCGCAGCATTCTGGGCCGCTCCACCGTCTCCGGCGTGGCCCCGCTGGGCCCGGCCATCGACGCCTGCGAACGCGCCCTGGCCCGCCGCTCCCGCCGCATCGTCTCGCCCTACTGGGTGAGCATGGTGCTGTGGTGCCGACCGCTGGCCCAGCGCCTGGTCGACTACTCGCTACGCGAGGGCGTGGCCGGCGGACTCGAGATCGCCCGAACCGAACCCACGGGCTTCACCACCGAGCAGCCGGCCCGCCCCCGCAGAATGAGAAAGCTCGTCTGAATCGCTCGATGCCCAACGGAGTCCCACACATGCCCGAATCGGCAACCCGCCAACTGCCCCGCGGCCGCCACGGCCTGCCCCGTGAGACCGTGGTCGCCGACCAGCGCGACCGCATCCTGCTCGCCATGGCCGAGGCGATGGCCGAGAACGGTTATGTCGGAACCCCGGTGGCCGCGGTCATCAAACGGGCAGGCGTCTCCCGCGAGACCTTCTACGAGCAATTCCGTTCCAAGGAGGACTGTTTCGAGGCGGCCTACGAGCGCGCCGCGGAACTCATGCTCACCGGCATCCTGACCGCCACCGGCGCCGAGTTCGACGGTGAGACCCGCACCGAGCGCATCGAACGCGTCCTCGGCGCGTACCTGGAGGCGCTCGCGGGCCAACCCGCTTACGCCCGTTTGTTTCTCGTCGAGGTGTACGCCGTCGGGCCGGAGGCCATCGCGCGGCGCACTCAGCTCCAGGAGACCTTCGTGGCCATGGTCGCCGATGTGCTCGGCGCGGAGACCGAGGAGCAGCGCTTCGCCTGCCAGACCCTGGTCGCGGCCTCGAGCGCCATGGTCACCGCGCGTATCGCGGTGAACGACCTGGACGGTCTGCGCGAGCTGCGGGAGCCGCTACTGGACCTCGTGCGGCGCGGCGGGGACCTGTTCGGCAATACCGTGCTCCACGACTGACGGCGCCGGGGTGACCGCGCGGCGGCGCACCAGCAGCAGCACGATGCCCGCGAGCGCCGGCAGGGCCAGTGACAAGAACGCGGCGCCCGGGGTGCCCAGGCCGCGGGCGAAGGCCTCCAGCAGGGTCAGCGCACCGAAGTAGAGGAACAGCAGGCCCGAGCAGACGGCCACGGACCGCTCCGGAATGTGCTTGCCTATGGTCACGCCGATCAGGATGGCCAGCCCGCCCGCGGCCACCATGCCCGCGACCGACCCGATCCACACCGCGAGCCAGCCGTTCTTGGTGGCCAGCGCCAGGGTGGCGAACATGGTGCGGTCACCGAGCTCGGCCAGCAGGAAGGCCGACAGCACCACCAGGAACGCGGACCGTGACCTCGGCTGCGGCGCGACCTCTTCCACTTCGCCGGGCGAATTCGACGGCAAGGTCTCGCGCAGGGTCCACAGGCCGACGGCGATGAGAGTGGCAGCGGCACACAGGGAAATGACTCCGGTGGGCAGCGCCGCGCCCAGGAAGTGGCCGACGCCGACGGCGATCAGGTTCACCAGCACGCTGGCGGCGGTGATGGCGGACAGCACCACCCACCAGTGGTAGCGCAGCGCGAATGTCAGGGCCATGAGTTGCGATTTATCGCCCAGTTCGGCGAGGAACAGCACGCCGAAACTCAGCAATATCGTGGCGATCATGAAGGTCAGCTCCCAGGTCTCCGGCCTGTCGGCTGAATGCGGGGGCGCTTCAGCCGACACCGCACCGGTCAATCGGTTTGGTTCTTGTCGGCCGAAGGTCTCGCCCACCGGAGGATTCCGGTTCACGCGCCGGATCCGGGACGGATCAGTATGTCGACGGCGTGATTGGGGGCTACTCCCCTTCGCTCGCGGCCATGCTACTCCGGCAAACCAGGCGCGTGCAAATGACTGTTCGCCAAATCGCAATGCGCACAATAAGTTTGGCGATGCTGCGGAAAGGTTTCGGTTACCCTTACGCGGCCAGCAGCATGGCCAGAACCGCGGTATCGGGATCGCTGATCGGATCCACCCCCACCCGCGAAACCATCGAGGTCACCGTGCCGTCGCAGTCCGTCTCCACCCAGGCCGCCCGATGTTCCAGGCCCAGATGCGGCAGACCCGGCAGCAGTAGGCAGCCCGACGCCGCACCCGTGCACTCGGGCAGCGAGGGCTGCGTCTCGCGCGGCGGATGCAGCATGAGCAGCGCGGTTGGCACATGACTGGCAAACATGCCCGGGCGCAAGGCTTCCGCCCCCATCACCGTGCCCTCCGCGATGACGACTCCGACCATGGCGGGATCCGGATCGTCCGGCAGCTCCTCTCGCGCCCCGAACACCGTCGAGGTGGGCAAAAGCCCCGGCAGACTGGCCACCCGCACGGCGAGCACCAGCAGTTGCGCCCATTCCTTGGTGGAGTCGGGCCAGCGCCCGGAGATCACGAAGCCCTGCAGCGAACCATGCGCATGAAACGGCATGACGCCGATCTCGCCACTCATGATGTGCCTCCCGAACCTCCCGGGGGCGGCTGTGCCCGGTATTGCTGTAGGGAACACCAGGTTGTACCCGAACGGAACTGGCACACAAGTACCAAAGAGTGCTAGCACCCACACCCTGGAAATGCGAAAGGCCCGCGAACCGTATCGGTTCGCGGGCCTCAGGCGTACGAACGGACCGCTGTCCCACGGTCGTCTCCGGGACCGGTCGCATCCGTCCCCAGAGGAGAGGCCGCCCACCTCTGCCCCGTTCGGGGCTGGTCGTCCCCCGAATTCCCTTTTTGGGGGGTGTAGGGGCGTCAGCCCCCAAAACTCATGCCCATCGGCGTCAGCCGAAGATCAGGCCCTTGCCCTGGCTGACCGCCTTGGAGTAGCGGTTCTGAATCTCGGCCCAGTTCACGACGTTCCAGAACGCCTTGACGTAGTCCGCCTTGACGTTCTTGTACTGCAGGTAGAAGGCGTGCTCCCACATGTCCAGGCCGAGCAGCGGAATGATGCCCAGCGGCACATTGCCCTGCTGGTCGGTCAGCTGGAAGGTGAGCAGCTTGTTGCCCAGGGTGTCGTAGCCCAGCCAGGCCCAGCCGGAGCCCTGCAGGCCATTGGCGGCCGCCGAGAACTGCGCGACGAACTTGTCGAAGGAACCGAACTCGTCGTCGATGGCCGCGGCCAGATCGCCGACCGGCTTGTCGCCGCCGTCCTTGGACAGGCTCTTCCACCAGATGGAGTGGTTGACGTGGCCGCCGAGGTGGAACGCGAGGTTCTTCTCGTTCAGGAAGATGGCGGCGTGGTCGTCCTTGGCCCGCGCCTCTTCCAGCTTCTCGAGGGCAGCGTTGACGCCCGCGACGTAGGCGGCGTGGTGCTTGGTGTGGTGGATCTCGTTGATCTGCCCGGAGATGAAGGGCTCCAGGGCGCTGTAGTCGTAATCGAGGTCTGGCAGCGTGTAAACAGCCACGATGTCCCTTTCCGTGTCGGGGCCGTGTGTCCTCGGCAGGTGCCGAGGCGCACCCAACCATCATTCGTACACCCGCTCGTCTGCAACCGGGCTGCGTGCCCCCGCATTCCGGTCCGGATAATTCCTTCCCACTCTTCGGAATTGCGCCGAAGACAGCATCACCGCCGGTCGCGCGCGGTCCCACAGCATCGAATCATGTCGTGGTACGACGAGTTCGCCGGGCGCTCGAGACCGCCGGAACCGACCGTGTGACAACCGAGCAAGCCTTGCCCGGCCGGTCCGACCTACAGCGGCGGGACGACGTCCGGGCGCATGGTGCGCGGGTCGCCCGCGTCGTGGGCGTGCCACCAGCGCACACCGCCGGCGATGAACTCCCGCAGGGCGATCGGTGCGCCCTGCCTGTCGGTGACCTCGAGGCCCTCGAACCAGACGCGCACATCGAGTTCGCGCGGGTCGACGCCCTCCTCCTGAGAGAACTCCATCATGTGGGCGGCCGGCGTGTCGCTCAGCGTGGTGTCGAAGCTGAGCAGCTTGCGCCACTGGCTCCAGGAGCTGTCGCCGAGATCGAGGAAGTCCCAGCCGTGCAGCGCGCCGCCACCGAAACTCCGCACGGCGTCGTGCAGGCCATCGAGGGTGAGCGGGAGGACAACGGGCGCGAGATCATCCCAGCGCTGACGGCGCAGCGAGGCGGCGACCCGGCTGACCCCCGTCAGGGTCAGGTAGATATCGCAGTCCGGCGGTGGGGGACCGTCCTCGGGCAGGGTCAGCACGTCCAGTTCCAGGCGTAGGGTGGCCGCCGCCGGGTCGACGTCGATGCCGAGGCATGTCGCCTCCGACAGCGCGCGGTTGAGTCCCTCGATGTCCAGGCCGTCGAGTAGCCCCCTGCTCACAGTCATAGCGCCAGGCTACCGATGTCGCCTGGCCCGACCCAGGATTTCCGCTGATCGGTAGTGTTGTGGTTCTTTTCCGATCCGAACCGGAACCATGCGCTCACCTGCGGCGTCAGACTGGATAGGGCCTTCTGGGACAGAGGCCTCGGGTCGGCCGCTCCGGAACGGGGAGGGGACTTCCGGATCGGCCGACCGGACGAAGCATCCTCTATGGATCCTGTGGATCAGGTTGTGGATTATGTGGATAACTCCTCGAAACCGAGCCCGCGCAGCCACGGAACTCCACAGCTCTCGCGCACGCGTGGCAGGATCGAAACCGTGACGAACCCCCACCTGCCCTCGGTGCCGATCAACGCGGTGCCTGCGGAATTCGATGCCGCCGACGGCTGGGGTTCGACCGTGCCGGTGCCCGCCCAGCTCCTCGACGTCCGGGAGGTCGACGAATGGCAGCTCGGCCGCGCGCCCGGCGCCATCCACATTCCCATGACCGATGTGCCCGCCCGGCTCGACGATATCGACATCGACGCCGAGATCTACGTGATCTGCCGGCAGGGCGGCCGGTCCGCACCGGTGGTGGAGTACCTGAACCAGATCGGTTACGAGGCCGTCATGGTCTCGGGCGGCATGGTGGCCTGGCAGCAGACGGGCCGCCCGCTCACCGGCGACGGTGCCGAGGCGAAGATCTACTAGGCGCGGAGAGGTGGAGCGATGAACGGGGGACAGGTGGGCCGGTCGCGATCCGCCGTCGTGCAGCCGTGCGCCCGTTGCGGCGCGCGCTGGGCCGTCCAGGGCAAACCGCTGCACTGGTGCCCGCGCTGCCACGGCGTTCTGCTCTCGCCGGCTCCGGTGGACGCCCCCGCCGAGCGCCGCAACTACCGCTGGGTGGCCCGCCCGCCCGGCCGGAGAACCCCCGCCCCGCAGCCTGTCCGGCGGACAGGCACGACGGAGACGCCGCGCTACCACCAGATTCCGCGGTGGGGGCTGCACGACCGGCCCCCGGCGGAGGCCGCCGCGCCGCGCCGCCCGCTGGCCGAGCTGACCGATCGGCTCACCGTCCTGTTGCTGGCGACCGCGGGCGTCTTCGGGTTCGCCGCGCTGGCCGAGCTGGGCCGATACGGCATCCTGCTGCGCAACCGCACGCGCCTCATCCAGCCCTGGCTACTGTGGATATCCGATGCCGCCGTGACCGTTTCGGCGGTGGCGGCCCCGGTGCTCGCCCTGGTTTCGGCGGTGGCGCTGGTCGGCTGGCTCGCCGAAACCCGCCGCGCGGCCTACGCGCGGTTGGCGGAGTCGGATCCGCGGTCGTTGCGCACGCTGATGCTCGGCTGTCTGGTTCCGATCGTGAATCTCGTGTGGCCCGGCATCTTTCTGGGCGAGGCGGCCCGGCTGCGGATCGCCGACGGCGGGGATCCGCGGCTGCTGCGGGCGGTCCGGATCTGGTGGGGCGCTTGGCTTCTCAACGCCGCGCTGGTGCTGGTGACGGTACCGTACCGGTTCGCGACGTCGCTGCAGGTGCAGGCCGACGGGGTACTGGCGAGCATGTGGACGGATCTGGCCGCGGCCGGGGTCGCGGTCGCCTCGCTCGGGTTGGTGCGGGCCTTCGCGGACCTGGATCTGCGGGGCCGGCCGAGGGCACGGGGGCGCTGGGTGATCGCCACCGGGCCCGCGCAGCCGGTGATCGAACCCGTGCGGCGCGCGCCCGAGGCTGTCGTCCGGGATGATGCTGTCGTCGAGGATGATGCAGCAGTCGGGGATGAAGACGCCGATGCGGCCCCGTCGGAGCAACAGGAGGTATTGGCGAAGTGAGCCGGGCCAGTCGTGCGCCGTTCGTGGTCGCGCACCGGGGGGCGTCGGCGGCGCGACCCGAACACACCCTCGCCGCATACGATCTCGCCCTGCGGGAGGGCGCAGCCGGCGTCGAGTGCGATATCCGCCTGACCCGTGACGGGCACCTGGTCTGTGTGCACGACCGCACCGTGGACCGCACTTCGAGCGGGACGGGCGCGGTCAGCGAGCTGACTCTCGACGAGCTGAAGGCGATGAACTTCGGCACCGCCGAGGAACCCGAGGGCGTGCTCACGCTGTCGGCGCTCATCGAGCTGGTGCTGGACTGGAAGAGCCGTCCCACCAAGCTGTTCATCGAGACCAAGCACCCGGTCCGCTACGGGGCGCTGGTGGAGACCACGCTGCTGAACGAGCTCACCCGCTACGGCATCGGCGCGCCCGCGTCGGCCGATCACTCTCGTGCGGTGGTCATGTCGTTCGCGGCGACCGCGGTCTGGCGCATCCGCCGCGCGGCCCCGCTGCTGCCGACCGTCCTGCTGGGCGAGTCCTCGCTATACCTGTCCGGCGGCGCGGCCCACACCGTCGGCGCGACCGCCGTCGGCCCATCGGTGCGCACCCTGCGCGAGCACCCGGACCTGGTCGACAAGGCCGCGGCCGCGGGCCGCGCCACCTACGTCTGGACCTGCGACGACCCCGAGGACGTCCAACTCTGCGCCGACCTGGGCGTGGACTGGGTCGCCACCAACTACCCCGCCCGCACCAAGGCCGTCCTCACCACCGCCTGAAACCCCGTATCGAGGCTTGCTCGAGCTGTCGCAGTCCGTGCCCACGACTTTCGAGCGGATCGCCCTCGGGCTGTCACAGTCCGCGCCAACGACTTTCGAGCGGATCTTCCTCGAACCGCCGCACTCCGCGTCAGCGACTTTCGAGCGGATCGCCAGTTGGTTCGCGGCGCGTCTCGTTCTGGACTGACCGGAGCGGGGGAGCGAAGCGGAGGAGCGGAGGGAGGGAAGAACGAGACTTGCAGCGCCGCGAACCCCGCCCGGAGCGAAGCGGAGGGCAATTAACACAGTAGGTTTGCCAACCATGGGTAAGAGCAAGCGCAACAGTCCCAAGCCGGACAGTAATCGGGCGCAGAAGCTGGCCGCCCGCCGCGCCGCACAGGAGGCGGCGGCGCAGGCCGTGACGCGCCCCTTCGAGGGCTTGGCCGCCGAATGTGATCTGGTCGCGCTACGGGAGTTCGTGCCGTCGGCCACCGCGACCTTGAAGTTGTCGCCGAATGTCGCCGCGAAGCGGGCAGTCACCCTCGCCACCGTGCTGCCCGGCGCGGTCGCCGCGCTGGTGCGGGCCGGGGACGAGCCGACCGGTTTCGTCGGCACGCAGGTGCAGTTCCAGTCCGCCGATCCCGCCGCGGATCTGGCCGCCGCCATTCTGTGGACCCAATCCGCCGCCCCGGGCGAGTCGCTGACCACCGCGACTGTGGAAGGCGCGCCGCGGCTTTCGGAGGTGCTGGATCCGGGCGCGGCCCTGGATCTGACCGTGCACCAGGACTTCAACTGGTGGGTGCCCGAGGGCGTCACCCCGGACCCGCAGGTGGCCGCCACCATCGAGCAGGCCGATCAGGCCATCATGCCGTCGGCCCGCTTGGAGCTGGGCGCGGATGCCGTCGGCGCGGCCTGGTGGGTCGACGCCGGCGAGAAGGCGCACATCCGATGGGTGCGGCCGGAGGACGAGGACCAGCTCATGCTGGCGCTGGCGCGGCTGCACGCGGCCGGCGATCTGCACCTGGGCGAGGGTTCGCGGTTCGCGGGCTCGTTCCGTACCCATGGGCTGCTGGTGCCGGTCTTCGACCTGGATCGGGAGAAGCACGCGAGCGAATGGGAAGCCCCGGCTCGCGCGTTCGACGCGAAGCTGAGGGCAGCGCTGAAATCGGACACGCCGCTGACCTCCGAGGAGCGCCGCTCGCGCGACGGCTTGCGGTCGCGGCAGGTCACCTTGCGCTGATTGCGCTGTCATGCTGCGCTGGGCGCGCGGATGCATTGCGGGCCGTTCGCCGGGTGAACAGGATTCACTCGGTGAGCGGCCCGATTTTTTTGCGGGGATTTTTCTGAAAAGTGCCTGTTTCGCTCTGAGTGCTCGGTTAGGTTCTCTGCACCCCGGAAGTTTCACGGGGGATCCGATGACCATCGCATGGGATATCAGATGAGGAGAAATGCCATGGATGCCGTTCTGGCCCTGGTCAAGTCGATGTTCGGTACGTTGTCCGCCAATGCCACCGGCACCGTCACCGTGCCGACCAAGTAAGGAAAAGGCGGGTACGCATCGCAGAAAGCCGAGCACATGCGGCAGGCCCGGTCCAGCGCAAGGGACCGGGCCTGCTATGTCAATCCACCGGGCCGGACGCGAATTCCGTTCGGCCCATGAGCAATTAGAGCGAGCCGCCCGCGGCGTGCGGCGCACCCGAGGTGTCCTTCGGGCCACTCATTTCCCGCTGCACGAAATACTCCAGATCGAACAGATTCGCGCCGGCCCGCTCGGCGACGGTGAGCAGGGTATCCATGGTCGCGACCTCTTCGACCTGCTCCTTGAGGAACCACTGCATGAACTGCTCGCCCTGGTAGTCGCCCTCTTCCCGGGCGGTCTTGGCGAGCTGGACGACCTGGTCGGTGACCGCCCGCTCCTGCGCGAGCGCCAGCGCGATCGGCTCCTTGGCATTCGCGAAATGCGAAGTGGCGGCATCGGTTCCGGGCATCTCGACCGCAATGTCCTGATCGATCAGATACCGCGCGATCATCATCGCGTGGTTACGCTCCTCGACGGCCTGCTGATAGAAATACTTGGCCAGGACGGGCAGATCGGCATTGTCGAACCACATCGCCACCGCGATGTACTGGTGCTCGGCATTGAACTCGTTGCGGAATTGATCCTGGAGCAGGGCGTGGAACTTGCTGCGCTTGGTCTGGGTTCGGGTGGACATGTCGACGACATTAATCCTGGTCATATCGTGTGTCATGCAAGTGCAGCCTTATTGAGCGCAGCCTTATCGAGGCAAGTGTCGCCTCATTCGTTCTAGCTGCCGACCGTGGTGATCAAGTCCTGCGGCAGTTGCTGATCCTTGGCCAGGGCATCGAAGAACGCACTCGCCTTGGTCTTGTCCCAGAGCAGTACATTGCCGCTCCCGGAGACGTCCTCGAACCCGCCGACGGGCACCGTGGTAGTGATCGGATCGCTGTTCAGCGCATTGCCGAGGCTCGCCAGATTCCAGATGTGCGCGCCGTTGTCGACCTTCAGCGCGGCGGTCAGATCCCGGACCAGCGGCCAGGACCGGAACGGATTGGCCAGGGTGGCCGGCCCGGCCGCCTTCTTCAGCAGGGCGCTGAGGAATTTGCGCTGGTTGAGCATGCGATCCAGGTCGGCGCGCGGGGTCGCACGGGACCGCACGAAGCCCAGCGCCTCCGCGCCGTTGAGGGTCTGGCAGCCCGCGGGCAGGTCGATGCCGGCCAGCGGGTCCTTCATGGGGGTGTCCAGGCACATCTGGATGCCGCCGACCGCGTCCACCACATTGGCGAAGCCGCCGAAGCCGATCTGCACGTAGTGGTCGATGTGCAGGCCGGTCGCGCCCTCCACGGTCTTGACCAGCAGTTGCGCGCCTCCGACGGCGAAGGAGGCGTTGAGCTTGTCCTTGCCGACGCCCGGAATGCCGACATACGAGTCGCGCGGCAGGCTGACCAGCGTCGGCCGTCCCGACTTGGGGACGTGTACCAGGATGATGGTGTCGGTGCGTTCGCCCTCCACATCGGTGGCGTCACCGGTGGACAGCTGTTGCTCCTGCGATTTGGACAGCCCCGCACGGCTGTCGGAACCCACCAGCAGCCAATTCGTCCCGGGCGTGTCGCCGACCCGTCCGGGATAGTTCGCGAGAGCGTCGATCCGCGTCAGGTGGGTGTCGACATAAATGGCCGCGGCGACCGGCAACAGCAGGAGCACCACCAGCAGCGACAGAATCCAGCGGAACCAGTGCCGCTTCTTGCGGGGCCTGGACCCGCGCGGTGGACGACCGTCGCCGCCACGGCGTTTGCCCGGCAGCGGCGGCGGCGGAGTGCACGGCGGCTCGTCCCGGAAGGGGACCGGCTGCTGGGTCGGCGCGTGGCCCATGGGGGCGGCGGCGCGTTCCCGCGCCGGTGGAATCCGATTGTCCTGCGGCGGAATCCGATCGTGGCCGGCGCCGCGATTGCCCTGTGGGGAAACAGGATCGCCCTGCGGCGGCACGTGATTGCCCGGCCGCCGCTGCCGCGGTGCCGGATTCCGGGGCGGCGGCACCTGTGAGTACGCCAGGGCCTGACCGGATTCATCGCGTCGGATCACTCGAGTTGGTTCTATGCGCGGCCTGCCGTCGTTAACGGACCGGTCGTCCGCGGGCGGCCGCTGAGACGAAGGTCTCTGTGATTGCCCGTGATTCGCCACGGGTCGTGGCGGGTGCGCGGGGACCTCGCCAGGGCGTCCCGGCGGCGGCTCCCGGCGCATCCGTGCAAAGTGCTGGGGGTCGTCGCCGTTCATCAAGGGAAACAGTACCGATAGTGGCTGCCGCGTGGCTCGTTCCGATTGGATTACGGCAGCCAGGAGACGTGTCCGCGCAGGAAGGTATACCCGATGTAGGCGATCGTGTCGATCAGCGCGTGCGCGAGCAGCAGCGGCCAGAGCCGGTTGGTGCGCTGCCAGTAGCGCCCGAAGATCAATCCCATGACCACGTTTCCGAGCCCGCCGCCCAGCCCCTGGTACAGGTGGTAGCTGCCGCGCAGCAGCGCGGATGCCAGCAGTGACCGGTTCTCCGACCACCCCAGGGCCCGCAACCGCGAGATCAGGTACGCGACGACCAGCACCTCCTCGGCCGCCGAGTTCGCCCACGCGGACAGCACCAGCACCGGCAGCCGCCACCAGTGCTGAAGCGAGCTGGGCACTATGGTGACGCTCACACCCAGCGCATGCGCCGCCAGATACAGTCCCAGCCCGGGGATTCCGATCAGGGTCGCGAGCGCCAGCCCGGGCAGCACGTCCGCTCGCCAACGCGGCCGCCACGCCAGTCCGACCGTCCGCGGCGCGATCCCGCTGCGCCACAGCAGATAGACCCCCAGCGCCGCCCAGCCGAGCAGCCGCGCCACGCTCACCAGCTGGAACAGCAGGTCGATGGTGGACTGCGCCGCCCGCGACGGATTCAGCGCGACGGACTGCCCGCCCACCCCGCCGGGCGCGAGCGCGCTCTCCAGCAATGACAGCGCCGCGTTGGCCCCGCTCAGTCCGAAGGTGACGACCAGCACCACCGCGATCTCGAGTTTGATCGCCCGTCGGCCCTGTTCGGACGATTCGGGCGCGGGCCACACGGGTGCGGGATCAGCCGAAACCATGTTCGCCAATCTAGGCGGGCGCCCGGTGAACTCGTCAGATGCGGTGCAGGCCGCCCTGGAAGGGGTTGCCCGCCAAGGCGTGTACGGCGCGGCTGAGGGATTCGATGTCGTGGGCGGGGGCGTCGAAGGGGATGCGGATGTCATGGTCGGCGTCGATGGCCTCGACGCGCAGGGTGACGCCGTAGCGGTCGATGGCCAGCGGATGGATGGGGGCGCCGCGGCGCAGGGCGTGCGGCAGGCGGCGGGCCAGGCGGTCCACCACATCCGGGTGGTCGGCCTGAAGGTGTTGCAGCCAACCGGCTTCCAGCGCGCAGAACGGATCGGGGCGGGCGTCGCGTAGTTGCTCGCGGTCGACCGAGTCGGCGCCGGAGGTGTCGGCCACTACCGCGGAGTCGATGACCAGCCGCAGCAGGATGGCCGTGTGGCCGATATCGAGCAGGTCCGGATGGGGGTGGTCGGCGGCGACCGCACCGGCCAGCGCGCGCTGGGCGTGGGAGGGCACGGCATGGGCCCAGCCGCGCAGCCAGACCAGGGCGCGAACGGGTTCGCGCAGTGGCAGTGGCGCTTGATCGGTGAGTTCGAGGACCGCCGGGGATCGGTTCGCGCCGCAGCCGAGCACCAGGCCGGCGGCGGCGGAGTTCATCGGGATCGCCATCACCATGTCCCCGCACTGCCGCAGCAGGTGTACGGAGGTGGGCACCGGATCGAGGCCGGGCAGGGCCAGGACCGCGCTCTCGGCGTGCGCGCAGGCGCTGTGCACGCGTTCGGCGGTTGTGGGCGCGACGACCTGGGCCGCGTGTGGCATACACACCTCCGGAGTCGAATTAGGTAAACCTAAGCTAAGTGACATGGATCGCGCGCGCAAGACCTTCCCGGGTGGCAGTGCCGAGGGCCGGCCTGCCGATCGCTACCGTGAAGGCGTGCCGCACGATTCGTCCCCCGCGTCCGAGCCGGTCGCGCTCACCTTGTCCGTGCCGCCCCGCGCGGCCCGCGGCCTGACCGCGGATCTGGTCCGCCCGGTCTCGGCCGATCCCGGCGTCGAGGTGCTGGACCTGGCGCTCGACGACGAGGCGGTGTCGGAGTTCCTGGTGCGAATCGTGCACGGCGACAGCGGTTTCGTAGCCCGCGCCGACTCCGGCGAGCGCGCGCTGGCGGGCGTCGCGGCCACGGTGGCCGCGCTGTGCGGGGAGGACATTCGCGCCGCGTTGGGCGCACCGGACATCAGGTTCCTCGCGGGGCTGAAACCGCCCGCGGTCGAGGCGTTCCGGGAGGTGTTGCTGGCCATCGAAACCCGCGAGGTCGCGGCCGTGACCGCCGCGCTCGCGCCGCTCGGCGGCTGAACTCGCCCGGCGCGGTGCGAAGTTACCCAGGAGTTGGCCAAAGCCGAGGGTGACCGCGCACACGCAAGTAATGTCGTAACCGTGCCGCGTATCGCCTACTTCGGGCCGTCGGGAACTTTCACCGAGATGGCCCTCGCCCAACTGGAGTCCACCGGAATCTTCGATGGGCCGGTCGAACGTGTCGCGGCCCCCAGCCAGGGCGCGGCCATCGAGCTGGTGCGCGCCGGGGAAACCGCGGGCGCCGTGGTGCCGATCGAGAGCTCGGTGGAGGGGTCGATCGCGCCGACATTGGACGCGCTGGCCGTCGGCCCGCGGCTGCAGATTCTCGCGGAAACCGATCTGGACGTGGCCTTCACGATCGTGGGCCGCCCCGGTGTCGCCCTCGACGAGGTGCGGCGGATCGCGGCCTATCCGGTCGCTGCCGCACAGGTGCGCATGTGGCTGGCCGCGAATGTGCCGCTGGCCGAGATGTACACCTCCGCCTCCAACGCCGCGGCCGCCGAGGACGTCGCCGCCGGGCACGCCGATGCCGCCGTCTCGACCGCGCTGGCGGGAGAACGCCTGGGACTCGCCACCCTGGCCCACGGGGTCGCCGACGTGGATCGGGCCATCACCCGCTTCGTGCTGGTCGCCACCCCGCAGCCCGCGCCGCCGCGCACCGGGACCGATCGCACCTCGATCGTGCTGGAGCTGGCGAACGAGCCCGGTTCGCTCATGCGCGCCTTCGCCGAATTCGCCACCCGCGGTATCGATCTCACCCGCATCGAATCCCGGCCCACCCGCACCGGCATGGGCACCTACCGTTTCTATCTGGACTGCGTCGGGCACATCGAGGACACCGCCGTGGCCGAGGCCCTGAAGGCATTGCACCGCACCGCCGCCCGGATTCGTTATCTCGGCTCCTGGCCCGCCACCTCGGCTACCGGCACACCGCCGCCGCCCGACGCACCCGCCGCGGCCTGGCTGGCCGATCTGAAGAAAGGGGTGGCCGACCTGTGACCGGCAAACTCATCCTGGTCCGGCACGGCGAGACCGAGGGCAATGTCGGCAAGATCCTCGACACCCGCCTGCCGGGTCTGCCGCTCACCGAACGCGGTGTGGCGCAGGCGAAGACCTACGGCGCGAATTTGACCGCGCCGCCCCAGCGGCTGTTCTCCTCGGCCGCGCTGCGCGCCCAGCAGACCGGCGGCTACATCGAGGCCGCCACCGGCGTCTCGCTGACCGTGCTGGAGGATCTGCAGGAGGTACAGCTCGGCGACCTCGAGGGGTTGAACACTACGGCCGCGCACATGGAATTCCAGAGGGTCTATCACGCGTGGCATTTCGGTGATCTGAGCGTCAGGGTGCCCGGCGGTGAATCCGGTGAGGAAGTGCTCGCCCGCTATATCCCCGCGCTGGAACGGCTGCGCGATGAATTCCTCGCGGCCCCGGATTCCCCGGACGTCATCGTGGTCAGCCACGGCGCGGCCATGCGGTTGGTGTCACGGGAACTCACCGGTGTGCCAAGGCTTTTCGCCGCCAACAATCACCTGGACAATACCGAGACCATCGAGCTGATGCCCTTCGCGGACAACCTCTGGGAGTGCACCCGCTGGGGTCGCTATCCCGCCCCGTTCGCCGACGCCATCGCCGCCACCGGGGACGACCCCATGGGCTAGGACGGGAATTCCGTTCGTAGCGGCAGGGATTCGATGAGATCGCGCAGGGCCGTGCGCAGTCGGGCCGTGGTGCCGCTCGCGAAGGACGTCCACTTGGTCCCGTCCTCGGCGGTGGTGGTGCTGGCGAGGAAGCGGCCGTGCCGGGTGTCGTACACCGCGAGGTGACGATCGGCCACGTCCCGTGATCCGTCGCCGTGGCGCACGCCGACGATCTCCGCGTGCGAATTCACCTGCACCAGAGCCGAAGCGAGCATCTGCGCATCGCGCACCGGATTGCCCACTTTCGTCAGCCGCGCGGCCGTGGTGGCGGCATCGCCCGCATTGTCGAGGATGGGGACCAGGTCCTCGGTGGGCGCGTTCATTCCGGACAGTTCGAGCGGATCGGCCGGGGCGAGCGCGGCCATGACGATGCCCGGAAGATCGTGGCTCGCCTCGTCGAGCGCATACGAGCCGGGGCCGCGCAGCGCCACCACCTCGAAGTCGTCGCCCTTGGCCAGGCAGCACCGGTTGACCTGGCCGGCCACATACCAGCGCAGGGCCAGCACCCAGTGCGGCCGGTAGAGCACGCGCAGTCGTTCGGCCAGTTCCGGGTGCACCTGGTCGCCGTCCACGAGGTCGCGGTCGGCCAGGGTGGCGGCAGCGCCCGCCATGGCGGCGTCGTGCTCGGCGGCGGTGTCGTAGCGGCCCGTGGCATTCAGCACGACCGGCAGTTCGTCGATCCCCAATGTCTGCTGGAGATACTGCATTTCGTCGAGGGACAGCGTGACCGATCGCAGCAGCGACGGCCCGCGGCCCACGCCGAGGACGGTCACTGGTCGGTCTGCGGTTCGCCGCCGATGACCGCGGGCGCGATGACCCGGCCGTCGGCGAACACCTCCAGCGAGCGGCCGTAGTCGTGGCCGCGGTGCGTGTGTTCCTCGTCATCGCCCGAAGCGCCCAGTAGCGGGCTGGAACCGGTCGAGCGGACCGGTGCGGTGGACGCCGGGGTCGTGGCGGCAAGCACAGGGTCGGCGATCGGCGCAACGGGAGTCGGTGCGGCGCCGGTGTTTCCGAGGCCCGCGCCCCAGCCCTCGGGCAGCCGCAGCGCACCCGCGCCGCTTCCGATGTTCACCGAGGTGCCGCCGCTATGGAAGGACACCGCCCGGGTGGCGAGTGCCGCGCCGACGGTCACGGCACCCGTGCCCGCGGCGACCGGCAGGCCGGAGGTCCCGAGGCCGGGCGTCTGCGTCACCGCCTCGGCGACGGCGGTAATCGCGGCGCTCGCAACGTCTCCCACACCGGTGACACCGCTGATGACCACCGTCCCCGCCACCTGCGCGACTCGGGACATCGCACCGATGACAGCCGGATCCTGTGCCGGCCCGGCGGCCGCACCCAGCGCTGCCCGCAGCGGATCGTCGCCACTGGTGAGCGCGTCCCCGCCCGCGTTGGCCGAGCCGGCGCCCATGGCGATGGGCGGCGGCCTGAGGAACTGGCCGGGCGTGGCCACCATCGAACTCGTTGCGGCCTCATAGGTTTCCATGACCAGCGCAGCCCGGATGTCCAGCGCCAGCTTGGCCGCTTCGGCCGCCTCCGCGGCGCCGTTGAGCGCGCCGCCGCTGGTGTAGGCGGCCACCCGCGCGGCGTCCGCGGCCGCGATCTCCGGCAGGCTCGGCATGGCGATGGAGGCCACGGTGTAGGCGGTGGCATTGGCGGCGGCCTTGCCCGCCATGACGCCCGCCATGACGGCCTGCTGTTCGGCCCAGACGGTGAAGCCGCCCAGCCGGGCCAGCACAGTGAGGCCGTTGAGGCCCTCGAGCCCGATACCGATCTCGGCCATGACCCGCGCCACGGTGGTGCTGGCATCCACCCAGGAGGCGGTGAGCGCGCCCCAGGCGGTGCCCGCGGCCGCGAGCGGAATGGCATGCGTGCCGGTATCGAGGGAGACGGAATTGAGTTCGGCCATGCGGGGCAGCCAGAACACCCCGGTGATTCCCAGCGTCATGCGTGTCGGTCCCTTTACGCCTGGATCGCGGCGATACCGGCCGCGCGCACCGCGTCCTGGGCCAGGTACTGGGCCAGCTGGCTGCGCAGAGTGGCGGCGGCGTGATGCAGTTCGAGAATGCCCTGGGCGACCGAGCGGTCGTGGGTCAGCGCGGCATTGTTGAAATGCGCGGCGGCCAGGAAGGACACCTCTTCGGTGCCGGAGGGGAGGACATGGGTGGCCGGTGCGCTCGCGCTCGCGGCCGCGGCCAGGCGTTCGGCGAGCAGATCGAGTTCCAGGGCGGCCGCGAGGATCACCTCGGGCTGCACGAGGACGTGGCCGACCATGATCGGGCTCCCTTCTACGTTCTTCTTCCGGTTATGAAGATTGGACGTAGAGGTTCGCTGACCGGTTCCCAGCGCCGCTGATCAGCCCCATCCCAGCTGATGGAGTCGCTCGTCGTCGATCCCGAAATAGTGCGCTATCTCGTGAATCACGGTGATCGCCACTTCTTCCACCACCTCTTCTTCGCTACGGCACATCTCGAGGATGGCGTCGCGATAGATGGTGATGGTGTCGGGCAGCGCGCCCCCGTAGTGGCTGTAGTCCCGGTCGGTGAGGGCGATGCCGTGATAGAGGCCGAGCAGGTGGGGGTCCTCGTCGCTGCGCGGCTCGATGAGCACCACCACATTGTCGATCGCCTGTGACAACTCCGGCGGAATCAGGTCGAGAGCATCACCGACCAACTCTTCGAAGCGGTCCTCGGACATCGGGACGGGCATGTCTGCGACCGGGTCAGCGTGGCTGAGGGATGACCGGCGGGGCCGCGCCGGGCAGCGGCGGCGGTGTGTAGCGGCCGTTGTTCGGCGGCGGCACCGGGGCCTGGCCGTCGATCTGGATGTCGCCCTTGGCCGATCCGGTGATGGTGGCGAAGCCCTCCTGGTCCGCACCCTTGCCGACCAGGCAGTTGAGGCTGCGGGAACCGGCCAGCCAGCTACGCGCGTCGAGCGCGTCCCAGAACAGCGTCAGCGTCTTGTTGCGCAGCGCATCGGGGGAGCCGAGATAATCGCCGGCGTCCTTGGCGCACGCGTCTTCCATGTACTTGTCCTGATCGTCCTTCGAGGGCGGCCCGCCGTTGAAGTGGGTGGCCAGGTCCACGGTGGAGACGATCTCGAAGGCGTGCGGCTGGGTGCAGTCGACCGGATCGGTGGGCAGGTTGGATTTGATGCCGATGCAGGTGCCGATGTCGTAGGTCTTGGACTGGTTGATATCGCGCACGCCGCCGGTGATGGGCTTGGTGGCGATGCCCTGGCTGCCGGAGACCTGCAGGCCGCAGCGCAGCGTGCGCTCGCCCGCCTTCCAGCCCGCCTCACCGGGATTGATCAGGCCGACAACGAATTTGCCGCGCGGATCCAGGCGGCCGCCGAGATACTCCTGGGCGGCGCTGAGGCAGTGCTCGTCGCGCAGTTCGGAGAAGCGCAGCGAATCCGGGAAGCGGGAGCCGGGCCCGAATTCCTTGCCCGGGTACTTGCTCAGGTCGATGTCCGCGGTCACCTCGAACAGGTGCTTGCTCGCGCAGTCGACCTTGGTGAGGTCGCCGGCATTGGACTTGGACCAGGTCAGGCAGTCGCCTTCCTTGGCGGTGCCGAAGGCCGCGCCCGCGACGGCGCCGGTGGGCTGGGCTGCCCCCGGCGCGTGCGCCTTCACCCGATTGGAGTCGAAGCCGTTGGAGGCGAACATGGTGATGAGCACGGCCAGTGTGACGCCGACCGCCATGGCCAGCAACCCCCACCGCACCGTCGACGCCGAGAGCGGACCGTTCTTGTTCAGCGTGGACTCCACCGCGCGCAACGGCGTCAGCAAACGATCCAGCACAGTGGGCTTCCGACGGGTCGGCGGCCCGGGGCGCTGCGAAGACGGGGGCGCGGGCCACTGCGAAGGCATCTTTTGCTCAGGCATCGCGAGTGAGTTTAATTGTCTCCGCTTCGCTCCGGCCGGTTCGCGGCGCTGAGGGTCTCGTTCCTCCTTCCCTCCGCTCGGTCCAGAACGAGACGCGCCGCTTACCACCGAATGCTCATAGGCCGCCGTTGATGTTCGAGGACCCGGTCCTACGCCGTGATCAGGTCGGCCGCCTTCTCGCCGATCAGGACCGCCGGGGCGTGGGTGTGCCCGCGGGTGATCATCGGCATGACCGAGGTGTCGGCCACGCGCAGGCCCTCGATGCCGCGCACCCGCAGTTCCGGATCCACCACGCTGGACTCGTCGCGGCTCATGGCACAGGTACCGACCGGGTGGTACAGCGTGTGGGCGTGGTCCTCGAGGCAGCGCCGCAGCACCTCCTCCATCGGGGTGTCGGAGGGCACCGCCGGTTGCATGAGCTCGCCGATGTGCTCCTTCAGCGAAGGCTGGTGGGCCAGATCGACGCATGCCTGCAGACCCGTGAGCAGGGCGGCGCGGTCTGCGGGTTCGGCGCAGTAGCGCGGGTTGATGCGCGGCGCGGTGAACGGATCGGACGAGGTGATGGTGATGCTGCCGATGGATTCCGGCTTGAGCAGCACCGCGGCGAAGGTGAGCGCGTGCCCGTCCGGGTCGCCCAGGCCCTCGGCGATATACGGCGCGGGCGCGAAGATGAGCTCCAGATCGGGCAGGTCGAGATCCTCGCGGCTGCGCGTGAACCCGTAGGCCTCACCGATGTTCGAGGTGAGCTGGCCGCGCCGCAGCACCAGGTAGTTGGCGAGCTCGAGCAGGTTCTTGTCCGCGCCGTAGAGGCTGCCCGCGGTGGTCCGGTAGACGATGGGCGCGGCCAGGTGGTCGCGCAGACCGCGTCCGACCTCGGGCAGATGTCGCACCACCGGGATGCCCAGTTCCTGCAGCCGGTCGCCGTCGCCGATGCCGGAGAGCATGAGCAGCTGCGGGCTGTTGATCGCGCCGCCGGACAGGATGACCTCGCGCTTGGCGGTGATCTGCTTGATCTCGCCGCCGACGCCGCCGACCCGGAATTCCACCCCGGTGGCCCGCTTGCCTTCGAACAGCACCCGGGTGGCGTGCGCCTCGGTGATGACGGTGATGTTGCGCCCCGCCTGCCGGGCGGGTCGCAGGTAGGCATCGGCGGTGCTCCAGCGGGCGCCGCGCTTCTGGGTCACCATGGTCTGCGAGAAGCCTTGCGGCCGATCGAGATTGGCGCGTTCTACCGGGTATCCGGCTTCGCCGGCGGCCTGCAGGTAGCTGTGGGTGAGCGCGCGGGGGCTGCGCTGGCGGGAGATGTGCAGCGGTCCCTTGCGGCCCTCGCCGGGTTCGTTGGCCTCCTCGACGGATTCCAGGCGCTGGAAATAGGGGAGTACCTGTTCGAACGACCAGCTCGGTCCGGCGTAGCGCGCCCACTCGTCGTAGTCGGCGGCGAAGCCGCGCACCCACATCATGGCGTTCATGGAGGAGGAGCCGCCGAGCATCTTGCCGCGCGGCCAGTACACGCGTCGGTTGCTGAGTTCGGGTTGTGGCTCGGTGCGGTAGTTCCAGTCGTTGGGGCCCTGGAAGAGCTGGTTGAACGCCGCGGGTATGTGGGCGAACTTGTCGCTGTCCTCGCCGCCGGCTTCCAGGACCACGACGCTGACGCCGGGCCGCTCGCTCAGTCGTGCGGCCAGTGCGGCCCCCGCGGATCCGGCTCCGACGACCACGAAATCGGCGGTGTGCGGGGTGTATTGGGGCATGGTGAGACTCCTCCGAAAGACCACGGCGGAGCCGCTGCCGGGCTCCGTGCCGTCCCATGCCGCTAACCCTAGGGTGGAAATCGCCCGGTCGTGGGGTGGATCGTCGGGATAGCGAAGCGAAGCTGAACAGATCAAGATCAAATCGTGTGCTTCGGACCTGTCGGAAATCCACTAGCGCCCGCGCACTAGGCTGAATACCCATGATCGACCTTCGATTCCTGCGGGAAAACCCGGATGTGGTCCGTGCGTCGCAGCGTGCGCGCGGTGAGGACCCCTCCCTGGTGGATGCCCTGCTCGAGGCGGATGCCGCCCGTCGCGCCGCGGTCGCGACGGCCGACAATCTGCGCGCCGAGCAGAAGGCCCTGGGCAAGAAGGTCGGCAAGGCTTCCCCGGACGAGCGCCCGGCGCTGCTGCAGCTCGGTCAGGAATTGTCGGCGAAGGTGAAGGAGGCCGAGGCGGCCGAGACCGCCGCGGACGCCGACCTCGACACCGCCCAGCGCGCCCTGTCGAACGTGGTGCAGGAGGGTGTGCCCGCCGGC
This sequence comes from Nocardia aurantiaca, assembly GCF_009708175.1. Classification (GTDB taxonomy): domain Bacteria; phylum Actinomycetota; class Actinomycetes; order Mycobacteriales; family Mycobacteriaceae; genus Nocardia; species Nocardia aurantiaca. The sequence goes on from NZ_WMBB01000002.1 coordinate 174,023, forward strand.
GGCGAGGACGACTACATCGTGCTCGAGACCGTCGGCGCCCCGCGCGAATTCGAGTTCGAGCCCAAGGATCACCTGGATCTGGGTGAATCGCTGGGCCTGATCGACATGGAGCGCGGCGCGAAGGTATCGGGCTCGCGCTTCTACTTCCTCACCGGCAACGGCGCGCTGCTGCAGCTGGGCCTGCTGCAGCTGGCCGCGCAGAAGGCGGTGGCCAACGGCTTCACCATGATGATCCCGCCGGTGCTGGTGCGCCCGGAGATCATGCAGGGCACCGGCTTTCTGGGCCAGCACGCCGCCGAGGTCTACCACCTCGAGGACGACGACCTGTACCTGGTCGGCACCTCGGAGGTGCCGCTGGCGGGCTATCACTCGGGCGAGATCCTGGATCTGAGCGCGGGCCCTAAGCGTTACGCCGGCTGGTCGTCGTGCTTCCGCCGTGAGGCGGGCAGCTACGGCAAGGACACTCGCGGCATCATCCGCGTGCACCAGTTCGACAAGGTGGAGATGTTCGTCTACACCACGCCGGACCAGGCCGATGCCGAGCACAAGCGGCTGCTGGCCTGGGAGCAGGACATGCTCGCCGCCATCGAGGTGCCCTACCGCGTCATCGATGTGGCCGCCGGCGATCTGGGCAGCTCGGCGGCCCGCAAATTCGATTGCGAGGCTTGGGTTCCCACCCAGCAGACCTACCGCGAGCTGACCTCGACCTCGAATTGCACGACGTTCCAGGCGCGTCGGCTGAATGTCCGGTACCGGGACGAGAACGGCAAGCCGCAGATCGCCGCCACCCTGAATGGCACGTTGGCGACGACTCGGTGGATTGTCGCGTTGCTGGAAAACCATCAGCAAGCCGACGGTTCGGTGCGGGTGCCCGCTGCGCTGGTGCCTTTCGTCGGCACCGAAGTGCTGGAGCCGCGCTGAGTATTCGCTACTCGGCGTGGTTTATTTCCGTCGGTTGTGTCTACCGCTGGCAGGGCTTGTGTCTAGGCTAGGCGTCGTGCGAGGAATCGGGTCTCGCGGCGATACCCGGACCCGGGTGCGGGCGGCATCGGCGCTGGCGACGGCAATGGTCATGGCTCGGACCACCGGGGCGTTCTACGTCATGGGCGGAGTCCTGGGCTTGATCCTGACGGCGGTCGCCCCGGGTGAAGAGGGCAATCGGCCGCTGGTGGGCGCGGCGGCGTTCGTGGCGCTGCTGTTGGGTGTGAGCCTGCTGATCTGGGGTCCGCGGCTGCCGCATTCGGTGCATCACGCCTATGTGGCGACCGCGACCGTGCTGGTGACCATTGCGGTGCACTGGTTTCCGAACACGGTCGGCGCGATCAGCCTGGCGGCGTTCTATGTGTTCGTCGCCTGTGATGCCGCCATCTTCTTCTCCTGGCGATGGCTGGGCGCACACCTGGCGTTCGCCATCGCCTGCTGCCTGTGGGTGGTGCCTTCGCGCGGGCTGCCGTGGTGGTCGGGCATCATTCCGGCGGGCATCACCTTCGGAATCGGCATCGTGGTCGGCATCTTGACGCGCATGGCGTCGGACGCCGATATCGACGTGCTGACCGGTCTGCTGAATCGGCGCGGTTTCGACCGGGCGCTGAGCAATGCCATCGCGCACGCCACCCGCACCGGTCAGGGCCTGGCCCTGGTGCTGGTGGACCTGGACCGGTTCCAGAAGATCAACGATCACCTGGGCCACCGGGCCGGCGACGCGGTGTTGCAGCGGGTGGCCGATACCTGGTCGAAACTGCTTGCGCCGGAGCAGCGACTGGCGCGCTACGGCGGCGATGCCTTCGCGCTGCTGTTGCCCGGCACCACCGAGCAGGCCGCGATCCTGTTGACCGAGGAGTTGCGCGCGGCCGTCACCACCGGCTGTTCTGCGGGTGTGACGTCCTGGCAGCCGGGCGAATCCGGGTCATTGCTGGTGTCGCGCGCGGATGTGGGTCTGTACCGGGCCAAGCAGGCGGGCCGCAATCGCACGGTGCTGGAGTCCTCGCGGCAGCTGCCGCTGGCGGTGGAGCTGCGTGAGGCCATCGACCGCGGCACGCTGGACGTGCAGTACCAGCCGATCGTCAGTCTCGCCGACGGCGCCGCCCGCGCGGTCGGCGTGGAAGCCTTGCTGCGCTGGTCTTCTCACGCGCAGCCGGAGGTGACCACCGAGGGCCTGATCCGGGTGGCCGAGGAATACGACCTCATCTCCGATCTGGATGAGCTGGTGTTGCGTCGTGCCTGCGCCGACGCCGCGCGATTGCAGGAGACCTTCGCACAGCTGGATCTGACGCTCAACGTCAATGTGAGTGGGCTGGAGCTGGCCGAAACCGAGTACGCCGACCGTGTTTCCGGCATTCTCGAGGAAACCGGCTGGCCCGCCGCGCAACTCGTGCTCGAGGTGACCGAGAGCGAGCTGGCCGCCGAATCCGAGACCGCTATCGCGAACCTGCACAAGCTGCGCGAGGGCGGCGTCCGCATCGCCATCGACGATTTCGGCACCGGCTACTCCTCGCTCAGCCGCCTGGCCACGCTGCCGTCGGACATCCTCAAGGTGGACCAGTCCTTCGTGGCGTCCATCCGATCGGATTCCCCCGCGCCGCCGCTGCTGGGCGTGATCGCGGCGTTGAGCAAATCGCTCGACCTGCAGGTCATCGCCGAGGGCGTGGAGACCGAATATCAGGCGGCGGTGCTCACCGAGCTCGGCTTCGCGCTGGCCCAGGGCTACCACTACAGCGACTCGCACCCGGTGTCGGAGCTCATCAACGACCTCAATGATCGGCACGGCGTGGTCGGGGCGGCGCTGTCGGAAAACGAGCCGCCCGCCCACGGCTGGATCCCGCTGGACGATCCGCTTGACGGTGGTGAGCCCGGCGCGCAGAGTTGACCGCATGCGGATGCTGGTCTACGCCTGTTGATTCGTCCTTTGTAGTGCTCTACCCCGGGCTGGCGAGCCCGCGGGTTCGGTACGCGCACTGACCCTTCGCGCGATCCTGTTCGCATTCACCGCGGACCTGATCCCGCTCTACGCCATCTACGCCCTGTTGTTCGCCGCGCGCGGTCTGAACGCGGCGCAGATCTCATCGCTGTTCGTCCTCTGGTCGGCGACCTCGTTCCTGCTCGGGATTCCGTCCGGCGCCTGGGCCGACACGGTCTCGCGGCGCGGCCTGCTCATGCTGTCGGGTGCGCTGCTGGGCGCGGGTTTCGCCGTGTGGATCCGGTATCCGTCCTATCTGGGGTTCGCGGCCGGTTTCGTGCTGTGGGGTACTTCGGGCGCGCTCCGGTCGGGCACCGTCGAGGCGCTGATCTACGACGATCTGTACGCCCGCGCGGCGGCCGCCGAATACCCGCGGGTGATGGGCTGTGTCCGCGCCGCCGGCGAATCCGCCGCGCTCGCGGGCGTTCTCATAGCGGCTCCGCTCTACGCGTGGGGTGGCTATGCGCTGGTCGCCTGGTCGAGTGTCGCGATTGCCGTGGTGCACACCGTGACCGCGGCGCTGCTGCCGAGCGCACCGAAGTCGGTATCCGCGGCGGAGGTCGAGGATCTCGAGGACGGTGTCGCCGAGCGGGAGCCGGACGAGCTGGGCACGCAGGAGAGCCACAGGATGTTCGAATCCCGCGCGGTCGAATCGGAATCCATCGGCTATCTGGCAACGCTGCGCGCGGGTCTGCGAGAGGCCCTGCGGGTGCGGGTGATTCGGCGTGGCGTGGTCCTGGTGGCGCTGTTGAACGGCATCACGGCGTTCGACGAGTACTTCGCCCTGCTGGCCGGCCACGCGGGCGCCGGGCCGTCTGTGTCCGCGGTGCTGGTGGGCGTCACGGTGGCCGGAGCCCTGGCCGGTGCGACGCTGGCGGGCCGCACCCGCGGCGTATCGGCGCGGGTGATGGCTGCGGTGCTGGCCGTGGCCGGCGTCCTGTTCATCGCCGGCGCGTTGCTGGCGGGTGCGGCCGCCCACCATCCGGGGGCCATGTATGTGCTGACGGCCGTGGGCTTTTCGGCGGTGGGCATCGCCTACGGCATCGACTACAACGCCGATGTCATCGCCTCGGCCCGATCGCAGGACGCCATCGCCGGTCCGGCACGTGCCACGGTGACATCGGTGTCGGGCTTGGCCACGGAGGTGATCGCCCTGCTGGTGTTCGTCTTCGCCGCGGTGGCCGCCACCTGGCTGTCGCCGCCGGTCATGGTCGCACTGCTCGGTGTGCCGCTGCTGCTGGCCGCGGGACTGCTCCCTACCTGGATGCCCCGGGGACGAAGTGTGGACGAGCGCCGAGGGGCATGATCTGGTCGGCCGGAACGGCGTCAGGGCAGGCGGGGACAATCGGGCGGTGGCGATGCGGCGGTGGGTGGGGTTGGGGTTCGGGGGTGCCATCGGCGCGGCCGTGGCCGTCCAGGCGCGGATCAACGGCGAGCTGGGGCATCGGCTGGGGGACGGGATCGCGGCGGCCTCCATCAGTTTCGGGAGCGGGTTGCTCATCCTGGCCGTGGTGTTCGCGTGCAGCGGGCGCCTGCGTGCCGGCGTCGGGCGGGTGCGGGCGGCGCTGGAATCCGGGGGGCTGCGCTGGTGGCAGCTGCTGGGTGGGTTGTCGGGCGCGTATTTCGTTGCGTGTCAGGGGCTCACGGTGACGACCATCGGGGTCACGGTGTTCACGGTGGCCGCGGTGGCGGGGCAGCTGGTGAGCAGTCTGGTGGTGGACCGGATGGGCCTGGGGCCGGGCGGCCGGAGCCCGGTGACGGCACGGCGGGTCAGCGCCGCGGTCCTGGTGCTGGTGGCGGTTGTGCTCGCGGTGGTGGGGCGGAACGGATCCGGCTCGATCACCGGCGGGCATTCCGGCGCGTCGGTGGTGCTGGTGGTGTTGCCGCTGGTCGCGGGTGTACTGGTGGCCTGGCAGCAGGCGGTGAACGGCCGGGTGGGCGCGGTGGGCGGGCCGCTGTCGGCGACGTTGGGCAATTTCGCGACCGGCACCGCGGCGCTGGCGGTCGTCGAGGCGGGCGTGCTGGTCCGGCGCGGTGGATTCGGGCCGCTGCCGAGTGCGCCGTGGCTGTATCTCGGCGGGTTGATCGGGATTTCGTTCGTGGCGTTGGCGGTGGCGGTGGTGCGCTGGATCGGGGTGCTGCTGCTCGGGCTGACGTCGGTGGCGGGCCAGCTGCTGGCCTCGGTGGTACTGGATGTGGTCGCGCCGACCGGGTATGGGCTCTCCTCCGCGGCGGTGATCGGCTGTGCGCTCACCTTCGTCGCGGTGGCGGTCGCGACGTGGTCCCGATCGGCCTAGCCACGCAGGCTTTCGACGGGCTGCCCGGCGTGGCGTCGAAAACTGTTCGGGTGATTTGTAATTCACCGTCAATCTCGGTGTGCGATGGTGCGGGAATGGCTATCGACTACTGGGTGTGGGTGGCACGTCTGGTGCTGGCCGTCGTGTTCGGATTGTCGGCATGGGGGAAGTTCGCCGACGACTCCGGGACGCGGAAGGCGGTGGGGGAGTTCGGCATTCCGATCGCATGGGTGCCCGCGGTGGCCTGGGGATTGCCGACCGTGGAGGCGGCGGTAGCGGTCGCGGTGCTGCCGCCGTGGACCGCGGCCGCCGCGGCGTTGATGGCGATTCTGCTGCTGGGAATATTCACCGGAGCGGTGGTGCGGCTGCTGCGTCAGGGAACACGGCCGGTCTGTTCGTGTTTCGGTGCGGGCAGTGCGGCGCCCATTGGCCGCGGCACCGTGGTCCGCAATATCGTGCTGATCATGCTGGCCGGTCTGACCGTGGTGGCGACGCTGGCGAATCCGCAGGTGCCGGGTGTACTGCCGATGGATCGCGCGGTCACGCTCGCGGTCGCGGCCGGATTCGCCGCGGTGCTGGTGTCGCTGTGGGGTGAGCTGCGGTCGCTGCGTCGTCGGCTGGACGCCGTCGACAGGATGCGGCCGATCCCTCGGGACCGGCCGCATTCAGCGGATCAGACCAGTTTCTTCGAGCGCAGCTCGTGACCCCTGGAGGTCTTGCAGCGGCCGGACTCCAGATCCCACTGCCAGCCGTGCAGGTTGCAGGTGAGGGTATTACCCTCCACCACACCGAATTTCGACAGATCGGCTTTGAGGTGCGGGCAGCGGCGCTGCACCTCCCAGCCGTCGAGTTCGGTGGAGGCGGAATCGTCGTGCGCTTCGGCGAACCAGCCGTCGGCGTAGGCGATGCGCTCGTCGGTGAGGCATTTGAAGAAGGTGTAGAGGAATTCGTTGTAGCCGCCGATGCGCCAGGTGGTGAAGCGCGTCGACAGGAAGATAGTGTTCACCCAGTCGGGCTCGTCGTCGCGCAGCACGGTGCGCACCAACTGCGGGTCGATGCGGAATCCGTAGCGGTACTTGCCTTCTCCCTCGATGGGCTCGCGCACCACGCGCTTGGGGAAGTCCAGCACTACGGTCTCCTCGCCCATGACCAGGCCGACCGGGTAGCCGATGCCGTCGCAGATGACGTCGCTCTGCGCCATGATCGGCTCGAACTTGGCCTTGAGCGCGGGCAGCAGCGGCTCGCCGGCGGCCGGGGCCCAGGTGGCCTTCTCGGCGGCCAGCACCGGGGCCATCCGCTGGGCCATGTCCTCGATGTAGGCGGCCTTGTCGCCGTAGATGGTGTCGGGATCGACCGGGTGGGTGAGTGAATTCAGTTCCTTGCCCCGCAGATCCGCGACCGAGCCGGGGATCATGAGCAGCCCGCCCGAATTGCCGTGGGTCTTCATCTGATCCAGGAAGACGATCTGGTCGGGGAAGATATTGCCCTCGTCGCCGCGGTCGTCATTGAGGTAGCGCAGTTCGTCGTCGAGGAAGACCGGCGGGCCGGCGGACGGGACGACCCAGGTGGCTCCGACCTGTTCGATGTAGGAGCGGGCCCGGTCCATGCCGCGCTGACGCTTCTGCTTGCCGAAGTTGGCCTTGGTCTTGGCGGGAATGTCGTAGACCATCGGGTACCAGATGGCGCCGGAGTACTGCAGCAGGTGGACGTCCACGTGCCCGAAGGCGTCGTGCAACACGTCCATGTCGACGGGCCGGGCGTCGTTCATGTTGAAGCACACGGTTTCCCCGTCGGCGACGACCAGGGCGGAGTCGCCGATCGGGCCGTCGGCGGGCGCGCGCAGCGCGATGATCATGATGTCCAGGTCGCCGCCGGGACCGGTGACGGTGGTCTTGACCGAGTTCTCGGTCTCCACGAACCTGGTGAAGCCGAGCTTCTCGAGTTCGCGCTCGAGATCCGGCACCGGGTAATCGGGCAGCAGGACGGTGGCGTCCTTGTTGATCTTGTCGGCCAGCAGCTTGGCGTCCCAGTGATCGCGGTGCAGATGCGATACGTAGAGGAAATCGCAGTTGCCGAGCTCGTCCCAGTCCAGCTGGGTGTTGTCGGGGAACGGGAACCATGATCCGAAATAGGCCGGGTTGACCCACGGATCGCACAGGATTGTTCCGGCCGCGGTTCGGATGTGGAATCCGGCGTGTCCGACGCTGGTGATCTGCACGAGCTTCATTCCTCCCTGACCGTTACCAGCCACCCACAGTACTGGCTGGCCGGAGACGTCGCCGAGGCAGGCCGAGCTGACGGGCAGTGTCCCGAGCAGTCCCTGGCGAAGCTGGGTGGGCGGCGCTGTTCAGCCGTTTTCCACTCATATGGACCTTTTTCGGTGTCGAGAAGTCACATCAATGGAGACGGTGTCGCCCGGATCACTGGATGCCGCGAGGGCAGCGACTACGCTAGCGGAATTGTGGAACCCGTCTATTACCCCGTCATCGGGCTGGCCCGCACCGTTTTCGCGCTGCAGGGCCTGAAGTTCACCGTCAAGGGCGAGGAAAACATTCCGGCGACCGGTGGTGCGGTGATCGCGATCAACCACACCGGGTACCTGGATTTCACCTACGCCGGTCTGCCCGCGCGCGCCACGAAGCGCTACATACGCTTCATGGCCAAGAAGGAGGTCTTCGACAGCGCCGTCTCCGGCCCGATCATGCGCGCCCTCAAGCACATTCCGGTGGACCGCTCGGCGGGCGCGGAGTCGTACCACGAGGCCGTCAAGCGCCTGCGCGCCGGCGAGCTGGTCGGCGTCTACCCCGAGGCCACCATCAGCCGCAGCTTCGAACTCAAGGAGTTCAAGTCCGGCGCGGCCCGCATGGCCATCGAGGCCGGCGTCCCCATCATCCCCCTCGTCATCTGGGGCGCTCAGCGCGTCTGGACCAAGGGCTTCCCGAAGCGTCTGGGCCGCACCAACACCCCCATCTCCATCGCGGTCGGCGAACCCATCCAGCCCTTCGAACCGGCGTCGGCCCTCACCGACCAGCTGCACAAGACCATGGAAGCCATGCTCCTGGATCTCCAGAAGGACTACGTCCACGAGCCCGGCGCCTACTGGGTCCCCGCCCGCCTCGGCGGCAGCGCCCCCACCCTCGAGGAGGCCAACGCCATGGACGCGGCCGAAGCCGCCGAGAAGGCCGCCCGCCGCGCGGAGAAGCCGGCCGAGTAGTCGGCTAGCTCGGGTCGGATCCGCGAACGGCCGACAGCCAGGTGGCCGTGGCCGCCGCGACCAGCGCGGCAGCCACGAAAGCCGGCGATCCGCCGCCCGCGACGTACACCCAGAGCAATCCCGCGAACGGCCCGACCACGGCGGATTGGGCGTCCAGCACCAACCTGCGCCCGACCCCGGTCCGTCCGATCGCTTCGGGATCCGGCCGGGCCGGATTGTCGACCAGCCTGCCCACCGGCTCCGAATCCCGCAGGCGGCCCGACGGATACACCCGATGCCCGTCGATACGTACTGTGCGGCCGGACAATTCGGCCGTGACCTGGGTCAGTGTCACCAGTACCGGATCGAAATACACTGGCAGCCACCGATTCTTCCCCCCGATGGTGAACTCCAACCACGACCTGCTCACCAAGCGATGTTGCTGCCGCACCCGCCGCACGGCGACCTCCTGGCCTTGCTTCCCGCCCGATAACCCGGCGGGTGGATATCCCAGCGCGCACGCGAAGCGAAACCCGGTGTAGCCCAGGATTATCAAGGCCACGGTGACGAGCATGGTCACCTGCTCCGGATCGGCGAACGGGACCCAGGCGAGCGTGATCGCCAAGGTCCCGATCGTCACGAGAGCCGGATAGGCCAGGGGGTAGCCCGTCCGGGGGCTCACTTCAGGAAGCCGACCTTCAGGTAGTCCGGGGACGCCAGGCCGAACGCGCCCCAGTTGGCCAGGTTGGTGCGAGCGGCGTGGGTGCCGGACGCCTGGTTGAACAGCATCGAATGCCCTTCGTCCCAGATCATCTTGTCGGCCTTGTTCGCCAGTTCGATGGCCTTGTCCGGGTTCAGCTCCGCCATCGCCTGATCGATGACCGCGTTCAGCTCCGGCGAGCCGAGGCGAGACTTGTTGCCCTGCCAGTTCTTCGGGTCGTAGTAGTAGAACTGCTTCAACGCCCCGATCGGCAGCACGCTGGTGCTGCGGCTCCACTGCGCGAGATCGTAGTTACCGGGGTCGATGACGTTGGTGAACAGGCCGGTGCCGGGGACGGTCTGGATGTCGAGCTTGACGCCGATCTTCTGCAGGTCGGCCTGGATGATCTTGGCGATATTCACCCAGACGTCCTGCTGGTACATGACGTCCCGCACGATCAGCTTGCGGCCGTCCTTCTCGCGCACGTCGCCCTTCATCACCCAGCCCAGGGCATCCAATTCCTTGGCGGCCTCGTCCAGGTTGAAGGCAACATCCTGGGAATTGTCCTGGTAGCCCTTCTGACCGTCGATGTAGACGTGGTTGTTGAGCGGCTTCGGGTTGTCGACGATCCCGTGCTGGCTGGTGTCCACGATGGTCTGCCGGTCGATCGCCTTGGCGATGGCCAGTCGCAGCTTCATGTCCTCGAACAGTGAGCCCGGCGCCCCGTTGAACGCGATGAAGCCGTAGGTCGGCTCCGCGGCCCGCCGAATTTCGACGCCCGGCGCTTGCCGCGCACCGGTGACGGCTTCGAGCCCGGAGACGTAGGCCTCGTCCAGTTCGTTGTTCTGGATCGCGGGCACGACGGCGGAGTTGTCGAGCACGCTGAAGGTGATGTTGTCCAGCTTCGGCGCGTCACCCCACCATTTGGGGTTGCGGCTCAACGTGATCCGGTTCTGGGTGCGGTCGATATTGGTGATCATGAACGGGCCGCCGCTGACCGGCAGCGAGTTGCGCGCCCAATCGTTGAACGCCTGCGGGGTCTCGGTGTCCGCTTTCGGGAACAGCTGGCCGAACAGGCTCTGCCACTCGCCATAGGGTTGGGCGAAGGTGACGATGGCCTGTCGGTCGTCGACGCCCCGCTCCACTTTGCCGACATGGTCGTAACCCGAGGTGGAGGCCACCTGGTACTCGCTGTTGGTGCCATTCGACGCCTGCCACTGCGACTTCATGTCCTCCCAGGTGATGGGATTTCCGTCGGTCCACACCGCCTTGGGATTGATGGTGTAGGTGACGACCTCCGGGTTGGTGGAGGTCAGCGTGATGTCGGTGAAGAAGTTGTGGTTGACGGTGAGTTCGCCGGCCGCGTTGCTGTCGAAGGCCACGGGCAGCGTCGGCGACACGACATCGGAGGTGTCCTGAGTATTTCCATCGACGTGCAACGCGTTGAACGAGGCCGGGAACGAGCTCAGCGACAGCCGGAGGTTGCCGCCGTCCTCGAGATCCGAGACCGGATGCGGGTTGATGGCGTTGGTCGTGCCGAGGGTCGCGGTTCCGCCTTCGGTACCGCTGGAACTACACCCCGTCCCGACCAACCCGAGAGCGACCATCGGGATCGCCAGTCGAATCATGGTCGAACGTATCCGCATGGACCGCTCCTTCCGCCGCGGACGGCTGTCGAAACTTTCGGCCGGGCCTATTTCAAGAACCCGATGGCGGTGTAGTCGTACGAGGCCAGCCCGGCGGAGCCGAAGTTGGCCAGCTCGGACCGTACCCCGTAGTTGCCCTCATCCTGCATCAACGGCAGCGAGTGGCCCTCCTCGAAGACCTTGCGGTCGACCTGATTCGCCATGTGGATGGCCTTGTCGGGGTCCAGCTCGGACAGCGTCTGGTCGATGAGGGTGTTCAGTTCCGGCGATCCGATGCGCCCGTAGTTGAGTTGCAGATCATTGGGGTACAGCCCGAAAATCTGCGGGATGCTGCTGAATACGAAGGCGTCGCCGCCCATGGAGAACTGACAGACATCGAAATCGCCGGGTTGGATGACATCGGTGAAGAAGCGTTGCGCCGGCCGGGCGTCGATGGTCAGCTCGACGCCGATCCGGCGCAGGTCCTGCTGGATCAACTTGGCGATCTGAACCCAGGTGTCATCGTTGTAGAAGACGTCCCGGATCGACAGCTTCTTGCCGTCCTTGACCCGGTAGTCGCCCTGTTTCACCCAGCCGAGCGCGTCGAGCTCCCGGCCGGCGGCGTCCGGGTCGAAGCCGAGACTGTTGTCCTGATACCCGTGCTGCCCGCGCAGGAAGACATGATTGTTCAGGGGCTGTGGGCTGTCGACCAGCCCGTTCTGCATTGTCTCGGCGATGCGCTGGCGGTCGATCGCCTTCGAGATGGCGACGCGCAGTTGGGGGTCAGCGACGATCGAGCCCGGTGCGCCGTTGAAGGCGAAGTAGCGCCACCGGTTCAGCGGCGCGTGGCGGATGGATACACCCGGCACCGAGCGGAGATTCTGCAGATCGCCGACGGTGCTGAGCAGCGCCGCGTCGAGTTCGTTGTTCTGCACCGCCTGCGTCCACGCGTTGCGGTCCAGTACCCGAATGGTGACGGTGTCCAGCTTGGGGGTGTTTCCCCACCATTTGGGGTTGCGAGTCAGCGTGATCAGGCCGCCGGTGCGGTCGATGGATTGCAGCACGAACGGTCCGGCGGAGACCGGGAGCCCGTTCACCAACGACTTGTTGAACGAATTCGGGTCGGCTGTCACCGATTTCGGATACAGCATGGCGTTGCCCGCGAACTGTCCGCGCCAATCGGCGTAAGGCTTGTCGAAGGTGATGACGGCCTGCCGGTCATCGGTTCCGCGCTCGACCTTCGCCACCCGGTCGAAACCATTGCTGATGGCGATCTGGAAGTCCTTGTTCCTGCCGTTCAGCGAATTCGCTTCGGAAGCAATGTCTTCCCAGGTGATGGGGGTGCCGTCGGACCACACCGCCTTGGGGTTGATGGTGTAGGTGACGACCTGGGGATTGGTGGACGTGAGCTGCACGTCGCTGAAGAAGTCATGGTCGACGGTGAGGTTGCCCGCGGCATCGGTGTCGAAAGACCGCGGCATCAGGAATTTGATGATGTCCGCGTAATCACCGTCATTGCCGTCGATCTGGAGGATGTTCCAGTTGACGGGCACTTCGGGGGTGGGCAGCCGCAGGTTCCCGCCATCCTTGATGTCGTCGCGTGGATGGGGATTGATGTCGGACGCGGTGCCCAGCTGGCCGGTCCCGGTCGGGGTCGGCGTGTTGCTGCTGCACGCCGCCAATGCCAACCCGCTCGCGAGGACCATTGCGGCGCATGCTCGTTTACTTCGCATACGACACCCTTTCTATCGGGTCGCCACCGGTACCGGCACCGCGTCGATCAGCGCGCGGGTGTATTCGTGCTCCGGACTGGCGAAAATTCGTTCCGCCGGGCCGTATTCGACGATCTGCCCGCGGTACATGACCGCAATGTCGTGGGCAAGATTACGCACCACCGACAGGTCGTGCGAAACGAACAAATACGACAGACCGCGCTCGGTTTGCAGATCGCGCAGCAGGTTGAGCACACCGGCCTGAATGGAGACGTCCAGCGAGGACACCGGCTCGTCGAGCACCAGCAGCTCCGGATCCAGCGCCAGTGCCCGCGCGATGTTGATGCGCTGCTTCTGGCCGCCGGAGAAGTCCGCCGGGTACCGGTCCGCATGCTCGGGCCGCAGCCCCACCTGCTCGAGCAACTGCGGTACGCGCCGGTTGATCTCCTCGCGGGAACGCCCGTCGATGCGCAGCGGTTCGGCCAGCGCGTCCGAGATCGGCAAGCGTGGATCCAGGGACGCCGACGGATCCTGGAAGACGATCTGCATCTTCCGGCGGATGTTCCGGCGCTGCTGCTTGCTCAGCTCGGATACGTCAGTGCCCAGGATTTCGATGCTGCCGCCCTCCGGCCGCAAGAGCTCCATGATCTGGGTGAGCGTGGTCGACTTGCCGGAGCCGGATTCGCCGACCAGCGCCAAGGTGCGGCCGGCCCGCACCTCGAAGCTGATGCCGTCCACCGCCTTGACCTCGCCGACCCGGCGACGGAACACCACACCCTTGGTGAGCGGGAAGGTCTTGCGCAAATCGGTCACCTTCAGCACCACCCGCGAGGAGTCGACCTTCGCGATCTCCTCCGGTGCCTCGATCTCCTTGCGGTAGGCCGAGAACAGTTCCCGGCTGCCCACCTCCGCGGTCCGAATGCAGGCCGCCCGGTGCCCGGGCCCCGTATCCTGCAGTGGCGGTTCGGCCGCGCGGCACTCGTCGATGGAGACGGGGCAGCGGGGCGCGAATGAGCAGCCCTGCGGCAGGGCGTGCATGGCCGGCGGGTTGCCGACGATCGGGATGAGCGGCGACCGCGCGGGACCATCCATGCGCGAGATAGAGCCCAGCAATCCGACCGTGTAGGGCATCCGAGGTGCGGTGAAAAGCTCCTGCGCAGGCGCCGTTTCGACGATCCGCCCCGCGTACATGACCGCCACCCGGTCGGCCAATGTCGCCGCGATGCCCATGTCATGGGTGATGAAGATGACGCCCGCACCGGTGATGTCGCGCGCCTTGCGCAACAGGTTCAGGATCTGCTTCTGCACGGTCACGTCGAGTGCCGTGGTCGGTTCGTCGCAGATGATGAGCTCGGGATCATTGGCGATGGCCATGGCGATGACGACGCGCTGGCGCATTCCGCCCGAGAACTCGTGCGGAAATGCTGTGGCGCGCTGGGCCGCATCCGGAATGCCGACCAGGTCCAGCAGTTCCACCGCCTTGGCGGCGGCTTCCTGCTTGCTCATCTTCCGGTGCGCCAGCAGGGCTTCCGCGATCTGGTCGCCGATCCGGTAGACGGGGGTCAGTGCGGACAGCGGGTCCTGGAACACCATGGACACCTTGCTGCCGCGCAGGGCGGACATCTGTTTGTCGTCCAGTCCCAGCAGTTCCCGGCCGCGTAGGCGGATCGATCCCCGCACGCGCGCCTGCTCGGGCAGCAGGCCGATGACGGCCATTGAGGACACCGATTTGCCGGAGCCCGATTCGCCGACGATCGCCAGCACCTCGCCGTCGTTGACCGCGAAGTTCACCCCGCGCACCGCGTCGACGCGACCCTCCTCGCCCGGAAAGGACACACGCAGGTCGGAGACTTCCAGCAGGGGCGCGGTCATCTTGGACCGCTCGGCCGAATCCTGGCTCATTTGCCGGCCTTTCGTGCCTGCTTCGCCCGTGCTTTCCTGGCCGTCGGGTCGAAGGCGTCGCGCAGCCCGTCTCCCATGAGGTTGGCGGACAGCACGATGACCACCAGGAACGCGCCGGAGAACATGAACGTCCACGGGTACGTGAGTGCGTTCTTGGAGTAGTCGCCGATCAGCGAGCCCAACGACACGTCGGGCGGCTGGACACCGAAACCCAAGAAGCTCAAACCGGTTTCGGCCATGACGGCCCCTCCCACGGCGAGGGTGGTGTCGATGATCAGGATCGAGGCGATGTTCGGGACGATGTGCGTGGTGATGACCGTCCAGGTGGATGCACCCATATATCGTGCGGCGCGCACGAATTCGCGATCCCGCAAGGTCAGCGACAACCCGCGGACGATGCGTGCCGAGATCATCCAGCCGAACGCCGCGATCAGCACCACCAGCAGCACCACCGAGCTGTTGCCCTTGGTCTTCGGGGCGAACAGGGCGATGAAGATGAAACTGGGGACTACCAGCAGCAGATCCACCAGCCACATGATCGCGCGGTCCGTCCAGCCGCCCAGCAGGCCCGCCACCGAACCTGCGGCGGTCGCGATGATCGCCGAGATGATCGCCGCGCCGAACCCGATCACCAGGGATTTCTGCAGGCCGTGCAGGGTCTGTGCCAGTACATCCTCACCCAGCGAGGTGGTACCGAACCAGTGTTTTCCATTGGGCGGCTTCAGCTTCGCCGTGGTGTCGATGTCGGTGTAGCCGTACGGCAGGAAGTGCGGCACGGCGAACGCGATCACGAACAGCAGGATCAGCACGACCGCCGCGGTCACCGCGATCTTGTTGCGCAGGAATCGCCGCCACACCAACTTGCGGCGGCCCGCGGCGGCGATCTGTGGCGCGCCCTGGACGATGGTTTCCACCTCGGTCATCAGACACGCACCCTGGGATCGAGAATCGCATACACGATGTCGGACAGCAGGCCGGACAACAGGATCACCAATCCCGCGAAGAGCGTCACCGTCAGCACGACATTGATGTCCTGGGCGTGGATGGAGTCCACCAGCCACTCGCCCATACCGTGCCAGCCGAAGATCTTCTCGGTGAAGGTCGCGCCCGTGACGAGTCCGCCGAAGCTATAGGCGAACAGTGTCGCCATGGGGATGAGCGCGGTGCGAAGACCGTGTTTGAACAATGCGCGGGTCCGGGTGAGCCCCTTGGCACGGGCGGTGCGAATGAAATCGCCGCCGAGTACGTCGAGCATCGCATTGCGCTGGTAGCGGCTGTATCCCGCCATCGCACCGAGCGCCAGGCCGAGCGTCGGGATCAGCATGTGCTGGGCCCGGTCCACGATCTGGTTCCACAGCCCGTGCACGGCTGTCGCCGAGGTCTCGCCGGTATAGAGGAAGATCTGCTTGCCGGTGGCCAGATTGATTTCGAGCGCACCGTATTTCAACAGCGTCGCCAGCAGGAACACCGGTGTCGACAACAGCAGCATCGACACGATGGTGCTGAAGTAGTCACTGAACTTGTACTGCCGGATGGCATTAGCCGCACCGATCAGCACGCCCAGCACGGTGCCCACCACCGAACCGATCACCAGCAGCCGCAGACTGACACCGATCCGGCGGCCGAGCTCGTCCTTGACCGGCTGTCCGGCCAGCGTCTTGCCGAAGTCACCATGGACAACACCGTTCGCCCATGCCAGGTACCGCGCCGGGATCGGATCATTCAGATGCAATTCCGCCCGTTTCGCGTCGATCACCGACTGCGGTGGCCGCGGATTGCGTTGTTCCAGATAGTCCAGCGGGGTGAACGTGAGGGACGCCACAGTGAACACCAGGAACGACGCCAGCACCAGCAGCACGACATAGTTCAGCGCACGTCGCAGCAGAAAACCGGCCATCATTCCCTTTCGGGGTCGAGTACTGACCCCAGATCATAGGGACAGAATTATGTGAACGCGGGGTACGGACCGCGGACGCCGCGGCAATCCATGTGTTATTGCTCGCGTCCTGGTCGCGGATGGGGTGTGAGGTGGGCGGGGCCGGACGTGTGCCGGAAAGGTCTCGTTTGTACGGCGGGGTCGGTAATCCACGGGCGCGGCGGTTGTCGCTCGAGGCAGGATGGAGTAGGTGACGCTCTTTCACCTGCCCAAACCCAAGATGGTCGCCTCCGATGTGGACGGCACGCTCATCGACCATCATGAGCAGGTGAGCGCGCGCACCAGGGCCGCGGTCAATGCCCTCATCGCCGACGGGGTGCCGTTCGTGCTCGCCACCGGAAGGCCGCCGCGTTGGATCGATCCGGTCGTCGACGGGCTCGGCTTCGCGCCGCTGTGCGTGTGCGGCAATGGCGCGGTCATCTACGACAGCGCCACCGACCGGGTGCTGGATTCCCGCACCCTGGATATCGAGACGCTCACCTGGGCCGCCGATCTGGCCGAGCGACTGCTCCCGGGCTGCGGCCTGGCGGCCGAGCGCGTCGGCGTCACCGCGCACGACGCGGCGACTCCGCAGTTCGTCAGCTCCCCCGAATACGAGCACGCCTGGCTCAACCCGGACGACACCCAGGTCTCGCGCGCCGAGGTCATCGCCGCGCCCGCGATCAAGATGCTCATCCGCCTGCCCGGGGCCACCAGCGCCGCCATGCGCGCGGCCCTGGGACCGCACCTGGCGGGCCGCGCGGATCTCACGTATTCCACCGACAACGGGCTGATCGAGCTGTCGGCCACCGGCGTCACGAAGGCGACGGGCCTCGCGACCGTCGCTCAGCGCCTGGGCGTGCAGCACAGCTCTCTCATCGCCTTCGGCGACATGCCCAATGACGTCCCGATGCTCCTCATGGCGGGTCACGGTGTCGCCATGGCCAACGCCCACCCCGAGGCTATCGCCGCCGCGGACGAGGTCGCCCCCTCCAATGTCGAGGACGGCGTCGCCCGCACCCTCGAACGCTGGTGGTCCTGAACGAGGGTATCGAGCGGCCGATCGAGAGTTCTTCCCTCACTCCGACAGTCCTATCCCGTCATATCGGTGGTTCACTCTCGTCATGCCGGCAGTCCCCGTCATCCGGTGGTTCTCCCCGTCATTCCGGCGCGTTTCGGCCGGAATCCAGTACGACGCAGTGGATCCGGCTGAGAGCCTGCCGGGATGACGGGGAGAACATCTGTCCAGTCGCTTGGTTGGGGAGCACTTCTGTCCAGCCGCTCAATTGGAGGCGACCGGGGTTCCCAGGGCGGGAATGGGCTTGCCGGGGGCGGGGTCCTGGACTGCGCCGTAATTCTTCAGGACGGTCGTCACGATTCCGGTGAGCTTGTTGAAGATCAGTGCGCCGTTCTGGAAATCGGTGCGGACACCGTCTGGGACCGGATATTCATTGCTCGTGGGCAGGCCGAGAATTCCTGTGCCCGCACCCAATTGGAGGAAGCGCTCCAGGATCTTGCCGACCACCGTGAAGATCTGTCCGGTCGGCGAGGCATAGACGTAACCATTGGTGAATTGGCCGTACTGGCCGCCGTCCGCGAGCGCGATCGGCTCCGCTTTCGGTTGTCCCAGTGGGCCGTTCGCGCCGCCCTGCTCGTTCCAGTAGCGGGCCACCGGGCTGCGGTCGAGCATGTTCAGGATCCTCTGGGTGAGGTCGGCGAGGGCGGCCAGATCCACGTGGTCACCGGTATCGGGGGCCGGGGAGGGCAGTGGGTTGCCCGCGTTCTGGCCCGGTCGGGTCTGTACCGGGTTGGGCTGGGCGGGCGTGTTCGTGCCGCGGGCCGTGTCCTCGGCGATCTGCCGGATCTTGTCCATCAGGGCGTAGACGGCATCACCCGGGCAGGTCGTATTGCCGACATCGCGGTGCGCGAAGATATTCGGCAGGTTGACCGCCTGTCCCAGCGCGTATTTCGTGTAGTCGCTGCCCTCGGAGTACATGGTGGTCGAGCCCTCGGGATCGATGCCCGCCACCTTGGCGCGCCAGCCGATGTACTGGCCGATCGCCTGGATGGACACGTCCGTCGGAGCCTCGTCCTCGTAGTCGCCCATCAGCGCGACACCGGCGGTGTTGATATTGAAACCGCCCGCGTGCGCGCCCTCGACCGGGCGGTCCAGACCGCCGTAGCGGCCCTCGAAGATCTGCCCGTACTTGTCGACCAGGGCGTTGTAGCCGATGTCGCACCAGCCCAGCGTTTTCGCGTGATACGAATAGATGGCGCGCACGATGCCCGCCGATTCGGCCTTGGTGTAGTCATTGCGACCCGCCGTGTGGTGCACGGTGATCGCGGAGACGCCGTCGTCGTAGGTGGGTTCCTCGCAGCGCAGTGATTCGTCCGCACCCCACTGGGCCCGGGTGATCACCTTAGGTCCGCCGCCGGGCAGCGGCGCGGCGACCGAGGACAGGTTCTGGTCTATGCTGTCTCGGCCCGGATCGATCAGCACCGCGGCCAGCTTCTCCAGATCGACCTGCGCCGGATCGGCCGAACCGTCGTCGAGCGGACCCGGTTGGGCGGCCGCGGCGGCCGGTTTGCGGGTCACCAGCATCTGCACGGTCTTGGTGTTGCCGACATAGATCGGCTCGGTGCCGGTGCGCTTGCCCGCCGCGGGACGGTCCTTGCCGTTCTCGGTTTCGGCGTCGTACCAGGGTCCCCAGGTGCCGTCGGGACGCTGGGCGCGGATCTTGGTGGTGGTGCCGACGAGGTCCTGCGCGGTGAGCGCGACCATGCTGAACGGCGTGTCCCGGGTGAGCTCCTTGACCTGTGCGCCGACCTTGTCGATCAGATCGGTGGGCACCGCGCCGGGGTTCAGCGCGGGGGTTCGCAGATCACTGGTCAGGCCGGGGACCTGATGCGGTCCGGCAGCAGCGGGATTGTCGGCGCTGGGGATCGGCGCCCGAGTGCCGGAATCCGCTGGCGCGACCGGCGTGTCGCCGCCCGGAGCGGTAGCCGCAGCGCCGGGTGTCGGCGGGGCGGTGGGTGCCGGTGTGGCGGCGGGATCGGTTGGGGCGGAGGAAGTTTCGGTGCCCGGCGTGGCGGGCGGCCGCGGAACCTCGGGGCCCGGTTCGGCGATGAAGCCGGGTGTCCCGGCGGCCGGGGTGGTGAGCCGGGCGGAGCCGGGTGTGACGGGGGTGGCGTTGGGGAGCGAGCCCGACACGGTGGGGCGGGCGGGGCGTGGCGGGGCGGGCGGCTGCGAGCCGTTGTTCAGCTGCGGTAGTGGAATCTCGCTGGGTAGTTGGACGCCCGGAATGAGATTCGGCGGGATCGGAATCGATTTGGGCAGCGGCAACATCCGCAGATCGGACAGGTGCAGGTCGGGCAGGTTCAGTCCGGTCAGCTCACGCAGCGGCAGGACGATATCGGGTGCCGAGGATAGGGCGACTTCGGCCATTTGTGCAGGTATAGCTGCCAGATTGCTTTCATCCGTGTTCCGGACATCCCGGGAATCGCTCAGCGCGAGTATGCCGACCGGAGCGGTCAGCGCGAGGACGGTGACAACCGGGAGCATGTAGGCGTTTTTCGGTTTGCGATACGGCACAAGCATCTCCCATTCAGGTAAATCCGTCTAACCGCGCCCGGAGCACAAGCTTGCTACTTGGCGCATCAGCGATCACACTAGTCCCTACTGTCACATTCTCTAAACGTATGGTTGAGGCTCAGCTTTGAGTAACTCGAATGTAGCTTCGGCTCTCGACAGAACGGGTATGACATGCCGAACGGGTACCTAGCCGAGCGCCGGAAACGGCGCGGCCTGCTCACCCTGTCCCTCGCTGTCGCCGCCACCACCGGCGGTACCGCCCTGCTGATCTGGGCGTGGCCCGACAATGCCTTCCTCTTCACCGCCGGCGCCGGTCACGGCCGCGGCCTCAGCCAGAACGGCGCCTTCGACAAGGCCGCGGCGGGCTGGAACGCCGACCGCATCCTGGCCAACTACTACGACGGAGCCGAGCTGGCCGAGGTCGGCCCGACCACGGTCCGCGTCCGCCTCATGGGGCAGGATGACAAGACCCTCGACATCGGCTCCGACTCCGTCTTCTACGTCGCCGGCCGCCGCGTGATCCCCGGCCAGGCCGCGCACCTGACGCCCACCGCCACCGGCGCCGACGTCACCATCACCCAGGGCTGCGGCGGCGACACCCTCTGGGAGGGTGAAACCGACGATCCCTGGGCCTACCCCGTCACCGACGGCACCGCCCGCCCCGCCAACGAACAACTCGAGATCTGCGGCGGCAACGCCTATCGCGGCGTCCTCGGCGTGGCCCTCGACAACGGCTCCCCGCGCACGGTCAACGAGGTCGACCTCGACGACTACCTCAAGGGCGTGGTCCCCGCCGAAATGGTCCCCGGCTGGGCCGACCAGGGCGGCACCGAGGCCCTGCGCGCCCAGGCCATCGCCGCCCGCTCCTACGCCCTGGCCGAGGAGCGCTACCCCTACGCCCAGACCTGCGACACCACCGACTGCCAGATGTACCTCGGCACCGACAAGGAGGATCCCCGCACCACCGACGCCGTCGAGGACACCTCCGGCCGAGTCCTGGTGCGCGACAACCACATCCTCCGCGCCGAATACTCCGCCGCCCCCGACGGCGGCCTCCCCACCCCCGCCTCCGCCATGGAGATCGGCCCCGCTCTCACCGACTTCCCCGCGGCCGTGACCCCGGGCTTGCCCACCATTCCCGTCCTCACCCCGCCGACGCCCCAAACCCAGCCCACTCCAACGGAATCCGACCCGGCAACCCCCACGACACCGGACGCCGCCACCCCCGACCCCTCGGTTCCGGCCTACATCGACCCGACCAACGCCACCCCGGGCGCCGAAACCCCCGCCACCTCGGGCAATTCCACCCCGGTCCACCCCGCCCCCGAGAACCGAACGCGGGTCAACATCCCCCTCCCGACCCCCGGCAGCGCCGACCCCAACTCCATGGTCGCCGACCCCCGCTCGGCCCCGGCGCCCGCCGGTTCCGGCCTGGTCAAGCCGGTGATCCCCGCCGAAACCCCCGCCCCGCGCCCCGCCTCCACCCCCGCCCTGCCCGCCTCCCCGGTCCCGGCCTACGCCCCACCCCAGCCGACGACCCCAGCACTGGCGCACCAGACTCCGCGGTAATTGGCACGAATAGTCATTGCCGATCCGCCCGCTGCTACTTCCGATGTATGCCTGTAAGCCGCGAAATGCAGTCAATGGCAGATGATTTCACTGCCAGCGTCAGCGAATCAATGCAGTCTCGCCCGACCTGTCGTTAGTTCTCCGCACACTGGTTATCGCTCAGATCCATTGCGTAAGAACCGATCAGGCACAGCAGAGACCGCCGCCTCCTTCGTGATTCAGTCCAGAGCGAGGTCGCCGAGGGATTCGGCGAACTTGCGGAGGAGAGGGATGAGGGTTTCGCGGTCGGCGGGGGTGAGGTCGGCCAGGAGGCGCTGTTCGTTTTTCATGTGGAGGGGGAGGATTCGGTCGATCAGGGCTCGCCCGGCGTCGGTGAGGTGGACCCGGATGGCGCGGCGGTCGTTCGGGTCGGGGACGCGTTGTACCCAGCCTTTGGCGGTCAGTCGGTCGATGCGGTTGGTGATGGCGCCGGAGGTGATCATGGCGGCCTTGTTGAGAGCGCCTGCGCTGAGGCCGGATTCGTTGCCGGAGCGGCGGAGGGTGGCGAGGACGTCGAATTCCCAGCGTTCCAGGCCCTGGCCGCGGAAGAAGTCGGAGAGCTCGCGGTCGACGATGCGGCCCAGGCGGGCGATGCGGCCGAAGATCTCCATGGGGGAGGTGTCGACGTCGGGGCGCTGCTGACGCCAGGCGGCGGTGATCTGGTCGACGGCGTCGGGCACCGGCGGGCTCCTCTCGGGGCGGAATAAATCTCAACATTGAGATACTTGACGGTGAGGTATCCAGATGGTGTTATCTCAACTTTGAGATTATCAATGAGGAGTTACCGATGACCACCGCACGCGTCGGAGCCGCCGGACTCGCCGGAACGCTCGCCCTCACCGGGCTCGCGCCGCTGGTGTGGGGATCGACCTACGCCGTCACCACGACCTTCCTGCCGCCGGAACGGCCCATGTTCACCGCCCTCATGCGGGTGCTGCCCGCCGGCCTGCTGCTCCTGGCGATCACGCGGAAACTGCCGCGTGGACAGTGGATTCCGCGGGCGTTCGTCCTCGGCGGACTGAACATCGGACTGTTCACGCCGCTGCTGTTCGTCGCCGCCTATCGGCTGCCGGGCGGGGTGGCGGCGGTGCTCGCCGCGGCCGCGCCGCTGTTCGCGGTCGGCTTCGCGGCCCTCGCCCTGAACGAACGGCTCACGCTGCGCAAGGTGTCGGCCGCCTTGATCGGGCTGATCGGCGTGGGACTCGTCGTACTCAGGGCCACAGCGACTCTCGACACCCTCGGCATCATCGCGGGCCTGCTGGCGGCCATCTCCATGGCGGCGGGCACGGTGATGACCAAGCGCTGGGGCCGCCCCGAAGGCATCCGACCGTTGGCCATGACCGGCTGGCAGCTCACCGCGGGCGGACTCATGTTGCTGCCGGTCGCCGCCCTTGTCGAAGGCGCGCCGCCCGCGCTGGACGGCCGGGCCATCGGCGGCTACCTCTACCTGGGCCTGATCGGCACCGCCGCTGCCTACGCGCTGTGGTTCCGCGGCATCGCCAAGGCCAATGCCACCTCGGTGGCCTTCCTCGGCCTGCTCAGCCCGCTGTCGGCGGCCGTCATCGGCTGGGCCGCGCTGGGCCAGGCGCTGGCCCCGCTGCAGATCCTGGGCATGGCCATCGCGCTGGGCGGCACGCTGCTCGGCCAGACCGGATCCGCGCCCCGCGCAACGGAATCGGCGAAGCAAGCCGACATCGCCACGACCCGCGTCGCGGCCTGACGCGGAACCATCTCCCGAAGGAGCGAAAGACCATGCAGATCACAGTGTTCGGAGCGAGTGGCGACGCGGGGAGCCGGGTCGTGGCGGAGGCCCTGAGCCGGGGTCACCGGGTGCGGGCGGTCGCGCGCACCGCGGAGAGGCTGCGGGCGCTGCCGGAGCAGGTCGAGGTGTGGACCGGCAATGCCGCCGACCCCGCCGATGTGGAGAAGGCGGCGGCCGGCAGCGATGTCGTGGTGGGCGCGACCCGCCCGGCCCCGGGCCGCGAGCACGAATTGGCCGAGGTCGCCGCGGCCCTGCTGGAAGGCTTGGCGGGCAGCGGAACCCGGCTGCTGGTGATCGGCGGCGCGGGCAGCCTCACCGTCGCCGGGACCGGGAAGCTCCTCACCGAGCAGCCCGACTTCCCGGCCCACCTGCTGCCCATCGCCGAGGGCGGCAACCGCCAGCTCGAGGTATTCCGGACCACCGCGCACGCGGTGAACTGGACCTACATCAGCCCGGCCGCCCTGTTCGAGCCCGGCGAGCGGACCGGCGTCTACCGCCTCGGCACGGACGAGCTGCTCACCGACGAGCAGGGCAATTCCGCGCTCTCCATGGAGGACATGGCCGTCGCCCTGCTCGACGAGATCGAGCGGCCGCGCCACCACCGCACCCGCTTCACCGTCGGCTACTGAACCCGAAAAGTCTTACGGCACAATTGAATACATTCAGTAACTACTGCGGGGCGTGGATCGGATGACCTCGTCACGCCCCGCGCGTCGAGCTGTCGACCCCGTGCGATCAGGCGATGTGACCGGATCCGCGTGCAGAGTAACTCACCCCACGGCTCGTAACCGGTGCCTCCAGCGTTTGCCCCCGGCCTGACCGCGGACCGATCCTGAGACGACGGCGCAAAACGCGAATCGCCGACTGTGGACCCACCGGCACCAGATCAGGAGGTTCGCAGCCGGTGCTGCGGCTGGCCGGTTATCTCGGCGATCGTCTGGTAGTCGCTGTCTACGTGAAGAACCGTTGCGCCATGGACTTCGGCGGTGGCGGCGATGATCAGATCCGGTATCGGGAGACGGTGGCCACCACGCTCGGCCAGTATGCCCTGTACCGTGAGGGCGCGATCCATGACTTCCTCGGTGAGGGGAAGCCAGACCAGTGATTTCTGACCCGTGATCTTGGCCAGATAGTCCTGATGTGAACGCGCGGAATACCCGATTTCCAGTGCAGTCAGATGGCAGGATGCGACCAATGAGCCTGGCGCGCTGGTTATTTCCGCGAAGTCGGCCGCCGCGTGATCGTCGCGGAGCACCCACTCGAACGCTGACTTGTCCGCCAGCATGAACAAGGTTCTCAGCGCCACGCACCCCCCATCGCGTCGGGTGACAGGTCGGTGCCGCTGTCGCGAAGCTGCTGCAGGACCTTGGTGACAGCGCGCCGGTTCGCGATTTCGCGGAGTGCCGCGTTGACGGTAGCCACCTTGGTCTTGGTGCCCAGCTCTTCCGCCGCTAGCGCGAGCGCATCGTCGTCGATGTCGATCAGGGTTCGAGACATAGCCCACCTCATTGATATCGAGAACTTTTAATTCAGGATATCAATCTTGTGGCGATAGTGATATGAGCGTGCGGTGTCGCGCGCTGTGCCGGACCCAAAAGCGCGGGGCGTGACCGGGAATCCGGTCACGCCCCGCGGTGTCGGTCGGTTCGTTCCGGCCCGAAGGTCCTATGCGACGTGGAAGCCCGCGCCGGCCCCGCCGTGGCGGTCGACATCGGCCAGCACCGTAGAGATGTTGGTGGCCAGCTCCGGCTCGTGGATCAGGTTGCCGCCACCGGTGCACAGTGGCAGTTCGATGCTGATCGGCCCGGCGTTGAAGTCGGTGCCCGCCACCACCATGCCGACCAGCTGGTCGCCGCGCAGCACGGGCGCGCCGGAGTCACCGTGGTTGGCGCACACCTGGCTGCGGAAGTAGGTGGACTTGGTCTCCCAGACCGGGCCGCAGGTGAAGCCGGTGGTGCGGCCGTTCTTGCAGACGTTCTCGCCGATCTGCGGCGGCGCGCCGACCGAGTTGATGACCGACTGGGCGACACGGCGGGTCGGGTTCACCCGGTCCGGGTTGAAGACGATGATGGCCCAGTCCATCTCGTCGTCCTTCTCGGCGATGACGCCGATGCCGCCGGAGCGGGTGTACTCGGCCGCGACGCGCGCGCCGACCTCACCGCAGTGGCCGGCGGTCAGGCCCACGAGCTGGTTCTTGTTGTCGTAGCCCATCGCGGTGATGGTGCAGTCATTGACCGAGCTGGAGTCGGAGAGGTCCTCGACGTAGACGCCGGAACCACCGCCGAGCACCACCGGTGCGGCCGCGTCAGCGGGCCCGGCGAACAGGAGGGTGGAGCTCACGGCGGTGGCGGCCACGGCCGCCCAGTGCAGAACTCGGGCGCGGCCCGCAGACAACATTGGGTTTTCCTCATCCCCCGAATATCGAAATTCGTGCGCGCGCGGAAATCGGGAGTCCGGCAGCGCGCGCGTGGAGCATGTCACGCCCGCTGGGGAGAAGCAAGTACCACTCGCGGACCGACCGATTCGATGACCTGTTCGGAAGGCATTGCCCGGCAGCGGGTTCCGGAGCGAAACCGACTTGGACCTGTCGGTGGCCCGTGATAGAAATCCGGGCAGTGGTGATCGCACCACCGAATGTAACCGGAGCGGCCTTTCTGCCGCTGCCGAACGGGGAGAATTTCGAATGGCTTTCTCGGGCAAACTCGCCCTGACCATGTTCTTTTCCGCTGCCGCCGTCCTGGTTTCGACGCTGGGGGCCGGAACCGCCAGTGCCGAGCGCGGACCGGATGGCTCGCTGTACGGCTCGCTCGCCCTGGGCACCGACGGCGGCACCTTCTACGGCGCGGCCTGGAACTACCCGGACTGGGGTTCCTCCGACGCCGACGCGCTGAGCCAGTGCGCCCACCGCGGCTGCAAGATCATGGTGCAGTTCCGTGACGGCTGCGGCGCCATCGCCGAGAGCGCCGATCACACCTACTACTACGGCGGCGCGGGCAGCAACCGCGCCGAGGCCGAGCAGGACGCCATGAACCGGCTCACCAACTGGATGCCGTCGCCACCGGCCATGTTCGGCAGCTCCGCGCCGCCGAAGCAGTCCGTGCACATCCGGTATAGCCAGTGCACCGACGGCGCGTAAACGCCGTGCCTCGGCACCCGGCCGGGCCATACTGATGAAGGCTTGACCTTGACGCTACGTCAACTTGCATCCTGAATTCGTCGAGGAGAACGAGAGGATACGAAAGGCCGGAACGTGGCAGCGGAATGGTCCATCCAGGAATTGGCGAAAGTGGCCCGCACCACCAGCCGCACCCTGCGGCATTACGGTGACCTCGGGTTATTGCCGCCGAGCCGGATCGGATCCAACGGCTACCGCTATTACGACCAAGAATCCCTCGTACGGTTGCAGCGCATCCTTTTGCTCCGGGAACTCGGCCTGGGCCTACCCGCCATCGCCGAAGTCCTCGCGGGGCAAAAGGACACCGCTGCCGCCCTGCGCACCCATCTGGAATTGCTGAAACAGGAGCAGGACCGGATCGCGCGCCAAATCGCCTCGGTGCAAACCACATTGCGCAAAACGGAAGCAGGTGAGCAACTCATGGCAGATGAGGTTTTCGACGGATTCGACCACGCTCAGTACAAGGACGAGGTCGTGCAGCGCTGGGGCAAGGAGGCCTGGGAAAGCAGCGACCGGTGGTGGAAGTCCAAGACCGACGCCGAGAAGAAGGCGTTCCAGCAGACCCACCTCGATATCGCCGCCGACTACGGCCGCGCCCGCGCCGCCGGCCTCCCGGTCGACAGCGACGAGGTGCAGGCCATCGTGCAGCGCCATTACGACTGGCTCGGCACGACCCCCACGGGCGGACCCATCAGCGCCCAGTACTTCACCAACCTCGGCGAGATGTACGTCGCCGACCCGCGGTTCGCGCAGAACTACGACAGGCACGGCGCGGGCACCGCCGAGTACGTCCGCGACGCGATCCGGGTCTACGCCGCGGCCCGGCTGTAGCCGAAAGACACGCCGCCGCAGCCCCTTTCAATTACCGCTGAGAGGGGCTGCGGCCGTTCTCGATCGGCGCTGGAACGACTCGATCGTGCGCGTCAATGACCATGCTGACCGGCGGAACCCTGGATCAGGAGCCGCGGAGTATGTGCCGCAGCATGTTTCGCGTGACATGCGGGCAGCCCAGCCCCGCGAGTTCGGTCTCCATCTCGAACGGATGGGTGCGAAGTCCTCCGAGATTTCGATCGCCTGCTTCACCTCGACCGACAGGTCAGGGGGACAGACCTGCTCCATCGCGACGGCCACATGTCATTGGACGCGATTGCGCCAGCGCGTGGCTGACGCCATCATCACGGCCACGCCGTCCTCGAGTTCGAAGCGGAATCCCGGGTCGTAGCCCGCCCGGAGATCGGCCACGGTCAGCCCGCCCGGCGCGGTCTCGAAGCGATGCGGCTCGGCTGTCATGGCACTTCCCTAGGGTTTCTACCTCAGCGTAAACCTGCACGATGGTGCATTGCGCATCATCGTGCAGGCCTGGTCGGCGCGCTTGCGTGCCCGAATCCCGTGTCTACGCCGCGCACATGGACTGCATGACGCCGCGCAGGATCGGCGCACCGTAGGTGGTGGGCGCGAAGGCGATGGTCTCGGCCATGCTCAGCGGGGTCAGGATTGTCGAGGACACGCCGGTGAAGCCGGCCACCGTATTGCCGACGGTCAGCAGCAGGCTGGTGGTGTCGAGGGCGAGGGTGATGAGCGAGAAGACGTTCTCCACCTTCACATCTCCCAGCGCCACGGTGTTGAGCGCGCGACCCTCGTAGATGTCGAAGCCCAGGTTGGCCAGGAAGGTCAGCGGCCCGTAATCCATCGAGTCCACGATCGGACCGAGCTGCTCGGTGCGGCGCATCATCAAGACGTCGGCGACCCGGTTGCTCTGCAAGAAGCCCTGCAGCGCATCGGCATTGGCGTTCACCATTGCCGGGTCGACGGGCAGTCCGGCGGTCGTGGCCAGGAAACCGCGGGCGCGCTCGACCAGCTCGGAGGTCTTCAGCTCCGCCAGCGGAGTGCAGCCGCCGTCGGCCTTGGTGAGCTGGTTGGCCAGGTCGATGAGCGGCTGCGGCACCTCCACATGCTCATCGGGCACATCCAGCCGCAGCTTCTGGTACACGCCATTGGCATCGCAGCCCAACGACAGCTGCGACTGCACCGACCGCGCCAGCGACTTCACGCCGTTGAACAGCGCGCCCACGATGGGCTTGAGCACGAAGCCGACGGTCGGCACCAGGCTGGCGGCGAACTGGGCCGGGATCTTCACGATCCGCGTGGCCAGGATGAACACCTCGACCACGTCGCGCACCTTCAGGTCGGAGAGCGCGATGGTCCGGTGCAGCCGCCCGGTCTTGATGGCGTCGAGGTTGTTGACGATGTAGGTGACGATCGGGTCGTCGAGGAACTGGGTGCGATCGTTCACCTCGTCCGGCCCCAGCGGCAGGCCATTGCGGTGCACGTGGATCGAGGCGACGTTCTGCCGGAAATCATCGACCGACCGGTCATAGGCAGCCTGCTGTTCGGCCGGGACCACAGTGCGGATGGCGGTGGCAGCGGCGGTGATGACGTCATCGAAGGTGGCCGCCGGCTTGCCGCAGACATCGCCGGCGTCGGAGATCTCGGCGGCGGCGAGGGTGTCGCCCTCATCGGCGTGGGCGGGTGCCGCCGCCCCCGGGATGAGAGCGGCAGTGCTCAGCACGGCCGTGATGGACAGCGCCCCCAGCAGAGGGGCGAAACGAGCAAGGCGCATGTACGTGGTCTTCCGGGTCGAGTGCACGGCACGGCCGCGCATAGCACACGGCAACAAACTGGTCGGGTGTTCAATTCGACTCGATATGTAATAGAGCCCCCATGACGCCACTGTCCGCACTTTCGTGAACTCTGCGCGAAAACCTCGCGACCTTCCCCGCTCACCGGAATGACCTACGCCACTGGATCTGCCCCCCGGCGCCCCGGACGAACAGCCCGATGACTCGAACAGCCGATAGCCCGAACGGCTGATGCCCCGAACAGCCGATGACCTGAACGGCTGATGCCCCCGAACGGCCGCTGACCCGAGCGGGCCGATAACCAAGGGTTCGCGGCCCGCCTCGGCCTGGACTGACGGAGCGGGGGAGCGAAGCGGAGGAGCGGAGGAGGGAAGGCCGAGGTAACAGGGCCGCGAACGCGCCCGGAGCGAAGCGGAGGGCAATTAAGCACAGGCCCGGAGCGGAGCGGAGGGCAATTGAGCACAGGCCCGGAGCGGAGCGGAGGGCAATCAAACAGAGCTGCCGGTAGTCTGGGCACCCGTGACCGTCGCATCCCCGTTCGATCTCATCGTCGTCGGCTCCGGCTTCTTCGGGCTGACCATCGCAGAACGCACCGCCAACGTCCTCGGCAAGCGAGTCCTGGTGGTGGAACGCCGCTACCACCTGGGTGGCAACGCGTACTCGGAGGCGGACCCGGAAACCGGCATCGAAATCCACAAGTACGGCGCCCACCTGTTCCATACCTCGAACAAGCGCGTGTGGGATTACGTCAACCAGTTCACCGAGTTCACCGGCTACCAGCACCGCGTCTTCGCCATGCACAAGGGGCAGGCCTACCAGTTCCCCATGGGCCTGGGCCTGCTGTCGCAGTTCTTCGGCCGCTACTTCAGTCCGGACGAGGCGCGCGCGCTGATCGCCGAGCAGTCCGCCGAGATCGCCACCCAGGACGCCACCAACGTCGAGGAGAAGGCCGTCTCGCTGATCGGTCGCCCGCTCTACGAGGCGTTCATTCGCGACTACACCGCCAAGCAGTGGCAGACCGACCCCAAAGAGCTGCCCGCCGGCATCATCACCCGCCTGCCGGTCCGCTACACCTTCGACAACCGCTACTTCAACGACACCTACGAGGGCCTGCCGAAGGACGGCTACACCGCGTGGCTGTCGAAAATGGCCGAGAACGACCTCATCGAGGTCCGCGTGGATACCGACTGGTTCGAGGTGCGCGACGAGATTCGCGCCCAGAACCCGGACGCCCCGGTCGTCTACACCGGCCCGCTGGACCGCTACTTCGACTACGCCGAGGGCGAGCTCGGCTGGCGCACCATCGATTTCGAGACCGAAGTGCTGGAAACCGGTGACTTCCAGGGCACCTCGGTCATGAACTACAACGACGCGGACGTGCCGTTCACCCGCATCATCGAGCCGCGCCACTTCCACCCCGAGCGCGACTATCCCACCGACAAGACGGTCATCATGCGCGAGTTCTCGCGTTTCGCCCAGACCGGCGACGAACCGTACTACCCCATCAACACCCCGGACGACCGCGCCAAACTGCTCGCCTACCGCGAGCGCGCCAAGGCCGAAACCGCCTCGGCCAAGGTGCTGTTCGGTGGCCGCCTGGGCACCTACCAGTACCTGGACATGCACATGGCCATCGGCGCCGCGCTGAGCATGTTCGACAACGTGCTGCGCCCGCACCTGGAATCCGGTGCGCCGCTGGTGGACCGGGAGTCCTGATGAGCCACATTGCGCAGCCCGCTGATCAGGCCGACGGGGCGCGGGAACTCCCGCAGGATCGAGCCGCCGAATGACCGCCCAACTCACTCGCGAAGACATGAGCACCGAGACTCGCGCCGTATCCCTGCTCCAGCGCGTCATCCTGCCCCGGCCGGGTGAGCCGCTGGACGTGCGCACGCTGTACCTCGAGGAATCGGACACCAATTCCCGTCGCGCGCATGCCATCACGCGCACCGCGCTGGCCATCGGCGCGGAGTCGGAGGTCTCCTTCTGCACCTACTTCAATGCGGTCCCGGCCAGTTACTGGCGGCGCTGGAGCGTGCTGACCTCGGTGGTGCTGAAGCTGGAGCTGTCCGGCCACGGCCGCGTGGACGTGTACCGCTCCAAGGCCGATGGTTCCCGAATCCACGTGCAGGGCAACGAGTTCAGCACGCCCGGTGAGGGCGCGGCGGCCGCGGCCTTCGTGGAGTTCGAGGTGGATCTGGGCCCGTTCGAGGACGGCGGCTGGATCTGGTTCGACATCACCACCGACAGCCATGTCGAAATGCGCAGCGGCGGTTGGTACGCGCCGATCGAGGCGCCCGGCGAGGGCTCCATCGCGGTCGGCATGCCGACCTTCAACCGCCCCACCGACGCGGTGAAGACCTTGACGGCCCTGGGCTCCGACCCGCTGGTGCTGGAGAAGATCCAGGCCGTCATCATTCCCGACCAGGGCACCCGCAAGGTGATGGACGAGCCCGGCTTCGCCGAGGCCGCGGCCCGCCTGGGCGGTCGCCTGGCCATCCACGACCAGCCCAATCTCGGCGGTTCCGGCGGTTACAGCCGGGTCATGTACGAGGCGCTCGAGACCACCGACGCCGAGTACATCGTCTACATGGACGACGACATCGAGATCGAGCCGGACTGCATCCTGCGCGCGCTGGCCTTCTCGCGATTCGCCAAGTCGCCCATCCTGACCGGCGGCCAGATGCTCAACCTGCAGGAGCGCTCGCACCTGCACGTCATGGGCGAGGTGGTGGACCGCTCCATCTTCATGTGGACCGCGGCCCCGAACGTCGAATACGACCACGATTTCTCCAAGCACCCGCTGCGCGACCGCGACAACTCCAAGCTGCTACACCGGCGCATCGACGTCGACTTCAACGGCTGGTGGACCTGCGTCATCCCGCGCCGGGTGGCCGAGGAGATCGGGCAGCCGCTGCCGCTGTTCCTGAAGTGGGACGACGCCGAATACGGTCTGCGCGCCCGCGAACACGGCTACCCGACCGTCACCCTCCCGGGCGCGGCGGTGTGGCACATGGCCTGGTCCGACAAGGACGACGCCATCGACTGGCAGGCCTACTTCCATCTGCGCAACCGCCTGGTGGTGGCCTCCCTGCACCTGCCCAACGACGGCCGCCCGATGGTGGTCAACACCATCAAGGCCACGCTGAAACACCTGCTGTGCCTGGAGTATTCGACGGTCGCCATCCAGAACGAGGCGATCCGCGACTACCTGGCGGGCCCGGAGAAGCTGTTCGAGCTGCTGCCGACGGCGCTGGGCAAGGTGCACGCCATGCGCAAGGAGTTCCCGGACGCGGTGGTGCTGGCGTCCTCCACCGAACTGCCGCTGGCCTCGCACGCCGACGTGGGCGCGGTCGGCGAGCCGGGTAACCCCCTCGCCAAGGTGGCCCGCCTCGGCAAGGGCGTGCTGCACAACTTCCGCAAGGCCAACCCGCGCCACCACGAGACCCCGCAGCTGAACGTGCCGACGCTGGACGCGCGCTGGTTCCTGCTCTCGCAGGTGGACGGTGTCACCGTTACCACCGCCGACGGCCGCGGAGTCGTCTACCGTAAGCGGGATCCGCGAAAGGCCATGGAGCTGTTCAAGGAAGCGATGCGCCTGCGCAAGGAGCTGGCCGAGCGCTTCCCCGAAGTGCGTGAGCAGTATCGTCGCGCGCACGCGCAGCTCACCAGCAAGGCCGCGTGGGAGACCGTCTTCGGTATCGACACTGGTTCAGGCAGTACCCATTCGAGGAATGAGCCCAAATGACGGCTGCACAGCCCGTTTCCGGCCCCGACCGCGGACTGCACGTGGTCCCGGACGCGCCGGTGGCCCCGGTCGCGTCCCCGGCCGAGGTCAAGATCATCAATCTGGTGCAGGGCACGATCGGCCGGAACCCGGCGGTCGTGAAGGCCGCGCGGGGCATGTCGCACTTCGGTGAGCATTCCCTCGGCTGGATCGGCATCGCCGCGGCGGGCGCGCTGGTGGACAAGCCGCGCCGCCGCCAGTGGGCGGGCGTGGCCGTCGGCGCGTTCGGCGCGCACGCCGCGTCGGTGGTCATCAAGCGCATCGTCCGCCGCCCCCGCCCGCACGATCCGTCCGTGCAGGTCAACGTGTCGACGCCGTCGAAGCTCAGCTTCCCGTCCTCGCACGCCACCTCCACCGCGGCGGCGGCGGTATTGCTCGGCAGGCTCACCGGGCTACCCTTGCCTGCGGTGCTCGTCCCGCCG
The DNA here is from genome assembly GCF_009708175.1 of Nocardia aurantiaca. GTDB lineage: Bacteria > Actinomycetota > Actinomycetes > Mycobacteriales > Mycobacteriaceae > Nocardia > Nocardia aurantiaca. The sequence continues at coordinate 207,308 of NZ_WMBB01000002.1, forward strand.
ATGCTGCTCTCCCGGGTCGTCCTCGGCGTGCATTACCCCTCCGACGTGCTCGCGGGTTCCGCGCTGGGCGCAGCATCAGCCGCAGCCGTGCTCGCCGCCGAAAAGAGACTCGCCAAGTGACCGCCCAGGAAAGAGCCATCGTTGACATGAGCGAAGAGCCCACCAGCACCGACCTGGCAGAGGCGGTCATCAAGGGGCCGCCGAAGACGTTGGGCGGCGGCTTGATCAAGGCCATGCGCCCGCGGCAGTGGATCAAGAACGTGCTGGTGCTGGCCGCGCCGCTGGCCGCCGGCAAGACCGCCGGCGGCGAGCTGGTGATCACCGACCTGTCGGTGCTCGCGCACGTCGGCATCGCCTTCGTGGTGTTCTGCATGGCCGCCTCGGGCATCTACCTGGTCAACGACGCGCTCGACGTGGAGGCCGACCGGGCCCACCCCACCAAGCGTTTCCGGCCCATCGCGGCCGGCGTGGTGCCGGTGAACCTGGCCTACGCGCTGTCGGCGGTGCTGCTGATCGGCTCGATCCTGTTGTCCTTCACCGCGAACTGGCATCTGGCCGTGGTGATGGCGGTGTACATCGGCATCCAGCTGGCGTACTGCTTCGGCCTCAAGCACCAGGCGGTGCTGGACATCTGCATCGTGTCCTCGGGCTTCCTGCTGCGCGCGGTCGCCGGCGGCGTCTCCTCGGATATCCATCTGTCCCAGTGGTTCCTGCTGATCATGGCGTTCGGCTCGCTGTTCATGGCGGCCGGCAAGCGCTACGCCGAGCTGAAGATCGCGCTCGACACCGGCGCCAAGATCCGCAAGTCGCTGGAGTACTACACACCGACCTACCTGCGTTTCGTCTGGACCCTGTCGGCCACCGCGGTCGTGGTGTTCTACGGTCTGTGGGCGTTCGAGCAGGATCGCGCCAAGGACACCATCTGGTTCGCCATCTCGATGATCCCGTTCGTCATCGCCATCATGCGGTACGCGGTGGACGTCGACGGAGGCGAAGCGGGTGAGCCGGAAGAGATCGCCCTGGGGGACCGCGTCCTCCAGTTCCTCGCAGTCGCCTTGATCGGAGCCCTGGGTGTCGCTGTCTATCTCACCTGACGTGGTAGAGGGAGCAGAGCGAGAATCGGGCGCGCCGACGGCACAGTTGCCGGTCGGTCGCGCCTGTCCGCGCGCGGATGACACCGCGCGCTTCTCGCGACTATCCCGCGCCATGTTCATCGGTGGGATCGCGCTGACCGCGACGCTGTTCGCGGCCGGCGCATGGCAGCGGCGCTGGATCGCCGACGACGGCCTGATCGTCCTGCGCACGGTGCGAAACCTGATGGCGGGCAATGGTCCGGTCTTCAACGCGGGCGAACGCGTCGAGGCCAATACCAGCACGGCCTGGACCTTCATCGTCTACTTCTTCAGCTGGCTGACCCAGGCCCGGCTGGAATACGTGGTGCTGGGCATCGCGCTCACGCTGTCGGTGCTGGCCGTGGTCTTCGCCATGCTCGGCGCCGCCCGGCTGTGGGGCGGGACCGGTTCCGCGCTGCTGGTGCCGGCGGGCGTGCTGGTCTACATCGCCCTGCCCCCGGCCCGCGACTACGCCACCTCCGGACTGGAGTCCTGCCTGGTCATCTTCTGGCTGGCGGTGCTGTGGTGGGGGATGGTGCGCTGGAGCCAGGCCGAGAAGGTGCGCCCCGTGGCCTTTTTCGCGCTGGTCTTCTTCGCCGGTCTGGCCCCGCTCGTCCGGCCGGAGATGACACTGGTCGGCGCGCTCGCGCTGCTCATGCTCTTCTGCGCCCCGGTGCCCACGACCCGGTTGCGGCCCTGGCTGTTCCGGGCGCTGGTCGTCGCGGTCGCCGGCCTGGTGCCGATCGCGTACCAGATCTGGCGCATGGGCTACTACGGTCTGCCCTACCCGAATACCGCGGTGGCCAAGGACGCCGGCGGCGCCAAATGGCATCAGGGGTTCATCTATCTGTGGGATCTGGTCGGGCCGTACTGGCTGTGGCTGCCGCTGGCGGTGCTGCTGGTCGCGGGCGTCGTGAGCGCGCGACAGCGTCGCGCCGCCGCGCCGGCCGATCGCCCGCTCCTCGCGGTTGCCGACGAGGCCAGCAAGACCGGCTGGCGCGGGCGGATTCACCGCTTCAGCGTCTGGCTGCGCAGCCCGGCCGCGGTGGTGGCCCTCATGCTGGGCAGCGGGTTCGTGCTGACCGTCTACGAGATCCGCGTCGGCGGCGACTTCATGCACGGCCGCATGCTGCTGCCGCAGGTGTTCTGTCTGATCCTGCCGGTCGCGGTGCTGCCGATCCGGCTGCCCCGGCAAGCGCGGGAAGGCGGAGCGTTCGCGGACCGGGCGTCCGGACTGCGCGGAATGGATTGGGCTTTCGTCGTCGTGCTGGCGGCCTTCGTCGGCACGGCGGGCTGGGCGCTGTTCGCGGCCGACACCACCGCCATCACCGCCGGCACCAAGATCCGCGCCAACGGCATCGTGGACGAACGCATCTACTACGTGCTCAATACCGGCCACGACCACCCGATCCGCGCCGAGGACTACATGGACTACCCGCGCATCCGCGCCATGGTCCGGGACATCGCGAACTCGCCGGACGGTGCGCTGCTGCTCAACTCGCCCTCGTTCATGAACTGGTATCTGGTGCCCGCGCCGGTGCCGGAGGGCGGTCGCGAGCACGTGGTGTTCTTCCTGAATCTCGGTATGACCAGCATGAACGTTCCGCTGGACGTGCGCGTCATCGACCAGATGGGGCTGGCGTATCCGCTTGCCTCGCATACCGATCGGCTGACCGATGGCCGCATCGGCCACGACAAGAACCTCTACCCCGACTGGGCGGTCGTGGATACCGGCATGGTGGACAAGCACCCGTGGATGCCGTGGTTCCTGGACGAGAAGTGGAGCACGCAGGCGCGCACGGCCCTGTCCTGCCCCGACACCCAGGCGCTGCTGGCCTCCTCGCGCGCCCCGCTCACCTTCGACCGCTGGCGGCACAACCTGATGCAGGCGTTCGACTTCGCCAAGTACCGCATCGACCGGGTGCCCAAGTACGAGATCCAGCGCTGCGGCCTGGTGGATCCGACTCAGCCGCCGCCCGCACCGCCGAAGTAAGACCAAGACGAGCGAGCCCCGCGCCCTTGAATGGGTGCGGGGCTTTCTTTCATCGCGCGCATGGTGGAGGCCCGGCGGCCGGGCGAGCAGTCGACGTTTCCCTGGGTGTTCGGGAGCGAAGCCCCGAGAGTACGAGGGTTGTCCCCATCGTCATGGTTCGGATCGGAGATATGGGATGCTGTCTCGATTTGGTAACACCCCGGCGTGGGTTTCGCGATAGGCTCCGCGAGTACTCCCGTTGCCTGCCAGAAATCAGCTGTGCCGCAACGGTTGTCGCAATACGAACCTGGGTGCACAGGGAGGCCCGGGGGCACGGACGGAAGGCCGGATATGCGGGACGTGACAGTTCGCGGTGGGGCACGGGTCTGGTTACGGAAATCGGTGCTGGGCTTGGCATTGGCGACCATGGCGCCGTTGGGGGTCTCCCTGCTGGGCACGACCGCCGCGCACGCGGCGTTCAGTCCGGACGGCATGGACTTCTACGTCGACTCGGCCACGATGGGCCCGATCAAATCACGCGTCTTCCGTGCGGCCGACGGCAACACGAACCGCGTCGTCTACGCGCTCGACGGTGAGCGCGCCCGCGACGACGACAACGGCTGGGAGATCAATACCGATGTCGCGCACGCGCTGACCGCCGCCAACATCAATGTGGTGATGCCCGTCGGCGGCCAGTCCAGCTGGTATGCCGACTGGAAGTCGCCCAGCACCTTTCTCGGCGTGCCCGCGGGCACGGCCGCCGTACAGTCCGGATCCGGTGTCACCCAGGCGCTTTCCGGTGGCCCCGGCAAGTCCTACACCTACAAATGGGAAACCTTCCTGAGCCAGGAGCTGCCCAATGCGCTGCGGGATCGCCTGGGCTTCAGCTCGACTCGCAACGGCATCTTCGGCCTGTCCATGAGCGGTGGTTCCGCGCTCATGCTGGCGGCCTTCCACCCCAGCCAATTCGCTTATGCCGGTTCGCTATCAGGCGCGCTGGACCTGTCGCTGCCCGGCATGCGCGACGCCATCCGGGTAGCCATGGTGGACGCCGGCGGCTACAACGTCGACGCGCTGGCCGGGCCCAAGGACCTCACGTGGCAGCACCTGGATCCCTTCCAGTTCGCGCCCAAGCTGAAGGCCAACGGCACCCGCATGTTCATCTCGGCCGGCAGTGGTCTGCCGGCCTCCACCGACGCCATCACGACCTCGACCATCCAGGCGATGGGCATCGAGGCGGTGGCGCTGGTCGGCACCAAGGCGTTCCAGTCCCGCTGGTCCGCGCTCGGCGGCGGAAATGTCGTCTACGACTTTCCCGCGGTGGGCGTGCACAACTGGCGGAACTGGGAATCCGAACTGGGCCGCATGCTCCCGGACCTGTCCGCGAATATCGGTTGATCATCATCAGGATTTCCCGTGCGCGCCTTCGGTATTCACCGTCTGGTATCGGGGATGCTGAAGGCGCGCATTGTGGTTCACGATATATGAGTGATAGGTGATGCGCATGAGTCCGCGGGGGCGAAATGTGACTCTCGAGTCGCATGCTGGCACTGATGCGTGCCACATTCCTCATCCACAGTGGCGCTCATCACTTTCGTCACGATCCGATAACGCTCCGTTGGCCCGCGCACGATAGGGTCGCCGAGACCTCAACCGTGGTCACGAGCACACGGTGAGACCGAACGACAGGAAAGGCCGGACAAGTAAATGCGAGGCGATAGACGTCAGAGATCCCGCGGTTGGCTGAAGAAATCAGTGGTCGGAGTGGCTCTGGCGATTACGCTGCCGTTCGGGGTGTCGGCGGTGGGCGCCGGCACCGCGAGTGCGGCATTCAATCCCGACGGGTTCGACTTCTACGTCGACTCCGGATCGATGGGCCCGGTCAAGTCGCGCGTATTCCGCGCGGCCGACGGCAACACCTCCCGCGTCGTCTACGCCCTCGACGGCATGCGCGCACGACAGGATCTGAGCGGCTGGGAAATCGAGACCGAAGTCGCTCGCGCGCTGACCGCCGCGAACATCAACGTCGTCATGCCGATCGGCGGCCAGTCCAGCTTCTACGCCGACTGGAATGCGCCCAGCAGCCTTCTCGGCATGGGTGACGGCTCCGGATCGTCCTCCGGCTCCTCCTCGCTGTCCTCCTCCGGATCGTCCTCGGGCTCGGGCGCCTTCCAGATCATGGGCGGCGGCCCCGGCAAGAGCTACCGCTACACCTGGGAGACCTTCCTGTCCCAGGACCTGCCCAACGCGCTGCAGAGCCGGCTGGGCTTCAGCCGCACCCGCAATGGCGTCTTCGGTCTTTCCATGGGTGGTTCCGGCGCGCTGACCCTGGCCGCCTACCATCCGGACCAGTTCAGCTTCGCGGGCTCGTTCTCCGGCTACCTGAACATCTCCGCGCCCGGCATGCGTGAGGCCATCCGCGTGGCCATGGTCGACGCCGGCGGCTACAACGTCGACTCCATGGCGCCGCCGTGGGGCTCGCAGTGGCTGCACATGGACCCGTTCGTGTTCGCGCCGCGCCTGAAGGCCAACAACACCCGCCTGTGGATCTCGGCGGCATCCGGCCTGCCCAATGGTGATCCGGTGGCGTTCTCGACCCTGAACGGCATGGGTCTCGAGGCGCTGGCCCTGGTCAACAGCCGCGCCTTCCAGGTGCGGGCGGCCAGTCTCGGCATCAACAATGTCACCTACGACTTCCCGGCGGCCGGTATCCACAACTGGCGCAACTGGGAGAACGAGGTCAACCGCATGATCCCGGACCTCTCGAACAACATCGGGTAACTCCGGCTCTCGGAGACGCTCAGGGGGACAGCGGCTCCCCTGAACACCGATCGCGAGGTTCGCGGGCCACGTCCCGAAACCGTGAAGCCCCCGCCCAGCTGGGCGGGGGCTCTCTGCTCGAATGCGTTCGTTCTGGTCTGCGATCCGGATCCGCTGCGTGAATGGATTACGGCCATCGGTTCATGGATTGGGATATTTCGGTCAGTGTGTGCACTGTGCCGGGCGTCTGGCGCATGTTCGAGCTCGCGGCCCCGGATCGGGGTCTCGTCCGCGATACGCAGCGGAAATGTCCGGGGGCGACCTGCGCCTCGCGCCGCACGTCCGAAGATCGATCCGCGACTCGCCGAATTGAGCACACCGGATACGCCCCACTGGACATCCGATACTCGGTTTGTACCGAAGATCAGTTCTGTGTGATCAATGTTCTGCTCAAACCGAGAAGGGCTGAGTCGATGCGGGTTCGAGGCTTCATACGAAAGGTATTGGGCGTCGCCGCCGCCGCCCTCCTGATGCCATTGGCGGCGGTGATCGAATCGCCACCGGCCACCGCGGCATTCGATCCCGCGATGTTCGACTTCTGGGTCGACTCCCCGGTCATGGGTCCGATCAAGACCCGTGTGCTGCGGGCCCGCGACGGCAACACCCAGCGCGTCGCCTACGTGCTGGACGGCATGCGCGCGCAACAGGATCTGAGCGGCTGGGAGATCAACACCAATATCGCCGAGGTGCTGGCGGACTGGAACATCAATGTGGTGATGCCGGTCGGCGGCGAGTCCAGCTTCTACGCCGACTGGGCTGCGCCGAGCTCGTTCTTCGGCCTCGCGCCGGGCGCCGGATCCGCCGCCTACGGCACCGGTTCGGGCGCCACGGAGGCGATGGGTGGGGGCCCGGGCAAGAGCTACCGCTACGCCTGGGAGGACTTCCTCACCAACCACCTGCGCTGGGAGCTGCGGAACCGCCTGGGCTTCAACCCGTATCGCAATGGTGTGTTCGGCCTGTCCATGGGCGGCAGCGCCGCGCTCGCCCTGGCCGCCTACCACCCGGACTTCTTCAGCTACGCCGGTTCGTACTCCGGCTACCTGAACATCTCGGCGCCCGGCATGCGCGAGGCCATCCGGGCCGCCATGCTCGACGCGGGCGGCTACAACGTGGACAGCATGGCGCCACCGTGGGGTCCGCAGTGGCTGCGCATGGACCCGTTCGTGTTCGCGCCCACTCTGATCGCGAACAACACCCGGATGTGGATCTCGGCCGGCAGCGGCGCGCCCATGCCCGATGATCTGAACATCCCGCTCGGCGCGGCCGCCGACCGTCTGGTCCGCGGTGCGCCCCTGGAAGCCTTGGCGCTGGCCAATACTCGCGCCTTCCAGGTCCGCATGCTCACCCTGGGCGCGCAGAACATTGTCTGGGACTTTCCGGCCACCGGCCTGCACGCCTGGACGAACTGGCAGGCCGACGCCTATCGAATGATCCCGGATATGTCGGCGAACATCGGGTAGAGCCCGCCCTCGGGGACTTCTCCCGGACCCGGGAACGCGGCGGCCGCCGTCCGTGCTGGACGGTGGCCGCCGCGTTTCCGTGTCGGACGTGATCCATCACGGCGCGGTCGCGCGGAGCGTTTCCGCTGTGCCCTGCTCCGAATACGCGGAGAGGATCCTGCGGCGACAGTTTCTGCATTTCGGATGTGGTCAATAGAGACCACGCTCGTGAAAGGCGAGTCGATGCGGTCTGTTCGGATACGCGAGTGGACGCGACGGTCGGTGGCGGTGGCTGTTCCGCTGGCTGGGACAATCAGGGTCGTGACGCCCGCCCATGCGTCATTCGATCCGGGCGGCCATGACTTCCGAGGCTTTTCCTCCAAGGGTCACGTCGCGCTGCAGTGCGCACTGGTGCCGACGGCCTATCTTCCGGATCAGTTCCGTTATGCCGGATCATATTCCGGCTATTCGAAGATTTCGGTCCCCGCATGCGGGTGGCAGCGCGCGGTACTGCACGATGTCGGTGGGCTCAACATCGACGCCCTGTGGGGCCGTGCTGGAGCGAATTGTGTCCGCGCAACGCTCCTTTCGTGTTCGCGCGAATGTTGCGCGACAACGGCACCCTGGTGCGAATCTCCAGCGGCAACGGCGTTCCCGGCCCGCAGGACGTCGTGTGAAGCCCGCCGGACGCGTACAACGTCGCGAATGCGATGGGCCCGGAAGTCATAGCACTCGCGAATACCCGTGCGTTACAGGGGCGGATGGACGCGCTGGGTCCCCACAATGCGGTGCTCGACGAAACCCCCCGGAAGACACTACTGGTCGGATCATGTCTACAAGATGCTGCCGGACCTGAGCGCCGACCTCGGTCGCGCGAAAGCGCGGAGCACGCTTGCGGCGTAAGGATTTCGACGTTGCCGCGACATCACTAGGGATTCGCGATATGGTCACCGCACCATTACGGTCGGATGCGATAGTGACCGAGTTGATTCACTGAACCGGACACTCATTAGCATCACCTTGCCAACCGCTCGGAGCGTCGAATACCCTCCAGCGAGCAAGTGTTGACCAACCCGTGGTAGCGCTTCGCTCACAGAGAAGAGTCGGGATTCGCTGTGAGCGGTGATCGCGTATGTCCACGCATGGCTTTGTCATGCGCGCGTGCGCGATTGACAACTTAAGACACCGCAGCAGCGCAGTGCTGCGGTAGAGAAGGAGCAATATCCATGCGTTTCGGCAGGTCCGCCGTGCCGGGAGGAGTTTCGTCGCGACGCCGTGCGCAGAGTTGGCGCGCTCGGCTCGTTGCCGCCACCGTCACCGCGGCGGCGCTCGCTGTCCCGACCGCCTCCCTGGCCGCCCCGTCCATCGCCTCGGCCGCCCCGGCGTTCGGCCCGATGCACCGCGGTATTCCGGGCAGCTTCGAAGAGCTCATGGTGCCGTCCAGTATGGGCCCGATCAAGGTCCAGGTGCAGTGGGCCAAGAACGGCGGCAGTTCGGCGGTGTACCTGCTCGACGGCATGCGTGCCCGCGATGATCGCAATGCGTGGGCCAATGCCGACGAGGGGGACGGCCCGGGCATCTTCGCCAATGACGACGTGAACGTCATCATGCCGGTCGGCGGTCAGTCCAGCTTCTACGCCGACTGGGTGGCGCCGTCCAACACCAACGGCCAGAAGTACACCTACAAGTGGGAGACCTTCCTGACCAAGGAACTCCCCGATTTCCTTTCCGGCTACGGTGTTGCGCGCAACAACACCGCCATCGCGGGTCTGTCCATGGGTGGTTCGGCCGCCCTCATGATGGCCGCGTATCACCGCGACATGTTCAAGCAGGCCTCCTCGTTCTCGGGCTACCTGAACCTGTCCGCGCCGGGCATGCGTGAGGCCATCCGCCTGGCCATGCTGGACGCCGGTCGCTTCAATGTCGACTCCATGGCCGCGCCGTGGAGCCCGGCCTGGCTGCGCATGGACCCCTTCGTGTTCGCGCCGCAGCTGAAGGGCCTGCCGATGTACATCTCGGCGGGTAACGGCATCCCCGGCCAGTACGACGGCATCGGTTCCGCCGCCGACGTTTTCAACACCGGCAACGCCGTCGCGCTGGAGGCGCTGTCGATGGTGAACACCCGTGCCTTCCAGGCGCGGCTGGGCCAGATCAACATTCCGGCCCAGTTCGATTTCACGGCGAACGGCACCCACAAGTGGCGCTACTGGCACGATGAGCTGGTGAAGGCCCGCCCGGGCATGCTGAGCGCGCTGGGCCTGGCCTAGTGAGCCACCGGTTCGCTCTGCGAGCCACCTGATAACACGAACGACAGAACCGGCCATCCGACAGGGTGGCCGGTTCTTTTATGGCTCAGCGTGATTCGCCATGACGCGGTAGAAACCTACTGTGACAGCTGTGGCAATTGGTAGATGGGGGAGAGGCGGCCGCGCGAAGCTGGTCGCACTCGCGGTAGCCACGACAGCCTTGCTGACGGGTGGGATTGTCCGTGCGGGTGGAACGGCCTGGGCAGATCCGGCCGAACCCGCCAGACCAGATATTCGAAATGTGTTGTGGCTGAGCGACAGACGGGTATCGCTCTGGGTGGACTCACCCGCCATGGGCACCCGGATCCAGGTGCAGCTGCTTCTGGCCAGAGACTGGAACAGCAAGCCGGACAGCAGGTTTCCCATGCTCTACATGCTCGACGGCTTGCACGCGTCCGACGACGAGAACGGATGGACGAAAAACGCTGGGGCGGAGAGCTTCTACGCCGACAAGAACGTCACCGTCGTACTGCCTGTCGGCGGCGCGGCGCGCTTCTATTCCGATTGGAAGCAGTCCGACAACGGCAAGGCCTACAAGTGGGAAACGTTCCTCACCAGGGAATTACCGCCGCTGCTGGACCGCGACTGGCGCACCACGACTGTGCGCGGCATGGCCGGACTCTCCATGGGCGGTACGGCGGCCATGACGCTGGCGGCTCGTGACCCCGGCTTCGCGCGCTACGCCGCGTCGTACTCCGGGCTGCTCGCCCTGACGACTCTCGGTATGCCGCAGGCGATCGCGTCCGCCATGCGGGATGCGGGCGGCTACAACGCCGACGCCATGTACGGCACGTCCACCGACGCGGAATGGCAGTCGCACGATCCCTACGCGCTCGCGGAAAAACTGAAGGGCCTCAGCCTGTATGTGTCCAGCGGCAGCGGTCTGGCGGGCGTGCGCGATGTTCCGTCCGGGGTCCCGGGTGTGAGCACCAGCTGGACCGGTATGGCGCTGGAAGTGTTGTCGCGCTTCTCTTCTCAGCAGTTCGTGGCCAAGCTGAACAAGCTCAGCATTCCGGTGCAGGTGAACTACCGGCCCTCGGGCACGCACTCCTGGCCGTACTGGGATTTCGAGATGCGGCAGTCCTGGCCGCAGGCCGCGTCGGCGCTGGGCGTGGAGGCGGCCAAGCCGGACTGCGCCGCCGCGGGCGCGATTGCGTCTGCGGCGCTGGCGAAGTCGTGGCTGGGCGACTGTCTGACGGCGGAGTATCCCCTGGCCGGTGGTGTGGCCCAGGACTTCCGCGGCGGACGGGTGCTGTGGTCGGCGGCCACGGGCGCGCATCCGGTGGGCGGCATGATCGGCGGTGCGTACCAGGGCGCGGCGGGACCCGCTGGGGCACTCGGCTTTCCCACTACCGACGAAACGCCCATTCAGGGCGGAGCGCGACAGGACTTCCAGCGCGGCACCATCGTCTTCCACGACGGGAAGGCCGAGATACACGCCAGCTGAACCCGATACCCACCAGTTACCTTCCAGCCGGAGGTAGAGTGCACAGTTGTCCGTGACTCCCGTCACGTCGGTGTGGTTCCCCCTGCGGTTCAGGAGATCGATCTCTATGGCAGTACAGGGCGCTTCGTCATGCCCGCAGCACGGTACGGTTCGGATCACCCAGCGCGCCCGCGCCACACGCGCCTGGCGGCGTGCCCTCGCCGCCGCCGCGGCCGTGCTCGCGCTCCCGGCCTTGGCCGGGCCCGCCCTCGCGATGCCCACGCACCCGGTGCACCGCACCCCCGAGGGCGGGTTCGAGGAGCTGATGGTGCCATCGAGCATGGGCCCGATCAAGGTGCAGGTGCAGTGGGCCGCCCACGGCGGCGACGCGGCGCTGTACCTGCTCGACGGCCTGCGCGCCCGCGACGACTTCAATGCCTGGACCGTCGAGACCAATGCCCTGCAGCAGTTCGCCAATGACAATGTCACCCTGGTGATGCCGGTCGGCGGCCAGTCGAGTTTCTATACCGACTGGAGATCGCCCTCCAACACCAACGGACAGAAGCTCACCTACAAGTGGGAGACCTTCCTGACCGAGGAGTTGCCCGCCTTCCTCGAGGGTTACGGCGTCTCCCGCACCAACAACGCCGTGGCCGGGCTGTCCATGGGCGGGTCGGCGGCGCTGGCGTTGGCCGCCTATCACCGCGGCCAGTTCAAGCACGCCTCCTCCTTCTCCGGCTACCTCAATATCTCCGCGCCCGGCATGCGCGAGGCCATCCGCATCGCCATGCTCGACGCCGGCCGGTTCAATGTGGATTCGATGGCCTGGCCGTGGAGCCCGCAGTGGCTGCGCATGGATCCGTTCGTCTTCGCGCCGCAGCTGCGCAATCTGCCCATGTACATCTCCGCCTCCTGGGGTGTGCTGGGCCCGCACGATCACCCGGATTCCCCGATCGGCATCTTCAACACCGCGAATGCCGTTGCGCTGGAGGCGTTGTCGATGGTGAACACCCTCTCGTTCATGGGCCGCATGAACCAGCTCGGCATCGGTGCGCACTACAGTTTCCCGATGCAGGGCACCCACTCGTGGCCCTACTGGCAGGACCAGCTGGCCGCCGCCCGCCCCGATATTCTCGCCGCGCTGGGGGCGTAGCTCTTGTCGCATGCCAGGACAGCGACCGGTCGCGTAACCGTGAGGTAGCTCCGGTGGGACGTCCCACATAGGCGTCCCTACCCGGACGCTGGTGCGTGTGCGTGACGTCGAGGGCGTCAAGCCGTGCATGGAAGGCTCGGGGAGACAGGGCAGAAGCTGATCGTTTGCTGTTGAACGATCGATCTCCGTGTGTCCTACCGGGACTCGCGTGGTTCCAGAGGTACAACACTTGTGTGGCTGGAGTTGTCCGTGTGATCAAACGAGGGCGTATGCGCTGGGTGGCATGCGCCGCGGCGATGGTATTTCCGCTGGCCGCGGGCACCTTCTCGGGAGCCTGGCCGGCGGCGGCCGCACCCGAGGCCCCGTCCGCGCCCGCAGCGACCGTGCAGAAGATGACGTGGCTCAACGACCGCCGGGTATCGGTGTGGGTGAACTCGCCCGCCACCGGCGCGCCGATCCAGATCCAGTTGCTGCTGCCGCGCGACTGGAACGCCAAGCCGGACGCCAAGTTCCCCGTGGTCTATATGCTCGACGGCCTGCGCGCCACCGACGACGAGAACGGCTGGACCAAGGACGCGGGCGCGGCCGGCTTCTACGCCGACAAGAACGCCCTGGTGGTGCTGCCGATCGGCGGCCAGTCCAGTTTCTACGCCGACTGGCTGGCCCCCGACAACGGCCGCAACTACCAGTGGGAGACCTTCCTGGTGAAGGAGCTCCCGCCGCTGCTGGAGAGCCAGTTCCGCGCCACCGATGCGCGTGCGGTGGAAGGGCTCTCGATGGGCGGCACAGCGGCCATGATGCTGGCCGGCCGCAACCCCGGCTGGGTGCGCTCGGCCGCCTCCTATTCCGGCTTCCTCACCCTGACCTCGCTGGGCATGCCGCAGGCCGTCAACTTCGCCATGCGCGACGCGGGCGGCTACGACTCGACCAAGATGTTCGGCCCGCCGACCAGTCCGGCCTGGAAGGAACACGACCCCTACGAGCTGGCCGACAAGCTCAGGGGCGTAGCCCTGTATGTCTCCAGCGGCAATGGGGTCGCGGGCACCAGCGACCCGCTCTCCGACATCCCCGGAATCACCACCAATTACGCGGGCCTGGGCCTCGAGGTGCTGTCGCGGCTGAGCACCCAGAATTTCGTGGCCAAGCTCAACAAGCTGAACATCCCAGTCTCGGTGAACTACCGGCCGTCGGGCACCCACACCTGGCCGTACTGGGATTTCGAGATGCGCCAGGCCTGGCCGCAGACGGCCGCCGCGCTGGGCGTGGACTCGACACCCGTCAACTGCAGGCCCGGTGGCGCGATCGCGCCGGTGGCGCAGGGCAACAACTGGCTCGGCGACTGCCTGACCGCCGAATACCAGGTACCCGGCGGCGTGGCCCAGGACTTCCGCGGTGGCAAGGTGCTCTTCTCCCAGGGCACCGGCGCCCAGCCGGTGGCGGGCGCGATCGGCGGCAGCTATGCCGGACTCGACGATGCCATGAGCGCTCTGGGCTTCCCGGTCGCCGGCGAGGCCGAACTGCCCGACGGACGCGGCAGGCTGCAGCCGTTCCAGCACGGGTCCATCTACTGGACACCGCAGACCGGCGCGCAGGCGGTGCGCGGCGCCATCTTGGATGAATGGTCCAGGCAGGGTTACGAGCGTGGTCCGGCCGGATACCCCACCGGCCAGGAGACCCGCACGCCCCAGAAGGACGGCGTGGTGCAGGGTTTCGAGAACGGGCCCATGTACTTCAGCGCCAAGTCCGGCGCGCACCTGGTGCAGGGCCTGATCCTGGGCAAGTACGCGCAGCTCGGATTCGAGAACAGCCCTTACGGTTTCCCGACCTCGGGTGAGCAGCCGCTGCGCGACTTCGGCCGCTACTCCGCCTTCGAGGGCGGCAATATCTACTGGAGCCCGCTCTCCGGTGCCTGGGGCGTGCGCTCCGGCCCGATCATGGACGCCTGGGGCGCAACCGGATTCGAGAACGGCCCGCTCGGCTATCCCATCTCCGACGAGGGCCAGGTCCCGGGAGGCGCCCAGCAGACCTTCCAGGGCGGCACCATCACCATTCGCGACGGCCGGGCCACCGCGGCCACCCTCGACGGTCGGCCCATCGCCATTCCCGGTGGTGAGCAGCCCAAGCGGGATCCGGCCCAGCCGGCCGCGCAGCCGCAGCCCGCCATCGCGCTCCCCGGCCTGCCCGCTCTACCGCAGCTCGCGCCCCCGGACCCGGCGGCCCCCGCACCCGCTTCGCAACCAGCGGCGGCCCCCGCACCCGCCGCGGCTGCGGCCCCGGCACCCCAACCGAGCCCCGCCGAACCGCCGCCGCCCCCGCCCATCCCCGCGCTGGGCCCCGAGGTCCGTCCCAACTGAGGCCTTTTCCAGCCGATTGGCCCTAACCGGCCCTAAGAAGTAGATGAGGTTCCGTTGCGCCCCGGGACTCCGGACCGGGTTGCGGCTAGCCTGGGGGCGACCTCTTGCCCTTGGACAGATATAGGAAACGAATAGATGCACGGAACCCGTGGAAAGGTATTCGGCGTGGTGGCCGCTGTCGCCGCCGCCGGACTGCTCGCCGCCTGCGGTAGCAATGACTCGACCGCCAAGAGCACGCCCACGCTGAGCACCACCAAGACCACGGCGGCCGCGCCCACCACTCCGGGGGCCGCGACGCCGTCCACGGATCAGCAGGCTCCGCAGGCCGCGCCGGATTCCGGGACCGATACCTCCAATCCCGCGCGTCCGCAGCCGGTGCCGAGTCAGTTCCTCACCACTCCGAACGGCTCGCCCGCGCTGTCGGACAAGGAGAAGGGCTTCCTCGACGAGCTGAAGAAGGCCGGGATCACCCCGGGCTCCTCGGATATCGCCATCACCGCCGCGAACCTGGTGTGCCAGGGTAAGTCGGAGAACGCACCGCAGGATCAGATCATCACCTATGTGACCGCCATCGCCGGCTCCGATCCGTCCTTCGATCCGTCCAAGATGTCGGTCGAGCAGGCGGGCAAGATCTATTACGACGTCGCCTCGAAGAGCTACTGCAACAAGTGACGACGCGACACCGAATCGGACAACGTAGGCCCCGGTCGGCGGGCTGCCTGCTGCTCGCCATCGCCGCCATCGTGATCGTGGTGGTGGTGGCGCTGCTGCTGTGGTACCTGCTGGCCGGCCGGTTGCGGCTGCCCGGCCCCAAGCCGCCGGGGCCGACCCGTCCGAGCTCGCAGCCGGCCACCTGCCCGGACGTGCTCATGCTGTCCGTGCCGGGTACCTGGGAGTCGAACAGCACGGACGACCCCTACAACCCGACCGCGAACCCGGCGTCGCTGATGTTGAACGTATCCAACCCGATTCGGGCGAAGTTCCCCAACGAGCGGGTCGAGGTCTACACCGTCCCGTACGTCGCGCAGTTCTCCAACCCGGTCGCGATTCCGCCGGACGGGCAGTCGTCCTACAACGACAGCCGCTCCGAGGGGGCCAAACGCGCCACCGACAAGCTGGCCCAGACCTACGCCCGCTGTCCGCTCACCACTTATGTTCTGGCCGGCTTCTC
Source organism: Nocardia aurantiaca (assembly GCF_009708175.1). Classification (GTDB taxonomy): domain Bacteria; phylum Actinomycetota; class Actinomycetes; order Mycobacteriales; family Mycobacteriaceae; genus Nocardia; species Nocardia aurantiaca. The sequence continues at coordinate 223,061 of NZ_WMBB01000002.1, forward strand.
CCAGGGCGGCGTGATCGTCGGCGATATCGCCGCGCAGATCGGCGCGGGCAAGGGCCCGGTGCCGGAGGATCTGGTGCTGGGTGCGACCACCATCGCCGACGGCCGCCGCGATGTCGGCGATCCCGGCGAGGCCATCGAAATCGGCCCGACCCCACCCGGTGTCGGCGCGGAGCTCGCGCTCAAGGGCCTCAATGTCCCCGGCATCACCATGACCGGGCCGCGCGGCGGTTTCGGCAAACTCGCCGACCGCACCTTCACCATCTGTGCCGCGGGCGATTTGATCTGCGACGCCCCCCGCCAGGCCCTGAGCCCGGGCAATATCCTCGGCAGCCTGAACATCCTGGTCCGCGCCGCCGGCAATCCGGTGCACAGTCTCTACAACGGCTACCAGGTGGACGGCAACGGCACCACCGCCACCGAGTGGACCGTGAACTGGGCGTCGGGACTCATCGAGAACGCCCCGCACCCGGCACATCTCTAAGCATTCCCTCAGAGTTCGTCATGTGAAGGCGGCCACGCTTCTCTGGTAAGCCCTCCGCGGCAGGCCGGTCCGGAGCGAACCCCTCCGAACCCAGCTTGCTGCTCGCACTTGCGCAGATCACCAGGGTGTTCGCGGCCCGCCTCGGCCTGGACCGATGGAGCGGGGGAGCGAAGCGGAGGAGCGGAGGAGGGAAGGCCGAGGTAACAGGGCCGCGAACCCGCCCGGAGCGCAGCGAAGGGCAATCAGGCACAGCGCCCCCAGTTTCGGGGTCACCCGGTAAAGTGCTCCGGGTTGCGACACAGCCGAGACCCGGTGCGTGCGGCAACTCACATCCATGTCCTGTTGTGTCCTATGCGGGGGCGCTCCCCACCCATTTGGAGGCATTCGCGCCGGTCAATCGGTAGTCCAGAGGTGTGAGCTGGGAGATGTTCGGCCGCTCCGGAGCATGGCCGGGCAGGCTCTCTGTAACATGTCCCTGGTTTGAGAACATCTAGCCATTAGACGGTCACCGCGCAGACCGCAACACAATTCTGCAGGTTGGCTCTCGTATGGAGCTCCCGCGGGCGAAGAGAGTCGGGGCCTCACAGGTAACAGCGGCATAGCAGCCGTCTCATGCCGCGTGTGCCTCGGAGGAGAAGAAGGAATGGAAGAGACTTTCGACGATTACCTCGACGAAACGGGGAACATCACGATTCCCGAGGGACACACCCTCGTCGACTACGTCGAGAAGCACACCCACGGTAATGACGCCAATGACTTGGCCTACCGCTACATCGATTACTCACGCGAGCGCGACGGTGAGTACCAGGACCTCACTTGGAGTCAGTTCGGCACGCGGCTGCGCGCGGTGGCCGCCCGACTGCAACAGGTGACCAAGCGGGGCGATCGGGTCGCGATCCTGGCTCCGCAGGGGCTGGATTACGTCATCTCCTTCTTCGCCGCCATCTACGCGGGCACCATCTCCGTGCCCCTGTTCGATCCGGACGAGCCGGGCCACACCGACCGCCTGCACGCCGTGCTCGGCGACTGCACGCCCTCCGCGATCCTGACGGCGAGCTCCTCCGCCGCCGGTGTCCGCCAGTTCTTCCGGTCGCTGCCCGCGGCCCAGCGCCCGCGCATCATCGCCGTGGACGCGATTCCCGACAGCGTCGGGGAGTCCTGGGTCCGCCCCGACATCAGGCTGGACGACATCGCGTACCTCCAGTACACCTCCGGCTCCACGCGTGTGCCGGCCGGTGTCGAGATCACCCACCGCGGTGTCGGCACCAACGTGCTGCAGATGGTGAACGCGCTTGATCTGAACGAGCATTCGCGCGGCGTCACCTGGCTGCCGCTCTACCACGACATGGGTCTGCTGACGGTGATCCTGCCCGCCGTGGGCGGCAAGTACATCACCATCATGTCCCCGGCCTCGTTCGTGCGCCGCCCGTCGCGCTGGATCAATGAGCTGGCCGCGGTGTCCGACGGCGCCGGAACCTTCGCCGCCGCACCGAACTTCGCCTTCGAGCATGCCGCCGTCCGCGGTCTGCCGAAGCCGGGGGAGTCGCTGGACCTGTCGAACGTTCTCGGACTGATCAACGGCTCCGAGCCGGTGACCACCACCTCGATGAAGAAGTTCAACGAGGCGTTCGCTCCGTACGGTCTGCCCAAGACCGCCATCAAGCCGTGCTACGGCATGGCCGAGGCCACCCTGTTCGTGTCGGCGACCCGGCACGAGGACGAGGCCAAGGTCATCTACGTGGACCGCTACGAGCTCAACGCCGGTCGCGTGGTGAAGGTCGAGCAGGGCACGGAGAACGCCATCGCGCAGGTGTCCTGCGGTTATGTGGCGCTGTCGCAGTGGGCGGTCATCGTGGACGGCGAGTCCATCGACTCCGCCGAGGGCGCGCGCGAGCTGCCCGATGGGCGCGTCGGTGAGATCTGGCTGCACGGCAACAACATCGGCATCGGTTACTGGGGCCGCGCCGAGGAGACCCAGAAGACCTTCCGCAACCATCTGGCCCATCGCCTGGCCGAGGGCAGCCACGCGGACGGTGTGCCGGCCGACGGCATCTGGCTGCGCACCGGGGACTACGGCGTCTACATCGACGGCGAGCTCTACATCACCGGCCGCGTCAAGGACCTGGTCATCGTGGACGGCCGCAACCACTACCCGCAGGATCTCGAGTACTCCGCCCAGGAGGCCTCGACCATGCTGCGCACCGGTTTCGTCGCCGCCTTCGCGGTGCCCGCCAACCAGCTGCCCGCCGAAGTCTTTGCGCAGGACAGCCATTCGGGCCTGAGCTACGACCCCGACGATGCCAGCGAGCAGCTGGTGATCGTGGCCGAGCGTGGCCCGGGTGCGGGCAAGGCCGAATCGGGCCCGATCGCGGACGCCGTCCGCGCGGCCATCTCGTCCCGGCACGGTGTCACCGCGCGTGACATCCTCCTCGTTCCGGCCGGTTCGATCCCGCGCACCTCCAGTGGCAAGATCGCGCGTCGCGCCTGTAAGGCGGAGTACATGGGGGGCACGCTGCGTGGTGGTTACACGCAGCAGGCCTTCCCCGATGCACCAGACGAGGAGTGAGACGAACGTCTCGACATTGGATGGCGCGAGCCCGTTCGGTTCGCGCCATTCATGCATGAAGGACAGTGCCGTGAGGCACCGTGGACCGAGCCGTTCCGGGCAGGGAACAGCGAGAGTCTCGATAACACCGCCGCGCACCGTGAGCAGACAGGTAGCTTGAGGAACTGATGGCTGAGAACGAGGGCACGGACCCCACCCAGACGAGCGAGAATGCACCGGCGGCCGAGAGCGAGGCCGCGCAGAAACCTGCCGCGGCCGATATGTCGGTGGCGGACCTGCGGGAATGGCTGCGCCGCTGGGTCGCCGACGCGAGCGGGCAGCCGATCGAGAACATCACGGTGGACCGGCCGATGGAGGAGTTCGGCCTGGCCTCGCGTGATGCCCTCGCACTCGGTGGCGATATCGAGGAGCTGACGGGGGTCGTGCTGAACGCGACCATCGTGTACCAGCACCCGACCATCGCCTCGCTCGCCGAGCGAATCATCAATGGGGAGCCCGACATTCCGGCCGAGGCGGCCGACGACTCGTTCTATACGGCGGGGTACCAGCCGGGTGAGGCGCATGACATCGCCATCGTCGGTCTCGCGACCCGCCTGCCGGGTGCGGGCGATACGCCCGAATCCACGTGGGAATTCCTGATCAACCGTGGCGACGCCATCCGGGAACTACCCGAGGGCCGCTGGGACGAGTTCAAGGGTGATCCGCAGCTCGCCGAGGCCATCGAGAAGGCCAATACCCTGGGCGGTTACCTCGACCAGGACGTGATCAAGGGCTTCGACGCGGAGTTCTTCGCCATGTCGCCGGTCGAGGTCGAGCGCGTCGACCCGCAGCAGCGGGTCATGATGGAACTGACCTGGGAAGCCTTGGAGCACGCCAGGATTCCGGCCAACGAGCTCAAGGGCAAGCCGGTCGGCCTATTCGTCGGTACCTCGACCAGTGACTTCAGCTTCATCATCGCGGGTGCGGCGGGCGGACCGCGAGATCCGAATGTGCCCATCTCGGCCGAGGGTTACGGACTGATGGGCTCGTCCACGGCCATCATCCCCAACCGGGTTTCCTACTTCTACGACTTCCGCGGCCCGTCCATCGCCGTCGACACCGCTTGCTCATCCACCCTGGTAGCGGTGCACGAGGCGGTGCGCTCTCTGCGCAACGGCGACTCCGATCTGGCGCTGGCCGGTGGCGTGAACATGATCCTCGCCCCGGTCGTGACCCTGGGCTTCGAGGTCAACGGCGTCTTCGCCAAGAACGGCCGCCTCAAGGCGTTCTCGAAGGATGCCGACGGCTTCATTCGTTCCGAGGGCGCGGGCCTGGTGGTGCTCAAGCGCCTGGCCGACGCCGAGCGGGACGGCGACAAGATCCTCGCGGTCATCAAGGGTTCTGCGGTCAACAGCGACGGTCGCTCCAATGGCCTGCTGGCCCCCAACCCGGATGCGCAGGCCGAGGTGTTGCGTCGGGCCTACCGGGATGCCGGAATCGCCCCGTCCACCGTCGATTACATCGAGGCGCACGGCACCGGCACCCTGTTGGGCGACCCGATCGAGGCGGACGCGCTCGGCCGCGTGATCGGCCGGGGCCGTGACGACGACAAGCCCGCGCTGCTGGGTTCGGCCAAGTCCAACTTCGGTCATATCGAATCCGGCGCGGGCGCGGCCAGTCTGGCCAAGGTGATCATGGCGTTGCAGAACAACGTCATTCCGCCTAACGTCAACTTCACCGGTCCTAACCCTTATATCGCGTGGGACCAGGCGCACCTGAAGGTCGTCGACGAACCGACCGAATTCCCGCGCTACAGCGGCACTGCCACCATCGGCGTCTCCGGCTTCGGCTTCGGCGGCACCAATGCGCACGTGGTCATTCAGGAGTACGTGCCGGCCGCGGTCGCGCCCGAGATTCCCGAGACCGCCGACCTCGACGACGAGACCACCGATGTGGTCGCCGAGGCCGAGGCGATCACCGAAGCCGCGGTGCCGGAACCGGAGTGGAGCAACCGCGAAGAGCCGGTGCCGCTGATCCTCCCGGTGTCGGGCTACCTGCCCTCACGTCGCAAGCGCGCCGCCAAGGATTTGGCCGATTGGCTGGAATCCGAAGCGGGACAGGCGACTCCGCTCGAGGACGTGGCCCGCACCCTGGCCAAGCGCAATCACGGCCGTTCGCGCGGCGTGGTGGTCGCCAAGACACACGAGGAAGCCATCGCGGGTCTGCGCGCCATTGCCGAGGGCAAGCCCGGCAACGGGGTCTTCACCGCCGATTCCCCCGCCGCCAAGGGCGCGCTGTGGGTGATGGCCGGTTTCGGTGCGCAGCACCGGAAGATGGGCAAGCAGCTCTACACCGAGAACTCGATCTTCCGAAAGGCCGTGGATCAGGTCGACGACCTGGTCATGGACGAGGCCGGGTACTCGGTCAAGGAGATGATCCTCGACGACTCCATGGACTGGGACATCGGCACGGGCCAGGTCGGCACCTTCACCATCCAGGTGGCCTTGGCCTCGGTGCTGCGCGCGCACGGCGCCGAGCCCGAGGGCGTGGTCGGCCACTCCCAGGGTGAGGTCGCGGGAGCCTACATTTCGGGCGGTCTGCCGCTCGAGGACGCGGTGCGGGTGATCTGTGCGCGCTCGCGGCTCATGGCCGAGGGCGAGGCCATGCTCACCGACGACCAGGTCCGCAATATGGCCCTGCTGGAGTACTCGGCCGAGGAGATCGCCAAGCTCCAGGAGACCGAGTTCCCCGATATCGAGGTCGCGGTATACGCCGCGCCGAACAACACCGTGATCGGCGGCATGCCGGATCAGGTGCACGCGATCGTCGCGCGCGCCGAGGCCGAGGGCAAGTTCGCGCGCGTGCTGCAGACCCGCGGCGCGGGCCACACCTCGCAGATGGACATGCTGCTGGGCGAACTCGCCGCAGAGCTGGCCGGCATCGAGCCGACCAAGATCAAGCGCGACCTGTACTCGACCGTGCATCAGGCCACCGTCTACCGCGCGGGTCACGCGCCGGTGCACGACGTGGACTACTGGGTCATGAACATGCGCGGGTCGGTGTACTTCACCAACGCCATCCGTCAGGCCGTCGACAACGGCATCACCACCTACCTGGAACTGGCGCCGAATTCCGTTGCGCTCATGCAGGTCCTGGGCACCACCTTCGCGGCGGGCGTGCACAATGCCGCGCTCATCCCGACCCTCAAGCGCAAGGAGGACGAGGCCGCGGGCGTCATCTCCGCGCTGGCGCAGCTGTACGTGCAGGGCCACAAGGTGGACCTGCCCTCGCTGCTGCCCGCCGGCGCCTACGCCGCCGTCCCGCGCACCGCGTTCCTGCGAAAGGAATACTGGCCCAAGATCTCCGGCGACTTCGGCGGAGCGGGCAATGGCCGGGTGCCGGGTGCGCACGTGGCGCTGCCGGACGGCCGCCACGTCTGGGAGGTGCAGGCCTCCGCCGTCACCGACCTGGCGGCGCTGGTGAATGCCGCTGCCGCACAGGTGCTCTCGGAGGTCACAGTCGGCGCGTCCGTCGCCCACGGCGCGATTCCCGCGTCGGGCACGCTGACCACCACGCTCACCCCGCACCCGGGCGGCGCGTCGGTTTCGGTGCACGCCAAGGAGGGCAACGTCTTCCGGCCGCTCTTCGACGCGGTCGTCACCTCCACCTCCGGTCATCCCGGCGTGCTTGCGGCCGGGATCCCGGTGGATTCCGGCCGACAGCACGCGGGAATGACGGAGGAAGTCGCCAAGGTCGAGGTGGCCGCGTCGGCCCCCGGTGAGCGCTGGGATCCGCAGGGCGCACAGACCATCGAGCAGCGCCTCGCCATCATCGTGGCCGAGTCCATGGGGTACGCGGTCGAGGACCTCCCCATGGAGATCCCGCTCATGGAGCTGGGCCTGGACTCGCTGATGGCCATGCGCATCAAGAACCGCGTCGAATACGAATTCGACATCCCGCAGCTGCAGATCCAAGCCGTGCGCGACGCCAGCCTGCTCGAGGTCGGCAAGGTGCTGCGCTACGCGATCGAGCACCGGGATCAGCTCAACGACATCGCCGCCCGGCAGGCCGCCGGCGAGGAGATCGCCGTCGACGCCGACTTCATCTCCGCGGCCCGCGCCGCCATGGCCGCGGGTGAGGATCCGGCCGCACTGCTGCCCGCCACCGAGACCACCTCGCCGGTCGCCGAGGCCGAGGCGATCGTCGCGGAAGCCGAAGCGGCCGAGCGGGTTACCGAATCGCTCGAGCACGAGTCGGCCCCGCCGATCGCCGAGACCGATGCCGACAACGTGCCCCCGCGCAATGGCGAAGAGCGGCTGGCCTTCGCCACCTGGGCGCTGGTGACCGGCAAGACGGCGGGCGGCATCTTCAACCAGCTGCCCGAGGTCGACGACGCCACTCTGGAGAAGCTGGTGGCTCGGCTGTCGGAGCGGGTCAAGGCCGAGGTCGATCCGGCCGAGGTGCGAGCCTCCAAGACCATCGAGCAACTGTCCGAGGTAGTGGTGCGCTACCAGGGCCGCAGCTCCGATCTGGAGGGCTTCGTGCGCACGCTGCGCGCGAAGGAGGCCGGTTCGAGCGCGGTGCCGGTCTTCGTATTCCACGCCTCCGGCGGCAATACGCTGGTGTATGAGCCGCTGCTGAACCGGCTCCCGGCCGGCACCCCGATGTACGGCCTCGAGCGCGTCGAGGGCACCATCGAAGAGCGTGCGCGCCAGTACATTCCGGAGATCCGTAAGCGGCAGCCGGAGGGGCCGTACCTCTTCTACGGCTGGTCGCTGGGTGCGGTGTTCGCGCTCGAGGTCGCCCAGATCATGCGCGCCGAGGGCGCGGATGTCCGGCACGTCGGCCTGATCGATCTGGCCCTGCCGGTCGAGCCGTTCAGCGATGCGCCCGAGGAGCGCGTGGAGCGGATTCGCCGCTACCAGTCCTTCGCGCAGAAGACCTACGGCTTCAATGGCGAACTCGATCAGGAGCAGCTCGAGGAGCTGGCCGCGGCGTCCGACGCCGAGCAGATCGAGATCATCATGGAGCTGCTGAAGTTCGCCGGGGTCGACATCCCGGGCGGCGTGATCGAGCACCAGCGCACCTCGTGGATCGACAGCAAGGAGCTGCAGAAGATCGAGCCGTCCAAGTACGACGGCGAGGTGACGTTGTACCTCGCCGATCGCTACCACGACGGAATGATCGAGCTGGAACCGCGTTTCGCCGAGCGGCGGCCGAATGGCGGCTGGCAGGAGCACATTCCGCATCTGGAGATCGTCCACATCCCGGGCGACCACATTCAGATCATCGATGAGCCGCGGATCGCCACCATCGGCGCCGACCTCACCAAGAAATTGGCGGAGATCGACACCACAACGAAATAGCACCACCGCGACACGGGTTCTGCGAAAGTAGGTTTGGGCCGAAAGGAGACCAGTGAGCACCACCGCCGAGAAACTCGCCGACCTTCGACACAAGCTCGACATCGCGAGGGAACCGGCGGGTGATGCGGGAATCGCCAAGCGGGCCAGGAAGGGCATCCCTTCCGCCCGCGACCGCATCGCTATGCTGCTGGACCCCGGCACCTTCGTGGAAATCGGTGCGCTGGTGCGCAATCCGGGCGACAAGAGCGCTCTCTACGGTGATGGCGTGGTCACCGGTCACGGCCTGGTCGAGGGCCGTCCGGTGGCCGTGTTCTCGCACGACCAGACCGTCTACGGGGGTTCGGTCGGGGAGATGTTCGGCCGCAAGGTCGCCGGGATCATGGAATTCGCGGCCAAGGTGGGCTGCCCGGTGGTCGGCATCAACGACTCCGGCGGCGCGCGCGTGCAGGAGGCGGTGACCTCGCTGGCCTGGTACGCCGAACTGGGCCGACGCCAGGAACCGTTGTCCGGCCTGGTGCCTCAGGTCTCGATGATCCTGGGCAGCTGCGCGGGCGGCGCGGTCTACGCGCCCATCAATACCGATGTCGTGGTCGCCACCGAGAAGGCGTACATGTTCGTCACGGGCCCCAAGGTGATTCGCGAGGTCACCGGTGAGGACGTCAGCCTCGAGGAGCTCGGCGGCGCGAATTCCCAAGCCCAGTACGGCAATATCCACCACGTGGCCAAGGACGAGGCCGCCGCGTTCCAGTGGGTGCGCGACTACCTGGGCTATCTGCCGTCGAGTTGCCAGGAGTTGCCGCCGATCGTGAATCCCGGTCTGGAACCGGAGATCACGGAGTCGGATCTCGAACTCAACTCCATCGTGCCCGACGCCGATAACGCCGCCTACGACATGCACGAGATCCTGCTCCGGATCTTCGACGACGGCGAGTTCCACGAGTTCGGGGAACCCGCCGGCCGCAACGTCATCTGCGGCTTCGCCCGGGTGGACGGCCGCTCGGTCGGCGTGGTGGCCAACCAGCCCCAGGTCTACGCGGGTGCGCTCGATGCCCGCGCCTCGGACAAGGCCGCCCATTTCGTCCGGCTCTGCGATGCTTTCGAAATCCCGCTGGTCTTCGTGGTCGACACTCCGGGCTTCCTACCCGGGGTGGAACAGGAGAAGATCGGCGTCATCAAGCGCGGTGGCCGGTTCCTCTTCTCGTTCGTGGAGGCGACGGTCCCCAAGGTCACCGTGGTCATCCGCAAGTCCTACGGTGGCGGCTATGCCGTCATGGGTTCCAAACAGCTGGGCGCGGACGTGAATCTGGCCTGGCCCACCGCCCGCATCGCGGTCATGGGCGCGGAGAGCGCGGTCTCCCTCATCGGGGCCAAAACCCTGGCGGCGGCTCCGGAGCAGCAGCGCGCGGCCATGCGCCGGCAAATGATCGATTTCTACAATGCCACGGTGGCGACGCCCTGGGTGGCTGCCGAACGCGGCTATATCGACGCGGTCATCGAACCCGCCGATACCCGTCTGGAGATTCGGCGCGCCCTGCATCTGCTCCGCGACAAGAGAATGCCGCGCAATCCCCGCAAACATCATCTGTTTCCGTTGTAGCGGCGGTTTCGCCGTGAGCCATTGCGGCCCGGCTCAATTTGTGAAAACATCGCATTTCAATTTTGGCAATGAGAGCTTTGGGAGCGAAGCAGTAATGGCTACCCTTCGAATTCGGCAGTTGATCATCGGCGGCGCGGCGACCGCCGCGACCGCCCTGGCGGTCATGTCCGCCGCACCGACCGCGTCCGCGCAGGTCACCGGGCTGACGTTCGGGGGCGGGCTGGCGCACATCAACCAGACCTACGCCGTGACCGCGCACGTCGGCGGCACGAATCCCGGTACGCAGGTGGGCTTCTGGGTCGTGGATCCGAGCGGCGTCAGCGCCGGACTCGGCGCCTTCCCGGTGAACTCCTCGGGCGACGCGACCCTCCAGTGGACCCCGACGGCCGTCGGCACCTACAAGATCATCGCGAATGACGACCTCACAGTCGGCGCCGCCGGCGGCATGAACATCGGCGTCAGCGTCACCGGGGTGAACGATGTCGCCAGCGGCAGCGCCGCCAAGGTTCCGCTCGTGGGCGGGCTGCTGAGCGGCCTGCTGAGCCAGCTCGGCCTCTGACCCCGGCCGCGGGCGGCTCGTTCGGGCGGCTCGCCGATTGCGCTGAATCTATCGGGTGACCCGTATAGATGTGAGAGCCTTCAGCTATGAGTACCTCACCGATGGCGCTACTCGAAGGCGGGCCGGATGGCCTCGAAACGCGGATCGTCCCGATCACGCCACCGGGCGTCGAGCTGCGCGTGGCATTCGGGGGCGGGTACGAGCGGTTCAGAGTGACGTCCCGATGGCGGGACACTCCGGAAGGCAACCTGCCCGTCTACGAATGGGTCGCGCACGTCGACGCCAAGAAGTAGCAGCTGAGCCGCCTCCCCGGACTTCAGCGGGCCGCAAAGAGCCGCCGACAGCCCACCCGCGCCGGGGGTCGGGAGCCGATCCGATTCTGGCCGTACCCGACGAGTTACCCGGAACCTCGCGAAATCAGTTGTCGCGTCCCGTACGAACGAACCGCCTCGACAGTGGCCGCCCGCGCGAAGTGCGGGCGGCCGCGAATCGCGGCATGTCCCAGCTTGGTCAGAAGACCCGCATCTTTCCCGGTGACCAGAACCCGGAGCGGGTCACCACATGGGTGTCGACCTGCGCGGGCTTGGGGAACCTGGCCTTGGCCGGGTCGGCCGGGTCCGGATAGAAGGGCTCGTACTCTTCCAGCGAGCCCCAGTCACGGGCGTAGTTGTCCTTCAGATAGGTCGGAACCGTCTTGGAGGACGCCAGCATCTCCGCCCAGCCCAGCGGACCACCGAATTCCTCGGCCTGCCAGGTGTTGGTGGAGCTGATCGCCAGCGGGCGGTCGGGCAGGATGCGGTACTTGGGCGCCGCGTCCACCACACCGTTGCGGTGATCGAAGGGATGCTGGCACGGGAACTGCAGGCCCACCGCCCAGTCCAGCAGGATCGGCTGGGTGGAGCCCAGGTAGCTGTTGAGCGAGACCAGCTTCGGCACCCGCGGCGGGGTGAAGGCCAGCCACTGATCGCCGATCAGAATGGGGTCGTTGGCACGGATGCGGACCACATTGGCGTCGTCGGACAGCGCCGAGAACGGGATGCGCAGGTTCCGCCACGAGGGCGCCGGGCCGATATCCAGCGGGCGGTAGGACTTGACCTCGCCGACGGTGCCGTCCGGATCGCGATGCGCGTACTCGAGGAACAGGTCCTGGCCGTAGGTCATATTGCCGGTGTCGTCGACGGACATGACGCGGCCCGCCGCCGAGATGACGATGAGCGGTGTGTCAGCCGAGCGCTGCGGCAGCTGATACCAGCTGGAGGTGAGGGAGGCGGGCTGCTGCACGCCGTCCTGGTAGCTGCCCATGACCGGGGTGGTGGCCGGGTCCAGGCCGAAGGGCAGGGCCACGGTGGACCCGTTGACGCCCTGTGCGCCCTTGCCGCCGCCGGTGCCCGCGTTCTGGCCCTTCTCGAAGGCCGGGCCGACGGTCTGGGTGGAGGTGTTGCCGGTGCCCGGCTTCACCTCGACGCTGTCGGCGTCCAGCTTGTCGGCGACGCCATTGGGGGAGAAGCCGACCGGGTTCTCACCGGCCAGCGGGTCGCCGTTGAGGGGCGGATGGGCCGGATCGATGATCGGGGTCAGATTGCCGCTGTTGACATCGCCCTCGACCAGCACGTCATTGGCGAGCCCGCAGGTCTTGCCGGTGACCGCGTCGATGTTCGAGCGGGCCAGCGAGTAGGCCGGATACTGCTGCACCGCGCCCTTGAGCAGCGACACCACTTCGAAGATCACCATGAGCGCCGCGACCACCGTGAGCGGGATGGCGGCGAACCTGCGGATCCGCTTGCCGCGCGGGGTCTTCCCGCTCTCCATCGGCTTGGCGTAGCCCTCGCGCAGCGACTGCCAGGCCACCAAGGCCAGCGCCAGCCCGAACAGCACCAGCATCAGGGTGTTGGACTGGAAGCCGTGCAGGGAGACGGTCTTGTCGAACCACGGCACGCCGTAGCTGGAGACATACCAGTAGCCGTTGATACCGGAGAACGCGACGGCGAGGGTGAACAGCAGTCCGGCCAGGAAGACCGACCGATTCTTGCGGGAGCGAAGCGCGGTGGCGGACACCGCGACCGCGGTCACCGCCGCCAGCGAGCCCGCGATGCCCGCGTACGAGCCGAAGTGGTGCGTCCACTTGGTCGGGTTGAACATCATGAAGAAGATGGTTCCGAAGACCACGCCCATGAGCCGCCAGGTCGGCGCGCTCGCGATGCCCGGCACCTGCCGCCGGCGCAGGAGCACCAGCATGGTGGTGATCAGGCACAGGATCATGAGCAGGAACGCGAACCGCCGCGCCAGCGAGCCGTCCACGGTCTCGACGAACAGGTAGTAGTAGCGCAGATAGTCCTCGTACCAGGCCAGATTCGGCCCGGTCACCTGCCGCACCCGGTTGGCCTCCATGATCCCGGCGAAGGTCTGATCGGCGAAAACCGCCACCAGCACCAGGAATCCGGCGGCCGCGATGGGGGCGAGCAGGGCGAGGTCACCGAACTGTTCGCGCCGCCGGACCACGATCCGGACCAGCGGCCGGATGCCCGCGAGCAGCGCCGCCACGCACATCAGCCCGGTCGGGGCCGCCGCCAGCGTGAACGCCGCTATGAGCACCGCGACCGCGGCGGGCAGCAGGCGCGAGGTGGCGATGGCCCGCTCGATGGAGACCCAGGTCAGCAGTGCGCCCAGGGCCACGATGGGCTCCGACCGCAGGCCGTTGTCGTAGGGCAGCCAGAAGGCCAGGAATACCAGGCCGCCGGTCCAGAGAGCGACCTTGGACCGGGCCACCGCATTGCCCAGCCGCGGCACCACTTCGCGGCTGATCACCAGCCAGCACAGGATTCCGCAGAGCAGCGCGGGAATTCGCACCCAGGGGCTGGAGGTGGAGATCTCGGCGAATGCCTGGATGACGTAGTAGTACCAGCCGAACGGCGCCTCCGGTACGCCGTACCAGCGGAAGTAGTTGGCCAGGTAGCCCGCGTGCGGGGCCGCACGCACCATGGTCAGGATGTAGCCGTCGTCGGAGGTGTTGGCGCCCACGAAATGCCACAGCAGCAGGGTGCCGATGATGCCGCCGTCGGCCCAGGTCGGCTTCAGCCAGTGCGCCGGCAGGACGCGTCGGTGGCCGCGGCCGTCGCTGGTGTCCAGCACCGCCAGCGCGCCCATGGCCAGCAGGGTGAGCAGCACGGCCGCGATGATGGCCACCAGCTTGATGACGGTCGGGGAGGAGGAGAATCGGGAGTCCACCGTCATGTGGAACGAAAGGCCCTCCGGCACAGCGCCTTTCATATCGGTGAACACGCCCACCACCTGGGGGCGCAGATCGCCGAGCAGTCGGCCCTCGACCGGCGCGGTGACCATTTCCCGGCCGCCGTCGGCGGTGGGCTTCTCGACGGTGCGGGTGACGCCCTCGAAGTCGGCGTAGGTCTGCTTGCTGTCGGAGGTGATGACGAGCCGGGAGCACTCGGTCATCTCCGCGCGGGTGGCGCTGGCCACCACGGCGTTCCGGTCCAGCACATCGACGCTCTCGCCGGACACGCGGACGAACATGGCCTCCAGGTCCGCGCTCTTGCCCTGCGGCGGCGCGGTTGCCAGCAGAATGCCGCCGCGCGGATCCAATTGCTGGACCGCGCTACACGGGATGGTGACGTTCACGTCGACCGGCACCTGCGACATCAGGGCCGCCTGCACCGGATCGAGCGACCCGGCCTGCGGCCAGCTCACCTCGGCTTGGGTCTGCCGCACCGGCAGGAACGGCGCCGCCAGCGCGAACAGCGTCCCGAGCACGCCCGCGACGATGGCTATGAGCTTCGCGACGCGATAGTCGCGCGGTGTCACGGGGGTGGTTGCCGGGGGATTCGGCTTCGTGAGGACTGCGGAGGCGTCTGGCACGGTTGCTGATCGTACGTGCCATCGCTGAGAGTGGCGGTGTTCACTCTCCTCCGCCTCTCCGAATATTTTGCGGGCTTCCCCGCCTCCCCGAATATTCTCCGGGCGCCGTTCGGCGGAACCGCACCCGTGCCGGCGGTCGGGTGCCGAACCGATTCTGGGCGTGCCCGACGAGTTAGCCCGGACCTCGCGAAATCAGTTGTCGCCTTTCACTTGGCTTTGATGGGTGAATCCTTGGCCAGACCGGAGCGGGACTGAACGGTCACGTCCAGGGTGGGCTTGGAATTCGCATCCGGGACGTACGGGGTGAACTTCTCCAGTGCGCCCCAGTCCCGGCTCCAGTCGTGGTTCAGGTACGACGGCCGAGTCTCGGACTCGAGCAGCAATCCGGTCCAGCCGAGCGGGCCGCCGCCGATGTCGTCCTGCCAGGCATTGGAGGCGTCCTGGCCCACCCGGTCGGGCAGGATGCGCCATTCGGGCACCTCGGCCACGCCGTCATGGTGGTCGAAGGGCCGCTGGCACGGGAAGGCCAGGCCCACGTGCCAGTCCTCCAGCACCGGGGCGGTGTCGCCCACCAGGGAATTCAGCGTCTCCAGCCGGGGCAGCCGGGGCGGGGTGACGGCCAGCCACTGACGCGGGGTGAGGTCGGCGTCAGTGAGCACCAGGCGAATCGAGTTGGCGCCCGCGGGAATCTGATCCAGCGGGACGCGCAGGTTGCGCCACGACGGGCTGGGGCCGATATCGATCGGCCGGATCCGGCCGACATTCGTGACATTGCCCGCGGCGTCCCGGGTGCCGTACTCGACGAACAGGTCCTGCCCGTAGGTCTCCACGCCGTCCTTGTCGAAGGACCTGATGCGGCCGGCGGCCGTCACGACCAGCAGCTTGTAGGCGGGATTGTCGCGCACGCCGTCGATATCGGCCCGGTACCACTGGGTGGTGAGTTTCGAAACCTGCTGCTCGCCTTCGGTGTAACTGCCCAGGACGGGCGTCTTGGCCGGATCCAGGCCGAAGGGCAGGGCGACCGAGCTGCCGTTGATGCCGGTCTCCTCGCTCTTGCCACCGCCGGTGCCGGCGCCCGTGGTCTTGGAGGTCTTGTTGCCGGTCTTGTTCACCGAGTTGGCGCTGCCGGTGACGGTCTCCTCCGCGTCCGCGGTGAGGTCGGAGGCGACGCCATTGGGGGTGAATCCGGTGTTCTGCGCGGCCAATCCGTCGGCGTCCGACCCGGTCCACGGGCGCAGCGGAGAACCGGCGGTATCGGTCTCCACCAGCACCTCGTTGGCCAGCGCGCACGAATCACCCTTCAGCGCACGCAGATTCGACTGGGTGATGGAGTATGCCGGGTACTGGCCGACGGCCGCCTTGGCCAGCGACAACACCTCGAACAACACCAGCACGGCCGCGGCGATGGTGAGCGGCATGCTGGCGAACTTGTCGAAGCCGCGCACCGGCCGCGGTGTGGTGTACGGCTCCCGGAAGTGCTGGTACGCCGCGATCAACAGGCACAGCACCGCCAGGCCCAGGAACAGGGTGGAGAAGCCCTTGCCCGCGATGAGCGGCGCCTTGTCGAACCATGGCACGCCGTAGCTGGACACGTACCACCAGCCATTGGGCCCGGTGAAGGTCATGGCCAGCAGGAAGAACACCGCCGCGGCGAACAGCGTCCGGTTGCGCGGTGAGCGAATCCCGTTGACTCCCACCGCGACCGCGGCCAGGGCCGCCACCGATCCGGCGAGCCCGGCGTACACGCCGAAGTGGTGGGTCCACTTGGTGGGGGTGAACATCATGAGGAACAGCGACATGAAGATGATGCCCAGGATCCGCGCCGACGGCCCGCGCGAGGTCCCCGGGATGCGACCGTTCTTGCGCAGCATCACCAGGACGCACACACCCAGGCACAGCAGCATGGCCAGAATGCCGAAGCGGCGGGCCAGCGAGCCGTCGGGAGAGAGCATGAGCAGCGAATCCCACCGGGTGCGTTCGTCGAACCAGGCCACATTGGGGCCGATGAGCTTGCGCACCCGGGTCGCCTCCATGACCGACGCGAGGGTCTGATCGGCGAAAACCACCACCAGCACCAGGGTTCCGGCGGCCACGCCCGGCGCGAGCAGCGCACCGTAGCGCAGCAGCCACGAGCCCGGCCCCTGGGCGCGCTTGATGGTGATCAGCAGCACCGGCCGCGCGCCCGCGATGAGCGCCGCGATGCAGATGAGCCCGGTCGGTCCGGCGGCCAGCGAGAAGCCCGCGATCAGCACGCCCACGGCGGCGGGCAGCAAACGCCCGGTGGCGATGCCTCTTTCGATGGAGCACCAGGTCAGCAGTGCGCCCGCGGCGATCAGGGGTTCGGGCCGCAGCCCGTTGTCGTAGGGCATCCAGGCGGCCAGGAACACCAGTCCGGCGGTCCAGATGGCGATGGTGTCGCGCCGCACCCGCGAGCCCAGGCGCGGCAGCACTTCCCGGCTGATCACCAGCCAGCACACGATTCCGGCCAGCAGTGCGGGCAGCCGTATCCACGGGCTGGAATCGCTGATCCGGGTCATCCACGCGAGCACCTCGTACGGCCACCCGAACGGCGCCTCGGCGACCCCGAACCAGCGGTAGTAGTTGGCCATGTAGCCCGAAACCTTCGAGGCCCGAGCCATATTCAGGATGTAGCCGTCATCGGAGGTGTTGGCGCCGATGACGTGCCACACCACCAGCGTGCCCAGCACCGCGACGTCCGCGAGCCGCACGCGCCACCAGTGCGCGGGCAGGAACCGGCGGGGCCTGCGCCCGTCGGAGGTGTCCAGCAGGTGCAGGGCGTAGAGGGCGATGAGCGTGCAGAGCACCGCCCCGACCGTGGCGAGGCGCTTTGGCCAGGTCGGGCTGGAGGTGAAGCGCGCGTCGATGTTCACGGTGGCACCGGCGGTACCGAGTTGGTCCCGCTTCAGGTCGGTGAACAGGCCCACGACCTGCGGCCGGGTGTCCCCGCCGACCTTCCCGGTGAACGGCGTCCCGTCCTGGCGGTCGACCCCGGTGAATTCGACCCGGGTTTCGGCGGCGTCCGAGTGGACGGTGATCGACGCGCAGTCCTGGATCTCCGCCACCGGCGCGGACAGCAGCGGAATCAGCCGCACCAGCACCGATACCGTGCGCCCCTTGTCGGGCTCGTCGGTGACCTTGACGACCAGGCCCTTCGACTGGGCCTGTCCGGAGGCCGCGGGCACGGTGGAGAACAGCGTGCCGGTCGGCAATTCGCGCAGCACCTGGCAGGGCAGCGTCACGTCCAGGTTCAGCGGCACGTATGACACCAGCGGCGCCGCGATGTCGGCCGTATTCCCTTGCGGCCAACGCAGTGTCGGCCGGTCCTGGTTGACCGGGAGGATCGGCGTGATCACCGCCAGCAGGAATCCGAGTAACCCGGACACCAGGGCGAGGATGCGGATGCGGTGGAACGCTCGGGAGTCTGCGCGCACGAGCACCGACTCTATCGACCGTGTCATCGGCCGCTTCGCATCTCCCGGCGTCCGGCATCGCATCTCCCGGCATCGGGGCTTCGACGGGGCCGAACGTTCTGCCTCCGAGCGGCTGACCGGTAGCCGATCCGGCGGATCTCCGTCAGGATGGTTGTTATCCGAACCGGGCGTGGGGCCGGGCCGGAAGACAAAGAGGAAGCATGACCGAGCTGCGACCTGGCGAAGTCATCGCCGGGTATGTGATCGCCCGGCGAATCGGCGCCGGGGGGTCGGGCGTCGTCTACGCGGCGCGGCACCCACGGCTACCCCGGCTCACGGCCCTCAAGATCTTGAAACGCGACGAGGTCGCCGAGGACGAGGTCTGGCGGCGTTTCGAGCGCGAGGCCGATATCGCGGCCCACTTCGACCACCCCAATATCGTGCAGGTCTACGACCGCGGCGTCGCCGAGGACCGGTTCTGGATCTCCATGCAGTTCATCGACGGCGTGGATGCGGCTGAGCTGCAGCATGTTTCGCCGGAACGGGGACTGCGCATCGGCTCCGAGATCGCGGCCGCGCTGGACTACGCGCACGGCAAGGGCGTCCTGCACCGGGATGTGAAGCCCTCCAACATCCTCGTCGCCGATCCCGACAGCGGCCGCCCGGAGCGCGCCCTGCTCACCGACTTCGGCATCGCCCGGCTGCGCGACGAGACCACCAAGCTCACCCATACCGGAAATATTTCCGCCACTTTCGCTTTCGCATCACCAGAGCAGGTGAGCGGCAAGCCGGTGGGCCCGCGCTCGGACCAATATTCGCTGGCCTGCACGCTTTTCGTGCTGCTCACCGACCATCGGCCGTTCCGCGCCGACAATCCGCTGGGCTGGGTGCACGCCCACACCCGGGAGCGGCCGCTGCGCATCAGCGAGGTGAATCCCGAACTCCCGGCGGCCATGGACGAGGTCTTCGAGCGGGCCATGGCCAAGGATCCGGAGGATCGCTTCGACAGCTGCGGGGATTTCGTTTTCGCCGCCACCCAGGCGTATTACTCCGATCCGGCCCTGGCGGTGACCGCCCCGGCCGGTCCGCTGCCGCGTCCGGCGCCTCGGAGCCCGCGCGAACGCACCCGGAAACCGATGTGGCAGAACTTTTTACATCGTCGCACCCTGGTGCCGGTGGCGGTGGCCGCGGTAACCGCCGCGGGGGTGGGTTTCGCCCTTCATCAGGGTGGCTCCCCCGCCGTCCGGACGGGCCTGGGCCTGGTGCCGGACCGGTTCGTGGGCACGTGGCTGGCCACCGAGGGGCAGACCAACTACCGGCTGACCGTGCGGCAGGCCGAACTCGGCGATCCGGTGCTGTCCAATCGCGTGGACGGCGTGCTGCCCAACGGTTCTCCGTTCCACTGCGAATTCTCCGCGCCTCTGGACCAGGTGCCCGGTGACGGCGATCGCCTCATCGTCGGCACGTCCGAGATCGTGGTCCGCGAGCCGGCCAATGCCTGCCGCGCCAATGGGCCCACCACCCTCACCCTGCTGCCCGACGGGCGGGTCAGCCGCAAAACCGATGTGAGCGGCCTGATCACGTACACCAGCGCCGATGCGGTGGTCGCGTCCTGGGGCCGTGACGCCGCCGCCATCGCCCGCGCCTTCCCCAGCCTGATCGGCCAGCTCGCCGCCAATGGCACCGCGGTGGGCTGGCAGGGCGGCTCCTGCCGGCCGAAGGACCCCGGCCCGGGCGAGGCGGCCCACGGCGCGCACCGCGTGCTGTGCAATGCCGATGACACCACCGGCCAGGTCCGCTTCGACGTCCTCGACTTCGATGCGCGGCCGGGCCAATCCGTGGCCGCGCTCTTCTTCGACAACGACGCCCGCACCACCGCCGTCACCCACCAGGACGTCGCGGGGGCCCTGACGGTCACCACGGCCGCCGGGGTGGACCCGGCCGCCACCCCGGACACCGAAGCCCATCGCGCGCTCGCCGCCGTGTCCTTCCCTGACGGCGATCCGAGATCCCGATTCGTCATGGTGCTGCGCTGGCCGGGGCACACGGTGAACAGCCTCCTGACCGACTGGCTCGAAAGGGCTCCCCTGAAGTAGGTAGGTGCGCGACCATGGCCGATCTGAAGCCGGGCGAGGATATCGCCGGATACGTCATCGAACGCTGGATCGGGGCCGGAGGCTCGGGCACGGTCTACGCCGCGCGGCATCCCCGGCTACCGCGCCTGGCCGCCGTCAAGGTCTTCAATCGGGACGAGGTGACCGCCGATGCCGAGGGCTGGCGGCGTTTCGAGCGGGAGGCCGACATCACCGCCCGCTTCGACCATCCGAATATCGTGTCGGTCTACGACCGCGGCCTCGACGACGGGCGGCTGTGGATCGCCATGCAGTTCGTGGAAGGCCCGGACGCGGACAGCCTTTCGGGCCTGGCGCCGGAGCGGGCCCTGCGCGTCGGCAGCGGCATCGCCTCCGCGCTGGACTACGCGCACGGCAAGGGTGTGCTGCACCGGGACGTGAAGCCGTCGAACATCATGCTGTCCCCGGCCGAGGACGGCCGCCCGGAACGTGCCCTGCTGACCGACTTCGGCATCGCCCGGCTGCGCGACGAGACCACCCACGTCACCAGGACCGGGGACATCTCCGCTACCTTCGCCTTCGCCTCACCGGAGCAGGTTTCGGGCCGGTTCCTGGATCCGCGCACCGACCAATACTCGCTGGCCTGCACGCTTTTCGTGCTGCTCACCGGATGCCGGCCGTTCCTGGCCACCGATCTGGCGGGCCTGATCTACGCGCACACCAGCACGCCGCCGCTGCACGTCTCGCAGGTGCGTCCGGATCTGCCCGGGGGCTTCGACGCCGTCTTCGACCGCGCGCTGGCCAAGCATCCGGACGAAAGATTCCCCAGCTGCGCCGATTTCACCGATGCGGTGTGGCAGGTTTGGCGGGTGGCGTCGACGCCGACCGTGTCGGACACGCCGCCGATCGGCTTCGTCACCGATCCGGGGGTGCCGCGCTCGCCGCGCACCGATCCGACCGTGCTGCGTTCCCCGCGCACCGATCCGACCGTGCTCCGCTCACCGCGTACGGATCCGACCGTCCTCGGTCCCGGGCACTATCACACCGACCCCGGCGCGCCCGCCTACGGCGTGGCCTACGGAGCGAACGCCGGATCGTTCGAAGACGCTGCGCCGCACCGGCATCGGGCCCCGGAACCCGCCCGCGGCGGGGCGGGCGTGGGACGCGGTGTGGTCACCGGACTGCTGGCCGTGCTGGCCGCCGCGGTGATCGGCGGTAGCGCCGTGCTGGTGACGGTGAATCTCGAGAGTCACGGAAGGACCAGTGGCGCACCGGTTTCCGCGGCGGTGCCGACGGTGGCCACCGCCGTGTCGAGCGTGGCGACCTCCATCGCCGCCGTGCCGCCGTCCACGCTCGCGGGCCGGGTGCCGCAGGACTTCGTCGGCGAATGGTCGGGGACCAGCGACTCCAATGCCGACGACTACCGGCTCGTCATCCGGCAGGGCAATCTGAACGACGCCGTGGTGACCTCCACGGTGTTGCGCGGCAGCCGGCCACTCTGCGTCTTCGACTACCGGCTGCTGGGCGTTCCCGGCGCCGGCGACATCACCGTCGGCGCGGGCACGGTGATCTCCGGCGGCAGCAGTTGCAGCCCCCAGGACACCCATGAGCTGGTGTTGAGCAACGGCAGGATCACTCGCGCGCTCTCGGTGAGCGGCTATGTGACCTATACCCGCGTCAAGTGACGACACCCGAGTCGGCCGATTACGCCGGATCGCGCGGGCCCACCAGGTCGCGCACGTCCCAGAGCCATACGCCGTCAACGTAGGTGGCGGGGAACCCGATCAGCTGGTCGACGGTCAGGCGCAGGGTGTCGCTGTTGTCGGTGGGCGGCAGCACCATCACGTCGGCGCGCCAGTAGCGCAGGTCGGCCAGCGCCTGGGCGCGGGCGGCGTCGTCGACCACGGGAATCTTGTTGGACTGCTGCGCCTTCAGCAGCAGGCTCGCGGTGGGCCGGTCGTCCGGACCGTAGCGACCCTTCTTGGAGGTGCCGGTCGGGCCGACGAAATAGCCTCCGGCGAGCGGGAATTCGAAGCCCGAGTCGGCCTGCCAGCGCAATGCGCGCGCGTCCGGCGGGGTCGGCGGCGGCGTGACCACCACCGAACCGTGCGAAACGTAGCGGCGCACCGTGCCGTCGGCGAAGAAGGCCGGCGTGGGGGCCCGCTGCACCGTCGGCAGGATGGTCGGGGTGAGTGGCAGCAGGGCGAAGGCCAGCGCGCCGAACAGGGCCAGCGGCCGCCAGTCGGTCGCCGAGACCTTCCAGTAATCGAGGGCGCGCTGGGTCGCCAGCGTCAGGATGAGGGCGATGGCCGGAATAGCGGCCATGGTGAAGCGCGACTCCAGCACCGAATTCAGCAGCGGCACATTCTCGAGTCGCTGCCACGGCAGTGCGATGCCGGTGTTGCGGTGGCCGATCATGAGGGTCGCGCCCAGCGACAGCACCGTGAAGGCCACGGTCACGGTGGCGGCCGCGCGCACCGCCCGCTCGCGCCACATGAGCACCGCGGCCACCGTGACCACGATCCACAGCGGCCAGCCGAAGTACGAATTCTCCTCGGTGGCGTTGATGGCCACGTTCTGTCCGTGCGAGACCAGGCCGCCCAGCGATTCGGACGGGAACTGGAACAGCGCCTCGAGATCGTTGTTCATCGGCCCGTGATCGATGGAACGGTAGGACTGCGGACCGAAGAACTGCCACCACAGCGGTATCTCGGTGAGCGCCACCGTGATCAGCGCGGCCAGCAGCACCGTCGGGGTGATGGCGAGCAGCGCGCGCAGCCCGGCGCGCGGCGTATGCAGGTAGTAGACGAGCGCGAAGACCCCGAAGGACAGCGCGAAGATGAGCAGCGGCTCCTCACCGAGCGCGATCTGCAGGGCCACTAGCAGGCCCAGGGTGAAACTGTGTCTGATCTGCCCTGCGCTTCGCTCCGGGAGGGTGCGCGGCGCAAGCGCGGGGAGGCGAAGCGCGCTCCAGAGCGAGCGCTCGGCCTCCCCGCGCTTGTGCCGCGCACCGCATGCCCGCGTCATCCGGATCAGCTGCAGCGCGATCAGCGGAAGCAGCGCCAGCACGACGAAATTCGGGTGCGCGTTGGCGTGCGAGATCATGGCCGGGGCGAAGCCGCAGAACAGACCGCCCGCGGCCGCCGCGAATTTCGACGCCACCAGCTCCCGCGAGAACAGCCAGTACCAGGCGAAGGCGGTGCCGAACAGGCCCAGGGTGAGCACCAGCACGAAGGTGACGGTCGGGCCGAACAGCAGTGTCACCGGAGTGAGCGGCACACCGACACCGAACATGGCGGTATTGGCCATCATGTTCACGCCGTCGGGATAGTTCTGCAGCATGGTGCCCAGCGGGTTTTCCAGATGCGCCACATTGTGGGCGGTGACCGCGAAGAACCACTCCCACATGGTCTGGTCCTGGCCGCTCTTGATCAGATAGCCGCGATCGGTGTGCCGCCACTGACCGGACAGCACCAGCACCGCCAGCGACAGATACGCCGCCGAGACGATCAGATCGGCTCGCGCCAGCCGCACCCGCCGTGCGGCGCGCCGCGGTCGAGACAGCTTGGGGCGAGCCGTATCCGGGGCGTCGCGGTCGAGAACCGCTACCGCCGAGCCGCCTTCATCCCCCGGGTCGGATACCCACCCCTGTGTCACGCGCAAACTCCTCGGATGCCTTGCAATCAGCGGCCAACGCTACCGGGTTCCTCTGAGAGTGCAGTGGTAAGGCGCGAAGTTATCCACAGAAACTCATGCTTATCCACAGGAATTGGACAAACTTTGGGGATAAGTGATCCTTGTCTCGTTCCTTTGTTCAAACACGCGTCACCAGGGTGAACGGTCCGATATCGGTGATCCGATAGTGCGCGTCGTCGAAGAGCGACTTGGGGAAGGAAACTGTGAAACGCTTCACATTCGGGTCGTTCGGGTACACGTCCTGCGAGAGCCGCAGCGTGTAGTCGTCGCCGGAACGCCGGAACA
This sequence comes from Nocardia aurantiaca, assembly GCF_009708175.1. Lineage (GTDB taxonomy): Bacteria > Actinomycetota > Actinomycetes > Mycobacteriales > Mycobacteriaceae > Nocardia > Nocardia aurantiaca. The sequence goes on from NZ_WMBB01000002.1 coordinate 246,963, forward strand.
GGAAGGCATCCGGCGCGCGCCAGCGGCAGTGGTTCAGGGCGTCGGACAGCTCCTGCGGCGTCTTCAGCGTGCTCCACCGTTGGATCTCGGCGGTCCGCGCCGCGAAATCGGCCAGCGGGTTCGCGTAATGCGAAGTGAGAGCCTGGAATCCGTAGTACGGGTAGATCGCCAGGAAGCTGGTGTCCGCGGTCAGCACCACGCTGGCGTCGCGCGAACGGCCGGTCTGCTCCAGCAGTTTCGCGTCGATGTCGCGGTAGTACGAGACCGCCGACGGCGCCCGCGCGTCCGCGCGCACGCCATTGCCGTCGGTATCGGTGTAGGCCGTGGTGATCTCCGCCGCCAGCACCGTCGGAATGCCCTGGCTGAACCCGATCGCACCGGCCACCGCGACCGCCGCCGCGGCGATCCGGAACCGGCCGGGCTCGTTCAGCGCCTGATAGATCGCCCGCGCGCCCTCGGCGAAGGCGAACACGCCAGCGGCCGAGAGCAGCGCGATCAGCGGGGATTCGAGCCGGAACGACAGCAGCGTGGTGCCGGCCGCGGTCGCGGCCATGGACAGCAGGCACCACAGATAGATGGCGACGACACCGATCCCCAGCGCCTGAGCACGGCGTGAACTGCCCGCGCGCAGCACCAGCCAGATGGTTCCGGCCAGGCAGAAGACACCGAGTAGCGTGAATTCGGTCATGGGCAGCGGTAGTCGCGAACCGGTCTCGGGGAGATAGTGAAAGGCCGAGCCCGAGCCCAGAGAGGCCTTGCCGGACAGAAACTTCAGCAGGAACGGCGTCCACACGGTCAGCGCCAGCACACCCGCGACGGCACCGATTCCGATGAGCCGCACCAGGATCGGCCATATCGCACGCCAGGTGTGCTGTGTCCGGATCGCGAGTCCCGCGGCAATCAGGGCCATGAGGCACACCGCGAAGACCGCGACGCCGAAGTACAGGCTGTAGAAGGTGGCTGCCAGCCCCAGGAACAGCCCGGCACCCAGGACCGCGCCCCAGCCGCCGGCGGTCGGTTCCGTGACATCACCGCCGACCTCGCCGGGCCGGTGCAGAGCGCCCCAGGCCAGCACCAGGGCGGGTCCCAGCAGCAGGGTGAGCACCGCGCTGTACGCCTCGGGCGAGCCGTAGGCCAGCGTCACCGCCGTGGTCGCGGCGGCGACCGCCACCGCCCAGTCCGCCCGAATCAGGTTGGACCACAGCACGAGAGCGACCACCGCCGCCACGGCCAAGCCGATGATCGCGAACGGCTTGAACGCCTCCCACCCGGCCAGACCGGTCAGGCTCGCGAACCGGCCCCCGATCCAGAACCAGCCCGCCGGGTAGAACGGCGGCAGGTCGACGTAGTTCATATCGTGCAGCGCGGCGCTGTCGGTCAGCCGGGTCAGGTACTGCGTCCGGAACTCCTGGTCCACCGACATGCCGAACAGGTACAGCTTCGTCGCGGCCAGCGGCATGCCCAGCGTCACGGTCACGAAGGCCGAAAGCCCGCCCCAGGACAGCGGTTTCGCGAGCTGGACCCACTTGCGTAGGCGCAGCAGCACCACCGCGATCACCAGCACGGCCAGCGCGACCACCTGCCCCACGGTGGTCAGCGCCCGGGTCACATTGGACGAGTTGAACGCCGGCCAGTGCACGGTCGCGAACGCCTCGAGCCCGACCGCGGCCACCCCGGCGGCCACCACCGCGGCGAGCACCGCCTCCCCGACAGCCACACCGGCCCGCCGCGCCAGCACGCCCCCCCGCCCGCTCGCCCGCTCGCTCATCCGCACTCTGCCTCCGCGTTCGTGTCCATGGACCGCGCGCCAGCCTAGTCACTGCCGTCGGAAGTGCTTCGAACGAAGGGACCCGGTGCCGGCGGGGACAACTCGACCCGACGGATGTCCGGGATCTTCGGGCTGGAATGGAGCATGCCGCGCCGGTGAGTCGGACGCGGCATGCGTATCGGTGAAGGAACGTGTCGCCTAGATGGGCAGGCGGCGGAAGATCGGGCGCGGCACGTGGCGCAGGATCATCATGACCCAGCGGAAAGTGCCGGGGGCCCAGACGATTTCCTTGCCCTTATCGGAGGCGGAAACCGCGAGGACGGCGACGTCTTCCTTGTTGACGGTGAGCCCGTTCTCCTTGGCGTGCGCGGAGAGCCTGGTGCGCACCATGCCGGGGCGGATGACCGTGACGCGCGGACCGAACTTGGCGAGCGCCTCGCCGAGACCCAGATAGAAGCCGTCCAGGCCGGCCTTGGTGGAGCCGTAGACGAAGTTGAACCGGCGCACGCGCTCACCGGCGACCGAGGACATCGCCAGGATGCGGCCGTAGCCCTGCGCCCTCATCTTCTCGCCGAGCAGGACACCGACGGAGACCGCCGCAGTGTAGTTGATCTCGGCCATCATGACGGCCTTGCGCTGATCCTGCCAGAAGATCTCGCCGTCGCCGTCGATGCCGAACGCGACGATCGCCACGTCGACGTCACCGCCCGCCCACGCCGCGTCGATCACGGCCGGGTGGCTGTCGGTCTCGAGCGCGTCGAAGTCGATGACCTGCACCTCGGCGGCGCCGGCCGCCTTCATCTGGGCGACGGCGTCCTCGCGCAGCGGGTCACCGGGCAGGGCGGCCAGGAGAATGCGCGCGGGACCCTTCTTCAGATACTCGGCGCAGATCGCCAAGCCGATCTCCGAGGTGCCGCCCAGCAGCAGAATGGATTGCGGGTTCCCTACCGCATTGATCACTGAAGCTCCAGCCTTCTCGCCATATCGGACATGAAAACGCCTGTGGGATCGACACTTCGGCGGATCTTGATCCACTCGTCGATCCGGGGGTACATCTTGTGGAAGGTCTCCGCGTCGGTCCGGGAGTCCTTGGCAGTGTAGATACGGCCGCCGAACTCGAGTACGCGGCGGTCGAGTTCACGCACCAGGTCATTGAGGCCGGGCCGGATCGGGAAGTCGAAGCAGGTGTTCCAGCCCTCCATGGGAAAGCTGAGCGGAGCCTGATTCCCAGGGCCGAAGAACTTCAGCACATTGAGCGCCGAATGGTGGCCGGACGCCTGGATATCGACGATGATCTTGGTGAATTCGTCGAGGGCCTCGGGCGGCACCACGAACTGGTACTGCAGGAATCCCTTCGAACCGTAGGCCCGATTCCACTCCGAGATCACGTCCAGCATGTGATAGAACTGCGTCAAGTTCATCAGCTTGCCGGTGTAATTGCCGCCGAGCGCGTAATACGCCTCGCCGACCATGCCCAGCGTGAACTTGTTGACCGCGAAGCTCGGGAAGATATCCGGCACCGTCAGCAGATTCGGCGCATCGAACTTCAGCGGATTCTTGCGCAGTTTCTTCGGCAGCTCATCGAGTTTCGCCAGCCGGCCGCGCGACACATTGGCGCGACCCAGTTTCGGCGGCCCGGAGATCACGTCGAACCAGGTGGAAGAGTAGGTGTAGTTCGCCTCGGACCCGTCCTTGTGGACCGCGATCGTCTCGTCCAGGTCGACGGTCTTGATGCCGTCGGAGATGAAGTAGGCCGTCTCGGTCGGCGTCATCTCGATGGTGGCGCGCAGGATGATGCCGGTCAGGCCGTTGCCGCCGACGGTGGCCCAGAAAAGCTTGGCGTTCTTCTTCGGCCCGATGGTCTGCACCTTGCCGTCGGCGGTGAGCAGATCGATGGACCGCACGTGATTGCCGAAGCTGCCCGCGCTGTGGTGGTTCTTGCCGTGGATGTCGGAGCCGATGGCACCGCCCACGGTGACCTGCCGGGTGCCCGGCAGCACCGGCACCCACAGGCCGAACGGCAGCGCCGCCTTCATCAGCTGGTCGAGGGACACGCCCGCGTCCACATCCACCAGCCGGGAGTCCCGGTCGATCCGATGGATGCGGTTGAGCGCGGTCATGTCGACGACCAGGCCGCCCGCGTTCTGCGCGTGATCGCCGTAGGAGCGGCCCAGGCCGCGGGCGATGACACCGCGACGCAGGTGCGCGGGCTTGGCGTCGTTGTCCTCCGCGACCATGGCGACCGCCTTGGCGATCAGCTCCGGGTCATTGGTGGAGAGCACTTCCGAGGTGGTGGCTGCGGTGCGACCCCAACCGGTCAGGCGTCGGGTCTGCGTCGGCAGGTCGAACGAACCCTGTGACGCGGTGCCCTCGCCCTCGCCTGCCGAGCTGGGCTCGGCGGCGGCCGCGGTGGTGGTCTGAGCTTTCGTGGACATCGGCATAGAGGCTACAGGCATAACCGTCTCGAGGCTTGTGTCCTTTGTCCCGGGCATTACTCTTCTGCGTTGTGACCGCGGAACCCCATCTGCCCCTGCCGCCCGAGCTGCCCCTCGTCGATGAACCGGGTGGTACGGACGTCGATCTCAAGACGCAGATCGTCCGGTTCACGGTCACCGGCGGTCTGTCGGCCATCGTCGACTTCGGCCTGTACACGCTGTTGTTCAAGCTGGTGGGGCTCCCACTGCCGGTGGCCAAGTCCCTCAGCTTCATCGCCGGGACGACCACGGCGTATCTGATCAACCGGCGCTGGACCTTCAAGGCCGAGCCGAGCCGCAGGCGCTTCATCGCGGTGGTGCTGCTGTATGCGGTGACCTTCGCGTTGCAGGTCGGCATCAACCAGCTCTGCTACTACGCGCTGCCCGATGCCTGGTGGCGGATCTGGCTCGCCTTCTGTGTCGCCCAGGGCACCGCCACCGTGATCAACTTCATTGTTCAGCGCGTGGTGATCTTCAAGATCGATTGACGCTGGGCCGCAATCGCTCAGGACTCGACCAGGGCGTTGGTCTCTTCCTTGGCCCGGAAGTAGTCGCCGCCCTTGGCGCGGACATTGTCGGTGCCCCACTGCCGCATCTCGCGCTGGGCGGGGACCAGGTGCGGGATGTGCTTGCGGCAGTGGATATAGGCCTCTTCCACATCCACTACCACCCAGCGCTCCGGAATGCGGCCGCGGGCGTCGGCGGGCAGATCGGCGACGCAGCGGCGCATGAGCGCGTCGTCCACGATGCGGGCGGTGCCATTGAGGTGCAGGCCGATCAGGTCTTGCACGAAATCGATCATGAGAATGCCGACGTGCGGATTCTCGAGAATATTGCCGAGGCTGGCCATGACGCCGTTGCCGCGATATTCGGGATAGGCGATGGTGTGATCGTCGATCACGTGCAGGAAGCCGGGCTTGCCGGCGCGGAAGCTCGCATCGCATTCACCGTGCTTGTCGGAGGTGGCGATGAATGCCATGTCCATCCGCTGGATGAAATCGATCATGTGGGTATTGAGCCGATCTCGCACCTGATCGGAGTAGAAGCGCTGTGCCCGTTCCTCGGTACCGTATCGCTCCTGCAGTTCTCGTTCGCCGTCGCTGCCGTTTCTGATACCGGGCATCGTGCGCCCCCTTTGGTAGCTGAATACCGGATGGAAGAGGCTCGGCCACGAACTTCGGCCGCTTGAAATCCTATACGGTTTAACTATTTTCGTGTGGCGAATGCGGGAACCGGCGTATCCGCCCTGGTGGGGCTCTCGACCGCTGCCGGATGAGCCTTCCCGACCGAGGATCCACCCGGATGAAGGGGTTCGCAAGGGGTCTTCGGCCTTCGGTTGCGGGGATCCTGCTCATCGTTTCGGACCTCAGGTATGCGAGATCCCCAGGGGGCGCGAGGATTTCGCATACCTGATTTGTCCGCTTCGATGGAGTCTCAACGAGAGGCGGCGGCCGTCATCCCCCTGGGTAACGCCGATCTTCGGTACCCGAACCTCAATACCGAAAGGTCTTTAATGCCAGGGTGATCCGGCCGATATCAGGCGCGGGTGATCGTCACCGGCACCCCGTTGAACACGGCGTTCCCGGACGGCGCGTCCACCAGCGAATCATCGGTCAGCGCATTGGCGTTCACCCCGGCGTGTTCGCGCGCGACGGTCTGTGCGCTGTCGCCGTGTCCCCAGCCGTGCGGCAGGCTCACCACGCCCGGCATGATGTCCTCGGTCGGCTCGACCTCCACGGTCAGCGTGCCCGCCGCCGACTTCACCACCGCCCGCCCGTTCAGGCCCAGCCGCGCCGCGTCCTCCGGATGAATGTGCAGCGTGCACCGATTCGATCCGCCGACCAGCTGCGGCACATTGTGCAACCAGCTGTTGTTGGACCGCAGCTGCCGCCGCCCGACCAGCACCATCTCCGGCTGCTCGGCCGCCAGCCGCGCCCGCAGCCGGTCCAGATCGGCCAGCAGTTCGGCGGGCGCCAGCTCGACCTTGCGTGAGGCCGTCCGGAGCACGCCGGGCAGCCGGGGCTCCAGCGGACCCAGGTCGACGCCGTGTGGATTGTCCAGCAGCACTTGCAGATTCAGCCGTCCATCCCAGGTTCCGGCGGAATCCGCGCCGGCGGGCGCGGGTTCGGCGTCCACCTGCCCTTCGGACCCGCGGCCCGGGCCTGCGTCCGCAGCCGTGCGGCCGGCGGCGTCCGGGTCGCCGTCCACGGACGAACTTCGCCGGGTGGCAGGTGTATTCGGCCCGCTCGCCCACTCGCCGAAGGGACCCAGGCGCAGCATCATGTCCAGGCGTTGTTCGGTGGTGTTCCGACCGATCAGTTCGGCGCGGCGGTCGGCCATGCCGGCCTTGTGGAGGGTCCCGGCGATGACGATCTCGTCGACCACGGTGAGCGGGTCCAGGCCGGGCAAACGCGAGGAGGCGGAGGGGGATTCCTGACCGGAGACCGCCAGGGCCAGCCGGGCCATCACCTCCGCCTCGGACATCTCGTTCTCGCCCAGCGGAACCAGCGGCCGGGAGTAGCGGGCGTAGTTGTGGACCGCGAAGTTGAGCAGCGCGAAATCGTAGTGCGGAGACTGCAGAATGCGCGGGGGCGGCAGGATGACGTCCGCGTGGCGGGTGGTCTCGTTGAGGTAGCGGTCCACGCTGACCATGAATTCCAGCCCGGCGAAGGCGGTATCGAGGCGCGCGCCGCTGGGCGCGGACAGCACCGGGTTGCCCGCCACCGTCACCATGGCCCGGATCCGCCCCTCGCCCGGCGTCAGGATCTCGTCGGCCAGCGTCGCGACCGGCAGTTCGCCCATGGCCTCGGGCAGCCCGCGCACCCGGCTGTGCCAGCGCCCGGTGCGGAAGGGCCGCGACCGCACGATGCCCAGCGCCGCCCCCGCCGCGAACATGGCCCCGCCGGGCGAGTCGAGATTGCCGGTGAGCACATTGACCACATCCACCAGCCACTGCGTGAGCGTGCCGAATTCGGCCGTGCAGGTGCCGATCCGGGCATACACGGCGGCGGTCGGCGCGGCGGCCAGTTCGCGCGCGATGCGCACGATGGTCTCGGCGGGCACCCCGGTCCGCGCGGCCACCAGGTCCGGCGGGAAGTCCGCCGCGGCGGCGCGCACGTCGTCGAGTCCGTTGACCTCGACCCCGACCTCGGCCAGGTCCTCCGCGAACAGCGTGTGCACGATCCCGAACAGCAGGTAGGCGTCACTGCCCGGCCGCACGAACAGGTGCTCATCGGCCAGCTTGGCGGTGCGGGTGCGCCGCGGATCCACGACCACCAGCCGCCCGCCCCGCTGCCGCAGCGCCTCGAGCCGACCCCGGAAATCCGGTGCGGTGCACAGGGACCCATTGGATTCCAGCGGATTCGCGCCCAGCATCAGCAGATAGTCGGTGCGGTCCAGGTCCGGCACCGCCACGGTGAGCGGATCGCCGAACATGAGTCCGCTCGACACCTGCTTGGGCATCTGGTCGGCGGTGCTGGCGGAGAACAGATTCCGTGTGCCCAGCGCCCGGATGAGCAGCGGCACGTACAGCGCCCCGGCGACCGTGTGCGCATTGGGGTTGCCCAGGTACAGCCCCGCCGCCTGGTTCCCGTGCTCGGCCGTCACCTGCGCCAGCCGCTCCCGGATCACCGCGAAGGCCTCGTCCCAGCTCGCCTCCCGCCAGGTGTCGGCGGCGCGATCGCGAATCATGGGTGCGGTCAGCCGATCCGGATCGGCGTCCAGATGCCCGAGGGTCGCGCCCTTGGGGCAGAGGAATCCCCGGCTGAAGGGATCGGCGTGGTCACCGCGGACCGAGACGACGTGATCGCTGGCGTCCAGGGTGAGCTCGAGGCCGCACACCGCCTCGCAGAGCGGGCAGGTGCGTAGCAGGGTCCGGGGGCTGTCCGTGACGTGGTTCATACCCCATGATCGCCCGGAGTCCGATCGGGCGAAACACCTGCGGCCGCGGGGATGGACGAGTGCGGACTCCTACAGCTTTCCGCGTCGCATCTCGGAGCGCCGTACGATCCCCGAATGCCTTGCGCGTGACAGTATCCGGGCGAACCGGAGCGCTGGTTCGGGAGCCGCTTCCCTGGCAGCTCCCGGCGCGGGAGCCTCGGATTATGTCCGCTTTCTCTTAATTTGCAACGTTCGGCCCGGGATACGGCGAAACCCGCGAGCGCCGGGGCGCACTCGCGGGTTTCGTGTCGTTGTCGCCGGTGTCGGTACCGGTCTCAGGAGGCGATGCGGGCCGCCTGCGGGGCTCCTTTGGCGGCGGCGCGGACCGCAGCGCCGATGGCGACCACCGGCGGAACCCAGCGGGCCTCGTGCGGGGCGACGCTCCAGCAGGCCGCACCGGCGGAAAGCTTGCTCGGCGGCAGCGGGATCCCCGCTCCGTCGGAGTAGACGACCACGCCGGCTTCGCGCAGCGCCTCGATGGCGCGCGCGGCCTTGCGCAGGCCGGTGACGAGGTGGATCTCGCGGCGCTCGGCGCCCGGGATCTCGATGACCGGGCCGGTCAGGTTGTTGGCCCGCAGGTAGCGGCGCACGAAGGCGGCTGTGTCGCCGGTGACCTCGATGCCCGCGATGTCCTCGTCGGTGACCAGGCAGGCGCCATTGGCGGTTTCGGCGACCGTCCAGCCGCGCCGGATGTAGTCCTGCGCAGATTCCGCAACGGCTGACGAAAACGTCGTACGCACTGGATTCTCCATTCCCCGGTAGATCTCGTTCCTGCTCTGTGCGTCGTATCGGAACGGGGGGTTCGGGGCGTTACACCCTCTTTTTCACTTGGGTTTGGTCCTGTTCCGGAATTTCGTGTGCCCAGTTCGTTTTTGACCCGATGGTGACTGTGTCTCAGCTGCGACACGGCGCCGACGTAGCCGCCCTGCCTGCGGCGATACCGTCAAGGGCACTGCCGCCGGATCGGGGTCCGTCAACGGCCCGCGGGCGTGACGTGTTCTACACCACACTGTCTCGTCCTGCGCTGCCACCGCGTTACCGGCGACACTGGATCAGCCGAAAAGGTCTGCGGGAGAGGAGATCGTCGGCATGGCCGATCAATCGGGCGCGAACACGGCCGAACTCGAGGAATTCGACGAGATCATCGCCGAGGGCCGCTGGGCCGCTTTCAAGGAGTCCGCCACCCGCCGCATGTCCCGGCGCATCGCCGAGGACGAGGAAGGCGAGGAGCCGGTCGAACCGTTCACCAGTCCAAGCGCTTTCGGAGCTTGGAGTGTGGACGCCGCTCGCGCTCTGCTGGACCTGCAGTTCCACCGCGCCGCCACCCGCACCCTGCTGCCGCTGGCGTATCTGCTGGGCCTGGCGGCCGCTTTCGCCATTCCGATCGTGGGAACCATAGGGCTGTGGCGGATTTCGGCCTGGCTGGGCATCGTGTTCGCGGTGGTGTTCGCGATCCCGCTGGGCCTGGTGATCGCCGCGACGGTGCGTCTGCTGCTGGAATTCGTGCTCAACGCTTCCCGGCTGGCGGCCCGGGTCTCCCACATCTCCGATATGGCCGATGACCTGTTCCAGGCCCTCTCGGATGTGGCCGAACCGGTCAACCAGCTGTCCAAAGACGTTCAGGCAGTCCAGTTCTGGCGCTTCCGCCGCCGTTCCTCCCGGAAGTAGGCTCCAGAGCGGACCGATCCTGGCCACCGGGCCGCGTCCCGCGTCCATGGATCGCTGAGTTGTCCTGTGCAACAATGCGATCGCAACACTGGTATAGGGGGACTGATGGCTTTACCGCAGGGGATTACCGGATCGACCGTGCCGCGTCGGCAGCTGGGCCGATACCTGCGCGACCTGCGCAATCGCGCGCGCATGACGACCCGGGTGGCCGCGCAGCGATTGGAATGGTCCGAGGCCAAGATCTGGCGCATCGAAACCGGGCAGACCTCTTTACGCAGCCTGGACGTCGAGGCCATGTGCCGGATCTACGGCGCGCCCGAGGACGCCATCGAACCGCTCACCACACTGGCCCGAGAAACCAAGGCCCGCGGCTGGTGGACCGAGTACGGTGACGTGATCGACGAGGGCTACGAGGTCTACATCGGACTCGAGGAGGCCGCGAGCAGGCTCACCAGCTATGAGAACGAGCTGGTCCCTGGGCTTTTGCAGACCGAGCAGTACTACCGGGCGGTGCTGGCCGGAGCCTACCCGGGCATCTCGGCCGAGCAGTTGGACCGCCGGGTCCGGGTGCGCACCGCACGGCAGTCGCTGCTCACCCGCGCCGACTCGCCTCTGCAACTGGATGTGGTGATCGCCGAGGCGGTGCTGTGGCATCGGATCGGCGGCGACGAGGTGACGCGCGGCCAGCTGGACCGGCTGCGCAAACTCGCCGAGCTGCCCAATGTTCGGCTGCGGCTGCTGCCGGCCGAGTGCGGCTACCACCACGGCATGGATGCGGGCCGCTTCGTGTTGCTCGAATTCCCCACCGCCGAAGGCGAGCCCACCGAGCCGCCGGTGGTGTACGTGGAATCGCTCACCGGCTCCTCGTACCTCGACAAGGAGCATGAGGTGGAGCGCTACCGCGAGGCCGCCGCGGCCGTCAGTTCCATTGCGGTGGAGGCACTTCCGGTGATCGAGACGCTTCGCGAAGCGATCTAGCCGAGATTCTCGGCCAGCACCGCACGGTGCGTGGGCGCGGCCTGCTTGTGCAGTTCGCGCCCTTTTTCCGTGACACAGACGAAGATCGCGCGCCGATCCTCGGTGCACAGCGTGCGATCCACCAGTCCATCGCGCTCGAGTCTCGCCACGGTGCGGGAGAGCGCGCTCTGGCTGAGGTAGATGTCGTTGGCGAGATCGCTCATCTTGCAGCTGTCGCTGCCGGATTCGACGAGGCGGTCCAGGGTCTCGAATTCGCTGAGCCCGATGTGGTGGCGGCCTTGCAGTTCCTTTTCCAGAGCGCACGAGGTCGTCGCGTGCCGGGCCAGCAGATCGCGCCACTCACCCACCAGCCCTGACGCCTCCACGGGCGTGGTGACGGGCCGGGCGACGGCGCTCCCCCTCTCGGCGCTTGCTGTCGGCTTCGGCATGCCGCCATCCTAGTCCGTCCGCCATAAACATGCAACCGCATTAAATGCTTGTGCATTTGATGCGTGCGCATGTACTGTCCCCTCTCGTGACTTCCACCGAGATCCGCCCCGCAGTGAGCGCCGCGGCTGACTCCACCCAATGGACCACCCGGCTCTGGGGCATGCTCATCACCCTGTGCATCGTGCTGTTCCTGGACGGCCTCGACGTGTCGATGATCGGCGTCGCGCTGCCCTCCATCGGCACCGAACTCGACATTCAGACCTCGACCCTGCAGTGGCTGGTCAGCGGATACGTGCTCGGCTACGGCGGCCTGCTGCTGCTGGGCGGCCGCACCGCCGACCTGCTGGGCCGCCGCAAGGTCTTCCTGATCGCGCTGGCCGTCTTCGGATTGGCCTCGCTGGCAGGCGCTTTGGTCAGCTCCGCGGCCCTGCTGATCCTGACCCGCTTCGTGAAGGGCCTGGCCGCCGCGTTCACCGCGCCCACCGGCCTGTCCATCATCACCACCAACTTCGCCGAGGGTCCGGCCCGTAACAAGGCGCTGTCCATCTACACCGTCTTCGGTGCGGGCGGCTACTCCATGGGCCTGCTCTTCGGCGGTCTGATGACCGGCCTCGGTTGGCGCTGGACCTTCCTGCTCCCGGTTCCGGTGGCACTGGCCGCGCTGATCTCCGCGTATTTCCTCGTCCCCAAGGACAAGCCCGCCGAAGAGGGCGGACACGATCTGATCGGCGCGCTGCTGTCCACCGCCACCATGCTGCTGCTCGTCTATACCGTGGTCTCCGCGCCGCAGGCGGGCTGGGGCTCGGCCCGCACCATCGGATCGTTCGTCGCGGTGGCCGTGCTGGGTGCGGCATTCGTCTACGCCGAGAGCAAGGTGCCCTACCCGCTGGTGCGCCTGGGCATCCTGCGCAAGCCCACCCTGGTCCGGGCCAGCCTGGCCATCATCGCGGTCGCCGGCTCGTACTTCAGCTGGCAGTTCATCACCACGCTGTACCTGCAGGACACCCTCGGCTGGTCGCCGTTGAAGCTGTCCATGGCACTGCTGCCGGTCGGACTGCTGGTGGTCGCCTCGGCCTTTGTCTCCGACAAGCTCGTCGACCGCTTCGGCACCGGACCGATCATCGCGGTCACCATGGTGGTCATGGCCGTGGGTTATCTCAGCTACCTGCGCATCGACACCGCGCCGTCCTATCTGACCGTGCTGCTGCCCGCGGTGCTGCTGGTCGGCATCGGCTGGGTCGGCTTCCCCGCGATCAACATTCAGGCCACCAGCGGAATCGACGATGACGAGCAGGGTCTGGCGGCCGGTGTGCTGCAGACCGCCATGCAGGTCGGCGCGGCGATCGTCCTCGCGGTGACGACCGCCATCGTCACCTCGAACGTGCCGAACAACCCGACTCCGTCGGCCATGCTCGACACCTACCGTCCGGGCCTGGAATTCGCCGCCGGCGTGTCCATCGTCGGCGCCCTCGTCGCACTCACGGTCTTCCTGCCCAGGTTGCGTTCCCGGCAGGCCCGCCTCCCCGAGCCTTCGGCGCACAGCTGAGAGCCGTCGACGGCCGTGCACGCGTGCGGCCGATTGGGTGCGGAACCAATGTGGACGTACCCGATGAGTTACCCGGATCCTCGCGAAATCAGTTGTCACCTCCGAAAACACCGGGGCCCACCGCACTCGCGGTGGGCCCCGGACTCTTTTGTGAGTGGAGGCGCGCAGTGCTACCGCTTCACATCCGCCAGGCGCGGGGCCGCCGCGTCCTTGTCCGAGCGGACGAAGGTGAGCGGTTGGCCGGTACGGCCGACGGTGGGCCACTCGATGGCCAGGTCCGGGTCGAAAGCGTCCAGGTCCCGGTCGAATTCGGGGGAGTACTCCAGTGAGCACAGGTAGTTGACGGTGGAGTCGTCCTCGAGCGAGAGCAGCGCGTGACCCAGGCCCTCGGCCAGGAACACCGACTTGCGCTCCACATCGTCGATGACGACGGCGTCCCAGCGGCCGAAGGTGGGGGAGTCGCGGCGCAGGTCCACCACCACGTCCAGGAACGCCCCGCGCACACAGGTCACGTATTTGGCCTGGCCGGGCGGATTCTCGGTGTAGTGGATGCCGCGCAGCACACCCGCCGCGGAGGTGGAGATATTGACCTGTAGCAGGTCGAAGGGCCGCCCCACCGCCTTCTCGAATTCCGAGGCCTTGAACGACTCGTAGAAGACGCCGCGATCGTCTCCGTGCAGCCGGGGCGTGAACTCCCACGCGCCCGGCACCGACAGTTCCCGAATCCGCATGCCCTACTCCCAGGTTCGCCCGTGGTCCAGCAGGCCCAGCAGGTACTTTCCGTAGCCCGAGCGCACCAGGGGTTCGGCCAGCCGGGTGAGTTGATCGTCGTCGATGAAGCCGAGCCGCCAGGCCACCTCCTCCGGCACGCCGATCTTGAGCCCCTGCCGCTCCTCGATGGTGCGCACGTAATTGGCGGCGTCCAACAGCGAGTCGAAGGTGCCGGTGTCGAGCCAGGCGGTGCCGCGGGGCAGCACCTGCACGTGCAGCCGACCCTGCTCCAGGTAGGTGCGGTTGATATCGGTGATCTCGTATTCGCCGCGGTCGGAGGGCTTCAGGTCGCGGGCGATGGCGAGCACGTCGTTGTCGTAGAAGTACAGCCCCGGGATGGCGTAGTTGGAACGCGGCGCCTCGGGCTTCTCCTCGATGGAGATGGCCCGGCCCTGCGAGAATTCGACCACGCCGTAGGAGGTGGGGTCGGAGACCCGATAGGCGAAGACCGCACCGCCGTCCAGGTTGTGGAAGGTCTGCAGCTGGGTGCCCAGTCCCGGGCCGTGGAAGATGTTGTCGCCCAGTACCAGTGCGGCGCTCTCGGTGCCGATGTGGTCCGCGCCCAGCACGAACGCGCGCGCCAGCCCGTCCGGTTCCGGCTGCACGATATAGGAGATGGAGACGCCGAACTGGCTGCCGTCGCCGAGCAACCGGGCGAAGGCGTCGGCGTCCTCGGGCGTGGTGATGACCAGGATGTCCCGGATCCCCGCCAGCATGAGGGTGGACAGGGGGTAGTACACCATCGGTTTGTCGTATACCGGGACCAGCTGTTTGCTCACCCCGCGCGTGATCGGGTGCAACCGCGATCCGGTGCCTCCGGCCAGGATGATTCCGCGCATGTCTCGACAGTCTGCCAGTTCGATCGCGAAGCGCGGCGGCCAGGTTCCGGATGGGGTTCGAATCGATCACGGCCGTTTACCGAGGTCCCGATATGGCGATAACTGTTGCGTAGGTCACGTTCTCATGGTGTTCTGAAATGACGCTATGTGAGATGTCAGCGCCGACTCTCGCGCGCCGGGTTCCGAGCCCACCTCCGGAGACGGAATATCGGTCCACCGGACGAACGGCTCGGCGCGCCAACAATGAGGTAGGTGCGCGATGGCTACGGCCCACGACGACATCCCCGTCCAGAACCCGAACCGGACCAGTGCCGCCGCCCGCGCGCTGGCGGTCGTGTCCCGCACCGTGATCCGTCCCGCGGGCGAACTGGTGCCCGTCACCGCCGCATCCATGCCGGTGGCCAGCACCGTCATCAACAGCCTGGCCAAGCTGCGCCCGGCCCCGCGGGGAGTGGAACGGGAACAGGTACGGCTCAATGGTTTTCGCATGGAGATCGTGCGACCAGCCGGGGCGCGCAAAGCACTGCGCGACGGCGCGGTGCTCTACATGCACGGCGGCGGCTTCTTCCTGTGCGGGCTGGACACCCACCGTCCCGTGGCCGCGTCCATCGCTCGGCGCACCGGGCTGCCGGTGGTGAGCGTGGAATACCGGCAGCTGCCCGAGACCGATATCGCCGGCTCCGTCGGCGATTGCCTGACCGCCTACAAATGGCTGCTGGCGCACGGGGTTCCGGCCTCGAAGGTGGTATTCGCGGGGGACTCCGCGGGCGGCTACATGACCTTCGCGACCGCGCTGCGCGCCCGCGACGCCGGACTGCCCGTCCCGGCCGGACTGGTCGGCCTGTGCCCCGCACTGGATCTGGACTGCACCGAGAAGCGCGCCCACCCCAACTACCACCGCGACGCGCTGATTCCGTTGTCCGCCTTGGAGTCCGTGGTGAAGCTGGGCGCGGAGGTGAACGGCCGCCTGGATCCCCGGTTGTCGCCGGTCAACCATGTGCTGGCCGGGCTGCCGCCCGCGCTGCTCATCGTCGCCGAGGACGAGGTGCTGCGCCGCGACAGCGAGATCATGGCCCAGCGCCTGGCCCAGTCCGGCGTGCCCGCCACGCTCGAGATCTGGCGCGGGCAGGTGCACGCCTTCATGGCGATCTTCCCGAACATGCCGGAGAGCCGGGCCGCCCTGGCCAGTGTCGCTCGATTCGTTCGGGCCCGCGTCGAGGTCGAACAGGTCGCGCGCACCGCGTGATTCGATCATGCACAGCCTGTTTCGGTGATGTGGGGCTCGGGGCGCTGACCTCGGGCCCCACATCTGTTCCTGCGCACAGACTTTCCGCGTCAGAGGTAAACGAAACCCCCGCCCGGGCAGCCCGGGCGGGGGTTTCAACGTACAGCCGGAGTGTTACTTGGCCGGAGCCTGGATGTGCGGCTCGTTGACGGTGGAGAAG
Source organism: Nocardia aurantiaca (assembly GCF_009708175.1). Taxonomy (GTDB): domain Bacteria; phylum Actinomycetota; class Actinomycetes; order Mycobacteriales; family Mycobacteriaceae; genus Nocardia; species Nocardia aurantiaca. The sequence goes on from NZ_WMBB01000002.1 coordinate 262,820, forward strand.
TACTGGATCGCGGCGGCGATGGCGACCGGCGCGGTGATCAAGATCTGACCGGCCAGGGTGCCCAGGAAGCCGACGGTGGCGGCGCCGAGGACGCAGCCGCCGAGCGGGCCGAGGCCGAACAGACCGGCCAGCGCGCCGGTCGCGACCAGGCCCGCGGCCACACCCGCGACACAGCCGACGGCCGCGCCGCCGATACCACCGACCAGGGTGCCGATGGTGGCGCCGGTGCCGATGGTGTCCTTCATGCGGTTGAAGGCGGCCTGCTCACGGTCGTAGTCCGACTTCCAGGGAGCCTGGTCCTCGTAGGGCAGGGCGACCGGCTTGTAGACCGCGTGGTCCATGTCGTACTGCGGGGTCAGGGTCGCGGTGCGGTCGGAGATCTCCGCGGCGATCGGGAACTCGAAGTCGTCGACGCGGAAGCTCAGCGGCATCTTCGCCACGACGGTGCCGTTGGAGGCCTTGATCTCCAGGTTGCCGTTGTCGTTGACCAGCGAACCGGCGTCGGTGCGCAGGATGCTGCTGGTGTCGGTGGTGGTGACCGCGTAGTTGATGGCGCCGTTGTCGTCGGCGGCCGGGGCGGCGTTCACGGTCCCGGCGGTAACGCCCAGGGCAGCGACGGCCAGTGCCGCGGTGGCGGCGAATTTCCTCATCAGCATTTGTTGAAACCTCATCGAAGAGCTCGGGGGGACATGACGAATCGAAATGGAGGACAGCTAACGAGCGGTGAACCCCCTGTGACCGTTCGTTCAATTTCTGTTCACCATGTCGATCGTGCGGTTGGCAAGGTATCGGAAATCCGCTGCAAGGAACAGGTTTTGACGTAGATATACGATCCGCCGGACTGTTACCTAACCTTCTCTATGTGATGAAGGTCACACATGTTGACGGAAAGTCGTGACGGTGCTTATGCGAATGTCACGGCGAGAGCCTGGAATTGCGACATTTCGACCGAGCGCCCGGGTTTCAATTAAGTGCATTTGTTTCAGCCGGATGTCCGAATCCGCCCACAGCGGCGGCCTCGAGGGTGTAGAGAGGGCAACTTCCCGGACCCATCGTCGCCGCCCACTCCGGCCGACGTAGTGTTTCCCTGTGCGACTGCTCGTAACCGGCGGTGCCGGCTTCATCGGCGCGAACTTCGTGCACCAGACCGTGACCCAGCGTCCGGGAGTGCATGTCACCGTGCTGGACAAACTCACGTATGCGGGCAACCGCGCCTCACTCGACCCGGTTGCGGACCGAATCGAGTTCGTGCACGGCGACATCGCCGACACCGCGCTGGTAGAGCACGTTGTCGGAGCGGTGGACGCGGTGGTGCATTTCGCCGCCGAATCACACAACGACAATTCGCTCGCCGACCCGTGGCCGTTTGTCCAGACCAATATTGTCGGCACCTACTCGCTGCTCCAGGCGGTGCGTCGCCATCAGGTGCGCTACCACCACATCTCCACCGACGAGGTGTACGGCGACCTGGAACTCGACGACCCCTCCGCATTCGGCGAGAACACCCCCTACAACCCGTCGAGTCCCTATTCGGCCAGCAAGGCCTCGAGTGACATGCTGGTGCGCGCATGGGTGCGTTCGTTCGGGGTGGCGGCGACAATCTCCAACTGCTCCAACAACTATGGGCCCTACCAGCACGTGGAGAAGTTCATCCCGCGCCAGATCACCAATCTCATCGACGGCATCCGCCCCCGCCTCTACGGCGCGGGTCATCAGGTGCGCGACTGGATCCACGTGGACGACCACAACAGCGCGGTCTGGGAAATCCTGGAACGCGGGCGGATCGGGCAGACCTATCTGATCGGCGCGGACGGTGAGCGCGACAACAAGTCCGTGGTGGAGCTGATCCTGGAGGCGTTCGGCCGCGCGCCCGACGACTTCGACCACGTCACCGACCGTCCCGGCCACGATCTGCGCTACGCCATCGACGCCTCCCTGCTGCGCACCGAACTCGGCTGGGAGCCGGAGTATCGCGACTTCCGCAAGGGCCTGGAAGCCACCATCGACTGGTATCGCGACAACGAATCCTGGTGGCGGCCACAGAAAGCCGCGACCGAATCCGCCTACCTCGCCGCAGGCGAAAAGGTGCTCTAGACGCGGGCCGAAAGGCGGGCTAGGACCAGTCCCGCCGATAATCCGCCCAATCCTGTTCGGTGGCAGCGAAATCCACATAGAGTGCGACCCCGAATGCGCGGCGGTCGCGTGCCGTGCGGCCCAAACCCGGTCGCACGCCGCGGATCGCGGCGGCAACGGTTTCGGCCCCGCCGTGATGGCCGAGATCATCGGCCCAGAATGCGGGCAGTCCGATGAGCAGATCCGTGCCGGGCGGCGTGACCTGCAACGCCAGACCGGTTTGTTGAGCGACATATCCGGCGTACAGCATGCGGCTCGGCACAGCGGTGTCGTAGGACATGTCGGCGATTTGGTCCACGCGCCGGGCGACCTCCGCGAAATAGGCCTGGGGCCACCATTTCCCATGGTCGAACAGGACCAGGCCGACGGAATGCGTTCCGGGTAGCGGATCGATGACCGGAGCGGAGACCGATACAAGCCCGCGGCGATCGGCAGCGACGGCGCGCACGCGATCGAGGATGGCGATATAGCCGCTCGACCCGGAGCGCACCGGCTCGAAATCGAAGTGAATCCCGTCGAATCCGAGATCGAGCACCTGGGCCGATGTGGAGACGACATGATCGCGGGTCGCCGGATCGTCGGTATTCAGGCCGTCGAATTCGGGGGCGAGCACATCGCCGAGCCAGGCCTGTACGCGAATTCCGGGCAGCATCCGATGCACGGCCTCGACGAACCAGCCGGCCTGTGGATAGAGATCCGGGGACAGGGCGCCGTCATTGCCGAGCGGCCCGGTATGGACGTACAGATCTTTGATCCCAGTTCCGGACAACAGGGTTCCCAGCTGTGCGATGTCCGCGTCGGATTTGCGGCCGTCGACCCAGGCGTGACCGAGCCAGAGCGCGTCATGGCCGCGGGTCCGGGCATCGGGCGGCGGCGTTCCGGCATCTTCGAGCCACAGGAACACTGTGGCCGCGAAGACCGGCGTCACGAGGATGCCGGCAATGGCCAGCAACACCAGGGCAATTCGCCGGAGGCGAGACCGGCTCCGCCACCACGACCGAGCCGCGGCCGCCGTCCGCTCGATCAGCCTCCCTGCCCGCGGAACCCGGCTCCTCATCCCCACCAGCGCATGCTAGCGGCGGATTCGATACCCGGCCGAACGCGATCAGCCCCAGACGATGGTGGTGTACTTGACCACCGCCGCGATGAGCGAGACCGAGGTGGCCGCCACCACGGTGACCGCCGCGGTGCGGGCCGGGACGCGGCCCGCGGCGTCGGTGAGCCGCAAGGGCATCCAGCGCAACAGCACCGCGAGCCCCAGTACCGCCAGCGGCACGAAGTAGCGGCCCTGCACGCCGTCGATGATGAAATAGCCGACCGGCGTGAAGGACATGTACAACGTCACGTAGATCATGGCCACGCTGGCGGCCACGGTCAGCAGCACCAGCCACGTGCGGTTGCGGTTCGCGGCCCGGGGTGAGAAGCGCTCGGCCACACCGACGCTCACGGTGAAGGCGAGCAGGCTCGCCAGGACGGTCAGCGCGGGCACCTCCACATAGGAGAAGCCGAGCTCGCCGAAGAACTGGACGAACCAGTGCTGGTCGCGGCGGGCGATGCTGTCGCCGAACACGCGCACGAAGTGGATGGGATCACTGAGGATGCCGTGCAACTGGTCGCCCGGACGCACGGTGCCCCAATCCTTCTCCGGCCGCATCAGGCTCATGCCGTCACCGGTCGGCGCGGCGGTCTTCATCCACACCGCGAACGACACCGCGCCGATGGCGGCGGCCGCCCAGGGCAGGGCGCGCTGCCACACCGCAATCCGCTCCGGATCGCCGAAAGCGAAGCGGCGCGCCGGAATCAGCACGGTCAGCATGGCGATCAGCACATAGGTCGGCTTGCAGACCGGCAGCAGTACGGTGGCGGCCAGCGCGGCCACGGTCTCGGGCTTGGTCAGCCGCTCGCCGAGGAACAGGCCCTTCACCACCAGCGCCGACACCAGCAGCGCGAGCGCGTTGGTGACGGTGTCCGCGGTGACGGTCCCGGCCTGGAACAGCGCGATGGGCAGCACGGCGACGGTGAAGGCCAACCATTGCACCCGGTGCCCGCGCAGCACGCGCAGCGCGAAACCGACGATCACCAGGTACGCGATCAGCCCGGCCCACCGGGTGGCCAGCACCATGCCGCCGACGCTGAGATCGAAGGTCTCGGCGATGCGGATGCCCGCGGCGGGCGGCAGATATGGAATGGGGGAGTAGGCCGCGGTATTGGTGAACCACATCTGCTTGGTCTGATCGGTGACCGCCGCGGCGCCGAGTTTGTCGTAGGCGTGCGGATCCTCGACCATCGGGTCCGGCTCATCCGGATTGTCTTGATAGTCGGCGAAGGCGTAGCTCATCAGCGCGTCGATGCTGACCGGGATATCGCCGCCCCACGCCGGACCGCGGTCGTCGCGAATCTTCTCGGGCAGGAAGCCGCCGTGCGCCACCTGGTAGGCCCGGCCGAACTGGGTGATCTCGTCGTGGCCCCAGAACGGGGGCGTCAGCACCGACCAGACCGCGCCGAAGATGCCCGCGATCAGCACGAAAAGCACAGCGGCCGAACCGAATCGCCGTTCGATGCGGATCACCGCGCGCCGCGTCCCGGCCGTCTTCGGCTCCGGGGCCGCCGGAAGCCGGTCCGGTGACGCGAGGGTCCTGCTGTCGTTCGCTTCGGTAACCACGGTGTCCGATTCTGCTGTGCCGTTGGGATTCTGCCCGGCAAGCCGCACCGTCATCGCGGCGAACCGCCCGGCGCTCCGCCGGACTCGGTCTCACCGACCGCCGAGTAGCGCAGGTACATGAGACGGGCCGCCTCATGCCGAGAGCGGCGGATGCCGTCCAGGATCAGGCCGGCGGTCCACGCCAGGCTGCCGAGCAGCAGCAGGGTGAAGCCGAGGAAGAGCGTGGGGAACCGCGGGACCTGGTGAATCTGATAGAACTCGATCACTATCGGCGTGATCAGGATGACCGACAGGATCCAGGCCAGCGTGCCGAACAGGCCGTAGAAGGCGACCGGCCGCTCATGCCGGGCCAGCCCGATGATCAGGCGCAGGATCTTGAAACCGTCGTGGTAGGTGCGCAGCTTGGACTCGCTGCCCGCGGGCCGATCGCGGAAACCGACCGGCACCGCCGTCTGCGGGACCCGCAGGTGCTGCGAGTGCACGGTGAGCTCGGTCTCGATCTCGAACTCCCGCGACACCGCCGGGAACGACTTCACGAAGCGGCGGGAGAAGACCCGGTAGCCGCTGAGCATGTCCTCGACGTTCTCGCCGAAGACCTTGCCCACCACGCTATTGAGCACCCGGTTGCCGGTCTCGTGACCAGCCCGGTACGCCGAACCCGCCTCGACCTCACGGCGCACGCCGAGCACGTGGTCATACGGGCCCTCGACCAGGGTGCGGATCATCTCGGGGGCCGCGGAGGCGTCGTAGGTGTCGTCGCCGTCGACCATCAGGTAGACGTCGGCCTCGATGTCGGCGAAGGCGCGGCGCACCACGTTGCCCTTGCCCTTGCGGTTCTCGGTGCGCACGATCGCGCCGGCCGCGCGCGCCTTCTCGGCGGTGGCATCGGTGCTCAGGTTGTCGTAGACGTAGACGACTATGCCGGGGACGGCGGCCTGGAGGTCGGTGACGACCTTCGCGACGGCGGCCTCTTCGTTGTGGCACGGCACAATGGCGGCAATACGAAGCTCGGTGGAGTCCACCCGGTCAATCCTCTGATCGGAGGCGAATATGAACACCGGGAGGGTACCCGACGTTCACAGGTATATGAGTGCTGCGGGTTGCGGTACCGTCGGCCGGTGTCTGCGAACGAGTCCACGGCGGTGGGTGAAGCCGCCCCGAATTCTTCCCTGACCGGCAAGGTCCGGGCCCTGCTGCAGCGGGGCGGGGCGTTCCTGGTGGTCGGTGCGATCGGATTCGTCGTCGACGCGGGCACCTACAATCTGCTGGTCTTCGTCGGCGGCGAGGGCCCGCTGTTCCGCGCCCCGCTGATCGCCAAGATCATCTCCATCGGGCTGGCCACGGTGGTCACCTATTTCGGCAACAAATGGTGGACCTACTCCGACCACGACGGCGATACCGGGGCCCGGCACATCCTGATCTACGCGGTGCTGAATGTGATGGCCATCGGGCTGCAATTGGGCTGTCTCGGCTTCTCTCGCTATGTCCTCGGACTGGACAGTCCTTTGGCGGACAACGTTTCCGGAACGCTCATCGGTCAGGCGGTGGCCATGGGGTTCCGATTCTGGGCGTACGGGAAATTCGTCTTCGCCAATGCGGGGCCAGAAACGAATAAGGCTTGACCGCCCACGGGTTCGCGTCCACCCCGGTCCGGACTGCGTTCCGCCTCCGCGCCGCTTCCAGCAAAAACGGGATCGAACGACTTCATAGACCTGCGCCTCGGCGGAGCAAGGGAGGCAAGACCCGGGACACGAGCGCCGCGACCGGCTCGGTCGACCTGCGCCGTGCCCGGAGCGCGGCGGAGGCGAATGGGCACTGTTATTCTCGGCCCCGCCGAGCGTGATGGTGGCCGTGACGTCCACATCGGATGAGCCGGTGTCTAAGTGTTCAAAGAATGTCGAGGGATTCATGGATGCGTCGGCTGGGCAGGCCGTGACCGAAACCGAAAACCCGAATATCGCCGAGGAGGCTCCCGCGACCCTGCGCGCGGAACACGCCGCGCCGGATCGGCTGGTGCTGGCCCGCGGCATCTTCTGCGGACCCGCGCCGAAGATCAGCGATGACCTGTATGCGGTCGCGAAGGGCAAGGTCACCCGGGAACGGCGGACTTTGCGCCTGGAGAAGGGCGCGTCGGTCAGCACCAATACCTACTTCGGGCGCTTCGCCGCGGCCTACTGGCAGCGGTGGACCCGGGTCACCGAGGTCGAGGTCGGCATGACACTCGAGGTGACGGGCAAGGTGCGGGTGCGGCTGGCCGCGTCCGATATCGCGGGTCACCGCCGGGTGGTCGACACCGCCGTGGTCAAGGAGACCGGCCGGGTGGCGCTGCGCGCACCGCTGGACATGTACGTCGACGGCGGCGCGCTGTGGCTGGAGATCGAGGCCCTCGGCGGCGAGGCCGTGATCACCGACCTGGAGTGGACCGCGGCCGCACCCGAGCAGGTGCGCCCGGTGGCCATCGCCATCTGCACCTTCAACCGCGCCCAGGACTGCGCCGATACCGTTGCGGCCCTGGCCTCCGACGCGACCGTGCTGTCGCTCATCGATGCCGTGTACGTGGTCGACCAGGGCACAGATCTGGTGCAGGACCAGGCGCTGTTCACGCGGACCCGGCCCAAGTTCGGCGACAAGCTGCGCTACATCCGGCAGCCGAATCTCGGTGGCGCGGGCGGTTTCACGCGCGGCCTCTACGAGGTGTCGGCCGCCAACGAGCACGCCGACGTCATCCTCATGGACGACGACATCCTGTGCGAGCCGGAAACGGTGCTGCGGCTCAACGCCTTCGCCAACATGACCGTGGAGCCCACCCTGGTGGGCGCACAGATGCTGTTCCTGTTCAACCCCGACTACCTGAATGTCGGTGCGGAGGAGACGAATCTGGGCAAGCTGCGCCACGGCCAGAAGGTGGCCAAGGCGCTGCGCAACACCTCCATGCTCAAGAAGCACCAGGAGCGCCGCGTGGACGCCGGCTACCAGGCCTGGTGGACCTGCCTCATCCCGGCCGAGGTGGTGAAGAAGATCGGGCTGCCGGTGCCGATCTTCTTCCAGTGGGACGACGTGGAATACGGCCTGCGCGCGCGGGAGAACGGTTTCGTCACCGTCACCCTGCCGAACGCCGCGGTGTGGCACGCCGACTTCTACTGGAAGGACTTCGACGACTGGGCGCGCTACTTCTCCTCGCGCAACTCGCTCATCGTGTCCTCTCTGCACCACGATCTGGACGGGAAGGCCATTACCCGCCAGCTGCTCCGGGAGATCGGTGAATACCTGGTCGGCATGCAGTACGGCCTGGCGCACACCACCCTGCAGGGCATCGAGGACTACCTGAAGGGTCCGGAGATCCTGCGCGACGGCGGCATCGAGGCGCTGGCCAAGGCCCGCGGCTCGCGCTCGGACTATCCGGAGACCATCAAGCATCCGGCCGCCACCTCCCCGGTCCCCAACGCGCACCTGCACGTTCGCCGGGCCGGCGGCGAGCCCAGCCACCCGCTGCTGGTCCTCTACAAGCGCGCCCTCATCCAGTGGACCGGCCGCGTCATTCCCGGCCCGGTCGCGGTCACCCGCGAGGACGCCCACTGGTGGCACGTCGGCCTGTTCGACCATGTGGTCGTCACCGACGCCTCGCAGTCCGGCGTCCGAGTCCGCGTGCGCGACAAGGAAACCGCCCGCCGCCTACTGCTGCGCGCCTACCGGGTGCTTCGTCAGCTGCGCAAGGAACTCCCGGACCTCCAGCGTCGGTGGCGAGCCGCCATGCCGGAGCTCACCAGTCGCGCGAACTGGGAACGCCTCTACGGAATCGACTAGACAGCAAGATATTCCCCTGACCATGGCCCGGGACCCTTTGTCCCGGGCCATGGTCGGTCTCAGCGACGGTCTGGCTGCTGCGGGTCGCCATCCATGCCCGTCGTCCATCCGATCACCACACGATGCTGCACCAACTGCCCGACGACGGCAGGGTCGATCGGGTCGACAGCCAGCGAAACCACATCCACCGCAGCGGCTTCGGGCGTCTGCGCCTGTGACATGTCGGTGAACCACGGCCGCGATGCCTCGGTGTCGACCAGCCCGGGACAGACCGCCCCGATGTAGATGCCGCGCGCGGCGGCATCCGTGCGGGCGAAGATCCGGGCCGAGGCGACCTGCCCGATCTTCGACACGGTATTGATCGACGCCGGCCACCCGGCCTCGTGATCCTTGCCCGCCTCGACCAGGTCGGCATACTCCAGCATGACCCGGTCGATATCCGCGAGATCGCGTGTCTCGGTGTCGAACAGATGCCACAGGGCCGGATCCAGATAGCGCAGGCTGCCGAAGGCGCTGGCCACGATGAGGAATCGGCCGCCGGTGCGGACCAGCGGCCCGAACTCCCGGATCATCCGGGACGTCCCGAGATTGTTGGTCTCGACGAATTCCCGGATCGTCTCGGCGTCGCTGCGATCCGCGCTGCGGCGCGCCGCCGCATTGGACACCACAAGGTCGATCCCGCCGTGCCGCTCCCGAATCAGCCGCGCCGCCTCCGCCACATCCTGGTCGTCACTCACATCCAGGACCAGCGGTTCCGCACCGGGAATCGCCGAGGCCGCCTCCGTCACCCGTTCGGCATTGCGCCCGCTGAGATAAACCGTCGACCCGTCCTCGAGCCGCCGCGCCAGCAATTCCGCGACAGCCCGCCCCAAACCTTGATTCGCACCTGTGACAAGGGCAATACTCATACTTCCGGTCAACTACCTGCTTTCCGGTCTATTCCCCTGCCCGCCAGACGATCTCGATGATTGGTGGGTTGCGGCGTCTTCGTCCCACGCCCGGTCTTCATCGATTTCCTGATGACGCGCAAGCGGCTGCCCACGCTGAAGGCGCTCGCCGAGCGCGAGGCCGTCGCGCTCGGCTGAGCCCCGGACAGGCTCCGAGCGAGCTCAGAGGAACAGGTCGGTCGTGAGCGGCCCGTCGCCGGGCACTACCCGGTATTTGTCGAGATCGGTGATGCCATGTGCGGCAAGGACTTCGTCGTCGATGAAGAAGTTGCCGGTGGTGTCCTTGGCGGGCGAGGTGAGCACCAGGTAGGCGGCGTCGGCGTAGATGTCCGGCGTGCGTGAGGTGGCGACCATCTCCTCGCCGCCGAGCAGGTTCTTCACCGCCGCCGTGGCGATGGTCGTCCGCGGCCACAGCGAGTTCACCCCGATGCCGTACTTGCGCAGCTCCTCGCTCAAACCCAATGTGGTGAGCGACATTCCGTACTTGGCGATGGTGTAGCCCAGCGCCATTCCCGCCCACTTCGGATCCAGGTTGAGCGGCGGCGACAGGGTCAGGATGTGCGGATTGCTCCCGGCCTCCGCGGATTCCCGCAGTGCCGGAATGCTGAGCTTGGACAGCAGGAAGCTGCCGCGGCAGTTGATGTCCTGCATGAGGTCGTACTTCTTCATCGGCAGCGCCTCGGTGGGCGACAGGTCGATGGCCGAGGCATTGTTCACCACCAGGTCGATGCCGCCGAAGCGTTCCCTGGTCTGCCGCACCGCATCGGCCACCGCCTCGTCGTCGCGGACGTCGCCCAGGTATTTCAGGACGGTGCCGCCGGCCTGTTCCAGTTCGGCGGCCGCGGTGTGGATGGTGCCGGGCAATTTGGGATGCGGTACATCGGTTTTCGCGATGAGGGTGATGTTCGCGCCGTCGGCCGCCGCTCGCTTGGCGATCTCCAGCCCGATGCCGCGACTGCCGCCCGACATGATCATGGTCCGGCCCGCCAGCTGCTCGGTTGCTTCGGTCATGGTCCGCTCCTGTTCCGCTGTTGTCGCCCCGAGTCCGATCATCCGCGCCCGGAGGGCCCGGTGGGGCGGAAACTGTCGCATCTCGGACGGTAAGCCAGAACTCGATACTATGCAACAAGGTGCATATTGGTGTGCGAAGACTTCCGCACCGAGCAGCGCGTCGGCGAGCCGTGGACTTGGCCGCGCCCGAGGGGCCGACCAAGGCGACGGTGCCGTGGAGCAGCGAGGTCAGCACATCCATGCCGACGCCGCTGGTGGCGCAACCTATTCCTCGAGCCCTACGACTTGGGTTTGTCGAACTGCTCGCGGCGGCCCAGTCGCTGCAGGCGCAGCCACTCCATCAGCCCGGCCGGATCCTTCTGCTGGACCAGGAAGAACCACCCGAAGCGGGCGACCTCCTGCGGCAACAGTTTTCGCATACCCGGCTGCGACATCAAGTACCCGCGATTGCGGTAGGTGAAGTACCGCTTGACCGGATCATCCGGGTACTGGGTGTGCATGCGTCCACCCAGGATCGGCTTGAACTCGGCGGAACCGTTCGGGTGCAGGTAGGCGGTCTGCAAGCAGGTGCCGAACGGCAGACCCGACCGCACCAGCCGCCGGTGCACCTCCACCTCGTCGCCGCGCACGAACAGCCGCAGGTCCGGCACGCCGATCTTGTCCACGGCCACGGCCGAGATCAGCGCGCCGTTGAACAGCGAGGCGATGCCCGGCAGGAAGTCCTCGTCGCCCAGCTCCGACCGAAGCCGCCGCCACACCACGCCGCGGCGCAGCGGGAAGGCCAGCCGGTCCGGATCGTCGATATCGGCGACCACCGGTGACACCTCGACCAGATCGTGCCGCCGCGCGCAATCGAACAGTGTGGCAAGCACATCCGGGCCCTCGGGCCGCCCGTCGTCATCGGCCAGCCACACCCAGTCCGCGCCCAGGGTGAGCGCGTGCAGCATGCCGAGCGCGAACCCGCCCGCGCCGCCGAGATTGTGTTCCGAACCGAGATAGGTGGATTCGATGGGCTGCTGGTTCACCAGCTCCCCGACCTCGGTCTCATTGCCGTTGTCCACCACGATCAGGTGATCGACCTGGCGGGTCTGGCTGCACAGCACCTTCAGGGACTGGGCCAGCAGGTCCCGGCGTTTGTGCGTGACCACGATGGCGACGATGCGCGCATCGTCGCCGTAGACGGGGGCCGACTGCTCACTCATGCGGGATTCCGTTCCGGTTCACGTTCACGTTCCAGATCCCGCAGCACCTGCGCCACGTGATCGCCCGCCTCCGGGCCCTCGTAGGCTCGCACGACGTCCTCGATACCGCCCTGCATGCGGATCTGCCCGTGATCGATCCACATCGCGGAATCGCACAGCTGGGCCAGGAATTCATTGGAGTGGCTGGCGAAGACGAGAATGCCGGAGCGCGAGACCAATTCTTGCAGGCGCACCCGCGCCTTCTTCATGAACTCCGCGTCGACCGCGCCGATACCCTCGTCCAGCAGCAGGATCTCCGGATCGATGGAGGTGACCACACCCATGGCCAGGCGCACCCGCATACCTGTCGAATAGGTGCGCAGCGGCATGGCCAAATAGTCACCCAATTCGGTGAACTCGGCGATCTCGTCGATCTTGGCGAGCATCTGCTTGCGGCTCTGCCCGAGGAACAGGCCGCGAATGACGATGTTGTCGTAGCCGGAGATCTCCGGGTCCATGCCCACGCCGAGATCGAAGACCGGAGCCACCCGACCGCGGATGCGCGCGCTGCCGCGGGTCGGTTCGTAGATGCCCGAAAGCAGCCGCAGCAGTGTCGATTTGCCCGCGCCGTTGTGGCCGACCAGGCCGATGCGATCGCCTTCCTTCAGCGACAGCGTGATATCCCGCAGCGCCTCCACGACCACCACATCGGATTGGTTGCGCCCGATGGCGCCGCCGGCCGACCCCAGCACCGCCTTCTTCAGCGATCGGGATTTGGCGTCGAAGATCGGGAATTCCACCCACGCGTTCTGGGTCTCGATACTCACATGGTCGGTCATTGAGCCTTCACACCCAGTAGGGGACGCGGGAACGGAACTTCTTCATAGCCAGTATCGCGATTATCCAGCCGACGACGGTGATGGACAGCACCACCACCCAGCTGCGCAGGTGGATCGGGTCGCCCAGCAGGGGCGCGCGCACGATCTCCAGATAGTGGAAGGTGGGGACGAGTTCGGCCAGCTTGGCGCGGTCACTCGCGGTGCCCGACAGGGCCGAGGTCTTCCACATGACCGGGGTGAGGACGAACAGCATGAGCGTGGTGCTGCCCAGGATCGGCGCCAGATCGCGATAGCGGGTGCTGAAGATGCCGAACACGATCGTGACCCAGATGGCATTGAGGAACAGCAGCATCAGGCCCGGAATGGCGAGCAGGCCCGACCAGTGCAGATGCCGCCAGATGCCGAAGGCCGCCACCATCACCACATAGATGATCAGGTTGTGCGCGAAGAACAGGAACTGCCGCCACACCAGGCGATACACGTGCACGCTCAGCGCCGAGGGCAGCTGTTTGATGAGGCCCTCATTGGCGATGAAGACATCCGAGCCCTCGAGGATGCTGGCGTTGATCACATTCCAGACGATCAGGCCGACGGTCACATAGGGCAGATAGGAACTCAGCGACTGCCCGAACAGCGTCGCGTAGAGGACGCCCATCGCGGCCGCCTGCAAACCGGTGGCGATGGTGATCCAGAACGGTCCGAGCACGGACCGTCGATAACGCTGCTTGATGTCCTGCCAGCCGAGTGCCAGCCATAGTTCACGCTGGGAGAACCCGTCGCGGAAATCCTTGAATGCGCGACCGAAGGACTGGGAGTCCGACACCAGTGGCACCGGTTCATTGTCCGGGCGCACGTCGGTCGTCACCGAGTCGGGGGGAGCAGCAGCAGGCACAGCACCCGACCTTAGCTGAATGAATTTGCCGTCCGCTTCGCTACGGGCGGGTTCGCGGCCCCGAGGGTGTCGTTCGTCCCTCGTCCAAGGCGCAGATCCATGGAGTCGTTCGTTTCCCCGGCACCCGGACGGGGACCTATCGAGCCGCGGTCCGGAACGAGAACTCCGTCTCTCCGCGCTTGCGCCGCGAACCACCGGCGTACGCCCTCCGAAGTGCGTCAGAGGTACTGGCCGCCGCCCGGATTCTGCTGGGTGCGCAGGTCGCCGTGGCTCATGCCCGGCGGAAGCGCCTGACGCATCTGCTCGAGCTGGGCGCGGGCCGCCATCTGCTGGGCGAAGAGCGCGGTCTGGATGCCGTGGAACAGGCCCTCCAACCAGCCGACCAGCTGGGCCTGGGCGATGCGCAGTTCCGCGTCGGAGGGGACGGTCTCGTCGGTGAAGGGGAGGGCCAGCCGCTCGAGCTCCTCGCGGAGTTCCGGCGCCAGACCGGTTTCCAGTTCGCGGATGGAGGTGCGGTGGATCTCGCGCAGCCGGGTGCGGGAGGCATCGTCGAGCGGCGCGTGCCGGACCTCTTCGAGCAGTTGCTTGATCATGGTGCCGATTCGCATGACCTTCGCGGGCTGCTCCACCATGTCGGCGAGCGACTCCTCCTTGTCGTGAGAGCCGTCCGAATCGCCTGAATGATCCTCACCGGCAACCGGTCCGGCGATCTCCACCGGCTCTCCGCCGATCTGCGCCGCCGCCGGGATGAACAGCGGCTTCCCCTCGGGACCGATCACGACGATGGATTCCGGAACCTCATCCGATTGCGTCATAGCCCCATCCTGCCGAATACCAGCCGAACCCGCTAAACCACCATCCCGGTTCGCAGCGCGCGCTCGGCCGGAATGACGCGTGAAACATGCCGAACGTCCGTTCCGATGTCAAGGCCGAGCGGCAGGACTCGGTGGTTCGCGGCCCGTCCTGGACTGGACCGCTGCTTGACGGACCTCCGTCTCGGCGGAGCGGAGGAGGGAGGACCGGGACCTTCGACTCCATAGACCTGCGCCTCGGCCGCGAACCCTGCCGGAGCGCAGCGGAGGCGACCAAACGCCGCCTACCGTTACCCTGTTGTGCCCTCTCCCTTTAGAGTGGCCACCATGACTTACGACGTCGCAAGGGTGCGGGGCCTCATACCGTCCCTGGGCGACGGCTGGATCCACCTCGACCCGCAAGCGGGCATGCTGGTCCCGGATTCGGTATCCCGGGCCGTCTCAACAGGTTTCCGGACCTCCGCCTTCTCGCACAGCAATCGGCACGGCGCTGCCAAGCGCAGCGCCGCGATCCTGGAGGCCGCGCGCGAGGCCGTCGCCGATCTGGTCGGCGGCGATCCGGCGGGCGTGGTACTCGGCCCGGATCGTGCGGTGCTGCTGGCCTGGCTGGCCGAATCGCTGAGCTCCCGGCTGGGTCTGGGCACCGGGATCGTGCTGTCGCGTCTGGATGACGAGGCCAATGTGGCACCGTGGCTCCGCATCGCGAATCGCTATGGCGCGCACGTGCGCTGGGCGGAAGTGGAGATCGAGACCTGCGAAATGCCGGCCTGGCAGTTCGAGGAGCTCATCGGCCCCACGGCCCGGCTGGTGGCGCTGACCGCCGCCTCACCGATCGTGGGCTCCGCGCCCGCGGTGCGGGTGGCCGCGGACCGCGTGCACGAGGTCGGCGGTCTGCTGGTCGCCGACTGCTTCGGCGCCGCGCCCTACGCGCTTCTCGACATCGACGAGCTCAACGCCGACGTGATCGCGCTGAGCGCGCCCGCGTGGGGCGGTCCGCAGATAGGCGCGCTGGTCTTCCGAGACCCCGCGTTCCTGGACCGGATCCCGTCCATGTCGCTGAATCCCTATGCCAAGGGTGCGGAACGCCTCGAGGTGGGCGGGCACCAGTACGCTCTGCTGGCCGGCCTCACCACCTCCATCGACTACCTGGCCTCGCTCGACGAGGGCGCCAAGGGCACCCGCCGGGAGCGCCTCGAGATGTCGATCACGTCCCTGCAGGACTATCACGATCATCTCTTCGAGCACCTGATGGCGGTGCTGGACACCATCCCCAACCTGACCGTCATCGGCCGCGCCTCCACCCGCATCCCGACGGTGAGCTTCACCATCTCGGGCATGCAGGCGGAGAAGGTCTCGGCCAAGCTGGCCGACGCCCGCATCGGCACGCTGAGCGGATCCCACGGCGGCAGCCGCCTCCTCGACGCCCTGGGCGTCAATGACGAAGGCGGTGCCGTGACCATCGGACTCGCGCCCTACACAACGATTTTCGAGATCGACCAGCTCGGCCGCGCGCTGGCGGCGCTGGATACCTAGAGCTCGCGGATCCGCAGGATCACCTTGCCGACCGTCTCGTCGGAGTCCAGCAGCCGGTGGGCTTCGGCGGCGGCGGTGACCGGAACCTCGGCCGACACCACCGGCACGACGGTTCCATCGGAGATGAGCGGCCACAGGTGGCGGCGCAGCTCGGTGATGATCTCCGCCTTCGATCCGCGCCCGGTCTCGGGCCGGCGCCGCAGATTGGTGGCGTGAATCGAGCCCCGCTTGCCCAGCAGCACAGCCAGATTCAATTCCGCCTTCACCCCGCCCTGCATGCCGATCACCACCAGGTGCCCGTCCTCGGCGAGCGCCTCCACATTCCGCTCCAGATACGCCGCGCCCATATTGTCGAGAATGATGTCCGCGCCGGGATATTCGCTGCGCAGCGCGGTCACGAAATCGTGCTCGCGGTAATTGATCAGCACCGTAGCGCCCAATTCCGCGCACCGGTCCAGCTTGTACTGCGAACCCGCGGTGACCGCGACCCGCGCGCCCAGCGCCCGCGCCACCTGGATGGCGTGCGTGCCGATTCCGCTGCCACCTCCGTGAATCAGCAGCAATTGTCCGCTGTGCAGGCCCGCGGTCATCACCAGGTTGGACCAGACCGTGGCCGCCGCCTCCGGCAGCGCGGCCGCCGCGGCCACGTCCAGTCCCTCCGGCACCGGGAGCAGCTGGGTGGCGGGTGCGAGCACCCGCTCGGCGTAGCCGCCGCCGGACAGCAGCGCGCACACCGGATCACCCGGATGCCAATCCCGCACCCCCGGACCGACCTCCGCGACCCTCCCGGACACCTCGAGGCCCAGGATCTCGCTGGCCCCGGGCGGCGGCGGATAGAAACCCTGCCGTTGCAGCAGGTCCGCGCGGTTCACCCCCGCGGCCACCACATCGATCGCAACCTCGCCCGGTCCGGGCGCGGGCAGATCGTCCACCTGCGCCCATTTCATGACCTCGGGCCCACCGAAACCGTCGAGCGTCACCGCCTTCATGCGGTGAAGATTACGTTCTTCGTCTCCGGACAGCCGTAGCAGATGCGACGGGATGATCACTTGGCATGTCCTCGGCGTTGGCCCAGCGTCCTCTCAGCATCGGCCGTCACCGTGGAGTCATTCGAAAGGAGATTCCATGATCACCACCCTCGCCGTCCTCGGCGGCATGGTCATCCTGGCTGCTATGGCGATGTCCGGATTCGTCGCGACCGATGCGCCGCGCGCCTTGGTCCGCGTCCGTAAGCGCTGATAACTCAGTACGTCCGGTAACTCAGCACGTCCGGGCCGTAAGAAGTTACGCCCGGGAAAGTGAGTTCGACCCCCTCCGCGCCGGGGTGGAAGGTACTAGCGTTCCGGAGCATGAGCAGTTTCGTCGATTTCCAGAACGAGATCTATCTCTCCGGCCTGGCCGGCACGGTCCCGGCGCTACCGATGACGGCGGCGGGCCTGGAAGAGCGGGCTCGGGAAGTGCTGGATCCGGCGGCCTTCGCTTATGTGGCGGGCAGCGCATCGTCGGAGCGCACCGCGCACACCAATCTCGCCGCTTTCGAGAAATACCGGCTGCTGCCGCGCATGCTGCGCGGCGCGAGCGGTCCCGGCGCGCGCGACCTCTCCGTCGAGGTGCTCGGAACCCATTTGGCCGCACCGATTCTCACCGCGCCGATCGGTGTGCTGGGCCTGCTGCGGGAGCGCGGCGAGACCCTGGTCGCGGAGGTCACCCGGGAACTGGGCATCGGCATGTGCCTGTCCACCGCCGCTTCCTCCACCATCGAGGAGGTCGGCGCGCGCGCCGGCGACTGGTGGTACCAGCTGTACTGGCCCGATGACATGGAGCTGGCCCGCTCCTTCGTCGAGCGCGCCGAAAAGGCCGGAGCCAAGGCCATTGTCGTCACCGCCGACACCCCCAGCCTGGGCTGGCGGCCGCGCGATCTGGCGCTCGGGCACCTGCCGTTCCTGCAGGGCAAGGGCATTGCCAACTATCTGTCCGATCCGGTCTTCCGCGCCAAACTCAGCGCCCCGCCCGAGGAGAGCGAGGAGGCGATGCGGGCGGCCGTACTCACCTGGGTCGGACTGTTCGGCAATCACAATCTGCGTCCGGCCGATATCGCTCGGCTACGCGACTGGACCGAACTTCCCATCGCCGTGAAGGGCCTGCTGCATCCCGACGACGCCCGCCAGGTGGTGGACGCGGGCGCGGACGCGGTGGTGGTGAGCAATCACGGCGGCCGTCAGGTCGACGGGGCCGTGGGCGCGCTGGACGCGCTGCCGACCATCGTGGCCACCGTCGGCGATCGCGCGGATGTGCTGTTCGACTCCGGAGTCCGCACCGGCTCGGATGTGATGATCGCGCTCTCTCTGGGCGCCAAGGCGGTCCTCTACGGCCGCCCCTGGGTGTACGGTCTGGGACTGGCCGGGGCCGACGGCGTGCGTCACGCGCTGCGCTGCCTGCTCGCGGATTTCGATGCCGCCATGGGGCTTTCGGGTTGCGGCAGCCTGCACGATCTGAGCCGGACCATGATCTCGTCCTAACGGGTTTAGGCCGACCCGGCGGAAGGAATCCCCGCTCTGGGAACCGTTCGTCCGGGCCGCCGAGTTGAGCAGGGGGCGATCAAACGCCGTCACAACAGGGAGCCGCGGCCGGAGGCGGACCACGGCCGACCCGAGGTGGCTCACCCCGAACAGCAGTGCGCCTGAGGCCCATATGGGCGGCAGCCAGCGGGCCGCGGGGCCGCGGTCCTGGATCTGGTGAATCTCGCCGCCGATCACCACACTGGTTCAGGGTCGGACCTTGCCCGGACTGACATGAACTCGAAGGTTCGCGTCCGTCTCGATTCTGGACCGCGCTTCGTCTCTCTGCGCTTGGAGCGGGGGAGCGGTGCGAAGGACGGATCGAGACCTCGCGGCCTAGAACCTGCCCGGAGCGGAGCGTAGGGCAGACTGGACACTGCTACGATCAATCGCCTGGAAGCGTGGCAGAGCGGCCGAATGCACTCGCCTTGAAAGCGAGCGTCGCGAAAGCGACCGGGGGTTCAAATCCCTCCGCTTCCGCTGAGAACCCGCAGGTGGATAAGACTTTTCGAATCCCCGGCGGGGTCGTCATCATCGACGGATGAGGGTGCCGGTGCGAAGCTGGATCGGAATGGGTCTGGCCGTCCTGGCGCTGCACGTCCTCGGCTGGGGCACGCTACTGCTGTTCGTGGCGCCCGGTCATCACGTGGTGCGGGGCTCGGTTTTCGGTGTCGGACTGGGCATCACCGCTTACACCCTCGGCATGCGGCACGCCTTCGACGCCGATCACATCGCCGCCATCGACAACACCACGCGAAAACTGGTGGCCGAGAACGGCCGCGCCAAGTCACACACGGTCGGATTCTGGTTCGCGCTCGGGCATTCCAGCATCGTGTTCGCGATGGTGACGCTGCTCGCGCTCGGCGTGCGGGCGCTGGCCGGGTCCCTCGAGGACGAGGGGTCGACCCTGCACCGCTGGACCGGGCTGTGGGGGGCCAGCATCTCGGGGGCCTTCCTCATCGCCATCGGTCTGCTGAATCTGGTGTCCCTGGCGGGCATCTGGAAGGTGTACCGGCGCATGCGCGGCGGCGACTTCGACGAGGCGCGGCTCGAGCGCGCGCTCGAGGAGCGCGGCCTGCTCAACCGGGTGCTCGGGCCGGTGGTGAAGCTGGTACGCGCACCGTGGCAGATGTACCCGGTCGGGTTGCTGTTCGGGCTTGGCTTCGACACCGTCACCGAGGTCGGCCTGCTGGTCGTCGCGGGCGGCGCGGCCGCCACCCGACTGCCCTGGTACGCGATTCTGGTACTGCCGCTGCTGTTTTCGGCGGGCATGGCGCTGTTCGATTCCCTCGACGGCGCGTTCATGAGTTATGCCTACGACTGGGCCTTCGCTCGGCCGGTGCGCAAGATCTACTACAACCTGGTGGTCACCGGACTGTCGGTGGCGGTGGCGCTGCTCATCGGCACCCAGGAGATCGTCTCCATCTTCGTCGAGAAGCTGGATATCACCTCGGGCTTCGTGGCCTGGATCGGCAATCTGGATCTGGGTGGCCTGGGCTACATCATCGTGGGACTGTTCGTGCTCACCTGGGCGGTGGCGCTGGCGGTGTGGCGTTTCACCGATATCGAGACGCGCTGGGAACGCGATCTGGCCTCCGATTGACGGTTTCTGGTAAATGTGGCTGGGTGGCCAGCCGTCGCATCACGAGTCGCCTGATCGGTGCCCTGGCGACCGCCGGGTTCCTGACCGGTGCGGTGACCCTCCAAGCCCCTCCGGCTTCGACCGATCCACCCGTCGAGACCGGCTCCAACGAGGAATCCGCTCCCGGTGTCGACCCGGTGCATCCCCCGCAGGCCCGCATCGACCGGGTCGAGCCGATCTCCGAGAACTTCCTCAGCGTCTTCGTCGCCTCCCCCGCCATGGGCCGCACCGTCGAGATCCAGGTGCTGCTCCCCGCGCACCGCGACAGTCCCCGCCCCACCGTCTACATGCTCGACGGCCGCAGCGCCTCATCCGATGCCAACAACTGGACCGTCCGGGCCGGCGCGTTGCGCTTCTTCGCCGACAAGAACGTGACCGTGGTCTTCACCCTGGGCGGGCCGGCCAGCTACTACACCGACTGGCGGCACAGCGATCCGAAGCTCGGCACCAACCGCTGGGAGACCTTCCTCACCCGTGAACTGCCGCCGCTCATCGACGCCCGCTTCGGCGGGGACGGCATGAACGGCCTCGAGGGCGTCTCCATGGGCGCTGAGGCCGCCATGATGCTCGCCGCCCGCAATCCGGGCCTGTATCGCGCGGTCGCGGCGCACAGCGGCTGCTACTCAATGAGTTCCGATTTCGGGCAGGCGCAGGCGCGCGCGGTCGTCGGGACCTTCGGCGGGGATCCGGACAATATGTTCGGCCCGTCCGACGATCCGCAGTGGGCCGACCACGATGTGCTCGCGCACGCGGAAGCCTTGCGCGGCAAGGCCATCTATCTCTCGTCGGGCAGCGGGCTCCCCGGGGAACACGACACTCCCGACAATCCGGACCTGCGCAACGCGGTGCTGTTCGGCGGCCCCATCGAGGCGGGCGCCGATATGTGCACCCGCCAGTTGGCCGACCGGCTGGCGCAATTGGGGATTCCGGCGACGGTGAACCGCCGCCCGACCGGGACCCACTCCTGGCCCTACTGGGCCGACGAACTGCCGCGCTCCTGGCCGACCATGGCGGCGGGATTGGGCATCGGGTAGTAGGCCGTGTCCCGGCGTATGCCCGGGCGACGACGTATTTCGCAACCGTTGAGACAACCCACCGGCTATGTACGAATCGCTCGGCAATCGCCGGCACGCGTTCTCGGGGCCGGAGGCTCTCAGCCGTGCGCTTGATCCCCGCGGACGCGGAATCGCGCGACGGTCGCCGGATCGGTGGCGAAGCGCAGGAAGGCGTCGTTCTCGTGCGGGTCGCCCGCGGTGACGCGTACGCCGTCCGCGCCGTAGGGGCGGATGATGACCCCCGCGTCGGTACTGGCCGCGCCGTACTCGGCACTGCGGTCGCCCAGCGGCAGCCAGACGAAGTTGGACTGGCTCACCGGCACCCGGTAGCCCGCCGCGATCAGCGCTTCCCGCATGCGATCCCGTTCGGCCACAACGGCATCGGTGCGCTCGAGCAGCTCGTGCCGCGCCTCCAGCGAGGCGATGGCCGCGGCCTGCGCCACCCGGCTCACGCTGAAGGGGATATGCACCTTCATGAGTGCGGTGATCACCTCGGGTGCGCCGACCGCGTACCCGACGCGCAGGCCCGCCAAGCCGTACGCCTTCGAAAACGTGCGCAGCACCAGCACATTCGGGCGGGTGCGGCCCAGCTCGACGCCATCGGGGAAGTCCTCCGCGGGCATGCGCAGGTATTCGAAGTACGCCTCGTCGAGCACCACCAGGACATCCGAGGGCACCCTGTCGAGAAACTCGACGATCTCCGCCCGGCCGCGGGCGGTACCGGTCGGATTGTTCGGATTGCACACGAACACCACCCGGGTGCGCGGGGTGATGGCCGCCGCCAAAGCGTCCAGATCGTGGGTGAATTCATCATCCAGAGGCACCTGCACCGCCCGCGCGCCCGCCACCCGGGTGACGATCGGGTACGCCTCGAACGAGCGCCACGCGAACAGCACCTCGTCCTCGGGATGGCAGCAGGTGATCTGCACCAGCTCCTGGCACAGCGCCACACTGCCGCAGCCGGCCGCCACGTTCTCGAGCTGCACGCCCAAGAAATCCGCGATGGCGCCGCGCAATTCGATGGCGTGGTTGTCCGGATACCGGTTCGACAGCTCGACCGCCTCGGCAATGGCCTTGGTCACCGACGGCAGCGGCGGGAAGGTGGTCTCGTTGCTGGCCAGCTTCACCGCGCCGGGGTGGGTCTTGCCGGCGACGTACGCCGGGATGGCATCGAGGTCCGGGCGAATGTGCGCGCTCACCCCTCCACCCTATGTCCCGTCCGCGGGTGGACGCCCGCGGGTGTCGCCTGGTTTGCCCGGACTGGGACCGCGGGCGTCCGAATGGGACTCGGCCGGAATATGTCCGGGATATCGGGCCCCAGAAAAAGATTTATCTCGTTTTTACCTGGCACAACTACAGTGGCCCTATGTCGGGGATCTATCGAGAGCTGGCCCCTGTGCACGATACGACCACGGTTCCGCTCACCGTGCTAGAACCCGAGGGGCATGCGCGCGGCGGCATAGTGGTGTTGCACGAATCACGTGAATTCAATGACCCATTACTGGAACTGATGCGCGCGCTCGCCGACGACGGCTGGACGGTCCTCGCGCCGGACCTCTTCCATCGCCCCGCGGGCGGCACCAACACCCCCGACCGAGTCTTCGGCGACGAACTCTTCGCCGATTTCGACGCCTGCTTCGAGTGGCTCACCCACCACGGCGTCTTCCGCGACTGCATCGGCGTCCTCGGTTTCGACTCCGCGGGCACCGCCGCCGCCCTGGTCGCCACCAACCGTCGCATCGGCGCGGCCGTGAGCGTGGCCGCCCCCGGCATCGAGACGCCGCTCACCCCGCAGGCCGTCCCCCTCCTCGCCGCCGCTCCCGCTTTCCAGACTCCCTGGCTCGGCCTCTTCGGCGAGGACGACCCCCTCACCCCGCCCGACCAGGTCGAGCGCCTGCGCGAGGCCGCCGCCCGTGCCGACGTAGCCACCCTCGTGGTCACCTACCCCGGCCTCCACCACCGCCCCGACCAGCCCGGCTTCGACCCCGCCGACCTCGACGACGTCACGGTCCTCGACGCCCAGACCAGAATCTACGAATGGTTCGATTCGTACCTACGCTGACCAGCAGATTTGGTCTATCGGTCACCCGCTGTGTAATCTTCTGTCCCGGCGGTTCGAAAGGAACCGGCGCCCTCGAAGAGGGGCACCAGGAGGCGTGCCAGAGCGGCCGAATGGGACTCACTGCTAATGAGTTGTCCCTTCACGGGGACCGGAGGTTCAAATCCTCTCGCCTCCGCCACCGCCCGGTACGCCGGGTACACATTTGAATAGCCATGCGCCCGTAGCTCAACGGATAGAGCATCTGACTACGGATCAGAAGGTTGGGAGTTCGAGTCTCTCCGGGCGCGCTTCGAAAGGCCCCTCTCAGCAGCGAATCGCGAATGAGAGGGGCCTTTCTCGTTCACATTGCAGCTCCAGTTGTAGCTCGCGGAGACCCTGTACGACGACACCTCGATTTCGCCGGCCCAGCGCGGTCTGTTGGGGTGCGATGGCGGGACCAGGCCCGGCATCCGCTGATTGTCCAGGCGTGGAGTCCCCGCCGGATGGGTTCTCGACACAAGATCGCGTCTGCCGGGGACTCCACGTGATCGCCGATCCTGTCGCGCTCGCCGTTTCCCGTGGGCTGGCCGGGTAGATGTTAGGGTTGTCGGCCGCTGAACGGCGGGCGCGAGGCACCCTGCCGCCATAAGTCGGACGTCACCACAATGCCTTTCGCCGGCGAAGTCGCGACACAGCGGTATGGCATCGTCAACCCAGCCTCAGCGCGGCGCAGGGCATTCGCTCGGTGCCGGTGCGCTACGCAGCCGTTCATTGATCCAGCCGTCGAGTCCGGGATGGCCGGTGACGTAACCGATCAGGTGCTCGCCGGGCACGATGCGGAAGACGGCCGGAACACCGCGGCTGCATTGTTCGTCGTACATCCGTCGAGCGTCCTCGATGGGAATCCAGGGATCGGACGCACCGTGGTAAATGTACAGCGGTACACCCGACTTCCGATTCGTCAGATTCAGCTGGCCGTACAGCTCTTGGGCAATCGGGCTGTCGAGCGAGTTGGCGATATTCGTCGCGACGTCCATCGGGATCCCGACCACGCCCAGCGGCCCATCGGCATCACCACACATATCTCGCATCGAAGAAGTCGCCACCACTTGCGCGAGATGGTTCATGTACTGGAGCATCTCCGGATGTTCGCGCGCTATCGCAAGCGACACCGACATGAGGATGCCGGATGCGATCCAGCCGTTGAAGCGGTGGGCCATGTTCGCGTAATTGGTGACCAGTCCACCCGAGGCGACGCCCGCTAGGACATTCGACAGGTCTGGCGCGTACTCGGTTTGCAACATCGCAGTCGCGTACGAGGCGATCGCTCCGCCGGAGTAGCCGATGGCCACATAACGGCTGTCCCCGAACTCGGCCGACAGGGCGTTGCGGACGGCGCGTATAGAGTCGAGCATCACGTGCCCGGCCACATTCGGCTCGGCATATGCCATCAGCGGGCCCTCGTGGTCGGGCAGGAGAACCGCGTGTCCCTCGTCGAGGGCCGACCAGATGGACGGTAGAAACCAGGCGAGATCGGTGTTGGGCCTGTCGAGTATGCCGTGTGAGAGCTGATAGCCCGGTGTGCAGTGCATCCCGAGTGCGTTGATCGGCACGGCATTCACCTCTACCGGGCGGGGACCCGGACCGTTCCATTGGGCCGCCGGGATGATCAATGTCGCGGTGCCGAAGGAGGGTGCGCCCGTCGCCGAGGTGGAGCGGAACTTCAACAACACCGCACGCCCGATCGGTGTCGCCATATGCTGGCCGGCCGTCGCTGTCACATCACGTGATTCGATGATCTGCCCGGGACTCAGGTCGGCGAGATTCGCGGGCCATTCGTCGAAGGTCGGATCCCCTGTCGCGGGCGACAACACCGCACGCCACAATGCCGCCTGTTGATCACTGGCGGATTGTAGCGGATCTGCAGGCAACAATGGCGCCGGTATGTTCTCGTTGATCCAGTTCTGAAGCGGGGAGGATAGGGGATTCCCGGGTACCGGTGGCGCCGCAGGCCCGCTGTACGGACCCTGGTCCGCCCGAGCGGGCTGATTGCCCAACAACACACAACCGACAAGAACGGAAACTGCAACGGTCAGGAACGCTCTCACAAGCCCACATCCTTTACTTGGACGAAGCTGCCGGGAGTATTGCCTATCGCAGGGCGATGCGAAATGACTTTATCAAGGGTCTGTGGTCGCGCGTTCGTTGCCCGGGTACCTTCGATCGCATACGGTTCGACAACGCGTTCGAGATCAACGAAAATGACGCGTTTACTCGCTGATGGCGGTTCACCGTTGCCGCCACCGAAACCAGTGCGTTTCTCCAGCGACTGGCAATCGAATACATCAACCCCCGGGGAACGCACGCGAATGTCGCGGCGAGATCACCGATGAACTCGAGGATCTCGAGACCTGAACGTAGCAATACCTCAACGAGCGAGACGTCCTCCGCCAGTGCGGTTTTCGCGCAAAATATTCCACACGACGCACCGAGACGCGATAGAAGTCCAGGAGGCGATCAGAGCATGCCCCTGTTCGACCCCCTGGCATCATCGAACCGAGAGATTCACTCGCACACCATTGTTTGTCATTGAAACTGGTTGCGGGCTCGTGCTCGGCGCTCGGCGATCGAGCACACTCCACTGGTGTACGAAGCATTTCTCGACCCGGACATCCGGCAACCGCCCAGACGACCGGGAGAGGTCGGCCGTACACAATGGACCCGGTCATGCGGTGGCGGCATCGCCCTGACTTGCCAGAATTGTGTTGCGTTTGCGCGGGTGGATGTTGGCGCGGGTGATATCGCCGGCGTAGTGCGCCAGGACCCGGGGATCCATCACATGCCGCCACAATGGCGGTATGGCCGCGAGCACAATCATGGTGGCGTAGCCGGCTGGAAGCTGCGGTGCCTCAGCGGAACTACGCAATGTCTGGTACCGCCGTCCCGGATTGGCGTGATGGTCACTGTGTCGCTGCAAATGGAACAGGAAGATATTGGTGACCATCCGGTCGGAGTTCCAGCTGTCGGCCGCAGAGCAGCGAGCCCAGCGGCCACTGGGCAGCCGCCGCCGCAACAGTCCGTAGTGCTCGACGTAATTGACCGTTTCCAGGAGTCCGGCCCCGATCACTGCCTGCAGCAGCAGGTAGGGCAGCATGGTCGGGCCGAACGCAAGCAGCAGCGCCGCATACAACACCAGCGTCATCGACCAGGCCTGCAGAATGTTGTTGTGAACGGTCCACCACGGTAAGCCCTTGCGCTGCAAGCGTCCCCCCTCCAGCCGGAGCGCCGAGCGGAATCCGCCGATCACGCTGCGCGGCAGGAATTCCCATAACGACTCACCCAACCGGGCGCTGGCCGGGTCTTCGGGGGTGGCGACTCGGGCATGGTGGCCCTTGTTGTGCTCGACGTAGAAGTGCCCGTACCCGGACTGGGCGAGGGCGATTTTCGCCAGCCACCGCTCCAGATGTTCTACGCGATGTCCGAGTTCGTGCGCGGCATTGATCCCGATCGCGCCAACGACACCGACGGTGGTGGACAGACCGAGTTTGTCGATGACGCTGAGTTCGTGGCCGGACCACATCTGACTCGCGATCACCAGGCCGGTCAGCTGAACCGGCAGGAACAGATATGTGCACCATCGGTAATACCGGTCGTTGGACAGCAACTCGTAGTCCTCGTCACGTGGATTCGTGCCGTCCTCGCCAACCAGCCAATCCAGCGCGGGTATCAGGATCAGCGCGATGATCGGCCCGATCCACCACAGCACCCCCCATCCGGTCCGCACCACCAGCTGGGAAGGCAACAGCGCACAGGCGGGAGCGATCGACCCCAGTACCCATAGGTACCGTTTGGTATCCGGCGAAGCCGAGCGTTTGCCTGCCCAATGCACGTTTCTGAAGGCTGGCTTCATCAGTATGTCCTTCCCAGTAGCAGCCGCCGCAGCCGTCGATCAGTGTCGAATTGTTTTTCAGCCGTCGCCGGGTCCGAGCGAATTTGTGCGAGCCGCAAGCACACTGGCCGGATCCCGCCTATTCGAATCCGTCACGGCCCAATTCGTGATGATCTTGGTTCCCCTGTCGGCGCTGACCCTGAACTACCGGCCCCGCCATGGACTATGAAGCATAGCGGGTGCGTGTCCCCATGCGCGGACGACGTCGAGCCCCGCGAACGCAATCGGGCGAATAGGAGTATTCAGCCCGGGTTGGGATTCTGAAGTGTGATGACTTTCGTTCTGTTTTTGCCTCCATCGCCGACCGCATGTGAATGTTCGAAGTCAAGTACAGCGCTGGCGTGGGGATTCGGTCCTGTCTGAAGACTCTTCGATCATCGGCGTGTCCGGTTCAATACAGTGCTTTCCGCACGCACCCGTCTTCAGCGGGACAGGCACGCCGAACTGCGGTGATCCGGGCACCCGGCGGTGACGAATGCCTGTCATGACCGACTTGATCTCCATGGATGCCGGCGCGGTGACGGGGAACCTCGACGATCTCGGCGCGGAAAGGCGCCGGCAATTGCTCGACACGGCTGCCCAGTTTCGTGCCGCGGCCTGCCGAACGATCGGCCGGCCGGTCGACCTCGATTCCGAATCAGACCTGCGGACGGTGCTTTTCGACGAGCTGGGCCTACCGCCGACTCCCGGCCACGCCACCGACACGACCGCGCTGTATGTCCTGCGGGACGAGCATCCACATTCATTCCTGACCTACCTGCTCGCCTACCGCGCCATCCGCGCAATCGGCGGCGCAATCACTTTGTAACGACACACATCCCGACCCGAAGTTGTGGAACGCACACGCGCCGGAGTCGGAGCCGGTCGCGCGTGCTATCCAGGCCCGGTCCGGCAGTTCACAGTCGACGAGGCGATCTCGATGAAACCACCACCGCGGGCTGTATGGGCGAGACGGATGAGGGTGCCCGCCTGGTGCGGCCGCTTGCGGTTCGCATTGCCATTGCCGCTGGAGAGGCATGCGCCGCTGGAGCTGTTATTAGCTTTCGGTTCGATCGCGACGCGGCTGAGCCGCCGGCAGGCAAGACCCACCGGCGGTCCAGCCCCCCTTACCGTTTGTGGTGATTTCTCAGTTGCGGTCCGTGTGGTTGCCCGAGTTGTGATGGCAGCCCGGTACTTCCATTGACGTCCCTGAAGCCCGCCGCCGACCGGCCTGAGGCGTTCGTTTTCGTCCGTTATCGAATTCGCGCAGCGGCTCGGTGTCCGAAGGATTCCCGGTCGGTCGTCAATCGCTACCGGCCCGCGCCCGAGCGCCTGATCACGAACACCATCGCAGTTGTCGAATCGAGCGAGCCACGGCTAATCTAAAGGCAAGCGCTGCAATAGTTTTCGCTTATAATAAAGCCGACCGTCCAGCGGTGCTCCGATGTGATCGCCGCGCAGGTAAGGTCTCCGACCCGAAGGATTCCGCGTGTAGGGGTCGAGTCTTGTACCGCCGCAGCTACGACAAGACCATTTCGTTTGTTTCCGATTAGGCGGCGGTGTTGAAGCCCGCGTGACGGGGCTCGCAACCTCATCGCCAGATCTGCATCGGTTCCGATGGCAACCTGGCCGGCCCACGATCCCGGCCGACTATGACCGAAGGTGCGCTCACCCCACCCGAAATCCTCGAGCCAGCGGTCGGCGGAGAGATGGTCGTCGACCGCGACTCGGGCAAACAATCTGAATACGGACAAAAGCGGATCGGAGATGCGTTGCCCTGCAACGGGGCAAAGGGCTTAATGGAAAGAGCGGGCCATCAATCGAGTTGGGCAACCATCCGGTGCAGTAGAGGAAACACCGTCGCGGCAAAGGAGGTAGTGCAATGCCTACCATCACCTCTCTCTCCCCCACCTCGGCTCGCACGACGGGAGGTACGAACGATGTGTCGTGTATTGGCTCCGCGGGTCCTTTGACCGTGCGGCTCGGTGCAACCATGACCACCTCCACCGCCGGCTCGGATATGTAGATCATGGCGATCGCCTCCGCCGACTCGGTCGAACCGTGCATGTCACGGTCGGCGCCTCGGAGGGAGCCGGCAACAGGTCCGTTGTATTGGCGTACCTGCCTTGAACAACATCGGGCCCAGCCGAGGGGCCGGTGCATGCGGTGCCATGGTCCGGCCTCACCGGGACTGGCCTGTGGATCGCCAAGAGGGGTACTGCGTCCGGGTTGTCTCCGGACATCGTTGACGGCCCAGCCGGGCTGCGGTTGTCGGTCGAGTCGCCGCCACCAGGGTGGTGGTTGCAGGGGTTAGGGGGTTTCATTGGCTACCGTCCTGAAGATGCTGCTGGCGGAGCGGCATCTCAAGAGCCACGCGGATTTTCTGTCTGCCTACGATCGGTGTGCCGCACAGCTCGATCCTCCCGTCCCTCCAGGGTATGGGCCAGCGAAAACACAGTTCTATCGGTGGCTTTCGGGCAGGATGGTCGGGCTTCCCCGCGACTATCACTGCCGGGTGTTGGCCAAGATGTTCCCCGGCTGGACGGTCGAGGAATTATTTCAAATGGCAGAGGCCGCACCGACAGTCGCTCGAGCACACGAGTCGAATCGTCTCGGAGCGGATGTCGAACTCGGGGAATTCCTTGGGGCTGAGATGATCACCAGCGGGATTACTCTCGTCTACCCGACCTTCGAGCTACCTTTGCGGCCTGTGCAACCATGCCGGCCGGCCGAGACACCCTATCGATGCACATTCGGGAGGAAAGTCCGAGCATTTGCGGCCGACCATCGCTCAGACGTTCTGGTTGCCTTGCCGCAGACCGAAATTCGGGGACTGCTATACGTATTTTCTGTCCTCCAGCGCCACACCGCTGAATCGATTGAGATCCGCAGCGACCGGGACATCGTCGCGGATAGCGACCGCCCCTACATCAGCTTCGGGCTGACCTGCAATGACTGCACGCGTATGTACCTCGAAACCGTCGAGCGCCCGCTGTTCACTCTCAACGGCAGTGGCGCTGAGAGTGGTTCCCATTTCGAGCAACTGGAATTGACAGACGGTAGTCGGTACGACTCGAGCGCGGATCACAACGTCGGCGTCATCGCGCGGGTGCGGCCCAGTCCGGAGCTGCACCCCGGTCGCTACTGGATATTCTGCGCCGGCTTGGGCCCGCGTGGTACCACCGGGGCAAGCTGGTATCTCGCCAACTCCTGGACTCTCCTGCAGCGACGTGCCGGCGATCGCGAGTTCGTCGCAGTGGTAGGTGTCGGTGAGAAGTCCGACGGCGCGGTCCAGTTGGAGCACATGCTGATCGAATCGACGTCCTGATGCAGGCCCTATTCCATTGTGTCTCAGAGTATTTCCGCGACATAAGTATTCTGGCGATGCCGCAGCCAACTCGACGCCGGCATACGCTTGATAGACATTCGCTCAGCAGTGCAACTACTGGACATATGACGAACAGTGGCTCGCGCGCGGTCAGTCGGCGACAATTTTGATAGTTGATTGCTGTCCAATAACCCGATTATCGGGGCATGGGTTGGTTTTTCGACCTGGTCGTCGACGTCGGAAACTGGCCAGCCGATCACCTTCCCGGTGAAATTCGCGGACTCGCTGTCGCACCTGCCGGTACTGCCTTTACCAGGGCGTGTACTGTGTCGCAGGAAATCACTGCCCATGTGCTGTATTCGGATGTCGTCGGTGCCGGCGAAGTCCTGTCGCCCATTGCCGGAGAGTGGATTTCGTTCCACCGCGCGAGTCGTACAGCCGATTCCACAACTCGATCGGGGAGCATTGCATTGGACTTCACCATGAATGAGAGTCAAGATGCTGTTGCTGAGCTTGTCGTGAGTTTGCTGGAACGTGATAGCGCGCGCGATATCGCACTATGGCCCAAGCTTGTGGACAGTGGGCTGCTTTCGGTAGCGCTGCCACAACGCTATGGAGGAGACGGTCTGGGGCTCCTCGAGGTCTCCGCCATGCTGACCGAGCTGGCCACTGACGCTGTCCAAGTGCCGGCGCTGACAACCTTGGGCTTCGGGGTGCTGCCGTTACTGCGTTCGGCGCCGGAATCTCTGGCAGAGAAGGTCTTTCCCGCAGTCGCTGACGGTGCAGTGCTCACCGCGGCGCTCAATGAACCCGGTGCGCCGTTCGCGATGAAGCCCGAGACCACCGCGACCGTTGACGGCAACACGGTCCGCATCCGAGGGCGCAAGGTCGGCGTGCCGTACGTGGACCGAGCTCGGTGGATCCTGGTCCCGACCGATTCCGGCCTTGCCGTCGTGGATGCGGAGGTGCCGGGTCTCGAACGTGCCCAGAGCCCGTCCGGGACCGGAGCGCCGGAATTCTCGCTGTACTTCGACGACGCGGAGATTCCCGCTGAACAACTGCTGTCCGGTGGCATCCCGGAGCTGTACCGGTATGCGCTGGCGACGATAGGTTCTGTGGCTGATGGACTGCTGAAAGGCATCGTGACGCTGGCCACGGAACACCTCCGAATCCAGGACGGGGTCTCGCGCGAAAATACGCTGGCGGCATCTCGGACGATTGCCGATATCTGTATCGCATCCCGTGCACTGCACGCAATCGCGCAGTCGGCGAATTGGGCGCTCGCGCAGAACGATGACAGCGCAGAGCATCACGAACGAGTCGACAACGGTCTCGATGTGCTGGCCTACTACGTCGCCTCCGAGCTACGCGCGACCATCCGGATGTGCCATCATCTGTATGTAGCCGACATCGCTACCGCGCATCCGCTGCACCGCTACTATTCACAGGCTGCGGACCTTGCCCGCTGGCTCGGCGGCACATCTTCCGGCTCGGTCGGTCTGAAAGACAGATTTTCATCGGTGGCTAAGACTTCGGACCGGTCAAGTGAAGGGATCTCGACCGGGCGAGCGATTGCTGATCCAGCGGTGGTGTGAGGGGCCCGAGTTTTGTTGTGGCGGAGGGTACCGAGGTCGATTTGCGACGAACCTCGATGCCCTCCAGTCCTCGCTCCAGGTCTACGTCGATGGCCGGCTCAGATGGTGCAGGTAACAGCGTGGCATATACCTACGTGTGACGGCCGGCGAGCTCATCTCGACAGTCGCTCCGAGCTGAGGGCGTCGCCGTATCAAAGTTCTCGGCTCAATCGTGCAGCCTATTGCGTACCTGAGCGTGTCGACGTAGAAGGAGGCACCGCAGCCGCAGCGCTTCCGCACGCGCGGACTCGCTCGATTCTCGCTACCGCCGTCGCCGCCGGTTGTCTCCGTCTGGTGTCACACCTCGTGCGTTCGGGCCGGCGGTGTGCACACACCGCCGGCCCGAACGCACCGCAGGGGACATCACCTTGCCCGTGCTCGCCAGGACTCCGCTGCCGCGCCGAATTCCCTCGCGATAAAAGAGAATCGAACCTACCTTGTCCTGCTGTGTGCGCGGCATCGCTGGGGTGTGGCGATGGTGGTCAGCGGACGCGGCGGTTTCGGGCGGGTCAGAAGCTCAGGATGAGTGGTTGGGTTCCGTCGGGGCACGTCGCGGAGAGTCTGCGACTACTGAACGGCTCGAGCAGGGTGCTGGCCGGCACCGAGATCCCGGTCGCACATACCGCCGTTCCGATGACAATCTGCGGCGCAGAGGTGGTGTTTGCGCAAGTCATCCCGGCGCAGATCACGCCAGCTGGCGGAATCGCAGCCGCCGACGGACCGGCACCGAGCGCACCAGCGGAAATCGCACCCGCCACCGCGGCGACGGTGAATGCGACACGCCTCATTTCTCTGTTCCTTTCGTCATGAGTAGCAATTCAACAGCAATCAGCTGCCGCGGCAGCATACCCGCAGCTTTGCGTTCAACTCACCAGGCGCGCCGCATATCAGGTGTATCCAGCTCTCACGCACCGGGAGCTGTGTCCCATTCCTGGCCATTGCACCGATCCGGTGTGCGAGAGGCCGAGCATATCCGGCTGGCCGAAGAGGTCGAGCGAGGATGAACTGGTCTGTCCGTCCGAGCCCTGCTGGGGTCACAGCAGGATTGGTTGGGCGATGTCGCCCTACCTGCGAATATTCCGGTCACAATACCACTTGTGCAAATTCAACAGCCGCACTATACGTCGGTAGCGCCCGAATGGCTGGTCGTGCTGCGACACGCCGACAAGTGTCCTGATCCAGTTCGTTGGAAGTCGGACTATTTTGTGCTGCGTTTCGAGGTTGTTCGCTATTGCACTCCGTGCGGAATTGGATGTGTGCGGGGTGTGCGTGTGTGCTCGTTCTCGGAGAGGTTGTGCGGTCGCCGGAATCGGTCGCGGTCTGGCAAGGAGCGGTGGGTGAGTTGTGTTCCGCGTGCGATGCGCGTTCCGGTGCAACCGTTCTGAGAAGGGAACGAGGGTCCGTGAGCCCGGGAACAGGACCTGGTTGTCAAGGTGTTGTCTGCCGTGGCGCAGCTCCGACCGCATTCCATCGCGTGCTTCGGCACCATACGTGGACGCTCGGAGGGACGGGAGATGGCGAGCGTCAAGTGGCGTCGGCCGGCGCGGGAAAGGCCGACGCCCGAGTGGTCGACTTCAGGCCGCAGAGCCATGCGTCGCTGTTTCCCGCCCCGGATCTCGCCATGTTATGCTCGGCGCCACCTGATGTTGGATCCCGCGCTGCCGAATCACTCTGAATAGCAGCGCGCGCACTCCGTGTGTCTGATTGTTGCTGACCTTTCGTGGTGAGTGAACGCATTGCAGCACGGCGTTCGGCGGGCCGAAACGCTGTATTCCGGGCGGGCCGAGGGGCTGTTTGTGCCTGCCTGTCCTGTCCTGTGCGCGCCGAGAGATAGCTGCTTGCATGTGAGCTTGCGTTGCTACGCCAGATGTTCGAAATGTCCGACCTTTCAGATTTCGAGATACTGGGAGACATCGATAAATGGACGTTGGGGGAGTTATCGCACCGCAACCTGGCATCCCAGTCGGATTCTCATATCCGACAAGGTGAGTCATGTGATCTTCTGATCGACATGTTCCGGCGCTGGGGATTGAGTGCCGCTTCGACGTAGACAAAACGCGTATATAGGCAATTTCGGGCACGAGCAGGGGTTGTTCCGCTGTGTTCTGGTGCCTCCGAGTCTGAGCGAGGGGTTTAGATGGAGTTGAAGTCAGCCGAACTTGTCGACCGCCAGTCGGACCTGATTCCGCTGTCGAGGGCGCAGTACGGCATGTGGCTTGCGGACAATCTGCCCGGCGGGCAGGCGATGAACATCGCGCACTACGTCGAGATCGAGGGACCTATCGACTTCGACACCTTCGTCAGGGCGGTGACCGATGCCGGCCGTGAAACCGAATCCCTCATCGTTCGGGTGGTCGAGTCCGATGGCGTTCCATATCAATTCGTTGACGACAGCATTACATACGACGAGTCCGTACTGGACGTCAGCGGCGAGAGCGATCCGTTCGCGGCGGCAATGGAATGGATGCGGCGCGATTACAACACGAAAGCTGTTGATCTGAGCCGTGATCGACTCACGACGACACGGTTGATCCGCCTCGCCGAAGATCGGTATCTGTGGTACGCGCGTGCCCACCATCTCATCATCGATGGATACGGCGCGTTCAACGTATTGAAGCGGATAGCCGAGCATTACAACGCATTGTTCGAGGGCAGGCCGCCCATGCCTTTGGAGGCGGCCGGGCTGCGCGACATCATCGAAGCGGAGCATGCGTATCGCGCGAGTTCTCGTTTCGAGAAGGACAAGACGTACTGGCTCGGCAAGGTTGCCGACCTGCCCACACCGACGAGTCTGTCCGGTCGCACCGCACGGCGGAGCAAGGTCGATCGTGTCTCCGGCCTGGAGCTTCCGTCGCAGTTGTCCGACATGCTCGACCGTTTCTCCGGCAGCCTGCAGGCATCACCTGCGCAGGTAGTCGTGGCAGCCTTCGCCGCGTTCCTCGCGCGGATGACCGGTGGCGACGATGTGGTGTTGTCGATGCCAGTCAGCGGGCGTGTGACCAAGCGCCTGCGCAATGCGGGCGCGATGTTGGCGAACATGGTGCCGATCCGGTTCACCGTGGATGCGACGACCACCGTGGAGCAACTGGTCCGCGCGTCAGTGTCCGAACTCGTCCTCGCGATGCGGCACCAGCTCTATCGGTTCGAGGATCTGCGCCGCGACTCGAGTGCGCTGGATGCGTCCGCGAACTCGTTCGGTCCGATTGTCAATATCCTCTTCTTCGACTCGGAAATTCGCCTCGGGTCGGCTGTCGGCCGCTACCGCGCATTGACCTCGGGCGCGTTGGACGATCTGCAGCTGAATCTGTACCGTTCCGGAGCCGACGCGCCGCTGTTGATCGAACTGCATGGCAACGCGAATCTCTACAGCCAGGATGAACTCGACGTACATGCCCGCCGGTTCATCGCCTTCTTGCAACGCGTCATGGATTCGCCCGTCGAAACAGCTCTGAGCGCTATTCCGCTCCTGGACCCCGCTGAAGAGGCGCGGATCGTCGGGGCGCTGGCCGGCCGTGACGGTGCAACGACTACCGCTACGCTCGTGGATTTGCTGACGCGGCAAGCCCTTTCGACGCCGTCGGCGATCGCCGTCACCTCGGGCGAGACCTCCCTCACCTATCGGGAGCTGGACGAGCGTTCCAATCGGGTCGCCCGCGCCTTGATCGCACGCGGGGCGGGCCCGGACTCGCTGGTAGCGATCGCGATGCCACGCGGCGCCGATCTCATCGTCGTCACGCTGGCCGTGCTGAAAACAGGCGCGGGATACCTGCCGTTGGATATCGCGCATCCGGCCGATCGGCTGGAATACGTGCTGAACGACTCCGATCCGATCGCCGTTGTGACGACTCGTGCCATGCACGAGTACGTGCCGGGCGACCCAGGTCGCGTGGTGCTGTTCGACGACCTTATCGGCGCGGTCGGTGATGAGATCGCGGCACCGATCACCGACGCCGACCGGATACGCCCACTGTGCCTCGACAACATCGCCTACGTCATCTATACATCGGGGTCGACGGGACGACCCAAGGGCGTGGCCATCCCCCATCGCGCGGTGGCGACGTACGTGGTGAACGCGTGCGCCGAGATCGGCGTCCGGACCGAAGACGTGTGGACGTTGTTCCATTCCTTCGCGTTCGACTACTCGGTGTGGGAGATCTTCGGCGCGTTGGTCAGTGGTGGCCGCGTGGTCGTCGTGGACAGCCTCACCACACGCTCACCGGATGATGTCGTGCGCTTGGCGGCGCGTGAGAAGGTGACCGTCTTCAACCAGACGCCGTCCGCGTTCCAGCAGTTCGGTGCGGCGCGCCGACGGTACGAGGACGCCGGCGAGCCTGACGGGGAGCTTTCGCTGCGACTGGTCATACTCTCCGGCGAACGTCTCGACCCGGCGGGGTTGGCGGATTGGTACGAGCACAACCCGAAGCTACCTGTGTTGGCGAACAGCTACGGTATTACCGAAACCACGGTTTTCGTGACGTATCTCGGCCTGACACCGAGCATCGCGACGCCGGATGCGCCGAGCGCGATCGGTTCGGCACTGCCGGGCCTGCGCACGTATGTTCTCGATGAACGACTGCGGCCGTCACCGTTGGGCGCCTGGGGTGAGATCTACGTCGCCGGAACCCAACTCGCCCGCGGTTATCTCAATCGCCCTTCGCTGACCGCTGCCCGTTTCGTTGCCAACCCGTTCGGTCGGCCGGGCGAGCGGCTCTATCGCAGCGGCGATGTCGCGCGATGGAACCACAAGGGTGAGCTGGAATACCGCGGCCGTGCCGATCAGCAGGTTCAGCTGCGTGGGTTCCGCATCGAGTTGGACGAAATTCGCACTGTGTTGTTGACCCATAGCACGGTTTCGGCGGCAGTCGTCACCGTGCATCTCCCTGGCACGGAGGCGGCCAGGCTCGTCGCTTATGTCGTGCCTGCCGGTGAAGAAGCCTGTGCCGCTGACACCTTGCGCACGCATGTCGCGACATTGCTGCCGGAGTACATGGTGCCGGCTGTCGTCGTGGTGTTGCCCGAGCTGCCACTGACGGTGAACGGCAAGGTGGATCTTCGAGCGCTGCCGGAGCCGGTTTTCGATTCTGCCGCGGCCTATGTGGCGCCGAGTTCGCCTGTCGAGGAGATGATCGCGGACATCTTCGCCGAGGTACTGGATCTCGAGCGAGTCGGGGTCCTGGACAGCTTCTTCGAACTGGGCGGCAATTCGCTTACCGCGACCAATGTCGCCGCACGGATCGCCGAGGTGACGCGATCGGATGTGTCGGTCCGCGATCTGTTCGGCAAGCCGACCGTCGCCGAACTCGCCGCACATATCGACGCCGAGTACCGGCCCGGGAGGCCCGTGCTGCGCGCGCAGTCGCGCGTCGAGCCAATTCCGTTGTCGCCGGCGCAGAACAGGATGTGGCTGATCAATCAGATCGACCCCTCCTCCCCGGCGTACAACATTCCGCTGGTGGTACAGCTGAGCGGCCGACTCGATGTCACTGCGCTGCACGCGGCTCTGACAGACGTGATCGATCGGCACGAATCCCTGCGCACCGTCTATCCCGATGTGAAAGGCGAAGGAACACAGGTTGTTCTGGCCGCCGAGCACGTTGTCGCCGGTCTCGATCTGGTATCGGAGACGGTCGACCTCGGCGATGTCACGCATCGGATCGGTGAGCTGACGTCGACCGGCTTCGACGTGCGGACAAGTCCGCCGATCCGGGTCGCGCTGCTCGCGTCCAGGGACCGGCGTAGGCACGTCCTGGTAATGGTCCTGCACCACATCTGCTGTGACGGTTCGTCTCTTCCGCCGCTCGCGGCCGATGTCGCGGCCGCCTACGAGGCCAGGTCGCAGGAGAAGAACCCGGATTGGCAGCCCCTGACCGTGCAATATGCCGATTACAGCATCTGGCACCGCGGCATGCTGGGCGACGTGAATGACCCCGAGTCACTGGCGGCACGTCAGTTGCGTTATTGGGTAGCACAATTGGCGGGGATGCCGCCGGTGCTGGAGCTGCCTACGGACCGTCCGCGTCCTGCTCGCCGATCCATGCGCGGCGATATCACCGACAGTGTGATCACAGCCGAAACATTCGCTGCGATCGAGCGTTTGGCCCGCACGGCCGGCGTCACCACCTTCATGGTCGTCCACGCCGCGCTGGCGGTTCTGCTGGCCCGGCTGTCGGGTTCGAGGGATATCACCATCGGGACGCCGATCGCGGGCCGAGGCGAGCGTGCGCTCGAGCCGCTCATCGGCATGTTCGTCAATACGGTGGCGCTGCGCACCGAGGTGCGTTCCGATGAATCCTTCATCGCGTTTCTGGCGCGGGTCAAGGACATCGATGTCGATGCCTTTGCCAACAGCGACCTTCCATATGAACGGGTTGTCGATGAAATAGATCCCAAACGGTCGGCCGCGCACGCGGAGCTGTGCCAGGTCTACCTCGCCTTCGAAAACATGGACCGCCCGAGCGTGGAGCTGTCGGAACTTTCGGTCGAGATCCTGGATCCGGGGGCGCAACAGGCGAAGGTGGACCTCATCGTCACCGTCGCCGAAAATGCCTCCGCGGGGGGCGATGTCGCCCTGCGGATCAATTACGCCACAGATCTGTTCGATCGGGAGACCGTCGAAGAGTTGGCCGGGCGGCTGAATCGGATCCTCGATGCGGTCGTGTCGAATCCGCACCTGCGGGTGGGTAGGGTGAACGTCCTGTCGGGGGTCGAGCGGGCAAGGTTGGTGCCTGCGTCGGCGGGCCATGCCGAGGCGCCACGGGTGTTGGCGGGGTTGTTGTCGGTCGCGGATCCCGATGCGGTGGCGGTGGTTGCCGGTGAACAGACGGTGTCGTACGGGGAGTTGGAAGCTCGGTCGAATCGTCTTGCGCGGCAATTGATCGCGTGGGGTGTGGGCCCGGGCGATCGGGTCGCGTTGGCCATGGCGCGGTCAGTGGAGTTCGTGGTCGGGATGTGGGCGGTGACCAAGGCTGGCGCGGCCTTTGTGCCGGTGGATCCGCGCAATCCGGCCGAGCGGGTCGCTTTCATGGTGGCCGATGCCGGTGTGCGGGTGGGGATCACCGTTGAGGCGATGCAGGATCTGCTTCCGGACTCGGTCCGGCGGATGGTGCTCGACGCTCCACACGCGACGGTTCACATCGCAGCTCAGTCCTCGGCGGCGGTGACGGATGCGGATCGGGTGCGTTCCTGCCGCATCTGCGACACGGCCTACGTGGTGTACACCTCGGGGTCGACGGGGACGCCGAAGGGTGTCGAGGTCACGCATGAGGGGTTGGCGAATTTCGCTGCCGAGCAGCGGGAGCGTTATCGGGTCGACAGTTCCTCGCGAGTGTTGCACTTGGCAGCACCGGGTTTCGACGCGGTGGTGCTGGAATTGCTGATGGCTCATGCGAACGGAGCGGCGTTGGTGGTATCGCCTCCGGAT
Organism: Nocardia aurantiaca; assembly: GCF_009708175.1. Lineage (GTDB taxonomy): Bacteria > Actinomycetota > Actinomycetes > Mycobacteriales > Mycobacteriaceae > Nocardia > Nocardia aurantiaca. The sequence goes on from NZ_WMBB01000002.1 coordinate 302,240, forward strand.
GTGTTCGCGGGTCATGAGTTGGCAGAATTGATCGGGACGCAGCAGGTGTCGCATGCATTCGTGACGCCGAGCGTGCTGGCGACGATGTCACCGTCCGGTCTGGATTCGTTGCGGGTGCTGGTGTCCGGCGGGGAGACGGTGTCGGCGGAAACGGTCGCGGTGTGGGCACCGGGCCGTCAGCTCTTCAATGCCTACGGGCCCACCGAGACCACAGTCGCGGTCGCGATCAGCGACCCGTTGTGTGTGGAGGACCGCGTCACCATTGGTGGTCCGATTCGTGGTGTCGAGGCCGTGGTGCTGGATGCGGGCCTGCAGCCGGTGCCGGTCGGGGTAGCGGGACAGCTCTATGTCTCCGGAGTGCAACTGGCCCGCGGATACCTCAACCGGCCGGTCGCGACGGCCAGCGCCTTTGTGGCCAATCCGTACGGCTCCCCGGGGGCCCGCATGTACCGCACCGGTGACCTGGTGCGGTGGACGTCCGAAGAAACGCTCGAATATCTCGGCCGCGCCGACTTCCAGGTCAAGATTCGCGGGCAGCGCATCGAACTCGGCGAAATCGAGGCCGTTCTCGCGACGCACCCCGCCGTGGCGGTGGCGGTGGCGGTGGGCGCCGCGGTCGGCGGCGCGTCGCGACTGGTGGCCTACGTCGTGCCGACCGATGGCACCGTCGACACCGCGGATTTGCTGAAGTATGCAGCACAACGCCTGCCGTCGCACATGGTCCCGGAAACGGTGATGGTGCTCGAGACATTGCCGCTGTCGTCAGTGGGCAAGATCGACCGTGCGGCATTGCCCGAACCGGTTTTCGCCGCCACTACGATCGAATACGTCGCACCGCGCGACGCGGCCGAGCAGATGGTCGCCGACGTGTGTGCCGCGGTGCTGGGGATCGAGCGTGTCGGCGTCTTCGACAGCTTCTTCGATCTGGGCGGCAACTCGCTGTCAGCCACTAGAGCAGCAGCGCAACTGAGTGCCGCATTCGGCGTCGAAGTCTCGTTGCGCATGCTCTTCGAGGCACCGACCGTCGCCGCGCTGGCGGAGAATATCCGGACCAGCGACGCGGACGGACGAGAGCCGCTGGGCCCGCAAGAGCGCCCGGACCGGATCCCGCTGTCGCCCGCGCAGACACGCATGTGGTTCCTGAACCAGTTCGACACCACGTCGCCGATTTACAACATCCCGATGGTCGTCCACATGTCGGGCAACCTCGACGTGGCCGCGATGCACGCGGCGATCGCCGATGTGATCGAGCGGCACGAAACGCTGCGAACCGTCTATCCGGACAGCGACGGCGGACCGCACCAGATGATCATGCCGGTGGAGAAGGCACGGCCCGCACTGGTGCCGGTGCCGGTCGCGAAAAGCGACATCGAGGCGCGCATCGCCGCGGAGGGGGCCGCCGGGTTCGATGTCACCTCCGAGGTTCCGTTCCGGATCACTCTGCTGCGCAGCGCACCCGACGATCACACTCTGGTTCTGGTCGCCCATCACATCGGCTTCGATGGGTCGTCGCTCGCACCGCTGGCCGCGGACTTGACGACCGCGTACCAAGCCCGCGTCGGGCAACAGGCGCCGCAGTGGTCTCCGTTGTCGGTGCAGTACGCGGATTACACGCTGTGGCAACGAAAATTGCTCGGTACCGAGAACGATCCGCACAGTCTGACTGCCGCCCAGATCGACTATTGGCGCGCGGCCCTCGCCGATTTGCCCGAGGTGCTCGACCTGCCGACCGATCACGCTCGGCCGGCCAAACAGTCCTTCCGAGGCGCGACGGTGTCGGCGACGGTGCCCGCGGGCCTCTATCGTGAGGCGATCGCGTTGGCCCGCCGCCACGATGCGACGGCTTTCATGGTGATGCACGCTGCTTACGCGGCGTTGCTGGCGCGGCTTTCGGGGGTCGGCGACATCGCGGTCGGCACCCCGATCGCCGGCCGTGGCGAGCCCGGACTGGATGGTCTGATCGGAATGTTCGTCAATACGCTGGTATTGCGGACACGCGTCGAGCCCGCCACGCCCTTCCTGCGGATACTCGATCAAGTCCGGGCCACCGATCTGGCCGCGTTCGAGAACGCCGACATCCCATTCGAACGGCTCGTCGAGGTGCTGAATCCGCCTCGCTCAACAGCACACGCGCCGTTGACGCAAGTCGGATTCTCGTTCCAGAACATCGAGATCCCGACCGTGGAGTTCGAGGGCCTGACGGTTTCGGCCCGGATGGCTGATCCGAGCGTAGCCAAGTACGACCTGCATATGAACCTCGTCGACACGCTGGGGCCGGACGGTGAACCCGGCGACATGACAATCGAATTCGGTTACGCGACCGATCTTTTCGATGAGGCGATGATCACCTCGATGGTCGACCGCTACCTGCTGCTGTTGCAGGCGATCGTGGCCGATCCCACCCGCGCTGTCGGCGACATCGACCTGCTGACCGCCGACGAGGCGCGCGAGCTGGCGGCGCGGTCGAGCGGGGAGTCGACGCGTGTTTCTTCCGCGACGATCGCGTCCCTGTTCGCCGCGCAGGCGGCGGCGAACCCGAACAGCACCGCGGTTGTCGATGCCGAAGGTGGTGGTCGGCTCAATTATCAAGAATTCGCGGCGCGGGTGAATTCGCTGGCCCGGGCGCTGATCGGACGCGGGGTCGGCCCGGGAACCGTCGTTGCCGTCGCGATGCGCCGCAGCGTCGATCTGCTGACCACGTTGTACGCAATCCATGCCGCAGGCGCCGCCTATCTGCCTCTGGACCCGGATCATCCGCTCGATCGGGTGCGTGCGGTGGTCACGGACGCGAGGCCGAGTGCCGTGATCACCCGGCCGGTCGACGAGGCGAATGTGCCCGATGACGTGCCGGTATGGGCGTTCGAGCAGCTCGGCGCCGAACACGCGGATACGTCGATGGTGACAGACGCCGACCGGACCCGGGCCCTGCACCCGGATGACCTGGCGTACGTCATCTACACCTCCGGTTCGACGGGCGTGCCGAAGGGTGTGGCGGTACCGCATGCCGCGGTGGTGAATCAACTGCGGTGGCTGCGGGATCACTACGGGCTCGGCGGCGACGATGTCATGCTGATGCGGACGCCGGTCACCTTCGATCTGTCGGTCTGGGAGCTGTTTTCCGCATTGACCTGCGGCGCGGCGTTGGTTGTCGCGAGTCCCGACGCGCACGGCGACCCGGCCGCCATGGCCAGGCTGATGGTCGAACATCGCATAACCACCGTGGATTTCGTGCCGTCATTGCTGTCGGCGTTTCTCGATGCCGCCGGCGCGTACGAATTCCCCGACCTGCGGCGGGTGCTGTGCATCGGCGAGGCCCTGCCGGCCGACACCGTCCGCCGTTTCCGGGAACTCAGCGCCGCGCGCATCGACAACCTGTACGGGCCGACGGAGGCCGCGGTCAGCGTCACCGCTCACCGCATCGACACGCTCGACGCCGTCGCCGTGCCCATCGGCATCCCCGAAGCGAATATCATTGTGCGGGTTCTGGACTCGCGGCTTCACCCCGTTCCCGTCGGGGTGACCGGAGAGCTGTATCTGGGTGGCGTCCAGCTCGCCCGCGGCTATCATCGGCGTCCCGGTCCGACGGCGGCGACATTCATCGCCGATCCCTTCGACGACGCCGGCGGTTCTCGGCTGTACCGCACGGGCGATCTGGTTCGCTGGGACTCGGAGGGCAGCCTGCGCTATGTCGGCCGTGCCGACACCCAGGTGAAGGTCCGTGGTCTGCGGATCGAACTCGGTGACATCGAGGCCGCGTTGGTCGCGCACGAGCAGGTGACCGCGGCCGTCGTGCAGGTGCGCGCCGACCGCGGCGAGCAACGATTGATCGCCTACGCGGTGGCCGCGGAGGTGTTGGATATCAAGCAGATTCGGAAGTTCCTGTTGGAACGGCTGCCGGCGTACATGGTGCCCTCGTCGGTGATGCGGATCGACGCGATCCCGCTCACGGCCAACGGCAAGGTCGACTACCGCGCTTTGCCGGTGCCGGATCCGCGCAGCCGGGAATCCGAATACCGCGCGCCGCATGGCCTCATCGAGCAGACGGTGGCCGGAGTCTTCGGCGACCTGCTCGATGTTCCGGAGTTCGGCGCCGACGACAACTTCTTCGACCTGGGCGGGAATTCGCTGGTCGCGGCGCGCGCGCTGAGCCGGATCGGCGATATCGTCGGCGTGAATATACCGGTGCAGGTAATCTTCGAGGCACCCACCGTAGCCGAGCTCGCCGAACGCATCGCGCAGTTGCGTGCGGTACCGAACCTGCCCGCGCCGACTCGGAAGCCGCGTCCTGATCGCCTTCCACTGTCGCTCGCACAGACACGGATGTGGTTCCTCAACCAGTTCGACCCGGATTTGCCCGGATACGTTGTGCCACTGGCGATGAGGCTGGACGGCGTCCTCGACATCGATGCACTCGCGGCGGCCGTCGGTGATGTCGTCGAGCGGCATGAGATCTTGCGCACCATGTATCCGGCCATTGACGGCATGCCCACACAGGTCGTACTCGATGCGGCCGACGTCGTCGGAACCTGGGACCTCACACCGCAACCGATCGGTGAGCGCGAGCTGTCGGCCCGATTGTCCGAGTTTTCCGGTGCCGGATTCGACGTGTCGAAGGGTGCGCCGCTGCGGTTCGCGCTGTATCAGCTATCCGACCAGTCATGGGTGGCCGCATTGGCCGTCCATCACATCAGTTGCGACGGCTTTTCGGTTGCGCCGCTGGCCGCCGACATCGTCACGGCCTATCGTGCGCGGTCGGGTGGCGACGCGCCGGATTGGGCGCCGCTGGCCGTACAGTTCGCTGATTACGCCCTGTGGCAGCGAGAGGTGCTCGGCTCGGCGGACGACCCGGACTCGTATGTGGCCCGCGATATCGATTACTGGCGAACGCAACTCGCCGGCATCCCCGATCTGATCGAAGTGCCGACCGACCGCCCGCGGCCGCCGGTGCGGACGCAACGGGGCGCGGTCGTCTACGCAATGATCCCGGGTGAGCTGCAGGGCCGCGTAGAGGCGCTGGCGCGGCGCGCCGGAGCGACGACGTTCATGGTCGTGCACACCGCGCTGGCGGTGTTGCTGTCGAAGCTTTCGGGCAGCGACGACATCGTCATCGGCGTGCCTCATGCCGGCCGCGGCCACCGATCGCTCGACAACCTCGTCGGGATGTTTGTCAACACCTTGGTGATGCGCAGCAAGGTCGAGGTCGACCAATCGTTTTCGAGCCTGCTGAACCAGGTACGACGCACGGCCATCGAGGCTTTCGACCATGCCACGGTCCCGTTCGAGCAGCTGGTGGAGGCACTCAATCCCGCCCGGTCGACGGCGTATACGCCGTTATTCCAGGTCATGCTCGCCTATCAGAACATGACGCAGGCCCGGGTCGAACTTCCGGGTCTCTCGGTCGAGAACGTGGATCCCGGCGACAGTGCCGCGATATACGACCTGCTGCTGACGATGACGGAGGGGCACGGCACCCACAACGAACCGACCGGCATGACGCTGCGCTTGGCGTTCGCTGCTGATTTGTTCGTGGATGAGACGATGGCTCGGTTCGCTGAGGCTTTTGTGCGGATTTTGGAGTGTGTCACTGCGGATCCGGCGGTGCCTGTCGGTGATGTCGATATCGTCGATCCGGTACAACGACGCGAATTGTTGGACGCGGCGGGTGAAGACGGTGTGGTGGTCGCGGATGCGACTCTCGCGCATCTGTTTTCTGCCCGAGTTTTGGCTCAGCCGGACGCTGTCGCGGTCACCGATGGCGTCTCGCAGTTGACGTATGCGGAGCTGGATCGGAGGTCTGCTCAGGTCGCGGCTCGGCTGATCGAGCAGGGGGTGGAGCCGGAGTCGCTGGTGGCTGTGGCATTGCCGCGTTCGATCGATCTGGTGGTGGGCTTGCTTGCGACGGTGCGGGCGGGTGCCGGTTATCTGCCGCTGGATGTGGCATATCCGGTTGATCGGTTGCGGTTCGTGCTCGACGACGCGCGTCCGGTGGCGGTGCTGACATCGGCCGGGATGGCATCGGCGGTACCGGAGTGCGCGGTGCCGGTGGTGTTTGTCGAGGATTGTGCGGATGCGGCGGGCGGCTCTGTCCCGGTGGTGGCGGATCTGCGGCTGGACAATGTCGCGTATGTGATCTACACGTCGGGGTCGACGGGTCGTCCCAAGGGTGTGATGGTCAGTCACCGCGAGGCGGTCACACTGTTTGCCAATACGGCGAAGCGTTTTGATTTCGGTCCGGGCGATGTGTGGACGATGTTCCATTCGTACGCTTTCGATTTCGCGGTGTGGGAGATGTGGGGAGCTCTGCTGTCGGGTGGCAGGTTGGTCGTGGTCGATTACGACACGTCCAGGTCGCCGGAGGCGTTCGTTGATCTTGTGGCGCGGGAGCGTGTGACGGTGTTGAGTCAGACTCCGTCGGCGTTCTACGGTTTCGTCGAGGCGGAGCGTGGGTATCGCGAATCTGGTTGCGCGGCTGGTGAACTTGCTCTGCGTTATGTCGTGTTCGGTGGTGAGGCGCTGGATGCGTCGCGGTTGAGCGGTTGGTTCGCGGGGCATGATCTGCGGTCGCCGTGTTTGGTCAATATGTATGGGATCACCGAGACGACGGTGCATGTCACGTTCCGCGAGATCGACGAGACGGATGCGGCGGGGATCGGATCACCGCTGCCGGGGATGCGGGTGTATGTGCTCGATGAGCGGCTTCGGCCGGTGCCGATCGGGGTCGCAGGGGAGATCTATGTGGCCGGTGGGCAACTGTCGCGGGGCTATTTGCGCGCCCCGGCTTTGACCGCGGGTCGGTTCGTGGCGAATCCGTTCGGTCCGCATGGTTCGCGGTTGTATCGGTCCGGGGATCTCGGCCGGTGGATCAGGTCCGCGGGTGGGCTCGAGTTGGCCTATGCCGGTCGGGCGGACGCGCAGGTGCAGTTGCGTGGGTATCGCATCGAGTTGGGTGAGGTGGAGTCCGCGTTGCTGCGGCATCCTGATGTGGTGCGTGCTGCCGCGGCGGTGCATCGTCATGCGCAGGGTGTCGATCAGCTGATCGGCTATGTGGTGGGTGTCGATGGTCGGCAGGTCGATCCGGGTGAGGTCCGCGAGGCCGCCGCCGAGATATTGACCGGTTATATGGTGCCCTCGGCGGTGATGGTGTTGCCGGATCTGCCGTTGACTGTCAACGGCAAACTCGACCGAAAAGCCCTGCCGCAGCCGGTGTTCGACGATGTCGAGGAGGTCGTGCCGCCTCGCACCGAATACGAAGCAGTCCTTGCGACGATCGTCGCTGAGATGCTCATCAATCGCGATCGGGTGAGCGTGACGGCGAACCTGTTCGAGATCGGGGTCAACTCGCTCTCGGCTGCCCGCATCGCCGCCCAGGCCGCTGCGACGCTCGGTGTCGAGGTCGGCATCCGCGACATCTTCGACGCACCGACAATCGCCGGATTGGCCGAACGTCTTGGCAAGCGAACCGGTTCCATGGTGGTGCAACTCGTAGCCCGACCGCGACCGGCGGTGGTCCCATTGGCGGCCGCGCAACGGCGGATGTGGTTCCTCAATCAGTTCGATACCGCCTCGGCGGCATACAACATCTGCTTCGCGGCTCGGTTGACCGGCCGACTGAATGTCGATGCGCTGCAGGCGGCATTACTCGATGTGGTGGATCGGCACGAGCCACTGCGCACGGTGTATCCCGCCATCGACGGCGAACCGTGCCAGATGGTGCGGGATACGGCCGCCGTGGCCGGGGAACTGGTGCTGGACCCGGAGCCGGTCGCCGAGGAAGCGGAATTGGCCGAACGGATCCGGCAGGCCGTCGAAACGGGTTTCGATGTCGCGCAATCGGTGCCGGTACGGGCACGGGTGTACCGCACCGGCGCCGAGGAGCACGTGATCGTGCTCGTAGTCCATCACATCGCGGCCGACGGCTCGTCGATGGCGCCGCTGGCCGGCGATGTCTTCACCGCCTACGCGGCGCGTGTGAACGACGAAGCACCGCAATGGCAACCGCTGCAAGTCCAGTACGCCGACTACGCGTTGTGGCATCGCGAAATGCTCGGTGCGGAGGACGATCCATCGTCGCCGATCGCCCGGCAGATCGCGTACTGGAACGACGTCCTCGGCGACGCTCCGGAACTGCTCGACCTGCCGACGGATCGGTCCCGGCCTGCCACCATGTCGATGGACGGTGGCAGTGTCGCCTTTTCACTGTCGGCGCGGCTGCACGACGACGTCGTGCGGCTGGCACACCGTGAGGGCGTCACGGTGTTCGTCGTGCTGCATGCCGCACTGGCGATTCTGTTGGCGCGCACCGCGCACAGCGAGGACATCTCGATCGGCTCTCCGATCGCCGGTCGAGGCAGCCAGGCGCTGGACGATCTGGTCGGCATGTTCGTCAATACCGTTGTGTTGCGCACGCGGGTTCGGGACGATCTGTCGTTCCGCGAACTCTTGGCGCAGGTACGCGACATCGACGTCGATGCGCTGGCCCACGCCGACGTGCCCTACGAACGGCTGGTCGACGTCCTCGACCGCGCCCGATCCACGGCATATACGCCGCTGTATCAGGTGATGTTCGGGTTGCAGAACATGCGCGCGGCGCGATTCGAGCTGCCCGGTGTCGATGTCGAACTGCTCGATCCCGGTATCGCGCAGGCGAAAACCGATCTCACCGTGCTGATGACCGAATGCGTCGACGGTGAAGGGCCGGCCGGTATCGACGGCGAGATCATCTATGCCACCGACCTTTTCGCGGCATCTACGGCGGAATCACTCGCTCGGAGGTTCATTCGGGTCATCGAAGCGGTCACCGCCGATGCGAGCCGCGTGGTCGGCGGCATCGATCTGCTCGACGCCGCGGAGTCCGAACGGCTCCTCCCGGCGCGCGGCGGTGAGACCACGTCGCCGTGTCTGCTGCCCGACCTCCTGGCCGAGGCCGTGGCAGCACACCCTGCCGCGACCGCCCTGGTCGGAGACGCCGAGAGCCTCACCTACATCGAGCTCGATCAGCGGTCCAACCAGCTCGCCGCGCACCTGCTCGCCCGAGGAGTCGGACCGGGGACGTTCACCGCACTGGCCGTGCCACGCTCGGTCGACTACCACGTCGCCATGTGGGCGATCGCGAAGACCGGCGCCACGTTCGTACCGGTGGATCTGCGATATCCCGCGGAGCGGATCGCGCACATGGTGACCGATTCCGGTGTCACCGTAGGGATCACGGTCGCGTCCGCGCGCATGTCACTTCCGGACGACGTCCGATGGGTGGTACTCGACGAACCGGATTCAGCGGCCGAGATCGCCGCGCGGTCCAGCCGGGCCATCACGGATGCGGCTCGTCCCCGGGCACTTCAGCTTCGGGATGCCGCGTACGTGATCTACACGTCTGGATCGACCGGAACACCGAAAGGCGTCGTGGTCAGCCATGAGGGATTGGCCGGCTTCGCCGCCGAGCAGCGGGTCCGCTATCGCGTGGACGCCACGTCACGTGTGCTGCAAGTGGCGGCGCCCGCCTTCGACGCGGTGCTGCTCGAGGCATTGATGGCGTGCGCGGCCGGCGGATGCTTGGTCGTGTCGCCGCCGGAAGTGTTCGGCGGTCCGGATCTCGCCGCGCTGATCCGCGAGCATCAGGTGACGCATGCGTTCCTGACGCCCAGCGTGCTGGCAACGATGTCGCCGGCGGACTTCGGATCGGTGCGGGTACTGGCGGTCGGAGGCGAGATGGTCTCCGCGGACCTGATCGCCTCCTGGGCGCCAGGGCGGCAATTGCACAACATCTACGGTCCGACCGAGACGACGATCGTGGTCACGATCAGCGATCCGGTACAGCCGTCCGACGCGATAACCATCGGTGGTCCGATCCGTGGTGTCGAGGCTGTGGTGCTCGACGCCCGGTTGCGTCCGGTGCCGGTCGGCGTGACCGGGGAGTTGTACCTTTCCGGTGGCGCATTGGCCCGTGGCTATCTGAACCGCCCCGCTGCGACGGCGGGCGCGTTCGTAGCAAACCCATACGGCGGGCGCGGGTCGAGGATGTACCGCACCGGCGATATCGTCCGCTGGACCGCGCAAGGTGCGCTGGAATACATCGGCCGCACCGACTTCCAGGTCAAGATCCGTGGCCAGCGCATCGAACTCGGCGAGATCGACGCCGCGCTGCTGACACACCCGCAGGTTGCTTCCGCTGTCACCGTGAGCCGCTCGGGACCCGGTGGACAACCCTTGCTCGCCGCGTACATCGTGGCGGAGCACGCGGCGAGCGTCGAACCCGGTGCCGTGCTCGATCATGTCGCCGCTGTCTTGCCCGCCCACATGGTGCCGTCGACGATCACCGTGCTCGACCGCATGCCGCTCGCCTCGACGGGCAAGGTGGATCGAAAAGCGCTGCCCGAACCCGTTTTCGATATCCGCGGCGACGAAGCGGACGCTGCGGCCACCGACCTCGAGCGCACCATCGCGGCCGCCTTCGCGGATGTGCTCGGCGTTGCGTCGGTCGGCGTGACGACGTCGTTCTTCGCGCTCGGCGGTGACTCCATCATGTCGATCCAATTGGCCTCGCGGCTGAAGACGGCGGGCGTCGTCGTGACGGCTCGGGACATCTTCGAGCGCAAGACCGTGCGCGGGCTGGCGCAGGTGGCCGCGGCGGCGGACCGGGTGTCTCTCGCGGAGCTGCCCGGCGGTGGCGTGGGCGAGGTCCCCTTCACGCCGATCGTGGCCTGGTTCGTCGAGCGGCTCGGGAAAGCCGATCGGTTCGCGCAGTCGATGCTGGTGCGCTTGCCACGGGACGCGCGAGTCGACCAGGTGACCTCGACCGTGCAGGCAGTGCTCGAACAGCACGACATGCTGCGGTCGCGAATGCGCGAACGGTGCATGGAGGTGCCGCCTGTCCACGCCGCCGATGCCGTCGGCGCGGTGTTCGTGCGACGCTTCCGAGCGGACGAGGCGCCGGGCAGCGACGGTTTCACCGCCGTAGTGGAAGCGGCCCTGACCGAGGCATCCGGTCGTCTCGACCCCGCCGAGGGCCGGATGTTGCAGGTCGCGTGCCTGCTTCCGGAATCGGGTGTCGAGGCCGACGCCCGTGCCCTCATCGTGATTCATCATTTGGCCGTCGATGGCGTGTCGTGGCGGATACTGCTGCCCGACCTTGTCACCGCCTGGCAGCAGATCGGTCAGGGACACACGGTCGAGTTGCCGGCACAGGGCACATCGATGCGGCGATGGGCACACGCGTTGACCGCCGCCGCCACCGACCGTGGCAGCGAACTCGAGCTGTGGCAGCGGATGAGTACCGCGGCCGATCCACTGCTCGGGACCGCGGAATTGGATCCCGCGGTCGACACCCACGCCACGGTGCGGAACCTGACGGTCTCCATACCGGCTGCGGTGACCTCGGCGTTGCTGGACTCGGTGCCCCGGGCTGTGCGCGGCAGTGTGGATGATGCGTTGCTGGCCGGGCTGGCCGTCGCCCTGACCCGTTGGCGCAGACGACGCGGCATTCTGAGCCCGGGCCTGAAAGTCCTCCTGGAAGGACACGGCCGCGAGGAGCAAATCGCTCCGGGAGCGGATATTTCACGCACCGTGGGTTGGTTCACCAGTGCCTACCCCGTCAGCCTGGACCTGGTCGGAATCGACGACGCGGACCTGCGTACGGCAGTGAAGTCGGTCAAGGACCAGCTGCGCGAGATTCCCGACAAGGGCATCGGGTACGGCTTGCTGCGCTATCTGAATACCGACACGGTCGACCGGCTCGCGGCGGCGCCGCAGCCGCAGATCAGTTTCAACAATCTCGGCCGCGCCGGTGTGGACCTGACGTCGCTGTCGGATCTTGCGTGGGTCCCGACCGATGAGCGGTTCGACCGCCGATCCGCCTTCGATCCGAATATGCCTGCGGCAGCGGTGATCACGATCGACGTCAGCATCGTGGACACCGCGAGTGGACCGGAACTGTCGGCACATATCGGCTACGCCTCGCGATTGCTCGAGCACGATGACGTGACCGAGCTCGTCGACGGATGGGTCGACGCCGTGACCGAGATCGCCACCATCGCCGGCGCTGACGACGACTGGGGATTGTCCCGTGCGGATGTTCCGCTGGTCGACCTCACGCAGCGCGATCTGGACGCCTTCGCGGACCGGTACGGTCCACTGAGCGACGTGTGGTCGTTGGCGCCGCTGCAGGAGGGTCTGCTCTTCCACGCCGAATTCGCGGCAGGCGAACTCGACGTCTACACCGCGCAATCGGTCCTCACCCTCGCGGGCGAGGTCGACGAGAATCGGCTCGAGCTGGCCGCGCGAGCTCTGCTCGAGCGGCATCCCAACCTGCGGGCCGCATTCACACGAACGGCCGACGGCGTTCCCGCACAGGTCATTCCGGCCGGGACCAGCGTGCCCTGGCGCAGGGTCGATCTCTCCGGCGACACAGGGAAAGTCGATGAGCTGATCGAAGCCGAGCGGGCGGTCGTGTTCGATCCCGCCGACCCGCCACTGCTGCGGTTCCTGCTTCTTGCCGTCGGGCCGCACGAGTTCCGGCTGGTGTTGACGGCGCACCATCTGCTGCTGGATGGTTGGTCGTTGCCGCTGCTGTGGCGTGAGCTGATCGGTTCGTATGCCGTTGCGGCACAGCAGGAGCTGCTTGCGCCCGCGGCCTCGTATCGGCAGTACCTGGCATGGCTGGACCGCCGGGATCGCGACGCCGGCATCGAGGTGTGGCGGGACGCGCTGCGGGAGGTCAGCGAGCCTACGCTCGTCGCCGATCCGCGCACCGTGGCCACGGCGGATATTCCGATCGATCTGCCCATCGTTGTCGATCGAGCCACCACAGCGGAGTTGGTGACGTTCGCGCGGGCACGTGGCGTGACGATGGCGACGATCATGCAGTTCGCCTGGGCCGTGGTGCTGGGCAACCTGCTGGGCGTCGAACGCGTGGCCGTCGGCAGCACGGTATCCGGACGCCCCGCCGAACTGCCGGACGTAGAGTCGATGATCGGCCTGTTCATCAACACGATTCCGGTCGTCGCCGATGTGCGGCGGGACCTGACCGTCGAGGACGCGCTGCGTCTACTCCAAGCCGACAACACCCGTCTGCTCGACCACCACTACCTCGAACTGTCGCAGATCATGGCGGCCGCGGGCAGCGGCGAGTTGTTCGACACCCTGGTCGTGTTCGAGTCGTATCCGGTCGACAGCAGTGGCCTGGGCGATGCCGATATCGACGGTATGCGTGTGGTCTCAGCGGAGGGCTCGGACGCGGCGCATTACCCGATCACCGTGCAGGCGCACCATACCGACGAGTTGCATATCCGAGTCCGCTACCAACGCGCGCGCGTCGACGAGGTGATGGCGGCCGGTCTCGCGGCCCGTCTGGAAACCGTACTGCGGAACCTGACCAGCGATCCGGAGTCGAGGCTCGGCGCGATCGATCTGCTGACCACGGACGAGAGGCACGCGCTCGTACCCGCCAGGGGCGGCGCTGCCATGCCGCCATGCCGCATGTCCGAGTTGCTGGCCATGGGGGTGATGGCGAATCCCCATGCCGCTGCAGTGGTCTGCGGTCCGCGCACGGTGTCCTACGCCGAGCTGGATGCCAGGTCCAACCAGGTGGCGCGGCAGCTGATCGCTTGGGGTGTAGGACCGGGCGATCATGTCGCGTTGGCGATGCCACGGTCGGTGGAATTCGTGGCCGGCCTGTGGGCGGTGACCAAAGCGGGCGCGGCGTTCGTGCCTATCGATACCCGAAATCCGGCCGAGCGCATCGCACTCATGGTGGCGGACGCCGAGGTCCAGGTGGCGGTAACGGTCGAGGAGCAGCGGGGCCTGCTGCCTGGCGCAGTGCGCCAGCTGGTCCTCGACGATCCGGACACCGAGCTGTCGATCGCCGCCCGATCGACAGCCGCCGTCACGGACGCGGAGCTGGTGCGCACGCCGCACATCCAGGATGTGGCATACGTTGTCTACACCTCCGGCTCGACCGGACTGCCGAAGGGCGTCGCGGTCACCCATGAGGGTTTGGCGAATTTCGCTGCCGCGCAGCGGGACCGGCTCGACGTGGACGCGGGGTCGCGAGTACTGCAGGCCGCCGCCCCCGGTTTCGATGCGATCGTCCTCGAGATGCTGCTGGCTCACGTCACCGGCGCCATGCTCGTGGTGTCGCCGCCTGCGGTCTTCGCCGGTCAGGAACTGATGGAACTGATTCGCGCGCAACAGGTCTCGCATGCGTTCGTCACCCCCAGTGTGCTGGCGACGATGTCGCCGGCCGGTATGGATTCGCTGCGCGTGCTGATGGTCGGCGGCGAGGTGTTGACGCCGGAAACGGTGGAGATGTGGGCGCCGGGCCGGACCCTGATGAATGTGTACGGGCCGACGGAGACCACGATTCTCGCCGGGATCAGCGCCGCGTTGCACCCGGGTGACGCGGTGACGATCGGCGCGCCGATGCGTGGTGTCGAGGCCGTCGTGCTGGATGCGTGGTTGCGGCCGGCGCCGATCGGGGTGGTGGGCGAGTTGTACCTCGCGGGAGTGCAATTGGCGCGCGGCTACGTGAACCTGCCATCGGTGACAGCGGGCGCGTTCGTCGCGAATCCGTTCGGTGCGGCAGGTTCGCGCATGTACCGCACCGGGGACCTGGTCCGCTGGACACCCGAGCACACCCTGGAATACGTCGGGCGCCGCGATTTCCAGGTCAAGATTCGTGGCCAGCGCATCGAGCTCGGTGAAATCGAAGCTGTTCTGGCCGAGCATCCCGGGATCGAACAAGCCGTCGTCATGCGACGGAAGGACCAACGCGGCGTCGACCGGCTCGTCGGCTATCTCGTCACCGACGAGGACCTGAATCCGCGCGACCTTCGGGCCGCCGCGCGGTTGCGACTGCCCGCCCACATGGTGCCTGACGTGTTCATGGCGCTCGCCGAACTTCCTTTGACCACGAGCGGCAAACTCGACCGCTCGGCGCTCCCCGCTCCGCAATTTGCGGACGGCCGCGAGTGGGTCGCTCCATGCACCGATGCCGAACGACGTGTCGCCGCGGTGTTCGAGAGCGTCCTGGGCATCGACGGCGTGGGGGTGACGGACAGCTTCTTCGACCTGGGCGGCGATTCGCTGTCCGCCACCCGCGTGACCGCGCAGTTGAGCACGGCATCGGGAGTGCGTCTCGGGGTGCGAGACCTGTTCGAGTCGCCCGTGGTCGCCGAACTCGCGGCCCGCCTGGCAACATTCGACCGCGACCACCGGGTGGCGTTGACGCCGCGACCCCGGCCTGCGTGTGTACCGCTGTCGCCGGCGCAGCAGCGGATGTGGTTCTTCAACCAGTTCGACACCGCCGCCGGTGGATACAACATTCCGCTGGTGATGCGTCTGCGCGGAGAACTCGACGTCGACGCGCTACGGCAGGCGTGTGAACTGGTCATCGAACGGCACGAGTCGCTGCGGACCAAGTTTCCGATGGTGAACGGACAGCCGTGCCAGGTCGCCGTCGCCGCCGGCGAGGTCGTCCCCGTGCTGAGTCCGGTCCATATCGACCAGAACCAGGTCATGGACCGGGCGATCGCCGTGGTCTCGACCGGTTTCGATGTGACACAGGCGCCCCCGTTCCGTATCGAATTGTTCGCTCTCGACGATCGCGATCACGTTCTGGTCATCTGTGTTCATCACATTTGCGCCGACGGCCAGTCGATGATCCCGCTCGCGCGGGACGTGGCGATGGCATACGAGGCGAGCAGGCAAGGCACAGAGCCGACATGGCCGGTACTTCCGGTCCAGTACGCCGACTACGCGCTGTGGCAGCACGAGATCCTCGGATCGGCGGATGACCCGGACTCGGTCATGTCCCAGCAGTTGCGATTCTGGAAGGACACCCTCGACGGGCTGCCCGAGCTGCTCGAGCTGCCGACCGACCTTCCGCGGCCGGCGGTCGCGTCCATGCGTGGGCGCGCGGTCGAGTTCGAGCTTCCTGCCGAACTGCACGAGCGGATCATCGCCCTCGCACGCGCGAGAAGCGCGACGGTCTTCATGGTCCTGCAGGCCGCACTGACCGTGCTGCTTTCCAGACTCGCCGGCGTCGACGATGTCGCGATCGGCACCCCGATAGCCGGACGTGGAGAGCGTGACCTCGACGATCTGATCGGCATGTTCGTCAACACCCTCGTGTTGCGGTCACGGGTGTCGGCGCGGCAGCCGTTCGCGGAACTGCTCGCCTCGACCCGTGAGACGGATCTGGCAGCGTTCGCGCACGCGGACGTGCCTTTCGAGCAAGTCGTGGAAGCGCTCAATCCGCCCCGGTCGACAGCCCATCTTCCGCTGTACCAGGTAACGCTCGATGTCCAGAACCTGAGCAAGGCCGCGCTGGAGCTGCCGGAGCTGCGCATCGAGCCGCTGGAAGACGGTTTCGAGCAAGCCCAGGCCGACTTGAACGTGAAGCTGGTCGAGCGATTCGGTCAGGGGGGCCGTCCCGATGGCATGGCGGGACGACTCACCTTCGCTGCTGATTTGTTCGTGGATGAGACAATGACCCGGTTCGCCCACGCTTACGTGCGGATTCTGGAGTGTGTCACTGCGGATCCGGCGGTGCCTGTCGGTGATGTCGACATCGTCGATCCGATACAGCGGCGCGAATTGCTGGACTCGGCGGGAGAAGAAGGCGCTGTGGTCGCGGATGCGACGCTCGCGCACTTGTTCGCTGCCCGAGCCCTGGCCCAGCCGGACGCGGTCGCGGTCACTGACGGTGTCTCGCAGCTGACCTACGCGGAACTGGATCGGAGGTCTGCTCAGGTCGCGGCTCGGCTGATCGAACACGGAGTGGAGCCGGAGTCGCTGGTGGCCGTGGCATTGCCGCGTTCGATCGAACTGGTAGTGGGCCTGCTCGCGGTGATTCGGGCAGGCGCCGGTTATCTGCCGCTCGACGTGGCGTACCCCATTGACCGGTTGCGGTTCGTGCTCGACGACGCGCGTCCAGCGGTGGTGCTCACCTCCGTATACACGGCTTCGGACTTGCCGGAGTGCGCGGTACCGGTGGTGCACATCGAGGATTGCGCGGATGCGCCAGGCGGCGTCCCGGTGGCGCCGAACCTGCGGCTGGACAACGTCGCCTATGTGATCTACACGTCCGGGTCCACGGGCCGTCCCAAGGGAGTGACGGTCAGTCACCGCGAAGCAGTCACGTTGTTTGCCAACACGGCCGAACGTTTTGATTTCGGCCCGGGCGATGTGTGGACGATGTTCCATTCGTACGCTTTCGATTTCGCGGTGTGGGAGATGTGGGGAGCTCTGCTGTCGGGTGGCAGGTTGGTCGTGGTCGATTACGACACGTCCAGGTCGCCGGAGGCGTTCGTTGATCTTGTGGCGCGGGAGCGTGTGACGGTGTTGAGTCAGACTCCGTCGGCGTTCTACGGTTTCGCCGAAGCAGAGCGCGAGTATCGCGAATCCGGTTGCACGGCTAATCGACTCGCCTTGCGATATGTCGTATTCGGCGGCGAGTCGCTGGATGTATCCCGGTTGACCAATTGGTTTGCGGCGCACGATCTGCGATCACCGTGCCTGGTCAATATGTATGGGATCACCGAGACGACGGTGCATGTCACGTTCCGCGAGATCGACGAGACGGATGTGGCCGGGATCGGATCACCGCTGCCGGGGATGCGGGTGTACGTGCTCGATGAGCGGCTTCGGCCGGTGCCGATCGGCGTGGCAGGGGAGATCTATGTGGCCGGCGGGCAACTGTCGCGCGGCTACCTGCGCGCCCCGGCTTTGACCGCGGGTCGATTCGTGGCGAATCCCTTCGATCCGCATGGTTCGCGGTTGTACCGATCCGGCGATCTCGGCCGGTGGACCAAGTCCGCGCGTGGGCTCGAGTTGACCTACGCCGGTCGAGCGGACGCGCAGGTGCAGTTGCGCGGCTATCGCATCGAACTGGGTGAGGTGGAGTCCGCGTTGCTGCGGCATCCTGATGTGGCGCGCGCTGCCGCGGCAGTGCATCGCCATGCGCAAGGCGTCGATCAGCTGATCGGCTACGTTGTGGGTATCGATGGTCGGCAGATCGATCCGGGTGAGGTTCGTGAGACCGCCGCCCAGGTCCTGACCAGCTATATGGTGCCCTCGACGGTGATGGTGCTGCCGGATCTGCCGTTGACTGTCAATGGCAAGCTCGATCGAAAGGCTTTGCCCGTTCCCGATTTCGACACTTCGTCGACCGAGTTCGTCCCACCGCGAACGCATTCCGAGAAGGTGATCGCCGATGTCTATGCGCAGGTCTTGGGTGTCGGACGGGTCGGGGCTTCGGATGGGTTCTTCGATCTGGGCGGCAATTCGCTGCTGGCCACGATGGTGGTGAGCGAGCTGCGCGCTCGTGGCGTGACCATCGCGTTGCCATGGATGTTCGACGACGCGACACCGAAGGCACTGGCGCGCAGGGCCGATGAGGCTACGGGCGGCTCCGGTCTGGAGGTGCTGCTTCCGCTGCGCGCGAGCGGATCGAAGCCCGCGATATTCGGTGTGCACCCCGCCGGAGGATTGGCATGGTTCTACGGCGGTCTTGTCGAGCATTTGGATAAGGATCGACCGGTGTACGGCCTGCAGGATCCGCACGTCGTCGCGGGCGAACCTGGTGCGGAATCGGTGGATGAGTTGGCCGAACGGTATGTGGCCGAGATTCGCCGAGTGCAGCCGTGCGGTCCGTACCATTTGCTCGGCTGGTCGTTGGGCGGGCAGATCGCGCACGCGATGGCGGTGAAGTTCCAGCGCGACGGCGACCTTGTCGGGACTCTGACCCTGTTGGATTCCGCCGCCGACGTACTGGATCTGTCTGCTGATTCGATGATCGGTACTGCGGAGGAGCCCGCGCCGGGACGCTTGATGGCAGACCTGCTGGGCGGCTGGCGGGAACTGTTCGAACTCGGCGACGAAGTCGAGGCGGCGACCCCCGAGCAGGCGTGGTCGGTGATCCGCGATCAGGTGACCTCGACCGGCATGTTCACCGCCGAACAGGTCGATCGGGTAATGAACAGCTTCCAGATCGCGGCCGATATCGCCCAGCGGTATCGACCGGGAGTCTTCGACGGCGACCTGGTCTTCTTCACCGCGGGAAAGGACCGCGCGGACCACGACGCCCTCGTGCGTACGTGGCGACCGTATGTCACCGGCGACATACAGAACACGATCGTCGATGCACGACATCTCGAATTGACCCATCCGTTCGCCCTGGCCGTCATCGGCCCGATTATCGAAAGCTTCATGAGCTGAGAGCGCGACTCCACAAACCGAGGACCTTCGGCTCGAGGACGGCCGGACCGTCACCTGCACGAGTCCGGCCGAAGCGCGGATGCTGTGGAGTGAGATGTCGACGGAGGGGTTCTATCGGTGTGCCGCCCTGGGCTTGCGATCGGGGGGATACCGCACTCGACATCGGCGCGAACACCAGCCTGAGCGCGATGATGTTCGCCGACACCCGCCCCGGAGTTCGGGTGATCGCCGCCGAGCGGGCCCCGTTGACGTTCGATTGCCTCGCACACAATATGGCTGCGTATGTACTGGCCGGCGTGCCGCTGCAGGTCGCGGTCGGCGCCGAGTCCCCGGCAAACGCTACCGGCGCATCATCGAACGCCGCGGCAAGCTCGAGGCCCTTGTCGCGGTGGCCCGTTCGATCCTGGTCATCATCTGGAACCTGCTGACCAACCCCGGCACCCGGTTCCACGACCTAGGACCCGGCTACCACGTCACCCCCGCGAACACCGAACGCCGAGCCCTCAACCATATCGCCCAGCTCACCGCCACGGGCTACCACGCCACCCCATCATGCAGCCTCACCGCGGGCTTTGGGGCGAGAGGGCCGACCCGGCGAACCAGGTCGGCCCCTTCAGAATCACGCATACCGCCAGCTTCCCTGGGTAGTGTGCACCTACCTCAGGGCGCGGAGCGGTTAAGTGGCCGCCTTAGGTGTATTGGAAAACGTTCGTGGCAAGACCGCCTCCGGTCGCGACAACGACCTGCACCGCAATGGGTGGCGCAAGCGACGTCGCCGGCGTGGTGGCCGTGATTTGTGTCGGGGAATTCACCGTGAATGAGGTTGCCGGAAGGTTATCGAAATACACTCCGACAACGCCGATGAACCCGGTGCCGGTGAGGGTGACCACTGTACCTCCTGCCGCCGGTCCCGAGGGCGGGTTGACCCCAGTCAGTGTCGGAACCGGCGAATAGGTGTACAAAATTCCGTTGCTCGTGCCTCCCGTATCGGTCACAGTGACCTGCACCCCGCTCGTCCCCGGGGGAGCCTTCACAACAATCTGCGTGGGGGTAACGCTGACGATCGTGGCGGTCGCCGCACCGAATTTGACTGTACTCGTAGCTGTGAAGCCAGTGCCGGTCAATGTAACCTGGGTGCCACCGGCCGCCGGTCCGGAAGTTGGGTTGATCGAGGTCAACGCGGGAGCGCCGTAGGTGTAGGGAACTCCGTTGCTCGGGCCGTTCACGGTCGTGACGATGACCAGCACCGTACCCGTCCCGGCGGGAGCGGTCGCAGTAATCTGCGTCGGGGAATTCACTGTGGCATATGTGGTGTAGCCACCGAACGACACTGACGCCGGGCCGATGAAATCTGTACCGGTGATAATTACACTGTTACCCCCGGAAGTCGGCCCCGCGGTCGGCGATAAGCTCGTGATTGTAGGCATGGCATTGCCTCCTATATTGGTTATTCTTCTATGCCGGGATATGCTCTGCCTGATGGCAGCCCGGCTACACCATTAACGCTCTGAAACCATCACTGGGGCAATGCATTTCGAGTCCGCTTTTGTCCGCTTTCGGAAGCGCTGCCGGTTGTGCCCTTGCCGGACAAAGGCGGACCGGCTCGCGCGACACCGCTGATCCGCATCCGCAGCGGCGCGCGATGAGTTGATGGAAAACACACGATCACAACGACGTTCGACCTGAGTCGGCTCACGTTTCGGCGATGGATCGTGGCGGAACCCTGTGAACTGGCGGTTCCCGGCTCAACCCGCTGTTCTCACGCACTGACGTCGTCGGTTCAGCGGCCGGGGAAGGCGGCCTGGTCGCCGGCGCGATGCTCACGGAGCTGTTCACCAACCGGGTCGCGGCCCGGCCGGACGTGGTCGCGGTGACCGATGGTGCGGCGCAGCCGACCTATTCGGAGCTGAACCGCCGGGCCGGCCGCTCGGCTGACCGAGCACGCTGTGCGGCTGGAATCGCTGGTGGCCGTGGCATTGTCGCGGTCGGTCATAGAAAGGTTCATGAACGAATGCTGATCATCTTCCGACTGCCTGCACAACACCTCCGAAATGGGTTGTTGCAACGGAAATGCGGGCATAGCGTTCGATCTGATCTCGGTCCCTTCTTGCCGGCCTGGCGGCCGGCGGGAAGGGACCGGCTGATGTCGGAGACGCTCGTAGGTTGACAACCGGGTGGTTTCAGGTGACCGCCCGCCTTACAGCGCTAGTTCAGTCAATGACACTGTGCGGCGGTGCATTTGGTCACGATCATCCGAACGGCCGCCGTACTTTCGATTCTGCCGAAGGTCAGGGGCCCCCGCCGTGCGTCGGCGGCGAACCCTGTTGCGGCCCGCGAACAGCACGGCGCAGTCGCGGATCAGCCGATGGACTGGCGGCTGCGGACGCGCGGACCGGTGTGCACGGGAAGGCGCTCGTAACCGTGCAAAGTGAACAGCGGCCGCCGGGTGGGCGGATCAGTCAATCGCAGGTCCGGAAACATCTCGAACAGTGCGCGCAGGGCATGCGCTGCTTCCATACGGGCCAGACCGGCACCCACACACACGTGGATGCCGTTGCTGAAGGACAGATGGTTTTTGGCGTTGTCCCGGGTGATGTCGAAACGTGCCGGATCGGTGAACACGGCGGGGTCACGGTTCGCGCCGGCCAGCGACAGCACCACGGTCGACCCCTTGCGCAGCCGAACACCGCCGATCTCGAGCGCGGTACGGGTGGTGCGAATGGTGGTCAGCACCGGCGGATCGATCCGGAGAATCTCCTCCACCGCATTGGGCCAGAGTTGTGGCTCGGCGCGCAACCGGTTCAGCTGATCGGGGTGGCCCAGCAACCAGACGATGCCCTTGCCGATCAGGTTCACCGTGGTCTCGAAGCCCGCGGCCATCAGCAGGGTTGCCGACGCGCACAGTTCGTAGGTGTTCAGATCGCCGGCCGTGACCAGGCTGCTGAGGATGTCGTCGCCGGGTTCGGCGCGCAGGCGCTCGATGTGCTCGATGAGATACCGGTGCACCCCCTCCGAGGATTCCATCGCCCGCTGGTGTGTCCGCCAGGAGATCCCGAGGTCGAACAGGGGGCTGATGTCGTCGCCCCAGCGCAGGAACATCTCGCGGTCGGAGTCCGGGAAGCCGAGCATCTCGGAGATGATCGCTATGGGCACCTGCGCCGCGTATCGCGCCACCAGATCGGTGGGCCCATCGTCGGGCAGCGCCGTGAGCAGCTCCTCGGTAACGGTCTCGATCCGGTCGCGCAGCCGGCCGATGGCACGACGGGTGAAGGCCGCGGCGACCGGTTTGCGCATCCGGGTGTGCTCGGGCAGGTCGATCACCAGCATCGACGGCGGATCGGCCGGGTTCGGTGGGACGGGCCGGCGCTCCAGCGCGCGCCGCACGGGCCGCGGCACACCGATCACGGTCGGCACACCGACACCGAAACGGTTGTCGCGCAGTATCTCCCGGACCACATCGTGATCGAAGGTGATCCACACCGGAAGCACCCGGTGCAACCCGCCCTGCCCGCGCATCTCCTCGATCAGAGCGTACGGATTCTCGATGCCCTCCGAGCTGCCGTTCAACCGTGCGAACAGGTCATCACGACGAAGCGATGCCTTTTTGAACAGGCGAATCACCCCGTGACTGTTGACCCACCGATACACGTACTGGGGTTTCATCGAGCTCCTCCATGGTCGAAGCTTCGCACCCGGCTGCGGCGCAGCCCGAATCCTCGTCCGAGGCAGCCGATGGGGCCTCGGCGCCGCGCCAGTCACGCCCGGAAGGCGCGGGTGTGTTCAGGTTCGCGGCGAGCGTCGGGCAGGATGCCGCCGCGTTGCGGTCCGGTGCGCCGAACGCCGAGTTTCGGCCATGGCCCTGCGATGCCGAAGCTGCGGTCGGCGGGCGGATACGGCCGGTGGCTGCGATGCGGTGACATGCTCGACAGCTGGAACCAATTGCTGCCGTGCGCCGTTCGGGTTTCCTTGTTGACCTGATGGGCCGAGTCCAGAAGCAGCGGTTACAACCGGAAATTCTCGTACGCACGCGCTAGTTCGATCTCAGGTCAAACGTCGCTGACCTGAGCTGTTGCGGCAGCGGCGGATATCGACTGTCTCAGGGTTTTCGGACGCATGTCGGTCCAGTTCGTCTCGATGTATTCCACGCAGGCTTTTCGGCTGTCCTCGCCGAACGCTCGATGCCACCCGTTCGGGATATCGGCAAAGCTTGGCCACAGGCAATACTGTTCTTCGTCGTTGATCAGAACGGAGAACCGGCCGTCTTCGTCGTCGAATGGGTTCGTGCTCATTTCACCTCGCTATATAATGGCATTGTATGCGGATGTATGATGTCCGCCCTGCGCTGTAGAAGTTCGGATAAAGTCAACTGGATCTGCCGAAGTTCCGAACAACTGCAGCATTGATTGCGTCGTGTACGAAGCAGGACAGTCATCCCCGGTGTGTACATGCCCTGTACGCACCCGGAATGACTAGATCAATACCATCATGTTCTCCGTCCGTGCGAGTCGACATCCCCGCAGATCATGCCTGCGAACCGCACAGTATTCGGCACCGTGCGGCGCACGGATGGGAACCGGCCGGAAATCTATCCACCATGGACCAGGGCGTCAAGCACTGCCGAATAGCTGGCGTGTCATGGGGCTTGTTCGTGTCAAAACGGGCAAAATGTGAACATTGGTCATAGGGTGCGCGTTATGGGGACAGCCACGACGGGAATGGCCCCATCCGCGACTACTGTAGCTTCGAACTGCACATAGTGTTCCCCGTGGACCGCAGGTTCCTTCTGGAGGATTCGTCCATTGGTACCCCAAACGCAGGCGTGGTCGACGAGCGCGAGGTTGTCAGTGGCCGCCACGCTCGTATTCATTACCTCCACCATGGCGGCGGGGTCGGCGGCGGGTGAGCCTGCAGATGGCCCTTCCTTGGATTTGCGCTCGTGTCCGAGCCTGTTTCTTCTTGGGGTACAGGGAACCAGTGACTCATCGCCCGACGCGCCCGTTTCCGTCGATGCTGGCGCATTGTCGGCGGTCTTCGTACCGGTAGTGTCCGCCGTCGGCCAGACGGTAGTGAACCGTGCATATGTTCCTTACCAGGCATCTTTCGGTGGATTCATGCCCGGTAGCCGGGCGCCATACGCGGAGTCCATGACCGGTGGTCTATCCCACCTTCGGTCAATGGCCAGCGAAGTTGTCTACCGTTGCCCGAATACAGAACTCGGGTTGGTCGGGTATTCGCAAGGTGCACATGTTGTTTCGATATTCGCACGCGAGGTCGGCGCTGGAGACGGCCCGGTGCCTGCGGATAGGGTAGCGGGGGTGGCGTTGTTCGGGGATCCGACTCGTAGCCCAGCCGCGCCGCTATTTCCAGGGGATCCAGACAAGGACCACCCTGACCCGGCCCCCGGCACTGTCGGGACAGAAGTGGCTGCGCTGCCGAAGTTTTCGCTTCCAACGCCGTCTGGTGGAGGTATCGGGCCGGTGCGAGACATCGCCGCGGACTTCGGGCGCCTCACCGGGCGGGTTGCCTCGGTGTGCCTGCCCGATGACCTCGCTTGCGACGCACCTACCAGGTCTCCGCTGCTGCATATGATCGTGACCATAGTCGGCCAGATTGAATTCACACCGGACAACCCTGTCGCGACGCTATCGTCTATCTACCGTGCAATCCAGGCGACAATTGTGAAAACTCTGGCGGCAGTGGTGAAGGAGGACCTACACGGCTACTCGCTCGGGACGCTGTCGTTGACCCCGGAAAAGCCTCTCAGCATCCGCCTCGCCGAAGCGGCCGATCTGCGGGTTCCGGCAGATCCACAGTCTCGCGAGGCGCTCCTGAAGCTTGCCACCGCTGCGTTCAACACACTTCTTGCGATCACCGGGACCATGCTGTCCAGCTCCGAATACGCCGACATCGCCAGCATCGCGACGCTCAACCCCCTTGCAGCTATCGCCCGGCTGGACGCAGCGATCAGGTCCGCGTCGACCCGCGGGCAGGTACAGCAAGATGTGCTCCGCCTGCTGATACAGATCTTTGATGCTCTCGGACAGATCGGTGCCGACAACGCGGAACTGCTCGACCCGCAAACCTGGCTTCGCTTCGCTGACACCGCTCGCCGCCACGTCGCATATACCCACGCCGACGGCAGCGGCCGCCCCAGTACCGCAGTGCTCAGCGACTGGTTCACCGCACTGGCTCGTGACTTGGCTACTCGCAACCTCCCCTCACGCAGCGGTGAGGCCGGGCCGGCCCCAGCCCAAGGTCCGGCAGGAACCAAGCAGGTGCCACCTACGAACCCGTCGATCACGCCCTCGGTCATCACATCCGCACCACAAGCCGGCATCACCGCGAACGCGGCGCCACCGATCAAGGCCAACTCCGCCGATGCTCTTCGCTGGATCGACCGTGTGTCGTGTCGAGTAGCGGTGTTGGTCCTGCTCGGCCTCGCCGTGGCCCTGGTGGTGGGCCGACGTGTTTCCAATCTTCGCCGCGCGAACCGCTCGCCTGCTCGCAACCGTGCCGTCCTCGGGGAAACGGCAGAGGGCGTGGATCGGACGTGTTCGACACGACTGCAAGCCCGTGGCGTCGACGAGAATGATGTTGACGACGGCTGAGTTCTACTGATCCGGCGCAACGGTTCTCGGCGACGCCTGAGTTCGAACCCCGCGTGGGCACCATGCGCTCTCGAATGTCCCGGCATCACAAGCCTTCCAGGTCTCAAGTCTTACTTGATGGCGGTTTGTCCGAAGAGCCCATGGCGGCCGCGCCTCTTGTGGGCCTATCTGATGGAGCGTCGAAACTCTTCGGATACAGGCTCTCTGGCGAATTGAGCGCGATAGCGCTCGGCGGTGGTGGCAAGTGAATCGGCCACGGTAGGTCCGAAATGCCCAACGCTGAAACGCCGCTGGGAAGTGTGTAGGAGAGCGCCCTCTGCGGCTACACTCATCGACGCTGCCGAACATGCCTCTGCTAATTGACGTAGAAACGCCGCTTCGTTGTCGACCACGTTGCCGTGCAGGTGATCTCGAGTATCAGCAGGAACCAGGTTCGCCATGCTTCGACGTCGCCGAGCGTGAGCGAGAGAAGAAGCGAAGTGACCTCAGCTGGAAACTGTTCGTGTTCGATGGAAAGACAGTATGGATCCACTGTTTATGTCCACGAGTAGCGCCTTTGTCTCAGGCCACAACCGGCCACCGACATGGTCGTCGGCGCGCAAGCCTGCCCAGAGCTGAGCAACCCGGACGCTCTGGCCGTCGTCGGCCCCGACTGAAAGGTTCACCAACGTATGATGCCCACCTTCCAGCCGTTGAGACTCGACGATGACAGGATGGTGACTTGCACGAGTCCGGCCGAGGCGCGGATGCTATGGCGCGAGACGATGGCGACCAACGGCTTCTATCGACACGCCGCCGCCCACCTGCGGCCCGGAGAGATCGTCCTGGATATCGGCGCGAACATCGGACTCACCGCGATGATGTTCAGCGGAGCCTGTCCCGGAATTCGGGTCATCGCCGCCGAGCCCGTACCGACGATTTTCCACTGTCTGCAGCGCAATATGGCCGTTCATGTGCCTCAGGGGGTGCCGCTGCAGGTTGCGGTCGGCGCGGCGCCCGGGATCATGCCATTCACCTGGTACCCAAGGGCGTCGGCCAATTCCGGTCTGTATGCCGACCGCGAAGAAGACGACGAGACGACCAGGATCTTTCTGCGCAACAGCGGGCTGGATGATGAATCGATCGGATACATCACTGCCGGCCTGCACGACGGTCAGCAGATCGACGTGGAGGTCACCACGGTATCGGCGCTATTGGCCGAGCACGCCCGCGACGCCGAGGTCGGATTGCTCAAAGTGGATGTGGAGCGCGCGGAATTGGACGTATTGCGCGGCATTACCGAAATGGACTGGCCTCGTATTCGCGCGGTCGTGGCCGAGGTTCACGACACCGATGGCCGACTGGCTCAATTCTGCGAGTTGTTGAGCAGACACGGATTATCCCCGCGCAGCAGGCAAGACCCGTCCTTGGCCGGAACCGAACTGCATGAGGTCTACGCTGTCCGGCGGCCGGCCAACTGACCCGATCCGACTGGAAGGGGACTTTCGGAACAGCGGCGCATCTCAGCCTTGGCCCGACTGGCCGAACCTGATGGTTCGGCCAGGAAGGATGAACGGTCCCGAACCGCCTCGTCCCCCGGATTACTTCCAGGCGGCGAGGTCGGGGAGATTGCCGGTGAGGTGGTGGCCGGGGGAGCGGCCGATGAGCCAGGCGGCCAGGTCGGTGGCGGGGCCGGTGACAGTGGTGGTCGGGGTGCCGACCGTGCCGGTGTAGCCGGTGTCGGTGGCGGTCACCGTGAAGCCGGTGCCGTCCACGGGCCGGACCTCGCTGATGGATTGGGTCAGCAGGCGGGTGGTGAAGTCCTCGGACCAGTCGGCCGGGGTGTAGCCGACGGCGAGATCCACGTGGTGGATTTCCACCTCGAGCAGGCGCATCCAGGGGATGCGGGTGGCGGGGATTTCGCCGCCCTGGCGGTTGCGGACGAGGGTGGGCCAGCGGTCGGCGGGCATGGCCCGGGCCAGGGCCAGCCAGCGTTCGGCGGAGGCGGTGAGGTCCTCGAGCTGTTCGCGCAGGGGGCGGGGCGCGCCGGCCTCGATATCGGCCTCGCGGAGGAATTGGCTTGCGTACTGCGGGGTTTCGATGCCGGTACGGGCCCACAGCAGCAGGTTGACCAGGCTGTCGGCATTGCGGGACAGGTGGGCGAGCACGTGGCCGCGGGTCCAGCCTGGCAGCAGCGAGGGCTCCACCAGATCGGCGTCGCTCAGGGCGGCGACCGCGGGGATCAGGCGATCGGTCGCGGCGGCGACGGTGTCGAGCAGGGCGGCGGTGTCGGCGAGGTGCGCATCGCTGGTCACCAGACCGACCCTACCCAGTCGGGTCGGTCAGTGGCCGGATGAAGTCCCGGTGCGCCGGTGCCGGCCCGGTGTTCCGGAATCCCGTTCGGCCACAACGATTTGCACCGCCAGCGCCACCAGCCACAATGACATGGCCCCCACCTGGATGCGCTGCGCGATGCCGAGACCGTAGTTGCCGGGCAGATTATCGGCGATCAGCATCCACGCGGTGACTGCGGAACCGATGATCAGAATCCACAATCCGGTGTGCCGCAGGATCGGCCAGCGCCGGTATTTGAACGCGGCCACGGTGAACGCGATCATCGCGATATAGATGGAGAACACCGCCAGCGTGCTGGTCAGTGCGTGGATCTGGTGCAGCTGTGGGAACAGCCCCGTGTCCACATAGCGCTTGGGCCTGTTCGGATCCTCGGGCACGATGGGCCACTGCGCGTCCGCGATGGTGGCCGCGCCGAAGCAGGTCAGCGCCACCCATCCGATGGTGGAGTAGAGCCGCCGCGAGAACAGCAGCAGCCCGCCAAGTCCCGCCACCACCAGCAGGGAGCCGGAAACGGTGTCGCCGGTGCTGAACACCCACCGGAATGGCGCGCCCTTCTCGGCCAGTTGGCTCAGGAAGGTATTGGTCGGGTTGCTGTTGATGGGCAGGATGAATTCCAGGACCCAGGAGGAGTAGCCTAGTCCGGCGACCGCGATCAAGATCGCGATGAACCAGCGCAGCGCCCGTCGCCATCGCGGCTGCCGGATCTTCTCCTTCGGAGCCGCCTCGACTGGTATCTGCTCGGTTTGCATCACCGCGCTCGCTTTCGCTGGCCTCGCTTACTCGTACTGCCCTGCCCGCAGTTTCTGATCTGTCCGGACTCGTCGGCTGATCCGGTCGTAGGTCCATTGTCTCGCACTGGGAAACATGGTCGTCACATGCTGCGCGTCAACGCCCGCATCACCAGGTCGGCAGCCGATTCCGTGCCCTCGTGTTCCCACACTCGCACCACGGTCCAGCCCGCCGCCGCCAGCCGGGCGTCGGTGTCGCGGTCGCGCGCCACATTTCCCGCCAGCTTGGCGGCCCACCACTCGGCATTGTTCTTCGGGTACGTCGCATGCTCCGGACAGCTGTGCCAGAAGCACCCGTCCACGTACACCGCCACCTTGCGCCGAGGAAAGACGAGGTCGGCCCGCCGCCGCAGGCCCGGCAATGGAGCCCGGTCCACGAAGAAGCGCTTCCCGCGCCGATGCAATTCCCGCCGCAGCGCCAGCTCCGGCGTCGTCCCCACCCGCCGTTGCTTGGCCATGCGCGCGCTGGTCGCCGCGTCGGTGCCCGGTCGCCGCGCATCCGCCATCAGGCCATCCTTATCGCGGCCCGCTGGGCCGGCAAGGTCGGCTGTGTCACGCGGCCTCGCGCGGCGCGCCACCCATGCGCTCCAGATGATTCTCGACATCGTCGAGGAAGCCCTCGGGGAAACGCAGGGAGCCCATCCGGGTGCGACGCAGGAATCCGGCGGTCGCCCGCGCGGACAGCAGCCGGGATTCGTCGAGGAACCAGCGCAGATCCTCATACGGCGCGTGAACGGGCCAGGTGGACACCGGAACCCGGTGCACCTGCCCGCGATGGCCCCAGGCCGCCGTCGGCCAGCTGCGGCGGGTCAGCGGTTCGCCGTCCGGAACCGGATCGTCGGACGGGTTGGTGACGCGCTCGGCGATCCAGGACGCCATGCGCACGCTCACCGCATTGCCGACCAGCTTCCAGCGATGCCCCTGCCGCACGCCCGGCACGGTCAAAGCCGGTGTGGTCCAATCCGGGTCGAAGCCCTGCAGCCGCTCGCCGTCGGTGATGCCGGGCGTCACCAGCTCACCCGAGGGCAGCCGGACCGCGGGCGGGCTCGCGATGCCAAGGGCCGAGCCTCCTTTCAGCGTTGGCACGGCATTCACCGCCCAGCCCAGGCCGCGGGTGCCCTCGGTCCAGTAGAAGCCGCACGGATCGTGCGCCGCATCGCCAACATCGCGCGGGCCCGCGTCCACCCCGAACAGGATCGGCCGCGGATCCTCGGTGCGGGAGGCCAGCATCAATACCCGCTCGCGTCGCTGCGGCAGCCCGAAGGCGCGCGCGTCCACCACCCGGTAGGCCCAGGTGTAGCCGAGTTCGGTGAGCGCGGTGGTGATGTGCCGCATGGCCGCGCCGCCACCGAGCTGCAGCATGAACGGCACATTCTCGATGAGCAGCCAGCGCGGTCCTCTCTTGCGCTTGACCAGCCGGAACACCTCGTCTACCAAACCCGAACGGGCCCCGGTGATTCCGGCCGTCCGCCCGGCCTGCGACAGGTCCTGGCACGGGAAACCGGCCGCGACGAGCTCGGTCCCGGCGGGCAGCCCGCGCAGCTTGGTGACGTCCGAATGCAGTGGCACGTCCGGGAAGTGGGCGGCCAGCACCGCCTGCGCCCCCGAGTCGATCTCGCACAGCAGTTCACTGCGCCACCCGTGCGTCGCGAGCCCGAGCTCCAGCCCGCCGATGCCGGCGAACAGGCCGACCATCCGCGCGCCCGTCACAACAGTCCCTTTCACCCCGAAGTCCCCGTGCCCAGAGCAGGGTACTCGAGTCCGCGCACCCCCACGGTGACCAGCACCCGCCACATGCCTTGTCTCAGAGCTCCTCGCTATCACCGGCGCAATTGATCAGCGGTCATTGGCGTGCGCGAACGCCGAGAACCGGCCCGCACCATTGCATGTTGATCACGATGTCCCGCGGGTGGGGTGATTACGGCCGGGGAGCGCTGGTGCGGGGACACCGGCAACTACGGTTATAGGCGTGACGGATAACGGGAGTGAGGACGCCAAGCCGGCGACGCCGCGGTGGCCGGCCATACTCACCTGGCGCGCGCACAATGGGTCGCGGATGGAGTCGGTGCGGGTGGTGCTGAGCGGCAATCGGATTCGCGCAGCCGGCCGCATCGTCGCCGGCGACTGTGAGGACCACCCCGCCTTCAGCGCGTCCTATGACCTGGTCACCGACGAATCCGGGGTCACCAAGCGGCTGTCGTTGCGCAGCACCCTCGCCACCGGCGAACGCCATGCCTCCATCGCCCGTGACGAGGAGAACTACTGGCTCATCGACGCCGGAGCCACTCACGTGCGCTCCACTTTCGGCGGGGCGCTGGACGTGGACGTGGTGCTGAGCCCGCTCTTCAACACCCTCCCCATCCGCCGCTACGGGATGGCCCATGCCAGCGAGGACGTGCAGGTGCCGGTCGTCTACGTCCGTCTCCCCGATCTCCTGGTGCAGGAAGCCAGCCTCACCTACAGCAGCGGCGCCGACGGCATCCACGTGCTCTCACCCGTCTCCAGCGCGACCGTCACCGTCGACGAGGACGGCTTCCTGCTGGACTATCCAGGCCTGGCCGAGCGGATCTAATCCAGCGAAGTGAGGACGCCGCCGGAGCGCCCGGCGTCGATCAGCTTGGTGAGCCAGTTGTGGTCGCCGGGGCGGACATCGGTGATGACCCAGCGCTCGTTGTCCTCGTAGTCGATGCGGGCGTCGTGGCCCGCCTCGGTGAGCTCGGTGATGGTGCCGTTGGCGCGCAGGCTGTCCCGGGCCTGGGTGAGGACCTCGAGGGTGTCGTCGAGGACGTCCAGCAGTGCGGCGGCGTTCGGTTCGCAGATGGCGCGAACCAGATCGGGGGCGGTGGCGGCGACGCGGGTGCCGTCGCGGAAGGATCCCGCCGCCAGGCCGAGGGCGAGCGGGCCGCCATTGGAACCCTCGATGGCCAGGGCCTCGGCGAGAATGTGGGGCAGGTGCGAGATGCGGGCGACCGCGCGGTCGTGTTCCACCGCGAGTACCGGCACCACTACCGCGCCGCAGTCCAGCGCGAGGCGCGCGACACGCCGGAAGTGGTCGGCGTGTACGCCCGGATCGACGCTGACCGCCCAGGCCGCGTTCTTGAACAGGTCGGGACCGGATGCGGCCCAACCGGATTCGCTGGTGCCGGCCATGGGATGGCCCCCGACATAGCGGGCTCCCAGTTCGTGGCGCTGCACGGCCTCCGCCACCGGAGCCTTCACGCTCACCACATCGGTGAGCACACAGTCGGGGGCGAAGGTCCTCACATCGGACAGGACGGTGTCGATGGCGGGCATGGGCACGCCGATCACGACCAGCGCGTCGCGCTCCTCGGCCCGGGTGAGTACCGCCTCCACATCGCTGATCACGTCGTAGCCGTCCATGCGCGCGGCCTTCGCGCCGACCTCGGAGCGGTTGTAGCCGAACGCCTCATAGCCGGCGGCGGCGGCGGCGCGCAGCACCGAACCGCCGATCAAACCGGTACCCAGGACGCAGACAGCTGGTTTCGGAGTGCCCGTCATCCGACCAGATTCGCATACGACTTCAACATTTCCCCCGAAGCGGACTACCGTTGCGGCCATGGCAGCACAGCGCTCGAGCACGAACAGGGCGGCGTCGGACGAGTACGACGACGTGGATGGGTTCGCAGTGGCGGTTGTCCGCGAGGAAGCGAACTGGAAGGTGACGCCATTGAGCGAGGCGTCGCTGTCCAGTCTGACCGCGGCCGAACACGAGTTGCGTGCGCTGCGAAGTTCCGGCGCGGTGTTCGGCCTGCTCGACGTCGACGACGAATTCTTCATCATCCTGCGCCCGGGCCCCACCGGCAGCCGCATCCTACTGTCGGACGCCACGGCCGCCATCGACTACGACATCGCGGCCGATGTGCTGGAGGAACTCAATATCGAGATTCCCGACATCGACCCGGACGAACTCGACGACGTCGAGCCGTGGGAGGAGGGCGACCTGGCCGTCCTCACCGATCTCGGCCTGCCCGAACCGGTGCTGGCGGTCATCCTCGCTGAGACCGACCTCTACCCGGATGAGCAGCTCGGCATGATCGCCCAGCGCCTCGGCTTCGCCACCGAGTTCTCCGCGGTCCTGGACAAGCTCCCGCGTTGATCGGCTCGCTCGCCTCGGATGAGGCGATGATGCGGGTCGCCCTCGCCGCGGCAGCCGCCGCCGACCCGCGCGACGTCCCCGTCGGCGCGGTCGTCTTCGACGCCGAGGGCCGGGAGCTGGCCCGGGCCGCCAACGCCCGTGAGGCCCTGGGCGATCCGACCGCGCACGCCGAAGTGCTGGCCCTGCGCGCGGCCGCCCAGGTCATGGGCGACGGCTGGCGCCTCGAAGGCGCAACCCTGGCCGTCACCCTCGAACCGTGCACCATGTGCGCGGGCGCCCTCGTCCTCTCCCGCATCGGCCGCCTGGTCTTCGGCGCCTGGGAACCCAAGACCGGCGCGGTCGGCTCGCTCTGGGACGTAGTCCGTGACCGACGTCTCAATCACCGCCCCGAAGTCCGAGCCGGCGTCCTCGAACCCGAATGCGCCGCTCTCCTCGCCGATTTCTTCGACACCCACCGCCCCTAGCCCTCTCTCCAGGCGATTTCGGAATCACCGGGGTCCTCGGGTAAAGTCACCAGCGGTGGCGTGTCCGAGCGGCCTAAGGAGCACGCCTCGAAAGCGTGTGAGGGGTAACCCCCCTCCGAGGGTTCAAATCCCTCCGCCACCGCCAAAGCCCCTGATCTGCGAAAGCAGATCGGGGGCTACTTTTTTGGATCGGGAAACGCTCCGAATCAGTCCATCAATGCGCGCAGCAGTGGCCGATTCCAGCTCTGGGACTCGAGGTCGTAGAGGGCGAAGGTGGGAGCGAAAGACCAGCAGCCCCAGGAGAATCCGTGCTCCTCGGCCTGGCGCCGGTTGAACTCGGTCCACCGGGCCCGGCTCGCGGTGTCGGCATTGGTGCTGGTGCCGAACTCGCCGACGAAGACCGGGCGGTGGTCGGTCGCGGCCCAGGCGGCCAGGCTGGCGTAGCCCGCGGCCAATTCGCCGCGCTGCTGGTCGGTTCCGGTCCAGGTGGCGCCGAGCCACGAGCGCGGATCGCCGAACGGGGTGTCGGCGCCCAGCCATTCCTCGCCCTGCATGGTGAAGATGATCGGCCAGTACTGATGGACGGTGAGGATCAGGTTGGCGTCGTCGGGCAGCGACAGCCGCGGCAGCATGCGGATGTTGTTGTAGGCGCCGGGGCCGAAGACGACGGCGCGTTCGGCATCGGTCGCGCGGATCACGGCCAGTAGTTCTCGCAGGGTGTCGTTCCACAGTGGGTCGAGGGCGTCGCGCGGTTCGGTGAACGGCTCCAGCACCACCGAAAGCGGGCGGTCGGCGAAGGCGGTCGCGATCTGGTCGGTGATGCGCAGCAGGCGGGGCAGGTGCTGCGCCGGGGCCGCGATCAAGTCCGGGTCGAGGAAATTGGTGAGCACCACCGCCAGGCCGCGCTCGGTCGCCAAGTCCAGATAGGTGTGGACGCGATCCACAATGTGTGGCGCGATCCGGAAGTCGGGCGCGCCGCCGCAGTGCGCCGCCCAGTACACGCCCAGCCGGACCGCCGAGAACCCCGCCTGCCGGCAGAGGTCGAATTCGTGTGCGGTCAGATCGATGGTGTAACCGGACTCCAGTGGTGACCCGAGGTTCGGGCATACATTGATGGTGCGAGCCAGCAGCCGGTTGATGTCATGAACGGTCATCGGGGTACTCCTCGTCGGCGAGCGGCCAGGTCAACGTGCCCTGGCGGAGGTCGGTCGCGAAGGCGAGCAGCCAATCGCGCTCGGCGCGGCGCAGTGCCTGGGCGTAGGTGTGATCGACGAGGAAGACCGGCGCGACGTCCGGCGCGGCCACCAGCCCGGCCTCGACCTCCTCGATGGTGGCGTCGATGCGTTCGGCCCGGCGCGAGACCAGTTCCGCCACTTCGCTTCTGGGCAGCGCGAACATGAACGACAGCGCCGCGGCGAAGGCGGGCGGGTCGTGCGCGGGATCGCTGAGCAGCTCCCGCAGCCAGGTCTTCAGCGCGGTGATCCCGTCCCGGGTGATGCGGTAGACCGTGCGCTCCGGACGGTTGCCGGCGCGCGCCGGGTCGTCCTGCTCGACCAGTCCGGCCGCCGTCAGCCGGGGCACCAGGTCGTACAGCGTCGCGTGCTTGAGCCCGAGGGTGCGGTCGAGTCCGCGCTCGCGCAGCAGGGCGCGCATCTCGTACGGGTGTCGGGGACTTTCCGCCAGCAGGCCCAGCACGGCCAGGGTCGGTGGTCTGAACAGCGGCCTCGGCGGCATGCCGACTCCTATAGTCGAACTCGATTGGTCGAACTCGACTATATCATTCCTGCTTATTCCGAACGAGAATTTGGTCAAGGGTCGCGGTCAGGATTGCTTACGGTGCAGAACTTTCCGCGCGCGCCGACCGTTGGGAGGAACCGATGTCGTACCCGCACAGCCAGTCCGGTCACCGGCGCACAACCCCTACCCGGTATCCGCGCCCCGAACGGCGTCCGAAGGGCTGGCCGGCGACTGGGGGAACCGGGTCCCCGGAAAACGCTGAAACGTACTGCGGGACAAAAGCACTCGGCCCCCACCTGGAATCGGGTGGGGGCCGGGCGTAATAGAGGGCGTCAGCCGACCGTGGCGGGCTGCTTGTCCTCGACCGGCGCGGAGGCCTGCTTCAGCTCGGCGAGCTTGGTGCCTTCCACGTCGATGTCGGGGAGGACGCGGTCCAGCCACTTCGGGATCCACCAGGCCCACGGGCCGAGCAGGGCCAGCAGGGACGGGATCAGAACCATGCGGACGATGAAGGCGTCGAAGAAGACGCCCGCCGCCATGGCGAAGCCCATGGACTTGGCCACCACGTTGTCGTCCAGCATGAAGGCGCTGAACACGGAGATCATGATGATGGCGGCGGAGGTCACGACGCGGGCGCCGTGGTGGTAGCCGCTGATCATGGCGTGCTTGGCGGACTTGCCGTGCACATACTCCTCACGCATGCGCGTGACCAGGAAGACCTGGTAGTCCATGGCGAGACCGAAGACCAGACCGATCAGCATGATCGGCAGGAAGCTCACCAGCGGATGCGCCTCGACCAGGCCGAAGTGGCCCTCCTGGAAGATCAGCACGGTCGCGCCGAAGGTGGCCGCCATGGAGAGCAGGAAGCCCAACGCGGCGGTCAGCGGCACCAGAATGGAGCGGAACACCAGCAGCAGCAGGATGAAGGCCGCGCCGGCCACGATCGCCAGGTACGGAATGATCTTGTCCAGCAGGGCCTGCGAGACATCCGCGTAGATGGCGGTGGTGCCGGTGATGCCGTACTCCATGCCGTACCGGTCCTTGAATTCGGACTCGGCATTGCGGGCGTTCTTGACCAGGTCCTTGGTCTCCTGGTTGTTCGGCCCGGACTTGGGCACGCCCATGAACATGGCGGCCTGCTTGTCCTGACTCTGCTGAGCGAAGGTCAGGTAGTCCATGCCGGGGTAGGCGGCCAGCTTGGAGCGCAGCGCGTCGAGGGCCTCGGTGCGCTGGTCCGCCGGGGTCTTGCTGAGGTCGACCGCTACCAGCAGGGTGCCGTTCGCGCCCTCGCCGAAGCCCGCGGTCTGTAGGTCGTACGCCTTGCGGACGGTGGTGTGCGTGGGCATGGAGTCGCCGCCGGGCAGACCCAGCTGCAGATTCACCGCGGGCGCGGCCAGCAGACCCAGCAGCACCACCGAGATGCCCAGCGTCAGCGCGGGCGCCTTGCCGATGAGGCGGGCGAAGCGCATGCCGTTGGTGACCGAGTTCTCGTCCTCGGGATCGTGCTTGGCGACCAGCGGCAGCTTCGGCTTGAACAGGAAGCGGCCGAACGCGCCCATGAGCGCCGGCATCAGGGTGACGGCCACCAGCACCGCCATGGCCGCGGAGACCGCGCCGAAGATGCCCATGTAGGTGAGGAAGCTGACGCCTACGAAGCTCAGGCCCGCGAGCGCGATGATGACGGTCAGGCCCGCGAAGATAACGGCCGAACCCGCGGTGCCGACCGCGGTGCCCGCGGCCTCCTCCGGCGAATTCGACACGGCCAGTTCATGTTTGTAGCGGGAGACGATGAACATGGCGTAGTCGATGGACAGCGCCAAGCCGATCATGGAGGCCAGGATCGGGGTGAAGGTCGGCACGGTCAGGAAGTGGGTGCCGAACATGATGATGGAGATGGCGGTGCCCACGCCGACCAGCGCGGTGAGAATCGGCACGAAGGCCGCCACGATCGCACCGAACGCGATCACCATGACCACCAGCGCCACCGCGATGCCGATGAGCTCGGAGGAGCCGTTGGAGCCGCCCGGATCCTGGGCGATGGAACCGGTGACCTCGACCTGCAGCCCGGCCGCGCGAGCCTCGTCGCCGACCTGGTAGGCGGCGTCGCGGTCGGCCTGCTTGATGTCGGAGAACTTCGCGATCGTGAACTTGGTCTTGACCGTCGCCACCGAACCCGGGTTGTCCTTGTTCAGGACGTTCAGCGGCGCGCTGGAGCAGATCGCCGCGAAGTTCGGGTTGGAGCGGTCTCCGTTCAGGCAGTCGATGCCGGCCTGCTCACCGATCTTCTTGGTGAGGTCGATCGGATTCACCGGCGGCGCGGCCTTGTCCACGATGGACAGGTCGCCGAGCTTGGTCAGGAACTGCTGTAGCGCGGCCGCGTTCGCGGGATCGGTCAGCTTCTGACCCTGCGGCGCGGCGATCACATACGTGCCGCTGACGGCATTGGGATCGAACTCTTTGGACATGCCGGGGAAATGCTGGTCCAGGATCTCCGTCGCCCGCTCCGAAGGCAGGTTCGGCATGGTGAAGGAGTCCTGGAACGGCTTGGCGAGCGAACCGCCGAGGCCGCCGATGACGAGCAGCGCGGCGAGCCACGCCGTGATGACGATCCATTTCCGGCGGAAGGCGAACTTTCCCCACCGATAGAGGTATACGGACACAGGGGTTCTCCTGGGCGATGGTTTGTGCGGGCGAAACAGGGGTGCTGGTGTGCGAGCGCGTAGACAGCACTGCCGCCGGGAGCGCTACGGCTCCCCGCCTCCACGAAACTGAATCTGCCTACCGTGCGGTAGGTAGACTACCGAGCGGCAAAGCGGAGGAACAACCTCGACTCTAGGTGGCGTTGATCGCAATCCGAGCGCGGGTGAGAGGATGAGAGCATGGGTGGCCAAGCCGTGTCCGGAACAGTTATCGCAGGTAGAAGCACCAAGGACATGATCCGGGACGCCGCTCTCCAGCTGTTCTCGACCAAAGGGTTCGATCACAGCAGCCTGCGCGAGGTCGCTGATGCGGTAGGAATCACAAAAGCCTCGCTTTACTATCACTATGCCTCGAAGGTCGATCTTCTGGTAGCGATCATCGAGCCGATGTTCGATGAGGTGCGCACTCAGGTCGAGGGTCTGGATGACATCGCGCACACCCCCGAGAATGTGCGCGAGGTGATTCGTCAGCGTTTGCGCTCGATGCTGTCCAACCGGCAGGTAGGCGCGCTGTGCATGCGAGACACCGTCGCCATCGTCAACGCGCTCGGCAATCGCTATCCCGACATGATCGAATTGCACCACCGCATGTGCCGGTGGATGGCCGGGCCCGATGCCGACGATGACACCCTGCTGCGCGCCGCCGCGGCCATGCAGGTGCTCAGCACCGCCATGATGTCGCAGGAGATCGTGCCCCACACCGATACCGATCACATCGAGCAGGCGCTGCTGAATGCCGCACTCAGCGTGCTGAATCCGAAACGATAGTGTTTTTTCACCGCCGATCTGGATCAGGAGTTCTCGTGCACATCACCGCGAAGGTCGATTACGCGGTGCGCACCCTTGTGGAAATCGCGAAGGCGCAACCGGATTCGGTGAAGGCCGACGCCATTGTGGCCGCCCAGAACATTCCGCCGAAGGTGCTGGAATCGGTGGTGGCGGATCTGCGTAAGGGCGGATTGGTGATCAGCCGCCGCGGCCCCGACGGGGGCTACCGTCTGGCCCGCCCGGCCGCCGCGATCAGCATCGCGGATGTGATTCGCGCCGTGGAGGGCCCGCTGGCCTCGGTGCGCGGGCAGCGGCCCGAGGATGTCGGCTACCCGGGTGCGGCCGAACCGCTGCAGCGCGTGTGGATCGGACTGCGTGTGAACATCCGCTCGGTGCTGGAGCGGGTCAGCGTCGCCGACATCGCGCACGATCTGCTGCCGTCCTTCCTGGACGAGCTGCTGCGCGATCCGGACGCTTGGACGCGGCGTCCCCGCCCGAGCGGACCGGTCCCGGCCGCGCCCGGCGGACCCGCCGCCGTCGAGTGGCGCGATCTGGATCAGCCTGATTTCTAACCTTCCCGACCGTGCGGTAGAACGCCTCGGCGAGCGCGGGATTATGGCGGTAGCCTGCCACCATCATGTTGATCCGACTTCTACGCACCTTCCTGTGGCCGTACCGCACTCAGTTGGCGGGGGTCGTCGTGCTCCAGCTGATCTCGGTCATCGCCATGCTGTACCTGCCCACGCTGAACGCCGACATCATCGACAACGGCGTCACCAAGGGCGATATCGACTACATCTGGTCCACCGGCGGATGGATGCTGCTGGTCACGGGCATCCAGATCCTGGCCCAGGCCGTCTCGGTCTACCTGGGCGCGCAAGCGGCCATGGGCGCGGGCCGCGATATGCGCGCGGCCCTGCTGCACCGGGTGGGCACCTTCTCGGCGCGGGAGGTCGGCGTGTTCGGCGCGCCCTCGCTGATCACCCGCAATACCAATGACGTCGGCCAGGTTCAGCTGCTCGTGCTGATGAGCACCACCATCCTGGTGATGGCGCCGATCATGTGCATCGGCGGTATCTTCATGGCGCTGCGCGAGAACCTGCAGCTGTCGTGGCTGCTGCTGATCGCGGTGCCGGCGCTGGGCCTGTCCATGGCCCTCATCATCAGCCGCATGGTGCCGGGCTTCCGGCGCATGCAGGAGCGCATCGACGCGGTGAACCGCGTGCTGCGCGAGCAGATCACCGGCATTCGCGTGGTGCGGGCCTTCGTGCGGGAGCGGCAGGAGACCTGGCGCTTCGGTGTCGCCAATACCGAGTTGACCGAGCAGTCGCTCTATGTCGGCAAGTACATGGCCCTCATGTTCCCGACGGTCATGCTCATCTCGAACGTGACCACGGTCGGCGTCATCTGGTTCGGCGGCCACGCCATCGACAACGGGGACATGCAGATCGGCTCGCTCACCGCGATGCTGGCCTACATCATGCAGATCCTCATGGCGGTCATGATGGCATCCTTCCTGGCCATGATGGCCCCGCGCGCCGCGGTATCGGCCGAGCGCATCAGCGGCGTGCTCGACACCGAATCGTCGGTGTCGGAGCCGCGACTGCCGCAGCCGTTCAAGAGCGATCCGGGCACGGTGGATCTGGCCTTCGCGGAGTTCAAGTTCCCGGGCGCCGAGAAGCCGGTGCTGCGGGCCATCCGCTTCGAGGCCAGGCCGGGCACCACCACCGCCATCGTGGGCGCCACCGGTGCGGGAAAGACCACGCTGATCAACCTGATCCCGCGGCTCATCGATGTCACCGACGGCGCGGTGTACGTGGGCGGGACCGACGTCCGGCACCTGCGACTGGAGACCTTGCGCTCGGAGATCGGCCTCGTGCCGCAGAAGGCGTACCTGTTCTCGGGCACCGTGGCCTCCAACTTGCGCTACGGCAAACCGGACGCCACCGACGAGGAGCTCTGGCACGCGCTCGAGATCGCGCAGGCCGCCGATTTCGTGCGCGAGATGCCGCAGGGCCTGGAAACGCCTGTGGCACAGGGCGGTACGACCGTTTCCGGCGGCCAGCGCCAGCGGCTGGCCATTGCCCGCGCGCTGGTGCGCAAGCCGCGCGTCTACCTGTTCGACGACTGCTTCTCCGCCCTCGACGTCGCCACCGACATGCGGGTGCGGGAGGCCTTGAGGCCGGAGACCGCGAACGCGTCGGTCATTATTGTGGCGCAACGGATCTCGACCATTCGGGACGCCGATCAGATAGTGGTGCTCGAGGACGGCGCGATGGCCGGCATCGGCACCCACGACCAACTACTGCAGGACTGCCCCGAGTACCGCGAGATCGTGGAATCGCAGTTCAGCGTCGAGGAGGCGCGGTGAGACACCATCGCGAAGCGCTCACCGCGCAGACGGGGTGCGGGATCTCCCGCATGGCACAGGTGGAGGTGCGATGAGGCCCGGAGCCGTCAATCCCGGTGCGCCGGATGCCAAAGCGAAGTCCTTCGGCCCTTCGCTGAAGCGCGTCCTGCGCATGCTCGCGCCCGACCGGTTCTATCTGGTTGTCGTCTTCCTGCTGGCCGTCGCGTCGGTGGTGCTCAATACGCTGGGCCCGCAGATCCTCGGCAAGGCCACCAACCTCATCTTCGACGGTGTGGTCGGCAAGCAGCTGCCCGCGGGACAGAGCAAGGACGAACTGGTCGAGGGGTTGCGCCAGAGCGGCAACACCACCTTCGCCGACATGCTGGCCAGTATGAACGTGATTCCCGGTACGGGAATCGATTTCACCGCGGTGGGCCATGTGCTGGCCTGGGTGCTCGCCCTCTACATCGGCTCCTCGGTATTCGGCTGGCTGCAGGCGCAGCTGCTGATCATCGTGATCAACCGGACCGTCAAGCGGCTGCGCGCGCAGATCGAGGAGAAGATCCACCGCCTGCCGCTGCGTTACTTCGACTCCATGCCGCGCGGCGATGTGCTCTCCCGCGTCACCAATGACGTCGACAATGTGGCGCAGACGCTGCAGCAGACCATGTCCCAGCTGATCATCAATGTGCTGTCGGTGATCGGCATCCTGATCATGATGTTCTGGATCTCATGGCTGCTGGCCCTGATCGCGCTGCTCACCGTGCCGCTGGCGGTCGTCGTCACCGCGCAGATCGCCAAGCGTTCCAAGCCGTACTTCGTGGATCAGTGGAAGTACACCGGCGCGGTCAACGCGCAGGTCGAAGAGGCCTTCACCGGCCACGAGGTGGTCAGCGCCTTCGGCCGGGTACGCGAGGTCGGCGAGAAGTTCGACGAGACCAACGAGCAGCTGTACAACTCCTCGTTCAAGTCGCAGTTCATCTCCGGGCTGATCATGCCCGCCATCATGTTCCTGGGGAACCTGAACTACGTGCTCATCGCCGTGGTCGGCGGCCTGCGGGTGGCGTCGGGCAATCTGTCGCTGGGTGAGGTGCAGGCCTTCATCCAGTACTCCCGCGGGTTCACCCAGCCGCTGACCCAGATCGGCTCGATGATGAACATGTTGCAGTCGGGTGTGGCCTCGGCGGAACGCATCTTCGAGATCCTGGATGCCGATGAGCAGTCGGCGGATCCGGACCCGGAGGATCCGCGGCCGGTGGATCGTGGCCGGGTGGCGTTCGAGGACGTGTCCTTCCGCTACGAGCCGGACGTCCCGGTCATCGAGAACCTGTCGCTGGTGGCCGAACCCGGGCACGTGGTGGCCATCGTCGGGCCGACCGGTGCGGGCAAGACCACCCTCGTCAACTTGCTCATGCGGTTCTACGAGGTGGATTCCGGCGCCATCACCATCGACGACGTCGACATCACCCGCATCACCCGCGACCATCTGCGCTCGCGTATGGGCATGGTGCTGCAGGACACCTGGCTGTTCGGCGGCACCATCCGGGAGAACATCGCCTACGGCAATCCCACCGCCTCCGAGGAGGAGATCCTCGAGGCCGCCCGTGCCGCCTACGTGGACCGGTTCGTGCACGCGCTGCCGCACGGCTACGACACCGTCATCGACGAGGAGGGCTGCGGCGTCAGCGCCGGTGAGAAGCAGCTCATCACCATTGCCCGCGCGTTCCTGGCCAAGCCGTCCATTCTCATCCTGGACGAGGCCACCAGCTCGGTCGACACCCGCACCGAGCTGCTGGTGCAGCACGCCATGGCGGCGCTGCGCCGGGACCGCACGAGTTTCGTGATCGCGCACCGGCTTTCGACGATCCGCGATGCCGACACCATTGTGGTGATGGAGAAGGGCACGATCGTCGAGCAGGGCACGCACGAGCGGCTGCTGGCCGACCAGGGCGCGTACTCCCGGCTCTACAACGCACAGTTCGCCGCGGCCATCACCGACGGCGAGGCCGACCATGCGGACGATCTGGAACCGGACGCGGTAGTGCTCAGCAAGAGCTGACCCGCCGCTCGCGCCGGCCCGGCCCGTTTCCGGGGTCCGGTCCATCGCCTGCCGAATCCGGCCCGGCCCGCACCCGATGGTGCGGGCCGGGCCACTTTTCGCGGAGTGAGAAGATGGCTCGGTGTCCGCTGCTTCCGAGTTCTCGTTCAAGGTCGGTACCCGCCTCGAGGGGCGGCACGGTCGGACGGGCATCATCAGCACTCCGCACGGCGATATCGCCACGCCGGCGTTCATCCCGGTCGGAACGAAGGCGACGGTCAAGGCGGTGCTGCCGGAGACCATGAAGGAGATGGGCTCGCAGGCATTGCTCGCGAACGCCTATCACCTCTATCTACAGCCCGGTCCCGACATCGTGGACGAGGCCGGGGGCGTGGCCGCCTTCATGAACTGGCACGGCCCGACCTTCACCGACTCCGGCGGCTTCCAGGTCATGTCGCTGGGCGTGGGTTTCAAGAAGGTACTGGCCATGGAGGCCGTCGGCGTGCGGAGCGATGATGTGATCGCCGAGGGCAAGCAGCGACTGGCGCACGTCGACGACGACGGCGTCACCTTCCGCTCGCACCTGGACGGCTCCACGCACCGGTTCACCCCCGAGGTGTCCATGGGTATCCAGCATCAGCTGGGCGCGGACGTCATGATGGCCTTCGACGAGCTCACCACGCTCATGAATACCCGTGGCTACCAGGAGGAATCGCTCGAGCGCACGCGGCTGTGGGCCGAGCGCTGCCTGGACG
This sequence comes from Nocardia aurantiaca, assembly GCF_009708175.1. Taxonomy (GTDB): domain Bacteria; phylum Actinomycetota; class Actinomycetes; order Mycobacteriales; family Mycobacteriaceae; genus Nocardia; species Nocardia aurantiaca. Next base: position 346,107 of record NZ_WMBB01000002.1, read on the forward strand.
AGCACGAGCGGCTCACCGCCGCCCGCCCGCATCGGCCGTATCAGGCGCTGTTCGGCGTCATCCAGGGCGCGCAGTACGAGGACCTGCGCCGCAAGGCATGTCGCGATCTGGAGAACCTGCGCGGCGGGGCCGGCACCGGATTCGACGGGTACGGCATCGGCGGCGCGCTGGAGAAGCGCAATCTCGGCACCATTGTCGGCTGGTGCTGTGACGAGTTGCCCGAGGGCAAGCCGCGGCACCTGCTCGGCATCAGTGAGCCGGAGGACATCTTCACGGCGGTGGAGAACGGCGCCGACACCTTCGACTGCGTGAATCCCTCACGCGTGGCCCGCAACGCGGCGCTGTACACCGACGAGGGGCGATTCAATATCAATACGGCTCGGTTCAAGCGGGATTTCACGCCCATCGACGAGACCTGCGACTGCTATACCTGCGTCAACTACACCCGCGCCTACATCCATCACCTGTTCAAGGCGAAGGAAATGCTGGCGGCGACGTTGTGCACCATCCACAACGAGCGCTTCACCGTGCGCCTGGTGGATCGCGTACGCGAGAGCATCGACGGCGGCTACTTCGACGAGTACCGCACCGAGTTCCTGGGCCGCTGGCGCGGCCGCATCAAAGCCCCTGGGCTGTAAGGGAATTCGACACGACCGCGCCGCGATGTCGCAGGCTGTGGCCCTCGACGGTTCAGGGGCTACCCCTGAGAGCCCGGAGAATTGGCCGTGCCCTACTCGTAGATGGCGGAGCGCTCACGCGGCCGGTACGAAGGCTCGTGCTTCTTCAGGAAGGCGATGCACCGGTAGCTGATCGGCAGCACCATCATCTCGACCAGGGTCTTCCAGGTGAAGCCCACGATCAGGTAGTTGAGGTAGTCACCCCAGGTGTGGATGCCGATGGCGGTGGCCGCGATGGAGCAGAACACGAAGGTGTCGCCGAATTCGCCGGCGACGGTGGAGCCGAGCAGTCGGGCCCACAGATGCTTCTCCTTGGTGCGTTCCTTGATGAGCACCAGGGTGATCGAGTTCAGGAACTGGCCCACGAAGTAGCCGGCTATACCGGCGAGGGCCAGCTGCGGGGTATGGCCGAGCACATCCCCGAAGGCCGAACCGTCCTGCTCGAGGTTGCCCGTGGGCAGCTTGATGACCACCTGGAAGCAGGCGATCATGAGCAGCAGCGCGGCGAACCCGTAGTAGACGATGCGGCGGGTGGCGCGGAACCCGTAGACCTCGCTGAGAATGTCGCCGATGACGTAGGCGAGCGGGAACAGGAAGAACGCGCCGTCCATGGTGATCGGTAGGATCGTCAGCGGGCCGAGGCGCACGTCGTGTCCGGCCAAGAACTGGACGCCCTTGGCGACACAGACGTTCGAGATGAGCAGGGTGGCCGTGAAGGCCACCGCCACCGGTGTGAAATATCCCCCCGCCGCGTCCGCGAATGCCGCGTGCTCGGGCGTGGGGTGTCCAGATCGGCCGGTTTCGACCGTTTTCGTATCACTCACGCGGAAAGTATCCCTGCCTGGACCGATACCCACGGGCGAGTGGGTGTCCTAGGCTGAGCCAATGACAAATCCCGGCGATTCCGACGAGTGGTGGAAGCAGTATGGCGGTGAGGGCGTGGCGCCCGAAACCCCGCCCCCCGCGGCGCCGCAGCAGATGATCCCGCCCCCGGCGGGCTACACGTCCGATCCCCAGTACCAGAGTCCCACGCTGACTCCGCCACCGCAGCCGGTATATCCGAATTATCCTCCGCCGCAGGCGAATCCGATGCCCACCTACCCGCCCGCCGGGCAGCAGCAGCCCCAGGGTTACGGGTATCCGGGCTATCAGCCCTATGGCTACAGCCTGCCGGTGCAGCAGACCAACTCGCTGGCCATCGCCTCGCTGGTGGTGTCGATCATCGGCCTGCCGAGCCTGTTCTTCTGCCTGTTCATCCCTGTGGTGTCGATCGTCGGTCTGGTGCTCGGCATCGTCTCGCTGAGCCGGCTCCAGAACAATCAGCAGCAGGGCCGCGGCTTGGCGCTGGGCGGCATCTGGGTGGGTGGGATCGGTACCGTCATCGGGATCGGGCTGCTTCTGATTCTCATCATCGCCGGGGACTGGAGCACGTCTTACAGCTGAAATAGCTGTAAGGCAACGAAAATGGGGCGCATCCGTGAGGATGCGCCCCATTTTCGTTGCCGCGTGGCGGGCGTCAGCCCTTCAGCACCTGGGTGCCGCCGGCGAACTTGTCGTGCCAGCCCTGCTTGTTCGGGTCCTGCTCGATGGTGATGGCGATGTAGATCGCCATACCGACACCGATCAGCCAGCCCAGGCACGGGATCAGCTGGACGATGACGAACAGGTTGCGCTTGGCCGAGGTGGCCGGGTCGATCGGGCCACCGCCGGGTCCGACCACGCGCAGGCCCAGGATCTTCTTGCCGAGCGTCTGGCCGTTCTGCTGGGTCTCCATCAGGATGAAGTAGCCGAACAGGATGACCGGCACCAGGATGCTCCACACCCACGCGACCTTGTTGGGCAGTAGCGCCTCGATGATGCCGCCGGGGATGCCGATGATCAGGCCGTCGATGATGCGGGCGGCGAACCGGATCCACAGGTCACCCGGCTGCGCGCCACCGAAACCGCCTGCGCCGAAACCGGGCTGGCCGCCGCCCGGGTAGGGCTGGTACGGCTGCTGGCCGTAGGGCTGCTGCTGGCCGTAGGCGTCCGACTGACCGAACTGGGGCTGCTGCCCGTACGGATCGGACTGCTGCCCGTAGGGCTGCTGGCCGTACGGCTGCTGCGGCTGCTGGCCATAGGGGTCGGACTGTCCGTAGGGCTGTTGCTGACCGTACGGCTGCTGCGGCTGCCCGTACGGCTGCTGTGGCTGCCCGTACGGCTGGCCGCCCTGCGGATACTGGTTGGGGTCGTACCCACCGCTCGTCATTGTTTCGCCGTCCTCGTCGAATTCGTTCGGGATCTGGTCGAGTGCGTACGTTACGGATATGAGCTGGGTTGCAACAACCCGTTGGGGTCGAGTGTCCACGGCTCGCGCGGCAGGTGCTCCGGCCGGAATTGTTCCAGTAGAGCGGACGGCGTGGTTGCGCCGGTGTAACCCAATGACGCCGCGAGCACGCCGAGCACCTGTTGCGCGGATTCGCCCAGCGCCATCCGATCCCGCAGGGTGACCGCGCCGTCGCGTTTCGCGAGCCGCTGGCCTGCGGTGTTCAACACCAAGGGGACATGGGCGTATTCGGGCACGGGCAGGTCGAGCAGGGTCGCCAGATACGCCTGGCGCGGAGTGGAGGGCAGCAGGTCGTCGCCGCGTACCACCTGGTCGATGCCCTGGTCGGCGTCGTCGACCACGGCCGCGAGGTTGTAGGCGGGGGTGCCGTCGCCGCGGCGCAGCACCAGATCGTCCACCGCGCCGCGGTATTCGCCGAACAGCCGATCGGTGACGGTGAATTCGGTGACCTCGGCGCGCAGCCGCAGCGCGGCGGGTCGGCCCTCGTCGCGCCGCTGCTGTTTCGCCCGTTCGGTGAGGTCGCGGCAGGTTCCGGGGTACGCGCCCATGGGACCGTGCGGTGCGGTGGCCGCCAGCTGGATTTCCCTGCGCGTGCAGAAACATTCGTAGGTGCGGCCCGCGGCGGTCAGGCTCTCGATGGCGGCGTCGTAGAGCGCGAGCCGCTGCGACTGCCACACCACCGGCGGATCCCAGTCCAGCCCGATGGCCGCGAGATCCGCCAGCTGCCGTTCGGCCGCACCTTTTTTCACCCGGTCCAGATCTTCGACCCGCATGAGGAAGCCGCGTCCGGTGGAGCGGGCGAACAACCAGGCCAGCAGTCCGGTGCGCAGGTTTCCCAGGTGCAGGTCCCCGGACGGGCTCGGCGCGAACCGGCCGTAGGCGGTTCGAGCAATATGGCCGGTCGTTGCTGCGGCGGGGTCGGTGGGCACGTTTCCCGATGGTAGTTCGCATGCTTCGCAGTGCCGTTGGTCCTGCGCCGTCTTGCGGCCACACACAGTGAGTGCGAGTGGACAGCCGGATTGCGAATTCAGTGCGGGATTGTGAGTCGGGGCCGAAGATCGTTGTCGGATATGGCTTTTCCCTGCTCGAGCGCGGTGAGCAGGGTGTGTGCGCAGGCCAGCAGGCCGGGGGAGTCGATATCGTAGGGGGCGGGTCCGTAGTCGGCGAGCCGGCGCGCCGCGCGTTCGAGGAGAGTCTGCGCCCCCTTCTGATTTCCGCGCTGAATGTGGGTAAGTCCAACGGCAAATTGCGCGAGACCCTGCCACAGCGACTTTTCGGCGAACGGACCGTTCTTCCAGGCGGCCTCGAGCACCTCATGAGCGTTGAAGGCCAGGCCGTCGTCGAGCAGGCGTTGGGCGTAGTCGAGGGTCTCGGCGGGCGGCAGGTCGAGATCATCGGGTATGCGGGGGATGCCGGCGGCGCCGAAGGGGAGTGGTCGCCCAAAACGGTCACGAGGTCGGGCATTCCGGGCGCGGCCGTTATCGTCGCGGTCTCTTCCGGTGTCGTCCTGTGTCTGCTCGGGCATGCCCTTCATGATTCCTCATGGCGGGGTGGTCCGGGCGCGCGAAGTTTGCCCGCGGGTCCGCGAATGGCTGGACAACGGAATTCGGACTTCTGAAATTGAAAAGCCTCAAATTGCGGCTATTTCCGTGCAAATAATTAGCTGGCTAACCTTGCGGGAAATTTGCTGATTGAAAATGAAAGAATGCGATCTCCCTATGACAAACCCTGCTAGGGTCTAGCGCGGGAACGGCCACCGGGGGTGCATTCCCATCGTGAAGTGCGGAGAAGAGGTCGGACGGAGCGTTTGCGTGCGACCCGTGGCGCACCAGGGATTCATGAATCTCGATGGATCCCGAGGTTATCAAGATCGATGCCGGCAAGATCTCACGCTTGACGCAGCAAAGGAGCTAGTACCGTGAAGGTGGATTACACAGGCGCCGTTTGGCGCAAGAGCAAACACAGCGGCCCCAACGGCAACTGCGTGGAGGTCGCATTTCTCGGCGACGGCAATGTCGCGGTCCGCGACAGCAAGGATCACGGCCATGGGCCGATCCTGGCCTTCACCCCCGGCGAGTGGGATGCCTTCGTAGCGGGCGTCTCCGATGGAGAGTTCAAGCGGGCCTGACCGCTGCCTCACCGGGAAAACAGAACCGGAAGCCCCCGAGTCCCGGAGACTCGGGGGCTTCGCTCTGACCTTTCCGCCGCGGCGCAGGTCTACGGAACCGTTCCTGCCCCCGATCCGAGGCGGAGGTCTTTCGAGCGCAGTCCTGAATCGAGCGCTCCACCTCCCCGCGCTCGGCCGCGCACCGTTGGGCGGGGAGCGAGTGCACCGTACGGGTTTCGTTATGGTCATCGGGTGACATGCCTGGCCGCCCGGGACGCCACCATGTATTGGCTGTCCGCGCGCACGCGCAACGACCTGTTCCTGCTCTACTGCTTCGCCGACGCGGGTCGCGATGCCGGGGAACTGCGGGCCGCCGTCGCGAACCGGGTGGTGCGTATTCCGGATTTGCTGATACATGTGCTGGATACTCCTGCAAACATTGCGTATCCGATTTGGGCGACTTGCGAATTCGCGAACGATCAGTTCGTCGATCATCACCGCGCGGACGCCACCTGGGCGAATGTCACGGCCGCCGTGGGCGACCTGCTCGGCATGGGCCTCAACGCGAACGACCGCCCCTGGCGGCTACACGTGTTCCGAAACGTCCGGGATGCCCCGGGATTCGCTACCGGTGAGCCCGCGGTCGTAGCGGTGCTCCAGCTATCCCACGCACTGGCCGACGGTCGTCGCGCCGCCGCCATCGCGCGAGCGCTCTTCGGCGACGGCGAGTTTCCCGTGCCGGCCGACCGAGCGCGATCCCGATCGCTCTTGGACGGGCGTCTGCCGCGTCGCGCCGGTGACGTCGCGATGAGCGCGCTCGCCGCGACCATCGCCTTGCCGGTCATGCCGATCAATATGGTGCGCACCATCTTTCGTGGTCTAGCCGCCGCCCGGGCCGGGCGGCGGCTGGCCGAGCTCACAGCCGCCGGGGAGCTGCCGCCGCCCGCCCCCGATACCGAACCGACCATCCTGAACGGCACTGGCGCACCCCCGGCCGCGCATATCGTCCGAATGCTGGTGTGCGACAAGAATCGGCTGCGGGCCCCGGATCACTCGGTGACAGTTGTGGCGCTCACCGCTGTTTCGATCGCGTTGGAGCGCTATCTCCGGGAGCGCGGCGCGGCGGTCGCCGACCTCCGCGCCCAGGTCCCCATGGCGATCGCCACCGCCGTCGGCGCCCGCAACGGATACCGCGACCTGTCGGTGGATCTGGCCGTCGCCGAACCGCTGCCACGCACCCGCGCCGACCGCGTCGCCGCCGACCTCGCCGCGCGCCGCACCCGCGCCGCGCATCCGCTCCAGGACGCGCAGGACTCGGTGGCCGCCGTCCTCCCCGCCCCGCTGCTCCACCGTGACGTGACGCACGCCCCCATCGATGTTCTCCCCGAACGAATTTCGGGTCACACCGTCGTCTCCAGCGTCGACCGCGGTCCCGCCGACCTCGAGTTCGGCGGCGGTGCCGTCCGATTCACCGCGGGCTTCCCCGCCCTGGGCACGGTCATGCACCTGACCCATGGCGTCCACGGCCTCGGCGACAAACTCACCCTCTCGATCCACGCGGACCCCGCCGTGATCCCCGATATCGACCATTACGCGGTCCTGCTGGAGTCCGCGCTCGACCAGGTCGCCAGCGCATTACGCGACACCGACGCCGCCGACTGAGCCGTTGACAAAGCCATATCCCACTGTAGAAGATGATGAAGTCGGTCGGCGGTCCGTCGTCGTCCTCACTGATCGAAAGAGCGGCCCATGCCCACGCTTCCGTGGATGACAGTCGGCACGCCCACCAGGCCCGAGGTCCAATGTATGGCCTCGCGCCTCGAGGTCGACTCGCTGCTGAGCGCACCCGGCTTCCTGATCGCTTCACTGGCCCTGTGGTGGCAGGCCCGCCGCTCGCCGGGAGCGCTGGGTGTGGCCTTGAAGGCAGAGATGCTGAAGGGCACATTCTGGACCTACTCGGCTTGGGAGGATAAGGCGGCCATTTACGCCTACGCGCGCTCCGAGCCGCATAAGTCGACTGTCGAGCGCAAGCGAAAGGTCATGCGGGACGCGACCTTCGTGTTCTTCAACGCGCCGGTGGACGAGTTGCCCCTGTCGTGGACCGAGATCCGCCGCCGGATCGCCGAGCAACGCGGCTCAGCGCAACCAGACCACAAGTCCGCACAGTGAACGATTTCGACGTAACTCGGATTCTCGCTCTACCGGACACGGGGTCGCACATCGGCCGGCTTGTCGGATTGGTGATGTAGGCCTCGCCCACGACTGAACGTGACGGCGTCCCGCCGCCCCTTCTCGCCGACCGGCCCCTCAGGTATTCGTCCGGCCCGATGACGTCGAGGATTTCTTGCCGGCGGACCTCGACGACCCGGTCCTCGAACGCCTCAGGGGTCACTTCGCCGTTGGGGCGGAATCGGGGTTGACAGCAGGGCTGTCCGCCCGTGCTGATCCGCATGCGAAGCGAAGACATCTGGCGGGCGCTCCCGGGTTGGGGTTCCGTGGAGCCCGCCGGCATCCTCTCAGATGTCCCGAGTGTGGACCGCTGATATGGATCAGCCCTGGTCGGATCTGGCGAAAACCAGATTCGACCAGGGCATACCCTGGCGGAGGATAGGGGATTTGAACCCCTGAGGGCTGTTAACCCAACCCGCGTTCCAGGCGAGCGCCATAGGCCACTAGGCGAATCCTCCGCCGAGCAATATACCGGGTGCACCCCTGGTGGAAGCAAATGCCGTGGTCGGCGGCTATTTCTTCTTCACATTGTCGAGGGCCTTCCGGGCCTGGTCCTTGCACACCTGAGCGATCTCGTCCTTGCTGACGTCCTGGCCCTTGGCCATGCGCAGGCGGATGTTGATCTTGACCGAGGCGTTGTCGTCTTTGACCGCGACCGTGTAGTCGGTGGTGGTCCAGTAGGTCCAGTCGTCGACCTTCGCCGACCAGTAGCCCGCCTCGCCGATGCCGTTCACGTCGCCCGCGGTCCGGCCGCTGCCGGTGGTGCCCGTGTCGGTCGTCTTCCACATGTCGTAGTCGGGCCGGTTGTAGGCGGTCGAGGAGCCGCTCAGGAAGGACACGTCGAGGGTGAGGTCGGCCGTGTTGGTGGTGTATTTGTCGGTCTTGCTGGCCTCTTCGTTGCCGGCACGGCATTCGAAGCGGCCGCCCGAGTAATCGGTGGGCTTGGTCTCGGAGTGCTCGGGGGTGCCCTTGGAGGTGGCGACCCACTTGTTGAGCACCGTGGTGTCGATCACGGTGCAGCCGTTGGTGACACCGTCCATCGTGTACTTGCCGGCGTTCTTCTTCTTGTCGCCGCCGAGCGGCGAGGGGCTGTCGCCGCCGGAGAGGGCGACCGCGCCGATGACGATGCCGACGATCACCACCAGGCCGATGACACCGCCGACGATCCAGCCGGTCTTATTGCCGCCCGGGCGCGGCGGCTGCGCCGGGTAGCCGTAGCCGGGTACGAGCGGCGGGGTCGGGGGCGGCGGGGTGTACTGCGGTTGCGGGTAGCCGCCGGACAGAGGCTGCTGCGGGTAGCCCCCGGAGATCGGCTGCTGCGGGTAGCCGCCCGACATCGGCTGCTGCGGGTAGCCGCCGGAGGGCTGGCCGCTCGGAAGCGCCTGGGCGGGCGGGGTGTACGGCATGGCGCCGGCGTTGTAGTTGAGCATGGTCGGGTCCGCGCCCTGAACCGGTTGGCCGGCATCGGTTCCGGTGGGCGGGGTGGCCCACCATTGCGCGGTCTCCTGGGATTTCGCCGGGTCGTGCGGCCCGCCGGGTCCTGGATCGGAACTCGTCATGTCGTCTTTCCCCTCCGGAATTTCGCGGAGCATCCCGCGTATCGCAGGCATCGTATCGACCCGGCGCGGCACGGGGCGCGGTGAGCGGCTACACTGGCCGACGGATCCAGCGCGGCGCGCATCCTGTGAACTCCCCCAGGGCCGGAAGGCAGCAAGGGTCAACGGGCTCTGCCGGGTGCGCTGGGTCCCCTTTCTTTTCCGGCCCAGGTCGTGTGGCCGACGGAAGTCCATATATCGCTGCCGAATCGGGCGCGGCTCCTAGTAACGTGGGCGGTTGGGTTCGCGCCGCGCGCAACCCTGGACAATCACCCCACGCCCTTGGAAAGGCTGTCAGATGCCTCGGCAGACGCAATTCGGTTTGATGAGCCATGCGGAACTCGTGACGGAACACGAGACGCAGACCGCGAACTACGCGAAGCTCAAGACCGAGAAGCTGACGCTGGACATTACGAGGGGTAAGCCCTCGCCCGAGCAGCTGGATCTCTCGCAGGAACTCCTCGAGCTGCCGGGCACCGCCGACTACCGCGACGCCAACGGCACCGACGTGCGCAATTACGGTGGCCTGCACGGCCTGCCGGAGCTGCGCGCCATCTTCGGTGAGCTGCTCGGCATCCCGGTGTCGAACCTGCTCGCCGGCAACAACGCCAGCCTGGAGATCATGCACGATCTGCTGGTGTTCGCCATGCTGCACGGCACCGCGGATTCGGTGCGGCGCTGGGCGGACGAGCCGGCGCTCAAGTTCCTGTGCCCGGTGCCGGGTTACGACCGGCACTTCGCCATCACCGAGTCGCTCGGCTTCGAGATGATCCCGATCCCGATGAGGGGCGACGGGCCGGACACCCACCTGATCGCGGAGCTGGCGGCCTCGGACCCCAGCATCAAGGGTCTGTGGGCGGTGCCGAACTACTCGAACCCCACCGGCATCACCTTCTCCGAAACCGTTACCCGCGAACTAGTTTCGATGCCGACGGCCGCGCCGGACTTCCGCCTGTTCTGGGACAACGCCTACGCCGTGCACCCGCTCACCGACAGCGCCGAGCCGGTGCTGGACGTGCTGGGCATGGCCGAGGCGGCCGGGCACCCGAACCGTCCGTTCGTGCTGGCCTCCACCTCGAAGATCACCTTCGCGGGCGCGGGCGTGAGCTTCTTCGGCTCGTCCACCGCCAATGTGGAGTGGTACCTGAAGCACCTGGGCAAGAAGACCATCGGCCCGGACAAGGTGAACCAGCTGCGGCATCTGCGCTTTTTCAAGGATGCCGACGGTGTGCGGGCGCACATGCAGAAGCATCGCGCCATCCTGGAGCCGAAATTCAAACTGGTGCTGCGGATCCTGGAGGATCGGCTGGGCGCGTCGAAGGTGGCGTCCTGGACCGAGCCCAAGGGCGGCTACTTCATCAGCCTGGATGTGCTGGAGGGCACCGCGAGCCGGGTGGTGGCGCTGGCCAAGGCCGCGGGCATCGCGCTGACTCCCGCCGGGTCGTCCTATCCGTACGGAAAGGACCCGGAGGACAAGAACATTCGCATCGCGCCCAGCTTCCCATCCGAGGGCGAGCTGGAGAAGGCGATGGACGGCCTGGCCACCTGTGTGCTGCTGGCCGCGTCCGAGAAGCTCCTCGGCCACACCGCGTAATCAACGGGCGGCCGGGAGCCGTTGGCATCGGCAACCCGTGCCGGCGGTCTGGAGCGCCACCGAGTGCCGACGCTCCCGGCCGGTTACCGGCACGGTACGAAATCGGTTGTCGCCAAAAGGATGTGGGCTCGCACAAAGTGCGAGCCCACGTCACTTGTTCTCGGTCATTCGCTTCGATGCGGTTTGTGCGCCAGCACCGCGAAGATGGTCACCGACAGGTGGATGTCGCCGCTGGCCGCGCCGGCCTCCAGGTCGGCGAGCAGTTGGTCGCGCTGGCGCTCGCTGATGGAGCCGCGCGCGACCGCCCGATCGGCGACACGGGCGACCAGCGCGCCCGCGCCGATTCCGCCGTCCTGGATCAGCGCGTGCGAGCCGATATCGTCGACGACGAGGCCCGCCTTGGTCAGCTGCCCGGCCAGGCGGCGGCCCGCGAACGGGTTGGTGGTGCCCGCGATCATGGTCTCGATAACCTCGTGCACCACATGCCGGTCGCCGGGATGCACGATGGCCGTACCCCAATCGGAGTCCATGACCACCACACGCCCGCCGGGCCGCAGCACCCGGGCGATCTCCCCGGCCGCGCGGGCGGGCGCGGTGAGGTGCTGGAAGACGCGCTCGCACAGCGCCACATCGAAGCTCTCGCTGCCGACGGGCAGGCCGTAGGCGTCACCGCTGACGAATTTGGCGGTGGATCCGGCCTGGGCGGCGCGGCGTTCGGCGGCGGTCAGCAGGTTCGGGTCGGGTTCCACCCCGAGCGCGATGCCGGTGGGTCCGACCAGATCGGCGAGGGTCAGCACCTCCGAGCCGCTGCCGGATCCGATGTCGAGGGCGCTCTCGCCGGGCTGGGTGGCCAGGGCGTCGTGCGCCCAGGCGCGCAGGCGCCGGATGCCCGGCAGCGTTGCCTGTAGATCGTGAACGTCGACGAGCTGGTCTTGTCCATCGCGGTCGAAACGGTCCGGTCGCAGTCCGGACCCAGCGGCAGGGTGCGCCGCGGTTCGCACTGAAGCATTAGCCATGGTGTCGGGCATGGGCCGAGCCTAACCCTTCGAAGGGCTCGGCGTGACCCGCGTCACCGCAACGCGGGATGAATGGGATGATCGATGCATGGTGAGCCGCACGCTGTGTATTGCGCAGGAATCCGATGCCGACGAGCTGCTTTCGACCGATGATTTCGCCCTGTTGGTCGGAATGATGCTCGATCAGCAGTTTCCCATGGAGCACGCATTCCGCGGCCCGAGGAAACTCGCCGACCGGATGGGCGGGTTCGATATTCACAAGATCGCCGACGCCGATCCCGAGGAATTCGAGGAGCTGGCCGCCACCCCGCCGGCCATCCACCGCTATGGGCGGTCCATGGGCCGGCGCGTGCAGGAGTTGGCCCGATACATTGTCCAGAACTACGACGGCAATACCGCGGCCCTGTGGACCGACGGTGATCCGGACGGCAAGGAAGTCCTGAAGCGGCTCGAGAAGTTGCCGGGTTTCGGCGCGCAGAAGGCGCGAATCTTCCTGGCGCTCCTGGGCAAACAGCGCGGGCTCGCCGTTGCCAGCTGGCGCGAGGCGGCCGGCGCGTACGGCGAGGACGGTTCCCGCCGTTCGGTCGCCGACGTCACCGACGCCGAATCACTCACGCAGGTGCGGGAATTCAAGAAACAGGCGAAGGCCGCCGCCAAGGTGAAGTAGATCGCGTCCGTTCGGGCCGATCGAATCAAGCTGGTTTTTAACCTCCAGGAATCTGGGAGGTTGCTTAATGCTTGCCGCCGACAGTTCAGTTCGCGGCAGTGGGAAGCAGTACCAGAATGAAGATGAGGAAATTCGCCGGGATCGCGGCATTGACGATCGCGGCAACGGGTGTGACGGCCGGAACAGCGTACGCCGGTCCGGCCAAGGTCGATGAGGGTGCGATCAACTACACCGCCCAGACCACCGACGCCGGCACGGTCATTCGCACCGACGCCGGTTCGCTGGTGGTCGAGGACGGGGCGCTGAAGATCAAGGCGGCCAATGGAATCACCGTCGCCGGTACGGAATTGAAGTTCCGCGTCGACGAATTCGAGTTCCCGATCGCGGCGCAGGTCAGCGACCGCACCGCGACCCTGACCCCGCAGCTCGATGTGGACCACGCGGTCTACAAGCCGGTCGCGCTGCCCTACGAGGATCAGGCTCCCTGGAAGACCCAGTACGACCGCGAGCAGGCCGCCTGGGGCCGCCTGCGCGATACCATCGGCCTGGGCGCGACCGTGGGCACGCTGGTCGGCGGCCTCGGTGGCGCGGCGCTGGGCTGCGTCGCCGGTGTCAGCGTCGGCCTGGTGGCAACCGGTGCGCTGGCGACCCTGTTCGGCGCGGGCCCGCTCGCGGGCTGCGTGGTGGGTGCGGCGACCGTCGGGTTCCTGGGTACCCTCGCCGGTCAGTTGTTCGTCACGGCTCCGGTCGCGATCGCCGCCGCGGTGCAGTACTTCACGACTATCAATCAGCCGTTCACGCCTGCCAAGTAGGCAGTTTCGGCAACCGATGGGCAAAGGTTCACTGCGTTGGAACCAACGAGCCACATTGCGTTTGTAATGGCCGGTTTCCATCACTGGGTCCCAGGGGCTACACCTGACCTTGTTCCCCTGGGGCGCATCCGCTCATCTCAAGAGGAATCCCGAAAACACATGCGTCTCAAGAAATTCGCTGCGGTATCCGCGCTCGTCGTCGCCGCTGTGGGCGTCACCGCCGGCACCGTGAACGCTGCCCCGGCCGCCGACGACAACGGCGCCATCAACTACGCGGTCACCACCACCGACACCAGCAGCATCCTGCGCACCGACGCCGGTTCGCTGGTCAACGACAATGGCAACCTGGAGATCAAGGCCGCCAACGGCACCGTCGTGGCGAAGATGCCGCTGAGCTTCCGCGTCGACGACTTCGAGTTCCCGATCGCCGCGGAGATCGCGGATCACACCGCGACCCTGACCCCGCAGTACGACATGGACCACGCGGTCTACAAGCCGGTCGCCCTGCCCTACGAGGACCAGGCTCCCTGGAAGTCGGACTACGACCGTGAGCAGGCTGCCTGGAACCGCATGAAGGACACCATCAGCACCGGCGCCACCATCGGCACCCTGGTCGGTGGTATCGGCGGCGCGGCCGTCGGTTGTGTCGCGGGTGTGGCCGCGGGCCTGGTCGCGACCGGCGCGCTGGCCGGTCTGTTCGGCCTCGGCCCGCTCGGCGGCTGTGTCCTCGGCGCTAGCGCGGTCGGCTTCCTGGGCACCCTGGCCGGTCAGATCTTGATCACCGCGCCGGTCGCCATCGCCGCCGCGATCCAGTACTTCTCCACCATCAACGGGCCGCACATCGCCGCCCCGGCCAAGTAAGAGCGAGGGGCTTTATACGCATCAGCGAATACCTCATCGGGACAACCCGCTCGGCCGTATCGCCGGGCGGGTTTCCCATTTCAACTGTTCACCGGTGCGATTGTTCATCGGTTCAGCACCCCGGATACATACTTCGTTCGCGTCGGGCCGTTTCGATCATGCGGTCCATACCTGCGGACTGCCTGATGAGGAAACAAAGGGAAATGCGCATCAAGAATTTCGCCGCCACCGCGGCGTTGGTCATCGCCGCCATGGGCGTCACCGCCGGCACCGTCAATGCGGCCCCCGCCGCCGACAATGGCGTTATCGACTACGCCGCAACGACTTCCGACACCAATACCATCATCCACACCGATGGCGGTTCCATGGTGGTCGAGGACGGCGCTTTCAAGATCAAGGCCGACAACGGCACCGTGCTGGCCGGTCTGCCGCTGAACTTCCGGGTCGACGACTTCGAATTCCCGATCGCCACGGAGATCGCGGATCACACCGCGACCCTGACCCCGCAGTACGACATGGACCACGCGGTCTACAAGCCGATCAACCTGCCCTACGAGGACCAGGCGCCGTTCAAGAGCGACTACGACCGTGAGCAGGCCGCCTGGAACCGCATGAAGGACACCATCAGCACCGGCGCCACCATCGCCACCCTGGTCGGCGGTATCGGTGGCGCGGCCGTCGGTTGCGTCGCCGGCATCGGCGCGGGTCTGGTTGCCACCGGCGCGCTGGCCACCCTGTTCGGCCTCGGCCCGCTCGGCGGCTGCGTCCTCGGCGCTGCCACGGTCGGCTTCCTGGGAACCCTGGCCGGTCAGCTGTTCGTGACAGCCCCGGTCACCATCGCCGCCGTGTACAACTACTTCGTCACCATCAACCAGCCGCACATCGTCGCGCCGCCGACGAAGTAATAGCGACCCTGTCGCGAAGATCTGGTCGACCCCCGTCCGGCACCCTGCTGGGCGGGGGTTTCGCACTGTCCCGCACCGCGACCGCGGTCGGCTCGCGACTTGCGATCGGTGTGAGCACAATCCTGTCACCGGGCGCGCGCCGGTGCTGAAGTGGGGTGATGGGCGAGCTGACCTCCATTCACGGCGCGGCTGCCGCGCTGACTCCGGCCGACGGGGCCGATCTGCGGCGGACGTTCGCGCACTTTCCCAGCGGAGTGGTGGCGGTGTGCGCGCGCATCGGCGGGACTCCGTATGGGTTGGTGGCGAGCACTTTCGTGCCGGTATCGCTGGATCCGCCACTGGTGTCGATCTGCATTCAGTACACGTCGGAGACCTGGCCGCGGCTGGAGCAGGCCGACCGGCTGGGGTTGAGCCTGCTCGCCGGTGAACAGGAGGCGGCGGCGCGCGGGCTGAGTTCGCGGCGCGGGGATCGGTTCCGCAATGTCGAGCTGCGAGCCGGGAACGGGAGCGCCGCCTTCGTGGCCGGAGCGACCGCCTGGCTGGAAACCTCGGTGCACGAACAGGTTCCGGCGGGCGACCACGCCGTGGTGCTGTTGCGGGTCCACCGCATCGGCGCGCGCCCGGAATCCGAGCCGCTGGTCTTCCACCGCAGCGGTTTCCGCGCCCTCCACGACCCGGACCCGGAGCGCGACGAAGCCGTCGGCTGATTTCCGCGCTTCCACCGTAAGTCCGGAAATCGACTGTCATGCCATTGAATTCACGCTGATCCGGACCGGCGACACGCACTGCCGGAATTCGTATCGTCGTCACCACCATCCAGAGCGATCGAGAGACCTGGCTCGCAGACATCGCAGCAACCCCCGCGCACGTGGTGCGGGTGCTTCCGCCAGGACCGATGGAGGACGAATCCATGAGCACGCTGGCGGCGACCGCGCAGACCGAGCGGGAAGCTGGACACGATGACGGAGATCTGCCGATCGTCCGTACCCGCCACCCATGGCGCTGGGTCACGGGAGCGATCGCGCTGGTGCTGGTCGCGCAGTTCGCGCACGGCCTGATCACCAATCCGGGCTGGGAATGGGGCACTTTCGCGCAGTACATTACCGCGAAGTCGGTGCTGTCGGCATTGACCGTGACGCTGGAGCTGACCTTCTGGGGCACCCTGCTGGGGTTCTTCCTGGGGATCTGGCTGGCGGTGGGCCGGCTGTCGCGGAATCCGGTGCTGCGGGCGATCTCCTGGACCTATGTGTGGGCGTTCCGCTCGATTCCGCTGATCGTGCAGCTGCTGTTCTGGTTCAACCTGGCCTACCTGTACAAGACGCTGTCGCTGGGGATTCCGTTCGGGCCGGAGTTCGCGCGGTTCCAGACCAATGGCGTGATCAGCGGATTCACCGCGGCTGTCATCGGTTTGGCGCTGCATCAGGCCGCATATTCGGCGGAGATCATCCGGGCCGGGATCATCTCGGTGGACGAGGGGCAGTGGGCGGCGGCCCGGTCGCTGGGTCTGCCGTGGCGGCGGCAATTCTTCACCATCGTGGCGCCGCAGGCCATGCGCGGGATTCTGCCGAATGCCGCCAATGAGGTGATCAGTCTTTTCAAGGGCACCTCGATCGTGTCGACCATGGCCATTGCCGAGCTGTTCTATCAGGTTCAGGTGATCTACGGCCGCAATGGCCGGGTGGTGCCGCTGCTCATGGTGGCGACGGCCTGGTACATCCTGCTCACCACCGTCCTGAGCGTCATTCAGTTCTATATCGAGCGGCACTTTTCGAGAGGACGCAGTTCCCGCGAAAGCCGTTCCGCGAGTGCGAAAGGCGGGGACCGGCGATGAGCGAATTCGCGATCGAATTACGCGGTGTTCGAAAATCCTTCGGCCGCAACGAGGTGCTGTCCGGCATCGATCTGGCCGTCCGCCCCGGCGAGGTCACGGTGATCCTCGGCCCGTCGGGTTCGGGCAAGTCGACGCTGCTGCGCACCATCAACCATCTCGAGCAGGTGGACGGCGGCACCGTCCGGGTGGGCGGCGGGCTGATCGGCTACCGCCGTAAGGGCGACAAGCTCTATGAGCTGCATGAGCGCGAGATCCTGCGGCAGCGGGCGCGCATCGGTTTCGTCTTCCAGAACTTCAATCTCTTTCCGCACCTGACGGTTCGGGAGAATGTGGCACTGGCGCCGGTGGCCGCCCAACACCGCCCCAAGGCCGAGGTGAACGCCGAGGCGCTGGAGTTGCTGGCGCGAGTCGGCTTGGCGGACAAGGCCGACGAGTATCCGAGTCGGCTGTCGGGCGGGCAGCAGCAGCGCGTGGCCATCGCGCGGGCCCTGGCCCTACGGCCGGAGGTGGTGCTGTTCGACGAGCCCACCTCCGCGCTCGATCCGGAGCTGGTCGGCGAAGTCCTCGATGTCATCCAGGATCTCGCCCGCGGCGGCTCGACCCTGGTGATCGTCACGCACGAGATCGGTTTCGCCCGCGAGGTCGCCGACACCGTGGTGCTGATGGACGCCGGTCGCGTCGTCGAACAGGGTCCGCCCGCGCAGGTGCTGGACAACCCGTCGCACCCGCGCACCAAAGCCTTTCTCGCACACGTCCTCTGAGCACCAGGTAAGGAAACGCCCATGTCTCTGGCGAGCCGTCGCAGACGGATCACCGCGCTTATCGCGCTCACCGTACTCGGCCTGTTCGCGAGCGCCTGTGGCGGCGCCGGCGACGGCGGTGTCCGGAGCTCCGATACCGTCAACGGGCTCAGCTACGACCTGTCGCCGCAGCAGCCGGGCCGCGTGCACGCCACCAAGGTGGACGCCATCGCGGCGCAACTGCCCACGGCCGTGCGAGATCGCGGCACGCTGGTGGTGACCGGTTCGGTCGGCGCCACACCGCCGCTGCGCTTCTACGCCACCGACGACCGCACCCCGATCGGCTCCGACACCGACATCTCCTACCTCATCGCCGACATCCTCGGACTGAAGGTGGACACCCGCATCGGCGACTGGGCGCAGAACTTCGTGAAAATCGATTCGGGCGAGGCGGACGTCTTCATCAGCAATGCCACCGTCACCGAGGAGCGCAAGGAGAAGTACGACTTCGCCACCTACCGCCTCGACAATATCGCCCTCGAGGTGCCCAAGGACGCGACGTGGACCTATAAGGACCGGAAGTCGCTGGCGGGCAGGAAGATCGGCGTCGGGTCCGGCACCAATCAGGAACAGCTGCTGGTGAAATGGAACGAGGACAACCTCGCCGAGGGCCTGCCCAAGATCGATCTCGTCTACTACGAGAAGGCCGGCGACTACTACCTGGCGCTGTCCTCCGGACGCCTCGACGGCTATCTCGGCCCCAATCCCGCAGCCCGATATCACGCCGCCGCAAGCGGCCAGACCAAGGTGGTCACGACCCTCTCCGGCGCGGGCGACGCCCTCCAGGCCGAAATCGGCGTTCTGACCAAGAAGGACAACGGCCTGGCCGGACCGCTGCGGGCGGCTCTCCAGTACGCCATCGACAACGGGCTCTACAAGCAGGTCCTGGACCGCTGGGGCCTGGGCGACGAGGCCGTACCGCAGTCTCGGATCAATCCGCCCGGACTACCGAAGAAGAAGGGATGAGCGTGTCGCGCACCGTATTCCACGTCGGACAGCACGATCCGCTGGCCGCGCCGCTGCTGGCGGAGCTGGCCATCGAATACAGCAGCCGCTACGGCCGCACCCCCGGCGAGGTGCACGCGGACCTGACCGGCTATTCGGCGAGCCATTTCGCCCCGCCGCACGGCGACCTCCTGATCGTCGTGGAGGACGGAGAACCGGTGGCGGGTGGCGCGTTCCAGCGCTATGACGACCGAACCGCCGAACTGAAGCGGATCTGGACGGCGAGCGCGCACCGGCGCAAGGGGTTGGGCCGGTTCGTGCTCGAACAGCTGGAGACCGAGATCGCCCGCCGCGGCTACCGGCGCATCTACCTGACCACGGGGCCGCGCCAGCCGGAGGCGGTCGCGCTGTACACCGCGGCCGGGTACACCGCGTTGCCGCGCGATGTCGTGAAGGAAGTCGGCCACGTGCATCCGTTCGAGAAGTACCTGGCGGTCGGCGAGGGCGCGGAGGCGATCCCGGCATGAAATTCCTGCTCCTGACGCTCATCACGCACACTCCCGACCCGGTGACGGGTGACACCGAGTCAGCCCGGCAGCGCCTGCGCCGGGTGGTCGACAGCGCCCGGCTGGCCGAGGATCTCGGCTACGACGGTTTCGCGGTGGGGGAGCGGCATGAGGATCCGTTCATCTCCGCGGCCCCGCCGGTGGTGCTGAGCCATATCGCGGCCGTCACCGCCCGCCTGGCTCTGTTCACCGGCGTCACCACACTGAGCCTGCTCGATCCGGTGCGCGCCTTCGAGGACTACTCGACCCTGGACAATCTCTCCGACGGGCGCCTGGAGCTCATCATCGGCAAGGGCAACGGCGCGGCGCAGGCCAAGCTGTTCCACGTCACCACCGACGATCAGTGGGATCGCAATCGCGAGGGCTATGAGCTGTTCCGCAAGCTCTGGGACAGCGACAACGTCACCTGGGAGGGCCGTTTCCGGCCATCGCTGACCGAGGCCAAGGCGCTGCCCCGCCCGTTGCAGCCGCGCCTGCGCATCTGGCACGGCAGCGCCACCAGTCGGGAATCCGCGGATTATGCCGCGCGGCACGGGGATCCGCTGTTCTCGGCGAATGTCACCTATCCGATCGAGCCCTACGCGGACCTGGTCGACCATTACCGGGAGCGCTGGGCGGCCTACGGCCATGACCCCGCCGAGGCGCTGGTCGGCGCGGGTACCGCTGGGTTCCTGGTGACCCGCACCTCGCAGGAAGCGCTGGATCTGTATCGCCCGGTCTTCGAGGCGAGGCAGGCCGTGGCGCGGAAGTTCGGCGTACCCATCGTCTTCGAGACCGTGGAGGACTTCGCCGCCCGTTCCTCGGCCCTCATCGGCAGTCCGGAACAGGTGTTGGACAAGGTGAGCCGCTACCACGAGCGGTTCGGCCACGAGGTGATCCACCTCAGCGCCGACGCGGACGGCCGCACCGAGATCCAGCACCGCGACAGCCTGGAACTCTTCCAGGCCGAGGTCGCCCCGGAACTGCGCCGCCATATTCCCAGCCGCCCGCTCGGCGGCGATCGCTACCCCTCCGGAGACCTCCGATGAACCATTCCCTCGCCGCGAGAGCCACGCGTCCCCTGGCGTTCGCCGGCGCGCTGGCCGCCACCCTCACGCTCGCCGCGTGCGGTGGCGCAAGCACCGAGAACTCCGGCGAGCCGGCGGGTCCGCCGCAGGCGGGCGGCACCCTGCGCTACGGCCTGTCGCTGGCCCCGACCTGCTCGGATCCGGCGCAGTCGGCGACGAACCAGACCATCTACGTGACCCGGCAGATCGTCGACTCACTGGTGGACCAGGATCCCGACACCGGTGAGCTGAAGCCGTGGCTGGCCGACAGCTGGACGGTCTCCCCGGACGCCAAGTCGTTCACCTTCCATCTGAAGGACGGCGTCACCTTCAGCGACGGCACCCCGCTCACCGCCGATTCGGTGCGCAAGAACTTCGACTCCATCGTCGCCCTCGGCGGGGTCAAAGCGCCGCTGGCCGCGAGCTACCTGGCCGGGTACACCGGCAGCACGGCGACGGATCCGCGCACGGTGCGGGTGGACTTCTCCACCCCGAATGCCCAGTTCCTGCAGGCGACTTCGACACCGCAGCTGGGAATCCAGTCCGATGCCACGGTCGCCGCGTCCGCCGACGACCGGTGCCTGGGCGCGAATATCGGCAGCGGCCCGTTCACCTATGCCGAATGGAAGCAGAACACCTCCGCGACCCTGACCAAGCGCCCCGGATATGCCTGGGGCTCGGCGGTTTTCGCCACCCAGGGCGAGGCTCACCTGGACCGCATCGTGTTCACGGTGGTCCCCGAATCCGGCGTCCGCACCGGCAGTCTCGCCTCCGGCCAGCTCGACGCGGTCAGTGACGCGCTGCCGCAGGACATTCCGCAGATCGAGGCGGGCGGCGGCCGAGTGCAGTTCACCGCCAATCCGGGCGTCCCGTTCGGACTCCAGGTGAATGTCACCCGCGGCCCGCTGCGCGACCCGGCGGTGCGGGCGGCACTGGTGCCCGCCATCAACCGCAAGGAACTGGTGGACACGGTGCTGGGCCCGCAGTTCACGGTCGCCACCAGCGTGCTCGCCTCGAAGACCCCGGGTTATGTGGATCTTTCGAGCCGGGTGAAATACGACCCGGACGCCGCGAAGAAACTGCTCGACCAGGCGGGCTGGGCGCCCGGCGCGGACGGCATCCGGGTCAAGGACGGTCAGCGGCTCGCGGCGGGTGTCATCTTCACCCCGGTCTTCGCGGGCAATCAGGCCATTCTCGAACTGACCCAGCAGCAGCTGCGGGCCGTCGGTTTCGACCTGCGCCTGGAGCCGCTGTCGGTGGCGGAGTCGAATGTGCGCCAGAACGCCAAGGACTTCGACTTCGACTACTACAACTCGACCCGTGCCGACGGCGACATCCTGCGCACCACCTTCGCGCTGGACCAGCGCAACCTGAATGCCCGCGGCCCGGCCGAGCCGCTGGATTCCCTGCTCTCCCAGCAGCTGTCGGCCACCGACCCGGCCGCGCGGTCCCGCATCATCGGCGACGCCCAATCCGCGGTGCTGGACCAGGGGCTGTGGATTCCGACCATCGAACTGTCCCAGGCCATCGGTGTCGGCAAGAACGTGGCCGGGGTGAAGTTCGAGGCGTCGGCCCGGTTGCAGTTCCACGACACCTGGCTGCGGCGGTAATCCCATGGGCCGCTACGTGATCGGACGGGTGCTTCAGGCGGTGGGCGTGCTCTGGGCGGCGTTCACGCTGTCGTTCGTGGTGCTGTACCTGCTGCCCGGCGATCCGGTGGACATGGCCGTCAATGCCGTCACCGGCACCCCCGTGGACGCTGCGGCCGTCGCGGAGATGCGCGCCAGATACGGCCTGGACCAACCACTGTGGACGCAGTATTGGACGGCGCTCACCCACGCGGTGCGCGGCGATCTGGGCCATTCACTCTTCAGCGGCCAGACCGTCACCCGCGCCCTGGCCGACGCGCTGCCCTCGACTGTGGCGTTGGCCGGCCTGGGCCTGCTGCTGGCGGCGCTGGGCGGCACCGGGCTCGCCCTGGCCGCCGCCTACACCGTGCGGCCCTGGCTGCGCGGCCTGCTCACGGCGCTGCCGCCGATCGGGGCGTCCATGCCCGGCTTCTGGGTGGGATTGCTGCTGCTGCAACTTTTTTCGTTCCGGCTGCGACTCGTCCCCGCCCTCGGCGGGACGGGGTTGCGCGGCACACTCCTGCCCGCGATCACCCTCGCCATCCCGGTCGGTGCGGTGATCGCGCAGGTCCTCTACAGCAGTCTGGTCGCCACCTGGCGGCAGCCGTTCGTGGAGGTCGCCTTCGCCAAGGGCGCGTCGCGCTGGTGGGTGCAGCTGCGTCATGTGCTGCGGCCCGCCGCGACCCCCGCGCTCACCGTGGCGGGTCTGTGGGTCGGTCAGGTGCTGGCCGGCTCGGTGGTCACCGAGACCGTGTTCTCGCGGCCGGGACTGGGCCGCCTGACCCAGGAGTCGGTGCTGCACGAGGACATTCCGGTGGTGCAGGGGATCGTCGTGTTCGCCGCACTGGTCTTCGTCACGGTCAACCTGCTCATCGATCTCGCCTATCCACTCTTGGATCCCCGTGTGGTGCACCGGGATGCACGGAAGGAGCGCGCGCATGCCTGACGGCCGCCACCTCATCCGGAATCTGCGCGAGCGGCTGCGTGTGCCGTCGGGGCCGCGTTCGCGACGGCGCGTCATCGCCCTGACCCACCCGCTCCTGGATCCCGGCATCGCCTACTGGGAATTCGACGACGTGGTTCACGTGCTCGACGACGAAGCGCGGATCGATGTCTGACGCCGCGGCCGGGTACGAACCCGTCGCGGTGCTGACCGATCCCGCCGTGACCGCCGAACCTGACGCCCGACCGGAGCGGCCGTCGGCGCCGGGACCCGAAAACAGTGAGCTGCGGATCACGCTGGTGCGCCGGGCAGCATGGGTGCGTCGCAATCTCGGCCTGCTCGCCGCCGGGACGGTCGTGCTGCTCGTGCTGGTCTGGGCGGTCGCGCCGTCGTTGTTCGCGAGCGGTGATCCGCTGCGCGGCGTGCCGGCGCAGAAGCTGCGGGGGCCGAGCGCGGAGCACTGGTTCGGGACCGACAATCTCGGGCGGGATCTGTACACGCGGGTGGTGCACGGGACCGGGCTCTCGGTGAGCGCCACCGTCTTCGCGGTGCTGCTCGGACTGGTCGCGGGATCGCTGCTGGGCCTGGTGGCGGGCGGGGCGGGCGGCCCGGTGGACACCGCGCTCATGCGGGTGGTCGATGTGCTGCTGTCCATCCCGGATCTGCTGGTCGCGCTCGCCATGATCACAGTGCTGGGGCTGGGCACTCGCAATGTGGCTGTCGCCGTGGGTGTTTCGCTCATCGCCCGATTCGCGCGGGTAATGCGCGGTGAAGTACTGCGGGTGCGGCGCGCCCCGTATGTGGAGGCCGCCTTCGCCTCCGGGGTGCGGTGGCACACCGTGCTGTTCCGCCACGTGCTGCGCAATGCGTACGGGCCGGTGGCGGCGCTGGCGGCGGTCGACTTCGGGGTCGCGGTCCTG
The DNA here is from genome assembly GCF_009708175.1 of Nocardia aurantiaca. Taxonomy (GTDB): domain Bacteria; phylum Actinomycetota; class Actinomycetes; order Mycobacteriales; family Mycobacteriaceae; genus Nocardia; species Nocardia aurantiaca. The sequence continues at coordinate 369,575 of NZ_WMBB01000002.1, forward strand.
TTCGTGGCTTCGCTGAGCTTCCTCGGCTACGGCGCGGTGCCGCCGACGCCGGAGTGGGGATCGCTGGTGTCGGACGGCCGCGCGTTCCTGGCCACCGCATGGTGGCTGACCACCCTGCCGGGGCTGGTGATCGTCGTACTCGTGCTGTCCACCCAGCGGATTGCCCGCGCCCTCCAGAAGGGAGAAACGCGATGAATATCGACCTGCGGAGACCTGCGAGCGATGTGTCGGGCCGACGCGACGGCATGCTGTTGAATATCGAGGGGCTGCAGGTCGAGTACCGGGGCGGCACCGGGACGACGGCCGCCGTCCGCGGCGTCTCGTTGGCGGTGCGGCGCGGCGAGACGGTGGCGCTGGTAGGCGAATCAGGTTCGGGCAAGTCGACTCTCGCGCACGCGGTGATCGGGTTGCTCTCTGGCGGACGCGTCACCGCGGGCGAGATCACCTTCGCGGGAGAGCGAATCGAGCACGCCCCTGAGCGGGCGCTGCGACGGCTTCGCGGTGCGCGCATCGGCCTGGTCCCGCAGGATCCCGGCACCTCGCTGAATCCGGTGCTGCGCATCGGTGACCAGGTGGGGGAGGTGCTGCGCATTCATGGCCGCGCCGGCCGCCGGACGGCCCGGATCGAGGCGGTGCGGATTCTGGAGCAAGCCGGGCTGGATCGTCCGGAGGTGCGGGCGCGGCAGTATCCCCAGGACCTCTCCGGCGGCCAGCGGCAGCGCGTGCTCATCGGCATCGCCCTGGCCTGCGGCCCGGAACTGGTGATCGCCGACGAGCCGACCAGCGCCCTGGATGCCACCGTGCAGCGCCGCATTCTCGACCACCTCGCCCAGCGCACGGCCGAATCCGACACCGCGGTCCTGCTCATCACCCACGACCTGGCCGTGGCCGCCGAGCGCGCGGACCGCATCGCGGTCATGCGAAACGGACTGATCGTCGAAACGGGCACGGCGGCAGAGGTACTGGGCAATCCACAGCACCAGTACACGAAACAGCTGATCGCCGCCGTCCCGAGCCTCGATCGGAACGAGCGTCCGCGCCCGGGCCGTTCACATTCGACTCCGCTGTTGTCGGCGACCGGCCTGCGCAAGTCGTTCCGTGTCACAGGAGATTTCACGGTCACCGCCGTCGACGACGTCTCCCTGGAGATCGATCGCGGCGAAACCCTGGCCTTGGTGGGCGAATCCGGCTCCGGCAAGTCCACCACCGCCCGCATCCTCGCCCGACTCACCGAGCCCGACGCGGGCGCCGTCACTTTCGACGGCCAGGACATCACCGCCCTGCGCGGCGCCGGACTGCGCGCCCTGCGTCGCCGTATCCAGGTCGTCTACCAGAACCCGTACGTCTCGCTGAATCCCACGCTGACCATCGGCAAGATCGTGTCGGAACCCTTGGCGGCATTCAAGATCGGCGATCGGCGGGGACGCCGCAAGGCGGCGGGCGAACTGCTCGAGCAGGTCGCGCTGCCCACCTCCTACCTGGACCGCCGCCCCGCCGAGCTCTCCGGCGGCCAGCGGCAGCGCGTCGCCATCGCCCGCGCCCTGGCGCTGCGCCCGGACCTGCTGGTCCTCGACGAACCGGTGTCGGCCCTGGATGTCTCGGTGCAGGCGCAGATCCTGGACCTGCTCGAACGCCTGCAAGCCGAGCTGGATCTGGCCTACCTGTTCATCTCCCACGACCTGGCCGTGGTCCGCCGCCTGGCCGACCGCGTGGTCGTCATGCGCCAGGGCTGCGTCGTCGAAACCGCCGCCACGGCAGACCTTTTCGGCAATCCGCGCAACGACTACACCCGCGAGCTGCTCGCGGCCGTCCCCCGGGCCACCGTGCCCGACGTCCCCCTTCCGATCGAAAGGACAGCCTGATGCCGCGAACGACTCCGCTGCTGCTGGGCCTGGAACTGTCCGGCACCGGTGCGCACCCCGCCTCCTGGCGTCGCGCCGACTCCCGCGCCGAGGACCTCTTCGACGCCGGCTACTGGGTGCACGCGCTGCGGGCCGCCGAGGACGCGGGCCTCGACCTGGCCTTCCTGCCGGACGCGTTCACCCTGCAATCGTCCGGTGCGCTCGGCCGCCTGGACGCGGTGGCGGTGGCCGCGCGGGCGGCCGCGGCGACCCGGCGCATCGGGCTGATCCCGCAGGCGTCGGTCACCCACACCGAGCCCTTCCACCTCTCCAAAGCCATTGCCAGCCTGGACTTCGCCACGCAGGGCCGGGCGGGCTGGGAGGTCGCCGTCTCGGCGGGGGAGGCGGCCCTGTTCGGCCGCAAGCCGGAGCAGGACGACCGGTCCCGCTGGCGCGAGGCGGACGAGGCGGTCGAGGTGGTGTCCCGGCTGTGGGACAGCTGGGAGGACGATGCCGAGATCCGCGACACGCCCACCGGCCGCTTCATCGACCGCGCCAAGCTGCACTACATCGACTTCGCCGGCGAGCATTTCTCGGTGAAGGGCCCGTCCATCACCCCGCGCCCGCCGCAGGGGCAGCCGCCGGTCGCGGTGCGCGCCGCCGATCCGCACAGCACCCGCGTGGCCGTGCACCGCGCCGACCTGATCCGGGTTGCCGCACCGGATCTCACGACCGCGGCCGCCACCCGCGCCGAACTGCGCTCCGCCGTGGCCGCCGCCGGGCGCGACCCCAACCAGGTCCGGGTATTGCTCGACATCGACATCCATCTGGCGGACACCGTGGACGCGGCCGCCGCCGAGGTCGCCCAGCTGGAGGAGTGGATCGCCACCCCAGCCCCGGCGACGGTGTTCCACATCGGCACTGCCGCCGAACTCCGCGACATCCTGCGCCGCGTCGAAACCGACTGTGCCGCGGATGGTGTGGTGCTGCGGCCGCTCGCGCTGGCCGCCGCGTTGCGCCACCTGCCCGCCCTGACCCCGTCCCTGCGCGAACGTATCGGTCTGCCGCGTCCGGCGAACCGCTACGCCCACATCTGAGGAGCCACCATGCCGGACCATCGGATACGCAAGCAGATTCACCTCGCCGCCCACTTCCCGGGCGTCAACCACCACACCGTGTGGACCGACCCGGAGGCGGGCAGCCAGATCGCCTTCGACTCCTTCGTCCACCTGGCCCGCACCGCCGAGCGCGGACTGTTCGACTTCTTCTTCCTGGCCGAGGGCCTGCGCCTGCGCGAACACCGCGACCTCATCCACGACCTGGACGTGGTGGGCCGCCCCGACACCTTCACGGTGCTCAACGCCCTGGCCGCGGTCACCACACACCTGGGACTGGCCGGGACCATCAACACCACGTTCAACGAACCCTTCGAGCTGGCAAAGCAATTCGGGACGCTGGACCACCTCTCCGGCGGCCGCGCCGCCTGGAACGCGGTGACCTCCTCGGACGCCTTCACCGGCGAGAACTTCCGGCGCGGCGGCTATCTGGAGCACGCCAAACGCTATACGCGCGCGCATGAGGTGGTCGACGCCACTCGCGCGCTGTGGGACAGCTGGCCGGCCGATGCGCTCGTGATCGACCGGGAGCGCGGGGTTTTCGCCCGGGACGTGCCGCGGGTGCGGTTCACCAGCGACCAGTTCGAGATCGACGGGCCGTTCGTACTGCCGCGCAGTCCGCAGGGCTATCCGGTGCAGATCCAGGCCGGCGACTCGGACGAGGGCCGCGAATTCGCCGCCGCCAAGGCCGATGTCATCTTCAGCGCCCACGGCGAGCTCGATGACGGGCAGCGGTTCTACCAGGACGTGAAGGACCGCCTCGCCAAGTATGGGCGCGGTCGCGACGATCTCAAGATCATGCCCGCCGCCGGGTTCGTGCTCGGCGACACCGCGGCCGAGGCGGTCGAACGCGCCCGCCACATCCGCCTCCAGCAGGTGACGCCGCAGACCGCCATCGCCTTCCTCGAACAGATATGGGGCCGCGATCTTTCCGCCTACGACCCGGATGGCCCGCTGCCGGACATCGACCCGGCCGAGGACGTGACCATCACCCGCGGCCGGGTCCGACACACCCGCGATCCGCGCGCCGTCGCCGCGGACTGGCGGTCCCGGGCCGCCGCCGAGCACCTGTCCATTCGCGAACTCGTCATCGCCACCACCGCCCGCCAGCAGTTCGTGGGCACGCCTCGGCAGGTGGCCGCCGAGATCGACCGCTATGTCCAGTCCGACGCCGCCGACGGTTTCGTGCTGGTCCCGCATCTCACCCCGACCGGTCTCGACGAGTTCGTCGACAAGGTCATCCCGGAACTGCAGTCCCTGGGCAGCTTCCGCGCCGAGTACACCGGCACGACCCTGCGCGACCATTTGGGTCTGCGTCACCCCCATCGCAACGCCCGCCACCCCCATCACGGCACCGAAGGAGTCCGCGCCTCATGACCGCCACCGCCACCGCATCCGACCAGCAGTGGGCCGCCTTCCGCGCCGAACGCGCCGACTGGGCCCGCCAACCCCTGGGCTGGCTCAGCCTGACGGGCCTGCACTGGCTCGGGGAACAGGACGAGACGATCGACGGGCTACCCGGCCGCTGGCACGCCGACGGCGAGAACGTCCATGTGTCGGTCGAATCCGAGGAATCCGGACTGCTGTCGCTGGACGGTGCGCCGATCGCGAGTTCGGCCGTACTCACTCCGGGCGAAGGCGCGCCGGGACTCGAGGTCCGCACCGGTGACCGCCTCATCGAGGTGATCCGCCGGACCGGCCAGTTCGCCCTGCGCATCCACGATCCGGCCTCACCGACCCTGGCCGCCTTCACCGAGATCCCCGTCTATCCGCCGGACCCCAAATGGGTCGTCACCGGCCTGTTCGAACCCTTCGACGAGGCCCGGGTGGTAACCACCGGCGCGGTGGTCGAGGGACTGCGACATCACCACAATGCCAGCGGCAGCGTCACTGTCACGCTCGACGGCGTCGCGCGGCGGCTCGTGGTGTTCGGCAGCCCGGCCCACGGCCTGCACGTGCTCTTCACCGACGCCACCAGCGGCGTCACCACCTACGGTGGTGCGCGCCGGCTGGACCTGTCCGAGCCCGACGCCGACGGCACGGTGCTCCTCGACTTCAACCGCGCGGTCAATCTGCCGTGCGCGTTCACCGACTACGCCACCTGCCCGCTGGCGCCGGCGGAGAACAGGCTGCCGTTGGCTGTCGCTGCGGGCGAACAGGATCCGCGCAAGGGGCACTCGGCATGACCATCCCGCTCTCGGTCCTGGACCTGGCCCCGATCAGCGCGGGCTCGACACCGCAGCAGGCGGTGCGCAACAGCATCGACCTGGCCAGACAGGCGGAACGGTTCGGCTACCATCGGTTCTGGGTCGCCGAACACCATTTCGTGCGGGTGGCCAGTGCCGCTCCGGCCACCCTCATCGGATTGATCGCCGCCGCAACCGAATCCATCCGCGTCGGATCCGCGGCCGTGCAACTCGGCCACCACACCTCGATCTCGGTGGTGGAGGCCTTCGGCACCATCGACGCCCTGTATCCGGGTCGCCTGGATCTGGGGCTCGGCCGCTCCGGGCACCGCGGCGAACAGGTGCGGTCGGCGGGCGTACCCCCGGTGCCCGCACCGGATCGGCCCACCGAGGTCCGCGATGGAGTGGTGATCCCGCCGCCGTTCTTCCCCGGCCAGCTACTCGACTTCTCCAGGGTGCGAGCGGGTTTGGAGGCACTGCATCTGCCGGGCGCGCGACCACTGCCCTACACCGAGCAGATCGCGGAGATCCTCGCGTTGCTCGACGGCACCTATGTCACGCCCGACGGCATCGACCTGCACGCGGTCCCGGGTGAGGGCGCGGCCCTACAGCCCTGGTTGTTCGGCAGCAGCGGTGGCGAAAGCGCACAGCTGGCCGGACGATTGGGCCTGCCGTTCGCGGCGAACTACCATGTGTCGCCCGGCACCATCGTGGAAACCGTGGAGGCGTATCGGGCGGCTTTCCGCCCGTCGGCCCGCTTCCCGCGCCCATATCTGGTGGTCTCCGCCGACGTGGTGGTCGCCGAGGACGACGCCACCGCCCAGCGCCTGGCAGGCACCTATGGCCACTGGGTCTACAGCATTCGCAGCGGCGCCGGCGCGGCCGAATACCTCGATCCCGATACCGCGCCGCCGCTGTCCGACCAGCAGCGCCGCCTGGTCGACGACCGGGTCACCACCCAGTTCACGGGGTCCCCGGCCACCGTCGCCGCCCGCCTGAACGCCCTGCAACGGCTGACCGGCGCGGACGAACTCCTGGTCACCAGTGTCACCTTCGATCATGAGGATCGGGTGAACTCCCACCGCCTGCTGGCGCGCGAGTGGGGCCTGACCCCGCAGGTGCGCGCCGCCTGAGACCACCGCCGCCCGCCCTGAGGGGGACTCCGGGACGGGCGGCGGGGAAACCCGCAGTGCGCGCAAGGGCCTCGCGTGCGTGCGGGACGGGGTCGGGTCGGATCGTGGACCGTCCGGCCCGACCCTCTCGGCCACAACGAAATCCCCGCCGGGCACGCCCGGCGGGGATTTCGTCGTACCGGTCTAGCGGGCCCGGGTGGCCCGGCGCATGGCCGACAGCGGATCCGCGTAGAACACGCTCACCGAGGTGACCGCGGCCGCGAATTCCTGGACCCGGCCACCGAATCGGCTGATTCGCAGATCGGCCGCGGGCAGCGTGGTCGACTCCGCGAAGGCCCTGGCGACCCGCTCCATCCCGGGCCGCCAACCGGTGAACGCCTGGCCGCCCAGGACCACCCGGTCCGGATTGAGCATGTCGCGCACCAGAGCCGCGGCGCGGCCCAGGATTTCGGCCCGCTCGATCAGCAGACCTCGGGCGGCCGCATTGCCCGAATCGGCGGCCCGATACAGATCGGTGATCGCCGGGCGGCGCGGGGCCTCCGGCTTGGGCAGCACGCCCTTGCGCACGGCGCGCTCCAGCAGGGCGCGCTCACCGATGGCGGCCTCCAAGCAGCCGCGCCGACCGCAGGTGCAATCCACGTCCGAGCCGGTCGGCAGGTGCGCGATCGAGCCGGGACCGTTGGCGGGGGTGTGCACGCGATCGTGCAGAGTCACCGCGACACCGGCGGTTTCGCGCGCGTACACGAACAGGCTGCTGCCCGGCCGCGACTCCTCGGCCGGTTCGCGCGGGGTCAGCAGCAACTCCGCCGCGGCCATGGCCTCGACGTGCGTGGACACCGAGACCGGCAGATCCAGCACGCTGCTGAAGACCGCCGCCACCGGTGCGGCCTGCCAGCCCAGGCGCGGATGATCCACCACACCCGCCGCGGAATCCACCCGTCCGGCCAGCGCCACGCCGGTCCACAGCGGCCGCCGCCGCGGCAACCGATCCAGGAACGCCTTGGCGCTGCGGGCAACTATGGTCAGCGCCGCGTCCTGACCCGTCTGGGGCGTGGCGATCTCGAGTCCGCCGAGGATGCGGCCGGACAGGTCCGCGGCCACGATGCGGGTGACGGTGGAGCCGATGTGCACACCCAGCGTCACGTACGAGTCGGTGTCGACCTCGAACGGCACGCGCGGGCGGCCCACCGCGCCGGAGGCGGTCAGATCGGCGCGTTCGCGCAAGAGCCCCGCCGAAAGCAGCGCGGACACTTGGCGATTCACGGTGGCGATACTCAGACCCGTTGTCTGCGCGGCGATATCGCGGAAGATGGGGCCTCGGGTGGCGGCGCGCAGCACGGCGGCCGCCGGATTGTCGGTGATGCGCAGCTCCGGCGGCACCGCCGGGCGGGCCGGAGCCAGCCGCGCGGTGGCGACGGAGACAGCGGAATGGTGACGTTCGAGCGTGGGGCTGGACACTTTTCGCAAATCCTTGCTGCGGTCCCACCTGCCGACAGGGGGACGAATGCCTAGATGGAGGAATCAGCGGTGCAGCGAGGAACCCGGATTCGAACAGGAATCGGGGTCAGAACTCGGCTGCGCGACGGCAGGGACAACACAGTTCCCGTTGCCGCGGCAGCCGAACGCCCAGCGCGACGGTCACGTACGTGACCCGCGGCGCGAAGAGAGGGCGGCTGGCAGACATGGGATCAAAGTATCATTCCGATTACGCGGAATGGAAGGCGCGCACGACCCTCCCGGCAGCCCGGGCCTGTTACGGCACTCCCGCCCGAAACCCTCCGAACAATCCCCCGTATGACCGGATCTTTTGTGTCGGTGGATGTTTCACGTCAGACGCCTCGGCGGGCGGCACGGTCACCGAAAGTGGCGTACGCCACGCCCGTTTCCCATATCTCGAGAAAGCGGGCGCGATCTCGAGCACGACCACGGGAGAGACCCGGACCGGTCCGGCCCGACGCCGCGCACCCGCCTTCCGATCACGGTGATTTCAACGCCCGCGTCCCGTGAGCAGGTGGCGCAATACCCCGATTCCCCGGCATCCGGGCAGGCCGCGCGCATCGTCGGGCGGCGTAAACCCGCACCGCGCACCGGGGCCCGCGGTGAGCGCTCGAAGCTGTCCAGATTCCGCCGCTACAGTTCTGAAACCGCAGGTCAAAGGCGCGGAAAGGAGTCACGTGTCGCCGGAACCGATACCGTTGCGCGCCCCCGGACGCCGGGCCGATCGCGCCCGCCAGGTGGCGGATGTACTGCGTCAGCAGATTCACGCGGGATACTTCGACCAGGCGCTGTCCTCCGAACAGGAGCTGGCCGCTGAATTCGCGGTGTCGCGCAATACGGTGCGCGACGCACTCGCACTGCTCAAGGACGAGGGCCTCATCGAGCGCGCACCGAAGATCGGCACCCATGTCGCCCGGCGCAAATATGACCACGGGCTCGACGCGCTGCTCGGATTGAAGGAGACCCTGCGCGGGCACGGCGACGTGCGCAACGAGGTGCGCGCGGCGCGGCCCGTCATCCCGCCGCCCGCGGTCGCCCGCAAGCTGCTGCTCGAACCCGGCCAACCGGCCGTCTATATCGAGCGTCTGCGCTATCTGGGCGACCTGCCGCTCAGCCTGGACCTCACCTACCTGGTCCCCGACATCGGCGACGAGGTCATCGCCCGGGATCTCGAGACCAATGACATCTTCGCCCTCATCGAGCAGATCGGCGGCGGCCCCCTCGGTTCCGCTGATCTCGCGCTGGAGGCCATCACCGCCGACGCGCACTCGGCCATGACCCTGCAAATGCCGGAGGGCGGCGCGCTGCTGTTGCTCGAGCGGCTCACCAAACTCGAGGACGGCCGCCCGGTCGACCTGGAATACATCCGCATGCGCGGGGACCGGATCACCATGCGCGGCAGCCTGATCCGCCCACCGGAGCGCACCGACTGGAGGTTGACCTAGATGGCTTTGGCCCGGCACCGGGTGGACGTCCCGGTGACCATCGACGAATCGCTGTGCATCCAGGGCTGCACGCTGTGCGTGGAGATCTGCCCGCTGGATTCGCTGGCGATCAACCCGGACAACGGCACGGCGTACATGCACGTCGACGAGTGCTGGTACTGCGGCCCCTGCGCGGCCCGCTGTCCCACCGGCGCCGTCACCGTCAATATGCCCTACCTGCTGCGTTGAGGAAAACCCATGAAGTACCGCACCGCCCGCCTCGCCGCGACGGCGCTCGCCGCCGCCCTGGCCCTGACCGCGTCCGGCTGCTCGCTCGAAAGCAGCGGTGGCGGTGACACCGTCAAGGTCGTCATCGGCTACCAGTCCAAGACCATCAATACCGTCACCGCCGGAACCCTGTTGAAGGCCAAGGGCTTTCTGGAACAACGACTCGACGCGCTGAGCGCGAAGGGCGGCAAGAAGTACCAGGTGGAGTGGCAGGACTACGACACCGGCGCGCCCATCACCGCGCAGATGGTGGCGGAGAAGATCGACATCGGCTCGATGGGCGACTATCCGCTGCTCATCAACGGCTCCCGCACCCAGGCCAACGAGCGGTCCAAGACCGAGTTGGTCTCCATCACCGGCTACAACCCCAGGGGCGCGCTGAACATGGTCGTGGTCGCGCCCGACTCCAAGGCGCGGTCCCTGAACGACCTCGCCGGGCAGAAGGTCTCGGCCAGCGTCGGCTCCGCCGGGCACGGCACCCTGGTGCAGGCGCTCACCCGTGCGGGCATCGACCCCAGGCTGGGCGTCGAGGTGCTCAACCAGCAGCCCCAGATCGGTTCCTCCGCACTCGAATCCGGCCAGGTGGCGGCGCTGTCGCAGTTCGTGGCCTGGCCCGGGCTGCTGGTGTTCCAGAACAAGGCCAAGCTGCTCTACGACGGCGCGGAACTCAACGTCCCGACCTTCCACGGCGTGGTGACCCGCCGCGACTACGCCGCGCAGCACCCGGAGGTGCTCAATGCCTTCCTGCAAGCCCAGCTCGACGCGACCGATTTCATCCACCAGCACGCCCTGGAGGCGGCGCAGGTGGTCGCCGACAACGCCGGGCTGCCCCCGGAGGTCGTGTACCTGTACAACGGGCCCGGCGGAACCTCCTTCGACACCACGCTGAAGCCCGCGCTCATCACCGCGTTCAAAGACGATGTGCCGTACCTGAAGTCGATCGGCGATTTCGCCGATCTCGATATCGACAAGTTCGTCGACCCGGCCGCGCTGCAACAGGCCTACCGGGAACGCGGCCTGAACTACGACGCCGAACTGGCGAACCCCGCCAATCCGCTGCCCGGCGCCGGCGGCGAGCTCTGGCTCTCCGGCCAGGACGCCACCCAGCCCGTCGCCGACCCCACCGCCCTGCTGCGCGCCGTCGAACAGGCTCGTGCACAGGGGAAGACGGTGCGCGCCGCCTACGTGCCCGACGCCGAGCTCGGCACCCGCTGGTTCGCCGACAAGGCGCTCTGGGTCCGCGACGGCGAGACCTACCTGCCCTTCACGACTCCGGCAGCCGTGCAGCGCTACCTGGCCCAGCACCCGTCGGGTGTGCCGGTGTCCTACGGCCAAGCCGTCAACGAGGTGCGGCGGTGAGCGCCCGTCGCGGGGCCGTCGTGGTCCACGGCGGGTGCCGGGCCGCTGATGCCAGCCGAATCACTCTGTGGCGCAAGGGGGTTGGACAATGACCGCAACCACGGCGGTGGTGGTCGGTCCGGCACCGCAGATCGCACCACCCGCACGTGCGGTGGGCCCGGCTCGCGCGCGGACCCGCTGGACGGCATGGCAGTCGCGTGTGGTCCGCGCGCTGTCGGTCCTCACCGCCGTGGGTGTCTGGCAATTCCTGACCGCCGAGCACATTCGGCTCTGGGTGCGGTTCGACACGCTACCGACGGTCACGCGGATCGTGCGGGCCTTCCGGCACCAGCTCGGCACCGACACCTACTACCTCGACCTGGGCCAGTCGCTTATCCGCATCCTCACCGGGTTCGGACTGGCGGCGGCGATCGGCGTGACGAGCGGTGTGGCACTGGGGCGGTCGCGGTGGTTCGCGGATGTCATCGGGCCGCTCACCGAGCTGGCCCGGCCGATACCGGCCATCGCCATCGTGCCGGTCGCGATTCTGCTGTTCCCCGATGACGAGGCCGGAATCGTGTTCATCACCTTCCTGGCCGCGTACTTCCCGGTCATGGTCGCCACGCGGCACGCGGTGCGTGCGCTGCCGATCATTTGGGAGGAGTCGGTGCGTACGCAGGGCGGGACTCGCTGGGATGTGCTGTGGCGAGTCGTGCTGCCGGGCAGCCTGCCCGGCGTGTTCGGCGGGTTGTCGACCGGAATCGGTGTGGCGTGGATTTGCGTGGTGTCGGCCGAAATGATCTCGGGACGGCTGGGCGTCGGATACCGGACCTGGCAGGCGTACACCATTGTCGACTATCCGGGTGTGTTCGTCGGGATCATCACCATCGGTGTGCTCGGCTACACCACCTCCGCCGCCGTGGAATTCATCGGGCGGCGCGTCACACACTGGCTGCCCCGCGGTGAGGAGACCACGAAATGACCACGGCCGGAATCGGTGTGACCCTGGAACGCGTCGGGCTGTCGTACACGGGCGCGCCGGTGATCGACGATCTGTCGATCACGGTGCGGCCCGGGGAGATTCTGATCCTCACCGGGCCTTCCGGATGCGGGAAGTCCACCGTGCTGCGCGCCCTGGCCGGATTGCTCCGTCCGGACTCGGGCCGGGTGTTGGCCGACGGGCTCGAGGTGACCGGCACCGACCGCGACCGCGCCGTCGTCTTCCAGGACAACGCGCTGCTGCCCTGGAAAACCGTCCGCGCCAATATCGAACTGGCGCTGAAACTCCGGGGCGAACCCCGCGCCGGACGGCGGGCGCTGGCCGAGCGCTGGATCGACGAGATCGGGCTCACCGGCTTCGCCGACTTCCTGCCCAAATCGCTGTCGGGCGGCATGCGGCAGCGCGTGCAACTGGCCCGCGGACTGGCGGGCGCGCCGCGCGCGGTCATGATGGACGAGCCCTTCGGCGCGTTGGACGCCCGGACCCGCAACACCATGCAGCGCCTGCTGATCGATACCTGGCGCGACCATCCCACCACCATCGTCTTCGTCACTCACGACGTGGACGAGGCGCTGCTGCTCGGCGACCGCGTCGCCGTGCTCGGCCGCGCCGGGGAACCCCTACGAGCGCTGCTCGAGGTCCCGCGCCCGCGCGAAGCGGGCATCGACCGCTCCGCCCTGCGCACCGACATCATCGCCGCCCTGGACCATTCGGGCGAGCTCACGGAGGCAACGAAGTAATGGACATCCCCGATCTCGCCGACACCACCCGCCTCGACTGCGATGTCCTGGTCATCGGCGGCGGCACCGCCGGCACCATGGCCGCTCTCACCGCCGCCGAAGCGGGCGCGACCGTGCTGCTGCTGGAGAAGGCGCACGTCCGCCACTCCGGCGCGCTGGCCATGGGCATGGACGGCGTCAACAACGCCGTCATCCCCGGCAAGGCCGAACCCGAGGACTACGTCGCCGAGATCACCCGCGCCAATGACGGAATCGTCAACCAGCGCACCATCTATCAGACCGCGACCCGCGGCTTCGCCATGGTGCAGCGGCTGGAGCGCTACGGCGTGAAGTTCGAGAAGGACGCCTACGGCGAATACGCCGTGCGCCGGGTCCACCGGTCGGGATCGTATGTGCTGCCCATGCCGGAGGGCAAGGACGTCAAGAAGGCGCTGTACCGCGTACTGCGGCAGCGCACGATGCGCGAGCGCATCCGGATCGAGAACCGACTGATGCCGGTCCGGGTGCTCACTCACGAGGGCCGTGCGGTCGGCGCGGCCGCATTGAACACGCGCACCGGCGAATTCGTCGCCGTGGGCGCGAAGGCAGTCATCCTGGCCACCGGCCCGTGCGGCCGCCTCGGCCTGCCCGCCTCCGGCTACCTCTACGGCACCTACGAGAATCCGACCAATGCCGGTGATGGCTACGCCATGGCCTACCACGCGGGGGCGGAGCTCTCCGGCATCGAATGCTTCCAGATCAACCCGCTCATCAAGGACTACAACGGCCCCGCCTGCGCGTATGTGGCCAATCCGTTCGGCGGCTACCAGGTCAATGCCCTCGGCGAACGGTTCGTGGACTCCGACTACTGGTCCGGGCAGATGATGGCCGAGGTGAAACGGGAGATCGAATCCGCGCGCGGCCCCATCTATCTCAAGGTCTCACACCTGCCGGAGGAGACCCTCGAGGCCCTCGAAGGCATCCTGCACACCACCGAGCGGCCTACCCGCGGCACCTTCCACGCCAATCGTGGCCACGACTACCGCAGCCATGACATCGAGATGCACATCTCCGAAATCGGCCTGTGCGGCGGGCATTCCGCCTCCGGTGTCTGGGTCGACGAACACGCCCGCACCACCGTGCCCGGCCTCTACGCCGCCGGCGACCTCGCCTGCGTCCCGCACAACTACATGATCGGCGCCTTCGTCTACGGCGACCTGGCCGGAGCGCACGCCGCGTCCACCCTCGACGACGTCGCCGCGCCCGCCGAACTGCCCGTCGACCAGCTCGCCGCCGCGCACGAACTCGTCTACCGCCCGCTGCGCAACCCCGACGGTCCGCCGCAGCACCAGGTCGAATACAAGCTGCGCCGCTTCGTGAACGACTATGTGGCCCCGCCCAAGACGGCCACCAAGCTCTCCCTCGCCATCGAGACCTTCGACCGCATGCTCGGCGACCTCGACGCCATGGGCGCGCGCACCCCGCACGAGCTCATGCGCTGCGCCGAGGTCACCTTCATTCGCGACTGCGCCGACATGGCCGCCCGCTCCTCGCTCACCCGCACCGAATCCCGTTGGGGCCTCTACCACGAGCGCGCCGACCTGCCCGAGCGCGATGACGTCGAATGGCGGTACCACCTCAACCTGCGCAAGACCGCCGAGGGGCGGATGGAATTCCTGAAGCGGCCGGTCGCACCCTATTTCGTCCCGGTACCGGGGCTGGACGACCCGCCGGCCGCCGACACCGCCGCCATCCCGGTGGATCAGCCCGCCCTCATCGGCACCCCGCCCAACCTCGGCGCGCAGGTGCGTTCGCGGGTTGCGGCGGCGGGCGACGTCACGAAAGACGTGGTGGCGCCGCGTATCGCGCTCCTGCTGAGCCTCGATGCGCCCGGTATCGCGGAGCTGCTGCCGTTCCTCGCTGATCCGGATCCCCGGGTGCGTGCCACCGCCCTGGCGGTCCTCACCGAGAACACGCCCGACGGATTCGCCGACCAGCTCATCGTGGCGCTCGCGGACGAGGATGCGGACGTGCGTTCGGCCGCCGTGGCCGGTCTGCGTGAACTCGCCGAAATCCTGCCCGCTGCAACGGGTCTCGCGCGCCATGTCGATTCCCCCGATCCGATCGTGCGCGCCGCGGTGGTGGACCTGCTGCGCGCTCTGCGCTGCGGTTCAGCGGAGATCTTCGCCAAGGCCGCCGTCGACGCCGACCATCGCGTCCGCGTCCAGGCCGTGCACGCCTTGGTCTCCCTGGACGACTGGACCGCCCTGACCACCGCCGCCCACGATGACGACCGCGAGGTCAGAATCGCTGCCGCGCGGGGTCTGGCCACCATCGGACTCGGCGGGGCGGACACCGTGCGCGCTCTCACCGAAGATCGCGACCCGCTGGTCCGCGCGGCCGCGTTCACCGCGCTCTCGCGTCTCGGAACCACCGCGGACGGTGCGACACTGACTGCCGCACTGTGTGATTCGGCATGGCAGATACGCGAGGGCGCGGCGCGCGGCCTGGCCGCGGTCGGCCCGGATCACGGGGTCGAACCGCTGAGCCGCGCCCTCACCGATATCCATCCCGACATCCGCAAGGCCGCGGTGCTGACCCTCAGCACCTGGCCGGACTCCGCCGCGGCTCTGGCCGCCCTCGAGACCGCCCTCGCCGACAGCGACGCCGATGTGCGCGCCTATGCCAGACGCGCGCTGGCCGTGCACGCGGGTGGCTAGGCCGGCTATGTGACCCGGTGCAGTAGACCGGCGGGCAGGTATCCGGTGGCGATGCCGGGCCGCATCCCCCGATCCACGGCCACGCCGGCGACCGCCAGCAGCGGCCAGGCGATGAAGCCCTCCGGGTCCAGCCGCCGCTGCGGGGTATCCCAGAAACGCCGGTGGAATTCCAGGCCCTCCACCAGCGCGGTGTCGAATTCGGCCGAGTCGCCGCGCAATACGGCGTCCAGCAGGCACAGCGCGGAGTAAGCGATGGTGAGCGCGTAGTCGTCGCCCGCGGCGGGCTGGGCGTCCACCGCGGCCTCGATGCCGTCCACAATGACGGTCTCGGCCGCCGGATCGCCTGTCCACACCCGCTGCCAGGCATCGGCCCACAGGTACAGACACTGCTCGAGCGGATGCCCGGCACGGGTGGTCGCTGACAGCGGATAACCCGCGCCGCCTGGAGCACCCAGCAGGAACGTGAGCAGCCCGTGGTCGCGTCCGATCAGTGCGGGCCACAATCCGGTGAGTAGATCCGCCGCCGTGGGCGGCGCGGACATGCCGCCGCCGGCCGGGACCGCCCACTGCGCTCCGGCCAGCGTCACAGTGAAAGGCTTCTGCCCGGCGGGCGCCGCCACCGATCGTAGCCGCGCCGACTGCGCGACCGCCGAATCCGACACGGCCTGCCGTAGCGCGGCGGACTCGCCACGCTGGTCGTCCAGGCTCAGATAACCGGCGATGGCACGCGAACACCAGGCCACGTCGGCGAGCACCGCCTGCGGCTGCCCCGCCAGGAATTCGGCGCGCAGCGCGGTCGTCCGTACCCGGACGGCCCGGCCGAAGCCGGCATCCGTACTGCGAATAGCTGCCGGATAGCTGAAATCCTGTCCGTTCAGTATCGGGTGGCGATCTGTCATCCGAGTGCGATGAAGATCGAGGTGAGCGGCAGCTTCTCCAAATGATTGCTCACGGCGCGACAATAGCGGACTCCGCGACCTCGTACATCGGTTGGCATATCGGTCGGCCCGGGTGCGTCACCGCTGGTCAGCGGTCCGGAACAAGCCCTCGACGGCCGTAATGAAATACGGGAAATGCGCGCCGAAACGCTGCAGAGCGCGATCGCCCTCGAAGCCGCCGAACCAGTACAGGCCCGGGCTCCCGTCCGCGGTCGGATCCAGCTCACGGAAGGTGCGCACCCACTGGTCACCGCGCCGCGCGGCCACCAGGAACGGCAGCGCCCGGGAGAACACCAGCTCCTGATCCGCGGCCGGAATGCGTTGCGGCGCAATCATGTCCAGCCCGCGCTGCATGGCCTGCACCCGGTCGGTCAGCTCCCGGCCCAGCGCCGTGCGGGCCGGCAGATAGCGCGGCAACAGCAGCGCCGCCACCCCGCCCAATGCGATGGCCGCGCCGACCAGGGCGTGCCGCTGCGGACCGAAGGCCAGCACCGCGGTCGCGATGACGCCGAGCGCGATCAGGGCGACGCCCAGCCAGAACTCGAAACCCCGGCGCGTGCGGTCGATGAACACCCCGGCGGTCACCGCATCGTCGATCAGGGCCGCGCGCACCGCGCCCGCGTCCACCTTGCCGCGGCGCTCGGACAGCAGCACCGAATCGGTGCCCTCCGGAATCAGCGCCGCGTACACGGCGCGCTCGTAGGCGGTCAGCTGCGGCTCGGGCGGATTCATCCGGGCGAAGCGCCAATCCGAATCGCCGACCGCGCTCACCCACAGGTAATTGCGGACCGCCAGATCCACCACGGTCGACGCCATATCGGGCACATCGGCGTGGCCGTCGAGCAGCAGCCCGGCCATGCTCGGCAGGATGCCGTCCGGCGAGGTGAACTGCACGTGGTCGCCCGCGCGCACCAGCGGGTCGAGTACCTCGGTACCGGCCGGAGCCGAACGCCGCGACCACACCACATACCCGGCCGCCGCGGCCAGCGCCGCCAACAGCACACCGAACGCCGCGAACACCGGACCGGTCAGTGAAAAGGCATTGGGCGCATTGTCATCGCGGACATCGGCATTGGCCTTGACGGTGTTCGGCGGCAACTGCAGTGTCACATCCAGGATGTCGCCCTTGTGCAGATCCGTCTTCTCCAGATGCGCGAACCCGTCCGGCTCGACGCGAATATCCGCGCAGTTCTGGGGATTTCCGGGCGGGCCCACCGTGCACTTGGTGACGCCCATGCGAAAACTCGGGCTCGACACCGTCGCATTGATCGACGCCACATCGGTATTCAGCACCCCGGTCCACTGGAACACCTGCGCGCCCGAAGCGTCACTGACGGTGTTGTGCACCGTGTATTTGAAGGTGGCCGAGCCCGGCCGGGCCGCAATGGTGAACCGGTCGTCCGCGACCTTGGCATCGCCGTCGCCCTCGGCGGACACGTCGGTCACCTCGAAATTGCGCTGCACTCCGGAGCCGACCTGCACCCGCAGCGGCACCACCTGCCGAAACTCCTCGCCCTCGGGCACTTTCACGGTTTCGGTGACCCGTAGCAGACCGTCGTCGCCCAGATTCACCTCAGCGGTGATATCCACGCCGGCCGACTGCGCCACCGCGGTCGGCGCCGCCACGCCCGCCACCGCGAGCAGCAGCGCGGCCAGGGCGACCCCCCGAAAAATCTGCATGACTGGCTACTCTAGCCAGCTTGCTATCCTTCCTCAGCGGCAAGGCGCAGGTCCATGGAGCCGGCAGGCTATCTCTGAGGAACGAGGGGGGTGCGGGGGATGACTCGCCCACCGTCCGAGCACGGACCGACGCCCCCTGGGCAGTGGCCTGTGCCACCGCCCGGAAACTCACCGCCGCAAGGCAATCGGCCGGCGCCGCAGGGATTCCCCGCCGTCCCGCCACAGCGTCCGCAGGGCTCCCCGCAGCCGATGCCGCCGCCGCCCGGACGGCCCACCCCGCCGCCCGGCCATCCCCAACGCCCCGGTTATCCCCAGCAACCCGGCGTACCGCCGCGCCCCGGCTATCCACAGCAGCCGTCGACCCCGCAGTCCCGGCCGGGATATCCACCGCGCCAAGGCTATCCGCCGCCCGGCTACGGTCAGCCGTCCGGCTACCCGGCCCGGCCCGGCTACCGCGCGCCCATGCCGCCGCCCACCGCTGCCCCGCCGACCGGCGCCATCCCGATGGCCCGGCCCGCGCCGCCGCGCCGCGGCCGAGTGGGCGTGCTGGTGGTGACCCTGGTTCTGCTGGTGACCGGCGTGCTGTTGCGCACCGCGATCACCACCGGCCTGAACTCCGTGAACGCGGGCTCGACCGTCAAGACCACCTACTCCGGGGATTCCGGCGACAACCACGGCGTTGCGGCCACGGCCGACAATCCGCTGCTCACCAATGCCGACTACACGTTGTTGCCCGCCAAGTGCGCGTACACGCCGTGGAGCACCCAGGTCGAGGTGGCGCGAAAGTTCTTCGAAACCGCGGCCGACTGCCTGCACTCGGCGTGGAAGCCCTTGTTCGACAAGATGAATCTGCCGTTCGAAGCGCCCAAACTGAACGTTTCCGCCGACACCACGGGAATCACCACGCTGTGCACCGGAAACAGCACGAATTTCGCGGCGTTCTACTGCTCGGCGGATATGACCATCTATATGCCGATCAGTCAGCTGCAAACGGATATCTTCGGCAACAACTGGGTGGTCTACCTGTCGGTTTTCGCCCATGAATACGGCCATCACGTGCAGGCCCAGGCGGGCATTCTCGGCAAAGTCCACCAGCAGCGCCGCGACGCGGGCTCGCGCAGCGATACCGGACTGGAACTGTCGCGCCGCACGGAATTGCAGGCCCAGTGCTTCGACGGCATGTACCTTTCGTCCTCGAGCAATGGCGGCTCGCTGAGCAGCGCCCAGATCGGCGTGGCCCGCAATGACGCCTACCATCGCGGCGACGCGCCCGGCGATATGCGCGATCACGGCACCGCTCAGAACATGGGCGGCTGGTTCGAGATCGGGTACGACAAGGACCGCGCGCTGCAGTGCAATACCTTCAGCGTCCCGGCCGGCAAGGTGAACTGAACCGGACCACACAAGCATTCGAGCCCCGCTGCCGTGCGCAGCGGGGCTCGAATCATCTCGGGGCTCAGTGCCCGAGTGGCTTGCCGATCCGGCTCGGGGCGTGCCCGTGCACGCCCTCGGCGTACGCGGTCTCCGCGTGCAGCGCGAAGTCGATGCCGCCGATCTCGTCCTCCTTGGCGATCCGGAAACCGATGACCTTGTCCAGCACCTTGCCCAGCAGGAACGTCACCCCGAAGGCGAAGGCCGCCACCGTCACCACGCCCAAGGCCTGCTTCCCGAGCTGGCCCGGTCCGCCGCCGTAGAACAGGCCCTTCGGGCCGCCGGTCATGACCGCCGAGCAGAGCAGACCGACCAGCAGCGTGCCCACGATGCCGCCCACCAAGTGCACGCCCACCACATCCAGCGAATCGTCGTAGTTGCCCTTGAACTTCCAGCTCACCGCGAACGAACACACCACGCCCGCAACCAGACCCACGACCACCGCGCCCATCGTGTTCACCTCGCCGCAGGACGGCGTGATGGCCACCAGACCGGCCACCGCGCCCGAGGCCGCGCCGAAGGTGGTCGGCTTGCCGTCGCGGCGCGCCTCGACCACCAGCCAGCCGAGCATGCCCAGACAGCCCGCCACCAGCGTGTTCAGGAATACCGCCGCCGCCAGACCATTGGCGGACAGGGCCGAACCGGCATTGAAGCCGAACCAGCCGAACCACAGCAGACCCGCGCCCAGCAGCACGAACGGCAGATTGTGCGGTCGCATGGCATCGGTCTTGAAGCCCACGCGCGGACCCAGCACCAGTGCCATGGCCAGTGCCGAAGCGCCCGAGGCGATCTCGACCACCAGGCCGCCCGCGTAGTCCAGCGCGCCCAGCTTGGCCAGCCAGCCGTCCGGGGTCCACACCCAGTGTGAGATCGGCGCGTACACGATGAGCGCCCACACGGGCACGAAGATCATCCATGCCGAGAACTTGGCGCGGTCGGCGATCGCACCGCTGATCAGGGCGACGGTCAGGATGGCGAAGGTCAGCTGGAAGGTGACGTACAGCAGTTCCGGCACCGCCGCGCCGCTCTTGTCCACCACGTGCAGCGTGTTCGGATCGATTCCGGCAAGCCCGACATGGCCGAGATTGCCGATGATTCCGCCGCCGGCGTCATCCCCGAACGCCAGGCTGTACCCGAACAGCAGCCACACCACCGTCACGAGCGGAATCGAGATGAAGCTCATCATCAGCATGTTGAGCACACCGCTGGACCGCACCATGCCGCCGTAGAAGATCGCGAGTCCGGGTGTCATCAACAGCACCAGCGCCGTGGCGGCCAAGAGCCAGGCCGTGGCTGCCGGGTCGAGGTGGGGTGTCATGCGATAACTCCTTCCACGCGGTGATCGCGTTGCGTGGAAGTTACCGAATCCTCACGTTAAGGCGCTGTTACAAAAATGAGTCTTCGGATACCTGCCCGTAACAGCCCTAGCTGCGCAGTCCCGATTCTCCGCGCCTTCGGCGCCCGGCGTGGAGCCGTCGGACTCGGACACGCGTGCCCACGATTCAGGGGCCGCTCGATTCCGGGCACGCCCCAGGAGTTGGTCCCGACCTTGCGAAATCAGCTGTTGCGCTGGCCTCGCCCCTTACGGTCCAGCGCGCGCGATCCGCGCGGCCCGGGCACCGGATTGCCGTCGTCGAGCGCCATCCATTCGGCGGTGACGAGCCACTGCATCTGGGCCCGGGCGTCGGCTGTGTCGTTGAACACGCGCCGACCCCGGTCATCACGCAGTTCGTAGGCCATGACCGACCAGCGCGGCGGGCGGCCGAGCTCGGCCACCTGGTCCCGCAGATAGGCCGCCACCAGCGTGCCGATGGTGTTCACCGGGCGCAGCGAGACCCGGTTACCGTACCGGGCGGCATGGAAACGCCTTCCGGCACACAGGGATCGGGGCGCGGCGTTGTAGGCGATCCAGCCGGCGCGCTGGGCGCGCTCGATCAGCCACAGGTGCTTGATGGAGGTCGGCGGGATATCGCCCACCCGCTCGCGGATCAGGCCGATCACCGGTTCGGAGAGCAGGATGTCGCGCCGCGTCGGGCCGGTGCCGCGCCCGGTCCAGTACTCGTCGGTCAGCTTGGCCAGCACCCGCCCGAAGTCGTCGATGCTGCGCTGCGCCCGGCGGCCCAGCCGCTCGATGCGCTCGGCCTCGGCCCGCATGTCGTTTTGCACGATGAGGGTGCGGATGGCCGCCAGGGTCGGTACCTGGCCGCGCTGCAGCAGTTCCAGAATCGCGCCCGCGGTGGCGGGATCGGCGGCGGCGGACACCGGGAGCGAAGCCCGTTTGATGTCGTAATCAGCCGGGCTGATCGCCCGGCTGAGCAGTCCGACCGCGGCGGAATCACCGGCGAATTCGGTACTGGAGAGCCAGGCGGCGGCGATGTCGTCGTGCGACGGCACTTGGCATGTCCTCCGAGAGATTTGGTTGTGCCCCGGTCGGGATGAGGGACCGGCCGGGGCAACCAACCTGATGAAGGTTTGGCTACCGAAGTTGCCGACGTCCACGGTAGCCAAAAGATTGCGATCTTGCCGCATCGGTTGACCGGATCGTTATGTCGGCTCTGTGGTGTCGAAACAGAACGTAAGTCTGTATCTGGTCACGTACCAGGTAAATGGTTTTGGACAATCAGTCCGTAAGAATGCGCTGAGAATTAGCTGATGGATTTGTCGGGGTATCCGTTCGGGTCGGTCGGTTCTGACCGGTCCTCAGGACTGAGTGTGATCTACGCCATAGTTCGAGTAGTTCACGGGACAGAACCGACGTACCCGGCGACCGGTCCGGCGGCGCATCGCCACCTGTCGGCCTGCCCCGGTAACCTCTCCCCGTGGCTCTGTACCGGAAGTACCGACCGGCAACGTTCGCTGAAGTGGTGGGTCAGGAGCACGTCACCGATCCCCTGAGTATCGCGCTCGACACCGGGCGGATCAGTCATGCCTACCTGTTCTCGGGGCCGCGCGGGTGTGGCAAGACCTCCTCGGCGCGCATTCTCGCGCGCTCGCTGAACTGTGTGCAGGGCCCGACCTCCAAGCCCTGCGGCGTGTGCCCGTCGTGTGTGGCGCTCGGGCCGGGCGGTTCCGGCAACCTCGACGTCATCGAGCTCGACGCCGCCAGCCACGGCGGTGTGGACGACACCCGCGAACTGCGGGACCGCGCCTTCTACGCCCCGGCCGAATCCCGGTACCGCGTCTTCATCGTCGACGAGGCGCACATGGTCACCACCGCGGGCTTCAACGCGCTGCTCAAGATCGTGGAGGAGCCGCCCGCCCACCTGATCTTCGTCTTCGCCACCACCGAGCCGGACAAGGTGCTGCCCACCATCCGCTCGCGCACCCACCACTACCCCTTCCGGCTGCTCCCGCCCGCCACCATGCGCGGGTTGCTCGGCAAGATCTGCGACCAGGAGGGGGTGCGGGTCGAAGAGTCGGTATACCCCTTGGTAATTCGCGCCGGCGGCGGCTCCCCGCGTGACAGCCTCAGCGTGCTGGACCAGCTGCTGGCGGGCGCGGGCCCCGAGGGCGTCACCTATCCGCGCGCGGTGGCGCTGCTCGGCGTCACCGACGTAGCCCTGATCGACGACGCCGTCGAGGCTCTCGTGGCCGCCGACGGCGCGGCCCTGTTCGGCACCATCGACCGCGTGGTGGAGGCGGGCCACGACCCGCGCCGCTTCGCCACCGACCTGCTCGAGCGCCTGCGTGACCTCATCCTGCTGCGCGCGGTCCCGGACGCCACCGACCGCAACCTGGTCACCGGGCCCGGGGACGTCATCGACCGCATGCGCTCGCAGGCCGACCGCCTCGGCCCCGCCGCTCTGGCCCGCCACGCCGAACTCCTGCACGAGGGCCTCGGCGATATGCGCGGCGCCACCAATCCCCGCCTCCTGCTCGAGGTCATCGCCGCCCGCATGCTCCTCCCGGCAGCCTCGGACGATGAGACCGCCACCTTGCAGCGCCTGGAAACCCTGGAACGCCGAATGGCAAGCGGTGCGATCGCGCCCGCGTCGCAGTCCGCTGCCGCACCACAACCCGGTGGGTCCGCGACTGCCGCGCCCCCGGCGACGCCCACCGCTGCAAGCGCTCCTCGCCGCCGGGGGGCCGAGGCTCTCGCCGCCCTTCGTGCGGAGAAAGCGCCCGCCGACGCCGCCCCTCAGCGCACGCAGACGGGTACGGTGTCGAGCCCCGCGGACCAGGGCCACGCTCCGCAGCCCCTCACGTCGCAGGGCGGATCTTCCACGCCCGCAACCGATTCGGCTCCTTCGGCCGCCTTCGCGATGAATGACATTGCGGCGGTGGCGAATCCGTCCGTCGCCGGTGGCGTCGCGGTTCGCCCGCCGGAGCTCGGCCCGGTAGCGGCTGCCGCGCCCGCGCGGGAATCCGCCCCGGCCGCGCGGGTCGAGCAGCCCGCCGCCGTGACGACCGCCGCTGCGCCCGATGCCGTTCCGGTGCCCGGCAGCCCGGCCGCACGACCCGCCGGGGCTGCTCATCCCGCGGAGCGTGCTGCCGTACAACAGGCTTCGGCCCCACCCGCCGGAGCCGAACCGGCCGAACCGCTTGCTGAGCCGGGTGTTCGCCCTGCGGCTGCGGCCCTCGGCATGCCCGTGGAAGACGGTGCCGCGCAGCGCGTTTCCGCACAATCCGCGTCCGCCGCCCCGGTGGCCTCGGCCCGCGAGGCAGCGGCCGACCCGACCGCGCAAGTCGCGACTTCGGGTCCGGACGATCGGAAATCCATGGAGTCGTCCGCTCCGGCGACGGCTCGCTCGGCGTCCTCGGTCCCGTTCGATGCACCCGCCGATCAGGTTGTGGCACAGCAGCTTTCGGCGGGGGACGCGGTCGCGTCCAGCGGCTTCAGCGCTGCCGAGCCGGCTGCTCCGGTGGCGGCCCACGGCGCGGTCGCATCGGCGCCGGCGCAGGCTGATTCCACGCACGATCCCGACATCGCCGGTGGTCGGGCGGCCGCCTCGGATGCCGATGCGCCGCAGACCGAAGCGGCCGGTGGTGCGGAGACGGGACTCGCCGGGGCGGTGCATGCCGCGGACGATGTGCTGCAGGAGATCGAGGCGGCCTGGGCCGATATTCGGGCCAAGGTGCGGGAGTTCGGCGCCGCGGTGCAGGCATTGCTGACCGGGGCCAGTGTGGCGCGGGTAGAAGGGGAGACGATCGTCTTCGCGCATCTGCACGCGCCGCTGGCGCAGCGGTTGTCGCAACCGCAGAACCTGGACGCGGTGCGGTCGGCGGTCCGGGCGGTGCTGGGCCGGGATCACGACGTGCGGTGGGAGGTCGGGGGACCGGCGGCCGGTGGCGGGTCGGGAGCCAAGGCGTCGGCGGGACGTGGCCCGGCGGGCGGGCAGGCCGCGCCGAAGAAAACCGCGCCGAAGTTCTCGCGGCCGAGTCAGGCCAAGGCGGCCACGGCGGCGCCGGCCGCCGAACCCGCGGCGGCGAGCGGGTGGGGGAGCGCCACCGCGCCCGCGCCACAGGCCCCGGCGCCCGCCGACGCGGGTCCGGCGGGCGGGGATCCCTTCGAAGGCGGCGGCGCCCGCTACGCGCCCCCGGAGGACGATATTCCGCTGCCTGACGGGCCGGACCTTCCGGACGATCCGGGGCCGGGGGACTACTCACCGGTAGGTTATGACGGCGTCCCACCTGCTACTACGCCGGAAGAGGAGCGGGAGATGCTGGAGGAGTCGGCCAAGCCGGTGCCTCCGGAAGAGCGTCGCGACCCGGATGAGGTGGCCCTAGCGCTCTTGCGATCGGAGTTGGGCGCCACACCTCTCGAGGGTTGACAGTTCCCCTGCGCGGCAACTTAAGTTAACCGGAGTTCGCATAGTTCGGTACTATGATCGGGTGGCCGTGAGTATCGGTTTCGCGAGGTTCTAAGGTATGCCCAGGCGTACGGGCTACCGGAGCGTCGACAAGCCGGCTCGTGACGCGGTTTGTACAGCGTCAGGCGGTCGGTCGTAAGACCGGTCGGCGAGGTTATGGCCATGGCACGGCCCGCACAACGCGGTGACGGCGCACCCAAGAGAGGAAAACTCCGATATGACCACAGAGGCCTACATTTACGAGGCCATCCGCACCCCGCGCGGCCGTAACCGGAAGGGCTCGCTGCACTCGGTCAAGCCGATCGACCTGACCACCGGTCTGGTCCACGAGCTGCGGAACCGGTTCCCCAATCTGGACGAGGACCGCATCTCGGACGTCATTCTCGGCTGCGTCTCGCCGGTCGGTGACCAGGGCGCCGACATCGCCCGCACCACCGTGCTGACCGCGGGCCTGCCCGACACCGTCGGTGGTGTGCAGCTCAACCGCTTCTGTTCCTCGGGTCTCGAGGCCGTCAACATGGCCGGTGCGCGGGTGCGCGCGGGCTTCGACGACATGATCATCGCGGGCGGCGTGGAGTCCATGTCCCGCGTGCCGATGGGCTCCGACGGCGGCGCCATGTTCATGGACCCGAAGACCAGCTACGACAACTACATTGTCCCGCAGGGTATTTCGGCCGACCTCATCGCCACCATCGAGGGCTTCTCCCGCGAGGACGTCGACAGCTACGCCGTCCGCTCGCAGGACCTGGCGGCCAAGTCGTGGGAGAACGGCTACTTCGCCAAGTCCGTCGTCCCGGTCAAGGACATCAACGGTCTGACCGTGCTGGACCGCGACGAGCACATGCGCCCGGGCACCACCCTCGCGGACCTCGGCAAGCTGAACCCCTCCTTCGCGGGCATCGGCGAGATGGGCGGCTTCGACGCCGTCGCCATGCAGCGATACACCTACGTCGAGAAGATCGACCACGTCCACCACGGCGGCAACTCCTCGGGCATCGTCGACGGTGCGGCCCTGGTGCTGATCGGCTCCGAGGCGGCCGGCCAGGCTTCCGGCCTGACCCCGCGTGCCCGCATCGTGTCCGCCTCGATCACGGGCGCCGACCCGACCATCATGCTGACCGGCCCGACCCCGGCCGCGTACAAGGCCCTGGCCCAGGCCGGCCTGACGGTCGACGACATCGACCTGTTCGAGATCAACGAGGCGTTCGCCTCCGTCGTTCTGAAGTTCCAGAAGGACCTGGGCATTCCGGACGAGAAGCTGAACGTCAACGGTGGCGCGATCGCCATGGGCCACCCGCTGGGCGCCACCGGCGCCATGATCCTCGGCACCATGGTGGACGAGCTGGAGCGTCGCAACGCCCGCCGTGCCCTGCTGACCCTGTGCATCGGCGGCGGCATGGGCGTCGCCACCATCATCGAGCGCGTCTGACGCCCACCCGAGACTTCTTCAGGAGAACGAAACACAATGACTGAGAACATGATCGGCTGGGAGAAGGACGCCGACGGCATCGTCGTGCTGACCATGGACGACCCGAACCAGGGCGCCAACACCATGAACCAGCTCTACAAGGACTCCATGCGGGCCACCGTGGACCGCTTGGTGGCCGAGAAGGACGACATCACCGGTGTCGTCATCACCTCCGCGAAGAAGACCTTCTTCGCCGGCGGCGACCTCAAGAACATGATGCAGACCACCCCGGCGGACGCCGCGGCCATCATGGAGGAGCTCACCTTCATCAAGGACGACCTGCGTCGTCTGGAAACCCTTGGCAAGCCGGTGGTTTCGGCCATCAACGGCGCGGCGCTGGGCGGCGGCCTGGAGATCACCCTGGCCACTCACCACCGCATCATCGCCGACGTCAAGGGCGCTCAGGTCGGCCTGCCCGAGGTCTCCCTCGGCCTGCTCCCGGCCGGTGGCGGCGTCACCCGCATCACCCGCATGCTGGGCATCGCCAACGGCCTGATGGGCGTGCTGCTGCAGGGCCAGAAGTTCAACGCGCAGAAGGCCAAGGCCGCCGGCCTGGTCCATGAGGTCGTCTCCTCGGTGGAGGAACTGATTCCGGCCGCCAAGGCGTGGATCAAGGCCAACCCCGAGGGCGGCGTGCAGCCGTGGGACGTCAAGGGCTACAAGATCCCGGGCGGGACCCCGTCCACCCCGGCGCTGGCCGCCAATCTCCCGGCCTTCCCGGCCAACCTGCGCAAGCAGCTCAAGGGCCAGAACATGCCGGCGCCGCAGGCCATCATGGCCGCCGCGGTCGAGGGCGCGCAGGTCGACTTCGACAACGCCTCGCTCATCGAGTCCCGCTACTTCGTGTCCCTGCTGACCGGCCCGGTCGCCAAGAACATGATCCAGGCGTTCTTCTTCGACCTGCAGCACATCAACAACGGCGGTTCGCGCCCGAAGGATGTGCCCAAGCGTGAGATCAAGAAGGTCGGCGTGATCGGCGCGGGCATGATGGGCGCGGGCATCGCGTACGTCACCGCCAAGGCCGGCATCGACGTCGTCCTCAAGGACGTCTCGATCGAGGCCGCCAACAAGGGCAAGGACTACTCGGTCAAGCTCGAGGAGAAGGCCCTCGCGCGTGGCAAGACCACCGAGGAGAAGTCCAAGACCCTGCTCGACCGCATCAAGCCGACCGCCGACGCGGCCGACTTCGCCGGTGTCGACTTCGTCATCGAGGCCGTGTTCGAGAACCCCGATCTGAAGGCCAAGGTCTTCCAGGAGATCGAGGACATCGTGGACGCCGACGCGCTGCTCGGCTCCAACACCTCGACCCTGCCGATCACCCTGCTGGCCAATGGCGTGAAGCGGGCCGAGGACTTCATCGGCATCCACTTCTTCTCGCCGGTCGACAAGATGCCGCTGGTCGAGATCATCAAGGGCGAGAAGACCTCCGACGAGGCGCTGGCCCGGGTGTACGACTACACCCTCGCCATCCGCAAGACCCCGATCGTGGTGAACGACTCGCGCGGCTTCTACACCTCGCGCGTGATCGGCAAGTTCATCAACGAGGCCATCATGATGCTCGGTGAGGGCATCGACCCGCAGACCATCGAGCAGGCCGGTCTGCAGGCGGGCTACCCGGCGGCGCCGTTGAAGCTGTCGGACGAGCTGAACTTCACCACCATGCAGAAGATCTACAAGGAGACCGCGGCGGCCATCCTGGCCGCGGGTGGCGAGATCGACGCCGCCTCGGGCGCGACCGCCACGATCCTCGACAAGATGGTGGGCGAGTTCGACCGCAAGGGCAAGGCCGGCGGCGCGGGCTTCTACGACTACGTCGACGGCAAGGCCACCGGTCTGTGGTCGGAGCTGCGTTCCACCTTCAAGACCTCCACCGAGCTCCCGGAGGGCGTCACCTTCCAGGACCTCGAGGACCGCATGCTGTTCGCGGAGGCCATCGAGACCCAGAAGTGCTTCGACGAGAACGTGCTGACCTCGACCGCCGACGCCAACATCGGCTCGATCTTCGGCATCGGCTTCCCGGCCTGGACCGGTGGCACCCACCAGTTCATCGTGGGCTACCCGGGTGGACAGGAAGCCTTCGTGGCCCGTGCCGACGAGCTGGCCGCCAAGTTCGGCAGCCGCTTCGAGGTTCCGGCTTCGCTGCGCAAGTGATTCCGGTGCTCGAGCGCCAAGTGATTCCGGTGCTCGAGTGTTGAAATACCCGGCCCGGGTCGCGAATAAGCGGCCCGGGCCGGGCGTTTTACAGGTGTGTGAAGAGGACCGGACGGGATATCCGGAGCTGAGTGAAAGGGTCCACACGCCCGTACGGTCCGCGCTACGTTGGAATGTGCGCGGGTAGAACACCGGAAGCAGCCCGTACGTTCGGTACGCGCTCGTTCCAGTTCGACGGTGTCAGTTCGAGGTGGTCCAGATGAACCCACAGGCGCGCCCGGGTGGCTCGCGGAGTGAGCAGGCCCCTCCCGAAAACGCCACGCAAGCCTACCTTCCCATGACCATGGACGACGAGCTCGAGGCCATGGGCCTGTTCGACGCGGAGGAGATCGGCCGGGGTGGTTTCGGGGTGGTGTACCGGTGTGCCCAGCGCGCCCTGGACCGGGTGGTGGCGGTCAAGGTGCTGTCCACGGAGATCGACGACGAGAGCCGGGAGCGGTTCCTGCGCGAAGAACACGCCATGGGCCGGCTGTCCGGGCATCCGAACATCGTCGACATCCTGCAGGTGGACGTGACGCCGAGCGGGTGGCCCTTCATCGTCATGCCCTATGCCACGCGCGGTTCGCTCGAGCAGGTGGTGCGCGACAGCGGACCCCTGTCCTGGACGGATTCGCTGCGGGTGGGCGTGAAGCTGGCCGGGGCGATCGAGACCGCGCACCGCGCCCAGGTGCTGCACCGCGATGTGAAACCGGCCAATGTGCTGCTGAGCCGCTACGGGGAGCCGCAGCTCACCGACTTCGGAATCGCCCGTATCCCAGGGGGTTTCCGCACGTCGACGAGATTGATCACCGGTTCGCCCGCGTTCACCGCGCCCGAGGTGCTCAAGGGTGACGAGCCGACGGTGCGCTCGGACGTGTACGGGCTCGGGTCCACCCTCTTCGCGCTGCTGACCGGCCACGCCGCCTTCGAGCGGCAGGCCGGGGAGAAGATCGTGGCGCAATTCCTGCGCATCACCAGCCAGCCGGTGCCGGACCTGCGGGAGCTGGAGATTCCGCCGGATGTGGCCGCGGCCATCGAGGCCGCCATGTCGCCGGATCCGCGCGACCGGCCCGCGACCGCGGTGGAATTCGGCGAGCTGCTGCGATCCGTGCAGGGCGAACACGGGCAGGTCCCGGACGAGATGGCCCTGCTCGACGCCGCGGAGCACGGCGACGACGCGGATGCCTCGGGCGCTCGGACATATTCGCGCCGACGCGCGCACACCATTCTCACCGCACCGCGGTCCCACTCGCTGGCGCTGCGCCCGCAGGGCAATCCCAACGCCGTGTTCGGGGCCGTCAGCAATACGTTGCCGCCCACGGCCACAACGAAATTCCGGCCACCGATCCCGGCCCGCGAGCCCATTGCCCGGCCCCGGCTGCTGGAGTCGCTGCGCGCGGGCGGCCGCCGCCGGCTGGCGGTGATCCACGCCCCGGCCGGCTTCGGCAAGAGCACCCTCGCCGCGCAGTGGTGTGCCGAGCTCAGCGATCGCGGGGTGGCGGTCGCCTGGATCGGCGTCGACAGCGACGACGACAATGAGGTGTGGATGCTGGCCCACATCATCGCCGCCATCCGCAAGGTGCGCCCCGAGATCGGCGTGGGGCTCGAACAGCTGCTGGAGGAGCGACCCGCCGAAGCGGTGCCGTACGCGGTGTCGGCGCTCATCGACGAGGTGCAGGCGAGCGAGAGCCCGGTGGTCGTGGTGGTGGACGACTGGCATCGGATCACCGACGCCGGGGCGCAGCGGGTGATGGAGTCGCTGCTCGACAACTGTTCGCACGACCTGCGTTTCGTCATCACCAGCCGGGAGCGCGCCGGGCTGCCGCTGAGCCGCCTGCAGGTGGCCGACGAGCTGGTGGAGCTCGGCTCCCCGCAGTTGCGGCTGACCGAGGCGGAGACTCGGCAGATCCTGATCGACCGTATGGGCCTGGATCTCGACGACCGGCAGGCGGAGCAGATCCACATCGCCACCGATGGCTGGCCGGCGGCGATCCAGTTGGTCGGGCTTTCCCTGCGTGCGGCGGATCACGACGTGGATCGGCTGATCGCCGGACTCTCCGGCGACAACAAGGCGATTCGCGAATACCTCGCCGAGAACGTCCTGGACACCGTCGAGCCCCGGATGCTCGAATTCCTCAGCGCCATCGCGGTTCCCGAGCGCGTGAACGCCTCGCTGGCGGAGGCGCTGTCCGGCGCGAAGGACGCCGCGGATCTGCTGGACCAGGCCGAGCAGCGCGAACTGTTCGTGCATCGGCTCTCCGACGATCCGAGCTGGTACCGGATGCAGCCGATGGTGGCCGAGCATCTGCGCGCGCGGCTGGATCGCGCGCAGCCCGGACAGCTGAAGAAGCTGCACGGCAAGGCTTCTCGCTGGTTCGCCGAACACAATCTGATCAAGCAGTCGGTGGATCACGCGCTCGCCGCCACCGATCTGAAGTACGCGCTGGACCTGGTCGAGAAGGGCGGCATGGACCTGATCGACAGCTCCCGGCTGGCCACCCTGTTCGGTATGGTGTCGAAACTGCCGGTGCAGCAGGTAACTTCGCGATCCAAGCTGTTGATAGCGCTGGCGCGAGCGAATGTGAACCTACAGCAGTCCGGCGCGGCCCGCACCGCGCTGGGGCGGCTGTCGAACATGCTGGCGCGCACCTCGCCCACCGATGCCGAAGCGGTGAACCAGCGCTGCCAGGCGGCGGTGCTGGGCGCGGCCGATCAGGTGGCTCGCGACCGCACCGAGGGCGTGCTGGACAAGATCACCGAATGCCTCGAGCTGGCCGATGAGCTCCCGGCGTGGACGGTGTCGACGGCCGCGAACCTGGCCTCCTTCGTGCGGCTGTGCGATTTCGACTTCGATGGCGTCCGGGACATGCAGAAGTGGGCCGCGCCCTATCACGCCCGCTCGGCCGACCCGCTGGGCGAGGTGTTCGGGCTGTGCGCCCAGGGTCACGCCGCCTGCGAGCAACTCGATATCGATACCGCCACCAGATGTTTCGAGCAGGCCTGGCAGACCGCTCGCGACCGCGCGGGTTCCCGCTCGCATTCGGTGCGGGTGGCGGCCGCGCTGCTGGGCGGGCTGGCCTATCGCCGCGGCGACCTGGACAACGCCGAGCGCCTACTGGATCAGAGCCATGAGACGACCGCCCGGGTCGGCCCGGTGGACTTCCTGATCACGATGTTCGTGAGCGGTGCCCGCCTGAAGGCCGTCCGCGGCGACCTGAAGACCGCCACGGCTCGCCTGGACGAGGGCGCACGCACCGCCGCCGACCGCCGACTCACCCGCCTGGCCGCCGAGGTCCGGGCCGAGCGCCTGCGCCTGGGTCTGCCCGCTGACCCGCTCACGGCCGGGCTGGTGACCGACCCCATGGTGCGTCCGCTGCGCCACGCCACCGGCGCGGCCGCGCTGGCCACCGAGGCCGAGGAGGTCGCCACCATCCGCGCCCTGCTGGCCCGGCACTACCGCGGCGAAAACCGCGCCACCGACGAGCTGGCCCCGCTCGGCACCGACGACACCGCGGTCAAACGTGCCCGCGCCCTGTATTCGCGCATCCGCGAACAACACCGGCCCCGTGCCGAACTCGACTCGGCGCTGCTGCTGGCCGAATGCCTGTCCGCCGCGGGCTGGTTCGGTGAATCCATCGCGCTGCTCACGCCGGTGGTGGTTCGCTGTGCCGATCTGGGCTGGTCACGGCCGCTGCTGGATGCCGGGCCCGGAGTGCTGAACATCCTGCGCACGATGCGCCATGAGATGCCGTTGGACACCGGGGACGGCGACGGGCTGCACGTGCCGCGCCGCTTCCTGGATTCGCTGCTGTAGACCTGTCCCGTTGAGAGTTCGCGGAGGGGATTCACAGCGTTTCTCGAGGAACGGCATAGACAATCGCCGTCGTGTCCTTGACCCATGCGCCGGTACAGTCACCGCCCCTCGCGCCGCCGCCGGCTCCGCAGGCGCCGGCGGCGCGGACCGGATATCCGGGCTTCCACCACGGGGTTTCGCTATTGCACGGGTGGGTGCCGCAGGTGGTGGCGTTCGCGGCGGTGCTGTTGCTGGTGATCGCGTTCGCGCGGTTCACCCGCCGCTGGTGGTTGCTGTGGATGCCGGTGTGCGCGGTGGCGGGCGTCGCGGTGGCGTGGGCGGCGTGGATCTTCACCAATAATCAAGGCTTGGCCTCGGATCCGGCGCCGGTGCTGCTGTGGTCGTGCGTGGGCCTGACAGCCGCGGGCCTGGTGGCTGCCGTCGTGGGGTTGCGGACCGGCGGCTGGTGGCAGCGGATCGCGGCGATCCTGGCGGTCCCGGCGGCGCTGCTTCATACGGGCGTGGTGCTCAACCAGTGGGTCGGCTATTACCCGACCGTCCAAGCGGCGTGGGACGCGCTCAACGCGGATCCGCTGCCGCATCAGGTCGACATCGACGCGCTGGGCGGGCTGAGGAACACCGATATGGGGACCGGTCGGATCGTCGAGGTGAACATTCCGGAGTCCGGCAGCGACTTCCGGCACCGGCGCGAGTACGTCTACCTGCCGCCCGCCTGGTTCGCGGGGGACAAACCGCCCACGCTGCCGACCATCATGATGATCGGCGGCGAGTTCAACACCCCGGCGGACTGGGTGCGCAGCGGGCAGATCATGCCCGTCGTGGACGATTTCGCGGCCAAGAACAACGGGCAGACGCCGGTGCTGGTGTTCGTCGACTCCGGTGGCAGCTTCAACAACGACACCGAGTGCGTGAACGGCCCGCGCGGCGACGCGGCCGACCACCTCACCAAGGACGTGCCCGACTACATGGAGTCCACTTTCGGCGTGGCGGGGGACGCATCCGCATGGGCCGTGGTGGGCTGGTCCATGGGCGGCACCTGCGCGGTGGATCTGGCCGTCATGCACCCCGACCAGTTCGGCACCTTCGTCGATATCGCCGGCGACCTGGGCCCGACCGCGGGCACCAAGGAGCAGACCATCACACGCCTCTACGGTGGAAACGCCGACGCCTGGGCACAATTCGACCCGCTGACGGTCATGCGCATGCACGGGCCCTACACCGATGTGGTCGGCCTCTTCGACGACCTGACCGCGCCCAAGCACAACAGTGGCCAGCAGAAGATGAACTTCCCCGGCATGCCCAAGGTGACCGAGGACCGGATCGGCAAGGGCGGCCGGGACGGCGTCATGGACACCAATGAGGAAGGCGCGGCCGAGACCCTCTGCGACGAGGGCCGCAAGGTCGGCATCGACTGCACGGTGCACACCACCGTCGGCGGCCACACCTGGCAGTTCGCCTCGTCGGCCTTCACCTCGTCATTCCCTTGGCTGACAGCACGATTGGGCATCCCGGTAGCGGGTCTGTCGTCCTAGCCGCGGGCGTCGAGGGCGGAAGCGGGCGCGCCGAGTCGAAGCGGGCGGGCACCGAAGGGGAAGCGGGCGTGCGGTCCAGGCCGCGCGCCCGCTCCGCGACAACGCGGGGGTCTCAGGGGCTCATCCCCTGAGAGCTATGCCTTCCACCAGGGGCGCAGCGGGACGGTCCAGGCCTGGTCGGCGCCGAGCTTCACGCCGACGATCTGGTGCAGCTGCACCACGTTGCGCTCGAACCCGAGCTGGCAGCCCGCCATGTACAGGCCCCACACCTTGGCGATGCCCTCGCCGACCTCGGCGACGGCGTCGTCCCAGTTCTTCACCAGGTTGTCGCACCATTCGGCCAGCGTCAGGGCGTAGTGCTGGCGCAGGTTCTCCTCGTGCAGCACCTCGAGGCCCACGTTCTGGATCTCGGAGATGATGCGGCCGGACCCGGCCAGCTCGCCATCGGGGAAGACGTAGCGGTCGATGAAGTCGCCGGCCTTGGTGATGCGGGTGTTGTCCGGCCGGGTGATGGAGTGGTTCAGGAACAGGCCGCCGACCTTCAGCTTCGACTTGATGTACTCGAAGTAGGCCGGGTAGTTGTGCACACCGATGTGCTCGGTGAGGCCGATGGAGGACACCGCGTCGAATCCGCCCTCACGCACGTCGCGGTAGTCGCTGTGGCGCACCTCGGCGAGGTCGGACAGGCCCTCCTCGGCGATCCTGGCCTGTGCCCATTCGGCCTGTTCGGCCGACAGCGTGGCGCCGATGACCTTGACCCCGCGCTTGGCGGCGTAGAGCGCCATGCCGCCCCAGCCGCAGCCGATGTCGAGCAGCCGGTCGCCGGGCTTCAGGTTCAGCTTTTCGAAGACCAGCCGGTACTTGTTCTCTTGCGCCTGTTCGAGCGTCCAGGTCGGGTCCTCGTAGGTCGCGCAGGTGTAGGTCATGGACGGGCCCAGCACGTACTCGTAGAACGTGTTGGAGACGTCGTAGTGGTGGTGGATGGCCTCGGCGTCGCGAGTCTTGCTGTGCCGCAGCCCTTCCAGGGCGATGCGCCGCCAGCGCGGCATGGCCTCCTGCGGCGGCGGGGGCACCGGCTTGAGCAGTTCCCAGCCCAGCGAGCGGGCGATGACCACCAGCTGCAGCGCGGTGGGGCGGCGGAACTTCATGCCCGCGATGGCCTTCAGCAGTTCGTATGGGTCACCGGGTTCGACGCCGTGGGCGATCAGGTCGCCGGAGATGTAGGCACGGGCCATGCCGAGGTCGCCGGGCGCGGTCGCGATGTAGTTGACGCCGCGCGGATTGACGATCTCCAGGCCGAATTCCGAGTCCTGCGGTCCGGCGCTGCTGCCGTCGTAACAGGTCAGGCGGATCGGCACCGGGCCCTCGACGAGGGTCTCGAAGATCTCGGCAATGCTGAGTTTGCTTCCGAGCTCGGCGAATACGTCGGAACGGTCCTTGTACGTTGTCATTTGCGTTGCACCGCCTTCGAATACAGATCGAGTAGACGAGAATCCGGGTCGTAGCGTTTCTTGAGCGAGGAGTAGGTATCGCCGCCGTAGTAGAGGGCCGCGAACTCATCCTCGTCGTAGAAGGCATCCGAATACAGGGATTTATGACCGTCCAGTTCGGATACCTTGCGCTCGATGGCACGGTTGGCCGCGCCCTCGGGCTGCCCCGGCACGGTCGGCACGGCCGACCAGAAACCGATATTGACATAGTTGCGGCCGGGCTCGAGCGGATAGAGCGGCCAGGGGCGTTCGGCTGCGTCCTGCACTTCCGCGCGGTTGGCGCGCAATCGCAACGGGCACAACCAGATCGGCTCGATGGGGATCTCGCGCAGGAACCACTCCATGAAGTCCGCGGTGCGCTCGATGGGCACCTCGATGTCCTGCACCACCCGCTCACGCGGCGGATTCCCGTGCCGCGCTTCGAGCTTGTCGCCGATCGCGTACCTGTGGTCCAGCGCGATGAGCTTCCAGTAGAAGCTGGAGCGCCGGTACCGCTCGGGCCACAAGCGCCGGATCTTCGGGTTCTGCGCCCCGAAGGCGCGCGAGCACCAGAACCAGTCGGTGTCCCAGCGCCACAGGTAGTCGTGGATGGTCAGCCGATCGCGCTTGGGCTGCTTCGAGTCGTGCTGGATGGACCGGTAGTAGATGTCCATGCCGGTGTAGTCGCTGACCGGGCCGGGCTCGTCGCTCTGGCGGCCCAGCACCAGGTAGCTCTCATCGGCGGTGAAGACCACACCGTCGAGGTAGTCGACCCGTTCGCCGTCCCAGGAGCGGTCTGCGATGATCTGTGCCATCGTCGCCTCCAGCTCCCGCAGATCGTGGAACCGGAGGTGCCGCAACGCCACGTAGGGCAGTACCGGTTCGAGTTCTATCTTCAGTCGGGTCGAGTACCCGAGCGTGCCGTAGGAATTCGGGAATCCGCGGAAAAGATCCGCGTGTTCGCCGTCCCGGGTGGCGGTGACGATCTCACCGGCGCCGGTGAGCACGTCGAGTTCCAGCAATGACTCGTGCGGGAGCCCGTTGCGGAACGAGGTGGACTCGATGCCCAATCCGGTGACCGCGCCGCCCAGGGTGATGGTCTTGAGCTGGGGCACCACGAACGGCGCCAGCCCGTAGGGCAGGGTGGTGGCGACCAGGTCCTCGTAGGTGGTCATCCCCGCCACGTCGGCCGTGCGGGCTTCGGCGTCGACCGCGATGACCTGTGTCAATCCGGATACGTCCAGACCGAGTGCGGTACTGCGGGCCCGGGCACGGAAGAGATTGGACGTCTTCTTGGCCAGCCGCACGTTCGCATCCGGGGGGATGGCGCGGTACGAGGCCAGGAGACGATCGACCCCGGCCCGATGCGCGGCGAAACCTGATTCCTGTGCGGCCGGTGCGCGGCCGGCCTTCCCCAACAGACTCACTGCCACCTCGAAAACCTAGCGTGCACCGACCGGTACGGCCAGCAGGAGAGCACCGGCGGGGCGGGTTTTCACGCACAGTTCGTATGCGTGTCGGCGGGTGCGACCAGCCGTGCAGCGAGGGTATTCCCATCCTCGCCGTGATGATTGTTACTTCAGCTAACAATTGGGTTACGGTGCGCGAGAGCCGTTTACAGCGGATCGTCGAGGTCCACCTGACGGATCTGCGGCAGGTACGGATCCAGCTCCCCCGCCTCGAAACGGCACATGCCGATCACGTGCCAGAACTGGCCCGCCGTCAAGCCCTCGGTCTTGTAGCGGCCGTCCGGGGTGAAGGCGGCCCAACCCTCCGGCAGACCCAGCAGCGTGGCCCGCAACTCCGGGATACCGGCCGGCTCGGTGAGCGACCACTGCATGATCGAACCGTCGTTGCCGCCGCTGGCCAGCAGGCGGCCGGACGGATCGAAAGCCAAGGAGCGCACCCGATTTCGATGGCCGTACAGGGTGTGCAGATGCGTGCCCGAGGTGATGTCCCACAGATTGATCACCAGGTCGTCGCCCGCCGTGGCCAGCGTGCCGGACACCGGATCCACCGCCAGGCACCACAGCCGCCCGCGGTGCAGGTCCAGCCGATGCAGCGGAGGACCGCCCGCCAGATTCCAGATCCGCACGGTGCCATCCCATGAGATGCTGGCCAGCCGATCGCCGTGGAAGACGACACCATAGACGCGATGTCCGTTCGCGCCGCCCCGGACCGGATCCGACAGCGTGCCCAGCAGCCGCCCGGATTCGACGTCCCAGAGCCGGATATGGCCGTCGTCGCAGCCGGTGGCCATGGTCACGCCCGCGGCGTCGAACGCGATCGAGCGCACCCGTCCCCGATGTTCGTCGCATACGGCGTGTTCACCGCCGGTCTCCCGGGTCCACAGGGTGACGGTGTCGTCGTCGTTGGCGGTGGCGATGAAGCGGGCGGACGGGTCGTAGGCGATGGCCCACACCGGGGCGGAATCGACGGTGATGTCGCGTTCCGCGATCGCGGCGTCGATGTCGATCACCCGCAGCCGCCCGGCATTGCCCACCGTCACCAGCTGGGTGGGCCGGACCGGGCTGAAGACGCCGGACTCCAGCGTGAACAGCCCGTCCGTGCTGCCCTGCAGGCGCTGGGTCAGCCGTCCGGTGGCGGCGTCCCAGAGCCGGACGCTGCCGTCGTTGCCGCAGCCCGCGAGCAGGGTGCCGTCGGCGTTGAAGGAGACCGCGCGCACGTGGCGGCCGTGCCCGGTGAGGGTGTGCAGGCGCTCGCCGGTGGCCGGGTCCCAGATGCGCAGCGCGAACTGGTCGTCGACGACGGCCAGCTGGGTGCCGTCGGGCCGGAACGCGAACGGCCAGATGGACCCGGTGTGGCCGGTCAATCGGTGTAGCGGCGCTCCGGTGCGGCCGTCGCGGACGTACACCGCGCCCGCGGTGTCGCCCGAGGCCAGCATGTCCCCGGCGGGATCGAAGCTGAGCCAGTGGATGCGCGCGCGGCCGTGCTCGGAACGGGTGTACAGCGTATCGCCGGTGCCGGTGTCCCACAGGCGGATTCCGCCCGCGGTGTCGCCGCTGGCCAGGATGGGCTCCACCGGATGGAAGGCGAGGGCGTAGACGATGTGCCGGTGCCCGGTGAGGTTGTGGATGAGCTCGCCGGTGGCTGGGTCCCACAGCCCGAGGGCGCCGTCCGCGCCGCCGGCGGCCAGCAGCATGCCCATCGGATCCCAGCCGATGCGGCGGATCGGCCCGTCCGCACCCCGGAAGCCGCCGACCTCGGCGCCGGTCGAGAGCTGCCAGATACGCACCGCGCCATCGTGATACGCGGCCGCGACCCGGTCACGGTGGAAGGCGATGCTGTAGATCCGCTGCGGCGCTCCGCCGGGCGGCGGGAATTCGTGCAGCTGTTCGCCGTCCGGCAGCAGACACACGCGCAGCACTCCGGCCGCGTCGCCGGTGGCGAGCAGCGTTCCGGCGGTGTCGGTTTCCAGCGGCCACGGCCAGTTCTCGTGGCCGGACAGGATCTTTCGCACCGTGCCGGTGGCGGCGTCCCAGATCCGGACGGTGCTGTCGGCCGACCCGGTGACCAGCACCTTCTCGGTGTAGGCGACGGCGAAGGCGCGGGCGCGATGCCCATGCAGGGTGCGCAACGTCCGCCCGGTGTCCGCGCCGTAGACGACGACGCTGCCGGAATCACAGCCTACGGCGACGGTGCCGCCGTCGGGACTGTAGGCCAGTGGTCGCGGCAGCCGTCCGCTCTGCGTGTCCACACCGTGCTTGACACCGATGGCGGCCGGGGCGAATTCGGTGAGCGGCGGGGTGCCGGGCACCCGGCCGGACCCGGCCAGGTCGGTGCCGACGGGGCTGCCGACCACGTCCAGCAGCGCGGCCCGGGTCCAGCGGCTGCCCTCGCCGCGCACCCCGGTGAGATCGGTGCGGGCCAGCCGTGCCCCGGTCAGGTCGGCCCGGCCCAGATTGGCGCGCACCAGTGAGGCCTGATCCAGTTGCGCCCGGTGCAGGCGGGCCCCACGCAGGTCGGCGTTCTGGAGGTTGGCGCTGGTCAGTTGGACCTCGGTCATATCCGCCCCGCGGAGATCGGTGCCGACCAGGGATGCCTGGTCGAGTTGGGCGCCCACCAGCCGCACACCGCGCAGAACCGCCTGGTCCAGCACCGCGCCGGTGAGCCTGGTCTCGGTCATGATCGCGCCGGTGAAGTCGAGCTGCTGGAGATTGCGGAAGGACAGGTCCTCCCGCGACAGGTCCAGGCCGCGCAGGTCCTTGTCCGGGGAGATGCGCAGTCGGGCGGCGAGGCGCGCGGCATTGGTCCGGGTGATCTCATGCTCGCCCGGATCGTCCTGGGTCCGTTCCACCCAGGCCTGCAGCAGCTCCACATCGGCCAGATCGCAGAGGAATTCGACAGCCAGCGGTTCCAACTGCGCCTGGGCCAGCGGGGCCGGGGCGGTGACGCCGTCGCGCAGCTGTCCGGCGACATGCTTGGCCACCAGCCAATCCCGCACCGAGGAGTGGATGAAGCCGAACCGATTGTCCTCCGCGCGCACGATGAGGCTGCGGGAGCCGAGGGTGTGCACGAACTGCGCCACATTGAGCCGACTCGCGTCGATCTGCTCGACGGCGGTGTGCGCGACCTCGGTCAGCTCGGCCAGGTCCAGGTACGGCCGCCCGGTCTCCCACACCCGCAGCGCGAAATACGTGACCGCGAGCCACAGTTCGTCGATGCGCACGGTGGGGTGCGAGCTGGCGCGCTCGGGGGAGCGGTCGATCTCGTAGCTCAGCCAGCTGGTCAGGATCTCCTCGTAGAGTCGGGTCGGCCCGATGATGCGGCGGGCCCCGGCCGCGGTGCGCAGCCGCTGTTCGTCCAGGTCGGCCATGAAGCTCAGCATGCGCGGGTTGCAGGCCAATTTGAGCAGCCCGGGAATGCCGCGCAGCAGCCGCATTCGGGAGTCGGCCGAGGGACCGGTGGCGCCGTAGCGGTTCACCAGGAAGGCGTGCACCTGCTCGTCGGTGAAGTTCTCCACGCTCAGGATGTAGCGGTCCGGGTGTGGATGCTCCTGGGTTTCCAGGGCGGCCGCGATCTGGTCGTAGGACTTGAAATGCTGTGTGCGCCCGGCCACCACGACCTTGGCCCGGCCCACCGCCGCCTGTAGCAGGGTGGCCATGTGCTCGGCGGCGCTGTCGTAGTTGAGCCGGGTGAGCAGTTCGTCGAAGCCGTCGAACAGCAGTACCACTCGGCCTTGTTCGAGCATGTAGCGCAGCGCGCGCAGATCGATGCGGGATTCGCCGTTGTCGGCCAGGTGCGCGGCCAGCAGGGTGTCGAGTGAGCTGGTGCGGTCCAGCTCGCGCAGTTCGATGAGGATGGGGACGAGCTGGGTGGCGGTGTCGGTGATGCGGCGGGTCAGCTCGCGCAGGGCGAAGGTCTTGCCGAGCCCGAAATCCCCGAGCAGCAGCACGAATCGGCCATCGTCGGCGGTCACCAGGCTCATGAGCTCGGCCACCAGGTCGTTCTGCACCTCGCGGCCACGCGGGGCGAGCATGCGGAAG
Organism: Nocardia aurantiaca; assembly: GCF_009708175.1. Taxonomy (GTDB): domain Bacteria; phylum Actinomycetota; class Actinomycetes; order Mycobacteriales; family Mycobacteriaceae; genus Nocardia; species Nocardia aurantiaca. The sequence goes on from NZ_WMBB01000002.1 coordinate 410,675, forward strand.
CGTTGCGGCACATACAGATCGGGCGCATAGGCGGGGTCGTCGCGCAGGCGGGCCGACTGTTTGCGCAGATATTCGCCCAGATTCGCCATGCCCTGGAAGTCGGGGAAACTGCGGATCCGCACGCCCTCGGCGGCGGCGCGGTCGAGTAGTTCCCGCCTCGGCGCGGGGCCCAGATAGATGAGCTGGGAGCCGGGTTTCGGTTCCGGGCCGAGGAATTCGTCCAGTACCTGGCCGGTCACCTCGCCGACGTGCGCGCCGATGATGAGCTGTTCGATCACCGGCTCGGATTTGACGGTGACCAGCAGGTACGGCGGGTCGGAGGCGATGCGGCGGATGCGCGCGCCCGGATAGCGGACCTCGCACACCTCGGCGACCTGCTCCAGGAGCATGTCGTGCGGGCGGGCGGTCTCGTTCGCCCGGTGCTCGGGTCGGCGAGGTTCGGGCGGGGCCGCTGGAAGTTCCGGCCGCACGGCCCGGCTCTCCAGCGCGACAACGCAATTCGTCCAGGTTACCTGCTGCGGGACCGGAGTCTCGTGGGGATCGTCGCAGCGGTAGCGGGTCAGTCCGTCGGCGGTGATGTGGACGAGTTCGGCCTGCCCGGGGGCCGGGGCGGACAGTACGGGCAGGGTGCCGCCGGGGTGTGCGAGCGAGCGGCCCGCCCGGCCGGGTCCGCGCAGCAGCAGGTTCAGGCGCGGTCCGAGGCGGCGGAAGGTGCGCTCGGAATCCCGGAGTACGCCGGCGTCGTACGGTGAGGTGCCGGGGCCGGGGGCGGGGTCGTGGCGGACGACGCCGAGCCGGAACCAACCGTGCGCCTCGTGGGCGCGGAGTTGTTCGGAGAACCAGTCCTTCTGCTCGGTGCCGATGAAACCGTAGTCGTCCTCGGGGCGGTGGGTGGCGGCCATGGTCGAGTTCAAACCGGCGACCACGAGCCGCAATTCGGGCACGGGGAACAGCGTCCAGGGCTGGCCGACATCGAAGACCAGGTGGTCCAGGCCGCGGTAGAGGGTGTTGAACATCTGCTCGAACAGCCGCAGCTTCGCGAAGTAGGGCGGCCGGGGCAGGCGGTCGTTGGCCTCGCAGTCGAGGAAATGGGCCCGGCAGGCGAGCTTGGAGATGTCGTGATTGCCCGGGACTACGACCAACCGGTCGGGTTCTAGTTTGAGCAGGACGCGCAGGCCGGTGAGAAATGATGTGGCCTTGCGAAACTCGGTCGGATGGGCGGATTCGGTGAGATCGCCGCTGACCACGATCAGATCCGGCGGTGGGGCCTGCCGGTCGACGAGCTCGGTGACCGCGCCCCAGATATGCGACTGCAAACCCTCGGGATCGGTGGGGATATCGGCGGGCGGCAGGCCGCGGCCGAACCGCGGACCACCGACATGCAGGATCGACAGCCCGGCGTGCGGCCGGTTCGCCGCCATATCCGCCGGAAAGGCCGGCGGCGACAGCGGGCGCCGGCCGATGGCAGTGGATTCCGTTGCCGGAGACCAGATATCGTCCGCGCGAGAGTCGAGCTGCCACCGCGGCGTCCACCGCTCCGACAGCATCCGCTCGACCCGGTCCAGCACCTCCCGGCGCATCTCGGCCTCGCTGTCGACGCCGAGCAGATCGAGACAGCAGACCCCCGTGGGCAGCCACTCCAGCGAGCATTCGCTGACCCGGATCGCCAGCACCTTCCCCGGATCCACATCCAGCGCGGCCTGCCACTCCCGATTGGCGTGCCGCGAGGATACGTAGTCCCGCGTCAGCACCGCCACCACCAGATCGGACTCCCGCACCCCGCGCTGCACGAAGTCCCCGTAGTTCGTGGCCGGATCGAAGTCCCACGATGACACCATCGTTCGATAGCGTGCCTCGGCATGCTCCAACTGCCAGGCCAGCCAGATGGCCCACCGCTCATCGGCCGGAGAGTAACTCGTGAAGAGCATCCGCGACCGCCCGCCCCACAGCGTCACACCATCCAGTATCCCGCCGCTGAAAGAGTCCCGAGGTCAATCGAATCGACCTCTTTCCGAATTCTCAGCCCGTGCGACCACCCCGCCGGCCCTGCGATCATTGGCCAATGCCTGAACAGCTGGGTCGCAGTCGGAGAGCGCGGTCATGAACGCCATCCAGTTCGCGCTGATCGCGATCGCGTCCGCGCAGGCGACGATGACGCCGGCCACGTCCAGGGTCGGCGTGATCGCGTCGCATGGTGCGAGTAGTCCGGAGCGGCGCTCTGAAATCGTGGATGCGCCCGTCCTTCTCGTCGGTCCGCCTCGAAAGCGCGGGCGCTCACGTGGTTAGGCGCGCCATGCGAGACGAGGTGCCCTCGGTGTGGCGGCCGAGCGCACTGGACGTTGTGCGGATCAGTGTGCTGCTGGTCGGATTGCTGTGTGTGGCGACGGGACTGCTGCCGCAACACGAGGCGGCGCAGAACATGCGGCGGATCGCGCCATTGCTGTTGTTTCTGGGCAGTGTGATCGTGCTGGCGAATCTGGCGCGGCGGGCCAAGGTGTTCGATGTGATCGCACATCGACTGGCGATCGTCGCGGGTGGGAACTATGTCGGGTTGTTCCTGCTGTGCGTGCTGTTCGCGTCCACCACGACGACGGTCCTGAACCTGGACACCACGGCGGTGCTGCTCACGCCGGTCATGATCGCGTTGGCCGTGCCCGCGCGGATTCCGCCGTTGCCGTTGGCCATGACCACATTATGGCTGGCGAATACGGCGAGTCTGCTGCTGCCGGTGTCGAATCTGACGAACCTGCTGGCCGCGGATCGGGTGGCGCTGGACGCGACCGGGTTCGCGGCCAGAATGTGGCTGCCGCAACTGCTTTCGATCGCGGTGACCATGGTGTGCCTGTGGTGGTGGTACTGGCGGCGGTCGCAACGCGGGGCCGATCGGTACGTGGTGCCGGAGCCGATCCGACCCGTGGATATGCGCGAGCGGGTACTGCTGTACGCGTCCGGCGGCGCGTGCCTGCTATTCGTGCTGGCCATTCCGTTCGTGGGGGATCGGATCGCGATCGCGGCCACGGTGGCCGCGGCCATCGCGGTGCTGGCCTTCGCGATCTGCGATCGGTCGGCGCTGAGCCTGTCGCTGTTTCCCTGGCAGTTGCTGGTTTTCGTGTCCGGCCTGTTCCTGGTGGTGCCCACCCTGTCCGCGCACGGGCTTTCGACGGTGATGGATCATCTGATCGGGCAGGGCACGAGTGGACCCGGCGTGTTCCGGGCCGCGGGCGCGGGCGCGGCGTTGTCCAATGTCGTCAACAACCTGCCCGCCTACACCGCTGGCGAGGCGGTGATCTCCCCTGGTGCGCGGAATCAGTTGCTCGCCTTGCTGATCGGCACCAATATCGGCCCGGTGATCACCCCGTGGGCCTCCCTGGCCACGCTGCTGTGCCTGGAGTTCTGCCGCGCCCACGGGGTGCGCGTCCCGATGCGCCGGTTCGTGGTGACCGGCCTGGTGCTGGCGGTGGCCGCGGCCACCGCCGCCACCGTGGGGCTGCTGCTCACCGGTTAGAACGTATTCACCGGACGCAGTGCGTATTCCACGATCTCGATGACATCGTCATCGGTGTACACGGTGGGCAGGGGTAGCTCCAGGTGCTCCAGCAGCCTGCGCACCTGACCGATCGTCGGTTCGCTCGGCGGCCGCAGATCGGTGTCGCGACTGAGCAGCACCGGCTGCGCCTGTTTGAAACTCACCGCCAATTCCCGGGTGAAATCCGAATATTGGGACTTGCCGCGCTCGAACAGCAGCGCCGGGGTCTTCGAGCCGCGCTGGTTCATGATCACCACATTGTCCGACATGTCCCAGCGGTAGGTCGACAACGTCGACGACAGCCCGAGTTCGACGGTCAGGAACTCCGACTGCTGCCGGTACCAGGCGCAGGCCAGCACCGTGGCGTAGGACTGCTTGCGAATGCGGTCAACCGTCCAGGGTCGCCCATTGACATCGCCCTGCGGCTGGAGCGAATTGCGGTATTGCGCGTCCGCCAGACACAGCTGCTCATTGCCCGGGTCCAGGACCTCCACCCGCAGATTCAGCAGGCGGCTCTCATTACGCGCGCGCCCGAGGAAAGAGGGCAATGTCACCGCGCGCAGATAGGTTCCGGTGCCGCCCTTGTAGATCCAGTTGTCGGTGTCCCCGCAGGCCTGCGCGTGCGCCTGATCGATTTCCGCGCCGTGCAGCAACCGCACCGCCGCCAGTTCTCGAACCAACCGAGAGGTCCGATTCCGGTCGCGCAGCAGCGTGAGCGCGAGCAGGCTCAGCACCAGCAGCGTCGCCCCGCTCACCGCGTTCATATTGGCGAACTTGTCGAAGGCCTCGACCACAATGGCGATGGCCGCCACGACCAACGTCACGACACCGTCGATATTGAGCCGGACCCATGTCACGAATCGCGTCATCACCGCGTCCTCCCCCGCAGTAGTGCACCCAGGATAGGTGCCCGACCCGACGCGGCGCAGCGAACCGGCGCACCCGGATGCGGCGTAGCATGACCGAGCGGTAACAGGGCACAGTGCCGGTCGGCCCGCAATCACTAAGGAGCACATGGTGGGACAGGTCAGCGCCTCCAGTTCGATCGTCGTCGCGGCGGATCCGAAGCGGACCCTCGACGCGATCGCCGATTACGAGACAGTGCGGCCGAAGATCCTCTCCTCGCACTACCGCGACTACAAGGTGGTCGAGGGCGGCCAGGGCGCGGGCACGGTCGCGGAGTGGACGCTGCAGGCCACCGAGAAGCGGTCGCGCAATGTGCGCGCCGCCATCTCGGTCTCCGATTCCATGGTGACGGAACGGGATTCGAACTCCTCCATGGTCACCGCCTGGACCGTGACCCCCTCCGGCAGCGGCTCGCTGGTCACCGTGCGCACCACCTGGAAGGGCGCGGGCGGCATCGGCGGCATCTTCGAGGGCATCTTCGCGCCGATCGGCCTGAAGAAGATCCAGGCCGAAGTGCTCGAGAACCTGAAGCGCGAGCTCGCCTAGCGAGACTCAGCCCTCGCCGCCGATATCGAAGAGGTTGCCCTCCGGGTCTGCCAGCGTCGCCCACTTCACGCCGTATTCGTCGAAGTCCGCGAGGTGTTCGGCCCCGAGGGCGACCGCGCGCTCGACCTCGGCGCGCAGCGCGCTGCCCGCGCTCAGATCGACGTGCACGACGTTCTTGCCCGGGTTCTTGTCCGGCACCTGGACGAACATGAACGTCGGGGTGGCGGCGGCGTCGTCGATGGTCGCGAAGTGCTCGTTCGCGCCCTCGTCCACCGGGCGGTCCAGCAACTGCGCGTAGAAGCCCGCCAGCGCGGCGGCGTCGTGGCAGTCGAAGACGATATTGCCGAGGGACAGTGCCATGGGTGCTCTCCTTCTTCAGAGCCGGCCGATGGGCCAGCAGACTTCGGTGCGGTAGTCGGCGGGCTCGGCGTCACCGGGCCCGACCAGGTAGATTTCGCGCACGGGTTCGTCGAGCGCGGTGTCGTGTTCGGCCACATGGCTGCCCAGCGCGCCATAGGTGCGGTCGAATTCGGTGAACGGGCCCGCGTGGACGGCGATGGCGAACCGACGGGCGGGGAGGTCGAGGACTGCCTCGGCGTCGAAGCGGCCCCGATGCCGCTCGTCGATCGGTACGAAGGTGACGACTTCGCCGCGGTCGTATTCGAAGAACTCCGGCGCGTAGGTGGCGCCGTCCGGTCCGGCGGGTGCGAGGTTCGTGGCGGCCAGCCGCGCGTGCATGGTGCCGTAGCTGTGCTCACACCACGCGTCGCACTCCTCGCGCGCGACCTCCGATCTCATGGCCAGCACCGGATAGCGTGCGACGGAACGGTATTCGACGCTGATCTCGGTCGAGGGCAGCAGCAGCGCCCGCAGCGAGGCCACCACGTCGCGAGTGCGCACCAACTCGGCTTCCATGCGTTCGAGATGCGCCCGGATGGCCGCGTCCCGCGTCGCCTGATCCGGGGCCGCCATGACCGCCTTGATCTCCGGCAGCGGCATGTTCAGCTCGCGCAGCCGCTTGATCAGGTGAGCCTGGTCCACCTGCTCGGTCGAGTAGAACCGGTAGCCGGAGCTCGGGTCGATCGCGACCGGCTCCAGCAAATCGATCTCGTGGTAGTACCGCAGCGTCTTGATGGTCAGGTAGGTGAGCCGGGAGAACTCGCCGATCGGAACCGTTGCCGTCATGCCTACAGCGAACACTCTCCAGCCGCAGGAGAGTCAAGGCGCTGCGGGAGGTCGCCGGGAAAAGAGCAGCGCGGCCGGAAATTCGGGAGAGAAAACGGCCACGCACCGGCCATTCCGCTCGAGACAGACCGGTCCCCCCATCCCATGTGGCGAAGGTCGGAGGACGCTGGACGACTAGGCTGGGATCAATCGTCCCCGCAGAGAGGAAACGCCGTGCAGCCCGGTGAAGGATTCGATTTCCAGCAGTTGATGGCCCAGGCCCAGCAGATGCAGCAGGCCGTCATGGCCGCGCAGCAGGAAATCTCGGAATCGGAGGTCGAGGGTGAGGCGGGCGGTGGCCTGGTGCGCGCTCGGATCCGCGCCACCGGCGAGGTGCTGGCCCTGACCATCGACCCGAAGGTGGTCGATCCCGAGGATGTGGAGACGCTGCAGGATCTGATCATCGGCGCGCTCAATGACGCCATGGACACCGCGCAGAACCTGGCCGCCGAGCGGCTGGGCCCGCTGGCCGGCGGATTCGGTGGCGGCGGCGCGCTGCCCGGACTCTGATCGGGGATGGCGTAGGTGTACGAGGGTCCGGTTCAGGATCTCATCGACGAGCTGGGCAAACTGCCCGGAGTCGGCCCGAAGAGCGCGCAGCGCATAGCGTTTCATCTCCTCTCGGTGGAGCCGCCGGAGATCGACCGGCTCCAGGCGGCGCTCCAGAAGGTTCGCGACGGCGTGCGGTTCTGTGCCGTCTGCGGCACCGTCTCCGACGGTGAACTGTGCCGTATCTGCGCCGACCCGCGCCGCGACCGGACCATGATCTGCGTGGTCGAGGAACCCAAGGACGTGCAGGCGATCGAGCGCACCCGCGAATTCCGCGGCCGCTATCACGTACTCGGCGGCGCGCTCGATCCGCTCTCGGGCGTCGGCCCGGACCAGTTGCGGATCCGGGAACTGCTGACCCGCATCGGAAATCAGGACGACGGCGTGGACGTCACCGAGGTGATCATCGCCACCGATCCGAATACCGAGGGCGAGGCCACGGCCACCTATCTGGTCCGCATGCTGCGCGATTTCCCGGGTTTGAGCGTGACGCGCCTGGCCTCGGGTCTACCCATGGGCGGCGATCTGGAATTCGCCGACGAATTGACCCTGGGTCGCGCGCTTTCGGGGCGCCGAGCCCTGTAAGGGGTTTACCGGGGAGTGGGTTATGTCCACGTCGGCGGCGCGGGCAGCGCCGCCGGCTGTGGGCAGGGAATGTGCTGAATGTTCCTGGGGATATCCGCCCCCGCCCCGCTGGCGTGCAATGCCACGGCGATAGCGAAGGTAGCCGCCAGCCCGGCGATCACGGCCAAGCCCTTACGCAAAGTCCCCGCGCTCAGGGATGGGCGTAGCTTCATGTCTCGCTCCTCGCCTCGGTGAGTAATGCGATCAAACTCGGAAACACCGCGTGCAATTAGCGAAATGCTAGCTTTCCTGTGCGGGTGCGGGCTTCATTGTCGGGGGTCTGATCCGGAAATTGAAATCTGTCCGTTATTCGACGGTTAGAACGTGAGGCGTTGCCAATCGACGGCCGCGAATCCCGAACGATCTCCGGTGGCCCAGCCCCAGATGAGATCGGCCACAATTCGCGAGTCGTTTGCGGTGGCGGCGAAATGCTTGTCGGCGGACCCTTCTCGGTATTCGATGTCGTAATGGCCGTCCGGATGCCGATAGGTCTGGATGTAGACCTGATCGCCGGTCTCCGCGATCAGATACGGACCGGGTTGTCCCAGCTCCGGAATCCACAACTCCACCAGTTGCTTTGTCAGATAAGGGAATTCGCCCGCCCCGCCGTGTGTCACGGCGGCCGGCGTCGATCCGGCAGGATCCGCGAGCCAGGCCAGCTGCGGATCCCACACCGCGTAGCCGCGCGGGGTGCCCAGCTCGAACAGCAGCGAGCGCACGTGGCCGATTGCGTCGTAGGGGGTGGATACGAACAGCGCGTCGCCCAGCACGCCGTCGGCGGCGGGCGCCCCCAGGAAGCTGTCCGCCTCCGGCAGTTCGGCATTGCGCTCGTCCAGCTCGGCCGCGATCTCGGTGGCGGCGTCACCGGCCGGTCTGCCGTCCTGCGCGGTCAGGTACGCGTCCACTTCAGCAGGGGATGTGGCGGCACCGGAGGGCAGCAGAACGAGGTCGTAGCTCACCTGGCCAGGCTAGTGGCCGGCCGGCGCGCGTCCGCCGCCCGGTCTCCGCGCAGGCGCAGCCGCCGGACATGTCGGCGCAGTCGGCCACGAACAGATGCCGCGATCGATCGGCATCGAAACACTCGGATTCGGTGCATTCCACCGATCCGGCGACGTGCACGATCAGTGTGCCGTGACAGTGATCGAGGGCCGATTCGCACAGTTGGGACGCACCGCGACCTCCTTCACGCGTCATGACGGTGTTATCACCAGGGTGCGGCATCTGGCGGGAGGTCACCGCGTGTCGCCCGAACTGTCCGAAGACTCCATCGTGTCGGTGCTTCGCGTGGTGAGCTGGACTGATGGGGATCGAGGTTTCCCTCGAGCATCGCACCGTCATCCACACCGACGCGGGAATCCATCATCACGGCCTCGGTCGACGTGGTTCCGCCGGTCCGGGACGGTGAGTGACGCGCTCGGACTGTGGGCCTCGCCTCCCCGACTTCCAGGTGCCTATCGCGCCCCTGTAAACTCGTCGTCATCATGCAGCGGGCACTTCTCCTCAGCCGCCGCGACGGGGTCTGATACGGACCGGCTCCCGCCGCGGGGATCTGCCGCGCCGGTCTACCCCATTACCCGGGATCCAGCCACACCCTCGGAGATAAAACGCCATGTCACCCGCTGACACTTTCGTATCCGGCACGCGCACCATCATCGCGCCGTCCAAGCCCGCGCCTGCCGACCAGCCTGCCTGGAACACGCAGAAGAACTCGTCCATGCCGGTGTTCCGGTACCGGCCCTTCGCCGAGGAGGTCGAGCCGATCACGCTGCCCGACCGCACCTGGCCGGACAAGATCATCGATCGCGCGCCGGGCTGGTGCGCCGTGGACCTGCGCGACGGCAACCAGGCGCTGATCGATCCCATGAGCCCCGCCCGCAAGCGTCGCATGTTCGACCTGCTGGTGCGCATGGGCTACAAGGAGATCGAGGTCGGCTTCCCGTCCGCCTCGCAAACCGACTTCGACTTCGTCCGCGAGATCATCGAGGACGGCGCCATTCCGGACGACGTCACCATCCAGGTGCTGACCCAGTCCCGGCCCGAGCTGATCGAGCGCACCTTCGAGGCCTGCGCCGGCGCGGCCAATGTGATCGTGCACTTCTACAACTCGACCTCGATCCTGCAGCGCCGCGTGGTCTTCCGCGCCGACCGCGAGGCCGTCAAGAAGATCGCCACCGACGCCGCCGAGTTGTGCCTGGAGGTCGAGAAGCGCTACCCCGACACCAACTGGCGCTACGAGTACAGTCCGGAGTCCTACACCGGCACCGAGCTGGACTACGCCCGCGAGGTGTGCGACGCGGTCTCCGAGATCATCGCGCCGACTCCCGAGAAGCCGCTGATCATCAACTTGCCCGCGACCGTGGAGATGTCGACGCCCAACGTCTACGCCGACTCCATCGAGTGGATGCACCGCAACCTGGCCCGCCGCGACTCCATCGTGCTGTCGCTGCACCCGCACAATGACCGCGGCACCGCGGTCGCCGCGGCCGAGCTGGGCTACCAGGCCGGCGCCGACCGCATCGAGGGCTGCCTGTTCGGCAACGGTGAGCGCACCGGCAATGTCTGCCTGGTGACGCTGGGCATGAACATGTTCTCGCGCGGCGTCGACCCGCAGATCGACTTCAGCAACATCGATGAGATCCGCCGCACGGTCGAGTACTGCAACCAGTTGCCCGTCGCCGAGCGCCACCCCTACGGCGGCGATCTGGTGTACACCGCCTTCTCGGGCTCGCACCAGGACGCCATCAACAAGGGCCTGGACGCCATGAAGGTCGCCGCCGACGCGCAGGGCGCCGACGTGGGCGACATCGTGTGGGCGGTCCCGTACCTGCCCATCGACCCGAAGGATGTCGGCCGCACCTACGAGGCCGTCATCCGGGTGAACTCGCAGTCCGGCAAGGGCGGCGTGGCGTACATCATGAAGACCGATCACGGGTTGGTGCTGCCGCGCCGCCTGCAGATCGAGTTCTCGCAGGCCGTGCAGAAGGTCACCGACGGCGAGGGCGGCGAGGTCACCCCGAAGGAGATGTGGGACGTCTTCGCCGAGGAGTACCTGACTCCGATCCTGCCGTTGGAGCGCATGCGCCAGAAGGTCACCGCCTCCGAGACCGACGACGGCGTCGACCACATCGAGGCCGTGGTCAAGGTGGACGGCGTCGAGCACGCCATCTCGGGCGAGGGCAACGGCCCGCTCGCCGCCTTCGTCGACGCCTTGGCCACCATTCGCTACGACGTGCGCGTGCTGGACTACAGCGAGCACGCCATGTCCTCCGGCGACGACGCCCAGGCCGCCGCCTACGTCGAATGCGCGATCGGCGATCAGGTCACCTGGGGTGTGGGCATCGCCACCTCCATCACCACCGCCTCGCTGCGCGCGGTCGTCTCCGCGGTGAACCGCGCGGCCCGCAAGGCCTGAGGATTCTCGCCCGATCCTCGCGAACGTGACGACCGATTCCGCGAGGATCGGGATTGAACCCACCGGGTACGCCCGAATCGGGTCGGCGCTCGACGCAGCTGGCCGATAGCCGGCCATCCGCGGGCAAGCTGTTGCGCTCGCTGTGGCACCAACGCAGCCTGGTGGATCTCGTTCGCCCGGAACAGCAGCGAGATCCCTCAGCTCCGGAACCGGGCGGGATCGCTGACCGGTGACGTGACAACCGCACCGGTAGGCGGGTCCCAGCCCTCTTGTGTTCGAAGGCGTTTCGCCCTGTGCGCGGACGACGGACCAGGCCTTGGTCATTGCCGGTGGTGAGCGGCAGGCGCGTCGATCACATCCGGACGTGTCCGCCGCCTGCCTTGGGTACTATTCTGCCGCAACCGATTCAAGGGAGACTACGTGGATCCGCAGCAGGGGCATCAGGGTGCTACCGCCACCTCGAAGCCGCCGATAGAGGACAACGGTCGAATCCCAATCTACAGTCCAGAGTTCGCGGCCGATCCGCACGGACACTACCGTCAGATGCGTATCGACTACGGATCTGGCGATGCCGCTGCACCTGGACCGGGCCTGGTGCCAGTTGAGATATGGCCTGGAGTGCCCGCAACCCTGGTCATCAACTATGCGACTGCGGTGCGTATCCTCAACGACCCCAGTCATTTTCCGGCTGATCCGAGTGTCTGGCAGAGGACTGTGCCTGCCGATATCCCGATCATGCCGATGGTCGAGTATCGACCCAACGCGATCCGAACCAGCGGGGCCGAGCACGCTCGTTACCGCCGGGCGATCGCCGACGCCCTGGCCGGGATCGATCACAACACGGTGCGATCCATGGTGGAGCGTTCCGCCGTCCCGGTGGTCAACACGTTCTGCGAGGACGGCAGGGCTGACGTGTTGAGCCAGTACGCCTTTCCTCTGGTCTTCTCGGTCTTCTGCCAGACCCTCGGCTGTCCACCGGAAATCGGTGAGCGGGTCGCGGCGGCCATCGCCGGGATGTTCGACGGTGTGGATACGGCAACAGTGAACGCGCAAATGGGCGAAGCGTTGCTCGACCTCACCGCTCTGAAGCGAGCTCAACCGGGCGACGACGTCACCACGAGACTGGTCCAGCATCCCGCCGAACTGACCGACGAGGAGATGGTGCATCAGCTGGTTCTCCTCTTCGCGGCAGGTGTCGAACCACCGCTGAACCTCATCGCCAACACCCTGCTGCTGATGCTGACCGACAGCCGCTTCACCAGCACTGTTCAAGGAATTCCCCTCCCGACGAGCACCGCCATCGACGAGAGGCTGACAACCGACCCGCCAATGGCGAACTACTGCATCACCTATCCGCCCCAGCCCACCCTGATCGAGGGCGTGTGGCTGCCCGCGCATCAGCCGGTCATCATCAGCATGGCCGCATGCAACACCGATCCAGACCTGAGTTCACACACGGCGGGGGACAATCGATGGAACCTGGCGTTCAGCTCCGGCCCTCACGCTTGTCCTGCGCATGCCCGGCCATTCGGGACGCTGCTGGCGCGGGAAGTCATCGATCAGCTTCTCGACTACCTCCCGGAAACCAAGCTGGCGGTCCCCGCCAAGGATCTCGTGTGGCGCCCCGGCCCGTTCCATCGAGCGTTGACCGCCTTGCCCGTGGTGTTCCCACCTTCTCGCCCGTTCCCGATTCTGTAGGCGTAGCACCCCGGCACACCAGACCCACGGTGGTGGCCGGACCGCGTTGCGCGGCAATCCAGTACACGCGGTCCGGCTTCCCGCACTCCGTGGCTCGCTGGTGTCTGCCGTCGAGGATCACTCCCAGGCCGTGACGGACCAGGTCGGGCACGACTACGGCCGTGACCTGTGAATGTTCGCCGCGAGGCTCGAGACAATCTGTGCAACAATGTAATTCGTGATCAATCGGCCGAAGGCAACACTGCGGCAACGAATCACGCAGGTCGACGAGGCGATCTTCGTGGTTCAGCGGCGCTTTCGGACTGCTGCCCGGCCGACACGAACAGACCTCCCGCCCCGCCGTCAAGACCCGATCGGGCGTCCGTGGTCTCGGGAACCTTCTTCGGTGATTCCGCGGCTCCTCGAGAGCCACGGTCGGCACCGCGTCGGCTCCGCTGGCCGGAGCGCGGATCTCGGTGACCGAGGACCGAGCGGAATTCACATGAAGGTGTGTGGTGCGTCGAGCTTTTGACAGGTAATCGCCCGGCTCCCTCCTGCCGGTTCCCTGCGGTGTCCGCGTGAGCGGGCGGCAACGGCAGACACTGGTGCGCGGAAGTCCGGCGATGGCCTCGTATGCCCGCGGCGGATGAGTGGCCGCTGGGATCGTGAATGAGTAGGAGGCGGTTATGGATTCGCACGGGCACAAGGAAGATACATCGCTGGCCGAGGTGCTTCGGCACGGCAACCTGGAATTCGACCAGCATCTGCAGAGGGTTCTGAGCAACCCGGCCTACTTCGTCACCGAGAAGCAGAGCCAAGAGCAGCGTCGGCAGAACGCTTACGACCAGTTGCACAATCTGGTCCAGGAGATCGGTAGTACTCGCGATGTCGCCACCGACCTCCCGCGCCTGTTCGCGGTGTTCGACTGGTCGGCGGTGCTGGCGACGGACCTGATTCCGCTGATTTCCGGCCACTACAACCTGGCTTCGGGCAGCCTGTCCACCCTGACCGATACCGATTCGGCCGCACCGTATCTGGCGGACCTGGATGACGGGTCCAGCGTCGGTGTCATGCTGCTGACCGAGTACGGGTGCGGTTCCAACATCCAATTCATGCAGACCACCGCGACCTGGGACGGCGACGGGTTCGTGATCAACACCCCGAACCCGCGGGCGCGCAAATTCATGCCCAGCGTCGGTATCCCGGTGTCCCGGGTCTGTGTGGTCGGCGCCCGCTTCATCGACGCCGCGGGTGTCGATCAGGGAGTGCACCTTTTCGCGGCACGGCTGCGCGGCGCCGACGGTGCGGCCGCCCCCGGCGTGACGATCACCCAGCTCGACCACCAGCCGCTGGTCATCATGGACAACTCGGTCATCAGCTTCGACAATCTCCGGGTCGAGCGCAGCGCCTGGCTGAGCAACGACCTGGCCACCATCGACGACCAGGGTGTACTGACCTGGCGAGACGAGGACAGCCGAAAGAGGTCATTCGCTTCGGCGATCAGCCAGCTCACCGTGGGAAGGCTGGCGCTCGCGTCCTGCCTGAACGCCACCGCCCGCGCATCGCTGTACATCGCGCTGCGCTATGCCGCCAAGCGGGTGGTGCCGCTGACACCGTTCGACAGTCCGCTCATGGCCGAGCTCCCGCACGTGCGCGACACCCTGCTGACCGATCTGGCCGGCACCGTCGCCCGGACCATTTACGGGAACGCGATCAAGACATCGCTCGCGGTCAGCGATCTCACCAGCCGTGACACCGTTGTGTCGGTGATGCTGGCCAAGCACTACATCCAGCTGCACGCCTTGGATACGGTGACCCACTGCCGAATCAGAATGGGTGCGCAGGGCATGTTCAGCGCCAACCGCGTGGCCGACTATCTCGGGGTCTGCCACGCGGCCATCACCGGCGAAGGGGACTGCCACGTCCTCGGGTCCGTGGCCGGTCGGGTCCTGGCCAAGCACCTGGCCGGGAAGCTGCCCCCCGAAGCCGGTGTGCACGATCCCGCCGACCCCGGTGACCGCCTGAGTCTGTTCGCCGCTCGCACCCTGACGATCGTGGAGGAGACACAGCAGTACTTGGCGACGCCAGGGCTCGAGGGACGGTTGGCGGTCATTCCAGAGGCGCTCGAACTGGCCGAGGCATACTCGGCCGAAGAGACTCTGCAGTTGCTCCACCAGTATTCCGATCATGCCGAGATCACCGCCGTGCGTGACGTTTTCGCGCTGAGCTACCTCGATCAGCACGCCACGTGGTACCTCATGCGCGGCCTGCTCGACATCGCCGCCGTCGAGAAGACGAAGCAGCAGCTCCGCCGCGCTCTCGACAACCTGGCCGACAACCTACCCCGACTGCTGGACGCCTTCGGCTTCACTGATGAGATTCTCGGCGCACCAGTACTTTCCGAGGATCTGCCCGCCGCATGGGACTCCCGTTGCCAGGATTCACGGCGCTGATCCGCCAAGGCCGATGCGGATCGGGTGCCCGGCGTGGGCACCCGATCCGATAGGGCGCGGTCAGATGCTTCGTTGTCGCACCTGGCCGGGGGAGGCGGTTCTGCCTCGTCGCGTCCGGGCGGGTCAACAATGCTAGCGTTGGTTCGCATTAGCGCCGAGCTCTCTGTTCGAGCCGTCGAGCAGATGGGGGACACGTGACCACGAAAGATCAGAATTCGACCTCGAACCCGGCTTTGCCGGAGGACGCCGAAGACGCCCTCGAGGTGGCGGAGGCTACGGACGTGGCAGCGCAGGGCGAGCCCGCCGAAGTGAGGGAATCCGGAACCGACTCCGAGGAGCAGGTGGCCGGGTTCTTCCCGCCGGTGCCGGATTCGATCGACCAGACCGTGCTGCACGCGGCCGGGGGGCCGGGCGAGGGGCCCAACCCCTTCGCGGCGCCGAACGGTGCCTTCCCGGGGCCCTATGGACCGGGTGGGCCGGATGGTCACAATCCGTTCGCGCACGATGGCCACAATCCGTTCGCGCCGGGCGGTCCCTACGGCCCGCCGGGATTCCCGTCCACCGGCGCCTTCCCGCCGCCGCCGGACGCCGGACAGTTCGCGCCGCCGCCGAATCCCGGTGTGCCGGGCGGTTTTCCGCCGCCGGGTCCGCCTCTCGGCGAGGTGCGGGACCAGACTCCCTACGGCGAGATCCGGCAGGAGATCGGCAGCGACGGCATGGTGCGCCGGGTGTTCCCCGAGCAGCAGGGCGCGCCGGGGGCGGGCGAGAACCCCGGAGAGCCCGGGCATTTCGGCGGACCGGGACAGCCGGGGCAGTTCGCGCCGTCCAATGATCAGCCGGGCGGGCCGATCTACAGCTGGTCGCCGCCTCCGGCCGCGCCGCCGCAGCAGCCTCAACAATCCCAGCCGCAGGCGGGCTTCCAGCCGGGCTGGAATCCACAGCCGCAGCAGGGTTTTCCGCAGCAGCAGGGTGGTTTCGGTCAGCAGGGCTTCGGTCAGCAGCCGATGCCTCCGGCGCATGCGGTCAATGACTTGAACCTGTTGAAGCGGGCCAAGCGAGCGCCGCGCAGCGGGTGGCGGCGGGCCGTCCACAAGGCCTCGGGCGGCGCGATCAACCCGGGCGAGTCGGCCGCTGACGTGGTGTACCGGCAGCTCGTGGACCGGGTGAACCAGCCGGTGCGCGGGGACTACCGCATCGCCATCCTGTCGCTCAAGGGCGGCGTCGGAAAGACCACCACCACGGTCGGTCTCGGCTCCACCTTCGCCTCACTGCGCGGTGACCGGGTCATCGCCATCGACGCCAACCCGGACCTCGGGACGCTGGCGCACCGTGTGCCCAGGCAGACCCGCTCCACGGTGCGAAACCTGTTGGAGGACGGTCACATATCGCGCTACTCGGATGTGCGCGCGCACACCTCACAGGCGCCGAGTCGTCTGGAAGTGCTTGCCAGCGAACAGGATCCGGCGGTATCGGAGGCATTCTCCGAGGCGGACTACCGCAAGGCCATCGGCATCCTGCAGCAGTTCTACAACATCATCCTCACCGATTGCGGCACCGGCCTGATGCATTCGGCCATGTCCGGCGTGCTGGATATGGCCAGCTCGCTGGTGCTGGTGACCTCTCCGGCCATCGACGGCGCGCGCAGCGCCTCGGCCACACTGGACTGGCTCGACCACCACGGCTACCACAAGCTGGTGGAGCGGACCGTGGTGGTGGTCAACGCCTCTCGCAAGGGTTCCTCCACGGTGGACCTGGACCAGCTGCGCAAGCTGTTCCTGGACCGCACCCGCGCCGTGCAGGTCGTCCCCTTCGACGACCATCTGGCCGAGGGCGCGGAGATCGACCTGGAACTGGTCGGCAAGCCCACCCGACGGGCCCTGCTGGAACTGGCCGCCATGGTGGCCGACGACTTCGGCTATCAGGCCGCGCAGCAAGGGTTTCCGCCCCAGCAGGGCGGCTTCCAGCAGCCCCCGCACGGTGGTTTCGCGCCGCAGCAGGGCGGTGGTTACCCGCCGCAGCCGGGCGGCGGCTTCCCGGTCTAGCATCCTCGGACGAGGAACTGCCCCGCAGTTCAGGTGAACCGCGGGGCAGTTTTCAGTGTCGGGTCAGCCGTGGACCAGGGGCGCGAGGGTGCGTCCGGCGAGCTCGACGGTGCCCGCCTCGTGGCCGTTGGTGACCAGATTGACGATCACGCCGTCGATGCCGTGGTCGAGCACGCGAGACTGGATCTGCTCGGCGACCTCGTCCGGGGTGCCGACGAACTGCCGGTCGGCAGGGGTGTTGCGCAGGTTCTCGGCGGGCAGCGCGCCCAGATCGGTGATGCCGATGCGGGCCAGTATCTCGGCCTGGGTCTTGCGGGCCCGGTCGCCGTCCTCGTCCACGATGACGAAGGCCAGGAAGCTGGTTTCGAGGGTCTGCGGGTCACGGCCGGCCTCGTCCAGACGCTGATGCAGGGCCTCGAGCTTGCGCGGGATCTCCGAGGCATTGCAGATGATGTTGAGATGGTCGGCGAAGCGGGCGGCCAGCCCGAAGGTCTTCTTCTCGCCGCCGCCACCGAGCAGGATCGGCAGGTCGTCGCGTACGCGCGGCTCGTTCATGGCGTTATCGGTGCGGTACCACTTGCCATCGAAGGTAGAGCGCTGCCCGCGCAGCATCGGGGTGATGATCTCGAGAGCCTCCTCGAGCTTCTCGAAACGCTCGGTGAAGGTGCCGAAGTCGAAGCCGTAGGCCTGGTGCTCGAGCTCGAACCAGCCGGCGCCGATGCCCAGCACGGCCCGGCCGCGGCTCACCACGTCCAGAGTGGTGACGGTCTTGGCGGTGAGCGCGGGATTGCGGTAGGTGTTGCCGGTCACCAAGGCGGACAACTGGATTCGATCGGTCGAGGCGGCCAGGCCGGACAGCGCGCTATAGGCCTCCAACATGGGCTCCTCGGGCGCGCCGAGCAGCGGCAACTGATAGAAGTGGTCCATGACGAAGGCCGCGTCGAAGCCCGCCGCCTCGGCCTCGCGCGCCTGCGCCACCACCGCCGGGAACAGGTCCCGGGGCGCGACCCCGTAGCTGAAGTTCGGCATCTGATACCCGAGTCGAATGCTCATGCGGCATACGCTATGACTTGGAGTGCACTCCAAGTCAACCGCTGATTTCCGTCCCTGTCACGCGGTACGCCGCGGCTCGGAAGGCGGCGATGACCATGGCTACGGCCGGGCGCTTCTCGGCGTGCGGGCGGGTGGCCAGATCGTAGACGCGGGCCGCGCGGACCCCGGCCAGGCGGAGCATGACCAGATCCGGGTGGCGGACCGCGTAGCGGGGCATGAGGGCGACCCCGTAGCCGGTCGCGACCAGGGCCTCGATCACGCTGAACTCGTTGAGCCGCTGGGCGATCCGCGGCTGCACGCCGGTCACCGTGGCGATCGAGCGCAGCACGTCGTCGACCGGGAAGCCGGTGCGCACGCTGATCCAGGTCTCGTCGGAGAGTTCCGCCGGCACCACCGCGCCCTGCTGGGCCAGCCGGTGGTGCGCGGCGACCACCACGTCGATCGGCTCCCGCATCAGCACCCGCGAGGACACCCGCGGCCCGCCGAGTGAGGGGGCGCGCTCGTCCCGGTGGGTCAACACCAGGTCGTAATCGGCCAGCAAACGCGGGACCTCGCTCGGCGGCACGTCCTCGTCGCGAGCGACCATGTCCACACCGCTGTCCGCCAGCTCGGCCAGCACATGCGGCAGGAGCAGCGCCGCCCCCGACGGAAACAACGCCACCCGCACCCGCCCGCGCGGGGAACCGCGATACTCCGCCATCGCCGTGGCCGCGCGTTCCATGGCCTCGAGCACCTCGTCGGCCCGCACCACCAGCGCCCGCCCCGCATCGGTCAGGCGCACCCGCCGACCGTCCGGCTCCAGCAGCGCCACCCCCGCCTCCCGTGCCAGCACCTTCAGCTGCTGCGACACCGCGGACGGTGTCATCGACAGCGCCTCCGCCACAGCGGCAACTGTCCCGCGATCAGCGAATTCCCGCAGGACGCGCAACCTTTCGAGCGATATGAGCGGCCCATCGGACCGGATCGCACCGGTGCCCCGGGTCTGAGCCGGGCCGGTTCCCTCGGGCCGGACCAGCCCGGGCTCCGCGCTCGCGGTCGAGCCGGGCCGGTCGGCTTCGGTCCGTCGGGCTGATCCCGCCCGCCTCGTCCGTGCGGGCGCGGCCCGCCCGGCGCCGGCCGTCCGGGGCGCGGCGACGCTCCCGGGCGCAGTTGGTGTGGGTTCGGCCGGTCGGGTGTCGCCCATGCCCACCGCGGGGATCGCGACGTCGGTCATCGCCGGTGTCGCGGCTTGCGGTGTGAGTTCGGGCGGGGTGTCGCGGGGGATGCGGCGCGGGGAGGGGTCCGGCTGTGCCATAGTTAAGTTGTACTGCATTGTTATTGCAGAATTATTCGATTGTGCTTACTGATTAGCGTCAGCAAGATTTCCGCCATGACCACTCGCGATCGACTGCTCGGACTCACCGTCGTGGTGCTGTGGGGGCTGAACTTCTTGGCGATTCACGTCGGCCTCGAGCACTTCCCGCCGTTCTTCTTCGCGGGCCTGCGGTTCGCCGTGATCGCGATTCCGGTGCTGTTGTTCGTGCCGCGGCCGCGGGTCCCGTGGCGGTGGCTGCTGCTGTACGGGGTCGGCTTCGGGATTCTGCAGTTCGCCTTCCTGTTCACGGCCATGCGGACGGGGATGCCGACCGGGCTGTCCTCGCTGGTATTGCAGTCGTCCGCGCCGTTCACGGTGCTGCTGGGCGCGGTGTTCCTGCGGGAGCGGCTGCGTGGCGTCCAGCTGGCGGGTATCGCGGTGGCCATGGCGGGGATGGCGGTGATCGGCTGGGACCGGTCGCACCACGCCGCACTGCTGCCGCTGCTGCTGACCCTGCTGGGCGGATTGGGCTGGGCCTTCGGCAATATCGGCTCCCGGCTGGCCGCGGCGGCCTCCGCGGCGGTGAACCCGCTGCATCTCACCCTATGGATGGCGGTGGTGCCGCCGATCCCCATGTTCACCCTGTCCGCGCTCACCGAAGGGCCCACCACGGGCTGGAACGCTGTGATCGCGTCCTTCTCGGCGACCGGTCGGCCCGCCATCGCGGCCCTGGTCTACATCGTCGCGCTGGGTACCATCGCGGGCTCGGGCCTGTGGACCTATCTGATGAGCCGCTATCCGGCGGGCACGGTGGCTCCGTTGTCCCTGGCTGTGCCGGTGGTGGGAATCGCCGCCTCGTGGACGTTCCTGCACGAGACTCCGTCCGTGTTGTGCCTGTTCGGGGCCGTGATCGTGATCGTCGGCGCGTTCACCGCCACCTCGGCGGGCCGTCGGGCCCCGGCGGTCGAACTCGACACGCCCGGGCCGCTGCAACCCGCCGAAACGACACGCCGAGCCGAACTGAACCCGAAGCTCGCGGAGGTCTAGCTGAGCAGTCTGATTTGTTGTAGTTTGCCCATTTTCCGGGGCTTCAGAATGACAATTTTGACCCCAACCGACCATCTGTCTGCGACAGCTCCATAGGATGCGGACCAGGCGTGGGAGGTAACGGGTATGGCAGGACAGCATGTGTCCGTCACGCGGCGCACCGTGCTGCGTGGAGCGGTTGCGGCCGGGGCGATGGTGGGAGCGGTAGCGGCGGGGGCCGCCCGTCCGACCGCCGCCCGGGCCGACACCGGACGTCGCGTAGCGGTGCTGGGCGGCGGAGTCGCGGGTCTGACCGCGGCGCACGAACTGGCCGAGCGCGGCTTCGAGGTGACCGTCTACGAGCGGCGGGCCCTGGGCGGCAAGGCGCGCAGCATCGCGGTGCCGGGCAGCGGCAAGGACGGGCGGCCGGAGCTGTGGGGTGAACACGGATTCCGGTTCTTCCCCGGCTTCTACCGCCACATCCCCGACACCATGCGGCGAATCCCGTTCGCGGGCAATGCCAATGGCGTGTGGGACAATCTGATCGCGGCCCCCGAGGCGCGGTTCTCGCGCAAGGACGCCGACGACATCGTCATTCCGATGGGCAGGTTCGGCAAGATCTGGTCCAGCCCGGACGAATTCCGGGAGACCGTCGGGTCGGCCATCACGACCTCCACCAGCATGGGCACCTCGGACGCGCTGTACTTCGCGAACCGGCTGCTGGTCTTCAACACCAGCTGCGACGCCCGGCGTTTCGGGCAGTGGGACAACGTGCCCTGGCGTGATTACGTGGGCGCGGGCAGGCGCTCCAACGAATTCCGCACGCTGCTCTCGCGCACGCTGACCACGCTGCTGGTGGCCGCGAAGGAGGACAAGGCCAGTACCCTCACCATCGGCACCATGGGCGAGCAGTTCCTGGGCAATCCGCTCGAGGTCGGCAATGACGGCGCGCTGGACCGACTATTGAACGGGGCCACCACCGAGGCCTGGATCGATCCGTGGGTGAAGCGGCTCGAGGATCTCGGCGTCACCTTCGTCAACGCCGAGGTCAGAGGGCTGGAGCTGGACGGGGCGCGGATTTCCGGTGCCCGGGTGGTGGATTCGGCGGGAGCGGCCCAGACGGTCATCGCCGACCATTTCGTGAGCGCGCTGCCCGTGGAGGTGGCCCGCACACTGTGGACGCCCGAAATCCTCTCGCTGCGACCGGAACTGGCGGGCATGAGCCAGTTGACGGTGGATTGGATGTCCGGCATCCAGTTCTTCCTGCGCCGCCCCACCGACATCGCGCGCGGCCACACCGCCTACGTCGACTCCCCGTGGTCGCTGACTTCCATTGCGCAGGGCCAGTTCTGGAACCGCACCCCGATCACCGGCCTGGGCGACGGCACCGTGCAGGACTGCCTGTCGGTCGATATCTCCGACTGGAACACACCCGGCATGCTCTACGGCAAGACAGCCAAGGAGTGCACCCACGATGAGATCGCACGCGAGGCGTGGGCGCAGCTGAAAGCGCATCTCAACGATCGTGCCGAACTGCTGCGCGACGACGACCTGCACTCCTGGTTCCTCGACGCCGGTGTCGCCTGGGACGCCGCGCAGCAGCGCAACACCAATGCCGATCCGCTGCTGATCAATACCGCGGGCTCCTGGGCGCTGCGCCCGGAATCGCATTCCGACGCCCTCCAGAACCTGTATCTGGCAGGCGATTACGTGCGCACCAATGTGGACCTGGCCACCATGGAGGGCGCGTCCGAGGCGGCCCGCACCGCGGTGAACAAGCTGCTGGACGTGGCGGGTTCGGATGCCCCGCGCTGCACGTTGTTCACGCTCTACCGCGCCGAGGCGCTCGAGCCGTTCCGGCAGCTGGACATCCAGCGCTACGCGGCCGGGCAGCCGAACATGTTCGACGTCTAGGCGTGCTTGCCTCACATCGGCGTAAAAGGCTGGTGTGAGGCCATTCCCCCGCGTTGAATCGGGGCCATGAGCGAGATAACGGACCCGGTCGAACTACGTGAACTGCTGGGTGAAGTCGCACCGCGGCCGAGGAACAAGGACCGCTATTCCCTGCATCAGTGGGATCGCGAGTGGATCGCCCGCTCGCCGTTCGTGGTCCTCGCCACCAGTGACGCCGACGGCAATTGCGACGCCTCGCCGAAGGGCGATCCGGCGGGCTTCGTGCGGGTGCTGGACGACAAGACGATCGCCATTCCCGAGCGGCCCGGCAATCGGCGCGCGGACGGGTACTTCAATATCCTGAGCAACCCGCACGTCGGTGTGCTCTTCCTGATCCCGGGCCGCGGCGACACCCTCCGAATCAATGGTCGCGCCCGATTGGTCCGTGACGCAGCGTATTTCGACGACATGGTGGTCAAGGGCCATCGCCCGATCCTGGCCATCGAGGTCGCCATCGATCAGATCTTCTTCCACTGCTCGAAGGCGTTCATGCGCAGCGCGCTGTGGAAACCGGAGCAGTGGCCGGAGGACACCATGCCCAGCGTCGCGCGCCTGGTGAAGGATGTGCAGCCGACGACTCCCGAGACGTTCGAACAGCTCGAGGCGTATTACACCGGCGAGGGCTATCGGACGGCGCTCTACAACGGCTGAACGCACCAGGTTCGCCGGCGCAAGCGCGGGGAGGGCGGAGCGCTCGTTCTGGACTGCGGCTCGACAGACCTCCGCATCGGAGCGAGGAGCGGACCGCTCCATAGACCTGCGCCTTCGAGGAGCGGAGGAGGAAGAACGAGATCCTTCAGCCAGCCCGGGGCCCATTGCAGGGCGCGGGTTATCCGGAAGATGCTCCACAACGGCTGAACACACCAGGTTCGCGGCGCGTCTCGTTCTGGACGGAGTGGACCGGGGAGCGTAGCGGAGGGCAAAAAAGACACAACCCCGTCATCCCAATAAACTCGCGTCGTGGCAGACATCTCGATGCGCGGACAGCTGGCGCTGCGGGCGGCGACGGCGGCGTCGTGGGCCTCGCGGCGGGCCGGGCGGGGCAACGGCTCGATGATCGGCGGGCTGATCGCACTGCGGATCGACCCCTCGATCATGACCCAGCTGGGACGCGGCAAGCGCACGGTGCTGATCACCGGCACCAATGGCAAGTCCACCACCACCCGCATGACGACGGCCGCGCTGCAGACCCTCGGCCGGGTCGCCACCCAGGCCGACGGCGCCAATATGGACGCCGGGATCGTGGCCGCGCTCACCGCGCACCGCACCGCGCCGCTGGCGGCCATCGAAGTCGACGAACTGCATCTGCCGCACGTCTCCGACGCGCTGAACCCGTCCGTCGTGGTGCTGTTGAACCTCTCCCGCGACCAGCTGGACCGGGTCGGCGAGATCAATATGATCGAGCGCCGCCTGCGTGAGGGCATGGCCCGGCATCCTGCGGCCGTGCTGATCGCCAACTGCGACGATGTGCTGGTCACCTCCATCGCCTACGACCACCCGAATGTGGTATGGGTGTCGGCTGGCAGTGGCTGGTCGGTGGACGCCACCAGCTGCCCGCGCAGTGGCGAGCCCATCGTGTGGGAGGGCGAGCACTGGTACAGCACGGGCGCCGACTTCCAGCGTCCCGCACCGCAGTGGCGGGTGGACGAGCATGCGCTGTACGGGCCGGACGGTGTGGAAATCCCGCTCTCCCTTGCCCTTCCGGGCCGCGCCAACCGCGGCAACGCCGCCCAGGCGGTGGCCGCCGCGGTCGCGCTCGGCGCGGATCCGGCCGATGCCGCGGCCGCCGCGGGCACCGTGCGCGAGATCGCGGGCCGCTACCGCACCGTCGAGGTGGACGGCCGCAGCACCCGCATGCTGCTGGCCAAGAACCCCGCCGGCTGGCAGGAGGCGCTGTCCATGATCGACCCGGCCGCAACGGGTCTGGTGATCGCGGTGAACGGCCAGGTACCCGACGGCGAGGATCTGTCCTGGCTGTGGGATGTGCGCTTCGAGCACTTCGAGGGCACCCAGGTGGTGGCCGCCGGTGAGCGGGCCACCGACCTGGCGGTGCGACTCACCTACGCCGGCGTCGAGCACACCACCGTCGCGGATCCCCTGCGCGCTATCGCCTCCTGCCCGCCCGGCCGGGTCGAGGTGCTGGCCAATTACACCGCATTCCGCGACCTGAACCGCGATCTGGAGGCGGGGACCCGCGCATGAGTGAATCGACCGTCCGCATCGGCCTGGTCCTGCCCGACGTCATGGGTACCTACGGCGACGGCGGCAATGCCGTGATCCTGCGCCAACGGCTGCGCATGCGCGGTCACGACGCCGAGATCGTCGAAATCCCGCTCACCGAGCCGGTTCCCAACTCGCTGGACGTCTACACCCTCGGCGGCGCCGAGGACTCGGCCCAGCGCCTGGCCACCCGCCATCTGCAGCGCTACCCGGGCCTGCAGGAGGCCGCCGGGCGCGGCGCGCCGGTGCTGGCCATCTGCGCGGCCATCCAGGTCCTGGGCCACTGGT
The DNA here is from genome assembly GCF_009708175.1 of Nocardia aurantiaca. GTDB lineage: Bacteria > Actinomycetota > Actinomycetes > Mycobacteriales > Mycobacteriaceae > Nocardia > Nocardia aurantiaca. Next base: position 435,468 of record NZ_WMBB01000002.1, read on the forward strand.
ACGAGACCTCCTCGGGCGAACGCGTGGACGGCGTGGGCCTTTTCGACGTCACCACCTCTCCGCAGGACAAGCGCGCCATCGGCGAGGTGGCCACCCAGCCCCTCGTTCCCGGCCTCTCGCAGCCGCTCACCGGCTTCGAAAACCACCGTGGCGGAACCAAACTCGGAGGCGACGCCAAACCCCTGGGTCGGGTCACCAAGGGCGTCGGAAACGGTGTCGGCGACGGCCTCGAGGGTGTCGTCCAGGGCTCGGTCCTCGGCACCTACATGCACGGTCCGGCCCTGGCCCGCAATCCGGAGCTCGCCGACTACCTGCTGTGCCGGGCTCTGGGCGTGGATTCCCTTCCGCCCCTGGATCTCCCGGAGGTCGACCAGCTCCGCCGCGAACGCCTGCGGGCCTGACCGCGGCGTTTACCTCTCCTCACGCGGTGCCCGCAGGGTGTGGGACGCCCGGCGGGCACGCATGTCCGGGTGATCCCGATAGTGACCTCTCACGCACCGGTTGAGGCCTCGCGTAGCTGCCGGTAATCTCGCGCGCGGCCATGCGTGATGAGGGAGGTGGCCGGTTGCGTAGGCGTGCCGTGTTGAAGGCTGCCGCAATGGCGGCTCTGCTGGCCGGCGTCGGGACGGGTGCCGCCAGTCGCGGTGCCGGACCGGCGTCGGCCAATCCATTGTGGAACGCGCTGTTCCAGGCGTGGGTCCCGGAAATCTTTGCGCCGCTGCCGGATCCGCCGGAACACAGCGAGGCCATTGTCATCGGCTCCGGGTTCGGCGCCGCGGTGACCGCGCTGCGGCTGGCCGAGGCGGGCGTGCAGAACTCCGTGCTGGAACGGGGTTCGCGCTGGCCCAACGACCCGTGGCGTGAGATCTTCACCGGCGACGACCTGCCAGACGGCCGCGGCTTCTGGCATCGCACCAGCTTCACCGGGGTGACCAGGGTGCACATGCCGTGCGCGGATTTCGGTGGCGTGCTGGACGTCACGGAGTACCCGGGCATCGACGTGTGGCGCGCGGCCGCGGTGGGCGGCGGGTCCATCGTGTTCACCGGCGCCATGGTCGCGCCGCCGAAGCACCTGTTCGACCAGGTCTTCGGGGGCGTGGTGAACTACGACGAACTGGACTCGGTCTACTATCCGCGGGTCCGGCAGATGCTGCGGCTGTCCACCATGCCGCCGGACGTGTACGGCTCCGCGCCCTTCACCCATTCGCGGGTATGGGATCAGCAGGTGCGGGCCGCGGGTTATGAACCGCAGGCCAATGATTCGATCTTCAACTGGGACATCGTCCGCGCCGAGCTGGCGGGCGCCAGCCGTCCGTCGGCGACCGCATCGCGCAGCAATCTCGGCAACTCCAACGGCGCCAAGTTCGATCTGAACCAGAACTACCTGCGCTACGCCGAGGGCACCGGCAAGTCGGCCATCTACCCGGGCCACCGGGTGGACTCCATCGGCCAGGACGGCACCGGCAAGTACGTGGTCTCGGTGACCAAGCTGGCCCCGACCGGCCAGGTGCTCGGCACCCGCACCCTCACCTGCGACCGGCTGTTCCTGGGCGCGGGCTCCGTCGGCACCTCCGAACTGCTGGTGCGCGCGCAGGCCACCGGCACGCTGCCCAACCTCAACGAGCATGTGGGCGACGGCTGGGGAACCAATGGCGATGCGGTGCTGGCCCGCAGCGTCAGCTCCCTGACCCCGACCGGGGGCGGGGTGCCCAGCGCCAGCCGCATCTTCGACGACTCGGGCCTGCCGCTGCACCTCGAGAACTGGTTCGTCCCGGGCATTCCGGTGGACACCGGCGCCATCGCCTCGCTGGGCATGGTGCTGGATCCCACCCGGGCTCGCTTCGGCTACGACCGCGGCCGCAATGCCGTGGGCCTGAGCTGGCCCCGGTCCGCACAGGATCAGGTGGTGGCCGCGTGCCGCGCGGTGGACCACAGGGTGGCGCAGGCCGGCGGCTCGGTGGTGGACTACACGCCGATCGCCTATGACGCGCAGGGCTTCTTCACCGCGCACCCGCTGGGCGGGGCGGTGCTGGGTCAGGCCACCGACGGCTACGGCCGGGTGATCGGGCACCCGGGCCTGTACGTCATGGATGGTGCGGGCATACCGGGCAGCACCGCGACTGTGAACCCGTCGCTCACCATCACCGCTGTGGCAGAACGCAATATCGAGGCGATCATCCGCGACGGAAGGTAGTGCCCGCACCGCCATCCACAGTTCCCACAGGATCTGTGGATAAAGTTGCGGTGCGGAATTCTTGCGCCGGGAAAGCCGATCCGCACGGAAAGCCGCGGGCGCGGAACACCGCTCGGTCCGTAAAACACCGCCCGGCCCGTCATTCAGCACCGCTTCGCTGCTTCGCCCGTCACGCCACACCGCCTCGCCGCTCATGTGCGCCGACTACGCTGGCGGAACCGTTCGATGAGGAAGGGGACGTCGTGGCCGAGCTCGGCGCACCGGAGGCGGATGAGGAGTTCCCTCACAAGCCGCCCGCCCTGTGGACCGATTTCGTGATGCTGGCGCTCGCGGTGGTGTCCGTAGCCCTGGTCACATGGGTCACGTTCTTTCCGGTCTCGGACGACACCCACCGGCTCATCCGGATCACCGACTACAGCATCTGCGGCGTGTTCCTCGCCGAATTCCTGTGGCGCTGGCGGCGGGAGGGCTGGAGCTGGACCTTCCCCTTCATCTACTGGTACGAGGTCCTCGGCATGATCCCGGTGACCAGCCCGTTCTTCCGCGGTTTCCGCCTGCTGCGCATCGTGGTGATCACCGTCCGGGTGGGCCGGGTAGCCGACCGGGCCTTCGGCGACCGGGTCACCGCGGCCATCGTGAACCGGTCGATCGGCGCGATCGTGGAGGCCATCGAGCGCCCGATCACGGTGGCGGTGCTGGACGAGGTCGCGGAGGTGTTGCGCACCGGCCGGTACACGCGCAATATCGCGACCGCGCTGGAGGAGAACCGCTCTGAGATCGATCAGATGATCCTCGAGGTGATCCGCAACGATCCCCAGCTGGGCAGGGTTCGCTATGTCCCGTTCCACGAGGAGATGATTCGCGGTATCGCCGATGCCAGCTTCCGCGTCGTATTCCAGGTGCTGGCCGACCCGCGCACCGATGAACTGGTGGCCGATGCCCTGCGCGAGAACATCACTCAGATTCGTGAGGCCGTGCGCTCGGGGGAGCGGGTGCCGGAGGCGATCGACCACCGGTTCGCGCCGCGCGCGTCCTAGCGCCTGTCCTGTCAGTCCAGCCCGTGCCGGATCAGATCGCGCGGCTGAGCGTATCGCACCACTTCGAACACGATCAGCGCCAGCAGCACCGCGCACAGCATGCCCAGCGCGGCCAGCGCCGGCGCCATCGACGCCAGCGGCAGCAGCGCCAGCAGCACCGCCGCCGCTAGCAGCCGCGGAGCCAGCACCGTGCCGGTCGCGTAGTGCCGGAACCCGACCAGCGCGATCAGGTACGTCACCACGCCGCCGTACAGCGCGAACAACGGAATGCCGTGCAGCTGATCGCTGAGCGAATGCCCTTGCGCCCCACCGACATAGCTGAGCACCTTCTTCGAACCCAGTGCCATGGCGACGATTCCGGCGATCATCGGGAAGTGCCAGAAGGTGTAGCAGTTGCGGGCGATCTGGATGCGGCGCTCGCCCCCGGCGCGATGCATGGCGTGCTCCACCACCAGCGCGGCCACATCGAAGTAAGCCCACCACAGCAGCCCCGCTACCGCCAGGCCCAGCATCGACCCGACGGTGATGGCCCAGGAGATCGGCAGCCCGGCCACACCGACGCCGATGGATACGATGGATTCGCCCAGCGCGATGATGACGATCAGTCCGTACCGCTCGGCGAAGTGCGAGGCCGAGTAGAGCCGCCACTCGTTGCCCGCGAAGAACGTCCACCCCATATCCCACACCAGCGCCGCCAGCCACAGCACCAGTTGCGCGGTCCCGGTGGTGAGCGCGCCGACCACCAGCAATACGCTGGCCACGCTGAGTGAGCCTGCGGCCCAACGGATCACCTGTCGGCGTAGCTGGGCGTCCTCGGTGCTGGCCATCCAGAACACGGTCAGGTGGATCAGCCGCACGGCCAGATACGCGATGACGAACACCAGCGGCCCGTACCAGCCGCCCGGCAGATCGTGGAAGGACTCGGGAATGGTGAGCGCGATGATGAATGCCGCGCCCATGGCCACGAACATGGCCACCCGGGCGATGCCCTCGTCGGCCTTGACCACATTGCCGAGCCAGGAGTAACCGATCCAGCTCCACCACAGCATGGCCAGAATCAGCAGTGCGCGCAGCAGATTGACCGCGGTGGTCTCGTGCGCGGCGAAGTCGGTGACCATGGTGAAGGCGAAGACGATCACCAGGTCGAAGAACAGTTCCAGCTGCGTCACCGAGGCGTCCTCGGCGACGGGCATCATGCGGGTGCGTACGGGACCGGGCATGAGGGACATCCTGCCCAATGCGGGCCCCGAAAGGCAGCGTCAGCTGCGACTGTTCGCGATGGGCGTTACGCGGTGCCGAACCCGGGCTCGAAATTGCGGCCGTAGTCCAGGCGCTGCGCATAGCCAGGCTGCGCGTACCCGGGCTCGCCGAGACCGGGCTGCTCGTAGGCGGCAGGTTCGGCGTAGGACGCTTCCTCCACGTCGCCGAGACCTTGTAGGCCGGTGACAGATTCGACGAACGCGATGAAGTTGCTGATCATGGCGTCGCCCTCGCGGCGGGCGCTGCGCTTGAGCAGCATGCCGGGTGCGGGAATCGGCAGGTAGACCTCGGAGTGGTACCAGACCTCGGTGGCGCCGTCCTCGGTTTCGGCGAGGTCGAACCAGCCTTTGCCGCCGGCGCCGGCGCTGGACTCGGAGACTCGCCATTCGACGCGGTTCTCGGTGCAGGTGTATTCCACGACCTGCCGGTCGGGGCGGCCCATGAGATTGGCCGACACGTAAACGCGCTTGGGGCGCCCGTGCTTGTCCCGGGTGGCGACCCGGACGTCCTGATGGGAGGGGGACCAGTCGGGCATCTGCTCGATCATGAGCAACGCATCCATCACCTGTCCGGGATCGATGTCGATGACGAACCGGTGATCAGTCTTCGTGCGCATATCTACCCTTCCATTCGGGGACCGATTGTGACCAGGGTCGCTCGGAGAGTCAACTGTGCCGACCGCCGCTTCTTACCGACTGGTCGGTCTGGTAGGCCCCAATTTCCCTGCTCGGCAGGGTGATTCGTCCGTGCCGCGGTGCGGCCGGAAAATCTTGGAAGAGGTCATGCCGACAGGGCTCGAACCGGGGTTCGTCAGCCCGGTTTCACTACCGAGTCCGGACCCGGAAACACCAGGCTCGTCCGGCCGTCGGCGAAGCGCACCACGTAGGGCGGCTCCCCGTCCGTGCCGCGCACCTCGACGATTTCCGCGGTGTGATCCGGGAGTCCGACATTGCGTCCATGGATGACCAGATGGTCACCGACATTTGCATGCATGCCTTGCGATTATTCGCCCGAGGTGATGCTCGTCACAAGGTCGGGGTCGCGTGGTCGACCGTCATGCGCACCGGCGGGCCGCTTCCTCGTCGTCGAAAATGCCGGGCGGCGTGAGCCTCTCGACAATGAGGCGGTTCAGGGCCGGGTAGAGCTGCCGCCTTCGCGGGCCCGGGTCTCGATGGCCGCCTCGATCGCGGCATTTCGTCGTTCCGTATTCACCCGAATCATTGACATCACTCCATGTGTAGTACTACGTTCGTAATCACTACAGACATAGTGCAACGAATGAGGCGGTTAATCGTGCGAAACCTCGTCTACTACATGGCGGTCACCCTCGACGGCTTCATCGCGGGTCCGGAGGGTCAGTACGACTTCTATCCGCTGGCCGACGACATGACGGCCTGGATCGCCGAGCGCTACCCGGAGTCCGTCCCCACGCACATTCGCCCGCACGTCGGCCTGCCGGTCGACACCCCGAACAAGGAGTGGGACACGATCCTCATGGGCCGCGGTTCCTACGAGCCCGGTCTCGCGGCGGGGGCCGACAGCCCGTACGGCCACATGAAGCAGTACGTCTTCTCCCGAACCCTCGCCCAGGCCGACTACCCGCGGGTGGAGATCGTCGCGGGCGATCCCGTCGAGCTGGTGCGGCGATTGAAAAAGGAAGGCGGCAAGGACATCTGGCTCTGCGGCGGCGGGAACCTGGCAGGGCAGCTCATCGACGAGATCGACCGGCTGATCATCAAGAGTTACCCGGTGATCGCCGGCGCCGGCATCCCGATGTTCTCCGGCGTTTTCAGCCCCACCGGGTTCGCGGTCACCGATCGCCGGTCGTTCAGCAATGGCGCCCAGGTCACCTGGCTCGAGCGGGCCTGATCACCCGGCCAGGAACGACAGCCGCACCTGACGGTCCGGATTGTCGACATTGAGGTCGACGAAGGCCACGGATTGCCAGGTGCCCAGTGCCATCCGGCCGTTCAGCACCGGAACCGTCGCGTAGGGCGCGATCAGCGCGGGCATCACATGCGAGCGTCCGTGCCCGCGCGACCCGTGCGCGTGTCGCCACCGATCGTCGGCGGGCAGCAGGTCGCGCAGCGTCGCGAGCAGATCGTCGTCGCTGCGCGCGCCGAGCTCCATGATGGCGATCCCGGCGGTGGCGTGCGGCACGAAGACGTGCAGTAGCCCGTCGCCGCCCGCGGCCACCCGGTCCAGGAAGTCCGCGCACTGCTCGGTGAGGTCGCGCACGACCTCGGTGCGGCCGGTGGTGATATCTATCAGCTCGCTGCGCATGACCTGAATTGTCGTCGGTCGGCCGTCTCGGCGCCGTTCAACGGTGTTGTCACCGTGCGTGATCCGGCGTGTCCGAATAGCTGTCGGTTGGCTGGAATCGGGCGACAGGAGGTGGGACGAAATCTCGTGGACCTGGGCCGGTAGTCTTGTGGGTCGGTAGCAGCAGTTTGTCGATCTTGGAGGATTTCCGCCGTGGCTCTCGTCGTCCAGAAGTACGGAGGATCCTCGGTCGCCACCGCCGAGCGCATCCGGAGGGTCGCCGAGCGGATCGTCGAGACCAAGAAGCTGGGCCATGATGTGGTCGTCGTGTGCTCCGCCATGGGCGACACCACCGACGAACTGCTGGATCTGGCTCAGCAGGTCGCGCCGGCCGCCCCGGCCCGCGAGATGGACATGCTCCTCACCTCCGGTGAGCGCATCTCCAATGCCTTGGTCGCCATGGCCATTCACTCGCTGGGCGCCGAGGCCCGTTCGTTCACCGGCTCGCAGGCCGGTGTCATCACGACCGGCACGCACGGCAACGCCAAGATCATCGACGTGGCCCCGGGCCGGGTGCAGCAGGCGCTGGGTCAGGGCACCATCGTGCTGGTCGCGGGCTTCCAGGGCGTGAGCCAGGACAGCAAGGACGTGACCACGCTGGGCCGCGGTGGTTCCGACACCACCGCCGTCGCGCTGGCCGCCGCGCTCAATGCCGATGTCTGCGAGATCTACACCGATGTGGACGGCGTCTTCTCCGCCGACCCGCGCATCGTCTCCGACGCCCAGAAGCTGGACACCGTCTCCTACGAGGAAATGCTGGAGATGGCCGCCTGCGGCTCGAAAGTTCTCATGCTGCGTTGCGTCGAGTACGCGCGCCGCTACAACGTGCCCGTCCACGTGCGGTCCTCGTACACCGACAAGACGGGCACCATGATTACCGGATCGATGGAGGACATCCCCTTGGAGCAAGCAATCCTCACGGGCGTCGCGCACGACCGCAGCGAGGCCAAGGTGACCGTGGTCGGCATTCCGGACAAGCCGGGCTACGCCGCCAAGGTGTTCCGCGCGGTCGCCGATGCCGAGATCAATATCGACATGGTGCTGCAGAACATCTCCAAGGTGGAGACCGGTAAGACCGACATCACCTTCACCCTGCCCAAGCTCGAGGGCCCGCGCGCCGTCGAGCTGCTCACCAAGCAGCAGGGCGACATCGGCTTCTCCCAGGTTGTGTACGACGACCACATCGGCAAGGTGTCGCTGGTCGGTGCGGGCATGAAGTCGCACCCGGGCGTGACCGCCACCTTCTGCGAGTCGCTGGCCGAAGCCGGTATCAATATCGATCTCATCTCCACCTCCGAGATCCGGATCTCGGTGCTGGTCAAGGACACCGACCTGGACGAGGCCGTGAAGGTGCTGCACGCGGCGTTCGATCTGGGCGGCGACGAGGTCGCGGTCGTGCACGGCGGAACGGGACGGTAGAACCATGGGTGTGCGTGTGGGCGTAGTCGGCGCGACCGGTCAGGTCGGCGCCGTCATGCGAAAGCTGCTGGAGGAACGCAACTTCCCGGCCGACGAGGTGCGGTTCTTCGCATCCTCGCGCTCGGCCGGCAAGACGCTGCCCTTCCGCGGCCGCGACATCGTGGTCGAGGACACCGAGAGCGCCGACCCGAGTGGACTGGATATCGCGCTGTTCTCGGCCGGCGCCACCATGTCCCGGGTGCAGGCTCCGCGTTTCGCGGCTGCCGGTGTCACCGTCATCGACAACTCCTCGGCTTGGCGCAAGGATCCCGAGGTGCCGCTGGTCGTCTCGGAGGTGAACCCGGAGGCCACGCGCAACTTGGCCAAGGGCATCATCGCCAACCCGAACTGCACCACCATGGCCGCCATGCCGGTGCTCAAGGTGCTGCATGACGAGGCCGGGCTGCAGCGGCTGATCGTGTCCAGCTATCAGGCGGTTTCGGGCTCGGGCCTGGCGGGCGTCGAGGAGTTGGCCTCGCAGGTGCGCGCCGTCATCGGTGACGCCGAGAAGCTGGTGCACGACGGTTCCGCGGTGCGGTTCCCCGCCCCGAACAAGTACGTGGCCCCCATCGCCTTCGACGTCATCCCGCTCGCGGGTTCGCTGGTGGACGACGGCAGCGGCGAGACCGACGAGGACCAGAAGCTGCGCAACGAGTCCCGTAAGATCCTGGGCCTCCCGGAGCTGCTGGTGAGCGGCACATGTGTGCGGGTTCCGGTCTTCACCGGCCACTCGCTGTCGATCAATGCCGAGTTCGCCCAGCCGATTTCGGTGGAGCGCGCCGAGGAATTGCTGGCGAAGGCGCCCGGCGTGAAGCTCACCGACGTTCCCACCCCGCTGGCCGCCGCCGGCATCGACGAGTCGCTGGTCGGCCGCATCCGCCAGGATCCGGGTGTGCCGGACGGCCGCGGCCTGGCGCTGTTCATCTCGGGTGACAACCTGCGTAAGGGCGCCGCGCTCAACACCATTCAGATCGCCGAAGTTCTTTTGAACAACTGATCAGAACGATCCGTAACGGGCCGTGCACAACAAAGTGCACGGTCCGTTTTCGGATATTGGTCCGGTGTCAATGCGATCGCTCCCGATGTCGGTCAATCCGCCCAAAGTTCCGCGCACGGCAGTGGCGGTAGTCGGTCCGTCGGCATCCCGTCGATCGTGACTTCAATGCGATGCGGTCGCAAATGCGCTGCGAGACGTTCGGCAATTGCGCGCTCCGCGCGGTAATCCAAGATCATTCCACCGGGAAACCGCAGGCGCACACGGACTTCGCCGGTTTTCGGCGCGGCGGTCATCTGGCTGTTGCCCGGTGTGTGGGTGGTTGATCTTTCATCGAGCGCGAGTTCCGGATACCCTCGCGTTCGAGGCGCGCGGTGATGCTTTGCACCGTGGCTCCATCGTCAATGGAGGCATACTTGGTGGCCGCAACGGCGCACGCCGCGAACCACATTGACGCGCCGCCGATTCCGGCTCCGAGTAGGAAGAAGAGAAGTTCGCCGGGCATGACCACCTCTTGTCGTCCGTTTGGTTCGACGGGTCCTCTTCAAACGTTAAACACAGAAAAATTGTGGTGCAATAAGAAAAATCCATGTTCCATACTGTGCGCCGTAAGCTCGTCCGGTCTGGAATCCTTGTCGGCAGATCCCCCCTCTGGATGGAAAGGGCGGAAGGAGAAGGGCATGGTAGACATCGGCGAAACAAGCGGGCGGTGACGGCCGGGAAAGCCGATCAGGCAGAAGGAGTTTGACCCGGTGGCCGAAAGTACCCTTGGGGCACGGGTAGCGGAGTTGCGCCGGCGGCGGGGACTATCGCAGAAAGAGTTGGGAGCGGCGATTCGGCGCTCGGAAAGCTGGGTGTCGCAGGTCGAGCGAGATGTGCTGCCTGTTGAGCGACTGTCCGTTCTGCAAAGACTGGCGGACGTGCTCGGTGTGGCGGTGCGTGACCTGCGCCCGGAGGCTGCCGAACCGATGGCCGCGGACCGCGGCGACGGGCATCGGCCCGGCTCGGCGGTTTTCGAGCAGCTACGGCTGCTGCTCACCGGACATCCCGCACTGGAGCAGCTCTTCGGAGACGAGGCCGATCGCGAGTCGGCCGCGAAATTGCCGGAGCTGCGAGAGCGCGTGGACCTGGCCTGGCAGTTGGCGCACGAGTCCCGGCTGGTCGAGGTGGGCAGCACGCTGCTGGAACTGATTCCGGATCTCGAGCACGCCGCGCGCGCGAACGCCACGCGGCGGCCGGAGGTGCTGACCCTGCTCTCGCGCGCCTATCAGGTGGCCGCGACCGCGTTCACCCGCCAGGAAGAGGTCGATGCGGCGTGGGTGGCGGCCGATCGCGCGCTGTCCGCGGCCGAGGAGTCCGGTGACGCGCTCAGCGTGGTGGCCGGAACCTACCGCATGGCACAGGCATTCCTGCGCCTGCAGCGGCTGGAACAGGCCGAGCAGGCGGCGCGGGTGTCGGTGGCGGCGCTGGCCGCGCAGGTGGAGGCCGAGCAGCCGCGTCCGGAAGTGCTGTCGCTCTACGGATCTCTGCAGCTCATGCTGGCGGTGATCGCCGCGACGGATGGGAATCGCACGGCGGCCCGCGCCGGGCTGGCGGCGGCGCGCACCGCGGCCGACCAGCTTGGCGAGGGCCGCAACGATTTCGACACCGAGTTCGGACCGACCGGGGTCGCCGTGCACGCGGTGGCGGTGGCCGTCGAACTGGGTGACGCGGGCGAGGCGCTCGATACCGCGCGTACCGTCGATGCCTCGACCCTGTCTCCGGACCGGCAGGCCCGCTTCCTGGTCGACGTGGCCCGCGCGCACGCGCAGCGGCGGCAGGCGACCGAAGCCTTGGAGGCGTTGCTCCATGCCGAGCGACTAACCCCGGAACTGGTGCACACCGATCATCGAGCCCGTGCGGTGGTGCGGGATCTGCTGCAATTCGCCGGTCGCCGACCGGCCGACGAGTTACGGGAGTTGGCGGGCCGCGCCGCGGTCACCCCCTGAGCGCGGGCGGTCGCCGGTCAGCGAATACCCGGTGTGCGCGGGTCGGGTCCGACGCATGCCACCAGCAGGCAGCCCGGCGGGGCGTCGCTGAACGGCGGCGCGAGCGGAAGGTTCAGACAGGACGCCACGGTGCAGCCCGGATACGCGTCCGCACCGAGGCCGAAGACCGCCAGCGCGATATCGTTGTCGACGAAGGATCGGTAGTCGACCGATAGCGGCGCCTCCACATAAGGGCCCGGATCGGGAATCGGGTTGTCGTTCAACGCCGCCAGCAGACGGCGGAAGAACTCGTGCGACGGCTCGCCGACGTACTGGAGTTGGCCGCTGAGACCCTGCGTGGTGTGGACGCCGAAGACGCCGGTCCACACCACCATGAGATCCAGGCTGGGCACCACGAATACGTGCTGCAGGCCGAGCCCGGACATGGAATAGGTGTCGGCGGGCAGGAATTCGGGATTTTCCGCACAACCCGGGCCGGTCCAGAACAGGTATCCATAGCAGGGGTTGGCGTTCGACCCGGTGGCGGCGCGTTTCAGGTAGTCATCCGAAATTATGGTGCGCCCGTTCCATTTTCCGTGTTCGGCGACCAGCATCCCCAGCCGGGCAAGATCGGCGGGTGGGATGAACAGATGCGCATAGCCGTAGGTGTGGCCCGACCGGTCCCGTGCCCAATAGTAGTCGCCGCGCTGAATTCCGAGGGGGCCGAACAGTTCCCGCTGCGCGAATTGCTGCAGCGGCTCGCCGACGGCCAATTCGATCACATAGGACAGCAGGTCCACATTCCGCTGACTGTATTGGAAGGTGGTGCCCGGCGGATCCTCGAAGGGCACGCCAAGCGCCTGCACCGCACTGAACGGATCGATCGGGACGACGCCCGTAATGCCTTCGGTGACAGCGCCGACGCGCAGGCCGGAGGTCTCCTGGAGCAGATTCTCCACCGTGATGGCGCGATGCTCGGCATCGCCGATACCGGGCGGGAGAATGCGGTCGAGGGGTGCGTCGATATCGAGTTTCCCTTGATCCCAGGCAATTCCGGCGAGCAAGGAGACGATGCTCTTGGTGACACTCCAGACATTCCAAGGCACCGCATCGGTTTCGGTATTCGTCGGGCCGGTGCCGATCAGGCAGTTGTGCCGAAACACTTGCACGTTCAAGCGGTTTCGGGAGGCGGCGAAGTCCAGGGCGGCGGCCAGCAGACCGGAGTCGACGCCGGTGTCCTCGGGCGCGGCGCGCTGGAATTCCCGCCCGGCGGGTTCGGCGCAGCGCGGCCGATTCGGCATGGCCCCGGCGATACCGCCGCCGATGATCATGCTGCCTGCCGTCAGGACCGCCGCAATCGCGCCGGCCAACCCCCTGCGCATACGCCGCATGCGCTCAGACTAACCCGGAAAGTTGAAGCCGACGCCCAACAAGCGCCTCTCGGCGAGTGGTCGCTCGTAGCGACGAAGGGTGCGGCCCGGGGCTGTTCCGACGCCGGCAAGGGGATCAACCGGGGGCCTGCCGGATCTATTCCAGACCCGCCTCTGTGATCTGGGCAACGGTCCAGATTAGTGTCCGCGATCACCCGGCACGCGGCGTCGGCTCGGACCGCCTTCCGCAGTGCGGGGCCCTTTCGATGGATAGCTCTGCTATCTAAAATGGTTCTCGAAGCGCAAGCCGGGCGTGGGCACGAGGAGGTTCGATGCGAATCGGGGAGCTGAGCAAGGCCAGTGGCGTGTCCACCCCGACGATCAAGTTCTACCTGCGGGAAGGCCTGCTGCCCAAGGGCGAGGCGACCGGCCGTAACCAGGCGCGGTACGACGACGCGCACCTGCGCCGGCTCCGGCTCGTCCGGGCGCTCCTCGAGGTCGGCGGGCTCTCCATCGCATCGGCGCGCGATGTGATCGCGGCCCTGGATGATTCGGACCTCGGCGCGCACAAGATCCTCGGTGTCGCCCAGCACACCGCCGCCCGCAGCATCGCTTTCTGCGATGAGGAGTCGCGGACCGCCGCCGTCGCGGCGGTGCGGGCCATGCTCGACCGCCTGGGCTGGCGGGTCGGACGGGACGATCCAGCCGTGTTCGCGGCCGCCGAAGTGGTGGGCGCGATCCGGCAACTCGGCCACGGCGAACTCGTGGATCGGCTCGACGACTACGCGCGCACCCTGGAGCCGATCGCCGACCTCGATATGGCCGCGGTGACCTCGCGCGGCGATATCGACGGCATGGCCGAGGCCGTCGTGGTCGGAAACGTGCTCGGCGACGAGCTCATCGCGGCACTGCGGCATCTCGCGCAGGGCGATCGTTCGGCCGAATTGTTCGGTCGCCGCCCAGAATCGAATCGGTGAGCCGCTCGGCCAGCGCGTCGTCCAGCGGTGCGTGGCCGAGGATGAAGCGATACCAGAACACGCCGTAGAACTGGTCGACCATGAGGTCCAGGTCGGCATCGGCGGGCAATTCCCCGCGCTGCTGCCCGCGGGCCAGGACGGCGCGCACGGCCTCCCGGCGCTGGGCGGTGAAGGTCGCCAGCAATTCCGCCAGATGCGGATCGTGGGCCGCCTCGCGTACCAGGGTGCGCAGTGCGGGCGCGGTCGAACTGCTCTGCGCGCCACGGAAAGTCGCTTCGGCGATGGTGCGAAGATCGGCGCGCACCGAGCCGCTGTCGGGCGTCGGCACCTCGAGCGCCGACCGTTCGGTCAGCGCGTCCAGGAGAACCGCGCCCTTGGACGGCCACCACCGGTACACGGTCTGCTTCCCGACCCCGGCCGCCCGCGCGATGGCGTCGATGGTAACCGGCGCGCCCTCGGATTCGCCGAGCAGCCGCAGCGAGGCCTCCAGGATGGCCTGGCGGGTGGCCTCGTTGCGGCGTCGGCCGGTGTGCGGTCGCACCGGATTGGGCTGTGCCGCCGCGGCTTCCATGATCCACCTCCTGTGATGCAACTCACTCGCTTTGTCGAGACTAAACGTCTCGTCGGCAATGTTGTCGAGACTGTCAGTTCCGTAAGAATAGCCGGACAGCGACAGAGAGGGTTCCGACAATGACCACAACACCGCGCGTCGTCATCATGGGTGGCAGCTCCGGCATCGGCGAGGCCACCGCCGCGGCCTTCGCGGCAGACGGCGCCGAGGTAGTCATCACCGGCCGCGGCCGGGACAAGCTGGACGCGGCAATCGCCCGCATCGGCGGCAAGACCGCCGGCTACGCCCTGGACGCCACCAGCCAGACCGACATCGACGCCTTCTTCGCCCAGGCCGGGACCATCGACCACCTGGTCATCTCGGTGAGCGGCTCGGCCGGCAGCGGTCCCTTCGCCGAACTCGACCTGGACCAGCTGGCAGCCGGTTTCGACGGCAAGTTCTGGCCGCAGGTGCGCATCCTGAAAGCCGCGCTCCCGCACCTGGATACGCGGGGCTCTGTCACCCTGGTGACCGCCGGCTCGTCCCGATCGGCCTTTCCCGGCACCGCGGGCCTGGCCGCGATCAACGGCGCGCTCGACGCCATGGTGCCGCCGCTCGCCGTCGAACTCGCCCCGCTGCGCATCAATGCCATCTCACCGGGCGTCATCGACACCCCGTGGTGGGACCGGGTGCCCGAGGCCCAGCGCACCGCCCTGTTCGACGGCCTGGTGGCGACCACTCCGGTCGGCCGCGTCGGCCGCCCCGAGGACATCGCCCGCGCCATTCACATGCTGGCCACCAACGGGTTCATCACCGGCGTCGTGCTCGACGCCAATGGCGGCACCAGTCTCGCGACGGGTCGCTGACCGGTCAGTAGTTTGGTCGTCATGCTCGAAAGCTCCGCCGCCACACCGGAAACCACCACACCACGCCGGGCCACCTGGTTCGAATGCTTCGGGGATCTGGTGTTCGCGGCGGCGGTCGGGCAGATCACGCATCGGGTGGGCGCGCACCCCGATGCCGGATCGGTGGCCGCGGCGGCCGGACTGTTCGTGCCGCTGTGGTGGGCGTGGGTCCTGTACGCGGTGCACGCCAATCGGGCCGATCGGGATACACCCGCCCACCGCTTGCTCACCAGTTTCGGGCTGACGGGCATCGTCGGCATGGCGGTGTTCGCCGGCGCGGTCGGCCAGAGCCGGGGCGTGGACGCCGGATTCGTCCTCGCGTACCTGGTGGCGCGAGCCGGTGTCGCCCTGCTGTATGCCTGGGACTCCCAGCGCAATCCGGCACTGAAGGACGTATTCCGTTCTTTCACACTGGGTTCGGCCGTGAGTGCGGTGTGCTGGCTCGGCGGCCTCGCCTTCGACGCGCGCCCGCTGCGCTACGGCGCCTGGGCGCTCGCCATGCTCATGGAGCTGGCCCTGCCGCTGGTGGTGACCCGGCGGCTGGCCCGCGTCGAGCAGGAGACCGACCATCTGCGAGAACGCTTCGGGCTCTTTACCATTGTGATCCTGGGCGAGTCCGTGCTGGGTTTCACCAATGGTTTGGCGGTCGTGCACACCGCCGGCTGGGCGGCGGTGACCGCGGCCGCCGCCTTCGCGCTCACCGTGGGCCTGTGGTGGTCCTACTTCAATGGCAGCGGGATGCGCCCTGGGACGCACGCCGAATTGGCGCGCACCGGAAAACTCCTGCACCTCTACACCTTCGGGCACCTGCCGCTGCTGCTCGGTCTCGCCTTGACCGGGGCATCCATGGGCATCGCGGTGACCGGCGGCGGCTCGCATCCGAACGCCACCGCCGCGGACTGCATCGTCGGTGGCGTGATCGTCTACCTGGTCTCGGTAGCGCTGACCCGTGCTGCCTTCACCGGAATTCGCGAGCCCGTCGTGGTGATCCGGCTGCTCACCGCCGTGCTGGCGGCCGCGTTGCTGCCGTTCGCCACGCACATTCCGGTGGCCGGACTGCTGACCGTGCTGGCAGCGCTGGTCATCGGCTCGGTGATCGTGGAGACTCCGGCGCAGCGCCGTCGATTGGCGGGATCGGACTGAATCAGCGCGCGCCGCAGTCTATTTCCCCGCTCTGCGACTGCGCCGCAACTCGAGCCCATCCAGGATGAGCCCTAACTCCGCGTCGAAGAAATCATCTCGGGACTGTGCGGCGTCGGCGTCACGGTAGAAGTCATAGCGTTTGGCGACGTGCGGGTAGTTCTGCGCCGCCTGTTCGGCCATGGACATCATCGTGGTGAACCACTCCTGCTCGCTCATCCCGCTGCGGGCGACGGAGGTGAGCATGGCGGTCTCGGTGCTGGTGGAGCCGAGTACGTAGGCCCAGATGGCATTGGAGGCCCGGTCGGCGTCGAGGTCGTCGAATCCGGCGGCCTCGAGAATGGCGAGCATGGTGTCGGACATGCGCATGAGGTTCGGGCCGAGGTAGGCGAGTCCAGCTCCGGTCATGGCGGTGCTGATCCAGGGGTGGCGGAGCACCGTCGCGCGCAGGTCCTTGCCGAGGGCCAGCAGGTCGGTGCGCCAGTTCGCCGCCACGATGGTGGCGGGCAGGCCGACATCGCCGAACGCCGCGTCGATCACCAACTCGAGGATCTCGTCCTTGTTGGTGACGTGGGTGTACAGCGAGGTGGCTCCGACATTGAGGCGGCCGCCGAGCCGTCGCATGCTGAGGGCGTCATATCCCTCGGTGTCGAGGAGGGCGAGCGCCTCGGCCACGATCTGCTCCCGGCTCAGTGCGGGCTGATCCCGCCGCTGCCGTTCCGGGCGGGTCCATACCGACGAGAACTGGTGCGCTTTCGCCGCCATGGCTTTTCCTCCTTCGTCCGCGGACAAGCATAACCCCCAGCCAGAACGCCGTTCGTCTCGCCGTACACCGTTCCCTATTGCGAACAGTGTACGGAGGCCGTACGGTGTTCGATATCGCCGCACAGTGTGCGGAAGACCTTCTCGAGGGAACCGAAATGACTGCATCCGATTTGACCGAGGCGCTGACATCGCCTGCGGCGCAGCGCAATCCGAAGCGCTGGCTGATCCTGGTCGTGCTCTGCCTCGCCACGCTCGTGCTGGTGATCGACAATATGGTCCTCACCGTGGCGCTGCCGGAGATCGCGATCGACCTGCACGCCGGGTCCCAGGCCCTGCAGTGGGTGATCGACTCCTACATCCTGGTTTTCGCGGGCCTGCTGCTCACCACCGGCAGCCTGTCGGACCGCTTCGGCCGCAGGCTGGTGATGGTGCTCGGGCTCACGCTCTTCGGCGCGGCTTCACTCATCGCCGCCTACGCGACCACCGCGGGGATGCTCATCTCCGGCCGCGTGATCATGGCGGTGGGCGGCGCGCTCATCATGCCGAGCACGCTGTCCATCCTGATCACCGTGTTCGACGAGGACGAACGTCCCAAGGCGATCGCCGCATGGACCGGGGTATCCGTGCTGGGCATGGTCGGCGGCCCGGTGCTGGGCGGCGCGCTGCTGAATCACTTCTGGCGGGGTTCGGTCTTCCTGCTGAACGTGCCGATCGCGGCGCTGGCCATTGTGGCCGCCTTCGCCCTGATGCCGGAGTCCAAGGGGCCCGCCCGTCCGATCGATCTCCCGGGCATGGTGCTCTCGATCGTCGGCATGGTGTCGTTGGTGTGGTCCATCATCGAGTTCCCGGCCAAGGGCCTGGGCGGCACCTG
The DNA here is from genome assembly GCF_009708175.1 of Nocardia aurantiaca. Taxonomy (GTDB): domain Bacteria; phylum Actinomycetota; class Actinomycetes; order Mycobacteriales; family Mycobacteriaceae; genus Nocardia; species Nocardia aurantiaca. The sequence continues at coordinate 453,278 of NZ_WMBB01000002.1, forward strand.
GGTGACGCTGGTGCTGGCGGTTGTCGTGCTGGCGGCCTTCGTGATTCGGGAGCTGAAGGCCGAGCATCCGATGGTTCCGCTGCAGCTGTTCCGCAACCGGGTCTTCACCGGATCCAGCTTCTCGCTGGTGCTGGCCACCTTCGCCAATGCCGGCCTGACCCTGGTGCTGACCCAGTACCTGCAATTCGTGCTCGGCTACTCGCCCATCAAGACCGCCCTCGCCTTCACGCCGTTCGCGCTGACCGCGCTGGCGTTCAACGGCCTGGGTGCCGGGCTGGTGCGGAAGCTGGGCGTGCGTCCCGTCACCCTGGTCGGCATGCTGGTGCTGGTCGGCGGCTTCGGGGCCCTGGCCGCGCTCACCTCCGACTCCGGTTTCTGGCTGCCCGCCCTGGCCATGTCGCTGGTCGGCGCCGGTGCGGGCCTGGCGATGCCGGCCGCGGTCGGTGCGCTGATGGGTGCGATCCCGCCGGAGCAGGCGGGTGTGGGTTCGGCGCTCAACGACACCATCCAGCAGACCGGTGGTGCGCTCGGTGTCGCGGTGCTCGGCGCGGTGCTGGCCGGCACCTACACCAATGGCATGCCCGCCGACGCCCCGGCGGCGGCCCGGGAGGGCATCGCCGGCGCCTTCGCCACCGGTGACGGCAGTCTGGTGGCCGCGGCCCGCGACGCCTTCACCGACGCCATGTCGAACACCTTCCTGGCCGGTGGCGCGGCGGTGCTGGCCGCCACGGTGGTGGCCTTCTTCTTGATGAAGGGCGCGAAGTCGGCTGCGCCGGAGGGCGTTCCGTCCGAGTCGGAGGCCGAGGAACTGATCGAAACCCGCTAGTCGGCGACACCTGCAACAGACTCCGCCCCCGGCAGCACGCCGGGGGCGGAGTCGTTCACGATACGACGGCTGCTCGGCCTTGGTGCCGACAGTGTCAGTCGAGCGATTGCTCGATGCGGGGGGTGCGGAATCCGGTGATGTTCATTTCCGGCGGAGCTGTACCAGATGGGTCATGCGCAGTAAGGGGATCGACAGCAGCGCGGCCGAGAAGGTCTCCTGGTACTCGAGATTGCGGACCTCCCTTGCGGGTCTGCGCGGGTCCGCGGCGCCCGTTCGGTCCAGCGCAGATCGCCCTGCTGCACGTGGTCGAAGGTGGTGGCGAGCTGGTGGGTGAGCGGTTCGTCCTGGGGCGTCGACATCGACGGTTGCCCCCGTGGGGTGTGGCCCGGCCCACACCATATTAGAATACGCGCTGTAGCGTATTTAAAATGTCGCCGCGATGTAACCTGTTTCAGAATTTGCCCCCGACCCGAGCGAGAGGAAGTCCCGTGACCGCAGCAGGGACCGCCCGCACCGGCCCCGGCCGGCCACGCGACCCGCAGCTGGACGCCCTGGTGCTGACCGCGACCCAGGAACTCCTGGTCCGCGACGGCTACCAGGCCACCACCATCGCGGCCGTGGCCCGGCGCGCCGGCGTCGTCACCACCTCGATCTACCGCCGCTGGCCCGGCAAGCGCGCCCTGGTGGAGGATGCGATCTTCGCGCTGGATACTGAGAATCATCCGGTCCCCAGCGGCGATCTGCGCACCGACTTGCTGGCCTGGACGCGCCTGTTCCTCCATGCCGCCGCGCACCCCGCGGCCCGCTCGGCCATCCCCGGTCTGCTCTCGGAGTATCACGACGATCGGGAGAGCTACCGCCGCCTGCTCGACGGCGGCGAACGGCCCACCATTCAAGCGTTGCGCGAGCTGCTCACGGTCGCCGCCGAATCGGGGCAGGCGGCCGGTGATTGCGATGTCGAGGCGATATTCGAATTCCTGCGCGGCGCGACACTGATGCGCGCCCTCACGCACGGCACCGAGGATGCCGACCACTTCAGCCGCCGCATAGCGGACGCGCTGTACGCGGTCGCGCAGACTCCCACGTCAGACTAGGCCCCACCAGTAGATCAGGCAGGCCAACACGAAGACGATCAAGGTTTCCATCGTCAATCCCAATCTTCTTGGCGCACTTACCTACATGATGCCGTGTGCCGGGTACCGGCGGCCACAATCGGAGATAACAAGATCATTGACGGGCGTTTCCGAGCCTCGGCCCGGTGGTTCACAGCGCAAGCGTGGGAGGGGAACGCTCGTTCTGGACTGCGGTCCGACTCCCCACGCGCGGTGCGGGGAGTGAACGGCTCCATGACTTGCGCCTCGGAGGAAGCGCAGGAGGCAAGAACGGCAGTCTCAGCTCCGTGCGCCCGCGCGGAGCGAAGTGGAGGGTGAAAAGCCGAGAACCCGCCGTGTCCGACACCCCTCGTGGTCGGACTCGGCGGGTCCACTGCTGGCCCACCACCCCCTTCGCGGTAGGCCATGTCCCAATAGCGGTATCGGTTGGTTGGTTTACTGTGGGCCGACCCGCCACCCCTCGTAGACGGGTCGGCCCACAGCGTTCCCACCCCGGATGGTGGCTTGCTGGGCCCGCCGGTGTGTTCCGGCGTTGACACATACGATGCCGAGCCGCGCTTGGCACGGCCTTAACAAGATCTTGTAATAGTGAAAATTCCTGCTAATGAGGGGTTTTCGCGGTCTTGCTCGACAACGACGACCGCCAGTTTCCGGCCCACCGGGTCCGCGGTGCCGGTTCGTGCGAATCGAGAACGTTGCGACCGACCTTCAGGGCGGCCCGAGTCAGGAGTGCAGTGCGGCTACCAGCTCGGCGATGGCGGCATCGCTGACCTGGTAGCCCGGGAAATAGCAGCAGACCCGAGCGGCGCTGTCGCCGAAGCGCCGTCGGATCAGCGCGGCGCATTCGGCGGGTGTGCCGCTGACGGTCAGGGCATCCACCATCGGGTCGTCGATCAGCCCGGCCATCTCCCGCCATCGCCCCTGCTTGGACAGCAGGTTGAGTTCGGGTTGCAGATCCGCCCAGCCCTCGACCTCGAGTACCGGGCGGTAGGCGGGCGTGGATCCATAGAACGCCAGCAGATTTCGCACGGCCCGCCGCGCCTCGAACAGTTCCCGCTCCGAATCGCCCATGGCCACAATGGCTTCCACGATGACTTCGAACGGCCGGGTCGAGTCTCCACGCCCCTTCGCGACGGCGGCCAGTGTCCGCTCCCGGAAGTGTCGCTCGGTATTGAACGGCATCACCAGCAACCCGTCCGCCACCTCCGCCGCCATCGCGGTCATGCGCGGCCCCAGTGCGCCGACCAGAACCGGCGGCGCCCCATGGGGATTCGGCCCGGGATCGAACTGAGGTGGCATGAGCGTGTGCCGCCAGAACCGCCCGCGATAGTCCAGCCGGTCCCCGTGCTGCCAGGCCCGCAGGATGGCCTGCACCGCCAGCACGGTGTCGCGCATCCGCTCCACCGGCTCCGACCAGGCGCTGCCATAGCGCCGTTCGATGTGGGTCCGGATCTGACTCCCGAGCCCGAGCCGGAATCGCCCGCCCGACAGCGCCTGGAGATCCCACGCCGCGTGTGCCAGATGCATCGGGCTGCGCGGGAACGCCATCGCCACATTGGTCATGATGTCGACTCCGGACCCGGCGGCCAGCGTGAGCGGCATGAACACATCGTGCGCGCCTTCGAACGTGAACACGCCGTCTACCCCGAGCTCGAGCAATTGCTTTGCGCGAGCGGCTGATTCGGCGAGCGGCGCGCTCAGCCACACATCGACGGACAGGGACACCATGACTCCTCCGGATGAGAAGAACAACAGCCCCGGGCCGAGAGGTGGTAGGCCCGGGGCTGTCCGGGTCGGCGGTGGTCGTGATCCGCTGACCCGTGCGTCGGAGCTACCAGGGAAGTAGCAGCACTCCGCCGCGGTTCTGGGGTCTCAGGGGCGAGCCCTGAGAGTTTCGAGAGTGGGACTCACCCGATGAATTCGGCGGCCTTCTCGCCGATCATGTAGCTCGGCGCGTTGGTGTTGCCGCCGGTGATGCTCGGCATGATCGAGGCGTCGGCCACGCGCAGCCCCTCGATGCCATGCACCTTCAGCGTCGGGTCGACGACCGCGCGTTCGTCCACACCCATGCGGCAGGTGCCGACCGGGTGGTAGATGGAGTGCACCCGGTTGGGCAGCTCGCGCCGCAGCGCGGTCTCGTCCGCCCACTCCTGGCCAGGGAAGAAGTTCTCGGTGATGTCGCCCGCGATGCTCTTGTTGGACATGACCTCCCGGATCATCTTGATGCCCTCGACCAGGAACTCGGTGTCCCGGGGGTCGGTGAGGTAGGCCGGATCGATGAGCGGCGAGGCGAACGGGTCCGGCGAGGCCAGCTTCAGTTCGCCGCGGCTCTTCGGGTAGATGAGGCTGGGCATGACGGTGAGCGCCGGGCGGCGGTCCACCAGGTGCAGCTTGTCGAGATCCTGGTTGGGGGTCGGGTAGCTCCACGGCAGGGTGTGGATCTGCATGTCCGGGTGGTCGCCCTCGGCGAACTTGGTCTTGACGAAGCCGACGGCCTCGAAGACCGTGCGGCCCATGAAGGAGCTGCCCGGATTGCGCATCTCCTTGAGGATGCCGCGTGCGAAGTAGGTCGGAATGCCGCGGTGGATGGCCTTCTTGGATACGAAGGTCATGGGCACGAACAGGTGATCGTGCAGGTTCTGGCCGACGGGCAGGTCCGCATGCACCTCGATGCCGAGGTCGCGCAGGTGCCCGGCCGGGCCGATGCCCGAGAGCATGAGCAGCTGCGGCGAGCCGATGACGCCGCCGGAGACGATGACCTCCTTGGCGGCCCGCACCACGCGGCGGGAGCCGTTCTTCTCGGCGATCTCGACGCCGGTGGCGCGGCCGTTCTCGATCACTACGCGGGTGGCGTGCACGTGGGTGAGAACGGTCAAGTTCGCGTTCGGCATATTGGTGATGAACCCGCGCGACGAGCTGTAGCGCAGGCCGTCTTTGACGCTCTGCTGGAAGATCGAGATGCCTTCCTGCGACGCGCCGTTGTAGTCCTTGATGATCGGCGCGCCGAGGGTCTCGGACGCGGCGGTAATGAATTCCTCGGAGATCGGGGTGATCTCGCGCGGGCGGGTCACCTCGATCGGGCCGCCGGTGGCGCGGTAGTCGTCCGCGCCGTCGACCCAGTTCTCCAGGCGCTTGTAGGCGGGCAGGACCTCGTCGTAGCTCCAGCCCTTGTTGCCCTCGGCGGCCCAGGAGTCGAAGTTGGCGCGGTTGCCGCGCACGTAGAGCATGCCGTTGATGGAGCTGGATCCGCCCAGCACCTTGCCGCGGGTGAAGGGGATTTCACGGTCGTTGGCGTGCTTCTGCGGGACCGAGTACTGCTTCCACGCCACCAGCTTCTTCAGCTGCGGGACCGTGTGGACCATCGAGATCATGCCGGGGCGGGTGACCAGCTGGGTGTTGTCCTTGCGCCCGGCCTCCAACAGGATCACGCTCGCGCCGCGCTGGGCGAGTCGTCCGGCCACCACCGCACCGGCGCTACCCGCACCAACAACGACGTAATCGGCTTCGGACGTGGAGCCCGGGGAAGCGGTCATATCAGTTACCTCATCTTCGAGTGTGCCTGGCATCACTGTAGAACAAGTTCTAGTCTGCCGACACACTGGACATGATGTCCAGTCACAAGATCGACTTCAGGGTGGGTTCGGTGATCTTGCCGGGCTGGCGAGTCTTCGTTGAACATGTTTCAGAACCGCTGCTGCGGGGTAACTGCCCTCGCGGGGCGCGCGGGAGCCGGGAGCGAAGGCCGGAAACGCTGTCCGGCCGCAGGTCGGCATGATTCAATTCATGTGAAACACGTTCCAATTTCGTGATCATAGCGGCACCTTGCCCGAGGAGGAACAGTGTCTGTTCCGTCAATACCGGCCGGATTCGATTTCACCGATCCCGCACTCTGGGCCGACCGTAGTCCCGCTGAGGAGTTCGCCCTGCTGCGACGCACCGCGCCGGTCTGGTGGAATGCGCAGACACCCGAGCAGGCCGCACCCATGGACGACGACGGTTACTGGGTGATCACCCGCCATGAGGACGTCAAGGAGATATCCCGGAGACCGGAGCTCTGGTCCTCGAATCGCAAGGGCTCCATCATCAGAATGCCCTCCGACTCCGAACCCGAGCAGCTCGAGCTGGGGCGTGAAGCGCTGCTGGTGAATATGGATCCGCCCAAGCACACCAAGATCCGGCGCATCGTTTCCAAGGGGTTCACCCCGCGCGCCATCGAGGGATTGCGGACCGCGCTCACCGAACGCGCGCAAAAGATCGTCCGGGAGGCGAAAGCAAGCGGCGGCGGCGATTTCGTGCAACAGGTGGCGTGCGAGCTACCGCTGCAGGCCATCGCGGAACTGCTCGGCGTGCCGCAGGACGATCGGCACAAGCTGTTCACGTGGTCCAATCAGCTGCTCAACTATGACGATCCGGAATTCGCGGGCAACAATATGACCGCCAATGCCGAGCTGCTCGGCTACGCCTACAACATGGCCGAAGAGCGCCGGTCACGCCCGGTCGACGACATCGTCACCCAGCTGGTCACCGCCGATGTGGACGGCGAGGCCCTGGGATCGGACGAGTTCGGGTTCTTCGTCATCCTGCTGTCGGTGGCGGGCAACGAAACCACCCGCAATGCCATAGCGCACGGCATGAAAGCCTTTGTGGACCATCCTGATCAATGGGATCTCTACAAGCGGCGGCGGCCGCGCACCGCGCCCGACGAAATCGTGCGCTGGGCGACGCCGGTGACGGCATTCCAGCGGACCGCTGTGCGCGACACCGAAATCGGCGGGCAGAACGTTCTGGAGGGGCAGCGGGTCGGGCTCTTCTACAGCTCCGCCAACTTCGACGAGGAAGTCTTCGACCATCCCTTCGAATTCGATGTGGAGCGCGACCCCAATCCGCACGTCGGATTCGGCGGCACCGGAAACCACTTCTGTGTAGGCGCGAATCTGGCGCGGCTGGAGATCGATCTGATGTTCAATGCCATCGCCGACGCCATGCCGGAAATCACCGAGGTCGCACCACCGCAGCGGCTGCGATCGGGCTGGATCAATGGGATCAAGCACTGGCAGGTGCGTTACTCCTGAACCGGTGCATCCAACGAACTCGTTCTAGTATTCGTGCTTGTGACCAATCTTCGCGAGATTCCGCTGCGCACGCTCTCCGACAAGCCCACCACGCTGGCCGAACTGGCCGGCGACAAGGCCGTCCTGCTGGTCAATGTCGCCTCCAAGTGCGGGCTCACCCCGCAGTATTCGGGCCTGGTCGAACTGCAGCAGACCTATGGGCCGCAGGGCTTCACGGTGATCGGTGTGCCGTGCAACCAGTTCATGGGCCAGGAGCCCGGCACCGCCGAGGAGATCGCTGAATTCTGTTCCGCCACCTACGGAGTGGACTTCCCGCTGCTGGAGAAGAGCGACGTCAACGGTGAGGGCCGGATCCCGCTGTACCGGGAACTGACCCGGGTCGCGGACGCCGCCGGTGAGGCCGGGGACATCCAGTGGAACTTCGAGAAGTTCCTGATCGGACGCGACGGTGCGGTGCTGGGGCGGTTCCGTCCGCGCACCGAGCCCAAGGATCCGGCGATCGTCGCCGCCATCGAGGCGGCGCTGTAGGCCTTCGGGGCTGCCGTTCAGCCTTCCGACGGTCGTGCGCGGCGGTGGTGCCGCACCGCGCACGACCGTCGCCGGTCCTACGGAATCCATTGCACAGCAAGGGATCTCAGTGGCGCAGCACGCGCAGCGCGGATCTTTCCATGCGCTCGGCGATTTCGGCGTAGGACGCATAGCCCATGCCCGCGCGCACCAGCGCGCCCGCGTAGATCATTTCGAGAGTTTCCACCAGTTCGAGATCGGCGTCCGCGCCCAGCGCCTCGATCAGCCGGCGCCGGATCTCACTGCCGATCCGCAACCGCAGATGCGCCACATCCGGATCGGTCCCCAGCAATGCGGCCGTCACCGCACCCGCGAGGGCCGGCTCATCGGCCAGCAGCAGTGCGATCTGCCGCAAGACGCCCAGCACCCGCGCGGTCGAATCGGGTTCGTCTCCGGCGGGCGGTTCCATCGCGGCCAACCGCCGCCAGAACATCTCCGCGACCAGGTGTTCCTTCGAGGAGAAATAGGTGTACGCGGTGGCCGTCCCCACGCCCGCCTGCGCCGCCACCATCCGCACGGTGAGCCCCGCGAATCCCTCCCGCGAGAGCACATCCATGGCCGCCCGCGTCAATCGGTCCACGGTATCGGCCTGCTTCTCGGTGAGACGCCGACGCGTGGCCTCCATGCTCACCGCTGGGCGGGCGGATGCGGGATCAGACACGTGTCCGGATGCTACTATTGCTCGACCCGCCGAGCAACTCGCGATTTGCGCGATCCACATGAATGAGCGTCCCCTAGAAAGGCTTTCGAATGCCCACCACGGCGCTCTCCGCGATTCCTCGGGAATTGCCGACACTGGTCGACAGGATCGCCCGCACCCTCTCTGCGGACGAGGCCCGCGCATTCTCCGAAGCCGCCCGGTCCTACGCGAACAAGGGCGCGATTCTCGAAATAGCCGCCCATTCGGCCGATGAATCCGAGAGCTACGAGCACGCCGTCCGAACATGGCGTACGCCATTGCGGTTGCTCCTGATCCTCGACCCGCCCTCCGACAGCGCCGCCGTCGACGCCTACGACGACTGGGTGCACTGGATCGCCGGCGGCGGCCTCCTCGCGCTCCGCGGCTCCGACGTTCTCCACCGTCGAGCCGCCGACAGCGGAAAGTTCCGGGAACTCACCGCCGTCGGCGCTCTGCGCGTTCTGCAGCGCATCGCCGCCTGCAACTAGTCGAACATCAGCGATTCAGCGTGATCGCCGGTTGCGGGTCAGGCGGATCGGGTGTCCATGCCGAGCGGCGCGAGTTTGCCCGCCAGGCGGTCGAGGTAGGCGAGCACCTCGGGTTCGGGTTTGTCGGGGAGGCCGTACAGGACGTCGGTGACTCCGGCTTCGGCCCAGGCCGATAGTTTTTCGGGGTCGGGTTTGTAGGCGAGGGCCACCACCCGCGGAGTCCCCTCGCGGCCTGCTTCCTGCCAGTGCTTCAGCAGGAGGCCGGTGGAGGCGGAGACGTCGGATTCGTAGGGCGTGGTGATCCAGCCGTCGCCGGAGCGGGCGATCCACTTGAAGGTCTTCTCGGTGCCGCCGGCGCCGATGAGGACGGGGATGTGGGGCTGGATCGGCTTGGGCCAGGCCCAGCTGGGGCCGAAGGAGACGAAATCACCCGAGTAGGAGGCTTCTTCCTGGGTCCACAGGGCGCGCATGGCTTCGACGTACTCGCGCAGGACGGTGCGGCGCTTGTTGCCGGGGACGCCGTGATCGCTGAGTTCGTCGGTGTTCCAGCCGAATCCGGCGCCGACCGTGACACGGCCGCCGGAGAGATGGTCGAGGGTGGCTATGGTCTTGGCGAGCGTGATGGGGTCGCTCTCGGTGGGCAGCGCTACCGCGGTGGACAACTCGATGCGGGAGGTGACGGCGGCCGCGGTGCCCAGGGACACCCATGGGTCGAGGGTGCGCATGTAGCGGTCGTCGGGGAGATCGGCGGTGCCGGTCTGCGGGTGGGCGGCCTCGCGTTTGACGGGAATGTGGGTGTGTTCGGGGACGAAGAAGGAGTCGAAGCCTCGATCTTCGGCGGCCTTGGCGGCGGCCGCGGGCCTGATGCCGCGGTCGCTGGTGAACAGGACGATGCCGAAACGCATGGGGGAGCGCACCTTTCAGAGCGGCTTGGCGGCGGAGACGCCGGCGCGGCGGCCGAAGAAGCTGCCGTCGCCGAGTGAACAGCCCGAGGCGTAGCCGCCGGCGCAGATGCCGGAGGTGACGCGGCCCGCGGCGTACAGGCCCGGGATGGGCTCGCCGGAGACGTGCAGGACTCGGGAGTCCAGATCGGTGCGCAGGCCGCCGAGGGTGAAACCACCGGTGTAGCCGCGCAGGTCGTACGCCCCGAGCGGAGTGCGGATGGGTTTGACCCATTCGGTCTTCTTGTTCAGGAACGGGTCGATGCCCTGTGCCGCGTGGTGGTTGTAGAGGTCGATGGTGGCCTGGAGCGTGTGCTCGGGCAGACCCATCTCGCTCTCCAGCTCGGCGACCGTCTCGGCCACCCAGGTCGGCGCGATGCGCAGGAACGACATGGACGACTGGGTATCGAACGCCTCCTCCAGCGCGAGCTCGTCGATCACGAGATACGCCTGATTGCCCTGCTCCTGCAGCACGGCCTGGCCCATGCGGCCCGGGTAGGTGTCCTCGGTGATGAACCGCTGTCCGCGCCCGTTCACCAGGATGCCGCGCGCCACCACCTGCGGATCCACGATCAGCGCCACCTCGGTGGCGTCCATGTGCGCCAGATCCGCGCCCAGCGCCTGCGCGACCCGGATGCCGATGCCGTCATGCTCCTCGACCGTGGCGGCGGGGCGGCCGGAGATCTTGGGCGCGAAGCGCTCCACCATCTCGTGGTTGTAGGCGAAGCTGCCGGTGGCCAGCACCACGCCTCGCTCGGCGCGCACATGGACGGGTTTGCCGTAGCGGGTGGCGGCCACACCCACCACGCGCCCGGCCTCGTCGACGATGAGCCGCCGCATGCGCACGTCGTATTCGTGGCGCACGCCGAGCTCGTCGGCCTTCTGCGCGAGCGGCTCCATCAGCATGTAGCCGCCGCCCTTCTCACCCAGCTTCTTGTCCTTGGTCCAGGCCAGATGACCGCGCGGCGCGGGCGGAACGGTGTCCTTGAATGGCGCGGCGTTCTCGCCGCCGGAGTACATCAGGCCCTGGTCGCCCGGCGGTTCGTAGCCGGGCTCGCCCCAGAACTCCTCCTTGAACGGAACGCCCTGGGCGACAAGCCAATCGAAGTGCTCGACACTGCCCTGGCAGTAGTCGTGGATCTTCGCCTTGTCCACGCCGGGACCCAGGGCCGCGGTGAGGAACGCCTCCATGTTCTCGGCGGTGTCCTCGAAACCGAGCTTCTTCTGCAGCGCGGTGCCGCCGCCCAGATAGATGAAGCCGCCGGACATGGCGGCCGCACCGCCCCAGCCCCCGGTACGTTCCAGCACCAGGACATCGGCCCCGGCGCGGGCGGCCTCGAGGGACGCGCACACCCCGGCGATGCCGAAGCCGACGACCACGACATCGGCCCGGAAATCCCAGGATTCGACCTCACTGGCCAGAAGCGGCCGGACGCTTGCGGTTTCCGCCATTGTCTTCGAATTCCTCACTGCGGGTAGGATTACTTCTTCTTGTCCTTGGCGAGCGTTTTGCGGATGACGCCGTCCAGCTTGGTGGCCGCGGGCCAGCCCACGTAGTGGGCCAGGAACACCGCGATCTCACGCAGCTGATCGGCGTCGAGTTCCCCATTGCGCAGGGCCGCGCCCACCTGGATCTCGGCGATCTCCGAATGTCCCTGCGCGACAATGGCGCCGAGCAGCAGCAGCCGCCGGTCCCGCATGGACAGGCCCGGCCGATTCCAGATATCGCCGAAGAGGTGGTCGACGGTGACCTCGAAGAACGGATCATCGGTCAGGTTCGGCAGATCGAACCCGTACACCTCCGACATCCTCTTCAACCCCCGCTGCCGCTGCTCCGAGGGGATCCGCTCATCACGCCCGCCCGTCGTCCCGCCGCCATCCCGGGCCGAATCGCTTCGCGATGCCATCACTTCTGCTCCTTCGCAATCGCTCCGGGCCCCACACCGAGCCCGTCACCCAGATCGTGCAATGCGCGCCACGCCAGCGGTAGTTCGACATCCAGCCGCCCGGCCAGATCCAGCGCCAGCGCCAGATCCTTCTCACCGAGGTCGCGGACGTGGCCGAGGACGGTGAACCAGAAGTCATCCGCCTCGACCGGTGCGGTGGTCTTCCGCAGCATGATCGCGCCGGGCCCGCCGGTGTGCGAGTCGGAATGCCGGACCACCTTGCCGAGCTGGGTGATGTCCAGCCCGGCCGCCTCGGCCAGCCGCTGTGCCTCGGAGGCCGCGGTGAACGCGACGAAGTGCAGCAGGTTGCGCGCCAGCTTCATACGCGTGCCCGCCCCGACCTCACCGGCGTGGATGACCAGGGATCCGAAGCGCCCGAACGGTTCCCGCACGGCGTCGAAGGCGGCACCGCTGCCGCCTACCATGACGGCCAGCGCCCCGCGCTGCGCGGCCGGAGCGCCGCCGCTGATCGGCGCGTCCACGAATTCCACACCGTGCGAGGCGCATTCGGCGCCCAGCTGCACGGCGGTGCGGTCGGAGATGGTGGAGTGCACGGCGATCACCGTGCCCGGTTTCGCGGTCTGCAACAGCCCGTCGGGGCCGGTCACAACCGTGCGCACCTGGTCGTCGTCGAGGACGACCACGGAGATGACGCCGCACCGCTCGCCCAATTCGGCGGGGGTGCCGGCGGCGGTGGCCCCCGCGTCGGTGAACGGCCGCACCGCGTCCGGCCGCACATCGCACACCACGAGCCCGCCCGGCCACTCGACCAGCCGCTGCGCCATGGGAGCGCCCATATTGCCGAGCCCGATGAACCCGACCGAGACTTCCCGATTCTCGCTCATGGCCGGAAGACCTGCCCCCCATCGACATTCAGCACCTGACCGGTCACCCACGCGGCGTCGTCGGACAGCAGGTACAGGCATGCCCCCACCATGTCCTCGGTGGTCCCGAGCCGCTTGAGCGCCATCTGCTTCACCAGCTGATCCACGAACTTCTCCGGCACGATGCCGCGGGTGGCCTCGGTGTCGGTGGGCCCGGGCGCGATGGCGTTCACCCGAATCTTGGAGTGCCCCAGCTCATGTGCCAGCTGCTGGGTGAGGCTGTTGATCCCGGCCTTGGCCAGCCCGTAGAACCCGGAGTAGGTCCAGGCCGCGGTGGACGACTGATTGACGATCGACCCGCCGCCCGCCGCCGCGAGGTGCTGGTATACCGCGCGCGTCATATTCAGCGCGCCATCGAGATTCACGGCCATGAACCTCTTGTAGTAGTCCCATGGCACGGTCAGCAGGATGTCGAGCTTCATATCGCCGTAGATGGCGGCATTGTTGACCAGGTGGTCGATGCCGCCGAACTCGGCGACGGTGAAATCGGCGACCGCCTTGGCGGAGGCCGGATCGGCCACGTCGACCTGCGCGAAGACCGCGACCCCGCCCGCGGCGGTGATCTCCTTCGCCACGGTCTCGCCCAGCTCGCTGTTCAGGTCGGCGACAACGACTTTCGCGCCCTCTGCGGCCAGCGCCCGCGCGTAGGCGGCGCCGATGCCGCGCGCGGCCCCGGTGACGATGATCGACCTGTCGGTGAATCGGCCCATGTCAATACTCCTCAGACGCCGGTCGCGATGAGTTTGGTCTCGGTGTATTCCTCGAACCCGAGGACGCCCATTTCCCGGCCGATGCCGGACTGCTTATAGCCGCCGAAGGGCGCGTCGGCCGAATACCAGATGCCGCCGTTGACGCTGAGCGTCCCGGTGCGCACGCCCGCCACGACCGCGCGCAGCCGCTCGGGATCGCGTCCCCACACCGAGCCGGACAGACCGTAGGGGGAGTCGTTGGCGATGCGCACGGCATCCGCGTCACCGTCGTGCGGGATGACGGTGAGGACGGGCCCGAAGATCTCCTCCTGGGCCACGGTGGAGCTATTGGGCAGACCCGTGATGAGGGTCGGCTCGATGAACCATCCGCCCACGCGGTCCGGCCGCTTTCCGCCGGTCACGATGGTGCCGCCCTCGGCGCGCGCGATATCGAGGTAGCGCTCGACGCGGGCCAGCTGCCGCTCGGAAATGACGGGGCCGCACACGGTTGCGGGTTTCGCGGGGTCACCGGGCGCGATATTGGCGAGGGTGCGCGCGGCCGCCTCGACCGCCTGATCGTGCAGCGTCCGCGGCACCAGCAGCCGGGTGCTGATCGCACACCCCTGCCCGGCGTGCACGCACACCCCGAACGCCGCATAGCTGACCGCCGCAGCGAGATCCGCGTCGTCCAGCACGATGAACGCCGACTTGCCGCCCAGCTCCAGGAACACCTTCTTCAGCGACGCCGCCGCCGCGGCCATGACGGCCTTGCCGGTCCGTGTCGACCCCGTGAACGAGATCATGTCCACCCGCGGATCGGTGACCAGCTGCGCGCCCAGCTCGTGGTCGTCGGAGGTGACGATATTGACCACTCCGGCCGGTATATCGGTTTCCTCGGCGATGATCCGTCCCACGGCCGCCGCGCACCACGGAGTGTCGGGCGCGGGCTTGAGCACCACAGTGGTGCCCGCCGCGAGCGCCGGGCCCAGCTTGGCGAAATTGATCTGATGCGGGAAGTTCCAAGGCGTAATCGCGCCCACGACGCCGATGGGTTCTCGCCGCAGCAGTCGCGAGCTCTTGATCCCCATGGGCGAGGCGATGCCGAGATCGGTTTCCCATGCGTAGTTCTCGGCGAGGTCGGCGAAGTATCCGAGATCGCCGACCGGGCCCTCCAGCTGCGGCCCGCTGGTCAGCATGCGCGGGGCGCCCGCCTCGGCGATGGTGATCTCGCGCAGGTCCTCGAGGTGGCTGCGCAGGGCATCCCGCAGCTGTCGCAGGCAGGTCGCGCGAAAACCCGGATCGCGCGACCAGTCGGTGGTGTCGAAGGCGGTGCGGGCGGCGGCGATGGCCGCATCCATATCGGCGGCGTCGGCATTGGCGGCATAGCCGAGCGTTTCCCCGGTGGCCGGGTTGGCGGTGGTGAACACGCCGCCGCCGCCGGGCGTCAACTTGCCGCCGATCAGCAGGTGCGAACCGCCGTCGGGGACGAGATCGCTCGGGCTCATAGGTAGCTCCCATGCTGTCCGGACACGTGTACGGACTATAGATTCGCGGCTCGGGGGTACGCAAGAACCTGTTTCAGTTTGCGCGTCCGTTGCCGATTCGGTTCGCGGGATCCCGTTGTCAGGCCATCCCGTCGCTAGTACCGTACAGACACATGTCCAGCTGCGTGTCTTCGTTGCTGGAAAACGTTCGTCAGAGCCGATGAACGCGTTACCGAATACGAGGTGCACACACCATGACCGCAGCCTCCCTAGAGCCGCTGCTGTTCGACCCCTACGACTACCGCATCCACGAGGACCCTTACCCCGTGTACCAGCGGTTGCGCACCGAGGCGCCGGTGTACCACCATCCCGGCCTGGACTTCTGGGCGCTGTCCCGGCACGTCGATGTGACGGCCGGCTTCCGAGACAACATCAAGCTCTCCAGTGCCAACGGCGTCTCGCTGGACCCCGCCGCCTGGGGGCCGCACGCATGGCGGACCATGTCCTTCCTGGCCATGGACGACCCGCGGCACCTGCGCTTGCGCAAGCTGGTCTATCAGGGCTTCACCCCGCGCCGGGTCACCGAGATGAGCGACCGCATCCGCGACATCACCCTGCGCTACCTCGAACCCGCGCTGGCCGGTGGTGATTTCGACTGGATCGACGCGGTGGCGGGCCAGGTCCCCATGGACGTCATCTCCGAACTACTGGGCGTCCCGGAATCCGATCGCGCCGAATTGCGCAGACTGGCGGACCTGCTGGTGCATCGTGAGGAAGGTGTGCTGGATGTGCCCGTCGCGGCCATGGAGGCGGCCCTGCAGCTGGCGGGCTACTACAACGAGATGCTCATGGCCCGGAAGCGGCGACGGACCGAAGATCTGACCTCCGCCCTGCTCGACGCCGAGGCCGACGGGGACCGGCTCACCGACGAGGAGATCCTCGGGTTCATGTTCCTGATGGTGGTCGCGGGGAACGAGACCACCACGAAACTGCTGGGCAATGCGCTGTATTGGGCGGGCCGGCATCCTGAGCAGTACGCCAGGGTCGCCGCGCACCCGGAAATCGTCGAGGACTGGGTGGAGGAGACGCTGCGCTATGACGCCTCGAGCCAGATTCTCGCCCGGACCGCCACCGAAGATCTCGAGTACTACGGACAGACCATCCCGCGGGGCGCGAAAGTGCTGCTGCTCGTCGGTTCCGCCAATCGCGATTCCGCCGTCTTCCACGATCCGGACCGCTACGACATCGAACGCCCCGACAAAGGCGGGCTGATCAGCTTCGGCCGCGGCGTGCACTTCTGCCTCGGCGCGCATCTCGCGCGGCTGGAGGCGTCGATCGTGCTGCGGGAGTTCGCCGCTCGCGTCCGTGCCTACGGCATCGGCGAATCCGGTGTCCAGCGCGTGCATTCGGTGAATGTCCGCGGTTTCGCCCATCTGCCCGTCGCCGTGGAGGTTCGGTAATGGCACGTTTCGCACCGCATCCCGCCCGCCGCCCGGCCATCGTCGCGGGCGCTTCCTCCGGAATCGGCGCCGCTACCGCGGAAGCCCTTGCCGCCCTGGGGCATCCGGTCGCGCTCGGCGCGCGCCGGGTGGAGATCTGCGAGACCCTCGCCGAGAAGATTCGCGCGGAGGGCGGTGAAGCCTTCGCCGGGCGGCTCGACGTCTCCGACACCGGGTCGGTGCACGAATTCGTCACCGCAGCTGAGGAAGCGCTGGGGCCCACCGAGATCCTGGTCTCCGGTGCGGGCGATCTGGAGTTCGGGCAGGCCTGGGAAATGGACCCCGACGTCTTCGAATCCCAGGTCCGCGTGCATCTGGTCGGCGCGCAGCGCCTCGCGCACCGGGTGCTGCCGGGGATGATCGAACGGCAGCGCGGCGACTTCGTCGTCATCGGTTCCGACTGCGCGGTCCGGGTGCGGCCCGGCGCGGGCGCGTACAACGCGGCCAAGAGCGGTGTGGAGGCCTTCGCGACCCAGTTGCGCATGGAGCTGGAGGGCACCGGCGTGCGCTCGTCCATCGTCCGCCCGGGTCAGACTCTCACCGGCATGGGCATGCAGGCCACCCCCGAAGTGGTCGGTCCGCTACTGGAGAACTGGGTGAAATGGGGCTTCGCCCGGCACCCGCAGTTCCTGCGGCCCTCGGATCTCGCGGCGGCCGTGACCGCGGTCGTCTCCACCCCGCGCGGCGCGCACCTGGTGCTGGTGGAGGTCCAGCCCGAAGCGCCGATACAGAACAAGGAGGGCGCCTGATGCGTCTGGTCGTCGATCTCGATCTCTGTCAGGGCCACGCCGTCTGCCAGGACGAGGCCCCCGGACTCTTCCACGTGCCCAAGCACGGGCAGGTCCGGATCCTGCGCCCCGATCCCGGCGCCGACCTGGAGGCGGCGCGCGCCGCCGTCCGCTACTGCCCGACCCGGGCGCTGTCGCTGGTCGACGACAGCGCAGCAGAATAAGGAGGCCGCGGTGAGCTGGTCCCGCGAAGAACTCGACGAGATGATCCGCCGCTGGGTGGAGGAGAACGAGCAGTGTGAGGCGCTCGGCGATTGGAAGCCCCTCGCGCACTTCTACACCGAGGACGCCACCTACGGCTGGAACTACGGCCCGCAGCAGGAATTCATGGCCGTCGGCCGCGACGAGATTCGCGATATCGCGCTCGGCCAGGAGATGTTCGGCCTCGAAGGCTGGACCTACCCGTATCAGGAATTCGTGGTCGATGAGCGCAGCGGCAGCGTCATCGGATTCTGGAAGCAGGTCAATGAGGGCCGGCGGGCGGATGGCCGACCCTACAGCCCGGAGGGCATCGGCGGCAGCTGGTTCCGCTACGCGGGCGACTATCAGTGGTCGTGGCAGCGCGACTTCTTCGACTTCGGCAATGTCACAGCGCTTTTCGTGGAGATGATCTCGAACGACGCGCTGTCGCCCGGAATGCGCAAGCGCATGGAGCGGGCGGCGTCGGGCCGAGCGCTGCCCGGCTGGTACCCGGTCGGAGAGGGACCGGTGCCCCTGTGGTGAACAGCAGATTCAACTCGCTGACCAGATCTGAACTGGCCCTGCTGGTTCCGGAACTGCTGCTGTGCGGCCACCTCATCGACCGCTCCGGCATGGCGCACGTGCTCGGCGCGCTCGGCCGCGGGGGCATGACCGCGGTGGCCATCGACGAATGGCGGCTGGCCAGTCCGGTCTACACCCGGCGCATGCAGCGCGCGCTCGATATCACCGGCGACGGCGTGGACGCCATTTTCAAGGGCTTCCAGCTCGACATCGGCGCGCCACCGCAATTCATGGATTTCCGCTACCGGGTGATCGACCACGACCACGGCGAATTCCATCTCGACCACTGCGGTGCGCTCGCCGATGTGGAACCCATGGGTACCGAGTTCGTGGTCTCCATGTGCCACGACATCGAGGACCCGACCTTCGACGCGACCGCACTGGCCACCAATCCGCACGCCCGGGTCCGCCCCGTGCACCGGCCACCCCGGGAGCCCGCCGACCGCAGGCCGGTGTGCGCGTGGACGGTCACCATCGATCCCGCGCACGAGCCGCCGGCGCCGCCCGACGACGCGCACGTGGTGGCCGGATCCGAGGCCGCCGCCACGGTGCTGGCACCCATCGACCCGGAAGATCCCGGGCAGCAGGACTATTCGGGTCCACTGCTGAGCGATCTGCGCTTCGAGGACTTCTCCCGCTCGGCGCTCATCCGGATCGCCGACGAGGTGTGCCTGCAACACCATCTGCTCACCCTCGGGTACAAGGCCGCCGTCGAGGCGCGGACGAAACCCGAAACGGCGCTGGATATCCTGCGCAAACAATGGACCGGTATCGCCGGGCTGACCTCCGAGCGCATTCGCAAGGCGCTGGGACTCGGGGACGACGCCGCCGCGCTGGCCAAGGTCCTGCGCCTGCACCCGGCGTTCAATCCGGCCGCCTATGTCGACATCGAGGTCTCCAGCGAGACCATCGGGGGCCGACAGCTGGTGGAACTGCGCATCGGCCGGGCCTGCGGCGCGATGGACGACGGCGCGTGGCCCGCGCTGCTCGATCCCGAGCACCTGGCCCCGCTCGACGCGCTGGTGCGCGGGGTGAACCCCCGCTTCCACACCGCTGTCCGATCCGTCGGCGAGTGCGGTCTCACCGTCGAAATCCGTTGTGCGGACCTGCCCTTCCGGGAAGCCGACGAGGTCGCCATCACCCGGTTCAGCTCGGGGGCGGCCTTCACCTTCACCGACCGGGGCGCCCCGTTGCCGCTCACCGTTCTGTAGCCGGAACACACCAGGAGATACGGCCATGGCGTGCAATTTCGCCGACCTCTACGAACACTCCGCCGACGCCGTGCCGGACCGGACCGCCGTCATCGAGGGCCCGCGCCGGCTCACCTTCGCCCAACTCGACGCCCGCGCCAACCGGCTGGCCCACCACCTCTCCGCCGCCGGGGCGGGGCCGGGCACGCATATCGGCTTCCACATGCACAACAGCATCGAGACGCTGGAAACACTGCTGGGCTGCTACAAGATTCGCGCGGTGCCGGTCAATATCAACTACCGGTATCGCGCGGAGGAACTGCGCTACGTCTACGACAACGCCGACCTCGAGATGGCGGTGCATCACCGCTGTTACGCCCCGCTGATCGAGGAGATCCGGGCGCAGCTGCCCACATTGCGGCACACGCTGGTGGTCGAGGACGACCAGGGCGGAGCTGGAGTGCCCAGCAGCTCCGTCTCCTACGAGGCCGCTCTCGAATCCGCCTCTTCCGACCGGGATTTCGGGCCGCGAAGCGCCGACGACCACTTCATCATGTACACCGGCGGCACCACCGGCCTGCCCAAGGGCGTCATCTGGCGGCAGGAGGACATGTGGCGGGTGCTCGGCGGCGGCATCGACTTCTACACCGGCGAACCGGTCGCCGACGAGTACCAGCAGTCCCGTGCGGGGGCTCAGAATTCCTCGCCCATGACCTGGTTCGTGCTGCCGCCGCTCATCCACGCCGCCGCCATGATGCCGACCTTCACCGCTCTGTGGTCCGGCAATACGGTGCTGTTCCAGCCCCGCTTCGACCCCGTCGAGGTGTGGCAGGTGGTGGCGCGGGAGCGGCCCCACGTCCTGGTGGTCACCGGCGACGCCATCGCCCGCCCGCTGGTGGACTCCTACCGGGCCGCCCCCGTGGACGCGTCCTCGCTCATCTCCATCGGCTCCGGCGCCGCCCAGCTCACCCAGCCGGTGAAGAACGCGCTGCTGGAACTGTTCCCGAACACCCTGGTCACCGAATCCATCGGCTCCTCCGAAACCGGTTTCGGCGGTATCGGATTCGCGCGGAAGGACGACGACCCGGCCCGCGCGCCGCGGGTCACCACCGGGCGCGGGGCGCTCGTGGTCGACGATGCCGGGCAGCCGGTCGCGCCGGGCGGTGAGGGCTGGGTGGCCAAGACCGGCAATGTGCCGATCGGCTACTACAAGGACCCCGTCAAGACCGGCGAGCTCTTCCGCACCGTGGACGGGGTGCGCATGGTCATCACCGATGACCGCGCACGCGTCGAGTCCGACGGCTCGGTCACGCTCATCGGCCGCGGCAACATGGTCATCAACACCGGCGGTGAGAAGGTCTTTCCGGAGGAGGTCGAGGCCACGGTCAAGGCCCATCCCGCCGTCTACGACGCCGTCGTCATCGGGGTGCCGCACGAACGCTGGGGAGAGCTGGTGGCCGCCGTGGTGTCCGCGGCCGAGAGCGAGATCGACTTCACCGCCCTCGAAGAGCACGTGCGCGCGCGGCTCGCCGGTTACAAACTGCCGCGCCGGATCTGGGTGGCCGACACCGTCGCGCGCACGCCGAGCGGCAAGCCCGACTATCGATGGGCCAAGGCGTACGTGGCCGAGCGGACGCCCGACCACGAGGCGGGCTGAACGGTGAAGCGCGGCCGGGTGACCGAGGAGCGGAGAAACCCTGTGAAACCCCCACCCCGGAAGACTGAAACCTGTTCTAATTCGAACATGGTGGAGGCGCATACCGTACTCGGCGAACAGGTCCGCATGCCGGTGGAAATCCGGCACGCCGACGCCAGCTCGGCGCTGTTCCTCGTCGACGCGGCGGCGGCCCGCGGCCTGCTGGCCGGCACGGGGCTGGAGCCGATCACACCGCTGCCCGGAAAGGCCGTGCTCTCACTGGCTTTCGTGCGCTACGTCGACGGCGATCTCGGGCCGTACCACGAGTTCGCCTTCTCGCTCATGACCAGACAGCCCGGCCGCAAGAACAGCACCGGCGCCTACATCCACTGGCTGCCGGTGAACCAGAGCTTCACCTGCGAAGCGGGACAGTCGATCTGGGGATTCCCGAAGCTCATGGCGGATATCGACATCACCCCCGACGGCCGCGGGCACCGTTGCGAGGTGCGCGTCGACGGACAGTTCGTGCTCGCCCTGCGGATCGCCGACGGCTTCCCCATGCCGGGCGGCGCGGGCGGGGCGTCCATCGACGCCTACACCCACCGCAACGGAATACTGCGGCGCACACCGTGGGTCATGAATCCGGGCCAGGTCCGGGGACGGCCGGGCGGTGCGCGGATCGAACTCGGGGACCATCCCGTCTCCGGGCAATTGCGCGCGCTGGGACTCCCCGCGCGCGCACTGTTCTCCAGCCGGATCGGCGCGCTCCGCATGACATTCGAGGACGCCGCGACGGTACTGCGCAACCGGGAGGCCCGATGAGCCGGACAGCACTCGTCACCGGAGCGGCCAGCGGCATGGGCCGCATCGTCGCGCAACGACTCGCCGCCGCGGGCTGGCAGGTGGCGGCGGTCGACCTGAACGCCGACGGACTGGCCGCCATGGCCGCGCGCTCGCCGAACACCCACACCTACACCTGTGACGTGTCCGATTCCACGCAGGTCCGCGCCGTCGTCGACAAGGTGCGCTCGGAACTGGGCGCCATCGACCGCCTCGTGCATGCCGCCGGGATGGCCCATGTGCACGCCTCCGTTCTCGACCAGGACGTGGCCGAGCTCCGGAAGATGATGGACATCAACTACATCGGCACCGTCAACCTCTGCCAGGCCGTCATCCCCGCCATGAAGCAGGCCGGTGCGGGCACCGTGGTGTTGTTCGCCTCGTTGGCCGGCTGGCTGCCCTCGCCCGGCATGGCCGGGTACACGGCGTCCAAGCACGCGGTGGTCGGCTTCGCCGACAGCCTCTCCTACGAACTGCACGACACCGGCGTGCGACTGCTCGTGCTGTGTCCGCCCATGGTGGAGACCCCCTTCCTGGCCGCGGTCCGCAAGGAGAACGCCACCGTGCTCGGCAATGCGGGCGGCAGCGCACCGGAGGCCATCGTCGACGCGCTGGAAAAGGCGCTGGCCAAACCGAAGTCGCCGTTGTTCCTGCTGCCCGGACAAGCCCGCCCGGCCTACCTGATGCGGCGCTTCCTGCCGAACGTGGCGCGCGCCATCGTCCGGCGCTCTGTGCACCCCACCGGATGATCACCTGCGAACGTGGATGCCGGCACGTGCTCCGATCGGCATCCGCTCCCGACGCTGGACGGCCGGGCTCCGCGGCGGCCCAGCGCCCGTATCCAGCCATCGACCAGCAATAATTCAGTGGCGTCATACCTCCCCACCAGGCACTCTGGGCTGTCTGCACTGCTCGAAGTACCGATTCGAGAGGGGATGGATGAGTTCGCGCACATCCGCTGTCAGGCTGGTTCTGCGCTACTACGGCCGGGAGATGGCCCGGCGCAAGGCAATCACGATTCCGGCCATGCTGGGGCCCGCCCTCGGCAATATCTGCCAGCTCTACATCGCACCACTGCTGGTCGCGGTGATCGTGGGCAAGGTGGCGGCCACCGGCGACTCCTCGATCGGCGCGCTCGCGCCGTACGTACTGGGGTTCGGCGCGCTGCTGTTGCTGTCGGAAGTGTTCTGGCGCCTGGGCATTCACTGCCTCAACCGCCTCGACGCCTACGGCATCGAAAGTCTCTACAA
This sequence comes from Nocardia aurantiaca, assembly GCF_009708175.1. Lineage (GTDB taxonomy): Bacteria > Actinomycetota > Actinomycetes > Mycobacteriales > Mycobacteriaceae > Nocardia > Nocardia aurantiaca. Next base: position 475,931 of record NZ_WMBB01000002.1, read on the forward strand.
CATCGCCATGGACGAACTGCTGGCCAAGGATTCGGCGTTCTTCCACGACAACTTCGCGGGTTCGCTGACCAAGCGCGCCCTGAGCTTCGCGACCCGGTTCGAGGAATTCGCCGACACCTTCGCCTTCGAGATCGTCGCCGCGCTGGTGCCGTTGAGCTTCGCGTCGGTGGTGCTGTGGCGATACGACCCGATGCTGGTCATCGTGCTGCTCGGGCTGATCACGGTGAGCGGCATCGTGGTCGCCCCGCTGATCCGCCGCCGTCAGCACCTGGTCGACGACCGTGAGGCCGCCATCGCGCGGGTCTCCGGGCACGTCTCCGACACCCTGTCGAACATGCAGGCGGTGCGGGCCTTCGCGGCCGAACCGCAGGAGATCGAGGAGCATCGGCGGCGGGTGGCGGTGCAACGCCGAAAGTCGCTGCGCTCCTGGGACTACAACAATCTCTACATCGACACCGCGGTGACGCCGCTGATGGTGATCGTGAACGTCTCCGGGTTGCTGATCGCCCTGGGCATCGGCGGTGGGCACGCCTCGGTCGAGGTGATCATGGTGGCCTTCACCTACTACTGGAACGCCACCGGCATCATGTTCCGGTTCAACCAGATCTACCGGCGGCTGGAGAGCTCCACCACCGAGGCCGCACAGTTCACCGAACTGCTGCTGGAATCGCCGACCGTTCTCGACGTGGCCGAGCCGGAACCGTTGCGGCCCAAGGGCTCCGACATTCGGTTCGAGCGGGTGGACTTCGCGCACGCGGGCGCGCCGCCACTGTTCCGCGGTCTGGATCTGGAGGTGCCCAGCGGCGCGCGCATCGGCCTGGTCGGCCGGTCGGGCGGCGGCAAGAGCACGCTCGCCCAGCTGCTGCTGCGGATGATGGACGTCAACGGGGGCGTCATTCGCATCGGCGGACAGGACATCTCGCGACTACGCCAGCGTGATCTGCGCAGCCTGCTGTCCTACGTGCCGCAGGACCCTGCCATGTTCCACCGGACGCTACGCGACAACATCCGTTTCGCGCGGCCCGAGGCCACCGACGAGGAGGTGCGGCGCGCCGCCAAGGCCGCGCACGTCACCGAATTCGCGGACGGGCTGCCCGAAGGCATGGACACGCTCATCGGCGAGCGAGGCGTGAAACTGTCCGGCGGGCAACGCCAGCGGGTCGCGCTCGCGCGGGCCATCCTGCGCGACGCCCCGATCCTGCTGCTGGACGAGGCCACCAGCGCACTCGACTCCGAGAGCGAAAATCTTGTGCAGCAGGCGCTCTGGGAGTTGATGGAAGGGCGTACGGCGCTGGTGGTCGCGCACCGGTTGAGCACGGTGGCCGGCATGGACCAGCTGATCGTGCTCGATCGCGGGCGGATCGTCGAAAGGGGCAGCCATGAGGAGTTGCTGCGTGGCGAGGGTACGTACGCGCAACTGTGGCGGCACCAGTCCGGCGGATTCCTCGGCGAGGAATTGGCCGCCCACTGACGGTGATGTGGCGAGGGGAGAGGACCGTCGCCACATCCCTCCGGGGGGACAGTCCCCGGAATTCCTCAGTTCCCCTGGAAGTTGGGCGTGCGCTTCTCGGCGAAGGCGCGCGGGCCTTCCTTCGCGTCATTGCTGCGGAAGACGGGCAGGCCGACCTTGGCGTCGATCTTGAACGCCTCTTCCTCGTGCATGCCCTCGGTGTCGCGGATGACCTTCAGGATCGCCTGCACGGCCAGCGGGCCGTTGTTGTTGATCAGCTCGGCGATCTCGAGCGCCTTGTCCAGCGCGGTCCCGTCCGGCACCACGTGGCCGATGAGGCCGAAGTTCAGCGCCTCGGTCGCGGTGATGTGGCGGCCGGTCAGCAGCAGCTCGGCAGCGACGGTGTAGGGGATCTGGCGCGGCAGCCGCACCGCCGAGCCGCCCATCGGGAACAGGCTCCACTTCGCCTCGGACACACCGAACTTCGCGCTCTCGCCCGCGATGCGGATGTCGGTGCCCTGCAGGATTTCGGTGCCGCCCGCGATGGCCGCGCCCTCCACCGCCGCGATGAGCGGCTTGGTCAGGCGCCGACCCTTGAGCAGGCCGGGCATGCGGGACGGATCGAAGGCGCTGCCCTCCTTCATGCCGTCGTCGGGGCTGCGCTTGTTCATGTTCTTCAGGTCCGCGCCCGCGCAGAACGCGCCGCCCGCGCCGGTGAGGATGCAGGAGCGAATCTCCGGATCGTTGTCGACGGTGTCCCACGCCTCGGTCATGATCGCCAGCATCTCGCCGGTGAGAGCGTTCTTGGACTTGGGGCGGTTCATGGTGACGATCAGCGTCGCGCCGCGCTTCTCGACCAGGGCGTGCGGTTCGGTGTTGCTACTTGTTTCAGCAGTCGCTGCGGTCATCGCCGACCCTTCTTTCCACATGGACGAACCAAGATTCCGGCACGAAACTACCCCGCGCCGTTGTCCTGAACAATAACGTGTTCTAGTTTGGAGCATGGTGACCGCCGTCACGGGCGGCAAGTACTGGAGAGAGTCCCATGAGCACAACGAGTAAGGCGAAACTTCCGCCGCGCGTCACGGAACCCCTCATCAATCGGCTGACCGCGATGGTGACCGCGGGCAAGGCCGGCGAGGCCCGCGAGCCCTTCGAGATGGTCGAGGTCTACACCGGCGATGTCGTCGGCTACCTGCCGCAGTCCTCCCCCGAGGACGTGAAAGCCGCCGCCGAGCTCGCCCGCGCCGCCCAGAAGGAATGGGCCGCCCGGCCGCTCAAGGACCGCCTCGCCGTTTTCGAGCGCGCGCACGAAATGATTCTCTCCGAAATCGAGACGATCGCGGACCTGATTCAGATCGGTTGCGGCAAAGCGCGTCGCATGGCCATCGAGGAGGCGTGCGATACGCCGATGGTCATCGCGCACTACCTGAAGACCGCCGAGAAGACCCTCAAGCCCAAGAAGCGCAGCGGTCCGATGCCGGTCATCACCTCCTCCACCGAGGAGCACCGGCCCAAGGGCGTGGTCGCGGTCATCGCGCCGTGGAACTTCCCCTTCGCCATCTCCATGTCCGACTCCACCCCGGCGCTCATGGCGGGCAACGGCGTGATCATGAAGCCGGACAACAAGACCGCCCTGTGCACCCTCTACGGCATCGAGCTGCTGCACAAGGCGGGCCTGCCGCGCGGGCTCATCCAGGTGGTCTGCGGCGGTGGCCCCGACGTCGGCCCCACCCTGATCGACAATGTCGACTTCGTCATGTTCACCGGCTCCACCGCCACCGGTCGCGCCATCGGTGAGCAGGCCGGGCGCAACCTCATCGGCTGCAGCCTGGAGCTCGGCGGCAAGAACCCGATGATCGTGCTCGACGACGTCAACCTCGACGAGGCCATCCCCTCGGCCCTGTTCGCAGTCTTCGGCAACACCGGCCAAGCGTGCATGCACATCGAGCGGATCTACGTCCACGAGCGCATCTACGACGAGTACCTGCGCCGCTTCGTGGCAGCCGCCGAAGAGCTCGCCGGAAAGATGGGCGCCAGTTACGACTTCGATCCCGAGATGGGCTCGCTGGTCTCGGTGGATCATATGAAGCGCGTCGCCTCACACGTCGAGGAGGCGCGCGAGAAGGGCGCGACCGTCGTCACCGGCGGCAACCCCCGACCCGATATCGGCCCCGCGTTCTTCGAGCCGACCGTGCTCACCGGCGTCACCAAGGACATGGCCCACGCCACCATGGAGACTTTCGGGCCCGTGGTCAGCATCTACAAATACGCCACCGAGGACGAGGCCGTCGCGCTCGCCAACGACACCGCCTATGGCCTCAACGCCAGCATCTGGACCGGAAACATCGACCGCGCAACGAAACTCGCCGAGCGCGTCGAGGCCGGGGCCATCAATATCAATGACGGCTTCGTCACCAGCTACGCCGCCAAGGGCACCCCATCCGGCGGTGTGAAGCAGTCCGGCGTCGGCACCCGCCACGGCGCGGCCGGCATCCTGAAGTACACCGACACCATCAATGTCGGCGTGCAGAAGAAGCAGATCATGGCGGCCCGCGCCTCCATGCCCTACGACAAACAGCTCAAGTCCACCCTGGTCACCCTGCGCCTCATGCGCCGCCTGCGCCTGGGCTGAAAACCGCTCCGCCACACAGGGTCCCGGCGATTCGCCGGGACCCTGCCCGCGTTCCGGGTCAGGGCCGCCGCGCGGTCAAGGTCGTGCGCGCCACACCGATGATGTGGGAGCCCATGGAGAAGGACACCACCGTCGGGGTGGTGGCGGCGGGCAGGTCCAGGGTCGGGATGTCCAGGGCCAGGACCGAGATCTGGTAGGTGTGCGGGCGGTCGCCGGTGGGCGGGCACGGGCCCAGGTAGCCGGGGACGCCGGCGTCATTGACGCCCGCGACGCCCGCCGTGCCCGTGGTGAAATCGGTTGTGGTGGCGGGTATATCCCAGTTCATCCAGTGCCAGAAGCCGGCGGCGGTCGGGGCGTCCGGGTCGAACATGGTGACGGCGAAGCTCTTCGCCCCGGCGGGAGCGCCGGACCACTGCAGGCGCGGCGCGTGATTGGCGGCGGTGCAGCCGAAGGAGCCCGCGTAGAAGTCGGCGGGGAAGGCGCGGCCGGACGCGGCATCGGGCGTGGTGACGGTGAACTGGGCGGCCGACGCGGGGACCACGGCCCGAACCTGAACGGACGGAGCCGGATTCGAGGTCTGGGTGGCGGATGGCGAATCCTTGCCGCTGCCGCAGGCGGCCGCGGACAGCAGCGCCGCCACGGCGAGGGTCGCGGAAACGATGCGTGCGATGGGATGCATGGCGGTTCTCCTCTGGGCTCTGATGGCAACAAGAGAATCCCGGAATCCCGAACCGCCAGGGAGATCGTCCGCAGCCTGGTATTCCGCGTGCTACCCGGCCGCCGCCCTAGGCTTGGGCGGGCGGCACAAGGCGGTGCCGGACCTCGGAGACAAGGAGTGCGCGTGGACACTGCGGCATCGGGCAGGGAGCTGGGCGCCTTCCTGCGGGCCATGCGGGGGCGGCTGGCACCCGAGCAAGTAGGACTGCCGAACCTCGGTCAGCGGCGCACTCCGGGCCTGCGACGGCAGGAGGTGGCACAGCTGGCCGCGGTCAGCATCGACTGGTACATCCGCCTCGAACAGGGGCGCGTCGGCACCCCCGGCGCCGCGATCCTCGACGCCCTCGCCGACGCTCTGCGGCTCACCGATACCGAACGCGCGCACCTGCACCTCATCGCCCGCGGCGCGCAGCCGCCCACCCGCCGGCCGGCCGACCCGCCGGAGTCGCTTCTCGCCATCCTCGAGGGCATGCCCTCGCTTCCGGCCTACCTGACCGACTTCCGCCTGGACGTGCTGGCTCGCAATACCGCCGCCGCGGCACTGTTCGGCCCGGGCTTCGGACCCGGCATCAATGTCGCCCGCCTGACCCTGCTCGATCCCGCCACCCGCGGCACCCAGCTGGACTGGGACCGCGTGGCCCGCGAGACGGTCGGCAACCTGCGCCGCAATCTGGCCCGCCACCCCGACGACATGCGCCTGCGCGAGGTGATCGCCGAATTGCGCACGGACAGCCCCGAATTCGCCGTCTGGTGGGATGACCACACCGTGCAGGACCGCAGCCACGGCGCCAAGCGCATCCGGCATCCGGAGGCGGGGGACCTGACGGTCTGCTACGACAACCTCACCAGCCCGGACGGGGCCGACCACAGCATTACGGTCCTCACCCCCGCGGACGCGGCGTCGGCCACCGCACTGCGTGCCATCCTCACCGCTCACGCGGATCGTCTGGGCGGCACGCGCCTTCGCCCGGTCGCGGGCTGACCACGCAAACAATCCAGAAAACACAAAACCCCCGGCTCTCGAAAGAGCCGGGGGCCGAGTTGTGTCTCAACCACACAGTCGGGGTGACAGGATTTGAACCTGCGACCTCTTCGTCCCGAACGAAGCGCGCTACCAAGCTGCGCCACACCCCGTGAAGCGAACCTGCAGTAGCTTAGCGCACTGGCCGTACAGACGTTAAATCGGCTGGTCAGATGCTCTAAATCAGGCGAAAAGTGGCGAACAGCTTACGCGCGAAATCGGCCGTGACCGAGCGATCCACCCCGGTGTCGGCGACGATCACCAGTACCAGCGAACCCTTCCCATCGCCGACGCTGAGGGCGAAGGTGTACACCGAGTATGAGGTGGCGCATCCGGCGGGGGCGGTGAAGTTGCCGCTGGTCTCCAGGAAGGTGCCGTGCAGGGTGCCGTCGGTGGTGTCGAGGGACTGGGCGGCCCCCGCGTTCAACGAGGTGCGGGTGGACCAGCCCAGGCGCGCGGCGTGCGCGCCCACGTCCGTGGCCGCCGCGGCGGCGTCCGAGATATCGGAGGTGGACAGAAACATGGTGGTGCGCACATTGTCCGGGCAGTAGTCGGCGCCCTCCTCGCTGAAGCCCGCGGCGGGAATGCTGTCGGCGTCCGTGCCGTACTTGGTCGTGGTCTGATCGATGGTCCAGTCCTTGGGGATGTCCCAGGCCGCCTTCAGATCCGTGGGTACGACAACCTGATAACCGGGGATCTGGGGCGTCAGTGTCGATGCGGGGGTCGTCGTGGTGGTGCGAGGCGCCGAACTGGGCGGTCTGGTGGTCGAGGTGGGCTTGGTGGTGGTCGGCGTGGCGCTGGTACCGGAATCGTTCATCACGATCACGATCGCGACAATGGCCACGATCACCACCACGAGCGCGCCGACACCCGCCACCAGCCACACCCGCCCCCGATCGCCGCCCGGCGGCGGTGCGTAGCCACCCGAGTACGGCGACGGGCCGCCCGGCGGCGCGGACGCGAACGGCGCCGAGCCCGTGCGATACGAATTCGACACCGGCGGAACGGGATTCGGGCCGGAGCGATAGGGCGAGGACTGGTAGGGGTGCGGCCCGGACTGATACGGACTCGGACCCGGTTGCGGATTGCGCCCGGAGACCGGATTCGGCCCGGAGACCGGATTGGACCCGGAGACCGGATTGGACCCGGAGACCGGATTCGGCCCGGAGACATAGGGATTCGGGCTCGGGTGTGGATACGGGGGAGGTGGCGGGCTCGGCCGGGACCGGTCCCGCACCGGTCCCTGCCACCAGTCCCCGCTGGATGTCGTCTTCTCCGGATCGATGTCCTGACCGTCGGTTCCACCGCTCATCGTCGGACCCCCTGTCTGACGAGTCGTGCCGCCGCCTACTGGATCGGGCGGATACTGGCGAGAATCTTCTTCGCTAAGGTCGCGTCCACCGACTGGTCCACCCCGGTATCCGCGGCGATGGTGAACACGAAAGCGCCGCTATCTCCGGGGAAGGCGAAAGTGTAGACCGAATACGTCGAGGCACAGCCCGCCGCCGGAGCCGGAGCATTGCCCTTGGTCTCCAAGTAGATACCCTGCAACTGGCGGTCCGAGGACTGGAACGACTCCGGCGCGCCGGGCGTCGCCCCGGTGGACGTGGACCATCCGATGCGGCCCATGCGGGTACCGATATCGGCGGCAGCCTTGGCGGGGTCCGTCTCGTCGGACTGGGTCAGGAAGACGTTGGTGCGCACATACTTCGGGCAGTACTCGATGCCGTCCTGCGCCAGCCCGGCCACCGGAATGCTGTCCGCGCCGCTGCCGAAGGCGCTCTGCCCGGTGCGATCCACCTTCCAGGTCGTCGGAATGTCATAGGCCGCACCGTTGTCCGGGATCGTGACCACCTGGTACCCGGGAATCACCGCGGTCGGTGTGCTGGTCGCCTTCGGGCCTGTGGTCTTGGCGGGCGTCGGCCGGCCCGACTGGGTCGGCTTGGCCGTGGTCGAGGTGAGCGCGCTGATCAGCGACGGCGTCGTATTCGACTTCGCCGAGGGCTCGTTCGAGTTCTTGTCTACCAGTGCCACGACCACCACCGCCGCGACGATCGCCAGCACCAGGACGCCCATGCCCGCGAACAGCCACACCCGGCGCTTGCCGTCGCCCGGCGGCGGATAGGGCGGCTGCTGACCGTAGCCGGGTGGCTGCCCATAGCCCGGCTGCGCCCCGTAACCCTGCGACGCACCGAACGAGCCCGGCGGCGCGCCGAACGCCTGCGTCGGCGGGTACTGCGGCTGTGCGGGCGGATAGTCCTGGCCGTACGGCCCGCCGGTGAGGGGCGTCGTCGGCGGCGGCCCGTAGCCGGGCTGCTGCCAGCCCGGATTCGGTTGCGGCGCAGCGTAACCGGGCTGCTGCGGCGGCTGCCAGGTCGGCTCCTGCGTGGGCGCGCCCTGCCACCAATCCGGATTCGGGTCCGGCCGGCCGGGCTCATTGCTGTGGTCGTTTCCACTGGTCACGGTTGGCCCCCTGACTGACAACTACATACCGCGCTGTATATCGCGGCGGGCGCTCACCGCGCGACAGCCTCCGAGGACGCGGTACGGCCGCGCCCCGACTCGGCGGCCGGCTTCTTCGGCGGCGCGCCGACCAGCGTCAGCAGCGTCGCCTCCGGGCGGCAGCAGAAACGGTACGGAGCCCAGGGCGAGGTGCCCAGACCCGCCGACACGTGCAGCTGGGTGTGCGCGCCCCAACGCGAGGGACCCTTCACCCGCGCCCGGTCGATTCCGCAGTTGGTCACCAGCGCGCCGAAGCCCGGCACGCACAGCTGCCCGCCGTGGGTGTGGCCCGCCATCACCAGGTCGTAGCCGTCGGCCGCGAACCGGTCCAGCACCCGCGGCTCCGGCGAGTGGGTGAGCCCGATGCTCAGGTCCGCCAGCGGATTCGGCGCACCCGCGATGGTCTCGTAGCGGTCGCGCTGCAGGTGCGGATCATCCACGCCCGCGGTCGAGATCTTCACCCCGGCGACCTCGATATCGCGGCGCACATGCGTCAGATCCAGCCAGCCCCGCTCGGTGAACGCCGCCCGCAAGTCCTGCCAGGGCAGCGGTTCGCCGTAGACGCGCTTGTGATCCTTCTTGAAGTACTTGAGCGGGTTCTTCGGCACCGGCGCGAAGTAGTCGTTCGAGCCGAACACGAAAATGCCGGGGCGCGCGAGCAATCCGCCCAGCGACTGCACCACCGACGGCACCGCCTTCAGGTGCGAGAGGTTGTCCCCGGTGTTCACCACCAGGTCCGGCTCCAGCCGGTCCAGCTCCCGCAGCCAGGCCTGCTTCAACTGCTGGCCGGGCATCATGTGCAGGTCGCTGATGTGCAGCACCCGTAGTGAGGGTTTGCCCGGTTCCAGCACCGGCAGCGTCGCCTCGCGCAGCGTGAAGGCGTTGCGCTCGATGAGGGTCGCGTATCCGATTCCGGCGACCGCGGCCCCGGCGGCTCCGAGTGCGGCACGGGTGAGGGCGGAGGTCGAGAAGACGGGCATTTGCCCAGAATAGGCGACCCGGCGGAAAAACATCGAGTCAAATGAGCTGGACCACGATAGAAGTCCCTCGTACCGTGTCGCTCATGTCGGAACTCAAATCCACGCTGCGGGCGGACATGACCACCGCGATGAAGAGCAAGGACACACTGCGGCTGGCCACCCTGCGGATGCTGTTGTCCGCGATTCAGAACGCGGAGGTCGCCGGTCCCGAGGCCCGTGAGCTTTCCGACCAGGAGATCATCGCGGTCCTGCAGAAGGAGGCGAAGAAGCGCAACGAGGCCGCCGTCGTCTACGAGCAGGCCGGGCGCGGTGAACTGGCCGCCAACGAGCGCGCCGAGGAGTCGATCATCGACGAGTACCTGCCCACCCAGCTCACCGACGCCGAGGTGGGCGACATCGCCGACACCGCCATCGCCGACGTCGCCGAGCAGTTGGGGGTGCGTCCCGGCATGAAGCAGATGGGGCAGGTCATGAAGGTCGCGACCGCGCTGGCGGCCGGGCGGGCCGACGGGTCGCGGATCTCGGCGGCGGTCAAGTCCCGGCTGTAGACGGTGTCCTTTTAATACGCTGTGTCCCTCAATGCGAAGGTCCGGAGTGAACGAATCACTCCGGACCTTCGTTGTGGGTTACCGCGGAATCGGGATGGGAATCGGGATCGGCGGTAGCTGCGGGATGGTGATGTTCGGCAATCCCGGCAGCGACGGCGGTGCGTTGGGCGTGGGCACCGGTATCTGACTGCCGTCACTCACGTAGATCGTGATCACCGAGCCCGGAATGGCCGACCCGTTCGGCGAGACGTTCATGACCGTCCCTTTGGCCGCGCCCGGCTGGGTGGTCACCGACACCTGGAAGCCCGCTCCCACCAGCATGGAGGTGGCCTCCGCCTGGGTCATGCCGATCACGTCCGGGATCTGCGAATTGTTCGAGCCGCGGACGTACTTGTCGTCCAGCGGAGGCAGCGCCGCGGGCGGGAACTTGTCGAGCACGTTCTTCATCGCGCCCAGATAGGTGCGGGCGGGTTCGTTACCGCCGTACAGGTTTCCGCTGCCGCAGCTGCGCAGCGGGAACGAGCAGATCTCACCCGGCGTCGGGCTGTCGCCGTAGATGTAGGCGGACCCGGCGAAGGAATTGGTGAACGCCAGGAAGGCCGAGGACCGGTGGCTCTCCGTGGTACCCGTCTTGGCCGAGGTCGGGATGTTCCAGCCCACAGCGTGCGCCGAACCGGCTGCGGTACCGCTCACCACGTCCTGGCTCAGGGCGTTGGCGAGGGTATTGGCCAAACCTGGATCCACCACCTGCTCACATGCCTGCTGGGTCAGCGGCACCGACTTGCCGTTGCGGTCCACCACTTCCTTGATCGGCGTGGGCGGGCACCACTTGCCGTTGGAGGCCAGCGTGGCGGCCACATTCGACAACTCCAGCGGGTTGATCGCCACCGGTCCCAGGGTGAACGAACCCAGGTTCTGGTCCTTGACCATGTCGGCAAGGCTCTGGTTGCCGTGGCCGGAGGTGCCGGGCTGGGTGTAGGAGCGCATGCCCAGGCGGACCGCCATATCCACGGTCGGGGCCACGCCGACGGCCTGGATCAGTTTGACGAAGGCCGTGTTCGGCGAGGTCGCCAGCGCCTCGGTCACCGACATCGAGCCCTTGTAGGCGCCCGCGTTCTTCACGCAGTAGGTCTCCGGCGGGCAGCCCGGCGTCCCGGAATTACCCATGCCCTTGGCCGAGAAGAACGACGGAACGTCCAGCGTGGCATTGATGCCCAGGCCCTTCTCCATGGCCGCGGCCGTGGTGAAGATCTTGAAGATCGAGCCCGCGCCGTCACCGACCATCGAGTACGGCTGCGGCTGCACGGTCTGATGCGCGTTGGCGTCCAGACCGTAGACGCGGCTCGAGCCCATGGCCAGCAGCGGATGCGAATCCTGGCCGGGCGCCACGATATTCATGACCTCGGCGATGTCGTCCAGATTCGGGTTGGTGTTGGCGGCCAGCGAGTCGCGCACCTGGTCCTGGACCGCCGGGTCCAGGGTGGTGCGAATCAGGTAGCCGCCCTTCTCGAGCTGATCGCGACTGATGCCCGCGTTGTTCAGGTACTGCATGGCGTAGTCGCAGAAGAAGCCACGGTCATTGGCGGCGATGCAGCCGCGCGGCAGGCCCTTGGGCTCGGGCAGTACGCCCAGGGGCGCTTCCTTGGCCTTGCGGTATTCGTCGGCGCGGTTGGGTACGTTCTGGATCAGGGTGTCCAGCACGGTGTTCCGGCGCTCCAGCACACCCTGCGGGTTGGTATAGGGGTTCAGCTTGGAGCTGGACTGCACCATGCCGGCCAGCATGGCCGACTGCACCACGTTCAGATCCTTGGCGTCGACGCCGAAGTAGGTCTGGGCGGCGTCCTGGATGCCGTAGGCGCCGTTGCCGAACGGCACCAGGTTGAGATACCTGGTGAGGATCTCGTCCTTGGTGAGTCGCTTGTCCAGCGTCAGCGCCATGCGGATCTCGCGGATCTTGCGGGCGGGGGTGGTCTCGATGGCGGCCCGGCGTTCGGCGTCGGTCTTGGCCACCACGAGCAGTAGGTAGTTCTTCACGTACTGCTGGTCGATGGTGGAGCCACCCTGCGAGACCTGGCCGCCCGAGGTATTGGTCAGGAAGGCGCGAAAAGTGCCCTGCCAGTCCACACCGTGGTGGTCGGCGAAACGCTTGTCCTCCACCGAGACCAGGGACAGCTTCATGTCATTGGAGATCTTGTCGCTGGGGACCTCGAAGCGGCGTTGCTCGTACAGCCATGCGAAAGGTGTCCCATTCGCGTCCACCATGGTCGAGACCGCCGGAACGGTACCCTCGACCAGTTCGGCGGACACATTGTCGACGGCATCCGCGGCTCGGTTGGAGATGAACCCGAAGCCACCGGCGAGCGGGAACAGCAACCCGGCGAGCAACACGGCGGCCAAGACGCACGCGCCTGCCAGTCTCCAGAGCGTTCGTGTGATCGGCACGGGCCCTAGCCTAATTGGCCTTGCGGGCACTCGGTGTTCGCCCGCCGTGGGGTGTCCATTCGTCCCAAAAGAGACGGACTGCCCGGTTCAATGCAACGAATGCATGGACGGACGTACCAGAAAATCTCGGGACGGTCTTGCGCAGGCCGCACACCTTTACCTAGATTGAGAACCCAGTGTGATAGAGCTAACACTCAAAGTGGAATGTGGTGCAGGACGCAGTGGGGTTGGGTAGCTGCGCGCTGTACACGCGATTCTGGAGCGCCGTGACCCGGTGTTCGGACTGCAAAGGGGCACACCAAATGCACATGACTACCCCGATCGCTCGATTGGACGTGGAGCAGGCCGAAGCGAGAATCGCCTGGGTTTCCCAGGCCCGATGCAAGGAAGTGGATCCCGACCAGCTGTTCGTGCGAGGCGCAGCGCAGCGCAAAGCGGCAACCATCTGCCGGCACTGCCCGGTCCTGATGGAGTGCGGGGCGGATGCCCTGGACAATCGTGTCGAGTTCGGAGTGTGGGGCGGCATGACCGAGCGGCAGCGCCGCGCGCTGCTCAAACAGCATCCGGAGGTGACGAGTTGGGCCGACTTCTTCCGCGCCCAGCGGTCCCAGAAAGTAGCGATGTAATCGAGTATCCCTTACCGAGATCCCCCCTATAAGCAGAACGGATCGAGCCCGCGAAAGCGGGCTCGATCCGTGTCCGGGGTCGGATCGGGCATTTCAAACCAAAGGGTCGAAAGCCTTGGCTCTGCCAGGCGGACTCGGCGCCACCTGATCGGGCGGATCGGGAAGAGCCTGGTCAGGCGGATCGGGCAGTGCCGGCCTCGACCAGTTGATCACCCACCGCGCGCAGCGCTTCCAGGTCGGCGACCTCGAACGGCAGTGCGGTGACTGCCACAATCGGGACGCTCGGGTGCGCGCCCGTGAACCGGTGCAGCAGATGCTGTTCCCGCTTGGCGGTGGCGGCTCGGTGGGCGTGAATGCGCAGCACCGCGGCGGTCAGGGCCTCCGGGGTGTCCGCCTCGGGTTCCGGCGTCGCGCCATTGGTCGCGGTCTGCGGGGCCAGCCGGTCCGCGGCGACCTGCGCCTGCTCAGCGGACAGTGAACTCAGCACCGGATGCGTGCGGTTCAGCACCAGGCCCGCCAGCGGCATCTTGTCGGTCGAGAGCCGATCCACGAAGAAGCTCGCCTCACGCAACGCGTCCGGTTCGGCCGCGGCCACCACCAGGAAGTGGGTGCCCGGTCGCGACAGCATGGCGTAGGTGCGGTCGGCGCGATCCTGGAAGCCGCCGAACATGGATTCCAGCGACTGCAAGAAGACACTGGCGTCTTTGAGCAATTGGCCGCCGACGATGGTCGAGACGCCGCGCAGCGCCAGGCTCATGGCACCGGCCACGAACTTCCCGACCCCGCGGCCCGGGGCCATGATGACGCGGATCATCTTGCCGTTGAGGAAGTTGCCCAGCCGCTTGGGCGCGTCCAGGAAGTCCAGGGCATTACGGGAAGGCGGGGTGTCGACCACGATCAGGTCCCACTGGCGCTTGGAGGCCAGCTGTCCCAGCTTCTCCATCGCCATGTACTCCTGGGTGCCACCGAAGGAGGACGCGACGGTCTGATAGATCGGGTTGGCGAAGATCTGCTCGGCCTTGTCCGGACTGGTGTGCTCGAGCACCATCTCGTCGAAGGTGCGGCGCATATTCAGCATCATGGCGAACAGCTCGCCCTTGGCCTCCGGGCCGAGTTCCACCTTCTGCGGGACGTTTCCGAGGTCGCTGACGCCCAGCGACTGGGCCAGCCGGCGCGCGGGGTCGATGGTCAGCACCACGACCTTGCGACCCTCCTCGGCGGCGCGCAGCGCGATGGCGGCGGCCGTCGTGGTCTTGCCCACGCCGCCGGAGCCGCAGCACACCACGATGCGGGCCGACGGGTCTGCGATGATCTTCGAAATATCCAGGGGCACAGTGCCTGCCGGAACGATCATGACTAGCGAACCCCCTGCGCGCTCAAGACTTCGGCCAGCTCGTAGAGTCCGCCCAGATCCATGCCGTCGGTCAGCGAGGGCAGGTACAGCCGTGAGATATCGAGCTGGGACAGCTCGGCCGCGCTCTCGTCCTGGGCGGCCAGCCGGGCGGAATGCTCCACCGCCTCGGCGACCAGGCCCTGGAAATCGGCCTCGGACAAGCTGATCCCGGCCTCGGCCAGCCCGGCCTTCAGCGCGTCGATGTCGACCTCGCCCTGGGCGGCCCGTTCGCGCACCGGGCGCGGCAGGTAGCCCTCGCTCGCGCGATTTACGATGACCGTGCCGATATTCAGGTCATTGGCGGTGAGTTCGGCGACGGCGTCGGCGGTTTCCTGCACCGGCAGCGCCTCCAGCAGCGTGACCAGGTGGATCATGGTCTGCTCGGAGTGCAGCAGCTTGGACACGCCCTCGGCCTGGGAGGCGATGGGACCGCCGCCGGCGATCTCGACCATGGCCTGGGTGACGTCCAGGAAGCTGGCGATGCGACCGGTCGGGGGCGCGTCGATGACGATCTCGTCGTAAACCGGCTTGCCCGACTTGTCCGCGCGCACCGCGCATTCCTTGATCTTGCCGGTGAGAATCACGTCGCGCAGGCCCGGCGCGATGGTGGTGACGAACTCGATGGCGCCCACCCGGTGCATGGCGCGACCGGCGAAGCCCAGGTTGTAGAACATGTCGAGGTACTCGAGGAACGCGTGCTCGACATCGAGGGCCAGGGCCACCACCTCGCCGCCGCCGTCCGCGGTGGCGATACGGGTCTCGGTGGGCGGCAACGGCGGCAGATCGAACAGCTGGGCAATGGACTGTCTGGCCTCGACCTCGACCAGCAGCACCCGGCGTCCCCCGGCGGCGAGTGCCAGCGCCAGCGCGGCGGCGACCGTCGACTTCCCGGTGCCACCCTTCCCGGAAACGTAGTGCAGGCGGGCCTTGTTCGCTCGCTCCGGCCAACCTACTTCGACCCCCGGCTCAACCGAAACGGGCACTGCTATCGGTACTCCCACGCCCGCGAGCCTATAACTCGTTCCGGATATCTGCCCAGAGGCACGACATACTGTCTGATACACCACTTTTAGTTTGTGGTCCGCCTCGGCCTGGACCGCAGCTTGACAGACCTCCGCCCTGCAGCGAGGGGAGCGAAGGGCTCCATATACCTGCGCCTTGGGGAGCGGAGGAGGGAAAGCCGAGATTCCGGCTCCATAGACCTGCGCCTCGGCCGCGAACCCGCCCCGGAGCGAGGTGGAGGGGCGAATTAAACTCGGCCCATGAGTGAACTGACCGTGTGGGAGTACGCGACGGTGCCGCTGCTGACCCATGCCACCAAGGCCATTCTGGACCAGTGGGGTTCCGATGGCTGGGAACTCGTCACGGTACTTCCGGGGCCCACCGGTGAGCAGCATGTCGCCTACCTGAAGCGGAGGAAGAGCTGATGGCCTGGGCGGAGAACCTGAAGAAGCTCGGCCTCGAGCTGCCGCCCGCTCCGCCGCCGGTCGCGGTGTACGTGGCGGGCGTCCGCACCGGGAACTACGTCTACACCTCCGGCCAGCTGCCCTTCGTGAACGGGCAGCTCCCGCTCACCGGAAAGGTCGGCGCCGAGCTCACCATCGAGCAGGGCGCCGAGATGGCCAAGCTGGCGGCGCTCAATGCGCTTGCGGTCGTGCATGATCTGGTCGGGCTCGACAATGTGGTGCGCATCGTCAAGGTGGTGGGTTTCGTGGCCTCCGCACCTGGCTTCAACGATCAGCCGCTGGTCATCAATGGCGCCTCGGAGCTACTCGGCGAGGTGCTCGGCGAGGCCGGTGTGCACGCCCGCTCCGCGGTCGGCACCTCCGAACTGCCCAAGAACACCCCGGTCGAAGTCGAACTCATCGCCGAGGTTCGCTAGCGCGAAAGCGTTGCGGCACAAGACTTATGCGCGGTGCGTTCAACTCTGGACGCACCGCGCTCGGTGCATTAGGACGAATGTATGACGCTCACCCATCCCGCATACGAGCAACTGCGGCAAGTGACGCCGTCCGCCGCGGTCGTGCTGGCCGACAACCCCAGCGGAATGACGTTGCAGGGCACCAACACCTGGTTGCTGCGCGCTCCCGGTGCCACGGAATACGTTGTGGTGGACCCGGGCCCGGAGGATCGCAAGCACACCGAGGCACTGGTGCATGAGACCGGCGGAAATATCGCCCTCACGCTCATCACCCACAAGCACCACGACCACACCGGCGGTATCGATCACCTGGTCGAGGCCACCGGAACTCCGGTGCGCGCCAAGGATTCCGAATTCCTGCGCGGTCGAGGCGCCCATCTGACCGACGGCGAGGTCATCGAGGTCGCCGGATTGCGCATCACGGTGCTCGCCACCGCCGGGCACACCGAGGACTCGCACAGCTTCCTGCTCGACGGCCCGGACGGTGAGCAGGCCCTGCTCACCGGTGACACGGTGCTCGGAAGTGGTACGACCGTCTTGGAATCCTGGGACGGCGCCCTCGCCGCCTACCTGGACTCCCTGGACAGGCTCATGGCGGTCGCCCCGGGCCGCACGCTACTCCCGGCGCACGGCCCCGACCACGCCGACGCCGAACCGGTCATCCGCTACTACCTCGCCCACCGCCAGGAGCGGCTGAACCAGGTCCGCGCGGCCCTGGAGAAGCTCGGCCCGAAAGCCGAAGCGCCGCACATCGTCGCCGAGGTCTACGCCGACGTCGACAAGCGCCTCTGGCCCGCCGCCCAGAGTTCGGTCGAGGCCCAACTGGACTACATCCGTTCCCGGGGCTAGGGCTTTCGCAGCGAAGCCCGCGAGAGTCCTCGGTACCGGACACAGGTTCCGTACACACGGGACGAGGCGCGTCGTCACCGCTCCGGGGTGACGACACGCCTCGTGTCGTATGTGCGGTCGCTGCCTAGCGAGCGCGGCGGGCCAGGCGCTCCGAGTCGGAGATCAGCACGCTCTTGCCCTCCAGCCGCAGCCAGCCGCGGTGTGCGAAGTCGGCCAGTGCCTTGTTCACCGTTTCGCGGGAGGCGCCGACCAGCTGGGCGATCTCCTCCTGGGTGAGGTCATGGGTCACGCGCAGCGCGCCCGCCTCCTGGGTGCCGAAGCGCTGGGCCAGCTGCAGCAGCGCCTTGGCGACGCGACCCGGAACATCGGTGAAGATCAGGTCGGCCAAGTTGTTGTTGGTGCGGCGCAGGCGGCGGGCGAGCACCCGGAGCAGTTGCTCGGCGATCTCGGGGCGCTGGTCGATCCACGCCTTCAGAGCGTCGCGGTCCATGGTGACCGCGCGGACCTCGGTGACGGTGGTGGCCGTCGAGGTGCGCGGACCCGGGTCGAAGATCGACAGCTCACCGAACATGTCCGACGGACCCATGATCGTCAGCAGGTTCTCGCGACCGTCGGGGGAACGGCGGCCGATCTTCACCTTGCCCGAGGTGATGATGTACAACCGGTCGCCGGGCTCGCCCTCGTTGAAGATCACGTGGCCGCGCGGGAAGTCAACGGGCTGCAACTGTTTGGCGAGAGCCGCCACCGCGGTGGGCTCGACGCCTTGGAAGATGCCTGCTCTGGCGAGGGCCTCGTCCACGAATGTGCTCCTTATGGGAAATGGCTCTGTCCTGGACCGAAACGACTCGGCCGACAGTGCAGTCTACTTTGCAATACCGCCGGGTAGTGATAGACACCACGCGCCGAGCTCATTCTCAGACACGCGGGGCCTCAGTACGCGACACACAACGACGGTTTCGCGACACGCTTCACAAGTAATCTACGACACGCCGTGAGACCGGCGTCATGAAGTTCGTAAAAAGTGGTCCGGAGCCAAAGCCACCGGACCACCCGACCACCGACCCGAGCGATCAACTGGCCTGTGCGACGTCCATTCCCTTGGCTGCGGGCCGGGCTCGGCGCGGACGCGCCGCCGCAGCCGGCAAACCCAGTTTGGTCAGATCACTGACCTCGGCATTCGTGGCTCGATCGAGATACTGCTGGACCTCCGGGTCAGGCTCGAGAAGCTTGCGGAGTCGATTCTCGACCCGTTCCATCACCAACGCGAACAGCATCAGCGCTATCGGAAACAGCACCACAGCGAGTCCTTGCATAGGCAGCAGTAAACACGCCGAAGGTCTCAGATGGAACACGGCGGGTACTCGGCCCGGTTGTGGGACAGGGGTGGTTCCGTAAGGTGGACGCGTGCGTGTCTTTGAATCCAACGCGGCCGTGAGCGGGGCAGACCCGGATAATTCGGACGTCTCGGCGGCTTCCGGCGGGTCACCGGTCGATGTCTCGGATGCGCCACGCTTTTCGCGTCCGGCCAAAGCGCGCAAGCGCGACAAAGAGACTCGGATCGGCCTGGTCCGCCGGGCCCGGCGCATGTACCGGGAAATGACCATCGAGTTCCCCGACGCGCACTGTGAGCTGGATTTCACCACACCCCTCGAATTGGCTGTCGCCACAATTCTTTCCGCGCAGTGCACCGATACGCGCGTGAACCAGACCACACCGGCGATGTTCGCGAAGTACCGCGGCGCACGTGATTACGCGCAGGCCGATCGCGCCGAGCTCGAGGAGTACATCCGGCCGACCGGCTTCTACCGCAACAAGGCCAATTCCCTCATCCGGTTGGGCCAGGAACTCGTGGAGCGCTTCGACGGCGAGCTCCCGGGCTCTCTCGACCAACTCGTCACTCTGCCCGGCATCGGGCGCAAGACCGCGAATGTCATCCTCGGCGATGCCTTCGGCGTTCCGGGCATCACCGTCGACACCCATTTCAGTCGGCTGGTGCGGCGCTGGGGCTGGACCACGGAGTCCGATCCGGTCAAGATCGAGCACGCCGTCGGCGAGCTGATCGAGCGACGGGACTGGACCATGCTCTCGCACCGGGTGATCTTCCACGGCCGCCGTGTGTGCCATTCCCGCAAGCCCGCCTGCGGCGCCTGCCTGCTGGCCAATGACTGCCCGTCCTTCGGCACGGGACCGACCGATCCGACCGAGGCCGCCAAGCTGGTCAAGGGCCCGGAGGCAGATCATCTGCTCGAACTGGTGGGCCTGTGAGCGCCGAGTCGGCGCGGGGCAACACCAGGTGGCGGTGGGCGCTGGCGGCGGTGATCGTCGCTATTGCGGCGGCGGTCGCGCTGTGGCCGCAGTTCACCCGCTCCGACGACAAGAGCGCAGCCTCCGGCTCGACCACATCCGCGGGGCCGGTCGAACCGGCTGTCGCCGAGTCGGATCGGGCCGCGGCCGCGCTGGCGGCCTGCCCCCGGCCCACCGGTGCGCCCGTCGGGGACAGCCCGCTGCGCGGCATCGCGCTGAATTGCCTGGCCGACGGCAAGCCCGTGGATCTGGTTTCGGCGCTGGCCGGGAAGCCCGCCCTGCTCAACCTGTGGGCGTACTGGTGTGGCCCGTGCGCCGAGGAACTGCCGCTGCTGCAACAGTTCTCGCAGCAGGCGGGCAGCGCGCTCACGGTGCTGGCCGTGCACAGTGATGCCGGCACCGCCAAGGCGCTGTCTCGGCTGACCGGGCTCGGCATCCATCTGTCCGGGGTCGAGGATCCGAATACCAAGGTCCGCACGGCGGTCGGCGCGCCGGCCGTGCTGCCGATCTCGGTGCTGTTGCGTGCCGACGGCACCGTTGCGAAAGTCGTGGTACGCCCCTTCACCAGCGTCGAGGACATTTCCGCCACGGTCGCGGCCGAATTAGGAGTCAGGGCGTGAAAGCGGCGGGTCGGTTGAGCTTTTCGGCAAGGGTGTGGTGATGAGACTCGAGGCGTCCAGCAATGGAGTTCCGCAGTGGCTGCGCGGTGTGGCCGAGCACGATCCGGCCGATCCCGCCGGCGTGAACCCGGTGCTGCGGCGCAATGCCATGCGCCGCTTCGTCGCCGCCGCGACCCGGCCCCGGGACGCGGCCGTCCTCGTGCTGTTCGGCGGCTCCCCGGAGCCCGATTCGAGTGCGCCGGGCGGGCTTCCGGCCGATGCCGATGTGCTGCTCACCCAGCGCGCCGCCACCCTGCGACAGCACAGCGGTCAGGTGGCGTTCCCGGGTGGCGGCGTGGAGCCGCAGGACGACGGTCCGATCAGCACCGCCCTGCGCGAGGCGCGCGAGGAGACCGGGCTCGACCCCGCGGGCGTGGAGCCGATCGCGGTGTTGCCCAAGATCTTCGTGCCGCCGTCGCGGTTCGATGTGACGCCGGTGGTCGCCTATTGGCGCGACCCCGGCGAGGTGGGGGTGGTGAGCGAGACGGAGGCGGCCCGTGTGACGCGGGTGCCGCTGGCCGACCTCATCGATCCGGCCAACCGTTTCGTGGTGCGACATCCGCTGGGCTATATGGGCCCGGCGTTCGCCGTGGACGGAATGCTGGTGTGGGGGTTCACCGCCGGGGTGCTCGCCGGGCTGCTGGCCGTGTCCGGGTGGGAACACGAATGGGACCATCACGATGTACGTGATCTGCAGGCCTCACTGGCCGCGGTAGGGATGACATTATGAGCGCCTCGGGCTGGCTCGACCTCGGAATCATCATTCTGGCGCTGCTGGCCGCCACCTCCGGGTGGCGGCAGGGCGCGGTCGCTTCGGCGCTGGCCTTCCTAGGCGTCATCCTCGGCGCGGTCGCGGGCATCCTGATCGCGCCGCACATCCTCAAGCACGTCGGCGAGGGACGCACCCGGGTGCTGGTGGGCGTGCTGCTCATCGTTGCGCTGGTGATCGTCGGCGAGGTCGCGGGCATGGTGCTCGGGCGGGCCGCGCGAGGCGGCATGCGGGATCCGTTCACCCGCAGTGTGGACAGCGTGGTCGGCGCGGGCCTGCAGGCGGTGGCGGTGCTGGCCACCGCGTGGCTGCTGGCGTTGCCACTGACCAATTCCTCGCAGCCCGGAATCGCGGCCGCGGTCACCAACTCCCAGGTGCTGCGCAATGTCGACCATGTCGCGCCGGACTGGCTGCGGCGGGTGCCGACCGACTTCTCCAACCTGCTCAACACCTCCGGGCTGCCGGACGTCATCGGCCCGTTCGGGCATGTTCCGATCACCGCCGTGGAACCGCCCGATCCCAGCGTGCTGCAGCTGCCGGTCGCCCAGCAGCTGCAGAGCAGCGTGCTGCGCATCCGCGGTATCGCGCCGAGTTGCCAACGGCAGCTGGAGGGCTCGGGCTTCGTGGTCGCGCCGGAGCGGATCATGACCAATGCCCACGTGGTGGCGGGCACCAACAGCGTGAGCGTGGATACCGCGCGTGGCCCGCTGAGCGCCACCGTGGTGCTGTTCGACTCGTCCAAGGATGTGGCGATCCTCGCGGTGCCGGGCCTGAACGCCCAGCCGCTCGAACTGGCCCCGTCCGACGCCTCGTCGGGGGAGAGCTCCATCGTGCTCGGCTATCCGGGCGGCGGGCGCTACACCGCCAGCGCGGCACGCGTGCGCGAGACCTTGAACCTCAAGGGCCCCAACATCTACCGCGATGCCGACGTCAAGCGCGAGGTGTACACCATTCGCGGTCAAGTCCGGGCCGGCAACTCCGGCGGCCCGCTGGTGGACACCGACGGCCGGATCCTGGGCGTGGTCTTCGGTGCGGCCGTCACCGACGACGACACCGGATATGTGCTCACCCTCGACGAGGTCCGCCCCGAACTGAATTCGGCGGCAGGCCGGTCGACGGTGGTCGGCACCGGCAACTGCGTGCTGAGCTGAGCGGAATGGAAAGCGGCCCCGGCGACCATGATTCGCCGGGGCGGTTTCTCGTTCGAGCGTCATCAGCCCAGTAGTTTGGCGATCTCCGCCGTCACCGGCTCCGGATTCTCCTGGTGCGCATAGTGACCCGCGCCCGGGATGGCCACCACCCGGCGCTGCGGCGAGAGCTGCTGACCGCGGCGAATGGTGGCCGGCAGGATGTAGTGGTCCTGGTCGCCGTACAGGGCCAGCGTGGGCACCCGCACCGGCTCGCTCATGGCGGACATGAAACGCCGGCCGTCGGGCCGCCACTGGCTACGGAAGGCCCAGCGCTGGTATTCCAGCGCACAGTGCGCCGCGCCGGGAATCCGGATGGCGGTGCGCATGCGGCGGGCGGTGTCGGTGAATTCCTCGGTGGCCGACCAGCGTTCGCCCGCCCGGGCCCGCAGCAGCAGTTCGATCTCGATGCCGTCGTCGCGAGTGAGCCGGGCCTCCGGCGCCCGCGGCACCTGATAACGCAGGAAGTTCGGCAGCCAGGCCGAGCGCTGCCGCTTGTCGCGCAGCACCGTTCGCTTCAGGGTCACCGGATGCGGGGAGCTGATCAGGGCGATGGATCGCACCACGCGCGGATGCAGCACCGCGGTCGCCCAGCACACCAGTCCGCCCTCGGCGTGCCCGACCAGGGTCGCCTCGGCGTGACCCAGCGCGCGGATCAGACCCGCGACATCGCCGGCGAGGGTCCAGCCGTCGTAGCCGCGGGGCGGCTTGTCGGTATCGCCGTAGCCGCGCAGGTCCACCGCCACGGTGCGGAAGCCGCGCGCGGACAGCCCGGTCAACTGGTGGCGCCACGACCACCAGAAGTCGCCGAAGCCGTGCAGCAGCACCACCAGCGGCGTGCTCGGATCCGCGTGGGCCGTCCCGGCGGGCACGGCCTCGACCACGTGGAAACGAATGCCGTTGGCGTGCACGTCCCGATGGGTCCACGGCCCGTCATAGCGGACTGCGGACGGATCCGGATGCGAATTCGACGACACGCCGATGGAGCGTAATCGAAGGTCTAGGTCCGGGGCTTGCCGAGTTCGACCGTGACCTCCACGGTCTGCTCGTCGGAGTGGCTGAATCCGCTGGACAACAGGGTCGACGTCTCCTTCAGCGACTCGATGGTCTTCTCCGGTGCGCGCAGCTTGCGCACCTTCAGATAGCCCAGCAGTGCGAAGGCCGCCACCGCCGCGATCATCAGCAGGAACACCACCAGGAACGCGGCCCAGCGGTACAGCCAGATGTCGAGCAGCTCGGCGAGGAAGAAGAAAAAGAAGAAGGAGCTGAACAGCAGGATGGTCAGCGCCAGGATGAAGAAGACGCTGCCCTGCAGGCCCTTCTTGATCTCACCGGTCACCTCGGCCTTGGCGAGCTCCACCTCGGCGCGCACCAGGGTCGACATCTGCTCGGTCGCGTCGCGGACCAAGGTGCCGAAGGTGGCCGACTGATGGGCGTCGACATCGGACAACGGAATCGAAGTGACGGTGCGGGTGCGGTTCCCGTCGTAGCCGTTACCGCCCTGTGTGAAGCTCAATTGCTCGACCCTTCTCCATGTCCCGGTAGTACTGTCCGGTGTCACTCTTGACTTTGCAGTGCCCGCTCGTCACGTCGTGCCTGGTGAGCACGGCCACGACGCAACAGTAGCGCCGAACCCGCCAGGGAAGCCGCCAAAGACGTGAGCAACACCGCCGCTTTTGCGAGCTCTGCCGCGGATCCGTCGCCGACGTCTTCCAATGCCAGTTCTGCCACCAAGAGGCTAACGGTGAAGCCGATCGCACCCAGCACCGACAGCGCGAACATGTCTCGATAACCAAGATCACCGGGTCGTTCGGCGATGCCCAACCGCACGGCGAGCCAACTGGATCCGAAGATCCCGACGGTCTTGCCGACCAGTAGCCCCAGGATGATGGCCAGCGTCAGCCGGTCGGTGAACAGCTTCGACAGCACGCTCGCATCCAGCGGAACTCCCGAGGCGAACAGCGCGAACAGCGGCACGCAGACCCCGGCGGAGATGGGCTGGACAAGATGCTCGAGCCGGGTGGCGGGGACGCAGTGCTCGTCCTCGTCCTCGTCGGGACGCACGCGGGTCAGCAGTCCGCACGCCACACCGGCGAGGGTGGCGTGGATTCCGGCCTCGTGCAGGGCGTACCAGGAGACCAGGCCCAGCGGCACATAGATGAACGGGCTGCGGAACCGGAACTTCTGGGCGAGGGCCCAGCCCGCCAGGCACAGCACCGCGGTCAGCAGCCACAGCGCCTTCAGCGTGGTGGTGAACAGGACGGCGATGAGGATGATGGCGATCAGGTCGTCCACGACTGCCAGGCTGAGCAGGAACACCCGGGCGGTGGCCGGAATCCGTGACCCGGTCATGGCCAGCACCGCCAGCGCGAAGGCGATATCGGTGGCGACCGGGATGGCCCACCCGCGATCCATGCCCTCCACGCCCCATCCGACGGCCATGGCGATGAGCGCGGGCGTCACCACACCGCCCATCGCGGCCACGATGGGCAGGGCGGCGCGTTTGCGGTCCGCGAGCTCGCCGACCACCAGTTCCCGTTTGAGCTCCAGCCCGGCTACGAAGAAGAAGATGGCCAGCAGGCCGTCCTTGGTCCAGTCGGCCAGCGTGAGGTCCAGATGGAGGGCGGGAATGGCGAGCCTGGTGTCGACCATGGTCGTGTAGCTCGCGCCCCAGGGCGAGTTGACCCAGATGAGCGCTGTCGCGGCGGCGATGAGTAGCAGTGTGCCGCCGACGGTTTCGGTTCTCAGGTAGCGGGCAAGCTCTGATCGGACCCGAACGATCACGGTGCAGCCTTTCGGTCGTACGCTCGACGAGAAAGCGGCGTGCGACACCACTCCAGGGACCGACGGCGCAACCGCATGCCGACCAGACTTCCCGGCACACCTTTTGCGCAATTCTAACGGTTTGCCCGGAACTTCTTGACCCTCAACCCCGCCGCCATCCACTCCATGGGCCGACCGGATCCCCCGCATGAGCACGGCCCCCGCGACCATCTGGTCACGGGGGCCGCCCATTTCCTCGCGAACCGCCCTGGGCGGCGCGCCGCTACGCCTTATCGGCCCGGATGGCCTCGAAGACGTTGGGGTCCACCAGGGTTGAGGTGTCGCCCAGTTCGCGGCCCTCGGCCACATCGCGCAGCAGGCGGCGCATGATCTTGCCCGAGCGCGTCTTGGGCAGCTCCGGCACCACGTGGATCTCGCGCGGGCGGGCGATGGGGGAGATTTCGCGGGAGACCTCGGCCTTGAGTTCGGCGATCAGGTCGTCGCCGGTGTTCTCGGCCTCGGCGGTCAGGATCACGAAGGCCACGATGCCCTGACCGGTGGTCTCGTCGGAGGCGCCGACGACCGCCGCCTCCGCGACACCGGAGTGACCCACCAGTGCGGATTCCACCTCGGCCGTCGAGATGCGGTGGCCGGACACGTTCATCACGTCGTCGACGCGACCGAGCACCCACAGGTCCCCGTCGGTGTCGAGCTTGGCCCCGTCGCCCGCGAAATACCAGCCCTTCTCGGCATAGCGCGACCAGTAGGTGTCCCGATAGCGCTCGTCGTCGCCCCAGATGCCGCGCAGCATGGACGGCCACGGCTCGTTGAGCACCAGGTACCCATTGGCCTCGGTCTCGCCCAGCTGGACCGGATTGCCTTCCTCGTCGACGACTGTCGCCGAGATGCCCGGCAGCGGCGTCATGGCCGCGCCCGGCTTGGCCGCGGTGACGCCCGGCAGCGGTGAGATCATGATGGCGCCGGTCTCGGTCTGCCACCAGGTGTCCACGATGGGAGTTCGGTTGCCGCCCACCACATCCCGGTACCAGCGCCAGGCCTCCGGGTTGATCGGCTCGCCGACCGAGCCCAGCAGCCGCAGGCTGGACAGGTCGTGCGACTCCGGAATCTCGCGGCCCCACTTCATGAAGGTGCGGACCAGCGTCGGCGCCGTGTAATAGATGGTGACGCCGTACTTTTCGATGATCTGCCAGTGCCGGTGCTCGTCCGGGAAGTTCGGGGTGCCCTCGTAGACGACCTCGGTGGCGCCGTTGGCCAGCGGGCCGTACACGATGTAGCTGTGTCCGGTGACCCAGCCGATGTCGGCGGTGCACCAGTACACGTCGTGACCGGGCTTGTGGTCGAAGACGTGGTGGTGGGTGTAGGCGGCCTGGGTCAGGTAGCCGCCGGAGGTGTGGAGGATGCCCTTGGGCTTTCCGGTGGTGCCGGAGGTGTAGAGGATGAACAGCGGATGCTCGGCGTCGAAGGCCTGCGCCTCGTGCTCGGGGGAGGCGTTCGCGACGGTCTCGTGCCACCACAGGTCGCGGCCGGAGGTCATCGCGGTGTCGATGCCGGTGCGACGCACCACGAGCACGTGCTCGACGGTCGAATCGCCCTCGGCGAGGGCCTCGTCGACGGCGGCCTTGAGCGGGGCCGCGTTGCCGCGCCGCCACTGGCCGTCGGTGGTGATGACCAGTCTGGCCTCGGCGTCGTCGACCCGTTGACGCAGGGCGCTGGGAGAGAAGCCGGCGAAGACCACCGAGTGGGTCAGGCCCAGGCGGGCCGACGCCAGCATGGCCACGATGGCCTCGGGGACCATCGGCATGTAGATGGCGATCCGGTCGCCCGTGGTCAGGCCCAGATCGGTGAGGTAGTTGGCGGCACGCGACACTTCGGCCAGCAGCTCGGCGTAGGTGATGTCACGGGAATCACCGGGCTCGCCCTCCCAGTGGATGGCGACCTGGTCGCCGCGCCCGTCGAGGACATGGCGGTCCACACAGTTGTAGGCGACGTTCAGCTTGCCGTCGGCGAACCACTTGGCGAAGGGCGCGTCGGTCCAGTCCAGGACCTGAGTGAAGGGCTGATGCCAGTGCAGGCGCTGGGCCTGCTCGGCCCAGAACCCGTCGCGGTCCGCGGCGGCCCGATCGTAGAGAGACGCTTCGGCATTGGCGGCTGCTGCGAATTCGGGGCTCGGCGGATACGCATCCAGGTGGTCGGCGGTGGTATCGGTCATCTCGTCTCTTCTCTCGCGTTCGGTCGCGGGGTGACCGCGGCCACGTTCGACACTAATCGACTGTGACCTGCGTCGTGCCCGGCAGTCCAGATCCGTCCCGTTCGGCGGATCGTGAGCACGCTCACGATGGGGAGTTCGCGGATTTTCGCCCGTTGGCGCACTCCCCAGGACAGCGCGGGTTTCGGCCGCTAGGGTCGGCAGCTAAATTTCCAGGCCGCTCGTGACGGAGTCGTGAACGAATCGGGGCACAGGTGGACCATCGGATATCGGCTCGGCGGGCGGCGGCCACGCTGATCGCCGTGCTCGCACTGCTCGCCGCCGCGTTGACCGGCTGCGCCGTCGCGCCTGTCTACGGGGACATGGTCGCGGTCAACGGGACCGAGCCACAGAATCCGCTGGTTCCGTCCAACACCAACGAGAACGGCGGCGGGCGCATCGTGGATCGGCTGTTCGCGGGGCTGCGATACATCGACGCCAAGGGCGCTCTGCACGATGAGGTCGCGCAGTCCATCGAGACCACCGACCAGCAGCACTACCGGATCACCCTGAAGCCCGGGTGGACGTTCAGCGACGGATCGGCGGTCACCGCACACTCTTTCGTGGACGCATGGAACTTCGGAGCGCTCGTCACCAACAAACAGCTGCAGAGCTACACCTACCAGCCCATCGTCGGCTTCGATGACGTGCAGGCGGATCCGCCACGGGCACAGGCCATGTCTGGGCTGACGGTGATCGACGACCTCACCTTCACCGTCGATCTGACCGCACCCACCATCGACTTCCGCACCAGACTGGCGTACGCGCCCTTCTATCCGCTGCCCGCCGTCGCCTTCAAGGATATGAAGGCGTTCGGTGAACACCCGATCGGCAACGGCCCGTATCGATTCGCCGACGGCAATGCCTGGCAGCACGACGTTCAGCTGACCGTGGTGCCGAACGAGAGCTACCGGGGTGGGCGGCCGGCCCGTAACAAGGGCCTGATCTTCGTCTTCTATTCCAACTTCGATTCCGCGTACTCGGATCTGCTGGCCGGCAATCTGGACGTGTTGGACACCGTTCCCGACAGTGCCATTCGCGTCTTCGAGAAGGACCTCGGCGACCGCGCCATCCAAGCGCCCTCCGCGCAGAACCAGTGGATCGGCTTCCAGGCCAACATGCCCCATTTCAGCGGTGAGGAGGGCCGGTTGCGGCGGCAGGCCATCTCCATGGCCATCGACCGGGCGCGGATCGGCCAGAAGATCTTCCACGGCACCAGGATTCCGTCGCGCGACTTCACCTCGCGGACCCTTCCCGGGTACGACGGCAACCTGCCGGGGGCGCAGGTGCTCGACTACAACCCCGAGCAGGCCCGCCGCCTATGGGCGCAAGCCAACGAGATCGCGCCCTGGAGCGGGCGTTTCGAGATCGCCTACAACGCCGACGGCGGACATCAGGCGTGGATCGACGCGGTGGCCAACAGCGTGCGCAACACCCTCGGCATCGATGCGGTCGGCGCCGCCTATCCGACCTTCAAGCAGCTGCGCGACCAGGTGGTGCACCGCACCGTCGGCAAGGCGTTCCGATTCGGCTGGCAGGGCGACTATCCCACCATGCTGCAGTTTCTGGAACCCAGCTTCCTGTCCGGCTCCGAAACCAACGACGTCGATTTCCACAATGCCGAATTCGACCGGCTCATCGCCGCCGCCGAGGCCGCACCCGGTGAGCAGGAATCCTGGCGGATAGTCGGGCAGGCGCAGACGGTGCTGCTGCGCGAATTGCCCGCCATCCCGGTGTTCGATTACATCAACTCCGCCGGATACTCCCGGCGCGTCCACAATGTCGTCCAGACCTGGAACGGGTTGGCCGACTTCGAGAACATCGAACTGAGGTGAGACCGTGGCCTGGTACATAGCGCGGCGGCTGCTGCAGATGATTCCGGTGTTCTTCGGCGCGACCCTGCTCATCTACTTCCTGATCTGGAAGGTGACCGGCGGATCCGTCACCGCCCTGGCCGGACAGCGCACGCTCACACCGGCTTTGGAGGCGCAACTGAAGGCCCAGTACGGGCTCGACAAACCGTTCTGGTGGCAATATCTGCACTATCTGAAGGGCATCCTCACGCTGGATTTGGGCACCTCGTACTCCGGCCGACCGGTGAAAGACGTCTTGGCGCACGCCTTTCCGATCACCTTCAGGCTGGCACTGCTGGCCGTGGCCTTCGAGGCGATCTTCGGGATCGCGTTCGGTGTCTTCGCGGGACTGCGCAAGGGCGGTTGGTTCGATTCCACCATGCTGGTGGTCAGCCTCATCCTGATCGCCATGCCCATCTTCGTGATCGGATTCCTGGCGCAGTTCCTGTTCGGCGTGAAATGGCAGCTGGCCCCGGTCACCGTCGGCTCGGACGTGAGCATCCCGCGGCTGATCCTGCCCGCTCTCGTGCTCGCCTCGCTGTCCTTCGCCTACGTACTGCGCCTGACCCGGAACTCGGTGGTGGAGAACAGAGATGCCGATTACGTACGCACCGCCACCGCCAAGGGCCTGCCCCGGCGGCGGGTCGTGGTCGTGCATATCCTGCGCAACTCGCTGGTCCCCGTGGTGACCTTCGTCGGGGCGGACCTCGGCGCGCTCATGGGCGGCGCCATCGTCACCGAGGGGATCTTCAATATCCCGGGCGTGGGCGGCACCCTCTACCAGGCGGTGGTGCGCGGGGAAGCGCCGACGGTGGTGTCCTTCGTGACCGCGCTCATCGTGATCTTCCTGCTCTCCAACCTCATCGTCGACCTGCTCTACGCCGTGCTCGACCCACGGATCCGCTATGCGTGAACGGGAGCCCTGATGTCCGAAACCGATGTGCCGCAGCGATTGCCGCGCCCCGGCCAAGAACGCTGGGTGGCGCCTGCCGACCAGGTCGAGGTGGTGGCGACCGACCGGGTGGACGTGCACGGCACACCCGGCGGGTTCTGGGGATCGGCCTGGCTGGAACTTCGCCGCAAGCCGCTATTCCTGGTCTCGGTGGCGCTGATCGCGCTGGTGCTACTGGTGGCGGCCTTCCCGGGCCTGTTCACCGGACAGGATCCGCGCTACTGCCTCGTGGAACACAGTCTCGCGGCGCCCGAACGCGACCACTGGTTCGGCTTCGACCTGCAGGGGTGCGACATCTACGCGCGCACCATCTACGGTGCGCGCGCCTCGGTGCTCACCGGCATCGGGGCCACCACCCTGTTCGTGCTGATCGGCGGCACGCTCGGAGCGTTGGCGGGATACTATGGCGGGCTCCTGGATTCGGTGATCTCGCGAATCGCCGAGATCGTGTACGCGATTCCGCTCATGCTGGCCGCGATCGTCATCATGCAGCTGGCCCAGCACCGCACCATCTGGGTGGTCATCGCGATCCTCGCCGCCTTCACCTGGCCGCAGGTGGTGCGCATCGCGCGCGGTTCGGTCCTCGCCGCCAAGAACAGCGACTACGTCACGGCCGCCACCGCACTGGGAATGTCCCGCTTCCGCATCCTGGTGCGGCACGTCATCCCCAATGCGCTCGGGCCGGTGATCGTGGTGACGACCATCTGGCTGGGCGTATTCATCGTCACCGAGGCCACCCTGTCCTTCCTCGGCGTCGGGTTGCCGCCCACCGAAGTCTCCTGGGGCGCGGACATCGCCGCCGGGCAGCGGCAGCTGCGGGCCGGGTCGCTCATCCTCTTCTACCCCGCGACGGCGCTGGCACTGACCGTGCTCGGCTTCATCATGCTCGGTGACGCCCTGCGCGACGCGCTCGATCCGAAGGGACGACGATGACCGAGCCGCTGCTCGAAATCAGGGACCTCCGAGTCGCTTTCGGTGCGGGCGAACGTCGCGTGGACGCGGTGCGCGGGGTCGATCTGACCGTGTACCCGGGTCAGACCGTCGCTCTCGTGGGAGAGTCCGGTTCCGGTAAGTCCACGACGGCCCACGCGGTGATCGGGCTGCTACCGCGCGGCGGGCAGATCGCCGCGGGCAGCATTCGGTTCGACGGCCGCGAGCTGGCCCACGCCTCGCCCTCGGAATTTGTCGCGGTGCGCGGCAATGGCATCGGGTTCGTGCCGCAGGACCCCATGACCAATCTCGACCCCGTGTGGAAGATCGGATTCCAGATCCGGGAGACCCTCGCCGCCAATGGAATAGCGCGGGGACGAGCCGCACGCCGACGGGCGGTGGAACTACTCGCAGAAGCGGGCATCCCGGACGCGGTGAGCCGCATCGGCCAATACCCGCATGAATTCTCGGGCGGCATGAAGCAGCGCACGCTCATCGCCATCGGCCTGTCCGCCCGGCCCAAGCTGCTCATCGCCGATGAACCCACCTCGGCGCTGGACGTGACCGTGCAACGGCAGATCCTCGACCACATCGACGGCCTGACCCGTGAGCTCGGCACGGCCGTCCTGCTCATCACCCACGATCTGGGATTGGCCGCCGAACGGGCCGAGCACCTGGTGGTCATGTATCGCGGACGGGTGGTGGAATCCGGGCCGGCGCCGGAGATCCTGCGCGATCCCCGGCACGAGTACACCAGGCGCCTCGTCGACGCCGCGCCCTCGATCGCCGCGCGGCGAGTGTCGGCCGGCCGCAAGCGCGTCGGCATCCGGCAGCTGGCGGTCGAGGTGGCGGACACCGAGACCGGCGGCGAGCTGCCGGACGACATTCTGGTCCTCGACCGGCTCACCAGGCGTTACCGTCTGCGTGGATCGATGCCGTGGCGGCACACCGAACTCGCTGCCGCCGAAGATGTTTCATTTCGGGTACGACGCGGCACCACCACCGCCGTGGTCGGTGAATCCGGCTCCGGCAAGACCACCGTCGCCAATCTGGTGCTCGGATTGGACACGCCCACTTCGGGTTCGGTCACCTTCGACGGCAGCAATGTCGTCGAACTGGCCAAGCGTGAGCCCCTGGCTTTCCGTCGCCGTGTCCAGCCGATCTTTCAAAACCCTTACGGCTCCTTGGATCCCACCTATTCCATCCATCGAAGCATCGCCGAACCATTGCGTGTGCACGGCGTGGGCGCCCGCGCCGAGCGGGACCGGCGGGTGCATGACCTGCTCGAACTGGTGGCACTGCCCTCCGGCGTGGCGGGCCGCTATCCCAGCGAGCTCTCCGGCGGCCAGCGTCAGCGCGTCGCCATCGCCCGCGCCCTGGCTCTCGAGCCGGAGCTGGTGGTCTGCGACGAGGCGGTCTCCGCCCTGGATGTGCTGGTGCAGGCCCAGATCCTGCAGCTGCTCAACCAGCTCCAGGCCGAACTCGGCCTCACCTACCTGTTCATCACCCACGATCTGGCCGTGGTCCGACAGATCGCCGATGACGTAGTGGTCATGCAACAGGGCAAGGTGGTCGAGGCCGCCTCCACCACCGAGGTATTCGGCAACCCGCAATCGGAGTACACCCGCCGGCTCCTCGACGCCATCCCCGGTCCCGACCCCTCGCGGTATGACAGCCCGGGCGTCGGCGGGCTCTCCGATACCCGGCAGTAGCCTCGTACCTTGTGACCGACCCGCTGCAGCCCCTCGTCGACCTGCCCGGCGTACGCGACGCCGCCGACAAGGCCCGTGACGCCCTCGCCGAGGTGCATCGCCACCGAGCGAACCGCCGCGGCTGGCCCACCACCGCCGCCGAGGCCGCCGTCCGCGCGGCCCGCTCCTCCGCCGCCATCGAGGGCGGCACCATCGACCTCCCCGCCGACGGTCGCGTCGAGGATCCCATCCTCGCGGGCTCCCTCCGCGTCGGCCAGGCCCTCGACGCCGAGGCCCTCACCAACCTGGTCGGCGTCTGGCAGCGCGCGCCTCTGCAGGCCCTCGCCCGTCTCCACCTGCTCGCCGCCGCCGACATGGTCGACGACCAGCAGCAACTCGGTCGTCCCCGCGATGTCCCCGGCGTCGCCGAGCGCTTGGACCTCCTGGTCCAAACCATCACCAGCACAAAGGCCCCCGCCCCGGTGATCGCGGCTATCGTCCACGGCGAACTGCTGTCCCTGCGCCCCTTCGGCACCGCCGACGGCATCGTCGCCCGCGCAGCCTCCCGCCTGGTCACCGTGTCCAGCGGCCTGGACCCCCACAGCCTCGGCGTCCCCGAAGTCTTCTGGCTCCGCCGCCGCCAGGCCTACCTCGACGCCGCCGCCGCCTACGGCACGGGCACCGCGGAGGGCGTCGGCGGCTGGGTGATCTTCACCTGCGGCGCCCTCGAAGATGGCGCGCGCGAAGCCCGCTCGATCGCGGACGCCGCTTCGGGGTAAATACCGCTGACGGCGAAATGCATTGTGCACCAGGTATTTCCGGGAAGCCCCCCACGCATCAGAGCGGGCGGCGTTGTCGCTGATATGCGACCTCACCGCCCGCTAGCACGGACCACCCGGTTACCAAGCGTGCTTTCAGGGTTGTGCTTCTTCGGCCTCGGCGAGCTCTCCAGGATCCGGTGGTTCATCCCCGCGTGGATGCGAGGCCCTCGCCGTCGATATCCCGGATAACGCAGGCCCACAACCACTCGTGCTCTTGTCGCGGCGTGCTCCGCGTGGGTGCCTGGTGTCCGTGCTGGGAAGGGTGGGATGGGAGGTCGGATCTTCTCTTCCGATCCGATCTTGGCCGTCCGTCCTTCCGTGCATCCATTGTTACCCCGTGACCGCGGTCACATCAAGGCCTGAGAATTCTTTCAAATACTCGGCGTGTCGGACTGTTTGCGTCCGGGCGTTTCCGGTTGCCCCGCGTCAGCGGCGGCGGCGCAGCAGCCGATAGGTGAGCGCTCCGGCCACCAGCGCACCGAGTCCGACCGCGGCGGTCGCGGCCACCGTGGTGGTGGTCGGGGCCGGGATTCGCGCCCACAGCGATACCGGATTGGAGAAGGCGAGGATGGGCCAGCCGCGCGCGGTGGCCTCGCGCCGCAGGCCCCGATCCGGGTTCACCGCCGTGGGGTGGCCGACCGCCTCGAGCATCGGCAGATCGGTGATCGAGTCGGAGTAGGCGTAGCAGCGCGAGAGGTCGTAATCGTAATGCGCCGCAAGCTTTTCGATGGCCTC
This sequence comes from Nocardia aurantiaca, assembly GCF_009708175.1. Lineage (GTDB taxonomy): Bacteria > Actinomycetota > Actinomycetes > Mycobacteriales > Mycobacteriaceae > Nocardia > Nocardia aurantiaca. The sequence goes on from NZ_WMBB01000002.1 coordinate 509,945, forward strand.
CACCTTGCCCGGGCCATAGCAGTAGAACTCGACTTCGCCCGCGTACCTGCCGTTTTCGATGACCATGCGCGTGGCGGCGAAGTGATCGGCGCCCAGCGCCGCGGCGATCGGGGCGACCATCTCCTCGCCGGAGGCGGAGACGATGACTACGTCGTGCCCTCGAATCCGGTGGTCCGCAATGAGATCCGCGGCCTCGGCGTAGATGAGCGGGTCCACGATATCGTGCAGGGTCTCGGCGACGATCGAGCGCACCTGGTTCACATCCCACCCCGCGCACATCTTGGTGAGATGCTCGCGCATGCGCTCCATTTGATCGTGATCGGCGCCGGAGAGCAGGAACAGGAAGTGCGCGTAACTGCTCTCCAGTACGGCCCGCCGGCTGAGCAGGCCCTGATCCAGGAACGGCTTGCTGAACACGAAGGCACTCGACCTGGCGATCACCGTCTTGTCGAGATCGAAGAAGGCGGCGACTCGTCCGCGTTCGGCTGTCACGGGTTCCAGGATATGGTTCCGCGCCGTGCGGTGGGCGGCATGGCCACGCCGAGCGGGTGGCGAGGATCACTGTGGCGGCGATGACGGGTCGTTGCGGCGACGAGATTTGCCGGGGTTAGCCAGCGGGAAGCCGAGCCGTCCGGGCGGGAAAAAGACTCGCCGGGCGGACTTGCAATCCGGCCGGGGCTTGGGTGTAGTATCGCATTTACCTGGACATGGTCCAGGCGCGTTCAGCCCGACCCCCCGGGGCTGAACCCGACGGCCCCAGCCTCCTCCCCCCCGGCTGGGGCCGTCCTCTATTTACGGGACAGTCCGGAATCCGTTCCCGCCCGCATGTTCTGCACAGGCCGCGTGTTATCCACACTCGCCGTGGAGGCGCTTTCGCCGCCTCGCCAATCGGGCGACGCTGACCTGCATGAACTCCGATGTCGCCACCCCACCCGCCCTGTCGCTGATCGCCGATTCCCGCCTGCGCGATGAGATCCGCCGCATCGCCGCCGCGGCGGACCGCCCGCTCGATGAGCGCGTGCCGCCCCCGGGCCGGCACGCCTGGACCGCCGCTTCCGTGATCATTCTCGATACTGCGGCCGCGCATGGCTGCGCCGACGCCGGCCACCCCCGCCGCCCAGGGATTCTCCTGGTGACCGACGGCGACCCGGGTTTGCTCGACTGGCAGGCCGCGACCGCGGCCGGCGCCGAACAGGTCCTGCCCCTGCCGGACGCGGCCGACGCATTGATAGCCGCCTTCGCCGCCCACGACGGCCGCCGCCCCGGCGACGGCGCGGTCCTCGCGGTGGCCGGCGCGGGCGCGGGCTCCGGAGCCTCCGTCCTCGCCGCGGCCGTAGCCCTCACGGCCGCAGGCCGTTTCCGCGACCGCACCCTGCTCGTCGATTGCGCCCCCTACGGCGGCGGGCTCGACCTCCTCCTCGGCTTGGAGAAAACCCCGGGCCTGCGCTGGCCCGATCTCACCATCGAGCACGGCCGCGTCTCCGCCGCTGCCCTGCACGAGGCTCTGCCGTCCACCGCGGGTCTGGCCGTCCTCTCCTGCGGAAGGGGCGTCCCGGCAACGGAACTCGATCCGACGGCGATGTCGGGCGTCTGGGCCGCCGACGGCCGTGGACGCCGAAGCGATTCTGTCGCAACGGAACTCGGTACCGTCCCGTGCCTGGTCGATCGCGGTAGGGTCGGGACCGCCCTCGAATCGGGCGGCGCGGAGGGAATGACCGGGACATTCGCCGCGCTAGCGCCCGCGGCCGTCCGCGCGGTCATCGAGGGTGGTCGTGCCGCCGGAGATCTGGTCGTCGCGGACCTGTCGAGCGACCATGGTCCCCATACGGACCAGGTCCTCGACAGTGCGGATCTGGTGGTGCTGGTGACCCAGGCTCGATTGCGCTCGATAGCCGCCGCGGAATCCGCTGCCGTCTACCTCGCCGCCCGGAATCCGAACGTGCGCCTGGTCGTCCGTGGCCCCGCGCCGGGAGGTCTGTCCTCCACCGAGATCGCTGGGGCACTCAGGCTCCCACTCCTGACCGCCGTGCCCTCCCAGCCGGGTCTCACCGAGCGCCTCGAACGCGGCGGCCTCACCGTCCGTCGTCGGGGCCCACTCCGCACCGCTGCCGAAACCGCTCTGACCACGCTGTTTTCTGACAATCCGCGCCGGATCCGTGCGGCAGGGGGACCGGGTCCATCGTGGTGGCGGATCGCCCGCGCACACGGTCCCACCTGTGGCGCTCCATTGCCGGAATCCGCCGGAGCACCGCAATGACGGTCGAACAGTGCCGCGCGGGCTGGACGGGTGGTCTCGTTCGGCATCTGGGCCGATGGGCAGGGTTCGCGTCGGTGCGATTGCGGAGCGCGTCCGGTGCGGCCGGGCGGGTCGAATATCGCCGCATCGGGCGGGCATCCCGGTGGCCGGCCGTGGGCGTCGAGGTCCGCGATGAGTGAGCTGGTGACGGCCGAGCTGCTGGAGCGGGTGCGGGAGCGGCTGGCGGAGGGGGCGGCGGATCCGGATCCGGCACGGGTGGCGGCGGCCATTCGGGCGGAGGCCGGTGGGGTGCTCGCGGATACGGATCTGTTGCGCGCCTTGCGATTGCTGCAGACCGAGATGACCGGAGCGGGAGTATTGGAGCCGCTCCTTCACGATCCTGAGGTGGCCGATGTGCTGGTCACCGCGCCGGATTCGGTATGGGTGGATCGTGGGCGCGGGCTGCGGCGCACCCCGGTGCGGTTTGCGGATGAGGGCGCGGTGCGACGGCTGGCGCAGCGGTTGGCGTTGGCGGCTGGGCGTCGGCTGGATGACGCGCAGCCGTGGGTGGATGGCCGGCTGGCGGGAACCGAAGCGGCGCTGGGGGATTCCTTCGGGGTGCGGTTGCACGCCGTGCTGTCGCCGATCGCGCATGGCGGGACGTGCCTGTCACTGCGGGTCCTGCGCCCCGCGACTCAGGGCTTGGACGCGCTGGCCGCGGCGGGTGCGGTGCCCCCCGACGCGAAGCTCCTGCTGGAGCGCATCATTCGCGCCCGGCTCGCATTTCTGGTGGTGGGCGGCACGGGCGCGGGCAAGACGACGCTCCTGTCGGGTCTGCTGGCCAAGGTGGCTCCGACCGAGCGGATCATCTGCGTGGAGGACGCCGCGGAACTCGCGCCGCCGCATCCACATGTGGTCCGGCTGGTCGCCCGGCCCGCCAATGTCGAAGGCGCGGGCCAGGTCACCGTCCGTGATCTCGTACGCCAGGCGTTGCGGATGCGCCCGGATCGCATTGTCGTGGGGGAGGTCCGGGGCGCGGAGGTCGTGGATCTGCTCACGGCCCTCAATACCGGCCACGACGGTGGCGCGGGGACCGTGCATGCCAACTCGCCCGGCGAGGTTCCGGCCCGCTTGGAGGCGCTCGCGGCGCTGGGCGGCATGCCCGCGGCCGCTCTGCACAGCCAGTTGGCCGCCGCGATCCAGGTGATCCTCCATGTCCACCGCCAGCCCGACGGCCGCCGCACCCTCCGTGAAATCGGCATGGTCACCCCGATCGGCGGCAGGGTGCGGATCACTCCCGCCTGGACCGCCGATGGGCGGCCCGCATCGGGCGCTTCGACCCTCATGAAACTCCTCGACGAAAGGACTCCCGACGATGCCGGCTAATGACGAGTGCCCAGGATCGTGCGGTTGCCCACGGCCGCAAATGAATCCGCAGCCCCGTCCCGCGAAGCGCCGTTCGGGCACGAGCGCTGATCGACTGTGCGGTAACCCTTTCGGTCCGCGAGGTTCACGCCTGCCGGGTTTGCGGCTGGCGCGGCCCGCTGATTGCTGCCGGACACGCAAGTCCGATGCTCGTGGTGCCGAGAATGATTCGGCGCCAATGCGGCTGGAGGATGACTGATGGGCCCTGGCATCGGTGCGTCTGCGCCTGCGCTGGCCTGTCTCGCACTCGCCCTTCTGGTGGTGCCGCCGCCGATCGCGCGTAGGCGAATGGCTCGGATGTTCGCTTCTCCTGTTCCCGTGCGAAAGTCACTGCCCGGCTGGATGATTCGCGCCGCACCGCTGCTGTTCGCGCCACTGCTGCTGCTCGCCGGTCCGGGTCCGGTGATGGCCGCGGTGCTCGTATCGACCACTCTCGTGGTCCGTCGACGGAAGGCGAGGCGGGGTCGGGAGCGGGCTGCCGGGACAGCGCAGCTGCTCGAAGGCCTGGAGGCGGTCATCGGAGAGCTGCGGATAGGCGCGCATCCGAGCGCCGCGGCGGCGGTGGCGGCCCGGGAGACAGAGGGGGAAGTGGCGCGGGCCTTCGCGGTGAGCGCGGCGAGCAGTCGACTGGGTGGTTCGGGTGCGGAGGGGCTGCGGCGACCCGGCTCAGTGGTGGCGGAGGAGCTGGCGCGGGTGGCCGGGGCCTGGCGGGTGGCGGAGCGGCACGGCCTCGCCCTGGCCGAGCTGCTGGCGGCCGCGCGCCTGGATCTGCTGGGGCGCAAGCGCTTCCGGGATCGCACGGCTGCGGCCTTGGCCGGGGCCCGCGCCACCGCCGCGGTGCTGGCTCTGCTTCCGCTGCTCGGCATCGGCTTGGGACAGATGATGGGCGCGTCCCCGCTGCATGTCCTGTTCCGGTCCGCGATCGGAACAGTGTTGCTGCCCTTGGGATCCGCACTGACCTGCGCCGGGCTGCTGTGGTCCGACGCCATTACCGGCAAGGTACTGCGATGACCCCATCCCTCGCCGCGGTGCTGGCGGCGATCGCGCTGCTCATGCTGCCGGGGCGCGTCGGCGCGGTCCGCCGCCTGCACCGGCTCCGGGATGCGTCGTCCGATAATCCGTTGCCGCAGCCGACGTCTCGGGCCGTTCCGGATCCGCTCGGCGTCGCCTCGGCCCTCGATCTACTCGCAGCCTGCCTGCGCGCCGGGCTGCCCACCGCCTCCGCTGCCGCAGCGGTCGCCACCGAGGCCCCCGAACCGCTGGCGTCGGCACTGCGCCGGGCCGCCGACCTGCTGGCGTTGGGTGCGGATCCCGTGAGCGCATGGGAGCAGGCCATCGCCGGAGCTGCCGACGAGTCGGTGACGGCGCTGGCGCGCATGGCTCGTCGCTCGGCGCGCTCGGGAACCGGACTGGCCACCGCCGTGGGTGAACTGGCGGAGCGCCGGCGCGGCGAGCTCGAAGACGCGGCCGTGGCCCGGTCCGAGCGCGCTGGAGTGCTGATCGGTGGTCCGCTCGGTCTGTGCTTCCTGCCGGCCTTCCTGTGCCTGGGGATCGTCCCGGTGGTGATCGGGCTGGCGGGCCGGGTCCTGGACGGCGGCCTGCTGTGACCGCCGGAGACCGTGCCGGCGCGGAACCGCCGCGCCGGAGTGAGGGAAGGAGCGACCGTGGGAACGACTGTCCGAAACCTGATTCGGGAACTGCGGACGCGGCTGCTGCACGCCGTGACGGCCGAATCCGGTATGAGCACCGCCGAGTACGCGATCGGAACAATCGCGGCGGCGGCCTTCGGGGCGGTGCTGTACACCGTGGTGACCGGCGACAGCATTGTGAACGCCCTGACGACGATCATCGACAAGGCGCTGAAGACTCCCGTCAAGTGACGTATGCCATGCCACATCCTTATGCCGAGGCGGGCATGGCGACCGTGGAGGCGGCCATAGCGCTGGCTTCCCTGGTCGCGGTGCTGGTGTTATGCGTCGGAGCCCTGCTGGCGGTATCGGCGCAGGTGCGCTGTGTCGATGCCGCCCGCGAGGCGGCGCGTCTCGCCGCCCGCGGTGACACCGAGGCGGGGATCGCCACTGCCCGCCGGGTGGCACCGTCCGGTGCGCAGGTCGTCGTACGCACCGAAGGAGACCTGGTGGTAGCCGAGGTCAGTGCCCCTGCGGCCCTGGTTCCGATCACCTTGCATGCGGCGGCCGTGGCGGCGCGGGAACCCGGGGAGGCCGGGTGAGGTTCGTGGTCCGGGATCGCGCGGGAAGCGACAGGGGTGGAGTCACGGTGACCGCGTGCCTCGCGCTGATCGGCGTACTCGCCGTGACGGTCCTGATTGCCCAGGTCGGTGTTGCGGTGACGGCCAAGCATCGGGTTCAGGCGGCCGCGGATCTGAGCGCGCTGGCGGCGGCGGGTGCGCTAGACGGTGGCGCGGCCGCCGGGTGTCACCGGGCCGAGGACATCGCCGGACGAATGGGGGTGAGGTCGACCGGATGCGTGGTGCTGGGATGGGATGTGACAGTCACGGTCGTGGGGCGAATATCGCTGGGGCCGCTCGGGGACCGGGATGTGCGCGCGGCGGCGCGGGCCGGTCCGGCGCAGGAGTCGCGATAGCAAGGCACTATCCGCGTACCGGGCGGTTGGTTAGAAATGCGATGGCGCGGGCCACATTGGTGGTCGATCAATACAGAAATTCAATGAAAGAGATCGGCGAATCGATTGCGTATCGATCGCTTTCCTATTCGTTCGGGAGCCTCATTCGAATGAATACACAGGTAAATCCGCCAGCGGCATTATCGATCAGAGCAATCTATCGGTTAACAGGATTGCATCCCTTTTTATTCGACGTGGGCTCTCGGCGTGTCGCCGCCAACCCTGGGCATCCGGATTCCGCCCGATATCAACCAGTTGACGACGCCGACCGGTTGGTCGGATGGCGCTCCGATGTCGTTGCGGCGACGGCGGCGTCACGGTTCGGAACGGTCGTCGTCACCTTCCCCGAGTTCGGCCAGCACGGCCCGCAAAAGCCGTGCGGCACCGGCCTTGTCCAGCGGGTTGTTGCCGTTCCCGCACTTGGGTGACTGCACGCAGGACGGGCATCCGTTCGCGCATGCGCACGAGTCGATGGCGCCCAGTGTGGCGGTCAACCAGTGCCGCAGCTGGAGGAAACCGCGCTCGGCGAAGCCCGCCCCGCCCGGATGCCCGTCGTAGACGAACACCGTGGGCAGCCCGGTATCGGTGTGCTCGGCGGTCGACACGCCGCCGATATCCCATCGATCGCAGGTCGCCACCAGCGGGAGCATGCCGATCGCCGCGTGTTCGGCCGCGTGCAGGGCGCCCCCGGCCCGTCCCGCGTCGATACCCGCTCGGGCCAGGAGATCCGGGGTGACCGTGTAGAAGACGGCCCGGGTGGGCAGGATCTGCGCCGGCAGGTCCAGCGGCACCATGTCCAGCACCTCGCCGCTGGGCAGTCGGCGCAGGTAGCCGACCACCTGGCGGGTGACCAGCACCTGCGCCAAAGCCGTCGTCACCGAGCCGTAACGGCGTTCCTCGGTCACCGCCTCGATTTCCAGCGAGGTGACCGCCCGCGCGCTGGTGCTCCACCCCGGTGTGTCGGCGTGCACCAGCGCGACGCCCTCCTCCAGATCCAGCTCGTCGACCACATAGCTCTCGCCCTGATGAAGGTGCACCGCGCCGGGATGCAGCGTGGCGGGGGCGCGCCCGGCATCGGTGGTGCCCAGCATGCGGCCCGACTCGCCGTCCACCACGGCCACCGCCGTGCCGATGCCGCCGCGCACGTCCACCGCGTCGTGCGGATGCGCGTCGGCGGTCACGAACCAGCGCGCCGACCCGTCCCGCGCCACGCCCGCGCGCCGCCGGATCAGACCCTGTTCGGCCAGGTCGGACAGCAGTTCCCAGGCTTGGAAGGCATGCACCTCGGTATCGCTGAGCGGCTGTTCCAGGGCCGCGCACAGCAGGTGTGGCCCGAGCACGTAGGGGTTGTGCGGGTCGGTGATGGTGGCCTCGAGCGGCCGCCCGAGCAGCGCCTCCGGATGGTGCACGAGGTAGGTGTCCAGCGGATCGTCCCGCGCGATGAGCAGCACCAACGATCCCTGCGTGCGTCGCCCGGCGCGCCCGGCCTGCTGCCAGAACGAGGCCACCGTCCCCGGATATCCCGCCACCACAACGGCATCCAGCCCCGCGATGTCCACGCCCAGCTCCAGGGCGTTCGTGGTGGCCGCGCCCAGCAGCGAGCCCTCCGACAGCGCCGCCTCCAGCGCCCTCCGGTCCTCGGCCAGATACCCGGCCCGATAGGCCGCGACACGCCCGGGCAGCTCGGTATTCACGTCCGCCAGCAGCCGCCGCGTGTCCATGGCGACCAGCTCGGCGCCGCGTCGCGACCGCACGAAGGTCAGCGTGCGGGCGCCCTGGACCACGAGATCCGCCATGACGGTAGCGGCCTCGGCCCCGGCCGAACGCCGCACGGCCGCACCGTTTTCCCCGGTCACGCCGCCGCCGAGGAGCGGCGGCTCCCATAGCGCCACGGTCCGCGCGCCCTGTGGCGACCCGTCGTCGGTGACCGCGATGCACGGCGCGCCGATCAGCTTTTCGGCGGTGGCGGCCGGTTCGGCCGTGGTCGCCGAGCACAGCACGAACACCGGATCCGCCCCGTACCGCTCGGCGAGTCGCCGTAGCCGTCGCAGTACCAGCGCCACGTGTGAGCCGAAAACACCGCGGTAGACATGACATTCGTCGACCACGACGTATTTGAGCTGCCGCAGCAGCCGTGCCCAGCGCTGATGCGACCGCAGCATTCCGACGTGCAGCATGTCCGGGTTGGTGAACACCCACCGTGCGTGCGCCCGCACCCACTGCCGGATCTCCGCCGGCGTGTCGCCGTCATAGGGCGCGGGATAAATATTGCGCAGCGGGTCCTCGCTGGTCAGCTCGTTGACCGTGCGCAGCTGATCGGCCCCGAGCGCCTTGGTCGGCGACAGATACAGCGCCGTGGCCCGCGGATCCGCTTGCAGCGCAGTCAAAACCGGCAGCTGATATGCCAGCGACTTCCCCGACGCCGTCCCCGTCGACACCACCACGTGCCGCCCCGCCGCGGCCAGGTCCGCGGCCCGGCTCTGGTGGCTCCAGGGCTCTGTGATTCCGGCCGCCTGAACTGCGGCGATGACATCCGGAGATGTCCATTCGGGCCATTTCGTGACCTGCGCCGCGCGGGGCGGTAGCTCGCTGACATGGGTGAGGCGGGAATCACCTGAAATAGGGCTGTTTAGGACACGATTCAGCAACGATCTCCCGTAGCGGATGTCGCTGTTGTCTCCGGATCGCCGCGCCGGATCTCCGCCATTCATCGAAGCGTCACCGCGACACGCCCAAGGGGTGCGAAACGTGTGTGCGCTTGGTGCTCTACCTGCCATTTCACTACCGAGTAGCGACCCGGCTCACACCCGGTTTGCCAGATGCTCGCTCTGTTATCTGGAAGCAAACCAACTTCAAGTACGGATTTGGGCATTATGCCCCTCACCTGCGCATTCGCAAGATCAAGTTTTTTGCAAATTGTGGGTAACTTCGCTGTTGAATTGCCGGAAGACATGGTTCACTGGTTCCTGGTCGCAAGCTTCTGTGTTCGAGGGAACGGATCGAAAGTCCAAACCATCAGCAGGATCGATGTTGCGAACGGTGTACTGGGTGCTTTCCTGCAGGGGGAACAGAGTACAGCGGTCGGAACGGACCCGGTGGACGAACCTCGTTGTCCGCCGTTCCGGTATGGAAAGAGAAGGAACAGAATGGCACAGGGAACTGTGAAGTGGTTCAACGCGGAGAAGGGGTTCGGCTTCATCGCGCCCGAGGACGGCTCCGCTGACGTCTTCGTCCACTACTCCGAGATCCAGGGCACGGGCTTCCGTACCCTCGAGGAGAACCAGAAGGTCGAGTTCGAGGTTGGCCAGGGCACCAAGGGCCCGCAGGCCACCGGTGTTCGGGCGCTCTGAGCGAGCCCTCCCGAAGGTATCCGTCCCCCACCGCCCATGGCGGTGGGGGACGACCCATATCTTGACCCATTACACTCGATCACGATCAGGGGCTACATCGTCGCCGCGCACGAGCCGCGGCCTTCGAACACGGTATAAACGTTGCTGGCAGCGATATCGGACATCGCAGCCGTTTGCCCCAGCCGCGTATAGCGCGTAACACCAGCGCCGACGCGGATCGAGACGAAAGGTGTGTTCGCCGGTGGCAACACGAGACCGCGGTGCAGCGCCGAACTCCCAGGCAGCGCCCGACCAGGGCCGTTCCCTGCGTCGTCTCGTGATTGTCGAGTCGCCGACGAAGGCCAAGAAGATCGCCCCTTACCTGGGCCGCGGCTATGTCGTGGAGGCGTCGGTCGGCCATATTCGGGACCTGCCGCGCGGCGCGGCGGATGTGCCCGCCAAATACAAAGGACAGCAGTGGGCCAGGCTCGGCGTGGATGTCGATCACGATTTCGAGCCCATCTATGTGGTCAGCCCCGATAAGAAGGGGAAGGTCAGCGAGCTGAAGACCCTGCTGGCCGACGCCGACGAGCTCTACCTCGCCACCGACCCCGACCGCGAGGGCGAGGCCATCGCCTGGCACCTGCTGGAAACGCTCAAGCCCAAGGTGCCGGTGCGGCGCATGGTGTTCCATGAGATCACCGAGCCCGCCATCCAGGCCGCCGCGGCCGATACCCGTGAGCTGGACAAGGACCTGGTCGATGCGCAGGAGACGCGGCGCATCCTGGACCGGCTCTACGGCTACGAGGTGTCGCCGGTGCTGTGGAAGAAGGTCATGCCGCGGCTGTCGGCGGGCCGGGTGCAGTCGGTCGCGACGCGCGTCATCGTGCAGCGGGAGCGGGAGCGCATGGCGTTCCGGTCCGCGGAGTACTGGGATATCGCGGCGAAGCTGGATGCCGGCGGTGAGGAGAACGGCGGGAATCCGCGGATTTTCGGTGCACGGCTGGTCAGCGTCGAGGGTGCTCGTGTCGCGACCGGTCGGGATTTCGGATCCGATGGCCAGCTGAAATCGCAGGGTGTTGTCGTACTGGATTCCGGATATGCGCAGCGGCTGGCGGAATCGCTGCACGGGGTGGATCTCACGGTTACCTCGGTGGAATCCAAGCCGTACACGCGAAAGCCGTACGCACCGTTCATGACCTCGACGCTGCAGCAGGAGGCGGGACGCAAGCTGCGTTTCACCTCCGAGCGCACCATGCGGGTGGCGCAGCGGTTGTACGAGAACGGCTACATCACTTATATGCGTACCGACTCCACGACCCTGTCGGAGTCGGCGATTCGCGCGGCGCGGGCGCAGGCCACGCAGTTGTACGGCGCGGAATATGTGAGCCCCACGCCACGGCAGTACAACCGCAAGGTCAAGAATGCGCAGGAGGCGCACGAGGCCATTCGTCCCGCGGGTGACACCTTCGCCACGCCGGGACAGTTGCATTCCAAGCTCGATGGCGACGAATTCCGTTTGTACGAGCTGATCTGGCAGCGCACGGTGGCCTCGCAGATGGCCGACGCCCGCGGCACCACGCTGACGGTGCGCATTACCGGTATCGCGAATACCGGTGAGGAATGTGTGTTCTCGGCATCGGGCCGGACCATCACCTTCGCGGGCTTTCTCAAGGCGTATGTGGAGAGTGTCGACGAGGAGGCGGGCGGCCAGTCCGATGACGCCGAATCGCGGCTGCCGGCGCTGACCGAGGGCCAGGGCGTGACGGCCATCGAACTGGCGCCGGATGGGCACACCACCAATCCGCCCGCGCGATTCACCGAAGCCTCGCTCATCAAGGCACTGGAAGACCTCGGCATCGGCCGTCCTTCCACCTACTCCTCGATCATCAAGACGATCCTCGACCGGGGATACGTGTACAAGCGCGGCAGTGCGCTGGTGCCATCGTGGGTGGCTTTCGCGGTGATCGGGCTGCTGGAGGACCACTTCGGGCGGCTGGTGGACTTCGACTTCACCGCGGCCATGGAGGACGACCTCGATGCCATCGCCGGTGGCCGCGAGCAGCGCGGAAACTGGCTGTCCTCCTTCTATTTCGGCGGCGATCACGGCGCCGAGGGTTCAGTGGCGCGATCGGGCGGCCTGAAAAGAATGGTGGGCGAACGGCTCGACGATATCGACGCGCGAGAAGTCAACTCCATCAAGCTGTTCAGCGATGCCGATGGTCGCGATGTGGTGGTGCGGGTCGGCAAGTTCGGGCCGTACCTGGAGCGCATGGTCGCCAATCCCGATGATCCGGAAGGCAATCCGGTATCGCAGCGTGCCAACCTGCCCGACGATCTGCCGCCGGATGAGCTGACCCCAGAGGTCGCGGAGAAGCTGTTCGCGACGCCGCAGGAGGGCCGCTCGCTGGGCATCGATCCGGCGACCGGACACGAAATCGTCGCCAAGGAAGGGCGTTTCGGGCCATACGTCACCGAGGTGCTGCCGGAGCCGGTGGAAGAGGTGGACACCGGCGCGAAGAAGACCACGAAGAAGGCGGCCGACAAGCCGAAGCCGCGCACGGGCTCGCTGTTCAAGTCCATGAGCGTGGAGTCGGTGACGCTCGAGGAGGCGCTGAGGCTGCTGTCGCTGCCGCGTGTGGTGGGTGTGGACCCCACCTCCGGGGACGAGATCACCGCGCAGAACGGGCGGTACGGGCCGTACCTGAAGAAGGGCACGGATTCGCGCTCGCTCGCCGACGAGGAGCAGATCTTCACGGTGTCGCTCGAGGACGCGCTCAAGATCTACGCCGAGCCCAAGCGGCGCGGCGGGCAGTCGGCGAGCGCGCCGCCGCTGCGCGAGCTGGGTGTGGACCCGGTGTCGGAGAAGCCGATGGTGATCAAGGATGGGCGGTTCGGCCCGTATGTCACCGACGGTGAGACCAATGCCAGCCTGCGCAAGGGTGACGAGGTCGAGTCCATCACCGATGCGCGGGCCTCGGAACTGCTGGCGGATCGGCGGGCGCGCGGGCCGGTGAAGAAGGCCGCGAAGAAGACGGCCAAGAAGGCCGCCGCGAAGAAGACCGCGGTGGCCAAGACCGTGGTCAAGAAGGCGGCCGCGAAGAAGGCGGCGGCAAAGACGGCCGACGGCGTCACGACCAAGAAGGCCGCGGCGAAGAAGACCCCGGTCAAGAAGACGGCGGCCAAGAAGTCCACCGCGTCGGCACAGTCCTGATCGACGCACGTGGAGCGCTCCCGCCGCGGCGGGAGCGCTCCACGTTTCAGGCAGTGTTCGTGTCGGTGCCCTGCCGTAGCGTGTAATCCGGAACACGCACCAGCGGAAGGACATTCGATGACCGTCGATCACGAGCGTGAAGAATTGATCAAGATCCTCGACAGCCAGCGCGAGCTCTTCCGGATCACCGTCCGCGGTATCGACGACGAGCAGGCGCGCCAGCGCACCACGGTCAGTGAACTCACCCTCGGCGGTCTGCTCAATCACGCCGTGAATGTCGAGCGGCACTGGACCACCATCCTCGTCGAGCGCGATCCGAACTCCGAATTCGATGTCTCCCGAATGGATTCGGAGTACCGGCTGGACCCCGAGCAGACGGTCGCGGGGCTGCTGGCCGAGTGGGAGACGGTGGCCGAGCACACCACCAAGCTGATCCGCGAGCTACCCAACCTGGAGGATTCGGTGCCGACACCGACCGCGCCGTGGGCGCCGGAGCGGCAGTGGCTGACCGTGCGCTACATCCTGCTGCACATCCTGCGGGAGATCGCGCACCACTCGGGGCACGCGGACATCATTCGCGAGGCTTTGGACGGCGCGAACACGACCTATCAGCGCGCGAACTGACTCTCGGCCGGGCTGTCGCGCCCGGCGGCTAAGGTGGTCGGCGTGGCGGGTGTCTTCGATCGGCTGGTCGGCCAGGGTGCGGTCGAGTCCGAGCTGACGGCTGCGGCGGTGGCGGCGCGGGGTGGGGCCGGGTCGTCGTCGGCCATGACGCATTCGTGGTTGTTCACCGGGCCGCCCGGATCGGGGCGGTCGGTGGCGGCGCTGTGCTTCGCGGCGGCCTTGCAGTGCACGGCCGAGGGGACGCCCGGGTGCGGGCGGTGTCACGCGTGCACGACCACCATGGCCGGGACGCACGGCGACGTGCGACGCGTGGTGCCGGAGGGGTTGAGCATCGGCACCAAGGAGATGCGTGAGATCGTGCAGGTGGCGTCGCGGCGACCCAGCACCGGGCGTTGGCAGGTGGTCGTGGTCGAGGACGCCGACCGGTTGACCGAGGCTGCGGGCAATGTGCTGCTCAAGGTGGTGGAGGAGCCGCCGGAACGGACCGTATTCCTGCTGTGCGCGCCCTCGGTGGATCCCGAGGATATCTCGGTGACGCTGCGATCGCGGTGCCGGCACGTGCACTTGGCGACGCCGTCGGTGGATTCCATTGCCCGGGTGCTGCATGAACGTGATGGGCTGGACCAGAAGACCGCGGGGTGGGCGGCTTCGATCAGCGGCGGACATGTCGGCCGGGCCCGGCGGCTGGCCACCGACGATCAGGCCCGGGCCCGGCGCAAGCGAGCGCTGGCACTGGTCGCGGCGACGGCACGGCCCGCGGCGGCCTACGCGGCCGCCGACGAATTGGTGAAGTCGGCCGATGACGAAGCCAAGCAGGTCAGCGCCGAGCGCGATGAAAAAGAACGCGAGGAACTGGCCACCGCGCTGGGCGCGGGCGGTACCGGTAAGGGCACCGCCTCGGCCACCCGTGGTTCCGCTGGTGCGCTGAAAGATCTGGAGAAACGCCAGAAGTCGCGAGCCACCCGCACCGGACGCGACGCCCTGGACCGGGCCTTGATCGATGTCGCGGGCCTGTACCGGGACGCGCTCGCGGTCCGCTTCGGCGCGGCCACCACGGATTCGTCGTCGGGTGTCCCCCTCACTCACCCGGATATGGCCGACCAGATCCGCGAACTCGCGAGCGACGTTCGCCCCGAAGGCCTGCTGCTCTCCATCCAAGCGGTCCTCGACTGCCGCGAGGCCCTCGAGACCAATGTGAAGCCCCGCTTCGCCCTGGCCGCCATGGTCGCGGCCCTGATGGCGGCCCGTTCCGCCTGACCACGGCGTGTCCCCGGTCACCGCGAGCTCCCGTTTTCGCGATTCGGGCGCGAGACGATAGACTCGCACCGCCGGAAGGCACGCCGCCTTAGCTCAGTCGGTAGAGCGCTTCACTCGTAATGAAAAGGTCGGGGGTTCGATTCCCCCAGGCGGCTCAAAGGGAAAGGTGAGGACCGTTGACGGTCCTCACCTTTTGTCGTCGCTGGATCAGGAGACCAGGCCGCGGCCGGTGGTCAGGGGGAGATCCATGGCGGTCAGGAGGCCGGGGCGGGATTGGACCACCGCGGGGATGGCGCTGACCAGGCGGGCGGCCGTGCCGACGACGCCGGCTTCGGCATGGTCGCCGTTGCTGTAGAGCTGGAGGTCGAGGAGGTAGTCGGGTTCGCCCTTGACTTCCACTCGGTAGCAACCCTTTCCGGCCGGTTGGGGCCAGTCGGGGGCCAGGTCGGGGTGCAGGCGGGTGACGTGTTCGAGGGTGAGGACCTCGCGGCCCGCGCTGATGCCGTGAACTTGGAAGCGCAGAGCCGCCGCGGTGCCCTCGGCGATGGTCCGGCTGCCGACGGTGAGCGGTCCGGGCGCCGGGAGTCGCTCGAAATGCTGTGTCACGGAGTCGAGCTCGATGTCGAGGGCCGCGGCCAGCTGGCGGATGACGCTGCCCCAGGCCAGGGTGAGGACGCCGGGCTGGAGCAGTAGCGGCAGGTCGTCGAGGGCGCTGCCGAAGCCCATGATGTCGAACAGGACCTTCGGATTGTCGTAGGTCGAGTAGTCCATGATCTCCGAGCAGACGATGGCGTCGATGCGCTCGGAGCCGCTGGACAGCAGCAGCGGCAGCCAATCATTGGCCCAGCCGGGGTCGATGCCGTTGACCCACAGGGAGGCTCCGCCCTCTTCGGCCGCCTCCACGATCGGGGCGATGGCCTCATCGGGGAGGGTGCCGTAGGGGTACTGCAGGAAGACGGGGCTGGAGGAGACGACATTGATGCCGGCGCGGAGGAATGTCTTCAGATCCTCCACCGCCTCCATCAGGCGGTCGTCGGCCATAGCGGTGTGGACGATGCAGTCGGGCTTCAGGGCCAGCAGCGCCTGGGCGTCCTGGGTTGCGGTGACGCCGATCTCGCGATCGAGACCGGCAAGCTCGCCCGCGTCCTTGCCCTCTTTCGCGGCGCTGGAAACCCAGACGCCGACCAGATCGAGCTCGGGGCGGGCGATGATGGAGCGCAGGGCGCGGCGGCCGACATTGCCGGTGCTCCACTGGACTACGCGGTATTTCATGGAAACTCCTGCGGCGTGGTGGATTACAGGTCGGGGATGGGCAGGTCCAGGTTGGGTGCGACGATGCCGCCGTCCACCTCGAGCACCTTGCCGGTGATGTAGCCGCCCGCGCGGGAGCTCAGATAGACGATGGCGGCGGCGATCTCCCAGGGCTCGCCGAGCCGGTGCAGGGGAGTGGCGTCCTCCATCTGCTTCTTCATCTCCGGTTGCTGCGCAACGACTTCCAGTGCGGAGGTGAGCACCGAGCCGACCGCGATGGCGTTCACCCGGATGCGCGGGGACAGATCGGCGGCGGCCAGCCGGGTCCAGTGCGCGAGGGCCGCCTTGGCGGTGCCGTAGGCGAGAAAGCCGCGGCCGGGAGAGCGGCCCATCATCGAGGAGATATTGACGACCGAGCCGCCGTCGTTCTTCAGCATGTGCGGCACCGCGGCCCGGGTGAGGACGTGTGCGGTGGAGACATTGAAGCGGAATGCCTCTTCGAGGAATTCGGGGGTGGTGGTGAGGAAGGTGTTCGGCATGGTGCCGCCGACATTGTTGACCACGATGTCGATGCGGCCGAGTTCGGCGGCGGCGGTCTCGGCCAGAGCGGTGACGGCGGAGAGGTCCGACAGGTCCGCCGGGACGGTGATGGCGCGGCGGCCCAGCGCGTGGATCTTGCCCGCCACCTCGTCGAGCTGGGCGGAGGTGCGGGCCGAGATGGCTACGTCCGCGCCTGCCTCGGCGAGGGCGAGCGCGGTGGCTGCGCCGATGCCGCGGCCCGCGCCGGTCACGACGGCGACGCGGCCGTCCAGTCGGAAGGTGTCCAGGATCATCGCGAATTCAGTCCTTCTGGGGTGATGGTAGTCACAAGCAGCTTTAAGCATTATTTCTTAACCGTCAAGGATTAGTTCTTTATCCGCTGGTGAGTGACTACAGTGCACACTGTGGCAAGGAGGAGCGGGTAGCGGTGACGGAGTGCGGGTGGCAGTGACGGACGCGCGCGAGCGCATCATTCTCGCGGCCGAACAGTTGATAGCCGAGCGCGGTCAGGCGGTGCCACTGCGCGATATCGCCGCGGCGGCGGGCCAGCGGAACAATTCGGCGATCCAGTACCACTTCGGCTCTCGCGACGGGCTCATCGAGGCTGTGGTCGAACACCGGCTGGCCACCCTGGAAGTGCGACGGCTGGAACTGCTGGCCGAACAGGCGGCCGCCGGCGCGACGAGCGTGCACGACCTGTTGGAGGCGCTGGTCATTCCGATGCTCGAACTCGGCGAACGGTACGGAATCAACCATTACGCACGGTTTCTCGAACAGATCCACACCCATAGGGCCGTCACCGACGCCGCCAATCTGGAATCCGAACGCCGCACCTCGGTGCGGGTGATCATGCAGCAGCTCGAACGGGAACTCACCGAGCTGCCGAAACGCTTGCGGCTGCGGCGGTTGCGCGCGCTGCCGACGGTGCTCTTCGCACTGCTCGCCGATCATGAGCGGGCTGTGGAGGCAGGGCGGGTGACCGCGGGGGATACGGTGGCGTGGGGAGAAATCGTGGACATGCTCGCGGGTGTACTCATCGCGCCGGCCGTGGAGCGCGCGCCGGTTCGCTGATGCCGGAACGCGCAGGGCCCGCGCCGGATCGAATCCGGAACGGGCCCTGCGACGAGCGAACGCGGTGGACTACCGCTGGTGGTAACCGCCCTGCTGCGGATAGCCCTGCTGCTGGTAGCCGCCCGACGGAGGCGGGTACCCCTGCGGCGCATATGGATTCGAGGGCCGGCCGTAACCCGGCTGGTTCGGTGCGGGGTGATCCTGCTGTGGCGCCGGATTGTTCGGCGCGGACGGGTAACCTTGAGGTGCGGGCGTGAAGCCCGGGACCATACCCGGTGTGATGCCGGAATGGCTTTGGGACGGAACGGTATTCGCTGCGGGCGGATAGGACAGCGGCGCCGCGTAGCCCGGCGCGGCGGGACCGCTCGGCGGCGGCAGGTAGTCGGGCCCGGGTGCACCCGCCGGCGGCGGGAAGGAGGCACTCGGGGCCGGGTAGGCCTGGCCAGGGCTGTTCGCCTGGTCGTAGGGGCTCGGCGCCGGCGTATAGGCGGGCGCGGCGGCCGGTGCGTTCTCCCGCTTCTTCCTGAGGGCGGCATAGACGCCGACGCCCACGAGAACGATGGCGAGCAGACCGACGAGGCCGAAGGCGTGATCGACGAGGCGGACGCCGACCCTGATGACGATGATCATCAGTATGGCGCCGACCACGGCCACCGCGCCGCGTGCCTTGCCGCCACCTTGCTGCTGTGACATGAGTGAATTCCCCCGAACTCGAAAACGATTGCCGGGGCAGCATACCCAAGCGCACAGGACTTCTCCCGGGGTGCGAAGTCCGATGCGACCTGGCAGGTGGGCGGTGGTGCGGCTACCGTTGATGGTCGTGGACACCACGGCAGCAGTCATGGAAACGCCCGCGCGCCCGCGGTGGCTCGGCGTCGGGCTACCGCTGCTGAGCGGTGGGGCGGTGGCCGGCGGGCTGGCCCTGCTGCATTTCCGGGATCCGCATGTGCAGGGTGCCTATGGAGTGTGTCCGTTCTATGAGCTGACCGGGTGGTGGTGTCCGGGCTGCGGTGGACTGCGCGGGCTGCACAACCTCACCGATGGCCGGATCCTCGACGCTGTGCACAGCAATGTGCTGTTGCTTCCGTTGACGCTGGGCTTCATCGCCTGGTGGGCCACGTGGCTGGTGCGCGGGTGGCGAGGCAATCCGGTGCCGCCGCGCCTACCGCAGGTGCTGCCCCGATATGCGCTGTGGGTGGCGCTGGCCTTTCTCGTCGTCTTCACGGTGGTGCGGAACACGCCGTGGGGTAGTTGGATCGCGCCGGTTTAGTCGGGGGATGCTCTGCATATGAGCGATTCGCTGAAGGAACGCGTGCGGGAGAAGCTGCTCCGGCAGCTCGAGGAGGACGGGCCCCTGGATCGGGAGCAGGAGGACACCCGGCAGCTCTCGGTCCAGGACGATCTGGACGCCCTCGACGCGGTGGCCGAGGACGATCCGCTCGTCGAGGAGCTCGCGGCCCGCTACCTGGTGCCCTGACCGACCAGGGATTCCCGGGTGCGTCGCCCTGAACTTCCGCGGGCCTGTTCAGAAACCGCAGGGCGCCGCGCCCTCGGCCGAGGTGCCGAAGGGGCGGGTTTCGGGAACCGGGTTCCAATGTCCTTCGGTGCGGGCGTAATTCCAGGCAGGGCCGCGCTCGACCAGGGTGGCGATGGCGTCGATGAGACGGTCCACATCGGCGGTGGTGGTGCCCAGTCCGATACTGGCGCGCAGGGCGGCGTCCACGCCGAGGCGGGCCAGCAGCGGGTGGGCGCAGAAGCGGCCGTCGCGCACCCCGATGCCGTGCTCGGCGGAGAGATAGGCGGCCACCTGACCGGGCTCGAAGCCGTCGACGGTGAAGGCGACAATGCCGACCGCGTCGGCGCTGTCCCGCCACACGCGCAGGAAGTGCACGCCCGGAACGGTTTTCAGGCCATAGCGCAGACGGTGCGTGAGGTACTGCTCATGCTCGATGAGGGTGGTCTCGTCCAGCTCGGCGAGCGCGTCGCAGGCGGCGGCCAAGGCGGCCACACCCAGCACGTTCGGGGATCCGGCCTCGTGGCGCTGCGGGGCGGGAGCCCACTCGACGCCGTCGGCGGCGACCGAGCGCACCGCGCCGCCGCCGGCCAGGTACGGCTCGGCCGCGTCCAGCCAGTCCAGGCGGCCGACCAGCACGCCCGCGCCGAACGGGGCGTACGCCTTGTGGCCGGAGAAGGCCAGATAGTCGATGCCGGTGGTACGCAGGTCGATGCGGCGGTGCGGGGCCAGCTGGGCGGCGTCCACCAGGATGCGGGTTCCGCACTGGTGCGCGATCCAGGCCAGCCGCTCCAGCGGCAGCAACTCACCGGTCACATTGGAGGCACCCGTAACCGCCAGCAGCGCAGCGGGTTTCGAGCACAGCTCGGCGACCACGCGCTGGATGGTCTCCTCGATGGTGTCCGCGATCGGCACCACCCGGCGGCCGTGCCGGGTCCAGGGCAGGAGGTTGGCGTGGTGCTCGACATCGAGCACCACGGTGTCGCCGGGCACGCAGGAGGCGAGCAGGTTCAGCGAGTCGGTGGTGTTGCGGGTGAAGACCACCACCTGGTCGTCGGCCGCGTTCAGGAAGCGGGCGACAGAGCCGCGGGCCGACTCGTAACAGTCGGTGGAGATCCGGGAGGCGTAGCCCGCGCCGCGGTGCACGCTGGCGTAGTACGGCAGCAGGTCCGCGACCCGGTCGGTGACCTGCTGCAATGCCGGTGCGCTGGCGGCGTAGTCGAAGTTGGCGTAGGTGGTGGTGCCGCCCTGGACCAGCGGGACCCGGAGGTCACAGCCGGACACGGTGGCGAACGGAGCGCAGGTCTGGTCGGCGAAAGCGGCCATCATGAAATCCCGTCAGAATCAAGGACACACGATCGGCAGAGAATCGATCGAGGGTCCGCGCTTGCCGGGCCCGGTTGGGCGTCGGCCTGGTAGTCACCCGGAGCACCCCGCCGCGGTGGAGGGTTGCCGACCAGCTAGCCGGGGCTTGACGCTGATACTCATTACCTGGTTGCAGAGATTGGCAGACGCATCGCGCGCTTGTCAAGCCTCCCGGACCGGACTGTCAGGCTCAGGCTTTCGTTGCCCGGACGCATCGTTCCAGGTCCGGGACCCGCTCGCCGCCTCGCGCCGCGGGTGCGAGGAAGCGCTCGGCGTACTGCGTGCCGCCGACCTTTTCCAGCGCGCGCCGGCCGTATTCGGCGAGCAGTCCGGACGCCTGATCAGGTGGAGCTTGAGGCGCCAGATGCTTTGCCCGGCAACGAATCTGCGGCGGGCAGACGGCAATCGTCCAGGTTCGAACCGTCGAGAAAGTCCGGCCGGACGTAGCAGATCACGGCGCCGGCGGGCGCGGTGGCGAGAGTTTCGAAGGTGGCGCGCACGGCCTGCTCGGTCGGGCGCCGGGGCACGACCTCCCAGAGGAACAGCGTCTTCGACTCGGCGCGGTAGCCGGATTCGGCCGGCGCGGTCGCGAGGTCTTCGCGCTCGAAGTCGATCGATGCCGGAATCACAATGCCGGGCAGCGAGATTCGAGGTTGCTCGAGGGCCGCGACAGCTCGAGGTGCTCTTCGACTACTTCGCCCGTGCCGCCGCCGCGCTGCGGCGGACCGCACACGATCTTCAGGGCCGCTGAGAGGGTGTGACGAACGGCACGACCGTATCGGAAAAATCGTCCGAAAGTTGGATCGGGTGGGCCGCAAAGTTGGAATCGCGAGATCGTTGCTGGGGCGTATGGTCGACGTCGAAGTTAGGGTAGCCAAAGTGGGGTGCCCCTGGAGTTGACCATGAGGAGCCGACCATGTTGGACACCAGCGCCCCGTTCTCGACGCTCATTCGCGCCGCGACCGAGCAGCAGCACAACGAGGCGGAACACTCCACGTTCATGCGTGACCTGCTGACCGGGCAACTCGGCGTCGAGGCCTTCTATCGGTACACCGCCCAGCTCTGGTTCGTCTATGCCGCCCTCGAAAAGCACTCCGCCGCACTGGCTTCCGACGCCATCGCGGGTCCGTTCGTCAAGCCCGAGCTGGCCCGGCTGGCCTCGCTCGAGGCCGACCTGGCTCACCTCGGCGGTGAGAACTGGCGCGATGAACTGACCGCGTTGCCCGCCACCGCCGCCTACGCCGCCCGCATCGAGGAGTGCGCCGGCGACTGGCCGGCCGGCTACGTCGTCCACCATTACACCCGCTACCTGGGCGATCTCTCCGGCGGCCAGGTCATTCGCGGCACCGCCGAGAAACTGTGGAATCTGCCCAAGAAAGGCGATGGCGTCCGGTTCTACGTCTTCGAGGGCATCGCCAATCCGGCCGCGTTCAAGCGCGAGTACCGCGCGGCCCTCGACCAGCTTCCTCTCGACGGCCCCGAGGTCGATCGCGTGCTCGATGAGGCGCGACGGGCCTTCACCATGAACACCGACATGTTCCGTGAGCTGGCTGCGGAGCACTCTCCCGCCTCCTCGCGTACTTAGCGGGCGGCGCAGAGCCGTCGGTGTTGGCCACCCGTGCCGCCGATTGGGTGCCGAAACGCTTTCGGACCTACCCGGTGAGTTTGCCCGGGCCGCGCGAAATCATTTGTCACCTTGGGGTATGTGGGCGGCGTCGGACGCCGCGGTCCTGACCTGTCTGTCGGGGGCTGGTCAGCGGCCTTGCTCACGGCAATCGGGCTTGCGCCGATGTAGCGCCGTGGGTTGCCATGGAGGGTATGAGTTTTCCGCTGCTGTTGAGTTTCGTGGGGTTGTGTGTGCTGCTCGCACTCACGCCGGGGCCGGATACCTTTCTGGTGCTGCGCTTCTCGATGGCCGGATCCCGGCCCGGGATCGCGGCGGCGGTGGGATCGGCGTTCGGCGGGATCGTGTGGGCGACCGTGGTCGCGGCCGGAGTCGCGGCGCTGCTGGAGCAGTCGGCGACCGCGTATCGCACACTGAAGGTGATCGGCGGAATCTACCTGATGTACCTGGGGGTTCGAGCGCTGCTGGCGCATCGGCGCGGGCGGGCCGAGGCGGCTGACGAGGCGGATGCCGCGGTGGTGCAGGGCAAGGCGGCGTCCATTCGCTCCGCGTTCGCTGCCGGATTGCTGTCATGTGTCTTCAACCCGAAGGTGGGGTTGTTCTATCTCGCGGTGCTACCCCAGTTCCTGACCCAGGTGACGTTCCTGAACACGCTCACGCTCGGGGCCATCGAATCCAGTGTCGCGGCAATCGAAATGATCCTGCTGGCGCTGGCGGCCGCGCGGGCGGTGGCGCTGCTGCGACGGCCGCGCATTCGGGCGCGGATGGAACAGGCCAGCGCGGCGATCCTGGCGGCACTGGGCATCGGCACCGCGGCTTCCGCGGCGGCCTGAGCGCTGTCAGTCAGCGATCTCGGCGCGGTGGTAGGCGCCGTTGTAGTAGACCAGCGGGCCGACCGCGGGGGAGTTCTCCGTGTTGTCGTGCACCTGGGTGACCAGGCCGATGACCAGGGTGTGATCCCCGATCGGAATGAGCTGGTGGACCGTGGCGCGGACCCAGATGGGGGTGCCGTGCAGGACGGGCTCGCCGCTGCCGAGGGTCGTCCACAGCGACCGATCCGTGAAGCGCTCCTCGGCCGTCCTGCTGAAACGCTGCGCCAGATGCTTCTGATGCTCGCCCAGGAAATGCACGACCAGCGATTCGGCCCGCAGCATGGGCTCGATGCTGGACGAGGTCTCGGCGATATTGAACGAGATGAGCGGCGGCTGCGCCGAGAGCGAGGCGAACGAGGTGGCGGTGAAACCGACGGGACCCTGCTCGGAGTTCAGCGTGACGATGGTGACGCCGGCCGGATAGTGCCGCATGGCGGCGCGATACTGCTGTGCGGTAATGCCGCTCAGATCGTCGGGCACATGCAACTCCGTGCCGGGAGTCGGGGAATCGCTCACCTCACGAACCTACGTGGTCGGGCGCCCGGTTATTCCGCCCGGCAAGAAATCGCTCGATCCATGTGAATCCCGCTGCTCAATCCACATCGATGGCGAGGCCCGCGGTGATTCGCACCAGTTCCCCGAAGGTCGTGCGGAACAGCGTGTTCGGATGTCCGGCCGCCGCCCACAGCTCCTGATACTGCGCCAGCGCCCGGTCGACGAAGGTGGGCAGGTTGGTGGGATGGCCGAGCGGGGCGATGCCGCCGATGGGCTGACCCGTCACCTCCCGGACCATGTCCGCCGGCGCGCGGGTGAGGGTGCCTTCGAGGCGTTCGCCGGTGCGGTTCACGTGCACCTGGTGCGCTCCGGACACCAGCAGCAGGACCGGGTCGTCGTCGAGCAGGAACACCAGCGACTTCGTGATGGCGCCGACCGTGACGCCGAGGGCGTCGGCGGCTTCCTGCGCGGTGTGGGTGGGACTGGGCTGAGTGATGATCACTCCGTGATGGCCGCGCGCGATCAAGGTGTCGGAAACCTTCGACGCGACCGGTGGCAGGGACCTGCGCATGGCAACCAGGGTAGAGCGATCGCGGTCGATGTGCGGGGGGATCAGTAATCGGGGTAACCCTCCTCCGGGCCCAGCATGTCGGTCAGGCGGGCGCGCACGATCGGGGCGAGCTCCTCGACGGTGCGCGGTGAAACCCACTGGTGCGCACAGGAATCGAAGACCCGCTCCAGATCGATGGCGGACAGGGCGTGCAACTCGGCGGCGGCGGCCGTCTGCAATGCGGAGTGGCCCGGGTACGGGCGGCCGTCGGCGATCTTCTGGGCCCAGGTGACATTGCAGCAGCATTCGTACAGGGCGTGAATCGCGCGGCGGCGCGGAAGTGTGTTGAAGCGGTCGAGGCCGATTCCGTGATGCATCAACATCGTGACCTCACACACGGGACGAGCGGGTTGTGCGGACCCGTCCATCGTGCGTCCGCAAGCGGTTCGAAAACACTGGGACGCAGCAGATTTAGCACAGGGTTTACACCGCCCTGCCGGGCCCTCGGCACCCCCGTTACGCTGGACCGATGACCGATTGGAAGGCTTTCGAGGTCGAAAGCAAGGACCACATCGCCCAGGTGACGCTCACCGGTCCCGGCAAGGGCAATGCCATGGGCCCCGACTTCTGGCGCGAGCTGCCGCTCATCTTCGGCGAACTCGACGCCGACCCGGACGTTCGCGCCATCGTGCTCACCGGATCCGGCAAGCATTTCTCCTACGGCCTCGACCTCCCGGCCATGAGCCCGCTGTTCGGGCCGCTGCTGGCCGATAAGGCACTGGCCGGGCCGCGCACCGACTTCCTCAAGCACGTGCGCAGCATGCAGGACTCGGTCACCGCGGTCGCCGACTGCGTCAAGCCGGTCATCGCGGCCATCTCGGGCTGGTGCATCGGCGGCGGGCTGGACCTCGTCGCCGCCGCCGACGTCCGCCTGGCCAGCGCCGACGCCAAGTTCAGCCTGCGCGAGGCCAAGGTGGCCATCGTCGCCGACATCGGCTCGCTGCACCGCCTGCCCGGCATCATCGGCGAGGGGCACGTGCGTGAGCTCGCCTTCACCGGCAAGGACATCGACGCGACCCGCGCCGAGAAGATCGGGCTGATCAACGACGTGTACGCCGACCAGCAGGCCGTGCTGGACGCCGCCCATGCCATGGCTCGCGAGATCGCCGCCAACCCGCCGCTGGTGGTGCAGGGCATCAAGGATGTGCTGGACCAGCCCAAGCGCGGCAAGATCGCCGACGGGTTGCGGTACGTGTCGGCGTGGAACTCCGCGTTCCTGCCGTCCGAGGACCTCACCGAGGCCATCCAGGCCGTCTTCGAGAAGCGGCCGCCCGAGTTCAAGGGGAAGTAGCCCCCGCGGGCTTCGGCCCCGAAAGAGGACCGCAAGCCTCCGGTTTCCCGGTCTATCGGTTTGGACGGGGACCCGGAGGTTCGGCCATGGCTACATCCGAGTCGACCGGCGAGGGCGGCTTCACCCCCCGGGCTGTTCGCGGGGCAGCACAGCATTCTCGGGATCGCGGGCGGGCGGTGGGTGTTCCTGGTGAACGCGCCCATCGGACCGTCCACCCTGATCGTGGTGACGCGGGTGCTGCACCTGCCTCTGCGCGAGAAAACCCGTGACCGCGTGGACTATTGGGGCGCGCCGGCGCTCATCGTCGCCATGAGCCCGCTACTGATCGTGGCCCAGCAGGATCACGAATGAAACTGGGACAGTTCGAGATCCATCGCCTGCTATCTCATCGGTGCGCTCGGGGCGATCGCCGTCGTACTGGTGGAGGCGGCGCTGGGGGAGGCCGCGCCGATACCGCTGCGCATCTTCGCCAACCGCACCCTCACGCTGGGTGTGGTCATCTCGTTCGTGGTGGGCGCGGGCATGTTCGGCGAAATCCTGCTGCTGCCACAATATTTGCAGCGAGCCCGATGCTGGGCGGTCTGCAGCTGACCCCCGTGATGCTGAGGACGATGACCGGATCCGTACTGTCCGGCGGCCGAATGAGAGGACACGGCACAGCGAGGACGCGCAGGGCCGGGCGAAAGCGAAAGGGGCGACACGGAATCCGTGCCGCCCCTCACCGGAGGGAAGCTCAGTGGCCGCCCTGCTCCTTCAGCCGGGCGTAGGCCTCGTCGACCAGCTTCTCGGCCTTCTCGCGGCCCTCCCAGCCCTCGACCTTGACCCACTTGCCGGGCTCCAGGTCCTTGTAGCGCTCGAAGAAGTGCGCGATCTCCTTGCGCTGGAACTCCGGGATGTCCTCGACGTCCTGGATGTGGGCCCAGCGCTTGTCGGAGGCGGGCACCGCCACGACCTTCTCGTCGCCGCCGGCCTCGTCGGACATGATCAGCACCCCGACCGGGCGGGCCTCCACCAGAACGCCCGGGAACACCGGCTCGGGCAGCAGCACCATGCAGTCCAGCGGATCGCCGTCGGAGCCCAGGGTGTCCTCGATGTAGCCGTAGTCGGCCGGGTACATCATCGGCGTGTACAGGTAGCGGTCCAGCCGCACGCGCCCGGTCTTGTGATCTACCTCGTACTTGTTGCGCTGACCCCGGGGGATCTCGATGGTGACGTCGAACTCCACGTCATCTCCTTCTTCGGTAGGCGGTATGACTGCCGACTCGCCAGCTCGTTCGGGGGAACGACTGCGCAACGAGGATAGTGTGTGAACGCGGGGCGGTTCGCGGCCCGGCTCGGTTCCACGGCGACTGAGCGCAGGAGCGAAGAACCGAGCTTCCGGCTCCGTCGGCTCGCGCCTCGGCCTCGAACCCGCGACGCCGGAGGCGGCGCAACCAGATACAGGAGACAGCGGCAGGTGTTTGGTCGGAACAAGCAGAGCATCGGTGGTCTGGAGGCCAAGCGGCGGCGCAGAACCTGGATCGTGGTGTCATCCTTGCTGGTCGTCGTGCTGGCGGCGGCCGCGACGGTGGCGGTGATCCTGAAACCGTGGACTGAGGAATTTCGGCACGGGGGCTTGACGATCGCCGACCCGCCCGCACCCGTCAAGCCGATTCCACAGGTCGCACCCGCGCCGGTGACCGCCCCCGCAGCCACCGCCGCCGGGCTGGCCGCCGCGCTCGCGCCCGTGGTCGGCAACCCGGACCTGGGGATATTCGCCGCCTCGGTCTCCGACGGGGACACCGGCAAGGTGCTGTGGACCATGGACCCGGACAAGGGCATGATCCCGTCCTCCACCGCCAAGATCCTCACCACCGCGGCCGGACTGCTGGCCCTGCCCGACGACCACCGGATCACCACCAAGGTGGTGGCGGGCTCGGCGCCGGGGGAGATCGTGCTGGTCGGCGGCGGCGACCCGACCATCACCGCGCAGCCCGACGGCAAGGGCTACTACCCGGACGCGCCGAAGCTGCAGGACCTGGTCGCGCAGATCAAGGTGTCCGGGCAGCGGGTGGACTCCATCGTGGTCGACACCTCCGCCTACGCCGGTCCGAACTTCGCGCCCGGCTGGGACAACGCCGACATCGCGGGCGGCTCCATCGCACCGTTGGACCCCGTGATGATCGATGGTGGCCGGCTGGATCCACTGGTCGAATACTCGCCGCGCACCCCCACACCCGCTCTCGACGCGGGCAAGCGGCTGGCCATCGAACTGGGCGCGGATCCCGCGAAGGTGCGGATCGGTACCGCCCCGGCGGGCGCGAATCAGCTGGCCGCCGTGCAGTCCGCGCCGCTGCGCGAACGCATGCTGCAGGCCATGGTGCATTCCGACAATGTGCTGGCCGAGGCCATCGGGCGCGAGGTCGCCGTGGCCAGCGGGCAGGAAGCCTCCTTCACGGGCGCGGTGACCGCCATGTCGACCGTGCTGCAAGCCGCCGGATTCGACCTGACCGGCCTGAAGATGGCCGACAACAGCGGACTCTCGACCGACGACCACATTCCCCCGCGCCTGCTCAACCGGGTGCTGACCGTGGCCACGCTGTCCAACGACGCCGGTTCGCAAACCAATTCGACCGCCGAACCGGCCTCGGCTACCACCGCCGGATCCCCGCTCGCGCCGCTGCTGGACTTCCTGCCGGTGGCGGGCGGCACCGGCTCGCTGGTGAGCCGTTATGTCGACCGGGATCGCGAAGGAGCGGGTTGGATTCGGGCCAAAACAGGAACTCTGTCCGTATCGAGTGCGTTGGTGGGTTATGTGCTGGACCGCGACGGACGGGTCCTGACGTTCGCACTGATGTCGAACGATCGGCCGCCGGAGGTGAGCCGACCCGCGCTGGATGCCGTCGCCAACGCACTGCGCAACTGTGGCTGCTCCTGACGGGTGGATGAAATGACCGGATCCGAAACCGCTTCGGCCCCTGCTCGCGCCCGGACCACTCTGGCCGGTGTGGTCGACTGGAACGTGGCCGCCCGCACGGGCGCCGCGCTGGTGCCCGCGGGGCCGCGCACCTCCCGGTACTCGGCCGAGCACGCGGTAGCCGAACTCGCCGCCGCTTCGATGCGCGCCGAGGGACCGGTCCGCGAGGTCAGCGGTCTCGACGACGGTTCGGTGGTGCCGGACGCGCTGATCGTGGACCGCCCGGGCTGGATCCGCGCCGCCGCCGACTCCATGGCCCAGCTCACCGGCAGCGGTGTCGGGCCCGGGGAGAAGGGCAAGTTCGTCGGCAAACCGGCCGGATTGCAGGCCGGGGCCATGCTGGCCTTCCTGTCCACGGCCATCCTCGGCCAGTACGACCCGTTCAGCGGGCCCGACGGTACCCTGCTGCTGGTCGCGCCCAACATCATGGCGGTGGAACGCGCACTCAATGTGCCGCCCAGCGACTTCCGGCTTTGGGTATGCCTGCACGAGGTCACCCATCGCGTCCAATTCTCTTCCGCCCCTTGGATCGCCGATTACATGCGCCGCAATGTCAAGGTGCTCGGCGAGGCCGGCGACGAACCCTTGGCCGACATGCTGGCCCGGCTCGTCGCCGCGGTGAAGGAGCGCCGCCGCGGCGTCGAGGACCCCGCGGGCGGCGTGATCGGGCTGCTGCGGGCCACCCAGGCCGCACCGCAGCGAGAGGCGCTCGACCGCCTGCTCATGCTCGGCACCCTGCTGGAGGGCCATGCGGACCACGTCATGGACGCCGTCGGACCGGCCGTGGTGCCCTCGGTGGCCCAGATCCGTGCCGCCTTCGATCAGCGTCGCAAGCGCCCCGCCAATCCGATCCAGCGGCTGCTGCGCGCCTTGCTGGGCATGGACGCCAAGGTGGCACAGTACGTACGCGGCAAGGCGTTCGTCGACGAGGTCGTCGAGACCGTCGGCATGGAACACTTCAACACCGTCTGGACCGACGCCGAAACCCTGCCCCGCACAGACGAAATCGGCGAACCGCGGCGCTGGGTGGCGCGCGTCCTCGGCTGATCGGCCTGCCCCGCCGCCGGATCGCCGGTCCGTGCGACGATCAGGACGTGAACGATCGGCCTCGGCTGCCCGAGACGCGTGCCGCACTGGAGCTGCGGCATGCGGTACGGGAGTGGCTGGGCCGGTACGCGCCCGCGGGCGTGATCGCGGTGGCCCTGTCGGGCGGGGCGGACTCGCTGGCGCTGACCGCCGCCGCGTGCGCCGAGGCGGATGTGGTCGACGCGCTGATCGTGGATCACGGCTTGCAGGCCGGGTCGGGCGACGTGGCCGCCGAGGCGGCGGCTCTGGCCAAGCGGTTGGGGTGCCGGTCGGCTCGGGTGCTGACGGTATCGGTCGGTAGCGAGGGCGGGCTCGAGGCCGCCGCGCGGCGGGCCCGATATGCCGCCCTGGCCGAGGCCCGCGCGGGGTCGCCGGTGCTGCT
The DNA here is from genome assembly GCF_009708175.1 of Nocardia aurantiaca. Classification (GTDB taxonomy): domain Bacteria; phylum Actinomycetota; class Actinomycetes; order Mycobacteriales; family Mycobacteriaceae; genus Nocardia; species Nocardia aurantiaca. The sequence continues at coordinate 539,729 of NZ_WMBB01000002.1, forward strand.
CGGGCACACGCTCGACGATCAAGCCGAGACCGTGCTGCTCGGACTGGGCCGCGGCTCGGGGGCCCGATCGATCTGGGGGATGGCGGAATTCGACGACCCGTGGGGGCGGCCGCTACTCGGAGTACGGCGGAGCGTCACCCGGGAGCTGTGCGCGGACCTGAGCATCACGGCCTGGGAGGATCCACACAATAGCGCGCCGGAATTCACCCGGGTACGGCTGCGGAACGAAGTGCTGCCGTTGCTCGAGGACGTGCTCGGCGGCGGGGTGGCGCCCGCGCTGGCCCGTACCGCCGCGCAGTTGCGCGAGGACGGGGCGGTGCTGGACGCGCTCGCCGGTGAGTTGCTGGCGGTTGCCCGGGACGGCGCCGCGCTGCGAATCGAGATACTCGCCACTGCCGCGCCCGCCGTCCGCCGCCGCGTCATTCGTGCGTGGTTGCTCGAGCGTGGCGCGAAATCGTTGACGGACAACAACTTACGGGCCGCCGAAGCGCTGGTCACACGGTGGCGCGGGCAGGGCGGTGTCGCGGTGGGCGGTTCGCCCGGTGGGACCAGGTTGGTTGCCGCGCGTGAACATGGCAGGCTCATACTCAGTTCTGAGTGAACCCGATTCGGGTCGAACATCACTGAAGGGAAACCAGCGGACGTGTACGGGGACGACATCGCGTCGGTGCTGATCAGCGAGGAACAGATCGCCGAAAAGGTCGAGGAACTGGCCGAACTGGTCGCCAAGCGGTATCCGGCCGATGCCCCCGAGGGCGACCTGCTGCTGGTGGGCGTGCTCAAGGGCGCGATCTTCTTCATGACCGACCTGGCCAAGAAGCTCACCGTGCCGACGCAGATGGAGTTCATGGCCGTCTCGTCCTACGGCTCCTCCACCTCGTCCTCCGGCGTCGTGCGCATCATGAAGGACCTGGACAAGGACATCGCCGGCCGCAATGTGCTGATCGTCGAGGACATCATCGACTCCGGCCTGACCCTGTCGTGGCTGCTGCGCAACCTGTCCAGCCGCAACCCGGCCTCGCTCGAGGTGGTGACGCTGCTGCGCAAGCCCGATGCGCTGCGCACCCAGGTGGACGTGATGGGCGTCGGCTTCGACATCCCGAACGAATTCGTGGTCGGCTACGGCCTCGACTACGACGAGCGCTACCGCGATCTGCCCTATATCGGCACTCTCAACCCGAAGGTGTACGGCGGGAAGTAACCGCCCGCGGAGTCCTCAGGGGCGCCGCGCAATGACGAAACGAAGGCCGCTGCCCGGTGACCGGGGGCGGCTTTCGGCCTTGATGTGACCAAAATCACTCAATCCGTTGGCGTGGGGCTTCAGGCGAGGGAGGTGTCTGTTGCTGGGTTTCCGCGCCCGGCGCGTGCGCGGATCGGGCGTGTGGGCGGAGTTTGGTGTAACTGCTGGTCAACTGTCTGGGTGGGCGCGAGTGGGGGAGTGTCGGTGAATGGCCGAGAATTCGCGGATCCGGTTAACAGAATGTTTCGGTGGCGTCTTATGCTGTCTGTAACAAACCTGACGGCTGTTTTCTGATCCAGTTGCAAACTTTTGGATCGGATACGGCTGGAAAATCAAGACCGATTCTGATAGCAAGGGGCTATGGACCCGCATTTGCGCGACCTGCGGTATTTCGTCGCCGTCGCTGAGGAACTGCACTTCACCAACGCCGCTCAACGGCTGCACATTGCTCAACCCACCCTGTCACGACAGATCCGTCAGCTGGAGCGCCAGCTCGACGTCGTGCTGTTCGACCGCAACCAGCGCAGCGTGGCCCTGACCGTCGCCGGCAAGGAACTCCTCGAAGGCGCGCGGAAGATCCTGGAACTGTGGGAAGTCACCAACGTCGCCCTGCAGGAGGCCGGTGAGGTGCTGCGCGTCGGCATCCAGTCCTCCATCGGCCGCGGCCTGATCACCGACCTGGAGAGCGCCAGCGGCCATCGCCTCGCCCTGCACTCCGCCTCCTGGACCGACCCGTCCAGCGGTCTCGCGGGCCGCCAGGCCGACCTCGCACTCATGTGGCTGCCGGTGCCCGACACCAGCCGCTACCGCTGGCAGGTGCTGCGCACCGAACCGCGCTGGGTGCTGCTGCCGGAGAACCACGCCCTGGCCAACCAGGAGAGCATCGACTTCGCCGACCTGATCGACGAACCCTTCATCGCCATGCCCGCCGAGGCCGGCGCGGCCCGCGACTTCTGGCTCGGCGCCGACGCCCGCGGCGGCCGGCAGGCCAAGATCGGCGCGGAGGCGGCCACCGCCGAGGAACGCCTCGAAGCGGTCAGCCTCGGCCTGGGCGTCTGCCTGCTCGCTGAGAACAATGTCCCCATGTACCGCTGGCCCGGCCTCACCGCCCGCCCGATCACCGGCCTGGCCCCCTGCGAGCTCGCGGTGGCCTGGCGCGCGGACGACGACCGCCCGACCATCCTCGAGTTCGCCGCCCGCGTACTCGAAGGCGGCTTCGCCGAGAAGGAACCCGTCGCGGCCCAGTAGGCCCGGACACGGCCCGGTCCATCGGGCGGCGGCAGTGGGTCGGAGGTTGCCGCCGTCTGTCGGGCACGCTTGAACGGATGTGTGGGATCGACACTACGCACAGCGCCGCGTCACCGAGTGACGCGGCGCTGTCGTGTATCCCGGCCCCGACACGGTCACGGGGCGACGCGCTGCCAGGGGTGGGTGGCTTCGATCTGAGCGGCCAGCCGGAGGATGGTCGATTCGCTGCCGGGCGGGCCCGCGATCTGGGCCGCCACCGGGGTGCCCGAGCGCGGGTGCAGACCCATGGGAATCGACAGCGCAGGCCAGCCGACCAGATTCCACAGCGGCGTGAACGGTGAGAACTTCACGTTCGCAAGGACATTCGCCAGCCAGGGGCGGGAGTGCCAGCGCCGGGCGCGCGGGGCCGGGGTCGCCAGGGTCGGGGTGATGACCACGTCGTAGCGCTCGAAATAGTCGAGCAGCCGCGCCTCCACGCGGTCGACCTGGCTGGGACGCAGCAGACCGGACTTCAGGACCGCCTTGCCGAGCGCGACGTGGATGCGGGTCCGGCGTTGCAGGCGATCCGGATGCGGGACGGTCGCGGCCTCGCGGGCGGCATTGCCGAGCCAGCGCAGCAGCAACGCGAAAGTCGCGCCCTGGTAAGGAAGTTCGGCCACACCGACGATATGACCCGCCCGGGAGGCGGACGCGGCGGCCTTGTCGGCCGCGGCCGTCCAGGCCAGGTCGACATAGGTCAGCGGCGTCGGGGCACCGGTCGCGAGGCCGATGCGCAGGGTCTGCGGGGTCTCCAGATCGGCCAGGTCGGGCCGGTCCGCGAGCACCGACAGCATGAGCGCGGTATCCGCGACAGTCGTTGCGAGGACCCCGTTCTCGGTCATCCCGCCCCATGAGTCCAGCCCCACCTCGGCGGGCACCAGGCCGCGGCCGGGCTTGAGGCCGACCACGCCGGAGCAGGCGGCCGGAATGCGGACCGAGCCCAGCCCGTCATTACCGTGCGCGATCGGGACCATGCCGGAGCCGACGGCCGCCCCGGAACCACCCGACGATCCGCCCGCGGAGTAGCGGGTGTTCCACGGGCTACGAGTGATGCTGCCCGGGCCGTCGGTCACGCCCCAGAGCCCGAATTCGGGGACGGTGGTAAGGCCGACGACGACCGCGCCCGCGGCCCGCAGCCGCCGCACCACCGGATGATCGTCGCGGGCGGGCACGTCGGAGCCCGACAGCGAGCCGCCCCGGGTCACCTCGCCGGCGACGTCGATATTGTTCTTCACCGCGATCGGCACCCCGGCCAGCGGCAGCATGTCCAGATCGGCCCGCTCGGCCACCATGCGTGCCTCGGCGCGGGCCGCCTCCTCACGAACGAGACTGAAGGCGTTCAATTTCCGGTCGCGCGCACGGATCCGGTCCAGTGCCGCGCCGACCGCTTCCTCGGGGGAGATCGAACCGTTCTGGACGGCCGCGGCGATGCCGGTGGCCGTGGTCAGGTCCACGGGGGGAGAGTCGGAATGAGTGTCGGAATCGGCCGTGGTGTGTGCCACCGCTACCTCCTCGGTGGTGGCGGCTGTGGCGATCTCAGCCGCTAGCGCCGTGCCCTCGTCGTGCATGCTGGTCTTCCCCCGTCGCCTCGTGTCGAAATCGGGTGATCCGCTCGTGAGCCGCAAGTTATCATTCCCGCTAGTGGTCGGGGATGATGGTGTCGGGTGTGGCGGGTTCTTTGTCCGAATCTCAGAATTCACGACATCCCCGGATCGACAGTGCGGATCGACAAAATCCGTGCCAGCCAGATGGGTGCGGACATGGCTTCTGGTTCCGACCACCGTTCCGGCGGTTACGCGGCCGGAACGGAATCGAGTGCGGTGGCGGCCTTCGCGGCGGCCTGGGACTCCGCTGTGGCACCGCCCCGAATCGCCGACTATCTGCCCGATGCCGGCACCTTGCGACGTGGCGCGCTGATCGAGCTCATCCGGGTGGACATCCGCCATCGCTGGTTGCGCGGCCCGGCCCGGGCCGAGGTGTCCCCGCCCAAACGGCTGCGCGAATACTGCGCCGAATTCCCCGAACTCAGCGCCCGGGACCTGCCCGCCGGGCTGGTATACGAGGAGTTCGTCATCCGCCGGCACAGCGGCGAGCGCGTGGATCCGCGCGACTGCCTGTCCGAATACCCGCATCAGGCGGCCGAGCTGCGGGAACTGCTGAACGCCGACGACGAGGACCAGAGCACGCGCCGGGCCGGGCTGGAGGAGTCCACGCGCGCTGATCTCGGGCTCGACGCCTCCGAACGGCCGCGGCTCGACGCGACCACCCGCACCGGACTGCTGTTCGACGGCGACAGCACCCGGGTGCCCGATCCGGGTGAGATGACGCTGTACGAGGATCGCTCGCAGCCGGTCGGCATGACGCTCGAGCACACCAGGGCCACCGGCGGGGTCACCACGCCCGAAACCGGGGAGTTGCTCGATCGCATCGAAATCGGCCAGCGCATCGATGATTTCGATCTGCTGACCAATCTCGGTTCCGGGGCCTTCGCCCGGGTCTTCCTGGCCCGCCAGCGCTCCCTCCAGCGGCTGGTAGCGGTCAAGATCTCCGCCGACCACGGCACCGAGCCGCAGACCCTGGCCCAGCTCGACCACGACTACATCGTGCGTGTCTTCGATCAGCGGCTGATGTCGGACCTGCGCACCGAATCCGGGCGCCGGCTGCGACTGCTCTACATGCAGTTCCTGCCCGGCGGCACCCTGCTCGGCGTGCTGCGCTGGGTGCGGGCCACCCCGCCCGCGGAACGCAGCGGGCAGCTGTTGCTGGACGCGGTGGACGCCGCCATGGAGGAGAAGGGCGAGATCCGGCCCACCGACTCCAGCGTGCGCGCCGAACTGGCCGGGCTGAACTGGCCCGAAACCGTGGCGTGGCTGGGTCGCCGATTGGCCGAGGCGCTGGACTACGCGGATGGGCACGGCGTGCTGCACCGGGATGTGAAGCCCGCGAACGTGCTGCTCACCGCCGAGGCGGTACCGAAGCTGGCCGATTTCAATATCAGTTTCAGCCGGAATCTCGACAGCTCCAGCCCGGTCTCGTACTTCGGTGGTTCGCTGTCCTACATGTCCCCCGAACAGCTGGAGGCCTGCCACCCCGGCACCGCCACCAGCGCCGCCGACCTGGACACCCGCGCCGACATCTTTTCCCTCGGCGTGGTGCTGTGGGAGCTGCTCACCGGCGCCAAGCCCTTCGACGACACCACGGCCGGGCCCGGCGACCACGGCGACCGCACCACCCTCGAGGCCATGCTGGCCCGGCGGCGCGGCGGAGTCGACACCGCGGCCCTGGACCGGGTGCCGCCCGACTGCCCGGCCGCGCTGCGCCGGGTCCTGCTCACCTGCCTGGCGCCGGACCGTGACCAGCGCTGGAGCAGCGGCGCGATCCTGGCCAAACAGCTCGAGATGTGCCTGGACGAGCGCGCCCGCGACCTGGTCGACCCGCCCCCGCACAGCTGGCGGATGCGGTTGCGGCCCTGGCTGATCCCGCTGGTCACGCTGGCCGTGGCGATCCCGAACACGCTCGCCTCGCTGTACAACATCGCCCACAACCGGGCCTTCATCATCAGCCACCTGTCCGCATCGGCCATGCACACTTTCATGCTCACCACCGCGATGGTGAACCTGGTGTTCTTCCCCCTCGGGGCGGCCGTCATCGTCTACCTGTGCAGGTACGTGATCGTGGTGCCGCGCGGACTACACAAGGGCCGCGAATACGAGCCGGAGACGCTACGCCGGGCGCGCGCGGACGTGCTGCTGGCGGGGGAACGCATTTCCTCGGTGGTGTTCGCGCTGTGGGTGACCGCGAGCGTCACCTTCCCGTTGGTGTTGCGGATCACGGCCACCGACCTACCGGTCCGCGGGGTCGTGCATTTCCTGGTGTCGCTGGTGGTGTGCGGGGCGATCGCGGTGGCCTATCCGTTCTTCCTGGTCGCCTTCTATCTGGTGCGGTGCATCTATCCGATGTTCTTGCGGCACGGGTACATCAGCGCCGAGGACGCGGTGTGGCTGCACCGGCTGGGCCGCCGCTGCACCACCTATCTGGCGGTGGCGGCGTCGGTGCCGCTGCTGGCGGTCGCGGGCGTGACCTTCCTACCGCCGGAGGACATTCCGCAGGTGATCGTGGCGGTGCGGGTGCTCAGCGTCGGCGGGATCGCCGCATTCGTCCTGGTGTACGCCATCTTCCGGGCCTTGGAGGCCGACCTGGCGGCGCTGGAGCGGGTGGTGTCGCCCACGCGGCCGTCGGGGGAGTCCGGCAACGATACGGGCGCCGAACCGTGAGCGAACTACCGGCGCAGGCCCTCGCCCGTTTCGCCGCCGACTGGGAGTCCACCTTGCGCGGCGAGCGCCGCGAGCCGCCGCGGCTGGCCGGCTACCTGCCAGACGGGCACGAGGTGCGCCTGGCCGTTCTCACCGATCTGGTGCGGGTGGACATGCGGCAGCGCTGGCGGCGGGCCGGGATGGAGAAGCGGATCGCCGAGTACCGCAAGGAATTCCCGGAAGTGGAGACCAGTCCGGACTTCGCCGATCTGGTGTGCGAGGAGTACGTGGCCCGCAGCCGCTTCCGGTCCCTGGACGTCGACAGTTTCACCGCCGAATACCCGGAGGTCGCCGCCGAGGTCCGGCGGCGCTTCACCGGCGAGACCCCGCCGTCCCCGCCGCCCGCCCTCCCCGCGAGCATCGGAATCGGCCGCCGCCTCGACGATTTCGACCTGCTCACCGACCTCGGCGGCCATGCCCACCGCCGCATGTTCCTGGCCCGGCAGCGGTCCATGCAGCGGTTGGTCGCGGTGCGGGTGGAGGCGGGCGTGGACGCCGACGCCGACGCCGTCGCCCAACTCGACCATGAGCACATCGTGCGGGTCTTCGACCAGCGTCTGATCGCCGACGGCAGCAGCGGCAGACCCTTGCGACTGCTGTACATGCAGTATCTGCCCGGTGGGACCGGCGAGGGCGTGCTGGCGCGGCTGCGGACCGAGAGGGCCGCGAACGAGGGCGTAGTGGCGCCCGGGCTACTGCTGCGCGCGATCGATTCCGCGATGGAAGCCAGGGGTGAGAGCAGTCCATCCGGGTCACCGGTGCGGGCGGAGATCGCCGGGCTGACCGTGCCGGAAACCGTTGCGTGGGTGGGCCGACGGCTGGCGGAGGCGCTCGAGTACGGGATGCGGCACGGGGTGCTGCACCACGACATCCGGCCCGCCAATGTGCTTTTCACCGCGGAGGGTGTGCCCAAGCTCGCGGATTTCGCGCTGGGGCCGGTGTATTGGAGCGCAAGCTTCATCGGGGCGCGCGGGGCGGACACGAATGACGCTGAGGCGCTGCGCTATCGGTCGCCGGAAGCGCTTGCGGCGTTACTGGATCCGACCGCGCCGCCGCCGGATACCCGCAGCGACATCTATTCGCTCGGCCTGGTGCTGTGGGAAATGCTCACCGGCGCAGTGCCATTCGACGACCCGGAGACGGGAGCAGGACCGGACGTCGTGAAGGACATGCTGGCCCGCCGCATCGACGGCGTGTCCGCGGCGGCGCTCGCCACCCTGCCCCTCGACACCCCGGCCGCGTTGCGACGCGTACTGCTGGAATGCCTGCGACCCGAACCCGCCCGCCGCTGGCAGACCGGCGGGCAGCTCGCCGGTCAACTCGACCTGTGCCTCGACCCGCGAGCGCGGGATCTGGTGGATCCGCCCCCGCACACGCTGCGGTCGCGGCTGCGTGGCTGGCCGGTGCCCATCGCGGTGCTGTGCGTGGGTCTGCCGAACGCGATCGCCAGCTGGTACAACGTCCGGATCAACAAGAGCCTCATCGTGAATGAGCTGCCGACTGTGGATCAGCATCGGTTCGAGCAGGTGGCGCTGGTGAACAATCTGGTCGCCTTCCCCTTGGCCGCGGCGTTGCTGCTGTGGCTGGCGCGGCGGCCGCTGACCGTCTCCTACCGGCTGGCGCACGGCCACGAGTACACCCCGGCCCAGCTCGCCCGCGCCCGCGCCGACACGCTGTTGATGGGCGAGCGGGCGGTGTGGGTGCCGTTCGCCATGTGGCTGATCGCCGGCATCGCCTGGCCGCTGGCCCTGTCGGGGACCGGAGCGCGGTTGCCGCACAATGCCTTCACGCATTTCTTCACCGCGCAGGTGGTGTGCGCGACCATCGCGCTGGCCTATCCGTTCTTCCCGATCATGGTGTACGCGGTGCGGTCGCTGTATCCGCAGCTGCTGGCGCGCGGCTCGGTGGGGCCCGCTGACCGGCGGCAGCTGTCGGCGCTGGCCCGGCGCAGCAATTTCTACCTCGCCGCGGCCGCCTCGGTGCCGCTGCTGGCGGTGGCCAGCGTGACCTTCGTGTCCACCGCGGACCTGTCGCTGGTGATCGTGCCACTGCGGCTGATCAGCGTCGGCGGCGTGCTGGCGTTCGTGGTCACCTATTGGTTGTCGCGGCTGTTGGAGGGGGACCTGATGGCGCTGGTGCGCGCCATTCCCGAAGGCCGCAACTGATTCCCCGTAGGCTCGGGGGGTGGCGGTACGCGGCAGTGTCGAAACCTCCTTGGCGGAGTTGGCGGCTCGCGTGCGCCGCCGCTCCGAAGGGCATCCCGGTCGGTTTCTGCTCGGTATCGCGGGCCCGCCCGGCGCGGGCAAATCCACCTTGGCCCGCGGCATCCGCGACGAACTGAACCTGGCCGCCGGCGCCACGATCGCCGACGTCGCACCCATGGACGGCTTCCACCTCACCAGCGCGCAAATGCGCGCCGCCGGCATCCTCGACCGCAAGGGCGAACCCGACACCTTCGACGCGGACGGCTACGTCGCCCTGCTGCGCACCCTCCGCGACACCGCTCTCGGCACCCCGGTCTCCTGGCCCACCTACGACCGCGACATCCACGAACCCGTCCCCGGCGGAGTCGTCTTCGACCGTCAATCGATCGTGGTCACCGAGGGCAACTACCTGCTTTTGGACGACCGCGCCCACCCGGCCTGGGCCCCCGTGCGCCCCCTGCTCGACGAGACCTGGTACCTGGACGCGCCGCGCCGGATCATCGAACAGCGCCTGCTGCGACGCCACATTCGCGGCGGCCGGACTCCCGAGGCCGCCCGCACCAAGGTGGCGCACAGCGACCTCCGCAACGCCGCCCTCGTCGAATCCACCCGCACCCGCGCCGATCTCGTGTTGCGCAAGGCGGGACGCGGCTACCGGTTCGACTGAGAGTCGAAGTGCCGCATCCATTCCCGGGTGCCCACGAATCCGCAGGAGGCCGTGGCGACCACCGCCGCCCGCCGCAGCGCCAGCGGGAAATCCGCGCCGCGCTCATGAAAGTGGCAGAACGCGCCGTGCAGGATGTCGCCCGCACCAAGGGTGTCGACCGCGGATTCCGCGGGGACGGGGATCTCGCCGCGTCCGTCCGGCATCGAGTAACGGATGGGACCGCCGCCACCGGTGATCGCCGCATACCTCGGTCCTGCCGAGTGCAGATGGTCGAACACCTCGGCGGCCGAATCGGCCTGTACCCCAGGCGGAGTGAACGCACTCGAACAGATGGCGATATCGACGACCGGCAGCAGGTCGGTGTGCACCGGCCGCCAGCGCCCGGCATCGAGCACCACGGGCACGCCCATGGCCCGCGCCGCCCTCGCCAGCCGCACGGCGGGCTCGGGATAGTGCCCGTCGACCAGCAGCACCGTGGCGGATTCGAGCGTTTCGGCCACCGTGTCGTCGAGGCGGGGGTGAATCCGAGACCCATCCAGCGACACGATGGTCCGGGTTGCCGCCGCGGTCGCGACGATGATCGACGACACCGGCGGCTGCTGATCACCGTCGGGGGTCAGATCCACGGTGGCGACCCCGTGCCCGTGCAGATCGCCGCGCATCAGTTCGGCCAGTGGATGTTTGCCCAGCGCCGTGACCAGGGTCGGCGTCGTGCCGGACAGGAACGCGTAGGTCACCGCCGCATTGGCGGCCGGTCCGCCCGCGCCCAGGAACAGGTCGGCGGCCTGGGTCTTGGAGTCCTCGGCGGGATACCGGTCGACGGCATAGGCGAGATCCAATGTCGACAATCCGGCGAAAACCGCACTCCTGCTACCCATGCCGCCGACCCTACGAGCTACTCGCGCACCCGGTTCTCATAGGCCTTGCGCGCGTCGGAGTCCACATCGTCCAGGAACGCGGACTGCGCGCCCAGCGCGCGCCCGATGGCATCGCCGACCGACTGCGGCAGCAATCCCACCACCTGCGAGATGATCCCCGCCACCGCCGTGACGCGGACCTTGGAGCGCGGCTCCACGATCAGCTTGGCGATGGCGTCGGCGATCTCCTCCGGTTCGGCCGGCCGCATCAATTTGGGAGCCGTAACCCCGGATCCCAGTTCGGTTTTGGTGAGCGTCGGCAGCACCGAGGAGAACCGCAGGCCGGTGCCCCGGTACTCCTCGCGCAGGGTATCGGTGAAGCCGAGTACCGCGTGCTTGCTGGCGTTGTAGGTGGCCAGGCCCGGGATGTGGGTCTCGCCCGCGAGCGAGGCGATATTGATGACGTGCCCGCGCCCGCGCGGCAGCATGCGCCCGATGGCCAGCTTGGAGCCGAGGATCACGCCGTACACATTGATGTCGAGAATGCGGCGGGTGATCTGATCCGGCTCGTCCACGACGCGCCCGGTGGGCATGATCCCGGCATTGTTGATCAGCACGTCGATCGGGCCGAGCTGGCGCTCCACCTCGTCGAGGAAGGACTCGAAGGACTGGTGATCGGTGACGTCCAGCCTGCCGTAGACGTCGAAATCCCTTGCCGCACCGGACTCTTTGACAGTGGCCTCGTCGATATCGCCGATGGCGATCTTCGCGCCGAGCGCCTGCAAGGCGGTCGCGCTGGCCAGGCCTATGCCGCGCGCACCGCCGGTGATCACGACGACCTTGCCCGCGATCATGCCGAAGTCGGTCATCACAGCCCCCGCACGGTCTTGATGATGGAGGGCAGGTCGATCCGCCGCAGCCCGCGCGTGCCCGCGGCCCGCATGGCGCCGATGGCGAACATCAGCTTGGGCGGCGAATACGGGAACCATAGCGGTTCTTTGGTCTGCGTCGGCAGGATCGGCTTGGTGATGGCCTGCTGACGGCAGTACTTGCGCACGCCGTTGGGCCCGCCCCAGCGCGCGCCGGTGCCCGATAGGCCCCAGCCGCCCATGGGCAGCGCGAAGCTGAACATATTGGCGAACACGTCATTGATGTTGACCGCGCCCGCGTTCAACTGTCGCGCAACGCGTTCGGCGCGATCCTTGTCGCCGGACCAGACCGAGGCGGACAGGCCGTAGATCGAATCATTGGCCAGCCGAATGGCTTCCGCCTCGTCGGCCACCTTCATGACCGGCAGCGTGGGACCGAAGGTCTCCTCGGTCATGCAGGTCATGGTGTGGTCCACGTCGGCGAGCACGGTCGGTTCGAAAAGCGTTCCGACACCGGTGCGCTTGCCGCCGGTCATGACGCGCGCGCCCGCCTCGACGGCCTCCTCGACGTGCCGCTGCACGATCTGCGCCTGGTTCTCGTTGGCCAGCGCGCCCATGTCGTACTGGGGCCGGCGGCCGTCGACTCCCTGGCGGACCTCCTTGACGGCGGCGGTCAGCTTCCGCAGGAATTCGTCGTACACCGGCGCTTCCACGTACACGCGCTCGACCGAGATGCACACCTGCCCGGCATTGAACAGCCCGCCGAAGGCGATGCCGTGCGCCGCGCGGTCCAGGTCGGCGTCGGCCAGCACGATGGCGGGGTCCTTGCCGCCCAGTTCCAGGCTGAACGGGATCATGCGCTCGGTGCAGGCCGCGGCGATCTTGCGGCCGGTGGCGGTGGAGCCGGTGAACTGGATGTAGTCGACGTTGCCGACCACCGCAGCGCCCGTCTCACCCGCGCCGGTGACCACCTCGAACACCGGCGGCGCGCCGATTTCCCGCCAGCCGCGCGCCAGTTCGACGGCCGACAGCGGTGTCACCTCGGAGGGTTTCAGGATGACCGCCGCGCCCGCGGCCAGCGCCGGGATCACATCGATGACGGGCATGGCCAGCGGGAAGTTCCACGGGGTGATCACTCCGACGACCTGGTACGGCCGGAACACGGTGGTCAGCTCCTTGACCCGGGCCAGCGGGCTGTGCGGCGACGGGTGTTCGTCGGCGAGGAATTTCGCGGCGCGCCGGGCATAGTAGCCGGTGAGGTCGACCGAGAACGCCGGGTCGATGAGCGCGTCCACGCGGGCCTTGCCCGTCTCGGACTGCAGTACGTCGGCGAGATGATCGGTATTGTCCACCAGCCAGTCCTGCAGCTTCAGCAGCCACTGCTTGCGCCCCTCGGGGCCCAGGGCCTCCCAGGCGGGCTGATGGGCGCGCAGTTCGCGGACCTTGTCGGCGACCGTCTCGGCCGAATCGATCGGCACCGTCCCTGCCAGCGCGCCGGTGGCCGGATTGCGGACCTCGAGTTCGGTGGCCGGCACCGGGGCGGCCTCCGGTTTCCGGCCGGCCTTGACGGCGGTTCCGGCCGACTTGCGGGCCCCGGTCTTGCGGGCGGTGCCCGCGGCGGATTCGGTATTGGTCACGGTCTGCCTTTCCCCTGCGCTTCATTGCGGCGGTGAGCTGTGCGCCAGCTCACTGGACTATGATCGTGACACAATTTCGTGAGCCCATGCTTGGCCAATCGGGTCAATTGTTCCGGCCGATTCTGTGCTCTGAGTACAACCCGGAGGTGTGTCCGTGGCGACGACCGCGAACCCGGAGGAGATCCGCCAGTGGATCGCGGATTTCGTCGCCGAGACCCTCCCCGCCGAAACCCTCGAACAGGTCGTCACCCGGCTCGACAACGCCATCATCACCCGCATTCCGGAGCTGCGGGACCGCGATATGCGGCGCGACCTGGCCGCCAGCAGCCGGGCCCATGCCGTCGCCGTGCTCAGCGGCCTCACCCAGGACCGCTTCGAATATCCGGTCCCCGAGCAGGCGCACGCCTTCGCCCGCACCGTCGCCCGCCGCGGCTACGACGTGCGGCTGCTGCTGCGCGTCTACCACCTCGGCCAGGAGGCCGTCATCGACTACATGACCGAGGTGCTCGAGCAGCGGCAGCTGCCGCGGGACATCGAACGATCGGTGCTGCTACGGCTTTTCGACCGCACCACGCGATGGGTGAGCACCTCGGTCGAGGCGCTCACCGACACCTATATGGCCGAACGCGAACGTGGGCTGCGCGCCGCGCTCACCCAGCGCGCCGAGATCGTGCGCAGCCTGCTCGATGGCGCCGAACTGGATATCGAAAGCGCTTCGGGCAAGCTCGGATACCGGCTGGCGCAGCGGCACCTGGCGTTGGTGCTGTGGACCGACGAGGACGCCGCGCCGCTGCCGTCGGACGGCGCCGGTGAGGCCGTTGGGCGGCTCGACCGGATCGTGGCCCGCTACGCGGGCGCGCTGGGCAACGGCAGCCTGCTCACCGTGCCCTCGGGCGCCACCGCGCTGTGGGCCTGGATCGGCCTGGACGCCGAGCTGCCCGAACCGGATGATCCGGTGTGGTCGGTGGAGGCGCCCGCGCGGGTCGCGGTCGGCTTCTCCGCCGCGCACACCACCGGCTTCCGCGACAGCCACCGCGAAGCGGTCGCCGCCCGGCAGGTCGCCGAGCGGGCACGCCCGGGCGCCCCGCGCGTGGTGCACTACGCGGAGGTCGAGGTCGCCTATCTGGCGGGGACCGACGAGGTCGCCATGCGGTCACTCATCGACAGGGAACTGGGCGCGCTCGCCGCACCCGACGGTCAGTCGGCACGATTACGGGAAACCCTGCATGCCTACCTGCGAGCCCGCCGCAGTCCGGACGCGGCCGCGAAACTGCTCGGCGTGCACAAGAACACGGTGCGATACCGGATTCAGCGCATAGAAGAACTACTCGGTCACCCTCTCGATCAGCGCGGATCGCGACTGGAGGTCGCGCTCGACTGCGTGGCGGTATACGGCGTGTGAGCCTGCGAGCCGGAGCCCGCTTCTTCCGTGACGGTGTGCCGGACAGCTCGTCTGCGGCTCGGCGGCTCGCCCTCCGAGGCCGGGCGCTCCGGCAATTCCGCCAGCAGCTGTGTGGTGGCCGCGGCAATGGTCGCGACCGCCTTGTCCACGGCCGCCTTGGTGGCCGTCGTCAATCCCGACACCCCGCCGACTTTGCGCACGTATTCCTGTGCGGCGGCGTAGATTTCTTGCTCCGTGGCTGCCGGGGTCAGCCCGCGCAGGAGGGTGATGTTCCCACTCATGCCCCCAGAGGTTAGCGGCCGATTACCCGCTGTGACAGGGCAAAATTCAGACAATTGCGCAAAGGTGCGATGTATCCGCCGCAAAAGTGCGATGTATCCGAAATGAGACGCGCGGGGTTCGTGGCCGAGCGCGGGGAGGCGGACCGCTCGATTCCGGATTGCGGCTCGAAAACCACCGCCTCCGCTCGATAGACCTCCGTCTTGAAGTTGGGGTAGCGAACGGCTTGCTGGGCCTGCTCTCGGAGAAGCGGAGGACGGAAGAATCGAGACCCAGGAGTCGTGAACCGGCCGGAGCGAAGCGCAGGCAAATTAGACTCTGCTTATGCCCGCCCGCGACGTGCCCACGCTGACGACATTCCCCTACCCGGAGCTCGACCAGCGCGAGGACGATCACTGGTCCGGTGCGCAGGTCTCCGACGACGAACTGCGCGCCTTGTCGCTCGGGGGTTTCTACTCCTCGCGCTGGGATGCCTTCCACGACGCCCTGCTGCTCGGGCCCGAACGCGAGCATCCGCTCGGCGATCGCCGAGAGCTCGCGATCGACACCCTGACCGGGGCGTGGGGCATCACCGACGGCACCGAAGCCATGGCCTCCATGGAACAACTGCTCGACGGCATGCACGGCCCGCTCTACGCGCTCGTGCACCCGCTCGTCATGGCCGCCATCAACTCCCCTGAACGCGATCGCTTCGGTGAGCGCGCCGATCGGCACCGCGCGTTCCTGCGCCAGGTCGGCTCGTTCCGCGGCATGGATAATCCTGAGGCCCTGGTCCGTGATTACGACATCTGGTCGCAGGCCATCAAACTCGGCCTCACCGACCATTTGGTCCGCCCGCTGCCCACGGACATTCAGGCGTGGGACCTGGCCCGCGTGGTCGCCGTCGCCCGCATGGCCTACACCGCGGGCTATCTCGACGCGGATGTCGCATGGGATTACCTCATGCGCGCGCTGCCCCCGGCCCAGCGGAAATACCGGAACTGGCGGCAATTCGGCGACGCCTACCTGGCCGGGTGGACATACTGGCAGGCCTGTGAGGACCTCGCGGAACTGAAATCCGGTGGCGTGGACCGCCGCATGGAATTGTTGCGCCTGTGGATGCGTCCCACCAGCCCGTGGCGGCGTGTCACATTGCAGAAGAACGAGTAGCGGTAGCCGCCGACGAATAAGCCTGTGCGACAGCGCGAATGAATCGTGCGGGGTTCGGGGGCCTTGCCCCCGAACCTTGTCGCTCAATCCGGCAGGGACCGGAGAATTCCGCGTCCGTAGCGCTGGAACTGCGCGTCGTCGACCATGCCGAGCGAATGGCGCTCGACCAGCAATTCCCATTCCGAGTACAGCTTCGCCACGCCCGGATCCGCCGGACCGGCCGCGCCGTCGGCCACCTCGCGCTGGATGGCGAAATTCGATGCGCCCGTGACCCGATCGGTGTCGGCCCGGTCGGTGCCGGTGAAGTGCCAGGTCAGATTGCCGTCGCTGAACTCGACCCCGTATTCGCCGGGTGTGGCGCCGGGCGCCTCGGCCTCGTCGGTGGTGCGCGACCACAGCAGGGTCGCCACCGGTAGCTCATGGGCGAAGCGCTTGCCCGAGCCCAGCGAGATGAAGATCAGCCGCGTGGTGGTGACCGCCAGCAGGCCGGTGGCCCGGGGCGCGGGCGGCTGCGCGGTGACAATGGCGGTCTCCAGCACGTATTCGTCCGGCGTGACATAGCGCTGCAGCGCCGCGACGGCCGGCTTGGCGTCCCGTGTGGGCGTCATGCGCCGCACCGCCCGGTCCACGTCGGCGCGGGTGGGCCCGGTGCGGCCCCAGGAGGGCACGGGCGGGGTCAGATCGGGGGCGGCCACGTCCAGTCGCTGGGTGGCCAGGATCTGATTGTTGATGCGCTCGACGATGACGGTGGCGGCGGGCACATCGTGCTCGGCGATGAGGACCGGCAGCGGGGTGCGGTCGGCGGGGACTCCGGTCAGGACCGGCGTGGGATAGCGCAGATATATTTCGATGACGACGGCGTCATCGGCGCGCCGGTTCAAACGTACCTTGAGCAGGTCGCTGACCGGCACGTCGAGCACGCGCTCGCCGTCGGTTCCGGGTCGTAGCACCATCAAACGCCCGTTGCCGTGACGCACGATCGCTGTGGGTGTCCGTAGCTCGACTATGTCCATACCCCCTGCGCTCTGTTGTGTCGTCACTCACGATAAGACGACCATGCCATGATTGTGACCACTCGGTCCGACACCAGGGGGTGATCGATCCGACGTGTTGCCGCAGATGGTCGGGGAACCACCCGCGTTCTCCAGCCGTTTACCTGTTGAACTGCACTAGCTGCCGAACTGCGCGATGTAACGACTAGACCGTACGCGGTAACGTGGCATGTCCGCATCCGTTCGCCGGAACGGGCGTGCCCCGAAGCATCGCAGGCAAACCGGATACACCCCCCGGAAAGGACTGGCCGCCGGCCGACGCTCTATGAACCGCAAGACTGTGTTCCGCAACCTGGCCATAGTCGCGGGCTTCCTGCTCGTGATCTGGTTGGTCAGCTATTTCAGCAACGACACGCGCGGCTGGCATAGCGTCGATACCTCGGTGGCGCTGTCCCAGCTCCAGGACAAGTCCAATGTCGAATCGGTCCAGATCGACGACAAAGAACAGCAGCTGCGCATCACGCTGAAGAACGGCAATGATGCGACCAAGGGCGAGACCAAACTCATCGCCAAATACCCGGGCGGCGGCGAGGTCTCCGCGCAGGTCTTCAAGGCCGCGCAGGATTCCGGCGCCAAGGTCAACACCGCCGTCAAGCAGGATTCCTGGCTGAGCCAGATTCTGCTGTTCATGCTGCCCATGGTGATTCTGCTGGGCCTGTTCATCTTCGTGATGGCGCGCATGCAGGGCGGCGGCCGCGGCGGCATGATGGGCTTCGGCAAGTCCAAGGCCAAGCTGCTGTCGAAGGACATGCCCAAGACCACCTTCCAGGATGTGGCGGGCGCCGACGAGGCCATCGAAGAGCTCTACGAGATCAAGGACTTCCTGCAGAACCCGGCGCGCTATCAGGCGCTGGGCGCGAAGATCCCCAAGGGCGTGCTGCTCTACGGCCCGCCCGGCACCGGAAAGACGTTGCTGGCCAAGGCCGTTGCCGGTGAGGCCGGGGTGCCGTTCTTCACCATCTCGGGTTCGGACTTCGTCGAGATGTTCGTCGGTGTCGGCGCGTCCCGCGTGCGTGATCTGTTCGATCAGGCCAAGCAGAACAGCCCCTGCATCATCTTCGTGGACGAGATCGACGCGGTCGGCCGCCAGCGCGGCGCCGGCCTGGGCGGCGGCCACGACGAGCGCGAGCAGACCCTGAACCAGCTGCTGGTGGAGATGGACGGCTTCGGTGAGCGCACCGGCGTCATCATCATGGCGGCCACCAACCGGCCCGACATCCTGGACCCGGCGCTGCTGCGCCCGGGGCGTTTCGACCGGCAGATCCCGGTCGGCAACCCGGACCTGAACGGTCGCCGCGCCATTCTGCAGGTGCACTCCAAGGGCAAGCCGAT
The DNA here is from genome assembly GCF_009708175.1 of Nocardia aurantiaca. Lineage (GTDB taxonomy): Bacteria > Actinomycetota > Actinomycetes > Mycobacteriales > Mycobacteriaceae > Nocardia > Nocardia aurantiaca. Next base: position 558,017 of record NZ_WMBB01000002.1, read on the forward strand.
CGCGCCCGACGCCGACCTGGACGGTCTGGCCAAGCGCACCGTCGGCATGTCGGGTGCGGACCTGGCGAACGTCATCAACGAGGCCGCGCTGCTCACCGCGCGTGAACACGGCAATGTGATCACCGGCGCGGCGCTGGAAGAGTCGGTCGACCGCGTCATCGGCGGTCCGCGCCGCAAGTCGCGCGTGATCAGCGAGCACGAGAAGAAGATCACCGCCTACCACGAGGCCGGTCACACCCTGGCCGCCTGGGCGATGCCCGATATCGAGCCCGTCTACAAGGTCACCATCCTGGCCCGCGGCCGCACCGGCGGTCACGCCATGACCGTGCCGGAGGACGACAAGGGCCTGATGACCCGCTCGGAGATGATCGCCCGCCTGGTCATGGCCATGGGCGGCCGCGCGGCCGAGGAGCTGGTGTTCCACGAGCCGACCACGGGCGCCTCGTCCGATATCGACCAGGCCACCAAGATCGCGCGCGCCATGGTCACCGAGTACGGCATGAGCGCCCGCCTGGGCGCGGTCCGTTACGGCCAGGAACAGGGTGACCCCTTCCTGGGCCGGTCGATGGGCATGGCCTCGGACTACTCGCACGAGGTGGCCCGCGAGATCGACGAGGAGGTGCGCAACCTCATCGAGGCCGCGCACACCGAGGCGTGGGCGGTGCTCAACGAGTACCGCGATGAGCTGGACTCGCTGGCCACCGCGTTGCTGGAGCGCGAGACCCTGCATCGCAAGGACCTCGAGGGAGTGCTGGTCACCGTCGAGAAGCGGCCGCGCATCACGGCTTTCAACGATTTCGGTGATCGCACCCCGTCCGACCGTCCGCCGGTGAAGACTCCGCGCGAGCTGGCCGCCGAGCGCGGCGAGCCGTGGCCGGAGGAGATTTCGCGGCCGTCGCGTCCGGTGGCGCAGCCCACCAACGGGTATCCGGAACCGGCCTACGGTGCTTCGCAGCCGCAGTACGGCGGCTACCCGGCGCCGGCGCCGCAGGGCTACCCGCTACCGCAGGCTCCGGCCTATCCGCGGCACGGTTCCCCGACCCACGGTTCCCGCCCGGATTACGGCGCCCCTGCCGGTTGGTCCGCGCCGGGCTGGCCGCCGCAGGAGGACGAGCCGCAGGCCCCGCAGCCGCGCGGTGCGTACGGCGGCTGGGCGCCCGCGGGCAATCAGCGTTACCAGCCGGGCCAGTACCAGCCGGGCCACGCGCAGCCCGAGCATCCGGCCGCGCAGCAGGCGTCCGGGAATGACGAGGGCGAGAAGAACGGTTGGGACGGACCGAACGGTCGTCGCTGACCGCGGTCCCGATAGGCTCAGTGGGTTCGCGGCCCGGCTCGGGCGGGGTTCGGACGGGGTGAACGCCCGGCGGCCGACCCGTCCGAGGGGTTCGGCGACCGCGCCCAGGCCGCGTCTGCATGTGCGGCAAGTCAACACAGGAGGTGTCGATTGTCGGCCACCAACAACCGTGTCGTGTCCGGCTCGATCGCGCTCGACACCGGTCGGCCGTTCGATCAGGAGCGCGCGGAGGCTGCCGTGCGCGAATTGCTGATCGCGGTCGGCGAGGATCCGGATCGTCCCGGGCTCGCCGACACCCCGGGCCGGGTGGCGCGGGCCTACCGCGAGATGTTCGCCGGGCTGTTCACCGATCCGTCCGAGGTGCTCAACACCACCTTCGACGAGGGACACCAGGAGTTGGTGCTGGTTCGCGACATCCCGATGTACTCGACCTGTGAACACCACCTGGTGGCGTTCCACGGTGTCGCGCACGTGGGCTACATACCCGGCCCGCACGGCCGGGTAACCGGTCTGTCCAAGCTGGCCCGCCTGGTGGATCTGTACGCCAAGCGCCCGCAGGTGCAGGAGCGGCTCACCAGCCAGATCGCCGACGCGGTGATGGCCAAGCTGGATCCGCGCGGCGCCATCGTGGTGGTCGAGGCCGAGCACCTGTGCATGGCCATGCGCGGCATCCGCAAGCCGGGCGCCTCCACCACCACCTCGGCGGTGCGCGGCTTGCTGCAGTCCAATGCCGCCTCGCGCGCCGAGGCCCTGGACCTGATTCTGCGAAAGTGAGCTGTGTTGAATTTGCCCTCCGCTTCGCTCCGGGCGGGTTCGCGGCCCCGAGGTCTCGATTCTTCCCTCCTCCGCTCCTCCAAGGCGCGGGTCTGTGGAGCCGTTCGCTCCCCCGCGCTTGGCCGCGAACCTTGGAGGATTCTTTGAGCGAGTCAGGGTTGGGATTGGCCTCGGCTTCGCTCCCGCGCTCCGAGCGCGGGAAGGCGGATCGCAGTCGCGAAGCGAGACCGGCCACGAACCTCGGGTGCGGGTGCTTGGAGGCGCTGTGACAACACGCCTGTTGGAGCCGCGTGGGGGGCGTTCCTGTGTGGTGATGGGCGTGGTCAATGTCACCAGCGATTCCTTCTCCGACGGTGGCCGCTACCTCGATCCGGGGCTGGCGGTGGCGCGTGGCATGGAGCTATACGAGATGGGCGCGGACATCGTGGATGTCGGCGGTGAGTCCACTCGCCCGGGCGCTATCCGCATCGACCCGGAAACCGAAGCGGCACGGGTGGTTCCGGTGATCCGGCGGCTGGCCGCGGCCGGGGTGCCGACCAGCGTGGATACCATGCGGGCCGGGGTGGCCGAGGCCGCCATCGCGGCGGGCGTGACGATGGTCAATGACGTCTCGGGCGGTCGCGCCGACCCGAATATGGTGAAAGTGGTTGCCGAGACCAAGGTTCCGTGGATCCTCATGCATTGGCGCGCCGAGGCGGACTACCGCCATGCCGGTCCGGCCGAGCAGTATGACGATGTGGTGTCCAAGGTCTGGGAGGAGCTGTACGCGCAGGTGGAGTTCGCCCTCGCCGGCGGCGTCGAGTTCGGGCAGCTGGTGCTGGATCCCGGCCTGGGTTTCGCCAAGAACGCCGACCACAACTGGGAGTTGCTGGGCGGCCTGTTCTATCGCATGACGGAGATGATGGACGCGGGCCTGCCGATTCTGATCGGGGCCTCCCGCAAGCGTTTTCTCGGCGGGCTGCTGGCCGATGCCGAGGGTCCGCGCCCGCCGGATGGCCGCGAGGTCGCCACCGCCACGATTTCGGCGCTGGCGGCCGAGCACGGCGCCTGGGGCGTGCGGGTCCACGATGTCCGGTCGTCGCTGGACGCCATCGCGGTCGTCGACGCGACCACCAATGCCGCGCGGCGGCTGCGGGAGCGGTACCGGCGCGAGCGGGGAGCGGTGCAGCGGTGAGCATCGACCGTGCCGGATTGCCCGGTGACCGAATCGAATTGCGCGGCCTGCGCGTGTTCGGCCATCACGGTGTCTTCGACTTCGAGAAGCGGGACGGCCAGGAGTTCGTCGTGGACCTGACGCTGTGGACGGATTTCACGGCCGCCGCGAAGTCCGACGACATCGCCGACACCGTCCACTATGGCGAACTCGCCGAGCAGGTGGTGCGGATCGTGGCCGGTGAGTCGAAGGATCTGATCGAGACTGTGGTCTCCGACATCGCCGACGAGGTGATGGCCGATGCCCGCGTCCAGGCCGTGGAAGTGGTGCTGCACAAGCCTTTCGCGCCGATTCCGCATAGTTTCGAAGACGTCCGAGTAGTCACGTCCCGCCGTCGCGAACCAGAGGAGTAGCGGTGACCCGCGTAGTCCTGTCGATCGGATCGAACATGGGTGACCGGCTGGCGCATCTACGCAGTGTCGTAAAGGCGCTGGGCCCGCGCCTGGTGGCGGTCTCGTCGGTGTACTCGACTCCGCCCTGGGGCGGGGTGCCACAGCAGGACTACCTGAATGCCGTGCTGGTGGCCGAGGATCCGGCCATGGAGCCTTCGGACTGGCTACGGCTGGGCCAGGAGTTGGAGCAGGCCGCGGGCCGGATGCGGGAGGTCCGCTGGGGTGCGCGCACTCTGGACGTGGATGTGGTGCAGGCCGAGCGGCGCCGCCGTGACCGCCGGGTGGTGGTGCGCAGTCTGGATCCGGTGCTCACGCTGCCGCATCCGCAGGCCCACAATCGGGCGTTCGTGCTGGTGCCGTGGCTGGAGGTGGAGCCGGACGCCGAGTTGGAGGTGGCCGGTGCGCCGCGTTCGCTGCGAGAGTGGTTGTCCGCCTTGGATTCCGCCGAGGTGCGGGGTGTGCGCCGCACCGAGCTGACGCTGGGTTGGTCACGGTGACGCGGGAGTTGCTGCGGTGAAGCCGACCCGCATTCTCGATCTGTGTGCGAATGTGCTGCTGGCGGCGATTGTGGCCTGGGTCGCCACCAATATGGCGTATTCGAGTTTCCCGCCCATCTCGGTGTTCTCCGGCGCCTCGCTGCTGCCGGTGGCGCTGCTGGAGGCGGTGCTTGCCTTCGTGATTCGGCAGCGCAAGGACAATCACGGCATCGGGCCCGGCTCCGGGCAGTTGCATCCGATCACGGCGGCCCGGGCGGTGGCGCTGGCCAAGGCATCGGCGCAGGTGGGGTCGCTGGTGGGCGGTATCTGGCTGGGTTTTCTGGTGTGGCTGCTCATGCAGCGCTCTGATCTGCGTGCGGCGGCGGCGGATACGCCGGGCGCGGTGGTGGGTCTGCTGGGCGGGGTGGCCTTGGTGGCGGCGGCGTTGTGGCTGGAGTATTGCTGCCGGGCTCCCATCGAGCCGCCCGACGAGGCGGCTACTTCATAGTTAACTAATTGGCGCTGATGATCACCAAGGTGGGGGCCGCACTCCCGATATCAAGCTACGCTGGCTGACATGGTTTCACCCTCCCGTAGCAGTGCTTCCCGTCGTCGGCGGGAGGATGCGGGAAAGTTCTTCACCGGCTTTCTGCTTCTCCTCGGACTGGTTGCCAGCGTTTTCCTGGTGTTCAGCGACAACCTCCACCTGATCCGGGTGGGCCTGGTCGCGGCCCTGTGGGCGGCCGCCATCGGCGCGCTCGCGGCCACGCGTTATCGCAGGGAAGCGGCCATCGACAAGGCGAAAGTGGGTGACCTCCAGAAGGTCTACCAACTTCAGCTGGAGCGCGAGGTTGCTGCCCGCCGCGAATACGAGCTGGGTGTGGAGACCCGGGTCCGTCATGAGGTCGGCGCCGACGCCGCGGAGATGGCCGCGCTGCGCGCCGAACTCACGGTCCTGCGCGAGAGCCTGCAGCGCCTGTTCGACGGCGACCTGCCCTCCGAGCGTCCGGCCCTGCGCGCGGATGCCGTTCGGGTCCAAGAACTTCCGAGCAGCGACGTCGATTCGGCCCCCGAGGCGGCGAACGATAACTGGACGGACGCGGACCCCTGGGATCCGTGGTCGTCCCCCGACCAGGCCGAGGACGACGAGGACCCCCGCTCCCGCATGGCCCCCAAGATCGATCCCTCCCACCCCGAACCGCCGGCCTTCGCCACCCCCTTCGACGACCCGGTCACCGCCGAGACCTCGATCATCACCGACGCCATGCGCCAGGACTACGAGGCCGAACGCGCCAATGCCGAGCCGGGTTCACCGGGCCCCGCCTCGAGCCCCGAGGCCGCCAACGTATCCGCCGACCTCGCAGAGAGCGACACCCTCGCCGCCGGCCACCCCACCCGCAATGGCCACGCCGCCGCCAATGACAACGGCAGCGCCTCCATCCCGCGCCTGACCTCCGAGCCCACCCCATCGTCCCCGGTCGGCCGTGCCACGACCCGCCGTCGCCGTCGTTCCGACGAGGGTGCCGACAGCGAAGGCACCCACCGCCTCTCGGTCGCCGAGATCATGGCCAACCTCAGGTCCGAGAACAGCAACTGACCGCCACCGCCCGCATACTGCGGCGGTTCGTGCTGAAAACGGAAGCCCGCCGGGTTCAGGGCGGCGCCCCGCAGTTCCGTCGGGGTTCGCACGGGAGATCGTGGAGTTCGGTGGCGGTTCGCACGCGGAGGACCGCAGAGTTTCGTCGGGGTTCGCCCGCGAAGTTCCGCGGGGTTCGAGCGGGGAACGCGGAATTCCCCAGTGGTTCGGGCGCGGGGGACGCGGATTTCCCCGGTGGTTCGGGGGCAGCGCCCCCGGGAATCTCTGGGGGTTCGGGGGCGAAGCCCTCGAGAATCGCGAGAGTTGCCTATCCCACACTGGGTAGCTCTGGCGAATCGGCGGCGATATTCTCGCTCGAGTAACGTCCGGTACCCGCATGGCGGGACTGGAACGACTTTCGAGAGGACAAAGTGACCTCGGACAAGGATGTCTGCGGGACCGATCCTGCGCCTGCACGCTTGACGGTGGGAATCGTCTCGGCGGGACGCGTCGGATCCGCGCTGGGTGTGGCGCTGGAGCGTGCCGGTCATGTCGTATTCGGGGTGTCCGCGATCTCGGATGCCTCGGTGCGCCGTGCCGCCACGCGCCTGCCGGATTCCCGGATCCTGCCCGCCGAGGAGGTCGCCGCCCGCAGCGAGCTGCTGATTCTGTCGGTGCCGGACAGCGAATTGCCGGGTTTGGTCTCGGGTTTGGCGGCCGCGAACGCGGTCCGTGCGGGCACCATCGTGGCGCACACCTCGGGTGCGAGCGGGGTAGGCGTGCTCGCGCCGCTGACCGCGCTGGGCGCGCTGCCGCTGGCGATTCATCCGGCCATGACGTTCACCGGGCATGACGAGGATGTGGCCCGCCTGGCCAATGCCTGCTTCGGCGTGACCGCCGCGGATGACATCGGCTACGCCATCGGGCAGTCGCTGGTGATCGAGATGGGCGGCGAGCCGGTGCGGGTCGCGGAGGAGAACCGCACCCTCTATCACGCGGCGCTCGCGCATGGCAGCAACCATCTGGTGACCTTGATCGTGGATGCGGTGGAGGCCTTGCGCGCGGCGCTGGTCGGCCCGGGTCTGCTGGGTCAGCAGACGGTCGACGATCAGCCGGGCGGCCTGGCCGAGCGCATGCTGGCCCCGCTGGCCTCGGCCGCGCTCGACAATGCCCTGCGCCGTGGCCCGGCCGCATTGACCGGCCCGGTGGCGCGCGGGGACGTGGCTGCGGTGGCCGCGCATCTGGAGGCCCTCGAGGCCCGCAATCCCCGTCTGGCCGCGGGCTACCGCGCCCTGTCGCTGCGCTCGGCCGAGCGCGCCCGGACAAATCCCGCCCTGATCGATCTGCTGGAAGGACGCTGACGTCGATGGACCCCAAGCTGATTGGCACGTACAAGCGCGGCGAGCTGACCGTGCTGCACGAGCCGGCGGTCATGACCAAGGTCGTCAAGGCGTTGCGGTCGGTGGGCCGTCGGGTCGCGCTGGTGCCGACTATGGGCGCGCTGCACGAGGGCCATCTCGAGCTGGTGCGGCTGGCCAAGCTGACCAACACCACCGTGATCGTGTCGATCTTCGTGAACCCGCTGCAGTTCGGCGCGAACGAGGATCTCGACAAATACCCGCGCACCCTGGACGCGGATGTGGAACTGCTGCGTGGTGAGGGCGTCGAGCTGGTGTTCGCGCCGAGCGCGCAGGACATGTACCCGTTCGGTCCGCGCACCACCGTGCAGGCCGGTCCCTACGGCGACATCCTCGAGGGCGCGACCCGCCCGGGCCACTTCTCCGGCGTGCTGACCGTGGTGTCGAAGCTCCTCAATATCTGCCAACCGCATGAGGCGTTCTTCGGCGAGAAGGATTATCAGCAGCTGGCTTTGATCCGGCAGATGGTCGTCGATCTGAATATGGACGTGAAGGTTGTGCCGGCGGCGACCGTGCGCGAGCAGGACGGTCTGGCCAAGTCTTCCCGCAACCGCTACCTGAGCCCCGAGGAGCGCGAGCTGGCCACGACCCTGTCCGCGGCGCTGCTGGCCGGTCGGCACGCGGCCGGGCGCGGTCCCGAGGCCGTATTGGAGGCGGCGCGGTCCGTGCTGGATGTAGCGCCGGACATTCAGCTCGACTATCTGGCCCTGCGGGGCGCCGACTTCTCCGAACAGTGGCCGACCGGCAATGCCCGGCTGCTGGTCGCGGCCCGGGTGGGAACCACCCGCCTGATCGACAACATGCCCGTCTCCATCGGCAAGCCGCTCGATGGCCATCCCACTGCTCCCGATCAGCCTGCCCAGGCAGCTCTCTAGGAAGGCGACGACGATGTTGCGCACCATGATGACGTCGAAGATCCACCGCGCCACGGTGACTCACGCCGATCTGCACTATGTGGGCTCGGTGACGGTGGACCAGGACCTGCTCGATGCCGCCGACCTGCTCGAGGGCGAGAAGGTCAGCATTGTCGACATCACCAACGGCGCTCGCCTCGAGACCTATGTGATCGCGGGCGAGCGCGGTTCCGGCGTGATCGGAATCAATGGCGCCGCAGCGCATCTCGTGCATCCCGGCGACCTGGTCATCCTGATCGCCTACGGCATGCTGGACGAGCGGGAGTTGAAGGACTACGCCCCGCACGTGGTCTTCGTCGACGAACGCAATCGCCCGATCGAGCTGGGCGCCGATCCGGCGCACGCCCCCGAGGGGTCGGGCCTGATCTCGCCGCGTTCGCTCTCGCTGGCCTGAGCGGCGGGCCATGCTGCTGACCATCGACGTCCGCAATACCAGCATCGAGCTCGGGCTGTTCTCGGGCAGCGGGGAGCACGCGAAACTGGTGCGCCACTGGCGGATGCACACCAATCCGCTGCTGACCGCGGACGAATTCGCGCTCCAGGTGCGCGGCCTGATCGGCGCGGACGCCGATCAGGTGGTGGGTGTTTCGGCGCTGTCCACGGTGCCGCCGGTTTTGCGCGAACTCCGTGAGATGTTGTCCCGTTATTGGGGTCATGTGCCGCACGTGCTCGTGGAACCCGGTGTGCGCACGGGTATTCCGCTGCTGGTGGACAATCCCAAGGAGGTCGGCGCGGATCGCATTGTGAATTGTCTTGCGGCATATCACCGTTTCCGTTCGCCGGCCGTCGTGGTGGATTTCGGCACGGCGATCTGTGTGGATCTGGTGTCGGCCAAGGGAGAATTCCTGGGCGGCAGTATCGCGCCGGGTGTGGAGATTTCCACCGAGGCGCTGATCGCTCGCAGTGCGCTACGCCGCGCGGAGTTGACCCGCCCGCGCTCGGTGGTGGGCAAGAACAGTATGGAATGCCTGCAGTCGGGCGCCATCTTCGGTTTCGCGGGCCTGGTGGACGGCCTGATCGACCGTATTCGCGACATCGAGGCCTTCTCCGGCGACGATGTGGCGGTGGTGGCCACGGGGGCGACCGCGCCGCTGATCGTGCCCGAGTCGGAGACCATCGAGCATCACGAGCCGCATCTGACGCTGGACGGCCTACGTCTGGTCTATGAGCGCAATCAACAGCGCTCCTCCGCCTCTGCGAGACCTCAGCGCCCGGCTGGGAGCCGTTGACCGCTGTGCACGCGTGCCGCGGTCGGGTGGTGAATCCATTCTGGGCGTGCTCCACGAGTTGCCCCGACCTTGTCGCGTTCCGCGGTGTGACGTGTTCGGCTCTTTGCGCTCACGCTGCCTGCTGTTAGACTCGCGGGCGTGTATTTCCGCGTGAGCACCCAGGAGTGTTGTCGAGGCTGATTCGCCTCGACGGTCGTCGAGGCTGCGTATAGCCCCCCGACCACAGACACACTTCTTGGAGTTTCGCTCATGCGTTCCTCTGCTCTTTCCCTACCTGCCGACACCCGCGCCGTCTCCGCCCTGCCGACCCGGCTGCGTCCGGCCGATCTGCTGCGCTTGACCGACGAGGGCGCCCAGGGCGTGCTGGAGGGCCGCTACGACCACCTGCTGCCCGCCGACGGCCTCTGGCCCACCGAAAAACGCTGGGCCGCAAGGCTTATGGCCGACGACGAGGTGGATCTCTGGCTGATCAGCTGGGTCGAGGGCAAGTACACCGAATTGCACGACCACGCCGGCTCGCTGGGAGCGCTGACCGTGCTCTCGGGCGCGCTGTCGGAATACCGCTGGAACGGCCGGGAACTGCGCCGCCGCACCCTCGCCGCGGGTGATCAGGCCTCCTTCCCGCTCGGCTGGGTGCACGACGTGGTGCGGGCCCCGGAGGCGGAGGCCGGGCTCACCGGCCCGCTGAATCCGACGCTGAGCGTGCACGCCTATTCCCCGCCGCTCACGGCCATGTCCTATTACGAGGTCACCGGCCACGGCACCCTGCGGCGCACCCGTTCCGTCCTCACCGACCAGCCCGAAGGTGAAATCGAATGACCCACTTGACGATCGACGGCATGCTCGCCCAGGCCCGGCAGCAGCTGCGCCGCCTGCTCCCGATCGAATTGCCGCAGGCCATCGCGCGCGGCGCGATTCTGGTGGATATTCGCCCGCAGGCCCAGCGGCTGCGTGAGGGCACGCTGCCGGGTGCACTGGTGATCGAGCGGAATGTGCTGGAATGGCGTTTGGACCCGTCCAGTTCGGCGCGTTTGGCCATGGCCGAGCACCACGATGTGGAATGGATCATCGTGTGCTCGGAGGGTTACACCTCGAGCCTGGCGGCGGCCTCGTTGCAGCAATTGGGCCTGCGGCGCGCCACCGACCTCGAGGGCGGATATCAGGCGCTCAAAGCGGCGGGCCTGCTGACCGCCGCGGCCTCGGCCCCGCACTTCGAGCGCGAAGTCGCCACCCTGGCCTGGCTGTAGGGGATCCCGGCTGTCGAGGTGACGACGGATTTCGTGCCGATTGGGGCACTCGTCGGGTTGGCCGATATCGGATCGGCGGCCAGCCGCCGGCACGCGTGCGCGAAGGTCGCTGTCACCTGGGCTGTGCGCTGAAGTCTCGGGGAGGCGGGAGTCGAGGCGGCGGATAAAACGGTTTTCGCCGCAGGATAGGCTATGCCCCCGTGAGCATCCCCAACCCCTCTTCTCCCGCAAGCAAACCCGTTCCTGCTGGGCAAAAGCGTGCCGTGGCGGCCGCTGTGGAGCATGACGTCCCCGAGCAGATGCGGATTCGCCGCGAGAAGCGTGAGCGGTTGCTGAAGGCGGGACGCGAGGCGTATCCGGTGTTGGTGGACCGCACCCACGCCCTCGCCGAAATTCGCGCGGCCTACCCGGATCTGGCGGCCGACACCCAGACCGGTCAGACGGTCGGGATTGCGGGGCGGGTCATTTTCGTCCGGAATACCGGCAAACTGTGTTTCGCCACCCTTCAAGAGGGCGACGGCACCAAGCTGCAGGCCATGATCAGCCTCAACGGGGTCGGCGCGGATTCGCTCGCGGCCTGGAAGGCCGATGTGGACCTCGGTGACTTCGTGTACGTGCATGGCGAGGTGATCGCCTCGCGCACAGGCGAATTGAGCGTCATGGCCGATGCGTGGGAGATGGCGGCGAAGTCGCTGCGCCCACTGCCGGTGGCGCACAAGGAGATGAACGAGGAGTCCCGGGTCCGGCAGCGCTATGTCGACCTGATCGTGCGCCCGGAAGCCCGCGAGATGGCCCGCACCCGCGTGGCCGTGGTGCGCGCGCTGCGAAACGCGTTGGAGCGCAGGGGTTTCCTGGAGGTCGAGACCCCGATGCTGCAGACCATCCACGGCGGCGCGGCGGCGCGGCCGTTCGCCACCCACTCCAATGCGCTCGATATGGAGCTGTTCCTGCGCATCGCGCCCGAGCTGTTTCTGAAGCGTTGCGTGGTGGGCGGCATCGAGAAGGTCTTCGAGATCAACCGGAACTTCCGCAACGAGGGCGCGGACTCCACCCATTCGCCCGAGTTCGCAATGCTGGAAACCTACGAGGCGTACGGCACCTACGACGATTCCGCGAAGATGATGCGGGAATTGATCCAGGAAGTCGCGCAGGAGGTCTTCGGCACGCAGGTTGTGAGACTCGCCGACGGAACCGAATACGATCTGGCCGGCGAGTGGGCGACGGTGGAGATGTACCCGTCGCTGTCGGAGTCGATCGGCGTGGAGGTCACGCCGGAAACTACGGTCGAGGAATTGCTGGCACTCGCGGATCGGGTCGGTCTGGAAATTCCGCAGGACAAGGGCTACGGTCACGGCAAACTGGTCGAGGAACTGTGGGAGCACGTCTACGGCGACAAGCTCTACGCACCGACTTTCGTCCGCGACTTCCCGGTTGAGACATCGCCGCTGACGCGTGAGCATCGGAGCAAGCCCGGGGTTACCGAGAAGTGGGACCTGTACGTGCGCGGCTTCGAACTGGCCACCGGCTATTCGGAACTCGTGGATCCGGTGATCCAGCGGGAACGTTTCATGGATCAGGCTCGTTTGGCCGCAGCCGGTGACGAGGAGGCCATGCGCCTGGACGAGGACTTCCTCACCGCGATGGAGCACGGCATGCCCCCCACAACCGGAACGGGTATGGGTATCGATCGTTTGCTGATGGCCCTGACTGGCCATGGAATCCGGGAAACGATACTCTTTCCAATTGTGCGTCCGGTTGCCCGATAGTTCTCCGGATTGCATTTCCGGGGCCTGTTCTGGGACTATCGGAATTAGCGGTATTCTGGCGTCGGGTAATCGACCTGACTATGCGGGTCGCACGATTTCGAGAGGACGTTCATCTCATGGCAAAGAAGGTCACCGTTAGCTTGATCGACGATGTCGACGGTGAGTCCATCGCGGACGAGACCATCGAGTTCGCAATCGATGGCGTCTCGTACGAGATCGACTTGTCGACGGAGAATGCGGCCAAGCTGCGGGACGGTATGGAGGCTTGGGTTTCCGCCGCTCGGCGCGTCAGTGGCCGGCGTCGTACCAAGGTGGCCGGCGCTCCGGCCGCGGGCCCGAAGAACCGGGTGTCGATCGATCGCGAACAAAGCGCGGCCATTCGCGAATGGGCGCGCCGGAATGGTCACAAGGTGTCCGCTCGTGGTCGTATCTCCGCTGACATCACCGAGGCTTACAACAAGGCCGCTGCTAAGAACTAGTTGTCCGACTAGTCGCCGATTCGACTGCCGTCCGGGTGTTTCGCGCGCGCCTGGGCGGCAGTGGTTTATTCATGCGCTTTGCGCATAATGCCAAGATCGACTCTCGAACTCGTCGGTACCCGCCCGGCGCGATCTTGCTAGTGCAGGGGTGGCCAGGCACCATTGAAACGTGTGGACGATGTCACTGGCTGGATGTAGAGAAGAGGTATCGGCGCAGTGACCGCATTCCACGGTTCCTTCCTCAGGGTCAAGGATCAAGAGGGACGCCAGCATGAGCTGATGCTGTCGCCTGACCAGCCCCGGATCACCATCGGGCGCTCGCCGCAGGCCGACCTTTCGCTGTTCTGGGACGCCGAGGTGTCGCGGCTGCACGCCACCGCAGAGTATCTGGGCGCGCACTGGACCATCGTCGACGACGGCCTTTCCCGCAACGGCACTTTCGTCAACGGGGATCGCCTGGTCGGCCGCCATCGCCTGCAGCCGGGTGATGTCATCCGGATGGGCACCTCGCGGGTCACCTTCCACGACTTCAGCGGCGCCGCAGGCGATATCACGCAGACCTCCACCGGAGGGCTGCCGACCCTGCGCTCACTCACTGAAACCCAGCGGTCGGTACTGATCGCGCTGTGCCGCCCCCTGCGCGGCAACGACGGCTTCGCCTCGCCCGCCTCGAATCAGCAGATCGCCGCCGAACTCTTCCTCAGCGTCGACGCCATCAAGACCCATCTGCGCGCCTTGTTCGCGAAGTTCGGCGTCGAGGATCTTCCGCAGAACCAGAAGCGGGTCCGCCTCGCCAACTTGGCCATGCAATCCGGCGTCATCTCCGAACGCGACCTCTGACCGACGTCCCATCGGATGCGGGGCCGGCGAGCCTCGAGGGGTTTCAGCGCGCGAAGCCCTACGAGCGTTGTTCGATCCTGGTACCGCTGTTGGACCTCTGCGCATGCGTGCGAGCTTCTGAGCCATGGGTTTCCGTGCCCGTCGGCGATTGACTGGATGTAGTCGATCACCCGGGAGAACACGGGTGGCAGATCCAGTCAGGAGAGAACGATGTTCGCATTTCGCACGGCCGCGCTGGTGGCGGCGACGCTGAGTACCGGGCTGATCGCCGGCGTGTTCTACGCGTACGCGACCTCGGTGATGACTGCCCTGGGCCAGTCCGACGACCGGACCTTCATCGACGTCATGCAGAAGATCAACGTGGTCATCATCAACCCGTGGTTCATGATCGGGTTCATGGGCACGGTCGGCTTCACCGTGCTGGCCGCGGCCCTGCATCTGGGCAAGGACACCCGCACCACCCTGTTCTGGATCGGGGTCGCGCTGGTGCTGAACATGATCGCCTTCGGCGTCACCTCGGGCCTGAACGTGCCGCTCAACAACCAGCTGGCCAATGCCGGTGACGTCGGGCGGATCGGGGATCTGGCGACGGTGCGCTCGCAGTTCGAAAGCTCGTGGGTGGCTTGGAATATCGTCCGCGCGGTGATCCACACGCTGGCCTTCCTGGTACTGATGGGCGCGCTGTTCGTGGCGGGCGTCCAGCACGCCCGGGCGACCGCGACCGCCGCGACGGCCGTGACCGCGGCCTCGGACGGGCCGGGCTTCCCGCAGTCCCCCGGCGCCTTCTCGGCTCCGGTCGCGACGTGGTCCGCCCCGGCGCGGCAGCAGTTCGCTCCACAGTCCGGATTCACTTCCGGCCGGCAGTAGTTCGATCCGATTCCGGCGGAGGCCGGGACCCGCTGTGCGGTAGCGCAAGCCGCCTGCGGATCCCGGCCTCCGCTGTTCTCCTCCACTGGAACAGGTGTCAGAACTTACCCGCCGGTAATCCATCCTCCGTGCTTGTTTACTGGCTAGGTTGACGGAACGCGTTCTAATTTGGGAGGGAACATGAGAGGGATGCCCAGGCCTGGAATGCCGGCATCGCTGCTGATCATGGCGGTTCTGGCGGTCTTGTGGATCGGTGCGAGCGGGGCTGCCCGAGCGGAATATCCGGTCACTTTCAACTTCTTCGCGGGCATCCCTTACGAGCTCGCCAATCCGGGTGGCTCCCTCCCGGGCGCCAATGACTGGTCCTGCAAACCCACGGCCGCGCACCCGGATCCGGTGGTGCTCATCCACGGCACCGCGGGCGGCGCGCAGACCAACTGGGGCGCCTACGCGCCATTGCTCGCCAACGAGGGCTACTGCGTTTACGCACTCACCTACGGCAACCTGGACGTGCCCTGGCCGCTCTCGGCGCTGGGCGGTATGAAGCCGATTCCCGGGAGCGCCGCGCAGTTGGGCGTTTTCGTGGATCGAGTGCTGGCCGCGACCGGTGCGGCCAAGGTGGACTTCATCGCCCATTCCCAGGGCAATATCGTCGGTGACTACTACATCAAGCGGCTCGGCGGTTCCGGCAAGGTGGACAGGTTCGTCGGCATCGCACCGCCGTGGCTGGGCATCTTCGGCGACCAGATGACCGTGATCCGAGCGTTCGGCAGTCGGCTCGGTGTGGATGCGGACACAGTCGACGGCGTCTCCGCCCTGGGCGCCATCTGCCAGGCATGCCCCGAGATGCTCGGCAACTCGTCGTTCATGAATGCCCTGAACGCCGACGGCGTTTACGATCCGTCGGTCACCTACATCAACCTGGCCTCGAATTTCGACGAGGCGGTGTGGCCGTCCATCGCGCTGGTGCCTGCCGCCAACGTGACCAACGTCCGGATGCAGGACGGTTGCCCCACCGATTTCTCCGATCACATGGCCATCGCCGGCAGTCACCGCGCCGCCATGGTCGCCCTCAACGCCCTCGACCCAGACCATGTGCGCCCGGTCCCCTGCGAGTTCGTACCGCCGTTCACCGGTTAGGGATCGAACCGGCCCGGGAGCGAAGCGGAGGGCAATAAGGCGTTCGTTCCGCCGTTCACCGGTTAGGGATCGACCCGCAGGTTCGCGGCGCGTCTCGTTCTGGACTGACGGAGCGGGGGAGCGAAGCGGAGGAGCGGAGGAGGGAAGAACGAGACCTCCAGCGCCGCGAACCCGCCCGGAGCGAAGCGGAGGGCAATTGAACACAGCTTGTTCGCTGTGGGCGTAGCCGATCTGGAAACGGACCGCGCAACTGCCCCGTTATGACTGAATGAGTCGTACTGTCGCCGGTTCGCAATAGGGTGGACGGACGACGTGCGTGACCCCCGGCAACTAGAGTGGAGTCGGGGATGCAACCCCAAGGCTTCATGGCAGGCTGGCGACCAGAAGGGCAGCACAGGGTCTGAAGCGCCGGATGCCAGTGATGGCGGAGCAGGAGAGTGAGGGAGCGATGTTCGAGAGGTTCACCGACCGCGCGCGGCGGGTCGTTGTCCTGGCCCAAGAAGAGGCCCGGATGCTCAACCACAACTACATCGGCACCGAGCACATCCTGCTGGGCCTGATTCACGAGGGCGAGGGCGTCGCGGCGAAGTCGCTGGAGTCCCTTGGCATCTCGCTGGAGGGTGTGCGGTCGCAGGTCGAGGAGATCATCGGCCAGGGCCAGCAGGCGCCGTCCGGCCACATTCCGTTCACCCCGCGCGCCAAGAAGGTGCTGGAGCTGTCGCTCCGCGAGGCGCTGCAGTTGGGTCACAACTACATCGGCACCGAGCACATCCTGCTGGGCCTGATCCGCGAGGGTGAGGGCGTCGCGGCGCAGGTGCTGGTCAAGCTGGGCGCGGATCTCAACCGCGTGCGTCAGCAGGTCATCCAGCTGCTGTCGGGCTACCAGGGCAAGGAGCCGGTGGAGTCCGGTTCGCGCGGCGAGCAGGGCACCCCGTCCACCTCGCTGGTGCTGGACCAGTTCGGCCGCAACCTGACCCAGGCCGCCCTCGAGGGCAAGCTCGACCCGGTCATCGGCCGCTCGAAGGAAATCGAGCGCGTGATGCAGGTGCTGAGTCGCCGTACCAAGAACAACCCGGTCCTGATCGGTGAGCCCGGCGTCGGTAAGACCGCCGTCGTGGAGGGCCTCGCTCAGGCCATCGTCAACGGCGAGGTGCCGGAGACGCTGAAGGACAAGCAGCTGTACACCCTGGACCTGGGCTCCCTGGTCGCGGGCAGCCGCTACCGCGGTGATTTCGAGGAGCGCCTGAAGAAGGTGCTCAAGGAGATCAACACCCGCGGCGACATCATCCTGTTCATCGACGAGCTGCACACCCTGGTGGGTGCGGGCGCGGCCGAGGGCGCGATCGACGCGGCCTCGATCCTGAAGCCCAAGCTGGCTCGCGGTGAGCTGCAGACCATCGGCGCCACCACCCTCGACGAGTACCGCAAGTACATCGAGAAGGACGCCGCCCTGGAGCGCCGGTTCCAGCCGGTCCAGGTGGGCGAGCCGACGGTCGAGCACACCATCAACATCCTCAAGGGTCTGCGTGACCGTTACGAGGCACACCACCGGGTTTCCATCACCGATGGCGCTCTCGTTGCCGCGGCTACTCTCGCCGACCGCTACATCAACGACCGCTTCTTGCCGGACAAGGCGATCGACCTCATCGACGAGGCCGGTGCGCGCATGCGCATCCGCCGGATGACCGCGCCGCCGGACCTCCGCGAGTTCGACGACAAGATCGCCGAGGCACGCCGGGAGAAGGAGTCCGCGATCGACGCGCAGGACTTCGAGAAGGCCGCGCGTCTGCGCGACAAGGAGAAGCAGCTGGTCGCCAAGCGCGCTGAACGCGAAAAGCAGTGGCGCTCGGGCGATCTGGATGTCGTGGCCGAGGTCGACGACGAGCAGATCGCGGAGGTGCTGGCCAACTGGACCGGTATCCCGGTGTTCAAGCTCACCGAGGAGGAGACCACCCGTCTGCTCCGCATGGAGGACGAGCTGCACAAGCGGATCATCGGCCAGGAGGACGCGGTCAAGGCCGTGTCCAAGGCCATCCGCCGCACCCGTGCCGGTCTGAAGGACCCGAAGCGTCCGTCGGGCTCGTTCATCTTCGCCGGTCCGTCCGGTGTCGGTAAGACCGAGCTGTCGAAGGCGCTGGCCAACTTCCTGTTCGGCGAGGACGACGCGCTCATCCAGATCGACATGGGCGAGTTCCACGACCGCTTCACCGCGTCTCGTCTCTTCGGTGCCCCTCCGGGCTACGTGGGTTACGAGGAGGGCGGCCAGCTCACCGAGAAGGTGCGCCGCAAGCCGTTCTCGGTGGTGCTGTTCGACGAGATCGAGAAGGCGCACCAGGAGATCTACAACACCCTGTTGCAGGTGCTCGAGGACGGCCGCCTGACCGATGGTCAGGGTCGCACGGTCGACTTCAAGAACACGGTGCTGATCTTCACCTCGAACCTGGGTACTTCGGACATCTCGAAGGCCGTCGGCCTGGGCTTCACCCAGTCCAATGCCGAGGGCTCGAACTACGAGCGGATGAAGCTCAAGGTCAACGACGAGCTGAAGAAGCACTTCCGTCCCGAGTTCCTCAACCGCATCGACGACGTGATCGTCTTCCACCAGCTGACTCAGGACCAGATCATCCAGATGGTGGACCTGATGATCGGCCGTGTCGCGAACCAGCTGAAGAACAAGGACATGGAGATCGAGCTGACCGAACAGGCCAAGAGTCTGCTGGCCAAGCGCGGTTTCGACCCGGTCCTGGGCGCGCGCCCGCTGCGTCGCACCATTCAGCGCGAGATCGAGGACCAGCTGTCGGAGAAGATCCTCTTCGGCGAACTGGGCCCCGGCCAGGTCGTGATGGTGGATGTCGAGGGCTGGGACGGCGAGGGCCAGGGCGAGAACGCCAAGTTCACCTTCACCCCCAAGGCCAAGCTGACCAAGAAGTCGGACTCGGCCGTCGAGGACAAGCCGGTCGCCGCCCTCGCGGGCGAGGCTCCGGGCGCCGCCTCGGGCGAGTAAGGCTCAGCGAGACGACGGAAGCCCCGTTCTCCCTCGGGAGGGCGGGGCTTCGGCCTGTCCGGAGCGAAATTCGGTGGCGGCGCGATCCCGGTATCGCTCATGCTCGGATAGCCGACTGGAAGGATCGCATGCTCACCGACGCTCAGATCGCCGCCTTCGTGGCCGATGGGTTCGTGAAGGTCGATGGTGTTTTCTCCGCCGAGACCGCCGCTGACGGGCGTGAGATCCTCTGGCGCGCAACCGGTTGCGATCCCGATGATCCATCGACGTGGACCAGTCCGGTCATCCGGCTCTGGGACCACTCCGAGGAGCCCTTCGCGCGCGCGGTCACCGCGCCGCCCCTGCTCGAAGCTTTCGACCAACTTGTCGTACCCGGACGCTGGGTCCCCCGAATAACGCTGGGCAGCTGGCCGATTCGCTTCCCCAGCCCGGAGCCGCCCGGCGACGACGGCTGGCATGTCGATGTGAGCTTCCCCGGCGATGCCGCGCGCGACGACTATCTGAGCTGGCGGGTGAACATCCACTCGAAGGGGCGCGCCCTGCTGATGTTGTTCCTGTTCTCCGATGTCGGCGCCGATGACGCCCCGACTCGCATCCGCGTCGGCTCGCACCTGCGGCTGGCCCCGGTGCTGGAACCGCTCGGCGAGGAGGGCGCCACCGTGTTCGACCTCCACGACTTCTATACGGCCACGGCCGATCTCCCCGAGGCGCTCGCGACCGGCGAGGCGGGCGATGTCTACCTCTGCCACCCCTTCCTGGTGCACGCCGCCCAGCCCAACCGCACCGGCCGCCCGAAATTCATGGCCCAGCCGCCGCTGCTGCTGCGCGAACCATGCTCGCTGGATCGGCCCGACGGCGCGTATTCGCCGGTGGAGCAGGCGATTCGGCAGGGTCTCGGACTCGGCGCCGCGCGCTGACTACGCGTCGGGACGTACGCGGGATGTGTTCTCCGGACGGATGATTCGCGCTGCCGGGAGGCAGAGGGTGAGCCATGTACATCGGATTGCATCTGACGAACTTCGCGCTGGACACTCCCTCGGAATGGATCGGATCGAGTCTGGCCGAGGTGGTCCGCACGGCAGAGGGCAGCGGGTTCTCGGTCATCGCCGTTGCTGATCATCTCTGGCAGAGCCCGTGGCTGGGGCGGGTGGAACAGAATGTGCTGGAGGCGTATTCGACGCTGTCGTTCATCGCGGCGCACACGTCGCGGGTGGAGCTGACCGCGTTGGTGTCGGGGGTGCACTATCGGCATCCGGCCATGCTCGGGAAGCTGGTCACCACCCTGGATGTGCTGTCCGGCGGCCGGGCCTGGCTGGGTATCGGTTCGGGCACCTCCACCGGCGATGTGGAGGGCTACGGCCTGCCGTTCCCGCCGCTGCGCGACCGCTACGACATGCTGGAGGAGACATTGCGGATCTGCCGTGCCATGTGGACCGATGAGAGGGGCGATTCGGAACCCGTGCACGGCAGGCACTTTCACGTCGAGCGTCCGCTGAACGCCCCGCAGGCGGTGCGGAATTCGCCACATGGTGGCTATCGTCCGCATCCGCCCGTGCTCATCGCCGGGGACGGGGAGCGACGTACCTTGCCGTTGGTGGCGCGGTACGCGGATGTGGCGAGCCTGCGGCCGGGCCCGGAGCTACCGAGCAAGATCGAACTGTTGGACCGGCTGTCCGCGGAGATCGGCCGCGATCCGCGCGAGATCCGCAAGAGCTGTGTCTTCGCCTTCGACCTCGGGCCGAGCGGGGGCGGCGTCGGCCGGGCACTGGAGCAGCTGAAGTGGCTGGCGGATAGGGGGATCGATCTGGTGATCGGTCGGGTGGCGGGCGTCGACGAGCTCACGCCCCTGGAGGTGCTGGGGCGCGAGGTGATTCCGGTGGCCGCGGAATTCGGTCCCTGACCAGTGTCGATATGCCCCGCTGCGTCGGGCCCGCGGCGGAAGAGCCATGGGCGCGGCACGGATGGCGCGCGCGTTGGGTGGCAGTCCTCGGCGACAGGCTGCGCCGGGGTGGTTTCACCGACGAGAACGACGCCGGTCGAACTCCGGCAGCTGAGCCGCCGCGCCCGCGGCCGGATTATTGCCAGCCGGGGCGGACCAGGCCGGATTCGTAGGCCATGACCACGAGCTGGGTACGGTCGCGGGCGCCCAGCTTCAACAGGATTCGGCCGACGTGGGTGCGCGCGGTGGCGGGACTCATCGAGAGGCGGACGGCGATCTCGGCATTGGTGAGGCCCTCGGCGATCAGGGTCATGACCTCGCGTTCGCGATCGGTGAGTTCGGAGAATTGGGCCGCGGGCGCGGGTTTGGCGTGCGAGGCGAATTCGGCGACCAGGCGTTTGGTGACGCTGGGGGAGAGCAGGGCGTCGCCATCGGCGACCACGCGCACGGCCTTGATCAGGTCGGCGGGTTCGGTGTGTTTGACGAGGAAGCCGGTGGCGCCGGAACGCATGGCCTCGAAGACGTATTCATCGAGTTCGAAGGTGGTCAGGACGACGACCTTCACCGCGGCCAGGGCCGGATCGGCGGCGATCGCGCGGGTGGCGGCGAGGCCGTCCAGGACCGGCATGCGGATGTCCATGAGCACGACGTCGGGCACGAGGGCGCGGGCCAGCTCGAGGGCCTGCTCGCCGGTATCGGCTTCGCCTACCACCTCGACGTCCTCCTGCGCGCCGAGCAGCGCCGCGAAGCCCGCGCGCACCAGCGCCTGATCGTCGGCGATCACCACCCGGATGGGCATGGCACCTCCTCCAATTCCATGCTTACGCAACCGGTTCGGGTCGGGCCAGGTGGGTGGGCAGCCGGGCCTTCACCCGGAAGCCGCCGTCGGCCTTGGGTTCGGCGGAGAGCTGGCCGCCGAGGGCGTTGGCGCGTTCGGTCATGCCGGTGATGCCGTGGCCGCCGGTCGGCGGCTGCGGCGCGGGCCGGCGGGTGGGCCGGGTGTTGTCGATGGTGAGCTGGAGCCGCTCGGCCGCGTAATGCACGGTGACGAGCACACTCGCACCGGGCGCGTGCCGCACCACATTGGTGAGCGATTCTTGCACGATGCGGGCGGCGGCCACATCGACCACGGCGGGCAGCCGCCGCGGTCCGCCGGTCACCATGGTGTGCACTTCCAGCCCGGCGGCGCGGGCCGGGGCGGTGAGCTTGTCGAGGTCGGTGATGCCGATGGTGGGCGCGGTGGGCGCGGCCACGGTGGCGGTGCCGCCGCGGATGGACCGCAGCAGTGCGTTCACCTCGCCGAGCGCGTCCTTGCTGGCGGTCTTGATGGCGGCCAGCGCGGTGGCGGCCTGCTCGGGTTTGCGGTCGATCAGTTCCAGCGCGACCGAGGACTGGACATTGATCAGTGACAGGCTGTGCGCGAGCACGTCGTGCAATTCGCGCGCGATGGCCAACCGCTCCTCGGTGACGCGCTGCTCGCGTTCGGCCGATTCCAGTGCTTGCTGGGCGTATTCGCGTTCGCGCTCGGCCTGCTCCTTGCGGCGGGCCGCCTCGGCGCGCTGCCGCCGAGCGGTGATGGCGGCGCGGCGCTGCCGAATGCCCTCGGCCGCGGCCGCGAGCACGAAAAGCCAGGCGAGCAAACCGAATTCCTGCCAGGCGCTGGTGTGGTATCCGCGCCAGCCGGGAACCGGCCACACCATGAGCAGGTAGCCCGCGGCCACGAACGGATAGGTGTACCAACGGGATCCGAGAACAGCGGCGGTCATGAAGGCCACGACGAGCGAGACGAAGGCCGGCCCGTAGCCATAACCGAGCAGTAGGTACGCGACGCTGACGGTCAGCGTCCCGTAGAACACCTCCAGCGGGTACCGTCGCCGCAGTACCAGCAGCGCCGGACCGGCTATGAGCAGCACATATCCGAAGACATCGAGCTGTCGCTCCACGGTCTGGTGATGATTGGCGAGGGTCCCGAAACCGAGCTGTATCGCCCCCACCACCAATGCTGGGAGCACGTCGCGCCGCCCGAGCCTTCCCCCTCGTGTGTCCATAGCTGCACCGTAGCGTCGTCTGTGGGCGGCGGCATCGTGTCGCGCCGAAATACGCATGCATACGTACGCCGGATCGCGCGCTGCGGCGGATTCCTTCCCGTGCTCCGCGGCGGAGGGTGGACTCCATGAACGAAGCGATTGTCGTCACCGACCGGTTGACCAAGCGCTACGGCTCCCACACCGCCGTGGACGCCGTGAGCATGAGTGTCCGCCGCGGTGAAATCTACGGTTTCCTGGGCCCCAACGGCGCGGGCAAGACCACCACGCTGCGCATGCTGGTCGGCCTGATCCGCCCGTCTTCGGGCACCGCGACCGTGCTCGGCCGGCCGCCCGGCGATCCGGAAACGTTGCGCCGCATGGGTGTTCTGATCGAGGGTCCCGGTTTCTACCCCTACCTCTCGGGCCGGGACAACCTGCGCGTCCTGGCCCGCTACCGGGGCGTCGGCGACGACGCGGTCGCCGACGCCCTGGACCGGGTGGCCCTCAGCGCCCGCGGCAAGGACGCATTCCGCACCTACTCGCTCGGCATGAAGCAGCGCCTGGGTGTCGCGGCCGCCCTGCTCGGCCATCCTGACCTGCTGATTCTTGACGAACCCACCAATGGTCTGGATCCGGCCGGTATGGCCGAGATGCGGGAGCTCATCACCGGCCTCGCCGCCGACGGGCACACCGTCGTGCTGTCCAGCCACCTGCTCAGTGAAGTGCAGGAGATCTGTGATCGCGTCGGCGTCATCTCCGGTGGGCGGCTGCTCGCCGAGTCGACGGTGCGCGAATTGCGTGGTGCGGCTTCGCTGTTGGTGCGCGCAGAGCCGGTGGAGGTGGCCTTCCTCGCGGTGCGCGCGGCGGTGGGTGTGCGGTCGGCGCTGATGACCGCCAAGGGAATTCGCGTCGACGCCGCAGCGGCCGGCGCCCCCATGGTGGCACGCGCGGTCATCGACGCGGGCGCGGAGCTGTTCGAGCTGCGCAGTGATGAAAAGTCCTTGGAGGAAGTGTTTTTCGAGATGACGGAGACGGCGAAATGACCGACGTGATGGCCAGTGCCCGGGCCGAACTGCTGCGACTGCGCAAGTGGCCCGCCTTCTGGATCGTGCTCGGCACCTGGATCCTGCTGAACCTCACCTTCGCCTATCTGTTCAATTACCTGGCCTACACCACCGGCAGCGCCACCCGCATGTCCAACGGGCTGCCGCGGGAGCTGCTCATGCAGCAGATGATGCCCGCGGCGGTGCCGGAGGTCTTCACCCAGGGCATGGCCATGTTCGGTGGCGCGCTCATGCTGGTGCTGGGCGCGCTGGCGGTGGGCAGCGGTTACGGCTGGGGCAGCTGGAAAACCGCGCTCACCCAGGGGCCTTCGCGGGTGCACGTGATCGGTGCGGTGGTGCTGAGCCTGGTGTTGACGGTGGTCGCGCTGGTGCTGGTCGCCTTCGTGGTCGACACCGGGGTGGCCGCGTTCATCGCCGGTACGCAGGGGCAGTCCCTGGCGCTGCCTACGGCGGGCCGGATGCTGCTCGGAATCGGTTCGGGCACAGCCATTCTGGGAATGTGGACACTGGCGGGCGCGCTGATCGGCGCGGTCGCTCGGGGTCCGGCGCCGGCGGTCGGCCTGGGCCTGGTGTGGGTGCTGGTCGTGGAGAATCTGCTCCGCGGGGTGGCCGCGATCTTCGCGCCCATCAGGGCGATCACCGATCACCTGCCCGGCACGGCCGCCGGTTCCCTGGCGGGTTCGCTACGCACGGTGGGCGGACCGGCCACACCCGGGGTGCTCGACATTCTGAGCCGCGGCGAATCCCTGATCGCCCTGACCGCCTATGCGATTCTCTTCGCGACCGGCACGGTGTGGCTGATCCGTCGCCGCGACATGGTCTGAATCATCCCGAGTGAGCGCGGGCCGGGGCGGTATCGTCGCGCCCCATGGACGTTGCGCCCCTGCGGCCACCCGACCTCGCCGCGCGACCGTTCTTCCTGGTCGCCGAACGCATCATGGCCGCCTCGCCCGCCGAGCTCTACCGCCAGTGCACCCGGCAGTTCGGACTCTGGTTCGCCGACCCGGGTTCGATCCGCATGCGCCCCGTGGTGAACGAACCGTTCTTCTTCACCGCGGGCGGCGGCCACCCGCACTACGGCAGATTCCTGCGCCTCGAACCCGATCGCCTGGTCGAGCTGACCTGGGTCACCGACGGCACCGAGGGCGCGGAAACCATGGTCACCTTGGAACTTTCGGCGCACGGCGCGGGCACCGCCCTGCTCCTCACCCACGCAGGCTTCCCGGGCGCCGCCGCGCGTGACCGGCACGAGAAATCCTGGCCAAATGTATTGCGGCAGTGGGATCAGCGGACCGCGGCCGAGGTATAGGGTTTGCACGTATCCGGCGAGTTCATCACTGGATGAACCTCACCCGAAGGTTCGCGGCCGTCTCGATTCAGGACTGAGTGGAGCGGGGAGCGAAGCGGAGGAGCGGAGGGAGGAAGAATCGAGACCTCCAGGGCCGCGACCCGCCCGCAGCGAAGCGGAGGGCACATCAAACACCGAAAGGACGAAGGATGCCTACACGTACCGCGCGCACCAGCTGGTCCGGCGGCCTGCAGGACGGTTCCGGTCAGGTCGAGCTGACCAGCTCGGGCGTCGGCAAGTACGACGTCTCGTTCCCGAAGCGCGCCGCCGACACGGCCGACGGCACCACCAGCCCCGAGGAACTCATCGCGGCCGCGCACTCCTCCTGCTACGCCATGGCCCTGTCGGGTCAGATCGGCAATGCCGGCGGCACCGTGCAGAGCCTGGACATCACCGCCGACGTGACGCTGGGCCCGGACCCGGCCGGCGGCTTCCGGATCTCCAAGATCAAGCTGACCCTGGTCGGCAAGGCGTCGGGCATCGACGAGGCCGGTTTCCTGGCCGCGGCCGAGGCCGCCAAGGCGGGTTGCCCGGTGTCCAAGGCGCTGTCCGGTGTCGACACCATCGAGCTGGACGCCACTTTCGAGGCATAGCTCCCGAGTTCCCGGCTGACGTCTCCGTCGGCCGGGAACCGGCGCGCGCGATCATCGACTTCGGTTCGGCCGGATCATCGGGCGCCCGGGACTTACGAAACCGCTGACACCCGAACGCGATCCGCGTACTCGGTGAGCGCCGCGAAGGCCAGCCCCAGGGTCAGCCACAGTGTGCCGGTCTCGGCCAGCGAGGTGGCCCGGAACTGCCACAGCAGGGTCGCCGGGAAGTCCGACGGCACCTCGTCGATGCCGGGCAGCGCGATATAGCCGATCGCGGCCACCAGCACGAACACCGCCGTCGCCCCGATCATGCGCACCGAGTCCAATCGGTTGCGCAGCACCTTGTGGACGTAGACGCCGGCGCCCACGGCCGCGAAGCCGAGCAGCACGGACGCGAACCACAGCCAGGTGCGTTCGTTGATGGTGTCCGGCTGACCCACCGCGGGCGGGTTGGCCGGGTACTTGAAGAAGGGCACCGCCACGATGGCCAGCCACCCGCCGCCCGCGAGGAGCAGGCCCAGCCGCGGTCCGGGCAGCCTGGTGAAGCGGCGCGCGATATTCGCGGCCGTGGCGAGAATGGCTCCGATGGCCGGCCCGAACAGTCCGAGCGCCAGGAACTGACCGGCTTTCTGCCCGGTCCGGCTCACCAGCGGTTCGTCCTCGTCCCCATGCGAATGCCCGGAGCCCCCGGCCTGTTCGTGCGCATGTCCGTCGCCGGAAGTCTCGGCCTTGGAATGGGATTCCTCGAGGCTGATCGCCGCGTCGAGCTTGGGCTCACCGACGAAATAGCCGACGGTGGCCGCGAGCAGGCCGGCGATCAAGCCGGCCAGCAAGCCACGCAACACGAGCGTAGTGAGCGAACCCTGGAGTGATCGGGATTCGCTCAGTGACACGGGACGCCCAGCAGGTGCCGTCCGTCATGCGTGAGCTCGTGCATGTACATACCGGTGCGCGAAATGGCACCCTGATCGAAGCCGACCAGGTACAGCGTGAGCAGTGCGAGCAGAACGACGCCCGCGGAGACGAGCAACGCGGTGAGCGCGTCGCCGCCGCGGCTGGGGTTGTGGACGATGGCCATTCGAGTCCTCCCGGGGGATTTCGCGTCCCCGTCGAAACGGATACGACGGTGCCGGTGTCTGGCTTTCCCGGCGCCCGCCGGACTCGGCTGATGCTGGGAATACAGTGGCGCGACCGCCCCGGAATCACACCGGGTTACGCGTCACCGTCGCTTATTGCACTTCGAAGGGTGACATCCCATTCGGCCCTGCGTCAACACGTGCCCCGCTGCCGGACACGCGTTGATCAGGCCTTCTTCGCCGCCACATCCATGACGACCTCGAACTCGAGCAGCGACGCGCCCGTGGCGACCGGCTTGCGCGCCTCGCCCGCGTGCGCCTGTCGCGCCGGGCCGTCCCGCCACGCCGCGAAGGACTCCTCCGAATCCCATTGCGTGACAACGAAATACCGGTTGTCTCCGGCGACCGGGCGGAGCAGCTGGAAGCCCAGGAAACCGGGCGAGTTCTCCACCGCGTGCGCGCGGTGCGCGAAACGCTGTTCCAGTTCCGGGCCCGCGCCCTCGGGGACCTCGATTGCATTGATCTTGACGACTGCCATAGATGCGAATGTACTCCGCGGCCGCGCACGTATCGTTCGAGGTGACAACCAACTCTCGGGACTCTCGGGGGTTCACCCTGAAACCCAGAACACATGGTCGAGGCGATGTTGTACGACGAAGGCGGCGCGGGCGCGCCGATCCTCCTGCTGCACGGACTGATGGGCAGCGCCCGGACCTGGCGGGCGCAGCTGCCCTGGCTGCGCGAATTCGGACACGTGTACACGTTCGACGCGGCCGGGCACGGGCGGCCCGCGCCGGACGAATTGACCACCGAGGCGTTCGTGGCGGATCTGGCCGAGACGACCTCGGATATCACCGAACCCATGGTGGTGGTGGGGCATTCGATGGGCGGGCTGCACGGGTGGATGTTCACCGCGGCACATCCGGAACGGGTACGCGCGCTGGTCGTCGAGGACATGGCGCCGGACTTCCAGGGTCGCACCGCCGAGAACTGGGCGGCGGTGATTTCCGCTTGGCCGCAACCGTTTCCGGACGAGCGGGCCGTGCTGGAATTCTTCGGCCCGGTGGCGGGTCGCTACTTCCTCGACTCCTTCCTCCACGGCCCGGACGGGTACCGCCTGCACGGTCCGGTCCCGACCTTCCGGGACATCTCCGAGGAGTGGGGTACACGCGACTTCTGGGCGCAGTGGAAATCCATCACCGTCCCGGCCCTGTTGATCGAGGGCGAGCACACCATCACCCCGCCGGGGCAGATGCGTGAGATGGCCGACCTGCACCCGGATGCCCGGTACGTCGTCATCGACAACGCGGGCCATCTCGTCCACGACGATCAACCGGCCGCCTACCGGGCCGAAGTCGAGGGCTTCCTGCGCAGGGTGCTGTAACCCGCATGTCTCTCACCTGCCCTTACCTGCTGCGGCGAGCGGCGGGCGAGGGCGATTTCAAATTCTGAAGGCGGGTGCCTTCAGTCTCCATGGCGATGCATCGTATGCTCGGCTCGACTGTGACCCACGACGGATGGTGACCAACCATGATCGACTTCTCGATTCCCGCCGACCTTGCTGCCGAACGCGATCGGGTTCGCCAGTTCGTCATCGACAAGATCGTGCCCTTCGAGCGTGATCCGCGGCTGACCGCGCACGGCCCCAACGACGACCTGCGGCAGGAAATGGTCGAGCTGGCCCGCGCCGAGAAGCTGCTCACCATCCAGGCTCCGGTGGAGCTGGGCGGCCGCGGCCTGACCCATGTCGAGCAGGCCGTGCTGTACGAGGCCGCCGGGTGGTCCACCCTCGGCCCGGTCGCCATGAACTGCGCCGCGCCCGACGAGGGCAATATGTTCCTGCTCTCCAAGATCGCGAATCCGGAACAGACACAACGCTTCCTGCAGCCGGTGATCGACGGCCACCAGCGCAGCGTCTTCGCCATGACCGAGCCGGGCGGCGCGGGCTCCGACCCCAACCAGCTCGCCACCGAAGCCACCTTCGACGGCGAGAACTTCACCATCAACGGCCGCAAGTGGCTGATCACCGGCGCCGACGGCGCCAAGACCTGGATCATCATGGCGCGCCTGGCCGCCAACCCGCACCTGCCCGAGGGCCCGACCCTGTTCCTCACCGAGGGCGACGCCGACGGCATCGTGATCGAGCGTGTCATGAACACCATGGACCGCAACTACGTCGGCGGCCACGCGGTGGTGCGCTTCGAGAACCTGGTGCTGCCCAGGGAATCCGTCCTCGGCGAGACCGGCCAGGCGCTGCGCTACGCCCAGTTGCGGCTGGCCCCGGCCCGTCTCACCCACTGCATGCGCTGGCTGGGCGCGGCAGAGCGGGCCCAGGCCATCGCGGTCGACTACGCCAAGACCCGCACCGCCTTCGGCAAGCCCATCGGTGAGCACCAGGGCGTGTCGTTCATGTTGGCGGACAACGAGATCGCGCTGCACCAGTGTCGGCTCACCATCTGGCATGCCTGCTGGCTGATGGATCAGGGGCATAAGGCGCGTCACGAGTCCTCGGTCGCCAAGTCCTTCGTGTCCGAGGAGCTGTTCAAGGTCACCGACCGCTGCGTCCAGGTGCTCGGCGGCATCGGCATCTCCGACGAGACCGTGGTGGAGATGATCTTCCGCGACATGCGCGCCTTCCGGCTCTACGACGGCCCGACCGAGGTGCACAAGTACGCCATCGGGCGGCAGATCCTGCGTGCCTGAAAAGCGCTGTCTGCCCGAATGAAACGTTCTGGACGGCTGCCCGGCGAAGGCATCGACCACATCGACGTACGCGCCGGGACCGCCGACGCCCATCACCAGCCCGTCGGCGGTGACGGCGAAGCCGAAACTGAAGAACGAGTGTGTGCGGCCGGACTCCTCGTACCGCGAGACATGACATGGTCGCGGCGCACACGCGGCGCGGCGGAGCGCTCGTTCTGGACCGCGGCTCGACAGACCTCCGCCGTGGAGCCGGGGATGAAACGGCCCCATGAACCTGCGCCTTGGGGGAGGGGAGAACGAGACCTCCGCTCCACCTCCCCGCGCTTGCGCCGCGAACCCCGCCCGCAGCGAAGCGGAGGGCATAATGTTCCAGCATGAGTTCGGAATTGCACGTGGACGTCTCCGGCGGCGTCGCCGTGCTCACGCTCAACCGTCCCGCCCAGCAGAACGCACTGACTCCGGGCATGGCGTCGGATCTCGGTGCGGCGCTGCGCCGCTGCGACAATGACGACGCCATCGGCGCGGTCGTCATCACCGGGACCCCGCCCGCGTTCTGCGCGGGCGCGGATCTGTCGCTGAAGGTCGGCGAGGTCAACGGTCTCATCGACCCGCCACCCTTCCGCATCAGAAAACCGGTGATCGCCGCGGTGAACGGGCACGCCGTGGGCATCGGCCTGGAGATCGCGCTGCAGTGCGACCTGCGTTATGTCGCCCGCGACGCGGTGTACGCCGTCAATCAGGTTCGGCGCGGCGCGCTCGCCGACGGTTTCGCGCACTGGACCCTGCCCCGGCTGATCGGCAGCGCCCGCGCCGCCGACCTGCTGCTCACCGGCCGCACCTTCGACGGCGACGAAGCGTACTCGCTCGGCATCGCCAATGCCTGCCTGCACGCCGCCGAGGTCCTGCCCACCGCCCTCGAGGTGGCGCACGACATCGCCCACGGCTCGGCCCCGCTTCCGGTAGCCCTGTCCAAGCGTCTGCTCTGGGAGGCCCCGACCATGGCCCCGGAAACCGTGGGCCGCTTGGAAACCGAACTCAACGACTACCTGGCCAAGAGCACCGACGGCGGCGAAGGCGTCGCCGCGCTCAAGGACCGCCGCCCGCCCAAGTGGACCGGCAGTGTCAGCGGCGAATGGCCCGCCTGGGACGCGGTGACAGGCGGCGAGCAGCGCCCGGGCCTGGACTGATCGGGGCTCGGGCGACCCCCGGGGATTCGGGGCGGAGAGCCCCGGCGCTCCGAGAGCTTCTACGCTCGCCCGCTGATGGCCATCAGCAGGAAGATGCCGCCGAACACGACCATGAGGAAGGTCCCGATGACCCCGAGGACATAGCCCACCAGGACCTGGATCCGGCCGCCCAATCGGCCGCCGCCCGCCTCGATCTCGTTGAGCGCCCGGCGGCCGAGCGCCCAGGCGATCGGCCCCAGTGCGCCGCAGCAGAATACGCTGAGCGCACCCAGCAGCAACACCGCCGTCGCATGCTCATGCTCGACGGGGGATCCGATGGGCGGCTGATCGAAGACCACCGCCCGAGTTTACGGGCGGAAGCGCCGTGACGGCAGGCTGACGCGCGGTGTTCGCTTGCGCCACTTCGTTATCGAGGCGAGAAGAACCTCGGAAGAGGGCGGATGTGCGAGGGATTCGGTCCGGTACCCGTGTATTCAGGACCGGCGCTGCCGGGCGACCTCGGCCAGCACCACGCCCGCCGCCACCGAGGCGTTGAGCGACTCCACCGGGCCCGCCATCGGAATGCTCAGGATGGCGTCACAGGTCTCGCGCACCAGCCGCGACAGCCCCTTGCCCTCCGAGCCCACCACGATGACCGTCGGTGCGCTGCCGTCGAATTCGTCGAGAGTGGTGTCGCCGCCCGCGTCGAGCCCGACGATCTGATAGCCCTTGTTCGCCCAATCCTTCAGCGTGCGAGTCAGATTCGTGGCCCGCGCGACCGGAAGCCGCGCCGCCGCACCGGCACTGGTGCGCCACGCCACCGCCGTGACACTGGCGCTGCGCCGCTGCGGGATCACCACGCCCTGCCCGCCGAAGGCCGCCACCGAGCGGATGACCGCACCCAGGTTGCGCGGATCGGAGATATTGTCCAGTGCCACCAGCAGCGCCGGCTCACCCGAGTTGTGCACCCGGTCGACCAGATCGTCCGGATGGGCGTACCGGTACGGCGGCACCTGCAGCGCCAGGCCCTGGTGCATGCCATTGCTGCTCATTCGGTCCAGATCGGTGCGCGGCACCTCCAGAATCGAGATGCCCAGGTCGGCGGCCGTCTGCACGGCCTCGGTGAGCCGATCGTCGTTCTCGGTGCCATTGGCGACGTACAGCGCGGTGGCGGGCACGCCCGCGCGCAGGCATTCCACCACCGGGTTGCGGCCCAGCACCAGCTCCGGACCCTCACTGTCCTTGCGGCCCGCGATGGGCCGGGCGGCATTGCGGGACCGGGTGGTGGCGGTCGCCGCCTGGGCCTTGGCCTTCGCCTTGGCGCGCTTCGCGGCTGGGTGGTAGGTGCGGTCCTCGGCCTTGGGAGTCGCCCCTCTGCCCTCGAGCCCGCGGCGGCGCTGCCCGCCGGAACCGACGGTCTGCCCCTTCTTACTGCCGGTCTTGCGCGTCGCCCCGCGTCGCTGGGAATTGCCTGCCATCACTTCGCCTTCCGTGTCTGTTGAGTGCACACAGCACGCGGGTAACCCGCCTCGAGCCGGTCGCGGGACGAACCCGCTCACGGTCATGCGGGAAACCTGCCTCCGGTCGGCGCAGCGAAGGGCTGCGCCCTGTCAATCTTCGCGCTGCTCCACAGCAGCGCCCCCGGACCGGCCACGAGTCACGCGGCATTGCCGGAGGGACGCTACGAATTGTGCCCCACGCTGGGCCGTCACCCCGAATTCGGTGTGCTCCGCCACACCACGCGGGCTAGCTCACGCGGTATTCGGGCGAGCCAGGTTCCGTGGGCGCGGAACCGCTCACTTCTTTTCCTTGGCCAAGGCCCACTCCGCGCCTTGCGGCGTGTCGGTGACCTCGATGCCCGCGGCCTTGAGCCGGTCGCGGACTGCGTCGGCGGTGACCCAATCCTTGTCGGTGCGGGCCTGCTGCCGCCGCTGCAGCTCCGCGCCGATGAGCACGTCGAGCGCGGCGATGGCCGCGGAGTTGTCGGCGGGCGCGGCCCAGCGCTCGTCGAGCGGATCCACGCCGAGAATGCCCAGCATGGCCCGGACCTGAGCGGCCAGCAGCCGCGCGCCCGAGAGATCACCCGCGTCGAGGGCCTTGTTGCCCTCGCTCACCACGCCGTGAACCTCGGCCAGCGCCTGCGGAACTCCGAGGTCGTCGTTCAGCGCGTCGGCGAAGGCCGGGGTCCAGGTGCCGATCGGCACCTCGCCGGTGCGCTCGGCCACCCGCAGCACGAAGGCCTCGAGCCGCTGGTATCCGGCGGCGGCCTCGGCCAGCGCCTGATCGGAGTACTCGACCATGGACCGGTAGGTCACGCTGCCCAGGTAGTAACGCAGTTCGACGGCCCGCACGCCGACCCGTTCCAGCACATTCGGAATGGACAGCACATTGCCCAGCGATTTGGACATCTTCTCGCCGCCCATGGTCACCCAGCCGTTGTGCAGCCAGTAGCGGGCGAACCCGTCCCCGGCCGCGCGCGACTGCGCGATCTCGTTCTCGTGGTGCGGGAAAACCAGATCCATTCCGCCGCAGTGAATATCGAATTCCGGTCCGAGATAGAACTCGGCCATGGCGGAGCATTCCAAATGCCAGCCGGGCCGGCCCGGACCCCACGGCGAAGGCCAGCTCGGCTCACCGGGCTTGGCGGCCTTCCACAGCGTGAAATCACGCGGGTCCTTCTTACCCTGGCCCGCACTCTCACCCTGGTGCACGTCATCGAGCTTGTGCCCGGACAGTTTTCCGTAGTCCGGATAGCTCAACACGTCGAAATAGACATTGCCCTCGGAGGCGTAGGCGTGGCCGCGCTCGATGAGCCGCTCCATCATCTGCACCATCTGGGTGATGTGCCCGGTGGCCCGCGGCTCACCGGACGGCGGCAGCACGCCGAGCGTCTCGTAGGCGCGGTCGAAGGCGCGCTCGTGGGTTGCGGCCCATTCCCACCACGGACGGCCGTGCTCGGCGGCCTTGTTCAGAATCTTGTCGTCGATATCGGTGACATTGCGAATGAAGGCGACATCGAAACCGTTGGCGGCCAGCCACCGTCGCAGCACATCGAAGGCGACGCCGCTGCGCACATGCCCGATGTGGGGTTCCCCCTGAACGGTCGCGCCGCACAGGTACACCGAGGCTTTGCCAGGGACCAGCGGCGTGAATTCACGCAGGGTCCGCGTCTCGGTGTCGAAAAGGCGCAGAGTCACGACAGAGCATCCTAGCTGTTGGGATTTGGCGGATTACCGGTGCGTCAGGCCCGACAACACAGCAGCGCGGTGGCGACCGCCGCCACCCCCTCGCCGCGGCCGGTCAGGCCCAATCCGTCGGTAGTGGTGCCGGACACCGAGACCAGCGCGCCCAGAATCTCGCCGAGCACCTGCTGCGCCTCAGCCCGTCGCGGACCTATTTTGGGGCGATTCCCGATTACCTGTACAGCCGCATTGACAATGGTGAATCCAGCCTCGTCCAGCAGCCGCCGGACTTCCTTCAGCATCGCCGCCCCGGACACCCCCGCCCATTCCGGGCGGCCGGTGCCGAAAACCGCGCCCACATCGCCGAGTCCAGCGGCGGAGAGCAGCGCGTCGCACAGCGCGTGCGCGGCGACATCGCCGTCGGAATGTCCCGCGCAGCCGCTATCGCCCTCGAACAGCAGACCCGCCATCCAGCAGGGCCGACCGGGTTCGACCGGATGCACATCGCTGCCGATACCGGTGCGCAGCGCCATGGGATCGATCACGGGGCGATCACCGCCTGGCGTGTCGTGTCCAGCCCGCCTGCGGTGTCGGGCGTATCACGGCGGGCGGCAAGCGTATTGGCGAGGACCAGATCCAGCGGTGTGGTGATCTTGAAAGCCAGGGCGTCACCGAGCACCGTATGAACGGTCGCACCAAGCATTTCCACCAACCCCGCGTCATCCGTCGCCTGTGTACCCACAGCGTAGGCGGCGCGCAGCAGCTCGGCGTCGAAGCCCTGCGGAGTCTGAATGGCGCGCAGCCCCGAGCGGTCCGGCGTGCCCGTCACCGCGCCCGTCGCGTCGACGGATTTGATGGTGTCGGTCACCGGCAGCGCGGGCACCACGGCCTGCGCACCTGCGCGCAACTCGTCCACCACGCGGGAGATGAGGGCCGGGGGAGTCAGGGCCCGGGCCGCGTCGTGCACCAAGACCAGGGTGGCGTCGGGCGCGGCCGCGAGACCGGCCCGCACCGAATCGGTGCGCTCGGCCCCGCCGGCGACCACGCGCACGGGCACGGAGGAGACGGGCAGCAGGGCGCGGGTCTCGGCGACGAGTTCGGCGGGCACCATAACCACAACGTCGTCGACCGATCCGGAGTCGATCAGGCCCTGAACCGCCCTGGTGAGCATGGGACTGCCGCCGACGTGGACGAATGCCTTCGGCTTGTTCTCGCCGAGACGCACGCCCATGCCGGCGGCAGGAACCAGAGCGACGACACGGATGCCGTCGCCGGGTGTTGTTTTCACGGTCAGGAGGCCGCTGCGAGAACCTCGTCGAGCAGGGTCTCGGCCTTGACGTCGTCGGTGCCTTCCGCGAGCGCGAGCTCACCGACGAGAATCTGGCGGGCCTTGGCCAGCATCCGCTTCTCACCGGCGGACAGGCCCCTGTCCTGCTCACGACGCCACAGGTCGCGGACGACCTCGGCCACCTTGTTCACATCGCCGGAGGCGAGCTTCTCGAGGTTGGCCTTGTAGCGGCGGGACCAGTTGGTCGGCTCCTCGGTGTGCGGAGCCCGCAGCACCTGGAAGACCCGGTCCAGGCCTTCCTGCCCAACGACATCGCGGACGCCGACATACTCGGCATTCTCCGCGGGAACCCGAACGGTCAGGTCGCCCTGTGCGACCTTCAGGACCAGATACTCCTTTTGTACACCCTTGATGGTGCGGGTTTCGATAGCTTCGATCAGCGCCGCTCCGTGGTGGGGGTAAACGACGGTGTCTCCGACCTTAAAAATCATGTGTCCCGTGCCCCTTTCGATGTTCACAGTTTAACATGCGACTCGGTAACGGCGCGATCAACGGCGCAGGTCAGGGCCACAACGGAGCGGCGGCGGGGGTTGACAGAACGCGAATCGTGTGCATCCCGTTGTGGCATAAGGGGATAGCGCATCGCACCGTTCGCGTGCATATACGAGTGCGTACTTCGCATACGCGACCGGGCACGGTCGGATAAACGACAATGCGTCACTCTGGAAGTCGTCGCCGAATCTCTGTCAGGGCCCCCTGACGCATCCCGCCGACGCGACGGCCCTGTCACGTTCGGGGCGGCGCCGCCGGATCGACAGGTGGTTCTCGCGCTCGGTCGGCGGGGCCGCTCTCGACTCCTCGCCACGCGCACGCGACACCGCCCGCGTGTAGGGCGGGGGAGGGGACGCATTACTCTCTTTGACTACTACTCTCCATAGTGGAGTTAGCCCGGTCGACATGGAGGACCCCGTGACTGCCCTGAAAGCCACCACTGCGTCGAAGTCGCGGCGGCGTGCCGTGACAGTTGCTGCACTCGCTGCGGGTGCGGTGCTCGCGCTGTCGGGTTGCGGCGCCGGTCAGGTCTCGCAGACCGCCACCCAGGTCGCCGCCATCAACGGCAACGCTGCCAATGTCGGTTCCATCGCACTGCGCGACGTGCGCTTCCTGCTCCCGCAGACCGAGGAGTACAACAACGCCAAGGGCGGCAAGGCCGTGCTGGCCTTCAGCGCCGTCAACCTGAGCGACAGCAAGCCCGACGAGCTGGTCAGCATCGGCACCGACCTGGGCCAGGTCAAGATCGCCGACAAGATCGAGATCAAGCCGTCCACCACCGTGGTCGCCAACAAGCCGACCGCCAAGGACGCCACCGCGGCCGCCGCGCACGAGCAGAACGCCGGCGAGCCCGCCGCCGACCCGAACGCCAAGCCCGTCCTGATCGAGGTCACCGGCCTCACCAAGGACGTCACCCCGGGCCTGACCTACCCGCTGACCTTCGTCTTCAAGCAGGCCGGCACCGTCGTCGTCAACGTTCCGGTCGACGCCGGCTCGAACAACCCGCGCCAGGAGCCCCCGAAGCAGGGCGGCGAGCACTGAGTCTGATTGCCCTCCGCTTCGCTCCGGGCGGGTTCGCGGCCCTGGGGGTCTCGTTCTTCCCCCTCCGCTCCTCCGCTGAGCTCCCCCGCTCCAAGCGCGGGGAGGCGGAGCGCAGTCCAGAACGAGACGGGCCGCGAACCTGAGAGTGGACACCGGTGTGTGGATTCTGGGGCTGGGCCGGCAGCGGGTCGGGTCCGAGAGTTGACCAGCGTGTGGAGTGATGACTCTGTCCTGCGCCCGCTTCGGTTTGCCGAAGCGGGCGCAGGCTTTTCCTGAGCGGGGTTGCCGGGACTTGTCGGCGTGGCTGATTAGGCTGCCCGCGTGGCCAAGGTGAAATCGCTGTACCGGTGCGCGGACTGCTCGCATGAGGTCGCCAAATGGGTTGGGCGCTGCCCGGATTGCGGCGGGTGGGGCACTATCGAGGAGATGGCGGCCTCCTCGTCCGCGGTGGCGGTGGGGCGACGGGCGATGCTGCCGAGCACGGCGGCGGCGCCGATCTCGAGCATCGACTCCAACAAGACGCAGGCCCGCTCGACCGGTGTGTCCGAACTGGATCGGGTGCTGGGCGGCGGAATCGTTCCCGGGTCGGTGGTGCTGTTGTCGGGGGAGCCGGGGGTCGGCAAGTCGACGCTGCTGCTCGAGGTGGCGCACCGGTGGGCGCGGGCACGCGATGAGATCGCGCTGTATGTGACCGCGGAGGAGTCGGCGGGCCAGGTGCGGCTGCGGGCGGACCGGACGGGGGCGGTGCACGACAAGGTGTACCTGGCCGCGGAATCCGATCTGGCTACCATTCTCGGGCACGTGGAGCAGGTGAAACCCTCACTGCTGGTAGTGGACTCGGTGCAGACCATGCTGGCCGCCGACGCGGACGGCGTGATCGGCGGTGTCACCCAGGTGCGCTCGGTGACTGCGGCGCTCACTTCCCTGGCCAAGGCCAGCGGGATCGCGGTGCTGCTGGTCGGGCACGTCACCAAGGACGGGGCGGTGGCCGGTCCGCGCACGCTCGAACACCTGGTGGACGTGGTGCTGCAGTTCGAGGGCGACAAGCACTCCTCGTTGCGCATGGTGCGCGGCATCAAGAACCGTTTCGGCAGCACCGACGAGGTCGGCTGCTTCGAGATGCGGGAGGCGGGAATCCATTGCGTGGACGACCCTTCGGGGCTGTTCCTGCACCATCGGGGCGCCTCGGTGCCGGGGACCGCGGTGACGGTCGCCATGGACGGCAAGCGGCCGATGCTGGGCGAGGTGCAGGGCCTCACGGTGGACACCCAGGTGCCCGCGCCGCGCCGCGCGGTGAGCGGGCTGGACTACAACCGCGTTTCCATGGTCCTGGCGGTCCTGCAGAGCCGCGGGGGCGTGTATGTGGGCAAGCAGGACGTCTACGCGGCCACGGTGGGCGGTATGCGGCTCACCGAGCCCGCCGCGGATCTGGCTGTCGCGCTTGCCATTGCGAGCGCCAGCCAGGATCAGGCGCTGCCCAGCGGCCTGGTGGTGCTGGGTGAGGTGGGCCTGGCGGGCGAGGTGCGGCAGGTGGCCGGGTTGACCCGTCGGTTGGCGGAGGCGGAGCGGCTGGGCTTCACCGAGGCCCTGGTGCCGCCGGGCGTGGACCGCACCGGGCGGACCATGACTTTGCGTGAAGTCGCCGATATCCGTGCCGCCCTTGCCATTACCGGACTGCGTCGACGACGCGGCGCGCAGGCCCCGGCGGAAATGGCGGAGTGACAGTCGAAATCGATTGACGATGCCGCATCGAATTCGATTGGACATGGAATTCGGTTGGCAATTACCGAAATTCTGGGAAATGTGTGGAGGCCGGGATCCGATCGATGGATCCCGGCCTCCACCGGTGTGTGCTGGATTTCAGAAGATATTGAAAGGCTCCGGCGCGCTGCGCACCGAACCGAGTTGCGCCACAACGGTGTAGGGGCCCGCCGGGACCTGGACGCGATCGCCCGCGCAGTTGGGCTGTGAGGTGGCGCCGGACCAGGTGACGGTGAAGGCGGCCTGCTGGCCGGGGGCCAGGGCGCGCATGTCGGGGGTGCCGTCCGGGTAGCAGTCGGTGCTGGACCACAGCCTGCGCTGGCCGTCCAGGGACTGCACCTGGACCAGCTGCAGCCCGGAACCCATGTCGCGTTCGCAGGCGGCGCTGGAGATATTGGTGATGACGATGCCGAACTGCGGCTGTTCGCCGACCTTGTAGGTGGGCTGCCCGACGGTCACCTTCACGGCCAGCGACTGGTCGGAGCACAGGCCCAGCGCGGCCGGGGCGGCGCCGGAAGGCTTGGCCGAGCTCGAATCCGGGGCGCTCGAGGTGGAGCTGCCGGTGGGCTTGGTGGTGGCCACGGCGCTCGAGGTGGAGGTCGCCTTGGCGTCCGTCCTGTGGTCCCCGCCGCCCTTCAACAGCGCGAACGCCACCCAGATCACCAGTGCGAGGCCGAGCACCATCGCGCCGATCGCGACCGCGCGACGGCGCCAGTAGATTTCGGGTGGCAGTGGTCCGTTCGGTTCCAGCACGCTGACAACGGTAAGGGTACCGTCCGTATCACCCCGAGCAGGGTCTCGGCGTGTCGGACGTGAAAGCGCCTACGGGGGCGGTAAATTCCGCCGCCCGCTCCGGCGATCCGTGTAGATCGGGCTAGACGACCTCGCCGATGTTCC
This sequence comes from Nocardia aurantiaca, assembly GCF_009708175.1. GTDB lineage: Bacteria > Actinomycetota > Actinomycetes > Mycobacteriales > Mycobacteriaceae > Nocardia > Nocardia aurantiaca. Next base: position 597,283 of record NZ_WMBB01000002.1, read on the forward strand.
CGATCACGCGGTGCAGCTTGATCTCACCGTCGCCGAGGTTGTAGGTGACGCAGGCGATGGCGCATTCGCCGGTGGCCACGCGCTGGGAGATGATCATCGACCGCTGCATGAGCAGGCGGGCGGTCTCCTCGACGTGGCGGGCTTCGAGCTCGTCGACCGATTCCAGGCCCTCGCGGCGGCCGATGAGGATGGACGGGGTGACCCGTTCGACGACCGAGCGGATGAACCCGCCGGGGACATTGCCGTGGTCGAGGGCGTCGATGGTGGCGCGGACCGCACCGCAGCTGTCGTGGCCGAGCACGACGATGAGCGGCACCGACAGCACCTGCACGCCATATTCGATGGAGCCCAGCACCGAGGCGTCGATGACGTGGCCTGCGGTGCGGACCACGAACATGTCGCCGAGGCCCTGGTCGAAGATGATCTCGGCGGCGACGCGGGAATCGCCGCAGCCGAACAGGACGGCCGAGGGCTGCTGACCGGCGACGAGCTTGGCCCGGTCGGCGGCGCCCTGGCTAGGGTGCTGCAACGTGCCGTTGACGAAGCGCTCGTTGCCTTCGCGCAGGGCTTTCCAGGCACTGATCGGGTTGGTATGCGGCATGTGTCCCATTTTCCATAGCCCTCTGGTTACCGGCGAGTCTTCAGCGTTACGGTCGGGCAAAGACGCGCCGACCATACCGCCGCGCGCCCGGTGAGCCGCCGGGTAGGCGGAAACCGGCCTCGCCGACATGGATACCATCGCGCGTGGCGGCGTGCGGGATTTCGGGAGGAAGCGGAGTTGGACAGCGACGCGCTCATCGACTGGTATCGCGAGACCGCGCGGGATCTGCCGTGGCGGCGGCCCGGCGTCACCGCGTGGCAGATCCTCATGAGCGAGATCATGCTGCAGCAGACACCCGTGGTGCGGGTCGAACCCATCTGGCGGGAGTGGGTGGCCCGCTGGCCCGTGCCCTCGGCCATGGCCGCCGCGCCGCAGGGCGAGGTGCTGCGCGCCTGGGGCAAACTCGGCTATCCGCGGCGCGCGCTGCGTCTGCACGAGTGCGCCAGGGTGCTGGCCGAGGTACACGGCGACGAGGTGCCGACCGATGTGGACGTGCTGCTGAGCCTGCCCGGCATCGGGGCGTACACCGCGCGTGCCGTGGCGTGTTTCGCGTATGGGCAGCGAGTTCCCGTGGTGGACACCAATGTTCGCCGGGTGGTGGCGCGCGCCGTGCACGGGCGGGCCGAGGCCGGTAATCCCGCGAACCGCGATCTCACGGAGACCGAGGCGCTGTTGCCCGCCCGGGTCGATCGGGCCGCGGTCATGTCCGCCGCGCTGATGGAACTGGGCGCGCTGATATGCACTGCGCGGACCCCGGATTGCGAGCGCTGCCCGCTTCCCCGGTGTGCCTGGATTTCCGCGGGCCGCCCGGCCTCCGATGTAGTGCGCCGGGTGCAGAAGTACGAGGGCACCGACCGTCAGGCCCGTGGCCGCCTGCTCGACGTCCTGCGCGACGCGTCGGGTCCGGTGGAGCGGGTGCGGTTGGATCTGGCCTGGACTCGCGATCCGGGGCAGCGTGACCGCGCCCTGGATTCGCTGCTGGTCGACGGTCTCATCGAGCAAACCCCCGATGGGCTGTTCGCGCTGGCGGGCGAGGGCAGCTGACCCACGCGCGCCCCGCCCGGGCGAGGGGTGGTTGTCCGGGCGGGGCGTGCCGGGGCGATCTGCCGCCCCTCATGCGGTAGATCGCGGTGTCGCAGCCGTTTTCGCGGGATCGGCCGCGAAGCTCAGGCGGCGACGAGAACGGTGCGGCGGTTGCGGGTGCGGCTGCCCACCACCCGGCAGATCAGGTAGATCGTGAACGAGATGCTGGTGACGAAGGTCGAGATCGGGAGGCCGGGGGCCAGCGACAGCAGAATGCCTCCGACGGCGGCGATCTCGGCGAAGACGATCGACAGGATCGCGACCCGGGCCGGGCTGGCGGTGAGCTGGGCGGCCGCCGCGGCAGGAGTGATGAGCAGCGACAGCACCAGCAGCGCGCCGACGATCTGGACGCCGAAGGCCGCGGTCACGCCGAGCAGGACGGCGAACACGATGGACAGCGCTCGCACCGGAACACCGCGCGCCACCGCCACTTCCGGATCGGCGCTGGCGAACAGCAGCGGGCGATAGACGGCGGCCAGCACCACCAGCACGGCCGCGGTGCAGGTGGCCAGCAGGCCGAGACCGGAGTTGCCGACGCTGACGACCTGGCCGGTCAGCAGCGAGAACTTGGAACCCGCGCGCTCGGGGCCGAGCCACAGGAACAGCACCGATAGGCCGAGGCCGAACGACAGCACCACGGCGATCACCGAATCACGTTCGCGGGCACGGGAACCCAGCACGCCGAACAGCACGGCCGCCACCACCGAGCCGATGATGGCGCCCACGCCGACGCCGATCCCGGCCAGCAGCGCGGCGGCCGCGCCGGTCAGTGACAGCTCGCTGGTGCCGTGCACGGCGAAGGACATCTGGCGGCTGATGATGAGCGGGCCGATGGCCCCGGCCAGCAGGCCGAGCAGGGCGGCGGCCAGCACCGCCTGCTGCACGAAGTCGTAGGACAGCAGGTGCGCGGTGGTGGAGACGTCGAGCAGCTGCGAGAACAACGTGGACAGTTTGTCGATCATGCACGCGCCTCCTGCGCCTGGCCGCCCCGCCGGTTTTCGCTGTGGCCGTGTCGTTCTCCGCCGTGGCAGTGCGCCGCGCCAGACTCGCCCAGCGCATCCATGGCGTCGCCGGTGCCGACCACGACCAGGCGGCCGCGCACACGCAGCACATCCACCTCGGTGCCGTAGAGCTCGGAGAGCGTCTCGGAGGTCATGACCTCGTCCGGAGCACCGATCCGGAAGTGCCCGTCGACCAGATACAGCACCCGATCCACCAGCGGCAGAATGGGATTGATCTCGTGGGTCACGAACAGCACCGCGGTGTCGTGGGTGCGCCGCCGCCGGTCGATGAGCTCCGACACCAGCCACTGATTCGCCAGATCCAGAGACAGCAGCGGTTCGTCGCACAGCAGCACCCTGGGGTCCCCGGCCAACGCCTGGGCGACCCGCAGCCGCTGCTGCTCACCCCCGGACAGCGCGTCCAGCGGCGCGTAGGCGAACTTCTCCGCCCCGACGGCCGAGATCGCCGCGGCCACTTTCCGTTTGCGCTCCCTGCGCCCGCGCAGCCCGAGCCCCCATCGGTGCCCGTCCACCCCGAGCCCCACCAGGTCGACGCCGCGCAGCGCGGAGCCGCCCTCGATGGTCTTCTGCTGCGGCACGTACCCGATATCCGGATTCCCCACCCGCACCGGCGAACCCGCCACCTCCGCGATGCCCTCGGTCAGCCCCAACTGCCCGAGCAGCATCCGCATGAGCGAGGTCTTTCCGGACCCATTGGGCCCCAGGACCGCGATGAACTCACCCGGCGCCACTTCGAGATCCAGCCCCCGCCACAGCGTCCGATCCCCGAACGAGAGTCCCGCGTTCGACAGCCGCACCGCGGGTATCGGAGCCGGGGCCTCGATCGGAAGGGCGGCCCGCGCCGCGCCGTTGATCGCCGCGCCGGAGTTGGGTTGTGCCGGAGGTCGCTCACCGTCGGCCGGCGAGATCGTGGCCGAGGCGCCGTCCGGAATCGCCGCGCCGGATTCGTCCGGCCGCGTGGTTGCGGGGCCGGCGGACGTGTTTGTCGGCGTGTCGGCTTGGCCCGCAACGGCATTCGGATCGGCGACGCCGGGCGCCCCGGTCGCCGGATGGGAAGTCTCCGCGCGGGACGAGCAGCCGGAGGGGGTGCGGGGGCGCGCTCCGGTGAGGGCGCAACCGGGCTTGGGCGCGCTTACGCCGGTGTCGGTGGCCTGCGCGGGGTTCGCGGTCATGGTGGTACTCCCGGATGCGGCGGTGGTGGTGCGGGTGGCGAGTACGGGATCGGGGTCGGAGGTTGCGGTGGAACGGGTCTCGGGTGTCAGGCCAGGGCCTTGGCCAGCGATTGGGCGTTTTCGGTCATCCAGGTGACGTAGTCCAGGCCCTGGGGGAGGGTTTCGGTGACGTCGACGACGGCGACGCCGGATTTGGCGGCGGTGGCGCGCAGGTCCCCGGTGAGCTTGTCCTCGGTCTGGATGTTGTAGACCAGGGCGCGGACCTGCTTGGCGCTCAACAGGTCCCGGACCGTGGCCACGTCCTGAGGCGCGGGATCGGTGCCCTGCTCGATGGCCTCTTGGAAGGCGTGCGGGGTCTTGTCGTCGGCCTCGGCGGCGGTCAGCAGGTACGCGGCCAGCGGCTCGGTCTGGAGGATCGGCTGGTGGGGATGCTCGGCGGCGATCTTGGCTGTCACGGCCTCGATGGGCGCCAGTTCGGCGGCGAACGCCGCGGCGCGGTCGGTGTAGGCCTGCTTGTGCTCGGGATCGATCTCTGCCAGGGCTTCGGCGATGTGCTCGGCGATGTGGCCGACCTGGTGCACGTCGTACCAGACGTGCTCATTGGCCTCGTGATCGTGCCCGGCGGCCTCGGTCTTCACGGAGGTCGGTGCGGCCGAGGCGCTCCGGTGGGCGTGCTCGCCCTCGGTGGCGATGTCGAAGGCGTTGACGGTCTTCGTGTTCCGGCCCGCGATGGCCTTGTCGATGAACTCGTCGTAGTGGCCGCCGTTGTAGACGACGAGCTTGGCGTCGGTGATCTTCGCGGCGTCGGCGGGTGAGACCTCGAACGAGTGCGGGTCCACCTTCGGGTCGTCGATGATCGACTCGACTTTCACATCCGGCCCGGCGACGGCCTTGGTGATATCGCCCCAGACATTGGTGGAGGCGACAATGGTGAGCCGATCGGAATTCTGGGACCTGCCGCAGGCGGTCAGGGTGGCGACCGTCGCAAGTCCGGCGGCGAACACGGCGAATCCTCGGGCAAGGCTTTTGGTCACGCGGGGTACTCCTGGCACTGCGGGCTTACTAGTAACGAAAACGATTGCCATTTGAATGTAGCGCAAACGACCGTTAGGTCCCTAGTCCCAGGTTGGAAGATGTGGTCCGCGACACTGCGGGCGACCTCGGGGCAAGCGAGAAAGCGGCCCCCGCGAACCGATGTTCGCGGGGGCCGCTGCGATTTCTGCGTGTGGTTCGGCCTAGGTCATCACCGCGACCGGCTGGCTGAGCAATTGCGCGCAGCGCAGCAGGCCGAGATGGCTATAGGCCTGCGGGTGGTTGCCGAGCGAGCGTTCGGCAACCGGGTCGTACTCCTCGGAGAGCAGACCGGTCGGTCCCGCCACGTCGACCAGCTGGGCGAACAGCGCCTCGGCGTCCTCCCGTTTGCCGATGAGCAGGTACGCCTCCACCAGCCAGGCGGCGCACAGGTGGAACCCGCCCTCGCCGCCGGGCAGGCCGTCGTCGTGGTGGTACCGGTACACGGTCGACCCGCTGCGCAGCTCGGCCTCGGTCGCCACCACGGTGGCCGCGAAGCGCGGATCCGAGGGGTCGATCAGGCCGCTGAGCCCGATATGCAGGGTGGCGGCGTCCAGGTCGGTGCCGTCGTAAGCCGCTGTGTAGGACTGGACGTCGTCGTTCCAGCCCTTCGCCTTGACCTCGTCGGCGATGGTGTCGCGCAGCGTCTCCCACTCCACATCCACCGGCCGCCCGAACTGCTGGGCCAGGGTGAGCGCCCGGTCCACGGTGAGCCAGCCCATGACCTTGGAGTACACGTGGTGACGCGGATTGCCGCGGATCTCCCAGATACCGTGGTCCGCCTCGCGCCAGCGGCGCTGCACGGCGCGGACCATGGCGTGCACCAGTTCCCAGTCGGCATCCGGCAGCGCCTTCTGCGGATCGTCGATGCCCTTGCGTTCCCGCGCGTGCGCGAGCTGGGAGATGAGGTCCACGATGGGGCCGAACACGTCCAGCTGCACCTGCATGTTCGCCGCGTTGCCGACGCGCACCGGCCGCGAGCCGGCGTAGCCGGGCAGCTGGTCGATGACGGCCTCGGGCGGCAGGGTTTCGCCGTAGAGCGTGTACAGCGGGTGCAGGCGTTCGGGTCCGGGCAGGGTCTCCAGCACCCGATGCACCCAGGCCAGCAGGTCCTCGGCCTCGCTGAGCGAGCCCAGCGACACCAGCGCGGACGCGGTGAGCGAGGCGTCGCGCAGCCAGCAGTAGCGGTAGTCCCAGTTGCGCACGCCGCCGAGGTCCTCGGGCAGCGAGGTGGTGGCCGCGGCCAGGATGGATCCCGACGGCGCGTGCACCAGTCCGCGCAGGGTGAGCGCGGAACGCTTCATGAGATCCGGCTTGAGGGGCGGCAGTTCCAGCGTGCCGACCCATTCCGACCAGTAGCGTTCGGCGTCCCGGCGGCGGTCCACCTCGGGCCGCATGGCGGGCGCGAGATCGGAGGTGCCGCAGCGCATTTCGAGCACGATGGGACCCTGGCGCGGGTCGACCACGGCGCGGGCGGTGTGGTGGTTGCCCTCGTCGATGATCTCCCACTCGACGCCCGGCGAGCGCAGCACTATCGGATCGTTGGTGCCCTCCACCTTCAGGCCACCGGTCGCGTGCAGCAGCCGCACCGGCACCTGCCCGAATTCGGGGCGCGGCGCGAAGGTGATGACCGCCTTGGCGTCACCGGTGATGACGCGGGTCAGATCGGTGCGCTCGGATACCACGTCGTGGGGCAGGTAGTCGACGACCTGCAAACTGGACCAACGAGTTTCGACGGTCATGGTGCCGTCGACGTAGCGCTGCGACAGCGGCAGGCCCGTGCGCTCCGGCTGAATGGTGAAGTGTCCCGCGCCCGGCCCGCCCAGCAGGTGGGCGAATACGGCGGCGGAGTCCGGTTCGGGATGGCTCAGCCAGGTGATGGTGCCGTCCGGGGTGACCAGGGCCTTGGAACGCGGGCTGGCCAGCATGGTCAGCCGCTCGATTCGAGGGGCGGAGGCACCTGCCAACCACGTGCGGCGCTCCTCGAGCAGGAACGCCAGCGCCTTCGACACCTCCTCGGTGCTGGCGACGCGGTACTTGGCCAGGGATTCGCCCTCGCCGACCTTGATGCCGACATCGGGTCCCGAGAGGCGTGTGAATGCCTTCTCGTCGGTGACGTCGTCGCCGATGAACAGCGCGGCCGAGGCGCCCTGCTGATGCCGGACGATGTCGAGTGCCGCGCCCTTGTCGGTCTCGACCACCGCGAGTTCGATGACCTCCTTGCCCTCGGTGGTCTGCACGCCGACCCAGCTGGCCGGGCCCTGACGCACGGCAACCAGTGCGCGACGGCCGATTTCGGGGCTGGCGTTGCGGACGTGCAGGGCCACACTGGCCGGTTTGATCTCGACGGAAGCGCCCGGATTGTCCTGAGCGATCTGCGTCAGGGTCGTAGTGACCTCCTGAAGCAACTGTTTCGCGTCGTTGTCGATGGCGTGCACGAAGCCGACATCGAATTCCGAACCGTGGCTTCCGATCAGCTGCACCTCGACGGGCAACCGGGACAGGGCCGCCAGGTCGCGCAGCGCGCGACCGGAGATCACGGCGGCGGTGGTGCCGGTGAGCCCGGCGAGGGCCCGCAGGGCGCTCACCGACTCCCGATGGGGATAGGCCTTGGCCGGGTCGGAGACGATGGGCGCGATAGTCCCGTCGTAGTCCGAAGCGACCAGTAACCGTGGCACGCGGGCGATGGCCGACAACGCACGGCGAAGTTCCAGTGACAATTCCTGTGCGGTCACGCATCCAACCTAGTGATCGGAGGAGATTTTTCAGGGCGCGAGTGATGCTACTGGGTCCTGATTGCTCACTCGTGTGGGCGGTGATACATAGCGTTTACAAGAGACTTCCGGGTCGTTCACGCTTTTTGTGAGACACGCCCGGGTTACTCACCGTTCACCGGCGCTGACCGGCGCGTTTCCCCGCAAACGCAGCACGGGCTGCCCGGCTCTCCGGACCGGGCAGCCCGTCGCGCATTCGGGCGAAAGCACGGTGTGCGTTCGCTCACTCGCGCTAGTCCTTGTCGCCGCCGATGAGTAGATCGACGGTCAGCTCGAGGCGCTCGGTCACATCGGTGGCCGAGGCCCGGCGGGTCAGCCAGGCGACCAGATTCGACAGCCACACATCGGAGATGACGCGGGCGATGGCGAGCTGGCGATCGCTGGGGGTGTCGTCCGACAGCGCCCGGGCGAAGAACCGGTCCATCACCTTGCCGACCCGATCGACCTCGGCGGCCGCGGAGGCGTCGGCGAACATGAAGGCGCGGGTCATGGCCTCGGTGAGCAGCGGGTCGCGCTGCATGGCCCGGGTGACCTGGGTGAGCAGCAGGTGCATGCGCTCCTGCGGGGTGGCTCCGGCCAGCGGCTTGCGCCGGCCCTCGAACTGCTCGAATTCACGGGCCAGGGCGGATACCAGCAGGTGCACCTTGGACGGGAAGTACCGGTAGAGCGTGCCGACGGCGACATCCGCGCGTTCGGCGACCGCTCGCATCTGGACCGCGTCGTAGCCGCCCTTGGACGCCAGCGCGAGCGTGGCGTCGAGGATGCGCTTGCGTCGGTCGCGCTGCGCCGCCGAGCTCAGATCCTCCTCGCTGAGGGTGGTGACGGGCGCGGTGCGTCCACCGGGCACCCCGTCGGCGGCCTGCGATCGGGAGGGACTGGCCATCGGTTGAAAGTCCTTTCCTGCACGAATCGTTCGGTTCATCTCACCCAGCGTCGGCTGGGCACGAGTTCGTACCGCGACCGGGACGGCGCTTGACTTCCGCCCGGCTTGAACATTAGAACATGTTCTAGGAGCGGAAGTCACGCCGGAAAGGCGGTATGGAGTGTGACCATAGCCACCACTGACGAGCATAAAGCCGTCCAGGAGTCGATGCGCGGATGGGCCGCAGCGGTGCGCCCAATTGCAACAATGCGTTCCAGCGCACATTCGGAACTGCGTTCCGGCGCCTCCGATTTCTGGCGCGAGTACTGGCCGCGCCTGGCCGATCTCGGAATTTTCCGGGTCGCGGTACCGGAGGAGGCCGGGGGCGCGGGTGGGTCCGTCGGAGATCTGGCCGTGCTGGTGGAGCAGGCGGCACATGACCTGGTCGGCGGACCGGTGCTCTCGACGGCGCTGGCGGGACTCGTCGCCGGCGAGGCGCTCGACGAGACTACGCCATGCGGCGTCGCGCTCGAGGGCGAAATCGCGATATCGGTGGGCGAATCAGGGGCCACGGTGTCCGGTGAGTGGGACTCGGTTCCGGGCGCCGCGCCGGGGACCGCGGTGCTGGTCCCGCTGCGCGACGGTGAGCGTCACCTGTGGGCGCTGATCGACCCCGGCGCCGGCGGGCTGACGGTGGAGCCGCTGGCCGGAATCGACAAGACCGTGCCGGTGGCGCGCGTGGTGTGCACGGACGTCGCGGTGGCCGCCGATCGTCTGTTCGAGCCCGGCTTCTCGGTGCTGGACCTGGCCGCCACGCTGGTCGCCGCGGAGGCCGCGGGCATCGCCGGCTGGTGTCTGGAGACCGCCACCGAATATGCGAAGGTGCGCGAACAATTCGGGCGCAAGATCGGCGAATTCCAAGCGGTCAAACATATTTGCGCGTGGATGCTGTGCCGGGCCGAACAGATTCGCGCCGTGGCCGCCGACGCGGCCGCCGCGGTGGATACCGGCAGCGCGGAACTGCGGTTGGCCGCCGCGGTCGCCCTGTCCATGTCCCTGGACGCCGCAGTGGACAATGCCAAGGACTGCATTCAGGTTCTGGGTGGAATCGGTTTCACTTGGGAACACGACGCGCATCTGTATTTGCGCCGGGCCACCGCGCTGCGGCAGCTGCTGGGCGGCACCGCGCGCTGGCGGGCCCGGGTCGCCGAGCTGACCCTGGCCGGTATGCGCCGCACGGTCGGTATCGACCTGGGTGCCGACGGCGAGTCCGGATCCGCCTGGGAGGCAGCCGGTTCGGACGCCGCCGAGGCGGCAGTGCTGGCGGCGGACCTGGCCAAGATCGCGGCCCTGCCGGAGGCGGAGCAGCGGGTGGCGCTGGCCGAGGCCGGGCTTTTGGCCTCGCACTGGCCCGCGCCCTACGGTCGCGGTGCCGGATCCATCCTGCGCACCCGCATCGAGGATCAGATCCGCAAGGCGGGTATCACGCTGCCGGACATCGCGATTGCCAACTGGGCGATCCCGACGCTGCTGCAGTGGGGCACCCCCGAGCAGATCGAGCGCTACGCACTGCCGACGCTGACCGGTGAGGTCATCTGGTGCCAGCTGTTCTCCGAACCGGGCGCCGGGTCGGACCTGGCGGCGCTGCGCACGGTGGCCGAGCGGGTCGAGGGTGGCTGGAAGCTGCGCGGTCAGAAGGTGTGGACCTCGCTGGCGGATCGCGCCACCTGGGGCATCTGCCTGGCGCGCACCGACGCGGCCGCGCCGAAGCACAAGGGCATCAGCTACTTCCTGGTCGATATGAAGAGCCCCGGGCTGGACATCCGGCCGCTGGTGGAGATCACCGGTGAGGCGCGCTTCAACGAGGTGTTCCTCGACGATGTCTTCGTACCGGACGACTGCCTGGTCGGCGAACTGGGCAATGGCTGGAAGATCGCGCGTTCCACCCTGTCGGCCGAGCGGGTCGCCATGGGCGGCAAGGGGATCGGTGATGAGCTGGAGGCGTTGATCGCCGCCGCGCCGGCCTCGGGCCCGGGCGCGGAACTGGTCGCGGACCGGCTCGGCGGACTCATCTCGGAATCGGTTGCCGGAACATTGTTGGAAGCCCGTGCGGCGCAGAAGCTGCTGTCCGGCGGGGACCCCGCCGCGCAGAGCAGCGTGCGCAAACTGGTCGGTGTGAGACACCGGCAGGCGGTAGCTGAATTCGCCGTCGAACTGTCTGGTGCCGCGGGCGCTCTGGAAACCGACGCGGTGAAAGAATTCCTGCTCACACGCTGTTTGTCGATTGCCGGCGGTACCGAGCAGATCCTGTTGACCGTCGCCGGTGAACGGATCCTCGGGCTGCCCCGCGAATCGCACGGCTAGTCCACACCTGAACCGGGAGCATTGCATTGGACTTCACCAGGGACGAGAGCCAGGACGCTGTCGCCGAGGTTGTCGTAAGTTTGCTGGAGCGCGACAGCGCGCGTGATATCGCGCTGTGGCCGATCATCGCGGACAGCGGTCTGCTGGCCGTGCCGTTGCCCGAGCGCTTCGGCGGCGACGATATGGGCCTGCTCGAGGTCGCGGCCATGCTCACCGAGTTGGCCCGCGCCGCCGCGCAGACGCCCGCACTGGTCACCCTCGGCTTCGGCGTACTGCCGCTGAAGGCGATCGGCCTGCCGGACGCCCTGGCGGAGAAGGTGTTTCCCGCCGTGGCCGAGGGAGCGGTGCTGACCGCCGCCCTGCACGAGACCGGTTCGCCGTTCACCGTGAAGCCGGAGACCACCGCGGTGACCGACGGTGCCACCGTGCGCGTCAGCGGCCGCAAGGTGGCCGTGCCCTACGCCGACACCGCACGCTGGATCCTGGTGCCCACCGACAACGGCATCGCCGTGGTGGACGGTGACGCCGCGGGCATCACCCGGATCGCGAGCCCGACTTCCGATGGCGTGCCGGAGTTTTCGCTGCAGCTCGACCAGGTGGTGATTCCGGCCGAGCAGCTGCTGCCCGGCGGGCTGACCGAACTGCACCGATTCGCGCTGGCGAGCCTCGGCGCGGTGGCCGACGGGCTGCTCGCGGGGGTGGTGTCGTTGACCGCCGAGCACGTGCGGACCCGTCAGCAGTTCGGCCGTCCGCTGGCCGAATTCCAGGCTGTCGCACAGCAGATCGCGGATGTCTACGTGGTCTCGCGGACGCTGCACGCGGCCGCCTGCTCGGCCACCTGGGCGCTGGCTCAGCAGGAGCAGAGCGCCGGGCATCTGGAGCGCATCGACGACGATCTCGACGTGCTGGCGTACACGGTGGCGGCGGAACTGCCCGCGGCCATGCAGAAGTGCCATCACCTGCACGGTGGTCTCGGGGTGGATATCACCCATCCGCTGCACCGCTACTACTCACAGGCCAAGGACATCGCCCGCTGGCTCGGCGGCGAATCGTTCCGGCTGGACCGTTTGGGAGCCAGATGTTCATCGAACTGACCGCGGAGCAGCGCAAGCTGCGCGACGAACTGCGCACGTACTTCACCGGTCTCGTGACTCCCGAAGAGGAGGCCGAGATGCTGGTCAACCGGCACGGCGACGCCTACCGCGCGGTGGTCAAGCGCATGGGCCGCGACGGCAAGCTCGGCGTCGGCTGGCCCAAGGAATACGGCGGGCAGGGTTTCGGGCCGCTGGAACAGCAGATCTTCTACAACGAGGCGGTTCGGGCCGATGTGCCGGTGCCGCTGGTGACGTTGCTGACCGTCGGCCCGGCGCTGCAGTCGTTCGGCACCGACGAGCAGAAGCAGAAGTTCCTGCCCGGGATCCTCACCGGTGACGTGCATTTCGCCATCGGCTACTCCGAGCCGGACGCCGGCACCGATCTGGCCGCGCTGCGCACCTCTGCGGTGCGCGACGCCAACGGCGACTGGATCGTCAACGGGCAGAAGATCTTCACCACCGGCGCGCACGAGGCCGACTACGTCTGGCTGGCCTGCCGCACCGGATCGCCCGAGTCCCGGCACAAGGGCATCACGATCCTGATCGTGGACACCAAGGACCCGGGCTACTCGTGGACGCCGATCATCACCGCAGACGGCGCGCACCACACCAACGCCACCTACTTCGACAACGTCCGCGTGCCCGCGAACATGATGGTCGGCGAGGAGAACGGCGGCTGGAAGCTGATCACCACCCAGCTCAACCACGAGCGGGTGAGCCTGGGCCCGTCCGGCAAGATCGAGCAGCTCTACGAGCGGGTGCGGGAGTGGGCGCAGGCCCAAGGCGTGCTCGGCGAGGCCGAGGTGCGGCGCTCGCTCGGCCGCCTGCACGCCATGGTGCGCCTGAACGAACTGCTGAACTGGCAGGTGGCCTCCAATATGGAACGCCCGGACGCCGACCAGCGCGATGTGATCGCGGACGCCTCGGCGACCAAGGTGTACTCCACCGAGGCGCTGCAGCAGGCGGGCCGCCTGGCCGAGGAGATCGTGGGCCGCTTCGGCGATCCCGCCGACCCGGCCACCGCGGAACTGCTGACCTGGCTGGACAAGCGCACCAAGCAGAACCTGGTGGTGACCTTCGGCGGCGGCGTCAACGAAGTCATGCGAGAGCTGATCGCCCAGATGGGCCTGCGGCTGCCGCGGGTCCCGCGCTAGATCGCAGAGGAGAGAGCGTGACGAAGAGTTTCACGGCCGACGAGATCCGCGAGGGTCTGGAGAAGATCAAGGCGGACGGTGAATCCGCCCCCCGCGCGGGGCGCGATCCCATCAACCAGCCCATGATCAACAACTGGGTCGAGGCCCTCGGCGACGCCAACCCGATCTACGTGGACGAGGCCGCCGCCCAGGCGGCCGGGCACCCCGGCATCGTCGCCCCGCCGGCCATGGCGCAGGTGTGGACAATGCTGGGGCTGGGCGGGGTCCGCGCCGACGACGACCCCATGACCCGCACCAACGAGCTGTTCGACGCGGCCGGGTTCACCTCGGTGGTCGCCACCAACTGCGAGCAGGTCTACCACCGCTACCTGCAGCTCGGCGAGCAGGTGACGGTGCGGTCCAGCATCGGCGAGATCGTGGGCCCCAAGCGGACCGGGCTCGGCGAGGGCTGGTTCACCACCTACCTCACCAACTGGTACGTCGGCGACGAGCTGGTCACCGAAATGAAGTTCCGGATGCTGAAATTCGCTCCCGGCACCGGAAAGACGGCCGCTCCCAAGGAGTCCGGCGAGGTGTCCGCAGAAGATCTGGTCAAGCGCGTCCGCCCGACAGTCTCGAAGGACACCGAGTTCTTCTGGGAGGGCGTCAAACTCGGTGAGCTGCGTATCCAGCAGCGGCCCGACGGTTCGCTCCAGCACCCGCCGGTTCCGGCGCTGTGGAAGGACCACTCGGAGCAGACCGACTATGTTGTCGCCTCCGGCCGCGGCGCCGTCTTCAGCTTCGTGGTGCACCACGCGCCCAAGGTGCCGGGACGGCAGCTGCCGTATGTGATCGCCCTGGTCGAGCTGGAGGAGGGCGTGCGCATGCTCGGTGAGCTGCGCGGCATCGAGCCGGCCGAGGTCGAGGTCGGTCTGCCCGTCGAGGTGGGCTTCCTGAAGCTCGACGACGACAACACCGTGCCCTACTGGAAGGCCGTGCAATGACCACAGCATCGCGGAACGATTCCGTCAGGGGCAACGGCGGGGTGACGGGTGGGCCGGTCGAGCTCTCGGCCGTATCGGTCGGAACCACGTTGCCGGAGTTGGTGATTCACGCCGACACCACGTTCATCGTCTCGACGGCGCTGGCCACCCGCGACTTCCAGGACGTGCACCACGACCGCGACAAGGCGGTCGCACGGGGGTCCAAGGACATCTTCGTCAACATCCTCACCGATACCGGTCTGGTGCAGCGGTTCGTGACGGACTGGGCGGGGCCGCGGGCCATCGTCAAGTCCCTCGCGCTGCGCCTGGGCGTGCCGTTGTACGCGGGTGACACCCTCACCCTGACCGGCACCGTGGCGGCCGTGGACGGCGCGGACATCACCATCGATGTGGTCGGCAAGGACTCGCTCGGCGACCACATCACGGCGAAAGCCGTTATCTCCCTGCAGGAGGCACAGTGAGTGGGCTGAGCCGTAGCGCCGCCATCGTCGGCATCGGCGCGACCGACTTCTCCAAGGACTCCGGCCGCAGCGAACTGCGCCTGGCCGCCGAGGCAGTCACCGCCGCGCTGGCCGACGCGGGGCTCACGCCCGCCGATGTGGACGGCCTGACGACCTTCACCATGGACACCAATACCCAGGCCGCCGTGGCGCGCGCCGCAGGTATCCCGTCCCTGAAGTTCTTCAGCAACATCCCCTTCGGCGGTGGCGCGGCCGCCGCGACCGTGCAGCAGGCGGCCATGGCGGTCGCCACCGGGATCGCGGATGTCGTGGTGGCGTACCGGGCTTTCAACGAGCGCTCCGGAAACCGCTTCGGGCAGTTCGCGACTCACCTCGCGACCGGCAACCCCAGCTCCTCGGGCGTGGACAACGCGTTCTCCTACACCCACGGCCTCGGCACCCCGGCCGCGCAGGTGGCCATGGTGGCGCGGCGCTACATGCACGTCTACGGCGCGCGCAGCGAGGATTTCGGCCGCGTGGCCGTGGCCGATCGCAAGCACGCGGCGGTGAACCCGGCGGCGCACTTCTACGGAAAGCCCATCACCCTCGAGGAACACCAGGCCTCGCGCTGGATCGCGGAGCCGCTGCATCTGCTGGACTGCTGCCAGGAGACCGACGGCGGCGTGGCCATCGTGGTGACCAGTGCGGAGCGGGCCAAGGATCTGCCCAACAAGCCCGCGCTGATCGCCGGCGCCGCACAGGGTTCCGGCGCGGATCAGTACGTCATGACCAGCTACTACCGCGACGCCATGACCGGGCTGCCCGAGATGGGCCTGGTCGGCGACCAGCTCTGGGCGCAGAGCGGGCTGCGGCCGGAGGACATGCAGGCCGGCATCCTCTACGACCACTTCACCCCGTTCGTGCTGATGCAGCTGGAGGAGCTGGGCTTCTGCGGCCGCGGCGAGGCCAAGGACTTCATCGCCGACGGCGCCATCGAGATCGGCGGCCGGCTGCCGCTGAACACGCACGGCGGACAGCTCGGCGAGGCGTACATCCACGGGATGAACGGCATTGCCGAAGGCGTGCGCCAGATTCGCGGCACCTCCGTGAATCAGGTGCGGGGCCTGGAGAACATCGTGGTCACCGCCGGCACCGGCGTTCCGACCTCGGGTCTGGTGCTCACCGCCAACTGAGCAGTCGCGAAGGCCCGGACGATCACCGTGATCGTCCGGGCCTTCCGTATATGCGGCTGCGGTCCGGCCATCGCTTCGAGGACCCGGAGCTGCTTGGTGCCGAAGTAGTACTGCACCAACCGAACCGAGATCCCCGCCGCGGCGGCGACCGTTTGAAAGGTCACCCTTTCCAGGCCGCCGGCTACACCGATGACTTTCGGGTGAATCTGTCGTCGATACCTCTGGGTATACCGACAGACAGGAGTCCAGGCATGACGAGAAGACCGTTTCGATCGGGCATGGCCTCGGTGCGGGCGAACGGTGTGGATCTCGGCATCGAGAGCTTCGGCCGCGACGACGATCCGCTGGTCCTGCTGGTCGGCGGCACAACGATGTTGTCCTGGCCCGACGCGCTGTGCGAGCGGCTCGCGTCGGGCGGGCGGCGCGTGGTCCGCTACGACCTGCGCGACTCCGGCGCGTCGACGACCCTCGACCCGGAGAATCCGGCCTACGACCTGCGGGATCTCGTCGCCGACACGGCCGCGCTCGTCGAGGTGCTCGGTGCCGGGACCGCCCATCTCGGTGGAGTCGGCGTCGGTGGGATGGTCGCTCAGGTCGCCGCGCTGGACCACCCGGAGGTGTTCTGCGCACTGACCCTCGTCGGCACTCGGCCGGTGGCGCCGGGCCCGGTCGACGAGGACCTGCCGGACCACGACCTCGCGGTCATGGGCGCGCTGTTCTCCCGCCCGCTGCCGGACTGGACCGACCGGGACGCTGTCGCGGCGTTCGCCGCCTCGGGGGCCGAGCCGATGGGCAACGATCCGGACGACGCGCGGGCGACGGCGGCCCGAATCTGGGACCGGACGCCGTCGAGCGATCCCGCGGTGCACCAGGCGAATCAGCTCGGGATGGTGTTCTCCCGGATCGACTGCGCCCCGCGCTGGCGGGGCCGGCTCGGTGAGCTCGACGTGCCCACGCTCGTGGTGCACGGTCGCGCCGACCCGTTCTTCCCGGTCGGCAACGGCGAGGTCCTCGCCGCCGAAATCCCCGGGGCGCGACTGCTCGTCCTCGACGACATGGGTACCGCTCTGCGCCACGCCGCGGCCGACCGGGTCGCTGCCGCCATGCTCGCCCTGTAGCCGCCCGGTTGGGAGGCATCCTGAGCCGGCGGCGCACCATAATGCCGCGTGGCGCGCTGACCGAACCGGCCGACGCGGGGCATCGGAAGATCAACCGGCAGAGCGTCGTACGGCCGCCGGCAGTGCGGGCTCATGCCGAGTCGCGGACGATTATCGCTGTGCCCCGCACTATCCGCCGCCGAAGGGTACGTAACTGCCTGGGGCGCTGCGGAATCAGAGGAAGTCCACACCGACAGCGACGGTGGAGTCCGTCGACAAGGACGCGCGTCGGTGTGCCCGCCTCCGACCGCGAACGCCGCTTCCGCCCGCCCTATGCGGTCGACGGCGCAGCCGCTATTCGACGACTACCGGATCGGCTCGCCGCGCAGGGTCCCGCCGTGTGCGGCCGACGCTTTTGCGGCTCTTGACCGGGCCTGCGAACTTTGTCGGGTCCATGCGCGATACTGCCGGGAATGGGCACGGCCCAAGGCGTTCGACAAGGTTGGGTTGTAATGAGCGTTGTGTTGTGGATCGGCTTCGGGTTCTGGTTTCTCGGTGTCGGTGCTCTTTTCGCTTCGCGCTGGTTCAAGCGTTGGGGGAGAGAGGGGCAGGTGATGGAGGTAGCCGCCCTGGTCTCCGTGATCGGAGCGGTGCTCCTCGCGATCGCGACGCCCGTGATTTCCGACGATCCGGTATGGAAGAAGGTTCTGTACGACGTGACGCTCGTCGGATGGACGGTGATGGGTATCGGATTCATCGCCTTCATCAGGCAGGCCAGGGTCGTGGAGCGGCTGGCTACGCCGAAGTCCTGATGGGAGTAGTGGTGTAGCCGCCAGGAATCCGGCTGACCGCAGCTTCCCGACACCACATCCGACCAGCGAGACCGGGCCAAGCAGGACCGCGCCCGTGTACGCGCCGATTCCACCGCCCACCAGTGGAAGCTGCACGGCGGGGGTAGCTTGATGGGTGGCGCTTGATGGGTGGATCGACGCGGGGAAGGGGATCGGAATGACGGTGCGGGAACGGTTGGGACTGCCGGTTTTCGGGGGTGGGCTCAATTACGGGGAGCCGTATGAGACCTCGGATGGCGCGACCATCATCACCGTGACCGGGACCGGCGGGTTGCTGGGACCCAGGCCATTGGGGATCTTCGTGGTGCGCGCCGACAAGGTGAAATGGGAGCCCGCCGTCGATATGAGCCGGATCGCGCTGCTCGGCGTGCTGACCGGGCTGATCTCGGCCGTACTGGGCACCGCCGCGGTGCTGCGACGGCCGCCCTGGCCGGACACGGCGATCAGGATCGTGCGGCGCTCCTGAGCTGGGTGGCCAGTACGCCCGCGAGCTGACGCACGCTCGCGGCGTTTCCGGGGGCCAGCGTGGTTCTGGCGCCGGCGAAACGGTCGAAGACCAGGCCCTCGATGACCGCGATGAAATCGGCGGCCGCGGTAGCCGGATCGGTCGCGCCGCGCGGGTGGGGCACCGATGGCGGCGACCGCGCGGGCTCTACCCGTATGGCGGGCCAGGGCGCGGCAAGACCATGCTCATGAACCGCTTCTTCGCGTCGGTGTCCTCGAATCGCAAGCGGCGATACCACTTTCACGCCTTCTTCGCGAGGTTGAACGCCGGCATCCACGAGTACGGGAGTATCGACGCCTCGGTGAGGCGCTGCTCGGCGACGCCGCTCTGATCTGCTTCGACGAATTCCACGTGGGTGAAATCGAGCGTGTCCCTGATCTTTATCGCACCCTGAGCCGCCTCGGCGAGCTGCGCGAACCGGTAAACCTCGAGTCTCGATAGCCGTTCGGCGAAGCCCCGGTGAACTGGCCGACTTGATCGACGCGCACGGTTCACGTGCCGTCAACGCGGAGGGGGTCTGGCGTTGCGGGCCGCTTCCTACCGTGGCGTCAGGAGCAGCACCGAACCGGAGGGGAACGATGCGAATCCGCGAGCAGGCAAGGGATTCCGCGCCGCGGAACCCGAGCATACCGAGTAGCCCCCATATCCGGAAAAGCGCCCGATTGCGGGTGCTGGTCGTCGCCGAGTCCTTTCTTCCCCAGGTCAACGGCGTCACCAACTCCGTCCGCCGAGTACTGGATCACCTGGCCGCCAAGGGACACGAGGCCGCGCTGGTGGCCCCGACCGGCCCGCGCGAATACGCCGGGTTCCGTGTACACGTGGTGCGCGGGGCCCGGCTGCCCTTCTACCGGGACTTCCGGATCGGGCTGGAGACCCGCCGCCGGTTGCGCAAGATCATGCGCGAATTCCGGCCCGACGTGGTGCATATCGCCTCGCCGGCGACGCTCGGTTATCAGGCGGCCAAGGTCGCGAACGAGCTCGGGATCCCGACCGTGGCCATCTATCAGACCGATCTGGTGGGTTTCGCCTTGCGTTACGACCTCCCCGGCGGCGTCCGTGCCATGACCGCGCTGACCCGCCGCATCCACCTGCGGGTGGACCGCACCCTCGCGCCCTCCACCGCCAGCCTGCGCCAGCTGGAATTGATGGGCGTTCCGGGGCTGGGCCGCTGGCCGCGCGGGGTCGACCTGCAGCAGTTCGGGCCCTCCCGGCGGTCGGAGCGCCTGCGCAAGCGACTGGCTCCCAATGGCGAAACGCTGGTCGGGTATGTCGGGCGGCTCGCGCCGGAGAAGGAGCTCGAGCTGCTCGCCGCTCTGCGCCCGCTGCCGGGCGTGCGGCTGGTTGTGGTGGGCGGCGGCCCGGAGGAGAAGCGGCTGCGAAAGTTGTTGCCGGACGCGGAGTTCCTGGGCGTGCTGCACGGTGCGGAACTCGCCGCGGCCTACGCCTCGCTGGATGTGTTCGTGCATACCGGCCGCCATGAGACCTACTGCCAGGCCGCGCAGGAGGCGCTGGCCTCCGGCGTGCCCGTGGTCGCGCCCAAGTCGGGCGGCCCCATCGATGTGATCACGCCCGGCGCCGGTTTCCTCTACCCGCCCGGCGACGCCGACGCCATGACCGAACTGGTGCGCCGCCTGGTCGAGGACCCGCAGCTGCGCGAACAGACCGCGGAGATCGCGGTGCGCAGCGTGCGCGACCGGTCCTGGGCGGCAGTCAACGATCTGCTCATCCGCCACTACCGCGAGGTGATCGCGGAACGCCTGCGGCCCGATTCGGCGCGGGGCGAGGTCCCGGCCACCAAGGAGGCATCCTGATGCTCCGCATCTCCGTCATCGGCACCGGCTACCTGGGTGCCACCCATGCCGCGGGCATGGCCGAACTCGGCTTCGAAGTGCTGGGCGTGGACAACAATCCGGCAAAGGCCGCGTCGCTGTCCGCCGGGCGGGTGCCCTTCCACGAGCCCGGGCTGCCGGAACTGCTGGCCGGGCATGTGGCGGACGGGCGGCTGCGCTTCGGCACGTCGCTGGTCGAGGCCGCCGAGTTCGCCGATGTCCACTTCCTGTGTGTCGGAACGCCTCCCGGCGTGAACGGCGCCGCCGACCTGTCGCAGTTGTACTCCGCGCTGGATGGACTGGTGCCGCACCTGACCCGCAACTGCCTGATCGTCGGCAAGTCCACGGTGCCGGTGGGCACCGCCGAGGCTCTGACCTCGCGCATCGCCGAGCTCGCGCCGGATGGGATTTCGGTGGACCTGGCCTGGAACCCGGAGTTCCTGCGCGAGGGCCACGCGGTCTACGACACCCTGCGCCCGAACCGGCTGGTCTTCGGCGTGACCACCCCGGACGCGGAATGGGCGCTGCGGCAGGTCTACGCCACGCCCATCGCCGCGGGCTCACCGGTGGTGATCACCAACCTGCCGACCGCCGAACTGATCAAGGTCTCCGCCAATGCCTTTCTGGCGACCAAGATCTCGTTCATCAATGCCATGGCCGAGCTGTGCGACCTCACCGGCGCGGACGTGACCCTGCTGGCCGACGCTCTCGGCCACGACGACCGGATCGGCCGCAAGTTCCTGGGCGCGGGCCTCGGCTACGGCGGCGGCTGTCTGCCGAAGGACGTGCGTGCGCTGATCGCGCGCGCGACCGAACTCGGCGCGGGGGAGTCGGTCGAGTTCCTGCGCGATATCGACGCGGTCAACCTGCGTCGGCGGGAGCGCGTGGTGCGGGAGACGCTGGGTCTGCTCGGCGGTGCGCTGCGGCCGTCGGGCCGGGTCGGCATCCTGGGCGCGGCCTTCAAGCCGCTGTCGGACGACGTGCGCGATTCACCGGCGCTCGATGTGGCGGTGCAGCTGCACGCGGCGGGCGTCGACGTGACCGTATTCGACCCTGCCGCAACGGGTCCGGCCCGCGCGGTGGCGCCGCAGCTGGTCTTCGCGGCCACCGCGGCGGCCGCGCTGCACGAGGCGGATGTGGTGCTGCATCTGACCGAGTGGCGCGAATTCCAGGAGCTGGACCCGGCTTTCCTGCGCACGGTGGTCCGGGGCCGGGTCATCATCGATGCCCGCAACACCCTCGACCCGGAGCCCTGGCTCGCGGCCGGCTGGGACTTCCGCGCCCTCGGCCGCTTGGTCGAGCCCCGGACCGCGCCCCGCGTCGTCCCGGTGGTCACCCCCTACCCGACGCCGTCGGTCACGGCTCGCGACCTTGCCGCTCCCTCGCCGCTGACCCGTCTGCGCGCCAGGGTGCGCCGCACCGCCTGACCGGCTCCCGATCCACGATCAGGGAGCTCCGAGTGTGCCGCATCGTCTTGCCACGCACACCCGGAGCTCCCTGATCCCGTTGTATGGTCGCGAGCACGGGGACCGTTCGCGGATGGTGATAAGTGGGGTTGCGCGGGCGGGGGCGGGGTTGAGCGGGATGACCTGGGTTTTCGGGACTGCCGCAGGTCGTCGTGCTGGTGGGGGATTTATGCACGGCGGGTATGTGATCCCAGCTTCTCGATTTTGGTCCTGACGAACCGCTTGGCATGTAACTATGTGCCTGTTTCTGCTGGACTCTGGTTAGGAGTGTTCGTGACTGGGGTGGGGACGGTGGCAACGCGGGCGATCGCACTGATCGGGCTCGTGGTGCTGGCTGTCGTCGCACTGCGCGGGTACATTCCGGGGACCGGAGGACCCGCCGCGCCGCATCCGTCGTCGGCGGTGTCACTGGCGTTGATGCCGGTGCTGCTGCTGGTGTCGATGGTGATTTTGGTGGCGGGTGTGATCAATAGCCAGCATCGGCTCCCGCTGTCCATGCCCGAACCCGATCGCGAGAGCGCGGTCCGGGTTCCGGGCCTGCGGCGGCTCGGGCTCATGGTGCTGATCGTGATCGCGGGCCTCGCGCTGGTCGTGACCGCGGTGCTGTCGGTGTATCTGGTGGCGCCGGGCCGACAGAGCGAGACCGGTTCCCAGCCTTCCGCGACGGCCACCGGGGCCACCCGGCAACCCGTGGAAACCGTGACGCCTCCGGCGGACTCGGTGCCCGAGCCGACGCTGACCGGAACCGCGCTGCTGCTGGTCGGGATCACCGCGAGCGTGCTGGTGCTGATCGCCATGACCGGCTTGGTCGTGGTGGCGGTGAGCTCGAATCGCCGGCCCGCGCTGGAGCGCACGCCGCTGCCGGAGCCCACCGCCGCCGAGGCCGTCTCGCTGGCCAAGGTGGCGGAGATGGGCCTGGCGGCCATGATCGCGCCGGGCCAGGATCCGCGCACCGCCATCATCGCCTGCTACGTCGCGATGGAACGAGGTCTGGCGCAGGCGCGGGAGGTCGCGCCGCTGGCCTCCGACACCCCGTCCGAGGTGCTGGCGCGAGCCTTCGATCGCGGCTTCCTGCACGACGCGTCGGCGCGGGAACTGGTGGCGCTGTTCGAGGAGGCGCGGTTCAGCCCGCACGCCATGCTGGAGTGGCAGCGCATGCGGGCCGAGCAGCTGCTGCGCATCGTGCTGGCCGATCTACAGGGGCAAGCGGTATGAAAAACTGTGTCGCAGTGCGGCTCCCGCGGGACCGAACGGGGGGCCGCCCATGAACCGGGGCGCGATCACGGTGGGCGCGGTGGCGCTGGCCATCCTGTTCGAACTGCTCGCGCTCGGCGATCAGCGCGAACATCTGGTGGCCCTCACCGGGATTCCGGTGGCCGCGGCGCTGGGACTGCTGGTGTGGTCGCTGGTGGAGCGGTCGCGCCGGCTCGCCCCGCCCGAACCGGACGACAACGACATCGACAACGGCCCCGTCGAGATGCTGCGCCGCTGGCAGGCGCGCGCGCAGATGCTGGCCGACCGATCCGAGGGCTCGCGTGCCGACTGGGATCGGCACCTGCGGCCGCTGCTGGCCAAGGAATTCGAACTGACCAGCGGGCACCGGATGGCCAAGAACCGGCGTGCGCTGGAAGTGGCGGGGCAGCTGCAGTTCGGGCCCGAACTGTGGCGCTGGGTGGACCCGGCGAACTCGGCGCTGCGCGATCAGGTCAATCGCGCACCCGGCCGCGCCGCCCTGGACGAAATCCTGCGCCGACTGCAGGACATGTGAGATGAGATGCGAGACATGCGATGACATCACCGATGGACGTGACCATCAAGCGCACCGACGCGGTGCTGCGTGAAGTATCCCGGGTCGTGGTCGGCAAGCGGGATGAGCTGCAGCTGATCATGATCGCGGTGCTGTCCGGGGGCCATATCCTGATCGAGGATCTGCCCGGGCTGGGCAAGACCCTCATCGCGCGCTCCTTCGCGACCGCGCTCGGGCTGAACTTCACCCGCGTCCAGTTCACCCCGGACCTGCTGCCCGCCGATCTCATCGGCTCCACCATCTACGACATGCATTCGGGCCGTTTCAGTTTCCGGCGCGGCCCGGTGTTCACCAATATGCTGCTGGCCGACGAGGTGAACCGCACCCCGCCCAAGACGCAGGCCGCGCTGCTGGAGGCCATGGCCGAGGGGCAGGTCTCCATCGACGGCGAAACCTTCCCGCTGCCACAGCCTTTCATCGTCTTCGCGACCGACAATCCGATCGAGTACGAGGGCACCTATCCGCTGCCCGAGGCCCAGCTCGACCGCTTCGCCATGCAGTTGCGGCTGGGCTACCTGTCGGAGAGCGACGAGATGAACATGATCCGCCGTCGCCTCGAACGCGGCTCGCAACCGGCCCAGATCGGGCAGGTGGTGGACGCCGACGGTCTGCTGGAGATGCGGCAGTCGGTGGAATTCGTGACGGTGCACCCGGATGTGGTCGGCTACGTGGTCTCACTGGCCTCGGCCACCCGCGGGCATCCGCAGGTGGAGGTCGGCGCGAGCCCCCGCGCCGAACTGGACCTGGTCCAGATGGCCCGGGCCCGGGCGCTGCTGCACGGGCGGGACTACGTGGTGCCCGAAGACGTGAAGGCTCTGGCCATTCCGGCCATGGCCCACCGGATCACCCTGCGCCCCGAGATGTGGGTACGCCGCATCCGCGGCGAGGACGTGATCTCCGAACTGCTGCGCCGCCTGCCGGTTCCGCGCGCCACCGCCCAAGCCTGAGGCACGGATGAAGCATCGCGACACGAGTACGACCGTCGAGGCCGAATTGCGCTGGCGGCCGGCGCCGTTGGTGTTCATGCTCGCCGCGGTGTCCGCGCCCGCGCTGGTCCTGGCGGTGGTGCTGGGGAAGTGGCAGCTGGTGGTGTTCGCGGCGCCCATGCTCGGGGTGCTGGCCACCGCGCCGCTGCAGCAGTCGCGCACCCGCATCCAGGTGGACGGGGCGGGGGTGCTGCGCTGTTTCGAGACCGAGGAGGTGGTGCTGACCGCCGGCGCGTTCGTGGAGAGCGGGCACGCGCTGCTGCGGCTGCATCCGGAACCATTGCCGAGCATGGAGATCCATGTCGAGGAGACAGTGGACTCCGGGACCGCGCCGGCCGGGCTGCGGCTGGCGCTGTCGGCGCCGCGCTGGGGGCGGTATCCGGTGCCGATGCGGGTGAGCGCGCTGAGCCCGGCCGGTCTGGCGGTGGCCTCGGTGCGGCTGCCCGCCGGTGAGGTGTACGTCTACCCGATCACCGATCCGCAGCGCATGCGGTTGCCGCGCACGGAACTTCCCGAACGCATGGGCACTCATCTGACCCGGCGGCACGGCCCGGGTGTGGAATACGCCGATATCCGGGCATATACGCCGGGCGATCAGCTGCGCACGGTGAACTGGCCGGTGAGCGCGCGGCGCGGGCAGCTGTTCGTGACCGAGCGCTTCACCAACCGCGCCGCGGATGTCGTTGTGCTGGTGGACACTTCGATGCAGGCCCCAGGGCCCGCCTCGGACTCGCTGGAGCTGTCCGTGCGCGGCGCGGCCCAGGTCGCCCAGTCCGCGCTCCAGGCCGGTGACCGCACCGCCGTGGTGTGCCTCGGCCGCAGTCCGCGCTGGCTGCGACCGGATATCGGCCGGCGGCAGTTCTACCGCATCGTGGACGCCGTGCTCGATGTCGGCGACGAGCACATCCTCACCGAGGGCACGCTGGCCCCGCACGCCGCGGTCCCCATCGGCGCGGTGATCGTCGCCTTCTCCACCCTGCTGGACACCCAATTCGCGCTGGCCCTCATCGATCTGCGCAAGCGCGGGCATGTCGTGGTGGTAGTGGACGTGCTGCGCGGCCCGCCTTTCGGTGACGGCCTGGACCCCACCCTCGCGCGCATGTGGCAGCTGGAACGCACGTCCATGTACCGCGATATGGGCACCGTGGGCGTCGATATCGTGCCCTGGCCGGAGGACACCCGCCTCGATCAGGTCATGCGCATGTTGCCGGAACACCGCCGCACCGTGAGGGTCCGCCGATGACCAAGTTCCTGGCGGTGCTGTCCGGGGTGCTGCTCGCGGGCGCGGTGGCCATCGTGCTGCCGTGGGCGGTGATTCCGGTGATCGTGCTTGCGGTGGCCGGGTGGCGCTGGCGGGTGTGCGCGGTGCTGGCCGTACTGGCCGCCATGGCGGCCGTGGCCTGGATCGGGACCGGGGCGCTGGTGGCGGGCGGCATCGGGCTGGTCGCGACCACCTACCTGCTGAACACCGCCACCGTGTCGGCCCCGGTGGGCGTGGTGCCGACCACGATTCCGTCGGTGGCGGGCGCGCTGGTCTTCACGGTGGCCGCGGGGGCCGCGAGTGTGCTGCCCGCCGGACTGACCTGGGTGCCGATTCTCGCGCCGTTCACCGTGATCATGTTGTACGCCCTGCTGGTTCGCGGCTTGGCGGACGACCGGACCGGCGGCTGAGGCGAAATTCGCTTCGAATCGGGCCGCGGGGCTGGTTCACTCGCGCCATGGAAGAACAGCGACTGGTCAAGACCTCCAAACGGCTGTCGAGGCATTTACGGCACGCCCCGGAGGCGATCGGCATCGAGCTGGACTCGGCAGGGTGGGTGGACGTCGCCCTCCTACTGGAGGCGCTCGGCCGGCACGGGCGCGCGATCTCGCGGCCCGAGCTGGACGAGGTGGTGGCGCGGAACAACAAGCGCCGCTTCGAATTCGATGCGACGGGGACCCGGATTCGCGCGAGTCAGGGGCACAGTGTCGACGTTGACCTGGAGTATCGGGCGACCACGCCGCCCGATGTGCTCTACCACGGCACCGTTGCCGCGGCCCTGCCCGGAATTCGCGCCGAGGGGCTGAAGCCCATGCGCCGCCACGACGTTCATCTGTCGGCGGACACGGAGACCGCCGTCAAAGTCGGGGCGCGACGTGGCAGGCCCGTGGTGCTGACGGTGGATGCCGCGGGCATGCACCGCGACGGGTACGAATTCCGGGTCAGCACCAATGGGGTCTGGCTGGTGACCGCCGTCCCGCCCGGATACCTGTCCGGGGTCTGAGCGGGACGGATGCGGCCGCCGCGGGCGATTACTGGAGGGCGGGGGGCATGCGGGTCGGCTTGATGCGACCCGCGTCGACGAGCGCACGGAATGCCGCGGCTTTGCGCGCGCATTCCGCAACCGGGCAGCGGCGGTGCTGCTGCATGGTGCGATGGGCTTCCTGGACGCCCAGGGGGTGATCCGGGGCGAGGTGCGACCAGGCGGAGGTGTCGCGGGGTGTCAATGCTAATGCGTTGTGCTCCTTGATGATTCGCTCACGGATCCGATCGACGGAGAGTCTGTTCGGATCTTGATGGGGGTGGTGCAGGCTCATGATGGTGATCGTCATGATCACCAGCGTTGCGAGAGTGGCTGTGAACACTTGCCAGGCGGCCATTTGTTCACCTTCTCCATGGGTATCGGTTGTAGTCAGCTAGGTATTCAGTTGGTTAGCTAAATGTTTACCGTATGCCTGAAGAGGTTACGCCTTCAGTGCGTCCCGGGGGCAGGGGCAATCGAATTTCGGCCGCTTTCAGCAACTTCCCCGATCGTCGATCCCATTGGCGCGCTGAAAGTTTGCGTCTGACGTTATATCCGGTTTGGGGCTTATGGCCGGATTGTTGTGCCACCCAGCGGGTCTCGGTCCGGGCCGAATCCGGTCCGCCTCGCAGTGCGACCGCTCGAATCCACAGAGCCGAGTCGCCACTGGCTCAGAGTTCGATTACATCCCGCCGTAGCCCCCCGACCCGTGCCCCGCACACCGGGTGCCCAACGCGATCAGGGAGCTCCCGCCGGGGAAATCTGTCCGATTTCCCGCGGTGAGAGCTCCCTGATCGCGAAGCCCGTGTCGAGTTATGAGTGGGTGAGGACCACGTCGGCGAGGACGGGGGCGTCGTCGCGCTCGACGACGGTGACCGCGATGACGAGTTCGCCGTCCTGCTGCCAGATCCGGGAGCGCAGGGTCTCACCGGGGTACATGACGCCGGCGAAGCGGGCGCGGAAACCCTTGACCCGGGCCACATCCGAGGCCAGCACCGTGTCGGTGGCGGCCTTCAGGACCAAACCGTAGGTGCACAAACCGTGCAGGATCGGGTTCGGGAATCCGGCGTTGCGGGCGAATTCGGGGGCTGAATGCAGCGGGTTGCGGTCGCCGCACATGCGGTAGAGCAGGGCCTGCTGGGGCAGGGTGGGGGTCAGGACCTCGAAATCCGGTGCGCGGTCGGGGAGTTCGGTCTTGGCGCTGGGGCCGCGGTCGCCTCCGAAGCCGCCCTCGCCCTTGGCGAAGATGGAGGAGCGGGAGGTCCACAGGGGCTCGCCGTCGCTGCCGGTGGCGACATCCTCGCGCCAGATGACGGCATTGCTGCCCTTGTCCCAGATCTCGCTGATGCGGCCGACCGTGGTCGCCTTGCCCGAGGCGGGGATCGGCCGGTGCACGATGATCTCCTGGCTGCCGTGCACGACCTTCGCCAGATCGATGTCGATGCCGTCGAATTTCACCTTCGGCGGCTCGGTCTCGTGGAAGGACGGCGCGACGGTCGCGAAGGAGGGCAGCACTGCGGGCTCGCGGTCGTCGACGTAGCGCAGCTCGGCCGGGTCGGTCCAGCGGTTGCCCGCGCCCAGCGCCAGGTTGTATGTCTGCACATCGCCGGCCGACCAGCTGAATTCGCGCGCCGGGATCTGCGCGCCGAGCGCGACGTTCAAATCGATGGGCATGAAGGGTTCTCCTCGTCACTCGCGTCCGATGGTCCGGCGCGGCTCGCCTCCCCGCAAGCCGCCGGCCCGCTGACCGGGTAGCGCGCCGGGCGCGCTCGAAAGTCTGGGTTCCCGGCCCGCCGCCGGAAAGAGCGTTCGGGCGGCGGGCGCGGGCTGTTCAGTTGTCCGCGCCCCGCCGGGATAGAGCGGTACGACGGGGCATGCGGGGTGGGTTGGGCGCGGACTCGACGTGACCCGACTCGCGCCCAACCCGATCCTGAACCGGGTTGGGACGGTTCAGGACGCTTCTTTGGATGACACCGTTCCGGCCACCGGAGCGCCGTTCTTCGCCTTGGCGGCGATATCGAGGGCCGCCAGATAACCGAAGGTGATGGCGGGGCCGATGGTCGCGCCGGGACCGGCGTAGGTGTGGCCCATGACCGGGGAGGAGGTGTTGCCCGCGGCGTACAGCCCTTCGATGACGGTGCCGTCCTCGCGCAGTACGCGGGCGTCGTTGTCGGTGACCAGGCCGCCCTTGGTGCCCAGGTCGCCGGGGACCATCTTGACCGCGTAGAACGGGCCGACCTCGAGCTTGTTCAGGCAGGGGTTCGGCTTGATGGTCTGGTCGCCGTAGTAGCGGTCGTAGGCGCTGTCGCCGCGGTTGTAGTCGAGGTCCTTGCCGGTCTCGGCGAAACCGTTGAAGCGCTCGATGGTGGCGGCCAGCTGATCGGCGGGTACGCCGATCTTCTCGGCCAGCTCGGCCACCGTGGGCGCGACGACGATCAGGTCGTTTTCCATCCAGCGGGACGGAATCCGCTGGCCAGGCTGCAATCCGGCGAAGATGTAGCGGGACCGGTAGCGCTGATCGAACACCAGCCAGCACGGCACGTTCTCGCCCGGCCCCTCACCCTGCCCGTATTCGCCGCCGTACATGGTGTGCACAGCCTCGACGTAAGGAGCGGACTCATTACCGAAGCGCTTACCTTGCGTGTTGATCATGATGCTGCCGGGCAGATTCCGCTCTGCGAGGCAGAACCAGGGCTTGCCTTCACCACGGAAGGTGGTCGGCCCCCACCAGGCGTCGTCCATGAAGGCGATGTCCGCGCCCGCCGCGATGCCCGCCCGGATGCCGTCGCCGGTATTGGCGGCCGCACCGGTGGTCCACTCGGTGGTGATGGGTTCACGCTGGTACTTGTGCCGCATATCGGCGTTGTGCTCGAAGCCGCCGCTGGCCAGGATGACGCCGAATTTGGCGTTGAACCGGACGCTCTCGCCGTTCTGCTCGGCGTCGACGCCGGTGACCACGCCGTTCTCGATCACCAGTCCGGTGAGCGGAGTGTTCAGCAGCACCGGCACATTCGCGTCCATCAGGCCCTTGCGCAGGCCCGCGATGATGGCCTGGCCCATGCCGACCAGCGCCTTGCCGGTGACCTTGCCCCACGCCCAGCGGGTGCCGACGCGCAGCACGCGCGCGATGCCGCTCGGGTGTCGGCGAATCAGGTTGAGCTTCTTGTAATCCGCCTGCATGACGACGACGTTGAGCGGCGCCTTGCTGTAGGCGGGCTCCAGGTTGAAGCGCTCCGCGCCCAGGACCTTGAGGTTGAACGGCTTGGGCTCGCAGGAGCGGCCGTCCGCCTTGCCGCCCGGTGCCTCCGGGTAGTAGTCGGAGTAGCCGGGCACCCAGGTCATCTTCAGGGCCGAGTGGTCGAGCACGTAGTCGAAGGCTTCCGCGCCGCGATCGATGTAGGTGTCGATCTTCTCCTTCGGCACCACGTCGCCGATGATGCTGTACAGATAGGTGCGCGCCTCGTCGAGGTCGTTCCCGCGGCCCGCGGCCTTGAGTACCTTGTTTCCGGGAATCCAGACGCCACCGCCCGATCGCGCGGTAGAACCACCGTAATGAGCGGCTTTTTCGATGAGCACCGTGCGCAGACCGTGGTGCGCAGCGGTGAGGGCGGCGGACATACCGGCGGCACCGCTGCCGACCACCACCACGTCGTAATCCCGATCAGTCATGTAGAACACGTTATAGAATCGATCCTGGTTTGGTCTATGTTGGTCTGGCAGATGGGACTGCTGAAGCGACGTTATTCACAAAAACTCGTTTCAGTTTCTAGTCTCTTCACCGGATGGCCACCGGCCGGTACCCCCGATGGAAGGAACACAGCGTGCTGACCGACGCGCTACGCAAGGAACTTGCCGATGAGCTCGAGGCGGCGGAGCGGACGCGGGTTCCGATCGATCCGCTGGCCCTGCGCCACCCCGAGATCGACGTGGTCGACGCCTACGAGATCCAGCTCATCAACATGCGCCGGCGCTTCGACGGCGGCGCGAAGGTGGTCGGGCACAAGGTGGGCCTGTCGTCCAAGGCCATGCAGCAGATGATGGGCGTGGACGAACCCGACTACGGGCACCTGCTCGCGGAAATGGAAGTCTTCGAGGACATTCCGGTCGACACCTCCAAGTACCTGTACCCGCGCGTGGAGGTCGAGGTCGGCTTCATCCTGGGCGCCGACCTGCCCGGTGCGGACTGCACCGAGGAGGACGTGCGCAAGGCCACCGTCGCCTATGCGCCCTCCATCGAGCTCATCGACACCCGCATCAAGGACTGGAAGATCGCCCTGTGCGACACCATCGCCGACAATGCGTCGTCGGCCGGATACGTGCTCGGCAAGCAGCGCGTCTCGCCGGATCAGCTGGATATCAAGAACATCGACGCCGTGCTGACCCGCAATGGCGAGGTCATCGCCGAGGGCCGCTCGGACGCGGTGCTGGGTGACCCGACCATCGCGGTGGCGTGGTTGGCGCGCAAGGTCGCCTCCTTCGGGGTGCGCCTGAAGGCGGGCGACATCGTGCTGCCCGGCTCCTGCACCCGCGCCATCGACGCCCGCCCGGGCGACGAGTTCATCGCCGAGTTCGCCGGACTCGGCTCCGTCCATCTGGGATTCGCGTAAGCGATCCCCGAACAGACCGCGTCGCAACGACACTGACCTCACCGAGTAGGAGAAAGCCGTGACTGCAAGCAAAGTCACCGCCGCGATCGTCGGGTCCGGCAATATCAGCACCGACCTGCTGTACAAGCTGCTGCGTTCGGAGAAGATCGAGCCGCGCTGGATGATCGGCATCGACCCGGAGTCCGAGGGCCTCAAGCGTGCCCGCGGTCTGGGCCTGGAGACCTCAGCCGAGGGCGCGGACTGGCTGCTGGCGCTGCCGGAGAAGCCGGACCTGCTGTTCGAGGCCACCTCCGCGTACGTGCACCGGGCCTACGCGCCCAAATACGCCGAGGCGGGCATCCGCGCCGTCGACCTCACCCCGGCCGCCGTCGGCCCCGCCGTGATTCCGCCGGTCAACCTGGACTCGCTGCGTGACGAGCTGAACGTCAACATGATCACCTGTGGTGGCCAGGCGACCATTCCCATGGTGCACGCGGTCTCGCGCGTGGTGCCGGTGGAGTACGCCGAGATCGTGGCCTCGGTGTCGTCGGTGTCGGCCGGTCCGGGCACCCGCGCGAACATCGACGAGTTCACCAAGACCACCTCGGCCGGCGTGGAGAGCATCGGCGGCGCCAAGCGCGGCAAGGCGATCATCATCCTGAATCCGGCCGAGCCACCGATGATCATGCGCGACACCATCTTCTGCGCCATCCCCGAGGACGCCGACCGCGACGCCATCACCGAATCGGTGCACCGGATGGAGAAGTCCATCCAGGAGTATGTCCCCGGCTACCGGCTGCTCAACGAGCCGCAGTTCGACGAGCCGTCGCTGGTTTCCGGTGGCATGGCGAAGGTCTCGATCTTCGTCGAGGTCGAGGGCGCGGGCGACTTCCTGCCGCCGTATTCGGGCAACCTCGACATCATGACCGCCGCCGCGACCCGCGTCGGCGAGGTCCTCGCTGACCAGATCATCTCGGCTCGGGTGTAAGGAGTTCCGACAGTGAGCAATTCAAACATCCTCAAGCCGTTTTCCGCGGATCTGGATGTCCGGGTCACCGACACCAGCCTGCGCGACGGCTCGCACCACAAGCGCCACCAGTTCACCGTGCAGGAAGTGCGCGATATCGTCGCCGCCCTCGACGCGTCCGGTGTCCCGGTGCTCGAGGTCACCCACGGCGACGGGCTGGGCGGCTCCTCGTTCAACTACGGTTTCTCGAAAACCCCTGAGCAGGAACTGATCAAGGCCGCCGCGGAGACCGCCAAGCGGGCCAAGATCGCCTTCCTCATGCTGCCGGGCGTCGGCGTCAAGGAAGACATCAAGATCTCGCAGGACAATGGCGCGAGCATCTGCCGCATCGCCACCCACTGCACCGAGGCGGATGTCTCCATCCAGCATTTCACCATGGCGCGCGATCTCGGCCTCGAGACCGTCGGCTTCCTGATGATGGCGCACTCCACCACGCCGGAGAACCTGGCCAAGCAGGCCCGCATCATGGCCGACGCGGGCTGTCAGTGCGTCTATGTCGTCGACTCAGCCGGTGCCCTCGTTCTCGAGCAGGTCACCGACCGCGTCTCCGCCCTGGTCGCCGAACTCGGCGACGACGCCCAGGTCGGCTTCCACGGCCATGAGAACCTGGGCCTCGCCGTCGCCAACTCGGTCTACGCCGTCCGCGCCGGCGCGACCCAGATCGACGGCAGCGCTCGCCGTTTCGGCGCGGGCGCGGGCAACCTCCCGGTCGAGGCCTTCATCGGCGTCTGCGACAAGCTCGGCATCAAGACCGGCGTCGACTTCTTCGCCGTCACGGATGCCGCCGAAGATGTCGTCCGCCCGGCCATGCCGAGCGAATGCCTCCTCGACCGCCAGGCTCTCATGATGGGCTACGCCGGCGTCTACTCGTCGTTCCTGCGTCACGCCGAACGCCAGGCCGAACGCTACGGCGTCTCCGCCGCCGAAATGCTCGTCCGCGCCGGCCAGCGCAAGCTGGTGGGCGGCCAGGAAGACCAGCTCATCGACATCGCCCTGGAACTCCAGCGCGAAAAGGAGAAGTCGGCCGCCAACGCCTGACCCTCGCCCTGACTGGGCCGCAACCGACTCCGGTTGCGGCCCAGTCTTGTTCAATGCCGATGTCGCTCGGTTTGTCGAGGATGGCCGGTTCCGGCCGAGGTTACCCATACGATGCGCTGCTCGTCATCGATTGCATACCAGATCCGACCGCTGCCGGTGACCTCGTATTGCCATTGCTCCAATCGCATACCGCCTACCTCGGTATGCCCGAGTATGCCCCTGAGTGGATGCTGGCGGGTCAGGTCGTCACGGCATCGCGGGTCCAGGGTGATGGCCAGCCAAGCGCGATCGAGGTTTCGTGTGTGGCTGGACATGCGGTCACCGTGGGCTTGGATTCGACGGACCTGCGACGTGCGACGTCGATCGGTCGCGCCGGCACGGCCGCGGAAGGCGTAGCGGACGGTCGCCGTCGATCTGACCGCGTTGGAAGAACAGCGGAGCCGTCGCCGATGAGGGGTTGATTCCGGCTTCACAAGAAATTGTCTCCGCATGAATACGTAGGGACAAAAACAAGAGACGTTTGGGCATTCAGAGTCTTCTATCTCCTGTCTAACGTTGTCGGTGTTCGGTTCGACGGAGGAGCCGAGAACAGCGTTGGAGGAGGCGGCGATGCGTGCGGTGATGCAGAAGAACTTCGGCGGGACCGAGGTTTTGGAGGTTGTGGAGGTCGAGAAGCCGGAGTTGCTTTCGGGGGAGGTGCTGGTTCGGGTGAAGGCCAGTGCGGTCAATCCTGTTGATGTGGCGGTGCGGTCGGGGGCGTTTCCGTTGTTGGGGCAGCCGCCGTTCGGGGTTGGATGGGATATCTCCGGAGTGGTGGAGGCTGCGGGGCCGGGGGCGCGGTATGAGATCGGGGAAGAGGTTTATGGGATGCCGTTCTTTCCCCGTGCCGCAACGGGTTACGCCGAGTATGTGGCGACGCCCTCGCGGCAGATGGCTCGGAAACCGAAGTCGCTGAGCCATGTCGAGGCCGCGGCGCTGCCGCTGGCCGCGCTGACCGCGTGGCAGGGGTTGGTGGACAAGGCGGGGATCGGGGAAGGGAATCGGGTGCTGATTCACCGGGCAGCGGGCGGGGTCGGGCATCTGGCCGTACAGATCGCGAAGGCTCGTGGCGCGTATGTGATCGCGCTGGCGAGCGCGGGGAAGCACGACTACGTGAAGGGCCTCGGGGCCGATGAGGTGATCGATTACCGGACAACCGATTTCACCGAGGTTGTGAAGGACGTCGACATCGTCTTCGATTCCGTGGCCGACGGCGCGCGGTCGCTGCGGGTGCTGAAGCCGGGTGGGGTGCTGGTGACCATTCTCGAGCACGTGAATCCGGAGCTGGAGAAGACCGTGAAGGAAGCCGGTCGGCGGTTCGCGGGGGTGTCGGTGGAGCCGGATTATTGGGCGCTGGAGCAGATCGCGGAGTTGGTGGATGCGGGGAAGGTGCGGCCGACCATTGCGGCGTCGCTGCCGTTGGAGGAGGTGGGGAAGGCGCACGAGCTGGTCGCTTCCGGGGACATCGTGGGCAAGGTGGTGCTGACCGTCGAGTGACGGTGGCGTCGAATAATCGGAGCGGGATCCGGGTCGCAGGGCGCGGGTCCGAGGTGAAGGAGAGCAGCGATGGACGTGCTGAGCGAGGCGTTGGCCTCCATGCGGACCGGTGCGCCGAACTCGGTGCGGACCGATGGCCGCGCGCCGTGGGCGCTGCGGCTGCCGCCGACGGCGGGCGCGGGGTTCCATGTCGTGCTGCACGGAACCTGCTGGTTCTACCCGACCGAGGACAACACCCGGCCCATCGCCCTGGGCCCCGGGGATGTGGTGTTCGTCCGGGACGGGGCGGGGCATATCCTCGCCGATCACCCGGACACCACGCCGGAGATTCCCCGGCCCGAGCAGTACACGCAGCGTCCGCCGGTGGGCGCGCTGCAGCTCGGCGGTGACGGACCGGCCACCAGCCTGCTGTGCGGCATCTATCACCTCGACGGGCAGCGGCCGCATCCGCTGCTGGGGCAGCTGCCCGAGGTGATCCACCTGCCCGCCCGCCACGGCCGACACCCGGAACTGACCGCCGCGATTCAGTTGCTCGGCGCGGAGCTCGACAATCCGCGCATCGGGTCTCACGGCATCGTGCCGACGCTGATCGACTCGCTGCTGCTCTACATTCTGCGTGCCTGGATCGAGGATCAGCCGCGGTCGCGGGCGGTGGGATGGGCCGCGGCGCTGCGTGATCCGGCCGTCGCCCCGGCCCTGGAAGCCATGCACGGCGATCCGGCCGCGCCCTGGACCGTGCAGTCCCTCGCCGACCATGCGGGCCTGTCCCGCGCTGCCTTCGCCCGCAAGTTCAACGCCATGGTCGGCGAACCGCCGCTGGCGTATCTGACCCGCTGGCGGCTGACCACGGCGGCCCGTCTGCTGCGTGAGGACGACCTCGCCATCGAAAAGGTCGCCGCCCGAGCGGGATACAGTTCCGAGTTCGCGTTCGGCAAGGCGTTCAAGCGCGAATACGGCCTCGCTCCCGGGCAATACCGTCGCCAGGCCCGCGCCATCGCCTGACTCATCCGTACCGCCGGGTCATCCCGGCGATCGACCTCGGGCTTTCCCGAGTGCCGTCCGAATATCCATGCCGCAACGGTGCATGATGCGAAGTGCCCCTGTGGATGACATCCACAGGGGCACTTCACATCGCCGGGGCAGTAGGGGTTTCAGGGATGAAGGCCTCGAGAGCCCCGAGAGCTGAGCCTTTTCACAACCACGTATCCAACGTGGTGGTCGTGAGGAAGTGTTCGAGGTCCGCGCGCCAGGGCGCGGGCGTCGTCTTCTCCGGTTCGATGGCCGTGTACTGGCCCCGGTAGAAGAGCAGCGGCCTGCCGGAGTCCGTGGACTCCGACAGGGCCTGGACCCGGCCGATCACGATGTAGTGATCGCCGCCGTCGAGCACGTTGTCCACAGTGCACTGGATCGTGGCCAACGCGCCGTCCAGCACCGGGAGGCCCAGTTCCGAGGTTTGCCAGTCGATTCCGGCGAACTTGTCGGATTCGCGGGAGCCGAAGCGGGCACACACCGGCTGTTGCTCCTCGGCGAGCATGTTCACGGCGAAGCTGCCGTTGCGTTCGATCGCCGCCCAGGAGCGGGACTCCTTGGTGGGGCAGAACAGCACCAGCGGCGGATCGAGGGACAGGGCGGCGAAGGACTGGCACGCGAACCCGATGGGGGCCCGCTGTTCGCCCTCGCCGTCGAAGGTGGTGATGACGGTGATGCCGGTGCAGAACTGCCCCAGCACATTCCGGAACTTGCGCCCGTCGATCAACGGGTATTCCTCGGTGGTCATATCGACTTGCCGCCCCTGTCCGCTCTCGCCTATTTGAATCCGACGGAGAAGTCGTGACCCCACAGGCTGACCGCGGTGGATTCCCGTGCGATCCACGAGTGGTCGTCGACTTCCAGTCCCTCACAACCGAATTCGATGTCGAATCCGCCCGGCGTCTTCATGTAGAACGA
>NZ_WMBB01000030.1 GCF_009708175.1 Nocardia aurantiaca
CGGGGCGGTTTGACACCTGCACCTGCATGCCGATATCGAAGGACCTACCTTCATCTCCACAACAGCACGGCGACAACAAGATTCGCGCTTTTACATCACGACCTCCCTATCACCTATCAGGACACACTAATGCATTGGCGGAGACCACAATTGGGCTCTACAAGACCGAAGCGATCCGCGACGACTCACCGTTCCGACGCGGCCCGCTGCACCGGCTCGCCGACGTCGAACTGATCACGGCGGACTGGGTGAGCTGGTTCAACCGGTCCCGACTCATGCACCGACTCGGCCGCAAACCACCGGTCGAGTACGAAGCCGACTACTATGCACTCCACGCCGAGCAACCGGCTGGAGACAGATAAACCGGTGTGCATCGAAGCCGGGGCGATTCACGGTGAGTTCCGGTCGCCGACGCAGTCCATACTTGCGAAACTACCGACAGGAGTGACGAGAGTGGACTTGTACAGCATCGTGTGCGTCAGTGATCGGACCCAGGCGCAGCAGTGGTACGAGGTGTTCTTCGGGCGTCCGGCGGATAAGATCGTCGGTGAGGAGTACCTATGGCAGGTCGGTGTGAATGCGTGGCTGGTCGTCGATGATCGGGCCGTACGAGCCGCGCGGGTGGGTGGGGCGATGATCACGCTCGGCGTGACCGACCTCGACGACATACTGGTCCGCCTCGCCGTGCACGGCGTCGACCACGAACCGGTGGAGATCTACGGCAATGGCGTGCGCCATGTCGAAGTTTTGGATCCGGACGGGAACAGTCTGTCGCTGGCCGAAGCACCCGAGCACCCCGCCCGATAAGCTCACGCTGAATGGTCGCCGCAGCCGCTTTGCGGGACCTCGCCGGATTACGCTCATCGGCATGACAGTGTGTCGCGTTGGGGGTCAGAAGCCTTGCCCGCGTGTCGCATTCGTGAGGATCTGGCCGTATGGCACGCAGGGTTCCAGACCTCCCAGTTGCATCCAGTGTCGGTTGTCGGAGCTGATCGCTACGGTGGACGTGGTGGCAGGCACTTCGGTACTGGCCGTGCGTGAAATGCTGGCCCGCATCGCCGAAGACCGTGCTCCACAACCGATTTCAACGAGAATCAGCATCGGATTTCGGCCATGAACCCGGCTGCATCAGCAGTCGCCACACCGTGGTTACCCCGATCCGCTCGACTACCGACCTTTGGATGCTTCCGGCCCGATAGTCATTGCGAGAGCCGGCCCAGCCTGGTCGGACTGGCACTCTACGCGACAAGAGCGTGCGTTGGCTTGATCTAAGCGGAGCGAAGGATCTCGTCGGTACGCTCATGGACATGGGCGGGGACTTGTTGCTGCTGATTGCCACGATCGGACCGGTGGCGCTGTTCGGGTTGGCGGCTATTCGGGCGAAGCACCGCGGCCTCGGGGGGTCGTTCGTCGGGCCGTTTCAGGAGATGTTCGATCCCGGCGCGGCGCGAGCGCAGATCGTCATCGAGGAGCGCGCGGAACTGCCGGATCCTGCGGACTCCGGCGACCCGGACAACGACGACAATGTGCCGAATACAGTGGTGTACAAGGGTGTTCGGATCTCCATCAACCCTGACAAGGCTCGGCGGCGCGGAGGTGACGGGACCACCAGGCGAGCTAAGTGAGCACCCGGGCCAACCTCGGCAACGCCGACCCGACGCGGGCGCATTTCTCAAAGCCCTATACCCGGCCTGAAACAGCCGCCGATCCCCCGAATTCACCGTCCCGCGGTGCCAGGATTCACCGACCTAGCCACTCGGATCACTCGCGCATCGGCATGAGCGCGCACTTGAATGCACTAGAGCCAGCCTGACTGGGCGGCTGGCGAGGCGATGCTGGTCGCGGTTGGATCGCTGATTCCAGTGTAGAGGTTATTTGGCTCCGGGAGCGCCGGGCCGAGAACGAGGACGGCGGCAGACTCGGTCACCGAGCTGGTAGAAATCGTCACTCGGTCGGAGTCGAGGGCAGCGGCAGCACCGGTCACCGAAGCGGCAGAGATCGTCACCTGTCGCAGCTTGAGGCTCTCGTAAACCCGCCGATAACGTGAAATCGCAACAAATCAGTCGCGATACCACCTGTTGGAGGCGAGCAATACATGGATGCGCAGGCCCTGGAAGAGGTGCTCGAAGCACCTTCGACCAATCCTCACTACGTGCGCTGGTGCGGCGTCGACGCTACTGCCCTGGTTCGGGCGTCATGATCGTGGGCGCTCGCCAGCCGAGTAGTACAACCATGCGCGCAGCTCGACATGAGCACTGGGGATCGCCACTCGAGATCGCCGACGTCGCACGGCCGGAGGTTGGCGCCGGGGAAGTGCGCATCGCGGTGCAGGCGACCAGCGTGAACCCGATCGACATGCACACCGGCCGAAATTCCGGCTATGAGCAGTCCATGCGACTGCCCTGCATCCCCGGATGGGACGTCGCCGGTGTGGTGGACGCGGTCGGCTACGGAGTGACCCGCCATGCCGTGGGCGACCGCCTCTACGGTCTGGCCTGGTTTCCCTACCCCGCGGGCACCTACGCCGAATACATGACCGTTCCCGCGTATCACTTGGTGCCCATGCCGAAATCGGCGTCCTTCGCGGAGGCGGCGTGCTTGCCGATGGCCGCCCTGACGGCGTGGCAGATGCTCGACGCCGTCGAGACTCGGGCCGGTCAGCACGTTCTGGTCAGTGGAGCTTCCGGCGGCGTGGGTCACGTCGCGGTGCAATTGGCGGTCGCGCGCGGAGCCACGGTCACCGCCCTGGCGCGTCCCGAACATCACGCCACACTGCACGAATTGGGCGCGCACACCTGCGTGGACTACACCGATCCGGACGCTGTCACCGACATCGGGAAGGTCGACGCGGCACTCGATCTGGTGGGATTCGATTTCGGCGCCTCGCTGTTCGACCGCGTGATGCCCGGTGGCGCGATCGCCCTGTCGACCGCATGGTCGATCAAGGGATACCGGGACGCGGCGGCGGAGCGGGGTATCCGCGCGGCCTCATGCTTGGTGGAACCCGATCCGGTGGCCCTCGCGGCGATCGCGGAATTGGTCGATGCGGGCGCGGTCCGGGTCGTTGTCGGCGCCGAGTTCGATCTCTCCGACGCCGCCGATGCCCAGCGATGGGTCGAGCATCGGCGCGGCTTCGGCAAGGCCGCGATCATGGTGAACACACCGGAGCGCGCGTGAGCGAAAAAACCCAGCCAGCCACCGCCCCCGGCCGAACCGCTCGATTCGGCCATCAAATCACGAGGCACCAAATCGACCACGCCGCAGCATTCCGATGAGCGGCGAACCCCAATTCCACTTATGAATGCATCGACAGCGATCGAACGAAAACGAGCCTTCTGTTGAACCTCCGATTCGGGGTGCAACTGCCACCAACCGCGTCCGATCTGAAGCAACTTCGTGAGCTGGCCCGCCTGGCCGACCGAGAAGGATTGGACCTGCTCGGCATCCAGGACCATCCCTATGCGGGCCCCTTTGCCGACACCTTCGCGGTCATTGCCACCGTACTGGCCGACACCGAGAGGCTGCGGGTATTCCCCGATGTGGCCAGCCTGCCCATGCGGGGTGCGGCGATGATCGGAAAGCAGGCCGCCACCCTGGATCTGCTGAGCGCGGGCCGGTTCGAGCTGGCGCTGGGCGCAGGCGCATTCTGGCAAGGGATCACAGCCATGGGTGGACCGGCACGGACCAATCCCGAAGCGCTGCAAGCGCTCGAGGAGGCCACTCGGATCATCCGCGCGATGTGGATACCAGAGCAGAAGATCCACGAGAACGGGTCCTACTACGCCGTGCACGGCGTGCAGTCCGGCCCGGCCCCAGCGCACCCGGTCGGCATCTGGTTCGGCAGCGTCGGACCGAAGGCCCACGCACTGACCGGTCGCATCGCCGACGGCTGGGCGGCTCCGATCCCGCACTACCTGCCGTACGAGAAATGGGTTGCGGCGCAGCACATCATCTCGGCGGCCGCCGCGGACGCAGGCCGCGACCCGGCGAGCATCACCCGAATGGCACAACTGGTCGGGCACATCACCGACGCCCCGGGCCCGGTCGAACTGCGTGGCGAGGCGCCCATCCGCACCGACGCCGCCAGATGGGCCCGCATCCTGTCCGACCTCACCGCCGGCACCGGTTTCGACACTTTCGTCTACTGGCCCGAATCCCCGGACGAGACCCAGTTGCGCCGCTGGATCAACGAGGTCGCGCCGATGACCAGAGCGCTGTGCTCCTGAGCAGAAGTAGACCGGGACGGCCGTGGCGACGGTGAACGCGGCGTGCTCGGCCATTTCGTGGCCTTGATCCCAGGTCCGCAGCGACCACGCCTCGATCGAATGCTCCGCCCTCTACTACCCCGTATCCACCCGGATTTCGGCCGATGCTGCTTCTGACTGCAATCTCATCGGATGGAGAAACCGGATCGATGTGCGCACAGCAACTCCCGGGATCGGGTCGTCACCGACTTCGAAGCGTAGTCTCGAGGCGCTGCGCAGCCGCGGCCTACGCTGACTGCGGTCGTACAGCGCTCTGCCCGTTGATCTTCCGATGCCCGTGCTGGCCGGTTCGGTCAGCGCCGGATGCGGCATGTGCGGATGCCCGAGCGCCGTGCTTTCGCTCCTGGATGGCGAGATCATCCACTTCTGAGGATCCGCAAGCTGGGCGAAACCAACCTCGGCAAACAAACTGTGCGCGTCGGCCGTCGCTACCTAAACCCGCTCGAGTCGGCAGGGACCGAGGTGGTCACAGACTGCGGCCGACCATCCAGGTGACCGAGGCCGATGCCGTACATGTCAGCCCCGCAGTCGAACTCCTCTCCACATTGTTCACCGAGAACCTCATGCGCTGATCGGTGCGGACCACAAGCACGCGCCGGCGATAGTGCAGGCTCGACGCCTGGGATCATTCGGGCATTGTGGGTCCGGCCTGGTCGTCTGCGTGATCGGGGACATCAGGCGCCGCGATCGGTGTGGGCGCCGTCTCGGGTGTCCAGCTCGGTGGAGGGGAATTGGGGGCGGCCCGAGGTGGGCCGCCGGAGGTCAGCTGCCGGTGTTGATTCCCAGGTAGCGCTTCAGGATTCCTTGCAGGGAGTTGTAGTCGACAATATTGACTGTCAGCGTTGCTGTTTGGATGCCCTGCTGGGCGGTCAAGGTGTGTTTGCCGGCCTTTTCCGGGGTCCAGATCACGCCGGTGAAACCGGGGCAGCAACTGCCGGGGAGCGTGATCGTGCCGAGAAGCGTGCCATCGACGCTCACGGTGACGGGGGTGGCCCAGTCCGTCAGGTTTCCGACCGAGACCTCGCAGGACTCGCCGGTCAGTTCGCAGCCGTAGATATCGGCGGTCGCACTCCCGATCATGACGTTGAAACCGCCTGAGGCGTTGGCGGTTCCGGTCGACAGCGGGATGGCGGCGGACAACAGTGCCACTCCTGCCGCGGCTCGGCGCAGGGCTTTCTTCGTCTTTTTCACAGCGGGTCCGCCTGCATGCAGCCGAAGGACCCCGAGTTGCCGGATCCCGATTTACAAATGAGTTGCGAGACGTAGCTCTCGAGTCGCTTGACGTAGGCCTCCGGCGAGTTGTTGTCGATGATCTGCACGGTCACCGACTGACCCTGACTGCCCTGCTGGACGCTGACCACGTGCTGGCCCGCGGTCTGCGGGGTCCATACGGCGGCGAGTTTCCCGGGTTCGACCGTGCCCGAGCTCGCCACGGGCAGGCCGGTGATGAGCGCCTTCCCATCGACGCTGATCGTCACCGCAGTAGACATGTCGTACACGTAGGCGGTGAGAGCGCATGTCTGCGCTGTCGCCTGGCAGGCGAGGAGATCGGGGCCTCCGCCCACCCAGATGTTGGCGGTTCCCGAAGCGGCCGTGGCTGTTCCGGTCGACAGCGGGATCGCCGCCGCCATGAGAGCCGTGCCAATCGCCGCGTAGCGACTGGTATTTGTGGTGTTCATGGCCGAGAAGTATTTGTGAACCATCATTGTTTCACAAGCATTTTCGGGGCCCTACTTTCGGGGGCCCTGCTTTTTTGGGGGCCGCGGGGAATGATGGCAGTAGCGGGATCGGTGCACATGGCCCAGCGAGTCGGCCCTCAGCAGGCGTCGGAGGTCGAGAATCGATCGATTCTCGACCTCCGCTCGTACCCGCAACCAGGGACGCTCAGTCGATCTGGAGGTTCAGCGTGTACGAGGCGTCGTGCTGGGGCGAGGTAATGGTCAGGTAGTAGGTGCCCGTGGCCGGGAGGTAGAGCTGGGTTCCGGTGGTGTCGATGGCCAGCTGCTGGCCGTCGGGTGAGGTGAGCGTGTAGACAGCGGTTCCTGAGGCGGAGGTGTAGTGCGAGGTGATGTCGGTGCTCAGCCGCTGACCGGCGCGGGCGTCGAAGTACCAGGTGTCGGAGTATCCGCGGTTGATGTAGCCGTCCACGGCGCCGTGGTCGGTGCCGAGCGCGAACTTGATCTCGGCATTGACCCCGCTGGCATTGGCGGCACCCGCGCCTGCCAAGGGGATGAACAGCGCCGCCGCGATCGCAATCATGGCGACGGCCGCTTTACGGGTGGCGGTGGCAGAGGCAGTCATGAGGTTCCCCCAATTCGATGTATCGGACAGCGCTACGCCACGTCGGCGTCCGCTCGTTCGGCCGGATGTTCTTCCATCCGGCACTACCGTGTTTTTCGCGTCCGAGGCGAAAACCGTTGCGCCCCTATTCTCATGGGCACGCAGGCCACCGAATCCCGAACCTCACCCGCTGGTGCACAACACTTCTCGCGCCAGCCCCTTCGAACCGCGCGGGTCGCGGCAGCAGCGGATGGCTCATGCACCCGGCCAGTATGTTTGGGGAATCTCTGACAGTCAGGGCTCAGGGCTTTCGAGACCACATTGGGCCGTACCACTCGCTGAAGTCGTCGGCTACCTCGCACACGTCCGGGTTGTCACTGCTGCGAGCCCTGAGGACGAGTCGTTCCAACAGCGGCCACGCTTTGACATGGGCGAGCAGCTCAGCAAACCGGCGATAGTCGTCATCATCGGCTGTATCAAGTTTTCCCAGAACCAAGGACTCGAGCTGCGGCCACAGGCGTTGCCGCGGAACACGGTTGATTGCTCGCCGTGCCGCCAGGGCCTGGGAATGGGACAGTGACAACTCGACCAGCTGTGGCAGCAGATCGGCGCCATCGTCTGACAATGACGTCAGATAGCCGAGCGCGGTGGCCTGCTGCCAGCCCCCTTCGTTCAGCGCCGCCCGGAGAATTTCAGTTCGGTTCGTCGCGTTCTGGTAGAACTCGGCCTGCCGGCGGTTCAGCTCGCCCTGGGCTTCGACGAAGGCATCCCACAGTTGTTGATCAGTCACGACCGCCCCTCCGGAGTCTCCCCGCACAAGGTACGTGAAACGCCCTCCGATGCAATCGGTTGCGAAACAGCGGATCCGGGCGTGGTGCATATTTGCCAGCGGGATCCTTGACCGCCGCGAACCGCGC
The DNA here is from genome assembly GCF_009708175.1 of Nocardia aurantiaca. Lineage (GTDB taxonomy): Bacteria > Actinomycetota > Actinomycetes > Mycobacteriales > Mycobacteriaceae > Nocardia > Nocardia aurantiaca. Next base: position 7,463 of record NZ_WMBB01000030.1, read on the forward strand.
GGCTCGCGGCAGAATAGTGCGTTCGGTGAACGGCACGCACCAGGATTCGTGGTGTTCTCTTTGCGGGCCGAGAATGGGTTCGCGATGTACCCGACCAGACTGCGATGGTGACGGCATGTCAGAGGACGTGATGATGGAGCCGCCGTCGGCCGACAGGAAGTGGACCGCCGGGTCGATTCGACTGGCGAGCTATACGGTCAGCGCGAGTGAGATCTCAGCTCGTCTAGGGATCGTGGCGGACAAGGAGTTCGAGCGAGGCAGCCCGATGAGTCCTCGAAATCCGGACAGTGCTCGACGGAAGAACAGTGCCTGGATCCGGCGCAGTGGACTCGCCAACGATAGCGACCTCGCCGACCATGTCCGGGTGCTGGTCGGACTGTTGGACGGGTGTCGTGAGGAGTTGGCTCGCTTGTCCGTCGACTGCCAAGCAGAGCTGTTTCTCGGCTTCGGCAGCGAGAACGGGCAGGGCGGCTGCGCACTGCCTGCCGACTTGCTTGCCGATGTCGCCGGATTGGGACTCGACATCGTGCTCGACCTCTATCCGCCTGGGGCGGTGGAAGACTGGTGAGATCGGACTGCGATCGGTGCGGGCTCGCGTCGGTATCCAGCCGGGCGGCTGTGTCGCCGGGGCCGCTGCAGTGCACGCGAATCGGCGATAGCGGATGCTCTGCGCCGCACTGGGTTCCGACCACGTGCCGCCCCGCGCTGGCCAGTTGGTCAGTGTGGTCAACGGTGTGGACGTTTGCGCACTTGGCGTGGCGAGCTTTCCGGCCTCCAGTGTGTCAGTAATCGTTGCCAACTTCGCCGCGTGAGTGAACACCAGCAAGATGACGAATGGATCGAGGGGCCGCCGCTATTTCGGCCCCGACGTCCTGGCCCGCTCCCGCGGGCTTACGCCCACCGACGAACAGGAGGACCCGGCACCTGCAGAACTCACCGCCTGAGCCCATTTCGGATCATGCGGTGACCACCCCGGTTACACCACGTCCCGGGACTTGACCTCGGAGTTGACCCCACGCTGACCGGTTCGGTCAGCGCGGTATGCGGCAATGCAGGACGTTTCGGACCCCCAGAGGGTTTCACTCCCGGCGCACCTCGGCGGCGCATGCCCAGCCTCGTGAAGAGAGATCAAGCGAAGCGGCGGGACTTGGTGGTGAGAGCTACTCGGCCGCGTGGGGTGATGCGGTAGCGGCCGCGGGGGCGGCTGGGGGTGATGAGGCCGCGGGATTCCAGGTGGGAGAGGGCGTTTCGGGTGCGCCAGCTGGTGAGGGCGGCGGATTGCTGGATCTGTGGGGCGGTGAGGGTGCGGTCGCGGTGGAGGGCGACGAGGACGGCTATTTCGGCGGGGGTCATAGCGGTCACCTGATCGGGCGCGGGCGGTGGCGGCCGGTGGGATGACCTGGCGGACAGGGGATATCGAGATGGCCGCCGCCGGTGAGAGACAGGCGGAGGGTGTCGCGGCGGGACTCGCGACCGAGCTGGTACGAATCCCATGCGGTGCGGGCTGTGATGGCGGTACAGACCATGATGATGGACAGCAGCGCCCATGCGTCCCAGGGCATTTCGACCTCCTTTCGACGAGGAATGGCTACGAGTTTCGGAGTGGCGCGCCGATTACCAGTAGACATCCCTCGCGGCGAATTGGCACCATCAAAGCGTGTAATTGACTTCAATTCGTGGGACATCCACCGAGACCTATTCCAGCGCGGATCTTCCCAGATAGAGAGGCTAACGAAATGGCCGGTTCGACACTGCCACGCAGGGCATTTGGACGCACACTTCGCGCCTTTCGCATTCAGGCCGGAAAGGGACAATTAGCCTCGATCTTTCGCCGGGCCTTCGGCCCGGCGTGATCGGTTTCGGATTGGTTTCCGGTCGTCGATCGGCGACCGGTGGGCAACGCGGGATGGCCGGTCAGCGGGTGGCTGCCGGGTTCCACGGGCCCGGAGGGAAAGTCCTTTCGGTGGTTGTAGGGATGGTTTGGGCTGGTCAGCCGGGTTGCAGGCGGTCCAGGGTGGTCAGCAGCAGGCCGGTGCC
>NZ_WMBB01000031.1 GCF_009708175.1 Nocardia aurantiaca
AGACCAGGTTCGCGGCCCGTCTCGTTCTGGACTGAACGGAGCGGGGGAGCGAAGCGGAGGAGCGGAGGGAGGGAAGAACGAGACTCCAAGGCCGCGAACCCCGCCCGGAGCGAATCGCAGGGCAAATTAAACACAGCTCAGAGGTTTCCGCGCGCTTGTTGTTCGCGCTCGATGGCCTGGAAAAGGGCCTTGAAGTTGCCCTTGCCGAAGCCGAGGGAGCCGTGGCGTTCGATGAGCTCGAAGAAGACGGTGGGGCGGTCGGTGATGGGCTTGCAGAAGATCTGCAGCAGATAACCGTCCTCGTCGCGGTCGACCAGGATGCCGCGGCGTTGCAGTTCGTGCACGGGCACGCGCACATGTCCGATGCGCGCGCGCAATTCCGGGTCCTCGTAGTAGCTGTCGGGGGTGTCCAGGAATTCGATGCCCTCGCGGCGCAGCACGTCGACGGCGGTGAGGATGTCGTCGGTGGCCAGTGCGATGTGCTGGACGCCGGGGCCGCGGTAGAACTCGAGGTATTCGTCGATCTGTGAGCGCTTGCGGCTGGGGGCGGGTTCGTTGAGCGGGAATTTGACCCGGTGGTTGCCGTTGGCCACCACCTTGCTCATCAGGGCGGAGTACTCGGTGGCGATGTCGTCGCCGACGAATTCGGCCATGTTCTCGAAACCCATGACGCGCCGGTAGAACTCGACCCACTCGTCCATGTGCCCGAGTTCCACATTGCCGACGACATGGTCGATGGCCTGGAAGACGCGCTTGGGTTGCCCGGCGCGCGGCGCGTAGGCGGAGCGGCGCGGGGTGTAGCCGGGCAGGTAGGGCCCGCAGTAGCGGGAGCGGTCGACGAGGGTGTGCCGGGTGTCGCCGTAGGCGGCGATGGCGGCGGTGCGGACGGTGCCGTAATCGTCGGTGTCATCGTGTGGTTCGACGAGGACGGTGGCGCCCTGGGCGCGGGCGCGAAGGATGCAGCGGTCCACGTCCGGGACCTCGAGCGCGATGTCCACCACCCCGTCCCCGTGCCGATCGTGGTGTGCGACAAGCGGACTGGATGGATCCACCGCACCCTTGACGACGAATCGGGCGCCGCCGCTGCGCAGTACGAAGGCCTTGTGGTCACGGTTGCCGGTCTCGGGACCCGAGTAGGCCTCCAACCGCATGCCGAAGGCGGACTGGAGATAGTGCGCGGTCTGAGTGGCATTGCCGACCACCCATACGATCGCGTCCCAGCCCAGCACGGGGAACGGGTCGGCGTCGGCATCGTGGTCCACCAGGCCGACGAGGCGGCGCAGTTCTTCGTCGCCGGGCAGATCGCCGGATCGGGCGGGGGCATATCCCGAACGGGCCCGGCCGTCGATGCCGTGGTGTCCTGCGTCGATTCTCATGTGCCCAGGAAAAGCCCAGCGGTCGCCACTAGGCAATATCGCCGAATTCCACTGGGCACTGTGGTGAATTGCACCACCATCTGCCGCCTAGTGCTGGACAATTTGAATAGCAGCGAACGCACGAGCGGAGGTTCCGCCATGTCCCGCACGCCCGCCCGGCTGGATGAGCTGGATCTGGCCATCCTCACCGCCATGCACGAGTACCAGAAGGCGGGCATCCTGGAACTCTCCCGCCGCACCCGGGTCGCCCGCGCCACCGTGCAGTCGCGGATCGCGCGCATGGAGGAGGCGGGGGTGATCGCCTCCTACGATCCGCAGATCGATGTCACCGCGGCCGGTTTCGATGTGCAGGCGTTCGTGACACTGGAGATCGCGCAAGGCGCGTTGGAGGCGGTCGCCACCGATCTCGACGCCATCCCCGGCGTCCTGGAGGCCTACGCCACCACGGGCTCGGGGGACGTGCTGTGCCGAATCGGCGCGGATTCGCACGCCGGGCTGCAGGCGGTCCTGCTGAGCATCGACCGGACCAGTTCGGTGGTGCGCTCTCACAGCGTGGTGGTGCTGTCCACGGTCGTCCCGCAGCGCACCCTGCCGCTGCTGCGCACGCTCACCCCATCCGGATCGAGCAAGGCCCCGGCGTACCGCACCGCACACTGAGGCGGGCGGGCCCTCGCGGTCAGCGACGCAGGTCTGCTCCGGGATCGAGGATTTCGACCACGTGGGTGCGGGCGGGCTCCGTGAAGGCCAGCAGGGCAAGGGCTTCCGACTCGACGGCATCGCGGTCGGCACCGGACCACCTGGCGTGCGGGCTGATCCGCAGCGTGGCCGTGCCGCCCTTGCTGAACACCTTGTAGACGCCGGACAAAAAGCCGTCGATCAGGATCGGAGACACCTGATTGGCGAAGGCGCGCAGGGTCGGGGCATGACCGTCGGGGACGATGCGGGTGCGGTCCTGGTGGGACAGGATGACGTTGTCGTACCAGCCGAGCAGGCGGACCGGGGCCGGGATGTCCGGGTCGGCGAGGCGGGCGTCGGCGGCGTCGTAGAGGGTGCGGCCGCGCTCGTCGGTGTAGGTGCGGACCCGGTCGCCCAGTTTCTCGACGGCCTTCTTCATGCCGGTGAGCTTGGACCAGGTCTGCATGTCCATGGTGGTGGCGGGGCCGAAGGCGCGCAGATAGCGCAGCAGCAATTCCTCCAGCGGATAACCGGGGTCGAGGGATGCGCCGAGCCAGGGCCGCACGCGGGACCAGACCGGCCGGCTGCTGTCGCCCCAGCGGCCGCGGGGCGGGGTTTGCAGGACGGGCAGCTGGTAGAGCCAGGCCTGCACGACCGCACCCGGATCGCGGTCGGGATAGAGGGCCGCGGCGCGCTCGCGCAGTGCCGCGGCGGGGGTCGGCTCGTCGCCGAGCATCGCTTCGCCCCGTGCTCGCACCTCTTCCGGATCCAGGCCGATCAGCGCGCCGGAGTTGAAACCCTTACGGAAGGGGATCTTTTCGAGTTCGGGCTGGATATGCGGGGCGATGCGCAGTGCATCCGGCGGGGTGACCAGGTGAATGGTGCCGCGCATCAGGGTGATTCGCACCAACGACCGGTCATCGAGAGCCTTCGACACCGTCTCCGGATCGAAATCGACTGTGCGGCTCCACAATGCGAGGAACGGCGGCAGCATGTCCTGGGCCTGCACGCCGACGAGGTGGTCGCACAGTTCGTGCGCGCCGAGCTCGGACCGCTCGAGCAGATGCTGACGCGCGAGCAGGGTCCGGTTCAGCACCCGGTTGGAAAGCTTCACGATCGGTGACGCTACGTGAGCCGTACCCGGTTCGCGCGATCGCGACGGCGCTGATGCGGGATGACGACGCCCCGGTCAGCGGAGGGTGACGACGACCTTGCCGGTAGCGGTGCGCTTGTCCAGGGCGGAGACCGCCTCGGCGGTGTGCGCGAGGGCGTAGAGCACCGGCTCCGGCGGGGTGATCCTGCCGTCCGCGAGCAGCGGTTCCACCTCGGCCCACTGTTCCTGCAGGTAGCCCGGGTGGGACATCACCCATTCGCCCCAGGCCGCACCGACCACCTCGACGTTCTTGAGCAGCAGTCGATTCACCTTGACGGTGGGGATCTCGCCCGCGGTGAAGCCGACCACCAGCAGCCGCCCGGCCGAGGCCAGCGCGCGAATGCTGTCGGTGAAGCGGTCGCCGCCGACCGGGTCGAGCACGATGTCGACGCCGCGGCCGCCGGTGAGTTCCTTGACCGCGGCCAGCCAGCCATCGGTGAGCACCACATCGGTGGCTCCGTTGGCGCGCGCCACCTCGGCCTTCTCGTCGGTGCTGACCACCGCGATGACCCGGCCCGCGCCCAGCGCCTGCGCCATGCGCAGCGTGGAGGTGCCGATACCGCCGGCCGCGCCGTGCACCAGCACCGTCTCGCCCGCGGCCAGGCGGCCGCGGTTGCGTAGGCAGAAGTGCACGGTCAGGTCGTTGAACAGCACGCCCGCCCCGGACTCCAGCGAGACGTTGTCGGGCAGCTTGAAGACCATTTCCGCCGGTGTCACAGCGACCTCGGCGACGGCATTGCCGAGCAGGGTCAGTGCGACCACGCGGTCGCCGGGCCGCACATGCGAGCCTTCCGGCGCCTCCCGCACGATGCCCGCGACCTCGCAGCCGACGACATAGGGCAACGGCGGCTTCATCTGGTACAGCCCGCGGGTCATGAGCACATCCGGGAAGGCGATCCCGGCCGCGTGCACATCGATGACGACACCGCCCGGATACGCCGCGGGCTCGGGAACGTCGAGGACCTCGATGGCTTCCGGGCCTTCCAGCCTGCTCACCACGGCTGCGCGCATTCTCGATCAACTCCGATCAATCCACCGGCGGATACCTGCCGAACGTAGCACCCCCCGCCTCCCCGTGCCTGCAGCGGACGGCTGAGAGCCGCTGCCGGTTCCGTACCCGTGTCTGCGGGCGGCGCCGAAACAATGCAGGCCGTACCCGACGAGTAGCCCCGAACGTTCCGCACTCGGTTGTCGCCTCGAGAGTCGGAGAGCAACAACGTCATTCGGCGGGCACGAAGGAATTCGGTCGCCGATACTCAGCGATGCGCGTATTCGATCATGGATTCATCGGCCGCGACCTGGCCGCCACTGCTGATGACCAGGCTGTAGGCGGTGATCCGGTACTGGGTGCCGTCGGTGGGATTGGTGACGGTGAAACCGCCGGTGCCGTCGGGCACCGGGTCGTCGAGTTCGATGCCCGCATTGTCGCTGATGCGCATGCCCTTGTAGTAGAAGCGGCCGGTGGCGGCGCGGCAGACCACCAGGCGCGACTTGTCGGTGCGGCCCATGGCCATGGCCGGGTCGCCGGCATTGCAGCGCGCGAGTTGCGAGGTGAAACCCTGAGCGTCCGTACCGGATACGGTGCCGACGAGCGGGACCAGGGTGGTGGTCGGCGCGGTCGCCGAAGTGCGCAGGGCCGTGGTGGTCGACGCCGGACGGGTGGTCACCGTGGCGGTGCCACCTCCACTGTCGTCGACGCCGGTGTTGCCGGTCGACACGAACCAGGCGAGCACGGCTCCCAGCACCAGCACGACCCCGATCAGCGCGCCCACCACGAGCGGCAGGGAACTGCGCTCACTGGGCGGCAGTGGCAGTGGGGCGGAAGGGTGTTCGCGGGGCGCGGCCGGATCTGCGAGCCCGGGCAGGTACCCGAGCTGGGCGGTGGGCATGGGGCGCAGCACGGTCGGGTGGTTGTCGCCGGACGACGAGTACATGTCCACCGGGCCCGAGAGCCGTTGCGGCCCGGACGGATCCGGAGCGGACAGGTACACATGACCGACAGGACCCGACGGGTGGCCCGGACGCGCGTAATCGACCGGACCCGACGACTGATCGAGGTAGTTCGGTCCGGAGTGACCGGTGGGGACGGCCGGATTGCCGATGGTCGGCGGGCCGGGCGGCACGGTGGTGCGGGTGGGCTCGCCGTGGGCGGCGCGCAGCAGGGCGGCCCGGGCGGCCCGGGCGAGTTGGCCCGCCGTCGCGTAGCGGCGGCCCGGGTCCTTGGCCATGCCGATGGCCACCACCTGGTCCAGACCGACCGGGACCCCGGCCCGGACGCTGGGCCGCGGCGGCGGCGTGAGCATATGGGCGCGGATGGTGGCCAGATTGCCCTCCGCCCGGAACGGCGGGTCGCCGATGAGGCATTCGTAGAGCACGCAGGCCAGCGCATAGATGTCCGCCCCGGGCGAGACGGAGACATTGTGCTCGAAGCGTTCCGGGGCCATATAGGCGAAGGAGCCGATGGCATTGCCGGTCTGGGTGAGCTGGGCGTCCGATTCGGTGTGCGCGATGCCGAAATCCACCAGGTAGGCGAACATTTCGCCGGTGAGCAGGATATTGGCGGGCTTGACGTCGCGGTGCACGAGCCCGCTCTCGTGGGCGGCGTCGAGCGCGGAGGCGATCTGCTCCACCACGGCGACGGCCTGCTCGGGCGGCAGCGGCCCCTCGTCGTGCAGGTAGGCCTTGAGATCGCGGCCGCGCACCAGCCGCATGTCGATGAACAGGACGCCGTCCACCTCACCCCAGTCGTGCACCGGAATGACGTGCGGTTCCTGGAGTTTGGCGGCGGTGCGAGATTCGCGGCGGAAGCGTTCGACGTAGGTGGGTTGCCGCGCCAGGTCCACATCCAGCAGTTTCACCGCGACCACCCGGTCGCGCACAGTGTCGTAGGCCTCGTAGACCTCGCCCATGCCGCCGACCCCGAGCAGCCGGCGCAACTCGTACTGCCCGAACCGCGATCCGGCTCTCGCCCCTGCGGCCACCCGCGCCGTCCTCCCTGCTGGATGTACAACAGGAAAGGCTACGGGCCGTGAGGCACAGTGTCATTCCCGCGCCCGGCGCCGTGACGCCCCGGATGGGGCCGTCATGCCCCTCAGCAGTGGGGTTTCCCGTTCGGCTGGACTGTTCTCGCCAGGAGAGAAACACTGTCGTTCCCAGAACAGAAGTACAGATGACTCGACGTGAGCGTGTGCCGCACGCCCCGTAGAGTCATGTCACGGACTTCGGTCAGCAAGCACCTCACCCGGTGCTATGGAAAGACACGCGGCACACCGTGCAGCGCGAGGAGCACCAGTGTCACTCGATGAGCCACTCGCCCCGCTTCCCCAGGAGGGCATGGGCTTCGCTTCCGCGTGGCCCGTCCGGGCCGGCGATGTGGATCCCTATCACCGGCTGCGATTCGATGCCGTGGCCCGCTATCTGCAGGACATCGCCTGGGAGGAAATGCAATCCGGGTTCTTCCACCGGACCGATCCGGCCTGGATCGTGCGGCGCACCGTGGTGGACGTGGTGCGACCCATCCACTGGCCCGACCGGGTGGAGCTGCGACGCTGGTGCTCGGCCATGTCGACGCGGTGGACGAATATGCGGGTGCGGATCACCAGCGAGGACGGCGGTCTGATCGAGACCGAAGGGTTCTGGATCAATATCAACGAGTTCACCAATATGCCGACCCGGATCAGCGACGAGGGTCTGGCCGAACTCGCGCGCACTACCGATGAGCACCGGCTGCGCTGGCGGCCCTGGCTCACCGATCCCACGCCGCCGGAATCGGATGTGGATCTGCCGTTCCCGGTGCGCGCCACCGATATCGACCAGTACAACCATGTGAACAACGCGGCGTACTGGCAGGCGGTGGAGCAGTACCTGGTCGACTACCCGAAGCTGGTGGCCGGTCCGCATCGCGCGGTCATCGAGTACGTGGCGCCGGTGCTGGCCCGCCAGCACATCAGCGTGCGCAGCCGGTACGAGCCGGGTGATCGCACCGGGCATCCGGCGGCGCTGCGGCTGTGGTTCGTGGTGGGCGGCGTGACCACCACGGCGGTGCGCATCGGGCCCCTGCCCAGCTGACTCGGCGACTCCCGGCCCTTCGGCGACTGCCCGGTTGAGCCGGTGACGCATCTGCGAAATCGACTGGCCTTACGCGATATTCCGGACGGACCATCGCGTTCGCCGGTCGACGGTCCCGCGCATCTGCTTCGAGACGGCCCCGCCGTCAACCTCGGCGCCCACTGACTCATATCGAATCAATAACTGCGGCCCAACACAATTCAGGGTGGGCCGCAGCCATTCATGAGCAATCGAGGGGCTGGGCGCAGACCGGCGTCATCGGCATGCGGAGCCCCCACGTCTCCGGTTGTCCGGGCGGACCCTCAGGTGTCTCGTGTTGTCCGGAGCGGACCGTCGGGCGCCTCCGATTATCCGAAGCGGACCCTCGGGTGCGTCCGGCGATCCGGGGCGAAGCCCCCCGGGTAGTGCCGGGGTGGGCGAAGTCCCGGTGTCTCCGGGGGTTCGGGCGCGGAGCCTCCGCTGTCCCTGGGAGTCTCAGGGGCAAAGCCCCTGAGCTTCCCGAGAGTTGGTTGGGACTATCCCTTGGCTGCTTTGAGCAGGTCCTCGATCTTCGTGTATTTCACGCGGGGGCGGCCGGTGGGTTTGCCCGCGGTCTTCTCGGCGTTGTCGATGGCCTTCCAGCCGTCGCGGCCGATCTGGTCGGGCT
>NZ_WMBB01000032.1 GCF_009708175.1 Nocardia aurantiaca
GATGTTCCGGCGGTGTCCTACTCTCCCACACCCTGTCGAGTGCAGTACCATCGGCGCAGGTGGCCTTAGCTTCCGGGTTCGGAATGGGACCGGGCGTTTCCCCACCGCTATAGCCGCCGTAACTCTATGAAACTATCCACAGAGAGCCGAAAACCCTTCCGGGCCTTCGTCTTCCTGTATCTGTGTGTTGTTTCAGATACCGCACAGTGGACGCGTAGCTTCTTTGTTGGTAAGTCCTCGGCCTATTAGTACCAGTCACCTACATCTGTTACCAGACTTCCAGTTCTGGCCTATCAACCCAATGGTCTGTTGGGGGCCTTACCCCCTCGAGGGGGTGAGAAACCTCATCTTGGAACAGGCTTCCCGCTTAGATGCTTTCAGCGGTTATCCCTTCCGAACGTGGCCAACCAGCCGTGCCCCTGGCGGGACAACTGGCACACCAGAGGTTCGTCCGTCCCGGTCCTCTCGTACTAGGGACAGCCTTCCTCAAGTTTCTAACGCGCGCGGCGGATAGAGACCGAACTGTCTCACGACGTTCTAAACCCAGCTCGCGTGCCGCTTTAATGGGCGAACAGCCCAACCCTTGGGACCTACTCCAGCCCCAGGATGCGACGAGCCGACATCGAGGTGCCAAACCATCCCGTCGATATGGACTCTTGGGGAAGATCAGCCTGTTATCCCCGGGGTACCTTTTATCCGTTGAGCGACACCGCTTCCACATGCCGGTGCCGGATCACTAGTCCCGACTTTCGTCCCTGCTCGACCTGTCGGTCTCACAGTCAAGCTCCCTTGTGCACTTGCACTCAACACCTGATTGCCAACCAGGCTGAGGGAACCTTTGGGCGCCTCCGTTACATTTTGGGAGGCAACCGCCCCAGTTAAACTACCCACCAGGCACTGTCCCTGAACCCGATCAGGGTCCGAGGTTAGAGGTCCAATACGATCAGAGTGGTATTTCAACGACGACTCCACGAATACTGGCGTACCCGCTTCACAGTCTCCCACCTATCCTACACAAACCGTACCGAACACCAATACCAAGCTATAGTGAAGGTCCCGGGGTCTTTTCGTCCTGCCGCGCGTAACGAGCATCTTTACTCGTACTGCAATTTCGCCGAGTCTGTGGTTGAGACAGCAGAGAAGTCGTTACGCCATTCGTGCAGGTCGGAACTTACCCGACAAGGAATTTCGCTACCTTAGGATGGTTATAGTTACCACCGCCGTTTACCGGGGCTTAAATTCTCAGCTTCGCGCCGAAGCGCTAACCGGTCCTCTTAACCTTCCGGCACCGGGCAGGCGTCAGTCCGTATACATCGTCTTACGACTTCGCACGGACCTGTGTTTTTAGTAAACAGTCGCTTCTCTCTGGTCTCTGCGACCCCAACCAGCTCAATCCGCAAGGGACGTCACCAGTCCGGGTCCCCCTTCTCCCGAAGTTACGGGGGCATTTTGCCGAGTTCCTTAACCACAGTTATCTCGATCGCCTCAGTATTCTCTACCTGACCACCTGTGTCGGTTTGGGGTACGGGCCGTGTACCAACTCACTAGAGGCTTTTCTCGGCAGCATAGGATCACTGAATTCGCCTCAATCGGCTACGCATCACCTCTCAGGCACATGCTGTGCGGATTTACCTACACAACGCCCTACAGGCTTACACCAGGTATTCCATCACCTGGCCCAGCTACCTTCCTGCGTCACCCCATCGCTTGACTACTACGGTCTGGGTCCTGTGCAGCCCCCTCCTGTCTCCCGAAGGAGATCACTTGGGTTTTGGACAGTTAGCAAAACCGGCTCGCCATTGGGCGCGGATACACGGGTACGGGAATATCAACCCGTTGTCCATCGACTACGCCTGTCGGCCTCGCCTTAGGTCCCGACTCACCCTGGGCGGATTAACCTGGCCCAGGAACCCTTGGTCATTCGGCGGACGAGTTTCTCACTCGTCTTTCGCTACTCATGCCTGCATTCTCACTCGCGCAGCCTCCACAACTAGTTCACACCGCTGCTTCCCTGGCTACACGACGCTCCCCTACCCATCCCAGCTCCTGGCTCGAAAGCAAGATAATGCTGGAATGCCGCGGCTTCGGCGGTGTACTTGAGCCCCGCTACATTGTCGGCGCAGGATCACTTGACCAGTGAGCTATTACGCACTCTTTCAAGGGTGGCTGCTTCTAAGCCAACCTCCTGGTTGTCTTCGCGACCCCACATCCTTTTCCACTTAGTACACGCTTAGGGGCCTTAGCCGGCGATCTGGGCTGTTTCCCTCTCGACTACGAAGCTTATCCCCCGCAGTCTCACTGCCACGCTCTCACACACCGGCATTCGGAGTTTGGCTGACTTCGGTAAGCTTGTGGGCCCCCTAGGCCATCCAGTAGCTCTACCTCCGGCGTGAAACACGTGACGCTGCACCTAAATGCATTTCGGGGAGAACCAGCTATCACGGAGTTTGATTGGCCTTTCACCCCTACCCACAGCTCATCCCCTCAGTTTTCAACCTAAGTGGGTTCGGGCCTCCACGACGTCTTACCGTCGCTTCACCCTGGCCATGGGTAGATCACTCCGCTTCGGGTCCATAGTGTGCGACTCAAACGCCCTATTCGGACTCGCTTTCGCTACGGCTCCCCCACACGGGTTAACCTCGCCACACACCGATGACTCGCAGGCTCATTCTTCAAAAGGCACGCCATCACCCCCGAAGAGGCTCTGACGGATTGTAAGCGCACGGTTTCAGGTACTATTTCACTCCCCTCCCGGGGTACTTTTCACCTTTCCCTCACGGTACTAGTCCGCTATCGGTCACCAGGTAGTATTCAGGCTTATCGGGTGGTCCCGACAGATTCACAGCAGATTTCACGGGCCCGCTGCTACTCGGGAGTCATCCACACAAGAGAACACGTTTTCGTCTACCGGACTCTCACCGTCTACGGTTGGCCGTCCCAGACCAATTCGACTAACGCGACCTTTTCTGACTTGTGCCTAATTCGGCAGAATTAGGAAGAATGATCCCACGACCCCGGCCATGCAACGACTGCCGTCTATCACACATAACCGGTTTAGCCTCTTCCGCTTTCGCTCGCCACTACTCACGGAATCACATGTTGTTTTCTCTTCCTGTGGGTACTGAGATGTTTCACTTCCCCACGTTCCCTCCACACACCCTATATATTCAGATGCGGGTGACACGACATCACTCGTGCCGGGTTTCCCCATTCGGAAATCCTCGGATCTCAGCTCGGTTGACAGCTCCCCGAGGCTTATCGCAGCCTCCTACGTCCTTCATCGGCTCCTGGTGCCAAGGCATCCACCGTACGCTCTTACACACTTACTAACAAAGATGCTCGCGTCCACTGTGCAGTTCTCAAACAACACAC
>NZ_WMBB01000033.1 GCF_009708175.1 Nocardia aurantiaca
GCTCGGTCGTGGCGAACTCGCGTTGCTCAGGCGTGGGACGAATGCAATCGACCGGACACTCGGGTACGCAGCTGGCGTCGTTGCAACAACGCTGCGTGATCACATAGGCCATATCTCGCAGATCCTCACGAGTCCGTCGAAAGGGGTGTGGGAACGGTTTCTTGCATCTTGCGCAGGTTTTCGGCGACCTCGGCCTCCCACACCTCGTTGGCCTTGGAGGTGTCGACCTCGAACTCGAAGCGCTGCTGGGATTTCGGGTCGATGTCGGCGACGTCGACATAGAACTGTTCGTACCAGCGGCGCAGTTGGTAGACCGGGCCATCCTCGTCGCACAGGAGCGGATTCTCGATCTTGGACTTGTGCTTCCAGATCTCGACATCCTGCAGGAAGCCGACGGCGATGCCCTCGGTCATCTTCTCGGCCAGTTTCTGGGCGTGCTCATCCGGGATGCCTTTCGGCTTCTCCAGCGTGATCCCGTATTGGAGAACGAACGAGTCCTGGGTGACCGGGTAATGGCAATTGACCAGGACGCTGCGCACCTCGAATCCGCTGTAGATGTTGAGCAGGGGGTTGATCATGTACGCGGGCCCGAAGTAGGACGCCTCCGATTTCAGGAGGGTGTCGCCGCCGTATTTGGTGGCCATGCCGATGTCGGGGCGGCCCTTGGTCTCGAGGTACTGCGTGGCGACGTGGCCCTCGAAGACGTTCTTGAAGTAGGTGGGGAAGGCGTAGTGGATGTAGAAGAAGTGCGCCATATCGACGATGTTGTCGATGATCTCGCGGCAGTTGGAGCCCTCGATGAGGATCGAGTTCCACGTCCAGGGAGTCCAATCCGGATTCATCGCGTCGAGGTCGTTGCCCTCGGCGTCGGTGTATGCGCCCTGCGCATAGGGAATCGTCACACCGAGAGCGGGCGGATTGCCTTCGTGGTCGTGCCACACGAACAGTTGCCCATTGCGTTCCAATGTGAGCCAGGAGCGGGTGCGGGCCAATGGCGGAACCCGGCGGGCGTAGGGGATGTCCTTGCATTTGCCGTCGCCGCCCCAGCTCCAGTCGTGGAACGGGCAGGCGACATTGTCACCCTTGACCTTTCCCATGGAGAGGTCCCCGCCGAGGTGCCGGCAGTACGCGTCCAGTACCTTCAGTTCACCCGTGCTGTCGGCCCAGACGACCAGTTTGGTACCGAAGGCGTTGACCGAGTGCGGTTTACCGTCGCGGAAGGTCTCGGCGAGGCCGAGACAGTGCCAGCCGCGGGCGTACCGGCTGGGCATGGTGCCCACGTCGATCTCGCGGACATTCCTGCCGCGGCCCTGACGGTCTGTCGCCATCACGCACTCCTCAATGCACTAGAACGAGTTACAGAACTGTGACAGCTTCGGCCGAGTGGCGGTGGTGGGGCAATGGTCAAAGGTCCCTATTTTTAGGTCATTTTCTCCACTGGCCTACGTCATGCTGATCCTCGATAGTGACTAGAACGTGTTCTATTTGTGTGGTGATTGAGGTCGCCACCGACTGATAGTCAGGAGTATCCCGCGAGATGGCCGAGGAAATCATCGACCGCGTGGAGGCATTGCTGCCCACACTGCGCGACCGCGCCCAGGAGACGGAAGATCTGCGGCGTATCCCGGAGCAGTCCATCAAGGACTTGCAGGAGACCGGATTCTTCAAACTGCTGCAGCCGCGTCAATGGGGTGGTCACGCGGCCGATCCGGTCGTCTTCTACGACACCGTCCGCACGATCGCGAGCGCGTGCGGCTCGACCGGCTGGGTGGCCGGCATCCTCGGCATCCACAATTGGCACCTGGCGCTGTTCGATCAGCGGGCACAGCAGGATGTGTGGGGCGAGGACGCCGATGTGCGGATCGCGTCCTCGTACGCCCCGATGGGGGCGGGCGTGGTGACCGAGGACGGCTCCGGATACCTCGTGAACGGTGCCTGGGCCTGGTCTTCCGGCTGCGATCACGCCGACTGGGTGGTCGTCGGCGGCCCGGTGATCAAGGACGGCAAGCCGGTCGACTTCGGGTCGTTCCTCATCCCGCGCAGCGACTATCGCATCGACGACGTATGGCATGTGGTCGGTCTGCGTGGCACCGGCTCCAATACGGTCGTGGTCGAGAACGTATTCGTGCCCACGCACCGCTTCCTCGGCTTCGCCGCCATGGGACAACTGAAATCCCCTGGCCTGGAGCACAATGCCGACCCGGTGTACAAGATGCCCTGGGGCACGATCCATCCCACCACCATCTCCACCCCGATCGTCGGCATGGCCTACGGCGCGCTGGCGGCGCACATCGAGCACCAGGGGCAGCGGGTTCGCGCCGCCTACGCGGGTGAGCACGCCAAGGACGACCCCTTCGGCAAGGTCCGGATCGCCGAGGCCGCCAGCGACATCGACGCGGCGTGGCGGCAGCTGTCGGGAAACATCGCCGACGAGTACGCGTGTCTGGTTGCGGGCCGGGAGATTCCGTTCGAGCTGCGGGCCCGCGCCCGCCGCGATCAGGTGCGCGCCACCGGTCGTGCCGTCGCCTCCATTGACCGGTTGTTCGAGGCCGCGGGAGCCACCGCTCTCATGGAGGGCACCGCGTTGCAGCGGTTCTGGCGTGACGCGCATGCCGGCCGGGTGCACGCGGCCAACGACGCCGAGCGCGCATACGTCATGTACGGCAACCACGCTTTCGGGCTGCCCATCGGCGACACGATGGTGTAGTCCGGTGTTCACGGTCCGATTCGGTATCGAAAGCGAAGGGTGATCATGGGTATTCAAGCGCTCGGCTACGTCCGCATCGAGGCCACCGATATGGCGGCCTGGCGCGAGTACGGCCTGAAGGTGCTCGGCATGATGGAGGGCGACGGGGCCAACCCCGACGCGCTGTATCTGCGTATGGACGATTTCGCCGCGCGGCTGGTGATCATCCCCGGTGAGAAGGACC
>NZ_WMBB01000034.1 GCF_009708175.1 Nocardia aurantiaca
CGCGTCGCTGATACCGCGAGCCGTGCGGGGGCGACTGCGGGGAAGACCGTCACAGCATCTGCCCCGACGGGTGTGCTGCAGCAATCGGTGCAGAATCTCGCCGGGACGATGGCCGAACGTGCGGTAGCCGGTTTGTCGAACCGGGTCTCGCGAACCGCGGACCGGCTCAACGACTACGCACAAGGCAGCGGAGGCAATCTGCTGGCGGCCGTGACCGGCGTGGAGAAGCTGGCCGGAGGCGCCTCACCGTTGCAAGCGGCGGTCAGCGCAGGGGTGAGCAAACTCGGGCATACGGCCCGGGAGACGTTCGAGTCCGTCAAGGAATCGCTGACCGGCGGCACGGGCAAAGGCGGCACGAAAAAGCTGAAGCTGACCAACATCGTCGAGCAGATCGACATCGGAGTGCCCATCGACCTGGCCTACGACCAATGGACCCAGTTCGCGGACTTCCCGAAATTCACCAAAAAACTCGAACAAGTCGAACAGGTCTCCGACGAGAAACTCACCTGGACCGGCAAAGTGTTCTGGTCCAGACGCACCTGGGAATCCACGATCATCGAGCAGGTCCCGTTCGAGCGGATCGTGTGGCGTTCCAAAGGCGCCAAAGGCTACATCGACGGCGCCGTCACCTTCCACGAGATCACCCCGGACCTCACCCGCATCCTCGTCGTGCTCGAATACCACCCGCGAGGAGCGTTCGAGAAAACCGCCAACATCTGGCGCGCGGCAGGTCGCCGCTGCCGGCTGGAACTCAAACACTTCCAGCGGCACGTCATGACCGAGGCGGTCCTGCACAGCGATGACATCGTGGGCTGGCACGGCGAAATCCACGACGGCGAAGTCATCGAAGACGACCAAACCGCACGGCGCAACGAAACCGAAGACAATCGCGCCGACGAAGAAGCCGACGAAGAAATGGAAGAAGCCGAGCAAGACGAGGCCGAGCAACACGAGGACGAAGAGGCCGACGAGCACGACGAGGACCAGTTCGCCACCGACGAGGAGGAACAACCCGAGCCGCCTCGCCACCGAACAGCCGCCCGTAAGAGCCCAGTGACCCGCCGGTCGCGCATGAGCCAAGGAGCAAGCAGATGACAATCCAACCCTCAGGAGGCGGCGGCACCGGCACCCTGGCGCGGCCGAACTCTTCCAGCCTGGCCGATGTCGTGGACACCATCCTCGACAAAGGACTGGTCATCGACGCATTCGCCCGAGTATCGCTGGTCGGCATCGAACTGGTGACCATCGACGCACGCGTCGTGGTGGCCAGCGTCGACACCTACCTACGCTTCGCCGAAGCCGTCAACCGGCTCGAAATCTCGACCAGCGAGCCGAAGGGCCTCACCGACATCGTCGGCGAGGTCACCGAGGGCGCGTCGAAACACAAAACGAAGGGCGCACTCGAGGCGGCCGGCGAGAAGGTCGCGGACTTCCTCGGCGATGTGCAGAAGCAGCGTCAGACAGTGCGCAGGCCGTCCACACGTGAGGACCGATGATGGCTGCCGAATCAACAGCTGTGTATGTCTACGGCATCGTGCCCGCCGACGTCGAAGCCCAACCACACGCCACCGGAGTCGGCGATCCACCCGGTGAAGTCACGGTCGTGCGGCACGGCGAAATCGCCGCGCTGGTCAGCACGCTCGACCCTGATCGGCCATTGGGCACACCGACCGATCTCAGAGCCCACGAGGAACTGCTGGACGGATCGGCCGCGGTCACTCCGGTGTTGCCGCTGCGGTTCGGTGCGGTCATGACCGACACCGACGCGGTGGAAAGCGAATTACTCGCCGCGAACGAGGACCAATTCCGCGCCGCGCTCGACGAACTCGAGGGCCGGGTCCAGTTCGTGATCAGAGGGCGCTACATCGAAGACATGATTCTGCGGGAACTCCTCGACGAGAACCCCGAGGCCGCTCGACTCGGAGACGAGATCCGCGGCAAGCCCGAGGACCTCACCCGCGACGCGCGAATCATGTTGGGCGAGATGATCAACCAGGCCATCGAGGCCAAACGAGCGCAGGACACCCACAAGGTGGTTTCCGAACTCGAGAAACTCGACGCACTGATCAACCAGCGTGAACCCACCCATGAAGAGGACGCCGTCCACCTCGCGGCGCTGATCGAATCGGCCCGGGAACAAGAGCTGGAGGACACCGTGCGCCGGCTCGTCGCGGACTGGGACGGCCGGGTGGAGCTCGATTTGCTCGGACCGATGGCGGCCTACGACTTCGTCACCAAGCCAGCCCCC
>NZ_WMBB01000035.1 GCF_009708175.1 Nocardia aurantiaca
CCTGCTCGCCCAAGTGAGCGAACTCTGGCCAGTAGTAATCTAATCGTGAATTTCTGGTAAATCTGCGAGCTATACCTTGCTGATATGCTGTTCGTGGAAGTATTGAGAGCAAACCTATAACCCAGCCGTGTTCAGCAAAAGTCTTTTTAAATGTATGTGCTTTCATTGCGGCAAATGCGTGTCCACCGATTTCACCAAGAGGAGTGTCGTCGCTTGCTGAACCTGTAGCAGAAGTTTGTAGAACCTCTGAAAATACTATAGGACTTTTACCACCGCCAAGATATTCTGGTCGTCTTAACCGTGCGTCCGGAGTGTGGACACCAAAATGAGCAAGTATTGTTTCTATGTAGCGTCCGCCTGCTCTAGCCGCTCTCTCTAAGAATTTTTGCAACTGAAACGCCATACGTAAATCGTTAATTGTGCTGGCTGTAACAGCTGAAAGGTCTGCATATAATGTGCCGTTTGGGTCTAGTGAAGCAATATCAGAATTTGTCTGAAGTCCCGGCTTAATTGCACCGCCTAAAGATACATCAGTACCAGCGTCCTTAATTTTAATATTAGATAAAGTGTCCTGAAAACCTATCGGATGAGTTGGGTCGCCAGTTTGGGGAGTTAATTCCATAGCACCGAAAGCAGTATTTAAGCGACCATAAGTATCACACTCTAAAAGATAAGGGGAATAAACAAGATTACCATTTCCGTCTCTTACTCGTGCAAAAGAAGTTGAGCCAGCATTTTGCCATTTAACAGGAGCATTACCTGTAAGCGGGATTTTTACTGGAGCACCTTTCTGCATCCAAGGTCTGCAACTCGTGAAGTAATCTTTTTCCCATCCACGTCGCAAAAGAACTCTACTAGTCTGAACATCTAAACCATCAGCCACAATAGCAGAATTACTAGTATTTGAGGTATGAGATACAGGGACCGGATCTTGCAAATCCTCGTCTCTAAACCACTCATTCCATATCTCTGCATAAGCTCTTAACGGCAATGCCGAAACGTGGTGATAACGGTCGCCCTGTGTCATTGTAATTTCCGGACATCCAATAAGATAATCTGCAAGCGAACCCGTCCAACTTTCTTGAGGCGTTATCCGCCAGATAGGTTCTCTCAATGGAACGTGAATATCAATACCATTATCGCCGGGTTTATAAGCACCTGCTCTATTATATCCTGTGATAAACTCTTCCCATCCTTTATGATTCTCGCCTGCTTCGTCATTTGCATTCTGACCAGCATAATACCTAGAGAACGACCATATTATCCAGTTTGGAACGAAGAAGAAATGAGTATAAATATTAACTCTATGCATTACTGGTGCTAAAAGCGGAACCAACCTTACGAGCATTTCCGTTGTATTCGAGAAGGTATCACCGGGAAGTACATCCTCTGCCATTATCGGTATTAAATCTGCCATATTACAACTGAATTTCCTTTCGTGCGTTAAATCGTGTACCTGACGCCGTCTAAGGAGCGTCTTGAGTGAGAAGTCCATTTTTATAAATATCCTTTTCTAGTTGAAGGAATTCCTCAACTTGTTTTTTTTCTGCTCTTATTAAAGCTCTATAACAACTATCGTCTAGTGCTATCTCATATAAATATTCCATTAAAGCACCATTGATACAATACCATAAGAAGCGTAATATTGAGAATTTACCTTTTGCCATTGGTTAAGTCCTGCTGTGGTGGCTGTGGCTGTCTGTAGTGTACTGATATACTCCATTCTCTCGGGCTTTTGAGTTCAACGTCTACGGTTTCTGTAAATAACCTAGCGTCCTCATAACTATTGAATATTCTGTCTACTATGAACCGTTCGTGGTCTTTATGAATTTTAATCCAGAATGATACCTGATACTCTTTAATCATATTTTTATTCTCCCTTGTTTTGGATACATCTTTTTCCTTAATTTAAATGCTTCAACTCGCACTTTTGCTATTAAGTCGCTTGAGAGTTGTGCCACTC
>NZ_WMBB01000036.1 GCF_009708175.1 Nocardia aurantiaca
CTACGAGGTGAGTCGGCGGCGGGAATCTCACCCGCCGCCGCTCTCAGAACCGTGCTTAACAGTCTCCCGTTACACGGCTCCCGCTGTTGAACCGGTAGGCAATGCACCGTGTTTCCAGTGCGCGAACATGCCCGGATAGACCGAAGCGATCTCAGCGAGTTGCCTCCGGGCCTTCCTGGTTGCACGGCGGAACCGTTTGTACTTCCTTACTGCCCATTTCACGAGGAACGGGTTGATCTGTCGCTCCAGGAATCGAATCAAATCGGACTTGTAGAAGCGCCCGTAGTAGTTGATCCAACCGGCCACGACGGGGTTGATCATCGCAGCGATCTCCTGAAAGCTCAGCGCGGTCCAGCGACCCAACTGCCAGTTCCGGATGGTCGCGGCCATATTCTTCCTCGCCTGCTTGCTCACCGCGGGCAGGAAGCCAGATTTCAGCCTCCCGTCCCGCAACCGAGCAGCCCGTCGCCGGAACGTGAACCCGAGGAAGGTGAATTCCGTGACCGGGAAATCCAGGTCACGCCCCTCCTGCTTGCAATACACGATCCGGGTCTTCTCCGGGTGCAGATTCAGCCCGAACTGACCCAACCTGCGCCCGATCGCATCGCGGACGAACTCCGCTTGCTTCTCACTGGCGCAATGGATTACAGCGTCGTCGCAGTACCGCTCGAACCTGATCGACGGGAACTCTCGATCCAACCAGGCATCGAAAGCGTAGTGCATGAACAGATTCGACAACAACGGCGAAATCGCGGACCCCTGCGGAGTCCCCTTGTCCCGCCCGACGAGTGCCCCATCGGTCTGCTGCATCGGTGCGATCAGCCATCGCTTCACATACAGCAGAACCCACGGCAACCCGGTGTGTTTCTCGACAGCGGCGACGATGGGAGCGTGCGGAACGTTGTCGAAGAATCCTTGGATATCGAGGTCGATGATCCAGGGCTGTCTCCAACACCGCTGTTTACACGTTTCCACCGCTTCCCATGCCGATCGACCCGGACGATAACCATACGAATCCCGATGGAATACCTTCTTCACCTCAGGATTCAGGACCATGGCCACCGCCGTCTGAGCTATCCGATCGGCGACGGTCGGCACCCCGAGGGTCCGAACACCACCATGCTTCGGGATCTCCACCGCCCGAACGGGCGGCGGGAAGTAGCTTCCCGACGACAACCGATTCCAGAGTCGATACAGGTTATTCTTCTCGTCCTGCTCGAACTCCGCCAACGACTGCCCATCCACACCGGCCGCTCCCTTGTTGGCCTTGACCCTCTGATATGCGTTCCACACCAGAGTTTTCGGGATATCGAACGGTTTGCCTGCCGATCTCGTCTCGGTCATCAGATTCCTCCCATTACTGGTTGATCATCGATCGAAACCCAACAACACGCCCCCTTCGCTCCGCCCCCATTACAGGGGTTTCACCGCTACTACGGGGCGTTCCGCCCTCCTGACACGCCACCAGGTTCTGCACCCGTCTCGCGTCCGCCTCAACCAGCGGACGTCGTTTCGCGTCGAGGAGTTCTCCTGTTCCGTTGTGAAGCCCGGACCGAGCTCGCGCCACCTTCATGCCGGACACCACCAGACCAATCAGCAGGCACCCGTCTGGCTCATCCCGGAACAGCATTAAGGCCCCGGTTTCGATGTCACTTGGCCTAACGACACGTCATCAGTGGTTCACTCACGTTCGCCTTCTCGGCCCACACCTGCCTTGTCACGCAAGGCTTTTCCCACGACGCTCACCACCACGACTCATTCACCGCAGCAGCTCGGGGCGGTTTGACACCTGCACCTGCATGCCGATATCGAAGGACCTACCTTCATCTCCACAACAGCACGGCGACAACAAGATTCGCGCTTTTACATCACGACCTCCCTATCACCTATCAGGACACAC
>NZ_WMBB01000038.1 GCF_009708175.1 Nocardia aurantiaca
CCGGTCAGCGGGTGGCTGCCGGGTTCCACGGGCCCGGAGGGAAAGTCCTTTCGGTGGTTGTAGGGATGGTTTGGGCTGGTCAGCCGGGTTGCAGGCGGTCCAGGGTGGTCAGCAGCAGGCCGGTGCCGCGGTGGTGTCGGGATAAGCGCAGGTGAAGGCGGCGGGCGTGGGAGGCGATCCGGGCTGGGATCGAGAACAGCTGTAGGCGAAGTGTTTTCGGTTCCCAGCGTCGAGCGGGATGGTCGTGCAGGCCGAGGGTCTGTAGCCAGGCGGTCAGGTCCAGCGCCAGTGCGACGATCGCGACCCAGATCCGGTTCGCGTCGAAGGATTTGAACGGCAGGTTGCGTAGTCCGGTGTCTTTCGCGGCGCGGATGCGGTCCTCGCAGCGGGCGCGGCGGCGGTGTCGTAATTCCAGGTCGGGAAGCTGCCCGGTGCGCGTGTTCGTGACGAATGCGGTCAATCGCAGGCCATCGACGTCGGTGAACCGCAGCTGCGCGCCGGGATGCGGGCGCTCCTTGCGCACGATCAGCCGCATGCCGGCGGGCCAGCCGGTCAGATCGAGCATGCCGGTGACCTCGGCGACCCAGGCTCCCGGGCGGACCTCGCCGTCGGCGTCGTAGGCGGGGGTCCACACATTTTTCGGGATCTTGTTCACCGCCTCGACGATGGTGTCGGTGAGGGTGAATCCCAACGAGTACTGGACCCGCCGCGTGGTGCAGTAGGCGACGAAATCGTGAGTACCCCCACCGGAATCGGTGCGCACCAACACTTTCCGGCCGACCCGGTAGCCGGGCTGCCACGGTAGTTGCGTGATCGCGGCAGCGAGGACCTGTTTATGGTCGGCGGCGGTGTTGGCACCGGCGTTGCCCGGTCGCAACAGCTCCGCGACCGGTTCGCCGGTGCCGCAGGGTCCGTGATCACAGAAGGCCAACAGCGGGTGGAATCCGAAGCCCTTCTTGAATGTCGGTGCCGCGCATTCCTTTTCGGAGTGGGCGTCGAGCAAGGTCGCGTCCAGATCGATGGTCAGCGGGTTCTCGGCGGTGATCGTGTGGTCCGGTGCTCGGTCACCGGCGGCCTGCCAGGCCGCCGCCCGAGCCCTCACCCGGGCCGACGCGATGGCGGACAACGCTTTCGAAGCGTCACCGGCCAAGGTCGCGATCAACCGCGACACCGTCGGATCCGAGGCCACACTGCCGAACACCCCCGGCTCACCGCGCAGCAGCCCGACATCGGCGGCGCAGTCACCACCGATCGCGACCGCCACGGCCAGATCCAACACGATCTTCCCCGGATCATGCGTGGCCAGGGGTTTCCGCCACGGCGTCAGCACCTGCGACAACGCCCGATCCAGCCCCACCCTCACCGCCGTGCGCAGCAACGCCACCGCCCCGGCCTGAGCCACCACCCCTGATCCGTCCCCGCCAACTTTCAGCGACGGGTACCACGACGTAGACTCTCGCACCAGAAAGGTGCTCCTCACACTGCGTACTTCGATCTTCAGCAAATCGAATTATCGCAGTTCAGAGCACCTTTCGCCATTTCTACGCGACGACCAGCTCAACCGCCATGATTGGCCGAGG
>NZ_WMBB01000039.1 GCF_009708175.1 Nocardia aurantiaca
GACCGCGCCGGGTTCGACTACACGTTCGACAACGCCGCGCTCCACGTGCAGAAGCTGCTGACCAGGCTCGGCATCACCCGGTACGCCGTCAACGTGTTCGACTACGGCGCCCCGACCGCCTGGCGGCTCGCGCTGGCCGACCCCTCGGCGATCACGGCGCTCATCGTGCAGAACGGCAACGCGTACGACGAAGGCCTGGACAACGACTTCTGGAAGCCGATCAAGCGGTACTGGGCCGACCCCAGCGCCGAGAACCGCGACGCCCTGCGCGGACTGGTCACGCTGGACAGCACCCGGTTCCAGTACACCGACGGCATGGCCCACGCCACGCGCATCTCACCCGACAACTGGACCGTCGACCAGGCCCTGCTCGACCGCCCCGGCAACGACGAGATCCAGCTCGACTACTTCCTCGACTACGGCACGAACCCGGCGCTGTACCCGCCGGTGCAGGAGTGGCTGCGCACCACGCAGCCGCCGACGCTGGTGGTGTGGGGCGCGAACGACGTCATCTTCCCGGCCGAGGGTGCGCACCCGTACAAGCAGGACCTCAAGGATGTGGAGTTCCACCTGTTCGACAGTGGGCACTTCCTGCTCGAGGACCGCGCCGACGAGGTGTTCCCGCTGATCCACGACTTCCTGACCCGCAAGCTCGGTTGATCGTGCCGGGGCCCGGCGCGCTGCCGCGGCGTCAGCCCAGCGGGCGCCGGGCCCGGAACGAGCTGTCGGACCGGAACGACGCGCTGCCGTCGGACTGGTCGATCCGGAGCTGGTCGTCGACGCGGCGCAGGAAGAAGCCGCGGTAGTTGAACGACTCGAGCGAGACACTGCCGGCCGATGCGCCGGGCCGGGCGCAGAACGTGGCATCTCCGCGGAACAGGACGGTGCCGTCGTCGGAGCCGGGCTGCAACCGGAACGACGCATGACGCAGGTAGCGGCCGTCGGGGCCGAGGAACGAGAGGCAGGCCGGGTCGGCCAGGCCCCGGACCGCCCGCAGGGTGGCTCGCCGGCGGTCGTCGGCGGCGCTGGCCGGGCTGACCGGTTCGAGGGTCCCGTCCTCGCCGAACACAGAGACGTACCGGCCCGGCGCCGCAGCCGATTCCAGGGACAGCGCCCCGGTGGCCACCGATGGCGCGGTGGCCGGACCGGAGCGGCCGGGCGCGGGTGCGATGGCCCATCCGGCGACCGGGACGGTGACTCCGACGGCGAGAACGGCCGCGGCCAGCGGATGGGCGGCGGCCGCCTGCACCGCACCGGCGAGCCAGGGCCCGGAGCCGGCCGCCGGCGTGATCCCGGCCGACTTGGCCAGCGTGGCGCCGGCGAGCGCGACCGGCAC
>NZ_WMBB01000003.1 GCF_009708175.1 Nocardia aurantiaca
CGCACCAGAAAGGTGCTCCTCACACTGCGTACTTCGATCTTCAGCAAATCGAATTATCGCAGTTCAGAGCACCTTTCGCCATTTCTACGCGACGACCAGCTCAACCGCCATGATTGGCCGAGGTTAGTGTGGGGCGTCGCGGCCGCCGCGGGAGTGTCGGTGTTGCTCACCGCTTCGGAATTGGCCTACACCACGCTGCGGATTGCCGGCGCGATCTATCTGATCTGGATGGGCGTGGGCATGCTGCGAGGTGTGCTGCGCCGCCGCGCCGCGCTCGACGCCGAGCCGGACCTGGCCGACTCGTCGCACGGCATCGTCGGATCCTGGGCCCGCGCGGGGTGGGCACTAATCTGCTCAATCCCAAGGTCGGTGTCTTCTACATGGCGATGCTGCCGCAGTTCATCCCGGCCGGGTCGTCGCATCTGCTGATGGGTGCGGTGATGGCGATGGTGCACAATCTCGAGGGCGTGGTCTGGTTCACTGCCATCATCTGCACGGCGGGCCTCGCCCGGTCCTGGCTCAACCGAGACCGGGTGCGCCGGACGATGGACGCGGTGACCGGAGCCGTGCTGGTCGGATTCGGCGTCGATCTGGCCGTGGGTCGGCGGTAGCTCTCGACTTCGACCTCCCCACCCGGAACCGACGCACAGGCGAAGATCGCCAACCGCCGGCGGATGCCGGATCTGGCAGAAGGGGGAACGTGATGGTCGGTCGATGGAGAATCGGTGGCGCGATCTTGGCGCTGATCGCGGTCGGGCTGTGCGCGTGCACGGGAGCACCCGATCGCCGCGGCCAGGCCGCACGGCTGCAGACCGAGATCGCGACGATGCCGGGCGTGCAATCGTTTTCGGCAAACGTCACCAACGACTTCGAACACGGCGCCAACCTCGGACTCGAGGCCGACATGCGCACGGCGACCGAGGATCAGATCGCGGCGGTGGCCGCGCGGATCAAGCAACTCGAGGGCGACGACTTCGACGAATACCGGCAGCACGCCGTATTCACCGTCGCCGACAAGACCGAGGTCAAACGCGATGCGGACTTCGACCCGAACCAGATCGCCGACGATGCCCGACGCCTGCGGCAGGTCACCTCGGCCGTCCCGACCGACACCGAAAAAATCAGTTGGTTCCACTCGAAATCCGCCAGCATCATGGACTTTGGAGAATCTCGATATCCGCAAGACATCCTCGCCGCGGTACGCGGCGCGATCGACGATCAGCCAGTGCAGGTGACGATCTTCGGCCGTTCGAACTCCGAACTCCTGATCTGGACAGTCAACTTTCCGTTCACCGCCGACGAACAGACCGCCGTGGTGAACGTGTTGAACGGACTTCCGACATCGGTCAGCGCCGTCACGATCGAGAACGGACATGTGTCGCGGCTATCGATCGGTCTCATGGACCGAACCGATTCCGAACCCACCGTGGACACCGTCATCAACTCGATCGGCCCGTCCGCACAGCACCCCTTGTTCCTGCAGTGGCGCGACTACTACCGCCCCGAACCCAACAGTCTTCGCTTCTCCGGATCGGTCGACGTCCACGCCTGCGACTACGGCGATCCCACCGTCGGTGACAATGCCCCCGAGAAGTACTACACCGCCACCGCCATCGCGCTGCAGAAGAGCCTGCGCGAACGATACGACTCCTGCCACAGGTAGCAGGACACGCGGGGCGCTGATCATGCCGCACTGCAACCGATCTGCCGCAGCAATCGATAACCTTCGGTCATCCGTCGCGACGACACTTGCTGATGGTCGCTTCGGGGGCGGCGTCGCCTTGACTGGCGAAGCTGTATTCCTGATGCACACGGCAGACGACCCGATCCCCTGGCCGAACTCCTTCTGGCACTGGGATCTTGTGGTCCTTGATCACGTCTTCGTTGAGCAGGAGCACGTCCTCGCCGGGGCCGGGAGGCCGGATCGAATCCTTGATCACGGTGTCTGCGAGGTCTCGCGCATCGACGGCGCTGCCGGTATCCAGCCCGGGTTTCGGTGTTGGCCAGACGAAGACGACGTCTCCGTCCCACAAGTTGCTCTTCTTGAACAAGCTGCACGATGACAACGTCGCGGCGACGATCGGCACGAGGATCAGGACCGCGATCAGATGCAGCAATTCCCTGCGACGACGGCGCGGCCGGCCAGATGATTGAAGTTGCGCCGCCCTCACCGGACCTCTTTGTCCTGTCTCCGCCATGTCCCGCCCCATTTCACCGAATCCCTTCGATCTCACCGATCAATCCGATCATGATGTAGGCGATTCGTGATGGTCTCCGTATGCCGTGAGTGTCACGGACCCGACGGGCGGCCGATTTTCCACCACAGTGCCCAGCAGACGTGTAGTAGATGTTGGCGGACAGTGCGATCCGAGTCGCGGTCACCATCCGACGAGACGACGGGGTCGGCGGAGAGAAGGTCGCGCACGCGGCCGTCGCGGGCGTCCACGCCGTCGTCGTACACGACCGGCATCGGCATCGAAATCCCACGCCTGGACGACTTCAAGGCGCTCAACGACCTGCTCGGCAAAGGGAACTCGGCCCTGGCCCAGGGCACCGACATCGATCGCGGCCTGCTCAAACAGGGAGCGGAGATCGCGGGCACCAAAGCCGGGTTCATCCCCAACAACAGCACCGACACCCCGAACTCCGTAGCGAACATGCTGCTCAGCCGCGCCGGAACCGACAACGTCGCCGTCAACGACTTCCTCACCGGCGGTCCCACACAACCCGACGGCACACACCACATGGACGTCACCGTCACCCCGGGCGGCAAATACGACGTCGGCTCGCATATCGCCGACGTGATCAACCACGATTGGAAAGGGCAAGACAGCGGCGTCTCGACGGTCATCCGCACGGCCGGTGAGTTCGCCACCGAGCCCAACGCATCACTGCGAGATCTCTCGGGTGGATCGACGCGCGCACTCGCGAACTATGTCGGTGCGCATGGGGACGACCTGCTGCATATCAACACCCTCGCCGGCCCGAAGGAACTAGGCGTCGCCAACCCGGGGATGACTCAGGCGCTGGCAGCCACCTTGACTCCCTACATTCCTGACATGGTCGGAGTGAACTCCGCTCTTCTCCACACCGGCGGGTTCGGCGGTGGTACGGATCCCGACGCCGTCAAGAACATCTTCGCGGTGATCGACTCCGACAAGACCGCCGCGACACAATTCAACAGTTCGGCCTACGCGGCTGTCTCCCAGCTGAATCAGCAGTTCGGAACCGGCGGAGGCAAGGACTATCAACTGGCAACCTGGGCCGGCAACATCGATGCCTCGGCCCGGGACGGGATGCAATCCGAGTTCAGAGCAAGGGGACTCCAGCAAGCCAACGACCTGAAGGCAGAACAGGCGATCTTCGACTCGTTGAAGGATGGGACCGCCTTCTCCGTCAAACAGATTCCGCTCATCGGCAACGCCGTGGAGCTGGAAGTCAAGATGACCTCACCAGAAGTGAAGGCATGGCTACTCGGATCGGTACCCGATCTACACGAAACCGTCGACCTGAGCGCGAACGCCAATCCTGGACAGCGGTTCTACAACATCCTGCAAGGCATGGCGCTCACGCCGGGCAGCGAGAATCTACGATCGGACCCGAACATCGGGCAGTACTTCAACCCGAGCACTGGTGAACTGAAGTCCCTCGAGGAAATCGCCGGCAACGCACCGAGCACGACCCTGACCGAGTTCGAGGCCGCCATGCGCCGGTTTCAGCCCAACCTCGCCAACTACGACGCCAGCTGGACCAACGCACACGGGAAGGATGGGTTACCGCACAAATGAAACGTGGACGAATGTTCGAGTTCGCCAGCCGCACAGCAGTGTTCGTCTCGGCCGTCATCATGGCAGCAGGGTGCTCGAACGACCATGAACCAGCCGCGCCCTATCGAATTCCCGACCGGGCACAGTTCTCCTACCGATGGTCTGCCGCTGCCGGACTTCCACTCGACTCCGATCCGGCGATCGTGACCCGCGCGACCATCGAATCAGCGTTCATCGCCGCGGCTGGGAAGACAACCGACAAGCCCGACGACAGCACCGGCTACCCCGGCTATAAGCATGCCGTGGCACCCACGCGAAACAATCCTCAGAATTATCGGGAGCGGTCAGGCAGCATCGACTATCTCTACGATGCCTGGAACTCGAGCAACCTCTCCTCCCACGGTTCCATTCAAGGCACGGTCTACGCCTACCTCGTTTCGCTGCAAAAAGCCCCTGGTGATCAGCCGGTCCACACCATGGATGCCATGGCTTGCGTATGGTTCAACGGCCTGACCGCCAGCTCATCATCCGGGGACTTCCACTCGCTGATGGTGGCGGTCCCCGATGCGGTCACGTTGAAAATGTGGCCGATGTGGAGCTCGGCACCGGCCCCCGGCCCGGCGAGGCGCTGGCGCTGCGCTGGTCCGATGTCGACCTCAAGTCGACTCCGCCGCGACTGACGTTCAGCGGCACCATCATTCGACTCAAGGGCAAGAAGGAGGACGGCAAGGGCTTGATCCGCCAGGAGTGGACGAAAACCGACTCCGGCTATCGGACCGTCGTCATCCCGCCGTTCGTCGTCGAGACGCTGAAGCGAGTTAAGGAGGAAGCCGAGGACAACGACCTCGACCTTGTCTTTACCAGCCGTGACGGCGGCATCTGGGACCCACACAACTTCAACCGGCTGTGGAGGCAGGCCCGTGGCACCAAGTTCGAATGGGTCACGCCGAAAACGTTTCGCAAGACAGTCGCGTCGATGATCGCCGAGGAGTACGGACCGCGGGCCCCCGCCCAGCAGCTGGGCCACGCCAACGACTCCGTGACCAAACGCCACTACATCGACCAGCCCACCGTGGCACCAGATTTCACCACCGCACTGAACCGCCTCGCAGGCTGAATCCGTGTCGTTCACGGGCACAAAAAGGAAAAACCAGGTACGAACTGAAGCGTTCGCCCTGGTTATTGCTCCCCCATCTGGACTCGAACCAGAAACCTGCCGATTAACAGTCGGCTGCTCTGCCAATTGAGCTATAGGGGATTGTTTCCCTGGCTGATCCTTCCGGACCGGCCGGGGAAAACTTTAGCGTATCGGTTGTACAGTTCCCAAATCGCGGCTCTACCTGCGGGGATGTGGATGGGGTGCCGGATCGACAGGCGGGGGTGGGGTCGGGCAGGATGGTGGGGCGACTGGTCTATGGGAGGAGCTTCTCGGGATGCTGCGGTTGATCATCGGTGTTGCGGCCGGGTATGTGCTGGGCGCTAAGGCCGGGCGGGCTCGGTATGAGCAGATCAGCAAGACGACCCGCGCGATCAGCGAGAGCCCGGTCACACGGAAGGTCGTGCAGATGGGGCGGCAGAAGCTCGCGGACAAGTTGAGCACCCAGCCGAAGCTGGAGCCGATGGTGCCGCTGGATGAGCGCACCACGATCCTCGTGCCCCAGGATCAGCTGCGCCGCTGAGGGTTTGGGACTTTGCCCCTTGCCCCCTCGTGCCTCACACCCCTGCCGTAGAGCGGCGGGCTTCGCCGCCTGCCACCTCTGCGGTGAGAGGCCACCTGCCGCCTTTGACGTGGGAAGCAGGCACCTGCCGCCTGTGCGATGGGAACAGGAACAGGCAGCTGCGCTTACGCGGCGGAGCCGCCGCCTGCGAAGTCGGCCGAGTTGCCCATGGCCTGGGTGAGCAGGCTCTTGCGGTATTGCTCCAGCGCAACCAGGTCGCCGAACAGAGCCATGTAGGCGTCGGGCTCTTCGGTGGAGGAGATGCGTTGGAGTTTGGACTTCAGTTCGGCGATCTGGCGGCCTACCCAGGCTTCCTGGGTGCGGGCGAGGACGCCGGTGACGAAGCGGGGGATGTCGTCGGCGGATTTGACCGGTAGGGGTTCGGCGGCCAGCTCGGAGACCATGGCGCGGAGGGTGAGGTCGTCGGTGTGGTCGGCGACGGCGGTCACCCATTCGGCGCCGGTGAGGCCCGCGGCCGTACCGCCCGCTTCGGCGATGGCCGCGCGGACCGCGATGAACGCGGGGTGTGTAAAGGCTTCCGGCTCCAGGGAATCGAAGACCGGGCCCGCGAAGACCGGGTATTGCAGGGCCGCGGCCAGGGTTTGGCGTTGCGGGAGCAGGGTGGGGTCGGCGGGGTTGGGGCGGGCCGCGGGGGCGGGGGAAACCTCGTGGCGGGGTTGGCGTTCGGGGATGCCGGGCTTGGCGCCGGTGCGAGAGCCCTTGCGGGCTTCCTCACCGACGCGGCGGACCACCTGCTGGATGTCGTCCCAGCCGACCCAGCCGGCCAGTTTGGTGGCGTAGGCCTTGCGGAGGGCGAAGTCCTTGATCTGGGAGACGACGGGGACGGCGCGGCGCAGCGCCTCGACCTGGCCTTCGGGGGTGTCGAGGTCGTGCTCGGCGAGGAGGCCGCGGATGACGAACTCGTACAACGGGACTCGGCGGGCGACGAGGTCGCGGATTGCGCCGTCGCCGTTGCGCTGGCGGAGTTCGCAGGGGTCGAGGCCGTCGGGGGCGACGGCGATATAGGTCTGGCCCGCGAGTTTCTGGTCGCCGGAGAAGGCTTTCAGGGCCGCGGCCTGGCCGGCTTCGTCGCCGTCGAAGGTGTAGATGATCTCGCCGCGCCAGAAATTGTCGTCCATGAGCAGGCGGCGGAGGATGGCGAGGTGCTCATCGCCGAAGGCGGTGCCGCAGGAGGCGACGGCGGTCTTGACGCCGGCCAGGTGCATGGCCATGACGTCGGTGTAGCCCTCGACGACAACGGCCTGGTGGCCCTTGGCGATTTCGCGTTTGGCGTGGTCGAGGCCGAAGAGGACCTGAGACTTCTTGTACAGCAACGTTTCCGAGGTGTTGATGTACTTGGCGGTCATGGTGTCGTCATCGTAGAGACGGCGGGCGCCGAAGCCGATGACCTCGCCCCCGAGATTGCGGATGGGCCACAGCAGGCGGCGGTTGAAGCGGTCCATGGGGCCGCGCTGGCCCTGTTTGGACAGGCCCGCGGCCTCCAGCTCCTTGAAATCGAAACCCTTGCGCAGCAGGTGTTTCGTGAGGGTGTCCCAGCCGCCGGGGGCATAGCCGCAGCCGAACTGACGGGCCGCGTTGTGATCGAAGTTGCGGTCGGTGAGGTACTTGCGGGCCGCCTCGGCGCCGGGCTCGCCGAGCTGGGAGACGTAGAATTCATGGGCGGCCGCATTGGCGGCGACCAGGCGGGCGCGGGTGCCGCGGTCGCGCTGGACCGAGGTGCCGCCGCCCTCGTAGGTGATCTTGTAGCCGATGCGGTCGGCCAGCTGCTCGACGGCCTCGACGAAACCGACGTGCTCGATCTTCTGAAGGAAGGCGAAGGCATCGCCGCCCTCGCCGCACCCGAAGCAGTGGAAGACGCCGTGATTGGGGCGCACGTGGAAGGACGGGGTCTTCTCGTCGTGGAAGGGGCACAGACCCTTCATGGAGTCGGCGCCGGCGCGCTTGAGGGTCACGTACTCACCCACGACATCCTCGATCCGGACACGTTCACGAATCGCCGCGATATCGCGGTCAGGAAGTCGGCCTGCCACGCAGCGAGTCTAGCGCCCGTCCGCCTCCCCGAGACTTCAGCGCACAATCCCGCCACCCCGAGACTTCAGCGCACAACCTGGAGCCGTTGCCCGTTCCACACGCGTGCCGGCGGTCAGGTGACACGATAATTTCGGACGTACCCGACGAGTTACCCCACTCGCAGCGAAATCAGTTGTCCCGTCCCCAACGACGAACTGTGGAACCGGGCTGGGAGGATCTATCGGTGCTCAGCCTCTATCACCACGCCCGGACGCCGGTGCATGCCGTGCCCGCCGGGGCGAAGGTGCTGGTGCTTGCTGCCGCGGGAACGGCGTTGTTCTTCGTGCCGTCGATCGGGTGGGTGGGGGTCGCGCTGGCGGTGGTGCTCGGTTTGTCCGCGGTCGCGCGGATTCCGTGGCGGACGACCTGGCGGCAGGTCCTCGGGCTGGCACCGTTTCTGGCGTTGATCGTGGTCGCGCAGGTGATCTTCACCGACTGGCACACCGCGATCCTGGTCGGCGAACGCCTGCTCACGCTGATCCTGCTCGCCAATCTGGTGACGCTGACCACACGCACCTCGGCGATGGTCGAGGCCATCGAGCGGGCGCTCGGCCCGCTCAGGCCGCTGGGTGTCCGCCCCGAGCGTGTGGGCCTGCTGGTCGCCATGACCATCCGATTCATCCCGGTCATTCGCGACCAGGCCGAACTCGTGCGCTCGGCCCAGCGCGCCCGCGGTATCGAGCGCAGCACGGTCTTCCTGGTCCCGCTACTGATCCGCACACTGCGCATGGCCGATGGCGTAGGTGAGGCACTGGACGCCCGCGGACTGGACTGAAAGCTCCGAACCACGGCGTTTTAGGATGCCTCGGTGCGTAGTAGGGATTTGGCGCAGATCGCGCTGTTCGCGGCAATCATGGTGGTGTTGGGATTCTTCCCCCTCATTCAGCTGCCGGGCGCCTTCGCACCGTTCACCTCGCAAACCCTGGGTGTCATCCTGGCCGGGTCGATTCTGGGCGCGAAACGCGGAGCGCTGGCGATCCTGCTGTTCGACGTGCTGGTCTTCGTCGGTCTGCCGGTGCTGCCGGGCGGGCGCGGCGGGCTGTCGGTGATCATGGGCCCGACGGGTGGCTTCGTGATCGCCTATCCGATCGGCGCGCTGGTGATCGGATTGCTCACCGAACGCGCGTGGAAGCACTACAACCTGCCCATCGCCCTGCTGATCAACTTCCTCGGCGGCGCGATCGTGCTGTACGCCATCGGCATTCCGTGGATGGCCGCGGCCGCGCACATCTCCCTCGGCAAGGCGATCACCACCTCGGTGGCGTTCCTGCCGGGCGACGTGGTCAAGACCGTGATCGGCTCGCTGACCGCGGTCGCGGTTCGCAAGGCGTATCCGATGATTCCGGCGCACGCGTGATCGAGCTCGACGGCGTCTCGCACCGGTTCGGGGAGCGCGAGGTCCTGCGCGCTCTCGATCTGAGCCTGAGCGAGAACAGGATTGCCGTCATCGGCTCCAACGGGTCCGGCAAGTCCACATTCGCGCGGCTGCTCAATGGACTCCAGGTGCCCACCGCAGGCCAGGTCAGGGTCGACGGACTCGATACCCGCAAGCAGGGCAAGGCCGTTCGCAAACTGGTCGGATTCGTCTTCCAGGATCCCGATGTGCAGATCGTCATGCCGACGGTCGCCGAGGATCTGGCGTTCGGGCTCAAGCACCACGGCGTCGCCAAGTCCGAGATCGCGGACCGCGTCACCGAGACCCTCGCCGAGTACGGGCTCACCGCCTTTCGCGACCACCCGGCGCATTTGCTCAGCGGCGGTCAGAAGCAGCTGCTCGCCATTGCCGCGGTGCTGTCCGTAGGGCCGAAGTACGTGGTGTTCGACGAACCCACCACCCTGCTCGACCTGCGCAATAAACGCCGCATTTCCCGTCTGCTGCAGGAACTTCCGCAGCAGCTGATCGTCGTCTCACACGATTTGGACCTGCTCGCCGATTTCGATCGCGTGCTGGTCTTCGACGAGGGCCGCCTGGTCGCCGACGGCCCGCCGGCCGACACCATCGCGCACTACGTGGCCCTGCACGCCACGTACTGAGATGCGCGCCACGAATTGATCGGCGTGGCGGTCCCAGTCCCCGCCGCCGCTCACCGCCTCACTCCTCGCGCCCGAAGAGATGCCGCCGCACATGCGCGTTCAACCGCTGCCCCGGCCGCGCGTTGAACGCCATGTGCACGCTCACCCGCGGAATCTCCCCCTGCACCGGCGTCACGCGGTGCCGCGACCGCCGTCCGGCGTGCAGTACCAGCGTCCCCGGCACCGTCGGCAGCATCTTCACCATGTGCCGGTGCCGCATGGGCAGCCCGCCCCCGCGCTCGATGAACGCCCCGGGCAGCGGAATGTACTCGAGCGCCCCGCCCCGCTGCGGCGCGACGATGTGCAGCATGACCGTGTAATCCGACATGTCGTAATGCCAGTCCTGCACGTCCCCGTTCTCGTGGATCTGCACCGTCATCGCCCCCAGCTCGTCGGCGGAGCGGTACGCCTGCTCCCCCACCAGATGGGACACGAACTCCCGCAACGGTTCCCAGCGGTAGAGCGCCTTCAACGGCGAGGAATCCGGGATTCGATCACAGGCCACCGTGTACTCGAACCGCATGGCGTCACCCAGGCCGTCGGAGAGCACGTCCGCGGCCATCTCGGTCACCACCGCGGGCCTCAGGAATTCGGGCAGCACGGTGACACCGCTGACCAGGAAGTCCGCCTGCGCCCGCTCGATCACCTCGCGCAGCCGTGCCACGGACCGCCGGTCCAGCGGATACCTGTCCAGGTCGACTATGCCGTCCACCTCGCGTGTCATCGCGCCCCCTGCCGCCGGATCCACCGAATTCAGGGTATCGCGGCGGCGATGCGTTCCAGGCGGCTCTCCGTATAGGACGCGATCTGATCCACGATCACCCGCACCCGCGCGGTGTCGTCGTCCGCCGCCTCCCACCAGGGCAGCAGCAGCCGGTCCAGCCCGTGCGGGGCGGCGGCGAGCAACCGGTCGGCGACCAGCAGGATGCGTTCGCGCTGCCCGGCCTGGCGCACCCGGTGGATGGGGTCGGAGAGCACGTAGCGCAGCGCCATGGTCTTGAGCATCGCGACCTCGGCGGCCGCGATGCGCGGCACCTCGAGATCGGCCGCGTAGCGCGATAATTGGCGGCCGCCCCAGGCGGCGCGGGTGGCCTCCACGGCGGCGGTGGCGAAGCGGCCGACCAGATCGCTGGTCAGGTGTTTCAAGGCCACGGAGGCACGCAGGGAGCCATCGTATTCGGCCGCCGCGGAGACCACCGGCATCTCGGAGAGCCGTTGCGCCGCGGCGACCATTTCGTCCACCGTGAGCGAAGGATGCTGGCGCGCACCGAGTTCCGCCAACGCCACCTGTTCGACCGGATCGGCCAACGCGCGCAGGTCGATGTGGCCCACGATCACCCCGTCCTCGACGTCGTGCACCGAGTAGGCGACATCGTCGGACCAGTCCATGATCTGCGATTCCAGGCACTGGCGGCGGTCGGGCGTGCCCTTACGGACCCAGTCCAGGCGGTCCATGTCCACACCGTAGGCGCCGAACTTGGAGCCGGGACCCATTCTGCCCCAAGGGTATTTGATGACGGCGTCGAGGGCGGCCCGCGTCGGGTTGAGTCCGAAGCTGACGCCCTGATCGTCGATCACCTTGGGTTCGAGCCGGGTGAGGATGCGCAGATTCTGGGCGTTGCCCTCGAAACCGCCGTGCGCGTCGGCGAATTGGTCCAGCGCCTTCTCGCCATTGTGGCCATACGGCGGATGCCCGATATCGTGCGCGAGCCCGGCCAGGTCCACCAGGTCCGGATCGCAGCCCAGGCTGTCGGCGATGCTGCGCCCGATCTGCGCGACCTCCAGCGAGTGGGTCAGCCGCGTGCGCGGGGTGTCCCCGTCGCGCGGACCCATCACCTGCGTCTTGTCCGCCAGCCGCCGCAGTGCCGCCGAGTGCAGCACCCGCGCCCGGTCGCGCGCGAACTCACTGCGCCGGGCCGGGCACGGCGACCAGCTCAGTCCCGCGGTCCGATCGGTTTCGGGCACCATGCGCTCCCGATCGGCATCGGAGTACACCCGGTCATAGTCGATACGCGCGTTCATCTCTCACTGATCCGCTGTGTATTTGAAGTCCGCCGAGAAATGGGTCAGCTGGTACCAGAGCAACGCGAAGGTCTCCCGGAAGATGCCGTGCGCCTGCGATTCCCGGGTGTACACCGCCGGGCCGGTACGGGTGGGCGCGGTCCAGGCGGCCAGCCCGGCGTCGCGGGCCATGGTGCGGGTACGCAGCGAATGCCAGGGGTCGCTGACCAGCACCACCGACGACTTGCCGCGCGCCAGTAGCGCTTTCGACACCGCCTCCACACTCTGCAGGGTGTCGGAACCGGTTTCGACGGCCAGGATCCGGTCCTCCGGCACGCCACGGTCTCTCAGATACTTCTTGCCGGAGGCGGCCTCGGTGTAGTTGTCGCCGACCTGCTTGCCGCCCACGGTGACGACCATCGGCGCGATCTGCTTGCGGTACAGCTTGTACGCCTGGTCCAATCGCGCCTCGAACACCGAGGAGGGGGTGCCGTCGTACTGGGCCGCGCCCAGCACCACGATGGCGTCGGCGGGGGTGTAGTCGTCGATGCGGGCCACCTGCCAGACCCGCACCGCGGTGCCGCCCACCACCACGATGCCCATGAGCAGCGAACCGATCAGCAACCGCCGGGCCCAGCGCAGCACGCTGTTACCTCCCGAGGGGTTGGAATCGGTCATGTGCCGGACCAGCCAGTCCGGATCGGCGGGGCGGTTCCGGAGTTTTACCAACCGCGTCGCCGCCACTCGGGCAGAGCCGGGCGCTCGACGCCGAGAGTGGTGTCGTCGCCGTGGCCCGGGTACACCGCGGTGTCGTCCGGGTAGCGATCGAAGAGCTTGGTTTCGACATCGCCGAGCAGCGAGGTGAACTGCTCCGGCGAAAGGGTTCTGCCCACGCCGCCCGGGAACAGGGAATCACCGGTGAACAGGTGGGTGCGGCCGGCGCCGTCGGTCAACGCGAGGGCCACCGAGCCGGGGGTGTGGCCGCGCAGGTGGATAGCCTCCAGTTCGAGGTCGCCGATCTGGATCTTGTCACCGTCCGCGAGCAGGCGGGACGGGGTGACGGGCAGCGGCTCGGCGTCCAGCGCGTGGGCGGCGGTGGGGATCTCGGTCGCCTTCACCACATCCGGCAGCGCGACCCAGTGGTCCCGGTGCTGATGCGTGGTGACGATGAGCTCCACCCGGCCCGGCGCCTCCTGGCCGATGAGCTCGAGAATCCGGTCCGCCTCATTGGCGGCGTCGATGAGCAGCGTCGCACCGGTGGTGGCGCACTGCACCAGGTAGGTGTTGTTGTCCATGCCGCCGACCGACATTTTCACGATGCGCGCGCCCGGCACCTCACGCTGCTGGGGATTGGAGCCTGGCGAGACGTGTCCCGTGTAGGGCGAATCGATCGTGATCACGTCACTGATCGTAGTCATGGCCGCTGACACAGTGTGCAGAAGAAACCGACCCTCCACGTTCGACAGTTAGATTCGACGCATGCGGCTATCGAAGCAGCTGTCCCTCCTCGTGACCGGTTTGCTGGTGGCTCTGACCCTGGTCGGCGGGCGCGCCGCACCAACGATGGCCGAGGAGCCGCTGCGGCTGCCGAGCTACGTGACCGACAGAGCCGACACGCTCGACCCCGGGCAGACCGCGGAACTGCAGCAGGCCATCGACTCGCTGTACTCGCGCGACCACGAGCGACTATGGGTCGTCTACGTGCGCGATTTCGCTGGGATGGACTCGCATTCGTGGGGCGAGCAGACCGCGCGGCTGTCCGGATTCGGCGATCGGGACGTGCTGCTGTCGGTGGCCGTCGACGACCGGGCGTACGCGTTCACCGGGACCTTGCCCGCGTCCGTCAGTGACAAGGAGCTGGACCGGCTGCTCATCGATCAGGTCGAGCCCAAGCTGCGGGCCGGGGATTGGGCGGGAGCCGGACTGGCCACGGCGAGCGGACTGTCGCACGCCATGAGCGGCTCCAGCGGGATCGGCGTCATTCCCCTGCTGGTCCTGGCGCTGGTGGTGGCATCGGCGGTGCTGGGCCTGTGGCTGTGGTCGCGGCGACGCAAGACGCGGCGGGAGCGCTCCGCCATGGACTCGGCGCGCAAGACCGATCCGACCGATACCGCGGCGCTGGAAGCCCTGCCCCTCATGGTCCTCGACGCCCTGTCCAAGGAGACGCTGGTCGACACCGACGACGCCATTCGGACCAGCGGCGAGGAATTGCGCCTGGCCACCGATGAATTCGGGGCCACCGCGACCGCGCCGTTCACGGCCGCGCTCGAGGGCGCGAAGAACGCTCTGGCCAAGGCATTCTCGATCCGCCAACAGCTCGACGACGACCTCCCCGAGACGCCCGATCAGCAGCAGCGCATGCTGGTCGAGCTGATCAGCCGCTGCGGCAACGCGAATCGGGAGCTGGACGCCAAGGTCGGCGAATTCGATTCGATGCGCGATCTGCTCATCAACGCCGGGGATCGCCTGGACGCGCTCACCCGCGACATCGTGGAACTGACCGCGCGGCTGCCCACATCACAGGCCACGCTCACGCAGCTGGTGGCCGCGCATCCGGCGTCGGTGCTCGCGTCCATCCACGACAATGTGACCATGGCGAAGGAGCGAATCGGCTTCGCGGAGCAGATGATCGAGGACGGGCGGGCCGCGGTCGCCAAACCGGTCGGCCAACAGGGCGCGGCCGTCGCGGATATCCGTTCCGCCGAATCCGCCGTGGGCGCCGCCCGTACCCTGCTCGACGCGGTCGACACCGCCGCCACCGATATCGACCAGGCGCGCGCCGGACTGCCCGCCGTCATCGACGAACTGCGCCGCGATCTGACCACCGCGAATGGACTGTCCGAGCACGGCGGCGCCGAATTGCCCACCGCCGCAACGGCGGCCCGCACCGCCCTGGACCAGGCCACCGCCGATCCCGCCACCGATCCCCTCGGCGTCTTCCGGCGGGCCGTCGCGGCCGACGCAGCCCTCGACCAGGCCATCGCCACCGCCACCGATCGCCGACGCGCCGCCGAGGACCTGCGGCGCCGCCTCGATCACACCATCACCGCCGCCCGCGGCCAGATCAACGCGGCCGCCGACTTCATCAGCACCCGGCGCGGCGGCATCGACGCCGAACCCCGCACCCGCCTCGCCGAGGCCCAGCGAAGCCTGGAGCAGGCCGAACAACTCGCCGCCTCCGATCCGGGCCAGGCGCTGCAATCGGCCCAGCGCGCGGTCGAACTCGGCGCCCGCGCCCTCCGCACCGCCCAGGCCGCGGTCGGCGACTGGCAGGCCCAGCAGCAGCGCGTCACCTCCGGGTCCCAGACCGGCGCCATCCTCGGCGGCATCCTCATCGACAGCGTGCTCCGCGGCATGGGCAACGAATACCGCCGCGGCGGCGGCGGTTTCGGCGGCGGCGGTTTCGGCGGCGGCGGTTTCGGCGGCGGCGGTTTCGGCGGCGGCTACGGCCCGGGCTCCTTCGGCGGGTCCGACGGCTCCCGCCGCATCAGCCGTGGCGGCCGCTTCTGATGGTCAGAGCCAGCCGAGGCGTTCAGCTGCTTTGACCGCTTCGGCCCGGGTGCGGGTGCCCGTCTTGCCGATGGCGGAGGACAGGTGGTTGCGGACCGTGCCCTCGGAGAGGTGCAGTCGCCTG
This sequence comes from Nocardia aurantiaca, assembly GCF_009708175.1. Taxonomy (GTDB): domain Bacteria; phylum Actinomycetota; class Actinomycetes; order Mycobacteriales; family Mycobacteriaceae; genus Nocardia; species Nocardia aurantiaca. The sequence continues at coordinate 15,285 of NZ_WMBB01000003.1, forward strand.
GCTATCGCGCCCGCGGTCGCGCCGTCCGCCGCCGCGGCGAGGACCTCGCGTTCGCGGGCGGTCAGGGGTGAGGTACCGGCCGTGAGGGTTTCGGTGGCCAGCGCGGGGTCGACCACCCGCAGGCCCATGTGAACCCGTCGGACCGCATCGGCCAGTTCGCGTGCGGGCGTGTCCTTGACGACGAACCCGGAGGCTCCGGCATCGATGGCGCGGCGCAGGTAGCCGGGGCGGCCGAAGGTGGTGACCATGAGGATGCGGACCTCGGGGTGCGCGGCGTGCAGGGCGGCGGCGGCCGAGATGCCGTCCAGGCCGGGCATTTCCACATCGAGCAGGGCGACGTCGGGTGCGGTGCGGGCGACGGCGGCGAGGACCTCGTCACCCCGGCCCACCTCGGCGACCACGTCGAGGTCGGGTTCCAGATTCAGCAGGGCCGCGAGGGCGCCGCGCACCAGGGCCTGGTCGTCGGCGAGCAGCAGTTTGATCATTCCGGCTCCTTGATGGTCGCCGGAAAGCTTGCCAGCACCCGCAATCCGCCCTCCGGCCGGTTGGCGAGGGTGAGGGCGCCGCCGGTGGCCCGCACCCGCTCGCGCAGTCCGGACAGGCCGGAGCCGACGCGCGCGGACTCGCCCATGCCGACGCCGTCGTCGGAAACCTCGATGCTGGTGGCGGTCACCCGCACCCAACAGTGCGCCGCGCCGCTGTGCCGCACCACATTGGTGACGGCCTCGCGCAGCACCCAACCGAACACCACGCTGTGGCGAATCGGGAGATCGTCGGAATCCGGTAGCTCGGCGTCGATTTCGGCGGCGCGCAGGGCGGTGCGCGCATTCGCCAGCTCACCGGCCAGCGAAACCTCGCGCAACCCGCCCACCGTGGTGCGCACCCCGGACAGCGCCTCCCGCGCCAGCCGCTCCACATCGGCCATCTCGGACCGCGCGCGCTCCGGATCGATATCGATGAGCCGTTGCGCCAGTTCGGTTTTCACGGTGATGACGGTCAGCGAGTGGCCGAGGATATCGTGCACGTCACGGCCGACTCGCAACCGCTCCTCGGCCACCGCCAGCTCGGTGAGCTGTTTACGCGCCAGGTACAGCTGGTGATTGCGCATGAGGATCACGCGAACACCGCCGACCGCGAAGCCCGCCAGCGCGAGCGACGGTATGAGCCCATAGTCCGGTGGCCGCCCGGTGGCCAGTTGCGGCACCACGCCGGCGGCGACCATGACAACCAGCTCCAACGGGATCGCCCACCGCACCGGCGTCGCGAAGGCGATATAGGAGGCCAGGTAGATGCTCATGCCCAGCACCTCGGAGTACAGGGTGACCGAGGCCGCCAGTATGAGCGCCGCCTGCGCGAGCAGGGGAATCAGCACTGTCCGCGGCTCCGGGTTCGGCGGCCACGAACCGCTCGACGGCCGCCCCCGCATCAGCAGCCAGTACGACCAGATGTAGCAGGCGGCGAAGGCCACGATCACCGCGAGCGTGTACACCCGGGCCACCGGATCGTCCAGCGCCCAGCCCTTCCGCAGCGGATCGATCAGGTAGATCGCCCACACCGCCGCGAACACCGCCCCGAACCGCCGGCGGCGCTGAATTCCCTGTTCCTCCGCGTCCACAGCGCCGGACGCTACCCGAACCGAGCCGATGCCCCGATGCGGCCGGGTGGCGGGGGCGGCCGGATCGCGGTGCGCGAAAGCCTCAGCGTGCGGTGTCACGGCGGAAGAGGAAGGCGGAGCCCAGCGTGAACAGGGCCGCCCACGGCACCACGTCGACGATGGCCAGGACGATGCCGTGGGCGATGGACGGAACGACCGCGTGCCCGGGCCGGCCGACCGCAATGCCATTGGCAATGGCGTTCATTCCTCCACTGTCGGCCGGACGAAGCCGCGGCACCTGCGTCGTCCGTCATCACTCGGCCATGACAGATGTCATGGACTCGCCGTGGCGCACTCGTTCAGGCGATGACCGTGACGGTGTGCAGGCCGCCGGGGCCGAACGGAAAGGGCGGCCGTTCGACGGCGTCCTGGACCTCGCCGGAGCGGCTGGTCACCCGGGCCTGGATGGTGTGGACGCCCGGCGGCAGGTCGACGATGGTGCGCCAGCGCCGCCAGGCGGCGGGCGCCAGCTCGGAGCCGAGTTCGACCGGGAGCCATTCGGTGTCGTCGAGGCGGATCTCCACCCTGGCCACCCCGTGCGGCGGCGCCCAGGCCACACCCGCCACCGTGAACTTGCCGGAACCCGAGGCGCCGCAGGTGGCGACATCGATGCGCGCCTGTGGGCGCACCCACAGCGGTTCGGCGGGCCAGCCGCGCTTCCACCAGTAGTCGACGTGGGTATCGTCGGCGAGTTCGAGTTCGGTGATCCATTTCGCGCCGGAGTACTGACCGTAGATGCCGGGCACGAAAACCCGTGCCGGAAAACCGTGTTCGGGGGGCAGCGGTTCGCCGTTCATGCCGATGACCAGGTAGCCCGGCCATTCGCCGGTGCGCAGCGGTTCCAGCGGCAGCGAGATGGTGTAGCCGTCGACGGCGCGGGTGACCAGTCGGGTCGCGCCGGATTCGGGAACCGCGTGTTCGAGCAGCGCGGTCAGCGGGACGCCGAACCAGCGGGCGTTGCCACAGCGGCCCGAGCCGACCGTATTGTGCACGCACACCATGACGGCATCGAATTCCACGGCCTGCTCGGCCAGATCGGCCAGCGACAGCCGCAGGTGATGGGCGACCCGGCCGCCGATGGACAGCCGCCACTGGGTGGGGTCGATGCGCGGCGGGCGCGAATTCACGTCCGCCACATAGAATTTGCTCGTAGTGGTGATCAGCGGGGACAGGCCCCGCTCGACGCCGATACCGTCCTCGGGGACGGGCACGTGGGCGCCCATCGGCCCGACCCGCCGCGCCACCTCGCGATACCGGAGATCGGCCCGGCGCACCAGCAGCTCGGCGGCGACGAGCATGCCGATTCCGGCTGCCGCCCAACGCATTTCGCTACCCGCGCCACCGGAACGCCGCAGCCCGGTGCGCAGCAGCGCGGCCGCGGCAACGCCACCGACCGCCCCGGGTACCGATCGATTGGCATTGCGCAGGGCCGCGGACGCCACCCCCGCGCCGAAGGCCGCCGCCGCGGGCGTGCGCAGCCGCGGCGGCAGCAGCGCGATCCCGGCGGCCGCGGCGATGCCGCCGAGCGCCACCCCGAGCCGCGTCGTCTCCTTGTCGTGCTCACCGGCCCGCGCCACCATGGTCTCGACCACCCGCACCGGCGCGTAGTCGGCGGCCAACCGCCCGATCCCGTCGAGCATGGACCCGCCCCGGGCGGCGGCGAGCAGTTCACCCGCGCCGAGCGCGCCCAGTCCCACCGCCGCCGCCCCCAGCGGCCGCCGTTTCCCGTTCACCGACACTTGCTCGAACCTTCCCTAGCCGTCCGGGTTTCCAGGCCCATTCTTCCCCAGCCGCGGGAGTGGACCGCGAGTTTCCCGGGTCAGCGGTTCAGGTAGGCGTCCACCACCGGACCGATCCGGGCCAGGGCCTCGGCGGTGATCAGCTCGTTGTGGCCGTAGGGCAGGGGCCGTTCGTGGATGGCGCCGGCGATGTAGGGCCGCCAGGTGCTGACGTTCGGGTTGGGGTCCGGGTTGTAGGCGGCGGCGAAGAACAGCACGTCGCCGTCGAAGACCTCGTGCTCGTGCGCGGCGATCTGGCGCAGCAGGTGTCGCAGGTCGCTGTAGAAGTTCTCCAGTTCGGTTGCGGTGAAGGTGATTCCGGACGTCTCCAGCAGGGACGCCGCCTGGACGGGAGTGATGTGCTCGAGCTCGGGCGGGATGTCGATGCCGCCGAACTCGGCCAGCAGCATCGACAGCGGAGGCAGGGCGCCGTCGTCCGGCACGGCGACGTCGGCGCGCGAGTCGATCATGATGAGCGACGGCACCTCGGCGCCCCGGCGCCGCAATTCGACGGCCACGGCGTGCGCCAGCGGACCGCCCGCGGAGTAGCCGAGCAGGTGGTACGGGCCCTCCGGCTGCACACGGCGGATCTCCTCGACATAGCGGACGGCCAGATCGCGCACGGTGCGGTCGGCGGTGCCGCCATCGGTGACGCCCGGCGACTGGATACCGTAGATCGGCCGGTCGCTGTCGACGTACCGCACCAATCCGCCATAACACCAGGCCAATCCGATGGCCGGATGCACACAGAACAGGGCCGGCGCCTCGCCCCGCGGGCGCATGGGCAGCAGCACCCGCAGGGAGGCTTCCACGTCCGGCTGGTCGGCGGCCTCGGTCAGCCGCACCGCCAGCGCGGCGGGGGTCGGATCGAGGAACATCCACTGCAGGGGCATGGGGATGCCGGTTCGTTCGCGCACCAGGCCGACCAGGCGGACCGCGCCCATGGAGTTACCGCCGATGTCGAAGAAGTTGTCGTCCATACCGATTCGCGAGGATTCCACGACGGTCTCGAACGCTTCGACGAGGGTGCGTTCCGCAGCCGTGCGGGGCGCCCGGTAGGCGCGGCGGGCCGCAGCCGGATGAGTCTCCACCACCGGTGCGGACTCGTTCTGGGGATTCACGGTGAGCGCCGGTAGCGGCGCTCCACCGGCGGGCGTCACGTCCATCGTGCCGACCGCCACCGTGGGCGCTGCGGTCGCGGCGTCCAGCAGCGCGAGAAAGCCGTCCACCATGGCGGCGGCGGTGGCGCGGTCGAACAGGTCGGTGGTGAAGGTGAGGGAGGCGGCGATGCCCGCCGGTTCCCCGGCCGCCCCGAACTGCTCGGCCAGCATCCATTCCAGATCGAACTTGGATCCGGGCGCGGGCGCCTCGAGTGGTCGAATCGCCAAGCCGGGCACCGTGGTTGCCTCGGTCCGCAGATTCTGGAAGGCGAGCAGGACCTGGAACAGTGGATGATGCGCGGTGGATCGGGCCGGAGCCAGGGCCTCCACCAACCGCTCGAACGGCAGGTCCATATTGCCGTAGACGGCCAAATCGGCCTGCCGCACGGCGGCAAGGACGCCGTCGAAGCCGGCGGCGGGATCGACCCGTGAGCGCAGCACCACGGTATTGACGAACATGCCGACGAGATCGTCGAATTCGCCGTCACCGCGACCCGCCACCACCGAGCCGATGACGATATCGGTGCGGCCGGACAACCGGGCCAGCAAGACCGCCAGCGCGGCGTGCACCACCATGAACGGACTCGCGCCGTGGCTGCGGGCGAGCACCTGGATTCGGTCGTGAACCGGTGCGGGAACCGTGAATTCGATGCGATCGCCGATGCCGGACGGGGCGTCCGGGCGGGTACGGTCGGTGGGCAGGGCGTGGACCTCGGGCACAGCGGCCAGGGTGGTGCGCCAGAAATCCAACTGGCGGCCGGCCAGGCTGTCCGGATCGCTGTCGGAGCCCAGCAGTTCGCGCTGCCAGAGGGCGTAGTCGGCGTATTGCAGCGGGAGCGGAATCCACTCGGGCGCCGCCCCGGCCGAGCGAGCGGCGAAGGCGTACATGACATCCCGGGCCAGCGGCGCCATGGACCAGCCGTCGGCGGCGATGTGATGCACGGCCATGGCCAGCACCGTGCGGTCCGGCCCCAGGCGGAGCGCGCACACCCGCAGCGGCGTTTCCCGAGTGATGTCGAAGCCGCGGGACAGCTGCGTGCCAAGGGCTTCGGCGATGCCGTCGGCATCCACCTCGACCTCGGTGATCGGCACGGAACCCGATGCCGCGGGCAGGATTCGCTGGTACGGCAGCCCGTCCGGTCCGACCGGATAGATGGTGCGCAGGGTCTCGTGCCGGGCGACGACATCGTCGATCGCGGCGCGCAGCACCGAAACATCCAGTGCGCCGGTGATTTCGAAGGCGCCGGGAATGTTGTACAGCGGTGAGCCCGGATCGTAGCGGTTGAGGAACCACATGCGCTGCTGGGCCGCCGACAGCGGAATCCGCGCCGGGCGCGGACGCCGTCCCGGGCGCGGACGATCCGACGCGCCGCCGGAGGCGACGAGCGCGGCCAGCTCCGCCACCTTCGGGGCGTCGAACAGGGCGCGAACCGGAACGGCCGTGCCGAGCGCCGCTCCGAGCCGCGCCACCACGCGGGTGGCGATGAGCGAATTGCCGCCGAGGGCGAAGAAGTCGTCCTCACGCCAGACCTGCTCGATGTCCAGAACCTCGGCGAAGGCCGCCGCCACCGCCGTCTCGACGGGCCCCTCCGGCGGCTGCTGCTCCCCGGCCACGAGCCGCGGTGCGGGCAGGGCGTCCAGGTCCAGTTTGCCGTTGGCGGTGCGCGGCAGGTCGGGCAGCACGGTGATGGCGGACGGCACCATATAGGACGGAAGTCGGTGCGCGGCGGCCTTCTTCAGGGCTACCGGGTCGGGTTCTGCTCCGTCCGCGGCGACCACGTAGGCGGCGAGCACCCCGCCGCGCCTGTCGTCGCGGACCACGGCGACCGCGCGGGCGACCGCGGGCTGCGCGGTCAGCGCCGCCTCGACATCGCCGAGTTCGATGCGCAGGCCGCGCAGTTTGACCTGGGCATCGGTGCGGCCCAGGAATTCCAGTTTTCCGGCACGCCGCCGCACCAGGTCACCGGTGCGGTACATGCGCTGCCCGGGCCTGCCGTGCGGGTGGGCCACGAATCGCGAGGCGGTCAGGTCGAAGCGGTCGAAATAGCCGCGCGCCAGACCGATTCCCGCGAGGTACAGTTCGCCGACCACGCCGTCCGGTACCGGGCGCAGCCGCTCGTCGAGGACGAGGGCCTGCATGCCCGGTGCGGCATCACCGATGGTGATCGGCTCACCCGGGCGCACCGGCGCACCGGCGGCCCACACCGTGGCCTCGGTCGGGCCGTAGTCGTTGAAATGGTTGCGGCCCTCGGCCGCCCACGCGGCGACCAGCTCCGGCGGGCAGGGTTCGCCGCCGGTGACGATCAGGCGCAGATCGTCCATGCCGGATGGATCCACCGTGGACAACGCCGAGGGCGTGAGGGCGATATGCGAAACCCGTTCGCGGGAAAGCAGTTCCCCGAGCTCCGGACCCGCGAAGACGGCGGGCGGCGCGATCACCAGGGTGGCGGCCGCGCCCACCGCCATCAGCAGTTCCGCCACGGATGCGTCGAAGCTCGGTGACGCCACGTGCAGGACCCGGGAGGCCGAGGTGATCGCATCCCGGTCCCGCTGGGCGGCAGCGAGATTCGCCAGACCCGTGTGGGAGACCACCACGCCCTTCGGCGCGCCCGTCGAACCCGAGGTGAAGGTGACATACGCCGGATGGGCGGTGTCCCTGTCGATTTCATGGACCGCGACGGGATACTCCTGCTCATCGCGGTCGTCCAGGCACCACCATTCCACCGTGCCCGGAAGCCGGTCACACTGTGCTCTCACGGTGAGACCGAGACGTACCCCGGAAACGTCGATGATCCGGGCGATCCGATCCGGCGGATAGGCCGGGTCCACCGGGACGAAGGCCGCGCCGGTCCGCGCGACGGCCCAGACCGCCAGCACCGATTCGATGGACCGCGGAATACCCACGGCCACCAGCGTTTCCGGTCGGGCCCCTGCCGCCGCCAGCCGCCGGGCCAGTCGTTCGGCCCGGGTATCGAGCTCACGGTAGGTGAGCCGCCGCTCCCCGCACACGACCGCGATGCCGTCCGGATTCGCGGCGACCGCGTCGGACATCAGGTCGGCCAGCATGCGCGGGGCCGCGACAGGTTCGGCGGTGCCGTGCAGCCGCTCGCGCTCCGCCGCGGTCAGCAGGTCCAGATCGCCGACCGGGCGGGACGATTCGGCCGTGATCTCGGTCAGCACACGCACCAGCCGGTCGGTGAAGTCGGCCATGGTGGACGCGTCGAACAGGTCGGTGGCGTAGCAGCAGCGCAGCTCCAGGCCGTCGGTATCGCCGACGACGGTGACGCTCAGGTCGAAACGGCTGGCGGTCTGCGGCAGTTCGAGTGGTGACACGGTCAGCTCGGGCAACCGCAGCTCCGGCATGGCCAGATTCTGGAACACCAGCATCACCTGCACCAGCGGATGCCGGGCCTGCGACCGGGCCGGCGCCAGCACCTCGACCAGCCGCTCGAAGGGCACATCGGCGCGCTCGAAGGCGGCCAGATCGGTGTCCCGCACCCGATCCAGCAGGGCGCCGAAGGCCTCATCCGGACGGATATCGGTGCGCAGCACCAGCGTGTTCACGAACATGCCGACCAGGTCGTCGAGTTCGCGCGCGCCACGTCCCGCGACCGGAGTGCCGACCACCACGTCCGCGGCGCCGCTCAGGCGCGCCAGCAGCACGGCCAGCGCCGCGTGCACCACCATGAACGGCGTCGCGCGATGCTCGCGGGCACAGCGTTCGATGGCCGCCGTCATTTCGCGGTCCACCCGGGCCGTGCACTCGGCCGCCCGGTGCGAGGCGCGGGCCGGGCGCGGCCGGTCCGCGGGCAGCTCCAGGTGATCGGGCATCTCGGCGAGAGTGCGCGACCAGTAGTCGAGTTGCCGGGCCGTCAGCGAGTCCGGGTCCTCCTCGGCCCCGAGCCGATTCCACTGCCACAGCGTGTAGTCCGCGTACTGGACCGGCAGCGGTTCCCACGTCGGCGCGTGCCCGGCCGCCCGCATCGCGTAGGCCGCGGCCACATCGCGGGTCAGTGGGGCCATCGAGAAGCCGTCCGTCGCAATGTGATGCGCGACCAGCACGACCACATGCTCGTCGAAGCGGCCGGCCGATTCGGTGCGCGGACCGCAACTCGGTGCGGCCGAGGCTGTTCCGCCGTCGTCCAGACCGAATACCCGGACCCGCAGCGGGACAGCCGCGGTGACATCGAATCCTCGGCCGATGGTCTCCGCGACGACCTCGGGCAGTCGATCGAGAGACACCGGCACCGGGTCGAGATCGAGTGGGACGTCCCCGGTGGGGAGTACGCGCTGCATGCCGACGCCGTCGATATCGGGGTAGACCGTGCGCAAGGTCTCGTGGCGGTCGAGGACATCGCGCAGCGCGGCACGCAGGGCGGCGTGGTCCAGGTGGCCCGAAAGGCGCAGGGCCACCGGCACGTTGTAGGCCGGCGAGGCCGGATCGTAGCGGTTGACGAACCACATGCGCTGCTGGGCCGGGGAGAGCGGGACCAGATCGGGATGCTCGGCGCGGGTGAGAGCGGTTGCGGCGGCGCCGATCTCGGCGGCCGACAGGCGGACGGCCAGATCGGCCACCACCGGGGCCTCGAAGAGCAGCCGCACCGCAACGGTGCGACCCAGGTGAGCGGAGAGGCGGGCGGCGACGCGGGTCGCGATGAGCGAATCGCCGCCGAGCGCGAAGAAGTCGTCGCCCGCGCCGACACGGCCCAGACCCAGTATCTCGGCGAAGGCCTCGGCGATGGCGACCTCGGCCCCGACCGGGGCGACGTACTCGGCCCGCACCAGCCGGGGCTCGGGCAGGGCACGCAGGTCGACCTTGCCGCTCGCCGTCAACGGCAACTCCGCCAGCACCTGAAGACTCGAAGGCACCAGGTAGCGCGGCAGCCGATCGGAGGCCCAGGCCAGCAGCTCGGACACCGGTGCCGGATCCGGCAGGGAGACATACGAACACAGCGTCATCGCGCCGGCGGGGTTGCGGCGGGCCACGGTCACGGCGGCTTCGATGCCCGGATGCCTCAGCAGTACGGCGTCGACCTCGCCCGGCTCCACCCGGATGCCGCGGATCTTCACCTGGAAGTCGCCGCGACCCGCGTATTCCAAACCGGCCGCGGCGCATCGCATCAGGTCCCCGGTGCGGTACATGCGCTGACCGGCGGCGAACGGGTCGGCGACGAACCGGCTCGCGGACAGCGCCGGGCGACCGGCATAGCCGCGCGCCAGCCCCGGACCGCGCACATACAGTTCACCGACCGCACCGGGCGGCACGGGGCGCAGCCAGGCGTCCAGCACGAGCAGGGTCGCGCCGGGCACCGGGGCGCCCAGCAGGGTCGAGGTATCGACGGTCATCGGGTCGCCGAAGCTCGCGGCGATCGTGGTCTCCGCCGGGCCGTAGGAATTCACCAGCGCACGACCCTCGCCCAGGCGCGCCACCAGCGCGGGCGGGCAGGGCTCACCGCCCATGACGACCGTCCGCACGCCGCCCAGATCGGCCGCGTCGAGGGTCGCGAGCACGCTCGGGGTGCAGGTCAGATGGGTCGCGGAGCCCGCATCGAGCGCGGCGGCCAACTCCGCCCCGGCACTCGCCTCCGGCGGCGCCACGACCAGCGTCGCCCCGGCGGCGAAGGCGGACATCCACACCAGCATCGCCGCATCGAAAGCCGGGTTGAGGCAGTGCATCACGCGCGAATCGCGATCGATGCCGCCGCGTTCCGCCATCGCCGCCACCATATCGGCCAGGCCGGTGTGGGAGACGACGACACCCTTCGGCGTGCCGGTGGAGCCCGAGGTGAACACCACATAGGCCGCATGCTCAGGGTGCAGCGGCGCGAGCCTGTCGGCGTCGGTCACCGGCTCCGCGGACATCGCCGCGCACGCGGTGGCAAGCTCATCTCCGTCCCACCGCAGCCACTGCACCTCGCCCGGCAGATCCGTCACCATATCCGAGGTGATCCCCAGTACCGCACCGCATTCCGAGGCGATGGCCCTCGTGCGCGCGGCCGGCTGCGTGACATCCACCGGCACGAACGCCGCACCGGTCTCGGCGATGGCCCGCACCGCGACCATCGATATCACCGACCGCGGCAGCGCTACCAGCACGGCCCGCTCGGGGCCGGCCCCGCGACCGATCAGCCACCGAGCCAATCGATTCGACGCCATCGCCAGCTCGGCATAGGTCAGCCCGGCCGCCGCGGCCGACGGCTCGGCGCTGACGATCGCCGTGGCGGTCGGGGAACCATTGGCGGACAGTAGATCCGGGAGCAAACGCACCCGGTGAGCCGGGCCGCCGTGTCGGGTCGCGGTGGCGTCGAGCGGATCGGTGCCGCGTAGCCGCGCGGTTCGCCGGGTCGAGGCGTCGGTGAGGGCGACCAGCAGGCGGGCGAGAGACTCCGCCAGCGAATCCGCTTCGGCCGCGGCGAAATAGCGCGGAGAGCGGGTCAGTTCGAGGCGGAGACCATTATCGGCGTAGGCGGCCAGGGAGAGCGGGTAGTGGGTGCCGTCCTGCGCGCGCAGGCCGGTGACGGTGAGGGCGGCGTCACGGGTAGCGGCGGTGAGGGCGGCCGCGTCCACCGGGTAGGACTCGAAGACCGTGGCGGTGTCGAAGAGCGGGACCAGGCCGGTGGCGGCCTGGATTTCATCGAGGCCCAGATGCTGGTGCTCGGCCAGGGCGGCCTGTTCGCGCTGAACGCGGGCCAGCAGGTCGGCGATGGATTCGGCCGGGTCCAGGGCAATGCGGACCGGGACGGTATTGACCAGCATGCCGACCATGCGCTCGGCGTCCGAGAGTTCCGGCGGGCGGCCGGAGACGGTGGCGCCGAAGACGATGTCGGAGCCGCCGGTCCGCTCGGCCAGCAGCAGCGCCCACGCCACCTGCACGAGGGTATTGACGGTGACCTGACAGGCCGCGGCCGTGCGGCGCAGGGCATCCGGCAGGCCATCGGGCAGCGGGACCTCGTGGGCGACCGGGACGGTCGCGGCGTCGGCGCGCGGGGCGGCGGGGGCGATCAGGGTCGGGCCGTCGAGGCCGGACAGGGACTGCGTCCAGGCCTCGCGGGCGCGGTCGTCATCGCGCGCGGCCAGCCATTCCAGGTGGGTGCGGAACGGGGCCGGGGTAACGAATTCGGCGTCGTCGCCGGAGGTTTCGTAGAGGGCGATGAGTTCCGCGAACAGCAGCGGCATGGACCAGCCGTCGAGGATCAGATGGTGGTTGGTGATGACCAGCCGGAAGCGCCGGTCCCCCGCCGCGATGCACAGGAATCGGATCAGGGGTGGGCGGTCGACCGAGAAGGGAGTGCGCAGTTCGGCCGCGGCGATCTCATCGAGTTCCTCCGGCGTCGCGCCGAAAGCCTCTCGATAGGCGCACGGCACGGCGACCTCAGCCGGAATCACCTGCACCGCACCGGTATCCGAGGCCAGGAATGCGGCCCTCAGCACGTCGTGGCGGCGGACGAGCGCCTCGGCGGCGGCTGTCAGGCGGTCGAGAGCGAGGTCGGCCTCGACATCGATGATCGCTTGCACCGAATAGCCGTCCGGGCCGCCCTCGGCCAGCTGCGCCTGGAACAGCAGGCCGCGCTGTAAGGGCGTCAGCGGCCAGGCGTCGGTCAAACGGCCGAATGTCCGCTCCCACGAGTCGATCTCCGGTTGAGAGACACTCAGCAACGGCAGATCTCCTGGTGTGAGGCCACCGGCATCGGGCTGCCGCACCAGCTCGGCGATCTCCCCGACGGCCGAAAGCCATTCCCGCGCCAACGCTTCCACCGCGTCGGCCGCGATCGCCTCGGCGGCGAACTGCCAGACCGTCCAAATCCGCTGCCCGCCCTCCGACTCCAGCGTGACCGCGTCCACCGACACCACGGCCGCCAACGGCATGTCCGGATCGGCGTGTCCGCCCAGCCGGTCCCCCATCGACACCGGCAGCCAATCGCCCTCCGCCGCCACATCGGGAATCTGGCCGAGGTAGTTGAACCCGATCTGCGGATCCGGCAGCGCGGCGAGCTCCGCGGCCGTCTCGGGATTGAGGTAGCGCAGCAGGCCGTATCCGAAGCCACCGCGTGGCACGGCCCGCAACTGTTCCTTGACCGTCCTCAAGGCCGTATCGACGATCTTGGTACTGGAATCACCTTCTACCGCGACAGGTCCCAGTCGCACTGGCACCGGCGCTGTGAACCAACCGACCGTCCGCGACAGGTCCGCCCCGGCCACCGCGGCCTCGTCGCGGCCATGCCGCTCGACGGCGACCACGGCGCCATCATGCGCCGCATCGGAGCTGATCCGCCACCGGGCCAGTGCCAAGGTCAGGGCCGCCAGCAACGCATCCTCGACACCGCAGCGATAGGTTGCCGCGATCCGGCCGACCAGCGCCGCCGAAACCTCGCCCGGCACTTCGATATCGATCCGCCCGGCCGTCCGGTGGGTGTCCACCGCCGCGTCCAGCCTGCGTCGCCCGATCAGGGCGTCCGCGGCGAGCACCTCCCGCCAGTGTCCGAGCTCGGCCACCGGCCAGGATGATTCGCTCACCGACCCGCCGGAGCCGTCACCGGCCGCGGCGCCATTCGTACCCGGTGCGGCGAGGGCCCGCAGCGCATACGCCCAGGTGCGCACCGACGTCCCGGTCTCCCGCAACTCGGGTTCGATCCCCGAGGACGCCTGCGCCCACGCGGACATCAGGTCCGGCAACAGGATTCGCCAGGAGACCGCGTCACAGGCCAGATGATGGACAGCGATCGCCAATTGTCCGGAGCGGGAGGCGCCCGCGTCCAGCCAGGTCAGCGCGACCATGACGCCCGCACGCGGATCCAGTCGGTCGACGGCCGCAGACAGGGCCTCGTCGATCGCGGCCTCGGAGACGGCGGCTCCGGCATCGCGGTGACCGTCACCCTCGACGTTCACGTGATCCGCGGCGGTGCAGTCGATTCGGGTCAGCAGCGTGGCCACATCCATGGAACGCGCCGGTGGAACATCCAATCGGAGCCCGTCATCGGTGTCGATCAGGCGCGCGCGGAGCAGGTCGTGGCGATCGAGCAGGGCCTGCACGGCGCGGAGCAGGACCGGCAGCTCCGCACCGACCGGAACCTGGACCACCATGGACTGGGCGAAATGCCGCCAGCCGGGCCGGGCGAGCAGCCAGGCCGCGATAGGGGTGAGCGGCAGGCGGCCGACACCGCCGCCCGGGAGCTCGGGCAGCCGCTCGTGGCGGTCCTCCAACCGGGTCACCACTGCCGCCAGCGCGGCGGGGGTGCGGTGTTCGAAGACCTCCCGGGCGGAGAAGACCAGGCCGGCGGCGCGAGCGCGGGACACCAGCGTGATCGCCATGATGGAGTCGCCGCCGAGGGCGAAGAAGGACGTGTCGGGACCGACGTCGGCGGTGCCGAGTATCTCGGCGAACAGCGCGCACAACAGGCGTTCGGTCTGCGTCGCGGCAGCCCGGCCGTGCACCGGGTGCGCCACCACGGGTTCCGGGAGCGCCCGACGGTCCACCTTGCCATTGGCGGTGAGCGGCAGCGCTCCCAGCACGGTGACGGTCGCGGGCACCATGTACGGCGGCAGCCGATGCGTGGCGTGGTCCAGGAGTTCGGGCTCGGTGACCGCATGACCGGCGTGCGGCACCACGTACGCGGCCAGCACGGTGCCGCCGCTGGGCGCCGGGCGCGCCACCGTGACCACGATCTCGACCCCCGGATGCGCGTTCAGGACGGCGTCGATCTCCCCCAGCTCGATGCGCATACCGCGCAGCTTGACCTGGAAATCGCCGCGACCCACGTACTCGAGCACGCCGCTCTCGGTCCAGCGCACCAGATCTCCGGTGCGATACATGCGGTCGCCCGACGGGGCGGCCACGAAGCGTTCGGCGGTCAGCCCCGGGCGACCCGCATAGCCGCGCGCCACACCCGGCCCGGTCACGTACAGCTCCCCGGCCACCCCGATCGGCACCGGCCGCAACCAGCGATCCAGCACCAGCATGCCCGCGCCGGGGACGGCGTCGCCGATTCCGGCATTCGCCCCCGGCACCAGTCCCCCGGTGTAGGTGACGGCCACCGTGGTCTCGCTCGGACCGTACGAATTGAGCAGCTCTCGCCCGATTCCGAAGCGCGCCACGATATCCGGCGGCGTCGGCTCCCCACCCGAGGACACCGCCCGGACGCCGTCGAGCGCATCGGGCGCGAGCGTGGACAGCACCGCCGGTGTCGAGCACAGCTGGGTGATGCCGAAATCCCGGACCAGCCCGGCCAGATCGGCGCCCACCACCGGATCCGATTCCGCCACCACCAGGGTCGTCCCGGAGGCGAAGGCCATCAGCCACTCCAGCACCGACGCATCGAAACTCGGGTTCAGGCATTGCAGTACCCGCGCCCCGGGCTCGACCCGATACGCCGCCACGATCGCCGCCGCCAGGCCCGCCAGACCGGAATGGGTCACCAGGACGCCCTTGGGCACCCCGGTCGACCCGGAGGTGAACACCACGTACGCGGGATTCTCGATCCTGGGCCGGCCCCGCACCTCATCGGCGGTCAACGGCCGATCGGAAGAGTCGGCGTCCTCGCTCAGCAGATCGTCGAGGGTGATCCAGCGGACCGAATCAGGCAGTGAGACAGCCGATTCCGCGAAGGCAAGGCCGAGCGCCGCACCGGATTCGGCGGCGATGCGGGCCACACGATCGGCGGGCAGCGCGGCGCCCAGCGGAACGAACGCCGCCCCGGTCTTGGCCACGGCCCACAGCGCGACCATGGCTTCGAGAGAACGGGGCAGCGACAGCAGCACGGCCGATTCCGGTCCGATGGCCGGAACTGCCGGGCTACCGGTCTCGGACCCCGTGGCACTCGCGCGCAAGATCCTGCGCGCCAGCCGATTCGACAGTGCGTCCAGCTCGCCATAGGTGAGCCGCCGAGCACGGCCCATGACGGCGACCGTGTCGGTCCCCGCCCGGTCCAGACCGGCGGCCAGGATCTCCGGCAACAGCCGCGGCTGCGGCGCGGCCGCCCCGTGCGCACCGCCGAGCACCGACTTCTCGTCCGCCAGCGCGTATTCCAGTTCGGCGACCGGCGTCCGCGCCTCCGCCGCCAGCAGCGACTCCAGCACGGTGAGAAAGCGCCGGTGATGCCTGATCAGCGAATCCTCGTCGTACAGGCGCGGATTCGCCGCGAAGTCGACGTGGATCGGCCCACCCGCGCCGTGTTGGTAGAAGTTGACGAACAGGTCCTCGATCGGCCCGGACGTGACCACGTGCAGGCTCGATTCCACGCCCTCGAAATCGATGGCGGCCGGGAACAACATGATGTTGATGACCGGCCCGGTCATACCCCGCCCGAACTCGTCCCGCTCGCCGTCGCCCCGCATGTCCTCGTGGCGGAAGCGCTGATGACGGAGGGCCCCCGACGCCGCCACCCGCACGGCGTCCAGCACCTCCCCCACCCGTCCGGTGCGCGGCACCGGCACCCGCAGTGGCACCACATTGGCGATCATGCCGCCGGAGCGCCGCAGCATCGCGGTGGTGCGGCCGGACACGGGCAGGCTCAGCACCACATCCTCGGTGGCGGTCAGCCGGGCGTAGTAGAACGCGACCGCGGCCATGACCACGGTCGCCGGGCTGGTGTCGAAGCGGCGGGCCGCGCTCTCCAGGCGCGCGGCCGTCCGCTCCCCCAGCTGGGCACGCGCCTCCCGGGCCAGCGCGCTCGCCGGAGCGGTGGCCGCGACCAAGCTGCAGCGGTCGGGCATGCCCGCGGTGACCTCGCGCCAGTAGCGCTCATCGGTGGCGTACCGGGCGGATTCCCGATACGCCATCTCCGCCTCGTGCACAGCCGGCAGCGAGGCCGCGGTGGCGGGAGGCGCCGTGTGCCCGCGCACCGCGGCGTTGTACAGCTCGGCGACCCGATACAGCATGGTCACCGAACCGAATCCATCGATGAGGAGGTGGTGAGCTCTGGTGTACCACAGGTGATGGGAATCCCCGACCCGGATCACCGTTGATATCCCGGTCTGTGTGCCGAACAGCTCGATCGGCGCCGCCACATCCGCGCGCATCCACTCCAGCGCGGCCGAAACCGGGTCGGCTCGGTCCTGAAGGTCCAAGAAACCGACCGTCGCGTCCAGCTCGGCGTCGACCACCTGATAGGGCCGACCCTCGATATCGACGAATCGCAGGACACCCGAACCGAATTCACGCGCGGCCTGCGCGGCCACCGTACGCAGCACCACCATGTCCAGCGGGCCGCGCATCTCGATGTACTGGGCTTCCGACAACGGCACGGTCGGATCCAGTTGCTGCGCATGGAACATCCCCAGCTGGGCGGGGGAGAGCGGGAAGGCGTTCTCGAAACGAGTGGTGGCGGTTCGATCCGCGGCGATCTCGCGCGTCATGAGGCGCTGCCTAACTGCTGGTGGAGCAGGATTCGTCGTCTGGCCGCACCTCGTAGGCGGGCACGAGGGCGGGGCGAGATGTCAAGCGCCCCACCATGACCGAGCGCACGTGCGCGGGAAGCGTCGGCGCGAACTTGCGCACGTAGGCGTCGGCCCACTCGGGCTTGTCCAATAGGAACGGAAAATCGGTGGTCATCATGCCGCGCACCACCAACATTGGCAGTGGGGCGTCCAGCGGCCGAAAATCCTTGTTCCACAAACCTGGTTGATCACAGCCCGGATAAAACTGTCCGAGCATGCTGCCGCGTTCCACGAATTTGGTCTTGAATTCCGCGTGGATCTCATCGATCAGCGTATGGTCCTTCAAGTTCGGAAATACTGTGATCAATGCGCGCAGCACCGAAGTCGAACTACCGTTCCGCGTCGGCAGTTCCGGATAGATCTCCAGAGCGTCGCGGACGATCGCGCGGACCCACATCGGCCTCGGATCCGCCGCTGGGACCTGCGCCAACCAGAGCAGGCTCCGCCGTATGGAGGGCTGTACGTACGGGCAGACCGGCCCGTCGCGGCCCAGTTCGTCGCTGGGTTGGGTCAGATAGGAATCGGCCCAAGATCGAAAAGCCGCCACCGTGGATCGGGCGGCGGGGCACGATGATCCGGTGTCCCCCAATGAGACCCATTGCAGCCCCGAGCGGGGGCCGATAACACGCTCGCTCATGACTCACCTCGGACTATCGAGCTACATCGAGCTACGGCAGACGGTGGCGCCGTTGCCCATACTTGAATAGTGCCCCGGTCATGGGCCGTTAACGCGAGCGGTCGGACACCCAATTCCTCGATGCCGCCCCGAATTTCGGGGGCAATCAAATAAAAAAAGACCGGTCAGGGGTGACCGGTCTTTCCTGTGAACTTGGGTCAGGCGCCGATGAGGCGCGCGGCCAAGTAGCCCTCCACTTGATCGAGAGCGATGCGCTGCTGGGCCATCGAGTCCCGTTCCCGCACCGTGACGGCCTGATCCTCCAGCGTCTCGAAGTCGACCGTGATGCAGAACGGGGTGCCGATCTCGTCCTGACGACGGTACCGGCGGCCGATGGCGCCGGCGTCGTCGAAGTCCACATTCCAGTTCTTGCGCAGCTGCGCGGCGAGGTCCTTGGCCTTCGGGGAGAGGTCCGCATTGCGCGACAGCGGCAGCACCGCCGCCTTGACAGGCGCCAGGCGCGGATCCAGGCGCAGGGTGGTGCGATCCTCGACCCCGCCCTTGGCCGTCGGCACCTGCTCGACGTGGTACGCGTCCACCAGAAACGCCATGAGCGAGCGGGTCAGACCGGCCGCCGGCTCGATCACGTACGGGATGAAGCGCTCATTGGTGTTCTGATCGAAGAAGCTCAGATCCGTGCCGGAATGCTCGGAGTGGGTCTTCAGGTCGAAGTCGGTGCGGTTGGCGACGCCCTCGAGCTCACCCCACTCGGAGCCCTGGAAGCGGAAGCGGTACTCGATGTCCACCGTGCGGGTGGAGTAGTGCGAGAGCTTCTCCTTCGGGTGCTCGTAGAGCCGCAGGTTCTCCGGATCGATGCCGAGGTCGGTGTACCAGGCCAGCCGGGTGTCGATCCAGTACTGGTGCCACTGCTCGTCCTCGCCGGGCTTGACGAAGAACTCCATCTCCATCTGCTCGAACTCGCGGGTGCGGAAGATGAAGTTGCCCGGGGTGATCTCGTTGCGGAAGGACTTACCGATCTGCGCGATGCCGAACGGGGGCTTCTTGCGCGCGGTGGTCTCGATGTTCTTGTAGTTCACGAAGATGCCCTGCGCGGTCTCCGGGCGCAGGTAGTGCATGCCCTCTTCGGATTCGACCGGGCCCAGGTAGGTCTTCAGCATCATGTTGAAGTCCTTGGGCTCGGTCCAGCGGCCCACGGTGCCGCAGTCGGGGCACGCGATGAGTTCCATGGACACCGAATCCGGATCATCGATCTTGTTCTTCTCGGCGTACGCCTCCTGCAGGTGGTCCTGCCGGTGCCGCTTGTGGCAGTTGAGGCATTCCACCAGCGGGTCGTTGAACACCGCGACGTGGCCCGAGGCCACCCACACCTGACGCGGCAGAATGATCGACGAGTCCAGGCCGACCACGTCGTCACGGCTGGTCACCATGGAACGCCACCACTGCCGCTTGATGTTCTCCTTGAGCTCGACGCCCAGCGGACCGTAATCCCAGGCCGATTTCGTTCCGCCGTAGATCTCGCCGCTCGGGTACACCAGACCCCGGCGTTTGGCGAGGTTGGCGACGGTGTCCACCTTCGACTTGGGTGCCACTGAACAGTTCTCCATCCGTGTCCGGAAGATTGCAAAGGATTCAGTCCAGACTATCTGCACGGCGCTACAGGATTCACACCGATGCCCGGTGCGGCTGATCCTCGCTCGACGCCGCAAGAAGCGGTGACGGCCGGGGGCACGTGGGGTTCGGGGCCAAGCCCTGACCGGTCCCGCGTGACGGGCCGTGTCACGTTTGACATGCGCACCCATGCATATAAGAATGGCATCGGTTTCCAATAAGGAGTTGGTTCGATGACCACGGACAGCGGCGCGCCCCTGCGGCGCTCGCACGTCGCGACGGAGACCCCGGCCGCGATTCCCCATGACCCGTATCCCTACCGGTCTCCCCAGCCGCCGGCCGTGCCGTCGCGAACCATTCTGGACTCCGCCGGAGAGCTACTGCGCGCACTCGCCGCCCCGGTGCGCATCGCCATCGTGCTGCAGCTCCGCGAGTCGCCGCGCTGCGTGCACGAACTGGTCGACACTCTCGGGGTGACCCAGCCCCTGATCAGCCAGCATCTGCGCATCCTGAAGTCCGCCGGGGTAGTGCGCGGCGAGCGCACCGGACGCGAGGTCATCTACGAACTGGTCGACGAGCATCTGGCGCATATCGTCATCGACGCGGTCGCACACGCCGAGGAAGGGTGATCCGTGGGAACAAGCGAGAAGACCGTCGGGGTCCGCAGCACCCGTCAGCGCAGCGCCATCGCCGCCCTGCTCGCGGACATCGACGAATTCCGCTCCGCGCAGGAACTGCACGACGAACTGCGCAAGCGCGGTGAGGGCATCGGCCTGACCACGGTCTACCGGACCCTGCAATCGCTGGCCGACGCCGGGATGGTCGACGTCCTGCGCACCGACTCCGGGGAATCGGTGTACCGGCAGTGCTCCACCGGGCACCACCATCACCTGGTCTGCCGCCAGTGCGGCCGCACCGTCGAGGTGGAGGGTCCGACCGTGGAGGCCTGGGCGGACTCGATCGCCACCGAGCACGGGTTCACCGACATCAGTCACACCATGGAGATCTTCGGCACCTGCCAGAACTGCTGCCACGCCAAGGACTGACGACCAATTAGGACAAGGCTGACATCCAGTTGTCATCTTGTCGAGAACGGATATTCGTTTTACGTTGGGCGCATGCCCAGAGTCAGCGAGGAACATCTGGAACGCCGCAGGCAGCAGATCCGCGTCGCCGCCCAGTCCTGCTTCGCCCGCAAGGGCCTGCACGCCACCACCATGCAGGACGTCTTCGCCGAATCCGGCCTCTCCGCCGGCGCGGTCTACCGCTACTTCAAGTCCAAGGACGACATCATCGAAGACCTCGCCACCGAGGCCACCGTCGACCTGCGCGCCGCCCTCAGCGAGGCCGTCTACAGCGACCCGCTGCCCACTCCCCCCGACCTGGTCCGCATCATGTGCGAGACCATCGTCCGCCTCAGCGCCCCCGGCGGGCCGGTCCGCATCATTCCGCAGGCCTGGTCGCTGGCCCTCACCGACGCCAATATCGCCGACTACGTCCGCACCACAATCCTCGGCGTCCGCCGCCTCTGGTTCGACTACGCCGAGCGCATGCGCGACGTCGGCTGGCTGCCCCCGGACGCCGACACCGACGCGGTGGCCAAGATCTTCCTCGGCCTACTACCCGGCTTCATCCTCCAGCACCTGATCCTCGGCGACGTCGACCCCGAAACCTTCGCCCGCGGCATCACCGAGATCCTCCCCGACTACCGCCGCGCCGCCGCGGTCGCCGCCGAAACCGCCCGAGCCTGAACCGATCTCGGGCGGAACCGGGCGAATGCGTCAGGGCAGCAGACCCTGGCGGGCGCGGCCCGCGCCGGAGAGGGTCAGCAGCAGGATCGTGGCCAGGGCCTCGTCCTCGAGGCCCGCGGCGGGGAAGGTGTAGCGCAGGATGACATCGGCGAGCTTCTCGCGGGACACCACGGTGAGCGTGCCGAACTGAAGGGCCGCATTGCGCTCGGCAACCCGCTTGTGCAGCTGGGGTTTCACCGGACGGTCCCAGGCCAGGATGCACATGAGGGCCAGGACATCCAGGCCGGGCGACAAGTTCACTCCGCGCAGCGAGCACAGTGCGCCCTCGTATTCGAAGCCGAGGCCGCCGTCCTCCTCGCGGACCTCCACGCCGTAGCGCAGCAGCACGGCGCGGGCGCGGTCCTGGAGCGCCTCGGCGGGGGTGACCTGGTCGGTCATTTCACACCCCCGAAACGACGGTCACGCTTGGCGTACTCCAGGCAGGCGTCCCAGAGGTTGCGGCGGTCGAAATCGGGGAAAAGCGTTTTCTGGAAGACGAATTCGGCGTACGCGGCCTGCCAGATCAGGAAGTTGGAGCTGCGCAGCTCACCCGAGGGACGCAGGAACAGGTCCACATCCGGCATATCGGGTTCGTCGAGGTAGCGGGCGACCGTGGCCTCGGTGACCTTCTCCGGATCGAGTTCCCCGGCGGCCACTCGGCGCGCGATTTCCCGTGCGGCGTCGGCGATCTCGGCGCGACCGCCGTAGTTGACGCACATGGTGAGGGTCATCACCGTATTGTCCTGGGTGAGTTCCTCCGCGATCTCCAATTCCTTGATCACGCTGCGCCACAGGCGCGGTCGACGGCCCGCCCAGCGCACCCGCACCCCCATCTCGTGCATCTCGTCGCGGCGACGGCGGATCACATCGCGGTTGAAGCCCATGAGGAAACGCACCTCCTCCGGGCTGCGCCGCCAGTTCTCGGTGGAGAAGGCATACGCCGACAGCCACTTCACGCCCAGCTCGATGCAGCCCTCGACAGTGTCCATGAGCACCGCCTCGCCGCGCTCGTGGCCCGCCGTGCGCGGCAGCCCGCGCTCCTGGGCCCAGCGGCCGTTGCCGTCCATCACCAGCGCCACATGCTTGGGCACGAACTCCGCCGGAATCGCCGGCGGCTTCGCCCCCGACGGATGCGGCGACGGCGGCCGCACAACACGCTGCTCAGTCGATGACTTCCGGTTCCCGATCACGCCCACCATCCTGCCCGACGCCCCACAGCGCCGGACGCCGCCTACACCATTGCCATCAGACCTCCACATTTCCGCCACCGAACGGCGCGCGGTGGCCGGGGGAAACCGGCGTGTTTCCTGGACGGCACGAAGAGGCGTGGCATGAGAACCGAACGCGGCCGCGCCGAAGCGGCCGAGCTGCGACGGACCGAGGCGATCCGCACACGAAAAGCCAAGGGCCGCGGGCACTGACAGCGAGGTGCTCCGACGGCGTCGACCGTCAGCCGATGGCAGTCCGGGACCGTCCGACGGCCTCGTGCGGGCGGGTGCGCTCGATCAGTGGGAGGGTGCGCAGTTGGCGTTCGAGGTGCCACTGCACATGCGCGGCGATGAGGCCACTGGCCTGGCGGCGCACGGTGTCGGGGACGGCGTCGACGCCGGACCAGTCGCCGCGGTTGAGGGCGCTCATGTGGTCGAGGACGCCGACCATGGGGGTGGCGGCGCCGGGCGGGCGGCAGTGCACGCAGACCGCGCCGCCCGCGGCCACGTGGAAGGCGCGGTGTGGGCCGGGAGTGGCGCAGCGGGCGCAGTCGTCGAGGGCGGGGGCCCAGCCGGCGAAGGCCATGGCGCGCAACAGGTATGCGTCGAGGATCAGCTCGTGCGGGCGGCGGCCCAGGGCAATGGCGCGCAGCGCGCCGGCGGTGAGGGTGTGCAGGCGGGCGGCGGGAGCGCCCTCCTCGCCCGCCAGGCGTTCGGCGGTTTCGAGCACGGCGCAGGCGGTGGTGTAGCGGCCATAGTCGGCGACGATGTCGGCGGCGAAGGTCTCGACCGTGTGCACCTGGGTCACGGTATCGAGATTGCGTCCCGGATGCAGTTGCACATCCACGTAGGCGAAGGGCTCGAGCCGCGCCCCGAACTTGGAGCGGGTGCGCCGCACCCCCTTGGCGACCGCGCGCACCAGACCGTGCTGGCGGGTCAGCAACGTGACGATGCGGTCTGCCTCGCCCAGCTTGTGCTGGCGCAGCACCACCGCATGATCCCGATACAACCGCACCGCAACAGTCTCGCACGCGCGACCGACCGGGCGGCGACGAGTCGCCGGGTGTGTGCCGATCAGCGGTTCGTCGGCGAGGTGAGCACCGGCGCTCGACACATTGGACGTGTGAGTCAGAGTCGCGCTAAGTTACTCTCCAGTATAAAAGAGACGGGATTCACAATGACACTGGCGCCGGTCGGCGAACTCGGGCTGACGGAACTCGCGACGGCACTGGCGGCGGGCAAGCTCACCTCGGTCGAGGCGACCACCGCCGCCCTCGACCGGATCGAGGCCAGCCAGGGGGCGCTCAATGCCTTCCGCATCGTGCGGCGGTCCGAAGCGCTCGCCGAGGCCGCCGAGGCTGATCGCAAACTCGCTGCCGGACAACGCGATCCGCTGCTCGGGGTACCGCTCGCCATCAAGGACGACACCGACCTGGCGGGCGCCCCGACGGCCTTCGGCTGCGGCGGCGACTTTCCCGCCGAGACCGAGGACGCCGAAGCGGTGCGGCGGTTGCGCGCGGCCGGAGCGGTCATCGTCGGCAAGACCAACACCTGTGAGCTCGGACAACTGCCGTTCACCAGTGGAGATGCCTTCGGGCACACCACGAATCCCTGGGGCGCCGGGCACACGCCGGGCGGCTCGTCCGGCGGCTCCGGCGCGGCGGTGGCGGCCGGATTGGTGCCCGCCGCACTGGGTTCCGACGGTGCGGGCTCGGTCCGCATCCCGGCGGCCTGGAACAACCTGGTGGGCATCAAGCCGCAGCGCGGCCGCATCTCGACCTGGCCGCTGCCGGAAGCCTTCTACGGCCTCACCGTGAACGGCCCACTGGCCCGCACCGTCGCCGACGCGGCTCTACTGCTGGACGCGGCCGCCGGACCCCATCCGGGCGATCTGCACACTCCGCCCGCGCTGCGCGTCTCCGACGCCGTGGGCCGGGATCCCGGCCGGCTCCGGATCGCCCTGTCGCTGCGCATCCCGTTCACCGCCACCAGGACCACGCTCGATCGCGAGGTCGAGGCCCGTGTGCACGCCACGGCGACCACGCTGCGCCGCCTCGGCCACGAGGTCACCATCGCCGACGTCCACTACGGCGTCCTGATGGGCGCGACCTTCCTCCCGCGCTCCATGGTCGGCATTCGTGAAGCGTTGAACCGCCTCCCCGGTGCGCAGGTGGACCCGCGCACCACCCACAACGCCACGGTCGGCCGCATTCTCTCGCCGCTGCTGTTCGCCGCCCGGCAGGCAGAACCCTTGCTGCGCAAGCGAACCGGCCGCATCTTCAACGACTTCGACCTCGTCCTCGCCCCCACCACCGCCACCCCGCCCCCGGGCGTCCACGACATCGACGACATCGGCAACTGGACCACCAACGAACTCATCACCGCCGCCTGCCCCTACACCTGGCCGTGGAACGTCCTCGGCTGGCCCGCCGTCAACATCCCCTCGGGCTTCACCGCCACCGGCCTCCCCGTCGGCTCCCAGCTGATGGGCCCGGCCAACTCCGAACCACTCCTGGTTTCCGTTGCCGCCCAACTGGAATCGGAGCTGGAGTGGCACAAGACCCGCCCGGCGCCCTGGTGGCCCCAGCCCTGATCCCATGCGCCGGGCTCCTGCCCGGCAACGGGAACAGAAGCCAGCGGATCGATACCGCGGCAACGGCGGCCGCCCAGGCGACCATCGGTTCGCTGGACCCGGCGACGGCACAAGATCTCCGCCGCTCGATACCGTCGACCCGCCGGCAATGCGGACTACTCGCCGAATCGCCTCAGCGCGGGTGGCGCGCCGACGTACCGAAACCGAATAGCTGGCAGGCCAAGGCAATCCGCTGCACGTGCCCGCAGCCACGGCGGGCGGCCGCGAGCGGGTGGCGGGTCAGAAGCCGAGCTTGCCGAGCTGCTTGGGGTCGCGCTGCCAGTCCTTGGCGACCTTCACGTGCAGGTGGAGGTAGATACGGGTGCCGAGGATGTGCTCGATCTGCTTGCGGGCGTTGGTGCCCACCTCTTTGAGGCGCGAGCCGCCCTTGCCGATGATGATGGCCTTCTGGCTGGGTCGTTCGACGTAGAGGAGGGCGTGGACATCCAGCATGTCCCGAGCGGAGCGAGGGCCATCGGATTCCGTCTCGTTCTCTTCGCGTTCGAGGACCTCTTCGATGACCACGGCCAGGGAGTGCGGGAGCTCGTCGCGGACGCCCTCGAGGGCGGCCTCGCGGATGAGCTCGGCCATGAGGACTTCCTCGGGCTCGTCGGTGAGCTCGCCATCGGGGTAGAAGGCCGGGCCCTCCGGCATTTTCGAGGCGATGACGTCGATCAGCGTCTCGACCTGTTCGCCCTTGACCGCCGACACCGGCACCAATTCGGCCTCCGGGCCGAGCAACTGGGACAGGGCCATCAGCTGTCCGGCGACCTGATCGCGGCTCACCTTGTCGATCTTGGTGACCACGCCGATGAGGGTGGTCTTCGGGGCCATCTGCTTGATCTGCTCCACGATCCAGCGGTCGCCGGGGCCGATCTTCTCGTCCGCCGGAATGCAGATGGCGATGACGTCGACTTCCGAATACGTATCGCGCACCAGGTCATTGAGCCGCTGGCCGAGCAGCGTGCGCGGCCGGTGCAGGCCCGGGGTGTCCACCAGGATGAGCTGCGCGTGATCGCGGTGCACGATGCCGCGGATGGTGTGCCGCGTGGTCTGCGGCCGCGAGGAGGTGATGGCGATCTTCTGCCCCACCATGGCATTGGTCAGCGTGGACTTGCCGGTGTTCGGCCGACCCACGAAACACACGAAGCCGGAACGGAATTCGTCGGTGTCGCTCACTCGAAAACCTCCGATTCGCTGTCCAGATCGAAGCCCGCCGGGACCGCGCGCTCCCCCGCCACGTTGTCGGCGGTGGGCCGCTGTGCCGCAATGGGATTCTCGACGCCGTAATCCGCGGGCGAACCCGCCTCCAGCACCTCGAACACCGCACCCTTGGCATCGGTGAAAATGATTCGCGCCGAAGGCGATACCTCCCGCACCGCCGACACCCCGAGATCCGACAGCTTGCCCGCGACCACCACGGCCGCCTCGAAACCCTCGGCGCCACTGGAGATCGCGGCCGCCACCGCCGCCTGCAACGCCGTCAGCTTCAGCACGGACAGCTCCACCATCCCGGCGGCATACGTGCGTCCATCGGTGTCGCGCACGGCCGCGCCGCCACTGCCGCCGGTGCGGCCCATGGCGCCACGAGCGAGGACCAACAGCTTGTTGTCCTCGACATCCAATTCAGTCATCGGCCTCTCCATCCTCGTGTGCGCCCGCGGCCGGCTCACTGTCCGCCGGTTCGGGTCTCGTCCTCTCCGGGGCCTTGCGCACCACCACGGTATGGATCCGCATGCGGCCGCGGGCATCGGCCCCGCCCTCCCCCTTCAATTGCAGGCCGTGGATGACGGCCTTGGAGCCGGGCAGCGGGACGCGGCCCAGCGCATGGGCGAGCAGACCGCCGACGGTGTCGACGTCCTCCTCCTCGATCTGCATGTCGAACAGTTCACCCAGATCGTCCACGGGCAGTCGCGCCGAGACCCGGAACTTGCCGCTGCCGATCTTCTCGATCGGCGCGATCTCGTCCCTGTCGTACTCGTCGGCGATCTCGCCCACGATCTCCTCGAGGATGTCCTCGATGGTGACCAGCCCGGCGATGCCGCCGTACTCGTCCACCAGCACCGCCATATGGTTGCGGCGGCGCTGCATCTCGTCCAGCAGCGCGTCCAGCGGCTTCGAGTCGGGCATGAACACGGCGGGCCGCATGACCTGCCGCACCTTCACCTTCCGGTTCCGATCCGCGTACGGCACAAGGTCTTTCAGATACACGATGCCGAGAATGTCGTCGACGTTCTCGCCGATCACCGGGATCCGCGAGTGCCCGGACCGCACCGCCAGCGACATGGCCTGCGCCGCGGTCTTCTCCGCCTCGATCCACACCATCTCGGTGCGCGGCACCATGACCTCGCGCGCCGGAGTGGTGTCGAGCTCGAAGACGGACTGGATCATGCGGCGCTCGTCGGCGTCCACCACGCCGCGCTCGCCCGCCAGATCCACCACCTCACGCAGTTCGATCTCGGAAGCGAAGGGGCCGTTGCGGAAACCCTTGCCGGGGGTGATCGCATTACCGATCAGAATCAGCAGCCGGCTGATCGGGCCCAGCAGCGAGCCGATGGCCTGCAAGGGCAGCGACGCGCCCAGCGCCAGCGAATACGCGTGCTGGCGGCCCAGCGTGCGCGGTCCGACACCGATCACCAGGTAGTCGACCAGCACCATGACCGCCGCGGTGATCAGCAACGCCGGAACCTCGTCGAACCAGGCCATGAGCACCGCCGCCAGCAGCACCGTCGCGGTGATCTCGCACGTGAGGCGCAGCAGCACCATGAGATTCACGTAGCGCGGCCGATCCGCGATGATGCGCGCCAGCCGCGAAGCCCCGGCGCGCTCGGCGCGCACCAGATCCTCCACGCGCGCGGGCGAGATGGTGTTCAGCGCCGAATCCAGCGCCGCGAAGACGCCGCCCGCGGGGACCAGGACGATCGCCAGCAGGAGCAGAACGAAGGAATTCACGCCGGACCCAGCGGATCACCGGTGGAATCGGTGAATCCGGTCTTGCCCAGTAGCCGGCGATCGCGCTCGGCCAGTTCCTCGCGAACCTGTTCCCGGCGCACGTGCTCGTACCAGCCCGCGAGCAGGGAGGCCTGGAGCGCGAACATCTCCTTTTCCTCCTCCGGCTCGGCATGGTCGTAGCCGAGGAGGTGCAGGACGCCGTGCACGGTCAGCAGCGCCAGCTCGTGATCCATGGAATGCCCGGCCTTCTCGGCCTGCTGGGCCGCGAACTCCGGGCAGAGCACGATATCGCCGAGCATGGACGGGCCGGGCTCGGCGGCGTCGGGCCGCCCGCCCGGTTCGAGCTCGTCCATGGGGAACGACATGACGTCGGTCGGACCCGGTAGGTCCATCCACCGCATGTGCAGATCCGCCATGGTGTCGAGATCGACCAGCACCATCGACAGTTCCGCCGCCGGATGGACGTCCATCTGGCCGATCACGAAGCGCGCGACGCTGACCAGTTCTTCTTCGGATACCTCGATACCCGATTCGTTGGCGATCTCGATACTCACCCGATCAGCCTAGTGGCCGAGTTCAGTGTCGCTCGCCCCGGCTCGCGGCACGTCGTTGCGCGCGATTGCCCGGATAGTGGACGGCGGCCGGTGGCCGCGACTCCGCCTCGTATCGGTCGTAGGCGTCGACGATAGCCCCGACCAGCCGGTGACGGACCACATCGGCGCTGGTGAGTTCCGCGATATGGATGTCGTCGATGGCGTGCAGGATCTCCGTCGCAGCCCGCAGACCCGACCGCGCGTTATTGGGCAGATCGACCTGGGTGATGTCACCGGTCACCACGATCTTGGACCCGAAGCCCAGGCGCGTGAGGAACATCTTCATCTGCTCGGCCGTGGTGTTCTGCGCCTCATCAAGAATGATGAAAGAATCATTAAGCGTTCTACCACGCATATACGCCAGTGGCGCGACCTCGATGACACCGGCCTGCATGAGCTTCGGGATCGCCTCGGGATCCATCATGTCGTGCAGCGCGTCGTACAGCGGACGCAGATACGGGTCGATCTTTTCGTTCAACGTGCCCGGCAGGAACCCCAGCCGCTCACCCGCCTCGACCGCGGGCCGGGTCAGGATGATGCGGTTGACCTGCTTGGACTGCAACGCCTGCACGGCCTTGGCCATGGCCAGATACGTCTTGCCGGTACCGGCCGGGCCCACCCCGAAGACGATGGTGTGCGCGTCGATGGCATCGACGTAACGCTTCTGGTTGAGGGTCTTGGGCCGGATGGTCTTGCCGCGCCGGGACAGGATGTCCAGGCTCAGCACCTCCGCCGGGGAATCCGAGGAACCCTCGGTGAGCATGGTGTAGGTGTGCCGCACCGCCTCGGGCGTGACCACCCGGTTGCGCGCGGTGAGCGCCACCAGCTGGGCCACCACGCGCTCCGCCAGCGCGACATCGGCCGGTTTGCCGGTCAGGGTGACGGAATTGCCGCGGACGTGGATGTCGGCATCCAGGAGGCGCTCGAGTTCACGCAGGTTCTCGTCAGCCGAACCCAGGAATCCGAACACCGATTCCGGTGCCAATTCGATGCTGGAACGAACGGTCCGTCCCGCTGGTCCGGAACCGTTGCCGCCGGCGCCGATGCCGGCAATGGGTGTGCTCTGATCGCCGAGTTCGCCTGGTGTTCTCAAAAGTGGCTATGGCCTGCTTTCCGGTCTCGATGCCGTTTGCGTTGACAGAAGTTTACCGCCGCCCACCGACACCGCCCAGTGAATAAACCGCTATCAGCAGGGAGAACGACGCGGTGTCATCCAACTGCCGCAGGCCCGAATCCATTCCGTGGCGAACCGGGCCGGGGCCGACTACCAGCGCGGGGTGAGCGCGCCCAGCGCGCCGAGGGCGACGGCGGCGGCGGTGGAGGTGCGCAGCACGGTCGGGCCGAGCAGCACGATGTCGGCGCCGACGTCGGCGAGGGCCGTCAGCTCCGCATCGTCCAAGCCGCCTTCGGGGCCGACGATGAGGACGACCTCGGGGACGCCGTCGAAAGACAGTTCGGTCAAACGGGATTCGCCGGACTCATGGAGGGCGGCGACGACCGCACCGTTCGCCTTCGCGGTACGGACCAATGCGAGCAGGTCCCGCGTACTGTGCAGCTCCGCGACATCCGGGATGTAGGCCCGGCGGGATTGGCGCGCGGCCTGTTTGGCCGCGGCACGCCACTTCTCGACGCCCTTGCGGGCCTTGGCCTCCCAGTTGGAGACGCAGCGCAGGGCCTGCCAGGGGACGATGGCGTCGGCGCCCGCCTCCGTCATCAGTTCGACCGCCAGTTCCGAACGGTCGGACTTGGGCAGCGCCTGCACCACCGTCACCTGCGGGGTCCAGGGTTCGGCCACCCGCTTGGCCAGCACCTTCAGTTCGAGGCGATCCTTCTGGGCCGCAACCACTTCCGAATCGGCGAGGATCCCGTGCCCGTCGGAGAGGGTGATGGGTTCCCCGACCCGGATGCGGCGCACCGTGGCAGCGTGACGGCCCTCGGGGCCGTCCAGCACCGCGGTCGCACCCGGTTCGGGGATGTCGTCGAGGTAGAAGACGGTGGCGGCCAACGGATCAGCGTCCGCTGAAGGAGGCCCGCAGGCGCGCGAACAGGCCCGAGTTGTGCTCGGACTGCGCCGACAGCACCTCGGTGTGCTCGTTCACCCGCATGCCCTTGTACTTGTGCAGCAGGTCGGCCTGCTTGGAGTCGAGCTTGGTCGGCACCACGATGTCGAGGTGCGCGATCAGGTCGCCGCGCGAGTTGGCGCGCAGTTTGGGCATGCCGTGGCCGCGCAGCACCGACGCCTCGCCGGGCTGCGTGCCGGCCGGGATGGTCAGTTCCACCGGGCCGTCGAGGATGGTGTCGATGACGACGGTGGCGCCGAGCGCGGCGTCCACCATCGGGACCCGGATGGTGCAGTGCAGGTCGTCGCCGTCGCGTACGAAGGTGTCGTGCGGCTGCTCGACGATCTCCACGTACAGGTCGCCGGCCGGGCCGCCGCCGGGGCCGACCTCGCCCTGCGCGGCCAGCCGTACCCGCATGCCGTTGGCTACACCGGCCGGGATGGGCGCGGCGATCTCGCGGCGCGAGCGCACGCGGCCGTCGCCGCCGCACTTGCGGCAGGGGTCGGGGATGGTCTCGCCCGCACCACGGCAGGTGGGGCAGGGCCGGGAGGTCATGACCTGGCCCAGGAAGGACCGCTGCACGGTCTGCACTTCGCCCGCGCCGCCACAGGTTTCGCAGCGCACCGGCTTGGAGTTGCCGTTGGTGCCCGAGCCCTGGCACAGATCGCAGAGGATGGCGGTGTCGACGGTCAGGTGCTTGGTGACCCCGACCGCGCACTCCTGCAACGACAGTCGCGTGCGCAGCAGCGAATCCGCGCCGGGCTGCACGCGGCCGCGCGGCTTGCGGCCCCCGGCGGAGGTGTTCATGCCCCCGAAGAAGGCCTCGAACACGTCGCCCAGACCGCCGAAGCCGGCGCCGGAGAAGCCGCCGCCCATGCCGGCGCCGGATTCCAACGGATCACCGCCGAGGTCGACGACGCGCCGCTTCTCCGGGTCGGCCAGCACCTCGTAGGCCGTGGAGACCTCGCGGAACTTCTCCTGTGCCTCCGGATCCGGGTTGACGTCGGGATGCAGTTCGCGCGCCAGCTTTCGGTAGGCGCGCTTGATCTCCTGGTCGGTCGCATTGCGTGCGACTCCGAGCAGTGCGTAATAGTCCCGTGCCACGTGTGCTCTCTAGTCCTGTTTCGTCTCTCCGCTTGCTCACCGTTCGGCGAGCACCTCACCGATGTATCGGGCGACCGCCGCCACCGAGGCGATGGTCCCCGGGTAGTCCATGCGGGTCGGCCCCAGCACCCCCATACCTCCGAGCACCGTACCGGTCACGCCGTAACCGGTGGACACCACGGCCGTCCCGCGCATCTGCTCGAGCTGAGTCTCCTCGCCGATCTGCACCGTCACGGTACCCGGGACCTGCGCCGCAGCCAGCAGCTTCAGTACGATCACCTGCTCCTCGAGGGCCTCCAGCACCGTACGCATCGAACCGGGGAAACCATTCCCGGCGAAGTCGGAGGCATTGCGCGTGAGATTGGCGGTGCCGCCCAGCACGAGCCGCTCCTCGGGATGCTCGACCAGGGTCTCGACCAGCACGGTGGAGACGCGGATCAGGACATCGCGCAGCTTCGGCGGGGAATGCTCGGGCAGTTCGGCGACCGATGCGGAGGCGGCGGCCAGGCGCTTGCCCTCCATGGCCTTGCCGAGCATGCCGCGCAGGGCGGCCAGATCCTGCTCGCTGATCAGGTTGCCGAGATCGACCAGGCGTTGATCGACGCGGCCGGTGTCGGTGATGACCACCAGCAGCAGCCGGGCCGGGTTCAGCGCGACGACCTCGATATGACGCACGGTGGAGGCGGACACGGTCGGGTACTGGACCATGGCGACCTGCCGGGTCAGCTGGGCCAACAGGCGGACACCGCGGCGCAGCACATCGTCGAGATCGACGCCGCTCTCCAGGAATTCCATGATCGCCCGGCGTTCCGCGCTCGATAGCGGCTTGACCTCGGCGATGTGGTCGACGAACTGACGGTAGCCCTTGTCGGTGGGGATACGGCCGGACGAGGTGTGCGGCTGGGTGATGTAGCCCTCGGCCTCCAGCACCGCCATGTCATTGCGGACAGTGGCGCTGGACACGCCCAGATTGTGCCGCTCCACCAGGGTCTTGGACCCGATGGGTTCCTTCGTCGCGATGTAGTCCGCGACGATGGCCCGCAGGACCTCGAGCCGTCGCTGCTCGGTGCTCGACATGGTGGCCCCACCTCCTTGCTCGCCCTCGGGTACGCGTCGTGCACGCCCGAGCCCTCCGCGGCAGGCAACAGCCGATTTTTCGGTGCCGGCCACGCGGATCTCCCGGATTATCTCCTCCAGTTTAGTGGCCCCGACGCAAGTTGCCGTGCCACCGCCCGTCACCTGGGCGGAGCCAGCCAGCCGCCAGGTGCCCCGCCCTGCTTCCACTTGATGCCGCAGCCCACGCTCGGCGTGTGCGGTTCGGGCACGGGCCGACCGGCCAGGACCAGCTCGAACGCGGCCCGTAGTGAGGAGCCGTCGGCCGGTTCCCGATTGCCCGGGGTGGCGGCGTCGAACCGCCCGCGATAGGCCAGCCGCCGGTCGGCGTCATAGAGGAACAGGTCCGGTGTGCACGCGGCCCGATACGCGCGGGCCACCTCCTGCGACTCATCGACCAGATACGGGAACCGAAACCCGGCCCGCCGCACCTGATCTCGCAGCTGCGCGGCATCGTCATCGGGATAGTTGACGACGTCGTTGCTGCAGATCGCGACCGTGGCCAGCCCCCGCTCGGCCAGCTCCGCGGTCACCGCCCCGAACGCGTCCTCGATTCTGCGCACGTAGGGACAGTGGTTCGACAGGAACGCCACCAACAGCACGGGATCCTTCGCGAAACTGTCCAGCGAGACCTCGGTGCCATCCACCGCGGGCAGCGTGAATTCCGGTGCGGGCGTGCCGATCGGCACCATGGACGATGAGAGCGCCATGCCCCATTGTCACCGACTGGCAGCCGCCTACACCACTGTGGCGGCATCGGCCGGATAGGAGGAACGGGCCGGCGTGGGAGGCGTCGATCGCGGAAGCGAGTTATGTCAGCCCAGGAGGGTGCGGACAACGCCGTCCGCGAGCAGACGGCCGCGGTCGGTGAGAATCACGCGGTCGTTCACGCGCTCGGCGAGGCCGTCGGCGATGACGCGGTCGACGGCGGCGCGGCCGTCGGCGTCGAGATCGGCCAGTGGGAGGCCGGTGCGCAGGCGGACGGTGAGCATGACGCGTTCGGTGTAGCGCTCGTCGGCGGTGAGGGATTCCCAGCCGGCGGCGGGGAGGCCGCCCGCGAGGACTCGATCCGCGTAGCGCGCAGGATGTTTCACGTTCCACCAGCGGACGCCGCCGACATGACTGTGCGCGCCCGGGCCCGCGCCGAGCCAGTCGCCGCCGTCCCAGTAGCCCAGGTTGTGGCGGCAGCGGGCCCGGTCGGAGGCGGCCCAGTTGGAAACCTCGTACCAATCCAGGCCCGCGGCGGCCAGGCGGGCGTCGAGGCGCTCGTAGCGCGCGGCCAGGACGTCGTCGTCGGGGGCGGGGAGTTCACCGCGCCGGACGCGGCGAGCCAGGGCGGTGCCGTCCTCCACGATCAGGGAGTAGGCCGATACGTGGTCGACGCCCGCGGACAGCACGGCGTCGAGGCTGGCGTCCAGATCCGCGTCGGTTTCCCCGGGCGTGCCGTAGATGAGGTCGAGATTGACGTGCTCGATGCCCGCGGCGCGCGCTTCCTCGGCAGCGGCCACGGCCCGGCCGGGCGTGTGGGTGCGGTCCAAGATCTTCAGCACGTGCTGGGCGGCGGACTGCATGCCGAGCGAGACGCGGGTGTATCCGGCCGCGCGGATGCGGTCGAAGAATTCGGGCGAGGTGGATTCCGGATTGGATTCGGTGGTCACCTCCGCGCCGGGAGCGAGGGTGAAGTTGTCGCGGATGGCGTCGAGGACCCCGGCGAGCCCGTCCCCACCGAGCAGCGACGGCGTCCCGCCGCCCACGAATACCGTCTCGACCGCGGGCGTCGCCGACGGCAGCGCGTCGAATTCCCGTGCGGCAGTGGCCAGTTCCCGGCGCAGCGCCTCGAACCACGACTCCGGCGAGGACGAACTGCCCAGCTCACCCGCCGTATAGGTGTTGAAGTCGCAGTATCCGCACCGCGTCGCGCAGAACGGCACGTGCACATAGATCCCGAACGCCCCGCCCCCGAAATCGCGCAGCACGGGCGCGTCCGCCGCGGCGGTGCCGGAGGTCCGTTCGGGAGCAGTGGAGGTCACCCATCCAGTGTGACCGGTTGTCCGGGTCACAGCGCACCCGCCCGCGACGGGACCCGTTCTCGGACTGCGTGCGACCGCGAATCCGGATACATTCCAAGGGATTTCGGCGAGCCGCGCGAGCGGCTCCAGGTGCGGACGGGGGCGAGCCGATGATCGAGGTGCCGCGGCACGAGATCGATGCCAGGTCGATCAGGGAGGTCGACGAGGGCTCGGTGGCTCCGGTGGTCTATCGGTCGCGGATGCCGGTGCGGCCGGAGGGACCGAACTTCTCACGGTCCATGGACGGCTCGCTGCTGGCAGCGATGCTCATATCGGATCCGGCCGCATTGCGGGCGCGGACCTGGTATTTCGCCCACTCGACCGAGCAGACGGTGACGCGGCGGTTCCGGGCCGTCGGCATCGAATCCGGATTCGACCGCCACGACAGGGTGGCGGGCTGGCGGGCCGCGTTCTGGTGGGCGCTCGTCGCCCGGGACGCCGAGGCCATGGGTGAACTGGTCGAATACCCGATCGAGCGGCTGCGCGAGTTCGGCGACGGCGCCTTCGACGACTTCCAGTACGAGTGGGTGCGACTGCTGCAGACGGCCTGGCGGTTCGGCCCGAAGAGCGTCTACGAGGCGGCCTGGGCGCTGGACACCACCAGCCGGGTGGGCGCGCAGCGGGTGACGGACCTGCTGTTCCGCCCGGTGGTGGACGTGTTCATCCGGCTGGCGGACGGCGATTCGGACGGCTTCGACTGGGAGCTGACCAATGCGCTGCGGCTGCATCGCGCATTCTTCGACACCGACGCCTGGCGCAACGATCCCGAGGGCGTCTTCGCCCTGCCGCTACTGGGTCTGGCCTGCTGGGCGCGGGATCTGGGCTATCGGACCGCCATCCGCTCCGAGTACTTACCGGCCGGATTCATCGATCGCCCGGACTGGGCGATCTCGCCGGAACTGGCCGATGAGCTGAGCCGGCTGGCCGCGGCCAAGGCCCGGCTCGCGGCGGCCGACGGCGACCGGAGCACGTAATCTCGACGCCCGTCCGTCCAGGTCAACCGTCCAAAGGTTAGCCGGGCATTGATCTATGACGCCCGTCACAAATCGGACGAGATATCCAGGGGATTTCCCGGAAAACTGCGGAAAATTCGACCCAGCAGTCGGAACGACCCGTCTGACGTGGCACAATAAGCCGCATGACTGGACTTGGAGTTCGACTCGTGGCGCGTCGCCATGTCGACTTCAAGCGTGTCTGCAGCGCGAGCTGTCTGCCGGGAAGCCTCCGGTAGATCGGCTCCCATTCTCCCGGAATCCGGCGTCCGCCTGACGCCGTAAGAGCCGGTTCTCTGATATCGGAGGCGTGAGCCAGCCCTTCCGCCTGCCCGCAAGACTCTTCAGGAGCGACCCCATGACGTCGAGCACCGACGCCACCAGTTCCGACAGCGCTCATTCCGCCCAGCCCGAGAAGCCCGTCACCGGGCGACGCGTGCGCCCGGATCGCCCGCGATCGGAAGCGCCCGTCGCGCCGCGGGAGCGCACCGCGCGGCCGGTGAAGCGCAAGTCCGAGGGGCAGTGGGCGCTCGGGTACCGCGAGCCGCTCAATGCCAACGAACAGAGCAAGAAGGACGACAACCCGCTGAACGTGCGGGCGCGCATCGAGAACATCTACTCCAAGGCCGGA
Organism: Nocardia aurantiaca; assembly: GCF_009708175.1. GTDB lineage: Bacteria > Actinomycetota > Actinomycetes > Mycobacteriales > Mycobacteriaceae > Nocardia > Nocardia aurantiaca. The sequence goes on from NZ_WMBB01000003.1 coordinate 51,698, forward strand.
TTCGACTCCATCGACAAGAGTGATCTGCGCGGCCGCATGCGCTGGTGGGGTCTCTACACCCAGCGCGAGCAGGGCTACGACGGCACCTTCACCGGCGACGAGAACATCGACCTGCTCGAGGCCCGCTACTTCATGATGCGAGTGCGCTGCGACGGCGGCGCACTCAACCTGAAGCAGCTGCGCACCATCGCCGGCATCTCCACCGAGTTCGCCCGCGACACCGCGGACCTGTCCGACCGCGAGAACGTCCAGTATCACTGGATCGAGATCGAGAACGTGCCGGAGATCTGGCGGCGGCTCGAAGAGGTCGGTCTGCAGACCACCGAGGCGTGCGGCGACTGCCCGCGCGTGGTGCTGGGTTCCCCGCTGGCGGGTGAATCGCTCACCGAGATCATCGATCCCACCTGGGCCGTCGATGAGATCGTCAAGCGATACATCGGCAAGAAGGAATACTCCAACCTGCCGCGCAAGTTCAAGACCGCCATCTCCGGTCAGCAGGACGTGGTGCATGAGATCAACGACGTCGCCTTCATCGGTGTCGAGCATCCCGAGCACGGCCCGGGCCTGGACCTGTGGGTCGGCGGCGGCCTGTCCACCAACCCGATGCTGGCGCAGCGCGTGGGAGCGTGGGTGCCGCTGGCCGAGGTGCCGGACGTGTGGGAGGCCGTCGTGGCGCTGTTCCGTGACTACGGCTACCGCCGCCTGCGCACCAAGGCCCGCCTCAAGTTCCTGGTGAAGGACTGGGGCATCGAGAAGTTCCGCCAGGTGCTCGAGGACGAGTACCTGAAGCGCAAGCTCATCGACGGCCCGGCCCCCGAGCAGCCGCAGCGCCCGATCGACCACATCGGCGTGCAGAAGTTGCGCAACGGCCGCAACGCCATCGGCTTCTCCCCCATCGCGGGCCGCGTGTCGGGCACCGTCCTGACCCAGGTGGCCGACGCCGTGGAGGCCGCGGGTTCTGATCGCGTCCGGTTCACCCCGTACCAGAAGCTGATCGTGCTCGACGTGCCCGACGACAAGGTCGAGTGGCTCATCGAGCAGCTGGAACCGCTGGGCCTGCACGGCCGCCCGTCGCACTGGCGGCGAAACCTGCTGGCGTGCAGCGGTATCGAGTTCTGCAAGCTGTCGTTCACCGAGACCCGCAAGCGATCGCAGGTGCTGGCGCCCGAGCTGGAGCAGCGGCTCGCCGACATCAACGCACAGCTGGACGTTCCGATCACCATCAATATCAACGGCTGCCCCAATTCCTGCGGCCGCTCGCAGATCGCCGACATCGGCTTCAAGGGCCAGCTGGTCGACGATGGCGAGGGGAATCAGATCGAAGGCTTCCAGGTTCACCTCGGTGGCAGCCTTGGTCTCGACTCCGGTTTCGGCCGGAAGTTGCGCCAGCACAAGGTCACCAGCGAAGAGCTGGGGGATTACATCGAGCGTGTCGTGCGCAACTTCGTCAAGAACCGTGATGAGGGTGAGCGTTTCGCGCGGTGGGCGGTCCGAGCCGATGAAGCAGACCTGCGGTAGTTGGGAGAAACATCCATGACCACAACGAAACTCGCGGAATCCGAGCTGCGCTCCCTGGCCGAGAAGGGCAATGCCGAGCTCGGCCCCGACGCGACCGCGCAGGAACTGCTGCAGTGGACCGAGGACACCTTCGGCTCGAATTACATTGTGGCGTCCAATATGCAGGACGCGGTACTGGTGCAGCTGGCCTCACAGGTCCGCTCCGGCGTGGACGTGCTGTTCCTCGACACCGGGTACCACTTCGCCGAGACCATCGGCACTCGGGACGCGGTGGAACTGGTCTACGGCGTGAACATCGTGAACGTAGAGCCGGAACACACTGTGGCCGAACAGGATCAGCTGCTGGGCAAGGATCTGTTCGCACGGGACGCCGGTGAATGCTGCCGCCTGCGCAAGGTCGTTCCCCTGAAGAAGTCCCTGGCGGGTTACAACGCCTGGGTTACCGGCATCCGCCGGGTGGAGGCGCCGACTCGCGCCAACGCGCCCCTCATCTCCTACGACGAGGCCTTCGGCCTGGTGAAGATCAACCCGATCGCCGCCTGGTCCGATGACGAGATGGCGGCCTACATCGAGGCCAACGGCATCCTCGTCAATCCCCTTGTGGAGGAGGGGTATCCGTCCATCGGTTGCGCTCCGTGCACGCGGAAGCCGGAACCGGGATCCGATCCGCGATCCGGCCGCTGGGCCGGGCTCGCCAAGACCGAATGCGGGTTGCACGCGTCATGACCTCTCTCGCTGAATCCGATGTCCTCGCTCCGCTGGGAGCAGAATTCGACACCCTCGCCGCCCTCGAATCCGAGTCCATCCACATCTTCCGTGAGGTGGCGGGCGAATTCGAGCGGCCGGTGATCCTGTTCTCCGGCGGCAAGGACTCCACCGTCCTGCTGCACCTGGCGATCAAGGCCTTCTGGCCCGCGCCGCTGCCGTTCGCGCTGCTGCACGTGGACACCGGGCACAACCTGCCCGAGGTCCTCGAGTTCCGCGACAAGGTGGTCGAGAAGTACGGGCTGCGACTGCATGTCGCCTCGGTGGAGGACTACCTCGCCGACGGCCGCCTGACCGAGCGCCCGGACGGCATCCGCAACCCACTGCAGACCGTGCCGCTGCTGGACGCCATCAATGAGAACCGCTTCGACGCGGTCTTCGGCGGCGGCCGACGCGACGAGGAGCGCTCGCGCGCCAAGGAGCGCATCTTCTCGCTGCGCGACGCCTTCGGCCGCTGGGACCCCAAGCGGCAGCGACCGGAGCTGTGGAACCTGTACAACGGTCGCCACGCTCCGGGCGAGCACGTGCGCGTGTTCCCGATCTCCAACTGGACCGAGCTCGACATCTGGCGCTACATCGCCCGCGAGGACGTGGAGCTGGCCAGCATCTACTACGCCCACGAGCGTCCGGTCTACCAGCGCGACGGCATGTGGATGACCCCCGGCGTGTGGGGCGGCCCGGCCGAGAACGAGGAACTGCTGATCAAGTCGGTGCGCTACCGCACTGTCGGCGACGGATCCACCACCGGCGCAATACTTTCCGAGGCGGCCGACAACGAGGCGATTCTCGCCGAGGTCGCGGCCTCCCGCCTCACCGAGCGTGGCGCGACGCGTGGCGACGACCGAGTGTCGGAAGCGGCGATGGAAGACCGCAAACGAGAAGGCTACTTCTGATGAGGGCACCTGGCGTGGCGCACCGCGTCCAACCCTGGGCGAGCGACGACCGCGTGTCCCGAGCAGCCATGGACGACCGCAAACGAGAGGGTTACTTCTGATGTCCGACCTGTTGAGACTGGCCACCGCCGGATCGGTCGACGACGGCAAGTCCACTCTGGTCGGCCGGCTGCTGTACGACACCAAATCCGTGCTGGCGGACCAGATCGACGCGGTGACCCGCGCCTCGGTCGACAAGGGTCTGTCCACGCCGGATCTGTCGCTGCTGGTGGACGGCCTGCGCGCCGAGCGCGAGCAGGGCATCACCATCGACGTGGCATACCGCTACTTCGCCACGCCCAAGCGGTCTTTCGTGCTCGCCGACACCCCGGGCCACGTGCAGTACACCCGTAACACGGTCTCGGGCGCGTCGACGGCGCAGCTGGTGATCCTGCTGGTGGATGCCCGTAAAGGCGTCATCGAGCAGACCCGCCGGCACACCGCGGTCATGGCGCTGCTGGGTGTGCCGAAGCTGGTGCTGGCGGTCAACAAGATCGATCTGGTCGACGATCCGGCGGGCGTGTTCGAGCGGATCTCGTCCGAATTCAACGAGCTGACAACCAAGCTCGGCTGGTCTCCGGAGGACGTTCAACAGATCCCGGTCTCCGCGCTGCACGGTGACAATGTGGCCTCGCGCTCGGCCAACACCCCGTACTACAGCGGACCCTCGCTCATCGAGCACCTGGAGTCGGTGCCGGTGGACGCGGACGCGCACGGCCGCCATCGGGTGGGGCTGCGTTTCCCGGTGCAGTACGTGATCCGCCCGCGCACCGCCGAGTACCCGGACTACCGCGGTTACGCGGGACAGGTCGCGGCGGGTGTGGTGTCGAAGGGCGACGAGGTCGTGGTGCTGCCGTCCGGCACCCGCACCACGGTCGAGCGCATCGACACCCCGAACGGCGAACTGGCGTCGGCGCAGCCGGGCCGCAGCGTCACCCTCGTCCTGGCCGACGACGTGGACGTCTCGCGCGGTGACGTGATCGCCGCCGCCGCCGACGCCCCCGAGCCGATCGATTCCTTCGACGCGACCGTCTGCTGGCTCGGAGACAAGCCGCTGCGCCCGGGCGCGCGCCTGCTGCTCAAGCACGGCACCCGCACTACCCAGGCCATTGTGGGCGCGCTGCTGGAGCGCTTCGACGAGCAGCATCTGGCCGCCGATCCGAACCCGGAGTCGCTGTCGCTCAACGACATCGGCCGCATCTCGGTGCGCGTGGCCGACCCGATCGTGGCCGACGACTACAACGTCGACCGCCACACCGGTTCGTTCCTGCTGATCGATCCCGCGGGCGGCAATACCCTCGCCGCCGGCCTGGTCGGCGACGCGCTGACGGCGGTCGAGGTCGGCGCTCCGGCCGAATTCGGCTCCGAAGCCGGAGTCTGAGGTGAATCCGCCCGGCAACGACGCGGTTCCGGCCGTCCCGCCGGGCGGAGCCGCCGCCCACCGCGCTCCCGGTGCCCTGTCGACGGTGCGCGGCGGTCCCTTCCGACTCGAGCACGCGCCCGCGCTCATCGCCGTGGCGCACGGCAGCCGGGATCCGCGCTCGGCCGCGACCATGCGTGCCGTGGTAGCGCGGATCGCGGCCCAGCGGCCGGATCTCGATGTGCGCCTGGCCTTTCTGGATCTGAGCACCCCGTCGGTGGATCAGGTCGTGGATGCCGTTGCGTCCGAAAGACATTCGCGTGCCATTGTGGTTCCGCTGCTGCTGGGCAGTGCTTTTCACGCGCGCGTGGATCTTCCCGGACTGCTGGAAGACGCGCGCGCCCGCCATCCCCAGCTGCGCTTGACCCAGGCCGAGGTGCTCGGTCCCGATCCGCATCTGATCATCGCCCTGCGCGATCGCATCGCGGCCGCCATGGCCGCCGACGGCGCGTCCGCGGCCCTGACCGAGCTCGCGTCCCCGCACGTCCGGCGACGGCCCGCCGGTCCCCGCTGGGGCATAGCCGTTGCCGCCGTGGGCTCTTCATCCGCGGCCGCCAATACCCGCACCGGCGATGTGGCGCGACTGCTCTCCGCCATGACCGGCTGGGATACCGAAATCTGCTTCGCCACCACCCAACCCACGGTGCAGAAGGCATTCGCCCGGCTGCGGGCGCGCGGAGCCGAGCGGATCCTCATCGCGCCCTGGTTCCTGGCCCCGGGCCTGCTCACCGACCGCCTGCGAGACGCCCTACCGTGGCTGCCGCAGGCCGCGACGATCGGCGCGCACCCACTGCTCGCCGAGGTCGCGCTGGACCGCTACGCCGCCGCCTCCCTCCCGCTCGAACTCTCGGCCTGACGCCCGCGTCGACCACGTCCCCCGCGCGTCCCAACCCGATCGACCAGGGGCTCGGCCGGCACCGTTCGGCATATCCCCGTGCGCCGCTGTGCCGCGGTCGGCCCAGGGCGGCACACCGATGCCCTCGGCCCACAATGCCGGTGTTCACGACGCCCGCGCCGTGCGCACACTCGAGAACATCAGCGCTGTTGAGTGCCGACTTCGGGGATGGGGAGGTATGGGATCAGGGAGTGGGCGAGGTTGGTGATGGTCAAGGACTGGAGCCAGACTCGGCCGGGGCCGGTGAGGGCGGCGAGGAAGAGGCCGTCGCCGCCGAAGAGGACATTGCGGATGCCCTTGACCATGGTGATGTCGAAATCGACTGTGGCGTCGAACAATCCGACGTGGCCGGGGTGGACGCGGAGGGTTTCGCCGGGACCCAGGTCGTAGTGGACTACCTCGCCGGAGAGTTCCAGCCACGCGTAACCGTCGCCGCTGAGGCGTTGCAGGGTGAAGCCGGCGCCACCGAAGATCCCCGCGCCGAGGCGGCGTTGGAAACTCAGGGCGATGCGGACATCACCTGCGGCGCAGAGGAATCCGTGGCGGTGGACCAGATACTCACGGTCCTTGCCGACCTGCACCGGCAGGATCTGGCCGGGGAGTTTGGCGGCGAACGCGACGCGGCCCGGTTCGCGGTGGGCGGTGTATTCGGTCATGAAGAGCCCGGCTCCCGCCATGGCGCGGCGAACCGCGCCGAAGACGCCGCCCGCCGCACCCCGGGTGGAGGTGTTGAGCCGGATGGCGTCGGTCATCCAGGAGAGCTGGCCCGCCTCCGCGATGAGCCGGTCACCCGGATCGAGGGCGACCTCGAGCACCGGCATGACGGTCCCGCGAATTCTGGCGTCCATCAGGTTCTCCCCTCCCTCGCACGACAGCTCACACCAGTGTGCCCGGAGGCGGGCCGCCGCGGGGATCATTGCCGACTTGCCACCGCGATGACCTTCTTAGTAAATTAGGCTTCCCTTACCTAACAGAAGGCTCGGCAATGCTCCAGACCAGTGACACCCGGCACCGCACCGGGCCAGCGGGACTACCGCACCATTCGTGGGGAATCGTGTCCGCCTACGCGTTGCTGGCCACCGGCACCCTCGCCGCCGCCGTCTGGATCGCCGCCCACGTCACCGCCAGCCCGGCCGTGCACAGCGGCGGACTCTTCGTCCATCTCACGTCCCTGGTGGTGGGTTTCGGCGGCGTGCTCATGGCCGATTCCTTCGTCTTACGCTGGGCCGCAGGGCGTCTCACCCTGAGTGAGACCCTCTGGGCGGTGAGCCGCCTGCACGTCCCCATCTGGCTGGGTCTGGCCGGGCTGGTGGCCAGCGGCTGCGTGCTGGAACCGAACCTGGCCTCCGCCATGACCCGCACCAAACTGGCGCTGGTACTCGTGCTGACGCTCAACGGGATCCAGGCCTGCGCGCTCAACCGCCGTCTGAAGGCCCGCGGCGGTGCCCCGCTGACGCCGCGCCTGCTGGCCTGGGGCGCGGCCACCGGGCTTCTGTCGCAGCTCTGCTGGTGGGGCGCGACCGTCATCGGCTTCCTCAACGCCCGGCATTGAACGACTGCCCGATACGCTGGGCGAATGATCAAGGCTGCGGTATTCGATGTGGGCGAGACACTGATCGACGAGACGCGCATCTGGTGCCGGTGGGCCGACCGGCTCGGCGTGCCGCGCTTCGCGTTCCTGGGGGTGATCGGCGGCATGGCTGCCACCGGGCGGCCGTTCGCCGACGCCTTCGAGCTGATGCGGCCGGGTATCGATGTCGAGGCCGAGCAGATCGCGTGGGCCGCCGAGGAGCCGGACAGCCTGCGCAACAACTTCGACGCCGACGACCTGTACCCGGATGCGCGGCGAGCACTGGGTGAACTGCGGCGGCGCGGGATCACCGTGATCATCGCCGGAAACCAACCGCCGCAAGCGAAGTCGGCCCTGGAACGGATGACCTTGCCGGTGGACGCGGTCTACACCTCGGCCGAATGGGAGCTGGAGAAGCCGGATCCGAAGTTCTTCGCGCGGGTCGCGGACGTGTCGGGGGTCGCGCCCGGCGAGATCTGCTACATCGGGGATCGGGTCGACAATGACGTGCTGCCGACGCTGGAGGCGGGCATGATGCCGGTGCTGATCCGGCGCGGGCCGTGGGGCTATCTGACCTCCGAGCATCCGGATGCGACGCGGGCGACGGTGATCGACGGGCTCGACGAGTTGCCGGAGCTGCTCGCGCCCTCCTGAATCAGTCGGCCATATGACATGACAAGTGTGACGGCCGTTTCCCGCCAGCGACTATTCCCCGCGCGGCATTGACTATGTCATGTCAACGAAATCAGCTCTACCGCAAGGGGAATGCAGCCATGACGAATGCCCGGTTCGACACGAAGGTCGTCCTGATCACCGGCGCCACCTCGGGCGTCGGTGCAGCCGTGGCGCGGCGGATCGCCGCCGAGGGCGGGGCCGTGGCGCTCGGGGCGCGCGGCAAGGAGGCCGGTGACCTGATGGCCGCGGAGATCCACGCCGCCGGTGGCCGGGCGCTGTTCATACCCACCGACGTCACCGTCGAAGCCGACGTGGAACGGCTGACGGCGGCCGCGATCACCGAATTCGGCCGCCTGGACGGGGCTTTCAACAATGCGGGCGCGGTCAATGCGTTCGGCGCCGTGCAGGACATCGACGAGGCCGGGTGGCGGGCCGATCTCGAACTGAACCTGACCGCCGTCTATTACGGTCTGCGCCACCAGGTTCCGGCGCTGGCGGCCACCGGCGGCGGCGCGATCCTCAACAATGCCTCCAATCTCGGCGTGGTCGGCATGGCCCAGGTCGCGCCGTACGTCGCCGCCAAACACGGCGTGGTGGGCCTCACCCGGGCCGTCGCCATGGAAGCGGCCGACCGGTCCATCCGCGTCAATGCCCTGATCTCCGGCGCGGTCGACACTCCCGCCTTCCGCGCCTCCATGGGCGCGACCCCGGAGGGCGAGGCCGCCATCGCCGCCCTGCACCCCCTCGGCCGCATCGCCCGCCCCGAGGAAATCGCCGCGTTCTGCGCCTACCTGCTCAGCGACGAGGCGAGCTTCGTCACGGGCGCGGCCCTGGCCATCGACGGCGGTTTCACCGCCCGCTGACTCACGACAGACCCACCACCGCGCCGGGCGCGGTAACGCGGGGTGGGCCCGTCACTGTCAACGGGAGCCGCAGCAGCGCAGCTCGCCGAGATACGCGGCGCCGCAGCGGATCAGCGGTGGCCACCGCCCCCCTTGCCGCCGCCACCGGCTCCACCGCCGCCGCCCAGTCCGCCGCCACCCATACCGCCGTGGCTGCCACCGGGAGTGGAGCCTCCGGGGTTACCGGAGCCGCCGCCGAGACCGCCGCCCTTGATACCGCCGCCGTTCGCACCCCGCGGTGAGCTGCCACCGGGGGTGGAGCCGCCGGGGATGGAGCCGCCGGGAGAGCCGGCTCCGGTTCCGGTTCCGCCGCCAGGGGTGGAGCCACCCGGATTCGAACCGCCCGGATTCGAACCGCCCGGGTTGGAACCACCAGGCGCATTGCCGCCGCTGTGCGCTCCGGCGGGGTCGCCGGTCGTGCCACCGGGAGCGGCTCCGCCGCCCGCGGGAGTGCCGCCGCCGGGAGCCGAGCCGCCGGGCGTTCCGCCGGAAGCTGTACCGCCCGTGCTGGTTCCGCCAGTGGAGCTGCCCGGGGTGGAGCCTCCGGGATTGGAGCCCGCGGATGTTCCGGCACCCGCGGTCGTTCCGCCAGCGGTGCCGGGTTGGTTTCCGCCCGTGGTGCTTCCCGGTGTCGTGCCGCCCGGCTGACCGCTCCCGGGATCACCTGCGCCGGGCCGACTGCTACCGGGTTGACCCGTGCCGGGCTGGGTCGCGCCCGGCTCGCTTCCGGGCTTGGTCGCGCCCGGCTGGGCTCCGGGCTGGGTCGCACCGGGTTGCGTTGCGCCGGGGGTGGCTCCGCCGGGGAGGGTGCCGGAGATCGGCTGGACGGGGGCGCCGGGAACGCTGACCTTGGGGATCTGGCTGGAGTAGGCGCCCGCGGTCCAGCCGGTGAGCGCCGGGTTCTGGAACGGGACGGGATTGATGAACTGCGCCGGATTCGCGTAGGTGACGACGGTGTCTGTGAGGGCGCGGGTTTCGCAGTGCGTGCCGCCGCCGGTGGAGTCCACGGGGTGGTTCTTGACCCAGGTGGGGGTGACGGTCGAGGCCAGTGGGGAGTAGGCGCGGACGGCCGCCACGGTGGCGACGGCGCGCGAGTGGACGCTGGGCGGGGCCGCGATATCGTCGAGGACGATGATGTCGCCGGTGCTCAGGGCCGCGGTGCCTGCGGCCGGGTCGCCGGGTTCGGGGGCGGCCTGCAGTTCGGGCGGTCCGGCGACCGGCCCGCCGAGCACGGTGGCGGCGGACATGGCGAGCGCGGAAGCGACTGCGGCGCCGGAGATCACCGCGGCGCGGGGGGCGTATCGGGCGATGGCGGATCCGGTGTCGGCGCTGCGAAAGGCCGCGATGGACGCACCCACGGCCACGGTGTGCGCGGGATCGGGCGACATGACGACCGGGCGGCCCAGGTCGGCCAGTACGCGCGCTACCTCGGCGGGGCGGGCAGCGCCGCCGATCAGCAGCACCCGGTCGATCTCCTCCACGTGCAGACCGGCTCCGTGCACGACGGATCGAACCAATCGCAGCGAATTGCGAATGTGCCAGCTGCGCAGGCGGTTCGTGTCCGCGGCGGGCACGATGGACGAGATGGGCTCGGTCGCACCGGGCGCGATACTCCGGGCATATCGGGCAAGCAGCGCGCCCAGCGGCCGTCCGCCGTAGTCGTGCGAGCGTTCGGCTCGGCCGAGAATGCCGCGTTCGTCCCGATCCGGCTCGGTGCGCACCACGGCGAGGTCGAGACTGTTGCCGCCGAGATCGTAGACCAGAGTGAGCCCATTGTCGGAGATGCCGTATTCCTCGTCGAGCCATTCCACCGCGGCCACCGGCTCGGGCATGAGGGTGACGTCGGCGGCGCCGGACCAGTCCAGCGCCCGCCGCAGCCTTGTGACGTGTTTGTCCGAATAGCAAGCGGGATAAGCGGTTACGGCGGGCGCGTCGGGGGCGTTGGCCTCGATGAGCCCGTTCACCACGGCCGCCACCAGATCCGCCGGAGACCAGATGCGACCACCGATGACCACCGGGTCCGGCTCGCTCGTGAGATCGGCGAAGTCGGTGACCACCGGGGCGAACCGGGGAATCCCCCCGATCTGCGGACCGCCGGCGCTGTCGAAGGTGACGGCCGTCCGGCGAACGCGCACCGCGGGCCGGTTCCGATCAGCGGCCGTGGTCGCCCAGACGGAGTTCACTGTGCCGATGCTCATGCCAAAGCCAACTGTCATTGCTATCCCGTCAACGCACCGAGACCACGGCCCACGGGCGTACCAACCATGTGGTCGCGGTCGTTTTCCAAACAGCGCGTTCAGGTTAGCTGGCATTTGCGGTATTTGAATATCGAATCGGGAGAGAAGATTTCGCGTCCAGTAGCGAAGATGGCGAATCTACTGCTCAGACAACCTTCCGAACACGATCGGAGCCAACTGCACCGTAAAAGCAACCGAACAGTCTTTCTTATTGGCTACGATGCAGCGAACCGTCAATTCATACCGACTGGTAGGCGAGTAGTGTCCGAAAAATGAAACCGCGACGCCAGTACGGGAGGGCGGATTGCCGATCACTGGTCGGTAGCTGTCCCGGAATCCCCCACGCGGCCCGCTTCATCGTCCGTGACTCGCTACGAAATCTTCTCCGCTACCCCGGATGTCGTCCCGAGCAAACGAGGCATTACAACTCGCACAACACCCTCGGTCCAGCGCCTTCGCGCGGACACCGGAGATTCGCAGTCGGCGCGTGACCGGGATACGTTGCCCGGCAAGGAGAATCACTACGGGCGACCCGGCGAGGTACTCGCGGACCTACGGAACGAAGAAGGCCGCCGCACGCGTAGGGTTGCGTGCGGCGGCCTCCGGTGGCGCTGAGGGGGTGGGTCAGCGGCGCACCATCAGGGAGAGCTTGCGGCGGGGACGGTTGACGGCGCCGCCGCGGATGGCGTGCGGCTGTCGCTCACCGACCAGTCGGTCGAAATCAGCTGCGCTACGGGCGGGTTGGGCCAGGCGACCGGCATTGAAATCGTCCACCAGTTGACGCACGGTCTGCTGGGCGCATGACTTGTTGGTACCGATGAAACCGGTCGGGCCGCGCTTGATCCAGCCGGTGACATACGCACCGGGCACCACCGCGCCGCCGGACTCCTCGAGCACCCGGCCGTCCAGGTTCGGGATGACCCCGTCTCGCTCGTCGAACGGCACGCCTGGCAGTGCCATACCCCGGTAGCCCACCGAGGTCAACACCAGTCCGGCGTCGAGGGTCTCGACCGCCTCGGTCGCAACCGCGTGCACCGCGCCGTCATCGCCGGTGACGAGCTCGTTACGCACCATCTCGATCCCGGTCACCCGGTCCACACCGGCGATGGCCACCGGCGCGGACAGGTACCGGAACACGATGCGCTTGCGCCCGGCGACCGGCCGATCGGCCAAGCCGCGCAACAGCTTCAGCTTGTGCTCGACCTTCTGCGACATGCCCTCGACGAGCTCGGGAATCTCACCCTCGACGACGATGTCTACATCCGCGCCCAGCAGGCCAACGAATTCCGGTACGGTGAAGGCGGATTCGGCCGGGCCACGCCGTCCGAGGATCACGACCTCCTCGATATTGCTGCGCCGCAATGTGTTCAGCGCTCGCTGCGACACATCGGTGCCGACCAGCAGTTCCGGATCCGCGGTCAGCATGCGTGCGACGTCGAGCGCCACATTGCCGTTGCCCACGATCACCGCCCGCCGGTGCGACAGGTCGAAGAACCGGCCCGCCTGCTCCGGGTGACCGTTGTACCAGGCCACGAAGTCGGTCGCGGAGACGCTGCCCGGCAGCCCCTCACCCGGTATCCCGAGCTTGCGGTCCGAGGACGCGCCGACCGCGTAGATCACGGCATGGTGGTGCGCCAGCAGTTCCTCATGCGAAACATGCAGACCCACATTCACATTCAGATACGACCCGAAGCCCGGCTGCGCCGAGATCACGTCGAAGAGCTCGCGGACCTGACGGGTCTTGGTGTGGTCGGGCGCGACGCCGAAACGGGCCAGACCGTAGGGCCTGGTCACCTTGTCGAACACCGTCACGGAAACGCCGGGCTGCGTGAGCAATTCGTCGGCCGCGTACATGGCCGAGGGCCCGGAGCCGATGACGGCCACCCGCAGCGGTTCCCGACCGGGCTTGACCTCGGCGGCCGGAATCGGCCGGGCCAGCAACGGCCGCGGCCGTTCCTGCCGGTAGAAGTCCGCATTGATCTCGATGAACGGCAGCTGCTCGTCGGTCAGCTTCTTCGACGAGGTGATGGCGTCCACCGGACACGCGGTGGCGCACGCCCCGCAGTCCACACACGCCCGCGGATCGACGTAGAGCATTTCCGCGGTCAGGAAGTCCGGCTCATCCGGCGTCGGATGGATGCAGTTGACCGGGCAGGCGTAGACGCACGACGCGTCGCTGCAACAGGATTGGGTGACAACGTACGGCACTGTACGTTCCCTTCCTATGCGACCTTGCCGGAGCGGATCGGCTCCGAGCGGTAGCGCGAGGCCGGGCCGTCGATGCCGAGCAGCTTCCAGACCCGCTTGGAGATCGGGTTCATCAGACCGATCTTGTGGGCCAGCGCCCGCACGTCGATGAAGTAGTCGGCGAAGACCTGCTTGGCCTCTTCGGATCCGTAGAACAGCTCCTTGCGCACCTCCTCCGGAATGTCGAACTCCTGGAAGAACTTCTTCGGCGGGGTCGCGATGGAGCGGCCCAGGATGAACATGACGATCGGCATGGCGATCGAGAGGATGAAGCGGTTGGCCGCGTTCTGCTCCGGCACGTGGTGCTCGAGGAACTCGTGCGCGAAGGAGATGTGGCGCGCCTCCTCGGCGACGTGAATGCTCATGACGCCGCGCATGATCGGGTGCACCTCCTCACCCGAGCGCAGGATCTGCTTCTGGATGTGGTCGATCGGCTCCTCGCCGGCGAGCACGGCCATGAAGAACAGGTTCGGGAACGCGATCGCGACCGGCACGCCGAACAAGCGCAGCTGCCGGACCAGCGGGCCCATGCCCGGGACGTCGGCGCCGATGCGGTTGACCATCTCTTGGAACATCAGGGTGTGGTTGAGTTCCTCGGCCATCTCGTGGGTGCAGTAGCGGAACTCCGCGTCACCGTTGGGCAGCGAGAAGGTGTGGTTCACCATGCCGCTGATCAGGATGGACTCGAACTGCAGACCGACCTTGGCGATATTCGCCTGACGGTACTTGCCGACCGCGATCTGCTGGTCCACCGTCAGCGACCGGTACCAGTCGTGACGGCCGAGCGGATCCGCGGACTCCGGCAGGATCCAGCGCTCGGGGCGAGCGTTGGCGTCGAAGTCGGGGTTGTCCCAGTCGATGTCCTCGTACGGGTCGAAGTGCTTGTTCACCGACCCTTCCGAGAGCAGCAGCAGCTTGTTGGCGTACTCCTGAGCTTCGGCAACCACGGGGTCGTCAATGGGGGTCGTGGTCGGAGACATCGTCGTCACCTCTCCAGTCAGTGGCGTTATGTGTACCCCATAGTTACACCAAACAGGAGAGGCGTCAACAACACGTTCGCACGATGCTTGCACGAGTTAGCGCGGATCGACACACGGGTGCGCGATGAACCCGCGAGTAGCAGGGCAAATGACCACCTGAGCGCTGCCACCCGAGTTACACGCCGGAAGAGACTGGTCAGCGAAGCGAATGATGCCGATGCGCCGACGCTCCTTGCCGAACGTCTCCGGTAGGGCTGATGCAGACGAAAACCGCCTCCGCTCCGAATGATTCGGAGCGGAGGCGATCGATGCTGCGATACAGCGGATTACTTGGCGGCCGAGCTCAGCAGCGTGCCGCTCAGCACCGACACCACACCGTAGGACAGGTTGATCAGGTCGGAAGCGAGACCGGAGTCGCCCGTGAGCATCTTGACCAGCGGGCCGAAGAGCCTCATGGCCGTCTGCAGCAGTGTGCTCACGGAGTTCACGTCCAGACCGTTGGACTTGGAGTTCTCGTCGAACGCGGGGGCCTGCGCGCCCGGAAGACCCGGCGTGGCCGAAGTCCCCTGACCGTCCAGGGTGCTTGGCGATTGCCATTGCGGCGCACGCTGATCCGCGATCGGCCGGGCGGCGGGCTTGGTCGGCGCCGACTGCGCGGGCTGTGCCGCCTGCGGCTGCGCTCCCGGCTGCGGTGCGGTCTGCGGCTGAGCACCCGGCTGCCCCGGCGTCGGCGACTGTCCCAAGGCGTTCAGGAGCTGCTCGGCGAGCTGCTGGAAGAACTGCGGGCCGACGTCGAACCTCACGCCGCCCGGCTGCTGCCCCGGAGCCGGATTCTGTTGCGCCGGAGCGGGAGCCGTCCGCGCGGGCGGCTGGGCCTGCCCTGGCTGAGCCTGCTTCGGTTGCGCCTGCCCCGGTTGCGCCTGCTTTGGTTGCGCCTGCCCCGGCTGGGCCTGCTTTGGTTGCGCCTGCCCCGGCTGGGCCTGCCCCGGCTGGCCCTGCCCCGGTTGCGCCTGCCCCGGTTGCGCCTGCCCGGCCTGCTCCGCCTGCCCCGGCTGCGCGGGAGCCGCCGGAACGCTGGCCTGGGGCGCCCGCGCCGGAACCACCGCCCGCGGGACCCGCGGCGCCTGCGGGACCGCGGCCTGGGGTGTCGGCGCCACGGCCTGCGGAGTCTGCTCCGAGGCGGGCACCTGCGAGGGCTGGCCTGGGGCAGCCTGCGGCGTCTGCGCGGGCTGGTCCGGAACCTGTTGTCCCGGTTGCGTTCCCGACTCGGACGCCTTCGCGGTGTCGGCGGGCACGGTCACGCCGAGCAGGTAGGACGCGATGCCGGTGGTGATGGCGACGGCGTGCTCGAGCTGCCCCTCCGGGGTTTCCAGCTGCTGCGCGTCCTCGGCATTGGCACCATTGCCCATTTCGAGGAACACGTCCGGCACCGTGGTCAGCGCGGGCCCGGCGATATCGGAGCGGGTCTGCAATCCATCGACCGCTCCGTTGTAGGTGGCGACCTGGAATCCGCTCTGCACGTAGGCGTCTCGCATGGCCTTGCTGGCGGCCAGTCCGGCGCCGGACTGCACCTCGGTGACCTTGGGGTCGGCGACGGGCAGCGCCGGCACGATGAGATGGAAGCCGCGGCCGTCGGCGGGACCGCTGTCGGCGTGGATACTGACGGCGAGATCGGCGCCGGAGGCATTGGCGGCCTTGGCCCGATCGTCGATGCAGCCGCCCCAGCCGCTGTCGTCCGGGCGGCTCATGACCACGTGCGCGCCGATGCCCTCGAGCGAGGCGCGCACCAACTGCGCGACATCCCAGTTGATGGTGTGCTCGGCGACGCCGTGCAGGCTGGTCATGCCGGTGGTCTGGCACGCCTTGGTGCCGCCGCGGCCGTCGCTGACCTGTTTGTTCTCGTCCTGACTGTGATTGGCGCCCTGATGGCCCGGGTCCAGGAAGATGGTCTTCCCGGCGAGCTTCTGGGGCAGCACCGGCAGCGCGGGCGCGGCCAGCGCGGCGGCCGGGACGATGCCGGCCACGGTGGTGATGGCCGCCGCGGTGACGGCGGTGCAAACTCCGGCCTTAGTGATGCTCGGCTTCATAAGCGGACGGCGCTCGGGGCGAGCGCCCCTCCCTTCCCACTAGTAACACCAGACCCATTTGTTCACTCTGGCAACACCAGTTACTCGCTGGCAAGCTTCGTGATGGAACCGTTACCAGTGGTCAGACGCCCGAAAACCCCCGACCCGGCACTACCGGGCGCAATGAGCAATCGACCACCGCACCCACTATCCCGCACTCCACGGCGGCCACGGCGGCGACGCGCCCGGAAAGATGCCGCCCCGCACGACCGGGCGTGCGGGGCGGTGAAGTCGATGGTGGGAGCGTATTAACGCTCGGTCGAACCCGGCTCGGCGCATCCCCCGGCGTCGAGCCGCGTGCCGGGCGCAGGTCAGGCCGAGACGATCTGGTCGCCGTCGACCCGGATGGCCTTGGAATCCAACGCCCGCGGCGCGGGACCGCTCGCGACCGTGCCGTCCAGGTGGAAGGTGCTGCCGTGGCACGGGCACTTGATCAGGCCATCGGTCACCGCATTCACCTTGCAGCCCAGGTGGGTACAGGTGGACGAGAAAGCCTCGAAGGAGCCGGCGGTCGGCTGGGTGATGACGGTGTCCCCGGTGATCACGCCGCCGCCGACCGGGACGTCACCGGTATTGGCCAGCACGTCCTGCTTCTTGGCCGGGTTGGAATCGTGCTTGGCCGGCGTCGTGTCGGGGGCGGCCGAGGCGGGCTGATTCGAGGTGCTGCTGCAACCCGCCACGGTGAGCGCGGTCGCGGCGACCGCGGTGGTGGCCAGGGCGGTCCGGCGGTCCATGCGGAATCCGTCGGGAGCCGGGGTGATGTCGGGCATCGGTAACTCCTCGCTCGGGGCCGAGCCGGTTCGGATCGGCCGCTGCTTGTTCGACGTGTGGAGGGGTCTGCGGGTTCACGCATCCGCGATATGCCCGCGGGTGCGCGGCGAAAACCACCTCCTCCGGCATCGGGTCACGCACTGATCGGCAAACGACGCAGGGAGCGCAGCGCGTAGTGCACGCGGGTCTTGACCGTGCCGACCGGGATGCCGAGATCGGCGGCCACGTCCTGATAGGCGCGATCGCACAGAATGACCTGCACGACGGCGTCGCGCTGCGGCCGCGGCAGCTGAGCCAGCAGGTCAGCTACCAGCAGTGCGTCGGTCAGGGCGTCGCTGAAGTCGGGCCGGGCGCAGTGGTTCTCGGCCTGCTCGCCGATTTCGTCCCAGCTGGTGTCACCGGGGCGGGCGGCCCGGAAGCGGGCAGTATCGATGAGCACATTGCGTTCGATGGTGAGCAGCCAGGTGCGCACGCTGCCCCGGTCCGGGTCGTAGCTGGCGCAGGCGCGCCACGCCCGCAGCAACGTTTCCTGCACGGCATGTTCGGCTAAACCCGGGTCCCCTAGGCGGCTCATGGCCCGCCAGTGCAGTAGGCCGCGGTCAGCGGCGAGGACGGCTGCCAGGCCCGCGTCCGTGCACAGCCGGGCGCACTGGTCGGCGCATCCGGCCCTGACCGGGCGTAGTCTTCTCATGCCTTGAATATCGTTGCGGGAGCCGAAAAGGCATCGCTCGAGATTGTGTATTTTCCTGAATCGCCCTGATTTCCCGAAAACAGACCCGAGTTTCTGATAGACCCTCCCGGGAGACTCGGGGATCTCGCCCGGCACCGCACGCCGGGAACCGTGCGGTGCAGTGAGCTGCTCAGGGAGGAAACACCGTGCGTGCAGGCGCGCTCATGGTCGCGGGAGCATTCGCTTCCGCGCTGACAATGGCCGCATCCGGAATTGCGGCCGCCGAACCGGTCACCGATATCACCGTGGACGGGGCGTATTTGGTCAATGTGGATATCAAGCCGGGCACCTATATCGGCGACGGGACGCCGGATCCAGCCGCCGGCGCATGCTTCTGGCGGCGGCTGTGGAAAGTCCAGCAGCCCGCCGACTACCCGGACCCGAACTACTACATCATCGCCAGCGACTTCACCCGTACGAAGCCGATCACGGTGGAGATCAAGGCGACCGATGTGGCCTTCTCCACCGAGAACTGCGGTGCCTGGCATCTGCAACCCGCGCGGCCCGATACCGGCTCCTTCGGATAACCACGCCGCGCTCCGACGGGGGTCTCGGGCACCGTGCCCGAGACCCCTTCCCTCGGGCACGGCGCGGCTAGGGTGACGGCATGACCAGGCGGAAGATTCTCATCACCGGCGCCAGCTCCGGATTGGGCGCGGGCATGGCCCGCGAATTCGCGCGGCGGGGACGCGACTTGGGGCTGTGCGCGCGACGGGTCTCCCATCTCGAGGAACTGCGCGACGAACTGCTCACCGCCTACCCCGGGATCACGGTCGCGGTGCGCGCGCTGGACGTGGACGACCATGCGGCCGTTCCGAAGGTCTTCGACGAGCTGCGCGCGGAGCTCGGCGGACTGGACCGGATCATCGTCAATGCCGGCATCGGGAAGGGCGCGCGCCTCGGTACCGGCCGCGCGGACGCCAATCTGGCCACCGCCACCACGAACTTCGTCAGCGCGCTGGCCCAGGCCGAGGCGGCCATGAGCATCTTCCGGCAGCAGAACGCCGGGCACCTGGTGCTCATCTCGTCCATGAGCGCGGTGCGCGGGCTGCCCGGCAAGAAGGCGGCGTACGCGGCCAGCAAGGCGGGCGTGACGGCGCTGGGCGAGGGGCTGGCCATCGAGTTGCGCGGCACCCCGATCGCCGTGACCACGGTGCAGCCGGGATTCATTGCCACCGATATGGCCGCCCAGGCCGGAGACGCGAAACTGGTTGTGCCACTGGACAAGGGCGTGAATTCCATGGTGGCCGCCATCGAGCGGGAGGCCGTGCGCGCCTCGGTGCCCGAATGGCCGTGGCGCGTCCTCGGATTTGTGATGCCACTGCTGCCGCGCGCCGTCATGGCGCGGATGGGCTGAAGCCCCGTCATCGCGGCGTGAGGCCCCCGTCGCGGCTCGATCGCGGACACGGCCAAGTTCACACCACCTGGCACGGCTTCAGCGACCGCCTGTGGGAGGGCGAGAGCATTCCATGGTGCCGCGGCACGGAATCGTGCTCACGGTTTCGGGGATCGCCCTCGAGCGTTCGAAGGGTTGGTCAGTACTGCTTGCGGTGCGGGACGAATTCGAGGGTGAGCAGCGCCAGAGCCGTGATGACGATCGCACGCCGGCGCAGCAGCACGTAACGCTGATCGCCGAAAGCGTTGAACTTGCGCAGGAACCGGTACAGCGACTCCAGCCGGATGAGCGGATCACCCAGGCGCACCGCCAGATACACCGCCTGCATGGTCCGCGACCGGTGCTTGTCGGCGAAGACCTCCGGAAATGCCGCGAAGGCCAGCGAGATTCGCTTGATGCCGTGCTCGCGCGCGTAGTCCACCAGGTCCACGATCATGCGCTCGTCGAGCCCGTTGGGTGCGTCGCGCCGCCGCCACGGCACGTCAAGACTGAGTTCTTGTCCGTTGCCGGACATGCCGTAGCGCTGGAAGCCGGCCACTTGGCCGTCGGCGTCGCGAGCCATCACCACCAGCATGCCGGGGTGCCGACCGTCGAGAAGGTGGTCGAGGATCATGGAGAAGCCGCGGGTCTGCCGCCCCCTCCCCCACTCGTCCACGATGGCCAGCAGGGTCTCGCGCTGGGGTTCGGTGAGCGCGACCTCGGGCAGGATCTCGGTGGTGACGCCGAAGTTCTTGGTGCGGCTCACCGCTTGCCGCAGGTTGCGGAATTTGCGGCCGACCATGTCGAAGTGGTCGACATCGATGACCACGTCGCGGCCGATGCCGATGGCGCGCAGCCCGCCATGGTCCACCGCCCGCCGCTGCCAGATCTGGGCGACCTCCGCGCTCGCGCCCAGCACCGCGATGCGCCAGCCGTGGCTACCCGCGAAAAGCGAGAATTCGGTGAGCAATTCGGGGAACCGGTCGGCGTCGCCGATCGGATCGCCGGCCACCACCGCGATGCCGAGGCGGGCCCGGTAGGCGATGGCCGCGGAGCCGTCGGCATTGAAGAAGTAGGACTTGGAGGAGTGGAGCGCGAAGGGCGCCAGCGGATCCCGCTGGCTGCGCCGCACCAGTTCGGCCACCCGTGGCAGCTGTTCGGGCTGCGGCTTACTGCCCTGTGGCAGCACCAGAATGGCGCCGCTGGCCGCCAGGAAGAGGAAGCCGATCACCGGGTGCTCGGTCCGGTAGCTGAAGTTCGAGACCACCAGCGTCAATGCCGCGTAGGTGAGGTGCGGCAGGGTGATGGGCCGCCGCAGGTACAGCCCGCGGGCCACGAACAGCCCGGCGCAGGACACCGCCACGAACCAGCCGTGGTCATCGCCGTCGCGGGATGCGTGTTCGGCCGCCCAGACCAGGATGACGCTGCCCAGTACCAGTGCGCCCATCAGGCCGACACGGGTGCTCGGCCCGGCGGTGAAGGTGGTCTCCCGGTAGGCGGTCAACGTCGGATTCGGCATGCGTTCCTCACGCATCTGGACCCCTTTTCTCCACACGCGAAAGCCTTGCGGGCCCTCTCCCCATAGTGATCCTCCGCATCTCCCACGTCGACACACTATGTGGGGGATACGAATAAGGGCACCCGGTTATTCCGGCCACCCCAGCCGTGGCGAGGCGAGCACGGGGTCGGTGATTCCATTGTGGCAGGCCAGACCGGCGACGTCCCAGCCTGCGAGACTCGATCCGGCCTCGTACTGGGATTGGAAGAAATCCAGCGCGGCGCGGACCGGGTCGGCGCGGACGCGGACGTCGTCGTAGCGCAGGTAGGCGTTGTGGCCGGACCCGGAGGCCACCCAGCGGGCCTCGGCCGGCCGCAGCGGCCGCTCGGTCAGCCCCGCGGGCTCGGGCGCGGTGTAGGAGTAGAAGGTCGGGGCCGGGATCTTGTCGTCGCCGAACCAGAATCCGGCGCTGATCACCTCCCGCGAGTATGCCTCGCGTGTGACCGGATCCACGCTGTCGGGCATGCGGACCTTGCGGTCGGAGAAACGCTGGACGGCCAGGTCGAAGGTGTGCCAGAACAGCTGGACCGGGCTGATCTTGCCGGAGTAGGTCGCGCTGAAGCGTTCCAGGATTCGGCCCACCTGGCTGTGCACATGGAACGCGTGCCGGGCGGCGGCCGGATCGTAGGCGTGGTGTTCGTCGTCCTGGTCGAAGGGCCGCCCGTGGTCGGGCAGGTCGAAGGGCGTGGGGTGGGCCAGGACCACATCGACGCCGAGATTGCCCAGCGCGCTCATGGTCTCGGTGTAGAAGCTCGCCACCGACTGGCCGGTGAGCGGAACCTCCTCCTGTGTGCCGCGGTCGTTGCTGAGCCGCAGCACATGGTCGAAGAAGTCGAAGGCGCACGTGAACACCGGGCCCTCGGTGGCGGTGCCGAGCGGGACGGAGGTCCAACCGCGGGCGGTGAGCCGGTAGGTCGTGTGCCACCAGTGGTTGCGCCTGATGCCTTTGGCCAGTGCCACCTTGCCGACGATCTGGGCGTAGCGGTGCAGGGTTTCCTTGGTGGGCCGCCAGGAGTCGAGCGGGATGGCGGGCAGAACTTCCTCGGCCATCCGCTCATGCTACCCAGCTACCTGTTCGCTACCGTCCGTCGCCGGTATGCCCGGCCAGCAGTTCACTGAACGGGCGCACCGCGCCGACGCCATTGCCGGAGCTGCGGTGACGGGCCGGTTCGTCCTGCAGGAAGCCCTGCACGCCGGTGGGTTCGTCGACCACCAGCTGGGCCAGTTCGGCGGCCGCGCGGTGGATGCGCTCGGCCAGGCCGCTCGAGCCGAAGTCCTCGGTGGCGGCGAAGACGCCGGTCGGCACGACCACGGCCCGCAGGTAGGTGAACAGCGGACGCATGGCGTAATCGAGCACCAGCGAATGCCGGGCGGTACCGGCGGTGGCGGCGATCAGCACCGGCATGCCGTTGAGGGCGTCGGTGTCCAGGACGTCGATGAACATCTTGAACAGACCGCTGTAGCTCGCCGTGAACACCGGCGTCACCGCGATGATGCCGTCTGCGTCGGAGACCTGCTGCCGTGCCGCGGCCACCGCGGGCGTGGGCAGCCCGCCGGTGGTCATGGTGGTGGCGAGATCGCTTGCCAGTTCCCGCAGTTCGATCACCTCGAACTCGAGGCTCTCCCCACGCCCGCCCACCGCCGCGGTCACCGCGGCGGCGAGCTGGTCGGCGAGCAGCCGGGTGGAGGAGGGCTGTGAGAGGCCGGCGGTCAGGACAACCAGTTTGCGACTCATGCTCATCCTCAGTTCTTTTCGGCGAGCGTGCGCTCGCGGGCGGGCTCGACCAGATGGTGCGGGGCGCCGGGGCCGGCGGCGACCAGCGACGCGTGGGTGGGCGGATCGCTGGGCACTCCGGCGGGGCGGCGCGCCTCGAACTCCTTGCGCAGCACCGGGACCACCTCCTTGCCGAGGATCTCGAGCTGCTCCAGCACCATCTCGAGCGGGAGGCCGGCGTGGTCCATGAGGAACAGCTGCCGCTGGTAGTCGCCGACATTGTCGGCGAAGCCCAGGGTGCGCTCGATGACCTGTTCGGGGGTGCCGACGGTGAGCGGCGTCAGCTCGGTGAAGTCCTCCATCGACGGTCCGTGCCCGTACACGGGCGCGTTGTCGAAGTAGGGGCGGAAGATCCGCTTGGCTTCGGCCTCGGTCTCGGCCATGAAGACCTGGCCGCCGAGTCCGACGATGGCCTGTTCGGCCGCGCCGTGCCCGTAGTGCTCGAAGCGGCGGCGGTAGAGGTTCACCATCTGCCGGGTGTGGTGCTGATCCCAGAAGATGTTGTTATGGAAGAAGCCGTCCCCGTAATAGGCGGCCTGCTCGGCGATTTCGGGCGAGCGGATGGAGCCGTGCCACACGAACGGCGGGGTGCCGTCGAGCGGTGCGGGGGTCGAGGTGTAGCCCTGCAGCGGGGTGCGGAACTTGCCCTCCCAGTCGACGCGGTGCTCGCGCCACAGGCGGCGCAGCAGGTGGTAGTTCTCCACCGCGAGCGGGATGCCGTCGCGAATGTCCTTGCCGAACCACGGGTAGACGGGTCCGGTGTTGCCGCGGCCCATCATGAGGTCCACCCGGCCGCCGGCCAGGTGCTGCAGCATGGCGAAGTCCTCGGCGATCTTGACCGGGTCGTTGGTGGTGATGAGGGTGGTCGAGGTGGACAGGACCAGGTTCTGGGTCTGCGCCGCGATATAGCCGAGCATGGTGGTCGGCGAGGACGGCACGAAGGGCGGGTTGTGGTGCTCGCCGGTGGCGAAGACGTCGAGACCGACCTCTTCGGCCTTGCGGGCGATGCGGACCATGGCTTGGATTCGCTCGGCCTCGGTCGGGGTCCGGCCGGTGGTGGGGTCCATCGTCACGTCGCCGACGCTGAAAATTCCGAACTGCACGGATCCTCCTCGAGTCGCTGCCATTTTGGTGGATATGGCAACCACTTGAACATAGGGGATGGTACGGGTATTCCGAGGCCCGATCGGCGCGTGATTCGCGCCACTGCCGACCCCGCGCGGCTGCCCGTGCCGCGGCGTCGGAATACCGGCGGCACCTGGCCGATTCGGGACACGAGGACTGCGGAGTACCCGCAGACTACCTGCGGGTACAGCGAAACACTCAGTAGTGCAAGATCTTTCGACGTATCCTGAACATTCCCCGCGCAACGCCGGAGATCTCGAGCATGGACAGGGGGTAGATCCAATGGCGGACAACACCGTCGGGACGGCATACGCCGTTGTCGTCACCGCGGTCGCCGATCCTATGCAGGTGGAGGGCCTGGAATGGGATCGTGCGGTGGAATACCTGCCCAGTATCGATTCCCGCACCATGCAGAGGTGGGTGCGCGCCCAGGAGGCCGGTCCCGATCCGCGCCGGGGTGTCGTCATTCCCGGCCCTCAGTGCCATGCCACCTCCCGACATCCCTACCGCGAGGTGTGCGTTCCCTCGGCCGAATACCAGCTCTTCAGTGCCGCCGTGCGCACCAACCGCCGCCGCGCCCTGGCCGCTACCCGCGCCGAGGACGAGACCCGTCAGCGAGCGCGCCTGCTGTCCACGGCGCGCTGACCGTTCGAGGACGTGCCGCACCGGACCGCTCGGGGGGTCGAGCGGGCTCGGGTGGCGGTGCGGCGTGCCAGACTCGCGGTGTGCGTATCGCGATCCTGGGACCGCTCGAGGTGCTGGCCGGCGATCACCCGGTGCCGGTCTCGGGACCGCGACTGCGCGGACTGCTGATTCGGCTGGCCCTGGACGCGGGGCGCACGGTGAGCGTGGGCGCGCTGGCCGAGGCGGTGTGGCCGGATCGCGCTCCCAAGCGGCCCGAACACGCGCTGCACGAACTGGTTTCCCGCCTGCGCCGCGCCCTGCCCGACGACGCCGCGATCGCGTCGGGTGCGGGCTGGTATCGCCTGGACGTGCCGGTGCTGTCGGTGGATGCCCTCCGCTTCGAGCGTCTGGTGCGCGGCGGGATGCTGAGTGTGGAGCGCGGCGATCCGGACCGCGCGATCTGCCAACTGCGCGAGGGACTCTCGCTGTGGCGGGGCCCTGCCCTGGTCGATATCGCGGATCTGCCCTTCGCCGCGGCGGCCGCTATCCGCCTCGACGAACTGCGAATCAGCGCGACGGAATCGGTGCTCGCGGCCGAACTGACCGCCCGGCCTGGCGATTCACTCCTGATCGCCGAGTTGGAGGAACTGATCGCGAGCCGTCCGCTGCGGGAGCGGCTGCGCCTGTTGCACATTCGCGCCCTGCACGATTCCGGCCGCACCGCGGAGGCCCTCGCCACCTACGACCGCTACCGCACTGCGCTGTCCACCGAACTCGGCACCGACCCCGGCCCGGACCTCACCGACCTTCACCTCGAGCTCCTCCGCGGCGAGGTTCCCGCCCGCCGCCGCGAGCCGCGCCCCGCTGACGGCGAACCCGGCGCACAGGCGGCATCACGGGATTCAAGGGTACGGCCGGGGCGCGAATCAGCGGGGCCGCAGCTGGATTCGAGGATCGGCCGCACGACCGGATCGAGGACTGGATCGCAAGGCATGCGCACAGGCCGAGGCGAGGGTTCGCCGACGCGGCTGCGTGCGCCGTTGACGAGCTTCGTGGGGCGCGAGCGGGAGCTGGTCGAGGTCGGGGCTCTGGTGCGCCGGGGGCGGCTGGTGACCTTGGTGGGGCCGGGCGGGGCCGGGAAGACCCGGCTGGCGGTGGCGGTGGCCGCCGAGTTGAGTGGGCGGTTCCCGGGTGGGGTGGCGATGGCGGAACTGGCTGCGATTAGCGATGTTTCGGATCTGCCGCACGCGGTGGCGTCGAGCCTGGGAGTGGCGATGTCGCGGGCGCACGAGCCGGTGGGGGCGGATCCGGTGGCGTTGCTGGTGGAGGCGTTGCCGACCGCGCCGACGTTGCTGGTGCTCGACAATTGCGAGCATCTCGTCGAGGGAGTGGCAGGTTTCGCCGAGAATCTGCTCGGTCGGGTGCCGCAGTTGCGGATTCTCGCGACGAGTCGCCGACCGCTGGGCATCATTGGGGAAACGCTCTGGGAGACAGCGCCTTTAGCGGTGCCGCCGCCGAATGCTTCGGATGCCGGCGGCTATTCGGCGGTGCGGCTGTTCCTCGACCGCGCGGCGGCGGTCCGTGCGACGCTCGCCGTGTCCGACGCCGAGATCGAGACCGTCGCGGAGATCTGTCGCCGTCTCGACGGGCTGCCCTTGGCGCTCGAGCTGGCCGCCGCCAAGCTGCGCGTCATGCCGCTGGCCACGCTGCGGGCCCGCCTGGGTGACAGGTTCACGGTATTGGCGGGCGGGAATCGCACCGCGCTCCCCCGGCATCGCACGCTGAGGGCGGTATTGGATTGGGACTGGGAGCTTCTCGACGAGGCGGAGCGCACCGCGCTGGCGCGGCTGGCCGTCTTCGTCGCCCCGTTCACCCCATGCGGGGCCGAGTCACTGGGCGTCCTCTCCGCTGAACTCGAGGCACTGGTCGACAAGTCGCTGGTGCAGTTGCTGGACACCGCCGCGGACCCGTCGGACCCGAGCACGCCGCAGCCGCGCTATCGCATGCTCGAAACCGTGCGCCGATACGGACTCGAGAGGCTCACAGCGCGTGGTGAACTCGATGCCGCGCGGACAGCGCACGCGGCCTTTCACCTGGATCTGGCCGAGCGCGCCCAGCCGAGACTCCGGGGCCGCGACCAACTCCCCTGGCTCCGCCTTCTCGATGCCGATCGCGACAATCTACTTGCGGCCCTGCGTTTCTCACACGAGTCCCGGGACGCCGAAACCGCGGCCCGGTTGGGCTCCGCCCTCGGAATGTACTGGGCCCTGCACGGAGCGCACGCGGAGGCGGTGCGCGTGCTCCGACCGGTCCTGCACATGCCTACCGACCACCCGCACCCGCCCCTCGCGGCGGCCTTCGCGCTGCATTCGATGCTTGCGGCCCAAGCCGCCGAACTCAGCGCCGCCACAGACGACGTCCGCCGCTGGATCGGCGCCGACCTCGCCGGCGCCGCATCACACAGCGCGACGGACATCTCTGACCAGCGGGGAGACGGCGCGACCGAATTAGCATGGGGATTAGCGCAATTGGCGGTCGGGAGGGTCGAGGCCGGGCTCGCGGCGATCGAGCCGTGGCTGGGGCATCCGGACGCATGGACTCGGGGGATGTTCTGGCTGGTGCGGTCTTTCTTGAATGCCAATGAATCCGGGGTCGCCCGGATGGACGCGGACTTGTGGGCGGCCGCCGAGTGTTTCGAGGCGGCCGGGGAGCGCTGGGGCCGGTCGACGGCACTGAACTTCCTGGCGTTCGCGCGGGCCACGCTCGGGGATCTCAGCGGGGCGACGGAGGCGATGTCGGCGGCGTTGGTGTCCGCCGAGGAGTTGGGCAACGCTGTCGCGCTGCGGATTTGGCTGGTCATGATTCGCCTGCACTCCGGTGACGTGGACGCCGCGCGGGCGGATCTGGATGCGGTGCCGGCGGAGTCGCTGTCGGCAAGGGACATGCTCATGGCCCAGCTGCTGGCCGCGGATATCGCGCGGATCGACGGGGATATGGCCGAGTCGGCGCGCCGTCTGCGGATCGCGGAGGGCGACCTGAATCGGGTCATGAGCGAGGACCGCTCGTATCGCGCCATGTTCGGGCTGCGCATGGGTCTGCTGCGGGCGGCCGAAGGCCGGGTCGGGGCGGCGGCCGCGCACTGCGCCGATGCGTGGGCCGACGCGATGGCGATCCGGGACATGCCGATGGCCGCCGAGGTGAGTGTCGGGGTGGCGCGGACATGTCTCGCGGCCGGGCTGGCTGCCGCGGCGGCCGAGGCGCTCGGGGCCGGACATGCCCTGCGCGGTGCACCCGATGCCCGGTACCCCGACATCGTGGCTCTCCGAACGGAATTGGCTGCGGCTATCGGAGACGAGGCGACGGTCGCGTACGAGCGAGGCCGGGCGCTCGGTCGAGCCGACGCCGTTTCCGCCATCGAAGCGTGTTTGGCGGGCATATGAGCGGGATGTGAGCCCGCTGTGAGCGTGTCCCCGCACCATGGGCACCATGCGAAACGAATCCGATCTGCACGAGTACCTGACCACCTATCCCCATGAGATGGCCTTCGGCGCCGACGATCCCGGCGTGCTGGTCGACCGCTGGTTCACTCCCGATATCGACTATCGCAACGATGGCTTCCACCTGGACCGTCACGCCCTGGTCGCGCATGCCCGCCCGGCCCGCAAGAACGCCGAATCCGTGCGGGTGGAAGTGCACCGGGCCCTCCTGTCGGGCGACGCCATAGCCGCCCACTACACGCTGTACGCCACCCTTCGCAGCAGCGGCCCGACCGCCACCGAGATCTGCATGATCGGCCGTCTCGCCGATGACGGCCGGATTGCGGAGGTCGATCAGCTGACCCGTTCCGTGCCGGTGGATGGCGAGTAGCGTGTGCGCCGATGCCAGATGAGCAGCGCGCAGGGCACACGCTTTGCGCGATGCCTGATGTGCAGGTCGCGGACGGGGCAATTGGGTGGGCGGCAATGCCGCCCACCCAGTTTCGAGAATCGATCTAGTGGGGCCAGCACGCGGGAGCAGTGCTGTCCATCCAACAGTCCGAGCTTCCTACCGGTACCAGCAGTGGACCGAACATCCCTAACGCCATCGAGATGAGGTACATGGTTTCGAACCTTTCGCAATATGACTGGAACCGGCACAGTAGTTCGCCGCCGCGTCGGTGTGCAGCCCCGACTCCCAGGGGCGCGCCGTTTCGCGGTATAAGGCCCGTCTCCTGCGGGATCTCTGGTCGTTGGGCGACTTCCTCTGTGCTGAGCGAGATTTGGCCGCTCCTGGCGTAGGCCGCCTGCGCTGCCTTCTCGGCACGGCTCGCGTCGGTCGACGGTGGCGATGTCCGGCGGCGCGATGAATCGGGCTCGGGTCTGTGTGGTCGGCTCAGCCGTTGGCGAGGGCGCGGTCAGCGAGTGCGGCGATGACCGGTCCGAGTGTTCTGGCGTAACTGACGGTGAGGTGATTGTCGTCGCGGTACACCAGGTTGTCACCGATGATGAGGGGGCAGCGGGCGGCGGTGCAGAACAGGGGGGTCAGATCGGCGTACTGGCCGCCGGCTGCGGTGGTCGCCGCCTGCTCGTCCGCGATGCCCGCGTCGTTGACCGCGACCGGGCGCGCTGGCGTGCATGCCGCGGCATTGTCGATATGTTCGGACAGGCACACCGGCACGGTGGTGTGCGGATCGGGGATCGACCCGAGAACGAGGACCGCCGCTCCCGTCGCTCGCAGCTGGCCGACCAGGTGGTTCAGGCTGTCGACCCAGGCCTGGTCGTAGGAGACGAAGCCGAAGTCGGCGCCGTAGCGCCGGGACATGCTCACGACGATCAGGCGGGGGCGTTCGGCCCGCAGCCGGGTCAGGATCTGGCCGCGCCACTGCTCGCATTCGGTGTACTCCCGGCCCAGATAAGGGCTGGTGATGGGCAAGTCGAGCAACGGGCAGGTGACTTTGGCCATGGTTTCCAGCCGCCAGTGCCGCTGCGCGGCGATCGGCTCGAACGCCGGATGCCACATCGCGGCGTGTGAATCGCCGACCAGGGCCACTGTCGTCGCCGAGTCCGGATCGCCGGAGGCGCACTCGGGCTGTCCCACCTCACGCCACGATCGCACGCAGCCGTCGACGAACACACCCGCCTTGTCGCCGGGTGCGTCTGCCAGTGAGGGGGTGAGATTCGAAGGGACAGCTTGGATTTCGGCTGAGGCGGCGACTGCGGCCTGCGCCTGTTCGGTCAGCTGTCGGACCGTCGCGTCGCGAGAGTCGGTGCTGGGAGCGGCCGACGGGGCCGCTGTGGCGAGCGTGAGCGCCGCGGCCGCCGCGCCGCGCCCGACCGGGACGGGAGCGAGTACCAGCAGCATCAGTGCCACACCACCGGCGACCGCGGTGATCGCGCCGCCACAGGCGAGGCTGCGTGCGGCCGACCCTCGCAGCGGGGCGGCGAAACGGACCGGATTCTCGACCAGCCATAACGTGAGCATGGCGAGTCCGCCCGCCATCGTGACCGCGGCCATCGAGCCGCCCCGTCCGAGCTGGTGACCGAGCACGCGCGGCGCCAGCAGTAATACCGGCCAGTGCCACAGATACCAGGAGTACGATACGCGACCGATCGCCCGCATCGCGGGCAGTGCCAGCCCGCGACCGACCCCGAAACGTGTTTCCCCACAACCGGAGATGATCACCAGGGCGGTGCCGAGAATCGGCAGCAGGGCCGCAGTGCCCGGATACGGCGTCTTCCCGTTCAGCTGGGTGCACGCCGCGACGATCACGGCCAGCCCGATCCATCCGGCAGGGGCGCCGACCGCCTTCGGCAACCGGGACCACGCACCGGCCGACAGCGCGATCATGCCGCCGATGCCCAGTTCCCAGGCCCGCGTCGGCAGCGAGAAGTACGCCCACGGTGGCAACGTGCGGGTCCAGATCAGCGAGATCGTGAAGGAGAGCGCGGCGACAGCAGCGAGCACGATCAGGTAGGGCGACACAGCGGCCGATCCGATTCGGCGCCGCCGCGCGAACCAGGCCGTGACGGCGATCAGAACCGGCCACAACAGATAGAACTGCTCCTCCACCCCGAGCGACCAGAAGTGCTGAAACGGTGACGGAAGCGTGTCTCCGGCGAGGTAGTCGGTGCCGCGCAACGCGAGCCGGTAATTCCCGGCGTACAAGGCGCTGGCGATCCCGTCGCCGAGGACCTGGCGAGCCTGCAGCGGCGGCAACAGTGTGGCCGCGCCGATCGCGGTGGCGACGACCACGACACCCGCCGCGGGCAGCAGACGGCGGGCCCGCGCGCCGTAGAACCGGATCAGCCCGACAGTGTCGGCGGCAGCCGCTTCCCGCCAGAGGATTCCGGTGACGAGGAAGCCGGAAATGACGAAAAAGACATCGACACCGACGAATCCGCCCTCGACCCCGGGAGTGTTCGCATGAAAAAGCACAACGACCAGTACGGCGACTGCTCGTAGCCCCTCGATGTCGGGCCGAAAACTGCCGCGCGGTATCGCATTGGACGCCCGATCAGCCCGCCGATTCGTCAATCCGCTCGCCGGCACCGTCATGGGCGGCATTGTTATCCATCTCGCCGGCTATGTCACGGCAACTCACCGCATATCAGGTTGTCCGACCTCGATCTTTCGGCCCCACAGCCAGATAGCGTTCGGCCTCGGATTCCACTGTGCGATCGAGCGGCCCGGACCGCAAATAATCGGACACTTCAGATATTTCAACCCTACGAATATGTTTCCATTTACGACATCCTTCTCCGAATTGTGCACAGAGAGTATGCGTTTCGCCTTCATGTAGGCTGGCGGCTCGCACGGAGAAGGCCATCGCCGAGCCGAATGGGAGCGGATGCCGCGGATTATGGCGTTCACGGCCGCGCGAATCGAGAAGATTGCCCGCGAAACGGTGGCCGCTCGGCTACTCCTGGTGGCGCACCACGAGGGCGACCCACCGGCGAACACGCAGTGATGCGGTCGCACGTCGAGTAGTCAGCGGGCGTCGGCGCATAGGGCGTGGTCTATGAGGGTGGTGGCTGCGGTTTCTTGGTCGAGGATGTGGTTCGGGGAGTCGCCGAGAGCCTCGGACATCGAGACTGTGGCGCTTCGGGCGCCGTCGGGTGTGACGCCGTTGAGAGTGATGTAGCCGGCGTCGCCGCCCTCATGGCTCCAAAAGGTTCCGCCACAGCTCAGGGGGCGTTCGGCCAGTCCGAGGCCGTATCGCCCTCCGGGCCATAGCTGTTGGAGTTCCGTGGTGGCGACCAATTGTCCACCGTCAGGCGCGATTACACGGGCCTGCACACCGCTGATACCGAGGGCGTGGATCGATTCGGTGTCCCGGCGCAACTGCTCCAAGGGGGTGGCCCCGGTGGGCTCGGCGAACGCGGTGGTCGCCTCGGCGACGAGCAGCGCGGCGACTCCGAATACAACGGAGAAGCGCCTTCCCAGGGTCCAAGTCATGTCTGAAAGCTAACTTCGCGCCGACTGCGGCGTAATCCGGTACAACCCCAGAATCGGAATGGGGAAATCCCCGAACGCGGGTCTGCGATATCCCCCGCGCTGGCCACGAAGAGGATCGACGACGCCGACCGCCTCACACCCGGCAACCCTTCGATGTCCACACCGTACGCGCGGGCCACGCGGGCATCATGCTCCAAGCTCGCGAGCTGGCCGCCAGCCGCGGCCAGCTCGTCCGACCCTGCCGTCCCCGGCTGCGGCGGGGAGAGCGACTTGTGCGTTCTGTGTGAGATGTTCGTGGGAGTCCGGTGTGGGATCGGGCGTGCGTGGCCGTGATGCCAGCATGATGGTGGAATGGTTGAGCGGGTGAGCGCATGCGCGGATTGCTGACACTGATCGTCCTGCTGGCGATCGCACTGATCGTCGGCGACCGGGTCGGGGTGGCGATGGCACAGAACGAGATCGGCCGCAGAATCGCCGTCGAATACAACCTCCCGAACCAGCCGAACGTCCACATCGGCGGCATCCCCTTCCTGACACAGGCCTTCCACGGCAGCTATCACGACATCGACATCCGTGTCGGCGACTGGAGTGGGCAGCAGATCACCGTCCACAATCTCGATGTCACGCTGACCGACGTGTCCGCGCCGCTGAATGACCTGCTCCGAGGACAAACATCGAACCTTGTCGCGGCGACGGCGACCGCGACGGCGCTGGTTCCCTACGACACCGTGCAGGGCTTCGCACCGCAGGAAGTGGAGTCGATCTCCTACAGCCCGGACGGGCTGCGCGTCACCGGCACCTTCTCGGCGGAGGGTGTCCAGGTGCCGGCGACGGTCGTCGTCACCGTCGCACCGACCGACGATGGCATCGAGGTCACTCCGGTCTCGGTCCAGGCCGCGGCGGGCGGCCCGGCGGTTCCCCTGGCCTTGCTCCAGCCATCTCTCACCTTTGTCGTGCCGTTGCGGGGGCTTCCGCTCGGCGCGAAGCTGACGGCCATCCAGCCCAGCGCGGACGGCTTGCAAGTGACCGCCGCGGCCCGCACCGTGCGCTTCTCCGACCTGCCGTAAGCCTTCCTCACCGACTCTACGACGCGCCGTGGCCATGAGCGATGGGTCCGCTCGACATGACGCGCCCTACGGCTGTCCGAGCGGCGGATGGAGGATGCCCGGCGAGACAGTGTCTCGCCGGGCATTCCGGAGTAGGGACGGGACCGGCGGCCGGCGCAATGGCAGGCGAAAGCGCCGCACCGGAGAATCCATTGATTTCCGATGCGGCGCAGCCGCTCTCGAAGTCAGGAATGGTCGAACATAAGGATTTGACGGACAGCTTTTCCGTCGGCTAAGTGATCCATTGCCGCATTGATTTCCTCGAGCCGGATGCGCGAGGAGATCAATTTCTCCACCGGCAGTCGCCCTTCCCGCCACATGTGTTCATAGCGCGGAATGTCCCGGGCCGGGACGGCGGAACCCAGATAGCTGCCCACGATGGTGCGGGCCTCGGCGGTGAGGCTCAGGGGTGGCAGGGTCACCGTCGCATTCGGGCCGGGCAGGCCGACCGTAATCGTCATGCCACCGGGTTCCGTTGCCGCGTAGGCGGTTTCGAAGGCAGCGGGGTGACCCGCGCACTCCACCACATACCGCGCGCGGATCCCCTCCTCGGCTATCCGCTCCGGCGTGCAGGTCTCGGTGGCCCCGAGCTCCTCGGCCATGGCGAGCTTGTCCGCCAACCGATCCACCGCGATGATCCGTTCCACGCCAACGGCTTTCGCGGTCAGCAGGGCCGCCATTCCGACGCCGCCGAGCCCGACGACCATGAGGCTGTCCTCCGGCCGCGGGTCGGCCACGTTCAGCACCGCACCGCCGCCGGTCAGCACCGCGCAGCCGAACAGCGCCGCGACCTCCGGCGGCACCGAGTCGCCGACCGGCACCAGTGAGGCCCGGTCCACCACGGCGTGGGTGGCGAATCCGGAGACCCCGAGATGGTGCCGCACCCGATCCCCGTCGCGCGAGAGATGCCCGGTGTGGTGCAGCAGTTCACCGGCGGTGTTGGCGCGGGTGCCCGCGGTGCAGGGCAGTTGCCCGTCTCGCGCGCACGCGTCGCACTCCTCGCAGCGCGGCAGGAAGGACATGACCACCCGCTGCCCGATGCGCAGATCGGCCACCCGCTCGCCGACCGCCACCACGGTGCCCGCGGCCTCGTGGCCGAGCAGCATGGGCAGGGGGCGCGGCCGATTGCCGTCCACCACACTGAGATCCGAGTGGCACAGCCCGGCCGCCTCGATGGCGATCAGCACCTCGGTGGGGCCGGGATCGCCGAGTTCGAGTTGGCACACGCTGATCGGCCGAGAGTCGGCGTAGGGCCGCTCGCGTCCGATCTCCTCCAGTACCGCGCCGCGAATATGCATCAGATTTCGACCATCTGGTAATCGGCGACGTAGCTACCGAGGTAGCGCAGGTGATCGGTGGAGTCACCGAGCGTGTGCTCGATGGCGGTCAGCCGCGCGGTGTAGTGGCCGACCGGGTACTCGTCGGTCATGCCGATGCCGCCGTGCATCTGGATGGCCTCCTGCCCGATGTGCTTGGCGGAGCGACCGATTCGCAGCTTGGCGCGGGAGGCCACCACCGGGTCGACGATGCCGTCGGCCAGCGACATCGACGCGTACATGCTCATGCCGCGCGCCAGTTCGAGCGACACGTACATGTCGGCCGCGCGCTGGGTCAGCGTCTGGAACGTGCGCAGCGGCACCCCGAACTGCTTGCGGGTCTTCAGGTATTCCGAGGTCAGCCGCAGCGACTCCTCCATCGCCCCCACGGCCTCGGCGCACAGCGCGGCCTGCGCCCCGGCCAGGGCGGCCTGGATGGCGGCGGCGACGTCGCCCGGCTCGCCGAGCGGTTCGGCGGCGACGCCGTCGAATTCGATGTCCGCGCCCCGCAGCCCGTCGTGGGTGGCGTAGGCGGCGCGCCGCACGCCCGGAGCATTCGGATCGACCAGGAACAGCCCGATGCCCTCCTCCAACGCCGCGCTCACGATCAGCAGGTCGGCGCAGTCGCCGTGGGAGACCGGGTGTTTGCGCCCGGTGATCCGCCAGCCGTCCTGCTGCCGCACCGCCGCGGTGGCGATCTCGGTCGCGGGCCAGCGCAGGCCCGGCTCGCCGTGCGCGAAGGCGAGCTTCAGCTCTCCCTCGGCGATGCGCGGCAGCAGGTCCTTGCGCTGCGCGTCGCCGCCGGCGGTCGAGATGAGCCAGCCCGGCAGCAGTGCGCAGTCCAGCACCGGTTCCGGGGCCAGGCGGCGGCCGATCTCGGTCATGATCAGCATGGCCTCGATGGGTCCGGCGCCCATGCCGCCGTCCTCCTCGGCGAAAGTCAGTCCGAGCACACCGATGTCGGCGAGTGTGGCCCAGATCTTGGGATCCCAGCCGAGTTCGGTGCCGACCACCTCGGTGCGGCGCTCGGGTGTGTAGCCGCGGGACAGCACGTCACGCACCGTGTCGCGCAGCATTTCCTGTTCGGGGGTGAGATCGAAATCCATTGCGCTGCCTCACAGTCCGAGGATCGTCGAGGCGATGATGCCGCGCTGCACCTCGTTGGATCCTCCATAGATCGATGTCTTGCGGTAGTTCAGGTAGGTGGCGGTGCTGCGCCGGGCCCAGTCGGGGTGCGATTCGTCCTCGCGCGCCACCGAATCGGGCCCCGCGATGTCCACCAGCAGGTCGGTGACGGCCTGCTGCAGCTCGGTGCCGCGCAGCTTGAGGATGGAGGAGACCGGGTTGGGCTTGCCGTCGGCCGAGCCCGCGGCCACCCGTAGCTGCACCAGTTCCAGTGCCAGCAGCTCGTTTTCGAGCTCGGCCAAGCGGGTGGCGAACAGCGGATCGTCGAGCAGCGTCTGCTCGCCGAGCCGGGTCTGCTTGGCGTGCTCCTTGGCCAGCCACAGCCGCACCTTGGTCTGCCCGACCGCGGCGATGCCGGTGCGCTCGTTGCCGAGCAGGAACTTGGCGTAGGTCCAGCCCTGATTCTCCTCGCCCACCAGCTGATCAGCGGGCACCCGCACGTTCTCCAGGAACACCTCGTTGACCTCGTGGCTGCCGTCGATGAGCTTGATCGGCCGCACGGTCACACCGGGGGTGTCGAGTGGGAACAGCAGCATGGAGATGCCCGCCTGCTTCTTGGGCGCGTCCGGATTGGTGCGCGCCAGGCAGAACATCCAGTCGGCGGACTGGGCCGCGGTGGTCCAGGTCTTCTGGCCGTTGATGACATAGCTGTCGCCGTCGCGGACCGCGACGGTGCGCAGTGAGGCCAGATCGGAGCCCGCCTCCGGCTCGGAGAATCCCTGGCACCACCAGATATCGAGGTTGGCGGTGGGCGGCAGGAAGCGTTCCTTGAGCTCCTGCGAGCCGAAGTGCGCGATGACGGGACCGATCATATTGGCATTGAAGGTGAGCGGTTCCGGCACGGAGGCCAGCTGCATCTCGTCGTGCCAGAGGTGGCGCTGGATGGGAGTCCAGTCCTTGCCGCCCCATTCCACCGGCCAGTTCGGGGTCGCCAGCCCGTGCGCGTTGAGGATGCGCTGGGTGGTGACGATGTCGTCCTTGCTCAGTTCCTGGCCGTGCCGCTGCCGATTGCGGATGTCGGCCGGGATCTCGCTCCGATAGAACGCGCGCAGCTCGTCGCGGAAGGCGAGCTCGTCGTCGGTGAGCGCTAGTTGCATGCGTTGACCTCCAGTTTCATGGCACCCCCGCCATCGCCGGATATGATACACAGAGAGATCGATGTCTCAAATAGGGTCGTATACTCGAACGGCCGCACAGACCGACCACCGCGATGGGAGCCATCCGTGCCCGACCACGACCGCGCACTCGGCGTCGGCGAGCTCATCGCCCACCGGCACCGCGAGGGCAGCACGCCCGGGCAGCGCACGGACTCCCACCGGCTCGCGCTCGTCATCGAGGGCGGCTCCTCACGTGGCGCGTACTCGCACGGAATGGCCATGGCCATCGAGGAATTGGGCGTACTGCCCTGCTTCGACGCGGTGTACGGGGCCTCCGCGGGCGCGCTGAACGCGGCCTGGCTGCTGTGCGGGCGCGCGGTGGATTCGCGGCGGGCCTGGCATCCAGAGGTCATCAACCGCGTGATCAACCCGGTCCGGGCGCTGCGCGGCGGCACGGTGGTCGACACCGAATACCTGGTGCACACCGTGTACGAGCGCATCGTGCCGATGGATTTCCCGGCGATCCTGGCCAATTCGGTCACCTTCCACCCCATCGCCACCGACGCCGACACCGGCGCGGCCGTCGACCTGCACCCCGAGCTCAGCGACGTGGGCTCGGTGCAGGCGGCACTGCGGGCCTCGACCTGTCTGCCGATCCTGGCCGGGCGACCGGTGCGGATCGGCGCGCGCCGGTACGTCGATGCCGGGCTCTCCGAATCCATCCCCGTGCCAACGGCATTGGCGCAGGGCGCGACCCACGTCCTGGTGCTGCGCACCCGCCGTGCCGGCGAAACCATGCGTCCTCCCTCCACGGTCGAATCCCGGGTGGTGGCCCGCTTCCTGGCCCGGCACGCACCGGGGACGGTCGGGCCGTGGCTGGAGCGGGTCCAGCGGCACCACAACGACGAACGAGATCTCGAGTCCGATCCGGCCGTCCTGCAGATCCGCCCGCCGCACAGCGCACCCGATATCGGCCGCATCGACCGCGATCCCGCGGTGCTCCAGCAGGCCCTCACCCTGGGGCGCGCGGCCACCGCCCGCACACTGTCGGCATA
This sequence comes from Nocardia aurantiaca, assembly GCF_009708175.1. Lineage (GTDB taxonomy): Bacteria > Actinomycetota > Actinomycetes > Mycobacteriales > Mycobacteriaceae > Nocardia > Nocardia aurantiaca. Next base: position 89,115 of record NZ_WMBB01000003.1, read on the forward strand.
CCTGACCCCTAAGCTGTCCGCGTGACACGCGCGGAGGGAACCAGAGCGCCGGGCCGGCCGGCCTCGGCCAGCCGGGAGGACGTGCTCGAGGCCGCCATCGCCGTGTTCCTGGCGGGAAAGCGGGTGGACGTCAATGCCATCGCCGCCCAGCTGGGCGTGGGCCGGGCCAGCATCTACCGCTGGTTCGGGTCCCGGGACGGGCTGCTGGGCGCGGCGGTGGCGCGGCAGCTGGAGAAGGTCGTGGCCTACGCCGATCGCGGCTGCCGCGAGACCGGTGGCGAGCGGCTCACCACGGTACTCAACCGCGCCATCGACCTGATCGTCGAAAACGATGCGCTGCGTTCCTATTTCGACAACGAGTCCACCGCCGCCCTGCGCCTGATCACCCGCGGTGACGGCATCGTCCACCGGTCCGCCGTGGCTCTGGTCGAACGCTTCATCGAACGCGCCGAATCCGAGGGTTACCGCCCGCCCATCGAACGCGACACCCTGGCCTACGCCTTGGTCCGCCTCTGGGAGGCATTCCTCTACAACGATGCCGTGGCCGGCTTCCGCGGCGACGTGGACCGTCTGCGCAAGGTCCAGACCGCGCTACTGCGCGCCTGAGCGCCGCACCCGCAGGAAGGTCGCGGCGATCGCCGCGATCAGCAGGGGCTCGCCGAGAACCGGTGCGACGGTCCGAGATTGACCACCCTGTCGTCCAGATCGAGCGGGACCGTGATCACCAGGCACCATGCCTCCCCTCCGCAGGGAATGTGCGCCACCCAGAACGAACAAGGTCAGGGATTGGCGATGAGAGGGACGAGCTGTTCGGCGGTGGTGCGGGCACCGTGGTGACCGACCAGGGCCGATTCCAGAGGTTCACGAACGGGGCGGAGAAGGACGGCGCGGTCTTCGGCGACGGCGATGAGGTCGCCGATCCGGGTGGTGATGACCTGGGTGGGCGGAGTCGGGCCGAACCAGCGTTCGTCGAGGGCTTGTTCGCGGGTCACGACGGTGGCGTATGGGGACAGTTCGGCGGACCAGGTGGAGTGGGCGTCGGCGAGGGCTGCGGGGCGGTCGAGATAGACGTGGCGGACGCGCGCCTCGCCGCCGATCAGATGAACATCGCGGTGCAGGGCGGGCCAGGCGTCGAGGTCGATGACGGTGTCCGCGTGAATCATTCCGTGATCACCGGTGATCAGCATCGTGCAGGTGGACGGCAGATCGGCGAACAGGTCGGCGATACAGGCATCGATATCGCGCAGCACCGCCGCCCACTGCGGGGATTCGGGTCCGTACAGGTGGCCACTGACGTCGAGGTCGGGGAAGTAGGCGTAGGCGAAGCGCGAGTTGGCGCCGGAATGCTGTGCGACAGCGAGGATTCCCGTGCGCAGCTCGTCGAGGGAGGCGGCCGGGTGCAGGACGCCCGGGGCGCGGAAGACGGCTCGGGTCAGGCCGGAGGTGAGCTGGTAGGCGGGAATCACGTAGTGCAGCTCGACCCCGTGGGCCGCGAGGTCTTCCAGACGGCTGGCATGCCGCTGCACCGATTCCGGCGGGTAAAGATCACGAGCGTCGTCACCGGTGGCACTGTCGAGTTTCCAGCGCAGCGAATTCAGCAGGCGCAGACCATCACCGCCGGGCACGGCGAAGCTGTAGCCGATGATGCCGTGTGTCGCGCAGGGCGCGCCGATGGCGAGGCTCGCGAGGCTGGTCGCCGTGGTGGCGGGAAAGCCGGCGGTGAGGGTGACGTCGGCATGTCCGGCCAGGGTGGGCGCGATGTCGCAGTGGCGCGCCAGGAGTTCCGCGCCGAGGCCGTCGATCAGCAGGACGACGACATCACGGGTCGGCGCGAAGCCCAGCGGATTGAGCTGGTCGAGGCCCAAGGACGCGGCGACGGACGGCATGACGTCGGCGAGCGTGTGCGACGCCGCCCCCGATTGTGGCTTGGCCATTCGCCGACTCTAGTGACCTCGGCGCGATAATTCATCGGTGTTCGAATCCGCCGACTTCTCGATCAAGCCCACTCTGACCGGCACGAGAGTGGTACTGCGGCCGTTCATTTCCGAAGACCTCGACGCCATCCTCACGGCGCTGCGCGATCCCGACGTCCGCCGTCTGACCGGCAGTGTCCACGACGATACCACCGAGATCACGCCGGAGGATCCGGCCGAAACACGGCGATTGCGCGACTGGTACGCCACCCGCGAGGCCCAGCCGGACCGCCTCGACCTGGCCATCGTCGAGGTCGCGACCGCCCGCTGCGTCGGCGAGGCGGTCCTCAATCAGTGGGATCCCGGCAATCGCAGCTGCAATTTCCGCATTCTCATCGGCCCGGGCGGGCAGGGGCGCGGACTGGGCACCGAGGCGACGCGGCTGATCGTCGGCTACGGCTTCGAGACGCTCGGCCTGCACCGAATCTCCCTGGAGGTCTATGCCTTCAATCCGCGTGCCCGCCGTTCCTACGAGAAGGCGGGCTTTCGCCCCGAGGGCGTCCTGCGCGAATCCCTGCGTTACGGCGACCGGTGGATCGATGCCACCGTCATGTCGATCCTGGCCCGCGAATGGGCAGAGCACCGCGGCTATCCGGAGTCCGCACAACCCGCTGGCGAATCAGGCCAGGCCCCACGCCTTCAGGAGGTAGGTGATGGTGGCGGCGATTCCGGTGACGGTATTGGCCAGGTCGGGCGGAACCGCGAAGGCGGAAGCCCCCGCCGACGACACCCCGTCCGCAGGTAGCCGCTGTTGCAGGATGACGACGAAGGCGGCGGTGCCGATGGATCCGCCGATCCGCTGCACGACGGTGAGTTGCGGTATGGCGTCGATGATCTGGGGGGCGTGAGGTTCCGCATGGCCGCGGTCATGGCGGGCATGGCCGTCAGTCCGATGCCGAGACCGCCCAGCGTCAGGGCCCGGGGCTCGGCCACGGTAGACGCTTCGCATGGCACTGATGGGCATGATTCGGCCCCCGTCATATTCCCGTTGCGAGCCACCGGAAAGCATCCTGGCACAACGGAATTCGAGGAATACTACAGCGCCCAATTGCGTACGCTGATCCGCCTGCTCGCGGGGTGATGGCTCGCGGATGCGCCGAAACCCCTCGGACGGGAGCGATCAGCCCGGAATCGCTAGGTCATCGGCAGTCGGTGACGGCAGGGCGGCATACTGTCCAGCCCGAGCCGTCGGGGCGGGCCACTCCCGTCCAGGTGCGGTCTCGGCCGCCGGAGCGGTTGCCGGTGGCCGGGGTGGTTGCCGCGGGCTGCGGATCGTTCGAGCTGAATACGACACCGGGTTACGGGCCGATTCAGTAGATGATCGAAGTGCGAAGGCCGACAGGTGATTACGAGATCATAAGCCGGGACCGGGTGGCGGCGGCAGGCGTCGCTCGCGCGGAACGAGCAGTAACAGCAGCGACAGCAGCAGTCCGCCGCCGACGAGGTACAGGCCCCAGGCGCCGCCGAGCAGATGGCGGTAATCGTCACGCAGCTCCTGGTCGAAGCGCTGGTCGAGCCGCCAGGTCAGGACGCCGAGTCCGCCGATTCCGACGATGACCCCGATCCAGCCCAGGATGCGCGAGCCGAACAGCGCGGCCAGCAACAGCACCGCCGCCACCCCGAGCAGCCCGATGGCCAGCGACGTCATGAAGGCCCCCGATTGCGCCCCGATCTGGTCCAGTGACCGACCCGAGGGAAACCCGTCCCGCAGATCGCTGAACTGGACATTCCGCGCGTCGACCGAGCCGACCAGCGGACCGAAAACCCCGACCGCCACCGCGATGGCGGCGGCGAACAGCAGCAGATGAACGAAAGTGCGCATACTTCACGGTATTGCGCATCCGGTCCCCCGGCACGCATTCAAACCTTACGGTCTGACGCACACCGGAGGACCCCCGGGTGAATCAGGCGCGGCGGTCCACCGCGGCCCACGCGGCCGCCGCCACCACCCCGGAGACGACCGCGACCGATGGCCACGCGCCGATCTTCTTGGCCAGCGGGTGCGAAGCGCCCATCGCGCCGATGGCGAGCCCGGTCAGCGCGGCGGCGCCGGCGGTGCCGACGGTCTTGCGCCAGCGCGGGAAGGCGGCCGCCGTGCCCGCCGCGAACACCGCGCCACCGAGCTGACGCTTCTTGGTGGCCTGAGCCAGTGCGAAGCCACCGGTAAGCCCACCGGCCGCGAGTAGCGAGGTCGGTACCGCGGGAATCCCTGCCATTTCACTACCTCCAACACATACGAGCATGAACGATCACTCTCGACGGTAACCGGAGCCAATTCCACCGTTTGAGTGGGGCGGCGATGAACACCGATCAGTCGAGGTCCGGATCGGCCGATAGCGAGAGGTTCAACTGTTCCTCGGTGATCGGCGGAACGGGCAGCGGGTGAGCGGATTCCGCGCGCAGCCCATCCAGCATGAGCGCCAGGTTGCGCCGCCACGCCTCCGGCGCGATGCCCGCGGTCTGCTCCACCACCCGGGTGTGTGACCAGGTGATGAAGGCGATGTCCTCGAGCGCCCAATCCGCCCGCAGCACCCCGGCATCCTGTGCGCGCGTGATGATTTCGCGCATGATGGCGTGTCCGCGATCGCGTTGCGCGGCGATCTCCGGACTCGGCGCGGCACGCAGGGCGAGCTCGTTGAGCAGGCGGTCGTAAGCCTGGAGCTCGCAGATCTTTTCGACCAGATGAACGAAGGACTCCCACGGGTCGGCGATGGCCAGCGCCTCCTCGGCGATGCGCCCGCCCGCCTCGATGCGGTCCTCGACGGCGGCGGCGATCAGATCGTCGCGGGTCGGAAACCGGTTGTAGAGCGTGCCGATGGCCACGCCCGCGCGGGCGGCGATCTCCTTGAGTGGCGCGTCGAGCCCGCGTTCGGCGAAGACCTCGCGCGCCGCGGTCACCAGCGCGTCGCGATTGCGGCGGGCGTCGAGGCGGAGGGGTCTTTGCGGGGGCATTCGCCGATCCTACAAATCAGGCATCAGATTTAAGTTGAGCATAGGTTCAAGTTCATGCTAGCGTCTACCACGTAACTTGAACCATCGCTCAACTTAGCGAGGAACGAGCATGAGCAAGACCATCGCGATCTTCGGATTCGGCCCCGGACTGGGCATGGGTGTCGCGCGGCGCTTCGGCCGGGAGGGCTTCCGGGTGGCCGTTATCGGCCGCAAGCCCGACAAGGCGGAGCGGCACGTGAGCGACCTGAAGGCCGAGGGCATCGCGGCGGCGGCCTTCCCGGCCGACGTCACCGACGCGACCCAGGTTGCCGAAACCGTCGCGACCATCAGCAGGACCTTCGGCGAGATCGACGTCGCACTGCACGGCGCGGCCGGTGAGATGGCCGACCGCATGCCCTCAACCCTTGCCCTGGACGTCCCGGACCTGAGCCTGCCCATGGCTCTGAAACTGCACTCCCCCATGCTCGTAACCCGAGCTCTGGCCCCCGGGATGATCGAGCGCGGTACCGGCGCGCTGCTGTTCTCCTCGGGTTCGTCACCGAATGTGGTGTTGCCGTATCTCTCCAATTTCGGCGTCGCCCTGGCCGCCCAGCGCGGCTACCTGTTGCAACTCGCCGAGGAACTGCGCGGCACCGGAGTGTACGTCGGAGTGCTGAATATCGGAGTGCTGATCGGCAACAGCCAGGCCGAGCGCATCGTCGACGAGCACCCCGAACTGGTCCCGGCGGGCGTCAGCATCCCACGCATGACCAATGACGAACTGGGCGACCGCTATTGGGAGATGTACGTCCGCGGGGACCGCACGGAGGTGGAGGTCGGCTTCGACGAATGATCCGGCGACCCGGGCCGTAGGCGATTCGTGGGATGTGTTGCGGGTGCAGCGATTCATACGATATGAACCTGACGAAACACGGTCCGGGGGGTTCCGGGCTCGTCGGTTCACAGAGATCCACTCAGCCGTAAAGGAATTACTCGACCATGACCGGTCCGGTCGTCTTCACCAGCTCCTACAGCGACGAATCCAATGACGATGGGTTCCAGTGGGAGTTTCGTTGTGATCGCTGCAACACCTCCTACAAGTCGTCGTTCGACCAGAACTATTTCTCCCGCGGCCGAGGTCTGCTGCGTGTGTTGCGCAATCTCTTCGGCGATCGGATGCACGCCATCGACAAGATCTCCGATGCGGCGGAGAGCTACTCGAACCACTGGGGCGGGTCCTCCTCCAGCACCAAGGACAAAGCGTTCGCGCGCGCGGTCGAGCAGGTGCGCAACGACTTCCGGCAGTGCGGCGGCTGCGGTGGGTGGATGTGCCACCGGGTCTGCTGGAACGAGCAGGTCGGAATGTGCACGAACTGCTCGCCGCAGGTGGCGCACCAGATCGCCCGGGCACAGGCCGAGGCCCGCGGCTCCCAGATCGTCGAGGCCGCCTACCAGCAGGACTGGGTCTCCCAGCACGATGTGGCGACCCCGGCCCGGGTGTCCTGCCCGACCTGCGGCGCGCACACCACCGGCGGCAGGTTCTGCCAAACCTGCGGCGGCGCCCTGTCCCTGCAGTCGAACTGCGGCGGTTGCGGCCATCAGGTGCAGGTCGGTGTGGGCTTCTGCTCCAACTGCGGTCGGCCGCAATAGCCTTCGGTCAGCGGATGCCGGGAGTGGCCGGGTCGTTTCCCACACAGCCGAGGATGAAGCAGCCGGGCGGCCAGTCGCCGAACGGCGGATACAGCGGTCTGCCCAGGCAGGCCAGGACGCCGCAGCCGGGATAGGACATCGAGCCGAGGCCCAGCGCCGCCAGGGTGGCGTCCGGGTTGATCATCATCGGGTCGAGCAGGCTGGTGTCCGGGTGCGGCACATAGGGCCCCGGGTCGGACAGGCTCGGGGCGCGGAAGGCGGCGGTGAGACCGCGCAGCACATCGTGCGGAAAACTCACCGCGCCACCGGGAACCGTGACGCCGGTCCAGCTGACCAGCAGGCCCAGGCTGGGGACGATGTAGTTGTCCTGGCGCAGCATGCCCGACATTTGGATGGCGTCCTTCGGTAGGCCCGGGAACATGTCCTCGCAGCCCGGGCCGTTGACGGTGATCAGGAAGCCGTAGCAGGGGTTCGGTGAATCGGGGGTGGTCGCCTCGGTCAGGTAATCCGTGGAAACGACCTGGCGGCCGAGCCAATTGCCGCGATTCACCAGCAGCAGGCCGAGTTTGGCGTAATCGTCGGGCGGGAGCACCAGGTGGGCGTGGCCGTAGGTGTTGCCGCTGCGGTCGCGCGCCCACAGGTAATCGGAGATGTGGATGCCCAACGGGTCGAAGAGATTGCGCTGCGCGTAGGCCTGGAAGTCCTCGCCGACGGCCCGCTGGATGACATAGACCAGCAGGTCGACGGCCCGCTGACTGTATTGCCAGGTCTCGCCCTGCGGATGCTGGATGGGCATGGCCAGAGCCTGCGCCACCACGTTCGGGTCGAGCCGGGCCAGCCCGGTGATGCCCTCCGAGGCGATGGCGATCTCCATGCCGGAGGTCTCGGTGAGCAGGCTGCGCACCGTGATCGCGCGGTGCTCGGCGTCGCCGAGCCCGGCGGGCAGGTAGACGTCGATCGGATCGTCCACGCGCAGTTTGTGTTCGTCCACGGCGATCCCGGCCACCAGGGACACCACGCTCTTGGTACCGCTCCACAGATTCCAGGCGACGCCGCCCGCGCGCTGATTGTTGGGCCCGCCGCCGATGAGGCAGTTGTTGCGGAACACCTGCACGGTGAATCGGGTCGGATCGGAGGCGAAGTCCACCGCCCGCCGCAGCGCGGCCGAATCGAGGCCCACCTCTTCGGGTGTCGCGGTTTCGGGTTGCCGGCCCGCACTGACCTCGCAATGCCGCAGGCCGTCCGGCGCGGCCCGGCCGACCGGCCCGGCGATCAACGCCAGGGCGATCGCCGAAGCCGCCACCACCATGCTCGTCACGATCCGCGCCACTGCCGCCCTCCGCTCCCTGATCTGTCATGGAGCTCATCGGAGGGCCATTGGGCCCGTTATCCTTTCGTGACCCGCCACTTCCAGGGGCGATAGTTCTCGGGGCAAGCCCTCCGGGGGCTCGACGCCGCATGGTTTCTCACCGGGTGTCGATGGTGGCGAAGGCGGCCCAGACCAATGGTGAGTGATGGATTTCGCCCGTACCGCGCCAAGCGGCCAGGTGTTCGCGCTGCCAGGCGTTGAGAGCGGCCGCGGGGTCGGAGGATTCGTGGGCGGTGTCGATGGCGCACACCGCTTCCTGGAAGGGATGCGTGGTGACCGGTGTGCCCGCGAAGCGGTGGAAGGCGAGATCGGTGGGCAGCGGCCAGCGGCCCGCCGTCACCAGTTCCGCGCCGCCGGTGAGCATGGCCGCGACCAGGCCGAGCGGCTCGGCGAAGCGCAGATCGCCGCCGCTCTCGCAGGCGATGAGGGCGACCCGGCTCGGAATCGGCCAGATCTCGGGCCCGGTGTGGGGAGTCCGGCTGTCCCCCTGACCGTTTCCCACGTAGTCGTGGGTCGCGCCCTCGGCGAGGGCGTGGGCGCCGAGCAGCAGGTCGCGGGCCGAGAGCGGACGATGGTCGCGGTAGGCGGGGGCGCAGCCCGGACTGGCGGCGGTGCAGGACAGATGGAGGGTGGCGGATTCGCTGCGGCCGGATTCGGGAGCGGCGGCGGTGACATGGCCGACGTAGAGCAGGCGGGCAGCGCCCGCGTGCAATGCCCGGCTCAGCCAGGATCGGTCGAGATCGGTGCGGCGGAACGCCTCCAGCGGAGCGCCGACGGCCGGGATCAGCCGGTCGGCGGCGGCATGCGCGGCGACCAGGGCCGCGAGCGGCGCGCCGGAATCCATGCGGCCGAGCACGGATCCCAGCGAGGAGTCGGCGCGGAAACCGGGGACACGCGGATCGAGGATAGCGACCACCGGCAGAGTCCGGGTTTCCGCCCACGACCGCGCCACCCGGGCCGGCGCGTGCACGATGCCCGGCGGTGCGAGCACGCTCACATCGGCGATCTCCACCAGACGCACATTCGGATCGGGGGCGATGAGTTCCCACGGCAATTGCGCTGTGCGCGGTGACGGTTGGATGCGGAGATGGGGCCGGACGCCCTCGACGTAGAGCTCGTGCAGCCGCACGGCGAGGTTGTAGGGCAGAAAGGTCGAAGAAAGATACTGGGCCAGTTCATTTTCCGCTTCATAGCTGGCCAATTCGCCTGTGGCGAGCGCTGCGTCGAGGCCGCCTGGCACGCCGGGCGCGGGCAGGGCCGCGGCGAAGCGGCGCATGGCCGCCTCGACCTGTTCTTCCGGCACCACGCCGACACCGCCGGGCGCACTTTCGTCGGCCCACCGCCAGGTCAGATACAGATCGCCCGCATCGGCCATCCGGATATACGCGGTCGGTGTCATGCGGAGATCACCCGGTCGGTCCTGACCCGGCGGCCGTAGCGCTGCTCGGCGGCATCGAGCCAGGCGGACAGGGCGATATGTCCATCCGGAGGCACGGCCACCCGCGGCGGCGGGGTGACGGGCAGACCGGCGCTCGCCGCCACCGCCGCCAGGGCCGTGCCGAGTTGCAGCGCGTCCTGGACCGCGGCCGCCGAGTCGGACGGCGGATCGAAGGGTTCGAACAGGTCGAGCGGCGCGGGCGGCTCCGCGGAGAGCCGGTCGATATCCACTATTGCTCCCGCGCATTGATTCTCGATGAGGTCGGCCACCAGCCGGGCGTCACCGGCCAGGTAGGCGTAGCGGAAGGCGAGCCGGAGCGCGGGATTCACGATGTGGCGGCTCCAGGTGTCGCGTTGCGTACCGTCGGGCAGTTCGTAGCGGACCGCATCGAGGGCCAGCGCCGCCGGAACCGCGAGATCCACCGCCCGCGCGAGCAATCCCGGCACCTGGGAGACGAGCGGCTCCAGCAGGCCCGCATGCCAGTAGTCGAGCTGTGCGCAGTGCAGGCCGAGGCCGCGGACGGCGTAGATGGCCCGCGCCGTGGCGAGTTCGGATTCCCCGTCGTCGAACCGTCCGGCCGCGAAGGCCGTGGCGGCCAGTCGAAGCCGGACATCGGCCGCGTCGATGACCGCGCGGGATTCCTCGAAGCGGCGCAGCGCTTCACGGTAGCGGGCATTCGCCACCTCGGGCTGTCCTCGATGCTCGGCGATGAAACCCATGACCTTCAACCCGATTCCGGCGCGATGGGCTGCACCGGTTGCCTCGAAATGCTCCTGGGCGGCGGCCAGCAGCGGCTCCGCATCGTCGAAGGACCCGGTGCGCGTGTACATCAGCGCCAGGTTCTGCCGGGTCTCCGCGACGCCGGTGCTGTCGTCGACCGCTTCGAAGGCCGCCAGCGCCTGCCCGGCGAAATCCAGCGCCAGCTCCCACCGCCCGGTCTCGAAGTGCGCGGCGGCCAGGTTCATCAGCGGATGCCCGGCATGTTCCGGCCCGAAACGCCGTGCCGCGTTCAATGCCTCACCGGCGAGATCGAGCGCCCGCCACCACTGCTGCCGGTGCAGCGCCACCGCCGTCGACGACACCAGACAGGCCAGCCGCAGATCCCCCGGCGCATCCTCCTTGCCCAGGGCGACGCGGGCCTGCTCCAATGCCTGCTGCGCTCCGTCCAGATCCCCGAGATTCTGCAGGGCCTGCGACAACCCGATCAGCGCGCCCGGATACATCCGGGGCGCCTCCGAAGGCATCTGCGCCAACGCTTCCCGGAACCGGTCCACCGCCCCCGCGTGATCCCCCAGCCGATCGGTCACCACCGCCGCGTCGACCAGCGCGCACAGCCGCAGATCCCCCTGCTCCGCCTCGGCGGCCCGCTCGAATATGCGCAGCGCCTCCCACAACTCCCCCCGCCCCACGGCGTCCGCCCCGGCGCGCAGCAAGGGATGCTCCGCCGCGCGATCGCCGTCGATGGCGCCCGCGGTGTGCCCCGGCGGCTCGTCCCGTTGTTCGTCGCCGACTCCGTTCGCCACGAAACCAGCGGCCGGACCGCGTGTCTGCGCCCTCGCCGCGAAACCGGAGTGGCCGGGTTCGCGCGCTGCTCCCGCCCGCAGCCCGACGGGTGCCGGTCGGTCGCCCACCGGGGCGGACGAGGCCGATTCCGGTGCTTCGGGGGTTACCCCGTCGGGGTCGGGCTCCGGCATGTCAGAAGTCCGAATCCGCTGCGGCGGCCGCGATTTCGGCGAGCAAAGGAGCGAACAGGTCGGTGTGGCCGACCGTCGGCGCTGCCGCCTCGCGGAGCCGGGTGGACGCGAAGTCACGGACCAGCTGACGCAGGGCGGCGTCGGCCGGCGCCGAGGTCGAACGAGGACCGGTGTCCGGGCCGAAACCGGGGACGTGGATGGCGATTCGAACGGTGGAAGCCGGTGCGGGCAGGACCGATTCGCCGATCCAGGTATCGTCGGCGGCGCGGAGTTCGGTGTCGAGTTCGCTGTGGCCGGTGTCGATGCGGGCCCATGGCCGCAGGTGAGCGGGAACGGCGGCGGGCAGGTCCGGATGCGCGGCGACGGAAATGGCCACCGCGGTGGCCCCCGCATCGCGGACGAGTTGCCAGGACACCGCGGATTCGGAGGCGTCGACCAGGCCGGGCGGGCAGGCGCGCCAGTCCCAGCCGCCGGTTCCGCGGGCCAGCACCAGGGCGCCTGCCGGTCGCGCGCCGTCACCGGCCGCGAGGGCGTAATCCGAGGCGCGCAATGAGGTTTCGATGACGGCCGGCGCCGGTGGCGCGAGCACGTCCGCGCCGTCGACGAGAGACTCGCATTCCTCGGTCAGGAGCGCGATATCGCGATCGAGCAGTGCCGGGTCGAGTGTGGCGATGCCGTCCAAGGTCGAGGCGGGCCACCACCGGGACGCCCAGTGCGCGTAGGCGAGTCGGCGGGCGCTCACGGCCAGGGCCGGAAGCGCCGGAGCCGCGGGCGCTTCCGCCTCACGATCCCCGGAATCGAGGGCCGCGGCCACGGGCAGGCCGTAGATGGCCCACACCCATTCCTGGGCAGCATCGACATCGTCGATGAGCGCGGCGGGAAGTCGCTGTCCGGCAAGCACATTCCAGATGAGATAGCCACCGATCACCTCGAGCACCAGGGTGTCCGGGCCGGGCGCGGCGTCCAGCGCGGCCGGGGCGCCGACCGGGACGATGCCGCGCAACCCATCGGGGTAGTGCCGGATCCTGACGGTCGAGTCGGTCATCCGGCCCTCGATTCCCGTTCGCCGGGGTCGGCCGCCGCGATGACGGCGAGGGCCCGCTTCACCCGCATCCGGTGGTCCAGGATCACCGACCGCGCCACACCGTCGAGCAGATCCCAGAGCTCGTCCGCCGCGTACACGGGAAAGTCGCGCACATCCCGCCCGTGCAGCCGCGCCCACAGTCTGCGCAGATACGAACGCCACGGCACGCGCAGATCGGCGGCTATCGCTCCCAGCGGCCCGTCGACCGCGTCCGCCCGCACCGCCATCCGCCGTGCCTGCAACACATAGGCCTCACGCTGCCACCGACCATTGATGACCCGCGCCGCCGCACCTCCACCGTCGGGGCCGACCGCACCCTCCCGGGCGCGGCGCGTTTCGGCCACCGGAACCGGCCCTCTCCCCGCCGAATCCGGCAGATCGGCGGTCGCACCGGCGAGTTCGGCGGTCCGCACGGTCGAAGCCGCCGCCGCGCCCAATCCGCCGGGCGCACCGGCCGACCCGGCCATCGACCCGGCCGCTGTGTCCAGGGAGCCGTCGGAACCCGCCAGTGGAACGACCGTTCCGGCTGCCGCGGTGGTCAATCCCGCCACTCCGGCGGCTGCGGCACCCGGCAATCCGGAGGGAATGTCGAGCGGCCCGGCTGCGGTACCGGTCAGGCTCACCGCCGCACCCATCAGACCGGCGGCACTGCTCGCGAGGGTGAGGGGTGCTCTGGGAGTGGGCGCGGCGTCGCCGTTCGGGCTATGGCCGCGCAGGCGCGGATCGCCGAGGGGGCAGAGGTTGACGGCCAAGGCCGCGCCCGCGGCGGCCGCCACCCGAAGGGATTCGTCGAGCAGGGCCCAGGGCGCGCAGGCGCGAGCGATTTCGGCGTCGACCAGTTCGGGGATCGGCGGCAGGTCGGCGCGTTCGCTGGAGGCTTGCAGAACCGTGAAGACGCGCTCGTGGATGGTGCGGTCGAGGGGCAGGCCCAAAGTGGCCGTCGAGGCCGAGAACCCGACCTGCGGCGGCAACGGCAACGGATACAGCGTCAGGCCGAATTCCTGTGCGGTACAGCCGATTTCATTCAGCCACAGACGTATTCCGGTGTGCGTTCCCACGGAGGCGTCGATGACCGCGTCGAGGTCCACCGCACCGGAGTCTTCGAATCTGGTTGCGGCGCAGGCTTCCAGGAGTCCGGCCAGCAGATCGGTGTGATCGGGCACCTCGGTCAGCGGGCGACGCCGCCACGCGGTCTGGATGAGTTCGGTCAGCTCGCCCACCCGCGCAGGCTCGGACAGATATTCCTTCAGCGCCTGGGTGGTACGGCCCGCGCTGAGCCCGTGGATCTCGCGCAGCGCGCTCTCGGCCGCGGCCCGGTCCCCGGCCGGATCCGGCATGCCCGACACGGTCGCCAGTTCGAAACAGCGCTGGAAGTAGAGGTCCTGGGCATTGCCCTCGGTGATGCGCAGCCCGCGCCGGGTCTGTTTGAGCAGCGTGAACCAGGCGGCGGTGGCGCGCAGCACATCCGCGGCGGCGTGAATCCGGGTGGCGAGCAGCACCGCGCCGTCGGCCGAGAGCATCGAGCCCGCGCACTGCGGATTCTGCACCGGCCGGATCACCAACGGATCCAGGATCAGCTTGACGGTGCGCCGCAGGGGTCCGCCGTGCGGTCCGCTCAAGGGTTCGACACCGTCGAGGCGGCGCCACACCTCATCCAGCACCATGGCCCGCGGTCGTCGCATTCGCCCAGGTTATCCCAGCCTCACCGATATTCGCGCCCCGGAAGTTGGGATCGGTAGGCCGGGTGTCGATTTCTACGGTTCTGTCATCGGTTCCACCCCGGAGCCAGCATCTCGAGAAGAAGGAATGACCATGAACAGCAAGCCGATCCGTCTGACCACCGCCGTCCTCGCCGCCACCGCCGCGGCGGCCCTGCTGGTCACCGGTTGCAGCAGCAACTCCGACAGCTCCAAGTCCAACTCGACCACCGCCGCCCCCGCGGCCACCACCACTGCCGCCCCGGGCGGCTCCGCCCCCGCCGGCGGCGCTTCCTCCGCCTCGGTCGACGGCAAGGCGATCACCGCCAAGTTCGAGACCACCTGCGCCAAGCAGGGCGGCAACCTGGCGCTGGCGCTCACCGACAGCGGCAACTCCACGTACGGCACGCTCGGCGCGAGCGCCACCATCACCGGCGACAGCACGGTGCAGGCGGTCGGCATCACCGGAACCAAGGGCGGCAGCAATGGCCAGCCGTACGCGCTGGGCTTCGGCAACGGCATGCCGGGCGGCTCGGCCAAGGTGACCAAGAACGGCAACACCTTCACCGTCACCGGCGAGGGCGTCGGCGCCCCCGACCTGTCCAACCCGATGGCCGGCCCGAAGACCGAGAAGTTCGAGATCGTCTTCGCCTGCAGCACGATCGTCGGCGGCTGATCCGGCCTGTCCACCGGCCCCGACGCCGGGGCCTTGTTCTCCCCCGCTCATGCCATCGGGCATGAGCGGGCCTTTCGACCACGTCCCTGATACGGAAAGCACATGAAGAACCAAATCCGCTACGCGGCACTCGCCTTCGGTGTCCTGGCCATCGGCTACTACGTGTGGCACGGCCTCACCTCCGACTCCGTCTTCGGCTGGGTCGGCCCGCAGATGGCGCTGCCGATCATCGCCCTCACCATCGTCCCCATCGCCTTCGCGTTCACCGGCGACGGCATCATCTCGGCCTTCACCGGCAACAACAGCTCCGAATTCCGTAACGGCCTGGTGGGGCTGGGCACCGTCGAGGGAGTGCGCCAGACCGGCGTGTACCTCAATGAGCAGCCGCAGGTGCGCATCGACTTCCGGGTCGAGGGCGCCGACGGCAAGGTCTTCGCCTCGCACGCGAAGATGATCGTGCCGCTGACCCAGTTGGCGCTGCTGCGACCGGGTGTGGTGCTGCCGGTCCGCTACCTGCCCGACCGCTTCGACAAGGTCGAGGTGGACCTGTCCGGCGATACCTCGGCGGCGCAGGAGGCCATGAACGCGGCCATGATCCGCAAGGGCTTCACCACCCCCGCCAAGATCGATATCGCCCGGCGCGGCGTCGCGGCGCAGGCCGTGGTGCGGTCGCTGTCGGTGCCCGGCGAGATCCGCGACGGTCACTCGCGCCTGGACCTGGTGCTGGTGGTCACCCGCCCGGACGGCAGCACCTTCGAGGCGACCACCGAGAAGTTCCTGCCCCCGGCGGCGGTCTCCATGGTCCAGGTCGGCCGGGTGGTGGGCGTCCACTACCTGCCCGAGAACGAGCAGGAGGTGGTGCTGTCCCTGCCGGTCAACACCGCCAACTGAAGATGGAATCTGAAAAGCACAGAGCCGCAGGCCGTCTCGGGCCGCGGCTCTTCGTCATGTCCGGGTCAGGGACGCTCGTGGGAGCCGTCGATCCGACCCCGCCCGTGCGCGCGGGCGGCGGCGGGCAGCAGCAGCGGTTCGGCGAATCGCCAGATCTGCTCGGCGGCATCGAACTCCAGCGACACCGCCGAGCCCGGGCTTCCCGCCCAGCGTTCCGGAACGGGCGTGCCAGGCCAGGTGTGGCCACCGCCGAATACCGTCCACTCCGATACCACGGTGCCGCCGATTCCGTGGCTCACCGTGGTGCGGCTCGACCGGTCGGTGGTGACGGTCTCGCCCGGACCGGTGCAGCCGTCGAGCTCGCGCCAGTGCTGCGCCGATTCCGCCAATCCTCTTGTGCGACCGAGCGATTCGCCATTCGGACCGGTGCGCCGCGAGTGGCCGCCGGCGATCGGCACCACCGGGTCGGCGTCGCCGTTGATGAGCATGGCCGACACCGCGTATCCGGGCCGGATCCCGGTGAGCGCCTCCGGCAGCCCGCCCGCCACGGCCGCGAACACCGCGACCCGATCGCCGGCCTCCAGCGCCATTCGGTGGGACATGAACGCGCCGTTGGAGATGCCGGTCACCACCGCGCAGTCGCCTCGCGTATCGAATCGCTCCGCACACCAGTCGATCACGGCGCGGAGAAAGGCGACATCGTCCACGCCCTCCTCGTCGGCCGTCGTGACTCCGCGGCCATCGGCCCAACAGCCGCCCCACCCGTCCGGGTAGACGACGCCGATCCCCCATTCGTCGGCATACCGCGCGAAGCTGGTCCAGTCGTACATGAGCCGCTCGGTCGTCGACGGGCCCTGATTTCCGTGCAGTGCCAGCACCAGTGGCGCGTTCGCCCGATTCGGCGGTCGCACACCGAAGGTCCGGTTCAGACCATCGATGCGCAGCACGCCCTCGATCAATTCAGTGGCCACGATTACCCTTTCGGCGAATCATTCGAAGGCGTAGCGAACCTCGTCGGCGACGGCCTCGAAGCCGATCGCGCGGTAGATCTTGTTCGAGGTCGGATTGGCGATATCGGTGTAGAGGCAGACCTCGTCCCCGGCCGCCCGCAGCATGCGGGAGACCTCCGCGACCAGCGCCGAGGCATGGCCACGCCCGCGGGTCTGCGGTGGCGTGTAGACCGGCCCGATCCGGGCCCAGCCGTCAACCGGGACCTGATGCGCGGCCAGTCCGACCGGTCGGCCGTCAGCCTCCCATAACCAGTAGCGCCCAGCCACGATGCGGGCACGAATCGCCGCTTCGCTCATCGCCAGGTGGGCCTCGCCCAATTCACGAGCCATATCCGCGAGCCAGGCCCGGCACAGCGCGATATCGGCTTCGGTGGCGCGACGGGCCGAGCCGGAGGCGGCGGGCATTCGCAGCTGGCCGAGCCGATACAGCCGCGATCCGGGTTCGGCGCGATAGGTATTGCCGCGCAACACACTCCAGTTCGCGGCGAACGGCCGGGCCACGTTCTCGGGACCGTGCACGTCATCGATACGCGGCACGAGTTCGGCGAATCTCGTCACCAGCGTCGGCACCGCGCCGATGGGCACATCCCCCAGCCACACTCCGCGTCGGCCCGTTCGCATGGCAACGCCGACAACATCATCCGCGTGCACCGAAGCGAAATACGACGGCGCGTCGGCGATCGCGAGCCCGCTGATCTCATTGTTCACCGCGGTCGACAACGCCGTGTGCCGCAACGGATCACGTCTCAGAAATCCGGCCACCCGCTCCCGGAACTCCACCGGATCACTGGTCATCTCCACCCGCACCCACCCAAATTAGCCCGGCGAACCGCAGGTCACAACGCAAATGGTCCGGCGGTTGCAGAATCCCGGAAACGACCAGCACGAGCCCAAATCTGATACGCGTGTCTCAGCGTCCAGGCTGCCCGCAGGGCGTTGAGGCCGCCGGGATGGTTTACGACGCGGTAGCCCCGCCGCACGAATTCGATGCGCCCGCCGCCTCGGTTTCGAGGATCCGGCCAACCGAGTTTCGACCATTCACCGATGGCTCGGTCGCACCGCCCTACTCGATGGTGCGACGTCGGGTCCGCCTATGCGAAAGCGATCGGCAGAAGAAACCTGTCGGGGGCCGGTCCCGGTCGGTCTGGTTGGATGGGCGCGGTGACCAGCGTTCCCTTCCGATTGATCGGCGACCAGCGCATGGACCGGGTGATGCCGGCCTGGGCCGAGCACTACCCGCCGTTCGACACGGTGGTGGGCTACTCGGATCTGGGACACGCCTTCCTCATGAGCAGCCGAACCGGCGAGTACGGAATCCTCGATCCCTACAGCCCCGGCGTGAAGGCCTACGGCGTCTTCACCGAGGTCACCGACTTCGTCACCCGGGTCCTGTTCGACCCGAGCGTCATCACCTACGTGCTCCAGCCGGGGCACGTCGCCGACATCCGTCGCCGCCTGGGCCTCCTCGCCGACGACGAGGTCTACATCGCCACGCCGTATCCGTTCCTCGGCGGCTCGGAAACCCCCGACGCCTATCAAAAGGGCGGCGTCTGGGTCTTCTTCGATCTGGTGGCCCAGGCCCACGGCCTGGAGTGATCCCCGACGAGCCGGCGCAGGCGGAGGACGCCGCCATCTGCCGGATCCGCCACGTCGCCTGGCGCCGCGGCCACCGCCATCCGAGCCCACTCCTCCCAGACCGCCCTTCCCAGGCCTCCCACCTGGCCCGACCGCCGACACCCCTCTCCGGTTCGGTCGGCCCGCCGGGCCCCGATCGGTGTTAGCGTCGGGTCATGGCGAGCCGACGCGATATGAAACATGCCGTGGTGACGGGATTCCAGCGGAGGGTGGGCAACCCGATCCTGGGCCGCCTGCCCATCCAAACCCTTCTGGAAACCACCGGCCGCAAAAGCGGCCAGCCCCGCATCACCCCCATCGGCGGCCGCCGCACCGGCGACTCCTTCTGGTTCGTCTCCGAGTTCGGCACCCGCTCCCAGTACATCCGCAATATCCAAGCCGACAACCGAGTCCGCCTCCGCCTCCACGGCCACTGGCACACCGGCACCGCTCACCTCCTCCCTGACGACGACCCCGTCGCCCGCCTCCGCTCTCTCCCGCGCGCCAACAGCGCCGCTGTCCGCGCAGTCGGCACCGACCTGATGACCGTCCGCATCGACCTGGACTGAGCGCTACTCGTGCCGTCCGGTCACCGGTTTGCCGTGGCGCCAGACGGACCAGGTGAGGGGGATGCCGGGGCGGTAGGCGAGGTGGATGGCGGAGGGGGCGTCGAGGATGTGGATGTCGGCGGCGGAGTCGGGGCGGAGGACGCCGATGGCGCCGGGGGCGGTGAGGTCGTGGGCGAGGGATTGGGCGGCGCCCGCGGTGGCGGCGTAGAGGGCTTCGGGGAGGGACAGGCCCATCTGGAGGACCGCGGTGGTGACGCAGAAGGCCATCGAGGTGGTGTAGGAGCTGCCGGGGTTGGTGTTGGTGGCCAGGGCTATTCGGGCGCCGGCGTCGAGGAGGCGGCGGGCGGGGGCGAGGGGTTGGCGGGTGCAGAGATCGCAGGCGGGGAGCAGGGTCGCGACGGTGGTGGAGACGGCGAGGGCGTCGATGTCGGCGGCGGTGAGGTGGGTGCAATGGTCGACGCTGGCGGCGCCGTGCTGGACGGCGAGCTGGACGCCAGGACCGGGGGCCAGTTGATTGCCGTGGACGCGCAGGCCCAGGCCGGCGGCGCGGCCCGCTTCCAGCACCCGGGCGGATTGAGCGGCGTCGAAAGCGCCTGTCTCGCAGAAGACATCGATCCAGCGGACATGGGGGGCCACGGCGTCGAGCATGACGCCGCAGACCAGGTCCAGGTAGTCGGCGGCCGAGAGTTCGGGTGGGACCACATGGGCGCCGAGGAAGGTGACCTCGTCGGCGACCTCGGCAGCCAGTACGGCGCAGCGCTTTTCATCGGCGACGGTGAGGCCGTAGCCGGTCTTGGTTTCCAGGTAGGTGGTGCCCTGGCGGAGGGCTTCGGCGCGCAGGCGGCGAAGGTTGGCGGCGAGCGTGTCGTCGGTGGCGGCACGCGTGGCCTCGACGGTGGTCCGGATTCCGCCTGCGGAGTATGGGGTTCCGCTCATGCGGGCGCCGAACTCCGCCGTCCGGTCACCGGCGAAGACCAGGTGGGTATGACTGTCCACCCAGCCGGGTAGGACGGCGCGGCCGCCGACATCGACGCGGTGATCGGCGGCGGGGGCGGTGGCGGTGGGGCCGATCCAGCTCACCCGGTCATTCTCGATGACCAGTGCGGCATCGTTCAGGGCACCGAATTCCTCTGTGTTGGTGGTGAGTTCGCCGATTCCGGTGATGACCGTGGCTTTCGGGTTCACTGCCATAGCGCTCCGATCTCGGCGTCGAGGGCGGCGGCCACGTCGCCGAGAGTGCGGTGCGCGCGGTCGCGGACCATCCAGCGGCCCGCGATCATCACGTCGGTGACATCGGATGCCGTTGCCGCGAACAGGATTCCAGCTCCGTCCACACCCGCGGTGCGCGGCGACATGGTGTCCACGCAGACCAGATCGGCATCCCGGCCGGGTGCGATGGCGCCCAGGTTCGTCCACCCCGACGCGGCATGTGCGGTAGCCGCGGACAGCAATTCGGTGGTGCCGAATCGACCCCGCCGACCGCTGGCGAGTCGTTCGTGCAGTTCCAGGGCGCGCACCTCGAACCACGGATCGATGACGGACTGATCATCACTGCCGAGGGCCAGGCGCGCACCCGCATCGGCCAGCGCGCGGGCGGGGCCGATGCCGTCGCCCAGATCGGCTTCGGTGCTGGGACACAGGCAGACGCAGCAGCTCGCGAGCTCGGTGATGTCACCGGGGGTGAGGTGGGTGGCATGCACCGCCACCGTACGCGAAGTGAGAGCTCCTACGGCAGAAAGCAATTCGGCCGGCGTGCAGCCGTGGACAGCACGACACTCCTCGTTTTCCAGCGGCTGTTCGGACACATGGACATGCAGTGGCCGGTCGCCGGCACCCCGAACCACGGCGGGCAACTGGTCGGCGGGAACGGCGCGCACCGAATGGATCGCCGCGCCGACGCGCACCAATTCTCCCGCCGGATCGAATGATTCGAGCCGACGCGCCCAGGCCTCGGCGTCACCGTCGTCGAACCGCTGCTGCACGCCGGACGTGGGCTGACCGAATCCCCCTGCCAGATAACACACATCGAGCAGGGTCAGCCGAATCCCCGCATCGGCGGCCGCCGCGACCAGTGCATGCGAGAACTCATGGGGATCGGCGTACCGCTGCCCGTGCACCGAATGATGCAGGTAGTGGAACTCGGCGACACTGGTGTAGCCGGCCCGCACCATCTCCGCGTACGCGGCCCGGGCCAGCCGGTAGTAGGAATCCGGCTCCAACCTCCCCGCCACCGCGTACATGCGTTCCCGCCAGGTCCACAAGCTCCCGCGATCCGTCTGCGTCCGCCCGCGCAGCGCCCGATGGAAAGCGTGCGAGTGCACATTCGCGAACCCCGGCACAACCATGCCGGACAGCACTGTCCCACAGGGCTTCTCATCGCTCGAGACGGCCACGATGACGCCCTCGGCCACGTCGACGCGAACCCGCTCCGCGATCCCCGAGGGCAGCCACGCCTGAGGGAACCAGTAGCTGCGCACCTCGGGCATGAGCGCAGCAGCGCGGATCCCGAAGCCGGAATCACGGCCTTCGATGCCGCCGTGGACCGGGTCGAGAGGTGTCACCGCCTCGACCGGCCTCGGCCCGAGCATCTTCACCGCACACCTCTCTCGGCCGCTCACTCGGCCAGACTCCGCCAGGTCCCCATCGATTCAGCGCTCCCACAGTGGAATTCGGATATTGTTGGCGCGGGCGACCGATTCGGCGTCCTGGTATCCGGCGTCCACATGTCGCAGCACCCCCGTGGCGGGGTCATTGGTGAGGACGCGGTCGATCTTCCGCGCGGCCAGGGGCGTGCCGTCGGCGACGGTCACCTGGCCAGCGTGGATGGAGCGGCCGATGCCTACCCCGCCGCCGTGGTGAATGGAGACCCAGCTGGCGCCGGAGGCGGTATTGACCAGGGCGTTCAGCAGCGGCCAGTCGGCGATGGCATCGGAGCCGTCGGCCATGGATTCGGTCTCGCGGTACGGCGAGGCGACCGAGCCGCAATCGAGGTGGTCCCGGCCGATGACGATGGGAGCGGAAACCTCTCCGCGGGAGACCAACTCGTTGAAGCGCAGTCCCGCGGCCCGGCGTTCGCCGTAGCCGAGCCAGCAGATGCGGGCGGGAAGGCCCTGGAACGCGACCCGATCTCCGGCCAGACGGATCCAGCGCGCGAGGGATTCGTGTTCGGGGAACAAGTCGAGGATGGCGCGGTCGGTGGCGGCGATATCCGCCGGGTCGCCGGAGAGCGCCACCCAGCGGAACGGCCCCTTGCCCGCACAGAAGAGGGGCCGAATATAGGCGGGGACGAAGCCGGGGAAGTCGAAGGCGCGCTCATATCCGGCCAGCTTCGCCTCGCCGCGAATGGAGTTGCCGTAGTCGAAGACCTCCGCGCCGCGATCCATGAACCCGACCATCGCACCGACATGTATCGCCATGGAATCCCGTGCGCGACGCGTGAATTCGTCGGGCTTCCGCCCCGCGTAGTCGTCCCAGTCCGCCAGGGCCACACCGATCGGCAGATACCTCAGCGGGTCGTGCGCGGAGGTCTGGTCGGTGACGATATCCACCTCGATCTCCCGGCGCAGCAGCTCCGGGAGCACCTCGGCGGCATTGCCGATGAGTCCCACCGACAGCGGACGCCGTGCCGCCTTGGCGGCCAGCACGCGAGCCAGCGCGTCATCGAGATCGTCGGCGATCTCGTCCAGATACCGGGTCTCGACCCGCCGGCGCGCATGCCGTGGATTGCATTCGATACACAGCGCCGCACCGCCGTTCATGGTGACCGCCAGCGGTTGCGCCCCGCCCATGCCGCCCAGGCCGGCGGTGAGTGTGAGGGTTCCGGCGAGGCTGCCGCCGAATCGCTTGGCCGCCACCGCCGCGAAGGTCTCGTAGGTCCCCTGCAGAATACCCTGCGTGCCGATGTAGATCCAGGACCCGGCGGTCATCTGCCCGTACATCGTCAGTCCGGCCGCTTCCAGTCGCCGGAATTCCGGCCAATTCGCCCAGTCCGGCACCAGATTCGAGTTGGCGATGAGCACCCGCGGCGCCCACTCGTGGGTGCGCAGCACGCCGACCGGCTTACCGGATTGGACCAGCAGCGTCTCATCCTCGCGCAGGTCGACCAGGGTGCGGGCGATGGCATCGAAGCTGGCCCAGTCCCGGGCCGCCTTGCCGGTCCCGCCGTAGACGACCAGATCCTCGGGCCGCTCGGCCACCTCCGGATCCAGATTGTTGTGCAGCATGCGCCACGCCGCTTCGGCCTGCCAGTTGCGGGCGGTGAGCGCGCCGCCGCGTGCGGCTCGGACGGTTCGGGTCATGACGAAACCTCCGTGTCGAGAAGGTGATCCGCCGCCCCCGACCGCACCAGGTCGACGACAGCGGCGATATCCGGTGCGAGATGGCGGTCGGGCCCCGGTCCCGGCACCCGGGTCCGCACCAGATCCCGCAGCGCACCCGTGACCGGAGCGGGTCGCAGGGGCTCCCGGAAGTCCAAGGCCCGTGCGGCGGTGATCAATTCGATGGCGAGCACCGTCGTCAACCCGTCCACCGCGCGCCGCAGCTTGCGGGCCGCCGTCCAGCCCATGGACACGTGGTCCTCCTGCATGGCACTGGACGGAATGGAGTCCACCGAGGCCGGCACCGCGCATCGTTTCAGCTCCGACACCGCCCCGGCCTGCGTGTACTGCGCGATCATGTAGCCGGAGTCCACGCCGGGATCCGCCGCCAGGAACGCGGGCAGCCCATGCGATCGATGCACGTCCAGCATCCGGTCGGTGCGCCGCTCGGCAATGCCGGCCACATCGGCGATGGCGATGGCCAGGAAGTCCAGCACATAGCCGATGGGCGCACCGTGGAAGTTGCCGTTGGATTCCACCCGGCCGTCGGCCAGGACGACGGGATTGTCTATGGCGGAACGCAATTCACGCTCGGCAACGGTCTCGGCATGGTCCAGGGTGTCCCGCGCCGCACCGTGCACCTGCGGCGCGCACCGCAGCGAATACGCGTCCTGCACCCGTGGACAGTCGTCGCCCCGGTGGCTGGCCACGATCTCCGACCCGGCCAGCGCCGCCCGCATGCGCGCCGCCGACACCGCCTGCCCGGGATGCGGCCGCAGCTCCTGCAGATCCGCCGCGAACACCCGGTCGGTGCCCAGCTGCGCCTCGACGCTCATGGCCGCGGTGAGGTCGGCCAGGTCGAACAGCCGCCGCAGATCCTCGATGGCCAGCACCAGCATGCCCAGCATGCCGTCGGTGCCATTGGTGAGCGCCAGGCCCTCCTTCTCCGCCAGGGTGATCGGGGTCAGTCCGTGCTCGGCCAGCGCCGGTGCGATCGGGCGCGGACCGTCGGGTCCGAGCACGTCGCCCTCGCCCATGAGCGCCAGCGCCACGGCCGCCAGCGGGGCCAGATCCCCCGAGCAACCCAGCGAACCGTATTCCGGCACAACCGGAATCAGCCCGCTGTCCAGCAGTCCGGCCAGCACCCGCGCGGTCTCGGGCCGCACCCCGGTGTGCCCGGACAGGAGGGTGCGCAGCCGCAGCAGCATCATGGCCCGCACCACCTCGGCCTCGACCGGAGCGCCGGCCCCGGCGGCGTGTGAGCGAATCAGCGAGCGCTGCAGGTCGGTTCGCCGATCCGCCGGAATGTGCCGCAGCGCCAGTGCCCCGAACCCGGTGGACACGCCGTAGACCGGCCGGTCGCTGTGCGCCAGCTCGTCGATGTGCCGACGCACCCGCGCCAGCTCCGCCAGCGCGTCGGCGTCCAGTTCGACCCGCGCCCCGCGCCGGGCCACGGCCACCACCGCCGCCCGCGTCAGCGGTCCCGCGCCCACCGGCACCCGTTCGGTTCCGATTCGCGTCATGAACACCATTCCAGCGCTTTCGGCCGCAGAGAGCGAGCACCCACGGCCCGGTTTCGCCCGTTATTTGCCGGTCGGCGAGTCTCGACCTGCCGGAGCAGTACGGACTCGCGCCCATCCCCGGGCAGGCAACCGGGCCCTGCCCGACCATGGTCCATCGTGGCCGGAGCAGGCGGGGTATTCACCCCGTGACAGCGAGCGCGTCCGCCCGGGGCGACCCGCGCATCGGCGATCATGCGAGGCGGCGGCCCAGCCCGCAGGCGCCGACGACGCCGTCGAACGGGCGCCGGAGCGCCGCCGCGATGGTGCGCGACGTTTCGGATGAAGTCGATCGCCACGTGAGGCCGGTTGCGGGCGAGCCGAACTCAGGTCGAGAACGGTGAGCCCGCACCCTCCGCCCGGGTCTGTCCCTCCCGCCCGGCGGCCGCCAGCGGCACCGCGACGTCCTCGAGCGCACGCCCCTCGGCGTCGACGGCCAGGAAGTAGGCGACCAGCCCGCCCGCGATCATGATCGCCGCACCGAGCAGATAGCCGAAGAACAGACGGACCGGATGGGAGCCGTCGCCGATCAGCGCACCGTAGATCACCGGCCCGAGCGCGCCGAAGCACTGTGCGATGGCGAAGAACACGGCGATCGCCTTCGCCCGCACCTCGAGCGGGAAGATCTCGCTCACCGTGAGATACGCCGAACTCGCGCCCGCCGAGGCGAAGAAGAAGATGACGCACCAGCAGGCCGTCTGTGTGATCGCGTTGAGGACCCCGGCGTAGAACAGGACCGCCGAGATCGCCAGCAGCATCCCGGACAGGATGTAGGTGCCCGAGATCATGCGGCGGCGGCCGATGGTGTCGAACAGATGCCCGGTGGTGAGCGGCCCCACCAGGTTTCCGACCGCGAAGGCGATCAGGTAGAGGGGCGTGGAAGCCGACGGCACCCCGTAGAACTTGCCGAGCACCAGTGTGTAGGTGAAGAAGATCGCGTTGTACAGGAACGATTGGCTGATCATGAGACTCGCGCCGAGGATCGCGCGGCGCGGGTACTGACGGAACAGCACCCGGGTCAGGGCCACGTACCCGATGCGATCGGTGGGTTTCACGTCCATGGCGCGGGACTCGTCGACCGGCGGCAACCGCACACCGGTGGCCTCCACCTCGCGCTCGATCTCCTCGATCGACTCCTCGGCGGCGCGGGCCCGGCCGTGCATGATCTGCCATCGCGGGCTCTCCGGAAGATGACGGCGTACCAGCAGAATCACCAGGCCCAGCACCGGACCGATGAGGAAGCCGAGCCGCCAGCCCAGCGACAGACTCAGTTGATCGAGCAGGATGAAGGTGCCCAGGGTGCCGATAATCGCTCCGGCCCAATAGGTTCCGTTCACCGCGATATCGACTCGACCGCGATATCGGGCCGGAATCAGCTCGTCGATCGCGGAATTGATGGCCGCGTACTCACCGCCGATGCCGGTGCCCGCGACGAATCGGGTGACGTACAGGAAGATCACCCAGCCCGCGCTATTGCCCGATGTGACGGCGGTGAGCCCGCTTCCGAGCAGATAGATGCCCAACGTGACCAGGAACAGCTTGCGCCGGCCCAGCCGATCCGAGAGGTTGCCGAACACCAGCGCCCCGACCACCTCGCCCGCCAGGTACACCGTCGCGATCAGGCCGACCGAGGTCGAAGACATGTGCAGCGTCTCGGGTTTGGTCAGGGTGTCGGCGACCGCGCCGGCCACCGTGATCTCGAGGCCGTCCAGAATCCACGCCACCCCGAGCGCGACCACCAGCCGGGTGTGGAATCTCGACCACGGCAATCGATCGATCCGAGCGGGCACCAGGGTCCGCACCACGCCGCCTTCGTCGAGCACCTCCGCCATCACGACTCCTGACTACGGTCCGCGTACTCTGTCTACCCACCCTGCGCCGGGGCAAACGATAACGCCGCCCGCGAGGGGCGCGGCTCGACTGCGGTAATGCGTGAAAGACCGCATCCCGGCCGTCCGATTCCCCGGACGCCGCCAGGCGAGCAGATGCTGTCCGCCCACCCGGATGCGGGTCTGCGGATCGCGCGAACCTCGGCACCGAGGTCGCCAAGGGGAAATGGCATGGGGCTGAATACGATCGACGAGTCCGGATGGGGCGCGAAGGTGCCCGATCGGCCGTCACCAGCCGTTATGCGTGTGACCAGCGGCCGGACGCGTACGGGCCCGGCTATTCGGCGATGAGTTTCTCGAACGCTATGGCTAGCATCGGCGTTCGTGCGTTCAGTTTCCGGGGGAGTTTTCTCAATTCGACTGATCGCCCTCGTGGCGGGGGTGCTCGGTTTCGTGCTGGCGGTGCTCACACCGCTGCTGCCGGTTCGGCAGGATCGGGCCGGTATCGATTGGCCCCAGGCGCAGGCGGCCCAGCTGACCGCCCCGCTGGTGGACTATGTGCCGCTGTCGATGGATGTGAGTGTGCCGTGCGCGGTGCTGCGGGATATGCCGAGCGGGACCGTGCTGTCGACGGTGCCCGCGCAGGCGCCGGGCGGCGCCGACAAGGGGCTGATCGCGCGCATCGAGGACAAGCCGGGGACCGGTCGCACGCTGTCGGTGACGCTGCGGAACATCCCGCTGCTCACCGCGTCCGTATTCGAAATGACCGGCGTCGGAACGGCTTCCGACCCGGCTATCACCTCACCGTCCGGCGTCGTCCCGCAGGGCGGAACCACACCGACCTCCGCACCCGGCATCATGCCTCCATCGGGAGGAAACCCCTTACCCGGCGCGACGCCTCCGTCAGGTGCGAGCCCTGCGCCCGGGGCGACGCCCCCGTCAGGAGCGACCCCGCCGCCCGGTGCGGCCTCGCCATCGGGTGCGAGCCCTGCGCCCGGAGCGACTCAGCCGACGGGCTCGAACCCGGCGCGGGGTGCGACACCGCCACCCGGCGGCGCCCCGTCATCGGGTGCGACCCCGCCGGCCGGAGCCGCGCCGCCGCCCGGCAGCACACCGCCGCCCGGCAGCACACCGCCCGCTGATGCGCCGGCGCCGCCGTCGAGCGGCAATGACTCCGGGGGTACGGCGACCGGGCCCGGGACCGGGACCGGGCTGACCCCGAATCTGGCCCAGCACGGCGGTTGCGGTGCGCTCGTCGTGCATTCGGCCGCGGACGCCACCACCGCCGAGCTGACCGGGCTCGAAAGGCAGGACGGCACACCGTTGCGGACCACGCTCACGCAGGATGTGCGGCCGCAGATCGTCGGCGTGTACACCGACCTGGACCGCACCCGGTTGCGTGGCGCCACGCTGCATGCCGAGGTGGATTCGCGGTTCTCGTCGAGCCCGAGTGCGCTGAAATCGGCGGCTACGGCGGGTGCGGTGCTGTGCACGCTGGTCGCGCTGGTCTGCCTGTACCTCATCGATGCCACGGACGGGCGGCGTCGGCGGCGATTCCTTCCGGCCCGCTGGTGGCGGTTCACGCGCACCGACGCCGTCGTGCTCGTGACGCTGGGTGCTTGGCATGTGATCGGGGCCAATACCTCCGATGACGGCTACATCCTCACCATGGCGCGGGTCTCCAGGTACGCCGGATACACCGCCAACTACTACCGCTGGTACGGCGTCGCCGAGGCGCCGTTCGGGTGGCCGTACGAACTGCTCGCGCAGATGACCCGCCTCACCGATGCCGGCCTCTGGATGCGGATGCCCGCCTTGTCGGCCGGGGTGTTGTCCTGGTGGGTGATCAGCCGGGAAGTGTTGCCGCGCTTGGGTTCCCGGGTACGGATCGGTGCGGCGCCGAGATGGACCGCCGCGCTGGTCTTCCTGGCGTTGTGGCTGCCGTACAACAACGGCCTGCGACCGGAGCCGCTGATCGCCCTGGGCGCCGTGCTCACCTGGTGCTCCATCGAGCGCGCCATCGCGACCCGCCGCCTGCTGCCCGCCGCCGTGGCGGTGCTCATCGCGGCCTTCTCGCTGGCGGCCGGTCCCTCCGGATTGATCTGCCTGGCAGCCCTTTTCGCTGGTTCACGGCGGGTATTGCACATACTCATCGCGCAGGTCCGGGCCGAATCCGGCGGTCTGCTCGGCTATCTCGCGCGGATCACGCCCGTCCTGGCGGCGGGCACGCTGGTGCTGACGGTGGTCTTCGCCGATCAAACGCTCGCCTCGGTCGCGGAGGCGACGCGGGTCCGAAAGCTGGTGGGCCCCAACCTCTCCTGGCCAGACGAGCCGACTCGCTGGATCTCGCTGCTGTCGCTGACGCCGGACGGCTCGCTGTCGCGCCGCTTCGGCGTGCTCGCCATGCTGCTGTGCCTCGGAGTGTGCGTCGCGGTGGCGCTGCGCACGGGTGGGCGGATTCCGGACACCGCGCGCGGCCCGGTCGCCCGGGTTCTCGGCATCGCTGTCATGTCGCTGCTGCTCATGGCCTTCACACCGACCAAGTGGACCCACCACTTCGGCGTCTACGCCGGACTGGCGGGCGCGCTCGCGGCTGTGACGGCGGTCGCGGTGGGCGGCGATGCCGTTCGGCGGCGGTACCTGCGCTCGCTGTTCGCGGCGGCGGTGCTGTTCCTGGTGGCATTCTGCTTCACCGGTTCCAATGGCTGGTGGTACGTGTCCGGCTACGGCGTGCGCTGGCCGGATCGCGCGCCGCTGATCGGCAGCACGACCGTCGCCTCACTCATCTTCGGTCCGGGCGCGCTGTGCCTGCTGGTGGCGGCCTGGCAGTACTACCGCGAGCCCTATCTCTCGTCCGGAAACGACAAGTCTTCCAACGTGTTCGACCGTATCGCCCTCCGGCCGCTGACGGTCGCCGCCGCCCTGCTGGTGGCGTTCGAAGTCGCCACCATGGCCTCGGCCGCCTGGACGCAGTACCCCGCCTACTCGGTCGCGCTGTCGAATCTGCGTGCCCTGCAGGGCAAACCCTGCGCCATGGCCGATGACGTGCTGGTGGAGACCGAACCCGAGGACTCGCTCCTCCAGCCCTACACCGGCGCCGCGGCCGATGGACTCGCCGCTGACAACAGCGGCTTCACCGCCAACGGCGTCGGCGATCTCG
Organism: Nocardia aurantiaca; assembly: GCF_009708175.1. Taxonomy (GTDB): domain Bacteria; phylum Actinomycetota; class Actinomycetes; order Mycobacteriales; family Mycobacteriaceae; genus Nocardia; species Nocardia aurantiaca. Next base: position 118,575 of record NZ_WMBB01000003.1, read on the forward strand.
CCCCCGAGGGCGGCGGCCCCGGTGGGGGCGGCCGCAAGCAGCCCACCACGCCGCCCGGCGGGGCCCCCGTCGACAAGCCCCAGGCCGAGGCCGGCATCAACGGCAGCACCGTGGCCCTCCCTTACGGCCTCGATCCCAAACGCACCCCGGTCCTGGGCAGCTATACCACCGCCCAGCCCCAGCCCGCCCATCTCACCACGCAGTGGTACCGCATGGATCTAGCTGCGGCCCAACAGGATTCCAGCTACCGAGTACTGGTCCTGACCGTCGCCGGCCGCATCGCGGGCGAGGAACAGGGTCACCGGATCGACGGCGCCCGGCTGCGCTTGGAGTTCGCCCACCGCACCGACGACGGCGCCATCCAGCCCCTGTCCACACTGGAAGCCCCCACCGTCGGTGGCGCCCCCGGCTGGCGCAACCTCCCCATCCCCCTCGACCGAATCCCCGCACAGACCACTGCGATCCGCCTGGTCGCCAGCACCGACGACCCCACCGGGAAACAATGGCTGGCCCTCACCCCGCCGCGCCTGCCCCACCTCGCCACCCTCGACACGGTGGTCGGCCACGATGCCCCGGTCCTCACCGACTTCCACGTCGGCCTGGCCTTCCCCTGCCAACGCCCCCTCGGCCACCGCGACGGAGTCGCCCAACTTCCCACCTGGCGCATCCTCCCCGACAAACTCAACGCCCAGGTCTCCGAATCCTGGCAAGGCGACTCCGGCGGCGGCCCCCTGGGCTGGTCCACCCTCCTCCTCCGCTCCCGGACCATCCCCGCCTACCTCGACCATGACTGGACCCGGGACTGGGGCGAGCTCCAAAAGCTCACCCCCTACGTCGAAACCCCGACCGCCCCGGTGACAGTCCGAGTCGAATCCCGTTGGGGCTGGGTCGACGACACTCCCATCAAGGCCGCCCCCGACCCCGCCCAGAGCCACTAGACGAGCTGGTGGCGGCGCGACGTCGGGAGAGGGTTTCGGGTGAGCGTCACGATCTCCGCGTCATTGCTCATTACGTGATCATCGCCGGGATCGGCTGTGCCGCGACATAATTCGAGCAGCGGACCTGCACGAAAATGGATCCGCCGCCGCCCGGGTGACGGGCGACGGCGGATCTTTCGATTGCCGCTGTCAGTTCTGTGGGCCGGGGGCCGGGCCACCGGCGGGCTGTTCGCCGTTCGGGGGCTGGCCGCCGCCGGGGCCGTCGGCGGGAGGCTGGGCGGGCTGGACGCCGGGGGGCAGCGGCTTGCCGATGTGCTGGGCGATATCGGGGAGCATGCGGTTGGCCACCTGCTCCCAGTTGCCCCAATTGTGGACGCCGATGCTCGGGAAGTCGTAGCTGACGTTGTCGTAGCCCAGGTCCTGCAGGCGCGCCTGGAAGGCCTTGGTGTTGGCGAGGGCGATGCCCTCGAGCGGCATGCCCTGGATGACCGCGTCGGCCGAGGACAGGTCCTGCTGGGCCGGGACGGCGCTGCCCGCGGCGATGTAGAGGCGGGTGTTGTTGCCGATCAGCTTCTGCGCGAAGCCGTACGGGTCCATGCGCTGCCATTTGGCGCTGCCCGCGGCCGCCATGGAGTCGATGTTGTAGCCACCGGCGGCCAGCAGGGCCAGGCGCAGCGCGTCGCGCATGCCGGGCGCGGACATGTACAGGTAGCCCGACAGCGAGCCGGCGTAGTTGAACTGGTCCGGGTGGTAGGCGGCCATCAGCAGGGCCGCGCTGCCGCCGCTGGACAGCCCGAAGATGCCATTGCGAGAGTCGCTGAACCCCAGACGATCCCGCAGGGCGTCGCGCAGGTTCTGGGTGAGGAAGGTCTCCCACTGGTAGGTGTAGGACTTGCCGGAGGTCTCGTCCCAGCCCGCGACCGCCGAACCGGAATCCCGGCTCGGGAACAGCGAGGCGTCGGGATTGACGCCGCCGAAGCTGCTCGGAGCGTCCCAGTCCTGGTAGAAGCTGGACTCACCGCCGACCGGCATCACCACATTGATATTGAACTTGGCCAGCGCCGCCGGGATGCTGGTGTGAATCTCCCAGCCGTTGTAGTCGTTCTGCGCGCGTTCGCCGTCGAGGAGGTACACCACCCGGTCGGTATTGCCGTCCGCGGCCCGCACGATCCGGGACTTGATCGAACCCATGCTGGAGTCGACATAGAAGTCGAACGCATTCGGATTCGTGTCCGCCGTGGCCGGTCCGGTCGTCATGGCCCCGAATGGCAACAAGGCGGCCACCGCGGCTCCCACCAGGCCCCGCTTGGCCCATCCACCCCGCATATCCTGTTATTGCCTTTCCGCTCCACGGCCGCACCACGGCCGCACCCCTCGATCCTCCCCCGCTCCCCTGTTCCCGGCGCGGCGGTTCGCCGAGCAGCATATCCGCTGCCGCGGGGTCCGGTCTCCCCGAATCCGATTGCGGCCCAGACAGCTGATGCGACAACCTCTTGACCAGCCGCTGCGGGGAGCGGAGAGTGAACCGATGCGCACCATGGCCGAAGAGCTCAGTCCAGCTCCCACTGAGGGTTTCGAACGCGTGGGCGCGGTGGAGCTGCGATTGACCCCGATGGGCGCCGCTGACATTCACGGCTCGATCGATGAAATAGCCTGCGCCGCAGCGGCAATTGGCGGCGAGTACTTCTCTGTGAATGATTCCATGGGTTCGCGGATCACCGCGACGGTGTACCGCCGCACGCGGCGGCCGAGCCGGTGGCGGTGCAGGCGGCGGTAAGCACGCGCATGGCGCCGCACTTCAGATGGTGAACCTTCGTGAGAACGAGCCACTCTCGGATCGCGTGGGGCCGCGTCCATCGACCCCACCAGATAGCCGAGCAGATCGGCGACACCTCCGCGTCGCAATGATTCGTTAGGCGACCCGGAAGATTTCTCGCGAAGGCTGGCATCGTGAATGGTTCGGTCCCACGGGGACCGAACACCGGCGAAGGGGGCACGGATGGAAGCGGCGGTACTCGTCCTCGGCGTGTTGATCGGCATTCCGCTGATGCTGCTGGCGGTGCTGCTGCCCATAGCGGTTCTCGCCGAGCGGGATCGAAAGAGACGACTGCACGAGTGGGCCAAGGCGAACGGCTGGACGTTCCAGGAACGATCGTCCGCGCCCTGGACCACGCGGCTGCCCGGCCGCAATCGCCGCGGCCTCGGGGTCACCCTGACCGGAATCGTGAACGGGCGCTGGGTGACCGTGGCCGAATACCGCTACGAAACCACGTCGAGCACAGGCGAATCCACGACTGCCAAGACCCACCGCTACATCGCCGTGCTGGTGCTGCTGGACCGAGCGCATCCGTCACTCGCGGTGCGCGAGCGCGGAATGATGTCGCAGTTCGGGAGGGCGCTGTTCGGCGACAAGCCGACCGCGACCGGCAATGTCATGTTCGACGCCCGGTTCCGCATCGACGCCGCGGATGCGGGATACGCCAAGGCCATGGTCGGCCCACATCTGGTCGCCGCGCACATCGCGGGCGCGGTGCCGCAGTGGAGCCTGGTCGGCAACGAGCTGCTCGGCTTCACCCCGGCGGGAAAGCTGAAGGATCCGAACCTGATTCCCTGGTACGCCGGACAGCTCTCGCGCGTGGCCGATCTGCTCGGTCCGGTCGATTTCGCCGCCGGCCCCGGACCCCGCTAATCGTCTCCGCCGCCCGCGGATTCGCCCACGACCGTCGATTCGACGGTGAACGCGGCGCTGCGGCCGCGCGCGTCCAGGCGGCCATCGCCCCAGCTGGCGCTGCCGTAGGCGTCGATATCGATCGCATACGCGCCCGCGGGCAGTGCCTCGGGCAGCTGGATGGAGGTCCGGTCCTGCCAGTCGACCAGTCCCAGATACGTCCGGCACGGCCGGGATCCGAGAGCCACCAGGAAGATTCGCGCGGACTCGAACCGCTTGCGCACCGCCGCGTCCACCGACCAGCCCACGCCCAGCGACCGATGCGCCGCATCGGTGAAATCGACGGTGACGCGCAGCGCCGACCGCTCCTCGAGTCCTGTCCGGATCCGCACGGCTGCCTCCTCGAGACGTCCTATCCGTCATCCAGGCTGGCATGGACGCCGCGGCGAGGCAATGCGAATCGGGCCGGTCAGCCGTGCCGGATTGCGCCCTCGAGCTACGCCGTGACCTGCGCGGGATCGTCGGCGAAATACACCTGGTCCGCCAGCGGCGCCGGCAGGAAGCCCTCGGACTCCGTACGCTCGAACTGGGTCAGCAGCCCGTCGTAGACAGCTCCGCGAACTCCCGCGTGCCGCGTATGGCGCTCGCCGAGGTCGGGGGCCACCGTATCGCCAGTCGGCGGGCGCGCGGCTCAGACCTTGTCGTCGAGCGTGACACGCACGCAGACGCGGCCGTTGTCGCGCTGCGTCACCGCGTGACCGGTGCGGTCGACGCCGTTCAGGCGCAGCGAAATCGGCGCGCCCGCACCCTGGAAATTGCGCCACCAGTTCTTCTTGTCCGGCATGGCGACGCCGATGACGAGCTCGTCCCCCGAGCGCCAGTAGTTGACCGGGGTGGAGAAGGTCTTGCCCGAGCGCCGACCGGTATAGGCGATGACGACGAACCCGCGGCCCATGATCGGGCCGATCACCGGCAGCTTGGTCAGCGCCACCACACCGGCATTGGCCACGCTCACCATGTGTGCCACAACATTTTTCAGTGCCATGTGCCCTCCTTGTCAGGGCACGGTAACAGCCCGGGGCCGAACCCTCGGCCAGCGGCCCGGGGCGGCGAACCGCCCCGGGCCGGGCGACTCTAGGGGACGAGCAACCTCGTGAGGAGATCGTTCACGGCCGCGATGACGTCACCGATGAAGTGCGGAATCATGCGCTTTCCTTTCTCTTTAAATGTGAACAAACATCACTAACCAGTCGGTTCTATCTCGAACCGACAACTGTGCTGATTATCTATTCGTTGCCGAAGATCGGACGGATGGCAATGAATTGCCGCGCAGCTCAGGAATATCCGGCAAATACCCTGGAAGGGAACAAAATTCGATGTCAGGTCACACTTCTTCGGCCAAAGAATGTTTGCTGTGAATTGTCCCGGCTATGCCGTCCGCTTCACGGCATCGACCGGGCAAATCGCAGTGAGTAAAACGTACGGCGGCGGCCTCCGCGCGCCGCGCCACCGACAATCCGTACAGCAGCGCGAATACATACACGATGACGTGAGCGTTCTCCAGGATCGGCTCCGTGTGCCAGGGCTTGGGCAGGACGAAGACGCCGACAGAGGCGAAATCCGGAGTCCATTGGTAGGTCCAGGCACCGGTCGCGACGACCAGCCCCGCGGCGGCGAGCCACCATTGCGGCCGGGCCTGTGCCCGGTACACCAGATGAACGAGCAGCGGGACGAACCACACCCAGTGGTGGCCCCAGGAGAAGGGAGATACCGCGCATGCCGTCATTCCCCCCAGCGTCACCGCGAGCAGGCGCTCACCACAGCGGTCCAGTGCGACGACGATCGTCAGCCCCGCGCCCGCGACCACCCCCGCGAGGACCAGCCACAGCCACATCGGCGCGCTGCCGCCGGTCAGGTGCGCGAGCACCCCGCGGATCGACTGGTTGGCGGGCTCGGTGTCCGGTGCGATGCGCTCGGAATGGAAGAAGGTCGAGAACCAGTACTCCCGCGAATCACTCGGCGAGACGATCCAGGCCAGGGCGATCGTCGCGGCCAGCGCGACGGTCGCGGTCGCGGCCGAACGCCATTGGCGCAGCACCAGATACTGCACGATGAAGAACGCGGGCACGAGTTTGATCCCCGCCGCCAAGCCGGCACCCAGCCCCCGTAACCGCCCGCCATCGGGCCGCGAGAAATCCCACAGCACCAGCAGCATCAGCACCAGATTGATCTGGCCGTAGAACAGCGTGGTGCGCACCGGCTCGAGGAAAACACACGTAATCGCCAGCAGCGCACTGATACTCGCGAGCCTCGGGCTCAGCCGATAGCCCAGCATGCGCCAGCACAGCAGCACACAAGCATACAGCACAACGAGATTCACCAGCAGGAACGCATCGGTGAGCCAGGCAGCGGGAACGGCCAGTCCGGGGAGGAACACGATGGCCGAGAAGGGCGTATACGTGTACAGCAGCCCGCCGACGGTCTCGCCCCGGTACAGCGAATACCCGTGCAGCAGCCGCCAGGCGCCCTCGCGGTAGATGTGCACGTCCAGCCCGCCCGCGAGGATTCCCGCCTTCTCCAGCCGGGGATCGACCGACGCGAACACCAGCGCCAAGGCCGCCGCGGCGCTCACGGCGAGCACCAAAAGTGTTGTAACGGAGCGAGAAACATCCCTCGAGCGCGAATCGGACACAACGGGTCAGCCTAGTGAACGGCCTGACAGCTCACGACCGCCCGTGGGGCGCGCCCGACACCAAGCTCGCCTGGGCGATGATCGCCGAACCCATCCAGCGGCGCAGATACCGGCGCAGTTCGTCATCGCCGCGCGGCGGATTGCCCGGTGAGATGAAGAACGACTGCATGGTGCGCAGCAGGAATTCCACCAGTTCGCGCAGGGATTCGTCATCGTAGCCGTAGCGCCGCCAGTCGACGTCGAAGCGCTTGATCATGGTGATGCCGAAGGCCTGCGCCTCCTCCGAGGTGACCCCGGCCGGGCCCGAGTTGGAGTACGTGGCCGTGAGCAGAATGCCGAGGTGCGGTGTCCGCCTCACCTCGGCGAGGGTGTAGACGACACCCTCGGTCATGGCCTCGACCGGATCGGTCATACCGCTGACGTGCGCGGCCAGCCGGTCCAGGAAATCGTCCACGGAGGCCATGGCCGAGGCCCGCATGAGCGCGTCCGCGCTGGGGAAGTATCGGTACACCGTCTGCCGGATGACGCCGAGGGATTCCGCGACGTCGGCGATGCTGATCTCCGCGCCGGTGCGCGCGATCAATTCGACTGCGGCGGCGACTATTCGACGGGACGCCTCCGCATCGTTCTCCGGCGGACTCCCGCCCCACCCGCGCCTTCGTGCCACGGCCCGACCGTAACACGCGGGCTCACGCCACCCCGCACGGCAGCCCCGCTGAGCAGGGATTTCTAATCATACACTTGAACAGTCTCATGTATGTTTGTATGTTCACAACGGCATCGGAGCGCGCGACCGGGCCATTGGACCCATCCACCTCCGGAAGACGAGGTATCGCCGAAATGACGGATTTGATCGTGCGGAAGCTGACTTTCGCATTCGAAGACCACGAGGTGCCGTTTCTCTGGAATCCGGAGAACCCGGCCTTCTCGAGCATGGCCAACGCGGTGTCGTTCCTGGCCATCGGATTCGAGAAGATGATCGTGCAGATGATCACCCAGGCCAAACCGCAGATCACCGATCCCGCGGTCGCCGAGGAAGCCGACGCGTTCATGCGCCAGGAGGGCCAGCATTCGACCGCGCACCGCCAGCATGTGCGCGGATTGATCCGGAGCTATCCGGGTTTGCAGGAGACCCTCGACGAGGTGGTCGGCGAATTCGACAAGCTCACCGCGAATACGCCGCTGAAATATCGACTGGCCTACACCGCCGACCTGGAAGCCACCTTCACCTCGGTGTTCAAACTGATGCTGGACAACGAGGCCGCGCTGTTCCGGCCCGGCGACGATCGGGTCGCGTCCCTGTTCATCTGGCACTTCGTCGAGGAGGTGGAGCACCGCAGTTCCGCGCTCATCATCTTCGAGTCCGTGGTGGGCAGCGATCTGTACCGCATGCGGATGGCGCCGTCCATTTTCCGGCACGTGCTGAAGGTCGTCCGGATGGCGTGCGCCGGGTTCAACAAGCATGTGCGACTCGAGGATCGCAAGATCGACGCACTGGCGATGTTCGCGACCTATCGCTACCAGCAGCGGCTGGGCCGGCTGCTGCCGCGCTTCGCGCTGCCCTACGCGGGTCCGGGCCCGCGGGCGTTCGACGCCCTGCCGTTGGGCGAGCAGCTCATCGCGCTGCGCGGCATCATTCGCAGCCAGCTGCCCAAACATGATCCGGCACACGAGAACACGCCCGCGCTGGCCGATGTGTGGTTCCAGCGCTACCAGGACGGCTACGATGTGACGCGCTGGTACAGCGCGGAAACAGCCGGGGCGGAGGCGAATTGATGGCCGACCATTGCGCATCCACCTTCGACCAGCTCGCCACCTCGCTGGGGTTCTCCTGCGACACGGCGGGCGGGCTGGTCGAGGTGAGAAATCCGCTGGCACTGGAGAACTGGACGCTGCCGGTCCTCGAGCTGACCGTGATCCTCGGCTCGGCACTGGCGCTGGTGTGGGCCATCGTGCGGCTGCGCCGGCACGGCGATCCCACCAATCTGGTGCTGTGGTTCGGCGCCACCGCGTACCTGTTCATCATCGAGCCGCCGCTGTATTTTCCTGCGGCGTTCGGTATTTCGGGGCATGTGGACACGATGTTCGCGCACAACGTCTTCACGGTGGATTTCCTGTGGGGACGGCTGCCGCTCTACATCGTGGCGATCTATCCGTTCATGGCGACGATCGCGTATGAAATCGTCCGGATGCTCGGAGTATTCCGCACATACGGCGCGCTCGCCGGGTCGGTCTGTGCCGGCTTCGTGCACCACGCGTTCTACGAGATCTTCGATCACATCGGCCCGCAGCTGCGCTGGTGGGAATGGTCGACCTCGAATCCGTTGAACCAGCCCATGTTCGATTCGGTGCCGCTGCCGAGCGTGGTGGTCTTCGCAGCGCTGTGGCCGATGTCGCTGGCGTTCTGCGTGTACTGGTTCGTGGGCCGCCGCGTCGACGGGGGCGAGCGCTTCACCGGGCTCCAATTGGTATGGCGCACAATCGTGATCGGCCTGCTGGCCTCACTCGGGACCTTCATCCTGCCGCTGCCGGCCACGGTGCTCGGCGCGGGCAGTACTACGGTTCGCGGCGTCGTTTACGCGCTCGAGTTGATCGTGCTCAGCGTGGTGGCGATCGCACTGCTGTACCGCCGCTGGGCTCGGCTACGGCAGAGCGGGTCCACCGAAGCGCGCTACGACAACGAGTTCGTCCGCGTCTACAGCGTGGTCTACCTCATTGTCATGGGCGTGCTCTGGGCCACCGCCCTGCCCGATTTCCTGGACGCCACCGATGGCGTCACCCGCAATGGGGACCCCATCGGCAACCCCTGGTACACCCTCGCCTGCTTCGCCATCGCCATCGCTTGCGTCGCAGCCGTTTCCACTCGGCCCGCCGCAATCCCTTCGGAGAATCAGGAGCCATCCGCTACTGTTGATCGCATGTTCATCTCATGGAAGGGCGGTTTCCGCCCGGGCCGTTGAGCCCCTTCACGCCAGTGCGAGCACTGGCTCTCGATGAAACTCTTCCCTACTCCCGGCGCATGCGGGAATTGGCGCTCGCCGCCCGGCAACTGGCCGGGAGTTCAACCTTAGCGGACGTACTGTCGCAGCTCAGTGCGGTCGGTGCGGACGGTCCGCGGCTCGCGCTGCACATGGCCATGGCCGCGCGCGATCTCGCCTATATCGATGGTGTGCTGGCCGGGCCGGACCCGGCACTGCGTCGCGCGGCCCTGCGGGCCGTGCGCACGCTGCCGGTGTCCGATGCCGCGATCATGGCGGCCCTGGCTGATGCGCCGACCGACCTGCGGCGGGCGATCTACCGGACGTTGCGACACACCGGGCGCACGGCGCTGGCCGACGGTTTACTCCCGGAAGTACGCGCACGCTGGGGCGATCGGGAAGCGGCGGCGCTGCTCCCGGCCTGCTCGACCGGTGTAGTGGCGCGGCTGCTGCCGGAGCTGTTGCACGTGAGCACGGCGTGGCGGGCGATCGGCCGCGGACATCCGCTGGCACTGCTGGACGCGATCGACGGCGTGACGACGCACGACTACTACTGGTGGCGGCGTTATCGGCGCGGGTTCTCCGAAGCGGCCCGGCTGGAACCTCAACGCGCGCTGGATGTTCTGGACAGCCATTTGCGGGGCCGCTGGCGAGGCGAGCTGTCCCCGCCGGTGCTGCGGGCGCTCATCCGCTGCGATGCCGCGCGGACCGCGAGCATGGTGTCGCGGACCCCCGCCTACTACATCGATCCGGCGCAGTCGCTGCTGCTCGCGCACCGGCCCGTCCTGCCGACGGACGCGATCGTGGGGCTCATCTCGGCCTGGCAGTTGCCGCATGCGCTCCCCCTGCTGCCACCGGGCCTGCGCGAAGGGGTGTACGACGCGGTGCTGGATCGGGACGCGGACCAGGCCAAGGGCCTCGCGACCCAGTCCGCACTGCGTTGGTTGCCCGCCGGGCGGGCCGCCGCGGAGGCCCGCCGCATGCTGGAATGGCATGGTTCCGTGTGGCATTCATCGCGGCGACGGCTCGACGATCCGATGTTGCCCTTGCGTCTGACGGCGCACCTGCCGTTCGAGGAGGCGGTGGAGGCGCTGACGGCCGCGGCCTATGGCGGTGACGCGCGGATGCGCGGGGCGGCCCGGGCGCTGCTCATCGAGTGCGCGGTCCGGACCGGCGATCCCGCGACCCTGCGCGTCGTTCTCGACGAGGTCGCCCGCCGGACCCGCCACGAGCAGGACCCGGTCCGGGCGGAGGTATTGGAAGGTATTGCCCTGCTGCGCATTCCTGTGCTCGAGGATGGCCTGGTCCCCGCACTCACCCTCATCACCGACGCGGTGGTTCGAGCCCGCGACACCTCGGATCGCAGCATGTACGCGTTGCGCCGATCGGTGTCGCGGGTGATTCAGCACTGTGACGCGAATTCCGTTCCTGCGCTGATGGACTGGGCCTTCGAAACCTATGCGCGCCTGATCGGCCGGTTCGGGTATCAGGTACTGCGCTGCGACCCGGACCGGCCCTACCGGATCGAGCGACGATATCGACGGCGGGTCGAGGAGCACCGGTCCTTCGATTCCGGGCGCGATCGACTGGACCGAGTGCTGCCGCGCGGTGCGGAAGTCCGGCTGCTCGCGGCCCTCGAGCCGCACCTGAGCAAGGAGCGCGAGCGGCACAGCACCGCGCTGGCCATGGCTTTGGTCAATTCGTTCGGCCGGCGCGCCGACCGGCTGGACGAGCTCCAGGATGATCTGCGTGCGCACGACGAGTTCGAGCTCACGGTCCGGCGTGAGCACTGGGAGAGGTTCTGGTTCGCGGAGTTGGCGCGGCGGGACGGGCGGCTGGCGCGGCTTCTCATCGAGCATCCCCGGCTGAACTCGGTTCACGACCTGTGGCGCGTGGTCGCACGTGAACGCAGTGATCTGCTCACCCTGACGCTCGCCGCCGTGCGTACGGAGGACGACGGCTGGGTGCCGGCGATCACCGCGTCGATGGCGTCGCGCTGGACCGAATCACAGCGTGATCACGTTCGCGAGGTCATGGGCTCGGCGGCGAAAGACACCGCGCTGCCGGTTGATACGCGGCTGCATGCGGTGCGGACACTCGGTCTCCTGCCCGGCAGCCTCGCCACTCTGGCCGAGCTGGCCGACCAGGAGGACATCCCGATCGCGGAGGCCGCGCTCGATGCCGCGGCCCGAGTGGGTGCACGCGATTGTCCGGTTGTCGCGGGATCGACCGATACATCGCCACGTTCGGGCAGCGCGCGGGCCATGGCGTTGTTGCTCGACCACGCCGCCGGATCGACCTCGGCCGCCGCGGTCGCCGCCATGGCCCGCTGTGCGCGCTCGGTGCGCCCATCGGTTCTCGGTCCGTTGCTGGTGGCGGCGCTGACCGGGCCGGATCGCAAGATCACCGTCCGCAAGCAGGCGGCCCGCCTGCTGGAGCGGCATCGGGTGGAGCCGCTGGATGTGCTGCTGCGCCAATGGAATCAGCCGGATCTCCACGGGGATGTGCGGACGGCTCTCGCCGTGGCTCTGCAACATTGGCCGGAGAATCCCCGCGCCCTCGACGCGCTGCTGGACGCGGCCGCTCCAGGCGCGGGGGAGCTCCTCATTCGAACCCTGTGTCAGACCGGCCCGCTCGACTACGCGCCCGCCGACCGCCCCCGCTACGCGGTCCTCGCGCGTCGTCTCCTCACCGCCTCCGACGATCCGGGCGTGCGCTTCCGCACCACCCGCGCCTTCTCGTCCTGGGCCACTTATTACACCGCCGGATGCACCGATCTCATTGCGGCCGTGAGTGACCCGGCCGACCCCCGCGGCGCCGACGAACTGCCCATCCTGCTGGCTCTCTTCGACGCCGGCGTGCTCGGCGACGAAATCCTCCCGGTCCTCGATCCACTGCTCACGGCGCCCCGCGACGATACCGCCCGCCACCGCGCGCGCTCCATCATCGGACACGTCACGAGCCGCATCGCCGGCGATCATCCGACCGCCGCGGATCTCCACCTTGCCGCCGAACTGCAACGCCGGCTGGCGACTCACCCACTCTTCCTGGAGGATTCGGCCGCCCTGGCCCTGCACCTGCTCCCCTTTCCCACCGACCCCGCCTCAGCCGAAGCCCTGTCCACCGGTCTGCTGTCCTTCGCCGCGCTTCTTCATGACCGCCCCCTGTATGTCACCACCCTCACCGACTACGCCCTGGCCCGCCACTTCACCCGGCGCGATCACAGCGTCCCCGCCCAGCTCATGCTCCCCGCCGCCACCGCCCTCACCGAACACCCTTCCCTCCCAGCCCAACTCCTGTCCCTTGCCCTCATCGCCACCTGGGCCCCGCGCGCGGACTGGTCCCCGCAATGGCGGCGCCTGCTCGACCACCTCCGCGCCTCCGCCCATCTCGAAATCGAACAACGCGCCTGGAATCTGTGCCCGTGCGGCTGATCCCGGTGATTACGCGACGCTCTGCTCGGAGAAGACGGTGGCGCCGACCAAAGCTCGGAGGGTTCCGGCATTCGGTAGATGGCGGCCGGCGTCGGCCGGCCCGCCACGGCTGGGCGGGTCGGCGGGGACGCCGTGCTCAGATCTTCTTGCCGATGCCGCCGTAGAGCGAGACATTCTTGTCATGGCCGGGCGGGTATTCGATGCCCTCGCGGCGCCAGCGGTGAATCACCTCCACACCGGGGTCCACCAGTTCCAGCCCGTCGAACAGTCGCGCGACCTCGTCACGGGTGCGCGGCCGCACCGGGATACCGCGATCGATGTAGACCTGCAGCAGGCGCGCCATGCCGTCGGGATCCGAGTCGCCGTCGTCGAAGTCGGTCGTCACGTGCGAGATCGCGAGGTAGGAGCCCGGCGCCAACGGCTTCATCAACGTTTTCACGATCTCGTGGACATCACCGGGCACGAAATGGAGCAGCGCCATCAGCGATACGGCCACCGGTTGCGAAAGATCCAGCGTCTCCAGCAATTCCGGCGCCGCGAGGATCGCCGCCGGATCCGCGGCATCGGCCTGAACATACGCGGTCCGACCCTCGGGCGAGCTCACCAGCAGCGCCCTCGCATGCGCGAACACGAGCGGATCATTGTCCACGTACACCACCCGAGACTCCGGAGCCAGCCCCTGAGCAACCTGGTGCAGATTCGGCTCCGTCGGAATACCCGTCCCGATGTCGAGAAACTGGCGAACACCGTGATCAGCCAGATATCGCGTAGCGTGCCGCATGAATTCACGATTCGTGCGCGCGGTCACCCGGACCGCCGGAAACTCCTGCAGCGCCTTTTCCGCCGCATCACGATCCGCCTGGTAGTTGTCCTTACCGCCGAGGAAGTAGTCATACATCCGAGCCGAATGCGGCACATCGGTATGCAAATCGATCGAACCGGACACGGCAAGTCTCCTCGTGTGCTGAGATTGGAAACCCCTTATAACGCTAGGTATACCGCAGCCGGGCGATTCGCACGACGCGATCGTGAACAACCCTCGCCAGGAAGTCAGCGTGAGGACACCGTCCTCGCCGGATCGCGACCGACAACACCACCGCGCCCGCACGCCCCGGATCTCGGACCGAGGTATGCCCGGTCCTCGACCACCTCTCGGGGACCTTCAGTCGGTATCGCACTCGGCGGCGGCCAACGTGATCGCCGCAAGCTGCGCCTCGACCGTCACGAAGTCGAAAACCACCGCTCCGGAGCGGAACTCCCGTCCCAGACCGTGGAGGAGTTCCATCCATTCCCAGCTCACCGCGATCTCCGCGTCGATGGGGTCGAGTTTCGCGCCGATCGCCGGTCCGGCCTTGTGCCGCAGGACGCGCAGACGCCATTGACCGAGGAAGCGCCGGAAGCGGTCCAGTGCCGCACTCGCCCGTTCGGTCTGGTGCGCGACGATCGACAGTTGCGCATTCACCTCGCGCATCTGGTCGGCCATATCGCACAGCCCGATGGCGGTCGCGTCGCACAGCAGGGGTACCGCCTTCAGCGTGCGCGCCGGGGCCGCGCCGTCGACCACTTCGGCGGCGAAGGCCGCGACCATGCTGTTGTACAAGGCGGCCAACGAGATTCGGAACCGCAGCTCCGTCACCGCCGTACGCAACCGGTCCAGTTCGGGCCCCAGCGTGTGCAATGCGGCGACCGCTTCGCTCATTGGTTCACCCATCACCCGGGCGATATTGAGCAGCACCGGATGCTCTGCGGCGACCCGCTCGGAGGCATCCCTGGCCGCGACAACGGATCGATCGATGCGGCGGGTGATGTCGGCGACCCGAGTAGCGGCGGTCATGAGTCGGCCGCACAGCTCCCGGTATTCGCCCAATCGCCCAACAACCTCAGCGAGCCTCGCATCCACCAGCGCGGTGCCCGCGAGCACGGAACCGATGGGCCCGGACAAGTCCGGCCGCGGTGACGTCGCCGAGACCAGATTGCCGCGAGCCGCGATCTCCGCGGGCAGAGCTTCGTGCATGAACTCGTCGTACGAACGAAATCCGTGGCGACACAGTGCTTCCTCGAGCCCGGCCATGCCGCTCGCGGCGATGCCACGGCGGTCGTTCCCGGAACCGCGCGCTGCCTGCTCCGCGGTGCGCGCCTGCGCGTAAACCTGTTCGGCGAGGCCGAAATACGGGCTGCACGGAGCGAGCCGCACCGAGACATAGCCATCACGCACCGGGCTCATCATCGCGAACACCCAATACGCCGTTCCGTCCTTGGCCCGGTTCCTGACGAACGCCCCCACCGGTCGGCCATCGGCAAGCCGTTCCCACATCAGCCGGAACATTCCGGCCGGCATATCGGGGTGGCGGACGACATTGTGCGGCCGTCCGGCCAGCTCGTCGAGCGCGTAGCCCGATACGCGGGCGAAGACGGAATTCCCCAGGCCGATCACACCGCGCCGGTCGGTGGTGGAGAAGAACAGTTCCGTCGGCCCCAGGATCAGGTCGCCCGCGTCGACCGGCGAGACCAGTTGATCCGCAACCTCTTCTGCATACGTAAGCACCGGGCAACCGTAGAGCAACGAGAACGGGCGACCACCGCGGGGCGGAGTGATACATACCGCAATTCAGCTGAATGAGACTGTCGGCAAACGGGATTCACCCCATCGCAAGGGCAGTCGGATATCGGACATTGGGACCGAAAGACATTCGAATCAGTGACATAGGTCCCACCGGTTACATCATCGATTCGCGGGTCGAGCCGACCGGTTCGCTGTGCCGTTCCCGGACTCCGGCGGCGAACAGACACAAGGGGAACCGCCCAACCTGAGCATCGTCGACACCGTCTCCGGCCGCCTCACGCCTCATGCCACAGTCCAGAACCAGCGCTAGCTGTGTCACCGGATGGCGTACTTGCGCGTTCGCGGGTGACAGCGCACACGTTTCGAACGTGGGTCATCGACGTCTGATCCATCCCGCCCTCGCCTTTCGGCGAGCCCCGGGATGGGTTTCACTCCGCGGGCCGGGTGTGCCGGATGCCTCGCCAGCCCCTCGGGAGTTGAACGCGGCCCGCCCGGATATCGCCGATGAGGTGCGCGTAACCGTCACGAACCTCGCCGAGATGGACCCACGCCGAGTGCCGAAGTTCCTCGCAGTCACTGTGCAGCACCGTCCACCACGCCTCGGCGTAGGTCTTCGCGACCTGACTGATCACCTCACCGAAGGTGTGCGTATGGCGGCGGGCGCACCGGTCGTGGCGTACAGAGGACGCGGCCCAAGAGTTGATCTTGTCGATAACCTTCGCGATATCCGAGCACAACGCCGCCTCGGTGACCTCCGGCGCATTCTGCCGCGGATTCAAAACCGCCGAAATCAACGCGGCGTGCAGATCGCCCAGTTCCCTCGCCCACGTGATGAGCGGGAACGGATCGGCGAGCCGCCCGGCGATCGCGGCCAGCAGTTGATCTGGCGACAGCAGCGATTCCGCGTCCGTCGCCTCATCCCCGTACGCCGCTACACCCGCGTCCGCGGGTGACCACAATTGGCGCTGCCAGAGAGAGCTGGTCATGCGAAATCTTCGGAGGCTCGGTGCTCGATGACGGCCTCGGCGGGATATGCGTGTTGATACATGGGCGGTAGGTCAACTTTTTCGAGATGAATGGATGATGTAAAGAGCGCGCCGCTGCGGCTCGGCGCATAATGCTAATACTGACTGCGCACTCAGTCAACGACTGGTCGAGCGGTCGGTCGGTGCTAGAGTTCCGGACATTTGGACGAAGAGGGGCGGGATCAGTGACTGGGCGTGCGGCGGGACCAGGCAAGTCTGGCGCGATTCTCGATATTTTCACGCGCCATGTCGCCGAGAAGGGCTACGACGGAACGAGCTTCAGCGATGTCGCCAGCGAGCTGGGCATCTCACAGGGCTTGATCGTGCACCATTACGGCACGAAGGCGCGGTTGTTGGAGGCTCTGCATATTTCCTATATGCGGCGGCGAGTGGATGAGGCGGAGCGAATTGTGTCCGCCTTCGCCACACCGCCCGAGCAGCTGGCCGGGCTGTTGCACGCGGCCATGCTGTATCAGGTGCACGACCGAAATCGGACCGTCGCATTCCAGCGCGAGGTCGCACGACTCGCCCAGGAGGCCGAGGATTCCGAGGGCCGCAAGCTGCGGAGGCATTACATCGGAATACTGCGCGGCGTGATCGACGCGGGCGTCGCGTCCGGTGACTTTCACCCCGTCGATACCAGTATCCGCAGCCTGCTCGTCTTCGGCGCCGCGCAATGGGCGTGGACGTGGTTCGAGCCGGAAGGGCGCAGCTCTGCCGAACAGGTCGGCGCCGAACTGGTAGATCTCACTCTCGGATCCCTGTTGGTGAACAGGACATCGTTGCCGCGACTGCGCGATCCCGAAGGCCAACTCGTCGCAACGGTGATCGGCATCATCTCCAGCGCCCCGGAGGCGTCGCAAGCAGCATTGGGGGAATGACCACAATTGGGGGGATGACCACGTTCCGGGAGACACCGGCGGCGGCGAACTGCTCGGCGGCGAGCCGCCCCAAAAGTCGGTGTCCCATGGTGAACCGGCCCAACGCGGCGAGACGCGGACTGTACTCCCCGGTGCGTGCACTGCGCGATTCGGCGAGGCGCCGGGCGGGTCGCGACCGCGCGGTTGCCGTGATGTTCCGACCCAAAGCCGATCACCTGCGCCCTTCGATGAATTGCCGCCTTGTGCGGCACTGGAAAACGGACAAGTGCTCCACTCGCGGTTGGATCTGCGGGATGAACTGCACGGCCGAGGCGCCGGTACCGATCACCGCCACCCGGCGGCCGGTCAGATCGTGGTCGTGATCCCACTGGGCGGAATGGAACGAGGTCCCGGTGAAGTTCTCGATACCCGCAGTGGAAGGAGATGGCGCGCGAGTTATTCATCGACTGACTTCGACACAACCGTCGCCCCGACTCGCATGGGCAAGGCCACCACGACACCAGCCACCGCGCCCGCGCTGGTCGCGCCTCGGAAGTTGATATGACGTCGGGGTCCGGTCCTTGGACACGGACGCCTGTGACAAGGGGCCCTTTTCGCTCCGGGCACCGGGTGGTGACGCTGAGTAGATGAGCCGACGCACGCATGTCGATCCGTTGCTCGCCGCGGAGGCCGCCGCTGCGTCCGGTGCGCCCGCGCTGCGGATGACCGGAGTGGGCAAGACCTATGGTTCCGGAGCCGGACGGGTGGTCGCGCTGCGGGAGCTCGATCTGGAGGTGCGTCCCGGTGAGTTCGTGGTGTTGCTGGGTCCGTCGGGATCGGGTAAGACCACGTTGCTGAACCTGGTGGGCGGGATCGAGGAACCCTCGGCAGGTGTCATCGAGGTCGCGGGCGTGGACATCGGCGCACTGAACAACAAGCAGCGCACCGCGTTTCGCCGGGATCGCGTGGGGTTCGTCTTCCAGTTCTTCAATCTGGTTCCGACCCTGACAGCGCAGGAGAACGTGGAGGTTCTGGCGGAATTGACCGGGCCGAACGCCGCCGCCCGCAGCCGCGGTGCACTCGACCTGGTCGGTGTCGGCGATGTGGCCGATCGGTTTCCGGGACAGCTGTCGGGCGGCCAGCAACAGCGCGTCGCCATCGCACGGGCGATCGTGAAGGAACCACCGCTGCTGCTGTGCGACGAACCTACAGGCAGTCTCGACCTCAACACGGGACGACAGGTGCTGGCCGTATTGCGCGAGCTCGCCCGGGAGGGGCATCACACGGTCCTGCTCGTCACGCACAATTCCGAGATCGCCCGCATGGCCGATCGTGTGGTGTGGCTGCGTTCGGGTGCGATCAGCCGGTCCGAGACCGTGGCCCATCCGGTCGAGGCATCGGAGCTGCAGTGGTGAGCCGGGTGCTGCCACGAAAACTGCGCCGCGACCTGTGGCGGCAGCGCTGGCAGTTCCTCGCCATCGCCACAGTCCTGGCCATCGGCGTGGCCGCCTTCGTCGCGGCCACGGACGCTTACCGCAACCTCGATCAGTCCTTCGCCCGTGCCTATAGCGAGCAGCGGTTGCCCGACGCGATCATCTCCGGTCCCGGTGCCGCTCAATTGAGTTCGACGCTCGACCGGCTGCCGGGAGAACCGGCCGTCGAGGTACGGCACCAGAGTGAGGTCGGCATCCGCATTCACGGTCGCGCATTCCTCGGGCGCGCGATCGGCGTCCCGGAGGCGGTGCAGCCCAGCGTTTCCCAGCTCGCGATGCGGTCGGGCGAACTGCCGTCGGCGGGTCGGCTCGTGGTCGAACAGCATCTGGCCGACCATTACGCCCTGCAGCCGGGCGAGAGCATCGAACTGCTGACTTCTCGTGGCCGGCAGGCAGTTCCGGTGGCCGGATCGGCGTTGTCGGCGGAGTACTTCTGGCCTGCCCGGTCCATCCAGGAGATCATGAGCACCCCCGAGCACTTCGGAGTCGTGTTCGTCCCGGACAGTGATCTGGTCAGGAATCTGCCCGACCCGATCGAACAGGTCGCGCTGTACGCGCAAGATCGTGCCGCGGCCGGGGAACTGGTTCGGGCAGCCGAGCAGACGGCACGAGAGCACGGCCTGCAACTGGTTCCGCGTGATCAGCAACCGTCGTATCGGGCTCTTCAGGATGACGTCAACGCGTTCGGGACCTTCGCCAACCTGCTGCCGTGGTTGTTCCTGGTTGCCGCCGTGCTCGGCACCTACGTGTTGTTGTCGCGCGTGGTGGCGGCGCAGCGCGCGGTCATCGGAACCCTTGTCGCCAACGGGTTCTCCCCGGCCCGGCTGCGTGTGCACTATCTCGGATACGGCTTGGCCTGTGCGCTACTCGGCATCGTTCCGGGTCTCGTCGGGGGTTATCTGCTCGGGGGATGGATCACCACCCGGTATACGCAGGCGCTCGGCCTGCCCCTGCACGTAACCGCGCTGCATCCCCTCACATTGCTCGTCGCTTCCGCCGCCACGATCGCCGCCGCTACCCTCGCCGCCTGGGCACCCGCGCGTGCCGCCGCGCGTATGCGTCCCGCCGAAGCCATGCGCATCGCGCCACCGGCCCGGCGTGGGGGACGCAGCGCCGTCGAACGCCTCCTGCCGTTGCTGGAACGCGCACCCGCACGCTGGCGCATGACACTGCGCGCCGTGCTGCGCAACCGCCGCCGCGCCGTGTTCACCGTCGCCGGTGTAGCCCTCTCGGTGAGCCTGGTGATGGTGTTCGCCGGTCTACGCGACACCGTCGCCACCCTCATCGACAGGCAGTACAGCCGAATCACGCTGCAGGACGCCGAGATCGCCACCACACCCGGCGCCACCGACACCGTGCTGGCCCGCGTCCGACAGGACCCCGACGTCGCCGCGGCCGAGCCCGTGGGCCGCTACGACGTCGCGCTCTCAGCGGGCGAGCGCCACTACGACACCCTCCTGATCAGCTTGCCTCCCACAACGCAAATGCACCGGTTCACCGCGAAATCAGGCTCGAATCAGTTGTCCGGCAACGGCTTGCTGCTCG
The DNA here is from genome assembly GCF_009708175.1 of Nocardia aurantiaca. Taxonomy (GTDB): domain Bacteria; phylum Actinomycetota; class Actinomycetes; order Mycobacteriales; family Mycobacteriaceae; genus Nocardia; species Nocardia aurantiaca. Next base: position 138,771 of record NZ_WMBB01000003.1, read on the forward strand.
GCTCCGGACTCCATGACACGCTGGGAGTGTCCGTCGGGGACACCGTCGACGTCTCCGATACCGCTACCGGGCACCACCTCTCCGCGCCCGTGGCCGGGTTCGTCGACGAGCCGCTGTCCCCGGTCGTCTACGTTTCGGCCGACTATCTGCGACAGGCGCTCGGGCCTGTGCCGGACACGGGTGTGCTGGTGAAACTGCGGCCCGGCGTCACCGATGAACAGGCCGTCTCCGATCGGCTCACCACGATCCCCGGTGCGGTCGCGTACCTGTCCACGGCTACCCTCGCCTCGGCGATGCGGCAGGCGTTCGCCATGTACGACACACTGGTCGGGATCATGCTCCTGTTCGCCGCCGTCATGGCCGCCGCGCTGCTGTTCAACGCGATGTCGGCCAATATCGGCGAACGTCTCGGCGAACTCGGCGCCCTGCGAGCGGCGGGCATGGGATCCGGAATGCTGTCTCGGCTGATCGCCGCCGAAAATGTCGCCCTGGCCATTGTCGGCATACCCATCGGAGTTGGCTGCGGAATCCTGATCGCCCGCTGGCTGATGTCCACCTACGAAAACCAAGGCGCCCACCTCGAGCTCGCGATGCGCTCCCCGACACCGGCGCTCGTCGCTCTCGCGATCCTCATCGCAGCACTCGTCATCCAACTCCCCGCACTGCACCGAGTGCGCGATCTGGACATCGCCCGCATCGTTCGTGAGCGTTCACTGTAGAACGGGCGAGCGACGAGGGTGCTCCGGCGCACCGACGGCTCCGGCCGTACCCCCGCGGTCCCGATCGAGGCCATTATCAGCGGCGACTGCTTCGGGCGTTCAGGATGGTCGCGCTGACCAGGCCGAGCGCGAGGAAACCGGCCGCGGTGAACAGCGCCGATCGGGTGGCATCGGCGAATCCCTCGGACAGCGCGGTGGTGATCTCGGAACCCGCCGGTCCGAATCTGCCCGTATCGCCCTGTGTGCGCAGTCCGGAAATGGCTCCGCCGGCGGAATCCCTTGTCGCCGTGACCAATCCTTGCTTCACAGGCGAAGGGATCTGCGTGATGGGGTCCAACCGATCGGTCAGGCTGTGCGCCAAGCCGACCGAGAGGACCGCACCGAGGATCGCGGCACCGAGTGCGGCGCCGAGCTGTCGCACCGTGCTCTGCGTCGCGGAAGCTTGACCCGACTTCTCCGGCGGTATGTCCACCAACACCGTTCCGGTCAATTGCGCTGAGGCGAGGCCCAATCCGGCGCCATACACGGCGAGGAGCCCGGCGAGCAGCCACACCGAGACGCTCGCCGAGATGCACAGTGCGACAACGGCGACACCGATCGCCTCGAGCATCAGTCCCGCGACCACCGTCCCCGGGGCGCCGAGCACGGCGGCGATATGCCGGGCGGCCGCTCCGGATCCGAAGGCGCCCAGGGCCATTGCCGCCAGCACCAGGCCCGCGCTCATCGTCGACAGACCGACGGCGTTGACCAGGAACAGTGGCAGTACCAGCAGCAGCCCGAATTCTCCGATCGCCACGGTCAGTGCGGTCAGATTGCCCCAGCTGAAGGTCGGGAACGAAAACAGGCTCAGATCCGAAATCGCGGACCTGCCCCGGCGCGCACGATGCCGTTCCCATACGACGAACAGTGTCAGCGCGGCGATGCCGATCAGACCCATTACCGGAACGACCGAGACAGGCGCCTGCCGTGGCCATTCGACACCGAAGGCGCCGAATTCGGACAACGGCCGCCACCAACCCAGGCGCTGACCTTCGATGAGCGCGAAAATCACGCCGCCGAAGCCGATTACGCTGAGCAGCAAGCCGTCGACATCCAGCCCGGGCTCGGTGACCTCCGCTTTGGTTTCGCGCACCACGAGCAGCGTGCCGACCAGAACAGCCACCCCCAGCGGAATATTGACAAGGAAGATCCATCGCCAGCTGAGATAGGCGGTCAGGCTGCCGCCGAGCAGCGGCCCCACCGCGGCCATACCGGAGATGACCGAGCCCCACACCGCGAATGCGACGATGCGGTCCCTGCCGCGGAACGTGGCGTTCACGTTGGACAGGGTGGCGGGCAGCACGAACGCCCCACCGACTCCCTGCACCAGCCGGGCAACGATCAGCGCGACCGCGCTGCTCGCCATGGCGGCCAGCACACTACCCACCATGAACACCAGCACGCCGGCCATGAACATCCGTCGCCGGCCGAGGCGGTCGCCGAGACGCCCCGTGGTCAGCAGTAGCGCCGCGAAGATCACGGAGTAGGCGCTGTTGACCCACTGCGCGTCGGTCAGGTCGAGACCGAGATCGGTGACGATGACCGGCAAAGCGACACCGACGATGGTGCCGTCGATGACGATCATCGACAGCCCCGCGGCCAAGACCCCGAGCCCGAGCCATGCGCGCCTGTCGGCCCTGGACTCGGTCAACTCGGCGGTCACGGCCGACCCGCCCGAGTGCGAGACAGCGAGTTCGAGTGCTGTGGTTGCGATTCCGGCAGTGCCGGGGGTTCATAGCGGTAGGCCGCGCAGGTCTGCATCCGTCGAATTCTGCAAGCTCCGACCGCTCGGTCGTAGAGGCCATCGATACACGTCGGTCCAACCTTCGATGGAGGTCGGATCATCAGTTCGGGGAGCCGAATCGTCAGTACGCCCGTGGAGTCGGCCAGGCGCAGTAGGGCGCGACGCCGGTTCCGCGGCGTTCGAGTCGACCTCCGTCACGGTACGTAGTGGTCTGGTTTGCGCGGGTTGATGACACAATTCCCGCATGAACCCATTGCGACGCCTCAGCCGTGTAGGGCTGGCGTTCCTGCTGGTGGTGCTGGCGGGCACCCTCGGCTACGCGGTTCTGGGGTTCGGGTTGCTCGACGCGCTGTATCAGACGGTGACAACGATCACGACCGTCGGATTCCGCGAGGTCCATCCGCTCACTCCGATGGGCCAGGTGTTCACCATGGTGCTCATCCTGGTCGGCGCGGGCACCGTCTTCTACATGTTCGGGGTCATGCTGGAGGCCCTCATCGAAGGACATCTACGGCACCATTTGGAGCGGAGGCGAATGAACCGCCAGATAGGACGAATGCGCGGGCACATCATCGTGTGCGGCTGGGGACGGGTCGGCCGCGCGACAGCGCAATATCTGCGCAGCCTCGGCAACACGGTCGTGGTCATCGACCGGGACCCAGAACGGTTGCGCGACATCGATTTTCCGAACATCCTCGGCGACGTCACCGATGACAACGTGCTCGACGCGGCCGGCATCGAGCACGCTCAGTCGTTGATCGCCGCACTGGACAGCGACGCCGACAACGTCTACGTCACGCTGTCGAGCCGAGCGCTGCGCGCGGACCTGGTCATCATCGCCAGGGCGCGAACCGAGGGTTCCAAGTCCAAGCTGCTTCGGGCCGGAGCGAATCGGGCGGTCAACCCTCAACTGATCGGAGGTCGCCGAATGGCGGCATTCGCGCTGCAACCCAACGTGGCCGAGTTCCTCGACGTGGTCATGCATGAGGACACCCTCGAATACCGGATCGAGGAGATCGTGATCGGCGCCGACTCGCGCCTGGTGGGGCGCTCACTGACCGACACCGCATTGCGCCGGACCACCGGCGCGCTGCTGCTGGCTCTTCGAACCTCGGACGGCCAGTTCTTCGCCAATCCCACCGACGAAACCGCCCTCCACTCCGGCTCGATCCTCATCGTCCTCGGCACCCCCGCTCAACTCGACGCCGTCCGCACCCAGGCCGTTGGCTAACCGCGTCTCCCAATGATTTGAGCCATTCGACGATCGGCGGTGGGGTCTTCGGACTCTGCTGACACCGGGGGCGGCCGTGTGATCGTCGAACTCGACACGGTCGGAGATGTTCGACGGCCCGAGTTCGAGGAGTTGAGCCGATGGACATGAACAACATGGACATGCAGTCGCCGCTGATGCAGGCGTGCCACACGATCATGATGTGGCTGCACCAGCAGGGCATTCTGCCCCCGATGACGATGTGATCGCCTGCGGCAGCGGCTGATCGATTCGAAGGAGTACAGAGATGATGATGTGGTATGGCAACGGCATGAGTGGCTGGGGCTATGCCCTGATGACCATCGGCATGCTGATCTTCTGGGCACTCGTGATCGGGGGCCTCGTCACCCTCGTTCGTTACTCGGGTGGAGCCGCCCCGCGCGGCGACGCTGGTGCCCGGCAGACCCCCCAACAGATACTGGCCGAGCGGTACGCGCGTGGGGAGATCGACGACGAGGAGTACACCCGCCGCCTGGAGCTCCTCGGCACCGGCACGTCGAGTTGACTGCGGGATCCGGGGCGCCCTCGAAAAGGGACCAACAGCGAACGCGAAATTGTCGGCGACCCTGCGCGCACCCTTCGACGATGCGGTCGAGTGAACTCGAACAGCCCTGGCGCGGCAGGGCTTCGGCGTGCTGACCGAGATCGATGTTCGTGCGACCATGCGCGCCAAGCTCGGGGTCGATATGGAGTATTACCTGATCCTGGGTGCAATCCGCCGTTGGCCCACCGTGCGCTCGACGCTGATCGGCGCATCGGCCTGCTGCTGCCCTGCAACGTCGTGGTGCGCGCCATCGGACCCGACATGGTGCGGGTCGAAGCCACCGACCCGCATCTGATGGCCGACCTGGTCGACGTACCAGGGGTGAAGGAGGTCGCGGATGAAGCCAGCGACCGCCTCCACGCGGCCATTGACGAGATCGCAGCCGGATAGCGCTGTGGGTCAGTGGGTGTGGCCGGACGGGTGATCCCCGGTGTGGTCCTGGGCGGCGTGATCACGTCCGCTGGGAGCGCGGTCATGCGGGGCCTGGTGATCACTGTGGTCGTGGTCGGCGTGCGCGCCGTGGTCGTGGTCGGCGTCGGGTGCGCCGCCCATCATGCGCAGCATGGGGATGCCGCCGGTGCGGACGAAGCGCAGGACGAGCAGCGCGGTGAGGACAAGAAAGGCGATGTTGAGCCAGGTGGTGTAGTTCCAGTGGATGCCTTCGGCCATCACCATGGCGTTGTGTTCACGGGGGACGAGACCGGTTGTGCCGAAGAGGATCTCGACGAGGTACCCGGCGCCGACCATGGCGGCGTAGAAGGTGCCGAGCAGGGTGAGCATCATGCGGGTGCCGTAGTACTTGCGGTAGATGTTGAGGATCGGCAGGATCAGCAGGTCCGCGTAGATGAAGGCGATCACGCCGCCGAAGCTGATGCCGCCGTTCCATAGCACCGCGGCCAGTGGCACGTTGCCGATCGAGCAGACGAACGACAGGATCGCCACCAGGGGACCGACGATCGGGCTCCAGATCGCGGAGGCCAGCGGGTGGTCGGTCAGGAAGAACCTCTGCCAGAACGTATCCGGCACCCAGGCGCCGATCGCGCCCGCGATGAGCAGGCCGATGACCAGGTCGCGCAGGATGGCGGCCCACTCCATGACGAAGACGTGGGACACGGCGGTCAGACCCGGGCGGGAGAAGAGCCGTCGCAGGAACGGACCGTCCGTCGGCACCGACATATCCATGGCGGCATGGCCTTCCATCGATCCGGCCAGCCCCTTGTGGGCCTGTTCGCGGGCCGCGTCGACCAGCCGCGAGCGCACGAACAGTCGGAACAGCACCGCCAGCAGCACGATCATGATCGGGCCGCCGACGAACTCGGCCGCGGTGAACTGCCACCCCATCAACAGGGCCAGGATGATGCCGAGCTCGACGACCAGGTTGGTCGAGCCGATCTCGAAAGCCATGGCCGCGGTGAAATTCGCGCCCTTGCGGAACAGTGACCGTGCCAGCGCCACAGCGGCATACGAGCACGACGACGACGCCGCACCCAATCCGGCCGCGACGGCGAGCGTGCGCGGGTGGTCATCACCCAGCAGTCGGACGATCGTCGACTTGCGCACTACGGCCTGCACCATCGCCGACAGCGCGAAACCGAGAATCAGCGCCCAGAGAATCTCCCAGGTCATCGACCCGGCCAACGCCAGTGCGTGTCCGATAGCGTTCATCGCCATCCTCATCTCATATTGTTCGGCAGCCTCTGTGACCGCACCGCCGCCGCGACCTTATAACCCCGAGGGGGTATGAATAAACCGGTGAGAAGCGCAAGTTCCGCCACGCGAAGACGGATCGCCCTTTCAACGCAGGTGCACATGGCGCACTCTCCACTCGACCCGCACCGCGACACCTTCGAGGTCACCCATATCGCCGGCACCCCGACCGCGGGGCTGCGCAAGCGCGTCGCTGCTGCACTGCCACCGGCTGCTGCACATGGACTACGGGTTCATGGCCTTGCTGCGCGTGAGCTGAGCACGCTGTGCGATCACCGCGTCCAGTGACCAGCGGCCGGGGCCGGCCCACAGCAGGAAGATCAGACCGAGCAGCATCGCGAAATCGGTGCGGGCGTCGTGGGCCATGCCCCAGAAGCCCTGCACGCCACCGAATCCGCCGGGGCGCAGCTCGCGCAGTTTGGTCAGCACGATCGCCAGACCGATGTCGATCAGCAGCGGCACCGCCGCCAGCCGGGTCAGCAGGCCGATGACGATCAAGGCGCCGCAGGCGATTTCGACGACACCGTCGAGGTTGGCGAAGAACGTCGCCGCCGGTATCCCGATCTTGTCGAAGCGGCCCGGCCCCAGGGCGTGCGGGTAAAGGAACTTCTGGATCCCCTCGCTGAGGAACACCAACCCCACCGCCACCCGGATGCAGATCACCGCCGCCGGGCCGTCAGCGCCCAAGATCCGCGACCACGACCACCGCTGCGTTCGCGCCATCGGTCCTCGCCTCCCGATATCGTCACCCGATATATGTCGGATCGAGCGTCCTCATCCAGTTGGTCGCAGGCTGAATGCCACTGATGCTATGCGGTCGCGCCGGTGGCCCGGGAGTGCGGTACCGATAGAGGGCGTTTGAGCAGCAGGACGACCAGCGTTCATACGCTGCACAGGATTCCGGAAGCGAAGCGGATGCCCCGCACTGGACACCCCGCAGGATGGGTTCATCGTTCGACCGGTTATCGGATCACCGCACGGAGGACTGCCACCTACCAGGGTATCGCTTCCCGATATCGGCTATCGTCACGAATGTCCGTCTCGTACGACTCCGGGAGCACGTGTGTCCACCATGCCGACGTCGGGCCGGACCGACCCCCACCTCCGGCGCCGGCTGGGCGTCGGCGATGCGGTCATGATCGGGCTCGGTTCGATGATCGGTGCCGGGATCTTCGCCGCACTCGCGCCTGCCGCCGCGGCGGCAGGGTCCGGGCTGCTGATCGGGCTGGCGGCCGCGGCAGTGGTCGCCTACTGCAACGCCACCTCCTCCGCCCGCTTGGCCGCACGCTATCCCGCCTCGGGCGGCACCTACGTCTACGGGCGTGAACGCCTGGGCGAGTTCTGGGGGTACCTGGCCGGATGGGGGTTCGTGGTCGGCAAGACCGCCTCATGTGCGGCCATGGCCTTGACCGTCGGCACCTACGTCTGGCCCGCACAGGCGCACGCGGTCGCGGTCGCCGCAGTGGTCGCGCTGACCGCGGTGAACTATCGCGGCGTGCAGAAATCCGCGCTGGCGACCCGGATCATCGTCGCGGTCGTGCTCGCGGTGCTGGCCGCTGTGGTGGTCGCCGCGTTCACCTCCTCGGCCGCCGATGCCGGACATCTGGCGATCGGCTCCGATGCCTCGGTGCGTGGGGTGTTGCAGGCAGCCGGACTGCTGTTCTTCGCCTTCGCCGGTTACGCGCGCATCGCCACCCTCGGCGAGGAAGTGCGTGATCCCACCCACACGATCCCCCGCGCGATCCCGATCGCGCTGGAGATCACGCTGGTCGTCTACGCCACCGTCGCCGTCGCGGCCCTGGCGGTGCTCGGCCCGCACGGATTGGGTTCCGCCACAGCACCGTTGGCCGACACCGTGCGCGCGGCCGGGGTACCGGCCCTGGTGCCGGTGGTGCGGGTCGGTGCGGCGGTCGCGGCACTGGGATCGCTACTGGCGCTGGTCCTCGGTGTCTCGCGCACCACCTTGGCCATGGCCCGTGACCGGCACCTGCCCCACCAACTGGCGGCGGTGCATCCGCGCTTCGAGGTGCCTCACCACGCCGAGCTGGCTGTTGGCGTGGTCGTCGCGGTGCTAGCCGCCGTCGTCGACGTGCGTGGCGCGATCGGGTTCTCCTCCTTCGGCGTGCTCGCCTACTACGCCATCGCCAACGCCTCGGCCTGGACCCTCGCCCCCGAAGAGGGCCACCCGCCCCGCGTGGTTCCTGTTCTCGGCCTGGCCGGATGTGTGATCCTGGCCTTCGCCCTGCCCGTCACCTCGGTACTGTCCGGCGCCTCGGTCCTCGCCGTCGGCGCGCTGGTCTATCTGCTGCGCCGACGACGCGCCCCAGCGCTGCGATGAGCACCGCGCCCGCCCGAACGGCCGATAGGGCAAGGGATCACGCGGTGTGCTCGCCGAGCACCTCACGCGCCAACTCCGCCAACGCTTTCCGGTCTGCGGCCAAGGCCGCGAGCCCTGCTGTGGTCGCTCGATACACCCGTCGCACCCGACCGTCGACCACCTGTTGCTCCGAGGTCAGCAGTCCATCGGCCTCGAGCCGATGCAACGTCGGATACAAGGTGCCCGGGCTGATGTCGTAGCCGTGCCGCGCCAGCTCCGTGGTCAGCCACGCACCGTGCACACCCTCCTCGGCCGCGTGATGCAGGATGTGCAACCGCACCGCACCCCGCTGGAACTCCCGCACCCCGCACCGCCCCTCGCGCATATGACGAAACCGATATCGGCAGCCGATTCTACCCGCGTAGAGCACTCCCGGAAGCCGCCGTCGGCGACGGCCCGGGGATGGGTGGGATCCGCACGAACTCCGACACTCGGGCCTCACTCATCTCGGCGAAGCCGGAGCCGATGGAGTAGATCGTATTCGCGCTGATGAGGGCATCCAGCGATGCATCAGTCAGGGGCAGGTGATCCATTGCCGCGGAGCGGAGTTCGAGTCGGCCAGCCGCGATCACATCGCGGGAGCGCCGTCCTGCCTCGGTGAGCATGGTCGGAGAGATCTCGATTCCGTATACGTGCCCAGTCGGCCCGACCGCGTCCAGGAGCAGTTCCAGGCCCGCGCCCCGCCGAAACCAGCACCGGGCAGGGGGTCGGAGGTAGCAGGAATCGGGAACTAGGTCCCTACCCCACACATGCCTCGAGGACGACCGTGGAGTTGATGGTTTCCGGGTAGAGGAAGGGGCCACAGATGAGCATCACCCGACGCATCGCCATGCTGTTCCGTGTCAAGGCCAACAAGCTGCTCGACCGCAGCGAGGACCCTCGCGAAGTCCTCGACTACTCCTATCAGCGCCAGCTCGAGATGCTGGCCCAGGTGCGGCGCGGCCTCGCCGACGTCGCGACCAGTCGCAAACGAGTCGAACTGCAGGAGAACCAGCTGCGCGCGGCCGCCGACCGGCTGCAGAACCAGGCGCAGCAGGCAGTAGCGCAGAGCCGTGACGACCTCGCCCGCGAGGCGCTGACCCGCAAGGCGGCGACACTGGCGCAACTCGACCAATTACAGCCGCAGTACGACGAACTCACCGCCCAAGAACAGAAGTTGACGACGGCGTCGCAGCGGTTGCAGGCCAAGGTCGAGGCCTTCCGCACCCGCAAGGAGACCATCAAGGCCACCTACACCGCTGCCGAGGCGCAGAGCAAGATCAGCGAGGCGGTCACCGGCATCTCCGAGGAGATGGGCGACGTCGGGCTGGCGATTCAACGTGCCGAGGACAAGACCGCGCAGATGAGTTCACGCGCGCAGGCACTCGACGAACTCATCTCCTCCGGGGCCCTCGACGACGCCACCGCTCCCATCGGGCAGCGCGACGACATCCAGGCCGCACTCGACGCCGGTCGCGGCAGCAGCGTGGACGCCGAATTGGCGCAGCTGAAGAGCAAGCTCACCCCGGCGATCGAATCGCCCGCGCCGCAAGGGAACCGGTCATGATCATCCGCATTCTCGGCGAAGGCCAGTACACCATCGACGAAGGCGAAGCCGATGACCTGCAGCGACTCGACGGGCTGCTGCTGGAAGCGGCAGAGGACGGAGACGACGCCGGATTCGCTGAAATTCTCGGCCAGCTGCGGGACTCCGTTCGCACGCACGGCGCACCCGTCGCCGATGACGAACTGGTCGTCTCGGACCTCGTCCTGCCAGCGACCGGTACCGATCTGGTCGAGGTGAAGGCGATGCTGCGCGGCGACGGACTGATTCCGGGGTAAGTGTCATGCGTACCCGGTTCCGGCCGGACCATCAGCTCACGGCCCGCATGCTGTTGACCATTTTCCTGCTCGGGCTGGTCTATGTGGTGTTCATCGCGGTCCTGGTGGCGCTGATCAAGTCACTGGTCGCCATCGTGCTGGTCGTGGCCGCGCTGCTGTTCGCGCAGTTCTGGTTTTCCGACCGGATCGCCTTGTACGCCATGCGCGCCCGCATCGTCACCCCCGAGGAAGCGCCGCAGTTGCACGGCATCATCGACCGCTTGTGCGCCACCGCGAACATGCCCAAACCGCAGGTGGCCATCGCCGACCTGGGCATGCCCAACGCGTTCGCCACCGGCCGCAGTCAACGCCGCGCGGTCATCGCCGTCACCACCGGGCTGCTCGAACGCCTCGACGCCGACGAGCTCGACGGCGTGCTCTCCCATGAGCTTTCGCACATCGCCCACCGCGACGTAGTGGTCATGACCACCGCCTCGTTCCTGGGCGTCCTCGCCGGACTCGTGGCACGCTTCACCTTGTACTCGACCATGTTCGGCGGCGGCCGCGATCGCCGCAACGGCGACCAGCTGTTCCTGCTGATCCTCGCCGTGATGGCGGTCTCCGCAACCGTGTACGCGGTGAGTTTCCTGCTGATCCGGGCGCTGTCGCGCTACCGGGAGCTGGCCGCCGACCGGGCGGGAGCCATCCTCACCGGGCGGCCCTCTGAACTGGCATCGGCCCTGACGAAGATCAGCGGCGATATCTCGCGTATCCCCAGCCGGGACCTGCGCACCGAGCAGCCGTTCAACGCGTTCTTCTTCGCGCCGGCGTTCGGCGCGGGAGCGAGCCTGTCGCTGCTGCTGTCCACCCACCCGAGCCTGGAGCAGCGCCTGAACCAGCTCGCGGAACTGGCCAACGAACTCGGCAAGGAAAGCTGAGCACGCGATGGGGTTCCTCGATATCCTGCTGGGCCGCACCAAACCTGTGCCGCCGAATCTCGATGTCCTGTTCACGATTCCCGCCGCGGCCCTCACCCTGCAGGCCGCCCTGGACCTGCGCCCCACCGGAGCCGGGGCGGTCAGCTTCAAACAAGCCGAAGGGGCCGGGGCACGGCAGTCCGAGGACGAGATCCTCGGACTGCTGCACCTCGACACGACGATGACGACCGACGTGACGACCGACGAGTTCGGATTCACCTGGATCACCTGCCGGCAGCAGGACCCCGACCCGGCCGCACTCGTCACCGCCTTGCATGCGATCAATACCACCCTGTCCGACAACGGATTCGGCTCCGGCCTGCTGTGCACCGTCATCGGCTTCACCCGCGACGGCTCACCGGGACGGCTCGGACTGGTGTACCTGTTCAAACGCGGCACCTTCTATCCGTTCGCGCCCACCGGGCCGCAACGCCGCGACAACAATCTCGAATTACAGACTCGTGCAGCGCTTTCCAGTGAACTGCCGATCGAAACCGAACTCGAGCGCTGGTTCCCGCTCTGGAACGCCCCGGTGCCATGACGCTCGCCGCCGCCATCGTGTCCAGATCATCCGAGAACAGGTGGCCGTACAGATCCAGGGTGGCTGGATAGACCTCTCGTCAGGTCAGATCCGGCAATGGCGCATGGGCCGGCCAGCTGTCCGGGCGCCGGAGGGTGAGCGCGTGATTCACGTTTTGACCGGCCGAGTCTTGACTCGGATGAATCAAGATGATTCGATCTGAATCATCATGGTTCCAGTGAATCAACCGGCAGAGGGCGCGACTGCGGCGGCGGCAACCGCCGTGAACCCTGTTGCGCGCCAGTCGCACCCGCGTCAGCAGCTGGGTGCGGAGCTGCGCCGGTTGCGGGACATGGCCGGAATCTCCGGGCGGGAGTTGGCCAAACGAGTCGGAATCAGCCAGTCGACGTTGTCTCGGATCGAAGCAGGCCACGTCGTTCCCCCGCTACCGCAGGTGCTCGACTGGGCCAAAGCGGTTGGGGCAGAACAGGATTCTCAGCATTCATTACGCGCTCTCACTGAAGCGGCGCACGCACCCGAGGTGCGCGACTGGGCGGCCTCGCTCGCGGATCGCGCGCATTTGCAGGACGACGTACGGGCATTCGAGGAGGACGCGCACGTGGTGCGGAACTTCCAGCCCGCACTGGTGCCGGGTCTGCTCCAGACCGCCGACTACGCCCGCCGGGTGTTCGCCACTTTCGATCCGCCCTATACGCCCGACGCTCTGGCCGCCGCGCTCGCCGCGCGCCTGGATCGCCAGCGTGTGCTGTACGACCCCGCGAAGCGCTTCGAATTCCTGATTACCGAAGCGGCCCTGCGCTTTCGGCCCGGCCCGCATCGCATGCTCCTCGCCCAACTGGACCGGATCATCTCCATCGAGACCCTCGATACGGTCATCATCGGGGTGATTCCCCAGGATATCGAGGCGAGCACCACGATCCCGCACGGTTTCGTCATCTACGAGAACGAGGACCACGCGCTCGCCTCCGCGGAACCGATCCCGGGAAGCATGGTCACTCGCGGCCCCGAACTCGTCGACGCCCATCGCCGGCGCTGGGTGGCTTTGACTCGAATGGCCGTGTTCGACACCGATGCCCGCGTATTCCTCGCCCAACTCCGGGACGAAATCCACCGCATCGCAACCAATTGACCATTTTCCAGCGGCCGTACGAGGGGTCGGCCGCATGTGGGGGTGGTGGTGTCGCAGCGAATTCGCTGCGACACCACCTACCCATCAGTCGCCGAAATCGAATTCGCCGGCCCGCACACCTGACATGAACGCTCGCCACTCAGATTTCGTGAACCACAGTATCGGGCTGTGCCGATCCTTGGAATCACGCAATGCGATCCGGCCTTCGTGGTACGCGACCTCGACGCAATCGCCGCCACCGTAACTGAAACTGCTCTTGGCGAACCTCGGGCCGCGATGGTCTCCGCGAATCATGTTGCAGTTCATGGCATTCATTCCTTCCCCCGGAGGGTCACTCCCCATGACCCTTCTCGTGAATCGTTTACGATGAACACAGTGCTATCCGAACCATCGGCCGCGCAACTGAATTCGTCCGGGCCTGCGCACCGACACATCGAAATGCTCATGAACGCAACTCTACGGCGACCCACCGACAAAAAACCGCGGCGCACGGATCGCAGGTACGGGCACCAGCTACAGACGGGCCACTACCTGGTTACCATCTGGCCATAGCCTCAGAGCGTGCGTGTCATCGCCTGCCTGATCCCACCATCGGCACACTTCGGGTCGTCGTCGTTGAGAACGTCGAGGTTCGATCGCACCCGTGAAGTAACCCGGTTCGAACAGTCGTTTTGCGGTAGCCAACCCGCGCGTATCAGTCTGACCACGCCGTCGCCAACCCACGACACGCCCCGGGGCAGACCCGCCCGACGGCACATGACAGCAGTCCCGGCAACCACAATTGCCGGGCGCCGCTTTCATCTGTCACTTGGCAGAGCAGGACCACGTATCAGCTATCGCGGGCCAGGATGGCGGTGAGGGTCGCTGTCAGGACCGAGGTGGGGTCGGCGGGAAGGGCGTCAGTACGCCAGGCGACGATGCCGTCGGGGCGGGCGAGGAGGACGCCGTCGGCGGGCAGACCCGTTGCCGCCCACCACTTTCCGTCCGGATCGCGCAGGTCCGCGTCGGGGCCTAGGCGGTAGGCGGCCACGCGCACCCCCGTGGCGGCCGCCGCTTCGGGTGCGGCATTGGTCCACGGCGCGCCCTCCGGGCCGGTCAGCAGTACGAATTGGCCGTCGAAGAGGTCCAACGGCGAGATGGACTCGCCGTTGCGCGCCAAGCCGCCGTGCGGGATGCGGGTGCCCGGGACACCGGTGAGATCCTCGGGTCCGTTCAGGAGCTCGACGCCATCCGGCGCGGGGTGTGCGGGCGGTTCGGACAGGACGGCGCGGGAACGATAGCGGTTGCCGATGATCAACGAGAACATCGACACGCGCTCCTCGGCGGGGAGCAGGGCATCGTCCTCGCCCCCGGTGATCAACGTGGCGGCCGGGCCGACCAGCGACTGCCGGGAGATCAGAGCGGCGATGGGATGACGCTCGACCTCATAGGTGTCCAGGAGCGCGTCGCCCGCCTGCTTGTGCAGGACCGCGGCCAGTTTCCAGGCCAGATTGTGCACGCCCGCGATGGCGGTGTTCACGCCCATGCCCAGTTTCGGCGGCATGGTGTGTGCCGCATCCCCAGCCAGGAAAACCCTCCCGACGCGGAACCGCTCGGCTACTTGCTGGGCCGGCCGCCAGTGCGCGATCTCGACGACCTCGACCGGAAGGTCCGGGACGCCAATGCCGTCCAGGATCAATTCGCGGCAGTGTTCGGGCGTGTACTCCTGCTCGAAATCCTGCTGGATCAGGAACATGCCGCGGTCGGGGTCGGTGATCAGGAAGAACCCGCGAACGCCCGGCCGGTCGATGAGCACGGCGTCGGATTCGTAGCCGCGAACCACGTCTGCCCAGGGGGCACGGAAGTAGACGAAGATGTAGTGCTCCTCGAGCACGCCCTTTCCCGCCACGGGCACGCCGAGTTGCTCGCGCACGTGGCTGTGCGCGCCGTCGGCGGCCACCAGATAGTCGGCCCGCAGAACCGTCTGCGCTCCGGTGGCACGATCGCTCACCGTGGCGGTCACACCCGCCGAATCCTGCGTGAAGGACACGAGTTCGAGCCCGTAGCGGATATCGCATCCGCGTTCGCGGGCCGCCGCACCCAGCAGCGGCTCGGTCACGCTTTGCGGGCAGTACCAGAACATCGGCTCGGGACTGAGCGCCTCGGGATGGTCGGTGACCCGCAGGATGTCCTCGATGGACGGGAAGTCCTGATGCCCGGACGCGGCCAGGCTGTCCTTGCGGACGGTGCGGGATACATGCGTGCCCGCCGCCAGCACCTCTTTCTCCAGCCCGAGGCCCCGAAAAACCTCCAACGTACGGAAATTGAGATTTCGCGCCCGGGGCAACCAGGACACATCAACCCGCCGCTCGACCAGTATCGAGGACACGCCGTGCTGCTCGAGCAGCAGCGACAGCGATAAACCAGCCCCACCGGCGCCGACGATCAGAACTGACGTGTTCGCCGCATCAGTCATGAGAATGTCTCTCTCGCAAGCGAATCGAACCCTACAACTACGGTACATCCGCCGCTTCCCAGAGGCGTGTTTTCGAAGGTTCCCGCCGAACCTCTCACTCGCCCGGCAGCGACCGCCGCAGCCCGAACACGGCAGCACACCGCCCTCCAAACAGTTCGGTCATTTGTTCGAATCTGGGCACCATGCGCCGGCCAGTTTCCGTTCGCTGAGAACGCGAAGACTGATGGCCGGGCCTACTCTCGTCGGCCTGAGCATGCTGATTTCCTGGCGCGGCAAGCGGCGCGAAACCGAGTACACCGCAGCCGAACTCGGCAACCTCGAGCCCGACCAGGTCGAAGAACTCGACGCCACCTCGCTGACATCCGCCGAGCGCAAGGCCATCCGTCAGTCCGACCGCGGCACCTGGCGCACCCCCGCGCGCGAGACCCTGGAACGGCCGACGTTCTCCACCGGGCGCATGGCGGGCATGCTCGCCTCTGCGCGGCTACCTGCTGCTCGCTGTGATCCTGGTCGGCGTGGAGATCTTCCAGTCCATCACCGGATAACCCGGGGAACCCGCCAGCGGCGGCGCGCCCACCGGACACGCCCCCGATGGCGGGGCTAAGGTCATCCCTGGTCACACACTGAGATCTCGAGCCCGAACACCCGCACTCGGTTACCGGAGGCCGGACTTGACCGCTACTCGTGCACTGTTCGCCCTGCTCACCGCTGTGGCACTGACCCCGGCGCTGCCGACGCTCGCAGTGCCCGCGCAAGCGCGACCTTCGACGGTCACCGCACATGAGTGCACCTCTTCGCGAGGCGGCAAGATCAAATACGAACAGGGACGCAGGGTGTGCCGGAGCCGAGAGACTCGCTACGACGGGGTTCCGATCCGGGGATGACCAGCGGTTCCGTCGGGTAGCTGTCCGTTCAGCCACGCCCGAGCTGAATGGCCTTGACCACCAGCAGAATCGCGCCGATCACGAGGTAGCCGCGCAGTGCGAGCATGCCGAGTTTGGTTCCGGCGGACCAAGTCACGGGCTCGAGCAGGGCCAGTGGCGGCATGCGCCAGGTGTCCTTCTCGGATTCGTCGATCTTCGCCACCGGCGGTGGAGCAGGCGAGCGATGTTGCAGCAGGCGTAGCGCCACCAGCGTCAGTACGGTGAGCACCGCGATGCCCGCCGCGAGGTACTCCGAGGTCGACACCACGTCCAGATCCGGGAACAAGGTGGTGGCCATGAGGATCCCGGACAGCAGCAGCAGCACCCCGACGATGACCCCGGCCACGATATTGAGCCAGGCGCGGTTCACCCACGGCCCCAGAACCTGCGGGTCGTTACACAACAACAGCAGAAACACACTCGCGCTGGGCAGCAACAACCCGGCCAGCGCCTGCACCGCAGTGGTGATCAAACCCAGCGGCGCACCCGGAATCAACACGATGACCGCGGCGACCACCACCATGGCGATATAGGACAGATAGAACTGCTTGGCATCGCGAAACCCGCGATGCAGCGAGTGCTTGATACCGAATACGTCACCGAAGGCGTAACTGGTCGACAGTGTGACCGCCGCCGCGCCGATGATGGACGCGTCGAGCAGTACGATCGCGAAGACCGGCCCGAGGACGTGGTGCGCCTGCCCGAGCAGGTGCGCGACATCGCCGGCGTCGGTGAACTTGCCCACCGAGCCGGTGACCCGCGCAGCATAGTCGGCCGTCATCACCAGCGCCGTCGCCCCGATCACCACCACGAACGCGCCTAGCGTGGTGTCGGCGCGCTCGTAGCCGATGAACCGCGGCGTGATGCGCTTGTCGACGATGTTGGACTGCTGGAAGAACAGCTGCCAGGGCGCGACGGTGGTGCCGACCATGGCGATGATCAGCAGCACCGCATCCGAGGTGAAACCACCCGACACACCGGGAACCACGAAACTGCCTGCCGCGCGGCCCCAGTCGGGATGCGCCATGAGCAGCATCGGGATCTGCAGCAGGGTGACCGCGATGAATGCGAACATCGCCCGCTCCCACCGCTGGAAACTCCCGGAAGCCATGATGGCCACCAGCGCCACCGCCGCGGTGGGCACCACGATGTACTTGGAGATCCCGAAGTACTCCGCCGCCAGGCTGACACCGATGAACTCGGTGACAATGGTGAGAAAGTTCAGAACGAACAGATCACCGACAGAGAACCAGCCCCACCCGCGACCGAAGCGCTCATTGATCAGCCGAGCGTGCCCGACACCGGTCACCGCGCCGAGCCGGACCACCATCTCCTGATTCACGATCAGCACAGGAATCAGCAGCAGCAACACCCACAGCAGGCTGTAACCATAGTTCTGCCCGGCCTGGGCGTAGGTCGCCACACCGCCGGCGTCGTTGTCGCCGACCATCACGATCAAGCCCGGTCCGATGATGGCCAGCAGCGTCAGCATGCGGGTCTTGAACGTGCGCGGATGGTCGGTATCGGTGAGCTTGATCTTGCCGAGCGCGCCCTCGATGTCGCCGAGGTGCGCCGAATCCAGCACCGCCGACTGCCGACTCGCCGCGGTTGGCGGATTCGCTCGCGATTGCGCGCGTGGCGCATTCGCCTCCCCCCGCACTTCCGGTCTGGCCGGGGCGGGGTAATTTTCGTCGGTATTCGTCACAGCTGTCCCGCATCATCCCGGTTCTCGCCGCTGTTCTTCGCGGTGGGCGCGGATTCCCGCACCGGCCGCGGCGCGGGCTCACGCCGGCGCCAGTCCTCGGGAATGATGTCCTCGAGCACATCGTCCACGGTGACCACGCCGAGCACCCGGTCCTCCTCGTCGACGACCGGCACCGCATAAAGGTTGTAGTCGGCCATCAGCAGCGCAATGTCGGTGAGGTCGGCGTCGGGGGCCACCCGCACCGGGTCCGCGTCCATGAGATCGGCGACCGCAGTCGCCGGCTCCGCCTGCAACAGAGCAATCACCGATGCGACGCCCACCAGCTGCCCGGTGTCGAGCACGTGCACTTTCAGCAACGCCTCCGGCTGCAACACCTGCGCGCCCGCGATCATCGACAGTGCCTGCTCAGCCGTCGAATCCAGCGGACACGCAACGAAGTCGACATTCATCAATCCGCCAGCGCTGTCGGGATTGAAGCCCATCAGCGTGACGACCTTGGTCCGTTGCCCGGCCGGCATCAGATCCAGCACCCGACGTCGGCGCGACTGCCGTAGTTCCATGATCGAGTCCGCCGCGTCGTCGGCGCGCATACGGCCCAGCAGGGCCGCGACCTCACCGTCGGGCATGTCGTTGAGCAACCGGCTGGACTGATCGGAGTCCAGCTCCTCGAACACGTCGGCCTCGAGCTCCGGATCACCGTGCACCTGATCGAGGATCTCACCCCGCTCATGCTTGTCGGCCTCCTCGAGCAGGTCGGCGATCTGTGCGGGCTTGAGCCCTCGCAATCGGACGCTGATTCCACGCACGGCCGAGGACTGACCGTGACCGACCAACGGCTCGAACGCCTTCCAATCCCGCGATGCGTGCCCGCCCGAGGACTTCACCAGCCCGAACAACCGTGCCGGCGGGCGCGTGTCCAGCCGCGCCAGCACCCAGCCCTCGCCGGTCCGATCGAGCTCGACGTCATAGGCGCGCACCAGCTCCGCTGCCGCCACGTCGATGAGCCGGTGCCCGAGAATATCGGCCTTCAACAACACCTCACCCTCGCGCCGCTCGAACGAGCGCAGATCGACCTTGTTGACCGACAACACGACTCGCTCCCCGCCGAATTCGCGGATGTTCTCTGCGGAGACGAACACGTCGCGCCCACCCACACCCACGACCACACCGGTGACCGGGGGATAGGCATCCCCGCCGGGCAAACGCACGATCAGATCGTCCACGCGGCCGATGGACTCGCCGGACCCGGCGACGACGGGAGCCTTCAGCAACCGCGACAGATGAACGGTCGCCACCGGCTCCGGTGACGAATTCGGTGCGGTTGTACTCATATGCCCTCCTGGCTCGGTGTCCCCGCAAACCGGCGGCCACGGCCACACCTTGCACCGCGGCCGGTGCTATTACAAAAAGGATGACCCAACAACGGGCATCGGGCAGACGAACGAAACGCCCACGTCACAGTGCGCGGGCCGCACCTGTGCAATCTCTCAGATAACCCCGGATAACAGGCAATTATCCCATCATCAGCGGCCCGCAAGAGCACCCGCACGCCTCGACGGTGCTGATACTGGGGGTGCTGGGGGTGCTCTGCCGCGGGGCGTGCGCACCCTTCGCTCGGGTGTTCGGCGTGCGAGCCCTCCGGGAGATCGATGCTGCCGGCGGCATTTTCGGCGGTCGACACCAAGTCATGATCGGCTTGGTCCTCGGCATCATCGGCAGTGTCTTCCTGGTGTTCGGTGGCGTGGTGTTCTCGCTGCTGGTCATCCGGAGCCACGGATAGCCCCTGTCTCTCTAGGCGTCGACCTGAAACACCTCGCTGCGGTTGCACGATCGGCATAGCAAGAGTCGACGAGCGTGGAGGTATCCGGTTATGCCCCTTGGTGTTCGAATGATCGGTGCGGGAGTCGCAGCGGTAGCAGCCCTTGCTGTGGTGTCGACAGTGCCAGCGCAGGTGCGCGCGGATGATGGCGCAGGGCCGTCCGCACTGACGTTGACCGTGGGCGACGGCACGTCGCTGGACGCGGTCACGAATCAACGGACCGTGCTGTTGATCTGTTCGCCGACAGCGCTCGGCACCCATCCGCAAGCAAGCCAGGCCTGCGACGAACTCTCTGCGGCGGGTGGGGACTTCGGTCGGCTGCGGGGTGCACCCATGCGGTTCTGTCAGAATCTCTACCAGCCGGTGATCGTCGCCGCTGACGGTGTGTGGAACGGTGCGCCGGTGTCTTATCGCCGCACCTTCGCGAACAGCTGCATGGAAAAGAACGGCAGTAAGTACGTGTTCGCGTTCTGAAGCCGACAGAAGCCGAAACCTTCGCCGCCTCTAGCGGGCCGAACGAGTCCCGGGTCGGATCGCTGCTGTAGCGCATCCGGATTCGGAGCTGACCGGGAGCGTCGTGGACCGCCGGTACTGCTCCTACCTCGATGCCGACCCGCTCGAGAAACGCTGCCAGGTGACCCGTCGGCCATCGATTCGCCGACTATTCACCGAGGAACCACTCGGTTGCGGTCCGGTGGCACGTCGGGGGGTGGAGCTAAGGGGACTCGAACCCCTGACCCCCACACTGCCAGTGTGGTGCGCTACCAGCTGCGCCATAGCCCCGGATGGTCGTCGCTGGGTTTCCCTGGCGACTGGGAGAAGGTACACCATGGGCCCCCCTTGGAGGCAAATCTGCTGGAAACAATGGCGGGCGGAGGGTGGGCGCGCGCCCGTAGGGTGGGCGGTGATTCGTTGTCATCCGGGGTTTTCGGCGGGTAAGGCGGGCACGGGAGAGGTGGTCGGTTCCGGCCCTGGCGCGGATTCTCACCGATGCGCTCAGTGGGCTGGTGACACTGGCCGGGCGTGGCCGGCCATCGCCGAGGACGGCACGGACGCACTTGCCTGCTACGGGCTCTCTGCCGCGGAACAGCCGGCGGAACTTGACCTTCTGCACCTCGCAGCAAACCGTCGCCACCGCGGCGATCACCGCGGTGACCCGCGACGCCGTCCCGCCCTGTCCTCGCCCTCACCCCTGACGGACTCCCACCGTGGTGACCGCCTGCGCCCGCCAATGGGAAATGCCCCGTCCACCCTCATGCGCGCGGTCTGCCCTCGCCCCCGGCCGATCTTGCCGACGTCCTCACCGGCGCCTGGCCCTGACTCCACACCCGCCTGGACCTCCCCGGGCCATCACCCCGCCGCTGACCTCAACCCCTCGGACAATCTCCCCGAGCCTTGTCCGATACCCCGAGAACGGGATTCACGCCGCACCTGGCAATTCTGGCGCTGACCGCCGCCAGACCGCACGACGCAGCAGGCGCAGGCCATTGAGGCCGACGATCACGGTGGAGCCCTCATGACCGGCGACACCCAGCGGCAGGGGCAGAGTGCCGGCCAGGTCCCAGATCACCAGGACCGCAATGAAGGTCGCGGCGATCACCAGATTCGCCACCACGACGCGGCGGGCACGGCGGGACAGGGCGATGACCGTGGGGACTGCGGTGAGGTCGTCGCGGACCACAATGGCGTCGGCGGCGTGGAGGGTGAGGCCGGAACCGGCTCCGCCCATGGCGATTCCAGTGTCGGCGGCGGCCAGTGCGGGAGCGTCGTTGATGCCGTCGCCGACCACGGCCACGCGGTGACCCTCCGATCGGAGTTCGGTGACGGCGGCGACCTTCTGATCCGGGAGGAGGCCGCCGCGGACGTCATGGAGGCCGACGGCGGCAGCGAGGCGCGCGGCGGCGGGCTGGTTATCGCCGGTCAGCAGGACCGGGGTGGAACCGGTGACCCGGGTGGTGTGCTCAACGGCTACGGCCGCCTCCGGACGACGTTGATCGGTGAGGGCGAGCACACCGATCGGACGCCCCTCAGAGGTCACCACGACCGCCGTGAAACCCTTCTCCTGCAACGTATTCGTCACCGTGCGAGCGCACCGCTCCACCGCCTCATTGCCGGCGCCGAGCATCGCCGCCGGCGAGCCGGCCGCGATGCGGCATCCGCCGATCCAGGCACTGACACCGCTGCCGGGTTCAGCGACGAATCCCTCGGCGGTAGGGAGCTGCTGCCCGTCAGCTCGCGCCGCGCGCACGATGGCCGCCGCGAGCGGGTGCTCGCTGTCGACCTCGACGGCCGCGGCCAGCCGCAGTACCTCCGCTTCACTGAAATCCAGATCGACACTGCGGATTTCGTCGACATGCGGCATGCCCCGGGTCAGAGTGCCTGTCTTGTCGAAGGCGACCCGGGTGGTCGCGCCCAGCCGCTCCATCACCACCGCCGACTTGACCAGCACGCCGTGCCGTCCGGCATTGGCGATGGCGGCCAGCAGCGGCGGCATGGTGGCCAGCACCACCGCGCACGGGGAGGCGACGATCATGAAGGTCATGGCGCGCAACAACGCCCGCTGCAGCGAGTCGCCGAAGGCGAGCGGAGTCGCGAACACGGCGAGGGTGACCGCGACCATGCCGATCGAATAGCGCTGCTCCACCTTCTCGATGAACAGCTGCGTGCGCGCCTTGGTCCGCCCGGCCTGCTCGACCAGCATGGCGATGCGCGCCACCACCGAATCCTCGGCGCGGCGGTCCACCCGGATCCGCAGGGCCCCGGTGCCGTTCAGGGTTCCGGCGAATACCTCGTCGCCGGCGGTCTTGTCGACGGGCAGCGGCTCGCCGGTAATCGTGGCCTGACCCACCTCACTGCCGCCGTCGATCACCGTGGCGTCGGCGGCGATTCGCTCGCCGGGGCGGACCAGGACCACATCGCCGACGCTCAGGTCAGCGGCGCGCACGGTCTCCTCGCCGCCGGCCGTGAGCCGGGTCGCGGTCTCGGGCGCGAGGTCGAGCAGGCCGCGCACCGAATCCTCGGTGCGTGCGGTGGCCAGCGCCTCCAGGGCCCCGGAGGTCGCGAAGATGACGATCAGCAGCGCGCCGTCGGTGATCTGCCCGATGGCCGCCGCACCGAGGGCCGCCACCACCATGAGCAGATCGACGTCGAGGGTCTTCTCGCGCAGGGCCCGGAATCCGACCGAACCCGGCTCCCACCCGCCCGCGGCGTAGCAGGCCAGATACAGCCCCCACCACAACCAGGCGGGCGCACCGGCCAGTTGCGCGGCCAGCCCGAGCAGGAACAGCGCGACCGCCAGTGCGGCCCATCGCATCTCGGGCAGCGCGAACAACCGCGTCCGGCGCACCGCCGCCTCCGGCTGTGCGGAAATCTGCACCGGGGTCGCCACGACCACAGACCACCTCCATCACGATCATTGACCGTCGTGACGATACCAGAACATATGAAGACGTCTTCATGTGTATGAAATTCCTCGAGGTACCCTCCTGTGTCATGGGACATGGCGTCGAGGGCCGCGATCGGCCGACGGCACGGCTGGACGCCGAGGCCGCCGCCCATGTCGCCACCACCCTGCAGGCGCTGGCCACCCCCAGCCGGCTACTGATCCTCAGCGAGCTGCGGCAGGGTCCGCTCCCCGTCACCGAACTGGCCTCGTCGATCGGCATGGAGCAGTCGGCGGTCTCGCACCAGTTGCGGCTGCTGCGCAATCTCGGGCTCGTCGTCGGCACTCGGACGGGCCGCAGCATCGTCTACAGCCTGTACGACAACCACGTTGCCCAGCTGCTCGACGAAGCCATCTACCACAGCGAACACCTTCGTCTGGGTCTCGCCGACCGTCCGACCACCGCCTGACCGAGACGTGCCCGGGCGTCTCGAATCAGCGCGGAAATGCCTTCCCCGCAACAGCCGATGCCGCTTACGCGACCGCGAGAGCCACGATGACGAGAAACGCTGCGAGGCAGGGCGATCCGGCATCCGCGGTGTACGCGGAAGCGAAGGCGATCGGTGCCGGTCCGATTCACCCCGTGAGCCGCGGAGCCGTCCCGGAACCGCTCGGCGGTCAGTTCGGAGCGAGAGCGCCGGAGTGGTAGCTGACGGTGGGACTCCAGAGGAAGAAGCCGTTGTATCCGGCCGCGTAGGTGGCGTCGATCTGCGCCTTCACCTCCGCGTCCCCGTACGCCACGCCGAGGCTGAAGTCCTGCAGCCACGGGATGATCTGGGTGTTGGTGCCCGCCGTGCGCGCCCGGAAGTCCTGTAGCGAGCGGAAGATGATGTCGTACGGCTGGGCGTTCGGGTTGGCGACATCGTATTCGCCGGAGTGCCAATGGCTCGGGTAGAGCATCGGGGCCAGGAAATCGGTGTAGCGCGCCATGGACGGGATGTCCTGGGCGATCTCGTCGGGGCGGGTGGCGGCGATGCCGAAGACGGCGGCGCTCAGGGAGGCTCCGGCCTCGTGTACGGGATCGCGGCAGTCGCGCAGGAAGGTGGCGATGGAATCGGAGGGCGATTCGGTGAGGCCGGGGAACTGCATGCCCGCGAGGTTGCCGTCGGGGCGGCGGATGTAGTCGTACATGACACCGTCGAAACCGAGTCGGGCGGCCTCGATCGCGAGATCCCGGTTATAGGAGCGAATTTCGGGGCTGGCGAAGTTGGTGAAGGCGATCGCTCCGTAGCCGCTGGAGTACGGCTGGCCGGATGAGTTCTGGATCACCCAGTCGGGGTGGCCGTTGTGCCAGGCCCAGGAGGCCAGGGTGGGATCGCGGAAGGCGACGATGCGGCCGACCACCTTGATGCCCATGTCGTGCAGCTGCTTCAGCGCGGTCGCGGCATCGTAAATCGTGCTGGCGGCGCCGGATTCACGGGCGAGCGGCACCTGCGAGTCGTAGCCGACCATGCCGTCCTCGTCCTTGATATCGAGTTGGACGGTGTCGATGCGACCCTCGCGGGCCATATCCAGGACTGCCTCGCGCATGGGGTCGTAGGCCCAGGCGTAGGCGGTGACGTGGACGGCGCGGATGCGCGGGAGCGCCACCCCCACTTGCAGTGGGGTGGTGGCCTTCTCGCCCGCCGCACCGATGGCCACGACGGTGGTGTCGACGGGTGCGTGCGGTAGCTGGATCTCGAAGGAGCCGTCCTTGGCGGGCCGCGCCGTCCGGTCGCCGATGGTCACCTGCTCGGCGCCGATCGCCCTGCCGCGCACCATCACCGGATCCCGGTAGGAGGTCGCGGCGGCCGGCGGGACCAGTTCCAGGCGGGGCGGCTGTGTTTCGGCATTGGCGGCCGAGGGGCGGCTGCGGCCGAAAACGAACACCACCGCGGTGAGCCCCAACACCAGCACCGCGCCGACCGCGAGCAGGGCGGACCGCCTGCGGCGGATCGACCGGAGTCGCATGAGCAACGTACACACCAACTTCCACTGACAGCTGTTGGCATCACTATCGCGCCTGCGCGGAGGCGTCGGCCGTTTTTCGGCGAGATCCCCTCAAAACCGTTGTCGCCGCGTAGCGTTGCGGCAATGAAGGCGTCGACGACGCTGCGGATGGTCGCGGCGGCGCTGCTGTGCGTTACCGCCACCGCATGCGGAGCAACCACCGCCACCGTGCCACGTCCGCCGGCCGCGTCGGCATCGCCACCGACCACCGAGCCTCCGGATCCGGCCGCGGTAGCCGCCAATGAGCTGGGCCAGATCCCGATTCTCATGTACCACCGCATCGAAGCCGATCCCGGCAGCGAATACGACCAGACGCCAATGAGATTCACCTCCGAACTGGAGCGCCTCTACACCGACGGCTACCGCCCGATCACCGTCGCCCGGTACCTCTCCGGCGTGATCGACCTACCCGCGGGCACCCACCCGGTGGTCCTCACCTTCGACGACTCCACCCGCACCCAGCTGACCCTCACCGATTCCGGCGACCCCACACCCGAGTGCGCGGTCGGCCTGCTCGAGCAATTCCATTCCCGCCACCCGGATTTCGCCGCCACCGCCACCTTCTACGTCAATAACGACCCCTTCGGTGACGACCCTCGCGCCCTGCCGTGGCTAATCCGCCACGGCTACGACATCGGCGCTCACACCGCGACCCACCCCAACCTCGCGCACCTCTCCCCCACCGACGTCCAGCGCGAACTGGTCCAGAACGTGCGCGCCATCACCACCGCCGCCCCCGACGCCCCCATCCACTCCATGGCCCTCCCCCTCGGCGTCTATCCGACGGACCACGCGCTGGCCGCCTCCGGCGCCTGGGACGGCACCCCCTACACCTTCGAAGCCGTGCTCCTCGTAGGCGCCAACCCCGCCCCCTCGCCCGTCACCACCTTCGATCCCATGGCGATCCCCCGAGTCCGCTCCGGCCGCGACCCGGTTCCCTTCGACTCCACCTACTGGCTCGACTGGCTCGCCGCCCACCCCGCCGCCCGTTACACCTCCGATGGCGACCCCACCCGCCTCTCCTTCCCCCGCCCCCTCACCGACCAGCTGGCCCCCCGCTGGTCCCCTGCCGCTCAGCCCTACTGATCGGTCCCGCTCAGCAGCCGAGGCGGCCGGTCGTCGTGTGCGTCGGATACGGTGCCGGCCACGGGTGATGCGCCGCGCTGACTCGCGCCGGCGGCCGCCACCATGACCACCCCCGCCGCGACGACGACTTCCCGGCACCCAACATGATCGAGATTCATCATGACCTCGAATGCTCGGCACGGTGGTGATCATGAAACGGTGCAGGACCTGATTCGGCTCGATGATGCGGCCGCGGGGGTGCGTGTCACGGTGGTGATCGTCTTCCACGTACGCCGGGCCCGCCACGTCGAGGACGCCCTGCTGCCGCAGCGAGTGCCGGCCGCCGTGTGCCCATCAGCCGAAGCCCTTCGGCTTTGGCTCCTGATCCGCTACCGCACGCGATACTGTTCGGTGTGAGCGCATTTCGGCACAGCCCTCCCCCGGCGAAGTCGAGAGGGCGTGTTCCGCGCAATGCCGAGTTGCTACTGTGCGTGGCCGCACTGGCCCTCATCGCCTTCGCGTACCTGGCCATGACCTCGGCCACCGCCAATGGCTTCGACGGCCAGAGTGTGCGCGCTCTCGGCGTTTTCACCGTCTTCGTCCTGGTCACCCACCTGGCCGTGCGCCGCTGGGCCCCCGCCGCCGATCCGGTGCTGCTGCCGTGCGTGGTGCTGCTGAACGGCCTCGGCCTGGTGCTCATCGACCGACTGGACCGTGCCGAGGCGATGAAGGCGAAGAACGCGGGCGAGCCCATCCCGTCCTCGGACTCGGCGCATCAGCTCATCTGGACCGCCCTGGGCATGCTGTTGTTCGTGCTGGTGCTGGTCTTCGTACCCGACCACACCAAACCCGCGCGCTACGGCTACACCTGCGGGCTGGCCGGGGTGGTCGCCCTGCTCATTCCGGCCCTGCTGCCCTCGCGGTTCAGCGAGGTCAACGGCGGCAAGAGCTGGATCCTGATCAGCGGGTTCTCGATTCAGCCCGGTGAGTTCGCCAAGGTGCTGATCATCATCTTCGTGGCCGCCTTCCTGGTCGCCAACCGGGACCTGTTCACCATCGCGGGAAAACGCTTCCTGGGCATGACCTTCCCGCGCCTGCGGGATCTGGCCCCGCTGCTGCTGGTCACCTTCGTCGCGGTGCTGGTGCTGGTGTACGAGAAGAACCTGGGCTTCTCGCTGCTGGTCTTCGGCACGGTGCTGGCCATGATGTACATCGCCACCGGGCGGGCGTCGTGGCTGATCGTCGGCCTGGCCATGTTCTCGGTCGGCGCGATCATCGCCTATCAGCTGTTCGGGCACGTACGGGTGCGCGTGCAAGTGTGGCGGGACCCGTTCGCCACGTATTACACGACCGGATACCAGATCTCGCAGGGCCTGTTCGGCATGGGCACCGGCGGGCTGGCCGGGACCGGGCTGGGCAGCGGGCGGCCGCAGGACGTGCCGTTCGCCGGGACCGACTTCATCATCTCCACCATCGGCGAGGAGCTGGGGCTGATCGGCCTGGCCGCGGTGCTGGCGCTGTTCCTCATCCTGTGTATCCGGGGTTTCAGCGCCGCCCTCACCACCCGCGACGCCTTCGGCAAGCTGCTCGGCGGCGGGCTGGCGTTCTCGATCGGCTGGCAGTTGTTCGTGGTCGTCGGCGGTGTCACCAAACTGATTCCGCTGACCGGTCTCACCACGCCGTTCATGTCCTACGGCGGTTCCTCGCTGCTGGCCAACTACATCATTCTGGCGTTGCTCATCCGCATCTCCGCCGACGCTCGCTCGGCCCCGCCGCCACCCACCCGGCCCACGCCGGTGGTCCCGCCGATCGCGGACGCCATGACCGAACACGTGTCCCGCCGCCGGCTGCCGCGCCGTCACTGACCCGCATCGCGGTCCGTGCCACCTGCGAATCGCGGCGCATCCGCGAATTGGTCCGCCGGAATCCTCCTCCCCCACTAGCTTTCGAGATCAGCGGAGCGCGACGGGGATGCGCTCGGTGATCCGGCGCGTGTGCGACCGCAGAGTCAGGCAGAGGGTGAGCCAGCATGCGCCGATGAGCCACCCGGCCAGGACGTCGGTCGGCCAGTGCACGCCGAGGTAGAGGCGGGACAGGCCGACCGCCACGACGAACAGGGCCGCCAGGCTGATCACCAGAACGCGGGTGACGCGCCTGGACAGGGTGGGCAGGACGACGGCCACCAGAATGCCGACCGCGACCGTTGAACCCAGCGCGTGACCGGACGGGTAGGAGTGATTGGTCTCGGTGACCAAGTGGTCGATCACCGGGGGCCGATCGCGGCCGATGAGGAGTTTGCCGACGAAGACGAGCAGTCCCGCACCGGCGGCCGCCACGGCGATGAGGACCGCTTGTTCCCAATACTTGCGCCACGCCAGCAGGACGCAGCCGAGGATCGAATAGATCGCCACCGAGGTGGTGTCCCCGGCCGTGCTGACCGCCTTGGCGAGCGTGGTCCAAGTGCTGGTGCGCTGGTCGATGAACCACTGCAACCAGGTCGAATCCGGTCCGGCCGGACCGCTGCACCAGACCACCGCGCAGGTGATGACGACGATGGCCACCGCCAGCGCCAGCGCGACGAGCATGCCGGTGAGCGTGTGGTCGTGGAGCCTGGCCGGGGGTTTCGCCGTGGGTGCTTCCTTCTGTGCGGATGGTGTGGACAGCATGTCACCGAGATTGCCACGGTGTCGCTGAGAGCACGTTGAGAGCCCGGTCCCGGGCCGTACCGCAGGGTCGGGCATGCTGGTGCCGTGCGGGTGCTGGTGGTCGAGGACGAGGAGCGGCTGGCGCGGACGATTCAGCGTGGACTCGAGCTCGAGGGATTCGTGGTGCAGCTCGCTCACACCGGGACCGACGGGCTGTGGGCGGCGACCGAGGACAGCTTCGACGTGATCGTGCTCGACATCATGCTGCCGGGCCTGAGCGGCTACGAGGTGCTGCGCCGGTTGCGCGCGCGCGACGTGACCACCCCGGTTCTCATGCTGACCGCCAAGGACGGCGACTACGAGCAGGCCGACGCGCTCGACCTCGGCGCCGACGACTACCTGACCAAGCCCTTCTCCTTCGTGGTGCTCATCGCCCGGTTGCGCGCGCTGCTGCGCCGCCGGGTCCCGCAGCAGCCGTCCGTGCTGTCGGCGGGCGACCTGGTGCTGGACCCCGCACGGCGGACGGTGCGACGCGGCGACACCGACCTCACCCTGACCCCGCGCGAGTTCGGGCTCCTGGAATTCCTGTTGCGGCACAAGGGCTTGGCGCTGACCAAGATCGAGATCCTGCGCAATGTATGGGACGCCCACTACGACGGCCCGGAGAATGTGGTCGAGGTGTACATCGGCTACCTGCGCAAGAAGATCGACGCGCCGTTCGGCAGCGCCAGCATCGAGACGCTACGGGGTGTCGGCTACCGGATGGTCGACCCCGACCGGGCCGGCGACGGGCAGGTCGATGACGAATCGCGCACCGCCCCAAGGTGATTCACCGATCGTGACCGAGCCGCCGTGCGCGGCCACGATTTCCGCGACGATGGCCAGGCCGAGCCCGGATCCGCCGGTGGCGCGGGCGCGGTCGGCGTCCAGCCGCACGAACCGGCCGAAAACACGCTCGCGGTCGGCGGCCGGAATGCCTGGCCCATCATCGTCGACGAGCACACGGGCGATGTCACCGTCACGCAGAACCGTCACCGCCACCGTGGACCGAGCGTGCGCGGCGGCATTGTCGACGATATTGCGCAGTGCCCGAGCCAGTTTGGGCTGGTCACCCTGGATCCGCACGGGTTCGATGGCGGTCCGCACCGTGTATCCGCCCCGAGCCCGCAGCGCCGCCGCCTGCGCTCCGGCCAGATCGTCGAGATCCACATCGCCGGTGCGCACCTCGAGTCCGCTCTCATCGGCGGCCGCCAGGGTCAGCAGGTCCTCGATGAGGTGGCGCATGCGTTCGGTCTCGGGAAGCAGTGTGCCGTCGATCAATTCGGCGTCCAGCGTCTCCGGCCGGTCGCGGGCGAGCTCCAGCGCTGCCGTGACCGCCGCCAACGGACTGCGCAGTTCGTGGGAGGCGTCGCCG
Source organism: Nocardia aurantiaca (assembly GCF_009708175.1). Taxonomy (GTDB): domain Bacteria; phylum Actinomycetota; class Actinomycetes; order Mycobacteriales; family Mycobacteriaceae; genus Nocardia; species Nocardia aurantiaca. The sequence continues at coordinate 169,075 of NZ_WMBB01000003.1, forward strand.
ACGAACCGCCGCTGCGCCGCGTGCCCGGCCTCGATGCGGGCCAGCATGTCGTTCATGGTCTCGGCGAGCCGGGCGATCTCGTCGCGCGCCACCGGCACCGGCACACGCTCGGACAGCCCGGCCGCGCCGATGCCCGCCACCCGGCTGCGAATCTCCTCCACGGAGCGCAGCGACCGTCCCACCAGCAAATAGGTGGCCAGCGCGGCCGCCGCGACCACGATGGGCCCGCCCACCGCGACCAGCACCGCGACCCGCTTCACCGCATGCTCGGCGGATTCGCCGTCGCCGGCGACCAGCACGATGTACCGACCATCCCGTGCGGACACGGTGCGACCGGAGACCCGCAAATCCTCGTCGTATGCCGTGACCGGACGCCGCGCGGTCTCCCGCTCGCCCAGGGTGCCCGGATCCAGCAGCGGTGTCGACAGCTTCGTATTCGACTCTCGCACGATCCGCCCCTGCGCATCGACAACCTGTACCACCCCGATCTGCCCGGTGACCTCGAACAGGGAATCGGGCAGCTCCGCGACCGAATTCCGGGCGAGATCACTGGCGATGGCCTCGGCACGGGTGGTCGCCGCCGTATCGATCTCGCGCAGCAGCGACCGATTCAACAGTCCGAGCATCGCCGCCGCCGCGATCAGCAATACCGCGCCCACGGTCAGCGCGGACGCGATGGCCGACCGGATCCGCAGACCCCAGCGCGAGGGCCGCGACCATTCCCGGATTCGACGCACACCCCCATCATGGGTCACCGGCGCACCGGACCCGTTCGGGCCTCGCGGTTCAGCAGTCCGCGATTGACCAGCCCGAGCACCCGCTCCACCGCGAAGTCTATGTCGTCACGGGTGGTGGGAAGCGATCCGTCGAGCAGCAGACCGGCCAGTCCGTGGACCGCCGACCAGGCCGCGATGTCGGCCCCCGGTCGCAGTTCCGGATCCAGCAGTCCGGCATCCTCGGCCTCGTCGAGGACCTGGCCGAGGATGCGATGCGGGTCATCGAAGGGCTTGTCCGCCTGGGTGCCCACGGCCGAGTGGGCGCCGAACGCCGTGCGGAACAGCCCGGTCCGGGTCAACGCGAAATCAATGTACGCGGTGCCGACCGCATGCAGCCGGCCGCGCGGATCGTCGGTGCGGTCGATGCGGCGGCGCATGTCGGCGGCGAGTTCGGCCCGGGCGTGGCGCGAGACCTCGGCGAGCAGCGCCTCGCGATCGGCGAAGTGCCGGTAGGCGGCCGAATGCGACACCCCCGCCGCACGGGCGACCTCGCGCAGGACCACGCGATCCGGCCCGCCCTCTGCGGCCAGCGCGAGTCCCGCGTCGACCAGGGCCGCGCGGAGTGCGCCGTGGTGATAGGTCTGGCGGCGGTCCGGGGCGGCTGAGCTCATGCCGTCAGGATCGCATATTCGGCGAAAATGTTGACGCCGGTCACATGGAATAGCATACTCGTAGATGTGACCAATGGAAACTTCTCCGGTCCGCAACCCGGCCTTCGAATGAAAAGTGCTGATATGAGCAACATTTCGATCGATACCCCGTACTCCTCCGGCACTTCCCGCGTCGACATCGGCAGGGCCCTGGTCGCGGCCGGGCGCGATCTCGACCGGTTACAGCTCGCCGATCTCGCGCTGGTGGAGGACTTCCACACCATGGGCCGGATAGCCACGGGCGCGCTGGCGGAACTCGCCGGTCTCACGCCGGCGACCCGGGTACTCGACGCCGGGAGCGGAATCGGCGGCACCGCGCGCTACGTCGCGCAGACCTACGGCTGCCAGGTGACCGCGGTCGATCTGACCGAGGACTACTGCGAGACGGCGCGCTGGCTCAATCGGATTGTCGGACTGGATGATCGGATCTCCGTGCGGCAGGGCGACGTCACGAACCTGCCTTTCGCAGACGACAGCTTCGATGTCGCCTTCAGTCAGCACGTGCAGATGAACATCGCCGACAAGTACCGGCTGTATCTCGAAGCGCACCGGGTACTGAAAGTCGGTGGTCTGCTTGCCATCTGGGACATCACCGCCGCCCCCGGCGGTTCCCCCGACTATCCGCTGCCGTGGGCCGATCGGCCGGACCAGAGTCACCTGGTGACCCCGGACGAGCTGCGCATCGCACTGGAGCGGTCGGGTTTCGCCATCGACCGGTGGGACGACCTCACCGATCAGGCCACCACCATCATGCGGGCCGTCCTGGCCGCACCGCCGAATCCCGTTGGGCTACAGGCCTTCGTCGCGAACTTCCCGGAGAAGATCGCGAACCTGACCCAGGCGCTCGCCGACGGCAGGTTGCGCGCCATCCGAGGCATCGCCCGGACTCTCGAGCCATAGGCTCGCGGCCCCGGTGAATTCACCGGGGCCCCGTGCCCGGAGAACCTGGTCAGCGCAGCGCGACCGTGGTGGGCAGGCTGGCGAAGCCACGGTTGTTCGAGGCGTGGATGCGCATGAGGCCCGCCGGGTCGACGTCGAAATCTGCTACGCGGGAGGCGATTTCCCGCAGCGCGGTCCGCAGCTCCAGCAGCGCCAGGTTGGAGCCGAGGCAGTGGTGGCGGCCACTGCCGAAGACCAGGGAGGCGGAGGTGTCGCGGCCCAGGTCGAAGGTGTCCGGGTCGGCGAAGACCTCCGGATCGCGGTTGGCCGATCCGGTGATGAGCAGGATGCGGGCGTCGGCGGGGATGGTGACACCGTGCAGTTCGACCGGTTCGGTGGTGGTGCGCAGCTGGGTCTGAGTGGCGGGGTCCCACCGCATGGCCTCGGCGATCCAGTCGTCGATGCGGCCGTCGAGCGCCTGGCGGCGCTGCTCCGGATGCAGCCAGGCAGCGTGCCAGGCATTGCCGAAGGTGAGCATGCTGGTCTCGATCCCCGCGCCGACCAGCAGGATGAGGACGCCGACGATCTCCTCGGGGGTGAGCCGGTCGTCGCCGTCGGCGGCGTCGAGCAGGCCGGAAAGCAGATCCTCCTGCCGGGACTTGCTGCGCTCGATGGTCAGCTCGGTGTAGTAGCCCACCAGCGCGCCGATGGCCTGCATGGCCTCGGGCCGCAGATCGGTGGACTCCTCCTCGGTGTACATGATCTCCATGCCGAGCTTGCGCAGCATCTCCCGATCCTCCTCGGGCACGCCCACCAGCTCGGAGATCACCTCGGTCGGAAACGGCCCGGCGAACTCGGCCATGAGATCGAAACTGCCGCGCTCCAGCAGCGGTTCCAGCAGGCCGATCGCGATCTCACGCAGCCGCGGCTGGAGCGACTGCACCCGGTGCGCGGTGAACGCGCGCGCCACCAGGCCGCGCAGCCGGGTGTGCTTGGGCGGGTCCATGGCGACGAAGGAGAAGAACCGCTCGGCCTGCGGTCCCCAGAAGGCCGGTTCCATGCGCAGCCCGTTCACGCTGGAGAAACGGTCCGAATCGCGGAGTGCGGCAAGCACGTCGGCGTGGCGCGAGAAGGCCCAGAAGTCATCGGTGTCGTTCCGGTAGACCGGGGCCTCGCTACGCAACCTGGCATAGTAAGGATAAGGATCGGCATGGACATCGAAATCGAACGGGCTATAGCGCAACTGCATGACGAACCTTCCGGCAATGCCGCGGAGCGGGGGGCGGGCCTGACCGCTACCGATCCGCAACTGGAGCTGACATAGTGAAACAGTAGCCGAAAAGGATTGGGAGCGTTGTGAACTCGGATTCAGCGGCGGAGCGCGTCGACACCACCAAACCGCATCCGGCCCGCCGGTACGACTATTGGCTGGGCGGCAAGGACAACTTCCCCGCCGATCGCGAGTCCGCCGACGCGGTAGCCGAGGCCTTCCCCACCGTGCAGCTGTCCGCGGTGGAGAATCGGAACTTCCTGCGTCGGGCCGCCGCCTACCTGACCGGCGAGGCGGGCATACGGCAGTTCCTGGATATCGGCTCGGGCCTGCCGACCGCGGGCAATGTGCACGAGATCGCGCAGGGCATCGCCCCGGAATCGCGCATCGTCTACGTCGACAACGATCCGATCGTGCAGGTGCACGCCCGCGATCTGCTCAACAGCTCCGCCGAGGGCAGGACCGCGTATCTCGACGCCGACCTACGCGACCCGCAGCACATCCTCGCGCACCCGGACCTGCGTTCCACCCTCGATCTGAGCCGGCCGGTCGCGCTCATGGTGGTGGCGGTCGCGCACTTCATGACCGACGATGACCGGCCCTACGAGCTGGTCCGCCAACTCACCGACGCGCTCGCTCCCGGCAGCTACCTGGTCATGTCGCATGCCACCAACGACTACATGGACGAACACGATCTGGCCCGCTCCGCCGAGGCCAACGTGCGCAGCGGCGTGCCGTTCCAATTGCGCTCCAGCGCCGAATTCGCCAAGTTCTTCGACGGTTTCACCCTGATTCCCCCCGGCATCACCGCCGTCACCCTCTGGCGACCCGAGGAGTACCGTCCGCATCCGCGCCCCGAGGCGGTGTCCATGCTGGGCGCGGTGGGTCACATTGCCTGATCGGGCAACCCGCCTGCTATCGGATGTCGAACGGGCCGTTGACCTTTCGTCCACGACCCGCCCACGGCGCGGGCCCGCTCAGAGGCTACCGATGTGCTCGGAGCACCCGGCGGGTCCGCGCGAGGAGCACGCGCAGTTGCACCGACTCGCGGCACACCATCACCACGACCACGCCCTCGCAACTTTTGTGCGCACGAACCAGGTGGGCGAGGCTATCGCCGTTGACCAGGAGGCCCAGCAGTCGGCCGAACCGCTTCCGCGACAGTCCCGGGTTCCGGTGCGGGACAGCCGGGTTCGGCCATGAACTGCTCGAGGCGCGCCAGATGGCGGACAACGTGATCAGCGTCATAGTCCCCCACGGTCTAGCTCACACCGCGCGATCTTCTCCGAGCGGCCGCCTCCCGGACCAGTCATCCCGCTCCCGACCGAGATAGCCTGGGCGCTGCCCCACCACGCCACCGACACCAGGAGGATCCGTCCATGCCGAAACCCGCCGCCGACCGCGCCCCGATCCTGCAGCGGCTGCGCGACCGTGGCCGGGTGCGCGTGATCGTCGCCGGTGGCGGCACGGGCGGCCACACCTATCCGGCGGTGGCGGCCGTGCGGGCGCTGCGAGATCTGGCGGCCGAGGCCGGAGCGGCGGCCGAGGTCCTGTGGGTCGGCGTGCCCGACAGCCTGGAGCAGCGGGTCGCGGCCGAGAACGACATCGCGTTCACCGGCATCAAGGCCGGAAAGCTGCGCCGCGACCGGAATCCGCTCAAAATGCTCAACAAGGACAATGCGCGAGACGCGCTGCGCGTGCCGGTCAGCGTCCTCACCGCCCAGCGCGTGGTGCGCCGGTTCCGGCCGGACGCGGTGCTGTGCACCGGCGGTTACGTGTGCGCCCCGATCGGGATGGCCGCGGCCCTGCGCCGGCGGCCGCTGGTGATCCATGAGCAGACCACCGGCATCGGTAAGGCCAATTTGCTGCTCGCCCGGATGGCCGACCGCATCGCGCTCAGCTCCGAGGCCTCGATCGACCTGCTGCCCGCCCGGGTCCGGAGCCGGGCCCTGGTCACCGGCAATCCCATTCGGCCGACCCTGGGCGCCGGCGACCCGGCCGCGGCGGTGAAGGCCCTCGACTGGGAGGGCTACACTCCCGGCCTGCCGACCGTCTACATCACCGGCGGCGCACAGGGCGCGGTGCAGATCAACGACCTCATCCGGGAACTGCTGCCCGAACTCCTGCACTCCGCCAATGTGATTCACCAATGCGGACGGCTGTCCTACCAGCAGGTCCGCGACCACGCCGCCGGGCTCCCGGCGGACGTGCGCGGACGCTACCTGGTGCGCGAATTCATCGGACCCGAGCTGCCCGACGTGCTCGCGCTCACCGATGTGGTCGTATCCCGTTCCGGCGCAGGGACTCTCGCCGAGCTCACCACCCTGGGCAAGCCCTCGGTGCTGATTCCGTATCCGCATTCGGTCGGCGGCGAGCAGATCCGCAACGCCCGAATCCTGGCCGACCACAACGCGGCCCGCGCGCTCGTGGGCGACGATGCCACGGTGGCCAACCTGCGCACCGCACTCACCGAGTTGCTCACCGAATCTGATTCCCGCGCAGCGGTTTCCGCTGCGGCGAAGGCGCTGGGCCACCCGCGCGCCGCCGAGGACCTGGCGCTGACCGTACTGGATCTGGCGACCCGCTGAGCACTCACTCGCTTCAGACCCTATACGCGGCGACCTCGGTAATGGGAGTGATGTTCGCGACCCGCGGCGGCTCCGGAGACCAGGTAGTGTCGGAAGTGTCGGCAAGCCCGCGGTTACCCAGAGGGCTTGCTATTCCGAGAGATTGGAGATGCCATGCAAATCCAGGTCTTCGCCGACAAGCACATCGGCGGCGGCGCGATCGCCCAGGAAGCAACCGACATCATCGCTTCGATCCTGGATCGATTCGCTGATCACCTCACCCGGGTCGAAGCCCACATCACCGACGTGAACGGCCACAAGGGCGGCTCCGAGGACAAGAAGTGCACCCTCGAGGCGCGGCCGAAGGGCCAGCCACCGGTGGCGACCACCCACCGCGCGGCCACCGCCGAGGATGCCTACACCGGAGCGGCCGACAGCATGGCTCATCTGCTCGACAGCAGGTTCGGGCGTCTACACCACGCCAAGGGCGGCGAATCGATCCGCCACCTGGTGGCGGACTGAGAGTCGGCCGACTCTCGAACTCTCGGGGGCGCCCCCTGAAATCCCGATGAAGGCCGAGGATCTTCGCCCGAGGGCCCCCACCTTCGAAACTCGGCGGGGGTGAATCAATCACGGAAGAAGCCCGAGGCGGCGTGCCCGCACGACCGCCTCGTGGCGGCTATGCGCGCCGAGTTTGGTCATGGCGCTACGCAGATAGCTCTTGACCGTTTCCGGCCGCACCGAAAGTCGCTGTGCGGCTTCCAGATTCGTACAGCCCAGTGCGATGTGGGCGAGTACGTCCAGTTCCCGGGGCGCGAGACTCACCGCCTCGTCCGGCGCCGCGACGCCCGACACCAGGCGCGCGAGCTTCTCCGTCATTTCGCGCAGGCGCATGCGCGCCGTGGCGTCGGAGACCGCCTGGGAGATGCCGCGCAGTTCCGCGTGCAAATCCCGAAGCTGTTCGGTGACAATGGTATTCGCGTTGGAAACAGCTTCCCGCGCGAAGGTCAGGCGCAGCCGCCGATCGACTTCGTCGCGGATCGCCAGTTCCATGGCGAGCCGCCGTCCGGCCTGCATCATCTCGTCCGCGATGCGGTCGCCGATGACCCCCGAGTCCCGGTTGGCCACGTAGATCACGGCCCTCGCCTCGCCCTTCACCACCACCGGCACCGCCACCACCGCGCGCAGGCCCTCCCCGAGAACGGGTCCGTCGTAGTGATGGGTGATGGTGGAGGCCGAGCGATAGTCCGATACCGAGTGCGGTCTGCCGGTCGCCACCGCCGAGCCTCCCAGCCCCGAACTGCGCGCCACGACCAGCCCCCGCATGCTATTGGTGCGGGTGCCGACGAACTCACTGAGAATCAGCGTGCCCGCGCGCACCTCGCCACCGAAGACGACCGGAAGCTTGCTGACGGAGGCGAGAGTGCGCAGCTCAGAGCGCAGAGCATCACCGTCGCTGGGGCGCAGGAGCCCGTCGGCGGCCGAAGTCATCGGTCAGCCCCTTTCGGGGGTAGTCGGGGGTCAGTGTGACGTAGATCCTACTGGTGTGAGCGAGAGCACGGGCCGACACGAAGCGACGGACCACCCCGCCGGCGCTGCGGCGAGCTACCCCACAGGGGCGAGCTATACCTTCGGGGTCTGGGACGCCCCATTGCTGGGCGACACCATCGGAGCCAACCTGGATCGGACCGCGGCCGCGCATCCGGACCGCGAGGCCCTCGTCGACTACACCACCGACACCCGCTGGACCTACCGCGAGTTCAACGCGGAGGTGAACGCGCTGGCGCTGGGCCTGCTGGCCGCCGGGATCAGCAAGGGCGACCGGGTCGGCATCTGGGCGCCGAACTGCCCACAGTGGACGCTGACCCAGTACGCGACCGCCAAGATCGGCGCGATCCTGGTCAATATCAATCCTGCCTACCGGGCCCATGAGCTGCGCTACGTGCTGCGCCAGGCCGGGATCCGGCTGCTGGTCGCGGCGCCGTCGTTCAAGACCTCCGACTACGCGGCCCTGATCGCCGAGGTGCGGCCGGAATGCCCGGAGCTCGATGAGGTGGTGTTACTGGACAGCATCGAATGGTGCGGGCTGTTCGACACCGGCCGGGCCGCGAATCCGGACCTGCTGACGGCGGCGCAGTCGGCGCTGTCCACCGACGATCCCATCAATATCCAATACACTTCCGGCACAACAGGTTTCCCCAAGGGCGCGACGCTGAGCCACCACAATATCCTCAACAACGGCTATTTCGTGGGCGAGCTGTGCGGCTACACCGAACAGGACCGGATCTGCATTCCGGTGCCCTTCTACCATTGCTTCGGCATGGTCATGGGCAATCTGGCCGCCACCACGCACGGCGCGGCCATGGTGATTCCGGCCCCGGCCTTCGAACCGCGCGCCACCCTGGAAGCCGTTGCGGCCGAGCGCTGCACCTCCCTGTACGGGGTGCCGACCATGTTCATCGCCGAACTGGCCGATCCGGAATTCGACACCTACGATCTGTCCTCGCTGCGCACCGGCATCATGGCCGGGTCGCCGTGCCCGGTGGAGGTGATGAAGCAGGTCATCGAGCGTATGGGCATGCGTGAGGTGAGCATCTGCTACGGCATGACCGAAACCTCCCCGGTCTCGACCCAGACCCGCCGCGACGATTCGCTGGTGCAGCGCACCGCCACCGTGGGCCGGGCCGGGCCCCATATCGAGGTGAAGATCGTGGACCCGGTGACCGGGGTGACCGTGCCGCGCGGCGCGGCCGGTGAACTGTGCACCCGCGGGTATTCGGTCATGCTCGGCTATTGGGGCGAACCGGAGAAGACCGCCGAGACCATCGACGCCGCGCGCTGGATGCACACCGGCGACCTGGCCACCATGGACGACGAGGGCTACGTGGCCATCACCGGCCGCATCAAGGACATGGTCATCCGCGGCGGCGAGAACATCTATCCGCGCGAGATCGAGGAATTCCTCTACACCCATCCCGACATCGTCGACGCCCAGGTGATCGGCGTGCCCGACGCCAAGTACGGCGAGGAGCTGATGGCCTGGATCCGATTGCGGCCGGACGCAACGCCTTTGACCGCCGAGAGCCTGCGCGAGTTCTGTGCCGGCCGGCTCGCCCACTTCAAGATTCCCCGCTATGTGCACCTCGTCGACGAATTCCCGATGACGGTGACCGGCAAAATCCGCAAGGTCGAGATGCGCGAGATCGGCGCACGACTGCTCGGCCTGATCGAGGAGCAGAAATGAATGCATCATCGCAGAGCGATTCCGTCGAGGGCGTCGGCGGGGCGACGGGTGGTCCCGGCAATACCGAGGCCTACCGGCGCGCCCGCGATGGGCTGCTGGCCGCGTCGACGGACTACGAAGCCGCGCTGCGCGATTTCGAGTGGCCCCAGCTGACCGGTGAATTCAACTGGGCCACCGACTGGTTCGACCACATCGCCCGCGGCAACGAGCGGCCCGCGCTGTGGATCGTCGAGGAGGACGGGTCCGAGCAGCGAATCAGCTTCGCCGACATGGCCGAGCGCTCGGATCGGGTGGCCACCTGGCTGGCCGGGCTGGGCGTGGGCAAGGGCGACCGGGTCGTGCTCATGCTGGGCAACCAGGCCGAGCTGTGGGAGGCCATGCTGGCGGTGGCCAAGCTGGGCGCGGTCATCATGCCGACCACCGGGGCGCTGGGTCCGGCCGATCTGAGCGACCGGATCGAGCGCGGCGGAGCGCGATTCGTCATCGCCAACCACGGCGACACCGGCAAGTTCGACGAGGTTCCCGGTGACTACACCCGGATCGTGGTGGGCGAGTCGGTGTCCGGCTGGCACGACTACGCAGAGGCGGCGGCCATGAAGTCGGCCGGGCCGTTCCGGGCCGTCACCGACGTGAGCGATCCGCTGCTGGTCTACTTCACCTCCGGCACCACCAGCAAGCCGAAGATGGTGCAGCACTCCCAGATCAGCTATCCGGTCGGTCACTTGAGCACCATGTACTGGATCGGTGTGCGGCCCGGCGACGTGCACCTGGCCATCAGCGCGCCCGGCTGGGCCAAGCACGCCTGGAGTTGCTTCTTCGCGCCGTGGCTGGCCGAGGCGACCATATTCGTTTACAACTACGCGCGTTTCGACGCCGCCGCCCTGCTGGCGCAGCTGCGCCGAGCGGAGGTGAACACGTTCTGCGCGCCGCCCACGGTGTGGCGCATGTTGATTCAGGCCGACCTGGGCGAGCGTCCGGCCGGGCTGCGCGAAATCCTCGGCGCCGGTGAGCCGTTGAATCCCGATGTCATCGCACAGGTGGAGAAGGCGTGGGGCCTGACCATCCGTGACGGCTTCGGCCAGACGGAAACCACGCTGCAGGTGGGCAATACGCCGGGACAGCCGCTCAAGCCGGGCTCCATGGGGCGGCCCGCGCCGGGTGTGCCGGTGGTGCTGGTGGATCCGATCACCGGGCAGCTCACCGACGAGGGCGAGATCTGTCTGGATCTGGCCGCCGCGCCGGTCAATCTCATGACCGGCTACCTCGGTGATCCGGAGCGCAATGCCGCGGTCATGGACGGCGGCTACTACCACACCGGCGACGTGGCCGTCCGGGATGAGGACGGCTATATCACCTATATCGGCCGCACCGACGATGTTTTCAAGTCCTCCGACTACAAGGTGTCCCCCTTCGAGCTGGAGAGCGTGCTCATCGAGCATCCTGCCGTGGTGGAGGCGGCCGTGGTGCCGCAGCCGGATGACACGCGGCTCGCAGTGCCCAAGGCGTACGTGGCGCTCGCGGCAGGATGGGAGCCGAACCGCGAAACCGCCCGCACCATACTGGAATACGCCCGCGATCACCTGGCCCCCTACCTGCGTGTCCGTCGTCTGGAGTTCACCGAGCTACCGAAGACCATCTCCGGCAAGATCCGCCGCGTCGACCTGCGCCGCCGTGAGGAGCAGGCGCACGCGGACGGCGAGACCATCCCCACCGAGTACCGCTACGAGGACGTTCTGAGCGACACCATCCGCTGAACCCGCACCGCCCACGCCCCTACGACAGACCGGAGTTCCCATGCCCCACACCATGGAATCCGCCACCGCCTACGTCATCGCCGCCCTGGAGGCCAAGGGGACGGCGACGCGCGAGGACTTCGACGTGTCCGGGATCGTCAGTACGACCCACAGCATCACGCAGACATGGAATTTCCAGGTGGTGGACCGCCGCCGGTTCTGGGGCATCGCGGCCGCCTTCCTACGCGCCTGACCCGCGGAAAGACAGGGAACGACGCCCGTTCGCCCCGCACTCGCACGAGTCGGGGGGCGAGCGGGCTGTCTCACAGTTCGGCGAATTCGCGGTTTCCGGCCGCGAATTCGCCGCACCATTGGCTCATGCACACCTCCGACTCCGTGCTGCTGCCACGATTCGTCCTCTCGCGCGCCGCGGCCGCGGGCCTGGACCCGACCCGTCTGGCGCGGGCCGCCGGGGTGCCGGACTGGTTGCTGACGGACGGCGACGCCCGGGTACCGAGTGACTACTTCCCGCGGTTGTGGGAGCTGTTCGAGCACGAACTCGACGACCCGGCGGCCACTCTGCGGGCCACGGGCAGCTACCGGCTCGGGGAGTTCGGGCTGATCGACTACCTGATCTCGACCGCCGACACCGTCGGCGCGGGGCTCGGCGTGCTGGCGCCGCATCTGGGCTCGGTCTCCACCAACTTCCGCATCGAGCCCGATGCGCAGACCGAAACCGAATCGACCTTCGCCGTCTACACCGTCAACAACGAAGGCCGGGGGCGCGATCTGTCGGTGCAGATGGCGCTGGCCTCGCTGGTCTCGCGCATGCGTCAGACGACCGGGCGGCCCATGGATCCGGTGCACGTCCAGCTGCGCGAACGCGCGCCGCGCCGCCTCGACGCCTTCACCGACCAGTTCGGCACGGCCCGGCTGGATTTCGGCGCGCCGGTCGACCGGATCACCTACCGCACCGCGGACCTCGACCTCCCGCAGATCACCGCGGATCCCCTGCTGGCGGCGGTCCTGCGCCGCCACGCCGCCGCCATGCCGCCCCCGCCGCCCCGGGCCACGGAATGGCCGGACCGGGTTGCCGCGGTGCTGGCCGAGGTCCTCGACGGCACCGACGCGCTGCTCGACCAGGTCGCCCGCCGCCTCTACACCAGTCCGCGCACCCTCCAGCGCCGCCTCGCCGAATCCGGCACCACCTGGCGCTTGGAGGTCGACCGCGCCCGCAAACGCCACCTCGAGTACCTCGAATTCGGCTGGGCCGCCGACCGCGACGGCGAAACGCCGTGACCTGCCACGCGGCGGTGGGAATTGTTCGAGCGAAGGGCGGAATCGCCGCACGTGGGACCGCGAGCGGCCGAACGGTCCGGGAGCCGGCGAGCGCTCGCCGCTGGGCCGCGTGGTGATGAGCGGCCGTGACTACTCGATCCGACTATCACGACAGCATTCTGATGGCCCGGTTCGCACTGGAACGGGCGGCCCGGGTCGGGCTCGACCCGGACCGGATCGCCCGGCTGGCGGGTGTCCCCCACTGGCGCGAGGGCGGTGAGGGCAGGCGGGTGTCGTCGCGGTACTGCCTGCGCGTGTGGGAGCTACTCGAACAGGAGACCGGCGACCCGGATATCGCCCTGCGGGTCTCCGACGACAGCGCCACCGGCGAATTCGGCCTGCTGGAATACCTTTTCCTGTCGGCGGAGACGCTGGGCGCGGCGCTGGACGCCTGCGTGCGGTACACCGGCAGTCTCACAACGAGCTACAAATTCCGGATCGCGCGCAGCACCGAGCATGAGGTCTGCTACGAGGTGCTGTCCGGCGTGGAGGACCGCCGCGGCCGGGAACTGTTGGTGCAGGCCGCTTTCGCGCTGCTGGTGGGCCGGGGGCGGGCGGCCACCCGGTGCCCGGTGGCGCCTGTGCGGGTGAGCTTCCGGCAGACCACACCGGACGGCCCGGGGGCCGTCGCCGAACTGTTCGGCACCCGCGCAATCGATTTCGAAAGCCCGGTCGACGCCTTGACGCTGCGGGTCGCGGATCTGTCGCTGCCCATGAAGTCGGCCGATCCCGAGTTGACGGCGGTCCTGCTCTCCTACGCGGCGACATTGCCCGCCACTGCGGAGTTCGAGGCCACCTGGCTGGATCAGCTCGGCGACATACTCGACACCGCCCTCGACGAGGGCTCGGCCACACTGGAAGTGGTAGCGCGGCGACTGCTGACCTCGCCGAGATCACTACAGCGCCGTCTGACCGAGGCCGGAACCAGCTGGCGCCGTGAGGTGGACCGCGCACGCCGCCGCAGACTGCGGCGGGCCGAACACCTTCCGCGCGCCCAGCAGGCGGAATTCCTCGGTTACGCGGATCCCGCGAGCCTGCGGCGCGCCGTGCACCGCTGGCGCGAACGCGAGGATTCATGAAAAGCCGACCCCGCTCGCGGGCCTGAATCGCACCTACCATACGGTATTCGGCAACCACGCAGCAGGGTTGGCGTGCGCCGGACCGGTTTGGCGTCTTCGGAACTCCCGCACGGCGCGGGGGGGAAACAAAACTGGACGGAACCGCCATGACGTGCCGACCGCGAGGCTCGCCACGGCGCTTGCGATGTGTGGTTGTGGCCGACGCTGTCCACGGCCACGCGTCCCTATCCGGTCCCGGTACTCGATTGGAGCTTCCTCGTGCCCCACACCGCAGAAACCGCCACCGCCTACGTCGTCACCGCCGTGGAGGCCAAGGGCACCGCCACCCGGCACGACTTCGATATCCCGTCCATCGTCAGCACCACCCACAGCCTCACCGAGAGCTGGGATTTCAACAGCGTGGATCCGAACATGTTCTGGAACATCGTCGCCACCTTCCTCGAGCACTGAGGACGCGCCAGCGCTGCGGGTGCGCTAGACACCGTCGACGGAGAGCGTGGCGTTCATCAGGTTCATGGCGGCCGCGCACGGATCGGGTTGCGCGGTATGGCCGCGGTTCTGCACCCACCAGGTGACGGTGCCGGTGTCGGCCACCGTCACCGCGCAGCTGCCCGGATCCTTCGGATCGCGCCAGTACATGCCACCGAAGTGCTTCACGACCAAACGCTCGATCTGGTAACCGAATTGGTCAGCGATCTGCACTTCGCGAGCGAGGGTGTCGCCACGCAGCCAGGCATAGGTGATGTCGACCGTGCCGCCGCCGGAATTCGTGGCGGTCCAGTTGCACACGGTGGGGGCGCTCTGCTGCTTCATGTCGGTGACATCGATGGCGTTCGCCAGCTTCTGATCCTCCAGCGGGCCGCAGCCCGCCAGCAGGTTCGGATCGGCAGCGGGTGAGACCTGGATCTGCCGACCGCTGTGCGAACAGCCGGACAGCGCGGCGATCAGCAACGCCGCCACCGTGATTCGCACCCGCAGACCCGCCATCAGCCCTGTCCCGCCTTCGTCAAGGTGGCCGCCGCCAGCCGCTCCGGTCCTGTACAGGATTGCGCGCTCGCGCGCTCGGACCAGTCGATGAAATCGGAGTTCCCGAACGCGACGGCCACCTCGCAGGACTGCGCGCCCTGCCATTCGATGCCCGGCTGCCCGGCGACCTGGACGGCGGCGGGCTTACCCGCGGTGACCTGGCCGCGGCGCTCTTCCAGCGAGCTGCCCCGGAACCAGTGGAAGGTGACGGCGTAGTCGCCGCCCGCGGCGGGCTGCCAGGCACAGCTCACGGGGTTCGCCGATACCCGTCGCACACCGGCGAGGCCCACGGCCTGGACGACATCGGCGTCGGTCACCCCGCCGCACAGGCCGATGGTGTTCGGTGACGGCATCACCGGCCTGGGCGCCGTCGTGGTCGTGAGCGCCGCCCGCTGATCCGTTGCACCCGAGCAGCCCGCGATCACCGCCCCGATCAGGGCGATCCCGACCGCCGCACCTACCGCTCTCATCACGCCGACCAGCGTAGGCGACCCACCCGAATCGTGCGATCGGCGACGCCATATGGCGTTCGCCTATTTCCGCGCGCCTTCTTATCGAACAGATGCGGTCCAACACACGTCCGACCGATCTGCGCGAGGACACGGAGGACCTGGGCGCGCGGGTGGGAGCGCTGGAGTCGTTGATACCGCCCGTGATCGTCCCGGGCCATGTGGTCGGCGCCGTCACCGCGTATGCGGCGGCGCCTGGAACACCACTCTGGTCGGCGAGGTGGTTTGGGCGGGGCGGGACGCATCGGGAGGCATGTGACCTGGACGCCTGCATTACGCCGAGCACACGCTCACCCGCGACCCGGAGGGCTGACCGTCAACTCTCGCGGCGGGCTCGGGCGCGGCGCTTGCCCTCGTGCATGGCCTGCACCCGGGCCACCGGAATGGTGTGGCCCTCGGCGATCAAATCTGCTGGCAGAGGCTGGGGTTCGGGCATGGCCTCGGCCCAGGGATCGCGGTCGCCGAGGAGCTCGGCCGCTGTGCGGATCGTGAAGTCGCGCGGGTCGATACTCGGCAGATCCGCCCAGCTGACCGGAAACGAGACGGTCGCGCCCGGGCGGATGCGCGGACTATAGACCGACACCACTGTCGCGCCGCCCGCCCGCGTGGAATCGAGGAAGACCTTGCCACCCCGGTCTTCTCGAATGAAGGCGGTGGTGGCCAGGTCCGGGTCGAGACGCTCGGCGCGGGCGGCGATGGCCCGGGTCGCCGCCGCCGCGTCCTCGATGTCGACGCCGGCGCGCACGGGGACGAAGATGTGGACGCCCTTGGAGCCGCTGGTCTTCACCGCCCCCGACAGACCGTCGTTCGCCAGCGCCTGCCGGATGAGTTCGGCGGCCGCGACCACCTGACCGAACGGCCGGTCCGGCGCGGGATCGATATCCAGGACGAGATGCGTTGGGCCACCGGAATAGTCGGCAAGATTCTCGGCGAGCAGAAGCGTCACGTGATACTCCACCGCCCGCTGGTTTCCGAACCACAGCAGGGTCCGCACGTCATCGCACACCGCGTAGGACACTTCGCGTTTCGAGCTCCCCGCCCACAGGGTGACCCGCTTCATCCAGTCCGGCGCGTACTTGGGCAGGTTCTTCTGCATGAACGGTTCCTGCCCCGACCGCACCCGCACCACCGACAGCGGCCGGCCCCGCAGCGACGGCACCATGCGGTCGCCGACCGCCTCCAGGTAGTCGATCAGGTCACCCTTGGTCGCCTCGGCCCCGTCGAACAGGGGACTGTCGAGACTGGAGAACTTCAACCCGGCCCGCGCGTCTTCGCCCATCGCCCCACGATGCGCCACCCCTGAACCACGGTCAACCATCGGGGCCGCGATTCGGCCGAAGACCGTGAAAGAAGCCGCCGCACGATTATTTCGGAAATGCATTAATGGGCAACGATTGCGGTGAATTTCCGATTCATTTCTTTCCATCCCGTCGACGGCCGGATACCCGGCGTGCACGGGTGCGAGCACCGGCAATTTCTTGCCATACCGGCGAACCGATCGACCTGCAGATCCGTACCCGATCGTGATATACATCACTTCATGGTCCATGTGATTGACCGACGCGAATTATGTTGACCTCTTTCATAATTCGTTCGGATGTGTTCTAAACTCCCTGCCGCATAGGCAACGCCGCCTGTCCCGAGCGCGTGCAGGTTCCGCGCGTCAACATTTCACGAGATCAGGTGAGAAATTGTCGGATGTTTTCAGCTACCGGGTATCGACGCTGACCGGACGTCACGCGGAGGTGGCCGAGCTGCGCCGGTTGCTTCATGAGCCCGGGATCCGCCTGCTCACTGTGACCGGACTCGCGGGAGTGGGCAAGAGCCGACTGGTGACCGAGGCGCTCGCCACGCCCGAGTACCACGAAATACACACGCCGACAGTCGATCTCAGCGAAGTCAGTAGCGCGATGGACACGTGGCGGACAGTGCTGGCCGCGACCGCCCATCCCGCGGCGGCCAGTCGCCTCGGAGGAGCCGAGACCCGCGAGGTCCTGGCCGCGCTGGCGGCCGACATCATCGGCGAGCCCGTCATTCTCGTACTGGACAACTGTGATCGGGTCGCCGCGGAGATCGCCGCCGACGTCTCCGAACTGCTGGCCCGATGCCCGCAGCTCGTCATCGTCGCGACCAGCCGGCATGCCCTCGCCCTCTATCAGGAGTGCCTGCTCCAGGTCGCGCCGCTGGCGTGGCACAGCGCACCCGGCGACTGCCCCTCGAAGACTCCCCCGGCGATCCGGTTACTGCGCAACAGCATCGGCACCCGTCACCGCAGTGCCACCGGTTGCCTCGACGCCGCCCTCCTCGGTGAGATCGCGGCGGAGTTGGGCGGCGTGCCGATGGCCCTGGAATTGGCGGCGAGCTCGATCGGCCGGATCGGCGCCCGGCGCACGCTGGACCGCATCATCTCCGGACAGCCGCTGCTGCCCGCGCCCTTCGTCGACACCCCGCTCCGGCATCGCACCATCCGGGACTGCGTGGAGTGGGGGCCGCGCCACCTCGACGACGCGGCCACCGAACTGCTGCTGCACATCTCGCTCTCGAGCGCCGTCGCCGATCTCGAGGACGTGTTGCTGCTCAGCGGCGAGCACAGCGAGCTCATCGAGGAGCGACTGGCCATGCTGGTCGATCACAGCCTGCTCGACCACACCGCGGACGGCGACGGCCACTACCGCTACACCATGTCCGGACTCACCCGGACCTACTGCCGCCAGCTCCTGCACGCCGATCCCGAGCGGCGCGAACGGACCCGGCTGTTCCGGGAACAGGGCCTGTACCGGGTCGCGGCGAGCATCGCGCGGATGCTGGAGGATCCGGAGCGCAGGCCCGCCGCCACGGTGCTGATCGACCGCTGGCTGACCGACCTGCGGGCCACGATCGATCAGCTGATCGCCCGGGACGCGCCGGGCCGGGCCGTGCGCATGCTGTCGCTGCTCGAGGACGTCTGGGTCGAGCGGGGACTGCTGACGGCAGCCGAGGCCAGTGTGGCGTCGATCCTGCACGTCGACGACTCCCGGGCCGAGGACATCGCACTGGGCGTCCGTTGCCGGGCTGTCCTGGGCCGCTGGGCTTTGCGCTCCGGGCGCTTTCGCGACGCGGTGGCGCTGCTCGAGCAGGCGGCCGCGGATTTCCACGAGGACGAGCCCGGCCTCGGGCACCGCCTCGCCCGACAGCTGGCCGCGGCCTACCACGAGACCGGTGATCACGAACAGGCGCGCGCCCAATTGGCCCGGGCCCGCCGGGAACCGCCGACCGCCGACTCCCGCACGCTGATCGATATCGCCGAGGCGCTCACCGAACTCGCGGAGACATCGTCGGCCGGACACGAGAACTGGTCCGACATTCGCGACCGGGCGATGGCGCTGCCGCACCGGCAGGACCGTTTGACCGTCCTGAACATGCTGGGGCGCACGCTTCTTCGCGTCAACGCACCCCATCGCGCGCTGGAGACTTTCCACGAGGCGCTGCGCACGCCACGGCCCGCCGAGCACCTGTTGGAGATGATCGGAGCACTCGAAGGCTGTGTCAGCGCCTACCACGCCGCGGGAACGGAGTACTCCGAACAGATCCACCGGCTCCGGGCGGCGGCACGCTGGATTCGCGATGCCTACGCACTGCCGCAGCCTGCCGACCCGATGTTCGGAATCAGCGAATCACGCAGTGAGACAGACGATCCGGCCATGACAGCGCTTGATTCCGTACACGACATCGACACGGCGATCGCCTACGCGCTGTCGGCGCCGCTGCTGTCCGCGGCTGACATCGACTCGCCGGTGTCCCGGCTCACCAAGCGCCAGTTGGAGATCGCGCACCTGGTCGCGGAGGGCATGACCAATCGAATGATCGCCACCCGGCTCGGCATCGCCGAGTGGACGGTGGTGAACCATCTGCGCCAGGTGATGACCAAGCTGGACTGCCCCTCGCGCACCCACGTCGCGCTTGTGATCGAGCGCGAGACCCAGCAGTCCGCCTGAGGACTCGCTCCATGCTATCGGCGCGCCCCGCCGCGGCCGGATAGCAATTTCCTGCCCGCTCGCAAATCGTCCGGAATGCAGCGGACGATCGCAATAATGCTGTCGTTCAACAGATTTAGCCGTCGGGTATTCGAATCCGACCACCGATGGCGAGGGGTTCTCACCATGTATTCGCGACAGCGCATTCCCACCCGGAACGCCGGCTACACCCGGATAGATACTGCGTGTTTGGTTTTCCTCGAGGACCGCTCGAGCCGGACTTCACATACTCGAGACGCGAACGGCGACGTTCGTGATCTGTCTCGAAGTAGCCACGGCTACCGCACGATTCGGAAGACATCATGAACGCCAGTGTGATCACGGCGGCCGAGCAGCAGCCTCGGCCGGCCGCCCAGGACGGCCGGCCGCGGGTCCTGGCCATGTTCCCCGGGCAGGGCTCACAGCGCGAGGGCATGGCCGCGCACCTGATCCGGGAACACCCCCGGACGGCCGGGGCGGTGTTCGAACTCGCCGACGACGTCCTCGGACTGCCGCTGCGGAAACTGTGCACCGAGGGCGACGCAGAACAGTTGCGCGCCACCGAGACAGCGCAACCGGCGATACTCACGACCGCCCTCGCCACATTCGAGGTGCTGCGCGCCGAGGGCTTCGCGCCCGATCTGGTGGCCGGGCACAGCCTCGGCGAGTTCGCCGCGCTCACCGCCGCCGGGGTGCTGGACCTGGCCGACGCACTGACCCTGGTGCGGCGGCGGGGCGAGCTGATGGCGGAAATCGCGGCGGCGGTGCCCGGCGCCATGACGGCAGTCTCCGGGGTGCCCGCCGCGCGGATCGAGGAGATCTGCGCCGGAGTGGACGGCGTGGTCGAACTCGCCAACTACAACGCTCCCGATCAGTCGGTCATCTCCGGCACGGCGGACGCGGTGGACACCGCCGCCGAGTTGCTGCGCGCGCAGGGCGCGGGCTCCCTGGTCTCGCTGCGGGTCGGCGCCCCGTTCCATTGCTCGCTCATGGCGTCGTTGGAGGAGCGTTTCGCAACCGACCTGCACGCCGTCGACTTTCGCGATCCGACCATCGGCGTCATCAGTTCCGTTACCGCACAATCTGTTTCGAGCGGCGACGCGGCTCGCGACCTGCTGCGCCGCCAGCTCACCGCCCCGGTCCGCTGGATCGGGGTGATCGGGACCGCCGCCGAATCGGGCTGCACCGACTACCTCGAGATCGGTCCCGGCCGAGTCCTGTCCGGACTCGCCAACCGCATGGTGGGCGGCGCCACGGTGCGCAGCACCCAGGACGCCCGCCGCATCGCCGCGGCCGTCGCCGAATACAGCTGACTTCTCTGAAAGACCGGACCTCTGTGGTGTTTTCGAGCCACGGGGGCCCGAACCCTCCCCTCACGAAGGAAGATAACCATGCCCGAAACCAGCACCGATTTCGCGCCCGCCGTCACCGCCGCGATCGCCGACGCCCTCGGCATCGACCCGTCCGAGGTGACCCTCGATGCCACCCTCATCGACGAGCTCGGCGCGGAATCGATCGACCTGCTCGACATCCTGTTCCGCATCCACCGCGACACGGGTGTGAAGATCGCCGTCGCCGATGTCCGCGACCTCCTGCAGGGCGGTATCCCCGACGACGTCTTCGGCGACGAGAACGAGATCGTCTCCGAGATCGGTCTCGCGCACCTGGAAAAGGTGCTGCCCCAGTTCGATCGGGCGAAGCTGAACCGCCCGCTCCGCGGTGAGCAGGTGCTGGGCCTGGTCACCGTGCGCAATCTGGTCGACCTGGTCGCCCAGCGCGCGGCCGCCGGACCGGCCGACGCCGAAGAGGTCGCCTGATGTCCGGCCGGGACTTCGCGGGCCGGGTCGCGCTGGTCACCGGCGCGTCCCGCGGTATCGGCCGGGCCGTCGCCCTGGCGCTGGCGAGCCGCGGCGCCGCCGTCGCGGTCAACTACCGATCCCACAAGGACGAAGCCCTGGAGGCGGTCGCCGAGATCGAGCGCTCGGGCGGACGCGCGGTCGCCATAGGCGCCGACGTCGCCGACGTCAGCGCGGCCCGCGACCTGGTCGAGCAGACGCGAGAACAGCTGGGCGGCTTGCACATCCTGGTCAACAACGCGGGCATCACCCGCGACGGCCTGCTGCACGACATGGATCCCGCCGTGTGGTGGGAGGTCATCCGGGTGAACCTGGGCGGCGCGTTCAACTGCACCCACGCCGCGGCCGGCCATCTCATGGCGCAGGGCGACGGCGCGATCGTGAACGTCTCCTCCATCATGGGCGAAAAGGGGCTCACCGGGCAGTCCAACTACTCCACCTCCAAGGGTGCGCTGAATGCCTTCACGCTGGCCTGCGCGGTGGAGATGGCCCGGTTCGGGGTGCGGGTGAACGCCGTCCTCGGCGGCGTCATCCCCACCGATCTCATCGGCGAGCTGCTGCAACGCGACGGCGGCCGCGGCCGCACCCATGTCCCGATGCGCCGCTACGGCGATGTCCGGCAGGTCGCCGAGGCAGTGGCCTTCCTGGCGAGCCCCGCCGCCGACTACGTCACCGGTGAGCTGCTGCGCGTGGACGGCGGCCTGGCGGTGCAGCTCAGCAATGGACGCCTGGTCTCCCGCTGAATCGGAAAGGATTTGACTGCCATGCGATTTCATCTCATCGACCGAATCGAGTCCTGGGAACCGTTGCAGCACATCACGGCTCGCAAGCTCACCTCGGTCTACGAGAACGTCTGGCAGCCGTCCGCCACCGGCCCCGTGCTGCCCTTCGGCCTGGCCCTGGAGGCGCTCTGCCAGGCCGGCGCCTGGCTGGTGCTGCTCAGTTCCGGGCACACCCGACGAGCCGCGCTGCTCACCGTGGGCGACGTGACCGTGTACCGCGACGCGGTGCCCGGTGACGTGCTGCGCATGACGGCACAGGTGGTGCACGCGACGCCGGAGGCGGCGGTGGTGGACGGCTGGATCGACGTCGACGGCGAGCGAATCCTGTTCGCCCGCAACATCATGTGCGCCCTCATCGAGGCCGACCGGCTCGACGACCCGGTGGACACCGAACGGATGGCGCGGGCGCTGCTGGGTGAGGAGCTGATCCCATGAGCGACGCCTGTGATCGCGGATCGCTCACGGACGCGGCCGGACGCCGGCGGGTGGCGGTGACCGGCGTCGGCGCCGTCACCCCGCTGGGTGTGGACGCGCCGTCCACCTGGGCCGCAATGGTGGCGGGCCGCAATGCCATCGGCGAATTGACCACCTTCGACTGCACCACCTTCCCGGTCCGGATCGCCGGGCTGGTCCCGGGCTCCTTCGATCCGGCCACCGCCATCCCGGCGGCCGCCGACCGCCGCTGGGTGTCGCGGCCCGGGCTGTTCGGTCTGGCGGCCGTCGGCGAGGCTCTGCGGTCGGCGGACCTCGACCCGCTCACCGAGGAGCCCTATCCGCCCTTCGATCGTGGTGTCGCCATGGGGGCGAGTGTGGGCCGCCCGGATCTGAACCTGGTGCTGCGGGTGGCCGAATTACGCACCCGGACAGGCAAACCCGACGCCTTCGTGCGGCCCGCGCCATCGGCGACGCTGACCGGGAACCAGAACCTGGCCCTCAACGCCATGGCCCGGCTGACCGGAGCGACCGGGCCGATGGTGGGCATCCACACCGCCTGCGCCGGGTCCGGGCACGCCATCGGCGAGGCCTTCCGGCTGATTCAGGAGGGCGATGCCCGCATGATGGTGGCGGGCGGCTACGACTCGCTCACCACCTGGGCCGACATCCTCGGCTTCGGGCTGCTGGGCGCGATGACCGACCGCTACAACGACAATCCCGCCGCGGCGTCGCGGCCCTTCGACGCGGACCGCAGCGGGTTCGTCATCGGCGAGGGCGCGGTGGCCTTCGTGCTCGAGGACCTGGGTTCTGCGCTGGAGCGCGGCGCACCGATCCTGGGCGAACTGCTCGGCTACGGCTCCACCATGAATGCCTGGCGCATCACCGACTCGCCGCCGGACGGCGCGGGGGCGATCGAGGCCATGGAGTCGGCGCTGGCCGAATCCCGTTTGGGCGCCGGAGATATCGACTACATCGCCGCGCACGGCACCAGCACGCCGGGCAATGACGTCTCCGAGACCCGGGCCATCAAGAAGGTCTTCGGCGACGACGCCTACCGGCTGGTGGTGTCCTCCCCCAAGTCCATGGCCGGGCACCTCACCGCCGGGGCCGCGGCGCTCAACCTGCTGGCGGCGCTCGGCGCCATCCGGGATTCGGTGGTGCCGCCGACCCTCAATCTCGACACCCCGGACCGGGCACTGGATCTCGACTACGTCCCCCATCGCGCGCGTCGGATGCCGGTGCGCGCGGCCATGATCAATGCCCTCGCGTTCGGCGGTTCCAATACCTGCCTCGTGGTGGGCGCACCCCAGGAGCACCCATGACCGTGTCCCACACCGCGCCCGCCGATCTTGCGGTGGGGCGTCCCGACCTCCCGGCGGCGGGGATCGGCGCCCCGGGATTCGATCGAATTCTCGAGGTCAGTCCCGGAATTCGCGCCGAGGCCCTGCTCAACGTGACCGGCACGTTGCCGTTCTTCGACAGCCACTTCCCGCGCCGGCCCATCCTGCCAGGGGTGCTGCTCACCGAGAGCATGGTCGCCCTGGCGGTGCTCGCGGCGGGCGATCCTCTGCTGCGGCTGCGCGCCGCCGACGGGCTGCGGTTCCGCCGCTTCGTGACACCGGGCGACCAGGTGCGGATCACCGTCGAAGCGGCCGACCCGTGTCAGGAAGGTGCCGAATCCCGTTGGCGGGCAACAGCTCGCGTGGACGAGGTCATCGTCGCCGCCATCCGGAACCTGCGTCTGGTACGCGGGCCCATCGCCGAGGCGAACTCATGAACGCCCGGCGGGTGGTGATCACCGGGATCGGCCTGGTCACGGCGCTCGGCGAGGGCGCGAGCGACACCTGGTCCGCGCTCGTGGCGGGCCGCACCGCCATCGCCCCCCTGCGTGCCTACGATCCGGCGCCGCTGCGGACCCGGCTGGGCGCGGAGATCCCGGACTTCGATCCGAGCCGGTTCCTGTCGCCGCGCGCCATGCGCACCTCCACCCGCGGTGACCAATACGGCGTCGCGGCGGCCACTCTCGCGCTGCGCGACGCCGGACTCGGGGAGCGCGACCTCGGCCATCGCACCGGTCTGTATCTGGGCGGGAACAAGGACATCTGCCAGCGCGATGACTCCATCGCCGATATGGAGGCCATCCGCGGCGCGGACGGCGCGCCCGACATGCGGCGGCTCGGGGAACTGGCCCGCTCGATCGTCCCGCCGCTGGCGTATGTGGAGGGTTTGCAGAACGGCGGCACCTATCACATCTCGTCCCGATTCGGCCTGCGCGGACCCAATGCGTTCTACGCGGGCGCAGCGGATTCCGGTGCCACCGCCATCGGGCGGGCCATGCGCGCCATCCGCCGCGGCGAGGCCGATATCGCCGTGGCCGGCGGGTACGACGACGCCACCAACTGGTGGGCGATGGCCAAACTGGACTGTCTCGGCGTCCTCTCACCACGAAACGATCTGGACGCCAGGGCTTTCCGTCCCTTCGACCGGGAGCACACCGGATCGGTGATCGGCGACGGCGCGGCCATCCTCGTGCTCGAGGAGCGCGAGCGAGCGCGGCGGCGCGGCGCGCACTGCTACGCCGAGCTCGCGGGCTATGGCATGGGCAACGACTGCGTGCGCCCGCCCGCCTCCGCCCCGGACGGCCGGGGACTGGCCCGCGCCATCTCGGCGGCCATGTCCGACGCCGGCGCGACCACCCCGGCCGAGTGCGTGCTCTCTCATGGCTGCGCCACCGCACTCGGCGACACCAGTGAGGTGCGGGCGCTGCGCACCGCCCTCGGCGCCGAGGTCGACCGGGCCGCGGTGACCAGCGTCAAACCGCAGACCGGACATCTGGTCGGCGGCGCGGGCGCGCTCAATGCCGCGCTCGCGGCACTGGCCCTCGACTCCGGCGTCGTCCCCGCCACGGCCAACCATGAGACACCGGCCCCCGGCTGCGATCTCGACATCGTGGCCGGCGCGGCGCGCCAGTCGCGGCCGAGAGTCGCGCTGGCCCTGGCCCGCGGTCTGGAGGGCCAGGCCGTGGCGCTCACCCTCACCGCATCGAACTGACCGACAGGACTTTCGGCCATGCATGAAACCCCTCATCCCGCGCCGCACCGGCGCATTGTGATCACCTCGCTCGGCGCGATCACCGCGCACGGCGTGGGCGCGGAGGAACTGTGGCAACGTGTGCGCGGCGGCGAGGTGGCGATCCGGCCGCTGCGCGAACTCGCCGTGCCCGGTCTCGCCGCGGCCATCGGGGGCGAGATCCTCGACCCGCCCCGGCCCAAATACGACTACCTCGCCCCGCTGGGCCTCACCGATCCCGAACCGGCCGTGGACTACGCCCTCATCGCCGCCGAGGAGGCCATGGCGGGCGCGGGACTGGGCGTCCTCGAGGAGGGCGCGCCGCCGCGGTCCGACGCGCTGTCCGCGCACCGGTGGGGTGTGGCATTCGGCAGCTGCAACAGCGGGATTCGCAGTGCCGAGAAAGCGGTGCGCCGCGCGGTCGAGGCCGGGCGGACGGTCGACGCGCGAGAGCTCGGCCTCGGTGACGACCGGCATCTGCTGCTGGTGCCGCCGCAGTTCTGCGCGGAAGCGCTGAGCGCGGCCTTCGGCCTGAAAGGCCCGGTGCTGTCGGTCAATACGGCATGCGCGTCCAGTGCTCACGCGCTGGCGCACGCGGTGGAACAGATCCGCGCGGGCCGCGCCGACGCCATGCTGGTCGGTGGCAGCGACGCGCTCACCGAGATGGCGTACTACGGATTCACCAGCGTCGAATCGTTGTCGGCGCGACCGGCCCGGCCGTATTCCCGGGACCGCGACGGCCTTTCGCTCGGTGCGGGCGCGGGCATGATGGTGTTGGCCGCCGCCGAGGTGGCGCTGGCGGCGGGTGCGCCGATCATCGCCGAGGTACTCGGCTACGGCATGTCGGCGGACGGCTACCACGCGACCGCCCCGCATCCGCAGGGCGCGGGCGCGGCCCGGGCCATCCGCGCCGCCATCGAGACCGCGGGTCTCACACCGGCGGACGTGCCCTACATCAACGGCCACGGCACCGGCACCCCGAAGAACGATGCGGCGGAGAGCAATGCGGTGCGCGCCGCCCTGGGCGAGGCCGCATCGGAGGTGGTGCTCAGCAGCACCAAGTCCATGATCGGCCACCTGCTGGGCGCGGCGGGCGCGGTCGAGGCCATCGTGACCATTCTCGGGCTGCGCGACGAGATGGCGCCGCCCACCGCCGGTTTCGCCGAGACCGACCCCGCTTGCGGACTGGACCCGGCACCGAACGCGGCGCGGGAGCTGCCCCTGCGGGTGGCGGCCTCGAACAACTTCGCCTTCGCCGGAGCGAATGCCTGCGTCGTCTACGGTCGCCCCGGCGGCGTCCGGGCCGAACCCGTTGCCCACGAGGCCGACGAGGTCGTCGTCACCGGGATCGGAGTGCTCATGGGCGACGCGGCCGACACCGATCAACTGTGGGACGCCTGGTGCGCGAACGCGGCGGAGACCGAGCGGCACAACGGATTACGGCTCGCCCGAGTCGGGATCGATCCCGGTGCCGAGATCCCGGCGAAGGCGCGGCGGCGGATGGATCGCCTCGGCCAGATGGCGGTCGCGACCAGCAACCAGGCCCTCGCCGCCGCGGGACTCAGGGCCCACGAGGGCGTCGGCGTGGTCGTCGGCACCGGCATCGGCCCGATGAGCAGTATCTCCCGTTTCTTCGAGCCGACCGTGGCGGGCGGTCCCGCACAGGGCAATCCCGCCATCTTCCCCAATACCGTCTTCAATGCCGCCGCCGGGCAGGTGGCGATGGTGCTGGGCGCGAAGGGGCCGACCTCCACGCTGACCGCGGGCCACGCCGCGGGGGCCGCCGCCCTCGGCACGGCCTTCGACCTGTTGCGGGCCGGACGCGCCGATGCCGTGCTGTGCACGGGCGTGGACGAGCTGTCCCCCTACGCCCTCGACGCGTACCGAGGCGCCGGGCTCTTCACCGGCCGCCACGGCCGCGACTATCTGCTCGCCGAGGGCAGCGTCACCCTGCTGCTGGAGCGGGCAGCGGCGGCGCGGCAGCGCGGCGTCACCCCGATCGCGGTGCTCGCCGGGTACGCCACCACCTCCGACGCGCTCGGCATCGCCCGGTGGGACCCGCGCGGCCACGGCATCGAACGGGCCATGCGCGATGCCCTCGCCGAGGCCGCGTCGTCCCCCGCCGATCTCACCGCCGTCTGGACCGCGGCGGCGGGACTGCCGACCGTGGACGGTCCGGAACGGCGGGCGATCGACCGGCTCGGGCTGAGCGCGAACTGCGCCCGCCACGCACCCAAGCGTGTCCTCGGCGATCCCATCGGCGCCGGCGCGCATTTGGCCGCCGCACTGGCCGTCACCGCATGGCGGCACGGCGGCGAGCGCGGCCCGGTGCTGGTCAACGGTTCCTCGCTGGGCGGCACCCACACCAGTCTCGTGCTGCGGCACCCGGCCGCCGTACCCATCCGATCCTGAACGGAGACACCATGCCGAACCCTGGGCCACGTCATGTCTCGATCCTGTCCACGGGCTCCTTTCTGCCCGGCGACCCGATCGACAACGCCACCCTCGAGCGCCTGTGCGGCACGCTGCCGCCCGAGGTGCTCGACAACATCCAAGTGCGACAGCGGCATTGGATGATCGACCCCGCCACCGGACGGCACACCACAGGCACCAACGCCATGGCCGCCACCGCGGCGCGGCGCGCTCTCGCCCGCGCGGACGTCGATCCGGCCGAGGTGGATCTGCTGGTGGTGTCCTCCGCCAGTCCGGAGTACCAGCTGCCCGCGGCGGTCACCTACGTGCAGGAGCAGCTGGGGCTGGCCCGGTGCGCCGCCATCGAATTCCGTGCCGCCTGTACAGGTTTCGTGCAGGGGATGGACTACGCGCGCCGCCTGCTCGCGGACGGCACGTATCGCACGGCCGTGGTGATCGGCGCGGAGGCGATCTCGCCGCTGCTGGTCCCGATGTACCTCGGCCAAGATCCAGAACTGGTGCGCATGCGCGACCGGCTGGTGATCAACTCCTTCGGCGACGGGGCCGGGGCGGTCGTGCTGCGTGCCGGTGAACCGGGCAGCGCCGATCCCGCCGGCGAATTCCGTTTCGCCACCGCCTGTCTCGGCGGCGACCGCAAGCCCGGCATGCAGATCGTCGGCGGCGGCACCCATGAGCCGGTGGCCGACCAGGCCAAGCGCAAACGGCTGGTGGAGATGAAGCTGGACGTCGCCGGGACGGCAACCTTCGGGCCGCAGGTCTTTGTGGCGGGCATGCGGGACATGCTGGCGCGCACCGGGCTCACCGTGGCCGAGATCGACGCCTGCGTGCTGCCGGAGGGCAATGCGGAGTACTTCACCGCCGAATTCGACGCCGCCGGAGTCTCTGCCGAGGACCAGGCGGTGCTCGCCAAGAACATCGTCGAGAACCTCGCCACCGTCGGCGCGACCGGATCCGCGGCGGTGCCGCTGGCCCTCGACGAGGGCTGGGTGCAGGGCCGTGTCCGGCCCGGCGACCAGGTGCTGCTGCTGGCCGTGGAGGCCAGCCGGTATCTCTACGCCGGTCTGTCGCTGCGGTGGGAAGCGCCCGCGCCCGGCGAGGGGAACGCCGATGTCGACCACTGAGCCGGCTTTCACCCCCGAGGACAATGCCCGGATCATCCGGCGGGTGTTCGACGAGTTCGTCAACCAGGGCGACTTCTCGGTGGTCGACGAGATCTACGCCCCGGACATGGTCGACCATCAGCCGCTGCCCGGCGCGCCCGACGGCCCCGAGGGCGTCCGATACACCATCGCCGGTCTGCGCCAGGGCTTTCCGGACTTGCACGTCACCATCGAGGCGCTCAGCGCGCACGCCGATTACGTGGTCATCCACAACACCTGGCGCGGCACCTTCACCGGCGAATTCCTGAGCATGGACCCCACCGGCGAGCGGATCGAATTCCGCGGTGTCGTGGTGTGGCGTCTGGCGAACGGCCTGATCACCGAACGCTGGGGCATCGGGGTCGAGTCCGCCATGCTGGAGGCGCTGGGTCTGGGCTGGCTGATGTCCGGCGCGCTGGCCCGCAAGGGCCGCCGTCGCGGGGGCGGCACGGATCTCGCGGATCTGGCGGCGGCCGCTGCCGCGCTGACAGGAACGGACCGACCGTGACCCGGCCGCTGACCGCGATCATCTCCGGGGGCGGGATCGGCGGCCTGGCCGCGGCACTCGCCCTGCGGCAGCGCGGCATTCGTGTCCGAGTCTTCGAACGCGCCACCGAACTGCGCGACGGAGGCGCCGGACTGCACATCTGGACCAATGGCACCATCGCCCTGGAACGGCTGGGTGTGCTGCGCGAGGTGCTCGACACCGCTCCGGTCCAGCACGTCACTCACTTCGGAACCTGGCGCGGAGACCTTTTCGGCGCCTGGCCGGTCGGCGACTTCATCGACCGGTACGGCTGCCCGACCATCGCGGTCGAACGGTCGGTGCTGCACCGGGTGCTCAGCGCAGCGGTGTCGGCGTACCAAGATGACGCCGAGATACGCACGGGCGCAGCAGTTATCGGCTTCCAGCAGGACACCGCGGGCGTCACCGCGGAACTGTCCGACGGCGACCGAGTACGCGGCGACATCCTGATCGGCGCGGACGGCATCAATGGCGCGGTGCGTCCGGGACTGCTGGGCACGCGGCCCCCGCGCTACACCGGCTACATCGCCTGGCGCGGCAAAGCCGAACTGCGGCACGAGAAGATCCCGCCGGGCACCTTCTACGCGCTGTTCGGCCCCGGCACCAGGTTCACCTTCTACGACGTCGCACCCGGTGTCGTGCACTGGATGAGCGTGGCCAACGGCGCACCCGGCGGTCGCGACAGCGAGGACGTCCAAAGCATGCTGATCGAACGCCATGGCGGCTGGATGCCGCCGGTCACGGATATCCTCGCCGCGACCGAGCCGGAGGCCATCATCCGCGGCGACGTCATGGACCGGCCACCGGATCGGCGCTGGGGTTCGGGCCGGGTCACGCTGCTCGGCGATGCCGCCCACCCGATCACCTTCAATATCGGACAGGGCGCCTGCCAGGCCCTCGAGGACGCCCTGGTGCTGGCGGAGGAACTCGACGCCGCCGATCCGGTTGGCGCACTGCGCCGTTACGAACGTCAGCGCCGCGCCCGCACGGCCGGCTTGCAGCGGGTCGCCTGGCGTATCGGCCGATTGGGCGCGCTCGAGGACCCCCTCCTCATCCGGCTGCGCGAACTCGGCATGCGGATGGTGTGGCCGCGGTTGGTGTTCCGGATCGCCGAGCGCGATCAGATCGCCTACGCCGCCCGCTGGTGCACGCCGAACACGCTGCCGGACAACATTTTTCAGATAGACGGAGCATGACATGAGACAAAGCCAAACGGAGAGCGACTTCTTCGGCGACTTCGCCGAATCCTGGTGGGACGACGACTCCGCCATGAAGGGGCTCACTTCCTTCCAGCGCCCGCGCTTCGAGTACTTCGACCGGTTCATTGACGACTGGTCCGGAAAGAAGGTGCTCGACGTCGGCTGTGGCGGCGGGTTCACCACCGAGTTCCTGGCCGGGCGCGGGGCCGAGGTGAGCGGGATGGACCCGTCCGCGCGCCTGGTGGCCGCCGCCCGCGCGCACGCCGAAGCGACCGGCAAGGCTATCGAGTACTCCGTCGGGCGAGCCGAGTCCCTGCCCTACGCAGACGCGTCTTTCGATGTCGTCACCTGCGTGGACGTGCTCGAGCATGTCGATGATCCGGCACTGGCCGTGCAGGAGATCGCGCGGGTGCTGCGCCCGGGCGGAATCTTCTGCTACGACACCATCAATCGCACGCTACTGGCCCGGATCGTGATGATCTGGATCCCGGAGTACCTCACCGGCATGGTGGCCCGCGGTACCCACCACCATGACCAGTTCATCAAACCGGCGGAGCTGCGCCGGTACCTCGACGCGGCGAGCCTGCGACCGCTGGCGAAGCAGCGCGGCCTCACCATTCTCGGCAAGCGGCGCGATGGCGACCTCATCATGTTCACCACAGCGGACCTGTCCTCGACCTACATCGGCGCGGCGGTGCGATCGTGAAGGCGGTCTTCTACCGGAGCTACGGTGACGCATCGGTGCTGGAGTACGGCGAACTACCGACGCCGAAGATGGCCCTCGACGGGGTGCTGCTCGACGTCAAGGCCGCCTCGGTCAACCCGATCGACTGGAAGGCGCGGGAGGGCTACTTGGATCCGTTCGCGGACACCGTGTTTCCCATCGTCCCCGGCGCCGACGTCTCGGGCGTGGTGCGCGAAATCGGTATCGGCGTCACCGAATTCGCCCCCGGCGACGAGGTCGTGGGCTGCGTCCGCGAGGACTATCTGAGCCGGGGCGCCTTCGCCGAGATCATGCCGGCCCCGGTGCGCGCGCTCGCGCTCAAACCGCCGAATCTGGGCTGGGCCGAGGCCGCCGCCATGCCGCTGGCCGCCCTCACCTCCTACCAGGCGCTGGTGCGGGTACTCGATGTGCGGCGCGGTGAAACGGTGCTGGTGCACGGCGCGGCCGGCGGGGTCGGCAGTGTAGCGGTGCAACTCGCGGCGCACCTGGGCGCGCGGGTGATCGGCACGGCCGGCGAGCGCAACCACGAGTTCCTGCGCGGGCTCGGCGCCGAACCCGTGAATTACGCGGTGGGGCTGGCTGATTCGGTGCGCACGCTCGCGCCCGGCGGAGTCGACGTCCTGCTCGACGCGGTGGGCAAGCGGATCCAGCGCACGGTGCTGCCGCTGCTCGCACCGCACGGAAGGTTCGCGTCGGTGGTCGATCCGAAGGCCCGCGAACTCGGCGGCGCCTACGTCTTCACGCGGCCGGACACCGGCGATCTGCCGATCGTCGCGACGCTGGCGGCCAAGGGCGTGTTCCGGGTGCCGGTCGGTGCGGTCTTCCCGCTGCGCGATGCCGCGCAGGCCCATTTGCTCAGTCAGGGCGGGCATGCCCGCGGCAAGGTGGTGGTCGCCGTGGACGAGGCCGCCTGCGGGAACGAACCGACCGGCAGCGAGACCGAGAGGCCCTACGATGAGCGGTGATTCGATGATGGCCCGCACCACGCAGGCGATGGTCCGGCAGATGGCCTGGTCCCAGGGGCTGGCCCGGATCGCGATCGGCGCCGGCATGCTCACCGCACCGGCGACCGTCGCGAAATCGTGGTCGGGCGAATACGACGAGGACGCGTCCTCGCTGCCGACCCGCGCCTTCGGCACCCGTGACGTGGTGATCGGCCTCGGCACGATCTGGTCGCTGCGGCGCGGGCATCCGGTGCGGCACTGGTTCGTGCTCGGTGTCGCACTCGAACTCGTGGATGCCACGGTGACGCTGCGCAAGCGCCAACGGCTCGGTGTCACCGGGCGGCCGGACACCTGGGAAATGCTCACAGCAGCGGGATTGGCCGGCGGAATTCTGGTTGCCACGGCATTGCGCGAGTAACGCCCGGCGGACTCGCCTATATCCGATCACAGCGGGCAGAAGGCGGAAATTGGCCGTCACCACAATCACAGTTCAGTGAAATGGCGTGCGGCGCAGAGTGCAAGATAATGTTCACGTCATTTTGCGACGATAACCACCATCGACCCCGACGTGGAGGCACGACCGCAGCCCTTCTCGCCCACCGTCATTCGCCGAGGAATCGCATATGAAAATTCTGTTCCTGTCCGCCATCGGTATTTCGATCATGACGACCGCGGTCGTCTACGGTACCGATTTTTTCTGTGCCCTGGTCCTGCGCACGGCATTGGCCCGCATCGACGACCGGGCCCTGACCGCCACCACCGGACGCATTCACGAGGTCGCCGACCGGCGCATGCCGATACCCGGCGCGGTCGGCGTGGTCGCCGCCGTCGTCGCGGCGGGCCTCGCGTTCCTGGACGGCCGGGTGGCCGCGGGCAGCCTGACGGCCCTGGCCGTCGCGACGCTGGCGGTCTGGCTCGGCATCTACGCCCGGATCAGCGCGCCGGTCAACAAGGAACTCACCGCCGCGGTCCGTGCGGACCGGGTCCCGGCCGACGTCCGGGAGATGCAGCGCACCTGGGACAGCGTCATCGTCGTCCGGGTGGTCCTGCAAGGGATCGCCCTGGTCGCATTGTTTCTCGCGGCGCTGTCGGCGTAAATGACAGCGCCACACTCGATCCCGTTCGCGCTGCGGCGTGCGTCGGCGGGAAGCGAAGGCTTGACAATGATTCAGTTCAAACTCCTGGGCCCCGTGCAACTGCACGTCCACGGCAAGATCGTGGATCTCGGCCCGCCCCGGCAGTGCAGCCTGCTGGCCGCGCTGCTGGTGGATCCCGGCCGCCCGCTGTCCATCGACACACTGATCGACCGGGTCTGGGGCGATTCGCCGCCGGTCGCCGCGCGGGACGCCGTCTACACCTATGTCGCCAGACTGCGAGGTCTGCTGACCGAGGCGACGGCCGGCACGGATGCCCCGCCCGTCCAGGTGAACCGCGGCTCCGGCGGATACCTGGTGTCGACCCCGCCGGGTTCGGTCGACCTGTGGCACTTCATGGATCTGGTGGACCGGGCCCGCGCCACCGACATCGACGATCCCGGTCGCGTCGAGCAACTCGCCGCGGGCCTGAACCTGTGGAACGGCAGCGCCATGACGGGCCTGGACAGCGAATGGGCCCGGCGGCTCAGCGAATCGCTGCACCGGCTCAAGCACGACGTGACCGCCGACTGGGCCGACGCCGAGTTCCGCCGCGGCAACCACTCGCTGGTCATCAACCGGCTGCAAACCGCTCTGCTCGACGAGCCGCTCGCGGAAGGGTTGCAGGAGCGGCTGATTCGTGCCTACTTCCTCAACGGCGAGACCGCGCAGGCGCTGCGGCAGTACGAGCTGACCCGTCGGCTGATCGCCGACGAACTGGGCGCGGATCCCAGTCCGAGCATGCGCGAGCTGCACAGCCGGATCCTGCGCGGCGACCCGCCCGCCATGGAAGCACCGGTTCCACCGACCGTCACCGTCCGCGCCGAATCCACAGGGCACCGGCCGCGCGGGCTCGCCGTGGCGCCGGACACCCTGCCGCTGGCTCCGCTCGGATTCAGCGGCCGGGACACGGAATTGGCGACGCTCACCGGCATGCTCACCGACGATCCGGCGCCCCGGCCCGTACTGGTGACCGGTGGCGCGGGAGTCGGCAAAACGGCGTTGGTCTTGCAGGCGGCCGACTGCCTGCGCGATCAGTTCCCCGGCGGACTGCTGTACGCCGACCTCGCCGACGGGTCGAGCACCACCCCGGAGACGGTGCTCGGCCGGCTGCTGACGGCGCTCGGCATACCCGCTGACGCCATGCCGGAGAACCTGGCCGAACGCGTCAACCTCTACCGCGCGCGCCTGGCGCGTCGGCGCGCGCTGGTCATCCTGGACAATGCCGCCACCGAAGCCCAGATCATCCCGCTGCTGCCCGCGGGCGGCGCCAGCACCGCCCTCATCACCAGCCGATTCGCCCTGGGACTGACTACCGTTCGGACCTTCGTGCTGCACGAGCTTTCCCGCACCCAGGGCCTGCAGATGCTGGTCGCCACCGTCGGGCGTGCGCGCGTCCTGCCCGAATGGGAGGACGCGGGCACCGTCGCCGACCACTGCTCGGGCATCCCGCTGGCCCTGCGCGCCGTCGCCTGCCGCATGACGGCGCGGCCGCACTGGACCTTCGCCCGTATGCTCGCCCGGATCAGCGATGAGCAGCGACGTCTGGAACTGGTGTCCTATCAGGCACTGGACATGCGAGCGAGCCTGGACCTCACCTTCGAGCGGCTCGACGGCATCGCTGCCCGGCTGTTCCGGGAGCTGGGCCGTCGGATGCCGGGCGGAACCGACTTCACCGCCCCGGAGCTACCCGGCCTGAGCGCGGACGAGGTGGAGGATGCCATGGACCGGCTCGTCGACGCCTACCTGCTGTCCGAGGTCGGCCGCGACGACACCGACCGCACTATCTACCGAATGCTCGACATCCACCGCATCTACGCAAAACATCTGGGAGACTGACCATGTCGCGTTCCGTGCACCACACCACCCCGTATCCGTACCCGGACGAGCTATTCCACCGCGCCCTGCACTCCCGCGACTACTGGGAGCAGCGCATCCGCGAAATCGACGGCCCCGAAGCGGAATTGGCCGCCTTCGACATCACGCCGAGCGGCGCTCTGGTGACGGTGAGCACCGTCATCCCGGCCTCGGCTCTGCCCGGCCCGGCCGCGACCTTCCGGCCCAACGGCGTGCGCTACCGCTACAGCGAGAGCTGGTCCGATCCCGCCGACGGTGTCGCGCGGGGTCGGATGCAGGGGCAGGTCGAGGGCATGACCATCTCGCTCGGCGCGGACCTGCTGGTGCGCCGCACCGACGCCGGATGCGAATTCTCCATGTCCGGCTCGATCGAGGCGCGAGTTCCCCTGATCGGCAGGCTGATCGAGGCCGACATGGGCAAAACGTTCACCAGCACCGCCGCCGCCATCGACGAGTTCACGATGAAATGGCTGG
Source organism: Nocardia aurantiaca (assembly GCF_009708175.1). Taxonomy (GTDB): domain Bacteria; phylum Actinomycetota; class Actinomycetes; order Mycobacteriales; family Mycobacteriaceae; genus Nocardia; species Nocardia aurantiaca. Next base: position 204,709 of record NZ_WMBB01000003.1, read on the forward strand.
AGAACGCGGCATGAACCTCCCCGTCCTCATTACCGGCGCATCCTCAGGTCTCGGCCTGGAAACCGCGAAAGTGCTTGCCGCCGAGAATTTCCCGCTGATCCTCGGATGCCACGACGACGAGAAGGCCAAGGCGGCGGTGCGGTGCATCCGGGAACATGCCCCGGGAGCCGAGATCGAGCTGCTGGATCTGGAACTGGCCTCACTTGATGCCGTCCGGGCGGCCGTCGAAACACTGCACCGACGCGAGCAGCCGCGGCTCGGCGCGATCGTGTGCAATGCCGGGTTGCAGATCGTGGACCGCGTGCGCACCTCGCAGGACGGCTACGAACTCACCTTCGCCGTCAATCATCTCGGCCATTTCGCGCTCGTCACCGGATGCGCCGACCTGCTGGAGGCGGGCGCGCGGGTGGTGATGGTGTCCAGCGATGTGCACCAGGGCCCGCGCAAGTCCATGGGCTTTCCGGCCCCGCAGTGGCGTGATCCGCGAGAGCTGGCATCCCCGGACGATCGCGGCGCGGCCGGGCGCGACGGCCGAATCGCCTATTCCACCAGCAAACTCGCCAACGTTTACTTCGCCTACGAGCTCGCGCGGCGGTGGGGCGAGCGCGGGATCACCGTCACCGCCTTCGATCCCGGGCTGATGCCGGAAACCGGGTTGTCGCGCGGCTACCCGGCCCCGGCGCGCATCGGATTCCGACTGCTCGCACCTCTACTCATCCGGGTGATGCCCATCGCGCGCACCGTCACCCGGTCGGCGGCGGATCTCGCCCGGCTGGCCACGGCCCCGGAACTCGCGGACGTTACGGGCAAATACTTCACCGGCGCCGCCGAGGTGCCCAGCGCACCGGAGTCCTATGACCAGGATCGGGCCGCGGAGCTCTGGCGAGTCTCCGAAGATCTGATCGCCACCGCGCGTCGCGTTCCACCCGTCGAACGGCGGTGAGGAGCATGCTCATCCGCGTCGCCGAGTTCGCTCAGCGGCGGGCGCGCGCCATCCTGATACTCGCGGGGCTGGCCGCGGTTCTGTGCTATGCCGTGGGCGGGACCGCGCCGATGCACCTGAAGTCCGGCGGTTTCCAGGCACCGGACTCCGAATCGACCTGGGTGGACGACTATCTCGAACAGCACTTCCCCGGCGCCGCTCCGAATGTCGTGCTGCTGCTCACCGCGGACGGCGGCATCGACGGTCCCGCTGCCACGGCCGTCGGACAACGGCTCACTGACGAGCTGAGGGCGAATCCGGATCTGCAAGGCGTGCAATCATATTGGAGCGTCGCCACCGAGATGCGGCCCGCCTTGCGCAGCACCGATCACAACAGCGCCGTGATCGTGGCGTACGCGCGCGGTGACGACACCGAAGCGCCGAAGCTGGCCGGGAAGATCGCGGACAAGTACAACGGCAGCGACAACAGCGTGCGGATACGGGCGGGTGGCGAGGCGGTCGCGCTCGCACAGATGAGCAACCAGGTCACCCTCGACCTGGTAACCATCGAATCGATCGCTGTGCCGGTGGCCGGAATCGCGCTGGTGCTGGTATTCGGCAGTCTCGTCGCCTCCGCGCTGCCGCTGCTGGTGGGCGTGGTGACCATCGGCGCGGCGCTGGCCGTGCTGCGCGGTCTGTCCGCCATCTCGGACGTGTCGATATTCGCGTTGAACATGACCACCGCGCTCGGGTTCGCGGTGGCCCTCGACTCCAGCCTGTTCATGGTGAGCAGGTTCCGGGAGGAGCTCGCCGCGGGCGCCGACACCTCCGAGGCCGTGGTGCGGACGGTGCGCACGGCCGGACGCACCGTGTTGTATTCCGGTTCGACCGTGGCCCTGTCGCTGGCCGCGCTGCTGGTGTTCCCGCTGTATTTCCTGCGCTCGTTCGCGTACGCGGGGCTGGCGGTGCTCGCGGCGGCGGTATTCACCACGCTGCTGGTGCTGCCGGCGGCCCTGGCGCTCATGGGTTCCCGGGTCGAGGCCCTGGATGTTCGGAAGTACCTGCGCCGCAGACTCGGACGCCCGGAACCGGTGGCCGTCCCGGTGGAGCAGGACCGCTGGTACCGCTTCGCCGTGGGCGTGATGCGCCGCCCGGTGCTCGCGATCGTGGCGGTGGTGGCCGCCCTGCTGCTGCTCGGGTCACCATTCCTGTCAGTGCATTTCGGCTGGGCCGACGATCGGGTGCTGACCTCCGGATCCAGCCGGGAGGTCGGCGACGCCTCGCGGACCGGGTTCTCCGAGAACCTGACCTCGGGCATCCTCGCGGTCCTGCCCGACACCCATGGCGACAACGCGGCGATCGCGGACTACGCGCACGCCCTCTCACAGCTGCCGGGTGTCACGTCGGTGCTGTCCAGTGGCGGCGTCTACGCCGGTGGATTCCGAATAGCCGGACCGCAATCCGCGCTGACCGGGGACGCGGGCAGCTACCTGCGCATCGGAACACGCCTCGACCCGTATTCGGCGGCGGCCACCGACCAGCTCGACCAATTGCGTGCCTTGCACGCACCGGGGCGGGTGCTCTTCGGCGGACCGGCCGCCCGCAACGCCGACTCGGTGGCCGCGCTGGCCGAACGAGTTCCGCTGGCGCTGGGACTGATCGCGCTGTCGATGTTTCTGGTGCTGCTGATGTTCACCCGCAGTGTGGTGCTGCCGATCAAGGCGCTGGTGCTGACCGTGCTCTCCCTGACGGCCACCTTCGGCGCGATGGTCTGGATCTTCCAGGACGGACACCTATCGGGCGCACTGGGTTTCACCCCGACCGGCTTTCTCGTCCCCACCATGCCGATTCTCATGTTCTGCCTGGCCTTCGGCGTCTCCATGGACTACGAGGTCTTCCTCCTGTCCCGCATCCGCGAGGAATACCTCACCTCCGGCGCAACCGCCCGCTCCGTGGCAGTCGGAATCGCCCGCACCGCAAGAATATTCACCGCAGCAGCCGCACTGCTCGCCATCGCCTTCGTCGGCATGGTCTCCGCCCGCGTGTCCTTCGTCCAACTCTTCGGCCTCGGCCTCACCCTCGCCGTCCTGGTCGACGCCACGATTATTCGACTCATCCTCGTCCCCGCCCTCATGCAAACCATGGGCCGCCTCAACTGGTGGGCGCCCGGCCGCAGCCGCGTAAGAGCCCGCCTACGAGAGGAGATACCGACCCGAACCGCCTGAGACACGGTCCGCACCTTCGAGCTTCCAAGTGGTGGTCGCGGGCGGGTGAGCACACGGACCGTGAGTCCTGCGTGGCCCACCGGCGGCTGGGAGACATCGATCGCTGATGGGATGTCGTGCCCGCTTCGGCGTGAACACCGGCGCGCCGCCGGTCAACCTGGAAGTGCCACGGAAATGGTCTTCACCAGCGGGTTCAAAGTCGCGACGGCACTTGTCGGTGCCGTCACATAACTTGTGCGCATCGTGATCGACCGGGAGGGAGAACGATGGCCTCGAATCCGAGTGTCACGCCGGATGAACCGGCTTGGGAAAGCGCTTCTGTGGTAAGGGTTTTGCCCGCTATCGCACCGCGCAAACTGAACAAGGTGCCGTTCGTGGAACTGGCCGACGGGCGCCTGCAGGGCGTGGTGTCGAGTGGCTCCGATATCTCACGGGTGTACGTGGCATCGGTGACCGCGGGGACGCACGGGCTGAGCTGCAGCACCAATAACAACCGGCCGTGCGGCGGATTGAACCAGGGGTGGGCCTGCAAGCATCTCGATGCGCTCATCGATGAGGCGGTGCTCCAGTACGGGCAGGACCGGGTGGCGCGGTTCCTGCGGGTCGAGGTCCCCGAGGGTGCACGACTCACGAACTGTCTCAATGGAACTCGCGATCCGGCTCCGGCCGCCGCGGTGTTCAGCCGGTTCCTGCGGCATCTGACCTACCTGGAGCTGCCGGGTAGCGCGGCGCCGATCCCGGAGTTGCACTGGTTTCCGGCGGGGGTGGGGCGCTGATGCAGGCTGTACAACTGGCCGCGCTGATGGATGCGCCGGCCGGCGTCGCGGCGGCCCTGGACGCGGTGAGCGGCTTCGACACCGCGCTGGTCAATGGCCTGGCCCGGATTTCCGAACCGCAGAGCGCGGCATTGGCGGCGCTGGCCGCGGCCGTGGCGGGTTCGCCACTGGCCGAGACGGTGGCGGCGGCGGTGTCGAAGGTGAGCACGGGGGCGATCGGCGCCGATGAGCTGTCGGCGCTGGCCGCCGCCCGCGCCGCCCTGCTCGGCGCGGTGCACGACGCGCTGATCGACCAGGCCGATACGGCATTGGGCCGCAATCGATCGGAGTGGACGGCCACACCGGATGCGGCCGCCCCGAGCCCGCTCGCGGCGGGTTCCCGCGCCTGGCTGGGCGAACTGGCCATTGCCGGATGGCGCGGCGTGGACCACGATCTGGTGGCGGCCGCGGATCAAACCGTGGAGTCGCTGCTGGCCGACCCCGCGCTGCGACGGCTGGCGATGCTGTTGGACGGCTTCACCGCCGAACTGGGCGCTTCCGCGCCGATCGCCACCATGGACCGGGTGCCCGCGCGACGCTGGGCCGATCTGTGGACGCGTGCGCTACTGCTGTCCTGGCGTGGCGCGGAATCCACTGCGTGCGAATCCGTTTCGGGTCGCCTGCTGCCGCTGGGCGTAGACATGCACGAGCACGGGACCGCGGTGCAGGCACAGGTGCACGGCGTGCTGGAGGCCGCGGGCGCACCGGCCCGCCGGGTGCGGGTGTCGGTGGCGGCGGCCAAGGTCGACACCATTGTGGGACCGGCGGTGTGGCAGCTGCTCGGCGCGCATCGGCAGTTGCTCACCGCGCTGGCCGAGCACCGTGCGTTGGAACTCACCGACATGCCGCTGACGGCGACCGGCGACCTGCTGTGGGATGACGATCGGGCGAAGGCCGGGGAGGCCGCCGATCCGTTCGTCACCGCCACCGTGCAGCTGCCGCAGGCGCAGGCCCCGGCCGTCGCGCCGCTGGATCGCGATCCGGTGCACATCGCCGAACCGGTGGCGCTCGAGGGGTACCGGTTCCGCGATGGCGCGCTGGAGTTGGGCGAGCAGCGGATTCGGGTGGAGTTGGACGCGCTGCCGTTCGCCGGTCCGCTCACCTCGGCCGGGGTGACCGGCTCCAGCAGCATGATCGGATTGCTGCGCTGGGATGTCGGCGGCTGGTCGATGCGACCGCTGGCCGTGCGGCGCAAGGTCAAGAGCGCGCTCACCGCCTTCCACAACGGTGATTGGGCGCTGGGCCCGACCGATCCGAAAGTCGCCAAGGCGCACGCCAAGTCGGGTGATGCCGTGGCGGTATTGCGCGAGCGCGCGGGACGGTTGCTGCGCAAATGACTACCGCATCGCCAAGCGATTCCACAGGGGGCGGCGGTCGGGTGACGGGTGGGCCCAATCACGAGACGCGACGCCAGATCTTGTACTGGCGTCTCCTGGCCGGTGTCTTCAATGGGGATCAGCAACCGACGCTGGAACAGGCGAGCGCGGGCATCGTCGACGATCTGGGCCTGCCACTGGCCGTGCTCGACCCGGGCATTTCCATCGACAATGTGGTGCAACGCTATCCGGAGATGACGGCGGAATTCGAGAGCCTCGACTTCTCCGAGACCGGGGATGCCGGCAACGAGGACGCCGCAAACGAGGCCGGAGCCGAGGATCCCCAGCCCATCGGCGCGGGCGACGTCCGCACCGCAGCACTGGTTTCCAAGCTGCTGCTGAACGTCTTCGCCACCGGTTCCGGCCAGGTCAGCGCCACCCAGCTGGCGGGCTGGCAGTCCGATGCCAACTGGCTGCGCCGCTGCCTGGGTGAGGAGCAGGCCGGCGCCGTGCAGGGCGTGCTCACCGGTCTGGAAGGCGAACTGGTGTCCCGCATGCGCCTGCGCGAAGTGCTGGCCGACCCGCGCCTGGCCGCCCAGCTCACCCCGAGCATGTCGCTCATCGAACAACTGTTGCGCGACAAGCACAATCTGTCCGGCGTGGCCCTGGCCAATGCCAAACGCCTCATCCGCCGCTATATCGACGAGGTCGCCGAAGTCCTGCGCACCCAGGTGCAGCAGACCAGCGTCGGGACCGTCGACCGCTCGGTCCCGCCCAAGCGGATCCTGCGCAACCTCGACGTGGGCCGAACCATCTGGAAGAACCTGCCCAACTGGAACCCCGAGGACGAGCGCCTCTACGTCGACCGGCTCTACTACCGACAGACCGCCAAGCGCACGGTCCCCGCCCGCATGATCGTGGTGGTGGACCAGTCCGGTTCCATGGTCGACTCCATGGTGAACTGCACCATTCTGGCGTCGATCTTCGCGGGGCTGCCCAAGGTGGATGTGCATCTCATCGCCTACGACACCCGAGCCCTGGATCTCACCCCGTGGGTGCACGACCCGTTCGAGGTGCTGTTGCGCACCAATCTCGGCGGCGGCAACGACGGCCCGGTCGCCATGGCCATGGCCCAGCCCAAGATCACCGACCCGAAGAACACCGTGCTGGTGTGGATTTCGGACTTCTACGAGTTCGACCGCTCCCAGCCGCTGTTCGAGGCCATGGAGGCGGTGCACCGTTCGGGGGTCAAGCTCATCCCGGTCGGCTCGGTCAACAGCTCCGGCCACCAGAGCGTCAACCCGTGGTTCCGCGAACGGTTCAAAAACCTTGGCACCCCGGTGATTTCCGGACGCATCCAGAAGCTCGTGCACGAACTCAAGAACTTTCTCGACTAGGAGACCAGCCATCATGAACGACGTTTTGCGCGCCCCCGCCGAAGTCAAGTACGCCGAGGAACTGGACTGGCTGGAGTCCATCGACGACGGTCCCAAGCCGTTCGCATGGCGGCTGAGCCCGAAGATGGTGCGGCTGTTCATTCTCGGCTCCGAACGCGCCGACGGACTCGACCGCGAGGTGGAGCAGAAGTGGTTCGGTGACCGCAGCTTCGTCGAGCGCAGCATCGTCACCCTGGCCTCGGACCGGGGTCTGCTGCTCATCGGTGATCCGGGTACCGGCAAGAGCTGGCTGGCCGAGCTGCTGGCCGCGGCCATCAGCCGCAATTCCACGCTGGTGGTGCAGGGCACCGCCGGCACCACCGAGGACCACATCAAGTACTCGTGGAACATCTCCATGGTCATCGCCAAGGGCCAGTCGCGGGAGTCGATGATCCCGTCCCCGATCATGACCGCCATGGAACAAGGCGTGATCGGCCGCTTCGAGGAACTCACCCGCTCCACCAGCGACGTGCAGGACGCGCTGATCTCCATACTGTCGGAGAAGTACGTCTCCATCCCCGAACTCGACGACGACAATGTGGTGTTCGCGCAGCCGGGCTTCTCCATCATCGCCACCGCCAACAGCCGTGACCGAGGCGTGAACGACCTGTCCTCGGCGCTCAAGCGACGCTTCAACTTCGTGCGCATTCCGGTGGTGTCCAGCAAGAAGAGCGAGGCGGAGATCGTGCGCTTCCGCACCGCGGAACTGCTGCGCCGCCATTCCATCGAACTGGAACTGCCGCCCACGCTGCTGGACATCCTGCTGGAGAGCTTCGCCGATCTGCGCGCCGCCGCGGCCGCCGCCACCAGCGACGACGACAAGCTGGAGTCGGCGCTGTCCACCGCCGAGCAGATCGGCGTGCTCGAGGACGCCATCCTGCACAGCCGGTTCTTCGGCGAGAAGGAATTGCGCGCCGAGACCCTCGCCGGTTCGCTGGTCGGGTCTCTGGCCCGCCGCACGCCCGAGGACCTGGCCATTCTCAACAAGTACCTGCACGGGGTGGTCGAGCCGCGCAGCAAGGACAAGAAGGGCGATGGCGCCTGGGGCGAATTCCTGGAGGGCGGCCGGGCGGCGATCGCGAGACTGTCGTGATCGTCTCCGATACCCGGTCCACACCGAATATCTTTGCCGCGCTGCGGGATCAGTTGGCCGAGGCGGCCGTCGCCTTCGCCGGGGCGCCCGGGGCGGCGGGCGACATCCTGGCGGGCATGGTCGACGATGTCGACCGGGCGCTGTCGGAGCGGCTGGAGATCTTCCCGGTCTGTCACCACTCACCAGCCTCCGGACTGGCTATGGTGCGGCGGCTGCGCGACAAGCAGCCGAGCGTCATCTACCTGGAACTGTGCGAAGACCTGCGGCCGCTGCTGGACGAACTGCGCAACTGCCGGCTGCCGGTCGCCCTGCAGGCCTTCGCCACCGATATCGAGGGTTTCCCGGCGGAGTGGGCGCCGCTGTCGGTGGTGGCGCCGATCACCGAATCGTCGGCCGAGTACCAGGCCATCGCCTACGCGCTCGATACGCCGGGCGTGGAACTGGTGCTGGTGGACCGGTCCACCGATCACGTCTTCCAGTGGGCTCCCGGAAAGGCGGAGTCCGAAATACCGGCCGACGATGAGCAACCCGAGGACGATGGCCTGCACGGCGAGGCGGTCGGCATCGAAATCGGTGATCTGCGACCGCGTTTCGCCGAACTGGAAGAACACCTGCTGCACCACGGCAAGGTCCGGCACTGGTCGGAATGGTGGGACCAGTATGTCGAGCAGCCCCTCGTGGACGCCGACTACGACACCTACCGCCAGGTCATGGTGATGATCGGCAGCCTGTTCCGGCGGCTGCGGCGCGGCGGCACCGTCGAGGACGAGGACCGCGAACGATACATGTGGACGCGCATGCGGGAACACTTGGCCGCAGGCGACATCGACCCGGCACAGGCGCTGTACGTATGCGGCGCGGCCCATGCGGCCAGCCCGGTCGAACAGTTCGGGCTGGATTCGGACGCGCCGTTCGAGATCTCGCCGCGCTCGGCCACGAAATGGCACTACGGGCTGATCCCGTCGAGCCACTCCGCCATCGAGGCGCAGTTCGGACTGGCCGGCGGCGCGGTGTCGATCGCGGCGGCCACCTGGGCGAAGGGGTTGCGGCGCGGCCGATTGCAGTCGTTCCAGCTGGAAGGCCAGCAGGGGACGAAGAAGCGCGCCAAGAAGCCGCCGCTGCTCCCGGCCGCACCGGAAGTCGAAGTGACGGACCAGCTTTCGAGTTTCCTGTCCCGGCCGCCGGCACTGGACCCACTCGATGAGGCCGAACTCCTGGAGTGGTCGGTGGATATCGTCCGGCTGGCCCGGCGCAACGGCTACCTGGCCAGCACCGCTGACGCCATCGCCGTCTTCGAGACCTCGATCCTGCTGGCCGGCCTGCGGAATCGAGCCCGCCCGACGCCGTACGACTTCCAGGACGCGGCCGTCACCTGCCTCGAGAAGGACCGGGTGCCGGGACGGCGCGATGTGCGGCGGCTGTGCGAAATCCTGCTCGGCGGCGACCGCGTCGGCCAGGTCGGATACGCGGCGCTGCCGCCGCTGGCGCGCGACGTGCTCGACCGGCTGGAACCGCTGGGACTGGACCTGTCCAGGCGGACGCTGCAACGCGCGCTGCTGGATCTGCGGGCGAATCCGGACCTGCGGCGGTGCTCGGATCTGCTGTGGCTGCTGCGCAGGTTGCTGCCGCAAGACGCGCTGCGCCCCATCATGGGCTCGCGCGGACTGGGTGAGACCTCGATCCAGGAGAGCTGGGATATCGGGCTCGGCAAATATCAGCGCTCGCTGGTGGAACTCGGCTATGAGGGCGTGTCGGTGGAGCAGGTGCTGGAGCAGCGCCTGCGCCGGGCGGTCGCCGCACCGGACGCGACAGCGGCCATCGCACTCGGTGCGGTCGAGGACGCGCTGGTCTATCTGGGATCGGTGCGGCTCGCCGACGAGCTGGGCAATCGCGCGGTCGAGCTTCTCGCCGCCGAACGAACGGTGGACGACGCGCCCGCCGTGCTACGGCGAATCCGCGTGCTGCTCAACTACTTCCGTTCCATTGGAGACGGCCTGCCGGCCTGGTGCGAACGGTTCGTGACGGCCGGGTACGCGCACTACTGCACCCTACTGCCCACCGCCTTCGCCGCCGAGGAGACCGGACCGGCGCAGGTGGCGGCCATGCTGGGCTTCCTGTTCGGGATGGAGAACCTGGCGCTGTCGTTGGGCTGCGATCACACCCAACTGGAATTGGCGGTGCTGCAATCGCATCCGGAGACGCCGGCCAAGGTGGCTCTGCTGTGGGCGGCGCGGTTCCAGCTCGGCATGCTGACCATGGCCGAGCTGCGTGAGCGATGCGACTCGATGCTGGCCAATCCGCTGGTGCTGCCGACGGTTCCGCAGTATGTGAGCGGCTTCGTGCAGGCCATCGATCCGGCTCCGGCGTTGAAACCCTTTGTGGTGGAGCTGTTGTCGAAGGCATTCGGCACGCTGCCGGACGCGGTGCTGCTGCCGTGGCTGCCGAAGCTCATCACCACCCTGAAGGATCAGGCGGGCGAGCTGATCCCGGGACTGGTCCGGGAAGCGGGCCGCACTTTCCCCGGCACGCTGCCCGCCGTAGACGCCTTCGTGCCGCCCTGGTCGGTCGAATTCACCACGGTCGCAACGCCGGTGGTGGCGGCGCCACGCGGTCCGGTCACCGAACTGCTGGCCGCCCACCCCGCCGCCTGCGACGCGCTCGCCGGACTGCTCGGCATCGAGGGTGGCTGGCAGGACGCCGGACCGGCCGGAAACCACGAGTTGACCGGCTTGCTCGAACGGTTCCCCGCCACCGCCACCGCACTGGCGACCCGGCTCGCAGCGTCGGCCGCGCGGAGCTGACGCGTCCCCGCCGGATCGCCCCAGACCCCGTTTCAGCAAGAACGAGGGGTAAACGTGGGGTCGGTTCGAACAAAACAGGGTAGGCCCGGCGATCCGCCGGGCCTACCCTGCATATCTACGTGGGCCTGACGTTTCAGCATATGAAGGGTGCCTTGCTGGTCGGCCGCACATCACGATTCATACGGTTCGGTCTCGAATTCGAGGGCGTCAAGCGAAGGGGGCGATAACGCGTTACAGTCCGCCCGTGAAATATCTTGTGGGTTGCGCAATGGCCCTGTCATTCGCGACGGGTTCGCCGGTAGCGCAAGCGGATTCCGCACCGACCTGTACCGATACACCGAACGCCTACACCGCCGGCTGGCAAACCGGCTGGGCTGCTTATCAGGCCGAGCAGAAGAGTCCGTCGTCCGGCCAGTCGTCGCGAACGGTCGATCTGCCGATCACCATCAACGCCCCACTCGCCAAGGTGTGGACGGTGTACTCGAACCTGCGCAACGACATCGGTCGGCATCCCTTCCTTCAGGACATCATCACGCATCGCACCTGCACCGACGGCATCACGCAGACCATCGATTTCACCGCGCTGGAGAACGTTCCCATGGGCTCGGTCGACTACCCCGCGAAAACCCAAGCCGAACAACGCCTCTACCCGGCCGATCACTACTACCTCACCGACAGCTACGACCAGCCCGGCATCATCACCCATCAGAAGATCACCTTCACCGACAACGGCAACGGCACCACGACGGTGAACGAGCACATCACCTTCATCGCGAACCCGCTGCTCATCTCCTTCACCGTCGACAACGGCGTCTCATCCCACCAGGCCTACCAGGCCGCCCTGAAACGCGACATCGAAAACGGCACCCTCTGAGAACCGGCCACCGCGAAGATGAACCTGTAGGCCTCTGATCTGCAGTTTTCTGTTACGACCGGCTTGCCGCTTCGCGTGGTCCGATCCGAACGCATTCGCCCATCGGCCCACCCTCTCCCGCAAGCGAACCGGCGTCGACCGCCCGATCCCACCGCGTCGAGGCGGCGGCACGCGCTGCCGCCGCGATCGTTGTGCTCGATCCTTAACCGCTGCTGCCTAGTCTCCTCGGCCACGCGGCTGTCGTGTCCACGACGGCCAGGGAGGAAGGCAGCAGATGACAGGCGAGAAGGGTGCGGTGCTGGTCACCGGTTCGTCCTCCGGACTGGGCCGGGCGACGGCGTTGCGCCTGGCCTCGAACGGATGGGTCGTCTTCGCGGGTGTGCGCACCGAGGAGAGCGCGGCGCGGTTGCGCCGCGACGCCGCCGGAACCGCGCTGCGGCCGGTCCAGCTGGATGTGACGTCGGTCGATTCGATCACGCTCGCGCGGAAGGAGATTCGTGAGCACACCGGTGCCGGCGGGCTGACGGGGCTGGTGAACAACGCGGGCACCTGCCTGGCCGCGCCGCTGGAATGCGCGAACATCGACGATTTCCGCGCCGAGCTCGAGGTCAATGTTGTCGGCGTGGCGGCGGTGACCCAGGCATTTTTGCCCTTGCTGCGGGTTGCCGCCCCGGGCGGGAAGGCTCCGATCCGAGGCCGGATCGTCATGATCGGCTCTGGCGTCGCCTGGGTCGCACCGCCGTTCCTGGGGATGTACGCGGCCTCGCAGTTCGGTAAGCGGGGTATGGCGGATGCGTTGCGACGTGAGCTGGCGCCCACGGGCGTGGCGGTCTCCCAAGTGGAGCCGGGTGCGGTACGCACACCGATCTGGGACAAGATCGCCGAGCACGCCGATGCGGCCGCCGCGCCCGAACTGTATCGCACGTCCTTCCGGAAGTTCTTGTCCGAGAACAATTCCCGGGCCATGTCGAGCCGGACCAGCCCCGAGGATGTGGCCCGCGCCGTGGAACACGCGCTCACCGCGCGCCGGCCCCGGCTGCGCTACCGCGTCGGCCCCGACTCCGCGATGATGGGGCCGGTGGTGCGGTTCGCGCCCGAGCGGCTGCTGGACCGCGCGGTCATGAGAAACCTCGGCATGACGACCGGCGCGCTCGCCGCCGAACGCGAGTGACCGTGACGACCCGATCCGTTGCCGGCATCTCCCACGGGTATCTCTCCGAAATCCCCCATCGCGATTCATTCGATCGCCTGCTCGCCCGTATGCCCTGGCGCCCCGCGATATTGGCCGAGCCGCCGTCCGCCAGCGACCTCGCACCGGTCCCGGGTGCGCGGGGAGTGCCGATCCTCGGAATGCTTCCGGCGTTCGTGCGATACGGCCCGGCGCTGCAACTGGCCATGTATCGACGCTTCGGGCCGGTGTCGTGGTTCGGCGGCTTGGGCGTCGAACTCGTGACAGCCGCGGGCGGCGACGCCGCGCACGCTGTGCTGACCAACCGGGACAAGGCGTTCGAGACCGGCTGGGACCTGCTGGACCCGCTCTTCCTGGGCGGGCTGACCCGGATGGACGGCGACGAGCACCGCCGCCACCGCCGAATGAACCAGGCGGCGTTCACCGAGTCCGCGATCACCGGGTACCTCCGGCCGATGACGCGCGCGATCGCCGCCGAGATCACCGGCTGGCCGGCCGATCGTCCGCTGTCCATGCGCGACGCGAGCCGGGCGTTATCCGCCGCCGTGTCGTCGGAAGCTTTTCTGGCACAACCCGCTTCGGCGGGCGGACAGGCAACTATGGCGGCGATCCAGCGGTTCGTCGACGCCCAGACGGCCGTGCTGCGCTTGCCGATTCCGGGCCTCACGTGGTGGTCCGGTCTGCGGGCCCGCCGCCATCTGCTCGAGGTGTTCCGGCGGGCGATACCGGCGGCCCGCCGCCGCGACGGCGACGATTTCCTGTCGGTGCTGAGCCGCGCGACCGACGACGACGGCGTCGTATTCACCGACGACGAGCTCGCGATGCACCTGCTGCACACGCTGTTCGCTTCGCACGATACGACCGGGTCCGCATTGACGGCGGCGGTCTACTTCCTCGGCAAACACCCTGAGTGGCAGGACCGCTGTCGCGCGGAGACGCTCGCGCTGGACGCGCCCGCGCTGGACGCGCCCGCGCTGAAACGGCTGGAGCTGCTGGATCGGGTCATCCGCGAGAGCATCCGCCTGGTCGTGCCGTCACCGGCGCAGCTGCGCCGCACGGTCACCGACACCGCCCTGGTGGGGCACTTCATTCCAGCGGGCACGCTGGTCGCGGTATCGCCGCTGGTCAATCACATGATGCCCGAGTACTGGACGAACCCGGGCCACTTCGATCCCGATCGGTTCTCCCCACAGCGACGGGAGGACCGCCGTCACCGTGCGGCCTGGATCCCGTTCGGGGGCGGGCACCACAAATGCATCGGCATGGATTTCGGACTGTTGAAAGTGGCGGCGGCCCTGGACGCGATGCTGCGCACCTTCGACTGGGAACTGCCCGCCGATTACGAGATGTCCTGGTCCTACACCGAACTCGGCCCCATCGACGGACTGCCGGTGACATTGCGACGGCGGTCCCGATGAGCCGCCTGTCGTGCCCGCCGTCCGACATCGACCGTCCGCTGAGCCACTCCGAACGCTGGTACTGGATCCTGGACGCGATCTCACCGCTGAACGTGGTCGCCTGGGTGACCGTCGCGGGCCGCGTGACGCCGGAGCAGCTCAGCGCCGCCGCCGCGGCGGCCGTCGCCGAACATCCGCTGCTGCGGGTCGGCATCGCGGCCGATACCGAGGGCACCAACCCACGCTTCGTCCCGCTCGCCGAGCCTGCGCTGCCGATCCGGACCGTGGCGGCCGACCCCTGCGACACCACCGCCGCGACTCGCGAAGTCGATGCCGTCGAACTGTGCGCCCCGATCCCCGCCTCGGGAACACTCGCCAGGCTGGTGGACGTCGTCAAAGCCGCTGGGACGCCGCATGAATCGCATGAACTGATCCTGACGATGTCGCACGTGATCTGCGACGGCACCTCGATCCTGACGTTGCTGCGGCGGATTCTCGAGTACGCGACCGCCACAGCCGCGTCGCCGGGATCTCGCCCGCCGGGACCCGCTGTCGACGATCGGCTCCCGGCCCGCACCCGGGGCACGGCGCGAATCACCGCATCCATGCTGGCCGACCAACTGATCGCGGCCGGCGCGCGTCCGGTGCGCATGCCAGCCGAAGTCCCGGTCCCGCCCGGTGACCGGCGTACCCGCTTGCTCACCCGCGAGATCTGCGGTGCGGACCTGGCGGCCGTGACGTCGGCTTGCCGGGAGCGCGGGGTCACCGTGCACGGCGCGCTCACCGCGGCGCTGGCGACCGCGGTGGCCCGGGAGATGACGCCCGGACGCACCGTGCGGGTACCCGTCGGATCGCCGATCGACTTCCGATCCGAGATGGCAGTCGACGATGGAGAACTCGGAAGCTTCGTCGCCACAGTCCCCACCCACCCGAGAGTGGGGGCCGATATCGATTTCTGGGATACCGCGCGCACCGTCATCCGTAATCTGAACCGCCGCAGAAGATTCCATCAGCACTTGACCGCGATAGCCGGCCTGCGGCTGCTGTGCCCGGATTCGGTGGACCGCAGCGGCCGGGTCGTGGACCTGATCAATACCAGGGGACCGTGGAATGTGTGCCTCACCAATGTCGGCCGCCACGGGTTTCCGGACCGCATGGGCGAATGGCGTTTGTCGGGAGCGCAATTCGCCGCAGGGATCTCCTGCATCGGCCACCTGGTCAGCGCCGTCAACACCAGTCACGGTGTGCTGCGGTGGAATTCGACCTACGTCGAAGGTCTGATGTCGCCCGCGCGCGCCGATCGGATAGTCGACGACGCTCTCGCCATGCTGCTGACGCGGGCCCGCCCCCACCATGAGGAGCACGCACATGACTGAAGTCGACCAGCGACCCGATGCTCGGGACCGGATGGAACGGGGCGTCGAATACATCGGATTGACCGGCTACCAGCAGGATGTGGTGGCGGTCGGCGCACGGTATCCGGACCTGGCGGTCGTACAGGGCGCGCTGCACCTGCGTTTTCCCGGCACCGCCGACATCGAGCGCCTGCGTGAATGCGTCGAACGAGCGCAGTGGCGCCACGACGCGCTGCGTCTGCGATTCGCGCAGCACGACGGCGAGTTCGTCCAGTGGGCGGCCGACACCGTGGCTCCGCTCGAGGTGGTGAACTGCGACCGGCCCGGCGATTCGACGCGGTGGCCGCGACACGCCACCGCCACGCCGCTGCACCCGGACGGTCCGCTGGTGCGGTTCGCCGTGCTGACCGCCGATGACGAGTGGGGCCTGTACTACCAGTATCACCACGCGGTCTCCGACGGGTGGGCGGCGAATCTGCTCCTGGCCCAGGTGTGTTCGGAATACTACGGCGCACCCCTCGGCACCGACCCCGCGCCCAGCTACCTCGACTTCGCGCAGCGCTGGTCCGAGTACCGCGATTCGGCGCGGTGGGCCGCTGATCACGCGGCGCTGTGGGACCGGGTGTCCGGGCTCGAACCGGCCCTGTTCACCCGATCGGGCACACTGCGCGAGCGCCGCCGCCACCGGCACAGTCTGCGCCTCGAGCGAGCCGACGTGGACCGGATCCGCGCCACCGGTCACACCGTCGTCACCGTTGTCGCCGCGGCGGTCGCGGGGTATCTGCGCCGGGTGCACCGCGACGGCGACATCGTGCTCGGCATCGCGCTGCTGAACCGGCGGACACGCGAGGAGTTGCGCATGATCGGCGATCTGGGCAACATCCTGCCGCTGCACATCCCGGTCGACGAGTCGTCACCGCTGTCGCGGGTGTGCGATCGAGTCGCCACGGAAGTTCTGGAACTGCAACGGCAACAACGGTATCCGTTCGGCGCGCTGACGGCCGCCGTGCGGGCCGAAACCGGCACGACGCCGATGTTGTTCGACGTCACATTGTCCTACAACAGGATTCAGCCCGGCGAGCTCGATTCGATCCCGCATGAGGAAGCCGTTCTGTCCACCGGCTATTCACTGGACGCGGTCAATATCGTCGTTCGCGACTACGCCGGTGCCGGGCATCTGGACGTCGATCTGTTCTACGCCGAGGACGTCTTCGACGACGGTTTCCGAATCGAGGCCGCCGCGGCTCACGTGTTGCGTCTGGCCGACGCGTCACTCACCGCGCCCGAGCAGCCACTCGGCGCGGTGGAGATCATGTCCGAGTCCGAACGAACCCGGTTGGCATCGTTCGAGGGGCCGAACCCGGTCGCCTTCGACGAGAGGACCACGCTCGACCGGCTGCTGGCCGGGCAAGCGGCGGCGACACCCGCCGTCCCCGCCCTGCGCTGGACGGAATCCGAGGGTTCGCTCGCGGAATGGACCTACGCAGACTTCGCCGCACGGGTCCGCGCCCTCGCCGCCCGGCTGCGGGCGCGCGGGGTGCGCGCGCAGGAGTTTGTGCCGGTGCTGCTGCCGCGATCGGCCGAGTTGCTCGTCGCCGTGCACGGCGTGCTCGCCGCGGGCGCGGCCTACGTTCCGGTCGATCCGCGCCTGCCTCGAGCCCGCATCGCCACGATCCTCTCCGACTGCGGTGCGCGTTTCGCGGTGGGACACCCCGGCCTCGCCTCCGCGACGCCGGGTGTCGAACTGATCGACTGCGACGCCGAGGAATTCGCGTTCGCCGTCGAATCGACTGCGCGGCCAACGGATTTGGCGTACATGATCTACACCTCGGGCTCCACCGGAACCCCGAAGGGAGCGATGATCGAGCATCGTTCGGTGGTCAACCGGCTGGCGTGGATGCAGCGGCGGTATCCGCTCACCCCCGACGACGTCATCCTGCACAAGACTCCGGCGAGTTTCGACGTCTCGGTGTGGGAGCTGCTGTGGTGGGCACAGGTGGGCGCGAGCGTCGCCCTGCTGCCCGACGGCGCCGAACGCGATCCGCGCGCGATCCTGCAGACCGTCGAACGACATCACGTCACGGTCGTGCACTTCGTGCCGTCGATGCTCGGACCGTTCCTGACCGAGCTCGAATCCACGGCCTCGGTGCCCACCTCCCTGCGCCTGGTGTTCTGCAGCGGTGAGGCATTGGCCCCCGCGCTGGTCCGCCGCTTCGGCGACCTGTGCGCGGCGGCCGGGCGCGAGGACATCCTGCTGGTGAACCTGTACGGGCCGACCGAAGCCACCGTGGACGTGTCCTGGTACGACATCCCCGCGGACGCCGCCCGCACGCTGCGGCGGGTCCCCATCGGCCGGCCCATCGACAATATCGCCCTGACGGTGTTGTCGGCCGACGGACACCGGTGCCCGGTCGGCGTGTCGGGTGAGCTGAACATCGCAGGAGTCGGGGTCGGCCGCGGGTACCACAATCGGCCCGAACTGACCGCCGCCGCGTTCGTCGCCGATCCCGCCGCTCCGGACGGGAGGCGTTATCGCACCGGCGATCTGGCGCGCTGGCTGCCCGACGGCACCCTGGAGTATCTGGGGCGGATCGACGATCAGGTCAAGGTGCGCGGCAACCGCGTGACGCTCGGTGAGGTGACCAATCATTTGGCCGATTGCGCGGGCGTGGAGACCTGCGTGGTGGTCGACGAACAGCGCGACGGGACCGGTGCCCTCGTGGCGTATTACACCGGTCCGGCGACGGCGGTGCAGGCGGCCGAGTTCCTGGCCGGGCGTCTACCGGCGTACATGGTGCCTTCGGAGTTCGTCCCGCTGTCCGCTATCCCCTTGACCCGCAACGGCAAAGCCGATCGCCGCGCACTGCGCCGATTGCGCCGGGAGCGAGCCCTCACACTCGGCGCGGACACCGCACCACCCTGTGGCGAGATCGAACTCGCGCTCGCCGAGGCATGGCAAGAGGTGCTGGGTGGCGAAACACCGGGCAGGCACGACGACTTCTTCACCGTCGGCGGCGATTCCATCCTCGCGCTCGCCCTGCGCACCGCCGCCGAGCGCCGGGGCGTGCGGCTCGATATCGACGTGCTCTTCGCCAAGCCGACGATCGCCGATCTGGCGACCACGATCGGCGTGGCGGACGGGCCCGGCGTGCCGGAACCGTTCGCGCTGGTTCCGCTGCTCGATCGAGCGTCGCTGGTCGGCGCGGAGGATGCGTTCCCGGCCGGAGCGCTCGCGCTGGGCATGCTGTTCCACAGCGTGGAACGCGCCGATTCGGCTCAGTACCACGATGTCTTCCGCTACCGGTTGGCGATGCCGTGGCGAGAGGACGACTTTCGAAACGCCTATGCGCGGTTGGTGGCGCGGCACCCGGCGCTGCGGTCGACCTTCGATCTCACCGGCCGCTCGATCCCGCTGCAAGTAGTGCACCGGGACACACCATTGGACCTGGAGGTCGAGGCCAATGATGACGCGGACTCCGTCTTCGCCCGGATGCGCGGCGCCCGTTACGATTTCGCCGTCGCGCCATTGCACCGGATGCGAGTCTGTGTGCGGCCCGGCGAGGTGGAGCTGGTGTTCGCCTTCCACCACGCGATTCTCGACGGCTGGAGCGTGGCGGGCCTGATCGCGGAGCTGGTCGCCGACTATCTGAACGCCCGCCCCGTCCTCGATCGCTACTCGAGCTCCGTTCTCGCCGAACATATTCGAGCCGAGCAGGCGGCGTGCAACACCCCTGCGGCACGGCAGTTCTGGATGGATGAACTAACCGGGGCCCCGCCTACGCGCCTCGAGTCGAGCCGGGCGTACGAACCACCCGAACCGATCGACGCCGCCACGACGGTCGCACTCGTACCCGCGTGGCTGCAGGAATGTGCCACCGATGTGGCCCGCCGTCGTCACGTACCGGTGCGGGCGGTGCTGCTGGCGGCGCACTGCCTCACACTGCGAGATCTGGCCGGAATCGACGAGGTGACCACGGGTGTCGTCACCCATACCAGGCCCGGTCTGGCAGGCGCGGACAGCTGTGCGGGGCTGTTCCTGAACACGGTCCCGTTGCGGCTGCCGCCCACCGCCGGCTCGTGGTTCGACACCGTCGACGAGGTGGTCCGTCGGGAGCGGCGTCAGCATCGGCACCGGCGCTACCCGATGCGGTCGATGATCGCCGACCACGGTGGGCCGATCTTCGACGCCGTCTTCAATTACGTCGACTATCGAAGGGTCGCTGGGCAATTCGACACGGGGGCCGTCGAGTTGCGCGACTTCGCCGCTCACGAGGAGACGAACTTCGCGCTGCTGGTCTCGGCGCTGGTGGACCCGCGCGACGGCAGCCTGGCACTGCATCTCGCCAGTGCCCGCGGGTCGCTGACCCGATCGCAGCGGGAGCGTTATGCGCGCCGATTCGTGGCGATCCTGACCGCGATGGTCCGAACGCCGGACGCGCCCGCCGATCCGGCAGTCGCCGTCGGCGACGTGACCGCGGCCGTGGAATCGATCGGTTGTGTACGACCGGATCACCCTGCCCTCCTCGAGACCGATGGACAGTCGCTGTGGAGCTATCGCACGCTCACCACGACCGCGGATCGGGTGGCCCGCAATCTCATCCGAGCCGGTGTGCGGCGCGGATCCCGAGTGGCGGTGCAGATGGACCGTGGCGCCGAACTGATCGCCGTGGTGCTCGGCGTACTGCGCGCGGGAGCGGCGGTCGTCCCGGTGGACCCGGCCTATCCGCGGGCCCGGCGGGAGGTCGTGCTAGCTGTCGCGCGGCCCCGCCTGGTGATTACCGACGAGGTGACCGAGTCGGTCGAGGGATTCGACATGCTGGACCCGGTACGCGTATTGGCGGCGACACCGCCCGGACCGCCGTCACCGCTGCCCCGGATCCGGCCGGGCGACATCGCGTACGTGCTGTTCACCTCGGGGTCGACCGGTGAGCCGAAGGGCGTGGCGATGCCGCATCGCGGTCTCGCGAACCTGATCGAGTGGCAGAATCGCCGGCCCAGCGGAGCGGTCGGCCAGGTCACCGCGCAGTTCGCGCCGATCGGCTTCGATGTGGCCTTCCAAGAGATCTTCGCCACGCTGGTCGGCGGGGGCACCCTGCGACTGCTGTCGGAGCGGCACCGCCGCGACCCCGTCGCACTGCTGGCGGCCGTCCGGGAATCCGGTGTGCGGCGGTTGTTCCTGCCCTTCGTGGCCTTGCAGGCGCTGGCCGAGGCGGCCACCGCCACCGGCGCCTATCCCGATGGCCTGACCGCGCTGATCTCCTCCGGCGAGCAATTGCGGATCACCGAGGAGATCCGGTCACTGTGCGCGGCCGCGCCCGGCCTGGTGCTGGAGAACCAATACGGCCCCACCGAAACGCACGTCGCCGTGGCCGAGCCGATGACCGTTGCGGCACAGGAACTTCCGCGACTTCCTGTCATCGGCACGCCGGTCGCGAACACCGGTGTGCAGTTGCTGGACCCGCTGCTGCGCCCGGTCCGGCCGGGCATGGTCGGCGAGATCTACGTGACCGGTGACTGCCTGGCACAAGGTTTTGAGCGCCGGCCGCGGCTGACCGCCCAGCGCTTTGTCGCCGACGAGGGCGGCGGCATCCGGTACCGCACCGGCGATCTCGGCGTCGAACTGCCCGATGGCCGCGTGCGCTGGCTGGGCCGCGACGACACCCAGGTGAAGGTGCGCGGTTTCCGAGTCGAGTGCGCCGAGGTGGAGAACGCGATGCGTGCGCTGCCCTCGGGTTCGGCGGTGCGCGAGGTCGCCGTCATCGCGCTGCCGCAGCGCGGAACCGACTCCCTGCTGGCGGCCTTCCTGGCCGGTGATCCCGATCAGGTGCGGCCGGAGGAGGTGCTGGGTCAGTTGCGCGGCGTACTGCCCGCGCACCTGGTGCCCACGCGGGCCTACCGACTGGACTCGCTGCCGAGAACGCCGAGCGGGAAACGTGACGACGCGGCACTGCGCGCGATGGCCTCCCCTGAGAGCACCGCCGCGCCCGACGGGTTGGGTCGCGCCCCGGCCGACGCCGAGGAGCGAGCCATGGCCGCGATCCTGGCCGAATGCGCCGGTACCGGTGAATTCGCCGCCGACACCGACTTTTTCGACGTCGGCGGAACATCGATCGGGGCGGTGCGGGTGATGCTCACCGTGGCGAAGCGGTGGAGCGTCCACATCCCGCTCGAAACGTTCGCCGCCGCGCCCACGGCGGCCGCTCTGGCCGCGCTCGTGCGTTCGGGCGACGCCGCCGCGGTGTACGACCCGTTGGTTCCGCTGCGCACGGGCGGATCGGGCGCACCGCTGTTCCTGATCCATCCGATCGGCGGGTCGGTGCTGTGCTACCTGGACCTCGCCCGCCTGCTGCCCACGGACCGACCGGTATACGGATTGCGCGCCGCGGGCACCGATCCGGGGACCGAGCCGGTGACCACGGTCGAGGGGCTGGCCGCCGCGTATCTGGCGGCGATCCGCCGCATCCAGCCGGAGGGTCCGTATCTGCTGGCCGGCTGGTCCTTCGGCGGCCACGTCGCCTTCGAGATGGCTCGGCAACTGCCCGCGGATTGCGAGGCGCGCGTCGTCCTGCTCGACACCATGAAGCTGGCGGAGAATGCCGCCGCTCCGATCAGCGAGCGCGACCGGATCGCATGGTTCTTCGGTGAGCTGCTCTGGCACGCGGACGGGAACCTGACCGAGCTCGAACTGCCCGCGGCCACCGACGAGGAGCTGTTCGAGGCCCTGCTGGCACATACCATCGCGGCCGGAATCATTTCCGAACACGGTGCGGCGCAATTGATCCGACGGCTGTACGCGGTGTTCTGCGCGAACTTCGACGCGATGGTCGGCTACCGGCCCGCTGCGCTGGACCGCGATCTGGTGCTGATGCGCGCGCACGGCGAGATGCCCGCGGCGCTGGCTGCCGTGCACCGGCAGACCGGCAGCAGTTACCACGATCCGGCGAACGGCTGGCGGCCGCTGGCCCGCGAGGCCTTCGAGGTGATCGAAATCCCCGGTGACCACCTGTCGATGATGCGGCCGCCGCACGTCGCCGAGGTGGCCACACTGCTCGACCACGCACTCGACCGGGTGCCGATGAAAGGACAACACCGATGAACCGGGACATTCGCGCGGAACTGACACGGATGCTGAGTGAGGAGATGTCGATCGCGCCGGAACGGGTACACGACGACGCCGGCCTGATCGCGGACCTCGGATTCGATTCGATCGCCTTCACCATGGGCGTGGTGGCCATCGAGGAACGGCTCGGAGTCGTCGTCAGCACCGAACGACTGCTCGGCTGCCGGACCTTCGGCGACATCGTCGCGATCGTCGAGGCCGCGGGAATCCCGGCATGACCCGGCCCGGTACGGCCGAGCCGCTGTCGGCGCTGGCCTCGACACCGCAGCAGCGCGCCTTCGCCGAGGCACTCGACGCGGCCTTCGACGAGAAGACGCAGATGCTGGCCGACGAGGCCGAAACGGCGCGGGCATTCCCCCGCCGGATCGTGGAGATCCTGGCGAAGTCCGGCGTGTTCGACATGAAATGGAATGGCACGCAGCGGCATTCACCAGCACATGGCGAGCTGTACCACCTGCTGGCATTAGCCGAGCGGCTCGGGCGGCTGGGCTCGGCCGGCGTCGCGGCCGGGGTGAGCCTGCACGATTCCTCGATCGCCATCCTGCGCCGCTTCGGCCGCTCGGACTACCTCACGCGGCTCGCCGACGACGCGGTCGCGGGACGCACACTGTTGTGCATCGGTGCGACGGAGAACGGCGGCGGATCGGATCTGCAGGGCGTGACGTCCACCGCCACCGCCGAGAAGGGCGGCTATCGACTGGTGGGGCACAAGAAATTCCTGTCCCTGTCGCCGGTCGCCGACGCCGCGATCCTGGTTGTCCGGGTGCCCGGGAACACCCCCGGTTCCGGACTCGGCGATCTGGCGCTCTTCGCCGTGCCGATCGAGCGGCTCGAGGTGGGCCCGATCTACGCGAAGGTCGGTGCGCACGGCTTCGTCACCGCGCCCATCACCGTCGACACCTGGCTGCCCGCGGATCACCTGATCGCCCGTCCCGGCACCGGAATGGCCGCGCTCACCTGGGGGATCAGCCATGAGCGGCTGTCCATCGCGGGCCAGGTGCTCGGCGCGTGCGACAACGCGCTCGGGCTTACCGTGGCGAGAATGAAGCGCCGGCGGCAATTCGGCGTGCCGCTGCTCGAGCATCAGGCGCTGCGCCTGCGCGTCGCCGACTTGGACGCGCGAGTCGGCGTGCTGCGGTGGGCATTACGCGGTCTGGCGCTCAGCGGTGCGCGCCCCGACGCCCGCACCGCGGCCGCCATGAAGGTCACCGCGGCCCGGCTCGGATCCGAGGTGCTCTCCGAGTGCATGCACATCTTCGGCGGCACCGGCTATCTCACCGAGCAGTCGCCGCTGGGGCAGTGGTGGTGCGACATGAAGCTCGCTCGAGTCGGCGGCGGCACCGACGAAGTGCTGTGGGAATTGGTCGCGGCGGGCCTGGTTCCCGACCACGACCGCTACGACCGGCTGATCCACGAGTGAGTGACGACAGATGAGCAGATTCACCGACGACCTGCTGCGGCCGTCCGCCACGACCGGCCTGGTGTGCGGCGACCCCGATCGGCTACAGCGGGTGCCCTGGAACGAGATCCACGACGCCGCCCGCCGTGCCGCGGGCGGCATGGCGGAACGCGGAGTGATCCCGAACTCGGCCGTGGCCGTCCTGGCCGGTGATCCGAGCGAGGTCGCACGGGTCGCGCAAGCGTGCTGGATGCGCGGGGCCTCGGTCACCATGCTGCATCCGCCCACGCCCCGCACCGATCTCGCGGAGTGGGCGCGGGCCACCGGCCGAGTGCTGAAAATGATCGAAGCGAGCCTGCTCGTCATCGGCGAGCCCTATCCGGAAGAACTGGCGAATGCCGTTGTGGGAGTGCGGATCACGACGGTTTCCGAACTCGCCGACGCCGCGGCGATCGAACCGGTGCACCCGGATGAGGACACGGTCGCGCTGCTGCAGCTGACCGCGGGCTCCACCGGCGCGCCGAAGGCGGTGGCCATCACCCATCGCAATCTCTACGCGGGCACGGCCGCCATCACCGACGCCTTCGAACTCCGGGCCGAACGGGATGTCGCCGTGATGTGGCTGCCGCTGTACCACGACATGGGCATGATCAGCTTGGTGACGCTCATGCAGCACGGCGTGCCCGCGGTCTTCGTCACGCCCCAGGACTTCCTGCGCCGACCGCTGCTGCTGCTGGAGCTGATCAGCACCTACCGTGGAACGGTCACCACCGGTCCCGACTTCTCCTACGCCATCCTGTCGCGACGCCTGCGCGCAGCGCCCGACGGGGTCTACGACCTGTCGAGCCTGCGAGTCGTCGTCAACGGCGCGGAACCCATCGACCCGGAGGTCATCGACGAGTTCATCACGCAGGCCGCGCGATTCGGGATGTCGGCGTCGACGATCACGCCCGCTTACGGAATGGCGGAGGCCACCCTGCTGGTGTCACTGTCACGCGGCAGCGGAACGCTCGTCGACACAATCGATCCGGCAGCGGTCGAACATCGCGCGATCGCCGAACCCGCGTCCTCCGGTCGGCGTCTGGTGCGGCTCGGAAGTCCGTACGCCGCAATGGAATTACGCATCGTCGATGCCGCCGGAGCCATCCTGCCCGCGCGCGCGGTCGGTGAGATCCGGATTCGCGGCGCGGCCGTCACCGACTACTACCTCACCTCGGAAGGCAGGGTCCCGGCCCGCGACGTCGACGGCTGGCTGGCCACCGGGGATCTCGGCTACCGCACCGAGGACGGCGACCTGGTCGTCTGCGGTCGCGCCAAGGAGATCATCATCATCGCCGGACGCAATATCTACCCCACCGACATCGAGCGGATCTGCGCCGCGGTGCCCGGCGTGCGCGCTGGCAACGTCGTCGCGGTACGGATCGGGACCGCCACGGGCAGTGAGGGTTTCGTCATCATCGCCGAATCCATCCGGGCCGGATCCGAGCCGACCGACGAAGCGCTCCTCGCCGAGCTGCGCGCCGACATCGCCACCGCGGTACAGCACCGCCTGGGTGTCACGCCACGTTGGGTCGAGGTGGTACCGCCCGGCACGCTGCCCAAGACCCCCTCGGGCAAGCTGCGCAGGTCCGCCGCGGCGGACCTGCTGGGCACTAACCCCGCGCTAACCGCCGGACGATAGCGTCGCGCCATGTCCCGAGCACTTCGTGTCATCGTCGCCGGCGCCGGTATCGCAGGCCTGTCCACCGCGGCCGCTCTGCACCGCCACGGAATCGAGGTCGAGATCCTCGAATCCCGCACGGAGCTACGGGCATCCGGCTCGGGAATCGGCGTGGCCTGCAACGCGGTCGCGGCGCTCGCGGCGCTCGGCGTCGATGTGATGGCGGCGGGCATGGGCCGGCCGATGGACTATTTCGTGCTCCGGACCGCGCACGGCAAGCCGATCCGCACGGTGGACTACCGCGACATCGCCGCGGAAATCGGACATCCACTGGTGAACATGCATCGCGGCGAACTGCTTTCGGGTCTGCGCGCGGCGGCGCCCGAGGTACCCATCCGATTCGGCGCGGAGGTGAAGGGCTTCGACATCACCGCGCACGGTGTTCGTGTGACCTGCACGGACGGGTACGCCGCCGAGGCAGACGCACTGGTGGGCGCGGACGGCATCCGATCGGCGGTGCGGGCCCAGCTGGCCGGGCCCGCACCGGTCACCGACCACGGCTACGTCTGCTGGCTGGCCACCGCCGCGTTCGAGCACGAGAACCTCCACCCGGGCGCCGCGACCCACTATTGGGGCGCGGGCCGGCGTTTCGGCTTCGCCGATCTCGGTGCGGGACAAGTCTATTGGTGGGGTACACGCAATGTGGCGGGCCGGGCCGCCGACTGGTCGGGAGGGAAAGCCGACATCCTCGACAGCTACCGCGGCTGGGCGCCCGAGATCGGCGCGGTCATCGCGCGCACACCGGCCGACGCCATCATCACCGTGCCCGCGCAGGACCGCCCCTTCCTGCCGGCTTGGGGCCGCGGTCCGGTCACACTGATCGGTGACGCCGCCCACCCGATGCTGACGAGCCTGAGCCAGGGCGGCAGCTCGGCGATCGAGGACGCCTGCGTCCTCGCCCGTCATCTGCGCCGGGACGGCGCCGTCACCACCGCGCTGCGCGACTACGAGGATGCGCGCCGGGCTCGGACCCGGACCCTCGTGGCGGCGTCGCGACGACTCAGCAGGCTCGAGCAGCTGGCCAACCCTGTCGCGGTTCGCCTGCGCGAGTTGGCTTTCCGATACGCTCCAGACGGTGTCATCCGCGGTCAGACGATCGAGCCCATGCGGTTCGAGATGCCGTCGTGAACCCGGTGGCCGGTGCGGCCGGGCCTGACCCCCTCCACGAATTCCCGGCTGAGCACGCGACGCCGCAGCGACCGCGTGTCACGGTCGGGGTCGACTTCGAACTGCTCACGCAGGCGTTGCGCGCACAGGGCGTACCACTGTTCCGCCTGCTGCAGCTCGCCGCGCCGGGCGTGAATCATCATCAATCGGCGAAACGCGGCCTCGTTCACGGGATCGATGGTCAGCGTGCGCCGACACGCGTCGGCCGCGTCGGCGAGTTCGCCCGCCTCGAGCGCGTACTCGGCCAGCGCGTCCAAGGTGCCCAAGATCATCGAGCGCAGCCAATGGCGGTGCTCGATCACCCAGCTGTCCGATCCTCCGCTGAGGAACTCGCCCGAATACAGGGCGGCAGCACGCCGATACAGATCCAGCGCCTCCCCGTGCAGGCCCCGCGCCGCGGCCTCGCGAGCGGCCTTCGTACACCGCTCGAACTCGTGGGAGTCGACGACCACGTCATCGCTCGCGTCCATGATGTAGCCGAAATCCCGGAACTCGACGCGGAGGTGCCCACGATCGGTTCCCAGGTCGTTGTCCAGCGTTCTGCGCAAGGCGTGCACCGCCACTTTCAACGAGGTGCTGGGCCCCTCGATGTCCGGCCACAACAGCTCTCGCAACCGCTCCTTGCCCACGACGATATTCCGGTTGACGAGCAGCACTCCGAACAGCGATCGAGCCTTGCTCGCGCGCCACCGAACACAACTCTCGCCGGGGATCGTAATAGCGAACTCACCCAATAGTCTGACATGCACCGACCGTTCACCGGATGCCTTCATTGACACTCCTTGCATCATGCGAGAATCGACGACAAGTCCAAATACATTTCTCCACACGACAATTCGCATATGCCTGTCGATATCGATGGCAATTGCGTCGCGATACCAGAGATCACGAAAATTTGTAGTTCGTTGCGTAGCAACCGATCTCAAGCCCCGTTTTTCGTTGGCGGTTATGTTTGCACGCTCAACAGGCCTGCGCAAGTGGACGTTTCACGATCCGCCTGCCAACTAACCTTTCGAAACACACAGTAATGTTCTTGTCGCGCCGCTACCTGGCGGATCGGGCGAGAAATCACGTCCGGTTCATGTTTGCCGCCGCGGGCAGATCCGGCGGAACCGACGTACCGCCCGACCGGATGCGCGGATGCCGCCGTCGCGCCGTCTGCGATCATGACCCGGTGTCTGAGCTAGGACGCCTTCGACGCACACCCGTGCAGTCACGCAGCAGAGAACGAGTCGAGCGCATCCTCGACGCCACAAGGGAACTCGTGGACGAGCACGGGATGGATGCGGTGACGACCCGCGGGATCGCCGAGCGCGCCGCCGTGCCCATCGCCACGCTCTACCAGTTCTTCGCCAACCGGGAGGCGGTGTTCCGGCAGCTGCTGGACCGCGACATGGAACAGATCGACCGGCGGGTCGCGGCGGAGATCGAGACCCTGCGGGCGGACGACATCGCCCACGCGATCACCGTGTTCGCGACCGTGCACCGCACACACTTCCTGCGGCATCTCGAATTCGTGGCACTCTACTTCGCCTTCGGCGACAGCAAGCTGGTCCGCACCCATCAGCGACGGTGCGCACAGTCATTCGGCCACCTGCTGCTGACATCGGGGGTGATGCCCGCGCACACCGATCCCCGAGTGTTCGGTGTCGCGATCGCGATCGCCGAAGGCACCATCGAACACGCCTACCGGGACATCCCTCGCAACGAGTGGGTCGTCAGCCAAGGGCGGCTGGTACTGCAGCTCTATCTCGAAAGCCAGTGCGGCTGAGGGCCGATGGCGCCACCGACCCCTAACCCGGTTCTAACCGCCCCCGGCTAGCGTCGCGCCATGTCCAGTCAGCGCATGATCAGCGTCCGATCCGCCCCCCTGCGGCCGCTCCCCCGCTTGGGCCGCCCGGACGGGCTGGACAACGGACTCGCCCTGCGCCGCGACCAATTGGACTTCCTGTCCCGCGGGCTCGAGCGCCACGGCGACGTCTTCGAATTCCGGCTGCTGGGTCTTCCGATGGTTCTGGTCAACCACCCCGACTACATCAGGCACATCCTGGTGGACAACAGCGCCGGCTACGACAAGAACGCGGTCTTGTTCAAGATCGTGCGCCCGGTGCTGCGCAAGGGCCTGATCGCGAATGCCGATCACGAACTGTGGCTGCGGCAACGACGCATGATCGCGCCGCACCTGACGCCTCGCGCCATCCGCGACCTGGCCGGGAACATGACCGCGGAAACTATGCGCATGCTGGAACGCTGGGACGGCTCCGATGCGCCGATTCTCGATATCACCGATCAGATCGGCCAGCTCGCACTGCGCATCGTGAACCGGTCGTTGTTCAGCGCCGACGTCGACGCCACCGCCCTGGCATTCGAACGCGCCTTCGGTGAGGCCAATACCATCTTGGGATCGTTCTTCCGCTTTCCGTTCCCTCCACTGTCCGTGCCCACGCGCAGCCATCGGCGTCTGCGCCGCGCGATCGCCGAGATGGACGAATTCGTCTCGGGATTCATCAAAGCGCGCATCGAACCGCCGAGTTCATCGGACAACACCGATCTGCTGACGCTGCTGATGAACTCGGTCGACGAAACCGACGGCCGGGGAATGGATGTCGAGCAACTCCATCACGAAGTCCTCAATATCTGCATCGGCGCTTACGAGACCACCACGAACACGTTGTCCTGGGCCTTCTATCTCCTGGCCCGGCATCCCGATGCGGAGCGACGGCTACACGACGAGGTGGACCGGGTCATCGGCGACCGAATTCCCGATATCGACGACATCCCGCGACTTCCCTATACACGGATGGTCGTGGACGAAACGCTTCGGATCTACTCTCCGGCATACCAATTCATGCGACGTGCACGTCGGGAAGACGAGCTGGGCGGATATCGTCTGAGAAAAGGATCCAACGTTCTGATCAATAGCTATCTGCTGCATCGACATCCGGATTTCTGGGATGACCCCGAGCGGTTCGATCCCGAAAGATTCACGCCAGAAAACACCACGGCCCGCCCCAAGCATGCCTACATCCCCTTCGGCAGCGGGCACCGGGTATGCGTCGGCAAACACTTCGCCCTGACCGAACTGGTGCTGGTACTGGCCACCGTGGCGAGCAGGTACCGGCTGCGGCTGCCGGACGGCGCGGCGCCGATAACTCCCGAAGCGCTCATCACGCTGCACCCCAAGGGCGGCGTCCATTTGCGACCGCAACGACGGAAGGCACGCGCACGATGAGAACCGGCGCGCTCGGGACCGCCTTCGGTCGCTTCCCCAGCCAGCTCAACCCGAACCTCGACCAGGCGCGCGAACACCTGCTGGCGTGGGTGGACCGCTTCGATCTGATCCATTCGCACCGCGCCAGAGCGAAATTCAGCGCGGCCGACTTCGGACACTTCGTGGCACTGGTCCATCCGCATGCCGACCGGCGCGGCCTCGAACTGGCCGCCGATTGGTTCGCCTGGCTGTTCCTGGTCGACGACGAACTCGACGACGGGGCGATCGGCAGAACGCCCGTGGCGGCCGCGGCGCTGGCGCATGGGGTTCGCGGGGTCCTGCGCGGCGGCGGGAACGGAGACCGTGGAGACGCGAATCAGGCTCTGCTGGCGGCGCTTTCCGATCTGTGGGATCGAACTGCCGCACACGGCTCGGCGGCCTGGCGTGCGCGATTCGTCGACCATCTGGAGCAGTGCCTGCACACCGCCGCGTTCTGGGAGGCCGGAAACCGGATCGCCGGCATCGTCCCGGACAAGGACACTTACGTCCACCGCCGTCGGCACACCGGGGCGATCTACGTCTGCATGGATCTGATCGAGACCTTCGGGGGTTTCGAGGTGCCCCCGGCACGGTATCGCGATGCCGACTTCTCCGGCGCCCTCGATGCCGCCTGCGATGTGGTGTGCTGGACCAATGACGTCTATTCGCTGGAGAAGGAACGATCCTTCGGCGAAGTCCACAATCTCGTCTTCATCGTCGGACATCACGAGAAGCTGAGCGAGGCCGAAGCGGTGTCGCGTGTCTGCGCTGAAATAGACACGCGCACAGAGCAGTACCTCGCCTTCGAGAAGAAGCTGCTCACCCGATCGGGGCCGGACCACGATCCCATCGGCTGCTGCCTCGAGGGCATGCGCACGTGGATGCGCGGAAACTTCGATTGGTCGAGCAGGACGGCGAGATACGGCCACGCGCCGGCGTTCTCGACATCCATGGCCGATCCCGCAAGCGACCGCCGGGAGCATGACCTGTGAGCAATCCCGAACCCCACATCGCCACGGCACGAGAAGTCCTCCATCGAGCCTGGCAGTTGACCGAACCCGAGTTGCGGAAGTCGGTGAACCAGCTGGAGGATCCCCTACGAACCGTCGCGGCTTATCATTTCGGCTGGTCCGACAAGTTCGGCAGGCCGACCGGCACCGGTTCGGGCAAAGGCGTGCGTGGTGCCCTGGCGATCGCGAGCGCCGTCGCGGCCGGCGGCGAGGACAGCGATGGGGTGCCCGCCGCGGTCATCGTCGAACTGGTCCACAACTTCTCGCTGTTGCACGACGACATCATGGACGACGACCTGCGGCGACGCGGTCGTCCCAGTGCGTGGGTGGTATTCGGCAGGGCGCAGGCGATTCTCACCGGCGACGCCCTGTTGTCCCTCGCCTTCGAAGTGGCCGCCGATCGATCGCGCGTCCGGCACGCGGTCGCGGCAGATCTGTCCGCGGCCCTGCTGGACGTGGTCAACGGCCAATCGGCGGACATGCAGTTCGAGAATCGCATGGACATCGGTCTCGAGCAGTGGGAGTCCATGGCGAGCGGCAAGTCGGGTGCACTGTTCGGGCTCGCCTGCGTGCTCGGAGGCAGAGCGGCGTCGGCGGACGGACGCCGCATCGAGGCATTGCGCAATGTCGGTCGCCACCTCGGGCTGGCCTTCCAACTGGTCGACGACGTACTCGGACTGGTCGGCGATCCCGACCGTCTCGGAAAGACCGTCGGCGGCGACATCCTCAGACGAAAGAAGTCCGCCCCGATCGTCCGAGCCCTGCACAGCGACCCCCGGCTCGCGACCATCCTGACCACCGCGTACACCCGGTCACATCCCCCTTCGAGCCGGGAAGCCGCGGACATCGTCGCCCTTGTCGAGCAGTCGGGAGTTCTCGACTGGGCCCGCACCGAAGCCGACCGATTCCGTTGCGCCGCAATGACCGAACTCGACACCGTCTCGACCGACCCACAGGCGCGCCGAGCACTCGAGGCGATTGCCGACGCGGTGCTGCGCTGGGACCAACTGTCTCGGCGTAACCCGATCTGACACCGCCCTCATCCGACCGTATCGCCGGGACCTTCTGAACCATTCGTCACCCGCAACGTCGCAGATGTGATGCCCACGGGTGTCACATCTGCTCAACCCATTCACCCAGCCGCAGACCGAACGACGCGCCGCTCGACCGCGAAATCCATCAGGGGAACTCACAATTCGCGCTTCCAGGACGTGCATGTCATTGGTCCGGACAAACGAGTCAGGCCCGGCGCTTCGCCGGGCCTGACTCGTTGAAGTGGAGCTAAGGGGACTCGAACCCCTGACCCCCACACTGCCAGTGTGGTGCGCTACCAGCTGCGCCATAGCCCCGTGTTCACTTCTGCGCCAGCGGGGCGTTGCCCTGCTTGCTTGAACGAAGTTACACGACCGGTGTCGAACAAACCAAATCGCCTGGATAGAGGCTGGCGGTGGCGATCTTCCGGAGGTAGTCTCGAACGCATGTTCGATAGCCGAGAGGTGGAGGCGATGGGCGACGAAGGGCTGATCGACGCGCTGCGGCGGGCACACGGGGCGGCGGCGTTCGCGCAGGCGGCGGAAATCACAGCGGTGCGGGAGGTGTATCGCCGGCATCGGGCCGGGAATGCCGCGCCGGGGGCGGGCGGAGTGCGTGCTGGGGAATTCGCCGCGGCGGAGATCGCCGTGGCGGTGCACGTGTCGGAGGCGGTGGCGGCGGCGCTCATCGATATCGGATTGGCGCTGGATTCCCTACCACGGACCAAGCACGCCTTCGCGGACGGGCGGATCGACCTGCCGCGGGTGCAGGTGATCGCGGACAGTCTGCGCGGCCTGCCGCACGAGGTGCGAGAAGTGTTGGAGCCCAAGCTCATCGAGGCGGCATTACGCTCGGATCCGGCCCGATTACGTCAAACCGCGCAGCGCTGGGTCACGCGCCTGGATCCCGGGGGTGAGACCCGCCGCCGCGAGGAACGTGAGCAGGACCGCGATGTCCGCATTCGCGCGGTGCAGGACGGCATGGCCGTCTTCGACGGCCTCTTGCCCGCCGCCGGGGCCCAGGCGCTCGCCATGCGCTTGCGTGAAATGAGCCTGCAGGTGTGTGAATCCGATCCCCGCACCATGTCACAGCGCCGGGCCGACGCGCTGATCGCGCTCGCCGACGGCTCCGGCCGACTGCGGTGCGGCTGCGGCCGGGGTCTCGACTGCCCGCAGGCCGATGCCCCCACCACGCCGCGCCGCCCGCTCATCCAGGTCGGGGTCTCGGCCGAAACACTGCTCGGTCTGCGCGATGATCCGGCCTTTCTGTCCGGATACGGACCCGTCGACGCCGCGCTCGCCCGCACACTCGCCGAACACGCGCGCTTCCAGGTCATCCCGGAGTACTTCCCGAGCGACGCCGTCTCCGGGACCCGGGAGGCCGGGAACGTGACAGCGGAGCCCGCCGACCCTGCCCCGCAGGACGCGCGGGCAACGGCGCAGGCCACCCTGGACGCCTCGCCGAGGACCACTTCTACCGCAGGGCACATCGCCGCGGATGGAAACACGTCAGGCGCTGCGGATTCGGCGGGTGCTGCGAGTAACACGAATTCAGCGGGTGGCGCGGATTCGGCGGGAGCCGCGGGTTTGACGGGTGCCCCGAAGACTCCACGCCCGCGGCGAAAACGCGCACCGGCCGTTGCACCCGAAGCGCCCTGGGAACGAGCGCTTGCCACTGACAGCCGTGCAGGACAGGGCGCATCCGAGTCCACGCCGGGCGTGGATCGCGGCCGGCTCATTCCCGTCTCCGCCTCGGCGCAATCCGCCGCCGAACAGGCTCCCGCACCGGCTGAGCCACAACCCAGATGCGCAAAAGTCGTAGCGGTGCGGCCCTTCTCGGGCGCTCCGGCCCGCGAGGTGCGCGCCATCGACGGGCTGTGCCGCTTCCCCGGCTGCACCATGCCCGCCGCGGAAACCTCCCTGGTGCAGTTCGCCTCGCTGCCCAACGACCCCGCACCCCAGCCGAACACCGCCTACCGCGCCGTGCTGTGCACACACCACCACCGCCTGAAGCTCTTGGCGGACAAGGGAAAACACCCTTGGCGGGTCTATCTCGCCGACACTGACCGCATGCGCTGGATCGACCCGAGCGGTGAATCCCACGAGACGGTCCGCGAGGGCGCCCGCTATCTGTTCCCGCACACCGACATTGACGCCCCAAGGCGTCCACCCCAGCTTCGCGCGGTCCCCGACTCCACCGAAACCCCCGCGCCCGGAGGTCCTTTCAAGGCGGACCTGGCATATCCAATGGAGAACCACATCCTCATCCACCCCCAGTTGTCCCGCACCACCGCCGACAATGACATCCCCGAATCCCCGACCCGAGCCGTAACCCGCTGAACTTCGAGGTCTGCCCCGAACCCAGGGGCCGGGCAGCCAGCCCGGCCTCCTCCCCGGGGTGCGGCTCACCTCTCCGTTCCCCCGATGGGCCGCACCCCACCCATTCCACCCTTGTGATGGTGCACAGGGAGATCCGAACTCCAGTGCACCACCACATGTTCTCGCAGATCACCGCATGTTTTCGCGGACCACTGCATGCTGGTCGCATGAACGACCATGAACCGAGCGCGCAAGCCGACCCGCGGGATCCACTGCTGTTGGAGCAGCGGCGGCAGCTACTGCAGGATCGGCTGCGGACCCTCCGCGCGGACCTGACAGACCTGACCGCTGCCTACCGCGATCTCCCCTACTCCGGTCTGCTGCTCGACACTCCGGGCACCGGCGCACTCACCACCCCGGCCTACTGCGTCGCCGGCGCCACGGAGGTATTCGACGAGGCCCTCATCGAACTCGATGCCGCCAATGACGCGCTGGGCCGGGCAGCCGCCTACACGGGTCGCCTGCGTCGGCCCGTCCTCGATGCCTGAAGCCTTACCGCCCAGTCTATTTCGCGGCGTCGAGGACCCAGTTCTCGTTGTTCACGTCGACCTTCTTGCCGTCGATGAAGACCGACGGGGTGGCGGCGCGATTGTTGAGGGCGTCGTTGAGGGCCTTCAGTGCCGCTTCGGCGTGGGCGCGACCGGTGTCGGCGCGGTCGCCGGAGGTGATGCACTTGGCGACGTCGTCGTCGGCGCCCGCCTCCTTGGCGATGGCGGCCAGTTCCTTGTTGTCGTGGTCGGGGCCGCCTTCGGAGGGCTGCTCGGTGGTGAACAGCAGCGAGTGGTACTTCGAGTAGACCGGGCCGTCACCGGCCTGGGCGACACACTCGTTGGCGGCGACAGCCCGGGTGGAGTAATCCTTGCTCCGCGACTGCGGGTCGAGGAAGTTCACCAGGCGGTACCGCACCGCGATCTTGCCGAGGTCGACCTGCTGAGCGATCTCCTGCCCATAGATCTTCTCCAGCTGCCCACACGCCGGGCACAGCGGATCCTCGTAGATGTCGATGGTTTTCGCATTGGGTTTGCCCAGCACGATGGCTCCATCGGAGTCCAGCGCCACCGACACCCCGCGATCGTGCACCGGCCCGTACCCGTCGTTGCGCACCTTGTCCCCGCCGCCGCGATTCCACAGGTAGACGGCCGCCACGATCACCGCGACCACGACAACGGCCAGACCGGCCAGCGCGTAGGTGGTCTTGCTCGAGACCGGCCGCGGTGTGTGATTCGAAGTCGGTTTGCTCACCCGCAACACTCTGCCCGACGCTCCCACCCGAGCAACACCCACCCCGCCGCCCGAGATCGACGCGCACCGCTTCTTCCACCCGGCATGCGAACTCGACGACGCGGCCGCCATCGTCCTGCCCGAACCGTCGGATCCGATGGACCGCTGGCTGAGCGGCCCTAGCCGGCGGTGACAGGTTCCTTATGGCGCAGAGTTTCCGGGACGACCAGCCAGATCGCGGAGGCCGAGGCCAGCAGCAGGGCAGTGACGCCCAGGGCTACACCGTAGGAGACCCGGTCGGCGAGCATGCCGATCGCGTAGGGGCCGAGGAAGGTGCCGAGGTCGGCGGACATCTGGTAGCCCGCCAGGACCGGGCCGCCGCGGGTCCCGGGGCCGATGATGTCCGCGACCGCCGCCTGGAGGGCGGGAGTGAACATGCCGGAGCCGATGCCCGCCACGCATGAGGCGACCAAGAGCCATACGAGCGTGGGGGCCAGTCCGATGCCCGCCGTGCCGACTGCGCACACCAGCGTGCCCGCGATGAGGAAGGGCTTGCGGCCCAGGGTGTCCGACCAGCGGCCGGAGAGGAACAGGACCGAGGCGTTGCCGAGGGCGAAGGCGGTCAGCGCCACGCCCGCGAGCGCGGCGTCCTGCTTCAACACCTCGACGACGATCAGCGGCACCAGCGCCATGCGCACACCGAAAACGGCTGCGCCATTGCCGAAGTTGGCCCACAGCGCGGCCCGGTACGCGGGCCGGCTCAGCCCCTCGCGGAGGGTCATCACAGGCGCGCCATTCGACTTTTCCGGCAGCGCCAGCGGGGAATCCCGCAGCGCCGCGTAGACGATGAGGCTGGCGATCAGCAGCGCCACGCAGTAGATGACGAACGGCGCGCGCAGGCCCAGGAAGGACAGCGCACCGCCGACCAGCGGCCCGCTGATGGAACCGATGAGGAAGCTCGTGGAGTACACCCCCGAAACCCGCCCTCGCTCGGCGGGCGGCGACATGCGAATGACCAGCCCCAGCGAAGACACCGTGAACATGGTCGACCCGATGCCGCCCAGCGACCGCAGCACCAGCAACTGCCAATAACTCTGCGCCAGCGCGCAAGCACCGGTCGACACCGCGACGATCAGCAGCCCGGTCAGATAGACCGGCCGCTCCCCCAGCCTCTGCAACAACCGCCCCGCCATCGGCGCGAAGATCAACCGCATCAACGCGAATGCGCTCACGATGAACGAGGCCGCCGCGACGCCCACATGGAAACTCCGCGCGAACTGCGGCAACGCCGGCGCCACCAACCCGAACCCGATCGCGATCGTGAACGCCGACCCCACCAGCACCCAGATCTCCACCGGCAGCCGATGCCGCCCGCCCACCGACACCTCACTCACCGACACGCGCCGAACCGTTCATCAGCAACCTGACCGAGCCGCGCTACTCACCCGCGAGGGCGTGTCCGACGATCTCCTCGGCCGCGGCCTGGACCTGTGCCAGATGCTCAGGCCCCTGGAAGGACTCGGCGTAGATCTTGTACTTGTCCTCGGTGCCCGAAGGACGCGCGGCGAACCAGGCGTTCTCGGTGGTGACCTTGACGCCTCCGAGGGCTGCGCCATTGCCGCGGGCGCGGGTCTGAATGCCGGTGATGGGTTCGCCGGCGATTTCGGTCGCGGTGATCATGTCCGGCGTCAACACCGCGAGGCGGGTCTTCTGTTCCGGGGTGGCGGTGGCGTCGATACGGGCGTAGGCCGGTGAGCCGTAGCGCTTTTCGAGTTCGGTGTAGCGGGTCGACGGACTCTGCCCGGTGACGGCGGTGATCTCCGCGGCCAGCAGGGCGAGCAGGATGCCGTCCTTGTCGGTGGTCCACACGGTGCCGTCCATGCGCAGGAACGACGCCCCCGCCGATTCCTCTCCGCCGAAAGCCAGGCTGCCGCTGAACAATCCGGGCACGAACCATTTGAACCCGACCGGCACCTCGTACACGTCGCGCCCCAGCACCCCGACCACCCGGTCGATCATGGAGGACGTCACCACCGTCTTGCCGATCTTGGTCAGCGCGTCCCACCCCATCCGGTTGGCGATCATGTATTCGATGGCTACCGCCAGGTAGTGGTTCGGATTCATCAGTCCCGCATCGGGAGTCACGATCCCGTGCCGGTCCGCGTCCGCGTCGTTGCCCGTGGAGATGTCGTAGTCGTCGCGAATCGCCACCAGCGAGGCCATGGCGTACCGGGAGGACGGATCCATCCGGATGCGCCCGTCGGAGTCCAGCGTCATGAACCGCCAGGTCGGATCGACGAACGGATTCACCACCTCGAGCTCGAGGTCGTACCGCTGCCCGATCTCCTCCCAATAGTCCACCGATGCCCCGCCCATGGGGTCAGCGCCCAGCCGGATCCCGGCGCCGCGAATGGCGTCCAGATTCAGCACATTGGGTAGGTCCGAGATGTAGCGGTCCAGATAGTCGTAGCGCTCCACATTGGTGGCCAGGGCCTGCGCCAGCGAGGTGCGCTTGACGTCGGCGAGTCCGGTGCGCAGCAGCTCGTTGGCGCGCGCGGCGATGGCGTCGGTGGCGATGGTGTCGGCCGGGCCGCCATGCGGCGGGTTGTATTTGAGCCCGCCGTCGCGCGGCGGATTGTGCGAGGGCGTCACCACGATGCCGTCGGCCTGATGCCGGGTCCCGCCCCGATTGTGCCGCAGCACGGCGTGACTCAAAGCCGGTGTGGGCGTGTACCTGTCGCGGGAGTCGATGACGGCGGTGACGTCATTGGCGGCCAGCACCTCGAGCGCGGTGGTCCAGGCGGGCTCGGACAACGCGTGCGTGTCACGGGCTAGGTATACCGGCCCGGTAATGCCGCGCGAGGCACGGTATTCCACGATCGACTGGGTGATGGCAAGGATGTGCGCCTCGTTGAACGCGCAGTCCAGGCTCGACCCGCGATGACCGGACGTGCCGAAGGACACCAGCTGCGCGGGATCCGACGGATCCGGAATCCGGCTGTAGTAGGCCGTCACCACATGCGCGATGTCCTCGAGGTCCGTGGCCCGGGCCGGTCGTCCGGCTCGATCGTGGGCCATGCTCGCACCTCCTTTCCGTATCGCCTGCGCCCGGCTGGTCATGAGAATCACGGCCACACCCACTGCCCGAGGAAGGCACCGAGGTAGGCCGCGGCCAGACTTGCGCCGACGCCGATCACGACGTTCGCCACCGCATAGCTGTAAGCGCCCTCCTCGGCCAATCGAACCGTTTCGTACCCGAACGTACTGAACGTGGTCAGCGCGCCGCAGAACCCAGTTCCCACGGCAGCGAGGAGCCAATGGTTTGCTCCCGCACCGATCAACACGCCCAGCACAGCCGAACCGCCCACGTTCACCGCCAGTGTGCCCAGGGGGAGAACACTATCGAATCGATGGGCCAACGCGCGATCCGCCAGATACCGGGCAGGCGCTCCGAAGATCGCGCCGAGGATCACCAGCAACGCTGTCAATGCCGCACCCCGTCGAAAACCTCGACGGGCGAGAGCGCCACGATGACCGAATCCAGCAGGTCCGCATTGGTTTCCACGAAGGCCCGCAGCCGCGCAGTGTCATCGATGATCATCACCAGCACCGGCAGCCGCTCGGCGAGGTCGAGCAGGCGGGTGGTGTGAATATGGGAGGACACCCCGTAGCCCTCGACGCCGCGCCACACGCTCGCCCCGGCCAATCCGGCATCCCGGGCACGCCGCACGATCTCGTGGTAGCGGGGCCGGTGCCGATATGTGTCGTCCTCACCCAGCAGCACGGTCAACCGCGACGCCGATACCCACCGCCGAACCATGTCACTCATCGCCTGCCCCCAATCGTCGTGCCGTTCCCGATACCCATCGTGTCGCACTCACGCCGAGCACGACCGAAATCAGCCCTGCCACCGCCGTTCCCCCGAGGTAGGCGAATCCCGCGCCGACCCGGCCCGATTCGAGCAGTGTACGAACCTCCACGGCGTAGGTGGACATAGTGGTGAAACCGCCGAGGACACCGACCCCGAGAAACGGCCGCATCAGACGATGCGCCACCCATATCTCGGTGATACACACCATCAGTACCCCGATGAGGAAGCAGCCGAACACGTTGACCGCCAACGTCTGCCACGGAATCGCGCCCCGGTGCGGCACCCACAGGCTCACGGCGTACCGCGCCTCCGCGCCGATCGCGCCGCCCACCGCGATGACACCGAGCAGGGCGGCGTCCACGCCCGCGACGTTCGCAGCCACCACCCCTCCCTTCAATTAGCGAAATAGTTGCTACTCGCGTGTTGCTGAAGCCGGACAGCGGCCCGGAACAGCGAGGATAGAACGGCTTGCCGGGAGTTGTCCCATCGGCCCCGAGGAGCCGAGTCGGATGCGCGACCGGATCGCCAATTCCCGTGTGGACGGCATCATTTCGGTCGGCGCCGACCACAGCATCGGCGAGGTCTTCCACCTGGGTATGGAGAACGAGTCGGTCCTGATCCGCACCATGCGCGCCAATGCGCTCGAGATCGTACCGAGCTTGTCCGCCGGACCCTCTACGAATGGCACGGCGACGACCAGGTCCCGCTAGCCCCCGCGCTCCACACGCGAGCCGCTACTCCTTCGCGTGGTCCGCTGCAGCAGGGCAAGCACTCGACGCGGAATGGGGCCGCCGTCGATGGGTGTGAAACCTATGCGTCGCCGAATCCCATGCCCCATACCGTATCAAGGATGCGATCGGACCACGCCCTGCAGGAGGCTGACCAGCGGCGGGCTGAGCGCGGCTGGTTGCCGGATCTTCCGTACCTCGACAACAGATCATCCGAGACTTCGGACGGTCGCGCTGGAAAGCACTCGAGGACCGCAAATCCCGTGTGTCACAGAAGCGTCGAGGTGGCCTTCCCGAATTCGGGAAGTATATTTCGCCCCTATCGGCGTCGAGAGCGTAAGGCCCGCGGGCTCGCCGAGCGGTCAGGCAGTTCCAGCCGGAAATCTCCGCCGCCCTGCGGAGAGGATTCGAGAACATAACCCACGCCACAAAACGGAGAACCACCCTCCGAATAACTCTGCCGCCTTGTTAGGATTATGGTGTGAATCACGTCACCACCGCGCCTCCACCTCGCCGTCTGCGCGCGGACGCTGCCCGCAATCAGCAGCGCATCATCGCGGCCGCCCGCGAACTGTTCGCCGACCGCGGGCTCGAGGTCACCCTCGACGATGTGGCCGAACAGGCCGGCGTCGGCGTCGGTACCGTCTACCGGCGCTTCGCCAACAAGCAGGAACTCATCTCCGAGGTCTTCGACCAGATGGTCACCGAACTCGCCGGGGCCGTGGACGCGGCGCTACACCATCCCGACCCTTGGGATGGACTGGTCGCCCTGTTCGAGTACTCGTGCCGGCACATCGCGGCCAATCGCGGCTTCGGTGAGGTCCTGCTCGAATTGCACGACAGCATGGACCGTTTCGTGTGCATGAAGGACCAGATCCGACCCGGCATGCAGGCGGTCATCCAGCGCGCCAAGGACGCGGGCGCACTCCAGCCCGATATCGAGCCGGCCGATTTCTTCGCGATGGTGAACATGGTCGACGGCATGGCCGGATTCGCCCGGCCGGTCAATCCCGATGTCTGGGAGCGCTACATGGCGCTGATTCTCAATGGCGTGCGCGGCGACGGCGTGCCCCGCCTGCCGCTCACGCAGCCGCCGCTGACCGAGGACGAGGTGGAACGGGCCAAGGCGGCGGCTTGCACCCCGCGCAAACGGTAGCGCGCATCACACTCGCGGTTTAAAGTTGGTCGCATGACCAACTCTTGGGTGAACTGGGCCGGGGATCAGAGCTGCACCCCGGCAACTATCGCCGAACCGAGCTCGCCCGAGGACGTCGCGGAAGTACTCGCACAGGCCGAAGCGAACGGACACACCGTCCGGGTCGCCGGATCGGGCCATTCCTTCACCGAGACCGTGCTCACCGACGGCACGCTCATGCGGCTGAACAAGCTGGACAAGATCCTGAACGTGGACCGCGAATCCGGGCTGGTCCGCGTGGAAGCGGGCATCACGCTCAATGCCGCCAGCACCGCGCTGCACCCGCTGGGCCTGGCCTTCCCCAACCTCGGCGACATCGACGTGCAGTCCATCGCGGGCGCGACCGCGACCGGTACCCACGGGACCGGATCCAGGCTGCAGAACCTCTCGGCCGCACTGCATTCCGTCGAGCTCATGCTCGCCGACGGCAGCCGGGTCGAGCTCAACGAGCAGACCGACCCCGACGGCTGGCGGGCCGCGCGCGTGAACGTGGGCGCGCTGGGCGTGGTCACCGCCGTGACACTGCAGATGGTGCCATCCTTCGTGCTGGAAGGCATCGAGCGGCCGGTGCCGGTCGAGGATGTGCTCGGCGATCTGGACAGCTTCGTCGAGGGCAACGAACACTTCGAGTTCTACATGTTCGCCCACAGCCCACTGGCCATGACCAAGCGCAACAACAGGGTCGACCTGCCCGAGCAACCTCGGGGCAGGGCCGTGGACTGGTTCTCGGACATCCTGATGACCAACTACACCTTCGACGCGCTCTGCCGGCTCACCCGCCGCCGCCCCAGCCTGATTCCGCTGGTGCAGCGCAGCGCCGCCTACGCGGGCAGCTACCGCCGCCAGGTCGAGCGCTCCTACAAGGTCTTCGCCAGCCCCCGGCTGTTCCGCTTCACCGAGATGGAATACGCGCTGCCGCGCGAGCATTCGGCCGACGCCATCCGCGAGATCAAGGAGGTCGCCAGGCATTTCGACACCCCGATGCCGATCGAGGTGCGCTGGGTCGCCCCCGACGACGCCTTCCTCTCCCCCGCCGGTGGCCGCGAGACCTGCTACATCGCCGTGCACCAGTACGAGGGCATGGACTACGAGCCCTACTTCCGCGCCTGCGAACGCGTCTTCGACCGCTACAACGGCCGCCCGCACTGGGGCAAGCGCCACTTCCAGACCGCCGAAACCCTGCGCGAGCGCTACCCGGACTGGGAGAGGTTCGCCGAGGTCCGACGCCGTTTCGACCCGAAGGGGCGCTTCACCAACGCCTACATCGCACGCGTACTCGGTCCGGTGCACTGAAAGAGGACTAGTATCGATTGCTGAAAGATCGCTGTAACTGCCCGGGCGTGACCGACGTAGGGAGGTTCCGATGGCTTCTTTCGGCGACAGGATGAACGAGGCGGGCTCGGACATGTCCGAGAAAGCCCGTGGCGCGGCCAGCGACATATCCGGCAACGCCGAGGGCATGACCAAACGCATGGAAGAGCACCTCGAGCAGGCCACCGACGATGTGAAGGAGAAGGTCGGCGGCTTCATGGGCAGGATGAAGGAAGACCTCGGCGGCGGATCGAAGTAAGGACCACACAACCATGCCGACGAATGAAAACTCCGATGACAAGTCAGGCGCCAAGTTCGACGACACCACCGAACGCCTGGCCGACGACCTGCGCACCACCGCCGATGACCTGAGCACCGACCTCGGGGTCACCGCCGCCGACCTGCGGGAGCGGGCCGAGTCAGCGGCCGGGCAACTGGCCGAACGGGCCAGCGGGGCCGCCGCCGACCTGGCCGACCGGGCGCAGGCCGCGGCCGCCGAG
Source organism: Nocardia aurantiaca (assembly GCF_009708175.1). GTDB lineage: Bacteria > Actinomycetota > Actinomycetes > Mycobacteriales > Mycobacteriaceae > Nocardia > Nocardia aurantiaca. The sequence goes on from NZ_WMBB01000003.1 coordinate 248,034, forward strand.
CTCGCCGATATGGCGAAGGCATTCGCTGACAGGATCACTCCCGACGATCTCCAGAGCACCCTCGAGTCGGTGCGCGCCAACCTCGACCACGCCGCACAGGACGTGCTGGCGGCGGTCAACGAGATCGTCAACGCCCTGAAGAACAGGGCCGGCGGAAAGTAGTCCACCAACGCCGGTTCCGGGCCACGCGGCCCGGAACCGGCGTTGTTCGCTCGTGTTCGGCAGTCTCGTTCGTCCGAGACGACATCGCGATCCGGTTCCTGCCATCATCGAGCGGCACTGGCCCCCAGGGTGTTTCCGGCTCGTCGATCTGGTGACGGCATTCACCGTGTACGCCCGATATCGCCGCCCGGAATGCGAATACGCTGCAGGACAACATGATCGGTGGATTCGGCTATATCGCGATCGTGAACCCGTACGTGGTGTTCGCGATCCGACCGTGGTTGTTCCGATCAAGCGACATCACCCCGGGCGCGCACGGCGAGCGGACCGAATACGCGCTCGGCGCTTTGGCTTTCCATGCTCCTCGCCACGGGTACAGCGTCTGGAGCGTGGCCGAGCCGCTGTTCACTGTCAGGGTGTCGGCCCCCGGCTCAGAGCGCGGATTCGGCCATCGTGCCGACGTTTCTGCACTGGGGCATGCGCGGCGCTGAGGAAGACCTTCCGGGCCGAGCGCGGGAGCTGATTCGACCCGTCTGGTTTGCCCATTGTGTGCCATCCCGCTATCACGGGTGGGAGTGACCCCCGTCAAGGGGGCTGGGCCGTGTACCCGACACACCTGCTTCAGCCTTTAAACTTCCATCCAAAAGATAACGAAAACGTCTCGGATTGGATTAAGCGCGGACCATGATCAAGGGCTTCAAAGACTTCCTGAAGAGGGGCAATGTCATAGATCTCGCGGTGGCGGTCGTCATGGGTACGGCCTTCACCGCCATCGTGACCTCGGTGACCAAGGGTGTGATCGAGCCGCTGCTCGCCGTCCTCGGCGGCAACAGGGAATACGGGCTGGGCTTCCAGATCCTGTCCGACAAGCCGGCCACCTTCGTGGCCCTCGGTCCGATCATCAGCGCGGGCGTCAACTTCGTGTGCGTGGCGGCGGTCCTGTACTTCGTGCTCATCCTGCCGATGAACACCATCAAGAACCGGCTCAGCAAGCCCACCGAGGTGAAGGCCGACCCCACCGAACTGGAGCTGCTCACCGAGATCCGCGACCTGCTGGCGAAACAGAACGCCGACAAGTGACCCGTGACCCGCAGGTAGGCTTAGCCATGTTGTTGCCAGCAGCGTGACCAACGCCTGATCGAGGAGGCGGGAAACCGTGGGCCGCATCCCACCGCAGGAACAGTCGGAGAATCCGCCGAACCAGGTGACGCCCGCGGCGGCGAGCCGGTGGGCCATGCTCGCCGTACTGTGCGCGAGCCTGCTGCTGGTGGCGATGGACGCGACGATTCTCAATGTCGCTCTGCCGTCGCTCATCGATCACATGGAACCCAGTCCCATGGAACAGCTTTGGATCGTCGACCTGTACGGCCTGGTGCTGGGCGGCTTGCTCATCACCTGCGGCGCGATCGGCGACCGGTACGGGCGCAAGCGGCTGTTCCTGTCCGGCTTCGTGCTTTTCGGCCTGGCCTCGGTGGTGGCGGCGACCGCGCACATGCCCGCGCAACTCATCGCGGGACGCGCGTTGCTCGGTGTCGGCGGGGCCATGGTCATGCCATCCACGCTCTCGCTGATCCGCAATATCTTCACCGATGACAAGGAACGCACCCTGGCCATCGGCATCTGGGCCTCGGTGGCCGGCGCGGGCGCGGCCATCGGCCCGCTGGTCGGCGGCCATCTGGTCGAGGCCTTCGGCTGGTCGGCGGCCTTCTGGCTGAATGTGCCGGTAGTGATCATCACGGTGGGCGCCGGGCTGTGGCTGCTGCCGGAATACAAGGCGCCACAGCACGGCAGCCTGGACTGGGCGAGCGCGGCGCTGTCGGTGCTGGGCGTCGTGGCGCTGGCGTGGGGCATCAAGCATGTGGCCAAGGGCAGCCCGGCCCCGATCGATCTGGCGATCATGGCGGCCTCGGTGATCCTGCTGGGTCTGTTCGCCTATCGGCAGTTGAAGTCGGCGGATCCGCTGCTGGACGTGCGACTGTTCCGTAATCGCGCCTTCACCGCGGCGGCGCTGGCCACCCTGCTGGCAATGCTGGCCATCGGCGCGGCCTTGTTCCTGATCTCGTTGTGGCTGCAGTACATTCACGGCTACTCGCCCTCAGAGGCGGGTATGCGCACCCTGCCCGCGGCGCTGGCCACCCTGTTCGGCTCGCTGTCCACCCCGTGGCTCATGCAGCATGTCGGCGTGCGTGCGCTGATGGGCTTCGCACTGGGCGCGCTGGCAACGGGTTTCGCGGTGCTGGCGGCGGTGCCGGAAACCACCTACCCGATCGTCGCGCTGGTACTGCTGTGCCTGGGCATCGGTGACGGCATCGCGATCACCACGGCTGCCGCGGTGCTGGTGTCGGCGGTCCCGGCCGAGCGCGCCGGGCAGGCGGGCGCGGTCGAGGAGACCAATTACGAACTCGGCATCGGCTTGGGCGTGGCGCTGTTGGGCAGCATTCACGGCCGTCTTTTCACCGGCCACATGACCGGATTGCCGCTGCAGGGCGAGGATCTGGCCGATGCGCGCGGCTCGGTGGGCGGCGCGGCCTATGTTGCCGAGAAGATCGGCGGCCCCACCGGAACCGAGGTGCTGCACATCGCCCAGCACGCCTACGACGCCGCGCTCACCACCACCTCTTGGATCTCGACAGCCATGGTGGGCACGGTGGCGGTACTCACCGCGATCCTGGTCCCGCGCGGCTTCAAGGCCACCGCCGCGCACTGAGCCGCATAACGTATTCCGTTATGCCAGTGACATTTTCAGTACCGTCCTTGGCGGGCGGGGTGATGCGGAACAGTTTCGCTCATTCGGCCTCGATCCGAATGCTGCGTTCCACCACCCGCCGAGCCACCTCGACCAGCGAGAGCCCGTGCGTGAAGGCATATCCGCGCAGACGGGCGTAGGCATCGGCGATCTCGATGCCGAGCTGGGCGCTGGTCATCTCGGCCGCCTGATGAATCCAGCGGCTGGACAACGGCTGTGCCCACTGCCGGGCATCGTCGCCGGTGCCCAGCACCAGGCTGGCGGTGACCAGATCCGCGATGTGCAGCGCCGCCGACAGCAGCCGCGGCCCGGGCCGACCGACCGAATCGCGGTACAGATCCACCGCGCCGAGCCGAATCGCACCCAGCCGCAACGGCACCGCGAACAGCGAGCCCGACACCGGCTCCCGGCCGAGCGCCTCGGCGAATCCGGGCCAATGCTCGCAGTCGACGCTCAGATCGGTGACCACCACCGGTACACCGTCGGCCACGGCCGTGACCGCCGGCCCCTCGCCCGCCGTGGCCTGCGCGAGCTCCACCCGCTCGGCGAATTCGTCACTGGTGCACCAGGGTTGCATACCCGCGTCGCGTTCCTCGAGCACGATGGCCGCCCGGCGGACCGGCAGCACCCGCACGCACGCGCCGCACACCGCGCACAGCCCGCCACCGCCATCGCGCACGGCGCGCAGGAACTGTCCTATCAGCTGATCGAACTGCGACGAAGCCATCACCATCGAACCGCCCCACACTCATCGCCCGGCGATGAGTTATTCGGTGCCCCGGGGCCAGTATCACCGTCACAGCTCGACAACGAACAGGGCCGAAAGTCACTGTGGCGGACGATGGTCAGGGCTGGTGCGACACGCCGAGGCGAGTAAGGCCGCGCAGGTCGTAGGCATGGGTGGCGACCGCGCCCAGCAGCAGGCCCAGGCCCAGGCCGACGACCGTCATCCAGATGCCGGTGCTGAGACCCGCCTCCAGATGCCCGTCGAAGAACAGGATGGCGCGTACCGACAGGTAGATCTGGTGCATGGGTTCGAAGCTGGACAGCGCGGCGATCCAACGCGGAATCGCCTCGACCGGAATCGAGCCCGAGGAGGACGGCAGGCCCAGCACCACGAAGACGATCATGTTGATCAGCAGGCCCGCGGTGCCGAAGGCGGCCAGCACCGACAGGCCGGTCACCGCCACCGCGATAACGGCCAGGGTCCCGTAGAGGAACAGCGGCAGCGGCTGGTCGATCGGCATGCCGAAGATCCTGGCGATGCCCATGAACATGCCCGACAGGAACGGTGCGGTGATCGTGGCGATGGCCCATTTGACCAGCAGGGTGCGCCAGCGGCTGATGGGCGCCGGCTCCGGCGCGCGGAACCACGGGCCGTATTCGGCCGGGGCGTAACCGAGCACGTTGTCGATCATCGCGTGGATGATCATGGCGCCGCTGAAGCCCGCGAACAGCAGCACCAGGGTGTAGAAGAACGCGGACAGCCCCTGACCGGTGCCCGCGGGCAGCGGTCGGTACGGGCTGACGACGATGTCGATGGGCTTGGCCAGCTGCAGCCGGGCGGCACCGGCCAATTCGGTGGCGGGCGCGCCCGCCTGCGACGCCAGCTTGGCCTTCACCTGACCGGTGAGCTGCGCGCCGACTGTCGTATTGACCTGCGCCATGGCGCGATCGGTGACGCGTTGCATGATCGAGGACGCGTAGGTGCCCGCGCGCGGATTGGTCTGCACGGTGATGACCGGGCGCTCCACGTCGCCGGGGACCACGGAGGCCGCCGCCAGAATGGACAGCCGCTTGGTGAAATCGCTCGGAATGATGATGGCGCCGTAGATCTGGCCGTTGCTCAGCTGCTGACGGGCGTCGTTGATGCCGACCAGCCGCAGGTCGATCTTGTCCCGCGGAATCTGCTCGGTCAGCGCACCGGTGATCTGGTCGCCGATATTGAGGGTCTTGCCGTCCATCACGTCGCCCACGTCCTGGTTGACCAGAGCGACCGGGAAGTCGTGCAGGTTCTTCTCCGGGTCGGAGGTGTAGCCGAGGTACATGGTGCCGATCAGCGCCGCAAGCAACGTGAGCACCAGGATCGGGCCGATCCAGCCGCGCAGCGGCACGGCCGACCGAACCGGGGTCGCCGCCGGGGTCGCCGTGGCCTCCGGGCCGGTCGAGGAGGCATTGTCGTTCGCCATGCGACGAATGTAGGCATCGACAACAAAGTAGTCAACGTCAACATCCTCGGATGTGTCCGATATCCTGCTCTCACCATGAGCATCGCCAAGCGCAAAGCCCGCGAGGTGGTGGAGCGCGCGCGGTCCTACCACCACGGTGACCTGCGCGCCGAACTACTACGGCGCGCCGAGGAGACCCTGCGCGGCACGGGCGTCGACGGCCTGTCGCTGCGGCAGCTCGCCCGCGACACCGGTGTCAGCCACGCCGCGCCCAGTCGGCACTTCCGCGACAAGCAGGCGCTGCTGGACGCACTGACCGTAGCCGGATTCGAGCGGCTCGGAGCCGGATTCGAGCGGGCCGCGGCCACCGGCACGTTCCCGGAGCGACTGCGCGCCATGGCCCACACCTACCTGCGCTTCGCCATCGACAATCCGGCGCTGCTGGCACTCATGTTCGCGCGCAAGAACAGTCCTACCCCGGCCATCGGCGAGGCCGCCGCGCGCGCCTTCACCGTGCCCATCGAGATGGTCACCGACGCGCAGGCCAGCGGCGAAGTGGTGCCCGGCGACGCGCGGCGCATCTGCCTGTCGGCGGTCGCCGCGCTGCAAGGATTGGCCGCCATCCTGGGTTCGGGCCTGGTCGACGCCGAGGAGGCGGACGGTCTCTTCGACGAGATGGTCACCCACATGATGAATGGTTTGCGTCCGCGACGCTGAGGCCGTATCCACGGACCGGGACCGGGACGCCCGCGCAGCGGAATCCGTGGGCCCCCACCCGTAACCTTTGAGGCGTGACGATCGAGAAACGACAGTGACGATCGAAGGCAGGCAGTACGGCGGGCGCGCCGTGACCGAACGAAAAGCCGAGCGCCGGCAGCGTTTCCTCGACGCGGCCATCCAGATATTCGGTGAGCGCGGCTACGCCAATTGTTCGCTGGCCGATGTGTGCACCGCCGCCGGACTATCCAAACGCCAGTTCTACGAGGAGTTCCAGACCCGCGAGGACGTGCTGGTCGCCGCCTACGACCAGATCCAGGACCAGGCCGCCGTCGCACTCGCCGATGCCCTGAGCGCCGTGGAGCCGGATCCGGACCCGACCGAGACTGTGACACAGGCGCTTTCGGCGTTCCTGGACTCGATCGGTACGGACCCGTTCCGCGCCAAGGTGGCCTTCGTCGAGGTGGTCGGCGTGAGCGAGCGCATGGAGCAGCATCGGCGCGAACGCCGCCACGCCTGGATCTCCATCCTGTACAGGGCGGTGGAACCACTGGCCGGGTCGGGTGCGCGCGTGCGCGGCGCCGGCGAACTCGCGGGCAGCGCCCTGATCGGCGCGATCAACGGCCTTGCCCACGAATGGCTGCTGTCGGTGCCCCGGCCGCCGGTGACCGATCTGGTGGAAGTGCTCGTCCCCATGGCGGTGTCGCTGATCGTGCGAGACCCGAGCTAGTCGCTCCCGCGCTGGTCTTCACTCCGGCCGCCATTCCCGCGACACCAGCAGCGTGTCGGTATCACCCAGCCGACGTACCACTGTCGGTGCGTAGCGGCAAGATGACGGTCATGACCGACGAGGAGCGGCGCTGGGCCGATCCGCACGCCACCGAGGCGGTGCGGAAGTTTCTGCGTCGGCACCGTCGGGCCGTGGAGATCGTACTGACCGCCGCCCGGCTGGACGGACTGGACGAAATCGCCGATGCCGCGGCCGAATACGCCGCCGCACCGGAAGGGCCGGTTACGCCGGGCGGGGCGGCGGCGGTGTTCGCCATCGCGCAGCACGCGGCTGTCGCGTATCGGACCGGGGCCCAGCGGGAGCGGGAATTCATGGATCGGTTCATCGACAGCTGGATGAACGAACACGGTCATGCGTTCACGGTCGCGGTGACCGAAGCGCGGGTTCGGCTGCGGGTGGAGGGCCCGGATCCGCGTGCTGGACGGATGACGCCCTGGTTGCGCACCACCGCGCCGGACGAAGACGCCGAGCCCGCCGCCGAAACCCTGCAACTGCGGGTTCGCGCCCGCCTCGGAGCCGGACCCCCGCGATCGGATGACGATCCGCCGCGACCCGCGGCGGATCCGAGATCGGTGACCACCGATCAGATTCGGCGGCTGGAGGCGGCCATGGTGGACGGTCGGCGATGGCGGGCCGCGGCGCATCGGCGGTTGGTCCTGGAGGATCCGGCGCTCGGGCAGCTCGCGCGGCGACTGGTGTGGGCGAGCTTCGACGGCCGCGGCACGGTGACCGGTGCGTTCCGGGTCGATGCCGAGGGTGTGCTTCGCGGCGCGGACGACGACCCGATCGAGCTATCGGACGAAACGCTGGTGGGCGTCGCCCATCCGGCACAGCTCGGGGATTCCGTCGTGACATGGCAGAACTCGTTCGCCGACAATCGATTACGACAACCATTCGAACAGTTGGAGCGGGCGACCTACGTATTCGCGCCCGAGGAGGCGGAGTCGAATCGCCTGTCCCGCTTCACCGATCGACAGGTCCGCACCGATCGGGTGTTCGGTCTGCAAGAGCTGGGCTGGGAGCTGGTGCGGGAGTCCCTGTTTCGCCGCTTCGGTCCCACCCGTGAGGTGACCGTCACGCTGGAACCTGGACTCGAGGGCGGTTATCGCTACGAGCCCGAGCTACAGCGGATTCTGGCGGTGGAGCTCCGGGGCGGCACATTCGGGGTGTTCGACGCCGTCACCGCCTCGGAGCTGATCCGTCAGCTCGAGCGACTGGCGGCATGACGCCCGGCCCGGCGGCCGAAGAACGAGCCCGCGCCGAGTTGGGTGCCACTCGCGTAGCCCTTGCCGTCCTGGGCGAGGGTCGAGGCGGTGGCGCCCGCCGCGTAGAGGCCGGGAATCGGTGATCCGTTGTCCCGCAGCACCTCCGAGTCGACCGAGGTGCGCAGGCCGCCGAGGGTGAAGCCCGCGTACAGCGCTTTGCCCAGGGTGAGGTCGAAGGCCGCCCACGGTCCGTGGTCCTGCGGCTCGAGCCATTCGGCCGCCTTGCGGAAGTCGGGATCCTCACCGCGGGCGGCATTCGCGTTGTAGCGGTCCAGCGTGGATTACAATGCCTCGTAGGGGATTCCGAGCGCGGAGGCCATCTCCTCGACGGTCTCCCACCCGTCGATGAACGGCGCGAGCGGGAAGTTCGGCCGTTCCATGTGCTCGGAGTCCACGATCAGGTACGCGATCGCGCCCGGCTGATCCAGCACGAACGCGGAGGTGCGCGCGTGATACGAGTCCTCGGCGACGAAGCGTTCACCATTGCGGTTCACCACGATCCCGGTCAGCAATTTCGCCGGCGGGTACACGGGTGCGGTGACGAACGCCTGGTCCATCATGCAGGTCTCGCCACCGGCGGAGCGGCCCAGCCGGATGCCGAGCCCATCGTCGAACGGCGTTCCCAGCACGAACGGCTTCTCGGTCAGCCATGGCACGTGCTCGGCCACCATCTCCGAGTTCATGACGAACCCACCGGTGGCCAGCACCACCGACTTCGCCCGCACCGCACCGGTTTTCCCGAGGTTCTTCCAGCTCACGCCCACCACGGCGTCGTCGGCGTCGGCGATCAGGTTGGTCACGCCGGTCTCGTAGCGCACCTCGACGCCGAGCGCGGCGGCCCGCTTCACCAGCAGGTCGATGATCATGGCCGCGCCCTGCGTGTCGCCCGCCACCGGGACCTTGTGCCCGCGCGGCGCGGGAATCGCCTGATCCCGGTAGGGCCAGACCTTTTCGTTGCCGGTATACATCAGCCCCTGGGTGCCGGGCTGGATGACGGCCTTCTCCGGGTAGTAGCTGCGCTCGAATTCGAAACCCAGGCTCTCCAGCCAGTCGAAGTGCTCGACGCTACCGTCGCAGTAGGCGCGGATCTTCTCCGGTTCGGGATCGCGCGCCACCGCGAGCAGGTACTCGTACATCTGCTCGGCGGAATCCTCGTGACCGGTCGCCCGCTGCACGCCGGTGCCGCCGCCGAGGTAGAAATGTCCGCCGGCCAGTGCGGTGGTGCCGCCCGCGACACCGGCCCGCTCCAGCACCAGTACGCGGGCCCCGCGCGCCGCCGCCTCGACCGCCGCGCACCCACCCGCGATGCCGAATCCGGCGACGACCACGTCGACCTCATCGGACCAGTCGGTTATCGACCGCGCCGCAACGGTTTCCGGAATCCCAGTGCTCACTGCGCATCCTTCTTGATCTGCTCGAAGAACAGCCGCATGTTCGGCCCGATCTCGGCGAGTTCGATGAACGGCACGCCCGAGGCCGCTCCGTCGAGGTAGGCGAAACGCATCTGCCCGCCCATATCGCCCTGCTGTACCACCGGAATTCCCCGTGCCGCAGCATCTTTCAGGGCGGCCTCGAAGTCCGCGGGTTCCAGGCAGACGTGGTGCAGACCGGACCCGCCGCGTTCGAGGAATTCGGTGTAGATGGAACGGCCGCGCACCGGCTGGATGAGTTCGAGCTGGGTGTCGCCGCTGTAGGACAGCGAGATGTGCGCGGTGAAGTCGGCGGGCTCGCCGCGGTAGACGCAGGTCTGCGGCCCGAAGTGGACCTCGGGCATGCGCATCCACCCGCCCGCGCCCATGGTCGTCTTCAGGAACTGTTCACCGGCCGCGATGTCCTCGACCACCCAGGCGATCTGGGTGACCGGGCCGCCGGCCACACTCGTGCTGTCCACCCCGGCAGTTAATCACAATCGCTTAAATTGGCAAGGGCTATTCGACGTCCAGATCCGGTTCGGTCGGCGCCGTCCACCCCTTGTTGCTCAGGCCGTAGAACGTCGAGACCAGCAAATACAGCACCAGAGCCGTTATCGGGGAGAAGAATCCGACGCCGACGCACGCCGCGTAGACCAGAATCCCCGGCCAGGCCCGCCAGCTCTCACGACGTGCGTAATCCGCGCCCAGACCGGGCTTCAGCATCTCCGGCCGCTTCGCCAGCCGCCACCACATGGGGGCCCACGGCACGGTCATCATCACCCCGACGATCCCGTACAGCGCCACCGCCACCACGGCGTCCCGACGCGTGCCGTTCACCAGATTGTCGGCCACCACGATCGTCGGAAAGGGCACCAGCGAAATCCCCAGCAGCAGCATCAGATTCCACCACCGCAGCACATGATCGATGCGCCGCAGCCGCCCGAAAAAGGTGTGGTGATTCATCCATACGACGCCGATCGTCATGAAGGACGCCAGATACGCCACATACGACGGCCAGATATGCCCCAGGGCCCGCAGCAGATGCCCGGGCTCATGCTCGGGCACCCGGATATCCAAAATCAACAGGGTGATGGCAATCGCCATCACCCCGTCGCTGAACGCCTCGACCCGTGCCGTTCCCGTCAGTGTGCCGTTCGGAACCGGCCCCTCACTCATGAACCGAAGCGTAGCCAGGTTCCGCGATCGATTCAGTTCGCTTGACCCGCTTGATGGTTCGAATCGTGACGGCCATCAGCACCACGGTGATACCGACCATGAGCACACTGGACAGCCACGCCATGGTGTGGATGGGCAGCCGGTAGGCGAGCACCACCCGCAGCACGGACTCACCGATCAGTCCCACGCCCCACATTCCGGCGATTCGGTTGTGCAGACGACGCACCAGCGGATCGGTGCGGAACCTCAGTTCCATCTCCGCCAGCTTCGCCGGCGAGTTCGCGAAGGCCTTGCGCGCCGCCACATAGGTCAGTGGCTTGCCCAGCGGGACGCTCACCCCGAACGCCAGGCCGATGACAGCGGTGGTGAGCGAATCTCGCACGATCATCATCCGGGCATCGCCACTGATCAGCGAGCTGACAATGCCGAAGACGAAGCCGGCCAGGATGAGCGCGGCCATGGCGTCGACGCGCCGGACCCGGATCACCTCGACGAGGACCAGGACACCGGAGAACACCGCACCCGCCAACAGCGCCAGGAAATCGGAATACCCGGCCCAATGCAGGATGTAGTACGCGGCGAGCGGCACCGCGATATCGCGGGCGGTCGGCGCGAGCACGCGCAGCAGGCTCAGCCGGTCCTGCGACCGGGGGGCGCTGACAGTGGCGGTATCGGCCATGATCGGAACTCCTGTAATCGGTTTCTGCGCTACAGGAATGACGCTACGGTCGCCCGCACCGCGCCGAATCTGCCAACCATCACCCCCCGGGCATGACAATCGTCATGCCGGATCCGCGCGGCCCTCGGACACCGGAGTCGACGCCTCCACCGCCAGTAGAGTGGATTCGATCTCGATGACACAACAACTCGACGACGAGCCGGGGTTGCTCTTGCGATGAGTTTCCGGGGGCCGCATCGTCTGCATTCCCGGGGGACCGAATACCGATTCGAGGAGTTGATCATGGACTACGCAACGCAGCCGGGCGATCCGGTCTGGACCGATCTCTTCACCACCGATACCGACGGCGCGATCGCCTTCTACGGCGAATTGTTCGGCTGGACCGCGGATATCGCACCCGAGCACGGCGACTACATCACCTTCCGCAAGGACGGCCGGGCCGTCGCGGGCGGCATGCGCAATGACGGGAACAGCGGGCCCGATCAATGGACCGTCTACCTGGCCAGCCCGGACGCGGAGGCGACCGCCGCGGCGGTGATGGCGGCGGGCGGTATGACCGCGGTGCCGGTCACGGCGGTCGGCGATGTCGGAAGGTTCGGCGTGTTCGGGGACAACGGCGGGGTCGGCATCGGTGTCTGGGAGGCAGGCACCATGGCCGGCTTCGAGCAGCGTGGTGTGGTGGGCGATGGGCACTGGGAGGGGCACGTGGGAGCGCCCTCGTGGTTCGAGTTGCATACCCGCGGCTACGACGACGCGCTGACGTTCTACCGCGAGGCGTTCGGCTGGAAGGATCCGTTCACCATTGCCGACACTCCCGAATTCCGGTACACCACAATCCATTCCGTCACCCCGATGCTGGGCGGCGTGATGGACTCGACCAGCTTCCTGCCGCCGGGCGTGCCGGGGTACTGGACCGTCTACTTCGGGGTCGAGGATGTCGATCTCAGCGTGCGCAAGGTGGCCGAGCTGGGTGGCACCGTGGTGCGGCCGCCGGAGGACACCCCGTACGGCCGGCTCGCGGCGGTGGCCGATGCCACCGGTGCGCGATTCAGCCTGGGCGGCAACAAGTCCTGACGAACGGACGACACGGCGAAGAGTTCAGCTTCCTCGATAGGTGGAATAGGCGAAGGGGCTCATGAGCAGGGGCACGTGGTAGTGCTCGCCCGCCTCCCCGGCGACCTTGAAGCTAATGGAGACCGACGGGTAGAAGTAGGTCTGATTCGTTGCGGCGGCATAGCTTTCGATGTCGAAGGTGAGGCGGTAGACACCGGCCTCGAGCCCCTCGGGGCCGAGATCGCGGACCCGGCCGTCGTCATCGGTCTTGCCCGCGGCCAGCACCCGCAGCTCCGGGCCGACCTGCTCCAGCCGCACCTCGACGCCGGCCGCGGGCTTGCCCAGCGCGGAGTCCAGGATGTGCGTCGTAATGGTGCTCACTGCTCGAACACCTTTCGCAGTCGCAGAACCGCGATCTTGCGCAGCTCCTCGGCCACCACGGCCGCCTCGGTGGCGTCGTCGTTGCCGAGGCGCTGGTACAGGCTCGCCAGAATTCGCTCGGCCGACAGCCCGGTGGCGCAGATCAGGAAGACCCGGCCGAAACGCTGCTCGTAGGCGCGGTTGCCGTCCAGCAACTGCGCGGCGATGGCCGCGTCCTGGCCGACTCCGGCCTGCTCCTGTCGCGACCACGCGGAGCCGGTGTCGACGCCGGACACCCGCTCGCCGATGCGGGGGTGCGCGGCCAGCGCGCGGTCCACGTCCGCGGCGTCCAGGGCGCCGGCGAGCTCGGCGGCCCGGGCGAGCACACTGTCGATATCGGCATAGGGCCTGGCCGCCAGCACGGCGTCGGCCCAGGCGGGCACATCACAGCAGGTCAGCAGGTCCGGCCGGAGTTGTTCACCGGCTGTCGTATTGAATTCGCTCAACGTCACCATCGGCGCTACCTCCCTCGGATGGCGGAAGGGTGATCCCGCCACTCGAAAACTAGTGTCACGGGCCGCAACAGCTCGTCAACATCTTGTTGAAGATATACAGAGTCCGGCCGCCTGACCGGTGGATCCAGGCGTGCTCACGGTTGGGGCGGTTGTGGACGGTGAAGCCGCTGACGCCCGGCGCCGCGGCCACGGTCTCGGCGTACCGGTCGCCGCGGCCCTGTCCGACGACCTCCAGTACGGTATGGCCCCCAATCTCTCCCCGTAGACCCCATCGTCGAACTCCGCCCACAAACCCCACGGTCGGGATCGATCCGAAGGCGTTCCGGTTTCGAATCTCGATGCGAAGTCATTGTCGTTTCGGAATGAGGTTCTCTATGGGCACAATCCAGCCCACCAGATCGGTTCGTCCCCTGTGTCGGCGTGCCGCCCGGTTCGCCGTCGCGGGGGCTCTTCCACTCTCACTCGTTCTTCTGGGAGTGACACCCGCGTCAGCCGAGGACGCACCGCCCGCGGCCACCCAGCCGACCACGGATATTCCAGACTCGGCGATTCACATCGGCACTCTCCGGCTCGACCAGCCTTTCTTCCTGACCCCCGACCAGACACAGCAGATCAATGCCGCCACCATGGGCGCGGAAACCGCGCTGGCGCAGTCGCTCGAAGCGGCGGGGCTCGACCACGCCCGCGCCACCAGCGTCTCGAAGGCCGTCCTTGGTGACGCGACGATCGGCGCGGCAGCCGGAGCCGCCCTGGCCAGCCCGATCGCCTGGACCGGTGCGCTGATCGGAGTCGTCTCGGGTCTGATCGCCGGACTTCCCTTCGCCCCGATCGGCCTGGTGGTCGTTCCGGTCATCAGCTCGGCCATCGGCTACGCCGTGATCGCGGCGCCCTTCGCCGCCCTGGGCGCGGGGATCGGAGCCGCGGTCGGCGCGGCGGACGGTCTCCTCAACCCGGCCCCGACGGCCCAGCCCGGCTGAGCCCTAGTGAGACACCACTAGTTCCAGCAGCGCGTAGAGCTCGCGCTGCTGTTCGGCGTCGAGTACGGCCAACGCGGGTACCGAGCCGAAGACCTGCTCCTCCAGCTGCACGCGGAGCGCCTCGCCCGCCGGTGTGAGTGTCACCAGGCGGGCGCGGCGGTCGGCCGGGTGAATCTGCTTCTGCACCAAGCCCTGTGATTCGAGCCGGTCAACGGAGGTGGCCGTGTTGGACAGGTCTGCCCCGAGCCGTGCGGACAGTTCCTTGAGTGTCAGCGGCTCCGCGAGGTGCCCGAGCGCCTTGGCCTGCACCGGGGTGACTCCGAGCCTGGTTGTGTTGACCGCGAAATGGTTTCGCACCAGTGCTACCGCACGTTGCAGCACATCGACCAGTTCCGCGGTGGTGGGCTGGCGCTGCTCGTCGATCATCCGCCCACCCTATCGGCCCTATTGAAATTAGTGGTTGACCACCAACAGCTTTGGACGCACACTCTCATTCATTAGTGGTACACCACCAATAAATGGAGAGTAATGACACCCGCACCACCCGAGGCAAACCGGGCCACCCTGCGCTACCTGACCCTGGGCCTGCTCTGCTCGGTCCAGATGATGCTCAATCTCGACGACACCATCGTGAATGTCGCCCTTCCCACCATCCAGCGACATCTGCATATGTCCGAAACGGACCTCACCTGGATCATCAATGCCTACCTGCTGCTATTCGGCGGTTTCCTGCTGGTCGGGGGACGCAGCGCGGACCTGTTCGGCGGCAAGCACGTCTTCCTGATCGGCGTGACCGTCTTCGGCCTGTCGTCGCTGGCCACCGGTCTGGCCCAGAACTCGGCCATCCTCATCGCAAGCCGGGCGGGTCAGGGGATCGGCGGGGCCTTCGCCAGTCCCGCCGCGCTCAGCATTGTCGCGACCCTCTTCACCGACCCGCGCGAACGCAGTCGCGCCCTGGGCATTTGGGCCGGGCTGGGCGGGCTCGCGGCAACCCTCGGAGTGGTCCTCTCGGGTGTCATGACCGAATATGCCGGGTGGCGTTGGTGTTTCCTCATCAATGTGCCGGTTGCGGTCCTAGCCCTCGTCCTGGCGCACCGGCTGCTCCCCGACCGCCGTGCGGCCCGTACCGGCATCCGCCTCGACGGCCTCAGCGCGGCCCTGATCACCAGCGCGATCGCCGCCCTCGACCTCGGCCTCATCGACAGCGGTCACTCCTCCGGCCTCGCCACCGCCGCCCGGATCGCCCTGGGTCTGACCCTGCTGGCCGCATTCCTTCTGCGCGCCGGGCGTTCCCGTGTCCCGATGATTCCCCTCAGCTTCTTCCGCGACCGCGACCGCGCCGTCGCCAACACCGCGAACATCCTCTTCTGCTCGGCCATCCTGTCGATGCTGTTCTTCCTGACCCTGCACCTCCAACAGGTCCTCCACTTCACTCCCCTCCGGACCGGCCTGGCCTGGCTCCCCTTCTGCGCCTTGGTCATAGCCGGTTTTGCCACCGCCGCCGCCCTCGTCCCCAACCTCGGCGTCCGCCCGATCCTGGTCGCCGCCATGGCCTCCGGCGCCGTCGGCATGCTGCTGCTCTCCCGAGTCCCCGCCACCGCCCACTACCCCGCCCTCCTCCCCGGCATGCTCACCGCCGGCTTCGGCATGGGACTCGGTTTCGTCTCCATCACCATCGCCGCCGTAGGCGAGACCCATGCCGATATCACCGGTCTGGCCTCCGGCTTCGTCACGACCACCCAGCAACTGGGCGGCGCACTGGGCCTGGGCGTCCTGAGCACCATCGCACTCCACCACCGCAGCACCCAACTCGCCGCGGGCGCCTCCCCCGAGCAGGCCCTGACTCAGGGCTTCCAACTCACCTACCTGATCAGCGCCGTAATCCTCACCCTCACAGCACTTCTCACCGCCGTCGGCATCACCGCCACGACCGGCGCCACCCGCCCGGACCCACTACCCGTCTCCTGACCGAGAAACCAGATCCCGGGCTCCAATGGAGTCCGGGATCATCGGTCTTCCCCGAGCCGCGGCCAGCGCACCCGGGCACGATCCAAGGCCAGTTGCGTCTGGGCCCCACCATCAGCCCGGTACCCGACAACTCAATCTCCATCGGCGCCGCCATCGCAACCCTGCTCGCCCCGACCGCCCACCAACCCTCCCCTGTGGCGGCGGATACTCACCAACCTCGCCGCAAAAGAAAACCGGGCAGTGGGTACCACCCACTGCCCGGTTTGCCAGACCGCCGCCTCAGCTCTTATCCGGGCCGGTCCTCCGACGGATCGCAGCCATGTTCATGATTGCGGCACCGAGTGTCGCTGTAGCGGCAACGAGATTGAGGCCAGCGGCCGTCACCATCAGATATGCAGTAGCTTCCTGCATGGAATAGCTCCCTTTCGAGTTCCAAGGGATCCGGCCGGGTTCCCGCGAGCGTTGCCAGAATGCAGAAGAATCGCGATCGAAAGTGTTCTCCGATGTCTTCGGTACGCGGCGCGCCGGCAACGTTGCTGGTCGGTGGACAGGCTCGCGCGGGAAAGGCAGAACAGCCGGAGAACGTATGAGAACATCCAGTACACAGAGCATCTGGCATGGAGACGTCGAATGGGCCGCGGCAAGAGGGTGAACCGGTCGAGCTGGCCTGCCACAGGTCCACACCGCCGACTACTCGAGATACTCGATCAAGTCCACGCCGAGAACGGTATGCAGTCAGCCCAGCAGATCGCCGAACGAATGGGACTCACGGCCCGATCTCGGGTGAACAGTTTGCTGCGTGGAGTGCAGGGTTGCCTACCTGCGGACGAACAGCAGTTGAAGCTTCTCGTCTCCGCACTCGGCGGCGGATCGGACGACTACACCGAGGCACTGGGGTACTTCCGGGAGGAACTCGCCGCACGAAACCGATCCGCCGCGGTGGGCGTCGCCTCGGCGACGCCCACCGCATGTGCGACTTGGCACCTGGATCCCGCGTTCCGCCGACATTGGGAACCACGCAGTCGCGGTGTCGAAAGGTCCACTCACGCAGGATGGTACTTCACCGGCAGGGTTCGGGCCCTTCGTGAATTGGTGACCTGGATCGAAACCGCGTCCGGCACCGCGCGTGGAGCGGCAATCGTCACGGGCGATCCAGGATCCGGTAAGTCAGCGGTGCTATCACGGCTCATCGTGCCGACAGACCCCGAATATCGGGCGATGATCCCGCCGCGAGTCCTCGACGATGCTGCGGTCGGAACGGTCGCCGCCGTCGGCCAAGTCGACGCCGCAGTGCATGCGGCTGGCAAGTCGACCGCGCACATAACCAAACTGATCGGCGATGCGCTAGGAGCAGAACATGTTTCGGACACCGAGGACCTGATCGACTTACTGGACCGACGCGGTGAGCCCGCTGTTGTCGTCATCGACGCACTCGACGAGGCAGCACAGCCCAGGGAGCTGGTCCGGGAGTTGTTGATCCCGCTCATCCGCAACAACATTCGCCCCGGGATCCGACTGGTACTCGGCACACGGCGGGAACTACTTCCTTTCCTTCGGGCGTCCAACCTGCGCATCGACTTGGACAACGCGGAGTACTTCTCCTCCGACGAGGTGAGCGCGTACATCACCAGCTACCTGCTCGGCGAAAGCGATCCCACTGCCGACACCCCGTATCGCGGGCGGATCGAGCTAGCCAAGGCGATCGGACACGAAGCCGCCGATCGGGCAGGCAACAGCTTCTTGATCGCTCAGTTGGTCGCGCTCGACCTGATCCAGCGCGACGACGTCATAGACCCGTATTCCGTCGGCGCCTTCCCGTCCACCGTGGCCGACGCAATGGAGCGATACCTTGCCTCCGCAGGCCAATCGATGCATCGCAATGGAATCCTCGCGGCTGCACCCGAAGCCTGCGCTCAATGGGTGAGAGATCTCCTGCGCCCCTTGGCTTTCGCCGAAGGCGAGGGCCTCAATGATGATGACCTCTGGGCCGAATTGGCAACGCAGCTCGGAGTCGGCCGTTACGAGGCAGTCGATGTGCGCAAACTGCGGGACAACACGCCTGCCCTCGCCCTGCTCCGATCTGTCGAGTTCACACAACGGCCGTCGTGGTCCCTCTTCCACGAAGCGCTTGCCGAATATCTCCGAGACGACGCGGCGCGTTTACACGGATCCACCGTGGCGGCGCAGTCCGGCATTCTCGACGTTCTGTCGAATCGGTTGATTCTCAATGGATCCGGCCACCTGGAATGGCGTGCCTGTGATGCCTATTCGCGCGCAAATCTCGCGCGACACGCAGCAAAGGCACAGCGGCTGGACGAGCTGGTCGTCGACGCAGGCTTCCTATTGATGACCGATCCCGAACATACGATCCCCCTGCTCCAGGATCTCCGCGACCCCAAAGCGCTCGCGGCCGCACATGTCTACGAATTGTCCTCACACGGTATGCGAGACGCCGATGAGAGCAGACGTGCAACAGTACTCGGCGTCACCGCGAAGCTGTATGGCGTCGACTTCCTCGCCGAGGAACTCGCCGCGACAAGCGAGATGGAGTGGGAAGTCAAATGGACACAATGGAAGCCACCGGGAAGGCATCGCTGTCTGCCCGATCATGAGGCCGGCACGACCGCGATCGCGGTCAGCGAACTCGGGGAGTTCCCCGTAGCGATCATCGGTTGCGCTGATGGAAGTGTCAGTATCTGGGATCTGCACTCGAGCACGATGATCGGCGATCCATGGGCCGGACACGTAGGCCCGGTCACCGCGATCGCCTGCGCCGAACTCAACGAATGCCCGGTCGTGATAACGGGTTCGAGCGATGGAACCGTCCGCGTCCGCGACCTGCTTACCGGTATGGCAATCGGCGCCCCCTCGACGCCACGATCAGGTCCGGTCAATACCATCGCTTGCGCCGAAATCGACGGCAACACAGTGGTGATCGCTGGGTCAGCCGATGGCACCGTCTTGATCCGGGATCTGCTTTCCGGCACCCCTCTCGCTGAACCGTTCACAGACCATACCGGCTCCGTGAATGCAGTCGCCTCCGCAACCATCGACAATCGGTGCGTTGTATTCAGCGCCGGAGCGGACCGGACCCTGCGCTGCTGGGACGCGAAAACGTGTGTTCCCCTGAGCGATGCGGGCGAGGGGCATAGTGGAACCATCAACTGCCTGGCGGTAGTAACGGATCCGGATGGAATCGCTGTGGTCAGCGGCGCCACCGATGGCACTCTCAGGTATTGGACCTGGACCGCAGACACACTCGTCTCGAAATCGCTACGCGGACATCAGGGATGGGTGAACGGTGTTGCCGTCGGTCGACTGAACAATACTCCGATCGCGGTGTCCGCAAGCAACGATCGTACCGTTCGGATGTGGAATCTGTTGACCCGCAAAGAGATCGGACTAGCCCGCACGGGGCATCGTACGAAGATCACCGACGTGGCACTGGCCGATGTGCACGGCCGCCCTACGGCCATCACGACCTCCAATGACCGAACGGTTCGACTCTGGGACCTCACCGCCGAAGAACCGCGGCGGTCTGTGGAAGGTCTGGCGCATTCCGGCGGGATCAATGCCATCGCGGTGGGGGATTCCGGTCACAAGCGCATTGCGATCACCGTGAGCAACGATCGAACGCTTCAGGTGTGGGACACCGATCTAGGGCAGACCTTCGGCCCGAATATGGCGAGTGATAGCGGGTTGCAGGCTGTCACCGTCGCGCAGAGTCGTTTCGGGCCCATTGCCGTCACCGGCAATCGCAATGGCACGATCGAGGTCTGGAACCTGGCCGGTCGGGATTTGCTCACCACGATACGAACTGCGCACAAAGGCAAAGTGAACGGCCTGGCAGTGGTGGATCTCGGGGTGGAGACGATCATTTCGGTCGGCGACGACCGCGCCATTCGACTTTGGCGTCTCGATGACGGAACGTCGCGGGGCGCGGTGGACCGAGCACACAAGGGCGCAATCAACGCGCTGGCCATCAGTCGGCACGCGGGGGCAGCGGTCGCGATCACCGCGAGCAACGATCGAACCGTTAGGACATGGGACCTCGCGACCATGCGCCCACACGGTCCGGCGATGTGTGGACACCATGACTGGATCCGCGCCGTATCCGCTTTATCCGTCGACGGCAGCGTCACCGTCGTAAGCGGCAGCAACGATCGGACGATTCGGATCTGGGATGCAACCGAAGGTGCTCTACGCCAGCCTCCCTTGGAAGGCCACACCGGTGCGATCACCTCTATGGCGATCGGAACAGTGGCAGACCGACCGGTCCTCGTCACAGCAGCTACCGACGGAACGCTGAGAGTATGGGACGACCTCGCACGCGACATCAGAACATCGATGCCAATCGTTATCGGCAGCGTTGTGCAGAGCATCGCGATCACATCGACCGGCGAGATTCTCCTGGCTGGTCCGGCGGGATGTGCCTGCCTTCGCCCGATCAGGAACTGAACTGCCGATGCACCCCAATGGGTGATTACCTCTGGGAATGTTCGGCTTGTGACGTTTCGTGCCCAACGACGACACCGTCATCGACCCCGCACTCGACAACTTCCCCTCGGAACGAACTCAAAAGCCCTGCGCATCCGGGAGAATGCCACGCCCCGGGAACCTGAGCGCCCGTGCCGAGCCAGAACCCGAGCCTGTTGAGATCCTGGCGGCTGGATCGGGTGCTGCTCCAACCAGTGGCCGACCCAAGCTGATCCAGTGCGTGTGGTGGACCGCCAGCGACATCAGGACGTGTAGTTTGTCGCCGCTCATCGCACCGGAATTGACGCAGCCCGCAGCCGGTCGAAGGGCTCGCGCGACGAGGACCAGAATGAGAACCTACGAGCTGCCGCCGCCAGCGCTTCGAAATCCGACAAATACGCTGCACCACATGATTTATCCTTGCGCGACATGAGCGATGTGGTCCGGGCTGCCGCGCTTCGTGGTTTCAGCAGCGTGATCGCCGAGTGTGGCGGTGATCTCGCCGCTCTGCTCGCGCGCGTGGGGATCGAACCCGCGCTGCTGGATTCCGAGGACGCCGTCATTTCCCATCACAGCCTGGTGCGGCTGTTGGAACACGCATCCGCGGAGTTGAAGGTCCCCGACATCGGATTGCGAGTCGCTGAGCACCAGGACATCTCGATTCTCGGCCCGCTCGCGGTGGTGATGCTGCACTCGGCGACATTGCGTGAAGCTGTCGAGAGTGCGTCTCGGTTCATGTTCGTGCACAGCCCGGCAGTGTCCTTCACGCTGACCGATGATCCGGACGGGAGCCCGGACGTGGTCGGCCTACGGTACTCGCTGAACTCGCCCCCACCGACGCGTCAGGTCGTCGAAATGGCGCTGCTCGTGGCCCATCGGGTGGGCCGGCTCGACATCGGTGCGGCGGCGGGGCCGATCGGCGTGGACTTCCCGCATTCTCGGCTCAGCCCGCCCGAGCGGTACGCGGAGTGCTTCGGGGCCCCCGTCCGATTCGGTCGGCCCACGGCCACCCTGAGGTTGCCGGCCGAGGGGTTGGCGTTGTCGATGACGGCGGCGAATCCGCTGCTCAGACAGCTCGCCTTGGACTACCTCACGGTGCGATATCCCGACCCGCATCAGGCGTATGTACCCCGGGTCCGCGGCTACCTCGACCAGGCGCTGGGCAACGGTGCGATCGAGCTGGCTGCTGTCGCGGCAACCTTCGGTATCCACGCGCGTACGTTGCAGCGCCGGCTCGTGGCAGAAGGCACGTCCTACGCTCAGATTCTGGACGCCGCCCGCCGCGACGCCGCACTACGCCACCTGATCGACTCCGATCTGGCCCTCTCGCGCGTGACTACCGCGGTCGGACTGGCCGAGCAGTCGGCGCTGACGCGGTGCTGCCTGCGGTGGTTCGGGGCCACCCCGAGCGCTGTACGCCGCGCGGGCGGCGTCGACGATGCTGTCGTCCAAAGGTAAATTCCTGTCGCTGGTGGGCAAGACCCCGCAAGTCAGGGTGCGCACACTGCCTGCTATGGACAACAACCTCGCACGACGCAGCAGCCGAGAGTTGCGCGCTCTGTTCCGGACAGCGGCCTGTCCCGACCTCGCGGATGTGTCGGGACGTCTCGAGGCCGAGCTGACCGGACCCGTACTCGTGCGTGCCGTGGCCCCGCTCGCGTTCCGGCTCACCGGCCTGGGGGATTGGTGGGGCAAGGACCTGCGGTCCACCGGAACGGGCGAAGTGTTGGCGGGATACAACCTCGCCGGTCCACGCGGCGAGCGGACCACGCTCGCGCTGAGAGGGACGGTAGGTCCCTCGCGCCTGGACGGCCGGCCGGCCGTGGTGCTCACCTATCCGCCGGATGCCCCTTTTCCGTGGCGCCGGGTGGTCGACGAACTGCGGACCCTCGCGGACGGGACCGTGCTGGGGCTCACCTTCGGCTTGCCGTTCACTCCGCGCGACGGCTCACCGTTCCTGCTGCGACGGGAGGTCCGGTGATGCGGGACTGGGTCGTGATCGGATCCGGCTTCGGGGGCAGCGTCGCCGCGTTGCGACTGGCCGAGAAGGGCTATTCCGTCACCGTGCTCGAGAAAGGGCGCCGCTACCGTGACGAGGACTTCGCCACGAGTACCTGGCAGGCCGAGCGCATGCTCTGGGCCCCACGCATCGGTCTGAAGGGCATCCTCCAAGTACGTCCGATGAAGCACGTGTCGGTGATCTGCGGGGTCGGCGTCGGCGGAGGCTCGCTGGTGTACGCGAGCACGCTGTACGTGCCGCACTCGGACGACTTCTACCGACACGAGCAGTGGGCCGAACTCGCGGACTGGCGATCGGTTCTCGCCCCGCACTACGCCACCGCCGAGCGCATGCTGGGGGTCGTGGACTGTGACAGCGACGGCCGAAGCGAACAGATGATGCGCGCTGTGGCGGCCGATCTCGGCGTGCCCGAGACCGCGCACCACACGCGGGTCGGGGTCTTCCTCGGCGCACCGGGCAAAACCGTGCCGGACCCGTTCTTCGACGGCGCCGGGCCCGAACGCACCGGGTGCCTACGCTGTGGCCAGTGCTTGCTCGGCTGCCGGCACGGCGCCAAGAACAGCCTGGTCAAGAACTATCTCTACCTCGCCGAACGACTCGGAGTCGACGTCCAGGCAGAACGCACCGTCGTCGGCATACGACCACTCGGCGCCGCCGACGGCTCCGACGGATACGCCGTCACCACCGAACGCTCCGGCGCGTGGCCGCGGCGTGACCGCCAAGTCGTCCACGCCCGCGGCGTCGTGCTCGCCGCAGGAGCGATGGGAACGACCGAACTGCTCGCCCGGGCCCGCGCCACCGGCGCCCTGCCCCGACTTTCGGACCGCGTCGGGCACCTCGTACGCACCAATAGCGAGGCCATCACCGCCGTCACCGCCCACGACCGCTCGGCCGACCTCAGCACCGACCTGACCATCACCATGAGCGTGCACCCGGACGAGCACACCCACGTCACCAACAACACCTACTCGTCGGTGGGCGACGCCTTGGCGTTGACGTTCGGTCCGTTCACCGGAGGTCGACGACGGGCCCTGCAGTTCATGCGGGAGGTGCTCCGCCATCCGTCACGCTGGCTGAACCCGGCCCGCATCCGCGGCTGGTCCCGCCGCACAGTCATCTTCACCGTCATGCAAAGCCTCGACAGCTCGCTCGAGCTGCGCCCCAAACGGTTCGGCTCCGGTATGACCACCGCCATCGGCCACGCCGACACGCCGCCGGCCAGCTACCTACCGATCGCGAACCGATTCACGGCGCTGGCCGCACGACACGTGGACGGCTACCCCGAGAGCTCGGTCGTCGAATCCCTGCGCAGCTCACCCACCACCGCCCACATCCTCGGTGGTGCCGTGATCGGGGCCGACCCGAGCCGAGGCGTGATCGACCGGCATCGCCGGGTCTTCGGATATCAGAACCTCCTGGTCACCGACGGATCGGCCGTGCCCGCGAACGTGGGCGTCAACCCCAGTCTCACCATCACCGCCATGGCCGAGGAAGCGCTCAGCCACGTTCCGACCAAACACACACCCCACGATGGCTGCTCGACTACGAAGCGGTCCGCAGCGGCCTCATTCTCGACTGGAGCAGCGGCGCAGTCGAAGGCGACGTCAACCGAATCAACATGATCGAGCGAACCATGTACGGCCGAGCCAACTTCGACAATGCCCACAATGTGCCCACGACACCGCATCTCATGGTGGTATGAAAAAAGCCCTTCACCTGCTGTCGCAAGTGAAGGGCTTTGGTGGAGCTGACGCTCCACAACCCGAACACCCTGACCGCGGACGGGCCGGAGATCCGGATCAAGCCCGTGGGCACCGCCGCATCGCCAACGGTGGTGATCGGTGATGGCAACGGGTAACCAGGATCGCCAGATGACGCCTCAACGGGGCTTGTGGGTGCAGTGCGCGTGTGTGGCGCTGGTGTGCTTGGGTCTGCGTATGTTTCCTATCGGCACGGCCGATAGTTCGCGCTGCGGTTCGGGGCCGATGACGCCACGGCCAGGATCTGGCCGCTGCTCGTGGACGGCATGATGACGATCGCCACGGTCGAACTGTGGCAGACCCCGCAGCGGTCGGCATCGGTGGGTTGCCTGGCTGGCGTTTCTGTTCGGAGTCGGCCTGTCCTTGTGCGCCTGCGGATCTCGCATCCGTATACCAAGCTCCCGTCGCCGTCTCCACACCGTCCCATGGTCAACCCGCTCTTCTTGGCGATACTGACCAGCGACCACTTCTGATCGAAGTACAGCCGCACGGCCTCCTCGATCTGCGCCTCACTCCTCCCCTGCATGCGCATCTACGGGCCGACGGCTACACGGCGTCATGTGCGGAGTTGGAGCGCATCGCCGGGACGAACAATTACAGGCAAGGGTGCTGGAACGGTGGCGCGCAGCCGGATTGCATATCGCCGCCGACCGTACTGACAGCCTCGACCGGATAAAGCCCCACCGGCACACAGGCTTCTGCCGGACATGAGATCCGCCCCCCTCGGCATCTCGATCGAAGTGGGGCCGAATATCCATTCTTCTCAACGACGCTCGAAATCAGCTGGGGCGGTTGAACTCTCCACCTTTGACGCCAGCTGTGAAAGCGGCCCACTCACCGGCTGTGACGATCAGCGCCGGACCGGTCGGGTTCTTCGAGTCGCGAACGCCGACCGCACCGGCATCCAGCCAGGCGACCTCCACGCACTCCTGCCCGCCAGAGCTGTGGCTCGATTTGAACCAGGTGGCCCCGGTCAGATCAGCGGTCATTCTCATGCTCCCTTGCTTTCTCTCGCAACAGATCTCGGGTCGGACGCACGTCCAAAGTTGCTTTCAGGACCTCCTGAAACGCTTTGCGGAACCTTCCTACATCGGCAACCCGCTCGAAGTACATGGCACCGGTATAGCTCTCGGCAAACACCACTGATGGCTCGACGTCCTTCCCGCGCTGGTCACGGCCAAAATCCAGGACCATGAAGGACGGCAGCGGCATTCCTAGCGGAAACCCTGCCCGATACGGCAGTAACTACACCTCAATGTTGGATTGGGTGCCGAGGTCGGCCAAGCGGCGCAGTTGTGCTGACATGATGTGGCCATCACCGACGCGGGTTCGTACCGCGGACTCGTGCAGGACCGCGATTAAGTTGGCGGGCTGCCGTTTACGCAGAATGACGTTCTGGCGTTGCTGGCGCAGTTCGATACGGCGGTCCAGCTCGGTGTCGGTCTCGTGGGGGAAGAACCGGCGGTCCAGTGTTCGAGCGTAGTCGGCGGTCTGGAAAATTCCGGGCACGATCACGGGCTGGTAGTAGGCCAGTTCCCTTGCGCTGGCTTCCAATCCGACGAACAGGTTGAAGTTCGCCGGGATCAGGTCACCGTAGGCGTGCCACCCGACCGCACCGGAGCCTGCGGTGCTAGCTTCGCTCGCGCCCGGCGGGATTCTCGGCATCGAATCGATCACGCAATCAGCGCAACTGACCATGTGGCGCACCCGTCAAGCGGTGTCGAAATTGACATCGCGCGGGCTGATCGTGGGACGGCGACGCGGCGGGCGCGGTGCCTGGGAGATTACCGACCGTAGCCGACGCACGCTCTCCACGCGCGGCCGTTACTACCAATAGTTGGACCGAAACATGTTCCATATCAACGAGATCGCCGATCTATCAGCCAAATTGACTACTCGTCGACGACCGTATCGTCATGGTGTCGTTCGCCGACAAGGCAACTGCTCACCGGGCGGCATATCAGGTTCGCGCGGACGAATCGATTGCCGACTTCCCCGGCGGTGCGCCCGGCACTGTCTACTTCAGCGAAGGCTCCGCGACGGTGGTGTCGGCGGTGTCGCCGGCACCGCAACCCGACCTGGCACAGGTGCGCGAATGGTTCCCGAGGTACTTCCCCTGTGGGACGCGGTACGTGCCGAGTAATGGGATGCGGTCTTGCCGCTGAACCACCCTCGATTGAAGGGACTGAGCGAACTGACCACCCGACAGTATCGGTGCTGAGCGACCTCCCGAATAGATCGCCAATCCCGATTATCCACCACCACTTGGCGAGAAGAAGCCGTCCAGACTTCCGGCATCGAAAGATATTGAGTTTGAGGAGTTTACGTGAACGCACTGGCCGAGTTCGTTGCGGCAGTATTGACTTGCGTCATTGTAGAAGTCGCCGTTAGTTGGGGTATCTCCGATAATCCATCGAAGGCGACTTCAGCGCATGGCGAATCGTTGCTGATGGCGGACGGTCGTACGCTCCACCGAGTCTCGGTGGGCAATCTACACCGTCTACATGGACGGCATCGCGCTTAGACAGAGGAGGTCTTCGACGATTCAACGCTGTCGCGACAAGCAGCTGCGTCGACGATAAGGATCGCAACCAAAAGGTGCGCAGTCGTTCAATCCTTGCCTAGAAGCTTGACCAGTTTCTCGAGAGACGTAGTATACGTCCAATTGTCTTGCGTCCGTTCTACCGAGTTCAACTCCCGCTGGGCAGACTCCAGCAGTGCGTCCTTGAAACGACCAGCGTCCTGCGGTTTCTCCTTGTTCACATCCATCCCGCCGTTGGCGTCCACCACATAGCGCCAATCCTCGAGATCGCCAGGCATAACCCCATACCCGATGGCTGCATCGAAGAGCCGATCAAAAACCGAACCCGACACCCACCACTCATTTTCCGACCCAAAACGAACCGATAGCATCAGAATCCCATCCTAATGATCTTTTGTTGTGATGACGGCGGCAGTGAATCGACATAGCCCCGAACCTCTGCGATTTGCTCAGGAGTATACCCCGTCATATCGATCACGGTAAAATCGTTCCCCTGCTTTACCAGGTGGTGATCAATTGAATCTTTGAATTTTTCGAAGTTGTGGAATTCCGACTTGTCCCCACGCCCCAAAGCATCATACTTGCGCCCGAGGTCGTCGTACCAGTCGTAACCGGGGTCCGGAGGCGGAGGGGATTCGAAAGTTCGCCCAGCGAACCTCGGATCGTCAGCTAGACGCTTAGCCGTCTCCAATTCGTTCGGCCGTAGATACTTCTCCATGGTACTGCCGAGCTTGGCCTTCGCGCGTTCAGCCGCTTGCTTGAGGTCATTAACGCGCTTGCTCAGGAGGTCCGCGATGCGTTGCAGTTCCGCGCGAGTCTGTTCGGTTTCCTTCTCGACACTAACCGCTTTATTGATCTTCCTTAGATCGAGCACTTTACGCAGAAGTTTGACAAACTTCTCCAGGCATTTGGCAGTTCTCGCGACCCCTACAGCGGCACCGACACCGAAGGTAACGAAGGACAACGCAACGCTGACGGCAGCATTGATTGCGAGTTCCTTGATCAGTTCATCCCGGAAATCTTCGAGGGTATGCTTCAGGTCTTCCCGAAGATTGTCGTGTGCAATCTTCTGATCCTGGCATGCCTTGGCGATATCATTACATGTAGCGATCACATCGCCAGCAGCATCTTTCATCGAACGGATATCGCCGCTGATGAATTCGACTT
This sequence comes from Nocardia aurantiaca, assembly GCF_009708175.1. GTDB lineage: Bacteria > Actinomycetota > Actinomycetes > Mycobacteriales > Mycobacteriaceae > Nocardia > Nocardia aurantiaca. The sequence goes on from NZ_WMBB01000003.1 coordinate 275,987, forward strand.
CCGGCGCGGTCACCGTCTGAAACAGTGCCGCAGCGCGTTCCAGTTCACTGGAGAGCTTGACAGCCGCGTCAGAGGTGGCCATCTCCGTCCAAGCGCCTGCAGCTTTGAGCAGCTTACCGGTGTCGCCGTCGGGAACCGGAACGCCGATCTTGGCCACCAGATCGAGTCCGTCATCGATGAGTCCGTTGCCCTTGCCACCGGCCGAGGCCGGCATTAGAGGGCAGACCGACATTGCTGGTTGCGGAGTCGCAGGTTTCGTCGGTGCGAGCGAACCGCTGTCGGGCGGATAGTCCGCCACGGCGTGGTTGTAACCAGCGTCAATAAGGATCGTCGTATAGCTGTCGATCGCCGCGAGGAGGTTGGAGATCAGGCCATAGGCGCTGTCAGCTTTCTGATCGTAGGACTTCCCCCACTCCGCACAGTCGCCAACAGTACCGGACATCTCCTTGGTATCTTGGAGTACTCCGAGCTGGGTTTGAAATACTGAGAAGTAGGCCGCTCCTGCCTTATTAATGATTGTCGCGGCGTCATAGTAGACGCTGGGATCCACATTGATTGTCGCAGTCGGGGCTGTCATTTCCTGCCCAGCATATTTAGATTCGCTTCGATTGCCGAGATGTAACGGCCGTGCGCCGCCACGGCGGCCTGGCGCATCTTCTCGATACCGTCGGAGACGTCAGCCGTTCCCGCTAGCCATTTATTGAACGCATCGGAATGTTTCGTTGCAGCCGGGCCAGTCCACGTCATATGTAGCGAGCTGATGCGTTGCTCAAGTCCAGTTAGGCTGTCAGAGAGAAAACCGACGAACCCCTTTAGGCGATTGGCAATATCGTCCAACTCGGTAAGATTCACTTGGTATGATAAATCATCACTCATGCGGGTTCCTTCGGTCAGACTGGCGGGAGATTGAGCAACGATCCGAATCCGCTGGCATTGTCCTGATCCATGTCAGCGAAGACCGTGCCAGCCACTCCCAGCAACTCGGCCATGTCTTGTAATGCCTGAAGCACCTCGTTCGCACCTTTGTGGACTTCTGTCCAACCGTTGCTGTAGTCGGTGGCCGAACGACCCCGCCACGTTTTCAGAAGATCAGTCACTTCGTTGTCCAAGGACCGCACGCCATTGATCAATTCTTCGGCTGTCATTCGCATGAACTGGCCCGCATCCGTGACCTCAGCGGGCACCACTTGAAATATTTCGGTGGAGTTCTCCGATTCCGAAGTCACATATCCCCCTTGACGGCCACTATCCAACGAGACGTAACCCTACCTCCAGGGAAGGCGTCGAGCGAACTCGACCACGGGCCCGGTGGTTCCCATCGCCAACGAGCGCCGATCGCGAATCGTCACCAGTTTGTAGAGTTCCGGATGGGCGAGTTCAAACTCTGTTCTCGCTGCCAGTCCTCGTACTGCACCGCATCCACGTAGACGGATGTGCCGCTCGCGTTGGGAGACGCGAAACCACTTGGACCAGAATGGGGTTCGTCTGCGCCTATGCGTCCAAGACCCGCGCGGACTGCATCGTACGCTGCGGCGCGGGCCTGTCCGATCAGCTCGATGACAGTGGCCACAACCCGCTCTGGATCGGAACTGCGCGCGCGATCGGTTACGACCCATCGATGGACCTTGCCATCGGCACCGACAGCGACCGAGAGCGAGCCGTCGGGCGATGCCGCAACGGCAACCTCTTTCGCCAACATGGCCCGCACTGCTTCGACATCCGCGCCCGAAACTCTCGGCGAACCACCGGCCGCCGCCTTCCCGTTGCCTCGCATGAGCCCCCGATTCGAACGCTGGTGTGCAGATGAGAGTTCCATCCTGACACGGTCTTTCACACCCTACATCGCGAACGAGGGGTGCTTCGAGCCAACCTGACCAGCATTACGGCTGCCCGGTCCGCTCTTCGGCGGACGAGGATCCTCAGCACACGAGAGTGCTGAGTCCGACCCGAGGTCAGCGCGGTGTCCCACCCGCCGGGGAGCCGCCGCACGGATTCGATCGCGTGCACATGTCGCAAATGGAGGGAGGTGATGCATCTGTCTGGTTAGAAGAGGCTGCAGGCTCCCGGGAACAGTTCGGTCTCGATCGAGGAGGTGAACGCGATTTTCAGGCTCACCGCATGCAGTCCCCTAGTGCAAGGGATGAGAAAGAACTTCTCGTACAGAAGGTCGAACTCGGAGGTGCCGGATCCTTTTCCCGCGCGTGGAGAAAGTGACGGCTTCGATCAGCTTTCGAGAAGGTGGTGTTGATTTCGGCCCTTGACGCGGGGTCGGTCGGTAGAAGGGTGAACCCGGCTCTCGGTTCCACATGGCTTTGGGAGGACGACATGATTATTCAGACCATCGAGGACGTGTGAGCGTTCCTCTCACACGCACCACTGATGGTGTGGGGCGGCAACTGTAGCTGGTGGCCGGTGCTGGGCGTGCTCGGCATCTGCTCGGTACCGGTGCGGCTGGCTGCGGGCTGGCAGATGCGCCGCTACCGGTCCACCAGTGTTCCGGTGTCGGTGGCCGCGTACTCCAATGCGACCGCGCGGGCCTGCCACGGCCGACACCGAGTGCGGCCCAGCAGTCCGGCCGGCTAGCGCACGAATCGCACGACTGTCGGTGCAGGCGGTCACCGACGGCGTTGTCGAGGCGTGGCCCGGTGCCCGTGTCGAAGCCACTACCCCACCGGTCGTGTCCGGCGGGAGCGCCGTGTGCGCACGGGAGATCATGCCGCGGGCCGGGGACTGGGCACCGCTGCTCGAACCCTCCACCAGACACCGACACGTGGTCGTCGATGTGGACAATCCCGACCCGCTCGCCGGTGTGCTGTCCAAGCTCGCCGAGCGGTCGACTGGGCGGACCGCGCTGGTGCAGGTGATCGTGACCTCCCAACGCGGCACCCGCTCACCCCAACCGCTTTCTGCCCACGCCGTACTGCTGCTGTGCAACCTGGTGATGGTGAGCATGCGGGAGGCGGCCGGATTCTTCATCTCTGGCTACGCCTCCCGTGGCCACATCGCTCGCACGAGCGCGGACATGGATCCGGTAGCCGTGCGCTGGCAGCGTGAGGTCGAGGCCAAGCAAGCCGCCCGCCCGCATCTGCGGGTGACGGTACGGGTCGCGGTCGCCGCGCCGGTGCCCGCCCGCTACCTACGCGGTGAGGTCGACCAGATCGCTGCTGGCTTCGACCCGGTCGTCACCGGCGGAAACGGATTGCTCACACGCCGCACCCACCACGCCCGCACGCAGACCACGACCAGAGCCGCCGGCAAGGGGTTCGTGGTGACTGTGGCAGAGCTGGCCTCGCTGTGGCACCTGCCAGCGTTCTCCCGGCCTATACGGCGGTTTCCACCAGCCCGGCCTGCAGCGGGCCACCCGCCCCACCCCACACCACCCCGATCCGCCATGACCGTATCCAACCCAGCCAGCTGTGACCGGCCACGCCCTCCCCGACCGCGACCGGCGGTCTGCAGCTTCCGGTGCCCGACATCCCCTCCGGTCATTGTGAACACCCGCCGCGCCCCACACTGCCTCGATCCGCACCAGCGGCATCGGGCCCGGCCACGGCCAATCAGGCGACTCCGGCCCCACCCGGCAGTCTGCAGCTTCCCCTTGCCTGACTTCGCCTTCGCCCGACGCAAACGCCCACCACACCCCAATCCCATCCAGCGCAGCACCGGAGGTGTGCGATGAACCCCAACCAGCCCGACCCCCGCCCGACCAGACGGGCGAGCACGCATCCGCCCGGCGGTTGTGCCTGACTTCACCGAGTGACTTGCGTCGCGCCGACCCGAAACCGTTGAGCCTCAACGGTGGTGAGCTCATTGGTCTGCGAGTCGCCGATGCCCGCCACCATATGCACGTGTCGGAAGTGACCGGGGCCGGCAAGTCGACTTTCCGGCCAATCTCACCCTCGCCGAAGCCGCCGCCGGGCGCGGAATGGTGCTGCTGGACTGCCAAGGCGACCTGGCCTGCCACGTCCTGGACCGGCTACCGGCCGAGTGCGCCGACCGGTTGGTGATCCTCGATCCCGCCGGAACAGAGGCGCCCCCGAGGGGACGATGGTTCCCGACCGATGCGACGGCAGCGGGGGACTGCAGACAAGAAAGAGGCCCTGACCGGCGGTAAACCGCCAGCCAGGGCCTTGAGAAACAGTGTTCGCGCAATGGCAAACCTGGTGGAGCTGCCGGGAATCGAACCCGGGTCCTCCGCCGCATCTTCAGGGCTTCTCCGTGTGCAGTTCGCTATGTCTCTGCTCGGATCTCTCGGTCACGCGAACCAGCCGAGATGACGATCCCAGTCGCTGTGAGATGTCCCGTCCGGCCCCGCGACCGGGTCGGACGGTAGAGCCCTCTAGCTGATGCCAGGGACCGGGTCGAGGGCGAACCCGGGCTGACAGACACGCTCTACTGCTTAGGCAGCGAGAGCGTAGTCGCGCTGATTGGAATCGGCGCTTATAGGGTTACAGCGACGCTTATACGGTGGTCTTCTGCCTGCACCGACACGCTTCCCCTGAATCAACGTACGCAGTCGAAACCGTTCAGCCCCGTCTGTGTTCACCGATTCAGATGAACTACCCGGCTCTCACCGGGCTACCTATCCTAACACCGAACAAACCTTGATTCATTCCCTCGACGCACCACCGACCGGGATCCCCGGGGGCGGCGCGGGCTCAGCCGCGCATGCCCTTGATCCGGCGGCCCAGTTCGCGGGTGACCTCACGTTCGGCGTCGCGTCGGGCCAGGTCCTGGCGCTTGTCGTAGTCCTGCTTACCCTTGGCCAGAGCCAGTTCCACCTTCACCTTGCCGTCGGAGAAGTACATCGACAGTGGGACCAGAGTCAGGCTCGACTCCTTCGTCTTGCCGAGCAGCTTGTCGATCTCGCGGCGGTGCAGCAGCAACTTGCGGGTTCGCCGCGGCGCGTGGTTGGTCCAGGTGCCGTGCCCGTACTCGGGTACGTGGAGTCCGCGCAGCCACACCTCGCCGTCGTCGATGGAGGCGTAGGCGTCGACCAGCGAGGCCTTACCCTCGCGCAGGCTCTTCACCTCGGTACCGACCAGCGCGACCCCGGCTTCGTAGGTCTCGAGGATCGCGTAGTTGTGCCGCGCCTTCTTGTTGCTGGCGATGACCTTGCGCCCCTTTTCCTTCATGTCTCCTCAATCGTCCCGTCACTGCCCGGAGTGCCCAACCAGCTTACGAATGCTCCGGCTCGGTCTCGCACGGTCGCGGGATCGAGCCTCGTATATCAACCGCGCCGCCGCGTACCTTGTTCCGATTCGTGGCTCACTCGGCCACGCGCGAGTCGAGGACGACCTTGGCGCCCGGGGTGGCCGCGACCTGGAGGGCACGCAGGCGCAGCAGGACCGGGTTGTCCGTGAGCAGCTTGGCGGTATTGGCCAGCGAGCGCAGGGCGGCGGCCTCGGCGCGAGCGCGCTCGAGCTCGGCGCGACCGCGTTCGCGGGCCAGCACCGTTTCGAGGGCGGCCTTGCGCAGCTCGCCCGGGAGCATGAGGTCCTTGGCGCGCACGGCCTCGACCCGGATGCCGAGCGGGTCGACCGCGGCCGCGACCGCCTCCTTGCCGCTGCCGAGCACGGCACGGTCTGCGATCAGCTCGTCGAGGGTGCGCGCGGCCACCAGGTCGCGGGCCACCTCCTGCACCGCGCCGTAGAGCACGACCTCGGCGTTCTGCGCGCCGGTGGTGAATGCGACCGGATCGGTGACCACCCAATCGGCGGCGAAGCTCACCCGCAACGTCAGGCCGTCCGCGGTCAGCAGTTCCTGGCCGCCGACGTGCAGCATGCGGGGACGCATATCGACCGTGACCAGCGTGCAGCGCTTGTCGTCGTAGCGGTGGCGGCCCGGTTCCAATACTTCCGCCAGGACCCCGTCGCGGTACAGCAGGGTGCGCTGCCAATCCATGACGGTCACATACGTCTTCGTGAACATCGTCGTCATGAACATTCCAATCTCCTTCCCCCATTTGGCATCGGGCACGACCGGATACGCCCTGCCCGGTCACGGCACGCGGCGGGAGCCTCCCCCGTCCAGGGACGGAGAGCTCGCAGAGCCGCGATACCGCCCACGACCGGACAGGGCGCATCACGTCAAGGAGTCGAACCTCGGCAGATCGAATCTGCGTTACCAGTGAGTGACCGCCCCGATGCGGGGAACGCGGCCCGGAGATTCCGGAGCGCCCCTTGGTAACGGCCGAGATCAAAGTAGCCAGCGCACCGCATGCGCGCCAATGATTTTCCGTGCGCGAGACGGAGACGATGAAATGCTGAAAGGCCCTTCAGAATTCACTGAAGGGCCTTTCGCAGTAGTCCCGACGGGATTTGAACCCGCGCTACCGCCTTGAGAGGGCGGCGTCCTAGGCCGCTAGACGACGGGACCAGGTCGCTCACTGCGATCCGTGGACCGCGGCAGCTCCGAAAGCTTATCCTGCCGCCGCCCAGCAACCAAATCGCCTGCTAATGGACGTGCGCGAGCTCACCGATACTGCCGCGAGCACCCGGACGATCAGCTCGGTGGGCCTTTCTCGCGCCAGCCCCGGTCGTAGATCACGGCGAGCTTGTCGGCCACCGCGGCGTCGAGATCGATTCCGAGTTCGGCGGCGGCCACCCACGCGGTGATGACCACATCCGCCAGCTCGGCCTTCATCTCGTCGAATGTGCCTGTGCGGCGGGCCTGTCCGGACCAGCGACGGTAGGCGCCGACGAACTCGCCCGCCTCTTCGGCCAGGGCGAGCACCTGGCGATTCGCCGCGCCCTCCGCCGGGAACCCGGCGTCGCGCAGGTGTGCCAGGATCTCGGCCGCGACCTGCGACATGTGGAGTTTCATGGCCACGACTGTCTACTGGTAGTCCGGCGGCAGCTCGTCGTAGTCCGGCGGTGCCTCGTCGGGCCAGGGAATGTCGTCGGCCGGAGCGAAGTCGGACGGCGCCACGGAGTTCGGACCCCGGCCTGCGGCGGATAGTGCGCCGAAACGGGACGGTCGCGGTTCGGACGCAATGGAGCCGGGTGCGGACCCACGGGCAGCCGTCCCGCCCTGCCGCGCGGCGGTGCCCCGCGCACCTGACTCGCGGGCGGAGCCTGCGGCGGTGGCGTACCTCGATCCGGTGGACGAAGCCGTCGGCGAACCGGTCGAAGCGGCCGCCGAGCCTCTGGAAGCCGGTGCGGGGCTTGCTGTTTCGATCGTCGTGCCCGCGGATTGGCCGCCGCCGGCCGAACCACGCGCTGCTGTGCCCGTCGCGACAGCACCAGCCGAGCCATCCGAGGCAGTATCCACAGCGCCGCCGGCGGGCCCCACCGAGTCTCCCCGGGCGGGCTCGGCCGAACCGCTCTGGACAGCGGTAGAGCGGCCGGCGCCGGCACGCGCTGAGCCATCCGCGGCGGCGACCACTTCCAGCACTCCCTCGCCGTACTTTGCGCGCTTGTTCTCACCGATGCCGGAGATGCCCGCGAGATCGGACAGGGTGGCCGGTTTGCGGGTGGCGATTTCGCGGAGGGTGGCGTCGTGGAAGACGACGTAGGCGGGGACGCCCTGCTCCTTGGCGGTGGCGGCGCGCCAGGCGCGGAGCTTTTCGAACAGGTCGGTGTCGGACTGGCCGAGGTCGCCGGCGGCGAGGCGGGATGCCTTGGCGGGCTTGGATGTTCGAGCGGCCTTGGCGCGTTCGGGTTCGCGGCGGAACATGACCTGGCGCTTCTCGAACAGCACCTGGTTGCTGGCCTCGGTGAGGGTGAGCACGCCGTAGTCGCCGTGCACGGCGAGCAGGCCCTGGGCCAACAGCTGGCGGATCACCCCGCGCCATTCGATATCGCGCAGTTCGGTGCCTATGCCGAAGACCTTGAGCTCGTGATGGGCATGCTGCTCCACCTTGGGATTGCGCTTGCCGATCAGAATGTCCACGATGTGTCCCGCGCCGAAGCTCTGGCCGCGTTCCCGCTTCAGCCGCAACACTGTGGACAGCACCTTCTGGGCGGGCACGGTGCCATCCCACGCCTCTGGTGGGTTGAGGCAGGTGTCGCAGTTGCCGCAGCGCTCACCCTGCTGGCCGAAGTAGGCGAGCAGCTGGACGCGGCGGCACTGCACGGTCTCGCAGAGCGCGAGCATGGCGTCCAGATGCAGCTGCAGCTGACGGCGGTGCATGGCGTCGCCGTCGGAGGAGTCGATCATCTTCCGTTGCTGCACAACGTCACTGAGGCCGTAGACCATCCACGCGGTGGACGGCTGCCCGTCACGCCCGGCGCGGCCGGTCTCCTGGTAGTAGCCCTCCACCGACTTGGGCAGATCCAGGTGCGCGACGAAACGCACATCCGGCTTGTCGATACCCATGCCGAACGCGATGGTGGCGACCACGACGAGACCGTCCTCGCGCAGGAACCGCGCCTGGTTGGTCGCGCGGGTGCGATTGTCCAGGCCCGCGTGGTACGGCACCGCCTCCACGCCGTTCGCGGTCAGGAACGCGGCGGTCTTCTCCACCGAGTTCCGCGACAGGCAGTACACGATGCCCGCGTCACCGGCGTGCTCGCTCTGGATGAACGAAAGCAGCTGGTGCTCGGCCCGATTCTTGGCCTCGATCCGGTACTGGACATTGGGCCGGTCGAAGCTGGCCACGAAGTGCTTGGCACGGGTGAGATCCAGCCGCTCGGCGATCTCCTTGCGGGTGGCCTCGGTCGCGGTCGCGGTGAGCGCGATGCGCGGCACATCCGGCCACCGCTCGTGCAGCACCGACAGGCCGAGATAGTCGGGCCGGAAGTCGTGGCCCCACTGCGAGACACAGTGCGCCTCGTCGATGGCGAAGACCGAGATCTTGCCGCGGTCCAGCAGCTGCGCCGTGGCCTCCAGCCGCAGCCGTTCCGGCGCGAGGTAGAGCACATCAAGCTCCCCCGCCACGAATTGCGCCTCGACCGTGCGCCGTTCGTCGGGGAACTGCGTCGAGTTCAGGAAGCCGGCCCGCACACCGACGGCATTGAGCGCGTCCACCTGGTCCTGCATGAGCGCTATCAGCGGCGAGACCACCACGCCCACACCCGGCCGCACCAGCGCCGGAATCTGATAACACAACGACTTACCGCCGCCGGTGGGCATCAGCACCAGCGCATCGCCGCCGGAGATCACCTGGTCGACGATCTCCCGCTGCGGCCCGCGAAAACTGTCGTACCCGAAGGTCTTTCGCAAAACCTGGTGTGCCGGATCACTTCCGGCGTCCATCAGGTTTCCGACCACGGTCTCGACCTCCGGCGCACTCACGCCCGCAATCCTACGGACACCATCCGACACCCGAACCTCGTTGGCCTGTATGCGCCGAACTTCGCGCCCCGTACGGGAAGAAACGTCTTCGTGGAGTGCCCACATGAATGCGGGCACTCCACGAATGGCACAGAATGAAAGTCACTCGCGAACGTAGTACCGCAATGCGGCATACGCCGTGAGAGCGGCGAATCCGATACCGATCGGTGTGACGATCATCGCGACGGCCGCGATATCGTCGCCCGAGATCCGCGGCAGCACCTGGTCGTTGAACAGCGACCCCAGCGCTCGGTTGATCACCAGCGGCTGTGCCACGAACAAACCGGCCACCGCCAGCACCGATCCCACCAGCGCGGCCAGCACCGCCTCCAGCAGGAACGGCAGCTGCGTGTACCACCGCGTCGCGCCGACCAGTCGCATGATCCCGACCTCGGTCTTCCGCGCCAGCGCCGCCACCTGAACCATATTGGCGATCAACAGCAGCGCCGCCAGCGCTTGCAGCGCCGCCAAACCGAAGGCGGCATTGCGCAATCCGACGAAGAAGCTGACCAGCCGGTCCACGATGTCCATGTCATTGAGCACGGTCATGACACCGGGCCGCTTGGAGAAATCGTCGTAGATGGACCGGTATTTGGTGACATCGTCCAGCTTCACCCGGAACGAGGCGGGCAGCCCGTCCTTGCTCACCTCGTCGGCGAGCCCGGGCTGATCCTTGAAGGTGGTCTCCTTGACCTCCTTCACCGCGTCCTGGCTGTTGACGAACTGCACACTCGCCACATCCGAGTGCTTCTTCAGATCGGTCATGAGCGAGGCGCACGGCTGCCCGGTGCAGTCCGGGTCGGTCCGCGAGACCTGATCGTCGAGATACAGCCGGATCTCGACGCGCTGAACGTAGTAGTCCTGGATCTTGTCCGCCATCCGCACCGCCAGCAGACCGCCGCCCAGCATGGTGAGCGACACCGCGGTGGTGAGGATCATGGCGATGGTCATGGTGACGTTGCGGCGCAGGCCGGTGAAGACCTCGCTGAACAGGAACCCCGCGCGCATTACCGGCCCACCCCGTACACGCCCATCTCGTCGTCGCGCACGATGCGCCCGCGGTCCAGTTCGACCACGCGCCGACGCATGGCGTCGACGATGGTGTTGTCGTGGGTGGCCATGACCACCGTGGTTCCGGTGCGGTTGATGCGTTCGAGCAGCGTCATGATGTCCTGGCTGGTCTCCGGGTCGAGGTTGCCGGTCGGTTCGTCGGCCAGCAGTACCAGCGGCCGGTTCACGAAGGCGCGTGCGAGCGCGACCCGCTGCTGTTCACCGCCGGAGAGTTCGCCGGGCAGCCGGTCGGCCTTCCCGGCGAGGCCGACCATGTCGAGGGCCTCGGGCACCGAGCGGTTGATGAATGCTCGTGATTTGCCAATTACTTCCAGCGCGAACGCCACATTCTGTTCGACGGTCTTCTGCTGCAGCAGCCGGAAGTCCTGGAAGACGCAGCCGATGCGCTGGCGCAGTTTGGGAACCTTGCGCCCGGGCAGCCTGTCGACCCGGAAGTCGGCGACCCACACCTCACCGGTGGTCGGCTTCTCGTCCTTGAGCAGCAGTCGCATGAACGTGGACTTTCCGGAGCCCGAGGGCCCGATAACGAAGACGAACTCGCCTTTTCCGATATCGACGGAGACATTGTCCAGCGCCGGCCGCGTCGAGGTCTGATACGACTTGGTGACGTTGCGCAGGGTTATCACGGGGAGCCAGTGTAGCCAGCACGACGCCGCGGCCGACTACACCGCGCTGACTCGGTTTCAGCGTCGGGTGTGCTCCGAAGTATTCGGCAGATAGTTGCTGAGCATTGTGTTCACGATCGGCGGGGTGCTGTTGGTCTCGTGTTGGGCGGGCTTGACGAGGATGTAGAGAATGAAGGTTGCTACCCACACGACGATCAGGATCGCCGTGGACTTACGCATTCTATTGATCAACACCGGCACTGAGACCCTCCCGGCGCAGTGCCGCGGCTACCCGCACCCGCAGCTCGCGCCCCACTTCGAACTGTTTGCCCGGTAGCGTCCGGGCCACCATCTTGATGTTCATCTGGTTGACGGTGAGATCTTCGACACCCATGACACTCGGCTCGTCCAGCAGCAGCGCTTTGAGCTTGCGATCGGCGAAGGCACTGGCCCCCACCTCGTGCAGGATCTCGTTGACCTTGTTGATGTCGGCGGTCGCGGGTACGGGCACGTCGATGGCGGCGCGTGCCCAATCCTTCGACAGGTTGGTCACTTTCACGATCTGACCGTTCGGGACGGTTATCACTTCGCCGTCGGCGCTACGCAACGTCGTGATGCGCAACGTGACGTCCTCGACCGTACCCTCGGCATCGGTCGAATTGCCAGTGACCGCGATGCGCACGACATCGCCGAAGCCGTACTGCCTTTCGGTGATCAGGAAGAATCCGGCGAGCAGGTCCTGGACTATCCGCTGCGCCCCGAAACCGAGCGCGGCACCGAGCACGGCCGCCGGGGCCACCAGTCCGCCGAGCTCGAAACCCAAGCGCCGCAGCACTTCCAGGGAGACCAGGAAGTAGACGAGGGACAGCACCACCCAGGTGATGACCTGCGCCAGCGCGTGCCGATGCTTGGCCGCCTCGGACCGCACCAGCGAGTCGCTGCTGTGGAATCCGGCGTCGATCCGGCGAGTGATCCTGTCGCGCACGAAATTCGCGGCGCGACTGAACAGCATGGCGCCGACGATCAGCAGCACGATCTCGAGGCCGCTGGACCGAAGCCAGTTCCCGAGATCGGCTCCGGTGCCCGCGGCCAAAAGTGTGCCCATTTCGCCTCCGCTTCGCTCCGGCGGTTCGCGGCCCTCGTAACCCCGGTTCTTTCTCCTCCGCTACTCCGCTTCGCTCGCGCTCCAAGGCACAGGTCTATGGAGCCGCGGTCCAGATCGGGGCGGGCCGCGAACATCGGAGTGAGCAACCGAACAAAGGTTTAGTTTGTCGCCTGCTCACGCATGCGCCAGCGGATGCCGGATTCGATGAAAGCATCGATATCGCCGTCGAGCACGGCGGAGGGGTTATTGACCTCGTAGCCGGTGCGCAGATCCTTGACCATCTGGTACGGATGCAGCACGTAGGAGCGCATCTGGTTGCCCCAGGACGCGCCCTCATTGGTCTTGAGCGCGTCCATCTGCGCGCGTTCTTCCTGGCGCTTGCGTTCGAGCAGCTTGGCCTGCAGCACGCGCATGGCCGAAATCTTGTTCTGCAGCTGCGATTTCTCGTTCTGGCAGGTGACGACGATGCCGGTCGGGATGTGGGTGATGCGGACCGCGGAGTCGGTGGTGTTGACGGACTGGCCGCCGGGACCTGACGAGCGGTACACGTCGACGCGGATCTCGCCCTCCGGCACCTCGATGTGGTCGGTGGTCTCGACCACGGGCAGCACCTCGACCTCGGCGAAGGAGGTCTGGCGGCGGCCCTGGTTGTCGAACGGGCTGATGCGGACCAGTCGGTGCGTGCCCATTTCAACGGAGAGCGTGCCGTACGCGTAGGGCACCTTCACCGCGAAGGTGGCCGATTTGATCCCCGCCTCTTCCGCGTAGGAGGTGTCGTAGATCTCGACCGCGTACTTGTGGCTCTCGGCCCAGCGGATGTACATGCGCATGAGCATCTGCGCCCAATCCGCCGCGTCCACGCCGCCCGCGCCGGAGCGGATGTTGACCAGCGCCTCACGCTTGTCGTACTCGCCCGACAGCAGGGTCCGGACTTCCATCGCCTCGACATCGGTGTGCAGGCTGGTCCGCTCGGCGTCGGCGTCGGCGAGCGCCGCGGCGCGGTCCGCGCCCTCCTCGGCCTCGGCGAGTTCGTAGAGCACCGGCAGGTCCTCGAGCCGCTGCCGCAGATCCCGCACCCGTCGCAGTTCGCCCTGGGCGTGCGACAACTCACTGGTCACGCTCTGCGCGTGTTCCTGGTTGTTCCACAGCTCCGGGTCGGCCGCCTGCTGTTCCAGCTCGTCGATGCGGCGAGCCAGCTCGTCGATGTCGAGCACAGACTCGATGGTCTTCAGAGTCGTGTCGAGTTCGGCCAAGTCAGCGGAGACGTCAGGATGCACGATGTTCAAATCTACTACTCCGCCGCTCCGCCGCCTCTTCGAGCCTTCGGCGGACGGCTGAGGGCCGTAGCTGATCAGGCACCAGCGGTTGAGCGCCGAACCGATTTTTGACGACCCATCGGCCCATAGCCCCGCCGCAGGCCCGGACGGCGACAATCAACCCGCGACGGCGCGCAGGCCGCCCGGACGGCGGCCGACGAGGCGGTCGAGGGCGGCGGCGGTGGCGTCGTCGGCGGGGAGGTAGACCATGAGGTACTGGTCGTCGTCGGCGGAGAGGTGGAGGGTTTCGTAGGCCAGGCGGAGGGGGCCGGCTTCAGGGTGGGTGAGGCGGCCGACGCCATTGGTGTCGGGGAGACCGGGGATGGTGTCGAGGCGTCGGGTGAATTCGGGGCCGACGGTGGCGGCGAGTTCGTCGACGAGGGCGTTGACGTCCGGGTCGGCGCGGCCGGGGCCCTGTTTGAGTGTGGCGACGACCTTGTCGGCCTTGTGTTCCCAGTCGGGATAGACGTCGCGGGCGCGGGGGTCGGACAGGACATAGTGGGCGTAGCTGCCGGGGAGGCCACCGTCGAGCAGACCGGTCGGGCCGAAGAGGGCGCGGTAGCCGTCGGTCACCGCGAGGATCTCGGTGAGGCGGTTCATGAGCGCGGCGGGCGCGGGTTCGAGCTGGTCCAGCATGGCCCGCACGGCCGGTCGGATGCGGCGATTGGGTCCGGAACCGCCGCGGCAGTTGAAGTTGGGGTCGCCCGCCTTGGCGAAGCCGAGCAGGTGGACGCGTTGAGCCGGGGTCAGCCGCAGCGCCTCGGCCAGCGCGATCAGCACCGGCGCGGAGGGATGCCGGTCGCGTCCCTGCTCGAGCCGGGTCAGGTATTCCACGGAAACCCCTGCGAGCGTGGCCAATTCTGCGCGGCGCAGCCCGGGCGTGCGGCGGCGCGGCCCGGTCGGCAGGCCCACTTCGGCAGGCGTGACCGCTTCCCGGCGCAGGCGCAGGAACAGTCCCAGCTCGTTCTCGCTCACGATTTCGACGCTAGCAACGGACGCGGCTCTTATGATGTCCCTGCCACTACCACTCTCAGCGTGGTCTCCCTACCGCCCTCGCCGGCTCGCAGAGTTGATCTCGAGCGGCCGACCGGTCGCGCGAATCTCGAAGGAGACCCACAATGACCAGCAGTCCCCTGCGCCTCGCGGTGATCATCGGCAGCGTCCGTGAGGGGCGATTCGGACCCGTAGTGGCGAACTGGTTCGCCGATCAGGCGAGGCTGCACGGCGCGTTCGAGATCGATCTCGTCGACCTGGCGGAGTATGACCTGCCGCACGCCCTGCCCGCGGTGTCACCGCGCATGGAGCCGAACCCGGTACGACCCGGCAATGGCATGGAGCTTGCCCGGCGGCTGACCGCTGCGGACGCCTTCGTGGTCGTCACGCCCGATATCAACCGCAGCTTCCCGGCCTCTCTGAAGACCGCGATCGATTGGCATTACACCCAGTGGGATCGCAAGACCATCGGGTTCGTCGGATACGGCGGCAATACCGGCGGCCTTCTCGCCATCGAAGACCTGCGCGCGGTCTTCAACGAGTTGAACGCCCACACCGTCCGCGACAACGTCGCGTTCCCCCGTTACTACCTCCACTTCGCCCCCGACGGCAGCCTGTCCGATCCCGCCGAACATGAGGACTCCGCCAATCGCATGCTCGACCAACTGCATTGGTGGGCAACCGCCCTCGCCGCCGCCCGCGGCGCCACCCTCGCCGCCTGATCGTCGAGCGGCATACCATCGCGAGGATTCCGGACGAATCTCCTCACCGATGTGCCACTCGGCGTTGGGGACGCGGGACACCACTTGTTAACGGGAACGGACTAACGTGCTGGGGCGTGACCCGATACTCCGCTGACCTGGAACTCGCGCTGAAGCTGGCCGACGCGGCCGACGCCATTACCCGTGAGCGGTTCGGTGCGCTCGACCTGAAGATCGATTCGAAGCCGGATCTGACGCCGGTGTCGGACGCGGATCTGGCGGTCGAGCAAACGGTGCGGGAGATTCTCGCGGCCGAACGGCCGGGCGACCTGGTGCTCGGTGAGGAGTTCGGCGGGAACGTCGAATTCAGCGGGCGGCAGTGGGTCATCGACCCGATCGACGGGACCAAGAATTTCGTGCGGGGCGTGCCGGTGTGGGCCTCGCTCATCGCGCTGCTCGAGGACGGCGTGCCGGTGGTGGGCGTGGTCAGCGCCCCGGCGCTGGCGCGGCGCTGGTGGGCGGCCTCGGGCCACGGCGCGTGGAGCACCTTCGAGCAGGCCGAGCCCCGGGCCATCTCGGTGTCGGAGGTGGCCGAGCTGGGCGCGGCCAGCCTGGCGATCTCCAGCCTGTCGGGCTGGCGGGCGATCGGGCGGCGGGCCAAGCTCATCGCGCTCACCGACGAGGTATGGCGGGTGCGCGGGTACGGCGACTTCTTCGGCTACACGCTGCTGGCCGAGGGCGCGGTCGACATCGTCACCGAACCCGAACTGTCGCTGTGGGATATGGCGGCGCTGGACATCCTGATCCGCGAGGCGGGCGGCACCTTCACCTCGCTGGACGGCGTTCCGGGGCCGCACGGCGGCAGCGCGGTGGCGACCAATTCGCACCTGCAGGACCAGGTGCTGGCGGCCTTGCAGGCCTGATCGGGCCTCTAGCGGGTTGCGCCTCAGCCGAGTTGTGCCGCATGGCGGGCCACATCTCGGACCAGGGGCGGCGGGGCGTGCGGCGGAGGATGATCGCGCGCCCCTGCTCGATATTGTGGATGTTCAGGCCATTGTCGATGTCCCCCAAGGGTTCCGCGTCGGCGCAGAAGCGGCTCACTCGCTCCGCGGGTATGCCGACGACGATCACCGCGCGTGAATCCGCCGGCGGGCCCCACCACCAGTACGCATTGTGGACGCTGTGCGGGGTCGGCAGGCCGTAGCGCCCGCCGAAGCTGTGACAGCCGCGGCCAGCGTTGCCGGAGACGCAGCAGCAGAACGGAATTCGGATCGATGGCCGACATCGCGCGGGCCAGGAGCGGCACCAGCGGCGGCTGATCGGGGTACCCCAGTCCAATCGCCGTCCCGCGGCCAGAAAGTAGAGCTCGTCTCGGTGGTATCCGCAACGGTCGGAGAATGCGGTCATGAATGCCGCGAAAATCCCCGCTGTCCAGTAGGTTTCGCCACCCACGGCATCGGCCGGCCGCTCTTCCATCCCCGTCATGGTCGCATTTCCGGGGCGGCCGGACCACCGGTTCAGCGGGTGTACCCGGCGCGGGCTGCGGTCCCGACGCCGGAGGCGTTGCTACGCCCTCATGTATCAGCCGAGCGGCACGCGGACCGAGCCGAAGTCGATGAACGGCCCGGTGAGAGCGGACGAACCCACATTGACCGAGCCGAGGCCCAGCACGGCTTCGGGACCGGCGCCCGAGTCCACACCCGCGCCTGAACCGGTGGGGCCGATGCCGGAACCGGTGATGCCGATGTCGACGTTCTGCAGTGGCAGCGCTTCGGCGCTGGCGTTGGGGGCGGTGAGGAAGAGACCGGCGGCGATGATGCCCGCGGTGCCGAGCACGATTTTCATAAGTACAACCTCCATCAGGAGCGGGTTATGCGCCGACACCCTAGCCCACTCCGCGAGCTTCTGAAGCGTGTTTGTTTCACTAGATTCGAGTAAACCGATCGGTAGGTTCGAACCACGGCCCTGACCTGCCGGTTCGACAACCCTCGACGACAGTTCTTACTCTGAAGTAAGATAGCCTTACTCAGGAGTAAGATTGCTGGGCAGGATCACCCACCTCCTCGATAGAAAACTGGTGATTATGAGCACTCGAGACACCGCACCAAAGCGGGATACCTCCGCCGTTGGCCTCAACCCGGTCAAACGCGACTGGATGGGCGCGGCGATGCGGGTCATGACGACCATCACGGGATCGGAGCTGGCGGAGAAGTACAAGCTGCGCAAGCCGATCGAACGAATCACTTACGAGGGCACCAAGACCGGGTTCCGCACCCTGGGCGCGGCGACCCGTGTGTTCGAGAAGGTCGCCGGCGGTGGCGCTCCGAAGCGGCTGCCCGCCAACGAGTCTCGCAAGAAGGACTACTTCGACCTCACCCCCACCGACGAGCAGCAGATGATCGTCGAGACGGTGCGCGAGTTCGCCGGGGAGATCCTGCGCCCGGCCGCGTACGAGGCCGACAATGCCGCCAAGGCCCCGCGCGACCTGCTCGAGCGCGCCGCCGAACTGGGCATCACCCTGATCAACGTGCCCGAGGAGCTCGAGGGTGCGGCGTCCGAGCGCGGCGCGGTCACCAATTCGCTGGTGGCCGAGGCGCTCTCGCACGGCGACATGGGCTTGGCGCTGCCGATCCTGGCGCCGAGTGGTGTCGCGATCGCGCTGTCGCAGTGGGGCACCGACGCCCAGCAGCGGACCTACCTGGGCGCCTTCACGGGTGAGAACGTGCCGCAGGCGTCGGTGGTCATCTCCGAGCCGCAGGCCCTGTTCGATCCGTTCGCCCTGAAGACCAAGGCCACTCGCTCGCCCAGTGGTTTCCGCCTCAACGGCGTGAAGACCCTGGTGCCCGCCGCCGGTGACGCCGAGTTGTTCATCGTCGCCGCCGAGCTGGACGGTCGCCCCACCTTCTTCATCGTAGAGTCCGATACCGAAGGCGTCGTGATCGAGGCGGACCCGAGCATGGGTATGCGCGCCGCGAGCCTGGGCAGGTTGGTGCTGAACAATGTCGCCGTGCCCACCACCGCCCTGCTGGGTGACGCCGAGGGCGCGCAGCGGGCCGAGGAGTACGCCGACGCGGTGCGGCTGGCCCGCCTGGGCTGGGCCTCGCTGGCCATCGGCACCGGTCAGGCCGTGCTGGACTACGTGATTCCGTATGTGAAGGAGCGCGAGGCGTTCGGTGAGCCGATCGCGCACCGGCAGGCCGTCGCCTTCATGGTCGCCAATATGGCGATCGAGCTGGACGGTCTTCGTCTCGTGACTCTGCGGGGTGCGTCACGCGCGGAGCAGGGGCTGTCCTTCGCCCGGGAGGCGGCGCTGGCCAAGAAGCTGGCCACCGACAAGGGAATGCAGATCGGCCTGGACGGCGTGCAGCTGCTGGGCGGTCACGGCTTCACCAAGGAACACCCGGTCGAGCGCTGGTACCGCGATCTGCGCGGTGTCGGCGTGGCCGAAGGCGTCGTCCTCATCTGAGCCCGCCTCGTCCCCGCGGCCACCCTCAATCGAGACGCTGCGCGTCGCGGGGCTGAACCTCAACCGGAGAGACCACCAATGATCAATCTCGAACTCCCCAAGAAGCTGCGGGCCAGCGCCAATCAGGCCCACCAGGTCGCGCAGGAGATCTTCCGTCCCGCGTCGCGCAAGTACGACCTGGCCGAGCACGCGTATCCGGTCGAGCTCGACACCATGGCCGCCATGGTCGAGGGCCTGTCGGACTCCGGCTCGGCCGACGTCTCGGGCGCCACCGGCGGCCGCAAGGCCGGCGAGAAGACCGAGGGCGCTGGGTCCACCAAGGACGCGCACGCCACCGAGCTGCTCGGTAACACCAACGGCGGCAATATGTCCGCGCTGCTGAACGCGCTGGAGACCTCGTGGGGCGATGTCGGCCTCATGCTGTCGATCCCCTACCAGGGCCTCGGCAACGCCGCCATCGCCGCGGTCGCCACCGACGAGCAGTTGTCGCGTTTCGGCAAGGTGTGGGCCGCCATGGCCATCACCGAGCCGTCCTTCGGCTCCGACTCCGCGGCCGTGTCCACCACCGCGGTGCTCGACGGCGACGAGTGGGTGCTCAACGGCACCAAGATCTTCGTGACCGCCGGTTCGCGCGCCACCCACATCGTGGTGTGGGCGACCGTCGACAAGTCGCTGGGCCGCGCGGCCATCAAGTCCTTCGTGGTCCCGCGGGATGCCAAGGGCCTCACCGTGTCCCGCTTGGAGCACAAGCTCGGCATCAAGGCCTCCGACACCGCCGAGCTGCGCCTCGAGGACTGCCGCATCCCCAAGGACAACATCCTGGGTTCGCCGGAAGTCAACGTGGAGAAGGGTTTCGCGGGCGTCATGCAGACGTTCGACAACACCCGCCCGCTAGTGGCCGCCATGGCGGTCGGCGTCGGCCGAGCCGCCCTCGAGGAACTCCGCACGGTGCTGACCGACGCGGGCGTCGAGATCTCCTACGACAAGCCCGCCAACAACCAGCACGCCGCGGCGGCGGAATTCCTCCGCCTGGAAGCCGACTGGGAGGCCGCCTACCTGCTGTCGCTGCGCGCGGCGTGGATGGCCGACAACAAGAAGCCCAACTCCCTCGAGGCCTCCATGTCCAAGGCCAAGGCCGGCCGCATGGGCACCGACGTCACCCTGAAGGCCGTCGAGCTGGCCGGCGCCACCGGCTACTCGCAGCGCACCCTGCTCGAGAAGTGGGGCCGCGATTCGAAGATCCTCGACATCTTCGAGGGCACCCAGCAGATCCAGCAGCTCATCGTGGCCCGGCGCGTGCTGGGGCTGTCGAGCGACAAGCTGAAGTAGCAAGCGGCACAACGAGAAAACCGGTGCGGACCGCGTTCGTGGCTCGCACCGGTCTTCTCGTTTCCGGCTAGCTCTGATCCGTGTCGGATCAGATCACCCTGATTCGGGTCGGGTCAGACTCCGAGCGCCTTCAGCGCCGACGCGACTCCCCCGCCGATCCAACGGCCGCGTGCTGTTGTGCTCATTCTTCTCCTGTATCTCCTCAGCCCAGGCAAGGGCTGGCGAATGCCGGCACCCCAGAGGACAAGGGGAAGCCGAACGAATCGGTAGGCGTATCGGTTGACACTCCGCGCTCGGGGAGCAAGGCGGATGTGGCGCGACGAACTGCCGAAATGGCTGCAAACTGGGAGTATTGGGGTTGTGGTTGCCGAAATGTGATCTAGGCGGATAGGTTTCGCCGGTGCGTGGATTCAGTAGGCGGATGCTATTGGGGGCCGGCGCTATTGCCGCCGGGGGGATGATGCGGGCGGGGGCGGCCCGGGCGGGTGTGCCGGTGGTGGGGCCGGCGTTCGATGCGCAGTATCGGGCCATTGCGAAGGTGGCCGGGGGGCGGTGGCATTGCCTGGTCAGTGATTTGGGGTCGGGGAAGCCGGTGCCGGTGGTGGAGGAGGATGCGGACTTCGTCGTCGAGGGGGCCAGTGTGCAGAAGCTGGCCGTGATGACGGCTCTGATGAGTGAGGTGGACGCCGGGCGGATCAAGCTGTCCGACACCACGACTCTCGATGCGGATATGGTGGCCGAGGGCAGTGGGCTGTATCTGAATCAGGCGGCGTTCGGGGATCAGCTCACGGTGGCGAATCTACTGACCACGATGCTGCAGGTGTCGGACAACACCGCGGTGCGGTTGATGTCGCGGTTCGTGTCGGGGGAGCAGATCAACGAGACGCTGGATCGGCTGGGGTTCAAGCAGACCCGGGTGGTGCCGCTGCCCGGGGAGAGCCGGTTCTATCTGGGGAACACGACGGCCCGGGAGAACAACGATCTGCTGTACCGGCTCGCGTCTGGGACGCTGTTGTCGAAGGAGTCGACGCAGGCGGTGCTGCGCATCATGACGTGGTCGGCCGTGGGGTACACGGACGGGATTCGGCGGAACATGTCGTCGGACGAGCGGGCCCGGTTCGCCACCAAACACGGTGCGTCCGAGGACAAGCGGCACGACACGGGGATCATGTTCGATGCGGCGGGCGCGCCGCTGGTGGTGTTCTCGTTCTTCGCCGATCAGGCGCCGGACGCGGACAACTACGGGGCCACGAATCCGGTGGTGGAGGCGCACGCCACCCTGGGACGGGCCTTGATCGACACCTATACGCATCTGTCGCCGTTGCAGTCGTTCATCGATCCGAAGAAGATCGCCTCCGGCGGGCATTGAGCGGAAGCGTCAGCCTGCCAGCGGGTTCCGCATGGCGCTGAAGACCTCGGAGGCGCCGCCCAGGGACCAGCCGTCGTTGACGTAGATGGCCAAGCGGGGACGCCGGCCCGAAGCGAAGAGGTCTCTCATCATCCGATGTCGTGGCGATCAGCGCACAATCGGCCGGTTCGATACCGGATGGTGGCGGGCTCAGGCGGCGGTGAAGCGGACGGCCAGCTGGGTCCGGCTGGTGCAGGCGGTCTCCGCCAGCACCCGGCTGAGGTGCTTCTTCACGGTGTCGACGCCGATGAAGAGCCGCTCGGCGATCTGCCGATTGGTCAATCCGCGCGCGGCCAGGTCGGCGACCTCCCATTCCCGCGGCGTCAGCCGCCAGTTCGCGGTGGCGTCCCGCCGCTCCCGGTCCCGGGCCAGCTGATCGGCGACCAGCGGCGCGAGATGCCGCCGCAGAGCGTGCAGGACGGCCACGTCCCGTTCGGTCACGCGCGGGGAGTCCGCCACGGCCACACCGACATACAGGACACCGGCCGGACCGCCGTCCACCAGCGTGGCGGCCTTGTCGCCGATCCCATTGGGGCGCAGGAAGTCCGTGAGAAACGGGGTGGCCTCGGGCACCTCGCTCAGCCGGATGACGCCGCGGGCGCGCAGCATCTCGATGACCCCTTCACCACGCAGGGGATCCATGTCGATCCAGCGCGCGGCGTACTCGGCGATGAATTCGGAGGTGTAGCCGCCCTGGATTCCGCAGCCCTCCCGGATCGCCTCGCCGAGCGAATCACCGTGCAGCACCGCGACTCCGGTGAATCCGAACCAGCTCTGTAATGCCAGCAGCAGCCGCTCCCGGAACTCGGTCAGATCCCCGGCGCGATCCACGGATTCGAGCACGCCGATCACTCGCCGATGGTCCTCGGCACTCAACGGGTCGCCCTCGGGCAGCGGGCGCGGGCGGCGAGTGGGGTCGGTGAGGGCTCCGGTCACCCGTCCATATTCCACCTTTGGGCCATACCGGGACACGCCGCGCATGGGCAGTCTTGTGCCAACGCCCCGGCGCACCCGGGGGGAGACACGACGAAAGGAAGCGACCATGACTGCACAGAACCCCCGCCGCTGGCTGATCACCGGAGCGAACAGCGGTTTCGGCGCGGCCTTCACCACGGCCGTACTGGCCGCCGGGGAGGAGGTGGTGGCCGCGGTGCGCCGCCCCGAGACCATGGCGGAGGTGGTTGCCGCGCACCCGGATCGAGTTCAGGTGGTGACCCTGGACGTGCGTGACCCGGCCGCCGCCGAGCGGGCCGTGAAGGAGGCCGGACGCGTTGACGTGCTGGTCAACAATGCCGGTTACGGGATCGTCGGCGCGATAGAGGAGACCACCGAGGCCGACCTGCGCGACGCCATGGAGGTCATGTTCTTCGGGCCGTTGCGCCTGACCCAGCTGGTCCTCCCCCAGATGCGGGAGCGCCGCGCCGGCGCCATCGTTCAGCTGACCAGTATGGGCGGCTTCCTGTCCTTCGCGGGCGTGGGCGCCTACAGCGCCGCCAAGGGCGCGCTGGAGTTGGCCAGCGAAGCCCTTGCCGCCGAGGTGAATCCGCTCGGCATCCAGGTGCTGATCGTCGAACCCGGGGAATTCCGAACCGGTTTCGCCAAGCCCGCCGCCCTCACCATCGGCTCCGCCATCCCCGACTACGCCGATACCGTCGGCGCCGTTCGCGACGGCCTACCCGCCTCCGATCAACAGCAGCAGGGCGATCCCGGCAAAGCCGCGGCCGCGGTCCTCGCCACCGTCGGCCAAGCGAACCCGCCGCTGCGCCTGGCCCTGGGCCCCGACGCCGTGGGCGCCATCCGGGGCAAGCTGGCGAGCATGGCCGCCGAGCTGAATGCCACCGCGGATCTGGGCCTGAACACCGGTTTCGACCAGGCCTGAGCTCCAGGAACGCGAACAGCCCGCCGGTCGACCGGCGGGCTGTTCGCACGAAACGCCAGGCTACAGCGACGCGAGCGACGCGCTGCCGCTGCTCATGGTGGCGACGATGTTGGCAAGCACAGCGAGCAATTCCATCTGGGTACCTCATTTTGATCGGGAAGGAACCCGCAGCCTGGGCCACCATGGTTAACGATTGGCGATCAACAGGTGAACGGGGGCGGACCATTCGCACATCGTCGGCTATGCCGGTTGTGACCGAATTTGTGTAACGACCGTCACAGTGCGCTGTTACGGTGGCGCTACCGCCGTCGGGACGGACGGCGGGCGGCTCGTCAATGGAGGTGGTCCGCATGGCCTCGGTTCTGCATTCCGCTCGGCAGCGCATGGCGCACACCGGTGAGGCGCTCAAGGGGCTGAGGCGGTTGCGGGAACTGGGTTTGAGCGATCCATCCGATCCGGTGGAGACGATGCGGTTACTGAAGGACTCCAGGGTTTTCGGGCCCCCGGCCACGGCCGTGCGGCGCGCGGCGCGCATATTCCCGGACCAGCCCGGCCTCGCCGACGAGCGCGGCGAACTGACCTATC
Source organism: Nocardia aurantiaca (assembly GCF_009708175.1). GTDB lineage: Bacteria > Actinomycetota > Actinomycetes > Mycobacteriales > Mycobacteriaceae > Nocardia > Nocardia aurantiaca. The sequence continues at coordinate 299,721 of NZ_WMBB01000003.1, forward strand.
GGGAGCTCGACGAGCGGTCGAACGCGCTGGCCCGCGGATTGCAGCGGACGGGGATCACGCCCGGCACCGTGGTGGGCGTGCTGGCACGCGATCACCGGGGCCTGGTGCTGACCATGGCGGCGCTGGGCAAGCTCGGGGCGCGACTGGCGCTGATGAACACCGGCTTCGCCAAACCGCAGTTCGCACAGGTCTGTGAGCGCGAGAACGTACGAGTGGTGTTGCACGACAGCGAATTCCTCGGTCTGCTCGACGCCCTCCCCGAGGATCTGCCGCGCGTGCTGACCTGGGTCGACGAAGGCATCGAAATACCTTCCGGCGCAAAGACTCTGGACGACCTCATCGAATCCAACGCACCGACGCCGCTGCCGGCCCCGAAGAAGCCGGGCGGCTTCATCATCCTCACCTCCGGTACCACCGGCCTGCCCAAGGGCGCCCCGCGCGAGCGCACCGGACCGCTGTCGACGGTGCAGATGGTGGATCGCATCGACTTCCCGCAGCGGGGCACGATGGTCATCGTCTCCCCCATCTTCCATTCCACCGGGTTCGCGACCTGGCTGACGGGATGCGCGTTCGGAAACAAAGTGGTGGTGATGCGCCGCTTCGACGCAGAGCGGACGCTGCGCCTGATCGCCGAGCATCGCGCCGACATGCTGGTGGCGGTGCCGACCATGCTGCATCGAATCGTGGAGCTGGACAAGGAGATTCGCCAGAAGTATGACGCCTCGTCACTGCAGGGGATCGTGCTGGCCGGTTCGGCGCTGTCGCCGGAGCTGTCGGTGCGCACGGCCGAGGTGTTCGGCCCGGTGCTCTACAACCTCTACGGCTCCACCGAGTGCGCGATCGCCTCGGTCGCCCGGCCGGAGGATCTGACCGTCGCACCGGGGACGGCCGGGCGCGCGCCGTTGACCTGTGAGGTGGCGCTGTTCGACGACGATGGGCGGCGCGTTCTCGCCAAGAATGTGACCGGCCGGGTCTTCATCCGTTCCGGCTCACCGTTCAAGGGCTACACCGACGGGCGGAAGAAAGAGGTCATCGACGGCTACATGTCCAGCGGCGACGTCGGGCACTTCGATGATCGCGGGCTGCTGTTCATCGACGGCCGCGACGACGACATGATCGTCTCCGGCGGCGAGAACGTCTTCCCGCAGGAGGTCGAGAACCTGCTGCTGGAGCGTCCCGACGTGTTCGACGCCGCGGTGGTCGGCGTGGACGATGTGGAATTCGGTAAGCGCCTGCGCGCGTTCATCGTTCCTGAATCCGGCGCGGCGCTCACTCCCGACGAGATCAAGACCTATGTGAAGGCCAACCTGGCGCGCTACAAGGTCCCGCGGGACGTCTTCTTCCTCGAGGATCTCCCCCGCAACGCGACCGGCAAACTCCTGCGCCGCGTCCTCGTGGAGTACGAACCTCCTGTCGCGCGCCAATAGGCGCCTCGCTCTTCACATTCGGGCCCATGTCCGCTCCTGACGTCGACCCGAATGGCCGCCGCGATACGGCGGCAATCCTGGGATCTCGGCCACGAGCTGGACGGTCTATTCGTTACTACCGGTAACGGAGACCTCGGCCACACCGCGACTGCCTGCGCTTGCTAGTGTTAGCACCGCACTGGATCTCGATGTTGCGGTCCGTCCGGCGACTCGTCCGGCGGGCGATCGCGGAAGGTTGTACCCATGTCACTTGCCCTTCCATCGGCTGGCACGGTTCTACGCAAGGCCGGCGATACGGCGCTCAGCGTCAACGCCATGGTCCGAGGGGGACTCTTCAATCCGCTGCGCCCGGATCACGCGGTGCGCTCGGCGCTCAATGTGCTGAAGTTCGGACCGTTCGCGGGTGCGGTTGTGCACGCGGCCAATACCAATCCGAAATCCGCGGCCATTGTCGACGAGCGCGGCGAGCTGACCTTCGAACAGCTCGACCAGCAGTCCAATGCCTTCGCGCGCGGCCTGGCCGCCCAGGGCCTGGGCCCCGGCGATGTGATCGGTGTATTGGCCCGCGACCATCGCGGCATGGTGCTGAGCCTGGTCGCCGCCGGCAAGCTCGGCGTGCGCGCGGTGCTGATGAACACCGGCTTCGCCAAGCCGCAGTTCACCGATGTGGCCGCCCGCGAAAAGGTGAAGGCGGTGCTGCACGACAGCGAGTTCTTCGACCTGATGAGCGCTATTCCGGCCGAGATCCCGCGCATCCTGACCTGGGTCGACGAGAAGGACAATGCCGACCCGTCGATTCCGACCATCGATTCGGTGGCGGCCGGGCAGTCCACCGCGCCGCTGACCCCGCCGGAGAAGCCGGGCGGCATGGTCATCCTGACCTCGGGCACCACCGGCACCCCGAAGGGCGCGCCGCGCGACAAGGTCAGCCCGTTCATCACGGCCCAGTTCCTGGATCGAATTCCGTTGCCGCGCAACAGCACCGTGGTGATGGCCGCCCCGATCTTCCACGCCACCGGCCTGTCGCAGTTCACGCTGTCGATCGCACTGGGCAATCGCGTGGTGTTCCAGCAGCGCCGCTTCGATCCCGAGGGCACGCTGGCGAACATCCAGAAGTACCGCGCCCAGGGCCTGACCGTGGTCCCGACGATGCTGCAGCGGATCCTGGACCTGCCGGAGGAGACCCTGGCCAAGTACGACCCGAAGCAGACGCTGAAGGTCATCTTCGCCGCCGGCTCGGCCATCCCGCCGGATGTGGTCACCCGCACCCTCGACTACTTCGGCGAGACGCTCTACAACGTGTACGGCTCCACCGAGTGCGCGGTCATGACCGTGGCAACCCCGCCGGAACTGCGCAAGGCCCCGACCACCGCGGGCAAGCCGCCGGTCGGCATCCGCGTCGCCCTCTACGACGAGAACCGCAAGCGCATCACCGCGCCCAATGTGACCGGCACGATCTTCATCGAGAACGGGCATTCGTTCAAGCAGTACACCGACGGCCGCACCAAGGAATACGTGGACGGCTTCATGTCCTCCGGCGATGTCGGCCACTTCGACACCGACGGTCTGCTGTTCATCGACGGCCGCGACGACGACATGATCATCTCCGGCGGCGAGAACGTCTTCCCGCAGGAGGTCGAGAACCTGCTGTCCAACCGCCAGGACATCCTGGAGGCCGCGGTGGTCGGCGTGGACGATCGCGATTTCGGAAAGCGCCTGCGCGCCATCGTGGTTCCGGGCCCGGACTCCAAGCGCGACGTCCAGGAGATCAAGGACTACGTGAAGGAGAACCTGGCGCGCTACAAGGTGCCGCGCGAGGTGATCTTCCTGGATGAGCTGCCGCGCAATGCCACCGGCAAGTTGCTGCGCAAGCCGCTGATCGAGATGGAAGTCACGGAGAACTAGCGCGCCTCGCCACCGCGGTCGCCGATCGGTCAGCGGTTTCTGTGCACGAAGCAGGGGCACAGAAACCTTGAACACCAGTTCCTTTCGTGCCCCGCCGCCCCCGCGGTGGGGCACGAGAGCTCGGGGAATCAGCGCTGGCTATTATCAGCGCGTGAGTTTCGAGTCCGGCCGCCGTGCGGCGCAAACCAGCAGCGATGCTGCGGTATTGCGTGGCGGGGCGGCCGGTTCGGTTTCCGGGGCGCTCGCGGTGGCGGCGCACGGCTGGATCTCGGGGGCCGCGCCCCTGGAGTCGGGGCCGTTGACACTGCTGGTCGCCGCCTCGGCCGCGGTCGGCGCGGTGGTCGCGAGCGTGCACGCGCTGCGCACCACGGCGGCCGGACTGGTGGTCGCTCTGATCGGCGGGCAGCTGCTGGGTCACTTCAGCATGATGTGGGGCTCGCCGGGCAGCATGCACCATCAGCACCACGATGCTTCGATGTGGAGTCCGGCCATGCTGGCCGCGCACATCGTGGCGGCCTGCGCGGCGACCGTCGTCATTCTGGGCGCGGAGGCGGCCTATCGGATCGGCACCACGGTGCTGGCCTGGGCGCTGCCGCGGCCGATCATACTGCCGGTGCTCACCGGGCCGCCGCTGCTGCCCATCCCGCACCGGGATCTCGTCGTGCTGCGCATCTTCGCGGCCGACGTCTTCCACACCCGCGGTCCACCCGCGCTCGTTCGAGGCTGATTCCCTTATTTCACCCGGGCACACGGGCTTTCGCGTCCGTGTGACGGCGCTGTACGTCCGCGGCCGTCGCGGTGGTGTCATGCGCGTCCCGGTATCCCCATGACCGCTGTGCGCACGCGGTGGCAGTCGCGTACGCGCCATGAGGGGGTCATGGCATGCCCGGACCAGCGTCGCTGCGACGTGTCCTTCCCCTGTGCCGCGTGTCCCGGGTGTTCCCTCGAACCCGAAAGACTCTTGGTGACAATCACTGACAGCGGTGTCGATACGGCACCGCCGCCCTCCCCTACCCCGGAGACGGAGCCACCGTCGCCCGGGAGATCTCCGAAACGGAGCGTGGGCAATGCCTTTCAGGCGCTCATGCTGCGACTGCATTTCTATGCGGGCGTCTTCGTGGCGCCGTTCATCCTGATCGCGGCCGTGACCGGTGCGCTGTACGCGATCTCGCCGACGTTGGAGAACATCACCTCCAGCGGTCTGCTGCATACCGATTCGACCGGACCGGCCAAGCCGTTGCGAGAGCAGGTGGCGGCCGCACAGACGGTCGAGCCGAACCTGGCACCGGTGGCGGTGGCTCCGGGCCAGAACGCCGGTGACACCACGCGGGTCATCTTCAGCGATCCGTCGCTGGGTGAGTCCGAGCGCCGTGCGGTGTTCGTGGATTCGGTGACCGCGCAGCCGGTGGGCGACAGTGTCGTCTACGGCAGCTCGGGCGCGCTGCCCATGCGCACCTGGATCGACAAGCTGCACAAGGATCTGCACCTGGGCGCGTTCGGCCGCTACTACAGCGAGATCGCGGCCTCCTGGCTGTGGCTGGTGGCCCTGGCCGGGCTGGTGCTCTGGTACCGGCGGGTGCGGGCGCGGCGCGAGAAGCGTTCGCCCGGTTGGCTGGTGCGGCCCGACCGCTCGCGGCCCCGGGCCCGCACGCTGAATTGGCATGCGGTGGTGGGGGTCTGGATCCTGCCTGTGCTCCTGCTGCTGTCGGCGACGGGGATGACCTGGTCGAAGTACGCGGGCGAGAACGTGACCCAGCTGCGGAAGACCATGAGCTGGACGACTCCCGCGGTGAGCGCCACACTGCCAGGGTCGACCGGACCTGCCATGCCCGCCGGTGGTGAGCACGATCACCACGGTGGCGGCGCGCCCGCCGCCGTGCCATCGGCCGACAAGGCGGCACTGGTCGACACCGTCTTCGGCGTCGCCCGCGCCAATGGCCTGACCGGGCCGCTGGAGATCAGCATTCCGGCCGAGGACGGCACCGCCTTCGTCGCGCAGGAGCTGCGGCGTCCGGGCCAGTACACCCGCGACGCCATCGCGGTGGACGGCGCGACCGGCAATGTCACCGACAAGCTGCCGTACGCCGACTGGCCGCTCGTGGCTCAGCTCACCAACTGGGGAATCCAGTTCCACATGGGCCTGATGTTCGGCCCGGCCAATCAGCTGCTGCTGCTGGCCATCATGGCCGGGCTGGTCACGGTGATCGTGCGCGGTTACCTCATGTGGTGGCGACGCCGGCCGACCAGGGAGTCGAAGCTCGCCGCGGGCAAGCCCCCGCGCCGGGCGCTGGCGCGGACCCCGCTGATCCTCCTGGCGCCGTTGGCAGCGGCTGCCCTGGTGATCGGCTGGTTCGCGCCCATGATCGGCCTGCCACTGCTGGCCTTCCTGGTGATCGACGTGCTGGTGGGTGTGGGAGCCCGCCTGCGCGCCACCACCGCCTAGGCACCGAAACGCTGAGCGACACGGCCTCCGGGCCGTGCCGCCGACCTTCCACACCCTTTCGCAGCTCTCGCGAACGGGAGCTGCTTCCGATCGTGCGGACCCTGACCCGCACCGACGAAAGACGAAAACTGATGAAGCTCAACAAGTTCGCCGTGTCCGCCGCCCTCGTGACGACCGCTCTGGGGATCACCGCCGGAACCGTGAACGCCGCACCCACCCCCGCCGACGCGGGTGTCATCGACTACACCGCTACCGTCGGCGAGAGGGACCTGGTCATCCGCACGGATGCCGGCTCGCTGGTGGTGGAGGACGGCGTCTTCAAGATCAAGGCGGCCGACGGCGCCACCGTCGCCGGTACCGAATTGTCCTTCCGTGTCGATGATTACGTCTTCCCGATCGCAGCCGACATCCATGACCGCGTGGCCACCCTCACCCCCCGGTTCGACACCGCCCACGCCGTCTACCAGCCGGTCGCCCTCCCCTTCGAGAACAGCGCCCCTTGGAAGTCCGACTACGAACGTGAACAGGCCGCCTGGAGCCGCATGACCAGCACCATCTCCATGGGCGCCACCATCGGCACCCTCGCCGGCGGTCTGGGCGGCGCGGCGCTCGGTTGCCTCCTGGGCGCCATCGGCGGCGCGGGCTTGGTCACCCTGGGCTCCGCGGGCGTCCTGGCCGCCATGTTCGTTCCCCTCCTCGGCGCCGCAGGCACCGGCTGCCTCATCGGTGCCGGCGCAGTCGGCTTCGTAGGTACCGTCGCCGGCCAACTCTTCGTCACCGCACCGGTGGCCATCGCCGCCGCAGTCCAGTACTTCACCACCATCACCCAGCCCTCCATCGCCCCCGCCAAGTAACCCGAACCCCGCTGCCGTCATCCGGTCTCGTCACTCGCGATCGGATGACGGCAGCGGCACAGCCATATTCAGCGGCGTCCGCACCTCGTCAATCGAGGCGGTGGGCGCCCGCCGATGGCGTGACCGTGAAGGTGCGAGGCGGAGGGAATCCCTTGGCGGTGAGAGCTTCTCGGACCGACGACGAAACTGCGCCGGCGCGGTCGCGGTCGACGAGGGCGATGACGCTGCCGCCGAAGCCGGCGCCGGTCATGCGGGCGCCGTGGGCGCCTGCTGCCAAAGCCGCGTCGACAGCTGTATCCAAAGGCGGGGCGGAGACTTCGAAATCGTCCCGCAACGATTCGTGGCCGGCGGTGAGGACGGGGCCGATTCGGCGAGGGTCGGCACGTTTGCGCAATTGTTCGGCAATTTGGAGGACACGGGCGTTTTCGGTGATCACGTGGCGGGCGCGTCGGCGGAGGAGGGGGTTGGGGAGGCGGCCGACTTCGGAGGGGTAGGGAATGTCGCGCAGGGAGGGGACGCCGAGTTGGGCTGCGGCGGCGGCACATTCGGTGCGGCGGGTGGCGTATTCGCCGTCGACGAGTTGGCGTGGAGTGCCGGTGTCGAGGACCAGCAGGGAAAGGGCGAAGGCTTCGAGGTCGAAGGGGATTTGTTCGGTGGCGGCGGTGCGGGTGTCGAGGAAGAGGAGATGGCCGGGGGTGCAGAGCAGGGCGGCCGATTGGTCGAGGGTGCCGGTGGGGACCCCGGCGTAGACGTTTTCGGCGGTGCGGGTGATGTCGATGAGCTCAATGGCGGTGATCGTGGGCGCGAAGAGGTCGCGGAGGGCGAGCGCGACCGAGCAGGACAGGGCGGCGGAGGAGGACAGGCCCGCGCCTATCGGGACCGTGCTGTCGAGGTCGAGATCGATGCCGGGGACCTCATGGCCGCGGCGCTCGAATTCGCGGATCACGCCGAGGGGGTAGCGCGACCAGGTGGGGAATTCTGACCAGCCGGCGGTGGCCAGAGCGGTCGTGGTGGTGTCGACCTCCGCTGGCGCCTGTCTGGATCTCAGCCGCACGGCGCCATCGGGTCTGGCGCGAGCCGTGCAGGTCATCCCCAGTGGCAGCGCCATCGGGAGCACGTAGCCGTCGTTGTAATCGGTGTGCTCGCCGATGAGATTGACCCGGCCCGGAGCCCACCAGCGTCCCGCCGTCGATTCCATTCGGGCTCCTGTTCACAGGGTCGTGCAGGCCGTAGGGTTCGATTCGCAGGGAGCATAACGAGTCTCGCGAAAAGCGGTCTTGCGAGTTCGACGAACTCCGCTCCGGAGCGGGCCTTTTCATGTCATGATCGGTTCGGTTGCCCAAATAGTGGCAGCGCCTTTCTCGACCGGGCACTCTGCCACCGCTGCGTGGGGACCTATGCTCGTACCGCAACACACACGGTTGATGATCGGCGGTGTCTTTTCGAGTACTGCTCGGACAGGGGGGCTGGTGGGAACGGACGCACAACCGGCCGAACAGTCCGGCCGACGCTTCAGGATCTGCTGGCGCACCACGCTGTTCATCGGTGGCGTACTCATCCTCGGCCTGCCCCTGGTGATCAACACTCGAGCCGTGGCCCTGGGCACCCTCTTCGCCTCGGTGGCCATCAGTCTCACCATGATCGGCCTCGGGGTGCGCAGGTACCGGCCCCGGCATCCCCTGCCCTGGTATCTGTTGTCCGCGGCCGCCGTGCAATTCACCATCGGCACCGCGTTGCGCCACATCTCCGAATCCCAGCGCCACCCCTTCGACGATCTGTTCACCCTGAGCGCCTACTGCTGTGTCGGCGTGGCCGCGCTGCTGTGGCTGCGCCCACGCCAGAACAGCACCGATCACGATCTGCTGCTCGACTCCGGGCTGATCGGCCTGGGCGCGCTGCTGTTGTCGTGGACCTTCCTCATCTCGCCGGTGCTGCACATGGCGCACCGCATCGATTTCACGACCGTCACCTGCGTCGCGGATCCGATCGTGGACGCCCTGCTGCTCACCGTGATCGTGCATTCGGTGATCACCGCGGCGCGCTCGGAGACCTCGCTGCGGCTGGTACACCTGGCCATGCTGGTGATTCTGGCCGGTGACCTGGCCTATAACCTGGAGACCGCGGGCTCGGCGGTGTTGGGCCGTCAGATCCAACTGCTGCCACTGCAACTGGGCTTCACCCTGATCGGCGCGGCCGCGCTGCACCCGAGCATGGTGGTGCTGGGCGGGCCGCGCGACATCCACCCGCACCGATCCCGCCAGCGCGCCAGCATCATCGCCATCGTCATGATCGTGGCCTCGCTGGTGCCGGTGGTGGGCTCGAGCCTCAATACCCTGGACCGCATCGTGGTCTCCTCGCTGTTCGCCCTACTACTAGCGGGCGTGCTGCTACGCAGTGAACGCGCCATCGAACGCAGCGCCCGCAGCGAACGGCGAGCGCAGTATCAGGCAGACCACGACATGCTGACCGGACTCCTGAACCGCGCCGCCCTGCTGCGGGCGCTGCATCGTAATAGGGAGCGTTGGGCCGGACAACCATTGGCACTGCTGTTCATCGACCTCGACGGCTTCAAACGGGTCAATGACAACTACGGGCACGCGGTGGGTGACGAGCTCATCGCCAATGCGGCCGCCCGCATCCGCCGGGTGATCCGCCGCGATGACGCGGCCGCGCGCTACGGCGGTGACGAATTCGTTGTGCTGGCTCCGCTGGCCCAGCAGCAGGCCCGCCAGCTGGCCGAGCGGCTGCTGGCCACGCTCGGGGAACCGTTCGAGCTGAGCGCGGCCGAGGTGCGCATCGCGGCCAGTATCGGCATCGCCTGCACGAAGCACCGCGAGACCGAGACCACGGTCTACGAGCTACTGCGCGAGGCGGATTCGGCCATGTATCACGCCAAGGAATACTCCCTCGGCTACATCTTCCACGACGATCTGCGCCGCAGCCGTCCCGAATCCGGCCCTCGCACCTGGCAGCGCGAATCCGCCGTGTGAGCCGGAGGAAGGCCAACCCGGCACGAAAAGGGTTGGGCTATTTGCCCTCGGGCCGGGTTTGCTCGGGCGGGGATTCGTCAGGCCAGGTCTTCGAGTAGCCGACGGGCCGATTCGAGCTCGGCCTGCAGCTGTTCGACCTTGGCGCGCTGCGCGGAGCGCACCGACTCCAGGATGCTGTCGACGACCTCGGACACCTCGGGGTGCAGGATCTTGGCCGCCTGGGAGACAGCCGAACTCGGGACCGACAGGCCACGAATCGTGCGCTTCTTCCCATTGACGACATCGATGGTCCACTCCCCGTCGGCGGTGCCGCTGAGGGTGACGGTCACCTCGGGAGCCTTGGGCTTGCGGGCCGCGGCCGCGGTGGCTGCACCGCGGGCCGGGCGCGAGCCGGCGGGCTTGGCCTTGGTCTCGGGCGCGGAATCCGCGGCCGGCTGCGAGGTCTCGACCTTGGCTTCCGGAGCGGGGGCGCTAGGCGCGGCGGCCGGCGCCGTCGTGGGGGACGACATCGTCACGGTGGGTTCCTTCCTGATTGCCGTTTTCGGTTGAGCACTGGCCGGTTTCGCACCGGCCACCGGCGCAGCGGCCGGTTTGGCCTGGGTCTGGCGGCCCGGTTTGGTCAGGGTCACCTCGGTGGGACCGAAGGACAGCACATCCTTCGAGCCCGTCGGCTTCACCTGCAGGAAGTCCCCTTCGGACGGATCCCCGAGGGACATCACCTTTCCGGAACGACCTTCCGGAACGCCGACCGCTGCCGCGGTGAACCACACCATCGGTGGCCGGCCCGCGTCGATTTCCTCGGCGATCTGCCGAATCTCGGTATCCGACAAGGGCTGTGGCTTGGTACGGGTCGACATGGGGCACTCCGAGCGGACGGGGCGGACATCTGCGTGCCAAGAGCATGCACCATGGCACCGACAAATCCACATCCGGAGAACGCGCATCGCCACCGACGCAGGGGCCAGTGAACCTTCGGCTATTCCTAGAGGTGCGGCCCACAGAGCATGGCCGGCGCTGGTGATCCTAAGCGTCCGCCCCTGTCCCCACGCAACTTTCGGGTCGGTGCTGCCGCGCGTACGCCCGATTCACGAACTTCGGTCAGAGCTGCTCCACTCCTCGCAGCACACACCGGACGGTCTGCGGCCGGGTTACCGGATCCAACAGCGTCTCGGTGGTGAAGTCCTGCGTCGAGCCCGGCGCCACCAGGACCTCGGTACGGGTCCGCTCCAGATCGGTGGCCTCCGGCGTCATGAAGCTGATCACCACCAGATACTTGTGCTCCACCACATCCCGATTGCTCACCACGGCCGTCGCCTGCCAGCCCGCGGAGGTCCCCGCACAGGCGGTGACGAAGGCGCTGCGCTGCATCTCGGCGGTATCGGCCACCGCCACCCCGGTATTGGACTGGCGCACCTGCGCGGCGTCGTCGTGGCCGCTGCATCCGGTGAGCAGTGCCACACATCCCGAGACGACACCGACGAGACCTCGGCCGGGGGTGATCATGAATCTCCCATTCCACCGCGCACTTCCGCCCCCGCACTCCTGTTGCGGCTGATCAGCCGCGCGCCGAGACTACCCCAGCTCGCCCGCGTGTCGTCACATGACGGCATAGGCGTGTCGCACCCGGAAACCAGCCGCACGCTCGCCTTTCGCGTGCTCGCGATCACATGCCTACGATCGAACGGGTGACGGTTGTGGTGAGCATGCGCCCTCGACTGCCCGGTGCCCGCTCCCGCGTGGTGGACGTGCGCGACGGCCGTGCGGCCGGACCGCTCAGGCCATGCGGCCGAGCGTCTCCAGCACCCTGCGCGCCTGATAGTCCGCGCCGAGCTGGTTCGGATGGAACGGCACCGCGAGCCCGATCGGGTTGCCGGAGTAGGGCAGCAGACCCTCCACCCAGCGCGTGCCCACGGGCTTGCAGGCGTCGTGCCCGTCGCTGCCGTCGTAGGTGTCCACGAACTCGACCCCGGTGTCGGCGGCGACGCGGCCGAGCATGTCGTGCAGTTCGATCAGCTTCTGCCCCAGCCAGACCGCGTCCGGGTCGGAGATGGGGATCTCGGGCCAGCAGCCGCCGTCGAGGCCGATGCCCTCGAAGTAGTCGAGTAGCAGGATGCGGGCGTGCGGCGCGCGTCCGCGGATGCCGGCGATGGTGGCTGCCACCCGCGGTTCGGTCCCGGCGATATTCTGCGACATCCGGTCGACGCCGCCCACCACCATATCGTTCAGGCAGGGGCTGACGGCGGGGTCGAAGGTGATGCAGTCGGTGACGATCGCGGCGAGATCCGCGTCATTGCCGCCGATTTCGAGTGTCACCAGATCGGTGGACTCGGTCAGCCGGTCGAATTGGGGCGCGTTGTCGCCGAGCGGGGTGTGCTGCGGCCTGGTCATGTCGGCGGTGACCGCGCCGCCGCAGGTGGCGTCACGGAACACCGGCACGGCCAGCGCCGCGGCCACCTGCTTGGCGTAGTTGTGGACGCTCTGCACGCAGGGCACGGGCGTGAAGGCGGTGGTGAGCTGACTCAGCGTGGCGTCGGCGGCCCAGGAATCACCCAGGGCCACATACTCGTCGACGGCCGGGGCACCAGTGCCGGGAGACGGTGGTTCGGCCTGGGCTGCTCCGGCGGGGAGGACAGCGACGAGGGCGGCGACGGTCAGCAGGGCACGCGAGGTCTTCATGTCCGTTCTTCCCCTGGATCAGCCCAACACCGGATGCTGGACCACTTTCGGTGCGAAACCTAACAGCTGACACCACGTCCCGCTCAGCGAAGTGAATCGATTCCGATTCGCCAGGTTTCCCGCCGCACCCCGTTCAGACCCGGTCCACCGATTCCACCCGCTCCCGCCCCCGCGACTGCACTCGCTCGTAACCGAGCAGCACATCGTGGGCGACCTCGCCGTCGGCGACAGTGACGCGACTGAAGACCGCCGGATAGCCCCGGGCCATGACGGTGTAGCGGCCCTCGGCGAGATCCGGCACCACATAGTGGCCGCTGTCGTCGGTGCGGGTCACCGCGATCAAATCCCCCGCCTCGTCCAGCACCGTGATCTGCGCGTCGGCGATGCCGGTCCCATGCTCGTTGCACGCCGACCCCGCCAGCACCGCGCGCGGCGCCAATTCGATGTCGTGGCGCAGCATTCCGCTATCCGGCACGGTGAGGGTGACCGCGGAGGGTCGCATGTGCTCGGCCACCGCGACCAGCGTGTAGGTGCCCGCCAGCACGCCCCGGCAGGTGAAGTCGCCCTCGGCCGTGGTGACGGTCGAGCCGACGACATCGCCGAACGCGTCGGTGAGGGTGATGGTGGCATCGCCCAGCGGCGCACCCTGTCCCGCCGACCGCACCACGCCCGACACCTCGCCCGATCCGAGCAGGGCCACATCCAGGCGGTGCGGGCGGCTGCCGACCGAAATGGTCACCGCGGCGGGCTGATACCCGAAGGCCGAGACGATCAGCACGTATTCGCCCGCCCGCGGCACCCCGATGACATACGCCCCGTCCGATTCGCCGATCGCCCGCGAGACCTGGCGTCCATGTTGGTCGATGAGAGTGAGCACCGCGTCGGGCACCGACTGCCCGTCCTCACGGTGGACACAGCCCGACACCGACAGGCCCGACGGCTCGACGAAGTGGAATTCCGGCTCCGGCTCGAACTCGGGTAGCGGTTCGGCGATCTCCTCGGCCGCTCGCACCGGAACATCCTGCAGCGGGACCTCTTTCATGAACATCAGTACGAACGCCGCTGCCACGGCCACCGCGGCCGCCACGAAGAACACACCGCCCATGGCATGGGTGAACCCGGTCAGGATGGGCGTGCGCACCTGCTCCGGCAGTGCCGCGATGCCGCTGGTATTGCTCTGAATCCGGCCCAGCTCCCCGACGTCGAACCCCGGGGGGAGCTGACCGCCGAAGGCCGCCAGGATCTTGTGCGGCAGCAGGTTGAACAGAATGGTCAGGAAGACCGCGACACCCAGCGTGCCGCCCATCTGCCGGAAGAAGGTGGCCGAGGCGGTGGACACTCCCATATCGGCGCGCGGGCCCGCGTTCTGGGCCGCGATGATGAGCGTCTGCATGCAGCCGCCCAGGCCGAAACCGATGACGCCGCAGTACAGCAGCGGCTGCCACAGCGGGCTGTCGTAGTGCACCAGCGCGAACAGCACCGATCCGGCGCCGATCACCAGTGACCCGAGGATCGGTAGCACCTTGTATCGACCGGTGAACTTGGTGATGAGCCCGGACAATTGCGCGCCGAGCATGATGCCCATCACCAGCGGTAGCATGAAAAGCCCCGAGCGCGTGGGCGAATACCCGCGCACTACCTGGAAGTACAGCGGCACCAGCACGATTGCGCCGAACATGGCCACACCGACGATGAAGCCGCCCAGGATGGCGATGCTGAAGGTGCGATTGCGGAACAGCCGCAAGGGAATCAGCGCGGCATCCCGCATGAGGGATTCGACGATCAGGAACAGAACCAGCCCGGCTGCCGCGATCCCGTAGCAGAGCAGCGCGCGGTCCGAGCGCCAGCCCCAGTCCCGGCCCTGCTGGGCCACGATGAGCAGTGGAACCGTGCCCGCCGCAAGGGTTATCGCGCCGAGCCAGTCGGTGCGGTGGCGATGCCGGTCGAACGGCACGTCCAGCACCTTGCCGACCACCAGCAGGGCCAGCACGCCGATGGGCACGTTCACCAGGAACACCCAGCGCCAGCCGGAGAGTCCCAGAATGTGGTCGGCATTGGAGAAGAACCCGCCAAGCACCGGCCCCAGCATCGTGGCGATGCCGAAGACCATCATGAAATAGCCCTGGTATCTGACCCTTTCACGGGGCGGCACGATATCGCCGATGATGGTGAAAGCCAGCGACATGAGCCCGCCCGCGCCGAAGCCCTGCACCGCGCGAAATCCCGCGAGCTGGTACATGGAGGTGGTGAAGGTGCAGGCCACCGAGCCGATCACGAACACGCCGATGGCGATGAGATAGCAGGGTTTTCGACCGTAGATGTCGGCGAGCTTGCCGTAGAGCGGCGTCGAGATGGTGGCGGTGATGAGATAGGCCGTGGTGGCCCAGGCCTGTTTGTCGAAGCCATGCAGGCTGTTGGCGATGCGGACGATCGCCACGCTCACGATGTTCTGGTCCAGCGCCGCCAGGAAGACACCCAGCAGCAAGCCGGACAGGATGGTCATGATCTGGCGGTGCGACAGTGTCGTCTCGGTCGGTGCCGTTGTTTCGGCCGGTGCCGGGGCGACCCGGACCGGCGCCGCCACCCGCGACTGGGTGGACACCGATGCCTGGGTGGAGATGTTGGTCATGTTTGGGGCCCTTGTCGGATTTCGGCTGTCCGTGCGTGCGGTGCTACTCGAAAAGACCTCGCCATGAAGCAATTCGGGCAGCTTACTCCCGCCGATCGGGGCCCCTCACAGGAGGTGGTGGTTACGACTCCGTTTGCGCGTAGAGCGGAATGCCGGTGTGGAAGAAGCGAATGAGCCGCCCGATGCGCACGCAGTGGTCCGCTCCGCGCTCGAAGTGATGGGCCAGCAGCGCGATGTCGATGGCCATGGCGGACCCGTGTTGCCATCCGTCGTCGGCCGCCAACTCCACCAGCCGACCGCGCAGGCGCTCCAGGTTCTCATCGCGCGGTACCAGCGCGCGGTCGCGCGGCGGGTTCGGCGCCGCAATGACTTTCCCCGCCAGGTCGGTGAGATCCGTGACCGCGTCCGACATTTCCGAGATCAGGTCGAGGACATGCTGCGGGGCCACGGAATTGGGGAAGCGACGCACCACCACGTCGGCCACCCGACTCAGCGCTCGACTGACCGCGAGCAGGTCGTCGGCGATCTGCATGGCCGTCACCACCTGGCGCAGGTCACGGGCGACAGGCGCCTCCAGAGCCAGCAGAATGACCGACCGATCCTCACATTTGGCGTGCTCGATCTCCACCTGTTCCTCGAGCGCGAACACCTCGTAGGCCGCCGTCAGGTCGCTGCCGAGAAGCGCCGCCGTGGCCCGCTCGGAGGCCTCACGCGTCAGTCTCGCCATATGCGCGAGCTCATCGGTCAGCGCGATCAGTTCGCTGGAGAATTTCGTGCGCACTCGCATATCTTGGCCGCCAACCCGCATACCTGCACACTATCGCGGCAAAAACCTTATCCCCGAATGGCTCTCGGCCCTCTTCGTCAGTCGGGAACCGACTGTCCAGATTTGTACGTTTCGGCCACCCCGGCGCGTCATCCCGGTAAACCCATGCCCGTGCCCGACACCGGGCCCGTGGCCACCGACAACCCCGCCGCCGAAACGAATACCGAGACGAGGGGCGACACCGACAGCACCGAGACGCCCACCCGGATCCATGCCCGACCCAGGCCATGATGCTCGGACCGGTCGAACCCGCCCAATGGGCTGCCATCCACGGGAAGGACTTTCGAGCCACACGGCGCTGCCGATGCGGCCCGCTGGGTGTCGGAACAGCCGAGCCACGAGCAGTCGAAAACTTTCCCAGTGGGAAACATTGCCCACCGGGAATCTTTTGGGCATACTGGAACTCATGCCGGACGAACAGCCCCTCGGTCTCCGCGAACGCAAGAAGCTCGACACTCGGAAAGCGTTGAGCGACGCGGCCCTTCAGCTCATGTTCGAACGCGGCCTGGAGAACGTGGTGCGCGAGGATATCGCCGCACGCGCGGGAGTGTCCGTGCGCACCTTCAACAATTACTTCTCCGGAAAGTACGACGCCCTCGCCTACCGGCACCTCGCCCGTATCCGCAGCGCCGTCGAGATCCTGCGCTCCCGCCCGGCGAACGAGCCACTGTGGGAGTCGCTGACAGCGGCCCTGCTCCAGCCGCTCGAGGACGAACTGGCCGAGTCGCCCGGGTACGCGCCCTCCCCCACGGAGCTCTCCGAAGTCCGGAAACTGTTGGCCGCCCCGGAGACTCGGGCCCTGCTGTCCAAAGGCATCGAGGACAGTCTCGTCGCCGCCATCGCCGAACGCAGCGGCGCCGACCCGGAACTCGACCTGTACCCACGGCTGGTGGCCGGGGCTGTCGCCGCCGCGCAACAGGCCGCCTTCGAGGTCTATGTGCGCACCGCCCCTCCGGTGCCCGTCACCCATCTGCTCCGGCAGGCCCTGACCGCCTTCGCCGCGGGCCTGCCCCAACCACCGGCCTAGCAGCCCGCTTTCGTCGGATCTTCGAACACCCTCAACGACAAGAGGTCTATTTGCCATGCCCGAAAAAACCGTCGACATCGTCATCGCCGGAGCCGTACCCAATGGCCTGATGCTCGCCTGCGAACTCGCACTCGCCGGACTCCGCCCGATCGTGCTGGACCGGCTGCCCGCGCCCAGCGCCGAACCGAAGGCCAACGGCCTGGCCGGACAGGTGGTCCGGGTGCTGGATATGCGGGGGCTGTACAGCGCGTTCAGCGGAAGTTCGGCCGCACCCGCTCCCACACCGCGGTACATCTTCGGCGGGATGCCATTGGATCTCGCGGCGGTACAACCGAATCCGGTCCACCTCGTCTTCAAGCCGCAACCGGAGATGGTGACGATTCTCACCGAGCACGCCGTCGATCTCGGCGTGGACCTGCGCTGGGGACACGAGCTGACCGACTTCGAGCCCGCCGGTGACCACATCTCGGTCTCGGTGTCCGCCCCCGACGGACCCTACCGGCTCACCGCCCGCTTCCTGGTCGGGGCGGACGGCGGTAAGAGCACGGTGCGCAAACGAACCGCCATCGAGTTCCCGGGGATCACCAGCGCCGGACACGTCAGCCGGGTCGGCCACGCCACCCTGCCGGAGGAGTTCCGCGCCGGCGACGGCGGCATCGACGTGCCCGGGGTGGGCCGATTCGGACTCGGGCATCACCGGCTCGAACGCGGCATCTTCATCTTCGCCGAACTCGATCCGGGCCGGCCGATCGTCGGAACCATCGAATTCCAGGGCGGCGAACAATGTTCCGAGGACGAGCCCCTGGCCTTCGATGAACTGCACGACAGCGTCGCGCGCGTCCTGGGCGTGCCGCTGCCCATCACGCCGCCGTCCGGCCCGGGTCCGCACACCCTGCGCCGCACGATCGGCCAGAACACCCGGGTGGCCCAGCACTACCGGCAGGGCAATGTCTTCCTGCTCGGCGATGCCGCGCACGTCCATTCGGCGATGGGCGGACCCGGGCTCAACCTCGGCCTGCAGGACACCGTCAATCTCGGCTGGAAACTCGCGGCCGAACTTCGGGGCTGGGCTCCCGAGGGCCTGCTCGACACCTACGAGTCCGAACGCCGCCCGGTGGCCGAGCGCGTGGTGATGTACTCGCTCTCACAGGCGGCGCTGGTCTCCCCCGGTCCGGAAATCACCGCTCTCCGAGAGCTTTTCGGTGAGCTGCTCCGGCTTCCAGCGGCAGCCACCCATGTCGCCGGGCTGCTGGCGGGCTCGGATGTCCGCTACGACGTCGGCGACGGCCATCGGCTGTCGGGCCACTTCTTCCCCGACTGCGCACTCGAAACAGACGATGGCCCGACCCGAATCGCCGAACTTCTGCGTGACGCGCGCCCCGTCCTGCTGGCTTTCGGCGGCGCCGTCGATCCGGCGGCCGCCGTCGCGGGCTGGACCGACCGCGTCACGCCCGTTGCCGCTACCGCCGCCGAACCTCCCGCAGCGGCCCTGCTGATTCGCCCGGACGGGTATGTGGCCTGGGCGGCCGACGATTTCACCCCGGCCGACCAGGACGCACTCCGCACCGCCTTGCGGCGCTGGTTCGGCACACCGGATATCCCGCACTCGGCCGTATGACGGAATCTTCCCGCGACGCCGCGGATCCGACGGCCCGCACAGCAAGCTGAACGGATCGCCGCACCGCGTCTCGGCGACCGCTGCCACTGCTTCGGCCGGGTGCTGTCGATCCGGTCGGCCGGCTACGTGGCCTGGCCGGCCGATGATTTCACCCGGCCGCGCACGGCGGCCTCCGGACCGCCGCGTATCGGTGGTAGGCGCTTCGCCGCAGCCGCTCAGGGATTGACGGCGATCACCAACTTGCCGGTCGAGGCGCGGCCCTCCATCAGCCGGTGCGCCTCCGCGGCCTCGGCGAGCGGGAACTCGGCGGTGATGGGGAGCTGCACCTTGCCGGAGGTGGCCAGTTCGAATGCTTGCGAGGCGATCTCGTGCAGGACATCCGGGGCGGCGACGCTCAGCCCCAGAATGGAGAACCCGGCCACCGAACGGCCCTGCGGATAGAGGTCGGCCGAGCCGATCTGCCACGGGCCCTCGCCGCCCGCATTGCCGAAGGAGACCAGGCGGCCGAAGCGAGCCAGGGAATCCATTGTGCGGCGCAGGGTTTCACCGCCGATGGACTCGAGCGCGAGGTCCACGCCGCGCCCGCCGGTGGCGGCGGCGACATCGGCGGCGAAGGATTCGTTCAGAAACGCTTCGTCATAACCATATTCGCGGGCGTACTCGGCCTTGGCCGGGCTGGACACCACACCGTACACCGCGCCCGCGCCCGCCAGTTTGGCGATCTGCGCGACCACCGTGCCGACGCCGCCCGCCGCGGCCTGCACCAGGACGGTCTCCCCCGGTTGCAGGCGGCCGACGGTGTGTACCAGCGCGTAGGCGGTCGGCAGCACCGTGGGAAGGGTCGCGGCGGTGCGCAGATCGACGCCCTCCGGCACCGGGAACACGGTCGAGGCCGAGACCACCGCGACATCGGCGTAGGCGCCGCCTTCGGTAATGGCGGCCACCGGTTGCCCCACGCTCAGACCCTCCACACCCTCACCGACGGCCCGCACCCGGCCGGACAGCTCCAGGCCCGGCACGAACGGCAGCCCCGGCACCCGGTAACCCACGGCTCGCGCCTGCAAATCAGCGAAATTCACGCCGACGTAGGCCACATCGATGGATACCTGCCCGGACCGCGGCTGCGGCACCTCCAGCTCCACCGACTTCAGGACCTCCGGCCCGCCGAATTCGTCGAATCGAATCGCACGCATGCCGTCACACTCCCTCTCCACCCTCTCACCGGGCGGGTCGAACCACTCGTCCGAACACCGGACGCACCGGTAGCCAGCATTCTCGGGTCACACGCTATTCCGTGGCGCCGGAAATCGGTCCCGCACAGGAGCTTCCGCGTGCATGGCACTGTGCACGGCAGCCCAGCCACGTCACACACGACCAGCCGCCTCACACATGCCTCAGCCGCGTCGACACGATCCCGGCCGCATCACGCACCACGCGGCCACGCCACCCACCACCCGGCCGCATCACGCGCGGCCCGCGGGCTGTTCACCTGGGCGGTGATGAGGGGCGGTCGGCATTGCGGGCCGTGCCGCGGTGCGCGGTGACCGTGGTGGGGTCCTCGGGCCAGGCGTGCTTGGGGTAGCGGCCGCGCAGGTCCGCGCGGACCTGGGACCAGCCGGTGCGCCAGAAGGACGACAGGTCGGCGGTGACGGCGACCGGGCGCTGGGCCGGGGAAAGCAGGTGCAGCAGAATCGACGTACGGCCACCCGCGAGTCGCGGTGGCTCGGTCCAGCCGAAGACCTCCTGCACCTTGACGGCCAGGACAGGCGGGTCAACGGAGTAGTCGAGGCGAATCCGGCTGCCGGACGGGACTTCCAGGCGTTCGGGGGCGAGCTCCTCCAGTCGCGCGGCCTCCGGCCATGGGAGCAGGCGGCGCAGGGCCTGACCGGCGTCGACGCGTTCCAGGTCGGCACGGCGGCGGGCGCTGGAAAGCTCGGGGGCGAGCCAGGTTTCGGCCGCGGCCAAGAGGGTGTCATCGTCGACGGCGGGCCAGGGCGCGCCGAGGGTGCGGTGCAGGAAGGTCAGGCGCTGCCGCAGGTTGCGGGCATCCTCGTCCCAGCGCAACAGGTCCAGCCCGGTGGCCCGCAGGCCACGCAGCAGAGCGGCGGAAACCAGGTTCGGGTCGGGGTCTTCGAGCGGCTTCTGCGACAACACGATCGCGCCGAGGCGCTGTACACGGCGAGCCACCAGATCGCCGTCGACCCAGTCGACCTCGTCCGCGGTGTCCACGAGATTCGCGGCGGCGTGACGGGCCAGCCGTTCATCGGCCTTGGCGGCCAATCTGATCCGGCCCTCCGACTGGCCGGGATCGCGTCCGGCCACGGCGATGGCCAGCCATTCCGCATCCCCCAGCCCGCTGCCGGGCGGCAGGCTCACCGCGGTGCCGCCCGCCATCAGATAGCTGGCCGAGCCCGGCCCCCGGCGGCGGGCCAGCCGCTCCGGATAAGCCAGTGCCGCGATGAGCGCCGGATCGTCGACGCCCTCGCCGTCGACGAGTTCGGCCAGCCGCCGCGCCTCGCGCTGCCAGCCGCCGGGCCGCTCACGACGCAGGCCGCGCATGGCCGCCGCCACATCGATGCCCGAGGCCAGCGAGTCGTCATCGAGCATCGCGACCACCTCCGCGGCCGACCGCGCGCCGACCGCGCTCGCCCCGTCGAGCAGGGCCCGCGCCAGCCGCGGGTGCAGGCCCACCGCCGCCATGCGTCGCCCCCGATCCGTCACCGCCCCATCGTCATCCACCGCGTCCAGCGCCCGCAGCACCGCCCGCCCCGCCGCCAGACCGCCCGCCGGCGGCGCGTCCCACCACGCCAGCCCCTGCCCGTCCCCGGTCCCCCAGCACGCCAATTCCAGGGCCAGCCGGGTCAGATCGGCCGTGCGGATCTCCGGCTCCGGATAGGCGGGCAGCGTCGCGTGCTCGTATTCCGGCCAGCACCGCCACGCCCATCCCGGACCCTCACGACCGGCGCGCCCCGCCCGCTGCTCGGCCACCGCCGCCGAAACCCGCACGGTCGCAAGCCCCGACAGCCCGCGTCGGTGATCGATCCGCGGCACCCGCGCCAATCCCGAATCCACCACGGCCCGCACCCCCGGCACGGTCAGACTCGATTCGGCCACCGCCGTCGACAGCACGATCCGCCGCCGCGGCCCCGGCCGCAGTGCCGCGTCCTGTGCCGCGGCGGCGAGCCTGCCGTGCAACGGCATCACATCCACATCGGGCAGCCCCGACAACTGTTCGGCGGTCCGCCGAATCTCGCCCGCGCCCGGCAGGAAGACCAGTACATCCCCCACGCTGCCCGCCAGCGCCATGCGCGTCACTCGGGCGACCTGCTGTTCGGTCCGCTCCCGGGCCGCCGCCGGCACATACTCCAACTCGACCGGATACGCGCGCCCGCGCACCTCCAGCACCGGTGCCGCGGCCTGTCCCTCACCGCCGAGCAGTACCGAAAGCCGTTCCGCCGCAACGGTCGCCGAGGTGGCCAGCACCCGCAGATCCGGCCGCAGCCCGGCCCGGGCATCCAGCAGCAGCGCGAGCAGCAGATCCGCGTCGAGGTGCCGCTCATGGCATTCGTCGAGCACCACCACATCGACGCCGCCGAGTTCGGGATCGTTCTGCAAGCGCCGCACCAGCAGCCCGGAGGTCACCACTTCGATCCGGGTCGCGGGCCCCACCTTGCGATCCCCGCGCACTGCATACCCGACCGTCTCCCCGACCCGCTCTCCCAGCAATGCGGCCATCCGCGCGGCCGCCGCCCGCGCCGCCAGCCGACGCGGCTCCGCCACCACCACGCGCCCCGTCGCGCTCGCGGCCAGGGCCAAGGGCACCAGGGTCGTCTTGCCGGTACCCGGCGGGGCGACCAGCACGGCGGTCCCACGCTCGACGAGGGTCTCCGTGACCTCGTCGAGGGCCGCACGCACGGGAAGGTCGGGAAGATCAGGCAGTTTCATTACCGTTCAGTCTGCCGCCTCCGTCTCACACCGCCGACGGCGACCGCGATCAACGGGACACGCCCACCCCGCCCGCTCGACGGCGACCGATTCACCATTGCGCGCGCCGTCCCACTGACCGGACTAAGGTGAGTGAGCCGATCTTGGGACGAGGAGCCGCAGACCATATGGGAATTGGATCCTGGCGCCAGTCGAGCCGTACCGAACTTCCTGCGGCACTGGCGCTCTCGGGGGTGGTCACGCTGGGCGCGATGCTGTTGCCCGCGACGCCCGCCGGCGCCACGCCGCACCCGTGGGCCCCGGCGCCCATGAACAGCTGCGGAGAAACGGGATTCGATCCGCTGGATCGCCAGTCGAACCCCCATGACACCGAACCGCAGGGCAATGTGACCATTCGGATCCCGGTTCCGGTGCCGCAGATCGTGACGGTCCAGGTGCCCGGTCCCAAACCCGACGACACGCGTGTCGATTCCGTGACGCTGCCCGCCGATCCGTGCGCCAGCCCGTGCCCGGACATCCGCGATGACACCACTCCGAGCCCGGCCGACCAGCCCGGCGGCGGCAGCGCGTCGCTCCCGCGGCTCGAGATCGCCACCGAACCCGAGCCCATCCCGATCGTGGTGCCCGGCGGCGAATCGCCGGAGCCGCAGGCCTCCCCCACCCCGGCCGTGCAACCCGCCACGCCCGCACCGGTTTCCGCGCCCGTGGCCCCGGTGCGGGTGGACTCCGTCGAGCTGGTCAATCAGGTCACCGGCCACGGGTCCGTCAACCGCACCGACACCCGCTGGTCGGTCGACGGCACCGATCTGGGACTCATGTGGGAGACCAAGCCCGGTCAGGTCGCGGTCGTGTTCGGCGACACCTTCGGCAAGGGGTGGAAACCCACCGGGGCCGGCACCGACAAGCAGGACTGGCGCAGCAACGTCATCGCCTACAGCAGCAATCGCGATCTGTCCCAGGGCCTGGTCCTCGACGACTTCGTGCAGAACAGCCGCTGCCACGCCGCCGAGATCCTCGACAGCCGCAAGATCAAGAACTTCGAGACCACGACCATTCCCACCTCGGGATTCGCGGTCGGTGACCGGCAGTATCTGACCTACATGTCGGTCAACCGCTGGAGCAAGATCCCCGGTATGTGGTGGACCAATCTCGGCGGCATCGCCTGGTCCGACGACAACGGGCGCACCTGGACC
Organism: Nocardia aurantiaca; assembly: GCF_009708175.1. Taxonomy (GTDB): domain Bacteria; phylum Actinomycetota; class Actinomycetes; order Mycobacteriales; family Mycobacteriaceae; genus Nocardia; species Nocardia aurantiaca. The sequence continues at coordinate 323,254 of NZ_WMBB01000003.1, forward strand.
AAATCCCAGTGGGCCCGCTGGGACAACCTGTTCGGGCTCGGGCGCTTCCAGGTCGCGACCATGGTTCCGCACGGGGACTACGTCTACATGTTCGGCACCCCCAACGGCCGCCTCGGCGTCATCGGGCTGGCCCGCGTCCCCGCCGATCAGGTGCTCAACAAGTCCGCGTACCAGTACTGGGTGAACGGCGCCTGGATCCCGGCCGACGGCGCCAACGAATTGCTCGCCACGCCACTGGTTTCCGGCACCGCCAGCGAACTGTCCGTGCACTACGACCCCGAGTCGAGCCAGTGGCAGATGGTGTACCTGGACACGGTCCGCCAGCAGATCGTCCTTCGCACCGCCGCCGAACCCCAGGGCGCATGGACCGATCCGGTGCCGCTGCTCAACACCCAGGACTACCCGACCGCCTACGGCGGATTCATTCACCCGTGGTCCGCGGGTAAGGACCTGTACTTCACCATGTCGGCCTGGAACAGCTACAACGTCTACCTCATGCACGCGACATTGAATTGATGTCCGCCGCGGCCTGAAGGCCGGAGATTCCTACCCGCGCCCTCGTGGGCTGGGCTCCTGTGTAGCGCGGCCCCGCCGCGGTCCGGCTGGATTGCCGCGAGGTGTCGGTTCCGCGACGGATCGGTCGAGGTTCCGTCCGGCGCCGTGATCTTGTCGCCGGGTGGGGCGATGCTGACACGACCGAGCCGGGTTCGGGCTCAGGCCGAAGGGAGCGGGCGATGGGGTTGCGGCGTCGTCAGGTGTTGGCTGGGATCATGGGGCTGGGCGGACTTTTCGTCGCGAGCAGCGTGCCGAATCGGGGCAATGGGCTGCTGCCATACGGCTCGCGGCCCGCGCGCCTCGTCTTTCCGCCGGTGACCGCCGGACGTGAGTTGAGTCCGCGCCGACCCGGCCGGGTCGATGTCCTCGACGGGACCTTGACCTCGGTCGCCTGGATCGACGAGACCGGTCGGCCGCTACCGGGCGCGCTCTCTCCGGATCTCCGGACCTGGATCAGTTCCGAACCACTCGGCTACGGCCATACCTACACGGCGTCGGCAGTGGCGAACGGCGAGACCGGGGAGGTCAACGCCACCGCCGTTTTCACCACTGTGCGGCCCGACGCGCTGACCGGTGTCGCCTTCCGCTCGAACAATCTCCTCGACCTCCAGGACGGCGAAACCTACGGCGTCGGCTTGGTGCTGGTCGCGCACTTCGACGAGGCCGTCGATCGGGCCGCCGCGGAACGCGCCCTCCAGGTCGCCACCGAGCCCGCGGTGCCCGGCGCATGGTATTGGCTCGACGACCGCAACGCGCACTGGCGTCCGGAGAACTATCACACCCCCGGCACCCGAATCACAGTGGCGGCGAACCTGTTCGGCGTCCGCCTCGGCGAGGGCCTGTACGGCCGGGACGACCAGCGCGTCTCCGTGGTGATCGGCCCGTCCCACGTCGCCATCGCCGACGACAACACCAAACACATCCAGGTCTTCGAGAACGGCAACCTGGTCCGCACCATGCCCACCTCCATGGGCAGGGGCGGCACCGCCGTGGTGGGCGGCCGGCTCCTCTCCTTCTGGACGCATCCGGGGGTCTACACCGTGCTCGACAAGAAGAGCGTCGTCAGCATGGACTCCTCCAGCTACGGCCTACCCGTCAACTCCGGCCTCGGCTACCGCGAATCCATCAACAACGCCGTCCGCATCAGCCACGATGGCATCTACCTGCACGAACTCGCCGCCACCGTCTGGGCCCAGGGTAATACGAACGTCTCCCACGGCTGCCTCAACCTCAGCCCCGCGGACGCCGCCTGGTACTTCGACTTCGCCGAACCCGGCGACATCGTCGAAGTCCGCAACACCGGCGGCAACCCCCTCGACATCTGGCAGGGCGGCGACTGGACCATATCCTGGCCCGACTGGCAGCACGGCAGCGCCCTCGCTTGACCCGGCCGGGTCAGCGGGCCCGGGAGCGGTGATCGGCGGCACCGCCGGTCCTCCCGAATGATGGTCGCGAAATCGGTTGGAGTGGCGGGTTATTGCGTCCACGGCGGGCCGACGCGGTCGCCGCCGGGCGAGGAGACTTTCATGCCAGTGGGATGGCCGTCCGCGCCGCGTGCCCGGCCGGGCGTTCCTCCATCATGTCCCGCATCGCCCGGCCGGGCATCGAGCCTCCACTTCCGTGGCCCGGTGACGAATGTGCGGACCCACCCCTCGTCGGGCCCGGACCGGGCAAATCTAATCGCCTTCACGCAGCCGAGGGGGGATCGAACGCGCCCGATAGGGGACATTTCGCGCCAGAATGGTCGGCTCGAATTGCAAGACCCACGCCCGCCTGCGCTCTCGGGCCCGGATCATGAAGGAACTCCAGCGAGCGGCCAGGATTCAGTCGAACAGCGGGAGTCCTTCTACGCCGCATCGCTGTTCGGCGAGGTTCGGGACCGTATGAGGCGGTCGGTCGTCCTATGAGATGGCTTGGGAGCCCAGGAAGCTCAGAAGTATCTGTGCGTCGTCGCCGTAGTCGACGTGGGCGTTCGAAGCGTAGAAGGTGGCCATGTCCAGGCCCTGACGGCTCAGTTGCAGCAGATCGTTGACGCAGTCGGGGCCGCCGATGCTGAGCAGGGTTTGCGCGGCTACCCGGAGGTCACCGCGAACGGCGGCGGTGAAGGGGCCGACGACGGCGTCGGCCAGGTCGAGTCCGGGCGTGGTGAGGGTCGCCATTTCGGCGGCGGCGGCGAGCGGGTCGTTACGGGCGAGGGATTCGACTGCGCGCCAGAGGGTTTCCTGCATTTGGCCGACATCCCCGGCGATTCGCAGGATGTCGATCTGGGTCAGGACATCGGCGATGACGCTTTCGGCGGCGGTCCAGCCCGAGGGGTCGACGGTGGCCGCCGCACGGATGACCGAGCCGATGAGAGGCAGATTCACGCCCGCGGCCGCCTGGACTATCGGAGCCAAGGCGACGTTGAGGTCGCTCGCGATCTGATGCGCGCCGTGAATATCACCCGCCTGGATCGAAGCCGGGAGGTCGGTGAGGCCGGCGAGAATGGTGGGAAGGTTCGCCGCGGTCGCCGCCCAGCCCGCTCCTACTGTCACGGCCTGCGCGATGAGCGTGCCGGGGTCGGTGCCGGCCGGGATCAGTGATGCGATCGGTGCGGGATCGCCGCTGAGTACCCGGCCGAGCGCCGCGAGGAACGGGGAGGCGGCGGCATTGAGCGAGCAGTACAGATCGCCGTCGGCGCACAGGGTGCGCACCCTGTCGGTCAGCGCACCGAAATCCTGACTCCGCGTTCCGGCGATACCATGACCGGGTTGCGGGTTGCCCAGCGAGAGTGTGGTATTCGGATCGCGATGCGGATCGGCGAGCAGCCCGACGCCGACCACCCGATCGGCACTGATCGGGCCTTCGCCATTGCCGATCTCGGTCGCGAGATCGCCGATGCCGTCCGCGCCCTGGCTGTACCCGGCGAGTATGACCCGCGTCGAGCCGCACAGGCTGCTCGCCATTCGGTGCAATCGGGATTCGAGGGTGCTCAGGGATTGCGCATAGCTCAGGCCCTGGTCGAAAGCACTCGCGGCATACGGCGCATACAGCACGGTGATGTCGTTGCCGAACTGCCGTTGCAGGCCATCGCCGACCGGCCTGAGCATGCCGACCGGCACGGTCGGATCCGCGTCGGAATGCGTCTCCCAGGTCCCAGGCGCGAGAATCGCCGTGTACGGGGTGCAGGGCTGCGCGCCGGACGTCTCCGCCCGCGCATCGCCGACAACCGCGGTCCCGACCGTGACGGTCGCGGCGACCAAGATCGCCACGCACGATGTCGCCAGCCTGCTCATTATCCAATTCCTCTGGTGCCGATGGGTTTTCGGGCCAATGCGACGGCTGCTCGGTCCGTAGCACAGTCATGGCTGATTCTCGCCATTCACCGGCGGTTTCGCAGGCTTTTCAGACACATACCCATTTCAGATCCATGCACGGCGCCGCGGACTGCCGTCATCGCCCGCCTTCGCCTTGTGAGAACTCCCGGCGGGCCGTGATGCGCACCACTCGCCCTCAGCGTGGGTCGACAGCAGGCTTGGTCGCGCGATCCGGCCGGTCAGACCCGCGACGCGGCGTGCAGGCGCGCCACGGCGACCGCCCGCCGCGTATCGTCCGGGCGCAGCAACCGCAGGGCATGCTCATGCACGGCGACATCGTCCGGCGTCCGCTCGCCGTAGCGCAGCGCATGCTCGGGATCGGCGTCGGCCAGCACCGCCGTTCGCACCCCGACCTGGAAATACTCTCGCCACTCGACGATTCCGGGCGTCTCCGAATCGGGTAGCAACGGCCCGCGATACAGGCGCACGGCCTCGGCCGTGTCGCCGGCATCCAGCGCGGCGGCCAAGTCGACCGCGTCGCATGCCAACGGGACTGTCAGTCGATAGACGCGGTTGGCGATCTCGCCGCCGGTCGCCCGCCGCAGATGCGAGACATCCGCCTTCAAGGTGCTCGAGGTGACCGGACGGTCGCCATAGATGGCGTAGTGCAACCGTTCGTGGGTGAATCCCTCCGGCTCGAGCGCGAGGAGCGTGAGGATCTCGATCTGCCGGGGGCGCAACCGCACCGGCCGGCCGTCGCGGGTCACGCGCGCACTCCCCAGACTGGTCAGCCGGATTCCGGCTTCGGGCCTCACCTCACCGCCCATCCACAACCGCGTCTCGATGGCGCTGACCAGCGTCCGTGCCATGGACATCGCCAGCGGATGCGCACGATCCCAGGTCGTCGACAGATCGAGAACACCGAGCTGGCGACCGTCGGCCGCCCGGATGGGAGCGCAGTAGCAGACCCATCCGTGCAGGGCGGCGACCAGATGCTCGGCCGAGAAGACCTGACTCGGCTCACCGGTATGCAAGGCCAGCGACAGCGCATTGGTCCCCATATGGATCTCGTCCCACCGGCCACCGGGTGCGAAGTTGACCTGCTCGGCGCGGCGGCGCATGACCGCGCCGCCGTCGGACCACAGGATCGTGCCCGCCTCATCGGTCACCGCGGCGACGTAGCCGGCATCGTGCGTTATCCCGTGCAACTGGTCGGCCAGCTGGGTCACCGGCCCGCGCAGCGGCGACTCGGCCCAGCGCGGTGCGATATCACCCGGTTCGATGGGCGCGCAGTCTCTTCCCGGATCGACATTGGGCAGCGAACGCATCCACGATCGCGCCACCTCGCCACGCACCAGGGAGCCGACCGTGGACGGCGGCTCAGGTGCCGGGCCCGGAATCCAGCGGGCCCATTCTTGTTCCAATGCAGCTCGTTGCTGCGAGAGGGTGCTGCGGTCTGCCATCTCGCGATGTCTTCCTCGTCACATTCTCGGCGAATTCCATCATGCATCACACCGCACCACATCGTGTGCGACCACCGCCCGAACGCGGACGCATTGGTGCACCGCCGACATCGGCCGGATCACCGGGCACATGCCTCTGGTCTACGGTCCGCTCGCCAACCGGTCACCAGGTGTAGGAGGACACTCCGAATACCCCGCCACGAGGGGCCGGCACTACTACACCGCCTCGACTCGACCGGCCAGCAGGGCGATCTCGGTCCGTTTGATCGTGTCCTCGCCTTCGGTGATCTTCCAGCGCGTGACCGCCGACCCCGGAGACCAATGAACACCACCAGCACCGTCTCATCCGCACAGTCATGAAGTGAGGCAACGAGATTCCGGCCCGCTACGACCTGTCCTACATCGGTGAGCTGGGAAGCGTCGGCGAGGCCAGCGGCGATTCGGCACACAACGCGTCGGCGTGTAATCGGTGCCGGCCAATATCGATCCCGGCAGAAATCAATACGAAAAGGCCCCGGAACCAGTGGTTCCGGGGCCCTTCCGCTTAGTAGCGGGGACAGGATTTGAACCTGCGACCTCTGGGTTATGAGCCCAGCGAGCTACCGAGCTGCTCCACCCCGCGTCGGTGAATACAACATTACACACGGGTGGGCCAGGGAACCTAATCGACTGGTCAGAAGGGGTTTTCAGGGCGCGGAGGGGGCCGGAGGGGTGTCGAGGGCGGGTTCGGGGGACGGGAATCGGGGCTTGTCGGTGGCCCGTAGGTATCGGGCAGCGACCATGATCCCGAGTGCGGTCACGAGCATGAGGGTGAGGGCGGCGATCGAGGTCCAGAACATGCGGTCGTAGAGGGCTATGTCGGTGCGGATGACGGCTCGGCGGGCGTAGGTCATGGGGGCGATGTCCTTGAAGGGACGGAACAGCATTGGTGTCGTGCCCGCCGGGAAGACGCCGCCGAAGGCGAAGATTTGGAACATATAGAAGGAGAAGGCCGCGATGGAACCGGCCACGCGCCCGAAGAGGACCACGAACAGTTGGGTTGTCACGGCGGCCACCAGACCGACCAGGGCGATGACGACCGCCATGACCGGCCACTGCTGCGGGGACCAGCCGAGTCGGCTGCCATAGCCGGCGGCCAAGGCGGACAGGGCGATGACGCCGGCGCCGCCGACCGCGGTGCCACGGAGGATGGGGGTGGCGGCGCGATGCCAGGGTGAGCGGCCGGTGGCGGCACCGCGCAAGGGGCGCAACAGCATCCAGAGAATGATGGCCGCGAGGAAGGCGCCCATGACGACGAGGGCGGGGCCCGCGCCGCGGGCGATGTCCTTGTGGCTGCGGTCGCCGCCGCGAACCAGTTGGCTGGGTTCCTGGTTGCGGATGTCCATGGTGACGGGCTGGGCGATGACGTCGGCCGAGGCATGGGGGTCGGCGATGTGGGGCGCGGCGGCCACGCCGTCGCGGAGGCCGGAGTCGAGTTGGGTTGCGCCGTCGCCGAGTTGGGTGACACCCGCGCGGAGTTCGCGGCCCCCGTCTGCCAGCTGGTTCAGGCCGGTGGAGAGTTCGTTCGCGCCGCTGCCGAGCTGGGTTGCGCCGTCACGCAGTTGGGCGGCGCCGTCGGCGAGGGCGAGCACCCCGGCGCGATAGTCGGCCTTGGGGTCGGTGAGCTGGCGGGCCAATTCCTCGATGCCGTCCCGCAATTGGGTCAGTTGCCCGACCAGCGAGTCGGGATCGCCGGGGCGCACCTGACCGATGACGTTCTTCAGCTGGGTGACCGCGTCGACCACCGCGGGGTCGGAATTCTTGCCCAGTTGGTCGAGCAGCGGATCGAGCTGGGCCGCGAACCGCCCGGCGGGTTCGAGGGCAGCCAGCAGCGGGGAGACGACCTGGTCGACGCCATCGCGGATCTGGGTCGCGCCGGAGCCGAGTTGGTCGGTGCCGGTGACCAATTGGTTCGCGCCGTCGGCGAGCTGGACGGCACCGGTGTGGAGTTCACCCGTGCCCGCGGCGAGCTGCGCCGCGCCGGTGACGGCCTGGTCGAGCCCGTTGGACAGCTGGCCGGCGCCGCCGGCGAGTTGTGTGGTGCCCTGGGCGAGTTGGGTCGCGCCCTTGGCGGCGTCGCCGAGACCGGAGCCGAGACTGTTGACGCCGACGAGGATCTGACCGGCATAGCCTCGTCCGATCGTGGCCGCGATCTGATTCTGCGCTTCCGTGACAACGCTATTGGCCACCGCCGGCCCGATGGTGCCGTTGAAGTCGTTGTACCAGACCGCGATTCGCGCGTGCTGCGGCGCCGGATCGGTCACGCTCAGTACATTCCGGGTGAAGTCGGCGGGAATCACGACCGAGAAGGCATACCGGCTCTCCCGCAGCCCACGTACCGCCTCGGCACTGCTGACCCGATGGAATTGCAGCTCGCCGCTCGAGATGAGAGTGTCGAGGATCTCGCTGCCCATGTTCTGGGCCTTGCCGTCGGAGATCGCGCCGACGTCGTCGCTGGCGACGGCGACCGGGATCTGCTTCAGGTACAACTCCGGATCCCACATGATCCACATGTAGACGGCCGAGACCAGTGTCGGCACCACCAGCAGCAGCACGAGCAGGACCCGCGCGGGCTTGCCTGCCGGTGGTTTCCGGAGCAGGCCGCCGATGCGACCGCGAATGGATGTCGATCTGTCTGCCACGGCGAATCCCCGATACTGCATGCTGCCAATCTCGGACCCCAAGCTACCTGGTCACACGTCCAGCTTGGGTGGATTCGGGAAACACCGTCCCGGATCAACGGGTCGCGTCCACCACCAGCGCCGTGGTGTTGTCAGTGCCGCCGCGGCCGAGCGCCGCGCCGACCAGCATCTCCGCGACGTGGCCCGCCGAAGCTCCATGGGCCAGAATCGATTTGATGATCGGCATGCCGAGCTTCTTACCCACCCCATCGGTGCACAACAGCAATCGACCCGCGCTGGAACCGGTGGCCGTGCGCCCGATATCGTCGGGCCGCGCGGTCCGCACCGAGGTGGTGACCAGATGGCGCATGCCCGGCAGAGGATCGCGCCCGCGCGCCCTGAAGTACTCGGCCACGGTGTGATCGGTGGTCATGCGGTGCAGCACGCGGCCGTTCCAGCGGTAGGCCCGGCAGTCGCCCACCCACGCGATGTCACAGGGACCATCCCATTGTCCGGAGCTCGGCAGCACCGCGACCACCAGTACGCTGTCCGCGCTCGATTCGGGTAGCCCCCGCAGCAATTCCCGCTGCGCCGCCAGGATTCCAGTGTGCGCACCCTCGCTCACCGCCACCCGTGCCGCGACCCGCGCCACCAGTCGGGCCGCCCGGGCCGCCGCCAGATGATCACCGACCCCGTCGGCCGCCACGAACGCGCTCCGCCCGAGGCGCGCATCGGTGAACGTGGCGAACGCGTCGGCATTGATGGTCCGCCGACCCAGCCTGCTCGCCCCCGCCCCGGCCACCAGGCCGAGCCGCACCTGCGCGTCGGCGTCGACATCTCCGACCTCGATGGCTTCGGTGTGCACGACCCGACCTCCTGGGACTCGGCCTCACGGCGTGCTGCCAATCAGCACTACCCATTCAACGGCCGAAGCCCGAGCGCCGCTCCCGAATCGCCTGTGTTCTTGCTAAGTAAACCGGAACGATCGAACGCGAACGCGAGGCCCGGGTGATGCTGCCCTTCGCCACCCGCGCCGCGACCCACGAGACCCTCGCCGACATCCGGCGCCGCACCCCGACCGAGATACGGCGGGAACTGACGGCCCAGTTGACCGAAGCGAACTATCCCCGACCCGTCGACTCGATCCACGATGCCGCTCGCCACGGTCGACGGGCTCAGGCTCGACGCACTCAGCAGCCGCGGCCTCTACGGCCGCGAGGAACTGTCCGTCGCGCTCTCGGCGCGGGTGCGGTTACTGCTCGGCGCCGACTGAACGACAACGGCCCGGAACCAGTGTGGTTCCGGGCCGTTCGCTGTAGTAGCGGGGACAGGATTTGAACCTGCGACCTCTGGGTTATGAGCCCAGCGAGCTACCGAGCTGCTCCACCCCGCGTCGGTGAACACAACATTACACACGGGCGATGAGGTGCACCAAATCGCCAGGCCAGAGGGCTATTCGGAGGATGGAGACGGCAGGTTCGACGGGCCTGGCACCGCGAACCAGACCGGACGGTTGCCCGCCAACCGGAGCAATCAGGGTGAAAATCTTCCATTTGAGAAACTCGCGCGCGCGTTCGGCCGCAGAAATCGCCATAAAACGTGACTGAGGTCACAAAATCCCGGTGAGTTGGATCACATCACGACGGGATAACAGACCGCTCGGGTTTGGCATTTACAGCATAGCCAACCTGCATCAACGCCGTTTTTTCAGTCATTCGCTTCATGCAATTCTAGAGTTATCAAGACGTGATCTACCGAGATTTCCTCGTTATCGTCAGTTCCGGCCCGGATCAAACCTGAGATGGGCTCCGACCCGAACCGCTGCATTCCGGAAACCCTGTCCCGCGGTCGGGCACCCCGACTCCTGGGGACAGGGACACGGCGGAGCTACTTGCGCCGGGCCGGTTGGCACAGGGAGGGAAAACACCATGAAACAGAACCGGAAGATCAACACTCGCGCCCTCGGCTTCGCCGCCGTCACCGGCGCACTTGTTGCCGTCCCGTTCGGCTTCACCGCAACCGCCTCCGCCGCCCCCACCCATGACTGGGACGGCGTCGCCCAGTGCGAGAGCGGCGGCAACTGGGGCATCAATACCGGCAACGGCTACTACGGCGGCCTGCAGTTCTCGCAGAGCACCTGGGCCGCCAACGGCGGCAATGGCCTGGCCAGCAACGCCAGCAAGGCCGAGCAGATCCGCGTCGCCGAGAACGTGCTGGCCACCCAGGGTGTCGGCGCCTGGCCGGTGTGCGGCCAGTACCTGCGCGCGGGCGCCTCCGAGCCCGAGCCCCAGGCCGCCCCGGAGCCCGAGGCCCCCGCTCCCGCCCCCATCGCCCCGACCGACCGCCGGGCCCTGATCGACCAGGCCAAGAGCGTCGCCGGCGGCCTCGCCGAGCAGTTCGGCGTGCAGGACCAGTACAACCAGGTCCTCCAGTCCAACGCCGCCCTCATCGAATCCTGGGACAAGTAACCCGAATCTCCTTCCCGCACCGGAAGAAACCGAAAGGTGCTGCGTCAATGGCGACGCAGCACCTTTCGCTATTCGAGGGCAGCAATTCTTATTATGCGGCAGTAAATTTCGCACGATAATCGAAAGACCATTATTGAAAGATTCGCGGTAACCGGCCCGTGGCCTCCGCGACGGTCCGGTGCACCACCGAGGCGAAGGACTGCGGGCGCTGTCGCGCGCACGCCCATGATGGCCGCGGCCATCTCGGCGTCGATGCCGAAGCGCAGCAGGCTCGTCCGCGCACCGCTCACCCGCGAGCTCCTCGAATCGCAGTGGGCAGCCGAGGATTTCGGCGAGGGCATCGGTCTCGCGGCGAGAGCACCGCGGGACCGGTCACCCGCGTAGACGTGTCCAGCGTGGCCGGGCCCGGTGAGCGCCGCCACCGCGACGGCGGCGACCGCGCGGATCGATGACCGAGATGCGTTCCGACCGAAAAGCACACGCACAGTGTCGGATTCGCGGACCGAATGCGCCCACTGCAGTGCGCTGGATATGAATCCGGCAGGGGCACACCATGGTCCACGCGATCCCGCTCGCACGGACGGCATCCTCGCCCGCGGGCGACCCGGGATCCTTCGATGCCGTCCACTCGCTCGAGACCACCCCGGCCTTCTACACCGTCGGGTGGACCCGCGCCTCCGATCACGCCTGTCGTTCGACCGTGGCCCTGAAATCCGAAGCGCCCCGGTCACCCAACCGCCCCGGGCACACGACCCGGGACCAGTCCCCAGACATCGCGGGGCTGCTCGGGAATCGCGGGGCTACTCGGGAACGCGAAAGGCGCTGTCACCCGGTGGGTGACAGCGCCTTCACGCTCGCGAGTTGGTTACCCGCCCGCCTTCTCGTAGTTGTTCACGGCGTTCTGCAACTGCTCCAGCGCCTTGCCCAACTGGCCCAGGTCGCCGGACTTCTGCGCGTCCTGAACCGCCTTCAAGGCGTCGTCGAGCTGTTTCACCGCCGCGTCCCTGCCGGTGGACCCGGTGGCCGGTGGGGTCACCGGCGTGGTCGGCGGGGTCGCGCCCTGGGTCGGCGGGGTGCCCGCCTGCCCCGGTTGATCGGTTGCGGCGCTGCCGGTTCCGGGCAGCACCTGATCGAGGGCTTCCTTGACCGTCGAGCCGTAGCCGACCTTGTCGCGGTAGCTGGCCAGCACCTTCACCAGCTGCGGGAACGACGGCGCGTTGGGCCCGCCGGTATTGCGTTCCAGGTACCAGGGTTCGACGTAGAGAATGCCGCCGTCGCCGACCGGCAGGGTCAGCAGATTGCCGTATTTGATCTTGTTGACATTGCCGCCGGTCAGCAGGTTCCGGTCTCGGGACACTTGATCGGCCGTCGTCATGGACGTCTGCGTCTGGCCCGGGCCCGGCGTCTGTGAATCCGCGGGCAGCTTCAACACGGTGATCTTGCCGTAGTTGTCGGGATCCGAATGCGCCTGGATGTAGGCGGACAGGAAGTTCCGCTTGTAACCCACCATCACGCTGGTCAGGTTGAACGCGGGCTTGCCGGTCTTCGAATCGCCGAGCAGGACGTAGTACGGCGGTTGATGCGCGCCGCTGGCCGCGCCCTCCTGCGTCGGATCATTGGGCACCGACCAGAAGGCGTTGTTGGTGAAGAACTCCCGCGGATCGTCCACGTGGTACTTCGCCAGCATCTCCCGCTGCACCTTGAACAGGTCCTCGGGATAGCGGAAGTGCGCGCGCAACTCGTCGGAGATGGCGCTCTCCGGCTTCACCGCGTTCGGGAACACTCCCATCCACGCCTCGAGCACCGGGTCGGTCTTGTCCACCTCGTACAGGGTGACGGTGCCGTCGTAGGCGTCGACGGTGGCCTTCACCGAGTTCCGGATGTAGGAGACCTCCTTGCGTGGCAGTAGACGCCCGGTGGTCTGGTCGATGCTGTCCTCTACGACGCCATCCAGCGAGGTCTTCTGCGCGTACGGGTAGCTGTCGAGGGTGGTGTAGGCGTCCACGATCCAGACGATGCGGCCCTTCACCACCGCCGGGTACACATCCCCGTCGGCCGTCAGCCACGGCGCCACCTGGGTGACGCGGTCGCGCGGATTGCGATTGAAGATGATCTTCGAATCCGGCCCGATGGCGCCCGAGAACAGGATGTTGCGCTCGGCGTACTTGGCCGCGAAGGCCAGCCGGTTGAACCAGTTGCCGATCGGCACGCCGCCGGCGCCGTCATAGGTGAACTGGTTGGTGGGAGTGTCATATTCGCGCTTGGGCTGGTTGTTGCCGCCCACGATGGCGTAGTCGGCATCGGACTTGGCGATCAGCTCGCCGTAGTAGATGCGCGGCTGATCGACCGGGATGGCCTGCTTGTCCTTGGGCGTGAACAGATCCGAGACCGTCGAAAGGTCACCGACGTTGAACACCGGGTAGCCGTAGCCGCCGCCGGAATCGCTGCCCGCGGTCTGCCCGGCCTGCTGGGATTCCTTGGGCGGGGCCGCGTTCACCTTGTTGGCCGGCGAGGCCACGAAGCCGTTGCCGTGCGTGTACACGGTGTGCTTGTTGATCCAGTCGGTCTGGTTGCCGGACAGGTTCTGCGGCTGCAGCTCGCGCGCGGCCACGATGTAATCGCCGATTTCACCGTTGATGGTGTAGCGGTCGATGTCCAGCGGATCCGGGAAGCCGTAGAAGTTCTGCAGCTGCAGGTTGCGCTGAATGAAGGTCTGGGTCAACAGGTTCGGGTCCAGCAACCGGATGTTCTTGATGGTCTGCTGGTCGGCGGGGACGGTGACCGGGTCCTTCGTCGCCTCACCCTTGTAGTTGACGTATTCGACCTTGTCCTGGGTGAGCCCGTAGGCGGCCCGGGTGGCCTCGATATTGCGCTCGATGTAGGTCTGTTCCTTGGTGGCCGCGTTCGGGCGCACCGAGAACTGCTCCACCAGCAGCGGCCACACCGCGCCCACCAGCACCGAGGACAGCACCAGCAGCGCCGCCGCCATGGCCGGAATCCGCAAGTCGCGCAGCACGACTCCGGCGAAGAAGGCCAGAGCGCAGATGACCGCGATGGACAGCAGGATCAGCTTGGCCGGCAGCACCGCGTTGATATCGGTGTAGGAGCCACCGGTGAAGGTCGGCTCCTTGCGGGTGCTCGACAGCAGCGCGTAGCGGTCCAGCCAGTACGCGACCGCCTTGAGCAGCACGAAGATTCCGGCCAGGACGGCCAGCTGCACGCGCGCCGAGGTGCTCAGCGTGCCCTCGCGGCCGGACAGCCGCAGCCCGCCGAAGACGTAGTGCGCTACCAGGTTCGCGAAGAACGCGATCACCACGGAGACGAACAGCCAGTTCAGCACCATCCGATAGAACGGCAGGTCGAAGGCGTAGAAGCCGACGTCCAGATGGAACTGCGGATCCTTGACCCCGAACGAGCCGCCGTGCAGGAACAGCTGCACCGTCACCCAGCTGGACTGCGCCACCAGGCCCGACAGCACGCCGATGAGCACCGGAATGCCGATGCCGAACAGGCGCAGCCGGCTCATCACCGTGGCGCGGTAGCGGGCGATCGGATCGCCGGGTCCGCTCATCGGCACGAACACCGGACGCGAGCGGTACGCCAGCAGCAGTGCCAACCAGATGATCCCCGCCACGACCACCGCGACCACCAGGAACAACAGGATCCGGGTGAGCAGCACGGTGTTGTAGACGTTGCGGAATCCCACCTCCCCGAACCACAACCAGTTGGTGTAGGCGTCGGTGAGCCGGGGCCCGACCAGTAACAGCGCGGCCAGCACCAGGGCCGTGACGAGCAGAATGCGGCTGCGTCGCGACAGCGAAGGTAAGCCGGTCGGGGGGCGCATGCCCACGATGCCACTCTCCCAGGGTCCGGCGACGCCCCGGCCGGGATACCGGCACGCAGCGTCGCAGTCCGATGATGCGAGTTGGTCCCAGGGGACCGTTCGCGCCCCACTCTACGTAAAACGCCCGCCGCGCGACCCAACACCTGCCGCGTGGGATGCGCCCGGGCGGGATGCGAGGATTGCCGGGTGAATCCAGAGCAGTGGGCGGCGTCGGCCCTGTACCGGTGTATTCGGGAAGTCGCGGAGTATGTCGACGGCGAGGGCTGGGACCGCCCGCCGCAGATGTTCGCGCTGGTGCCGACCGCCGACCTGGTCGCCGCCGAACCCGCCCTGCTGGATCAGCTCGACGAGCAGGACGCGCTGACTCCCATCGCGCAGGAGCCCTTCCCGGAGGACATCGCGGGTGAGGCCGACGCCATGGCGCTGGACGAGTTCCTCGCCACCACCAGTTGGCCGCCGTCGGTCGAGGGCTGCGTTCTCGTGCAGCAGATCGTGGTGCTGCCGCCCGCCGCCGAGCAGACCCTCGACGACGCCATCGCGCCCTTGCTCGCCGACCGTGACGCCGCCGACCAGGCCGCGCGCCGCGCGGCCATGACGCACGCGGAGCGCCGCGACGCCCGCCTGTTCGTCGGTGTCCTGCGCGACGGCACGTCGCTGTCGCTGCTCCAGGTCCGTCCCAGCGAGGACGAGGAGGATCCGTTCGGCGACCTCGACCTGCGCACCGCGCCCAACCTGGCCCCGAACCTGGTCGAGGCCCTGCGCCACACCCTCGAGAACGATCCGGACGAGTACTGAGCTCAGCTACAGCTCGCGGCGTCCTTGCCCGAGTTGAGGTCCTCGAGGGATTGGACTGCGCCGGACAGGTTTTCGACCTTGACCAGGCGCAGGCCGGCCGGGGTGCGCTGGGCGGCCTCGTTGCAGTTGGCGGCCGGGACCATGAAGGTCTCGGCGCCGGCCTCGCGGGCGGCGATCATCTTGTATTGGATGCCGCCGATGGGTCCGACCTTGCCGTCCGGATCGATGGTGCCGGTGCCCGCGACGAACTTGCCGCCGGAAAGATCACCGGTGGTGAGCTTGTCGATGAGGGCCAGGGTGAACATGAGGCCCGCCGAGGGTCCGCCGATCTCGCCGAGATTGAAGTCGACCTTGATCGGGCCCTTGGAGATCTCGTCGGGGGTGATGCCGAGGTAGCCCTTGTTCGAGTCGTCGGGGCGCGCGCCCAGGGTGATCTCGGCGGTCTGCTCGACGCCGTCACGGCGGACGACCACCGGAATGGTGGTGCCGGGCTTGGCCGAGGAGACCGCGGACACAACGTCTTTGGCGGTGGCGATCGGCTTGCCGTCGACGGTGACGAGTTCGTCGCCCTTCTTCAGCATGTCCTTGGCCGGACCGTCGTCGGCGACATTCGCCAGCTGCACCGCGGTCGGCAGCTTCAGAAAGTTGAGGGCCGCCAATTCGGCGGAATCCTCGGAATCCTTGAACTGCTGCTGATTGGATTTGTCTACATCGTCACGCGACTGTCCCGGGGGATAGACCTCCGCACGCGGCACCAATCCATGCTGCCCGTCGATCCACAAGCCGATCGCCTCGAAGATATTCAGCCGATCGCGAACGGAGACGGTGGTCATATTGAGATTGCCGGAGGCCGGTTTCACCTCCGCGCCCCGCACGTCGACCACCTGTTTTCCGTCGACTTCGCCCAGCGTATTGAACGTCGGCCCTGGTCCGAGCGCCACGAACGGAACGGTGACGACACTGCCCAGTATGACCAGCGCCAGAATCGGGACCAAAGCGGCGAGCAGGGTGAATATCCGACGGTTCACGCGGCCAAGGGTACTGGTCATCGAGGCCATTGCCGCATTCCGCTCGGCGGTTCGCGTGATCCGTGGCTCCAGTACCGTAGTGGGTATGAGTGATTTCCCGTTCGGATTCTCGAATCGCGACGACGATCCGGAGCGCAAGCCCGGGGACCAGTCGAGCGATTCTGGTGCGAACAACCCGTTCGGATTCGCTATGGGCGGTCCGGGCGGCGGCGGATTCGATCCCTCGCAACTCGGTCAGATGCTGACGCAGCTGGGTGCCATGTTCTCGAGCATGGGACAGCCGGGCACGCAGACCGGTCCGGTCAATTACGACATCGCCAAGCGGCTGGCCCGCCAGCAGCTCGGGTCCAGCGTTCCGCCCGTCTCCTCCGGCGCCCAGAGCGCGGTCAACGACGCGGCGCACCTGGCGGAGCTGTGGCTCGACGCCGCCACCACCTTCCCCGCGGGCGCGAGCAAGACCGTCGCGTGGACCGCCAACGACTGGATCGAGGAGACGCTGCCCACCTGGAAGCGGCTGTGCGATCCGGTGGCCGAACAGGTTTCGGGCATGTGGACCGCGACGCTGCCGGCCGAGGCCCGGGAATTCGCGGCCCCGATGTTCGGCATGCTCGGCCAGATGGGCGGACTCGCCTTCGGTTCGCAGTTGGGCCAGGCCCTGGGCCAGCTCGCCAAGGAGGTGCTGACCTCCACCGATATCGGCCTGCCGCTGGGCCCCGACGGCACCGCGGCGCTGCTGCCCGCGGCGATCTCGGAGTTCAGCGCCGGGCTCGAGCAGCCCGAGAGCGAGATCCTGGTCTACCTGGCCGCCCGCGAGGCCGCCCACCAGCGGCTGTTCGCGCATGTGCCGTGGCTGCGGCAGCAGGTGCTGGGCGCGGTGGAGGATTACGCGCGCGGCATCAAAATGGACTTCTCGGCCATCGAGCAGGCCGCCCAGAACCTGGATCCCATGGCGCTGGCGCAGGATCCGTCGAAGCTGGAAGAACTGCTGTCGCAGGGCACTTTCGAACCGCAGACCACTCCCGAGCAGAAGGCCGCGCTGGAACGGCTGGAGACGCTGCTGGCCCTGATCGAGGGTTGGGTGGAGACCGTGGTCGCCGACGCGGTGGGCGATCGGCTGCCCGGGGCGGGCGCGCTGGCCGAGACGCTGCGCCGCCGCCGCGCCACCGGCGGCCCGGCCGAGCAGACCTTCGCGACGCTGGTCGGGCTGGAGCTGCGACCGCGCAAGGTGCGCGAGGCCGCCGCACTGTGGCGGCGGCTGACCACCGACGCCGGGCTGGAGAAGCGCGACGGCGTGTGGGCGCACCCGGACCTGCTGCCCGACTCCTCCAGCCTGGACGCCCCGGCGAGTTTCATCGACTCGGTGCTGGGCGGCGGCGCCACGGTATTCGACGATCCGCTGGCGCAGCTGGCCGAGACGGAGGCCCGGGAGCGGGCCGAGAAGGAAGGCAAGGGCGAGGATTCAAAGGGAGACAAGCCCGAGGGCAACGCCACGGCCTAGTTGTGGATAACCCGCGAAAGCGCTGATGAGCAAGCGTTTTCGCGGGTTTTCGCGTTTCCGGGGGCGGGCAGGCTGGTGGCATGACGACTGTGACGCCGACCCGCGGACCGATGCTCCACCCTCGAATCACCGTGCTGGTGCGCCCGAATGGCACGGTGCAGCTCGGGTGGGATCCGGAGCAGGCGGTCATCGTGCAACCGCCCGGGCCGCTCGAGGCGGTGCCCGCGCTGCTGCGACTGCTGGACGGATCGCGGACCGAGGGCGAGATTCTCTGGCGGGCACGGGAATTGGGGTTCGGACCGGAGGTCGCGCAGTCGCTGCTGACACAGCTGGCCGCCGCCGAGCTGCTGGCCGCCGACGAACCGCGCGCCCGGCTGCGCAAGGTGCGCGTCCACGGGCGCGGGCCGCTGGCGGACGCACTGCTGGAGGGTCTGCGCCGCATCGGGTTGCGGGCCAAGCACTCCCTCGGGCGGCCGTGCGAGCCGGGAATCGCGGAGCTCGACACCGAGCGCCCGGATCTGCTGGTGCTCTCCGACACCCTGGTTCCGGATCCGGGTCTGGTCACCGGGCTCATGCGCCGCCGCGTACCCCACCTGCAGGTCCGCGTCCGCGACGGGCGCGGCATCGTCGGCCCGCTGGTGCTGCCGGGCCAGACCGGCTGCCTGCGTTGCGCGGACCTGCGTCGCGCCGAATTCGAACCGGCCTGGCCTCAGCTCGCCGCGCAGCTGCTGGGGCGGGTCGGCTACGCATCCCCGGCGGGCGTGGCCATGACCGCGGCCCTGGCGCTGAAGGAGATCGAGACCGTCTCCTTCGGCCGGGTGGAGCATCCACCGGCCACGTTGAATGCCACGCTGGAAGTGGATCTGGATACTCCGCACCTGGATCGGCGGCCGTGGCCGGCCCATCCGAACTGCGGTTGCGGCGAAAGCGCACGAGTGTGACGGAAAGCACTATCCTTCCTCACCCGGAAGAACACCTCAATCCCATGGCGGACCGTCTGGGACATCGGCATGATGGGAACGTGTCAGAGATTGTGAGCAAGCGCTCTTCCCGCAATGCCAAGCTGGCCAAGATTCCACTTGGCATCGCAGGGCGGGCAGCCGTGGGTTTCGGCCGCAAACTTGCCGGGGGAGACAAGCAGGAGATCAACGCCGAGCTGAACCAGAAGGCTGCCGAGCAGCTCTTCGCGGTCCTCGGTGAGCTCAAGGGCGGGGCGATGAAGTTCGGCCAGGCGCTGTCGGTGATGGAGGCAGCCGTCCCGGAGGAGTTCGGCGAGCACTACCGCGAGGCGCTCACCAAGCTGCAGGCCGCCGCGCCGCCCATGCCGGCCGCGGCGGTGCACCGGCAGCTGGATCAGCAGCTGGGAACTGGTTGGCGGCAACGCTTCCGGGAATTCGACGACGCGCCCACCGCGTCGGCCAGCATCGGCCAGGTACACAAGGCCGTCTGGTCCGACGGCCGCGTGGTCGCGGTGAAGGTGCAGTACCCGGGTGCGGACGAGGCGCTGCGCGCCGATCTCAAGACGCTGAACCGGATGGCGGGCATGATGGGCTCGCTCATTCCGGGGGCGGATGTGAAGCCGGTGCTCGCCGAGATCAGCGAGCGCACCGAGGAGGAACTGGACTACCGGATCGAGGCCGGGCATCAGCGCCAGTTCGCCAAGGCCTTCGACGGCCATCCCCGCTTTCTGGTGCCGAAGGTGGTGGCCAGCGCGCCGAAGGTGATCGTCACCGAGTGGCTGGACGACGCCACGCCGGTCTCGAAGATCATTCAGCGCGGCATGGAGGATCCGGCGGGCACGCTCGACCTGCGCAACCGGACGGCCACGCTGATGGGCGAATTCCATTTCAGCTCACCGGCCATCGCGGGCCTGCTGCATGCCGATCCGCATCCCGGCAATTTCATGGTGCTCGAGGACGGCCGCCTCGCGGTCATCGACTACGGCGCCTGCGCTTCTTTGCCCAATGGCTTCCCCGCGATCCTGGGCCAGATGGTGGCGCTCGGGGTCGAGGAGCGCTACGACGAACTGACGGCGCTGCTGCACGACAACGGCTGGGTCATCCCCGGAAAGTCCGTGAGCATCCAGGAAATTCAGGACTACCTGCGCCCCTTCACCGATCCCATCAAGACCGAGACCTTCCACTTCACCCGTCGCTGGATGCAGCGCGTGGCCGGCAAGGCCACCGACATCTCCAACTCGGACATGATGAAAACCGCCCGCTCCCTGCAACTCCCGGCGGAACATGTGATGATCTTCCGCGTCCTCGGCGGCTCCGTGGGCATCTGCGCCCAGCTCGACGCCGAAGTCCCCTTCATGAAGCTCATGGAGGACTGGGTCCCCGGCTACGCCGAAACCCTCCGCGCCGCGAGCTGAACTCGAACCCGATTCGATTGGGCTGAAAGGGGTTTCAGGAGAAGGCCCCCTGGAGAAGACTCTCGCCGAACGGCGTTCCAGGAGAACCCTGGAGACCCTGGTTGAAAAGGGTTCGAGGAGAAGCTCTTGATAGCTACGGGAGTCGTCTGAGCTACGAGAGTCGTTCGGAAGCAAGACGACCCGCCTACCGTCTGGTAAGCGGGTCGTATGCGTTCTACTCCCCCGGAAGCCGGGGCGGTCATGCCACCGCGACCTTGCGCGGGCGGCCACGCGGGCGCTTGCGGGCGATCACGACACCCTGGTCGAAAATCTCACCGCCCCAGACACCCCAGGGCTCACCACGATCCAGCGCGGCAGACAGGCAGCCCTGGCGGATCGGGCAGGAAGCGCACAGCGCCTTCGCCTCCTCCAACTGGGCGGGAGACTCGGCGAACCACAGGTCCGGGTTGCCGACTCGGCAGGGCAGAGTCATGGTGACTCCCCGGCGGGTGCGGGAAGTCGTGTTGGCCACGGTGTTGCGGCATGTCACTCGTTCACGGATGACCGCGGTGGACACGTCGTGCTCCTTCAGCTCGTGCATCGGTCGTTCGGTGTGTCGCGAAACCGGTGCCGGCGGCTGGAGGGCCGGTAAAAACTATGGCCACGGTTTCGCGGGTTTCGCGATCCGTGGCCAGGAGGTCTGGAAGTGGTTCCCTACCTGAGTCGACTTCGGTGTCGACTCCTGATCACGGTCGCTGGGTCGGTGGTGTTGGGGCGGACTGTCGGCAGATGCACCGGACGCTCGGTTCCGGTTGCGGCTGCGAGGGTTTCGACGGCCGCGTACACGGCTGCCGGGTGCCAGCCACCCTTGGGCTTGTCCTGCTTGATCACGATCTGCTGATCGGCTTGGGCTTTGCTTGCAAAGACCTGAAGACCAAGATCGCCATTCACGCCGGACATACGAATCCCCTTGGACGCGAGGATCCCCCGGGAGACGGACGCGACGGACGTGACACGTGCCGTCGCAAAACGGCCGGCGATGCTGCCGGTCGAAACGAAGCTCGAAATGTTGTTCATCGGTCTGCCTCCCTCCTTCACTCGTATGCGATCAGTGCTTTGTGCACGCGGATTCTTCCCCGGTGCTGAGAACCACAGTAGGTATCCGTACGGATGCGCACAACCCATTTTTGACCTGCGCTTTTAGGGGCTTGCTCATGTCGAGGCTCTCGTGTCCCGCTTGTCTGTCGGCGGCGGGGCACGAGTCGAGAGTGATGCGAGGTGGCGTCAGGAAGGGTCGCGAAGCGTGGATCGGACTATGGCCAGGACATCCGCGCCGTAAGTGCGTAGCTTCTTCGCGCCGATGCCCGGGATCGCCACGAGGGCTCGGTCATCGGTCGGACGCTGTTCGGCGATGGCGGTGAGGGTCGTGTCGCTGAACACCACAAAATGTGGCAGTGACAGCTCGTCGGCCTTCTCCTTGCGCCATTCCCGAAGCGCTTCCAGCAGTTCCGAGTCGATGTCGGCAGGGCACCGGGAGCAGCGGCCGAGCATGGTGGCCGTGGTGTTGAGCAGTGGACGGCCGCAGATACGGCAGGTCGGGTGGGCGCGCTTGGGCCCGTTGCGTCGATCGGTGGTGTGGGTGGCGATGCGCGAGGCCGGGGAGTCGTCGGGGACCAGGCCGATGAGGAAGCGCGAGCGGCGGCGCACCTTGCGGCCGCCCTCGGAACGGGCCAGGGCCCAGGACAATTGGAGATACTCCCGCGCCCGGGTCACGCCGACATAGAGCAGGCGGCGTTCCTCCTCGAGGGCGGCCTCGTCGGAAACCGTTGCGTCCGAGCCCAATACGTGCTGGATGGGCAGAGTGCCGTCGGCCAGGCCGACAAGGAACACGGCGTCCCACTCCAAACCCTTGGCCGCGTGCAAAGAGGCCAGGGTGACGCCCTGCACGGTCGGTGGGTGCCGGGCCTCGGCGCGAGCGGCCAGATCGCGCAGCAGCCCGGTGAGTTCCAGGTCGGGATCCTGCGCGGTGAGTTCCTCGGTGAGCCGGACCAACGCCACCAGCGAGGACCAGCGTTCCCGGGCCTGGGCGCCGATCGGCTCCTCTCTGGTGAGCCCGACCTGGGCCAGCGCGGCGCGCACCAGGGTGACCAACTGTTCGCCGCGGGCGTTGGGCAGATCGTCGCGATTGGCGGCGGTGCGCAGCGCGGACACCGCCTGGCGCACTTCGGGGCGGTTGAAGAAGCCCTCGCCCCCGCGCACCTGATACGGAATGCCGGCCTCGGTGAGCGCTTGCTCGTAGACCTCCGACTGCGCGTTGATGCGGTAGAGGATCGCGATTTCCGCTGCGGGAACACCGTTTCCGAGCAGTTTGGCGACCGCCTTGGCAACGGCGGCGGCCTCGGCGGGTTCGTCGTCGTATTCGGCGAACACCGGTTCCGGGCCGTCGGCGCGCTGGCCGATGAGCTGCAATCGAGTGCCGGCGATACGGCCGCGCGCCGCGCCGATCACGCGGTTGGCCAGCGACACCACCTGTGGCGTCGAGCGATAGTCGCGTTCCAGGCGGACAACCGTGGCGTCGGGAAAGCGGCGGGAGAAGTCCAGGAGATAGGTGGGAGTAGCTCCCGTGAAGGAGTAGATGGTCTGGTTGGCGTCCCCGACCACGGTCAGATCGTCGCGGTCACCGAGCCAGGCGTCGAGCACCCGCTGCTGCAGCGGGGTGACGTCCTGATACTCGTCCACCACGAAACACCGGTAGCGGCCGCGGAACTCCTCGGCGACGGACGAATAGTCCTCGAGCGCGGCCGCGGTGTGCAGCAGCAGATCGTCGAAATCGAGCAGCAGACCGTCGGGAGTGTTCTTCAGCGCCTCGTAGTAGGTATAGACCGCCGAGACCTTCTTCGCCTCGTACGGCACGTCGCGGTGGCGGCGAGCGGCCTCGCCCGCATAGTCCTCGGGCGCGATGAGCGAGCCCTTCGCCCACTCGATCTCACTGATCAGATCGCGCAGGCTGTCGGTATCGGTGGGCACGCCCGCGCGCCCCGCGGCCTGGGCCACGATGGGGAACTTGCCATCGATCAGCCGCCACGGCACATCGCCGACGACCTGGGGCCAGAAGTACTTGAGCTGCCGCAGCGCCGCCGCGTGGAAGGTGCGCGCCTGTACCTGCCCAGCCTCACCGCCCGGGCCCAGGGCCCGCAACCGATTCCGCAGTTCCCCCGCCGCGCGGGCGGTGAAGGTCACCGACAGCACCTGGTCGGCCCGCACGTGCCCGGCCGAGACCAGGTGCGCGATGCGGTGGGTGATGGTGCGCGTCTTGCCGGTGCCCGCGCCCGCCAACACGCACACCGGTCCCCGGGGCGCACGCACGGCCGCCGCCTGCTCGGCATCGAGGTCGTCGAGCCGGAGCTGGGCGTGGGTGGGGACGGCAGTCACGCGCTCCATCATGACAGCGCCCACCGACAGCTTGGGCAGCCGTCGGCCTGGCGGCGTGGAATCTAGGGACTCCCGGCACAGGCCTGCCGAGGCTCCGGAAAGCGCTCAGCCGTGCTCGCGGTCGCGGAGTTGACGCAGGGCGGCGGTGAAGCGGGAGGTGCGGTCGCCGAGCGGGGCGAAGAAGTCGCGGTCGCAGGCTTCGACGACGCCGATGGCCCGATTGACCAGGGCGGCACCGGTTTCGGTGGGGACCAGGGATTTGGCGCGGCGATCGGTGGGGTGGTCGCGGCGTTCCAGCAGGCCCTTCTGTTCCAGGGCGCGCAGCACCTGGGAGGTCATCATGGGGTCGGTGGCGGCCTGGTCGGCGACATCGCGCTGCGTGACCGGCTCGCCCCCCGATCGGCCGGTGAGCCAGGTCAGGGAGGCGAGCAGGACGAACTGGACGTGGGTCAGGTCGAAGGGGGCCAGCGCCGCGCGCTGCGCGGCCTGCCAGCGATTGGTCACCTGCCAGAGCAAGAGACCGGGACTTTCGTCGGCGTGCTCGAATTCGGTGTGTAATCCCTCATTCGCCATCACTGTCCGACCATAGCGCGGGAGATGACGTCGAAATCGTGCGCGGTGAGCTCGACCAGGCCGCGGCGCAGCACCATACCCCAGTTGGGGACGCTGGTCAGGTCGAGTTCGGCGCGCAGGTCATCGATGGCGACCTCGCGGGCCGTGCGGTCGTAGTCGACCGCGCGCCGCCAGGGGCGGAAGCATCCGCCCTGTTCCTCGACCTGCCAGGCCGGGCCATCGGCGATGGTCCCGATGGCGGTGAAGGATTTGATCGGTTCACCCTCGCGCATGCCGGTGCGGGGCGAGTAGTAGACGAGTCCGTCACCGGCTTTCATGCGTTCCACGGCGGATCGCTTGCCGTGATTGGCTTGCGCGAAGCCGAGTTCCACGCCGCGCCGGACATGATCGCGGGAGACGACGGCGAGCCAGTACCTGGTCATACCAGCACCGCCTCGGCGGCGGTGACCAGCGCGTCGACATCGCGCTGCAGGGAGTCGCGGAGACCGCCGCCCATGATCTTGATCCAGAGACCGCGCAGCGGCCCCTCCATGGTGATGCGGACCTTGACCGTGGTGCGCCGACCGTCGGTGGTGACCTCGTGGGCGAAGATCAGCCGCGCGCCGACGAGCTTGGAGGAGTCGACGAATTCGGTGTCGGTGAGCTTGGTGACGACGAACTTGGTCTTGGGGCCGCCCTTGGGCTTGAGGGTGCCGGTCGCACCCTGCTCGAACGGGCCGTCGAGGGTGACCCATTCGGTGTCCTGGTTCCACTCCGGCCAGGTGGCCATGTCGGCCCATTTGACGAAGAAGGCGGCGGGAGCGGCGGTCGAGGTGGCGGTGGCTTCAGCGATGAACGTCATGAATTTAGTATGCGCGCTTACTATCTTCCCGTCAACCCCGGATCCCCGATCGGTTCGAAGCGGCGTCGATCGGCTCACAACCGCCCCTGCGCGGGAACACGATCAGCGGCGAGTATGTTGCACCGACCGTGACTGCTACCGATCTGACCATGTACTCGACGACCTGGTGCGGCTACTGCCGCCGTCTCAAGAAGCAGCTCGACGAGGCCGGCATCACCTACGAAGTGATCGACATCGAAGAGCACCCGGATGCCGCCGAATTCGTGGGCAGCGTCAACAACGGCAATCACGTTGTGCCGACCGTGAAGTACCGGGACGGCTCGACCGCCACCAACCCCACCCTGGTTCAGGTGAAGCAAGCCCTCGCCTCCATCGGCTGAGCCCCGGGGATGAAGAAGAAGCCGCACACCAGCAGGTGTGCGGCTTCATGTTGCGCCCGCTCAGCCTTCGGCGGCCCAGGATTCGACGATGGTCCGCGCGATCGAAATCGAGCCCGGCAGTAGCAGTTTCGCTTCGCCGCCGGTGGCCCCGGTGGGCGAGCCCCATGCACCCGCGGCCAGCGCGTCCCGCACCTCGCCGCGAGTGAACCAGTGCGCCTCGGCGATCTCGCCATCGTGGAAGGCGAGCGGCTGGTCCGGGTCGGCGACGGCGGCGAAGCCGAGCATGAGCGAGCGGGGGAACGGCCAGGGCTGGCTGCCCAGGTAGCGGATCTCGCGGACGTCGACGCCCACTTCCTCCTTGATCTCGCGTTCGACGCAGCGTTCCAGGGACTCCCCCGCCTCCACGAAACCGGCCAGCAGCGAGAACAAACCCTGTGGCCAGGTGTGCTGGCGGGCAAGCAGGACTCGGTCTCCGCCGTCGTGGATGAGGCAGATGACGGCCGGGTCGGTGCGCGGAAAGTCCTCGTGCCCGGCTTCGCTGATGCGCGACCACCCGCCATTGGCAGAGGTGGTGGGGCTGCCGTCGACGGCGCTGAAGGCCGCCTTGTCGTGCCAGTTGAGCAGGGCGATGGCGGTGGAAAGCAGGCCGGTGCCGAAATCGTCGAGCTCCAGGGTGGAGCCGTAGGCGCGCAGATCGGCCAGCGTGCCCTCGATGGTGTCGTCGCGCACGGCCCACAGGTGGGTCTCGCCGTCCACACCGAGGAAGACGGCCTCGGGCGCGCGTTCTGGAGCGATGGTGAGCGCGGCCTCTAGCACCACGGTCCCGTTGTCGATGCGGACCTGGCCGCGTTTGTTCATTCGGAGCAGTTTCGCCTGGGCCCAGCCCTCTTTCAGGGCTTGCTCGTCGGAGCGAAGGTGTTCGGCCCGGTCGAGGGAGGTACGGGACAGCACCGGAACGGCATTCAGCTGGAAACCTGACACACCTCGAGACTAGACGGTGCTCACGCGTGGACCCGCCGCAGATAGAGCAGTTTGTCCCCGGTTTCGAGAGCGTCGGTCTCGGGATCGCCGACGCGGATGAGCCGGCCGTCGCGGACCACGCCCAGCACGATGTCGCGCAGGTGGCGCGGCGAGCCTCCGATCTCCTCGGTTTCCACGTCGCGTTCGGCGATGGCGAAGCCGGCCTCGGGGGTGAGCAGATCCTCGATCATGTCCACCACGGCCGGGGTGGTGGTGGCGATGCCGAGCAGTCGGCCCGCGGTCTCGGAGGACACCACCACCGAGTCGGCGCCGGACTGGCGCAGCAGGTGGGTGTTCTCGGCCTCCCGGACGGCCGCGGAAATCTTTGCCCTGGGATTGATTTCGCGGGCGGTGAGGGTGACCAGGACTGCGGTGTCGTCGCGGTTGGCGGCGACGACGACCGCCGAGGCGTGTTGCACTCCGGCCAGCCGCAGCACATCCGACCTGGTGGCCGAGCCGTGCACCGTCACCAGTCCGGCATTGGCGGCGAAGTCGAGCACCTGCGGATCGGTGTCGACCACCACGATGTCGCCGGGCTGTACGCCGTCGGCCAGCATGGCGTCCACGGCGGTGCGGCCCTTCGTGCCGTAGCCGACTACCACGGTGTGATTACGCACGGTGCGCCTCCATCGCTGAATCTTGAACGCCTGCCTGGACCGTTCGGTGAGCACCGCCAGGGTGGTGCCGACCAAGACGATGAGGAACAGGATCCGCAGTGGTGTGACCACGAGAATATTGATCAGCCGTGCGGTGGGGGTGACGGGTGTGATGTCGCCGTAGCCGGTGGTCGACAGCGACACCGTGGCGTAGTAGGCGCAGTCGAGCAGGTCCATCTTGTCGCGGGCATTGTCGTGGTAGCCGTCGCGGCCGATGTAGACCACCAGGGTGGCCGCCACCAGCAGCGCCACCGCCAGGCCCAGCCGCCGCAGCAGCGAATACCAGGGACTGGCCTGGACGGCCGGGATCCGCAGAACTCCGACGAGCGCGAAATCGGGCCGGTCGGTCAGCCCCGCCAGTCCGCGGGAGGAATCACCGAACACGCTAATCACCGGTCATTTCGGGCACTTCTGGCTGCGGCACGGTCCGGAGCGTACCGGGCGAATCGGTGCACACGGGGTTCGCGCTGGGGCGCGTCGCGAAGTCTTGGAGCAGACAAATTCAGCCGAGCGGGTCCGGCGGCAGCGTTTCCGGGTCCGGCGGCGGCTCGAAATCGGGCGGTAAGTCGAAGGCGGGCAGCGGTTCCCGGCCATCGACCGCGGCCTCGGGAAAACCCGCGGGCCGTAACGGCGCGAAGGGCGATGGCGCATCGGGGCCCCCTGGCGCTTCTGTGTCCGGAGGCGGCTCCGAGGCGAGCGCGGGGTCGCCGTCGAACCCGGCGGGCTCGGGTCGCACGGAAGCGGCCGGGAGACGCAGCATTTCGACACCGGTGGGTTCGGGCGGGTCCGGGTCGTCCGAGTACGGCTCGAACGTGGTCGGGGGGATCCGACGCGGGGCCGCCTCGGTGATGATGGCGGCGAGTTCGGCTGGGCCGGGGAGGTGTTCGGGAGCGATAGTGCGGCCGGTGCGCACGTAGTGGAAAGCGGCGACCGTCTCGCCCAGCACGTCGGCTTCGGGGCGGCCGGCGCGGGCGGCCTCCAGCCGGGCCCAGGCCAGCCGGTAGACGGCGAGCTGGATAGCGACCGAATCCATGTCGGCGCGTTGAGGTTCCGCGCCGGTCTTCCAGTCCACGATGACCCAGACTCCGTCGGGGCGGCGGAAGACGGCGTCCATGCGGCCGCGAATCACGGTGCCCGCGATGGTGGTTTCGAAGGAGATCTCGACCTCGACCGGATTGCGGTCGGCCCATGGGGAGACGAGAAATGCCTCCTGCAGGCGCATGAGATCGGCGTCGGTCTCGGTGAGGTCGGCGGCGCCGGGCAGTTCCTCGAAACCGAGCAGGCGCGCGCCTCCGAACCAGCGTTGCAGCCAGGCGTGGAAGGCGGTGCCGCGACGGGTGTACGGGCTCGGCGGATACGGCAGCGGACGGCGCAGGCGGGCGGCGAGTTTCGCGGGATCGGCGCGCAGGTCGACCAGGGCCGTGGCGGCGAGCTGGCCGGGCAGTTCGACCTCGCGCACGGCCTGTTCGGCGGCACGGTGTTCGGCGATGAGAGCATCGACGTCCTCGGCCCAGCCTTCGGGATCCTCGCCCTGTTCCGGTTCGGTCTCCGCTGCGGCGCCGCCGAATTCGGGTCCGAAGTCGAGTTCGGTCTGCTGCGGCCGGGATTCGGCGCGCAGGGTGGCGAGGGCGGCCTTGACCAGGGTGGCGCCCTCCTCCACGAATTCACGGCGGGAGCCGAGAGGGTCGCGCGGCCAGGTGGCGGACTGCGGGTTGTCGGTGAAGGGGTTGGGGGTGTCGGGCAGGGGTGGATCGTCCCAGCGGTCGATGCGGACACCGCGCGCCAGCTCCGAGCCGGGGGTCTCGGTCTCGGTTTTGAGCTCGAGCAGAAAAGCGGAGGGGCCCTTGGGTTTCGATCCGGTTTCGGCCCAGTGGTGGGCGGAGACGAACAGGGCGCGCTCGGTGCGGGTGAGGGCCACGTAGAACAGGCGGCGTTCTTCGTCGAGGCGGCGGGCGGCGAGGGCCTTCTTGTGTTGGTCGAGGGCGCGTTCCAGGTCGGCGCGGTCATAGAGGCCGGTCAAGTCGAGGACGGGAACGCCGTCGGCGGCGTCCTCCTGTTCGCGATCGCCGCGCAGGATGGTGGGAAGTTCGGCGAGCGCGCCCATCCAGGTGGCGGTGCCGGTGCCGGAGGGGAAGGTGCCGTCGACGACGTGCGGGACGGCGACCACTTCCCATTCGAGGCCCTTGGCGGCGTGCACGGTGAGCACCTGCACGCGGTCGTGCGCGACCTCCACTTCGCCTGGCTCCAAACCGTTCTCGACCTCCTCGGCGGCAGCGAGGAAGTCGAGCAGGCCGGACAGCGAGGAGCGGTGGTCGGCGGAGTATCCGGCCACTACCTCGGCGAAGGCGTCGAGGTGCTCGCGTCCTGCGGCGGCGTGGGTGCGGCGGGCCTGGGTCTCCACCCCGACGCCGATGGTGCGTTCCACATCGGCGACGAGTTCGGCCAACGGCTGCCCGGCCCGCTCGCGCAGGGCGGACAGTTCCCGGCCGAGAGCCACGATACGGGCGAAGCCCTGCTCCGAATACTGCTCCGGCTCACCGGGATCCGCGATGGCATCGCCGAGTCCTGCCTTCTCGGCGGGTTCGGGCGCGACCTCGCGCAGCGCCTCGTCCAGGGTCGCGCTGTCGGTGATGGCATCGGTCTGCCCGGCTGGCCGCCGGATGGACAGTTCCCGGGCACGACGGGACAGGGCCGCGATATCGGAGACGCCGATCCGCCAGCGCGCGCCGGTCAGGATGCGCACCGCCGCGCTGCCGGCCGAGGGATCGGCGACCAGGCGCAGGGTGGCGACGATATCGGCGACCTCCGGTGTGTGCAGCAGCCCGCCCAGACCCACGATCTCCACGGGTAGTCCACGCTCCCGCAGGGCTTCCGCGAGCGGGGCGGCGTCGGCATTGCGCCGCACCAGCACGGCGGAGGTCGGTGGCGGGTCACCCTCGTCGCTCGCGGCCGCCCATTCGGCGGCGATCCGCTCCGCAACCCATTCCCGTTCCACCGCGACGGTTTCCGTGAGCGCCAACGCCACCACGCCGGGTGTGGCATCCGGCCGGGGCCGCAGCGCGTCGACTGTCACGCCCCCGCCGCGGGCCGCTCGTTTCCGCAGCGGGTCCGAGACCAGATTGGCCAGATGCAGGGCCTCCGGCGGATTCCGCCAGCTGGTGAGCAGCGGCAGGATCGGCGCGGGAACCCCTGGGGCACTGGGGAAGTCGGTGGCGAAGCGCGGCAGGTTGGCCGCCGACGCGCCACGCCAACCGTAGATCGACTGCATGGGGTCGCCGACCGCCGTGACAGCCAGCGGCTGCGGCCGACCGCGCCCACCTGAGGCGGCCCGGTCGTCGCAGGCCCCCTGACCGCGCCCCGGCGACGGTGCGCGGGCGCCTGTGTCGCCGTGCCGATCGACGTCGAACTCCACATCGCCACCGCGTGTCTCGGTTGCGCCGACCGGTCGCGACGCCTCCGGCCCCGAGGCCGCGTCCCGCGCCTGCGGCGCCGCCACGCGGGCCGCGCCAAAGAGGGACGACAGCAGGATGCGCTGGGAGTGGCCGGTGTCCTGATATTCGTCGAGCAGGATCAGGCGGAAGCGATCGCGTTCGGCGGCACCGACTTCCGCGTGGGTGGCGGCGAGGCGGGCGGACAATGACATCTGGGCGCCGAAGTCCAGCGCGCCGCGGCGGCGCAGTTCCTCGGCGAGGCGATCCACCAGGGGCAGCAGGGCGACGCGCTCGTGCTGGGCTTCGAGCAGGTCGAGCAGCGCCTTCTTGGGGCCGCCCTTCTGCCGGGGTCCGGCGGGGAGGGTGTGGACGAGCCGCTCCAATTCCACGTGGGCCGTGGCCAACTGGCGCGGCTCCACCAGGTGTTCGGCAAGCTGGCCGGAGAGGGCGAGCACGGCCTCGGTGACGCCTACGGGGCTGCGGTCGGTCTCGAGGTCGCCGTCCCAGGTGGAGACGACACGGTAGGCGAGCTGCCACAGCTGGGTCTGGGTGAGCAGGGTGGCGGTGGGTTCGACCGGCAGTAGCAGGCCGTATTCGGTGAGCAAGCGGCCCGCGTAGGAGTGGTAGGTGCTGATCTCCGGTTCGGAGGCGGTCAGCTGAGCGCGCAGGCGGCCGGTGGGGTCGATGTCGCGCACCACCGGGGAGCCCGCCAGCCGGGCCAGGCGGGTGCGGATGCGTTGGGTGAGCTGCTGGGCGGCCTTGCGGGTGAAGGTGAGGCCCAGCACTTGTTCGGGTTCGACCAGGCCGTTGGCGACCATCCAGACCACCCGAGCGGCCATGGTCTCGGTCTTGCCCGCTCCCGCGCCCGCCACCACCAGGGTTGGGCCTGGCGGGGCGGCGATCACGGCGGCTTGTTCGTCGGTGGGCGGGGGCAGGCCCAGCGCGTCGGCGAGCTGACGCGGGGTGATGCGCCCACCTGTCACCCTGCCACCACCCCCCACGGAATCGCTGCGCGATGCCGCATTCACTCGTCCGTCACCTGCCGACCGGTGTCCTGCACGGGGCAACTGCCGGCGACCTTGCAGTGGCGGCAGCCGTCATTGCGCATGGCCAGGTAGCTGGGGCCCTTGGAGGCACCGGCGGCCTCGTGAACGATGGTGCGCCAGGTTTCGATTCCGGCGGCGTCCAGCGGCGGCTGCGTGCGTTGGGTCGCGCCCTCCTTCGTGCTGGGCTTGGCCACGTACACCAGGCGCGCGCCGCCGGGCTCGCCCTCGCCCAGCGCCCCCTCGGCGGCGGCGACCTGGTAGGTGGCCAGCTGCGCGTGCTCCGCGGCGGCCTGCTTGGAGATGGGGGTCTTGCCGGTCTTGACGTCCACGATGACGAAGCGGCCCAGGGCGTCTCGCTCCACCCGGTCCACCCGGCCGCTGATCAGCACCGGCTGTTCGCCGGGGCCGCGGGCGGGCAGGAGGCAGTCCACCGGCACCTCGACCCCGATGGCCGTGAGCTCGTCGCGGGTATTGCGCAGCCAGGCCAGAAAGGTGTCGACCATGGTCTCGGTACGGCGCAGTTCCGCTCGGGAGTGCCAGTTCTCGCCGGCGTGGGCGGTGGGGTCGACCTTCTTCCATGCCTTCGCCAGGGCCTGCTTGACCTGGTCCTCGCTGACCTGACCGGCCAGCGCCTGCACCAGGGTGTGCACGAGATTGCCCTTGAGCGCGTGCGGGTTCTCGCCGTCCCCGCCGCCGTGGCGCTCCAGGGCCCAGCGCAGCGGGCAGGTCTCGAGCTGGTCCACCGTGGACGGCGAGAGCGATATGGCTCCATCTTCGCTGTCCCACAACGGATTCGCGGAGGACAGCTCCGCGACGCCGTACCAGTCGTCCGGGTGCGCGCCCCGCACCCCGGCCTGCGCCAGCCGGGCCAGCTGCCTGGCGGCACGCATGCGGCGCTCCGGCGTCGTTTCGGGATCGCATGCGGCGGCGCGTAATTCGGCGATGAGGGCGTGCAGGGCCAGGGCGCGACCGGGATCCACCGGCGGCGGGATCCGGCCGGGCTGACCGTCGGCGGCATCGGCGCCCATCTCGGCCAGGAATCGGGACGGCGCCAGATCCTGGTCCCCCGTGACGGATTCGACCGCCGTCACCAGTAAGGAGCGTCGCGCGCGGCTGCACGCCACCAACAGCAGCCGCCGCTCCTCGGCCAGCAGCGGTGCGACACGGCTCACCCTTTCACCCGAACCGCCCACGCCCGCGAGCACATCGACCAGATCCTCGACGCCCAGCAGCGTGCCGCGCGGCCGCAGATTGGGCCAGATTCCCTCCTGCACGGCCGCCACCGCGACGGTGTCCCACTCCCGCCCGGCGGCCGCATGCGCGCTGCAAATCGTCACCGCCTCCCCCGGATCGGTGACCGGGGCGGTGTCGTGCGGAATCTCCTGCTGCTCCAGGTATTCCACGAAGCCCTCGATGGTGGCGCGCGGCAGCCGATCCACATACGACGCGGCCGCCTCGAACAACGCGACGACCGCGTCCAGATCCCGATCGGCCTGCATCCCGACCGCTCCCCCGCGCTCGGACTGCCCCACCCACCGCCGCTCCAGCGTCGAGGCCGTCCACACCCCCCACATCACATCTTCCAGCCCACCCCCATCGCGCCGTACTTTCCGCGCCCGCCCCAGCGCCTTCAGCACCCGCCGCAATGGCGCGGCCTCCACCGGGGTGAGCTTCTCCAGCACGACCCGATTCCCGACCCCTACCAGCAGATCCCGCAGGATTTCGGCCGACGACCGATCCAGATCAGCGAAACACGCCGCCTCCCCGTCGTATTCGGCGTCCTGTCGGGGCCGGGCCGGGCTGTCGCCGCGCGGCGCCGCCCCGGCAGGAGCCGTCGGCGATCCGATATTCGGTCCGGGCGACTCGGAAGACGGCCCGTCAAACGAATTCGATTCGGCCACAGTGGATTCCATGCTCTCGCCCGACCCGTGCTCCGCGGCGCGATCCGGGTAGCCCAATTCCATGACCGTGCGCCGGATACCGCGGCGCAGCCGCCGCAAGCTGATCTGGTCCGCACCCCCTAGGGGACCGGAGAGCAGGTCCAGCGCTTCGTCCGCGGTGAACGTGATGGGCCGCGGATGCCGGACCGACGTCGGATCACCCGCGGTAACCGCCCGCAGCGCCAGCAGCATCCACGCCGCGCCACGGCGGCGAGCCAACGGCACATCCGCGGGTGGCTGCCGCACCGGAACACCGGCGGCCAGCAGCGCTCGCCGCAGCGGCGCGAAGGACAACGGCACCGACCGCACGATCACCGCCATCCGAGACCACGGCACCCCGGAGGTCAGATGCGCCCGCCGCAGATGGTCGGCAATGAGCGCCGCCTCTTTGGCCGGCGTGGTCAGCACCTGCACCCGCGCCTCGCCAGCGGATTGCGTATCGCCCCAGCTGTTCTCGGACATACCGCGCGCACCGATCCGATCGGCCGAACGCCGTCCCGAATCGCCGACGACCCGGCCGCGCGCCGCGCCGGTGCGTGTGAGCGGGTCACCGTCCGATGCGGTGGGTGCGCCGCCGCTCCCGCTCGCGCCCGTGGAGTCAACGCCCGCGTGGGCCTCGGCGCTCGGACGGCGTACGCCGCCATCGGCGGTGCCGGAGCGCGCCCCATCCGGTGCTACCGCATCGCCGGGGCCGCCACGTTGCGGCCGGGCCGTGGCATCGCGAGATCCGTCACCGACCGTGAGGTCGGCGGCGAGCTCATGGAGGAAGTCGGCCGCGGCCGGGGTGGGGTGGTGGCCGGGGGGTGGGGTGCGGTGCGCCGCGGAGCCCGGGAGGCGGGCGGCTACACGGTCGGCTATTTCCTGGATAGCCGGGCCGGAACGGTGGTTGCGGCGCAGGATGATGCGGCGGTCGGTGGGAGCCCCGGGGTCGGAGGCGAAGCGGGGGTCGGCGCCGCGGAAGGTGTACACGGCCTGGTCGGGGTCGGCGGCTATGACGGTGGTGGCGGCGCCGGAGCCGAGGAGGCGGATGAGTTGGGCGGCATGGGGATCGAGGTGCTGGGCGTCGTCGGCGAGGAGGCAGTGCAGGCGATTGCGTTCGGCCGCAAGGAGTTCCGGGTCGGTGTGGAAGGCGTCGAGGGCGGCGGTGACGAGTTCGGCGGCGTCGAGGGCGGGGGCGCTGGCCTCGGGCACGTCCATGCCGACGGACCAGCGCAACATCATGATCTGTTCGTAGCGTTCGGCGAAGCGGCCGGCGGCGATCCATTCGGGATGGCGGTGGACGCGGCCGAGTTCGATGAGATCCTCGGGGCCCAGGCCTCGTTCGGTGGCCCGCAACATGAGATCCCGCAATTGTTCGGCGAACCCGGCGGTGGGCAGCGCCGGATGCAGCCGTTCGGGCCAGCCGTGCGCCCCGTCGGCGAGGTCGCCGCGCAACAGTTCGCGAATGACGATGTCCTGTTCGGACCCGGTGAGCAGCCGCGGCGGCGGATTGCCGTGCGCCGCCGCGAAAGAGCGCAGCAGTCCGAAGGCGTAGGAGTGGATGGTCCGCACCAGCGGCCCTCGGGTGGCTCCGGGCACCCCGCCCAGGTCCGGGTCGGCCTCGGCGACGCGGGCGGTGATGGCGGTGCGCACGGCGGTGGCGGCGTGCTTGGTGTAGGTGAGCACCAGCACCGATTCCGGCGCGGCCCCGGCCAGGATGCGGGCTGCGGCCACATCTACGAGCAGCGCGGTCTTGCCGGTCCCGGGTCCGCCGAGCACCTGCCACGGCCGCCAGCCGGGGTCGGCACCGAGCTCGTCGAAGAGCGGCCGGAGGTCGGCGTCCCACTCCCGCGAGGAGGTTTCCGTCGACTCGGCTCGGCGCACCAATTGCACCGAGCTATCCGATCGCATCACGTCGGCTATTTCAACAGACCGCCCCGACAGATTTCGTTTGCCATGAGTTGTCCGTGCCGCCGATCACAGTCCGCGAGCCGTTCAGGTCGGGCGCAGGCAGCAGAATGGGCCGCGTGGTGGAGCTTCATACTCATCGTTTCGGTCCCTCGACCGGTCCGGCCGTGCTGGCGTTGCACGGGCTGACGGGCCACGGTCGGCGCTGGCAGGCGCTGGCCTGCGACCATCTCCCCGATGTCCGGGTCATCGCACCGGATCTGCGCGGGCACGGGAGGTCGCCCGGCGTGCCGCCCTGGGATTTCGAAACCCTGGTCGATGATCTCGCGGCGGTGCTGGAGCGCGAGACGAGCGAACCGGTGGTGGTGGTCGGCCATTCGTTCGGCGCGGCCACCGCGGTGCATCTGGCGCATCGCCGGCCGGAGCTGGTGCGCGCGCTGGTGCTGCTGGACCCGGCCATCGGCCTCGAGCCCGAGCGCATGCTGCAGATCGCGAATGCCATGCTGGCGGCGCCGGACTACGCGAGTGTCGAGCAGGCCCGCTCCGACAAGCTGGAAACCTCCTGGGCCGAGGTGGACCCGGCGATCCTGGAGGCCGAGCTGGCCGAGCACCTGGTGCCCACCGCCAACGGCCGCGTCGGCTGGCGCATGACCCTGCCCGCGATCATCGCCTTCTGGGGCGAGATCGCGCGTGAGTTCGTGCTGCCCCCGCGGGAGCTGCCGACCGTCATGGTGCAGGCGATGAAGGTGGACCCGCCGCTGGTGTCGCCCGCTTTCCGCGCGGCGCTCACCGCGCATGTGGGTGAGCACCTCACCCTGCGCGAATTCGATTGCGATCACATGGTGGCCCAGTCCCGGCCCGCCGAGACGGCCGCCCTGATCCGTTCCGTCCTCTGACCGGAAGGCGCGAAATGCCAACTACCGATGCCGAAG
This sequence comes from Nocardia aurantiaca, assembly GCF_009708175.1. Taxonomy (GTDB): domain Bacteria; phylum Actinomycetota; class Actinomycetes; order Mycobacteriales; family Mycobacteriaceae; genus Nocardia; species Nocardia aurantiaca. Next base: position 359,352 of record NZ_WMBB01000003.1, read on the forward strand.
TCGAGCGGGTGCGGGAATTGGTGGCGGCCATTCCGCCCGGCCGGGTCGCCACCTACGGCGATATCGCGGCCGCGGCGGGCCTGTCCACCCCGCGCACGGTCGGCTGGATCATGCGCACCGATTCCGCGGACCTGCCGTGGCATCGGGTGCTGCGCGCGAACGGTACGCCCGCACCACATTTGGCGCATCGGCAACTGGCCGAGCTGGCCGCCGAGGGCTGTCCGATCACCGACGGCCGGGTGGAGCTGCGGCGCGCTCGCTTCCGGTTCGCCGAAAGCTGATACCTGCCACCCCGCGCGGCGGTTACCGTGAAGACATGTCCACCCGGCTGGCGTGCGTGGTGTTCGATGCGGTCGAGCCCAGGGCAGCGGCCCGGTTCTGGGCCGAGCTGCTGGGCTGGGAGGTGACGGTGGATCGGCCCGGCAAGGTCGATGTCGCCGCACCGGACCCGGACGGCTCGGACGTGGCGCTCACCTTCCTCCCCGCGCGGCGGCCCAAGACCGCCAAGAACCGTATGCACCTGGATCTGTCCAGCCGCTCGCTGGATCATCAGGGTCTGCAGGTGGACCGGGCGCTGGCCCTGGGCGCCCGGCGGCTGGACATCGGTCAGGGTGCGGTGCCCTGGACGGTGCTGGCCGATCCCGAGGGCAACGAGTTCTGTGTGCTGGAGCCGCGCGAGCAGTACGTGGACACCGGCGCGGTCGCGGCCATCGTGGTGGATACCAGGGACCCGTTGCGGCTGGCCGAGTTCTGGTCCGCGGCCTCCGGCTGGCCGCTCACGCACCGGACGCCGCGCTATGCGGGCATCCGGGCCGCCACCGGGCAGGGCCCGTGGCTGGAGTTCTTGCTGGAGCCGCAGGCGTCCAGTGGGCGCAGCCGCCTGCATCTGGATCTGATCGCCTTTCCCACCGACGATCCCGTCGAGGAGGCGGCCCGGCTGCGGGCCGCGGGCGCGGTCCCGGTCGGCCCCGATGCGACGCCCGCAGGCGGCACATCCCCGGCCGTCGAGCCGGTCCTGGTCCTGGCCGATCCGGAGACCAATGAATTCCGTCTGTTCCGGGAGACTATCGATTGAACGCTGCCGATCCTGTCCGCTTCCCCGCCGGAGGATCCGCAATTCCGTGCTCCGCGCTGAGCCGGATTACCCGGAGCGTCCGATTACCCTCGGGCCGCTACCCTCGGGCCGCGTCGCGGTGACCCCTCAGGCCGCGCCGCGTTCGTAGCGCCGTCGCTCGCGCGGCGAGAGTCCGCCCCAGATGCCGAAGCGCTGGTCGTGGACGAGCGCGTAGTCGAGGCATTCCTTGCGCACCTCACAGGAGGAGCAAATGCGCTTGGCCTCGCGGGTGGAGCCGCCCTTGTCCGGAAAAAAGGCCTCCGGATCGGTTTGTGTGCACAGCGCCTGCTGATGCCAGGATTCGCTCTCGAATCCATCACGGCGGGCCAGGGATTCGAACATCGCGTCGAAATTGGTGAAAAGCAGCTTCACTTTTTCTATCCCTTCAATTCGATTCAGAAAGAAAACGTGCGGTTTGTTTTACGCGCGACCCATGCCGCAGTCACCACTGACCGCAGCGAGCCGGGCCTGCTCACCATTGACGAAGATGCGACGGGCGTGCACGGCGGCCGGAGCGCCCGACCACGGCGCGAGCGCCGTAGTGAACATGAGTTCGCACCAGCTCAATGCCGGAACCTCGCCGATCGCGAGGGTATTCAGCAGAGACAGTTCCTGATCACTGTCATTCCAGGCCGCGAAGAGCCAGGATGCATCCAGCCGGCCAAGGAATTCTTCGGCGTCTTCCGGAAGTCCGAGCGGGGCGTCGACGGCGAGATGCACCACCGCCGAAATCGCGTGGCGCATGCGCGCATCCAGGCCGGACCCATCGTGCAGCAACAGACCTTCGAGCGACTCCCGCAATCCCGCGCCGCGATCGACCCGGAAGTCGTTCCGGCGGGTTGCGGTGGTGACGTCGAACATTAGTTTCCTCCCTTGAAAATGCGCTTGTCCCAAAAGCGCCACGGCCTGATTAAAAATGCCGCGTGATCTTGTTGTCCAGTTTTGGGGCAATCTGGGGCAAACCCCTAGCAGTACTGACACTGACCAGTGTGGGTACCCGTCGGGAACCGCACCACACGGTGCCCGGCACCACACGGGCAAACGACTAGGGCATCGACGCTTCCGCCGTTTAGGGTCTGACCATGCCTTATGCGCGATCAGGTTCAGCCACAGTCCATTTCACATCCAGCCAGATCGACGGCCCGGCCTTGCTGCTCGCCCACGGCTTCTTCATGGACGAGTCGATGTTCGAGCCCCTGCGCGAACCTCTGGCAGCCAGCGGTATCAATCTCGTAACGGTCGATGCGAGGTGCCACGGACGCACCCAGTCACCCGATGGCGAACCGTTCAGCTATTGGGATCTGGCGGCCGACGGATTGGCCGTCCTCGACGAACTCGGAATCGAGAAGGCGGTCGTGGGCGGAATGAGTCAGGGCGGTTATGCGGCTTTGCGCACGGCATTGCTGGCGCCGGAACGGGTGCAGGGATTGGCATTGATCGATACCGAGGCCACGGCCTGCAGTCCGGCCGAATTGGCTTACTACCGCGAATTCTTCGACCGCTGGACCGGTCCGGAGCCGCTGGCCCCGCTGGTCGCCGAATTGGCTCCGCAGCTCATCGGCGGCTCCGATCCGCGGTTGTGGCGCACCTGGACCAGTCGCTGGTACGGCTCCGACCGCCAGGCCATAATGCCGGCCGCCCAGTGTCTGATGGAACGGCGCTCGATCCTGCATCGACTTCCCGAGATCGCCGTGCCGGCGCTGGTGATACGCGGCAGTCAAGACGGCAACAGCACCGCCCAGAAGTCCGAGGCACTGGCCGGCGGTCTGGTCGGCGCGGACGGCGTGGTCACCATTCCGGGCGCAGGGCACGGCGCCGCCTGGACTCATCCGGAAGTGGTTGCGCCGCTGTTGATCCGGCTGGTCGAGCGGTGCACCACCCGGCGGGAGAACAGGCCGGCCCGGACGGTGTCGGCGCCGCGGGCGCGCGGGGGGCGCGAGATCCAGGCCGCGCGGTGACGCTTGCTCGCCACGCGCAGTGACGCCTGCCGCCACGCACCACCCGCTATCCGATGGTTGGAGCCACGCAGGCCGTGCCCACGGCGGTCACGGCCGGCCGGGTTCCCCAGCCTCATGCCAGCTCGGAATGCCGAGGAAGATCTGAATCTGGCTGGGGTAGGCCGCATTGAAGACGCTGAACAACTGGACCGCGATATCGAAGCGGCGACCGCTCTCGCCGTCGCGCAGCCGCATGGTGGCACGGGGGCGGCCGTAGGCCGCGATGCCCTCGTCCCACATTTCGCGGAAAAGTCCGAAACGCCCGAGTTCCGCAAGGAATTCAACTGACCAGGCGGTATCTCCTGAGCTCGCGATCAGACCGCGCAGCCAGTGCACGGTCAACCGGACCTCCTCCTCCCACTCCACCATGACATCCCGGGCGGCCTCGTTGCCCAGATACCAGCGCAGGATATTGATATCGCGTTCCAGCCCGGGGAAAGCACGGGAGTAACTTTCGTTGCAGGCCAGCACATTCCAGCGGGTGTCGACGTAGGCGGCGAGATTGGGCTCGTGCAGCTCCAGGGCGCGGCGCATGTCGTCGGTGATTTCGGCGCGCAGTTGTTCCACGGTGGGAAATTCGCCCACGCCGAGTCCGGCCAGATCGAGCAGATGACGACGCTCGACGGCGGACAGCGGGGCTATTCGGTCCAGATATCGCAGCAGCGCGTCCACCACTTCACGGGTGGGGTGGCCGCGATCACCCTTCTCCAAATGGCTGATGTAGCTGGCGCTCACCCCGGCATTGAAGGCCAGCCTTTCTCGTGATACGCCTCGTGCATCACGCAGCCGGCGCAACAGCAGTCCGAATGTCGGCGGCTTCAGATCGTCGGAGTCCCTATCCGGTTTCACTCCCAGCACCACGCCACTCCCTCTCCGCAAACATTCAGCCAACCAACCTTCATCGCCCTGAGTCCTCCCGGTACCGGACAGTGGGACCCGGTGTGACGCCTGGTGTTGAGCTGTGACGAACGCCGCGTACTCCGCCAGTTCTCAGGTCGGATACTGCCATATGTGATTGTTCCAAAGGTTAAAACAAGACCATTCCTACTATGTGTCGCGCCACATCTCATAACGTAACGAGTATCGGCAATTGCTGAGCAAGCGCAGGTTTCCGGCGTGCCCGGCAAGCTGCGAACAGCCTGCCACTACGATCTTCAACCATGCGCAGTGAACCCAGGACACGCCCCTACCCCGGATCGGGCTCGTGACACCCGTGGACGCCATCGTGCTGGCCGGCGGAAAGGCCAGCCGGATGGGCGGGGTGGACAAACCGGCCATCGTGGTCGGCGGGCGGTCCATGCTGGACGCGGCGCTCGCGGCGGTGGCCGGGTGCGCGCGCATCGTGGTGGTGGGTCCGCATCGGCCCGAGTTGCCGCCGGAAGTCCTTCAGGCGCAGGAAATACCGGCCGGAGCCGGTCCGGTGGCGGCCATCGCCGCGGGCTCGGGCGCTCTGGCCGGGTGCGAATTCCCGGCCGGACTGATCGTGGTACTGGCCGCCGACCTGCCGTTCCTCACCGCGCGGGCCGTGGACGAACTGCTTTCCCATGCAAGGGAATCCGGCAGTGACGCGGTGTTCGCCGCCGATGCCTCGGGCCGCCCGCAGTATCTGGTCGGGGTGTGGCGCCGCGCCGCGCTGGCCGACGCGCTGAAAGGCCTGGACTCCCTGGTGAATCGGCCGATGAAGGCGTTGGTGCCGGTGGACACGGCGATGGTGGCGCTGCCAGGGGTGGACGACTGCGACACCGCCGAGGACGTCCGGCGGGCCCGGACCGGCGCGGCGCGCACCGCCGCGCCGCTGTGGCTGGACGAAGCGCGGGATGTGCTGCGCGGCAGTATCTCCCCGCTGCCGGTGCGCCGGGCGGTGCTGCGCTCGGCGCGCGGTGCGACGCTGGCCGCGCCCCTGCTCGCGGCGGACGCCCTGCCGCGGTTCGACGTCTCGGCCATGGACGGATACGCGGTCAGCGGTGACGGACCCTGGCGGCTGCGCCGCGATATCGGGTTCGCGGGCGGCGAGCGGCCGGTAGGTCTGCTGGACGGCGAGGCGGTGCGGATCGCCACGGGCGCGCACGTGCCCGATGGGACCAGCTCGGTGGTGCGCGACGAGTTCATCCGCATCGGCGATAACGGCACGTTGTACCGACTACCCGACACCCCGGTTCGCGAGGATGTGCGCCGCCGCGGCGAATACTGGCTCCCCGGTGCGGAAGTCGCCGCAGCGGGCATGCCGGTGACAGCGGCGCTGATCTCGGTGGCGGCCAGCGCGGAGGTCGCCGCGGCCGATGTGCGTGGCCCCGTACGGGCGCGAATCGTCATGACCGGCGACGAGATTCGCGGGGACGGTCCACTGCACACCGGCCAGACCCGTGACTCGATCGGTCCCATCCTGCCCGATGTCCTGGCCTGGTACGGCGTGGCCACCGTCGACCGGGTGCACCTGCGCGATACCGCGAATGCCTTCGACCGGGTACTGGCCGCGGCCACTGACTGCGATCTGCTGCTGGTCGTCGGCGCGACCGGTGCGGGCGCGGCCGATCAGCTACGCTCGTCCCTGGACCGCACCGACGCCACGATGCTGCTGCGCCGGCTGCGGCTGCGGCCGGGCGGATCCACCGTGGCCGCGCAATTGTCTTCCGGCACAGTCGTTCTGGGCCTGCCGGGAAATCCGTTCGCGGCGGTCGCCACGCTGCTGACGCTGATCGGCGCGACCGTCGAGGGCATGACCGGCGCGGTTCCGGCCCGTCCGATCATCGGCCCGCTGGTCAATGCCTCCGAACTGACCGCGCCGGTGGCCCGCATCGTCCCGGCCCGGGCGCTCCCGACGGGCGGCTTCGAGGGCGATCTGCGGCTGCGCACGGCCCACCTGGCCGATCTGCTGCACCGGGAGGGCGTGGTGGTCGTCCCGGCCGATGCCGAGGACGGCGCGATGGCCGAATTCATCCCGCTGCGTGGGTGATTCGGTCCAGGACAGCGCCGCGACGACTACCGCATACCACACCGTCTCACACGGGCAATCCAAGAACTGTCAGCAATTGTCCGTGATGGACGCCGCTGTCGAGCCAGCCGGTCTGGGCGACAACCTTACGCCGTGCGCCGGTCACCGGATTGCGCAGATGCAGGGTCCACACATGCGGCGCGAATTCCACGCCGCCCTCGGACCATGCCTGTCGGAATTTCGGGAATTTCCCGAGTTCGCGGATGAGTTCGGTGAATCCGTCGGCATTGCCCGACCGTCCGATCAATCCGCGCATCCAGTGCGCGATCCGGCGGGCATCGGAGTCCCAGTGGACTATGACGCGGGTCGCCAGTTCATTCCCGAAGAACCAGCGCAGCATATTGCCGTCGGCGGTCAGGCCCGGCAAGGCGGCGTCCCAACTGCCATTGCTGGCCAGCAGGTTGGCCCGGGCATCGAGCAGGCCGGCCATATTCGGGCTGTGCAGTTCCAGGGTCCGCTTCATCTCCGGGGTGACGGCGGCGCGCAGCTCCCGTGCGCTGGGAAGCCCGCCTGTGCCCAAGCCCGCCAGATCGCCCAGCTGGCGGCGGTCCTCGGTGGAGAGCGGGTGCAGCCGGTTCAGGTAGCGGGCGAGCGCCTCGACCACTTCACGAGTCGGGTTGCCGCGGTCGCCCTTCTCCAAATGCGCTATGTAACTGGCGCTTACACCCGCATTGAATGCCAGCCTTTCGCGGGAGACACCGCGATTGTCACGCAGGCGGCGGAGCAGGTTTCCGAACGTGGGTGCTTCGAGTTCCTGAAAATCCCGGCCGCATACCGCTCTCGCGCCCACCTGGTGTCCTCCTCACGGAACCCCAGCGGCCCAACTCGCCTCCCCGTGGAGGCACCGCCGAGATCTCCTTCGGGAGGGATACTTACACAGACTTCGATACGAACCGCTCAGCGCGGCGAATCCAATCAGTATCACCGGATGCTCCTATCGGTATGAGTTCCGGTGTGTCCGTGGCTGGCGGCGTGGAGGGGTGCTCTCCAAACTACTCTCATGCACCCAATGCCAGGGCCGGTTGTCGTCGCGGCCCGCGGGCCGGATCGGGGCGGGCACTGAGTCGAGCAGGCGACGGGTGCAATCCTAGCGCTTGGTGCTGAAAAGCTCTCGTACGGTCGGGTTTCGACGATTTCATTTGCCCGCGTAGCCAATGCCCGGTCGGCGATCGCGGCGGTGGGCGTGTCTTCCTGGAGCGTTTGTTTGCCTCGATGCGCGACGTTCCTGGGATCTTCGCGAGCGCCGAGGGGTCTTGCGGTATTCCGGGTTCTCCGGTCGGATGCCTACCTGCTTGGGGTCGTTGGGCTGTCGGAAGAGGCTCGGCGAGCGCTGGATTCGGAAACCGGGGTGATTGCGGAGTAGCGAGGTCAAGAAGGAGAGACAAAGGACCAAAGACAAAAGACGCCAGGAGGAGGGAGGGGGCGGGTTCGGGAGGCCGAAGCTCGCCTACCAGCCCACACGCCTTTGAAGCCGTGAGCCGGGGTCGCTGCCGGGGGTGATTCTCATATCCCGATGCTGGGGTGGCTGTACGAAGGCGGCTGACTCTCGGAGAGAACACTGACCGGCAGCCGGCTCCCCGGCAGAGCACTCACCGACAGCCGGGTCGCGGACAGAACACTCACCGACAGCAGGGTCCCGGCAGAGCGCTCGCCGACAGCCAGCTCCCGAACAGAACTGCGATCGGCGGCGGGTCCCGGCCTGGGCGGACGGGGTGGTGCCGGTGGCGGTCGGCGGTGGTACAGCGGTGGATTTCAACAGGGACCAAGCAAGGGCGGGGGATTCGGGCCCGCTCCTACGGCATAAGGGGGCAGCTGGGACCCGCAGGCACCCATCCCACCCATGCCGCCCACGCAGGCGCAGTTCCCGCACTCATTCGATCCGCAGTACGCCCCAACCGATATGGCGCGTGCGGCGATGACGTTCGCGGGGACGCGGATGTGGGCGCCGCCGTTGGCGGCTTCGATGACGCCGTCGAACCGCTGCATGCGTGCATGCCCCATAGCGATCGTTCAGCAATCCGAAGGTGTGTTAACAAATATTAAGTAACCGAGAACCGACCGTTTCCGAAGCTTCACCGTCTTGCTCCGAAACACCCTTCCGGGAACATGTTTCACCGCTCAGTAAGGAGTTTTCCCAGGTCGCGTCCGGAAGGTGTGACCTCGGCCGCTACCCCGCAGTGACCGGAACATTGCGGCGATCTCACAGCTCACAATCTCGTCCCGAGCACTGTGAGCAAATCGTTTTGATGCCTCCCCCCGGCGTCCCTACAGTCGAGCCAGCAGCCCGGTTATCCAGCTCGAAGGGGGCGTCATGGCTATTTCGCAGAACGGACACTCGTCCGCCGATGCGCTGCTTCGACTGGGGAAGTACTTCAATCGCGGCGAGGTGTCCGGGGACCTGCGTACCCTGCACAAGGTGGGCGGGCGCGAGGCCGATGAGTTCTACCGGGAGCGCTGGTCGCACGACAAGGTGGTGCGCTCCACCCACGGTGTGAACTGCACCGGCTCGTGCTCGTGGAAGATCTACGTCTCCGACGGTGTGATCACCTGGGAGTCCCAGCAGACCGACTACCCGTCCGTGGGCGCGGACAAGCCCGAGTACGAACCGCGCGGCTGCCCGCGTGGCGCGTCGTTCTCCTGGTATACCTACTCCCCCGCGCGCATCCGCTACCCGTACGTGCGCGGCACGCTGCTGGAGCTGTACCGCGAGGCCAAGACCCGGCTCAAGGATCCGGTGCTGGCGTGGGAATCCATCGTCGAGGACGCGGACAAGGCCACCGCGTACAAGTCCGCGCGCGGCAAGGGTGGGTTCGTGCGCGCCGAATGGTGGGAAGCCGCCGAAATCGCCGCCGCCGCACACGTTTACACGATCAAGCGCTATGGGCCGGACCGTGTCGCGGGATTCTCGCCGATTCCTGCGATGTCGATGGTCTCCCATGCCGTCGGCGCCCGATTCATCTCGTTGATCGGCGGGTCGATGCTCTCGTTCTACGACTGGTACGCCGACCTGCCGGTGGCCTCGCCGCAGGTGTTCGGCGACCAGACCGACGTGCCCGAGTCCGCGGACTGGTTCGACGCCGGGTATCTGATCATGTGGGGTTCCAACGTCCCGGTCACCCGCACCCCGGACGCCCACTACATGACCGAGGCCCGCTACCGCGGCCAGAAGGTCGTGGTCGTCTCCCCCGACTACGCCGACAACACCAAGTTCGCCGACGAATGGGTGCCCGCACGCCCGGGCACCGATGCCGCCCTGGCCATGGCGATGGGCCACGTAGTGCTGCGAGAGTTCTTCGTGGACAAGCAGACTCCGTACTTCACCGACTACGTCAAGCGCTACACCGACCTGCCGTATCTGGTCGTGCTGGACGAGCACGAGGGCGGCTGGTCCACCGAGGGAGACTACAGCGGCCGCACCTTCACCCCCGGTAAGTTCCTCACCGCCGCCGACCTCGGCCACACCGGCGAGGGCGTAGAGCACCAGACGGTGCTGCTGGACGCGGACGGCGTTCCGCGGGTGCCCAATGGGTCCCTCGGTCACCGCTTCACCGAGGCGGGCAAGGGACGCTGGAACCTGGATCTGGGGGACACCGATCCCCTGCTGACTCTGCACGAGCGCACCGATGATGTTGCGGCCGTGCAGTTCCCCCGCTTCGACGGCGGCGGGCGCGATGGCGCCACAGCGGATGTCCTCACCCGCGGCGTGCCGACCACCGTGGTGGCGGGGCGACGGGTGACGACGGTGTTCGACCTGCTGCTGGCGCAGTACGGCGTGGCCCGGTCCGGGCTGCCCGGCGACTGGCCGACCGGCTACGACGATGCGACCCGGCCATACACGCCCGCCTGGCAGGAATCGATCACCGGCGTCCCCGCCCACCAGGCCGAACGCCTCGGCCGCGAATTCGCCGACAACGCCGAACGATCCAGGGGCCGGTCCATGATCCTCATGGGCGCGGGCACCAACCACTGGTTCCACTCCGACCAGATCTACCGCTCCTTCTTCACCCTCACCCTGCTCACCGGCTGCCAGGGCGTCAACGGCGGCGGCTGGGCGCATTACGTCGGCCAGGAGAAGTGCCGTCCCGTGACCGGCTGGGCCACATTGGCTTTCGCCTCGGACTGGCAACGCCCGCCGCGCCAGATGCAGGGCACCGTGTTCTGGTACCTGGCCAACGACCAGTGGCGCTACGACCCGTTCACCAGCGAGTCGTTCGCCTCCCCCCTGAGCAAGGGGGCGTTCGCCGGGCGCACGGCGGCCGACAACATCGCGCTCGCCTCGCGTCTGGGCTGGATGCCCTCCTACCCGACGCTCAACCGCAACCCCCTCGACCTCGTCGACGAGGCGGAGACCGCGGGCAAGACCCCGGCGGATTACGTTGTGGACGGCCTGAAGTCGGGCCGGCTGCGCTTCGCCTGCGAGGACCCCGACGCGCCCGAGAACTTCCCGCGCGTACTCACCGTTTGGCGCGCCAACCTGCTCGGCTCCTCCGGCAAGGGCAACGAGTACTTCCACAAGCATCTGCTCGGCGCGGACTCCAACCTGCAGACCACCGAGACCACCGGCGTACGCCCGCAAGAACTGCAATGGCGCGAGCAGGCCGCCACCGGCAAGGTGGACCTGCTGATGTCGCTGGACTTCCGCATGACCTCCACGACCCTGTTCTCCGACATCGTCTTCCCCGCCGCCACCTGGTACGAGAAGCACGACCTGTCCTCCACCGACATGCACCCCTTCGTGCACGCCTTCTCCCCGGCCATCTCCCCACCCTGGGAGGCCAAGACCGACTTCGAGGCGTTCCACCGCATCGCCCGCGGGTTCTCCTGGCTGGCGGAGAAGCACCTGGGCGTGCGCCAGGACCTGGTCGCGGTGCCCCTGCAGCACGACACCGCCGACGCGCTGGCGCAGGCCGGCGGGCGGGTACTGGACTGGAAGCACGGCGAATGCGAGCCCGTACCGGGTGTCACCATGCCGAAACTCGTTGTCGTCGAACGCGACTACCCGAAGGTCGCGGAGAAGATGGCCGCGCTCGGACCGCTGGTCGAGACACTGGGACTCACCACCAAGGGTGTCACCACACTGCCCGATGTCGAGGTAGATTACCTGCGCGGCGTCAACGGCACTGTGGTTTCCGGTGTCGCGCAAGGCCGTCCGTCCTTGGCCAAGGACATCCACGCGGCCGAGGCGATCCTGGCACTGTCCGGTACCACCAACGGCCGGCTCGCGGTGGAAGGGTTCCATGCGCTGGAACGGCGCACCGGAACCGAGCTGGCCGACCTGGCCGCCGAACACGAGGGAAAGCGAATCACCTTCGCCGACACGCAGGCCCGGCCCGTTCCGGTGATCACCTCACCGGAATGGTCCGGGAGCGAGACGGGCGGGCGCCGCTATTCGCCGTTCACCATCAATGTGGAGCGCTCCAAGCCCTGGCACACCCTGACCGGACGGCAGCACTTCTACCTCGACCATGACTGGATGATCGAACTCGGTGAGCAGCTGCCCATCTACCGGCCGCCGCTGGACATGACAGCGCTGTTCTCCGAGCCGGGCATCGGCGACGTGTCCGACCACGGGGTGACCGTGCGGTACCTGACCCCGCACTCGAAATGGTCGATCCACTCCGCCTACCAGGACAACCTGCACATGCTCACGCTCTCACGCGGCGGGCAGGCGATCTGGATGTCGGAGAAGGACGCCGCGAAAATCGGTGTGGCCGATAATGATTGGATCGAGGCCATCAACCGCAACGGCGTCGTCGTGGCGCGCGCGATCGTCTCGCACCGCATGCCCGAGGGCACGGTCTTCATGTACCACGCCCAGGACCGCACGGTGAACGTGCCCCGCGTCGAAGGCACCGCGAAGGTCAACGGGGCCGCGACGGATGGCTCCGACTTCGTCGGCAAGGGCAAACGCGGCGGCATCCACAACGCCCTGACCCGGATCATGATCAAGCCCTCGCATCTCATCGGCGGTTACGCGCAACAGTCGTTCGCGCTGAACTACCACGGCCCCACCGGAAATCAGCGCGACGAGGTCACCACGATCCGCAAACGCGACCAAGAGGTGGAGTACTGACATGACTCCGACGAGGCCACCACACGGCATCCGATTGCGCTCGCAGGAAGTGGAGTACTGATATGCGCGTCATGGCGCAACTGGCCATGGTCATGAACCTGGACAAGTGCATCGGCTGCCACACCTGCAGCGTCACCTGCAAGCAGGCCTGGACCAACCGCTCCGGAACCGAATACGTGTGGTTCAACAATGTGGAAACCCGTCCGGGACAAGGGTATCCGCGCCGCTACGAGGACCAGCAGAAGTGGAAGGGCGGCTGGACCCTCGACAAGAGGGGCCGCCTGACCCTGAAGTCCGGGTCGCGAATGAAGCGGCTGCTCAATATCTTCGCCAACCCGGACCTGCCCACGGTCAGCGATTACTACGACCCGTGGAGCTACGACTACGACAACCTGCTGTCCGCGCCGCAGATGGACACCACGCCGGTGGCGCGGCCGAAGTCGCTGATCACCGGTGAGGACACCAAGGTCACCTGGGGCGCGAACTGGGACGACTCGCTGGGGTCGGGACCCGAGCAGGTGGGCAAGGACCCGTTGCTGGCCAAGCTCTCCGAGCAGGTCAAGCTCGAGTTCGAGCAGACGTTCATGTTCTACCTGCCGCGCATCTGCGAGCACTGCCTCAACCCCTCATGCGCGGCCTCCTGCCCGTCGGGTGCGATCTACAAACGCGCCGAGGACGGCATCGTCCTCGTCGACCAGGACACATGCCGCGGCTGGCGGCAATGCGTCACCGGCTGCCCCTACAAGAAGATCTACTTCAACCACAAAACCGGCAAAGCAGAAAAATGCACCTTCTGCTACCCACGCGTGGAAGTCGGCATCCCCACCGTCTGCTCGGAAACCTGCGTCGGACGCCTGCGCTACATCGGCGTCATGCTCTACGACGCCGACAAGGTCCTCGAAGCCGCGTCGGTCGAGAACGACCAGGACCTCTACCCCTCGCAACTGGGCGTGTTCCTCAACCCCCACGACCCCCGCGTCATCGCCGAAGCCGAACGCGCCGGCATCTCACCGGAATGGATTGCCGCCGCGCAGGATTCACCGGTCTACAAACTGATCGTCGACTACCAGATCGCCCTGCCACTGCACCCGGAATACCGCACCATGCCCATGGTCTGGTACGTGCCGCCCCTGTCCCCGGTCGTCGACACCCTCACCCAGACCGGCCACGACGGGGAGAACCACAACAACCTCTTCGGGGCCATCGATGCCCTGCGAATCCCATTGGAGTACTTGGCCGAACTGTTCACCGCCGGTGAAATCGGCCCGGTCCGAGCTTCGTTGCAGCGTCTCGCCGGGATGCGATCGTTCATGCGCTCGATCAACCTCGGCCAGGAACCCAACCTGACCATCCCCGACGCGGTCGGACTCGAGCCCGAGGAAATCGAAGCCATGTACCGGCTGCTCGCCATCGCCAAATACGAGCACCGCTACGTGATCCCCTCCGGCGCGACTTCCCGTGCCCACGAGCTGGATTCGCTGGCCACCGGCTGCTCGCTCGACACCGACGGCGGGCCCGGCATGACGGCCTTCGACTACATGGCCGACAAATTCCACCTCACCGACACCAACGGCGCCACCCCCGACCAGAAAACCAACCGCATCAACCTGTTGAACTGGGACGGCAAGAGCACGAAAGGCTTGGTGCCCAACGGAAGCGGTGCCAATGGCTCCGGTGCCGATGGCCATGGCGGAAACGGGGCGAACGGCAGCGGCGCCGGCGCACCCATCGCCACGTCCGGGAACGGCGATGGCCACCATGGTTCCGGCATCGACGGCGTCAGCAATGGCGCTGCCGCCGCCGAGCCGGAACCCACCGGAGCCACACGATGAGCCTGCTGAAACTGCGGCGGCGGCCCGAACCCGCCGTCGCCATGAGTGAACGCGATCGCCGATTGGTGTGGCGGCTGAGCGCGCTGCTGCTCGACTATCCGAGCGCGCAGACCCTTGCCATGCTCGATGAACTCGACTCCGCCACAGCGGAATTGCCGGATTCGGTGCGTCCGCTGCTGGCCGGGTTCCTGGCCCACCTGCGTACCGCCGATCCGATCGCGCTGGCCCAGGACTATGTCGAGACCTTCGATATGCGCCGCCGCGCCAGCCTGCACCTGACCTTCTACGCCTACGGCGACACCCGCAAGCGCGGGATGGCGCTGCTGCGCTTCAAGCACGCCTACCGGCACGCCGGAGTCGAACTCGGCGACCAGGAACTACCCGACCACCTGCCCGTCCTGCTCGAATTCGCCGCCACCGTCGATCCCGTCGGCGGCGAACGACTGCTGGGCGAACACGTCCCGGTGCTGGAACTGCTGCGACTCTCACTGTCCGACAGCGAATCTCCCTACTCCGGGGTGCTGGCGTCGGTGGTGGCGACCCTGCCACCGGTCACCACCGCCGACCGCCGGCGCATCGCCGAACTCGCCGCCCAGGGCCCGCCAGAAGAGGCTGTAGGCATCGGCGGCACCGCCGGTCTCGATCCCTTCGCCATGGACCCGCTCGCCTTCACCGGATCGGAGGCCCGCCGATGAGCTCCACGCTCTGGCTGATGGTGCCCTACATCGCATTCACATCCTTCGTACTCGGGCACCTGTGGCGCTACCGCACCGACCAATTCGGCTGGACCACACGGTCTTCACAGATCTACGAGTCCCGGCTGCTGCGCCTGGGCAGCCCACTGTTCCACTTCGGCATGCTCGGCGTGATCGGCGGGCACGTGCTCGGCGTACTCATCCCACAGTCGTGGACCGACGCCATCGGCATCTCCGAGCACCTGTACCACGTGGTCGCCGTGTCCGCGGGATCGGTTGCGGGCCTGGCGGTCATCGCCGGAATCACCATCCTCCTCTACCGCCGCCTCACCGTCTCCGCCGTCCGCCAGGCCACCACCACCAACGACAAGGCCATGTACATCCTGCTCGCCGCCGCCCTGATCACCGGCCTGCTCAACACCGTCGGCAGCAACCTGCTCTGGGGCACCTACAACTACCGCGAAACCGTCTCCCCGTGGTTCCGCAGCCTCTTCACCCTCCACCCCCACCCCGACCTTATGGTCGGCACCCCCTGGACCTTCCAAGCCCACGGCCTGATCGTGCTGTCACTCATCGCCTTCTGGCCCTACACCCGCCTGGTCCACATGTTCTCCGCCCCCATCGGCTACCTCGTACGCCCCTACGTCGTCTACCGCGCCAAGCCGAACAAGTCCGCGGACAAGACCCGCTACGCTCGCGCCTGGGAAACCCCCGCCATCCCGCGTCGTTGAACGTGCCTCGCTTTATCGATGGCGCCCGTTCCGGGCCGGTGCTATCGTTCGGCGCGGCCGAGCCGAACCGGTTGGGCGTTGAATTATTTTCGGGGGAAACCATGTTCAATTGGTATGTCGGGCTGCTCGCACTCAGTGGCGTGATCATGCTGGCGCTGGCGGCGCTGCGACAGGGACAGAGCAATACGTCGCGAACCGTCAACGGCATTTTCGGCGCCGTCTACCTCGGGTACGCCTTCTATCTCGCTTTCCTTTTCGACGGCGGCTCCTACCTGATCTTCTTTCAGGCGTTCATCCTGCCGGTGGTGATGGTGGTGAACTTCTTCCGCAATCGCACCCCACAGCCGAAGCTGACCGAAACGCAGAAGGCCTGGCGCGAATATCAGCGCTCCGCCGGGCGATAATAGCGCGATGTTCTCGAAAAAGACGGAGCCCGAGCGGGTTACGCCGCCGTCCACGCCCTGCCCCGACTGCGGAGAGCGGCGGGTGCGGGTGAGCGGATGTATGGATATGTACCTGGTGCAGCGCAATGGCGGGCGGGCCCTCTCGGACCTGACCGCCCTGCTGTGTCTGGGGTGCGGGCGGGTGTTCTTCTATGCCGATCGGCTCGACAAGGTGCGGGCGGCGATGAAGTCGACCACGTCCTGGGGGTAGGGCGCGGACTGTTCCCTCGCGGCGCACAAGAGGTGGTCGAGGGCGTCGTCGAGGCGGGCGCTCGGGCCGTGATCGGCGAGCAGAACGGCGATGACCTCCCGGACGCCGGCCGTCGGATTCGGTTGGGCCAGTAGCTCTTCGAGATAACTGTCCGGTTCGAGCAGGCGGAGGGCGCGGCGGGCATGAGCGTGCACACGGCGCGGCAGTTCCTCTCGGACGACGTCGATATCGCCGGGCAGGAGGTGACCCGGCTGATCCGGGTCCAGGCGCACCGACCACAGCCGGTCCGGATCCTCCGGCAGGCCCTCGTCGGGGAGCAGACCGGGTCCGGCGGCCGTCTCGATCGCGACGGGTGGCAGACCCAGCCGCTCGTTTCGCCAGTTGCGGAATTCCCACCACACGGTCGGCGTCGCCCAGGCGCCCAGGCCGAAGCGCAGCACCTGCTGCCCGCCGGTGAAACTGCGGAATGTCCGCGTCCGCGCCACCGTGGCCACACCGCCCGGCATGACCCGCACCCAGGTGGGCTCGGCACCTTCGAACCCGTACGGCTGCAGCAATTTCCCCGTATCACGCATCAGGCGGCGCAGCGCCGACTCCGGTTTGACCATCCCCGCAGAGTAGTCGCGCGAACCGACAGGATCCCGCAACTCACCATCCGTCCAGGATGCCGCGCGCCCGCGCGGAACACGCCGCGCAGGCACACCGGGTGTGCCTGCGCGATCGGGTCGTCAGTGGCCGGGCCAGATGTCGTTCACCGTCGCCGCGTAACCGTCGTTGTTGGTCAGGGGTTGCAGACCGAGGGCGATGTCGATGGTGCGCAGCAAACCGTACTGGTCGGTGCGCTGGGAGCTGGTGTAGCCGGACTTCACGGAGTTCTGCGAGCCGAGCACGATGGTCGGGACCCGGTTCGAGAACAGCGGGCCGAACGACTTGGTAGCGCCTTCATCCCAGGTCAGGATCAGCAGGGAGCGCTGCTGCTTCCAGGCCGGGGAGTTGAGGATCGTCGGCAGGGTGGTGCTCAGCCAGCTGTCACCCGAGGCGACGCCGCAGCCTTCCATGTTGTGGCATTCGTTGGCGGCGAACCACACGAAGTTCGGGGTGGTGGCGGCGGAGGTCAGATCGGTCGTCATCTGGGTGAGCGGCTGCAGGTGCGCCGCGCAGTAGGACGGATCGGACTTCATGTTCTTGAAGTACAAGAACGGCAGGTCATCCGGGTAGTACTGGCCGTGGGCGGCCTGGTCGCAGTTGCCGTTGGCGTCTTCGGCGTAGCCCTTCCAGGTCTTGCCCGCCGCGTCGACTCGGTTACCGATGTGGCGCGCGTCGAGGGTCGTGGCGCCCACGCTGTTGTCGACCAACCCGTACAGTCCGCCCGCCGCCAGCGCGACATAGTTCGGATCGCTCGGATGCGTCGTGGCGTAGGACTGGCTCAGCGTCGCGCCCTGCGGCCGCAGGCCGTTGATGTAGGGGGCCAGCGGATTGCCGATGATTCCGGTGAGGCCGTCGTAATCCTGGTTCTCCATGTAGACCACGAAGACGTGGTCGTAACCCGGCACGGCGGAGGCGGGTGCGCTCAGCCCCGGAGCGGGCAGTGCGGCGCCGATGGTGAACGACAGGTCGTCGGCGTAGCCGTCATTGGTGTCGCCATCGGTCCAGCTGAAGTTCAGCTGGATCTTCACCGCGCGCGTACCCTTCGGCAGGGTGCCCTTCGTATCACGCTGCAGCAGACCGGTTTGCAGTCCGCGATCGATACTGCTCACGTCGTCGCACTCGGCCGAACCGAGCTGGGACCCGGACGCGCTCAGGAAAATCGCCGTCATATTGACCCGGTCGTCCTGCGCACCGAATCCGCCCAGCCAGCCGTTGAGATCGAAGCTCACGCCGCCCTGGTCGATGGCCGCACCCGCGGCCGAGACACTGACGGTCTGATCCATCTCGGCGTTACCGGTGCCACCGCCGGCGAAGAACTTCGAACCCCGGTTCGACGGACCTGGTGAGGACGCGCTCGGCCATCCGGACTGTCCATAGCACACCGCGTTCGGCTCACCCTTGCCGATGTTCCAGCCCGGCAGCGTCATGCCGTCCAGCCCCTTCGGCGAGCACTGCGCCACCGCCTCGGCATCGCCGTCGACGATCAGATTCGGACTCGTGACCGCGGCGTGGGCCCCGGTCGGCGTGACCGCCGAGACCCCCAATACGGCCAGCGTGGCCGCAGTCACGATCGCGAATGATTTGCTGCGGTAGTTTCCAACGCCGTTGTGGCGCATACGTGTTCCTTTGCGAGTCGACACCGAGATGCGCCACAAATAGAACAAGTTTCAGGTGTCGAATCACCCGTACACCAATGGCCGGACGGTGAACACCGCCCGCAGAATGGACATGCGCTCACCGTACGGAAACAGTTATGCGGCAGGCGATTCCCGCGACGACTGCTGGACCTTCGCTCGAGAGTCCCGCTTCGAGCGGGCGAAATTGCGCATGATCGGCAGGTCCACCCAGTGGTAGAGCACCGCGGCGATGGCCGTGGCGACAACCAGGCACAGCAGGGAGAAACCCGCCCAGCCGAGAATTCCGAACTCCTTGCCGCCGATCAGGTATCGGGTGACCAGGACCATGACCGGGAACTGGATGAGGTAGAAGGCGAAGGACACATTGCCGAGCCACACCATGCGTGGATGGGCATTGAGGCCGCGGATGCCGGCCAGATCCCGGGCCGCCATGGTGGCCACCACCGCGGTCATCGGGGCGAGCATCAGCACCGACATCTTGTAGTTGACCGGCACCACCCAGGTCGCCGCGTACGACACGGTCAGGGCCAGCAGCGGCCAGGCGAGATTCGTGTTCCGCCAACGGCCTTCGAGCACCATGCGGGCCGCCAGCACGCCGAGGAAGAACTCCGGCAGACGGGACAGCGGAAAGGTGTAGCTGAGCCAATACGACAGGGACACCGGGATGTCCGGCTGCTTGAACCACGCCGGGGAGGCGTGCAGTTCGTAGTACGGCGACGCGTTGCCCGGAACCAGGCGCGGCGCGAAGGCGTTCGCGATGCCCTTCGGGCCGTCGACCCACAGGAAGTACGAGGTGTGCAGCGCGATGATGCCCAGCATCAACAGGCCCGCCGCCAGCAGCAGCCGGCGGGTGGGGATCCGCATGATCAGCGGGAGCAACAGCGGAAAGCTCAGGTAGAACAGCATTTCCGCGGCCAGCGACCAGGACGGCACGTTCAAACCGCCGACCGTGGTCCACTTCGGCACCCAGGTGTGCACCAGCAGCAGGTTCGGCACCCACACCACGGCTCGGTGCAGCGGCACGCTCGCCACCACGATGAACGCGGCGGCCGCCAGCAGATGCGTCGGATAGATCTTCAGCACGCGCCGCCGGTAGAAGGCGCTCACCGACATCCCCGGCCGGAACGACCAGTAGATGATGAAGCCCGACAGCACGAAGAAGAAGGTGACGCCCGCGGCCCCGAGCTGCATCGGGATCCACTCGTGAATGTGGCGGAACAGCTCCGACTTCTGGAACGGGTACACCGGCAGGAATACCAAGGCGTGCAACACGAATACCGCGAATGCCGCCCACCACCGCGCCCCGGTCAGCGAGGGCAGCGCGGGCCGCTCTCGCCGTGCGCTCTCGGCGGCGGTCTCGGTGAGGCCCGCGGTCCGGCTGGGCTCAGCGGTCCGGACGGACTCAGCGGTCCGGATCGGCTCGGCGGTCCGCGTGGCCTGGGCGGACTGGATGAGCTGGGCGGGAAGCGGCTCCACCGCGAGGGCGGACGCCTCGCGCGGGGCGAGTTCGGGTGGGCGGGTCATCGTGCGTACCTCTCGTACAGTGCGTCGGCTACCACGGCGTCGCCCTGCGGAGCGGGGTGGAACGGCAGACCTGTGACGTTGACCTTCGGATCGAACACTCCGTTGACCCATTGCTCCGGCGTGCACAGGCCGTGCCCGGCGGTGAGCGCGCGGGTGTCGAGATACTCCAGGTTCAGCTGCGCGGCGGCTTCCCGCTCGGCCTGGTCGAATCGATTGAGGTACTCGACGACGGTGCGTCCGCGCGGCTGGGTGACCGGGACGCCCGCGATATCGAAGCAGATGGAGTCCTGGTCGGGTCGGAACAGTTCCGGGTAACCGACGATCACGATGTGCGCGTTGGGGGCGTAATACCGGATATAGGTGATGACCTTGCTGATGCGGGTGGCGTACTCCGCACCGGTCACATTCTGGGGGTCGGCCATTCGCCCGGCGGCCACCGCGTCGGTCCCGCAGCCACCGGCCACGTCGTAGAAGCAGTGCTCGATCGAGGCCCACGGGGACTGCGTGGCGCCGCCCCAGACATCGTTGAGACCGAACTGCACCGTCACCAGTTTGGTTCGCGGCCCGAACGCGCCCGCCTTGTCGGCGTTGCTCGCCTGGACCTTCAGGGTGTAGCCGTCGCCGGTGTCGAGCGACGCGCCCGGGCACGACTGGTTCCACAGATCATCGTTCTGCACGCCCATCAGCCCGCTCAGCTGTACGGGCCAGGCGGTGTCCCCGTGGTCGCATTTCTTTTCCTTGGACAGCGGGTTCCAGCCGTTCGCCGTGAACGAATCACCCAGGATCACAAGTTCTTTGCCCTGCGGAGCCGAATCCGCCTGCGCCCCCACCGTTCCCGTCATGGCCGCCGCGACCGCCACCACCGCGGCGCACAGCCACCGTCCGTTGTTTCCCGACACGTGCCTACTCCGGTTTCGTCAGTAGCCTGCGCGGGGCTCGAACCCGGGGGCGTCGAGGGTCGGCGGCGCGGGCTTGTCCGGCTGCTGGGTCTGCGGCGCGGGCTTGGGCGCGACCGGTTGTGCCGCAGGCGGTTCGGGCGCGGCGGGCTGGACCGCCGGGGCCTCCGGCTTGGGCGCGGGCGCCGCGGTAGTGGTCTCGGGGGCCGCGGCCGGCGCGGGGGCCGGGCTCGGCGCCGGGGCTGGGGCCGTCGAGCTACTCACGGCGGCGACGGTCGTGCTGACGGGGGTGGCGGGCGTGTCGGCTGCCTTGTCGCTTCCGCACGCCGCGAGCGCGCCGATCAGCAGCACCCCGCCAATGGCGGCCGCCGCGGTGCGCGCGGTCGGCGCGCCTGGATTACGGAACTTCATGGAACCCTCGAATGGAAAATTGAACTGCGGAATTTTCACTTTTGCGCGGAGTGTACAAGAGACCGCGAGGGCCCAGACGCGGGATTTGGCAAACCGCAAAACCCCTGGGCAATCGGCAGACTCGACGAGGAAGCTATCGGCGGTCAAATCGCGATCGATCCGATCGCATCAGTGTCCGTAGCGGTCATAGATGGCGTTGGCGACGACGGCGTCGCCCTGGCTCGACGGGTGGAAGAACAGGCCGTCGAGATCGGTGCGCGGGTCGAATACCCCGTTCAGCCAAGGCTGCGACGAGCAGAGGCCATGGCCGGTGGTGAGCGCGCGGGCGTCGAGGAACTCGATACCGAGGGTTTGGGCGGCTTCCCGTTGCGCCTGATCGATCCGGTCGAAGTACTCGACCACCGCGCGGCCGCGCGATTGGATGAACGGCACGATGCCGCCGATGCTGAGGCAGACGGTGCTGCTGCCCGGGGTGAACAACTCCGGGTAGCCGACGAACACGATGTGCGCGTTCGGCGCGTAGTACTTGATATAGGTGACGGCATTGCGCATGCGCTGCGCCATCAGGGTGCCGGACACGCCGTTGTAGTCGGGCATCCGGCCCTGGTCGATCGCTTCGGGATCACAGCCGTCGACAAGGTTGAACACGCAGACCTGCAAGGACTTCCACAGCGTCTGATCGGACTTGCCCCACTTGTCATTGAGCCCGAACTGCAGTGTCACCACCTTGGTGTTCGGCCCGAAGGCGCCCGCCTTGTCCGCTTTCTGAGCCTCCTGGGCGAGGCTCCACCCCGGCCCGCTGTCGATCGAGGCGCCGGGGCAGGACGGATCGGACATCTCGTCGGTCCCGTACACACCCATCAGCTTGCCCAGCTGCACCGGCCAGGCCGTGCGGCCGTGCCGCAGGCAGCTGTTGCCCTCGTCGAAGAAGTCCCAGGCGTTCGCGGAGAACGAATCACCCAGCACCACGAGCTCTTTGCCCGCGGGGGCCGGATCGGCGCCCGCGCCGCCCGCGCCCGACACCGAGGCCGCGAGCGCTACCGCGGCGGCGCACAGCCACCGCCCACCATTACCCAGCACCAGATCGTCCAGCTTTCTCAGTAGCCCGCGCGCGGCTCGAATCCCGGCGCGTCGAGGGTCGGTGGTGCGGGTTTCTCCTGCTGCTGCGTCTGCGGCGCGGGTTTCGGCGCGGCAGGCTGCGGCGCAACCGGCTGCGGCGCAACGGCTTCCGGTGCCACCGGCTGCGGTGCGGCCGGTTCGGTGGCCGCGGGCTGCGGTGCGGGCGCCGCGGTGGTGGGCGCGGGCGCGACGGTCGTCGGAGCGGGCGCGGCGGTGGAGCTCGAGGCACCCGCCGGAGTGGCGACCGTACTGGTGGCGCCGCCCTGCGACCCGTCCGATGACTTGTCGCTGCCGCACCCCGTGACCCCCGCGAACAGCAATGCCCCGCCGATCACAGCCGCGGCGGCACGAAGGGTGAACACCCCGGGTGTAGCAGACTTCATGGGTACCTCGAATCCGAATTTGAAGTGCTGTCAATTCACTCCAGCGGGCAGTGTACAAAACCCACTCCCCCAACCCACCCCGATTCGGCAAACTGCCCCGAAATCTCAGGGCATCCGATTCGATATCCCCTGGTCAGAGCTACCCAGCTCGGTGAAACAGGTTACAACGGGAGGCTGCCTCGAGCCGGCCGGACCGGCCATCCGAATCCGCGTATCCAAGCACACATTCCGCCCACGCGGGCCGACTATCGAGATCCTCGGCTCGACGGCCCGACCCGCACCCCCGTGACCCAGCTCTGTCGCACTGCCATCACGCGCCCACCCCAACCGGTGGGATCCCTGCGCTGACCGGCGCGCTCGCCGCGGTACAGGATTCACCACAGGCCCGATCGCCCGGCCGATGACAGGCCGCGGTTGTCAATCGACACAGACCCGCCCGGGGCAGCAACGCGTTTCGGTACCCGGGGCAGGTTCTCGGCTCAACCCGCGAGCTTCGCCAAGTTCGGGAAGTTGCTCAGTTCCCAGCCGCCGTCCACGACCATGTCGATGCCGGTGATGTAGGAGGCGTCGTCGGAGGCGAGGAAGAGGCTGGGGGCCGCGATCTGTTCCGGGGTGGCGGGCGCGCCCATCGGAATGCGTTCCAGGAACATCTGTTTCGCGGGCTCATAGCCCATGACCGCGGCGACCAACGGAGTGTCCACCAGGCCGGGCAGGATGGCGTTCACGCGGATGCGGTGCTGGGCCAGTTCCAGGGCCGCGTTCTTGGTGAACATGACCACGCCCGCCTTGCCGGTGGAGTACGGGCTGCCGCCGGGCATGGGGACGCGGGCGTCGAGGGAGGAGATATTGACGATCGCGCCCCCGCCGTTCGACTTCATCAGGCGCGCTTCGTGTTTGGTGCACAGGAAGACGCTCTTCTGGATCAGGTCGATGGTGAAGTCCCAGTCGGCCTCGGTGAGATCGGTGACCGCGCCGATGCGGGACGCGCCCGCCACATTGAAGGCCGCGTCGAGACGGCCGAAGCGCGATGCGGCGGTGGCGATCCCGGCTTCCACCTGGGATTCGTCGGTGACGTCGGTGACCACGGGGACGAAGGCGTCGCCGAGTTCGGCCGCCTTCCTCCCGATACCGGCCTGGTCGATATCGAGGCCGACGACGTGCGCGCCCTCGGTGATCAGCGCGGCGGCGATGGCCGCGCCGATGCCCGAGGCCGCACCCGTGACGACCGCGGTGCGGCCGTCGAATCTGCGGGCGTTCATAGCTGTTGCTCCTCAGGGGATCTCGGATCGGAGCGGGCGGGCGCTCAGTGGGAACCGACGCGGGAACGGCGGCCCGCGCGCAGGAATTCGCCGGTGCGCTCGCGGCCCAGGATGTCGGCCTTCTCCCCCAGCCCGAAGACGAACTCGCCGTTCACCAGGACCGCGGTGACGGTGTCGTCATTGCGGTTCACCATGCGGGAGAGGTTGTCGAACTCCGGAATCGGGTTCTCGGCATAGGATTCCAGGCTGTCGTCCAGACGCGCCGGATCGATGATCAGCACATCGGCCCGGTCGCCCTCGCGCAGATGACCGGCGTCCAGGTCGTACCAATCCGCCAGCTCACCGGACACCCGGTGCACGGCGCGCTCGACCGTCATGAACGGCCGCCCCGCCTGCTGCGCCTGGTGCACGCGCCTGAGCAGCCGCAGCCCGAAGTTGTAGAAGGCCATGTTCCGCAGATGCGCGCCGGCGTCCGAGAAGCCCAGCTGCACACTCGGATCCGCGGCCAGCACATCCAGCACCTCGGGCCGATGATTGGAGATGGTGGTGCGCCAGCGCACCTTGGGCCCGTGCTCCACCACCAGGTCCAGGAAGGCGTCCACCGGGTGCACGCCGCCGCGATCAACGCCGACCTGACCGAAGGTTTTGCCGATCACGCTCGCGTCGGGGCATTCGGTGATCTCGGCGTCGAAGAAGTCCCGATGCCAGACCCGCGGACCCCACTTCTTGTCATAGTCCTTGCGGAACCAGCGCCGGTAGTTCTCGTCCGACAGCAGCTCGCGGCGCGCCTCCAACTGATTGGACAGATGCAGAGCGGCTGCGCCGGAACCGAATTCCTCGAACACCGGCAGGTCGATGCCGTCGGAGTACACCTCGAACGGAACCGGCAGATGCTGCCAGCGGAAGTCCCCGCCCAGCCGGTTGACAATCTTGCCCAGCAGCGGGAACACCTTCACCACACCGGGAATCGCCTTGATGTCGGCCGCGGACAGCAGGCTCACCTTCAGCTTCGGCCGGAAGATGCCCAGGCTGCCGGCCGCCATGGCGATCAGGCTCTGCGGCTTGGCGACGTCGGGACCGCCCTGCAAGGCCCGCTTGCGATCGCGCAGAATGCGATTCAGCCGCCGCCGCTCCCCGGTGCCGGCATAGGTCGAGGGCAACGTCCGCGACCGGCACACCTCGCCGTCCAGCTTGTCGAACAGCAGCTGCTGTGAGGACATGCCGACGAAACCGGCGTCCAGCGCCTCGGTGAGCTTGTGCTCCATGGCCGTCAGTTCCGACTCGGTCGGCCGCACATCGGGATCGGTGGCCCGCCGCAATCCCAGCTGCGAGGCCCGGATATCCGAATGGCCGATGAAGGCAGCGACATTGGGCCCCAGCGGCAGCGACTCCAGCGCCGCCACATAGCCGTGCGCGCTGCTCCAGGTTTTCAGCGCGTCCACCGCCTCGACCACGTGCTTGCGCGGGATCGCCTCCACCCGGCCGAACAGGTCACCGGCCTGCGAGCCGTCCACGTGCACGGTCGACAGCGAGCATGAGCCGAGCAGCAGCGTGGTGACGCCGTGCCGCAGCGACTCCGACAGCGTCGGGTCCAGCAGCACCTCCACGTCATAGTGGGTATGGATGTCGATCATGCCCGGCACGACCCAGCGCCCGGTCGCGTCGATCACCCGCGCGCAGCCGGTCTCGTCCAGCGGCGCGGCCGACACGGTCGCCACCCGGCCGTCGCGGATGCCGAGATTGCGGATGGCCGAGGGCGCGCCGGTGCCGTCGAACCAGCGGCCGTTCTTGATGATGGTGTCGTACAAAGGAATTCACTTTCCGAGGGTCAGGTCGCGGCGTAGCACCTTGCCGGTGGCATTGCGCGGCAGGGGGTCCGCGGTGACCAGCCAGCGGGCGGGCACCTTGAAATAGGCCAGCTGCTGGGCGACGTGATCGCGAAGCTCGTCCTGCGACAACGACTCCGGGTCGTCGACGACCACGATGGCGGCGACCTCCTGGCCCAGATCCTCGTGCGGGACGCCGATGACGGCCGATTCGCGCACCAGCGGGTGCTCGTCGAGGACGTTCTCGATCTCCTGCGGATAGACATTCTCCCCGCCCCGCAGGATGAGATCCGAACGGCGGCCGGAGATGTAGAGCTTGCCCTGGCGCAAGGTGCCGTAATCGCCGGTGCGCAGCCAGCGGTTCTCGTCGATCGCGGCCTTGGTGGCTTCCTCGTTGTTCCAGTAGCCGAGCATGACGTAGGGGCTGCGGATGCAGATCTCACCCTCCTCGCCGTCGGGTACCGGCTTACCGTCCGGATCGCGCACCTCGACCGAGACGCCGACCACCGCACGACCCACGGTCTCATTGTCAGCGGCAAGCTCCGGCGGGGTCGCCACGGTCGCGGCGGTGCCGGACTCGGTGCAGCCATAGCTGGTGGTCAGGCCCTGCAACGCGACGGGGAACCGTTCGCGCAGCCGCTGCACCAGCGCCGGGGACGACGGCGCGGAGTTGAGCGAGAACGCCGTCAGCGACGACAGGTCGTACTGCGAGATGTCCACGCCCAGAATGCGACTCGCCAACGTCGGCACCGCCGCCCAGTTGGTGACCTTCTCCGTCTCGACCAGCTTCAGCAGCGATGCGGCGTCGAACTCGCCCGAGGTCGGGAACACTACCGCGTCACCGGTGGTCAGACGCGGGATCGACAGGTTGTGCAGGCTCGCGATGTGGAACAGCGGCATCGTTGCCAGGTAGCGGCGGCCCGCCGGGGAACCGTTCCAGGCCTGGCCGCGGAAACCGGTCGCGAGGGCATCCATGAACCGGTGGTAGTCGGCCACGGCCACCATGTTCCGTTGGGTGTGGACCACGCCCTTGGGGCGGCCGGTCGTGCCGGAGGTGTAGAGGATGACCGCCGGATCGTCCTCGGTCACTTCCGCACCGGGGTTGCCGCCGGCGAATTCGGCGATCAGCGCGGGCAGATCGGTCTCCATGGTCAGCACCGGGATGTCGGTACCGGTCTCCGCGGCCAGCGCGGCCCGTTTGGCGTCGGCGATCACCACCTTCGGGGCGGCGTGTTCGAGACCGTAGGCGATCTCGCGCGGCACCCACCAGGCGTTGTACCCGACCGGGATCGCACCCAGCCGCTGCGCGGCCCAGAACGTCAGCACCCACTCGGGGGCGTTGGCGGCCAGGATGCCGACCCGGTCGCCCTTGCCGACGCCGTACCGTTCGGCCAGCGCCGCAGCCAGCGCACCCGCTGCCGCGTAATGCTCGTCGAAGGTGTAGCGGGTGCGCGCCGACACCAGGTAATCGAGATCGCCCAGCTCACGAGAGGCTTCCAGCAGCTCCAGCAGCGAACCGTGGCGATGCTTGAACACCGGCAGCGCAGCACCCAGGACCGGCTCGATCGTCATCTCGAACGGCCCACCCGGCCCGGTCAGTTTCCCGGCCACCTGCGCGGCCAGTGCCTGCAGGTCAACAGTATTGGTCATGAATCAAGTCCTCGGGTGTCGATGCGCCAACCTTCGCAGCTTGCCCCAGCCGACCGGTGGCGCGAGAGTGAACCGCAAACTTTTGGTGCAGGCGTACCATTTTCTGGGATGATGGCACTCCCGGCGCGCCTCATGCCGGCCCCCGGACCGCGTCGAAGGTCGCCTTCAGATAACCGTCGGCCCGATCGGAGCCGATCAGGCCGGGCGCCATCCGGTTCATGGCGTAGGCGAAGGTGACGCGGTGGTCGAGGTCGTTGACCACCATCGCGCCGCCAAGCCCGGCCCACCAGCACACCCGCCCGTCCGGCACGTGCGGGGCGGTCTGCGGCTGCGGCAGGCCGTAGCCGATGCCGAAGCGCAAGGGCAGCATGATGGCCAGGTCCACGCCGTCGGACTGCTGCTCGAAGATAAGGTCGATGGTCTTGTCCGACAGGAACTTCCGGCCACTCAGCTCGCCGCCATTGCTGACCAGCGACTGCAGGCGGGCGATGGAGCGGGCATTGCCGTGGCCGCCCATACCGCCCAGTTCGGCCTGCTGCCAGGCGGGCGTGCCGCACTCGGCGAAGTCCAGTAGCGGCTGGAACAGCGTCTTGAACATGACGCTGTCCTGCGGCAGCAGCGATTGATCGAACTCCGGCAGTTCCGGCGGCTCCAGGGTGGCGATGCGGCCGAGATCCTCAGCGGCGGTGCCGATGTGGAAGTCCGCGCCCAGCGGCTGCGCCAACTCCTCGGCGAAGAACCGGCCCAGTGGACGGCCGGTGACGCGCTTGACGACAGCGCCCAGCAGGTGGCCGTAGTTCATGGCGTGATAGCCCGAGGCGGTGCCCGGCACCCACCAGGGTTGCTGCGCCGCAAGGCGATCCGCTGCCGCGTCGGTGTCGTAGATGTCCGCCAGCACGATCGGGGCCTCCCAGCCGGAGACGCCCGACGTGTGCGAAAGCAGGTGCCGCACTTCGATATCGGCCTTGCCATAGGCGGCGAACTCCGGCCAGTAGTGCGCCACCTTCTGGCGCACGTCCAGCTCGCCGCGGTCGACCAGCAGCAGGACGCTGAGCGCGACCATGGTCTTGGTGATGGAGAAGGTGTTCACCAGGGTGTCCGAGGCCCAGGGCCGCGTTTTTTCCGGATCGGCGTAGCCGCCCCAGAGATCCACCACCGGTTCGCCGTCCACGGTCACGCACAGTGATGCTCCCAGCTCCGCGCCCGACTCCACCTGCTCAGCGAAAGCCGCGCGGACAGAGTCGAATTCGTCGGCACAGAATCCAGTCACAGTGTGCCCGCAGCCATCCCCGCGGGAATCGCTTCCCGATGCCGTGTTCACTGTCGTCCCCTCTACGCCCGCACCAGCGCGCGGCTGCGAACCGGCAGGGCGTTCCCGGCCGCATCGGCCCGGCGCGCACCCTCGACCAGTTCCTTCTTCAGCTCGCGGACATAGATGTCGAAGTCGATCTGAATGGTGTGCCGCGGCGAGTTGTAGTAGCGCGCGGCACGTTCGGCCTCCGCCTTCGCCACCGCCGCTGCCATATCCGCCTGCGAGGGGAACCGGTAGTTGCCCGACAAGTACGCCGCGACCAGCTTGGACTGCTGCTCGGCGAAGTTCACCAGGGTCGGCATGGGCTGGGCCAGACCGAGATAGAAGAGATTGTCGATCTCGGGCTTCACCATCTGCCGGTACAGCGGCAGTCGGTTGTTCTCGTCGGGCCGCAGCGCCGGATCGGTGAAGAACGGGAAGCTGATGTGATACCCGGTGGCGCACACCACCACGTCCACCTCTTCGGACGAGCCGTCCGCGAAGTGCACGGTCGTGCCGTCCAGCTTCGTGATGGCGGGCTTGAAATCGATATCGCCGCAACCGACCCGGTGCAGGAACTCCTCGCTCGCCGACGGATGCGCCTCGAACGGCAGGTGATCCGGTTTGGGCAGTCCGTAATCCTCCATGCGGCCGCGGTTCTTGACCACGAAGCGCTGCTTGAGCTTGAGCGCCACTTTCTGCGGCATCCACGACGGCACCACCCGGGTATCGCCGACCTTGCCGTTGACGTACTTGGGCAGCACCCATACACCCCGGCGGGCCGACACCCACAGCTTCGAGGCGATGAACTTCTGCGACAGCTCCGTGGCGATGTCCAGGCCCGAATTGCCCATGCCTACCACCACGACTCGCTTGCCGCGCATATCGAGCGGATCGAACGGGTCGTTGTAGGCGTGCGAGTGCATCAACGTGCCGTCGAATTCGCCCGGATAGTCGGGAATGCGCGGATCCCAGTGGTGGCCATTGGCCACGATCAGCGCGTCATAGGTCTCCACACGGCCGCGATCGGTGGCAACGGTCCACAGGCCGTCGGCGGCCCGCTCGGCCGATATCACCTTGTTGCCGAAGATGATTCGGTCCCGGAGGTCGAAATGGTCGACGTAATCCTTGAAGTACTGGTGCAACTGGCTGTGGTGCGGGAAGTCCGGCCACTCCTCGGGCGCCGGGAAATCCTCGAACTGGAGCCGGAACTTCGAGGTGTCGATGTGCAGGCTCTGGTAGCAGGCCGACATCCCGTTCGGGTTCTTGTAGTACCAGTTGCCGCCCACCTCGTCGGAGGCTTCGTAGCAGTCGAAGGGGATGCCGTACTCGGCGAGCCGCTTCGCGGCGGTGATGCCCGAAGGACCGGCGCCGATGACGGCGACCCGGGGCAGCTCACGATCGTGTGCAGATTGCGCAGCCAATTCACTCTCCTGGTTCGGCGAAGGGCCACGGGGCCCGGCCGGACGTGATGTGCCACACACGCTAACACTCGCTAGACAGAGTGTCTAGTGAGTGAACTTGCGTCTATCATTCAGGCGTGACCCGATCCGACGTAGACCACATCGAGACGCCCGCCGACAGCGAACCGCCACGCCGCACCTCGCTGCGCGACGAACAGAAGCGGCTGACCCGCAGTCGGCTCATCGACGCCGCTAAGCAGCTGTTCACCACGCAGGGCTACGCGCCGGTCCGCGTCGACGACATCGCCGCGGCCGTCGGATGCAGCCGCGCGACCTTCTATCTGCACTTCACCGGAAAACCCGATGTGCTGCGGGCAATTGCCGAACAGGGCACGCTGCCCAGCGTCCAGCACTTCTACGAGGACCTCGACCACGTGCTCGACACCGGCTCGCGGAAGGAATTCGCCGCCTGGATGCGGCGGGCCATCGACTGGTTCCAGGAATACAAGGATCTGCTGCCCGCCTGGGACGAGGCGACCACGTTGGAACCCGAATTCCGCGAGGTGGCGCGCGAGGGCATGCTGTCGCTGCCCAATGTCATGACCTCGTACCTGTCCCGATGGCCCATCGACCGGCAGGACGAGGCGAAACTGCGCATCGAACTACTGGTGGCTCAGCTGGAACGGTTCTTCACGCGCTGGGCCATGCAGGGCACGATCGATGTCTCGGCCGAGGAAGCCGCGAATGTCCTCACCGACATCTGGTATCCGGCGCTGCAAACCCCGAAGGGCTGATTCGATCCCGAGGATCGGTTCGCAATCGGCGCGACGCGGGCGCGCTCCAATCCCCAGAACGCGCGCAGCGCAAGGATTCTCCCGTCGGCATTCGCGCGGTGAACGACAATCGGATCGACCTCGACGACCATTCACGGCGCATCCCGATGGACGGACCGGGATGCGGACGGGCTGACGCTACACAAGCCGCGATCGCGCCTCCGGTCATCGCATGGCTATTTAGAAGCGCCGCACAGGAAGACGACTTCGGGCCGGCACCCTTTCGGCGTCGGCCCGGAATCTGAAATTAAATTGTTTAGGAAATCAGCGGGCGGCCGCGGAGCCGGTCCAGCCGAAACCCGCGCCCTGATCGGTCGGCTGGGTGTTGTTGGTCAGCGCCTGGCACTGCTCGACCGTCTGACCGGACTGGATGCAGGCCGTCCACGGGTCGTAAATACCCGGGGCCGGGAGATCGGCGGCGGCGGTGGCGGCCGGACCGGCGATACCGCCCGCGATCAGCGCGGCGACGACAAACTTCTTCACGTGGGAATCCTCCGAAAGGTGACCGAAATTCGGTACAGATTGCCACGTGAATCCGAAAATTGCCAAGCGGTAGGGGAATTCGGCGTTTCCAGCCGAGCCGGGCCCGAATCCGCTCGGGCCCGGCTCGCCCGGTTCAGGCCACCCTGGCGGCCGTGAGCGTGTCGATGGCGGCGTCGTAGCGATCAGCGAGCAATCGCACCACGGAAGGGTGCGCACCGATCGGCTCGGCGACACCGTCCGCGCCCGCCTCATGCAGGCGCTGGTGGAACAGGCCATGAGCCAGCAGGTAGGAGGCCACGAAGACCCGAGGCGCACCGGAGGCCCGTACCGCCGCGACCACGTCGGGCGCCTTGGGCTCGCCGGTCGCGATATAGGCCAGGTGGGCGGTCGAGCCGATGCGGTCGGAGAGCAGGTTCGCCGCGCGCTGCACATCCCGGCGCGCCCGCGCGTCCGAGGACCCCGCGGCGGCGAACACCACCGCGTCGCCGGGCCGCCAGCCCGCCGCTCGCAGCCGCAGGTGCATGACCTCGGCCAGCGCCGGGTCCGGCCCCATGGCCTGGGTGACCGCGACCGCCCCATGGGCACTCGCGGCCACCTCTCGCGGCACGTCCTGATACACGTGGTAGCCCGAGGCCAGGAAGGCCGGAACCACCACGGCGGGACCCGGATCCAGATCCCGCAACACCTCGGCAGGGGTCGGCCCCAGCACGTCCACGAACGCGGTGCGCACCCGCGGCGCGCCCGCGATCGCCAACTCACGCAACGATGCCGATGCGGCCCCGAAATCGGCACCGGCACCTGTCCGATCGAACCCGCCGCGGACTTCGCGCGCGAGCGCCGACGCACCCAGCTCCCGCGTCACGGCCCCCGCCAGTTCGGCGATCATCTCCACGCCCCGCGCACTCCTGGTGCCGTGCGCGACCAGGACCAGCGTCGGCGCGCTCACCACACACCTCCGGCCGGACGAACGGGATGAATCCCAGCACCGGATCCCGGCAGGGCGCTCGCAGAGCCGAGCGGCCGGGTCGGAAACGCCTGGCGGGCAGCACCATCCGGCTGCGTCCGGCCGGTAGCGGCCGGCCGGGAGGCGGCGGCGGCCGAGCGGGCCGCGTTGGCCGCCTGAGCCGCGCCGGGCCGGGCGTTGGCCGTGGGCTGGCCGGGTGTCGCCGACTGCACGGAGTGGGCCGTTGCGGGCGCCGTGCCGGCGAGCGTTCGACCGACACCGCTCACCGGAGATCCGTTGGGACGCACGGCATTCGCAGACGGTGCGACGACCGCCGGGCGGGCGGCGCCGTTGACCGCGGACGGAGCGCCCGGGCGGCGGGGGCCGCCCGAGACCGGCGGCGTCTCGGTGAGAGGCGGGCGGGTGCCGGGGATGCGCGGGGGCACGTCCCGACGGGTGCCCAACCCGGAGGATCGCGCCGGAACCGTTTGGCGCACAGCCGTACTCGAAGCATCCGGGTGCGGATTGTCGGTGCACTCGGCGGGGTCGAGGGCCAGGCGGTAGCCGCGCTTGACGACGGTCTGGATGGCCTTCGGCGTGCCCAGCCCCGCGCGCAGGCGGGCAATGGCGGTTTCCACGGCGTGGGTGTCGTCACCGCCGCCGGGCAGGGCGGCGAGCAGGTCCTCGCGGGAGACCACGCGACCGGGCTGCCGGGCCAGCGAGCGCATGAGCGCCATGGGCGCGGGGGCCAGCTGACGAACCTGACCGTCCACCACGACACAGCCGCCGCGGACGCTGAGAATGTGGCCGGCGGCCTGAATCCGGTTGGCGCGTCGAGGAAGTTCCTCGGCGACGTGGCGGGCCAGCGCGCCCAGGCGGGCGCGGCCGGGCATGGACGTCGAGACACCCAGCTCCTCCAGCGGCGCGGCGGTGATGGGACCGACGCAGGCCGGGAGCACCCGGGTGCGGAAGGCGTGCAGAACCGCCTCCAGCAGACCGGTTTCCTTGGCGCGCATGAGAAGTGACGCCACGGCCGGGGCGCTGGTGAAGGTCACGCAGTCCAGTCCGGCGGTGACGATCCCCTCGATCAGGCGATCCATGGGGGTGCGGTCGTCCGGCGGGATCCACCGGTAGACCGGGACCGGAACCACATCCGCTCCGGCGCAACGCAATACCTCGCAGAAATCCGGCACCGGCTCCCACTCGGTGGTGGCGCCGTGCAACTGCACCGCGATCCGGACCCCCTCGACCCCCTGGGCCAGCAGGTGGTCCAGCACCTCGGCGCTGGATTCCGAAGCGGGAGACCACTCTTCGCGAAGCTCGGCGGCCCGAATGGCGCCCTTGGCCTTGGGACCGCGGGCCAGCATACGGGTCGAGGACAGGGTGGCGCGCAACTCCTCGGCCAGGCCCCAGCCCTCCGCGGCCTCCATCCAGCCGCGGAAGCCGATGCCGGTGGTGGCCACGGTGGTCTGCGGTGGAGCCGCGACCAGCTGCCGCGTCACCCGCTCCAGCTCGGTGTCGTCGGCCAGCGGAATGATCCGGATGGCCGGGGCGGAAACGATATTCGCGCCCCTGCGGGCCAGCAGCGTGCCGAGTTCCTCGGCGCGCCGGGCCGCCGTGATGCCGACCGTGAAGCCGGCCAGCGGGGTACCGCCGTCAACCTCGGTCATGCCGTACCGCCGACGAATCGCACGGGGTCGTTGGACACCGAGACCACACCGTCCGACACGCGGACCGCGTAGATCGGCAGGGAGATGGTGTCGTCGTCCAGGCAGCGCCCGTCTATCAGCGAGAACGCCTGCTTGAGCAGCGGCGACGCCACGACGGGCACGCCGCCGCGATCGCCGACGATGCCGCGCGACATGACCGCCGCGCGGCCGAATGGATCGATATTGCCGACGGCGAACAGCGTCCCGTCGTCGGTGAGGAACAGCGCCGCCTGGCGGCCGTTCTTCAAAAGAACCGCCACGCCGCGGCCGGGAATCAGATAGTCCTGTCGGCAGGCCTGGGTCCAACCGGCTGTAGCTTCGTCAAAAGATGCGGTGGTGACTGCGGTGCCGGCTGTGTCGATCACGGTCATCGGTAACTCTCCTCCGAACGCCTTACCTATTGGTACCGGCGTCCTGTTTCCTCGCGGTTAAGCAGTCATTTCCCGTGCGTGGCGGTCTCCGCGGCGCCGACCGCACCGACCGGAATGTCCGGAATTCCGAGCAGGACGGGCACTTTGCGCTCGCCGGTCTCGTCGAAGCCGATGGTCGGGTCGGACTCCTCCGGTGCGTTCACGAAGGACACGAAGCGCGACAGCTTGCCCTCGTCCTCGAGCACCGCGGCCCATTCGTCCTTGTAGCCCTCGACGTGCTTGGCCATGGCCGCCTCCAGATCCGCCGCGATGCCCAGGCTGTCCTCGCACACGACCTGCTGGAGATAGTCGATGCCGCCCTCCAGGGCCTCCTGCCACGGCGCGGTGCGCTGCAGCCGGTCCGCGGTGCGGATGTAGAACATCAGGTAGCGGTCGATGTACCTGATCAGGGTCTCGTCGTCGAGTTCGCCGGCGAGCAGCACCGCGTGTTTCGGGGTCAGGCCGCCGTTGCCGCCGACGTACAGGTTCCAGCCGTTCTCGGTGGCGATGACGCCGACGTCCTTGCCGCGCGCCTCCGCGCACTCACGGGCGCAGCCGGAGACCGCCAGCTTCAGCTTGTGCGGGGAACGCAAACCGCGATAACGCTTTTCGAGCAGCACGGCCATGCCGACCGAGTCCTGCTGGCCGTAGCGGCACCAGGTGGAGCCCACGCAGGACTTCACGGTGCGCAGCGACTTCCCGTAGGCGTGGCCGGACTCCATGCCCGCGTCCACCAGTCGCTTCCAGATCAGCGGCAGCTGCTCCACCCGCGCACCGAACAGGTCGATGCGCTGACCGCCGGTGACCTTCACGTACAGGTCGAACTCCTTGGCCACCTCACCGATGGTGATGAGCTGCTCGGCGGTCACCTCGCCGCCGGGCATGCGCGGCACCACCGAGTAGGTGCCGTTCTTCTGCAGGTTGGCCAGGAAGTGGTCGTTGGTGTCCTGCAGCGAGGCCTGCTCGCCGTCGAGGATGTGATCACTCGAGGTGGACGCCAGGATGGAGGCGACGGTCGGCTTGCAGATGTCGCAGCCGGTGCCCTTGCCGTACTTGGCGATCAGGGCCGA
Source organism: Nocardia aurantiaca (assembly GCF_009708175.1). Taxonomy (GTDB): domain Bacteria; phylum Actinomycetota; class Actinomycetes; order Mycobacteriales; family Mycobacteriaceae; genus Nocardia; species Nocardia aurantiaca. The sequence continues at coordinate 394,935 of NZ_WMBB01000003.1, forward strand.
GAAGGTGCGGATGCCGGTCGACTGGACGATGTGGAACAGCTCGGCCCGCGACTGCGAGAAGTGCTCGCACAGCGACTTGGAGACCTCCACGCCCGACTGCTCCAGCAGCTTCTTGAGCATGGGAACGCAGCCGCCGCAGGAGGTTCCGGCATTGGTGCAGCTCTTGATGGCCGGAACGTCGCAGGCGCCGGCGGCGATGGCGCCGCAGATCGATCCTTTGGACACGTTGTTGCAGGAGCAGATCTGCGCGTCGTCGGGCAGCGCGTCCGCGCCCAGTTCGGCGCCGGCCGGGGAGATGAGCGCCGCCGGATCGGCGGGCAGCGGGCGGCCGACCAGCGGGCGCAGCGCCGAGTACTGGGTGGCGTCACCGACCAGGACACCGCCGAGCAGGGTCTGGGCGTCATCGGAGACGACCAGCTTGGCGTAGGTGCCCTTGGCCGCATCGTGCAGCACCACCGAGAGCGCGCCCTCGGTCCGAGCGTGCGCGTCACCGAAGGAGGCCACGTCCACACCCAGCAGCTTCAGCTTCGTGGACAGATCCGCGCCCGGGAACTCGCCCGCACCGCCGAGCAGGCGGTCCGCGACCACCTCGGCGGTGCTGTAACCGGGGGCGACCAGGCCGTAGCAGACGCCCTCCACCGCGGCGACCTCACCGATCGCGTAGATGTTCTGATCCGAGGTGCGCAGGCCCAGATCGGTGAGGACGCCGCCGCGCTCACCGACGTCCAGCCCGGCGGTGCGGGCGATCTCGTCACGGGGCCGGACGCCCGCCGCGAAAACCACGACCCCGGCGCGCAATTCGCTCTCATCGGAGAACTTCACCAACAGCCGGTCGGAAGCCGGTGCGCCCTCGACGGTTTCGATCGACGAGGTGCCGACGCCGGTGTGCACCGCCAGCCCCAGCTCGGTGACCAGCTTCTCGAGGATGGCGCCGCCGCCCTCGTCGATCTGGGCGGGCATCAGCCACTTGTTGAACTCGACCACGTGCGGGGTCATGCCCAGCAGTCGCAGCGCGTTGGCCGCCTCCAGGCCGAGCAGACCGCCGCCGACCACGATGCCCACCGCGCCCGGACCGGCCGCCTCGGCCGCGGCCCGGATGCCGTCCAGGTCCTCGACGGTGCGGTAGACGAAGCAGCCCGCCGCGTCGTGGCCCGGCACCGGCGGCACGAAGGCGTAGGAGCCGGTCGCGAGAACCAGTGCGTCGTAACCGATCACCTCGCCGGTGGAGGTGGTGACCTTGCGAGCGACGCGGTCGATGCCGTCGGCCCGCACACCGAGCCGGACGTCGACCAGGTCGTCGCCCTCGTACTCGTTGCCGGGCAGCGCCAGCGCGGACGCCTCCCAGATGCCGACGTAGGAGGACAGGCCGACACGGTCGTAGGCGGCCAGCTTCTCCTCGCTGAGGACGATGACCTGCCAGGTTCCGGCCTCGTCACGGGAGCGCAGCGCCTCCACGAAGCGGTGTCCGACCATGCCGTGGCCGACCACTACGACGGTCTTGCGTTCGATGCTGTGGGTCATGACGGTCCCTTTCTCAGCTATGGGAAGATCAGGCTCGCGCCGACGAGGTGGACTGGGAATCGGTTGCGGTGGAGTCGGATTCGGCCTCGAGGACCAGCGCCTCGGCCTCGATCACCACATCGGAGTCGGCGGATTCGGCGGTCAGCGAGCGCAGGCTCGGGCGGCGCATGAAGACCGCCCAGCAGACCAGGCCACACACCACGTAGAAGGCCATGAACACCCAGAACGCGGTGGTCGCGGACTTGGTCGCGGCGTAGGACGAGCGCAGCACCAGATTGATGCCGACGCCGCCCAGCGCACCGATGGCGCCGACGAATCCGATGAGCGCACCCGAGGTGTTCTGCGCCCACGCCGCCCGGGTGGCCGAATCACCTTCCAGGCCGCGAGATTTCGCCTCGAACACCGACGGAATGATCTTGGTGACCGCACCGTTGGCGATACCGGAGATGACGAACAGCGCGACGAATCCGATGATCATCAGCACCAGCACCGCACCGGTCGGACGGCCCGTCCGGTCACCCAGCGCGCTGGACACCGCGACCAGCACGGTGGCGGCGGTCATCGCGGCGAACATGTACGCGGTCACCTTGCTGCCGCCGATGCGGTCGGCCCACTTGCCGCCGTAAGGACGGGCCAGCGAGCCCAGCAGCGGGCCGATGAAGGCGATCTGCGCGGCGTGCAGCGCGGCGGCCGCGACGGTCGCGCCACCGGCCTTGAAGTTGATCTGCAGCACCTGACCGAATGCGAAGCTGAAACCGATGAACGAACCGAACGTGCCGATGTACAGGAAGGCGACGGCCCACGACTGCGGCACCTTCAGCGCCGTGATCATGTAGGACAGGTCGGCCTTCTGGTTCTTGACGTTGTCCATGTAGAGCGCCGCGCCCAGCGCGGCCACGATGACCAGCGCGAGGTACACCAGGCACACCACCGAGGCATTGCCGTAGGTATTGCCCAGGGTCGCGATGACCGCGAGACCGACCAGCTGGATCACCGGCACGCCGATATTGCCGCCGCCGGCGTTCATACCCAGCGCCCAGCCCTTGAGCCGCTGCGGGTAAAAGACGTTGATGTTGGACATCGACGACGAGAAGTTGCCGCCGCCCAGGCCCGCGAAGGCCGCCACCACCAGGAATGTGGTGAACGAAGTGCCCGGCTGGTTGATGAAGTACAGCGTCAACAGCACCGGCACCAGCAGCGCCAGCGCGCTGAAGATGGTCCAGTTGCGACCGCCGAACCTCGCGGTGGCGACGGTGTAGGGAATCCGCATGAAGCCGCCCACCAGGGTCGGCACCGCGCCCAGGAAGAACTTGCCCGCGGTGTCGATGTGGAAGACGTTCTGGGGCATGAACAGCACCATGACCGACCAGATCGACCACACCGAGAACCCGACGTGCTCGGCGAACACCGACCAGATCAGATTGCGGCGCGCGATGTCCTTACCACCGGCTTCCCAAGCCTCGACATCTTCGGCATCCCAGTGCTCGATGTCGTGTTTGCGAGTCAGCGTCGTCAACAAGGGCCCTCCTGAAATCTGGATGGGACCCAAGGTAAGAAACGGGTATTGCGGCGATGCTGCGTGAAATGACCGTCAAATCAACGGTTGCTCACGATTACCCGGCACACGGCGTGAGAAGTGACGTCATGTTTCGCCCATGTGACACAACGGTTTCCGCTCGTCACGAAAAGCCCCACAACACGAATCCGAGCCGTGAGGTGAGAGCCTTGCCACACAGCATGACCCCAACCTCACGGCTCGGCAACTCGAGCGGTGAAATCTCCGCGCTATACCCAGGTGTCTTCCAGCATCTGCGGCTTGCACGCCACCCAGGCGCCCGCCATCAGGATCAGGACGGCCACCATCAGGAAGCCGAAGGAGGCCGGCCAATCGCCGGTCATCGTGTGCAGAGCGCCGAACAGCAGCGGGCCCGCGCATGCCACGGAATAGCCGACACCCTGGGTGAAGCCCGACAGCGCGGCCGAACCGGGTCCGGTGCGGGTGCGCAGGTTGATCAGCGTCAACGCCATCGGGAAGGTCGACGGGCCCAGGCCCACCGCCAGGACCCACGCCAGCGGGGCGCTCATGGGCGCGAGCAGCAGACCGGCGAATCCGACGACGAAGAACACCGCGCAACCGACGACCACGGGGAACGGATTGGCCATGCGGCCCACCACGATCGGCGCGCTCAGCGCCGCCACCAGGCCGATGAGGGCGAAGACGCCGACCATGCTGCCGCCGAAGGATGCGCTGGCCCCGGCGTCGCTGAAGATCGTCGGCATCCAGGTGAACAGCGAATAGGTGATGAGCGAGGTCATGCCGAACATCAGTGCCATGCCCCAGGCCAGCGGCGAGCGCCACACCGCGCCGGTGGACGCCACCGCGTCCGAGGGCAATGCGGTGGTGTCCACGCGAGCGTGGTCCCGCCGGACCCGCAGCACCGCGATCCACGGCAGCGCGGCGGCGAAGGCCGGCCCGGCCCACATGCCCAGCGACAGCCGCCAGCCGTGCGCGTCGGCGATCGGCACCGCGATCAGCGCCGGGAAGACCGTGCCCAACTGGACCATCACGATGTAGACCGCGCTGAGCACGGCCAACCGATCCGAGAAGTAGCGCTTGACCAGTGGCGGGATCACCACGTTGCCGATTCCCATGCCGCCCAGGGCCAGAGCCGAGAAGACCAGCAGCTCGGAGGTCTCGGGCACCAGCGCGCGGATCACCGAGCCGAGACCGGTCATGAGCATGGCCACCAGGGCGGTCAGCTCCAGGCCCAGGCGACGTGACAGCCCCGGGGTGAACAGCCCGCCGAGAGCGAACATGGCGGTCGGCAGCATGCCGAAGACGCCGACCACCGCGGTGGAGTAGCCGATGTCTCGCCCGATGCGGGCGGCGAGCGGAGTGAACGCGGTGACGGCGACGCGAAGGGTGAGGGCGGACATGACGATGGCGGCGAACACGAGCAGGCGGCCCTCGAACAGGGCGCGCTTCGACAGCTGGGGGCGGAGCCCTGTCATCGTCTCGCCGGGGGCATCGGCAAGGCCCCGCGCCGGGGTCGTCGTCTCATTCATCGCCACAGTCACCGACAAATCATAGGATGACCCGATGATATGATGCAACGGATGTGAGGCAGGGTACGCTGTCAGCCGTGCAACCAGTCCGTCGCACGAGCCTCATCGCCCAGGTGACCGAGCAGCTTCGTGCCGAAATCCGTTCCGGCCGTTGGGCCGTCGGCTCGCGTATCCCCACCGAACCCGAGCTCACCGAACTCACCGGCACCGGCCGAAATACCGTCCGCGAGGCCGTCCAAGCGCTCGTGCACGCCGGCATGCTCGAACGCAGACAGGGCTCGGGCACCTATGTCATCTCCACCTCCACCCTCGGCGGCACCCTCACCGAGTACTTCGCCGACGCCCAGCAACGCGACGTCCTGGAACTGCGGCAGGCCCTCGACACCACCGCCGCCCGGCTGGCCGCCACACGCCGCGACGACACCGACATCGCGACCCTGCGGCGTTTGCTCGAGGACCGAACCCGCAACTGGGACACCGACTTCGACGCCGCCATCGAGGCCGACGTGCAACTGCACCGCGCCATCGTGGTCGCCAGCCACAATGCGGTATACCTGGAGTTCTACGACTCGCTGCTGCCCGTCATCGCGGCCGGTATCCGCTTCCGGTCCGAGCGCGAGGGCGAGACGTACCACGATGAGCACGCCGAGCTGGTGCAGGCGGTGATCGACGGCGATCCCGACCGGGCGGCCCGCGCCGCCAACTGCTTCCTCGACTCGCTCATGGCCGAATACCGGACACTTGATACGAATTTCGAGTAACCGAAAGGTCACCACGCGAAACGCCGCTAGGTGAGGCCGAATTACCTTCTCCGTCACGGAAAAACACTCGGACGTAAAACGCGCTTCCTACGGTTGGACGCGACCGCAGCGGTTCACCGACAATCGGGAACCCATGATGAGGGCGGTCGCGACAGCCGAGAGGACAGCCGCTCATGGCAACCGTAGTAGACGCGCCGCATACGACCTTCAGCTATCGGAAACGCGGACGGTGGATCGACCACTGGGAACCGGACAATAAGGAATTCTGGGAAGACGGCGGCAAACAGACCGCCCGGAAGAACCTGATCTTCTCGGTATTCGCGGAGAACCTCGGATTCAGCGTCTGGGTGCTGTGGGCCAGCGTGGTCACCGCCATGGGCTCGGCCGGATTCGCCTTCCTGGGCAAGAACAATCCCGACGCGGTCAACAACGCGCTGCTGCTCACCTCCACCCCGACCCTGGTCGGGGCGGCGCTGCGAGTGCCCTACACCTTCGCCATCCCACGCTTCGGCGGCCGTGCCTTCACCGCATTCAGCGCCGCCATGCTGCTGGTCCCCACCCTGGGGCTGGCCTATTTCATCAATCAGCCCTCGACCCCCATGTGGGTGTTCATGGTGCTGGCCGCCATCGCCGGTGTCGGCGGCGGCAACTTCTCCTCCTCGATGGCCAACATCAACTTCTTCTTCCCCGAGGGCAAGAAGGGCGCGGCCCTGGGCATCAATGCCGCGGGCGGCAATCTCGGTGTGGCACAGACACAGTTGTTCGTACCGCTGATCATCACGCTGGGCACCCACATCATGGCGAAGGACGCGGGCGGCTACCGGTTCGGCATCACGCTCGCCGTGCTGGTGTGGATTCCGTTCATCCTGGTCGCCCTGGCCGGCGCGCTCCGCTACATGGACTCGTTGTCCGGTGCGAAATCCGATGGCACGTCCTACAAGCTGGCCCTGAAGAACCGGCACACCTGGGTGATGGCCATTCTCTACGTCGGCACCTTCGGCTCCTTCATCGGTTTCTCCTTCGCCTTCCCGACGCTGCTCAAAGCGAACTTCCCGGACCTGGCCAAGATCGGCTGGATGAGCACGCTGGGCAACCTGGCCTTCCTCGGCGCGCTGGTGGGTTCCATGAGCCGTCCGTTCGGCGGCTGGATCTCCGACAAACTCGGCGGCGCGAAGATCACGCTGTACGTCTTCGGCGCGATGGCGATCGCCACCGCGCTCATCGTGGCCTCGCTGTCCGCCAAGAACTTTCCGCTGTATTTGATCTCGTTCCTGCTGCTGTTCGTGCTCAGCGGCGTCGGCAACGGCTCGACCTACCGGATGATCCCGATGATCTTCACCGCCGAGGCGCGCCGGCACGCCTCGGAGACCGGCCAGGACATCGGCACGGCACTGATCTCGGCGAAGCGCCAGGCGGGTGCGGCCATCGGCGTCATCGGCGCGATCGGCGCGGCGGGCGGCTGGGTGCTACAGCAGGCCCTGCGACTGTCGAACACCCACTACCACAGCATGAACCCGGCCTTCTGGGGCTACGTCGTGGCCTATCTCGGCATGGGCGCGATCTGCTGGTGGTTCTACCTGCGCTCGTCCTTCGCCGTCGGACGCGTGCCCTCCCTGGCCCACGCCAACGTCTGAGCAGGCCCGACTCTCGGGACTCTCAGGGCTGAACCCTGAAACACGTGGGCCCAGGCAATGAGCTTCGGAAGCGCGTCCTTCCGAAGATCCCCATCCTCAGGGGAGCGAAAAGGCCGCGCCGGATTCGTCGCCCGGCGCGGCCTTTTCGTCTGTTCACACCCCTAGAGCAACAGGCGGGTCATGTCGGCGGTGCGCGCCAGGCCCGGGAACGCATCGGGAGTGGAACGCGGGTGCAGGGCGTGCACGGCAAGGCGGAACATGACCGCGCGCACCAGCATCTGAGGCCATTCGGGGAGATCGCCCCAGCGCTCCAGCAGACCGTCATCGGCCCCGCCCCAGGACAGGGCATCGACCACGATGACCGCCGCCGCCCACGGGGCGGGTCGCCAGTACGGGGTGATGTCGGTGAGGCCGGGCGCGAAATTGCCCGAGAACAGGACGGTTCCGAACAGATCCCCGTGCACCAACTGCGACGGCGTGGTCACCGGCTTGCGCAGGGTGGACAGCTGCGTGATCAGGGTCAGGCTGTGATCGCCGTCCGGTGAGGTCGACGGGAGCATGCCGCCGATCTTGAGACTGCGCAGCGGAACCGCTTCCCACGCAGCACGATCCGCGGCCGCGAAGACATCCACGTCCGCCCACGGGGCGACCGGCTGCGCCGCCAGGAAACGCGGGCGCTCCAGATGCGCGGTCACCTGGTGCAGACGCAGCGACAGCGACACGACTTCGTCGTGCCGCGGCTCCGGCACACCGTCCAGGTAGGTGTCGGCGCGCCAACCGGATACGACATACCGTCCATCGGTGGCCCGCACCGGTCGCGCCAGGCGCAGCCCGTCCACCCGCAGGGTCTCGCGCACCTTCGCCGACCACGCCGCTCGCGCGTGATCGGTCACCGGGCTCAACACCACATCGCCACACCGCCAGCCGCCGTCCCAGTTCCCCAGCGGAACCGGCGCTTCCTCGCGCAACCCGAAGGTCGAGCGCACATGCTCGGGGGGTTCCACAGCAGTCATGGTCACGCGCGTACGGTACCGCTGGCCAGGTTTTCAGATCAGAAGCCGCGCCGCGCATCCCACACGCCGTTCCAGGGGGTGCGAAGTCGCCGACTCGTTCGGAGTCCAACCGCCGACGCCTATGCTCGCTCACGGAGTCCGACACCGAGCTCGGTGGCGCACAGACTCGGCGGTGCATAGAACCGAGAGCACACAGGCCCTCAGCACGATGCTGAGGGCCTGTTCGGTTGGCGCTCAGTAGACCGGCAGCGAGGGGTCGATCTGGTTGGCCCAGGCGATGATTCCGCCCTGGAGGTGAGTGGCGTCGGAGAAACCGGCGTTCTTCAGGGCCGCGAGGGCCTCGGCGGAGCGAATTCCGGTCTTGCAGTGGAGGACGATCGGGGTGTTCTGGGGGAGCTCGGCCAGTGCCTCACCGGAGAGGATGCGGTCCTTGGGAATCAGGCTCGCGCCCTCGATGCGGACGATGTCCCATTCGACGGGCTCACGCACGTCGATGATGGCGACATCCTTGCCGGCGTCGAGCATCTCCTTGAGCTCACGGGCGGTGATGGTGGAGCCGATGGCCGCGGCCTGGCCCTCCTCCGACACCACGCCGCAGAACGCGTCGTAGTCGATGAGCTCGGTGATGGGCTGGCGCTCGGGATCGCGGCGCAGCTTGATGGTGCGGTAGCTCATGTCCAGTGCGTCGTACACCATGAGCCGGCCCAGCAGCGGGTCGCCGATACCGGTGATCAGCTTGATCGCCTCGGTCACCATGATCGAGCCGATGGAGGCGCACAGCACGCCCAGCACGCCGCCCTCCGCGCAGGAGGGGACCATGCCCGGCGGCGGAGCCTCGGGATAGAGGTCGCGGTAGTTGATGCCGCGGCCGTCGGGGGCGTCCTCCCAGAACACCGAGACCTGGCCCTCGAACCGGTAGATCGAGCCCCACACGTAGGGCTTGCCGGCCAGGACCGCGGCGTCGTTGACGAGGTAGCGGGTGGCGAAGTTGTCCGTGCCGTCGACGATCAGGTCGTAGCGGCTGAACAGCTCCACCGCATTGTCGGGTTCGAGGCGAATCTCATGCAGCTCCACGGTGATTCCGGAATTGATCTCCAGAATCGAATCGCGGGCGCTGTCCGCCTTCGAGCGGCCGATATCGGACTCGCCGTGAATGATCTGACGCTGCAGGTTGGAGGCGTCGACCTCGTCGAACTCCACGATGCCGAGCGTGCCGACACCGGCGGCGGCCAGGTACAGCAGCGCCGGGGAGCCGAGACCACCGGCGCCGATCACCAGTACCTTGGCGTTCTTCAAGCGTTTCTGACCGTCCACCCCGAGGTCCGGGATGATCAGGTGGCGGCTGTAGCGGGCGACCTCGTCCCGGGTCAGCTCCGCCGCCGGCTCCACCAGGGGCGGCAGGGAGGGATGCGATGACACGTCTTCGGACTCCTCAATCGAATTCGCCGGATACTCGCGGCCATTCCTGCAACACCGCAAGGCGGGGCGTTCTTCCCCAGCCTAGGTGAGGTTCGGCTCTCGAAGCTCTCAGGGGCTCACGCCCCTGAAACCCCCGAGGTCCGCGGAAGAGACACAGCCGGGCGGGGAGGTCTGAGGCGGCGGGTCGGGTCGGCGGGCTGCTGTCCCTCGGCGTGCCCGGGCCGGCGCCGGAGGCGGCTCAGGCCCTCGGGTAGGGCCAGGGATTGAAGCGGCAGGTCTTGCCGTCCATGGGCACCACGCCTTCGGGATCGAGCTTCGCGATGTCGTTGTTCTTGGTCCCGAAGGTCTGCTGCATCATGACCGGGGCCAGGCCGCCGTCGATCTCGCAGGGCTGATGCTCGTGGTAGCCGATGGCATGTCCCACTTCGTGATTGATCTGGTACTGCCGGTAGGACCCGACATCGCCCTCGAAGGCCAGCGCACCGCGCACCCAGCGCACCTCCGAGAGCACGACGCGGCCCAGATCGGCGTTGTAGCAGGAGGAGTCGACCGGAATTTCGAAGCCACACGACTTGCGGGTGGTGTCGCGGGAAGTCAGCGAAATGCGGAAATCCGGCGTGCCGGTGTCCACGCGGCGGAAGGCGAATCGCGGATCATGGGTCCAGGACTTGGGATTCGCGAGCGTGGCGTCCACCATCTGGCCGATGGCCGGATCGCCGCCGAGGCTGGCGGTGTCCACGCCGTCCTCGATCTCGACGGTGTAGGTGAACACGTGCTGGGAGCCGGTGCCTACCTGACCGGTATTGCCGGGCACCACATGCCAGGCGCCCGCCGCGGTATCGGTGTAGGGACCGCCGGGCGGGACCGCACCGGTGGGCAGGTCTGCCGCGTACTTGCCGTCGCCCTTGGGCGCGCCGCCGATGATGCCGCTGGGTTTGTCGGTGTGCTCGCTGAGGCGGCCGAAGCCGGGCAGTCCGGCATCGCTGTCGCCGCTGTGGCGCAGCGCGTCGACGGCGACCAAGACGGTGATGATCAGCAGCACGGGCAGCGCGTAGGCGCGCCAGCCATAGGTGTTGACGAAGCGGCCCAGCGGGCTCTGCCTCTTGGTCTCACGGTCGGGGCGCTGCCGGTTGCGAGTGTCGGCGGGCGGGGCGGTGGGATCCCAGCGGGCGCGCAATGGCTGATGCGGCAGCGGCAGCTGATCACCGGCGGGCAGGCTGGGATCGGGCGGGGTGATGAGCTCGGAAGATACCGGCGCGCCGGTCTGCGAAGCGTCGGGGTCGGGGTACAAACCGAGCGGATCGTAGATCGGCCCGGTGGGTCTTCCCCGTCGCTTGTCGCCGGCCGCCTTCGGCACACCGGTTCCCACGGGGCGGCGCGAATCGCGCCCGCCGGAACTACTGCCCCCATGGTCGGTCACGCCTGACAGACTCTCACAGCCCGGTTCCGCGCACGGAAGGGCCGTGGTCAGGCGGCGCTATTGCTGCGAGATATCTCACGATAATGCGGCAGAGCTCACAAATCGGAACATGTGCTACACAGTTGTGATCGGCCTCGCATAATCGACGCGAGTACCACTCGACCATCACAGGTGCTGACCGACAACAACCAGCACACCAAAATTCGGAACCTGGATCGGCACGGGCCCTATGAGCGAGTATCGTTCGTGGGATACCGGTGACATCCTTCCCACCGGGAATCAACTGGGAGAAAAGGCAATGACTGACCTCGTGGACCGGATGACGTCGCACCGCATGTCGTCCGAGGCCATGGCGACGAGCAAGCGCGGTACCCGCCTGCCCCGCGAGGCGCGCCGCGCGCAGCTACTCGCCGCAGCCAGCGAGGTCTTCGTGCTACGCGGCTATCACGCCTCCGGCATGGATGAGATCTCGCAGTGCGCCGGCGTCAGCAAACCGGTGCTCTACCAGCACTTCTCGAGCAAGCTCGAGCTGTACCTGGCGGTCCTGCAGAACTATGTCGACGCCCTGGTGTCGAGCGTGCGCCAGGCGCTGCGCTCCACCACCGACAACAAGCAGCGCGTGCGTGCCGCCGTGCAGTCCTACTTCGACTTCGTCGATCACGAAACCCAGGGCTTCCGACTGGTTTTCGAATCCGATCTGACCAATGAGCCGCAGGTGCAACGCCGGGTCGAGCAGGCCACCGAGGCGTGCGTGGACGCGGTCTTCGATCTGGTCGCCCATGATTCCGGCCTGGACCCCTACCGCGCCCGCGTGCTCGCCGTCGGCCTGGTCGGCGCAAGCCAGCTGAGCGCGCGGTATTGGCTGGAGGCGGATCGCCCGATTCCCAAGGACGACGCCGTGGATACGACCGTCGCGCTGTGCTGGGGCGGCCTCAAGAACGTGCCGCTGCACCCGATCGATTGAGAGAGAAATTCTCTCGACTCTCGGGGCTCTCGGAGGTAAACCCCTGAAACCCGACAACAGCAAAAGAATTGCCCCGCCGAGCGACTTCGGCGGGGCAATTCTTTTATGTCCCTGGGGGTTCAGGGCGTAACGCCAGAGATTCCAGCGGGTTCGACTAGACGGCGGCGAAGCCGACGCGACCCGAGGACGGGGTCCCGATCTCGACGTAGGCGACCTTGCTGGCCTGGATCAGGAACTTGCGGCCCTTCTCGTCGGTCAGCGCCACGACGCCGCCGTCGCCCTGGAGCGCGCCGGTGACCAGCGCCTCGACCTCGGCGGGGGTCTGCGAGCTGTTGATGACGAGCTCACGCGGGCTATCCGAAATGCCGATCTTGACCTCCACGGCCAACCTCCGAACCTAGAGTCCTGTGCTGTCCTGATCACGCTAGCGCAATCCCGCCTCCCCGGAACCTCAGCGCCCGGCTGAGAGCCGTTGACGGTCGCGCACGCGTGCCGGCGGTTGGGAGCCAACCCGATTCTGGACGTACCCGACGAGTAGTCCCAATCGTTGCGAAATCAGCCGTCACCTCGGCGTTCAGGACAACCCGAGCATGCGCATGCGCTCGGCGTGGCTGTTCTGCATGTGTTCGAACAGCGTGGCGATGCCGTTCAGATCGCCGGTGGCGGTGAGCACCAGCTCGGTGAGGCTGTCGCGCTGGGCCATCACGTACTGCGCCTGGGTGATGGCCTCGCCCAGCAGGCGGCGGCCCCACAGCGCCAGCCGATCCCGCTCGGACCGATTCCGGGCGACCGCGGTGCGCACCTCCTCGATGACGAATTCGGAGTGGCTGGTCTCGGCCAGCACGTCGCGCACCACGTCGGCGACCTCGGGAGCCAGGGCGCCGGCGATCTCGGTGTAGAAGTCGGCGGCGATACCGTCGCCGACATGGAACTTGACCATCGACTCCAGCCAAGTGGAGGGGTCGGTCGAGGCGTGGTAGGCGTCCAGGGCGCGCACGAACGGGGCCATGGCGTCGAAGACGTCCACGCCACGATCGGCCAGCGCCTGCTCGAGGGTCTTGAAGTGTTCCATCTCGTTGCCGGCCATCTTGGCGACGGCCACCCGGCCGCGCAGCGTGGGCGACAGCTTGGCCTCTTCGGCGAGACGATAGAAGGCGGAGATCTCACCGTAGGCGAGGACCGCGAACAGGTCGGTGACTCCGGAGTGTTCGGCGGAGATACGGCCGTCGGAGGACTCCGAGGCAGCGCCGAGCGCGGTGGACGAGTTTGCTCCCATGGCTCCCCACCCTAGCCGCCGGACACCCGGCGCATTCGCCCATCGGCGACCACACCCGCGGCACACCTTCGATCCGTTCGTAAAATCTTGCTATACAACGCAATTCATGATCGAACCGGCGAGTCGGGACTGCGGGGACCGCGCGGTCAGGTCCGGTCGCGCAGGAACTTGTCGAGATAGGTCCACGTGGTGTCGCGGGCGATGAGAATGCCGAGGTGAGAACCGGGCGCGGTCTCGTACCGCACCTCCTGCGAGCCTGTCAGCGTCTTGGTCCCGTGCTCCACGGCGGCGGCCGCGGTGATCACGTCGTTCGGCCCGCCGACGAGCAGCACCGGCTGGGTGATGTCGGCCAGCGCGATCTCTCGCTCGCCCAGGCGCACGACGCCCTTGCCGATGTCGTTATTGAGGATGAACCGGCCCCACAGCTGGTTGTAGAAGCGCCCCGGATACCCGGGCAGCGAATTCTGGAACCGGTCGATGGTCTCCATTCGGGCCAGGGTCGCGGTATCCGCGAGATTGCGCGCAATGAAGAACGGGCGCTCGAGTTCCCGATCCCAGGCCGTGGCGCGGTAGGCGATCCTGGTCAGCTGTGCCGAGACGCCGCCGACCGCGCGGATGGCGGCGGTCGCGGTGCGACCGCCGTCGAGACGGGCCAGCGTGCGCAGTTCTCGCGCGCCGACCATGTGGTCGTAGCTCAGCGGCGCGCCGACTGCCGTGATGGACCGGATGGGCAGTGTCTGGTCGGCCGCGGCGGTCAACAGGGCCAGGACGCCGCCGATGGACCAGCCCACCAGATCCACCGGACAGCCGCCGCGGTCGGCGGACACCTCGCGGACCGCCTCGGGCAGGATGTCGTCGATCCACGTCTCGAAGCCCATGCGGCGGTCTTGGAAGGTGATGTCGCCGTAGTCGACCAGGTAGGGCGCGCGCGCGGATTCCAGGAGGAAGCGGGCCATGCTCTGGTCGGGGCGCAGATCGAAGCAGAAGGCGGGCGCGGCCAGCGGCGGCACCAGCAGCACCGCCGGATCCTCGGCACTCGCACCGTCGTAGCGGCGCAGCTCTCGATGCGGCGCGTCCGACAGCACCGTCGACGGGGTCGGTTCGGGGGCTTCGATGCCGTCGCCGAAGGTCAGGGCCCACGCGTTGCGCGCAGCGGTGGTCACGGTGTCTGCCAAACTCACGGCACAACCTTCGCAGGTAGTGGTACATGATGTAACACATATGTGAGCAACTCAACGGTCACCGATGTGGTCCACACGGTTGCCCCCGGACGAATTATGGTGCGCCGCAATCATTAACGGCAATGCGAAACCCCGGATCAGGCCGCCTTCCACCATCGATAAGCGCGCTACCAGCGCAATAACGCTGCACATTAGCGGTGGCGGAAAACAGGGCGAAGGCCGTATCACGCTACAATCTCTGCGGACGGCGGAAATTCATGCCCGTAGTCCTTGGAAAATGTGCGCGCACTCCGATCCGCAGCACTGCACCGCCGCGCCAGGTCGACGCCCATCCACCGGAGAGGCATCCCGCAGCGGCGAGAAACGGATCAAGTGGTCGTCGCGGACCGACCGGGTCCGCCCCACGCCTCGTGCGCGCGAGACGCGATAACGAGGAAAGGCAAGAACCTGAGCAAGATCACCGTAGAGCAGGAACCTGGTGTGGCGGACACGCTGCTGACCGCGGAACTCGACGAGACCCACACCGCTCCCTCCTTCGCCGAATTGGGCGTGCGGCCCGAAATCGTCCGGGCCCTCGCCGACATCGGCATCGAACGCACCTTCGCCATTCAGGAACTCACCCTGCCGCTCGCGCTGGCCGGTGAGGATCTCATCGGCCAGGCCCGCACCGGAATGGGCAAGACCTTCGGCTTCGGCGTGCCGCTGCTGCACCGGATCGCCTCGGAGGGCTCCGGCACCAAGACCCTGGACGGCACCCCGCGCGCCCTGATCATCGTGCCGACGCGCGAGCTGTGCATCCAGGTCACCCAGGATCTGGAGAACGCCAGCAAGTATCTGAAGGACGACAACGGCACCGCGGTCCGCGTGACCGCCATCTACGGCGGCCGTCCCTACGAGTCGCAGATCGAGGCACTGCGCGCCGGCGTCGACGTGGTCGTCGGCACCCCCGGTCGCCTGCTGGATCTGGCCGAGCAGCAGCATCTGATCCTGGGCAAGGTGGAGGTGCTGGTCCTCGACGAGGCCGACGAGATGCTGGACCTGGGCTTCCTGCCCGATATCGAGCGGATCCTCAACATGGTCCCCGAGCACCGGCAGACCATGCTGTTCTCGGCCACCATGCCGGGCCCGATCATTACCCTGGCCCGCACCTTCCTGAACCGGCCCACCCACATCCGCGCCGAGGAGCCGCACGATTCCGCGGTGCACGACCGGATCACCCAGTTGGTCTACCGGGCGCACGCGCTGGACAAGAGCGAACTGGTCGCCCGCATTCTGCAGGCCGAAACCCGCGGCGCGACAATGATTTTCGCGCGCACCAAGCGGACCGCGCAGAAGGTGGCCGACGATCTGGCCGAGCGCGGCTTCGCCGTCGGCGCGGTACACGGCGACCTGGGACAGATCGCGCGCGAGAAGGCGCTCAAGAAGTTCCGTGAGGGCAAGATCGACGTGCTGGTCGCCACCGACGTGGCCGCCCGCGGCATCGACATCGACGACGTCACCCACGTCGTCAACTACCAGTGCCCGGAGGACGAGAAGACCTACGTGCACCGCATCGGCCGCACCGGCCGCGCGGGCCGCACCGGCGTCGCGGTCACCCTGGTCGACTGGGACGAGCTGAATCGCTGGGCCCTCATCGACAAGGCCCTCGACCTCGGCATTCCCGAGCCGGTGGAAACGTACTCCCGTTCTCCCCACCTGTACGCGGAGCTCGGCATCCCCGAGGGCGTCACCGGCGTCGTCCGCAAGCGCAAGCCGGAGCGCGACGAGGACGCCGTGGTCGTCGAGCGCGAACGCCGCGGCACCCGCTCCCGGAACCGCCGCCGCACCCGCGGCGGCCGGCCGGTCGAGGGCGACGCGGCCGTGGTGACCACCGAAACCCCTGCCGCCGAGGCCGATTCGGCCGTCGGCGACCCGGAGAAGTCCGGCCGTCGCCGTCGCCGTCGCCGCCGCGGCAAGGGCGGCAACACCCCGGTGGACGCCACCGCCGCGACGACGGTCGAGACCGAACTCGGCACCGACGGCCCCGTCGAGGTTTCCCCCGATGTCCCGGCGGATGCCGTGGACGGCGCCCGCCGCGAACGCAAGCGCACCCGCCGCGCAGGCAAGGATTCCGTCGAGGCCGCAAACGCCGTGAGCGATGCGACGCCCGCCGACGTCGTCGCGGAGCCCGCGGTCGCCGAGGCGCCCGCGTCTGTCGAGGCGAGCGTGGCCACCGCGCCGGTCGAGCCGGACTCCGGCTCCGGCGCGGTCACGGCCGACCTGCCCCGCAAGCGCACCCGCCGGAGCAAGAACGCCGTCGAGGCCACGGCCACCGCGGAGGCGGCCGTCATTGCCGAGCCTCCCGTCGTCGCCGACGCGCCCGTCACCGCTGAAGCGGACGCGCCGCGCAAGCGCACCCGCCGAGCCAAGCCCGCCGTGGCCGAATCCGCCACCGGCGCCGACGATTCCGCCGCTTCGGTGGAATCTGCCGCCGCCGACGGCGACTCGGCGGAGCCCGCTCTGCGGGCTCCGCGCAAGCGCACCAGCCGTGCCGCGAGCACGGCGCAGACCGCCGCCGAGTCCGCCGACGGCACCGACGCCGAGGTCACGGCGCAGGCCCCGACGAGCGCGCCGCGCAAGCGGACTCGAACGGCCGCAGCGGCGACCGCGGACGCGAACGGATCGGCCGAGGCCACCACGGAAACCGCGGACAACGCCGAAACGCCGAAGGCCGCCCCCCGCAAGCGCGTCCGCAAGGCCGCAGCCGCCACCACGGACGCGAACGGATCGGCCGAGGCCACCACGGAAACCGCCGACAACGCCGAAACGCCGAAGGCCGCCCCCCGCAAGCGCGTCCGCAAGGCCGCAGCCGCCACCACGGACGCGAACGGATCGGCCGAGGCCACCACGGAAACCGCGGACAACGCCGAAACGCCGAAGGCCGCCCCCCGCAAGCGCGTCCGCAAGGCCGTCAAGGCGGAGGTCGAGGCGGAGGCGGGTGCTGCGGCAAGCGGTTCCGACGAGGCCGCGGCGGCGGCTCCGGTGCGACGGACGCGGCGCAAGAAGGCTGACGCGGACGCCGAGACCGCCGTGGTGGTGACCGACACCGCGGTCGCGGCCTCGGCGTAGCCGCACGGATCGGCTACTCTCGCTGTCGTGCTCGCACCCGAGCGGCGGACGCGCGCCGATATTCTCACCGCTGTCGCGATCGCCGCTCTGGTGGCGATCGCGACAGTGGTCGTGGTGCTGACCAGTGATGTACGCGGCACCCATTCGCAGACCGCGAGCCGCACCGTGGCCCCGCCGGCCTCGAACGAACCCGTGCCCACGCAGGTCAAGGAACTGTGGCACGCGCCGGACGGGGCGGCCATGCGTTCGCTCGCGGTGGGCGGGGTGGCGGTCACCGCCGACGGCGGCACCGTCTCCGGGCGGAACCCGCGCACCGGCGACGAGATCTGGAAGTACCAGCGGGACCTGCCGCTGTGCGCGGTGGAGGTGCAGTTCGGAACGGTCATCGCCACCTATCGGGATGAGCGCGGGTGCAGTCAGACCACTCTGCTCAACGCCGAGAACGGGTCTCGGGTCGCGGCGCGGTCCAGCTACATGGACAAGCAGATCACCCTGGCGCCGGACGGCACCTATGTGCTCGCGCTGGGCGACGATCGCCTGGAGATGTGGCGTTCGGATCTGGTCCGCACCCTGGAGTACGGCTATGTCGACGCCCCGGTGAACCCGCACACCCAGCCGCGCAGCGACTGCCGACTGCTGTCCGCGGGCTCGGCCCCCAGCCGGGTCGCGGTGCTGGAGCGCTGCCCGAAGGACAACGCCGACCGGCTGTCCATCCTCAATCCCGCGCCCAAGGACGGCACCGCGCCGGAGGAGTACAGCTCCCACGTGCTCAACGAGCCCGGCGGCGCGGTGGACGGGGCGCGGGTCGTCGCGGTATCCGACACCCGGATCGCGCTCTACCTACCCGCTACGCAGACCACTGCGCCGATGCTGACCGTCTACGACGTCAACGGCAATCTGCTTGCCACCCACCAGGTTCCGGCCTTCGCGAACACCGCCGCCGTGGCGCGGCTGTCGACCGCCTTCTTCGTCTACACCGGCGACAATCTGATCGCCCTCAACCCCACCACCCTCGACCCGCAGTGGGAGGCCCAGCATGTGCTCGGCACCGCGGCCATGATGTCCGGCCAGCTCGTCGTCCCGGTCCCGGACGGCCTGGGGATCCTGGATCCCGCCACCGGCGCGCAGATCTCCCGAATCCCGCTGCAGCGCAGCGACTACCACAATGAGCCCATCACGCTGGGCGTCTCGGGCACCGTCTTCCTGGAACGCCGGGGCACCCAGGTGTACGGCGTCGGCGCGGCCTCTTGACCCCGACCGTCCTCGGCGTGCCGTCGCGACAACTGATTTCGCGAGGCACCGGGTAATTCCCGGGTACGGCCGGCACCGGTTCGCTCTCAACCGCCGGCACGGGTGCCCGATCCCGAGGGCTCTGCGGCGCCCGCTACATGTTCGGGGAGGCGGTGGAGCATGATCGGTTTCATGAGCGGCGACGAATTCCGATTGATAGTCCTGCGGCACGGGGAGACGGCGTGGTCGGCCGCGCGCCGCCACACCGGCCGCACCGATGTGCCGCTCACCGACGCCGGCCAGGCCCAGGCCCGGGCCGCCGGAAAACTGCTGCGCGACTTGGACTTGCGGAATCCGCTGGTACTCAGCAGCCCCCGGCAGCGCGCGCTGCGCACCGCCGAACTGGCCGGACTCACCGGGGTCGTCGTGAACGACGACCTGGTGGAGTGGGACTACGGCGACTACGAGGGCCGCACCACGCCCGAGATCCAGCGGACGTCTCCCGGCTGGACCATCTGGACGGGCGAGACCCCCGGCGGCGAGACCGCCGAGCAGGTCCGCAAGCGCGCCGACCACATACTGGCGACCGTCGTCCCCGAACTCGACACCCGCGATGTGGTGCTGGTCGGCCACGGCCACTTCTCCCGCGCGCTCATCGCCCGCTGGGCCGAATTCGAGGTGATCGAAGGCCGCCGATTCTTCCTGTCCACGGCCGCGGTTACCGTCATGGGACACGACCATCAGGAGCGAACCGTGCTCGCGCACAACCTGATGGCGCCGCTCGACCCGCAGGAAGGGGCCGCCGAATGATCCGCCGCGCCACACCCGCCGACATTCCGGCGCTCGTGCAGCTCGTCCACGACCTGGCCGAGTACGAGAAGGCATCCGACGAGTGCACCCTCACCGAGGCCCAGCTCGAGACGGCCCTGTTCGGCCCTGAGCCCGCGCTGTACGCCCATGTGGCCGAGAGCGATCAGGGCGTGGTGGGCTGCGCGATCTGGTTCCTGAACTTCTCCACCTGGAAGGGCGTGCACGGGATCTATTTGGAGGATCTCTACGTCAAGCCGGACGCCCGCGGCCGCGGCCTGGGCAAGAGCCTGCTCGCCACCTTGGCCCGCGACGCGGTCGAGCAGGGCTACGCCCGCGTCGACTGGTCGGTGCTCACCTGGAACACCCCGAGCATCGACTTCTACGAGTCCATCGGGGCCCAGCACCAGCACGAGTGGACCGGCTACCGCCTCGCCGGCGCGGCGCTGGCCCGCCTGGCGACGCACGCCGACGACTGATCTCGCCGCTGCAGCGCCGGAAAGCGCTCGCTCGCCCGTGAGGTGGGCAAGCGTCCGAAAAGTCGCTCACGGGCCACCGAGCGACCTTCGCGGCCCCATCGGCGAGCGCCACGGCGCATCGCAGCCCGACTGAACGGGCGCTCACTCGGCCGGAGAGCCGTACCCCGCGGCCATCCATCGGTTCGAGGCCGGCGCGAACAACCCGCCCAGCGCGCCCAACGCCAGCAGACCCAGCGGCGCCCCGAACTCCGGCCGGTCCGAGGTGAACATGTAGTACGCGACGCCGAGCAGCAGCAACTGCGTCAAGGTCGCGATGGCCCGCCCCCACCGCTTGCCACGCAGCAGCCCGATCCCCGCGGCGAACACCGCACCGCCCAGGATCGCCGCGTACCCGGCGGTGAGGTAGCTGTTCTTCGGGCTCTGGGCAGACCCGTTCACGCCGACGATGATCAGCACGACCATCGCGACCAGACCCAACGCGCCCTCGAGGGCGACCAGCGCGCCCGCGACGCGCACCGTCACCGGCACGGCCTCGGTCTCGTCCGCCGACTTCTGCTCGCCCTTGTTCTGCTCAGCCACGGTCCCAGCCTACGACCGAGTGTCGTTGCCGAGTGCACCTGCACTGCCGTACGCCAGTTGGGAACTGGCACTTCAAGGTTCGCGGCCGTCTCGTCCTGGACAGCGGCTCGACAGACCTCCGCCTCGGAGGGGGAGCGGAGCGGAGGTGCGCGGGACGAGACCTTGGGGCGGCGAACCCACCGGACCGAAGCGAAGGCAAAATGGGCACTGTGCGGACGTTGCTGATCGTGAACCCCAATGCCACCTCGACCACCCGATCCACCCGCGATCTGCTCGCCCACGCGCTGGAGAGCCGCACCCAGCTGACCGTTCGCCACACCGAGCATCGGGGGCACGCCGCCGAACTGGCGCGCTGGGCCGCCGACGCCCGGATGGATCTGATCGTGGTGCACGGCGGGGACGGCACCGTGAACGAGACCATCAACGGCTTCCTGCCGCTGCCGGGTGAGACGCAGCGCGAATGGCTGCCGCGGCTCGGCATCATTCCCGGCGGTTCGGCGAATGTGTTCGCGCGCTCACTCGGCATCGAGCCGGATCCGGTGACCGCCACCAATCAGCTCATCGATCTGGTGGCCGACGCGGCGGACCGCCGCATCGGACTCGGCGTCGCCGACGATCGCTGGTTCTGCTTCAGCGCCGGCGTCGGACTCGACGCGGACGTGTGCGAGGCCATCGACGCCAAGCGCGCGAATGGCAAGGCCGCCACGCCCGCTCGCTATCTGCGCACCACGGTCCGGCAGTTCTTCCGCGCCAAACGCCATGCCCCGCACGTACGTCTGGATATTCCAGGTCACGAACCGGTCACGGATGTGCATTACGCATTCGTCACCAATGCCAGTCCTTGGACCTATCTCGACAACACGCCCGTGGTCACCAACCCGGGGACGGCGTTCGAATCGGGTCTCGGGGTGTTTGCCATGCGAACCATGGATGTCCTGCCCACCCTGATGGTCGCGCGGCAGTTGCTGTCGGCCGATGCAGATCCCAAGGGCCACAAATTGTTTCGCGAGGACGATGTTCCGGCCGTGACCATCACGGCAGAGGAACCGATCGGCTTGCAAATCGATGGCGACTTCATCGGACGCCGCAACATGGTGAATTTCACAGCCGTCCCGGATATCCTCGATGTGGTCGCGCCGAAGCCCTAGCCGGTTCGACACACCTGAGAAACATCGTTGTTGCGCTGCGAAAACTGGCTCGACCGAGTACAAATGACACGGCGGACCCCCTTGTAGGGGTCTTACAGCGTGAGCTTCCCCACGGTGCACCGGGTATCTATTGACATCTACGGTGTTCGTGAAAGCATTCACAAGCAACCGTGCGGAAACATTCGAGTCGCACAAGTGAACGGACCACAAACCCGAAGGGGCAGCGCCATGCGCGCCCTAGCAAAGGAGCAGAGGAATGGACTGGCGCCACAAGGCCATCTGTCGCGACGAGGACCCCGAGCTGTTCTTCCCGGTGGGAAACAGTGGTCCGGCGCTCGCGCAGATTGCCGATGCCAAGCTGGTCTGCGCTCGCTGCCCCGTCACCGCTGACTGCCTTTCCTGGGCCCTGAAGTCGGGCCAGGATGCCGGCGTGTGGGGTGGTATGAGTGAGGACGAGCGTCGCGCCCTGAAGCGTCGCAACGCGCGTACGCGTACCCGCACCGTCGTCTAACCAGCTAGACGGCAGGCGTTCGGTCGACCCCAGCCTCGCGGCCGCAGCGCAATTCGGCCCGGCACCAATATCGGTGCCGGGCTTCAATGTGTTCGGGGTCCGAACGTATTGGGCCGTCCCGGACAACTGATTTCGTAGGCGCGGGTACGCCCCAGAAGGCAAGCGGGCACCAACCGCCTGTCCGCAATGCGAATGGTTGGGCACCCGCTTGTCGGCAAAAGGCGCGAACAGGCGGAAAGCCGCAGATTTCCAGCGCGCCCGACTTAAGCGTCCGGCCTTATGTTTCGATCAGCGGGCCGAGCGGCGGCCGAGGGGAACTCGCAGGACCGCGTCGGTGCCGACATCGGCGCCGGGGTGAAGTCCGATGGAGCCGCCCAATTCCGCGGTGACGAGAGTGCGGACGATTTGCAGGCCCAACCGGTCGGAGGCTTCCAGGCTGAATCCATCGGGCAGGCCGCGGCCGTCGTCGCTGATGATGACGTCGAGCCAGCGGGCCGAGCGCTCGGAACGGATTGTGACCGTACCGTTCTCACCGGCGTCGAAGGCGTGCTCGATGGCGTTCTGCACCAGCTCGGTCAGCACCATGACCAGCGGCGTCGCGCGTTCGGCGGAGAAGACGCCGAGCGATCCGGCGCGGCGCACCTTGATCCGGGCGGTGTGCACGGTGGCGACGTCGGCCATGATCGGCAGCAGTCGGTCCACCACCTCGTCCAGATCGACCTCTTCGTCAACCGACATGGACAACATTTCGTGCACCGAGGCGATCGAGGTGACCCGGCGGACCGATTCGGTCAATGCCAGTCGGGCTTCCTCGTTCTCGGTGCGGCGGGCCTGCAGGCGCAGCAGCGCGGCCACCGTCTGGAGATTGTTCTTCACCCGGTGGTGGATCTCGCGAATGGTGGCGTCCTTGGACAGCAGCGCGCGGTCGCGCCGCTTCACCTCGGTGACATCGCGGACCAGCACCGCGGCACCGGCGAGTTCGCCGTGCGGGCGCAGCACCAGGGTGCGCAGCAGCACGGTCGCGCCGCGCGCCTCGACTTCCATTCGGCGCCCGGCCTTTCCGGCCAGAGCCGCCTGGATGTCGCCGACCACCTCCTGCGCGTCGAACGGGTCGGTGATGAGCGAACGGGTGGTCAGCGCCAGATCCTGGCCGACCAGATCGTTCTGCAATCCCATGCGGTGATAGGCCGACAGGGCATTGGGGCTGGCGTAGACGACCGTGCCCTCGGTGTCGAGGCGGATGAAGCCGTCGCCGGCTCGGGGGCTGGAGTGCGAGCCCGTGCGGTCCTCGAGCGCCGGCCAGGTGCCGTCGGCGACCATCTGGCACAGGTCGTCGGCACAGGACATATAGGCGATCTCGAGGCTGGAGCGCATCTTTCGGCGCTGGGTGTCGGTGTCACGGCCGAGAATGGCGATGATGTCGTCGCCGACCCGCACCGGAATCGCCTCGCGCATGGCGTGCACGGGATGCGGGTGATAGACGCCGGTCAGGGCGGTATCGGCCTCGAAACGAGAGATGTCGGCGGTCAGCAGGGCCTCGAACACCTGCGGATTCGCCTCTTTGGTGGCGTAGGTGCCGACCAGGTCCTCGGGGTGGATGGTGGGCGCGGTGGTGGGGCGGCACTGGGCCACGCACACCACCTCCGCACCCTCGCTGATCGGGCCCGTACCCACCCACAGCAGCAGATCCGCGAACGACAGATCCGCGAGCAGCTGCCAGTCCCCCACCACCCGCTGCAAATGGTCGACGGCCGCACCCGGTAGATCGGTGTGCTCGGCCAGCAGCTCACTCAGTGTCGACATTCACCCACGCTCCTCTGTTCCCACGTCGGGTGTATGTTCCCACGCGACACCCGCAGGGTGCGTCAAGAGCAATCGGGGGCTCGAGATCAGGAGATGACGGCGATCAGATCGCCTGGCTGCAGCACGTCACCCGGCTTGACACTGATCGAGGAAACCGTGCCGGCCTCCTCGACGATGACCGGGATCTCCATCTTCATCGACTCGAGCATGACCACCGGGTCGTCGGCCTTCACCTCGTCGCCGACCGAGACCAGGATCTCCTGCACGGTCGACACCATCTCGGCCAGCACTTCCTCAGCCATGAACACCTCTCGCTTTCGAGTGACCTGTAGCCCCTGAAGGTACAGCCAACCACACATGAAAGAATGGCGGCCGACTGAAGGGAGATTACCTATGGGTAAGCGTGGACGTAAGAAGCGTGGCCGCAAGAAGAGTGCCGCCAACCACGGCAAGCGGCCGAACGCCTGAGCCGTAGCGAAAAGCTCGAAAACCGCTGAGCGGCATGGTCTCCCACGGGGAGGCCATGCCGCTCAGTCGTTCGGGAACGAGACAGCCGATTTCGCGTCGACCTGGGTGACTCACCCGATACGCCCGGAACGGGTGTAGCACCCGGACCTGCACGCATACGCGACCTGCGACGGCTCTCGGCCGTGCACCGCGAGTGGAGGCGAAGCGATCGCGGAAGGCGGGTCAGTCCCGCATCTCGACCCGCGTGTAACTGGTGCGGATCTCCATGGTCAGGCGCTGCCGCAGCGAATCCGGCGCGCGGTCGCCGCCGCACTTGCGGTTCAGCAGCGACTTCAGCTTCTCCTCGAGGCCGTAGGCCTCGATGCATGGCGAGCAACGGTCGATGTGCTCGCGCAACCGTGCCTTCACGGTGTCGTCGCACTCGTTGTCCAGGAGCAGCCAGACATCGGCGAGCACCGCCGAGCAGTCCAGTTCTTCCATCTCGTCGCTCACTGGGTTACCTCCTCACGCGCCGCATCCGCCGCGGAGCGGCTCGAGTCATTACCGCCTGACCGATTGAATCCACGTTCCCGCGCAACGTCCGCGAGCAGACCCTTGAGCTGCTTGCGGCCACGATGCAGGCGGGACATGACCGTACCGATCGGAGTTCCCATGATCTCGGCGATTTCCTTGTAGGGGAAGCCCTCCACATCGGCGTAGTACACCGCCATCCGGAACTCCTCCGGAAGCTCCTGTAGAGCGGCCTTGATGTCGTCGTCGGGCAGCGCTTCCAGGGCTTCCATCTCCGCCGAGCGCAGACCCGTCGAGGTGTGCTCGGCGGTGGAGGCGAGCTGCCAGTCGGTGATCTCGTCGGTCGGATACTGCGCGGGCTGGCGCTGCTTCTTCCGATACGAGTTGATGTAGGTGTTGGTGAGGATGCGGTACAGCCACGCCCGCAGGTTCGTGCCCTCACGGAAGGAACGGAATCCCTGGTAGGCCTTGGCGAAGGTCTCCTGCACCAGATCCTCGGCATCGGCCGGATTGCGGGTCATGCGCAAGGCCGCGCCGTACAGCTGGTCCAGTAGCGGCAGGGCGTCCCGCTCGAACCGGGCCGCCAGTTCCGTAGCGGATTCGGCGCTCCTACCGCCGGATTCGCTCACCTCGTCATAGTCGACCGCTAGGTCGTCGCCGGCGTCGATGCCCTCGCTGTCCGCGTCGTCATCACGCAGGCGATCGACCATGTCGTCGTCGCTCGTCACGCTAATCCCTTCGATCGCCGTAGCACCTGAATCTACCGCGAACAGGGATTCGGCCAGGAAACCGGCCGGGGGCGCGACGACGGCGAAACCCCTGCGGAACAATAGCGGCCCGGTCCGCACCGGGGGCTCCTCGACCAGAACGGTCACCGATCCTCCTCGACTGAATGGATTCCTGCGCCCGCGAACCGTGGGCCCTGCGGTTGCTGCGAAGCGCGTACCGCATGCAACAGGGTGAATGCCCGCGCTGTTCCCAGCACGGGAAATCGGGTTGCGCCCGATGGTTAGGGTGAGCCCATGGCTGCTGCTTCGACCCCCGCGATCAAGGCTTTGGTGCAGGCCGAGGTGAACCACCGGGTGCACGCGTATACCCATGACCCACGCAGTGATTCGTACGGGGCGGAGGCGGTGGCGGCGCTCGCGGGCGAACTCGGGGTTACCGCCGGGCAGATCTTCAAGACGCTGGTGATCGAGCTGGGGTCGGGCGGACTGGCGGTGGCGGTGCTGCCGGTGCCGACCACACTGTCGCTGAAGGCGGCGGCCGCGGCGCTGGGCGGGGGCAAGGCGGCGATGGCCGACAAGGCCAAGGCGGAGCGGACGACCGGCTATGTGCTGGGCGGGATTTCGCCGTTGGGGCAGAAGAAGCGGCTGCCCACGGTCGTGGACGTGTCGGCCCTGGAGTGGGATCGGGTGTTGTGCAGCGCGGGCAAGCGCGGGCTGGAGATCGAGCTCGCCCCCGCGGATCTGGTGCGGCTCACAGGTGCGGTGACCGCCCCGGTCGCGATGGCCTGACCTGCCGATCTTAGGGCGAATTGTCCAATTTTGGCGTGAGCGGAGACACAACCTCCGGAAAAGACTTGCCGTGGCACGACCCAGTCGGAATACTTGCTTCGTACAACTAGTTGAGACATACAAGCAGTTGACCGATGCAAGGAGGTGAGACCGACCGTGACCGACGATGACCCGGCGATTACCCCGAAGACCGACATCGACGACGGCCTTGTCGACGCCATCGCCTACGAGATCGCCCGGCTCACCAAGTTGCGTGATCGCACCAATGCGCAGATCGCGTCCATGACCCAGGGCGAGATCGAACCGGCGGCGTTCAGCATCCTGTTCCAGCTGATCCACGGCGGCCCGAAACGCTCGGGCGCGCTGGCCGAGGCCCTCTACTCGGACGCCTCGACCATCAGCCGGCAGGTGGCCGGGCTGGTCAAGCGCGGACTCATCGAGCGCTGCGCCGACCCGGCCGACGGCCGCGTCAGCGTCCTCGATGTCACCGACGCCGGCCGCGAGGTGGCCGCCCAGCTCCGGGCCCGCCGCAACGACTCCCTGCGCCACATCCTGACCGACTGGGCTCCCGGCGAACGGGACATCTTCGCCGAGCTGCTGCGGCGCTTCGTCGACGGCTACGAGGAGACCCGCCAGCGCATGCTGGCCGATATCGCGGCGCACAAAGACCTTCAGTCCTATTACGAACCCGCGGAGAGCAATTCGTGACTACACAAGCGGAAGCGGTGGAGCCGGAAACCAATTCGGCCGGCTTCACCCACAAACAGATCCTGGTCATCATGAGTGGCCTGATCATGGGCATGCTGCTGGCGGCCCTGGATCAGACCATCGTGTCGACCTCCATCCGCACCATCGCCGATGAGCTGCAGGGCTACTCGGCGCAGGCGTGGGTGACCACCGCCTACCTGATCACCTCGACCCTGGCCACGCCGCTCTACGGCAAGCTCTCGGACATGTACGGCCGCAAGCCGTTCTACCTGGCCGCCATCACCATCTTCGTGATCGGTTCGCTGGCCTGTTCGATGGCGACCTCGATGTACGAGCTGGCCGCCTTCCGGGCCTTCCAGGGCCTGGGCGCCGGCGGTCTGATGTCGCTGGCGCTGACCATCATGGGCGATATCGTGTCGCCGCGGGAACGCGCCCGCTACCAGGGCTACTTCCTGGCCGTGTTCGGTACCTCCAGTGTGGTGGGCCCGGTCGTCGGCGGCATCCTGTCGGGCACCAACGAGATCCTGGGCGTCACCGGCTGGCGCTGGGTGTTCCTGGTGAACGTGCCGGTCGGCATCATCGCGCTGGCCGTGGTGACCCGCGTGCTCAAGCTGCCCAAGCGCCCGGCCACCAAGGTGCCGATCGACTGGATGGGCATCTCGGCGCTCGCCGTCGGCCTGGTGCCGCTGCTGGTGGTGGCCGAGCAGGGCCGTGAATGGGGTTGGACCAGTGGCCATTCCATCCTCTGCTACGTGCTGGGCGCGGTCGGCGTGCTGTCCTTCATCGCCGTCGAGGCCAAGCAGGGCGACGCGGCGCTGATCCCGCTGCGCATGTTCCGGAACTCCACCTTCGCCCTCGGTGTGGTGATCTCGGTGGTGGTCGGTGCGGCCATGTTCGGCGGCATCACCCTGCTGCCGCAGTACCTGCAGGTGGTGCAGGGCGCGAGCCCGACCAAGGCGGGCCTGCTGATGCTGCCGCTGGTGGCGGGCATGATGAGCGGCTCGATCCTGGCCGGCCAGCTGATCGCCCGGACCGGGCGGTACAAGTTCTTCCCGCCGGTCGGCGCGGCGCTGCTGACCTCGGGCCTGTTCCTGCTGCACTTCGTGTCGGCGGACACCGGCCTGTGGATCGTCATGATCTTCATGGCCATCACCGGCTTCGGTCTCGGCAACCTGATGCAGCCGCTGACCCTGGCGTTGCAGAACGCGCTGCCGCCGAAGGACATGGGCGTGTCCACCGCGGCCGCGACCTTCTTCCGGCAGATCGGCGGCACCCTCGGCGTGGCGGTGTTCCTGTCGGTGCTGTTCACTCAGCTGGCGCCGAACATCACCAGCTCGCTGGAGAGCGCCGCTGCGCAGCCGGCCTTCGTGCAGGCCATCAAGGACGGCGTGAACAGCGACAACCCGGTCGACAAGCAGGTCGCCACCGGTCTGGTGCACAAGGATCCGGCGGTCGCCGGCCAGGTGCTCAACGACAGCTCGGTCGTCCAGAAGCTGGATCCGACCCTGGCGCATCCGTTCAAGGAGGGTTTCGCCAAGTCCATGGACCGGGTGTTCATGTCGGCCACCGTCGTGGCGCTGCTCGGCTTCATCCTGGTGCTGTTCTGGAAGGAGGTGCCGCTGCGCGCCGCGGGCGGCATCCAGGCCCGGAAGGAAGCCATCGAAGAGGCGGACGCCGCCACGGTCTGACCGCCCGAAGGAAATCGAAGTGTGAGGGTGCCCCCGTCGCGGAGACGCGGCGGGGGCATCTTCATTTCACAATTCGGGCTATTTTCTGTGAGTTACTTGGGAGCGAGCAGTGAACTTGTTGTGAACCCTTTGTCCACAACGTCCTATTCGAACCTGAGGATGTGATGCGGTTTATGTCCCACCATCGGCGTATTCGCACGGCTGTCGCCGCCGGAGCATTGGTACTGGCGCTGGAAACCGGCCCATCGATGGTCGCCAGCGCGACCGCGCTACCGACCCCCGCAGCACTCAACGGCCCGAGCTACCCCGACCCTGGAGCGCCCAGTCCGAGCTACCCCGATCCCGGAGCCCCCGATTCGAGCTATCCCGATCCGGGAGCCTCAGGCGGCGGGCAGCGGAAGAAGGACGAGCACGTCGAAAAGGCGGAGAAGCTCGGCGGCGGGGTGATCACCACGATGATCGACACGTGGGCCGACACCTTGAAGTGCACGCTGAATATCATCCTGCCGACTGTGAAGTGCGGGTGACACGCACCTTCGGACTTCCTTGCGCCGCTGCGGTCCACAGCGCGGCAACGTATTCGACAAGCGATGAAGAGGTTCAGATCAGAGTGATCTGGCCGGCCTGTTCGTCCACGCGGCCCAGCAGTTCGGGGCCATTGTTCTTGACACTGTTGACCAGCGACGGCACCTCGCGCATGAGGATGTCCGAAACCAGTTCGGGGGAGGGCGTTTCCAGCAGTTCCTCCGGGACCGGGCGATCCGGGTCCAGCCAGGCGTCCCAGTGCTCGCGCGGCATGGGCAACGGCATGCGGTCGTGGACCTTGGTCAGGTCGCCGACCGCGTCGGTCGTCAGGATCGTGCAGGACAGCAGCGGCTGCGCCGCATCGCCCTGGTCACGATCACGCCACACCGACCACAGGCCCGCCATATAGAGGCGTCCGCCATCGGCGCGGGACATGAAATACGGCCGCTTGACGGCCTTTCCGAGCGCATCGGTTTCGGTGACCCACTCGTACCAGCCGTCCATCGGCACCAGGCACCGGCGCTTCTTCACCGCGTCGCGGAAGGAAGGTGTGGTGGTGGCCTTGTCCGCGCGGGCGTTGTACAGGGGTTTGCCCTTGACCGGGACTCCCGGCTCGGCGGCCTTCGTCCAGGGCGGGATCAGGCCCCAGCGCATGGCTCGGATGCGCAGTGTGGCCGGATCCTCGGGATGGTCATGGTCGTGCCGTTCGACGACCGTGAGCACCTGATTGGTCGGGGCCACGTTGTAGTTGGGACCAAACCTTTTGTCGTCGGTCTCGTCGATGGCATCGAGCTCGACGGCCAGCTTCGCGGGATTCGTCGTGGTCGCGTACCTACCGCACATGCCGACCATGCTGCCACTGCGGACCGACGGCTACCAGGAAGACGCCGGCAGCCGCCCCCACATGAATCGCCCTCGATGTGATGGCAATTGACATCACTTGGACGGTATGAGACGTTCGTCTCATCACACTCTCATCAAGGGATCGCCGCCAATTATGACTGCAACCGAAACCGCCCCGCTCGATCAGGCCGACACGCTGACTTCCGTCAACCCCGCCACCGGCGAAACCCTCGCCACCTACAAGATCGATGATGAGGCGGCGGTGCGCGCGGCCGTCGCCAAGGCCCGGACCGCCGCCGCCACCTGGGGTGCGCTGACCTACGCCGAGCGCAAGAAGCACATCCTGCGCTGGGGCAGCAAGCTGGTCGAGAAGTCCGATGAGCTGAGCGAGCTCATCCACGCCGAGAACGGCAAGCCTCTCGACGACGCCTTCCTCGAGCTCATGCTGGCGCTCGAGCACATCAAGTGGGCCGCCTCCAATGCCGAGAAGGTGCTCAAGCCCAAAAAGGTCGCGCCCGGCGCTTTCATGGCCAACTTCGCCGCCCACCTGGAGTACCGGCCGCTGGGCGTGGTCGGCGTGATCGGTCCGTGGAACTACCCGATCTACACTCCGAACGGCTCCATCGCCTACGCATTGGCCGCGGGCAACTGCGTGATCTTCAAGCCGAGCGAATTCTCCACCGGCATCGGCAATTTCGTGGCCGAGGCGTTCGCCGAGGCGAATCCGGAGCTGCCGGACGGCGTCTTCGTCACCGTCAACGGCTACGGCGCGACCGGCGCGGCGCTGGTGAAGTCCGGGGTCGACAAGCTGGCCTTCACCGGGTCCACCGCGACCGGCAAGAAGATCATGGCCGCCGCCGCCGAGTCCCTCACTCCGGTGCTGCTGGAGTGCGGCGGCAAGGACGCGGTGATCGTGGCCGCGGACGCCGACATCAAGGCCGCCGCCGACGCGGTCGCCTGGGGCGCCACCTCCAACTCCGGCCAGACCTGCGCTGGTGTGGAGCGGGTGTACGTGGACAAGTCCATCGCGGACGAGTTCGTCACCGAGGTCAAGCGCATCCTCACCGACATCAAGCCGGGTTCGGACGCCGACGCCGCCTACGGCCCGATGACCATGCCCAGCCAGGTCGACATCGTGCGGCGACACATCGAGGACGCGCTGAAGAACGGCGGCAAGGCCGTGCTGGGCGGGCCCGAATCGGTCAAGGGGGCCTTCATCGAGCCGGTCGTGCTGGTCGACGTGGACGAGTCCTCGGAGGCGGTGTGCGAGGAGACCTTCGGGCCGACCGTCACCATCCGCACCGTCAACGGCGTCGACGAGGCGGTGGAGTTGGCCAACAAGAGCAAGTACGGGCTCGGGTCGGCGGTGTACTCGAAGAAGCATGGCATGGAGATCGCCCGTCGCCTGGAGGTCGGCTGCACCTCGGTGAACTCGGTACTGTCCTACGCGGCGATCTCGGGCCTGCCGTTCGGCGGCGTGCGCGACTCCGGAATCGGCCGCATCCACGGTGCGCCGGGCCTGCTGGAATTCTCACGTCCGCACTCGATCGCGGTGCAGCGCTTCACGATTCCGGGCATGGCGCTGCTGTCCTACACCCGCACCAACCGCACCATGAAGCTGCTGCGCAAGATCGTGCCGCTGATTCACGGGCGCGCCAAGTAGTTCGGTCGCTCTCGGAGCGTCCAGGGGCAATCCTGGAAACCCCGAAGCCGGGTTGACTCCGAACCGCTGGTGTCCGGAGGTGACCCACGAAACCTCAACCGCCACAATGCCGGTCCCCCACCGAGGGGACCGGCATCGCGCCTCATGAGGTCGGCGGCAACGGCGGCGGGGCGAAGAAGTCCTCGAGCGGAGTCGGGCCGGTGTACCGCTGGCAATTGCACCGCGCCCAGGCCTTGAAGCCGACACCGGTCTTACGGAAGGTCTCGGCGTGGCAGTGGCCCGCTTCGCGGTCGTGCAGGGCCAGGTCGTGGCCGCAGCCGCAGAGCGCCGGGCCCTGCGTCGCGCCGGGCTTCATGGGCCTGGAAC
Organism: Nocardia aurantiaca; assembly: GCF_009708175.1. Taxonomy (GTDB): domain Bacteria; phylum Actinomycetota; class Actinomycetes; order Mycobacteriales; family Mycobacteriaceae; genus Nocardia; species Nocardia aurantiaca. The sequence goes on from NZ_WMBB01000003.1 coordinate 427,143, forward strand.
CGAATCGGCCCGCAAGCCAGCCGCCGCCGACGAGCACGCCACCGAGGACGATGCTGAGAGGATCGATCACCAATCCAATATACGTACCCGTATACGCATGCGTCCACGATCTGCTCGCGCCCGCCAGATGAACGGACTTCGTGAGTCCGGGGTAACTCATCGGATACGGGCCGGGTTGGGCACCGCACCCGTCCGCCGGTCCGCAACACAACTTGCCGTGAGAATCATCGGTCGGCACAAGGCGCGGCGAGGCGGAGATGGGAAGATGGGCCTTGTGACTTTCTGGCCCGCGCCCCACGTTCAAGTTCCCGTCCACGCGACCGTGACCCTGCCCGGGTCCAAATCCATTACCAATCGGGCGCTGATCCTCGCCGCCCTGGCGGATCGGCCGTCCACCATCACCGGCGCGCTGCGCAGCCGGGACACCAACCTCATGATCGCGGCGCTGCGGGCCATGGGCGCCGGCATCGAGGGTGAGGGTGAGACGCTCACCATTACCCCGCCGACCGAATTCACCAGCGCCATGGTCGATTGCGGGCTCGCGGGCACCGTCATGCGGTTCCTGCCGCCGGTGGCGGCGCTGGCGCGCGGCGATGTCGCCTTCGACGGCGACGAGCAGGCCCGGCTGCGCCCGCTCGGCACGATTCTGGACGCACTGCGCGCGCTGGGCCTCGACATCGACGGCAACCAGCTGCCTTTCGTGGTGCACGGCACGGGAAAGCTGCGCGGCGGGCCGGTCACCATCGACGCGTCGGGCTCCTCACAGTTCGTCTCCGGACTGCTGCTATCGGCGGCACGGTTCGAGCAGGGCATCACCGTGAACCACGACGGCGCGGCGCTGCCCTCCATGCCGCACATCGAGATGACCGTGGAGATGTTGCGGCGGGCCGATGTTCGCGTGGAGGCGCCCAATGATCCCCGCAAGGCGCAGACCTGGACCGTGGCGCCGGGCCCGATTCGGGCGGTGGATTGGGAGGTCGAGCCCGACCTGTCCAATGCCACGCCGTTCCTGGCGGCGGCGGCCATCACCGGCGGCGAGGTCAGCATTCCGCACTGGCCGCGGCTCACCACCCAGCCGGGCGACGTGATCCGGGAGATCCTGGTGCGCATGGGCGCCGAGGCGCGCATCTTCGACGGGGTACTCACCGTGCGCGGGCCCGAGCGACTGGCGGGCATCGACATCGATCTGCATGACATGGGCGAGCTGACCCCGACCGTGGCCGCCCTTGCGGCACTGGCGGATTCGCCGTCGCGGCTGCGCGGCATCGCGCACCTGCGCGGGCACGAGACCGACCGGCTGGCGGCACTCGCCACCGAAATCAACCGACTCGGCGGCAAGGTCACCGAGACCGAGGACGGGCTGGCCATCGTGCCCAACCCGCTCACCGGCGGACAGTGGCGCTCCTACGCCGATCACCGGATGGCCACCGCCGGGGCGATCATCGGCCTGGTGACGCCGGGAGTCGAGATCGAGGACATCGGCACCACCGCCAAGACGCTGCCGAACTTCGTCGAGCTCTGGGAAGGCATGCTCGGCGGGCCGGGAGCAGGACACTGAGGCGGCGCGAGTACGACGAGTCCGATGTCCGGGTGCGCCCGGGCAAGGGCTCGCGCCCGCGCACCAAGACCCGGCCGCAGCATCTGGATGCCGAAGCGGCCATGGTGGTTTCGGTGGACCGCGGGCGCTGGGGGTGCGTACTGGACGGGGATCCGGAGCGGCCGCTGACCGCCATGCGGGCGCGCGAGCTCGGCCGCACCCCGATCGTGGTCGGCGATCAGGTCGACGTGGTCGGGGACCTGTCCGGCAAGCCCGACTCTTTGGCCCGCATCGTTCGGGTGGCCGATCGGCGAACGGTGTTGCGCCGCACCGCCGATGACACCGATCCGTTCGAGCGGGTGGTGGTGGCCAATGCCGAGCAGCTGTTCATCGTGGTGGCGCTGGCCGACCCGCCACCGCGCACCGGGTTCGTGGAACGGGCCATGGTGGCCGCGTATGTCGGTGGGCTGCAACCGATTCTGTGCCTGACCAAGCATGATCTGGCTGCCGATTCCGAATTCGCCTCGGCCTTCGAGGATCTGGACTTGACCATCGTCTACGGCGGTATCGAGGATCCGCTGGAGCCGGTGTTGGACCTGCTGGACGACAAGCTGACCGCGTTCATCGGGCATTCCGGAGTGGGCAAGTCGACCTTGGTGAACCGACTGGTGCCCGACGCGGAGCGGGCGGTGGGCGAGGTGTCCGGGGTCGGCAAGGGCCGCCACACCTCCACCCAGTCGGTGGCGCTGCCGCTGCCCGACGGTGGCTGGGTCATCGACACACCCGGCGTGCGCTCGTTCGGCCTGGCGCACATCACACCCGATGATGTCATCGGGGCGTTCTCCGATCTGGCCGACGCCATCGAGGACTGCCCGCGCGGGTGCACCCACCTGGGCCCGCCCGCGGACCCGGAGTGCGCGCTGGACGAGCTGCCGGGCAAGGAACTGCGGGTAGCGGCCATTCGCCGCCTGCTCACCGCCCTGAATTCCAACGACCCGTGGTTCCGGGGTAGCAGCGACTGATCGGACCGAAATCAACCCTGAGGTAGCTGAGAAATCGCCCATTCGATACCTTTTGTGCATAACCGGCACGAAGGGATGTCATGAGCGAGGATCTCAGCGAGGATTTCCCCGAGATGCCGCCGACCGAAGGACGGCGGCACAACGATGCCCGGCCCGCACGGGACCGGGCCGACGAGTCGCCGCGGGACCGCGACGGAAGACTGCCGCAGGAGCACGATGAGGATCGATCACCGGTAGACCCCAATGATTGGCAGGAGGACTGGGATCGGGCGCGTTGGGCCCCCTAGCGGCGCGAGCACAACATAATCGGGGGATGTCTTTCGCGCAATGGCGGCGTCGGCCCGAGGCGCCCGCCCGCTGGAATCCGCTGCCTCGGCTGGGCCGGGCCCTGGCCCGCCGCCGAGCCGTCATGCACACCGCACGGGCGGTCTTTGCGCTGGAACAGCTCACGCGGCGAGTAACCAAGGGCCGCAAGGGATTACTCGATGTCGCGGGCCTGCCCGCACTCGAGCTGACAGTCACCGGCCGCCGCACCGGCCTGCCGCGCACGGTCAGCCTGCTCTATGTACCCGACCCGTACGACGAGAAGCGCTTCCTGATCGTCTCGTCGAATTGGGGACGGCCGCGACAGCCCGCCTGGTCGGCCAATCTACGCGCCGCCGACCGCGCCGAGCTGCTGGTTCGAGGCGAACGGTTCCCGGTCCGGGCGCGGCAGCTGACCGGCGCCGAGCGCGACCGCGCCTGGCGGCGGGCCCTGGACTTCTGGCCGGGCTACGCCATGGAGCAGCGGCTGGCGGGCGCCCGCCGCTTCCGGTTGTTCGAGCTCACCCGGACCTGACCGATAGAAGAGTGCTGAACATTAACTGCCGCTGTTCCAGCCGGCCACAAGCGCGTCTCAGTGCGGCCCGCTCAGGCGCATGCCATTGTCGAAGTCGATCCCGCGTAGCTCGGAACGGCTGGTGAGACCGAGCTTTTCCAGAATCCGGGACATATGGTGGCCGACGGTGCGCGGGCTGAGAAACAGTTCCGCTCCGATCTCACGGTTGGTGAGGCCCTGGGCGGCCAGCTTGGCCACCTGGGATTCCTGCGCGGTGAGCGGGGTGGCGCCCGCGCCGCCGGATTTGGCCCCGGTGCCGGTGAGCTCGAGTTCTGTGCGGCTACGAGCGGCCCAGGCGGTGGCGCCGATCAGGTCGAAAGCCTCGGCGGCGGTGCGCAGCTGCTCGGCGGCGTCGGCGCGGCGACGGACCCGGCGCAGCCACTTGCCGTAGAGCAGCTGGGTACGGGCGCGGCCGAAGCTGGTGTGCCGGGTGTCGCCAACCGCCAGGGCACGGCGGTAGTACCGCTCGGCGCGGTCCTCATCGGCCAGCAGGGCCCGACAGGAATAGGCGGCGCTCAGCGCCCAGCGGGCCCGCGACCGCCGCGCCCACGCCGCGATCAGCTCGGCGTACTCGGCGGCCTCGTCGAAACGGCCCACCCGGCAGGCGGCCTCGACCATATCGAGAGTGGCCAGCCGCGCCATCGTCGGATGCGCCGCCTCATGGCCGGGCTGAGAGAGGGCGCGCAGGCGGCGATAGGCCGACTCGGCATCACCGGCGGTCAGCGCGTGGAAGCCATGATGCCAGTACGCGCCGCCGGTCAGCACGGACACCGCATGCGGGCGGGACAGGGACAGCGCGCGATCCACGCTGTCGGCCACCACGTCCCCGTCGCCGCGCTGGGCGGCCAGGCGGGCCCGCAGATTCCAGCAGTGCGCCAGGATATTGTCGGCGCCCGCGCCGGTCGCCAGCTCGAACGCCTCCGCCAGTGTGGTCTCCCCCGCCTCCCAGCGGCCGGTGGCGAACTGCACCACGGCCAGCTGCGGCAGGACCCCCAGCGCCGCCGGCCGGTCCCTGGAATTGCGCAGCCCCCCGGCCACTTTCAGGTACGGCTCCAGAGCCCGTTCGGCCAGACCCCACTCGAGCAGCTGCCCGGCGGGCGGCAGCAGATGGGCGGCCACGATGGGCGAGGACGCGGCCGCCACCGCCTCCAGCTGACCCGCCAGCGGCAGATCCGCGGCGCGGCCCACCGACCAGGCCGCCCGGTCGGCCAGCAGCCGCAGCCCGGCCGCGAGATCGGCGCCGCCGCCGAGGCACGCCGAATCCGGTTCCGCGGCAGCGATTTCCGACGGAGGGAGGGGCGCGGCAATGGCATCGGCGTCGCGCAGGAGCAGGATGTGCGCCTTGGCCGGATCGCCGGTGACGAATTCGAGCAGGCCGGACAGCCCGCCACTGGCCGCCGCCACTTCGGCCGGGGGTATGCGGGTCGCGGCGAGGGCGAGCAGGTGGCGGGCCGACTCGATATCGCCGCCCGCCCAGGCGAATCGGGCCGCGGTCGCCAGCCGGACCCCGGCGGCATCCGGATCGGGGGTGATGGCGGCGGCGCGGCGCAGCACGGCCGCCGCGGCCAGCGCTCCGGCGCGGGCGCGCACCCGTTCCGCGCCGTCGGCGAGGGCCTGGGCAAGGGCGGGATTCGGGCCGTCGAGCACGGCGGCCAGATGCCAGGTGCGCAGATCACCATTCTCGGAGCCCTGCAGGGCATCGGCGAGGGCCACATGGACGGCGCGGCGCTGCGCGCGGGACGCGGCATCGTAGGCCGCGCCGCAAAGCAGGCGGTGACGCATCTCGATGCGTCCGTCGGTGACGCTCAGGAGTCCCGCGGCCAGCGCCGACTCCCAATCCGCGGCGGTGACACCGAGTTCGGTCGCGGCCGTCACGATGGGCGACAGCGTGCCCCGGTCCTCGGCGGCCACCACGGTCAGCAGAATGCGCACCGGCTCGTCCAAGGCCGCCAGCCGATCAGCGAAGGCGGCCCGCAAGCGCGGTCCGAAACGCATCGGCCCCCAGCCGATTCCGGCGCCGTCCTCGGAGTCGATGGGAAATTCCCGCAGCGCCAGCGGATTGCCGTCGGCGAGCCGCAGCATACGGGCCTCCCGGGGCGCGCCGATGCCGCCGGAGCGCAGCGCCAGCAGCCGGCGCGCCGGCGCATCGGACAGCGGGGCGACGCGCAGCATCGGCAGCGCCTGCCACACCGAGGTGGCCGGGCACTCCCGCATGGCGGCCAGCAGGGCCACCCGGTGGGCGCTCAGGCGGCGCAGCGCGAAGGTCAGCGCCTGCGCGGTGGCGAGGTCCACCCAGTGGGCGTCGTCGACGATGAGCAGCACCGGCCGCTCCCTGGCGACCGCCGCCAGCAGGGTCACCAGCGCCGCACCGACGAGGAAACGGTCGACCCGGCCGGTTTCCCGACCGAGGGCAGCGGCCAGTGCCCGAGCCTGCGGGCCGGGCAGCGCGGTGATCCGATCGGTCAGCGAAAGCAGCAGTTCGCGCAGGGCCGCGAAATCCAATTCGGATTCGGCGGGAAATCCGCGACAGATCACCACTCGAAAATCCGCGGCGCGCAGTTCGGAATCTCGTAGTAGCGCGGTTTTTCCGATCCCCGGTTCACCCCAAAGGAGCAATCCCCCGCCGCGACCCGCGCGCGCCTCGCTCAATATACGAGACAGTTCGGCCTGTTCTCGTTCCCTTCCCTGGAGAACCCGGATCTCGTGCACGACGCAAGCTACCTCGACTCGCGGGAAATAGACAAACCTGATATCGCTCACCGTCCCAGCGACTGAGATGCCAAGGGGGGTATGAGATTCCGACCTTCGGCAATGACAGATTCGATGACCGATACAGCGACCGATTTTGATCCACGCGTCATCCGCTAAAATGCGGGCGCGAATTCGACCCCGCAATCGAAGGACTCTCCGCAATCGATATCCATTGCTTCCCCGGAAGAAAGAGTGATAAACATCCGAGGTCAGAAATCTCCGTAGATTCGTTTGATTCCCAGGGGCTTCCGTGCGCAAGATCCGTGTTCTGGGTATGGCCGCCGCGGCCGCCGGTCTGCTCGTCGCCGGTGCGGGCCCGGCTTCGGCTGACACCGCCACACCCACCACGCCGGCCACCGGTTCGGCCGAGAACCTCACCAACGTCATCAAGACGCTGATCACCGGCAGCGCCTCCACCCCTGGCACCACCACGACCACCACCGGGAACTGATCCGGCATTCGCGCGCCGACGCGGATCGGCGCCGATGGGGGTCGCCGATCCGGAGCGCACGGGGTGCGGATGGTGCCGGAAGTCGTTAGCCTGCCGAGGTGGAAGACCGCGAGCGCAAGGAATTTTCGCCGCTCCTCGACGCGGCCCTCGGCCCGGGAGCACCCGTCACCCCGGAAGTCCGGATAGGGCGCAACGACCCGGAAAGCACGCTGCCGGAATGCGTGCGCTGCGGTAGGCCCGCCGCCCTGCACCTGAGGGCGGTGTGGCTTTCCACCCGGGCGGTTCTCGCCGGTGACACCGATGTGGACAGTCTGATCCAGGTGAATGCCTGCGGCGGCTGCGCCGGAAGTGTGGCCGGGATGATTCTCATCAACTGGGACCCGCGCTATTGGGGAGAGTCGGTCCATTGGGAATGACCCGGAGCGCACTACCCGAAAAGCCCCGCGTCGACCGAAAACTCAGCGTGGGCGCACGATTCGCATGCCATTGTCGAAATCGACGTCCACCAGATCCGTCCGACCGCTGAGCCCCAGTTTGCCGAACACCCGCGAGAGATGGTGCCCCACCGTGCGCGGGCTGAGGAACAAATCCGTCCCGATCTCCCGATTGGTGAGGCCTCGGGCCGCCAGCCGGGCGACCCGCAGTTCCTGCGCCGTCAGCACCGAAGTCTCACCGTATGCGGTGACCGGTGCGACCCGGCGGCCGGTGAGCTCGAGCTCCTGCCTGGCGCGAAACAACCACCGGGCCGCCCCCATCTGCTCGAATGACTCGGCCGCAGTCCGCAATTGCTCAGCGGCGTCGGCGCGGCGACGGGCCCGGCGCAGCCACTTGCCGTAGAGCAACTGGGTGCGCGCATGGTCCAGGTCGCGGCGGGTGCGCCGGGCGGCCAGCGCCCGCCGGAAGTACCGGTCGGCCCGATCGTCGGCGCAGAGCAAGGCCCGACAGGTGTACGCGGCCGAGACCGCCCAGTCGGCGCGAGAACGCACCGCCCAGTCCCGGATCTCCTCGTAGTACCCGATCGCCTCCGCCTGGCGGCCGACCCTGGCGGCGGCCTCCACCAGCTCCACCGCGGCCAGCCGCGCGTAGGTCGGATGCCGGGCGTCATGGCCCGGCTGCACCAGGGTGCGCAGCCGCAGATACGCCGTCTCGGGATCGCCGAGGCTCAGCGCGTGGAAGCCGAGATGCCAGTGCGCGGCGGCGATGAGCGCGTGCGATCGCCGCGGCCGCGCCAGCGCCAGCACCCGATCCGCGCTGTCCAGAACCGCATCCGAATCACCCTGCAGCGCAGCGATTTTCGTACGCAACGCCCAGCACTGGGCGAGCACGTTCTCCACACCGCCGGCCTCGGCCAGCTCGAACGCCTCCGCGAGGGTCTGCTCGGCGGCCTCGAACCTGCCATTGGCGAACTGTAGGATCGCCAGCTGCGGAAGCAGCGACACTGCGGCCGGGGCGCAACTGCCCCGCAGGTACGCGGCGGCCCGGGTATACGGCTCCAGCGCCACGTCGGTCAGACCCCACAGCAGCACCAGCGGCGCCGGCGGAAGCGGCCGGACCATGGCGTGGAAGCACGAAATATCCTCGCGCACAGTAATTTCCGCGGGATCGAGGTCGAGCGCCTCGTGCCCGGCCACCCAGCGCGCGCGTTCGGCGTCGGCGCGCAGATTCGCGGCAGTCTCGGGATCCACGAGTTCGGCGTCGCGCAGCAGCAGCCGGCTTGCCCGTTCCGGCTCTCCCGCAACGAATTCCAGCATCCCGGCCAGCCCGCGCCCGGCCGCCGCGGCCCGCTCCGGCCCGATCCGGGCGGTGGCGCGGTCGAGCAGGCCGCGCGCGGAGGCGATATCGCCGCCCGCCCAGGCGAATCGGCCGGCCGCGGCCAGCCGCTCCCCCGCGCGCTCCGGATCCGGCGTGATGGCAGCCGCCTGGCGCAGCATGGCCGCGGCCGCTATGGACCCGTGATCCGCGGCGGTGGCGCGCTCGGTCAATGCCGCCGCCAGCTCCTCATCGGGGCATTCGGCAGCCATGGCCCGGTGCCAGGTGCGCAGATCCGCCTCACCCGGCCCGGTCAGCGCGGCCGCGACCGCCAGTTGGGCGGCGCGCCGTTCGGCAGCCGTGGCGGCATCGTGGACGGCAGCGCACAGCAGGGCATGGGTCTGTTCCACCCGGCCGTCGCTCACGGTGAGCAGGCCTGCGGCGCCGGCGAATTCCCACGCTCCCGAGTCGACCCCGAGGGCCGCGGCGGCGGTGGTCACGATGCCCAGCACGCCACGGGTCTCGGCGGCGGCCACGGTCAGCAGCGCGCGCACCCCCGCCGGTAGCGCGGCGACGCGATCGCGGAAGGCCGCGCGCAGTCCGGGCCCCAGTGTCATCGGCTCGGGCGCGGTGCCCGCGAGATCACCTACGACGTCGGGCAATTCGTGCAGGGCCAATGGATTGCCGCCCGCCACGGCGAGGATCCGGGCCAGGCGCAACGCGCCCAGCCGGCCGTGTCGCTCGGCGATCAGACGGCGCGCCTCGGCGTCCGGCAGCCCGCTGATCGGCAGCGCGGGCAGTTCGCGCCAGAGCGTGTCGGCCGGATCGTCGCGCAGTCCGACCAGCAGGGTCACCGGAACCGCCGTCAAGCGGCGGATGGCGAAGATGAGCGCCTGCGTCGACTCCGGATCCACCAGCCCGGCCTCGTCGACGATCAGCAGCAGGGGCCCCTCGGCGGCCAGCGCCGACAGCAGCCGCACCAGTGCGGCGCCGACCAGGAACACATCGACGGGACCGGCCCGCAGGCCCAGCACCACGCCCAGAGCACGGGCCTGGGTGGGCGGCAGCATCGGCAGCCGGTCGGCCACCGGCAGCAGAAGTTCGTGCAGGGCAGCGAAATTCAGTTCGAATTCGGTGCGAATGCCCCGGCAGCGCAGGATCCGGAAGTCGGTGGCGCGATCCGCGCCCGCGCGCAGCAACGCGGTCTTGCCGATGCCCGGATCGCCGTGCAGGACCAGTGCCGAACCCCGCCCGGACCGTGCCGCCGCGAGAACCCCATCCACCCGACTGTGTTCTCGTTCCCGCCCATAGAGCTTCAGATCCTCCCGCACGTTCGGGAATTTAGCTCAGCTAATAGCGTGCAACCAAGACGCAGACGAGCAACTGGCACAAAATGTCCTGAATGACACACATCACAAATTCAATAGGAGCAATTCGATTAACGCACAATGATGTTCGGGCGATATAAGACGCTCGCTCCGGGCGCTCCGGTGAAGCGCGGGAGGCGAATAAGATCAGCCCGTCGCAAACGGAATACCCACGATCGAGCGGTCGAAACACCTGAGCGGCAGGCAATTTCGTCCCGAGAATTCGCGGCGCAGGGCAGCGAGCCGATTGTCCGCCCCGAAAACGACAGCGCCCCCGGCGATTTCGCCGGGGGCGCGGTGATCCGTTCGAGCCGGGACCGTCGATCAACGGAAGATGGTCATGTACCACAGACCGTCGTTGCCCTGGTCGCACCGCCACTGCCAGCCGTCCTCGCCGCGCAGCTGCACACCGCCGGCCTGGAACTGGCCGTTGTTGCCGTCCGCGGCGCAGGCCTCGACGGAGGCGTAATTGCCATCCACGGTCAGGGTCTCCGCGTGCGCGGTCGCGGCGCCCAGCCCCGCGACTCCCAGAGCCATGGCGGTGACGGCGAAAATCTTGCGCATGATCGTGATTCCTTCCTACGCGGCCGCCCCTCGGCGACCGAACCGGAACCATTCCAGCCAACGCATCATGACCGTTTCATGACCACCCCAAATGTCCTGGCCCCCAGCCCGAAACAGATTCCCCGGGGTGACAGGACACACTGGGGCACAAACAGAAAGCTGAGAGGGGATGTGCCGCAGGTGACGATTCACCTGCGGCGCATCCCTTCGGAACGTGACCGCTGGTCTCGCTGCGAGTGGGTAACTCGCCGGGTACGTCCAAAATCCGAGCACCGATCCAACCGCCGGCACGGATACCAAACTCCGACGGCACCCAAGCCGCCCACTGAAGTCCCGGGAGGCAGGTCAACCCGCAGGAAGGCAGGTCAACCCGCCGAAGTCCCAGAGAGGCGGTTAATGCCGGCGCTTGGACCGCGGGGCGCGCTCGCCCTTGCCCTGGGCGCGGGCGGCCTCGCGGCGCTCGCGGCGGGTGCCGCCCTGGCCGTCCTCGACGCCGTACTCGTCGCGGTCACTGCGAATGGCGGCGTGGCCGCCCTCGTCCGGACCGGAGTAGGACAGGCCGCGCGGGCCGGACTCGTCGATGCCCTTGGCGCGCAGGGCCGCCGGAGCTCCATTGCCGCTGCCGGCCAGGGCCGCGTCCTCCTCGGTCGGGAGCGGGCGGTTGCCGACCGGCGACTGCAGACCCGCGGCCACGTTCACGCCGACCGGTTGCGGCTGCTGCACCTCGACCTGGAGGTTGAACAGGAAGCCGACCGACTCCTCCTTGAGGCCATCGAGCATGGCCGCGAACATGTCGAAGCCCTCGCGCTGGTACTCGACCAGCGGGTCGCGCTGCGCCATGGCGCGCAGACCGATGCCCTCCTTGAGGTAGTCCATCTCGTAGAGGTGCTCGCGCCACTTGCGGTCCAGGACGCTCAGCAGGATCTGGCGTTCCAGGTTGCGCATGCTGCCCGCGCCCGCGAGACCGTCGATCTCGGACTCGCGGTTGTCGTAGGCGGCGTGCGCGTCGTCGAGGACGGCGTCCAGGAGTTCCTCGCGGGACAACTCGCCCACCTCACCGGTCTCGCGCTCACCGGTCAGGTCCTTGTAGTCGATGCCGATGGGGTACAGCGTCCTCAGCGCGCCCCACAGCTTCTCCAGATCCCAGTCCTCGACATACCCCTCGGCGGTGGCGCCGTTGACGTAGGCGGTGATCACGTCGGTGATCATCTCCTGAACCTGGCCCTCCATATCCTCACCGTTGAGGATGCGGGCGCGCTCGGCGTAGATCACCTTGCGCTGCTGGTTCATGACCTCGTCGTACTTGAGGACGTTCTTGCGGATCTCGAAGTTCTGCTGCTCGACCTGGGTCTGCGCGGACTTGATGGCGCGCGAGACCATCTTGGCCTCGATCGGCACGTCATCGGGCAGGTTGAGCCGCGTCATGATCGACTCGAGCGCCGCGCCGTTGAAACGCCGCATGAGCTCGTCACCCAGCGACAGGTAGAAGCGGGACTCGCCCGGATCGCCCTGACGCCCGGACCGACCGCGCAGCTGGTTGTCGATGCGTCGGGACTCGTGTCGCTCGGTGCCCAGCACGTAGAGGCCACCCGCTTCGCGCACGGCCTCGGCGTCCTCGTCGACCTGCTTCTTGACCCGCTCCAGGGTCGGGTGCCACTGTGCCTCGTACTCGTCCGGGGTGTCGACCGGGTCCAGGCCCTGCCGGCGCAGCAGGATGTCGGCGATGATGTCCGGGTTGCCGCCCAGCACGATGTCGGTACCGCGACCCGCCATATTGGTGGCGACGGTCACCGCGCCCGGTCGGCCGGCCTCGGCGACGATCTGCGCTTCCTGCTCGTGGAACTTGGCGTTCAGCACGTTGTGCGGAATGCCGCGCTTGGTCAGCAGCTTGGACAGGTACTCCGAGCGCTCGACGGAGGTGGTGCCGACCAGGACCGGCTGGCCCTGCTCATGCTTCTCCTGGATATCGTCGGCGACCGCGGCGAATTTGGCCTCTTCGGTCTTGTAGATGAGGTCGGACTGATCCTGGCGGATCATCGGCTTGTTGGTCGGGATCGGCACCACGCCCAGGCCGTAGGTCTGGTGCAGCTCGGCCGCCTCGGTCTCGGCGGTGCCGGTCATGCCCGAGAGCTTGTCGTAGAGGCGGAAGTAGTTCTGCAGCGTGATGGTGGCCAGCGTCTGGTTCTCCGGCTGGATATCGACGCCTTCCTTGGCCTCGATGGCCTGGTGCATGCCCTCGTTGTAGCGGCGGCCCACCAGGATTCGGCCGGTGAACTCGTCGACGATGATGACCTCGCCGTTGCGGACGATGTAGTCCTTGTCCTTGGTGTACAGCTCCTTGGCCTTGATGGCGTTGTTCAGGTAGCTCACCAGCGGCGAGTTGGCGGCCTCGTACAGGTTGTCGATGCCCAGCTGGTCCTCGACGAACTCGACGCCGGCCTCGTGCACACCGATGGTGCGCTTCTTGATGTCGACCTCGTAGTGCAGATCCCGTTTCAGCAGCGGCGCGATTCGCGCGAACTCCGCGTACCACTTGGAGGAGGCGTCGGCCGGACCCGAGATGATGAGCGGGGTCCGGGCCTCGTCGATGAGGATGGAGTCGACCTCGTCGACGATGGCGAAGTTGTGCCCGCGCTGGACCAGTTCGTCCAGCGAGTGGGTCATATTGTCGCGCAGGTAGTCGAAGCCGAATTCGTTGTTGGTGCCGTAGGTGATGTCCGCGGCGTAGGCGGCGTGGCGCTCGGCCGGGGTCATGCCGCCCAGGATCACACCGACCTCGAGACCGAGGAAACGGTGCACACGGCCCATCCACTCGGCGTCACGCTTGGCCAGGTAGTCGTTGACGGTGACGACGTGCACGCCCTTGCCGGAGATGGCGTTGAGGTAGGCGGGCAGCACACAGGTCAGGGTCTTGCCCTCACCGGTCTTCATCTCCGCGACATTGCCGATGTGCAGGGCGCCGCCACCCATGATCTGCACCTTGTAGTGCTTCTGGTTGAGCACTCGCCAGGACGCTTCCCGCGCGGTCGCGAACGCCTCCAGCAGCAGCTCGTCGAGGCTCTCGCCCTCGGCGTGGCGCTGCTTGAACTCCGCGGTCTTGGCCTGCAGTTCCGCGTCGGTGAGGGCCGCGTACTCCTCGTCGAGGTAGATGACCTCGTCCGCCAGGCTTGACAGCCGCTTGACCGTGCGACCTTCACCAATCCGTAGCAACCTTGAAAAACTCAGCGCAGGCACGGGTCTTGTAGTCCTCTGGTCGGTGTTGTCGGTAGCCCCCACCATGGCGGGAAGCCTGCGCGCGGGGCGCAATCACTAGCCATGGTAATCCGGAGCCCATCGTAGGTGCTTAGGCGCAATACGGAGCGGCGCACGGAGGCGACTCACAGGAAAGTACGAGCACACGCGGGTTCGCGGCCCGCCCGGGTCTGGACCGCACTCGCCCCCACTCTCGCGGCGGAGGAGGGAACACCGGGGTCACGAGCGCCGCGACCACCCTGCGGCTCGCCGCAGCGAAGCGGAGGCAATCAAACGCCGATGCCTTTGTGTCCAGGGCTGTTTCGTTACCCCTGACGTACGATATATAAGTTCCGGCGTACGGAGGCTTGCGCCCGCACACCGGAACAGAGACACCGAAGACGGTGTGTGATCTCGGGCAGTGCGGCCCATCCATCCCCTCAGGTGATCGGATTGCGATAGCTTGCCTTCGAAGACGGCGAATACCGCGGCAGCATTTGACACAAGAACCGCCGACGCCTCGGCAGGGGGACACTGCGGGCGCAGGCAGGGACTAGGAAGTAGCGGGCAGCGTGATCACCAGACTGACGCCGCAGGACGCGGCGTTCTACCGGCTGGAGTCCAGCAGCAACCCCATGCACATCGGCTCCCTGGCCATCCTGCGCAATCCCGCGCCGACCGGTAACTCAGGGCACGGTCCGTTGGATTACGACCGCCTGGTTTCACTGGTCGAATCGCGGCTGCCGCTGGTGCCGCTGTACCGCCGCAAGGTGCGCGAGATCCCCTTCGCGCTGGGCCGCCCGGTATGGGTGGACGACAGCCAGTTCGACATCACCTATCACATCCGGCGGTCCGCGCTGCCCGAGCCGGGCACCGACGAACAACTGCTGGACCTGGTGGCGCGGCTGGCCTCCCGCCCGCTCGACCAGACCCGGCCGCTGTGGGAGATGTATCTGGTCGAAGGCCTGTCCGAGGGCCGTTGCGCCATCTTCACCAAGACCCATTCGGCGCTGGTCGACGGGAACAGCGCGCTCGAGATCGGGCATGTGATCCTGGACACCTCGACCGCGCCCCGCGAGGTGGCCGACGACGCCTGGATCGCACAACACGAGCCCGCCGACATCGAACTTCTTCTCGGCGCGGTACTGCACCTGGCCACCCAGCCGCGTGAAGGCCTGGAGGTGGCCCGCCACCATGTGGCCGAGGCGTTCGCCATGGTCGACGCCACCGGCAAGGCCGTGCACAAGCTGGTGTCCATGGTCCGCACCGCGGCCATCGGCGCGCCCGACAGCCCCCTCAACACCCGCACGTCACGCAATCGCCGGTTCGAGGTGGTGCGCACCGATCTCGAGGACTACCGCAAGATCCGCAAGCGGTTCGGCTGCTCCATCAACGACGTGATCCTCGCGGTGGTGACGGGCGCGCTGCGCAACTGGCTGCTCTCGCGCGGGCAGGTGCTGACCGAGGCCGACGCGCTGCGGGCGGTGGTGCCGATGTCGGTGTACGCCGACGGACCGAACGGTGAGTTGAAGCCCGCGGGCGAGGTCACCTCGCTATTGCTGGATCTGCCGGTGGGCGAACCGAATCCGGTGATCCGCATGGAGCACATCAAACACGCCACCGAGGCGCACTCCCGGCACCAGCACGGGGTGCGGGCGCGCACGCTGGTGCACATGGCCGGATTCGCCCCGGCGAGCCTGCATGCCATGAGCGTGCGGTCGGCGAGTACTTTTGCAGAGCACACGTTCAATTTGGTGATCACCAACGCGCCGGGTCCGCAGCAGCCCATGTACATCGGCGGCGCGCGGATGCTGGAGATGTACCCGGTGTCGCCGCTGTTGCGCTTTCAGGCTTTGAGCATCGGGCTCACGTCCTATGACGGACGGGTGTTCTACGGGCTCACCGCCGATCGCGACGCCATGGCGGACATCGCGGTGCTGACCGCTTCGGTGCACGAGTCGATGGAGGAGATGCTCGGTGCCTGCGTCCAGTGAGTCGTCCCGCGTATCGAAGAAGCTACGGGTCTACGTTCCGGCGACCGTGCCGATGCTGCGGGAACTGGTCGCCGACCGGGAGATTCGCGCGCTCAACGACACCGCCTTCGCGGTGACGCCGGCGCTGCGCGAGGCCTACGCCTCCGGTGACGACGAGGAACTCGCCGAGGTCGCCATGGCCGAGGCCGCGCGAGCCTCGCTGCGGCTGCTCGCCGAGGAACAGGCCGCCGCGGATCTGCGTGACGACGACGCTGGTGACGAATCCGGCGCGGCCCCGGCCGGTCCGGTGTTCCGGCGCGCGGTCATCGCCGCGGACGTGGACGGCGCGACCCTGCGCCCGGATCTGGACGACGCGGTGGTCCGGTTGTCCGGTCCCATCCCCTACGACCGCATCGCCTCGATCCACGTGGATCTGGCCGAGGCCGAGCCCGAGGTCGCCAAGGCCGTCGAGGTCATCGATGCCGCCGACATGGGCGACGCCGACGCCGAATTCGTGCTGGGTGACGCCGAAGATCACCAGCTGGCCTGGTATGCCGCCCAGGAGCTCCCGTTCCTTCTCGACCTGCTGTGATCCCGGAGCTCACGAGGTCTCTCGAACTTCAATAGGTCGTACCGGCCCCGTAACCTACGATGCCGTAACCTTGTCGTGACGGTCGCTCATCACAGCAGCGGCAGGCGTACGACGACGCGCTGACCAGCGCGCACGATGACAGGAAGCGTTCCGGGATATGGCATCGAAGAGTGGTGGGTTCTCCGTGCGAGGACTGCGGGACTGGCTGGAAGCCCCCGTGGCCGAAGGCGGCACCGGCGGACGGACGCCCCTCGACGCGCTGCGCGGTGCGGCCGCGCGGATCACCACTCCCCTGCTGCCCGACGACTACCTGCACCTGGTGAACCCGCTGTGGTCGGCGCGCGAGCTGCGCGGCCGCATCGTGGAGGTGCGCAAGGAGACCGCGGATTCGGCCACCCTGGTGATCAAGCCGGGCTGGGGGTTCAACTTCAGCTTCGAGCCCGGCCAGTACATCGGCATCGGCGTCCTGGTGGACGGCCGCTGGCATTGGCGCTCATATTCGCTGACCTGTCCACCGGATTGGACCGGCGACAGCGCCCACCGGGGCAAGCGGCTCATCTCCATCGCGGTGAAGGCGATGCCGGAGGGCTTCCTGTCCAGCCACATCGTCTCCGGCGTGCCGGCCGGAACCATCGTACGGCTGGCCGCGCCGCAGGGCGGGTTCGTGCTTCCGGATCCCACGCCGGGCAAGGTGCTGTTCTTGACCGCGGGCTCGGGAATCACCCCCGTGATGGCCATGCTGCGCACCATGGATCGCCGCAACGCGGTCCCGGACGTCCTGCACATCCACTCCGCCCGCACCCCCGACGACGTCATGTTCGGCGACGAGCTGCGGGAATTGCACGACCGGCACCCGAGTTTCACCGCGCACCTGCACCTCACCGGCGACAAGGGCAAGTTCGCGCTCACCGATCTGGACGAGGTGGTCCCGGACTGGCGCGAGCGCGAGGTCTGGGCCTGCGGCCCGCTGCCCATGCTGGACGAGATCGAGAAGCATTGGGCCGCAGCGGGTCTGGAGAACAAGCTGCATGTAGAGCGCTTCGAGATCGAGCGCAGCGCCACCGGGGAGGGCGGCACCGTCACCTTCGCCAAGGCCGGCCGCACCGCCGAGGTGGACGGCGCGACCACGCTGTTGCAGGCCGGCGAGAGCGCGGGCGTGCAGATGCCGTTCGGCTGCCGCATGGGCATCTGCCAGACCTGCGTGGTCACGGTCACCGAGGGCCATGTGCGGGACCTGCGCAACGGCAAGGAACACCGGGCCGGGGACAAGATCCAGACCTGCATCTCGGCCGCCGCGGGCGACTGCACTCTGGAGGTGTGACACACACCACCCGGTAGCACGGCCAGACCGGCGACCGCTACTCTCGATAGCAATCTCCTCCCACTCACGCATACCCGAGCAATCGGAAGGCCCAGCGGCCACGTCCAATCGTTCGCGGGGTCCCGTTATGGACTGAGCGGAGGGAAGAATGAGACCTCCAGGGCCGCGAACCCGCCCGGAGCGAAGCGAAGGGCAAATCAGACACCGTGGCCATCACCGACATCAAGGCGTTCGCCCATCTCACGGCGGCCGATATCGAAGCCCTGGGCCAGGAGCTCGACACTATTCGGCGCGATATCGAGCAGTCGCTCGGTGAGCGCGACGCCAAGTACATCCGGCGCACCATTGCGGCGCAACGGATTCTGGAGGTGGCCGGGCGCGCGACGCTGTTCGCCTCGCGCAAGCGGTGGGCGTGGCTGGCCGGCACCGCGTTGCTGTCGGTCGCCAAGATCATCGAGAACATGGAGCTCGGGCACAACGTCAGCCATGGGCAGTGGGACTGGATGAACGACCCGGAGATTCACTCCACCACGTGGGAGTGGGATATGACGGGGACGTCGGCGCAGTGGAAAGCGGCGCACAACTACTCGCACCACATGTACACCAACATCCTCGACATGGATGACGACCTGGGATTCGGCATCCTGCGCATGACGCGCGACGAGGAATGGAAGCCGATCAACCTGGTGCAGCCGTTCGCGAATCTGATCCTGGCCGCGCTGTTCGAGTGGGGCATCGCGCTGCACGACCTGTCGGCCACCAAGGACCAGATGGGCGTGCCGCGCAGCCAGATCTTCTCCGAGCCCAACAAGGCGTTCTGGCGCAAGGCCGGTAAACAGGTCGCCAAGGACTTCGTGATCTATCCGGCGCTCACCGGCCCGGCTTGGAAGTCGACGCTGAAAGCGAACGCCACCGCGAACCTGGTCCGGAATCTGTGGGCCTATGCGGTCATTTTCTGTGGCCATTTCCCGGACGGCGCGGAGAAGTTCACCGAGGAGCAGTTCGCGAACGAGACGCAGGCCGAGTGGTATCTGCGGCAGATGCTGGGCAGCGCGAATTTCGACGCGGGGCCGGCCATGGCGTTCATGAGCGGCAATCTGAGCTACCAGATCGAGCACCACCTGTTCCCCGACATTCCGAGCAATCGGTATGCCGAGGTGTCGGTGAAAGTGCGCGAACTGTGCGACAAGTACGACCTGCCCTACACCACCGGCTCGCTGGGCAAGCAATACCTGCTGGCATTCCGCACGATCCACAAGCTGGCACTGCCCGACCAGTGGCTCAAGCGCACGTCCGACGATGCGCCCGAAACTTCCTCGGAGCGTAAGTTCGCCGGTATTTCGCTGCCATCCTGGAATGGCGGGGAATGGCTGGCCGAACACAATGCCGGCGAATGGCTGGCCGAGCATCAGCCGAACTGGGGCGTGGACCCGGTGACGGGCCGGCGGCGCGGACTGCGGTCGGCGTTGCAGGAGGCGAGGGTGGTGCTCAAGGAGAAGGCACGGCACGAGAAGGCGGTGCTGCGCGAGGCCAAGCTGGCGCTGCAGGAAAAGGCCAGGCAGGAAAAGGAATCGCTGAAGGCCAAAGCGCAGCGTGAGGGCAGGTTCTCGCGTAGACTGCGTCGCAATCGCTAGCAGACTCCGGTCTCGAAAACAATGCGTGATTCGACACGCCAGAGTTTCGATCCGAGCCAACCTACGGAGCCGTAACCTACGGTACTGTAACCACCATGGCGATCTCGGATGTCAAGGAATACGCGCACCTCACCCCGGAGGATGTCGAAGCGATCGGGGCGGAGCTCGACGCCATCCGCCGTGAGGTCGAATCGTCCCTGGGCGACAAGGATGCCCGTTACATCCGCAATGTGATCCGTCTCCAGCGCGGCCTCGAGATCAGTGGTCGCGCAGTGCTTTTCGCGAGTCTCTTCCCGCCCGCGTGGCTGGCCGGCGTCGCCCTGCTGGGCACCGCCAAGATCATCGAGAACATGGAGATCGGCCACAATGTGATGCACGGGCAGTGGGACTGGATGAACGATCCGGAAATCCACTCCACCAAATGGGAATGGGACAACGCGGGCCCGTCCGAACACTGGAAGATCACCCACAACTTCCTGCACCACAAGTACACCAATGTGCTGGGCATGGATGACGACATCGGCTACGGCCTGCTGCGCGTCACCCGCGATCAGCGCTGGTCGCCGTTCTATCTCGGACAGCCGGTCTACAACCTGCTGCTGCAGATGTTCTTCGAATACGGCGTCGCCATTCAGCATTTGGAGCTGGGCAAGGTCGTCAAGAAGAAGTGGGCCCCGGGTTCGCCCGAGCGCATTCAGTTCGAGGAGGACCGCAAGACCGTTCTGAAGAAGATCGGCAAGCAGGCCGCCAAGGACTACCTGATCTTCCCGCTGCTCACCGGCCCGGCCTTCCTGGGCACGCTGACCGCCAATCTGGCCGCGAATATCGTCCGCAATGTGTGGACCAATGCGGTCATCTTCTGCGGCCACTTCCCGGATGGCGCGGAGAAGTTCACCAAGTTCGACTGCGACAACGAGACGCAGGGCGAGTGGTACCTGCGCCAGATGCTGGGTTCGGCCAATATCTCCGGCGGCCCGGTCATGCACTTCATGACCGGCAACCTCTCGCACCAGATCGAGCACCACCTGTACCCGGACATTCCGTCCAACCATCTGTCCGCCATCGCGGTGCGAGTGCGCGCGCTGTGCGAGAAGTACGACCTGCCCTACACCACCGGTTCGCTGCCGGTGCAGTACGCCAAGTCGTGGCGCACCATCATGAAGCTGTCGCTGCCCAACAAGTACCTCCGCCGCTCCACCGACGACGCACCGGAAACCAAGTCGGAGAAGATCTTCGGCGGCGAGGCCAGCATCGACCCGATGACCGGCCGCCGCCGCGGTCTGCGCACCGCGCTGCGGGAGGGCCGCCGCAAGCTCTCCCGTCGCGAACCCGCCATGGCGAACTGAGCAAAGCCCGAACGCCCCCGCCGAGGATTCGGCGGGGGCGTTCTTTGCCGATCGGACACCATGGT
The DNA here is from genome assembly GCF_009708175.1 of Nocardia aurantiaca. Taxonomy (GTDB): domain Bacteria; phylum Actinomycetota; class Actinomycetes; order Mycobacteriales; family Mycobacteriaceae; genus Nocardia; species Nocardia aurantiaca. Next base: position 447,623 of record NZ_WMBB01000003.1, read on the forward strand.
TGACTGGACGCCGTGTGTTCCGCAGGTCCCGAAAGCCCCACCGAATGTCTGAGCGTCTACGACGCCATCAAATTGCGCCGGGACGTCCGCGCCGAATTCACCGGTGAGGTGGTGGACGATGCCACCCTGCTCAGAATTCTCGAGGCGGCGCATCGGGCGCCCAGCGTCGGCAATTCCATGCCCTGGGATTTCGTGGTGCTGCGAGACCCCGCCACGCTGACCAAGTTCGCCGACCATGTGGCCGAGAAGCGGCAGCAGTTCCACGACTCGCTGCCGTCCGATCGGGCCGAGACCTTCAATCCGATCAAGATCGAAGGAATCGTGGAGAGCGGCACCGGCATTGTGGTGACCCACCATCAGGCGCGCGGCGGCACCCACGTGCTGGGCCGCGCGACCGTCCCGGAAACCGGCATCTACTCCACCATCCTGGCCATCCAGAATCTCTGGCTGGCCGCCACCGCCGAGGGTGTGGGCGTGGGCTGGGTGAGCTTCTACGACGAGCCCTTCCTGGTCGACCTGCTCGGCCTGCCCGCCGGGGTGAAGCCCGTCGCCTGGCTGTGTGTCGGTCCGGTCCACGAGTTCCAGCGGATCCCCGACTTGGAGCGCTTCGGCTGGCGCAATCGCCGCCCGCTCGAATCGGCCGTCCACTGGGAGCAGTTCACCGCCCGCGCGGACGACTGATCCGAGGCGGTCAATGCTGCGGGACGGTGGCGTAGCCGACACCCGCACCGATGGCGCCGCCGACGAGCGCCACCGGCCACGGCGCCGATGACCGCGCCCAGGGCGGCGTTCCCAGCAATGAGTTTCAGGGTGTCGATGGGAATGCCGGTGGCCGGGTCACGCGGCACATCGCCGAAGGGGCGCAGGTTCGGCGGAACGGTTGCGGCGGAGGCGGTTCCGGCTCCGGCCCGCGCATCCTGCCCGTGCTGGCCCACCGACCGCCCCGGACCGGCGCTTGCGCCGCCGATTCGACAAGCCACCGCCGATCCGGTCGGCAGCGCGAATGTGTCCAGCGGGAATCCCATAGCGAACTTCTGTACCGGATGTGCTTCAGGCTGCGATCATTCGAGAAGGTCGGCGGCTCCGCGGAACGCCCCTTCCGTCAGCGCAGCGCTTCGGCCGGACGGTGTCCGATGACGAAGACGTCGTCCAGGGTGACCACCGGATCCCCGGAATCGTGCTCACCGGTAATGGTGATGGTGCCGGTGAACACGTCACCCTGTGCGATCGCGGCGCTGGTGGGTCGGGTGAGCTCCACTCGCGCACCGTCGATGGTGTAGTACTCGGTCGGCCCGCCGTTCACGAACGCCAGAGTCCACACGGCCGCATCGGAATACACCAACCCGTACACCGGATACCGTTCTCCGGCGTGCTGTTCGGCATTGCGTAGCCGCGTATCCAGGTCATGGTCCGCCACCGGCTGCTGCCCGCCGTCCGATCCGGTCACCGGAAGTGGCAGCGCCACAGCGCTTCCCGTCCCGCCGATTCCGGCCGCGATCACGATTGCCGCGGCACCGGCCATTGTCATTCTTCCGACCATGATCCGCCTCCGCCCATCTCGTTTCCCCAGGGATACCCATTCGGCATCAGGTCACCACCACCAATCTCCGCGTAGTGCGCGAAAGCCGCGGCCCGCTCTCGCGGTGTGGGGCCTCACCTGCGCAAAGGCGTGTTCGCGCCGATTCGCGGCACAGCGGCGCATTCGCGAAACCGCACCCGGATCGCGTCCGCCGGGGCACCTGTCGACGGTGGCATTCGATTCACAGCCTCAAGACATGAATGGGCGTGTGCGCGTGTCGGCGCTCGAGGTGGGCGACGGCTAGACCCGTTCCAGCACCGCCGAGGCGCCGATGCCGCCCGCGGCGCAGATGCCGAGGAGGGCGGTGGACTTGCCGGTGAGGGCGAGCTCGTTGGCCATGGTGGTGACCATGCGGGCGCCGGTCGCGCCGAAGGGGTGGCCGAGCGAGATCGATCCGCCGTGGACATTGAGCGTCGCCGGATCGATTTCGCCGACCGCGGTGTCGCGATCCAGACGGGTCTTGGCCCATTCGTGGCTGGCCAGCGCCGAGACCACCGACAGGGTCTGGGCGGCGAAGGCCTCGTGGATATCGACGAAATCGATATCGGCGAGCGACATTCCGGCCTGGTCGAGGGCGCGCGGCATGGAGATGGCCGGGCCGATGAGGACCTGGTCCCGCGGGTCGACGCTGATGAAGCTCCAGGAGCGGAAGGCGGCCAGCGGCTCGATGCCGAGCGCGCGCGCCTTCTCCTCGCTCATGAGCAGCACGGCCGCGGCGCCGTCGGTGAGGGGGCTGGCGTTGCCAGCGGTGACGGTGCCGTCCGCGGCGAAAACCGGCGCCAGTCCGGAGAGTTTGGCCAGGCTCGTGTCGCGGCGCACCAGCCCGTCGCGGGAGACCGCGACCCCGTCGGGCGTACGCACCGGCAGCACCTCGCGGTCGAAGCGACCGGATTCGATGGCGGCCGCTGCCCGGTGGTGGGAGGCGGCAGCGAACCGATCCTGCGCGCCGCGCGAAATGCCGTGGATGCGAGCCATTTTCTCGGCCGACTCACCCATCACCTCGCCGGTGGTGCGCTCGGCGATCTGCGGCCGACGCGGCATGAGGTCGAAGAACGGAGCCAATTGCGTTGCGGCGGTGAGATAGTCCTTGGCCTTGGGCTTGCCCAGCGCCAGCGGCGCGGCGGCGTGCACCAGCTTCTGCGGCAGCTTGACCTCGGCATTACTGGTGGAGTCGCTGCCGCCCGCGATCATGATGTCGTACTCGCCACGCTCGATGGCGGCGGCCGCCGATACCACCGCCTGCAGCCCGGACGCGCACGCGCGGGTCACGGTGTAGCCCTCGCAACCCGGGTCCAGTGCGAGATCGAGCGCGATCTCGCGCGCGATATTGGGTGCGGCACTGGGCAGGATCACCCCGCCCCACACGATGGCCTCGACATCCTGCTTGGGCAGGCCGGTCCGTTCCAGCAGACCGCGCACGGCCGTGTCGGCGAGGTCGATGGAGTCCATCCGCGTGAAATCGGTGAATGCCCGCACGAACGGGGTCCGCGCCCCGGCGACGATGACAGCACGGCGAGCGCCCTTGGTAGCCATAAGGAAGTTTTAACTGATACACAGCGTCACAGCAAGTGACGAATTCGATTACCCCAACGTCACAGCGAGTGCTGGCTTCGCCCGGAACGCGACCACTGATTTCGTTGCGCCAGAGGCATCTCGGCGGATACGCCCAGAATTCAGACACTCCCCGACCGCCGGCATGGGCGCCCCCTCCAACGGCTCCCAGCCACCCGCCGAAATCGCGGGGAAGCGGTACTGCGACCGGGGCCATGTTCGCGACCCCGGTCGAAAGGTGAAAGGGAAGTTCCTCAGCCGCTGATCACGCGAGCCTGATGAGCCCGTAGTCGAAGGCGTGGCGGCGGTAGACGACCGACGGTCGGTCGGTCTCCTTGTCCTGGAACAGGAAGAAATCGTGGCCGACGAGTTCCATCTGATACAGGGCGTCATCGACGGTCATGGGGATCGCCGGGTGCTGTTTGGTGCGCACGACATGGCCGGGACCGGCGGATTCGTCTGCCTTCTCATCGGCAGTGTGGTCGTGCGCAGCGGATTCGCCCGCAGTGAACAGGGATTCGTCGATGAGACCGGCGGTCGCTTCCGACACCGAGATCGGCGACTTGTCGCCATGATGGACGCGACGGCGGTCCTTGAGCCGGCGCAATCGGCTCTCCAGTTTCTCGACCGCGAACTCGAGGGCCGCGTAGAAGCTGTCCGCGCAGGCTTCCGCCCGGACGATGGGGCCCTTGCCGCGGGCGGTGATCTCTATACGCTGGCAATTCTTGCGTTGACGACGGTTGCGTTCGTGGGTGAGTTCCACGTCGAAGAGATAGATGGTGGGGTCGAAGCGCTCCAAACGAGAGAGCTTGTCCCCCACGTGAATTCGGAAATGGTCGGGCACTCCGCCCAAGCCGAGGGTCCTGCCCTTGACCACGACATCCGCATTGGTGGCCCGAGTGGATGAATCGTCTGAGATGACCTCGTCATCGAGCAGCACCGTGGTGTCTGCGTTTTTCGCTGAGAGTCGTGAAGTAGTCGTCACGCGTACCTCCCGGATCTGGCCGCACAAGCCGCTCGTGCGGCGGGGTTGAAACGTGTGCCGATCGATGAACTCGCTCGGCACATATGTCCGAGGCGCCACCTCCAAACTTGCGGTTCGGGTGTCTGACCGCCAACCTATAGCGCCAGCGACCTGTCCGCCAGTGTTCACGCAAATTTTGGAGAATCAAGCCGCGCAAGTAACCAGCGCGGCACGAACCATCACGTGCGCGTCGGTCAACGCACGCACCGATTCCCGCATGGTGACACCGGTGGTCAACACGTCATCGATCACCACTACCTCGGCATTTGCCGGAAAAAGGACATCCGGCGGGCACGTGGTGGATACGATGATCCGCCCGTGCAGATTGTGCTGACGATCGCGGTGCCCGAGTCCCACCGAGTCGCGCACACCTGGCCGCATGCGCAACATGCGCACCAGTCGGCAATCGGGTAGCCAACTCGCCGCGACGTCCGCGGCGCGCACCACCGGATCCCCTCCGCGCCGCCGGGCCGCGGCCCCGCGACTCGGCGCCGGCACCAGAACCAGGGGCCGGGCGGTGTCCCGCAAATGATCCAGCCCCCTGGCCAATCCGGCGCCGAGCGGCCGCGCCAGATCCCGACGGCATTGCTCCTTGACCGCCAGTACGGCCCGCCGCGGTGCGCCCGCGTAGGGGGCCAGCGCCCAGCACGGCACCCCGGGATCGGCGCGCGGGCGGATCCTGATGGGCGGGCCGGACAGCGCGTCGGCGCAGTCCGCACACCACCCCGTCCCGGCGCGCCCGCATCCGCCGCACGCGCGCGGCAGGATCAGATCCAACAGTTCCCCCATGCCCCTCAGTCTGCGCCTAGCCGGGCAGCACCGGAATCGCGTTGGCCCCCAATCCCGGAACTTCGCGCCAGTAGTCCTCGCGCCCTTCGGGATTGCGGGTCAACTCGAGCACGGCGCGCGAGTCGGCCACGTACTCCTGGTCCGGGGAGGCGGTCAGCACGCGCACCGGCGGGGTGAGGTTCTGGGAGGTCTGGGCCCGGAACTCGGAGCCGTCCACCAGGACCCCGGCCACCGGGTCCACAGTGCCGTCGCGGCCCACGATGACCTTCTCATCGGTGAGCCAGTCGATGGACACCGCGGGCGTGCTCAGCCCGATCGCCAGCGGCAGCGCCGAGGACAGCGCGAACTTCCCGTTCGCCTGCGGCACCACCACGGCGACGTACACCTTGCCGTTGGCGATGATGGCCGCCCGCGCCCCGGAGGGCGAGATGCGCAGCTCAGTGATGGGCGTGCGCGGCGAGGCCGATGTGGACGCCGCGGCGATCAAGGCGGTGGTGTCGACGTCCTGCACCGACACATTGCCGGTGGTGCGGTCGTGCACGGCCCGGATCACCCGGTCGCCGTCCACCACCGACCAGGCCGAGCTGCCGTCGGCGGGCCAGGTGGGCCGGGTGAAGGTGTCGCCGGTGGCGACCGGAAAGCCCTGCCCGTCATAGGTTCCGATGATCAGGGTGCGCTCTGGTTCCGGGTCCGGGCGGCCGGACTTGGCGACCGCGGCGACCAGCTGCCCGTCCGGCGACAGGCCCACCGATTGCAGGGTGTGGGTGGCGCCGAAGAAGCCCGGGGCGGGCGTTATTCCGCTGTCGGTGACGGCCACCAGCGATCCGTCGCGCACGGCGTGCACGCCGACGCGGTTGCGCGCGATCGCGTCCGGGCCCTTCGCCTCCACGTCACTGTGCTGCCAGCCGTTGGCGTATCTGTCGTCGAGCGGTTTGCCGTCGGCATTGAGCAGGTAGGGCCCGAGCACGTCGGCGCCGGAGAGGGTGAGCACCACCTGCGCGGCCAGCAGGTTCCGGGTCGCCGGGTCGAGGGCAGTCGCGCCGGAGAAGTCGACGCTCAGGCCGCCGCCTCCGACGCCGACATTGTCGCGATCGCCATCGGCCTTGGTGATCGGCGCGCGCAGTGCCACCGGCGCGCCCATGGGGTTGTGCACGGCGGCCGCGAGGGCGGACTGGGGGCCCTCGGTGAGCAGGCCGAGCAGCCGCTGTGCCAACTGGTCCTTGCGGGCGGAGATCCAGCGCAGGTCGGGCACCATGGCCAGCCCGGTCAGATTGGGGAAGAACAGCGAATAGCGGTGGTAGGACTTGGCGAACGCGGCCTGTTCGACGATCACGCCGGACGGCAGATCCTTGATCCGCCACTCGCCGTCGATCTTCTCCATGTCGATCTTGGTTTCCAGGGTGCCATCGCTGACCCGGTAGGAGCCGTCCGCGGCCAGTTCGCCGATCCGGCGCGCTCGGACCACATAGGTGGCCGTGTCACCGCTGCGGGATTCTCGCAGGGTGTTGGGTTGCGAGTCGATGATGGTGGTGCTCGCCGAGTCGTCCCACTGCGCATCGGCCGCGGGCGAGAGGAACTGCCGGGCCGCCTGATGCCGGTTGGACGGATCGGCCGTGGCGGCCATGAAGTCCAGCAGCAACTGCTCGGGCTCCCGCCCGGCGACGGGCGGCATCGGCGCGGCGCTGGTGGTCTGGTGATCCAGGCTGCCCAGCGCCTGCGGAGCCGAGGAATCCGGCATGCTCGCGCAGGCGCTGACGCTGAGCAGGCAGCCGAGCACCACCAGGGCCCGGCGTAGGCCCGCCGACGGCCGCCTCATGATTGGCCGTCGCCCTGAGCTGCCGGCACCGAGCCGCCGGAAGCGTCACGGCCCGAAGCGGTTCCGTCTGCGGCGGAATCATCCTCTGCGGCATGGCTTTCTCCGACGGCGGAGGGGAATTCCGGGGCGATGGTGTCGAATCCCGGTTCCCCGTCCCCGGTTTCCGCGCTCGGCGCCTCGGATCCGCGTTCGGCCGGGGCGCTCTCGGGCGCGGATCCCGGTTCCAGTGCGGCGGGCGCGGATTCGAGCACCGCCGCGACGGAGGCGATGGCCGCCGGGGCGGCGTCCGAGCCCGCGATATCCAGGGCCAGCTGTTCGGGCGAGACCGCGCCGCGAATCCTGGGCGGTTCCAACGACAGTGGGCTGGGGCCGAGTTTGCGGCCGCGGACCATCGGCAGGGTGAGCCGGAAGCTCGCGCCCACGCCGATCTCGCCCCACGCCTCGAGCTTGCCATCGTGCAGGTTGGCGTCCTCGACGCTGATGGACAGGCCCAGGCCGGTGCCGCCGGAGCGGCGCATGCGCGAGGGGTCGGAGCGCCAGAAGCGGTTGAACACCAGCTTCTCCTCGCCGGGCCGCAGACCCACGCCCTGGTCGCGCACCACGATGGCGAGGGCGTTGGCGTCCGCGTCGCCGCGCATGCGCATGAGCACCGGCTTGCCCTCGCTGTGGTCGATGGCATTGGCGAGCAGATTGCGCAGCACGCGTTCGACGCGGCGCGGATCCACCTCGGCCACAAGGGGTTCCTCGGGCAGGTCGACCACCAGTTCGACGCCGGTCTCCTTGGCCAGGTGCCGCACCGTGGAGACCGCGGCCCGCGCGCACATGCGCACGTCCAGCGATTCCACTTGCAGCTCGGCCACACCCGCGTCGTGGCGGCTGATCTCGAGCAGGTCGTTGAGCAGCCCCTCGAAGCGGTCGAGTTCGTTGACGAGCAGTTCGGCCGAGCGCGCCAGGGCCGGGTCCAGATCGTCGCTGGATCCGTGGATGAGGTCGGCTGCCATGCGCACCGTGGTCAACGGTGTACGCAGTTCATGGCTGACGTCGGAGGTGAAGCGGCGCTGCAGATTTCCGAACTCCTCGAGTTGGGTGATCTGATTGGACAGACTCTCGGCCATCTCGTTGAACGACATGGCGAGCCTCGCCATGTCGTCCTCACCGCGCACCAGCATGCGCTCCTTGAGCCGTCCGTCGGCGAAACGACTCGCGATCCGCGCCGCGGATCTGATGGGCAGAACCACCTGCCGCGTCACCAGCGCCGTGATGGCCGCCAGCAGGACCAGCAGCACGATGCCGCCGATGAGCATGGTGCCGCGCATGAGCGCGAGGCTGCGCTGCTCATTGGTGAGCGGGAAGATCAGGTAGATCTCCAGCGAGTCGATATCGGCCGAGGGGCTGCCGATGATCAGCGCCGAACCCTTGTATCCATCCGGGCTGGAGACCGTGGCGAACTGATAGGAGACCTGCCGCTGCTTGACGAATTGGCGTAGCTCGGCGGGGATCTCCTGGATGGCGCCCGAGGTGATCTCCTGCCCGCTGTCCCCCGTCATGGCCAGGACCGCCTCGTAACTGCCTGCGGCGCCGCCGGTTTGGGTCCCGCCGGCGCTGCTGAACAGCGCGCGGCGGGCATCGTCCAGACGACTCTGCTGAGTGCCCGAATCGTGCACACCGGTCAGTTGATTCTGAACGGTATTGCGGGCGCGGCCCATTTCCTCCACGGCCGCGTTGATCTTCGCGTCCAACAACCGGTCGGTGATCTGACTCGTGAGCACAACGCCCAGAATCGTGATGACGATCAGCGACAGGGTGAGTGTGGACACGACGACACGCAACTGCAGCGAACGCCGCCACACATGGCCCAGTTGCTCGCCCAGATTGCGGAACCAGGCCACTGCTACCGCCAGCCACCGCTGAACGCGGTTTCTGGAGCCAGCGATCACGGCGGTCCGGCCTTGTAGCCCACACCTCGGACGGTCAGCACGATCTCGGGGTTCTCCGGATCCTTCTCCACCTTGGCGCGCAACCGCTGCACGTGCACATTGACCAGGCGGGTGTCGGCGGCGTGCCGATAGCCCCAGACCTGTTCCAGCAGCACTTCGCGGGTGAACACTTGGCGCGGCTTGCGGGCCAGCGCCACCAGCAGATCGAACTCCAGCGGAGTCAGCGAGATCTGCTGGCCGCCGCGGGTCACCTTGTGCGCGGGCACGTCGATGACAATGTCGGCGATGGACAGCAGCTCCTGCGGCTCCTCCTCGGTGCGGCGCAGACGGGCCCGCACCCGGGCCACGAGTTCCTTCGGCTTGAACGGCTTGACGATGTAATCGTCCGCACCGCTTTCCAAACCCAGGACGACGTCGACCGTGTCGGTCTTCGCCGTCAGCATCACGATCGGCACTCCCGAGTCGGCTCGCAGCACCCGGCACACATCGATGCCGTTCATGCCGGGCAGCATGAGATCCAGCAACACGAGGTCCGGACGCAGCTCCCGGACCGCGGTCAGCGCCTGCGTGCCATCGCCGACGACGTGGGGGTCGAAACCCTCACCGCGTAGGACGATCGTGAGCATCTCAGCGAGTGCCATATCGTCGTCGACGACCAGAATCTTCGGCTTCATAACGTCTAGTTTGTCACCTCTCCGGTTCTGATTCGGCCGCCACGCCAACACTCGTGACCTGTCGGCGCACATCCAACCCTATCCAGCAACAATTTCCGCGAGGCGCGCGGCCAGTGTTGCCGGATCGTCACCGCTCCGATGTACCCACCACGGTCCGTGCCAGTTGATTTCGGCCAGCTCACGGTAGACAGTACCGGTGCGACGCTGCAGTCCCCCGTCTTTCTCGTAGGCGTCCAAAGCGCGTGCGGCATCGGCCTGCCCGCGCAGGCGGGCGCGCTCCTCGGCGACATCGACCGGAACATCCAGGAGAATCTGGACATCCGGGGCGGGCAATCCGAAGCGCTCGAACTCCAATTCCTCGATCCAGGCCACGATTTCGCCGTGCGCGTCCTGTTCCATGCGGGCCGCGGAGTAGGCCGCGTTGGAGGCGACATAGCGGTCCAGTAGCACGATGTCGTTGTCCGCCAGCAGTTTCGAGATTTCGTCGCGGGCATCGGCACGATCGAGGGCGAACAGCAGCGCCATGGCGTTCACGGACCGAGCGGTATCTCCATGGCCGCCGCGCAGCGCTTCGGCGGCGAGGTCCGCGTACACGGAGACGCCATAGCGCGGAAAGGCCAGGGTGGCGACGCGGAGTCCGCGGGCGCGCAGGGCGGTGACGACGGCATCGGTGAGCGTGCGTTTGCCCGCGCCGTCGAGGCCTTCCACCGGAACCAGTGCACCCATGCCGAGAGACTACCGAATCCGCCGCGCCGAGCCCCGGCGGGATCCCGTTTATTCGAAAGGCCCGGATCTGCCGGAACCGATCGATTGCTATAGTCCGGACCATGGCTCCCGTCGATGTCATGTCGATGCAGTTCAAGCGCACTTTTGCGGTCTTCGGAGCAGCGGTTGCCATCCTCGGAACGGCGGCCTGCGGGAGTGGCTCGAGTGACGAGAATTCCTCGGTCACCGCCTCGCCCGACCCGAACCGTGCCTTCGACCTCCAGGCCCACCGCGGCGGGCGCGGTCTGACCATCGAGGAGTCCCTGCCGGGCTTCGCCAAGGCCATCGAAGTGGGCGTCAGCACCTTGGAGCTCGACATCGTGCTGACCAGGGATCAGGTACCGCTCATCTGGCACGACCCCATCGTCCAGGCCGAGAAGTGCGCCGACACCGCACCGGCGTTTCCGAGCGATCCGCAGTACCCCTACGTCGGCAAGGTCGTCCACGATCTCACCTACGACCAGGTCCACACCCTCGACTGCGGCACGAAGCTCGCGGGTTTCCCGGAGGCGCAGGCACTTCCGGGCAACAGGATCGCCAGGCTGTCCGAGTTGTTCGATCTGGTGCGGACCTACCCGGGCGCGTTCGACACGCTGCGCTACAACGTGGAGACCAAGATCGAGGCCGCGCACCCCGAACAGTCGGCCACACCCGGGGAATTCGTCGACGTCATCCTCGACACCGTCGAGCGGGCCGGGGCCACCGGGAACGTGGAGATCCAGAGCTTCGACTGGCGCAGCCTGCCGCTGGTGAAGGCGAAGAACTCCGCCATCCCCACCGTCGCCCTCTACGACGACACGACATTCACACCGAACAGCCCATGGCTCGGCCCCATTCGCTATGCGGACCACCCCGGCGACCCGCTGGGCGCGATCAAGGCCCTGGGCGCGAACATCTCGTCGCCCGCCTACGCGAACCCTCGGGACAGTGCGGCCAAGGTCGGCGACGAGGACGTCGAACTCACCACCACCGCCGAATACGTCCGCAAGGCCCACGATCGCGGCATCAAGGTCATCCCCTGGACCGTGAACGACAAGACCGCCATCGGCCTGATCCTCGACCAGGGCGTGGACGGCATCATCACCGACTATCCGAACCGCGCCCGGGAAGTCATGCGGGAGAAGGGCTATCCCCTCCCGAAATCCTTTCACAGATAACCCGCGCAAATCCGAAACGCTCGCCATTCAACTCTTGTAGGGTCCGATCCACCACTCCCCCCGCAAGGAGCGCAACCTGATGAAGTCTCGCTTCACCTACTCCCTCGCCGCCGCCGCGATCACCGCCGCGGCCCTTTCCACGGCCGGGACCGCGACAGCTGCTCCGGTCTCCTTGGACCCCGCCGCCCCGATCGCCGACTCCGGTTCGTCCTCGCCCACGTCGGGCTCGGGCGGCTCGGGCTCGAGCAATGTGCTCGGCACCGGTTCGAGCGCCAGTGAACTGATCAACGCCGCCATCTGCACCATCCAGGGCAAGAAATGGATACCGCTGCTCGACGTCTGCATCTAGCAGAGGCAACGCGAAAAACACTGTGCCGCCGACCTTCCCGAGGTCGGCGGCACAGTCGTCTGTTGCGTCAGTAGCGGTAGTGCTCCGGCTTGTACGGGCCCTCCACGTCCACACCGATGTACTCGGCCTGGTCCTTGGTGAGCTTGGTCAGGGTGCCGCCGAGGGCCTCGACGTGGATACGAGCCACCTTCTCGTCGAGGTGCTTGGGGAGGCGGTAGACCTCGTTGTCGTACTCCTGCGGCTTGGTCCACAGCTCGATCTGCGCGATGACCTGGTTGGAGAACGAGTTCGACATCACGAACGAGGGGTGGCCGGTGGCGTTGCCCAGGTTCAGCAGGCGGCCCTCGGACAGCACGATGATGGATTTGCCCGAGTCACCGAAGGTCCACAGGTCGACCTGCGGCTTGATGTTCAGCTTGGTCGCGCCCGAGCGCTCCAGGGCGGCCATGTCGATCTCGTTGTCGAAGTGGCCGATATTGCCCAGGATGGCCTGGTCCTTCATCACCTTCATGTGGTCGAGCAGGATGATGTCCTTGTTGCCCGTGGAGGTGATGACGATGTCGGCGTCACCGATCGCCTGTTCCACGGTGACGACGTCGAAGCCGTCCATCAGCGCCTGCAGCGCGTTGATCGGGTCGATCTCGGTGACCTGCACGCGCGCGCCCTGGCCGGCCATCGACTCCGCGCAACCCTTGCCGACATCGCCGTAACCGCAGATCAGCACCTTCTTGCCACCGATGAGCACATCGGTGCCGCGGTTGATGCCGTCGATGAGCGAGTGCCGGGTGCCGTACTTGTTGTCGAACTTCGACTTGGTGACCGAGTCGTTGACATTGATGGCCGGGAACGACAGCTCACCCGCGGCGGCGAACTGGTACAGCCGCAGCACGCCGGTGGTGGTCTCCTCGGTGACGCCCTTGACGCTCGCGGCGATCGTGCCCCACTTGTTCTTGTCCGCCGCGAGGCTCGCGCGCAGCAGGTTCAGGAACACCTTGTACTCGGCCGAGTGGGTCTCGTCCTCGGGCGGCACCACACCGGCCTTCTCGAACTGCGCGCCGCGCAGCACCAGCATGGTGGCGTCGCCGCCGTCGTCGAGGATCATGTTGGCCGGCTCGCCCGGCCAGGTCAGCATCTGCTCGGCGGCCCACCAGTACTCCTCCAGGGTCTCGCCCTTCCAGGCGAAGACCGGGGTGCCCTCGGGCTCGTCGACGGTGCCGTGCGGCCCGACCACGACCGCGGCGGCCGCGTGGTCCTGGGTGGAGAAGATGTTGCACGACGCCCAGCGCACCTCGGCGCCGAGCGCCACCAGGGTCTCGATCAGCACGGCGGTCTGCACGGTCATGTGCAGCGAGCCGGAGATGCGGGCGCCCTTCAGCGGCTGCACGTCGTGGTACTCGCGACGCAGCGCCATCAGGCCCGGCATCTCATGCTCGGCCAGGCGAATCTCCTTGCGGCCGAACTCGGCCAGTGACAAATCCGCCACCTTGAAATCGATCCCATTGCGGACGTCAGGGGTCATCTTGCTGGACACTGCGGTCGTCATCTGCCTCTCCTGGTCGGCTGGTTCCCCCAAACCCTACGCGGCGGCCGGGTACGCGTACTCGGCGAGGATGCGCTCCCGCTTGCGGGGCTGAATATTGGCCTGGCTCACATCGCCCGAGTAGTGGGCGAGCAGGCGCGGATCCATGATGGAGCGCCACAGCGGCGGGAACAACGCCAGCAGGATCATGGTGGCGTAGCCCGCGGGCAGCTGCGGGGCCTCCTCGGAAGTGCGCAGCGTCTGGTACCGACGTCCAGGATTGGCGTGGTGGTCGCTGTGCCGCTGGAGATGGAACAGGAAGATATTGGTGACCAGCCGGTCGCTGTTCCAGCTGTCGCGCGGGGAGCAGCGGGCCCAGTTGCCGTTGGGCCGTCTGCGCCGCAGCAGGCCGTAATGCTCGACGTAGTTGACGGTTTCGAGCAGGCCCGCGCCGATCACCGCCTGCAGCAGCAGATACGGCAGGATATGCCAGCCGTACACCGCCAGCAGCGCGCCGAACAGCGCGGCGGTCATGGTCCACGCCTGCAGGATGTGGTTGTGGACGCTCCACCAGCGGTGGCCTCTTCGCCGCAGCCGCTCGCCTTCCAGGTGAACGGCCGAGCGGAAGCCCCCGATCACGCTGCGCGGCAGGAACTCCCACAGCGACTCCCCCATGCGCGCGCTGGCCGGATCGTCGGGCGTCGCGACGCGCGCGTGGTGGCCCTTGTTGTGCTCGACGAAGAAGTGCCCGTAGGCCGACTGCGCCAGCGCCATTTTCGACAGCCAGCGCTCCAGATGCTCGACCCGGTGGCCGAGCTCGTGCGCGGCGTTGATGCCGATGCCGCTGACGAACCCGAGGGTGGTCGCCAGCCCGAGCTTGTCCACCACCGACAGATCGTCGCCGGCCCACATGTAGGCGGCAATGATCAAGCCGATCATCTGGATCGGCAGGAACATATAGGTGCACCAGCGGTAATACCGGTCATTGGAGAGTAATTCGTAGTCCTCGTCGCGTGGATTGGTGCCGTCTTCCCCGACGACACAGTCCAGCACCGGAATGACGATCAGAATGATGATCGGTCCGATCCACCAGAACACCTCCAGCTTGGTGTGGAGCACCAGCTGCGAAGGCAGCAGCGCGCACCCGGGGGCGATCAACCCTAATACCCACAGGTGGCGTTTCGGATCCGGCGAACCCAACCGTTTGCCGACCATTTGCACGTTTGCCCCGCTAATCAAATACCACGTCGAACTTCGCAGCTACATATCTTGGAACTTAGTCAGTGTTACAGCACCTCGTCGGACCGAAAGGTGGCAACCGTTACATCATGAGCAGTCGGTTCTAGCGCAACCGACCATGTGGTTCGCGTCACTGCGCCTCGCGCGCAAACGGGTAGCGAAACCGAGCCCAGCGCAACCACGCAAAACTCAGCGCAACCATACATACCGAACCTGCGGCCGGCCGGTCCGACCATAGTCGGTTCTCCGTTCCACCATGCCGGCTTCGGCCATACGCTCCAGATAGCGCCACGCCGTCACCCGGGAGACCCCCACCGCGCGCCCCGCCTCACCCGCCGACAGACCGTCCGGGGCGGCCCGCACCGCCCGCGACACCTCGTCCATCGTCTGTGGCGCAATGCCTTTCGGCGAGGTCGGTCGCTGGTCCGGAGTGCGCAGCACGCCGAAGGCGCGATCGATGTCCTGCTGCGAGATCGCCGTCTCCCCGGCCGGCAGCGCCGCCCGGTACTCGACATAGCGGTCCAATTTCTCGCGGAACGCCGCGAAGGTGAAGGGCTTCAACAGATACAGCACCACGCCGTGTGAGACGGCGGAGCGCACCATGGCCAGATCGCGGGCGGAGGTGACGGCGATGACGTCGGGGCGCGGCCGCAGCACCGCCATCGCCGCGGCGACCGCGAGCCCGCTCATATCCGGCAAGCCGATGTCCATCAGCACCAAATCAACGGGGACGCCGGAAGATTGTGACCGTTTCGCGATCGAGATGGCATCACGTCCGGTATGCGCCGCCGCGACCACCGTGAAGCCCGGCACCCGCTCCACGTAAGAACGGTGTGCCGCAGCGATTTTCGGTTCGTCCTCGACGATCAGCACCCGGATCGCGGAAGCGGCGGCGGGGCTCATCGCGCCGGGGTTCATCGCGGCGGCGCTCATCGCGAGAACCTCACGATCACCGCGGACTCCGGTTCCCGGCGGGCCCGCAGCTCACCGTTGTGCCGGGCCACCAACCGGCGCACCAGTGCCAGGCCCAGCCCGTGGTGGTCGGTCTTGGTGGAGTAGCCGCGTTCGGTGGCGCGGGTGAAAAGCTCCTCGGACATGCCCGGACCGCTGTCGGCCACCCGGATGTACAGCTCGGACTCGTCCCGGCGCACCGTGACCTCCGCCCACGCGTCCTCCTCGTGTCCGACCTCGTCCAGGGCGTTGTCTATGAGATTGCCGAGCAATGTGACCATCTCGTGCGCGGTGAGCGGGTCGGTGGCGTCGAGCAGCGTGTCACCGGTGATGGTCAACTCCACCCCGCACTCGGCCGCCTGCTCCACCTTGCCCAGCAGCAGCGCCACCACCGCGGGTTCGGCCACCGCGCCGGCGAGCCGGTCGATGAGGGCCTGGGACAGTTCGAGTTCCGCGGTCGCGAAGTTCACCGCCTCGCGCGGACGCCCCAACTCCACCATGGTGACCACGGTGTGCAGCCGATTGGCGGCCTCGTGCGCCTGGGCGCGCAGCGATTCGGCGAAGCCGCGCACCGAATTCAATTCGCCCAGCACGTCCCGCAACTCGGTGTGATCGCGCAGGGTGAGCACGGTGCCGATACGGCGACCGGCGTGCTCGACCACATCCTGGTTGACGACCAGCACCCGGTCCGCCGTCACGTGCATCTCATCGCGGACCACGCCGGTTCCCAAGCGCTGCAACGACACCGGCAGATCCGAGAGCGCGATCGACCCGTCCGGCAGATCCAGCAGCAGCCGGGCCTGATCATTGACCACCTCGGCGTGCTCACCGGACCTGTCGAAAACCAGCAAGCCCTCGTGAATCGAGTGCAGCACCGCGTCGTGATGCTCGTACAGGGCCCGCAATTCGGCCGGTCCGAGACCGTGTGTCTGCCGTAACAGCCTGCGCCGCAACAATAGTGAACTCAGCATGGCCAGCGCCAGACCACCCGCCGCCGCGGCCAGGATGAGCGGCAACTGGGCGCGCACCTGCTCGCCGATGTGAGTGCGGGTGACGCCCGCGGACACCAGCGCCACGATGCGGCCCTCGGCATCGCGCACCGGGGTGACCGCCCGGATCGACGGGCCCAGTGTGCCCGTGTAGGTCTCGGTGAAGGTCTCCCCCGCCAGCGCGCGGTCGATATTGCCGCTGAACGGTTTTCCGATCCGGTCGGTCTCGGTGTGGGTGAACCGGGTGCGGTCGGGGGCCATCACCACGATGAAGTCCATGCCGGTCGCCTTCCGGATCGCCTCGGTCACCGGCTGCAACGTGGCCGTGGGATCCGGACTCCGCACACCCGCCAGCGTCGAGGGCGACTGCGCCACCGCGACCGCGGTGTCGATGACCTCCGCGCGGGTGGCGTCATCCTGCACCCGGCGCGTTTGCAGGAACGCCAGTATCGCCGCGGCGGCGATCACCACCGCCAGCACCAGCACCTGCACCACGAACACCTGCCCGGCCAGCGTGCGACGGGCCCGGGTTCTTCGACCTCTCACGACTCCTCCGGGTACTTCATGAACATAATTTACGAAACAGTGACCCGCGTCACTCGGCGGATGATGATTCTCTCCGACCCACCCGCGCGGAGCACGTCACGCGGGCAGCGACCCGGAGGCACCGACGAGATGAGCGACACGACAACACGGCAGCGCCGAGACCGTACCCATTGGCTGTATCTGGCGGTCATCGCGGCCGTCATCGCCGGCGTCCTGGTCGGCTGGCTGGCCCCGGGCTTCGGCAAGAGCGTCGGTGAACTGGGCACGATCTTCGTCAACCTCATCAAGATGATGATCGCCCCGGTCATCTTCTGCACCATCGTGCTGGGCATCGGCTCGGTGCGCGCGGCCGCCAAGGTGGGCAAGGTCGGCGGCCTGGCGATCGGCTACTTCCTGATCATGTCGACGGTGGCGTTGGCCATCGGTCTGCTGGTCGGCAACCTGCTGCACCCGGGCTCGGGCCTGAACGTGGCCGCCCACGCGAAGGAGATCACCAAGTACGCCACCGACGCCAAGGCGGCGGGCGGCACCTGGCAATTCCTCGAGGACATCGTGCCGACCACGTTGCTGTCCTCGCTGACCTCGGGCAAGGTACTGCAGGCGCTGTTCGTGGCGCTGTTGGTGGGCTTCGGCATCCAGGCCATGGGTCCGGCGGGCGAGCCGATCCTGCGCGGCGTCGCCTCGGTGCAGAAGCTGGTGTTCCGAATCCTCACCACGATCCTGTGGCTGGCTCCGATCGGCGCGTTCGGCGCCATGGCGAATGTGGTGGCGCGCACCGGACTCGACGCGGTCGAGCAGCTGGCGCTGCTGATGGTGGCCTTCTATCTCACCTGTGTGGTGTTCATCTTCGGCGTGCTCGGTCTGCTGCTGCGCCTGGTCGCCGGGACCTCCATCCTCAAGCTGGTGCGCTACCTCGCCCGGGAATACCTGCTGATCTTCGCCACCTCGTCCTCGGAGTCGGCGCTGCCGCGGCTCATCGCCAAGATGGAGCACGTCGGCGTGGACCGCACCACCGTGGGTGTGGTTGTCCCGACCGGGTATTCGTTCAACCTCGACGGCACCGCCATCTACCTGACCATGGCCACCCTGTTCGTGGCCGACGCCATGGGCAAGCCGCTGGTGTGGAGCGAGCAGATCGGCCTGCTGCTGTTCATGATCGTGGCCTCCAAGGGCGCGGCGGGTGTCACCGGCGCGGGCCTGGCGACGCTGGCCGGCGGCCTGCAGAGTCATCGCCCGGAGCTGTTGGACGGCGTCGGCCTGATCGTCGGCATCGACCGGTTCATGTCGGAAGCCCGGGCGCTGACCAACTTCTCGGGCAATGCGGTCGCCACGCTGCTCATCGGCACCTGGACCCGCACCATCGACCCGGCCCGCGTCCGCGCGGTGCTGGATCGTGAGATCCCCTTCGACGAGCAGGCCATGGTCGACGACCACGCGGCGCCCGCCGCTCCGCAAGAGAAGGACTCGCAGGACAAAGACCTGGTTCCGGCCTGAACCCAACCCCCAGGCGGAACCCGGACCGTTCGGCGCGTTGTCCCCCCGTACGCGCCGTACGGAACCCGCACCCTGCCCGCACGTCCAGCCGCCTCCCGGCTCGTGCGGGCAGGGTTTCCCTTGTGTCTAGGCGTCGACCGTGTCCAGGGCCAGGGTGGCGGCGATGGCAGTGGCCAGCTCCGCGCCCTTGACCTCGAAATGCCGGGCGAAATAGGCCAGGTGCTCGTCGTGCTCGTGGAAGTGGTGCGGGGTCAGCACGGCCGAGAACACCGGCACGTCGGTCTCCAGTTGCACCCGCATGAGCGCATCGACGACGGCCGAAGCCACGAAGTCGTGCCGGTAGATGCCGCCGTCCACAACGAGAGCGCAGCCCGCGACGGCGGCGTAGGCGCCGCTGGTCGCCAAACGCTTGACGCGCAACGGGATTTCGAACGCGCCGGGCACCTCGATCACGTCGATCTCGGGATAGCCGCGCTCGAGCAGTCCGGCCCGGCAGGATTCGACGGCCTTGTCGACGATCTCACCGTGCCAGCGCGCGGCGACGAGGGCGATCCGAATGGGATTGGGTGACATGGGGATTCCTCCTGTTCGCGATGTCACCCAGGGCAGGACGCGAACAGGGCCCGCCCGACGGTCCGGGCGTGCCGACGCCGCGTTCTCTTTCATCCGGACTGTGACCGTCGGCTCCGGGATCGCACCGAAATCTGCTGGACCCACGCGATCGGGAAACCGCGTGGCGCTCGCGGGCTCGTGCGCTCCGGATCGGTCCGGACGCCATTACCGCCGGTGGGGAATTCCACCCCGCCCTGAGAACGTGTACGCAGCGGACATTAACACGGGGGTTCCGCGACGCGGAACCCCCGTGGCGGTCAGCGCAACAGCACGTCGGAATCCGCGGGCAGGCCGGCCACCGGCCACCAGCGCAGGTCGGTGGACTCCGAACTGCGCACGGGCACAGCGCCTTCCGGCGCGGTGATCTTGAACAGCAGATCCAGGTGGCGGGTCGGCAGGCCCAGCGAACAGGTGATGGGATGCGCCTGCGCGCCATAGAGGCCGGGCTCGAGCACCAGGCCGTCGATGCCCGACTCCTCGGTCGCCTCGCGGAAGGCAGCGGCCGCGACCGAATGATCGGATTCCTCGCAGTGCCCGCCCAGTTGGATCCACCGGCCTACCCGCGGGTGCAGGGTCAGCAGCACCTCGCGCTCGTCGTGGGAGAACACGATGGCCGAGGCCGTGATGTGCCCGGCCGCGTGCTCGCGCAGGCACCCGCGCGGCGCGGAACCCAGGAACGCCAGCATGGCCTCCCGGAGGGACTGCTCCGGCCCTTGTGCCGGGGACCAGGTTTCGAGCAGTTCCGTCGCCGATTCGTGCAGCGACTCCGCGCTCACAGCTCGACGAGCCCGAGGCCGGGCTCGCGCACCTGGCGCGGAGCGATCTCCTCGAGCGGATACCCGATGGCGATGGCCCCCAGCGGATTCCAGTCCGCCTCCAGGCCCAGCACCTCGCGGGTGATCTCGGGCGCGAAGATGGTCGACCCGATCCAGCAGCTGCCCACGCCCCGCACGGCCAACGAGACCAGCAGCCCCTGCACGGCCGCGCCCACCGCGACGGTGAACATGGTCTTCTCGGCGGCGCGGCGGCGCTCATCCGGATAGTCGTGCGCACCGTCGGGCACGCAGAACGGGATGATCACCTCGGGGGCGTCGAAGAGGATGCGGCCGCGCGCAACCCGCTTCTCCACGCTCTCCGGCGTGCGGCCGTCACCGGTCAGGTCGGTGCGCCACTGCTCGGCCATGGCCTCGAGCAGCTGCGCGCGCAGGCCGCGCTTGCGCAGCCAGACGAAGCGCACCGGGCGGGTGTGGTGCGGCGCGGGCGCGGTGAGCCCGGCGGCGACGGCCTCGCGAATGATCGTCGGGGCCACCGGCGTCTCGGCGAACTTTCGCACCGAACGCCGCAGCGGCACCGCCTGTTTGCGGCCGAGGTCGATCGACTCCTCGGTGCCCAGCCAGAACAGATCGTCCTCGCCGCGCCGCAGCAGGTCACCGGCGGTGGACCCGTCGTCGGTGTAGTCGAGCCCGCGCACCACGGCGATCGGGACGCCACCCAGCTTGCCCTTCACCAGATCCGCGGCCGCGGCCAGTTCGTCGGCCACGGCGACCAGGGTGACGTGCAGTTCATTGCCCTGCCTGTCCACCGCGCCGTTGTAGTCGTGCAGCACGCGGATGCCCGAGGAGCCGATGGCGGCGTCGATCTGACCGTTGCGCCAAGCCCGGCCCATGGTGTCGGTGATGACCACGGCCACCTGCACGCCGAGGCGTTCGGCCAGCGCGGTGCGCAGCGCCTTGGCGCTGGCGTCCGGATCCTCCGGCAACAGGACCAGTTCGCCCTGTTCCACATTGGAGCCGTCGACCCCGGAGGCGGCCTGCACGATGCCGAGCCGGTTCTCGGTGATGAGCGTGCGGTTCTTGCGCGCGAGGACTCGCACCGACTCCTCGAGCACCAGCCGCCGACGGGCGGCGTCGCGCTCGTCCGGATCGCCGGGCACGGTCACGATGCGGCCCTCGGCCTTGGAGATGATCTTGCTGGTCACCACCAGCACGTCGCCGTCCTGCAGCCAGGGCGCCTGTACCGCGATGGCTTCCGCGACATCGTCGCCCGGCCGGAATTCCGGCAAGCCCGGAATGGGCAGGATGCGCAGTTCGCCGCCGGACGCGTGATCGCCCAGCGCCTGGATGGAATCCGTTGTCACGGTTTGACTCCCGCGATATCGAGGGCCTCGCGCACCATGTCGGCGGTCGCGGCCGGGTCGGTCATGAGCAGCGGGACACTGCGTACCTCGACGCCCGGGATGTCGGCGGTGTCGCCGGTGTGGACGAGCCAGCCGTCCAGGATGCCGGTGCCCGAGCGCGCGCCGTAGTGGTTGCCGACCGCTTCGGCGGTGGTCTCCACACCGATCACCGAGAGGCACTCGTCGGCCATGCCGCGCAACGGTTTTCCGCCGATCACCGGGGACAGTCCGATCACCTTCGCAGCCGTTGTGCGCAGTGCGCCCCGAATACCCGGAACGGAGAGGATGGCGCCCACGCTCACGACGGGGTTCGACGGAGCGAGCAGGATCACATCGGCCGAATCTATGATCTCTGTCACACCGGGAGCCGGTTTGGCGGCATCTGCCCCAATAGTCACGAATCCATGGGTCTCGACATTGGCCCGGTATCGAACCCACCACTCTTGGAAATGGATCGCGCGGCGTTCGCCAGGGTTCTCCGGGTCGCCGATTACGACATGTGTTTCACATCGATCGTCGGTTGCCGGAAGCAGTTTCACACCCGGTTGCCATCGATTGCAGAGCGCCTCGGTGACCGCCGAGAGCGGGTATCCCTGACGCAGCATTTCGGTGCGGATGAGATGGGTGGCGATATCGCGATCCCCCAGCCCGAACCAATCAGGCTGAGCCTTGTATTTCGCCAGCTCCTCCTTGGCGTTCCAGGTCTCGTTCGCATGCCCCCAGCCGCGCTCCGGATCGATGCCGCCACCCAGGGTGTACATGCAGGTGTCCAGGTCAGGGCAGATGCGCAGTCCGTGCATCCAGACGTCGTCACCGACATTGACGATGGCCGTGGTGTCGGCTCCGGGCAGCAGTTCACGCACGCCCATCAGGAACCGCGCGCCGCCGACTCCGCCGACCAGGACGGCGATCCGCAGCCCGGTGCCGGGCGCGGTGTCCGCTTGTTCTCGAGTCACATCCGCACAGCCTATGCGGTCGGAGCGGGAAGATGGCCCGCAGTCCATTTGCTACGAATTTGCTATTTGAACTGCGAGAACGCGTCTGGAAGGGGTCACAGATGGTAACGGAATTGCTTCGGCAGCTTGACCATCGCCGCTACCGGCGTGTCTAATCACAAGCATGTCATTCCGGGTCCGCGTGAGAGTGCAAGGCGCGGACGGGTTTTCGAACAGGTGTTCGCACCGGAGTGACGTCAAGCTCGGGGATGGCCGCGGGACTACGCCGCGGTGTTGGGCCGTCGGTGGGATCGGCTCCGGCGGATTAATCATTCTGCGCTAACACACAGTGAGGAGGCGGAGCGATGGCCGAAGAGCTGGCCCCGTCGGGCATTCCGGGCGGTGTATCGCAAACCGATTCCACGACTGGCGCAGCACCTGGTTTCTGCGCCGACGATCGGATCGGATACGAGGGGGGTGAACCGATGACGAACGCGCGGCCAGGGGGCGGACAGTGGGCGCGAGCTGCCTACCAGCCCGAACCACCGCGGCTGAGCCTGATCGTCACCGGTGGTGAGGACACGCTCGACACTTTCCCGCGCAGCGGTCGCATGATGACCGAAGCCGAACAGTGGCAGGAACGGGCGCTATGCGCCCAGACCGACCCCGAGGCGTTCTTCCCCGAAAAGGGCGGCTCGACCCGCGAGGCCAAGCGCATCTGCATGGGCTGCGAGGTCCGCGACGAGTGCCTCGAGTACGCCCTCGCCAACGACGAGCGCTTCGGCATCTGGGGCGGCCTCTCCGAGCGTGAGCGCCGCCGCCTGAAGCGCGGCATCATCTAGGGGCCGGACAGAAGTTCCCCTCGTCATCCCGGCGTGTTCGGCCGGGATCCACGGGTCGTGCTGGATTCCGGCCGAGAGCACGCCGGAATGACGGGGAGAGCCTTCGATCACGGCCGGAAGGCGGCACCACCTGGAAAAGCAAGGCCGCCAACGACTTCGGCGTTACTCCGGCTCGGGGTCGATGATGTCGGGTTCGACCCCGAGGTAGGTCGCGATCTGTTGTACGAGCACCTCGCGCAGCAGGTCGACCAGATCGTCGGGATCTTGTGCCCGTAGCTCCAAGGGCTTGCGGAACAGTACGACTCGGGCGCGGGTGGCCATGCCGTAGCGGTCCACACCGGCCGGGATCAGGCGTGAGAGCGGCACCGGTCCGTCGGCCACCACCTCTTCCGGCCAGGTGACCGAATCCGGGTGCAGCGGACGGATTTTCGGGACATCGTCGACCGCGATGTCGAGCTTGGTGAGCTGCTCGTGCCAGCGGCTCTCCAGCGGCGCGAAGGCCTCCAGAACCAGCCGGTCGAACTCCTGGCCGCGGGTGCGCCGGGCCGGCACCGTCGGCGGCAGCATCGGCCCGCGCACACCCCGCCCGCGACGGATGATCGACCGCGCGGTGGGCGGCCGCCTCTTACGTGAACGGGTCATACCTTGAATCTAACCCTTGCCCCGAGCGGGTGCGCGCACCCGGCTCGCGGGGCCCGGCGGTCGGCGCGGCGACGCCTCCGCGACACCCTCGCGACCCGCTTGCGACACGCAAGCGCACAGGTACCCGAGGCCCTCATGGCACGAGTGAGACGGGGTTCATTGAGCGTGTCTGTGTCCACGACCGCGTGAGGGGGGTTACCCTGCATGGCGTGATCCCCATGCGTCGTTGCTGCCGTCCAGGCTGCAAGAACCCGGCCGTCGCGACGCTGACCTATGTGTACTCCGACTCGATGGCGGTCGTGGGTCCACTGGTCACGGTCGCCGAGCCGCACTCCTGGGACCTGTGTGAAACGCACGCCTCCCGGATCACCGCGCCCAAGGGATGGGAGTTGGTCCGTCATGAGGGCGGGTTTTCCTCCTCGACCCCGGATGACGACGATCTCACCGCGCTCGCCGAAGCCGTTCGTGAGGCCGGATTGCGCCGCCGCGCACCAGAACCCGATCCGCGTGGCTATACCGAGTACGCTCCCGCCCCGCAGCGCCCGACCCGCGCGGGTCGCACCGGCAGACGCGGCCATCTACGCGTCCTACCCGACCCGCCAGACCGACTCTCCGAGAGTTGAACGGGCGGCCGGGAGCCGTGAACGATTCCGCCTCCCCTCGCTTCAGCGGGCAGCCGAGAGCCGTGAACGGTTGGCATTCCCCGCCGCGGTGGGGTGCGCTGCCCATCTCGGACGTACCCGGCGAGTTACCCTCGCCTCACGAAATCAGTGGTCCAGACGGCAGGGGGCGGGGGAAGTCAGTCGTCGCCGGAGTCTGCTATTAGGGTGGTCCCCATGACAGTTGCCCGGTCCGCCGAGTCAGTTCAAGCAGTCATCAAGGCATACGACGTTCGCGGAGTGGTCGGCGAACAGATCGACGCGGACTTCGTCCGGGACGTCGCCGGATCCTTCGCCCGGCTGATGCGCGCCGAGGGCGCCCAGCGCATCGTCATCGGTCACGATATGCGCGACTCCTCACCGGAACTGGCCGCCGCCTTCGCCGACGGCACGCTCGCCCAGGGACTCGATGTGGTGCACATCGGCCTGGCCTCCACCGACGAGCTCTACTTCGCCTCCGGCCACCTGGACTGCCCCGGGGCCATGTTCACCGCCAGCCACAATCCGGCCGAGTACAACGGGATCAAGCTGTGCCGCGCCAAGGCGCTGCCGGTCGGCCAGGACACCGGTCTGGCCACCATCACCGAGGAAGTCATCGCGGGCGTCCCGGCCTTCGACGGCCCGCGTGGGAGCGAGACCCGCGAGGACCTGCTCTCGGCCTACGCCGAGTTCCTGCACAAGCTGGTGGACCTGAGCGGTTCGCGCCCGCTGCGCATCGCCGTGGACGCCGGCAACGGCATGGGCGGCTACACCGTGCCCGCGGTGCTGGGCACGCTGCCGCAGTTCACCATCGAGCCGCTGTACTTCGAACTCGACGGCACCTTCCCCAATCACGAAGCCAATCCACTGGATCCGAAGAACCTGGTGGATCTGCAGGACCACGTCCGCAAGACCGGCGCCGACCTCGGCCTGGCCTTCGACGGCGACGCGGACCGCTGCTTCGTGGTGGACGAGAAGGGCGACCCGGTCTCGCCGTCGGCCATCACCGGTCTGGTCGCCGAGCGCGAGCTGACCAAGGAACCGGGCGCGACCGTCATCCACAACCTGATCACCTCCAAGGCGGTGCCGGAGTTGGTGACCGAGCTGGGCGGCACTCCGGTGCGCACCCGTGTCGGCCACTCGTTCATCAAGCAGCAGATGGCCGCCACCGGTGCGATCTTCGGCGGCGAACACTCGGCCCACTACTACTTCCGCGACTTCTGGGGCGCCGACTCCGGCATGCTCGCGGCCCTGCACGTGCTGGCCGCCCTGGGCGAGAAGGACCGCCCGATGTCGGATCTGGCCTCCGCCTACGCGACATATGCGGCCTCCGGGGAGATCAACTCGACAGTGGCGGATGCCGCGGGACGGACCACCGCCGTGCTGGAGGCCTTCGGCAAGCGAGCGAAATCGGTCGATCGGCTGGACGGCGTCACCGTGCAGCTCGCCGACGGCGCGTGGTTCAACCTGCGCGCCTCCAATACCGAACCGCTGCTGCGGCTCAACGTCGAGGCGCGTTCGCAGGAGGAAGTAGACGCACTCGTAACCGAGATCCTGAGCATCGTCCGCGCCTGACTGGAATAGTGGAATCACAGAGCTTGGATTCACCAGCGTCTGGTGACCCGATGAGGGGAGGTGGCAACGCCCGATGATCGCTGGGACACCGGTACTCGACCTCGATGACGTCGCCTCGCTGGAGGCGGCGGACGCCGGGGGTGTCTTGCGCTCCGCCGCATCGGGGGGAGCCCAGGTAAGGGCAACCGCCGCGGCGCTTTCCGAGGATGCGCTATCCCGACTGACCGATCTGCGGCCGCGCAGTCTGGTCTTGGTGTCGGGCAGCGGACGCGCCGCGCGCGCGGCCTCATTGTTGATCGCGGCCCTGGGTGATCGCACGAGTATGCCGCTGGTGCCGGCGACGTCGATCCCGCCGTGGGTCGGGCCGCTGGACGTGGTGCTGGTCGCCGGTGACGACGCGGGTGATCCGCGGCTGTCCGAGGCGGTGGACCGAGCGCTTCGACGGGGTGCCGAAGTGATCGTCGCGGCACCGGACGAGGGACCCGTCCGGGCGGCGGCCGCCGGGCGCGCCACTGTTCTCGCGCCGCGGGTGCGAGTTCTCGACCACAATCGCATGCTGCGCTATCTGGCGGCGGGCATGGCCGTGCTGACCACCATCGACCCACATCGCACCGGGCCGCTGGTGCCCGAATTGAACGCTCTCGCAGACCTGCTCGATGAGGAGGCGCTGCGCGACGGCCCGCAGAACGAGGTTTTCCACAATCCCGCCAAGACCCTGGCCACCCGAATGCGGCAACGCAAGCGCCTGGTGCTGGCCGGTGATTCCGGCGCCGCCGCCGCGCTCGCCGAGCACGGCGCCGAGGTGCTGCTGGCTACGGCCGGGCAGACCGCCACGGCCGTCACGCTGTCGGAAGCCGTTGCGGCGCATGCCCAGCTGGTCGGCGCCGCCGGGATCGCCGCGCCCGGATTCGATCCGCTGTTCCACGACGAGCAGCTGGACGGGCCGGTGCCGGTGGAGCAGGTGCGCGTATTCGTGGTGAGCGCCGATTCGGACGAGGCGGCGGTGCGCCGGCGGCTCGCCGTGTTCGGCTCCGACGCCGGACTGGTCGACACCGACCTGATCACCGTGGACACCGAGGCGGCCGGCGCCGCGAGTGCTGAGGCGCCCGGGCCGACCGCGCCCGCCACCCAGAGCGGCGAGCTGGAAAGGCTTGCGGTACTCGCACTTCGGCTGGAGATGGCGGCCGCCTATCTCCGACTACTCGGTTCCCGCCCGGCCACCGGACCGGGACCCTACGACGGGGGCAATTACTAGTGCACGAACTCGTTGGTGCGCTGCGTTCTTACGCTTGGGGTTCGCGCACCGCGCTCGCTCAGCTGCGCGGAGGACCGGTCCCGTCCGCACACCCGGAAGCCGAACTCTGGTTCGGCGCACACCCCGCCGATCCGGCGCGCGTACAGATCAACGGCCACAGCGAATCCCTGCTGGCGCTGGTCAACGCCGACCCGCAGCACGAGCTCGGGCCGGTGGCAGGCGAATTCGGCGGACGGCTGCCGTTCCTGCTGAAGATCCTGGCCGCCGAGGAGCCGCTCTCACTGCAGGCGCACCCCAGCATCGAACAGGCCCGGGCCGGGTTCGCGCGGGAGAACCACAGTGGGGTCGCCATCGACTCTCCCATGCGCAATTACCGCGACGAGAACCACAAGCCCGAGCTCGTGGTGGCGTTGGACCGTTTCGAGGCGCTGGCCGGGTTCCGCGATCCGCGCCGGACCGTGCAGCTGCTCGAGGCCCTGGGCGTGCCGGAGCTGAGCCAGTACGCCGAACTGCTTGCCGCCCAGCCCGACTCGGCGGGGCTGCGCACCCTGTTCACCACCTGGATCGCGCTGCCGCAGGGCAGCCTGAGCATGCTGCTGCCCAAGGTGCTCGACGGCTGTGTGCGGTATCTGTCCGAGGCCCGGAGCAACGGCAAGGAGTTCGTAGCCGAGGTGCGCACGGCGCTCGAGCTCGCCGAGGCGTATCCGGGCGATGCCGGAGTGCTGGCGGCGCTACTGCTCAACCGCATCACGCTCGAGCCCGGCGAGGGACTGTTCCTGGATGCCGGGAACCTGCACGCGTATTTGCGCGGGGTGGGCGTGGAGATCATGGCCAACTCCGACAACGTGCTGCGCGGCGGGCTCACCCCCAAGCACGTGGATGTGCCGGAGCTGCTGCGGGTGCTGGACTTCGAGCCGCTGGACCTGCCCATCGTGGAGGCGCAGCGGGTGTCGGACAGCGTCTTCCGCTATCACACGCCCGCGCCCGAATTCGCGCTGAGCCGTTTCGAACTGGCCGCGGGCGCCGAGCCGGTGCGGGCGGTGCAATCGGGGCCGGTGATCGCGCTGGTCACGCGCGGACGGGTGAAGCTGTCCCAGGGCAACCACGAACTGATCGTGGAACGCGGGCACGCGGCGTGGATCTCGGCCGCCGACGGCGGGATTCGCGCGCGGGCGGTCGCCGGAGACGATGACGCGGACGGTTCGGCGCAGCTGTTCTGCGCCGCGGTCGGCGAGGAGTGACGGTCGGACTGTAGGCTCTCCCGATCACACGCGTTTAGGGCAAAACGGACATCGGTTCGGGAAAGGGCGGTTCATTGTCTGCGGGCGGCGGTAAGAAGGCCATCCTGGCGGCGCTGAGCGCGAACGCCGGTATCGCGGCAGCCAAATTCGTCGGCGCGGCCATCACCGGATCGGCGTCCATGCTCGCCGAGGCGGTGCACTCAGTGGCCGACACCTCCAATCAGGCGCTGCTGCTGCTCGGGCAGCGGCGCGCGGAGCAGGAGGCCGACCAGCTGCACCCCTTCGGCTACGGGCGCAATCGGTACTTCTATTCGTTCGTGGTCGCGCTGGTCATCTTCGCGCTCGGCTCGCTGTACGCGGTGTGGGAGGGCATCCACAAGATCCAGCACCCCGAGGAGCTGTCCAGTCCGCTGGTCGCGATCGTGATCCTCGGCATCGCCATCGGGCTCGAGGGCTTCAGCTTCATCACCGCCATGCGGGAATCCAAGCCGCTCAGGGGCAATTCGAGCTGGTGGCGGTTCATCCGCAACTCCCGCAATCCGGAACTGCCGGTGGTGCTGCTGGAGGATTCGGGCGCGCTCATCGGCCTGATCTTCGCGTTCACGGCCATCAGCCTGACCATGATCACCGGCGATCCGGTGTGGGACGGCGTGGGCACACTGGCCATCGGCTTGCTGCTCGGCGTCATCGCCGTCATCCTCATCGTCGAGATGCAGAGCCTGCTCATCGGTGAGGGCGCGACTCCCGAGGAGGACGCCAAGATCCGGACCGCGCTGGTCGACGACCGGCACATCGACCGGGTCATCCACCTGCGCACCCAGTACCTGGGGCCGGAGGAAATGCTGGTGGCGGCAAAGGTTTCCATCGTGCCCGGCCTGGCGATCGCGGATATCGCGACCGCCATCGACGATGCCGAGGCCCGGGTGCGCGCGGAGGTCCCGGCGGCCCGGGTCATCTACCTGGAACCGGATCTGTATCGGACACAACCGGTTCAGCGGTAGTCGGCGATCCCAGCGGACCACGAACCGCGGGTCCGACCGGGCGCCCGGGGGCGCGGCAATCAGATTCGCCAGTGGTCGGTCAGCAGCTCGAGCGGATCGTTGCGGATGTCGAACTCGGTGCGCAGCGCGTGGCGGGCGGCGAAAAAGCCGTTCATGCCGTGCACTCCGGGACCGGGCGGGGTGGCCGAGGAGCACAGATAGACGCCGGGCAGCGGGGTCGAGTACGGATTCCAGCGGGGTGCGGGGCGGAAGAGGGTCTGGCGCAGGGTCATCGCGCCCGCGGAGATATCGCCGCCGATGTAGTTCGGGTTGTGAGCGGGCATGGTGGCGGCGGTGCGGACATGGGTGGCCAGGACCAGCTCGCGGAACCCGGGGGCGAAGCGTTCGACCTGCGCGGTGACGGCCGCGGTGAGATCCTCGACCGAACCGTTGGGAACGTGGGCGTAGGTGTAGAGCGTGTGCTTGCCCTCGGGGGCCCGGGTGGGGTCGACGACACCGGGCTGGATGGCCAGCACGAAGGGCCGCTCGGCGTGACGGCCTGCGGCCACGGCCTTCTCGGCGGCGAGGGCTTCGGCGCGAGTACCGATCAGGTGCAGGGTTCCGGCGCGATCGCAGCCTTTCGCCTGCCACGGGACCGGACCCGACAGCGCGAAGTCGACCTTGCAGGCCGCGCCGCCGTAGCGGAACCGGTTGAGCGCGAAGTTGTATCGGGCGGGCAAGGTGGCGATGCGCTGGAGTTCGGCGGGGGCGACATCCAGCAGAACCACGCGGACCTCGTCGAACTCGTCGAGCGAGTCGACGCGATGGCCGGTGTAGACGCGGCCGCCGTGGGTTTTCAGATCACCGGCGAGGGCGTCCACGATGGCCTGGCTGCCGCCGCGCGGGACCGGCCAGCCGCCCACGTGGGCGAGGGTGCCGAGCAGCATCGCGACGCCCGCGCCCGGAATTCCGCGCGGGGGCCGGATGGCGTGCGCGGCAACGCCTGTCAGCAGGGCCGGGGCGATGTCTTCGCGAAAACGCATATTCCACAATGGCGTCGACTGTTCGAGCACGCGCCGAGCGAAGCGCAGTTCGACGCCGGGGTCCAGGTGCAGCAAGCTTGCCGGGTCGATGGGCGGATGCCGCAGATCCGACATGACCAGGCCGACCAGGTCCTCCCACTTGCGCACCAGCGGGCCGAACAGCCGACGCCAGGAGCCGCCGTCGCGACCCAGGCCGTCCACGGTGTGATCGAGGTCCTGCCAGGCCAGACCGGCGTGGCCGCCGTCGAGGGGATGCGCGTAGGACACCTGTGGGGTGAGCAGTTCGACGCCGTGCGCCTTCAGGTCGAAGGCGCGGAAGAACGGGGAGGCCACCGCCATGGGATGCGCGCCCGCGCACAGGTCGTGGTGGAAGCCGGGCAGCGTGACCTCGCCGGTGCGGCAACCGCCGCCGATGCTTTCGGACGCCTCGTATACCTCGACGTCGAGTCCGGCGCGGGCCAGGATCACCGCCGCCGCCAACCCGTTGGGACCCGATCCGACCACTACAGCGTCAGCCATGGATTCAGCCTAGGCCGGGTCGGGCGGATGGCGGCGCAACCGCGGGGTCAGTCTCCGCGAACCCATTGGGCGACCAGGATTTCCAGTCGCTGGTCACGAAAGTCGGGCCGCAGGCGGCCGCCTCGGTCCAGGGTGGCCAGGCCGTGCAGGGCGCTCCAGGCGACCTCGGTGAAGGTCTCGACATCGTGCGGCGCGGCGAAGGGGGCGAAGGTGTGCAGCAGTTCACCGAAGGCGTCCTTCAGCGGCTGCGGCGCGTCCGGGCCGAACTTCAGGTCGGTGCGCAAAAGGAACATGGCGTCGTAGAGGGCTGCGCTGTCGCGGGCGAAGTCGAGGTAGCCCTGGGCGACCGCGCGCAGCGCCTGTTCCGGCGTTGCGGCGGATGCGCGCAATTGCCGTACGGTGGCGGCGAATTCGGCGCAGCCCGCCTCGGCGACGGCCGAGACGATGGCATCCTTGCCGGCGAAGTGGCTGTACAGCACGGGCTGGCTGTATTCGATGCGGTCGGCGAGCTTGCGCACGGTGACCGCGTCCCAGCCCTCGGTCTCGGCGATCTCGCGGGCGGTGTCGACAATGCGCTGTCGGCGTTCGGCGCGCTCGCGTTCCTTGCGGGTCTGTATGGCGCTCATGGTCAGAACTCTAGCATCGCTAGACAAGCTACCGGCGCATAAGTTAGCGTTGCTCTATCAGTTAGCGTCACTAGCAATTGGAGCACCGGACATGTTCACCTCGCGCCTCGCCTCCCGCATCGCCACCACCTTGGCCGTCACCGGCGCCGGCTTCATCACCTACATCGGTGTCCGCTACCTGGCCGACCCGCAGGCCATGGCGCCCACCTTCGGCATGCGGGTCTCCCCCACCGGCGAAGCCGCCGACTTCCTGAACGTCAAGGGCGTCCGCGATGTCGCCTCCGGCCTGCTCATCGTCGCCCTGCTCGCCGCCCGCCAGCGTTACTCGCTCGGCATCGCCATGCTGGTCATGGCCACCATCCCCACCGGCGACATGCTCACCATCCTGCGCCACGACGGCTCATCGTCAACGGCTTTCGGCGTCCACGGCGCGACCGCCGCCCTGGTCGCCGCCACCGGCCTGCTCCTGGTGAACGAGCGCACCGCCACCGAAAGACGTGCCGTCACAGCATGACCCGCGTCGCACCCGATTCGGACCGATCGGTGAGCGCGCGCGGCGAATGCCGCACCGCGCCAACGTAATCGGCCGCCCATCCCGGAAGATGGACGGCCGATCAAGGGTTTTCGCGCCGGCTAGACGTCGGTGGAGAAGCGGACGCCGCCGTCGGGGATGTCGACGCCGGGCCAGATGCGGGCCCCGCGCAGGAGCTCGCAGCGGGCGCCGATGTTCGCGCCGTCACCGATGACGGCATCGCGAACGAGGGCACGCGGACCGATCCGGGCGCCGAAGCCGATGATCGAACGCTCCACGGTGGCACCGGCTTCCACGCGGGCGCCGTCGAAGAGGACCGCGCCGTCGAGGCGGGCGCCCGCGCCGACCTCGGCGCCGCGCCCCACGACCGTGCCGCCGATGAGGAGCGCGCCGGGAGCGACGCCCGCACCGGGGTGGACGAGGGATTCGCCGCGCTGGCCCGGGAGCGCCGGGGACGGGGCGATGCCGCGGACCAGGTCCGCCGAACCACGGACGAAGTCCTCAGGGGTGCCCATGTCTCGCCAGTACGAGGTGTCGACGTGACCCTGGATGTGCGCGCACTCGGCGAGCAGGGACGGGAAGGTCTCGCGCTCGACCGAGACCGGACGGCCCGCGGGGATCTTCTCGATGTACTCGCGCCGGAAGACGTAGCAGCCCGCGTTGATCTGATCGGTCGGCGGATCCTGGGTCTTCTCCAGGAACGCGGTGACCCGGCCGTTCTCATCGGTGGGGACGCAGCCGAAGGCGCGCGGATCGCTCACCCGCACCAGGTGCAGGGTCACGTCCGCGCCGGAGGTGTGATGGGTTTCCAGCACCCCACCCAGGTCGGTGCCGCCGAGCACGTCGCCGTTGAAGACCATGACGGTGTCGGCGCGCAGCTTGGGCAGCACGTTGCGGATGCCGCCGCCGGTGCCGAGCGGTTCGGTCTCGGTGACGTATTCGAGCTCGAGGCCGAGGTCGGAGCCGTCGCCGAAGTGCTCCTCGAACACCTCCGCCTTGTAGGAGGTGCCGAGCACCACATGGGTGATGCCGGCATCGGCGATGCGGGCCAGCAAATGCTGCAGGAACGGCAGACCGGCCGTGGGCAGCATCGGCTTGGGGGCGGACAAGGTCAACGGACGCAGGCGGGTGCCCTGGCCTCCGACCAGGATCACCGCGTCCGTAGACCCGGCGGTGTTACCGCTGTTCGCCATCTTCTCCCCTGTTGTCAGGTTGTCAGGACTGCGCGCCCGCGATGTTAAACAGTCTCGTTTCGATCACGTTCGCGCAGTGCGGATCGAACCGCAAGCCGGCAGCGGATCGCAAGTCCAGCCTTCAGCGCGACCCGGAGCGGGGCCTGCCACCAGTGCGGATGCCGGTCGGCCTGGAAACGGTAGGCGCTGGCGTGGTGCGCTGGCAGCATAGTCTCCGGGTGGCGACCCGCGGCGTGGCCCTTGGCGTGCGTGACCTCCGCGGACGGCACGAAGACATTGTGCCAGCCGGCCCTGCCCATGCGATCACCGAAGTCGACGTCCTCCATGTACATGAAGTAGCGGGAGTCGAAGCCGTCGATGGAGTCGAAGGCCGCGCGACGCACCAGCAGGCAGGAGCCCGACAGCCAGCCGACCGAACGCTCGGAGATCTCCTCGTTGTCCTGACGGTAGCGCAGGGTCCACGGGTTCTTGGGCCAGATCGTGCCGAGAATGGCGTGGCCGGCCCCGTCGGCGATGCCGGGCACCGAGCGGGCGGACGGGTAGACGCTGCCGTCCGGCTCGAGCACCATCGGGCCCAGCGCGCCGGCGCGCGGCCAGCGGCGGGCCGCGGCCACCAGTTCGTCGATGGAGTCGGTGCCCCAGCGCACGTCCGGGTTGGCGATGACGATGAATTCGATGTCCGGGTCGATCTCGGCGACCGCGCGGTTGATGGCGCCGCCGTAGCCGATATTGCCGCCGGTGCGCAGCAGGCGCACATGGGCGTTGGCCTCGGCGGCCATTTCCGGGGCGCCGTCGACCGAGCCGTTGTCGGCCAGGATGACCTGCGGCTTCTCTCTGGTCGCAGTGGCCAGCGTGCTGATGAAGTGTTCCAGGTGCTCGCCGGGCGAGTAGGTCACCGTAACGACGGCCAGCTGCGGTTTTTTCTCCGCGGTGGGGGGCTGTCCGACAGAATCCGAGGGGCTCACGGAGGGCCAGGATAGTCGGAGACGGCGGCCAGTGCGTCGTTCAGTGCCAGCTTCCAGTGTCGCAGGGGAGCTAGACCCGCGGCGGCCCACGAATTGCCCGAAAGGACCGAATATGCCGGGCGCGGAGCGGGTCTCGGGAAATCCTCGGTGCCGCAGGGCTGTACGCGCTCAGGGTCCGCGCCCAGGCCCGCGAAAACCGCCCGGGCCAGGTCGAACCAACTGGCCTGTCCGGCATTGGTGGCATGCAGGATCCGGGGTGTACCGGGCTTGCCCGCCAGTTCCAGCAGACCGGCCGCGAGATCGAGCGCGTAGGTGGGCGAACCGATCTGGTCGCGCACCACGGTGAGGGTGTCGCGCTCACGTTCCAGCCGCCGCATGGTGGCCACGAAGTCCGCTCCCACGCCGGTGTAGACCCACGCGGTGCGCACAATCTGCGCGTCGGGCGCGAACTCCAGAACCGCTTGCTCCCCAGCCAGTTTCGATCGTCCATAGACCGTCGCCGGTCCGGTCGGATCGTCTGGTTCATACGGGTGCGCACCGGTGCCGGGGAAGACGTAGTCCGTGCTGAGGTGTATGAGCCGCGCCCCCTTCTCGGCGCACGCCTGAGCCAGTACGCGGGGCCCGGTGGCGTTCACCGCGAAGGCGGCTTCCACCTCGGTCTCGGCCCGGTCGACGGCGGTGTAGGCCGCGCAGTTGATCAGCACGTCACCGGGATTCACGAACGCGCGCACGGCGTCGGGATCGGTGATGTCGAGGTCGGCGTGAGCCAGCCCGCGTGCGGCGGGCGCGAGGGTCGTGAGTGCGCGGCCGAGCTGACCGCGCCCACCCGTCACCAGCAGCCGCGCGGAATCCGGGCGCGGTCGATCGGTGGTCGAGGTCACGTCATCGGCGGTCACGGCTGCCAGTCTGGCACGCCCCCCGCACGACTCACGGAGCCGGCGATACGGCAACATCACGGCTACCGCCACTAGCCTGCATAGCGGGGGTATTTCCATCGACGCGACCTCGTTCGTCGGGGTTCGCTCGGCCGAGCACGCGAAAGGGAGATCGGGTTGCCGGACAACCGCTGGGCATCCGTGCCGTTACCGTCGCGCTCCACTCTGGGATCGCGACCGGGGCGCGGCGGCGCGCGCCGGGTACTCGTGGCCGTGATCTCGGTGCTGGTGCTGACGGTGACCGGGCTGGGCTGGCACAGCGTCGATCGCCTGATATCGGGCATCGAGCGGATCGGCAATCTGGGGCTCGGCGGCGACAAGGCCGACGGCGCGACCGACATCCTGATGGTCGGCATCGACTCCCGCACCGACGCGCACGGAAATCCGCTCTCCTCGAACGAATTGGCCATGCTGCACGCCGGCGACGACGGCGAGGGCGGGCTCAATACCGACACCATCGTGCTCATCCGGGTGCCCAACGACGGCAGCTCGGCGACCGCCATCTCGATCCCCCGCGACTCCTACGTGGACATCCCCGGCCTCGGCATGGGAAAGATCAACTCCGCGTACGGCGTGACCAAGGCGAC
The DNA here is from genome assembly GCF_009708175.1 of Nocardia aurantiaca. GTDB lineage: Bacteria > Actinomycetota > Actinomycetes > Mycobacteriales > Mycobacteriaceae > Nocardia > Nocardia aurantiaca. The sequence goes on from NZ_WMBB01000003.1 coordinate 483,298, forward strand.
CACGCAGCAGAAATTGATCGACAAGGGCGCCGATCCGGCTGAGGCCGATCGCCGGTCGACGCAGGCCGGGCGGCAGGCGCTGGTCAAGAGCGTGGCCAACCTCACCGGCATCACCGTCGACCATTACGCCGAGGTCGGGCTGCTGGGCTTCGTGCTGCTCACCGATGCCGTCGGCGGCGTCGAGGTGTGCCTGAAAAGTCCGGTGGACGAACCGCTTTCGGGCGCGGACTTCCCGGCGGGATCGCAGAAGCTCTCCGGCGCACAGGCTTTGAGTTTCGTGCGCCAGCGTCATGAGCTGCCGCGCGGCGACCTGGACCGGATCGTGCGCCAGCAGGTGTACATGGCGCAGCTGGTGCATCAGGTGCTCAGCGCCAAGATGCTCACCAGCCCCGGCCGGTTGACCGAACTCAGCAATGCGGTCGGGCGCACGGTGGTGCTGGACGACGGCTGGGATGTGCTCGGCTTCCTGCACGAGCTGCGGGACCTGTCCGGCGGGCAGGTGAAGTTCGAGACCATTCCCGTCAAGGACCTCAACGGCTGGACCGACAACGGCGAGTCCGTGGTCCGGGTGGATCCGGCCGCGGTGCACAGGTTCGTGGCCAAGGCGGTCGGCGACGACGAGGCCCCGAGCCAGGGCGGGGTGGACCCGTCCACCGTCACCGTCGATGTCTACAACGCCTCCGGCACCGGCGGCTTGGCCGCGCAGGCGGCACAGGCGCTGGCGGCCAAGAGCTTCCGCACCGGCACGGTGGACAACTGGATCGGCGGGCCGGTGCAGAGCAGCCGGGTGCTGGCGGCCTCCGCGGGCGATCCCAGGGCGCGCGCGGTGGCGCAGGTGCTGGGCGGGCTGCCGGTGCTGGCGCAGGCTGGTCTGCCCGAGGGTTCGGTTCGCGTGGTGCTGGCGAGTGACTACTCTGGTCCGGGTTCGGCGACCGGCGGCGCCACGTTCGACTTCTCCGGAAGCAGTACGACCGCGACACCGGTGCCGCCCGCCCCACCCATCGACGCCGGTACGAACGGACCGAAATGCGTGAATTGAACGAGACCCTCACCGAAGCGGTACTCGACCCCATCCTCGCCCGCGACCCCGCGGGGCCGCGCATCACCTATTACGACGACGCCACCGGCGCGCGGATCGAACTGTCCGCGCTGACGCTGGCCAACTGGGCGGCCAAGACCGCCAATATGATTCGCGACGAGTTCGGGTTGACCTCCGGCGCCCGGGTCGCGGTGCTGCTCCCGGCGCACTGGCAGACCGCGGCCGTGCTGCTGGGCTGCTGGTGGGCCGGCGTCGAGGTGGTGCTGCACGCCGACCCGGACGCCGAGCTGGCCTTGGTCACGGCGGACCGGATCGATGAGGCCGAGGGCATCGCCGAGGTCGCCGCCCTCTCCCTGGACCCGATGGGCATGCCGGTGCGCGACCTGCCGGTCGGCGTCACCGACTACGCGACCTCCGTGCGCGTCCACGGTGATCAGTTCCATCCGCGCGGCATCGGCTGCGCCCTCGACGGCACGTCGGTCTCCGCCGTGCTCGATGAGGCCCGCAAATCCGCTGCCCGCCAGGGCTTCACGGCCGAGGACCGTGTTCTCTCCACGACCGCTTGGGACACCCCGGCCGAACTGATCGACGGCTTCGTCGCGGTCCTGGCCGCGGGCGCCTCCCTGGTCCAGGTCGCCAACCCCGACCCGGCGGCCCAGGAACGCCGCATCACCTCGGAGCGAGTAACCGCCCAACGCCGCTGACCGAATACGCCGCACCCGCGGGGCTTGCCTCGCTCACCTTCGAAAGTCCCGCGGGCCGCACGCTCGGCCTCGGAGAGTCGTGGTCGCAGGGGCTTGTCCCCCGGATATTTCCCGCGGTTTCACGGGCTTGCCGCTGAGAGCTACGAGGGTCGCCTCATACCGGAGTAGGAGGTCTGTTTCCCTCCTCGGGATGTTCCTCGGCCTCGAGGGGTTCCGTACCGTGGAACCATCCGACGACGAGGGAGTCCCGCGATGATGAGTCCCCGGTACTGGGCCCGATGGATGGTCGAACACGGTGCGCCGCGGTGGGCGCTGCGGCTGCAGGCCCGCCGCGACAATCCGTTCGCGAAACTGATCACCACCGCCGGCGCGCTGCACGATCCGTATCCCCAGATCGAGGAGATTCGCCGCCGCGGCCGTCTGGTGCACAACCCGTATACCTGGGCCACCGCCGATTACGAGCTGACCCGCGCCATTCTGCGCGACAGCCGCTTCGGCGCGTTCGGGCCGGACGGCGTGGATGTGCCGGGTTGGCTGCGCGATCGGCTCAAGCGCGCGCAGACTCCGCCGAATCCGGTGGAACCGCCGTCCATGCTCATGATCGATCCACCGGATCACACCCGCATCCGCAAGTCGGTGTCGGCGGCGTTCACCCCGCGTGCCATCGGCCGCCTGCGCGACCGCGTGGAGTCGGTGACCGCCGAACTGCTGGACGCGCTGCCGCCGAACGGCTCCGCCGATCTCGTCGGGGCCTTCGCCCAGCAGGTGCCGATCGCCATCATCACCGAGATGCTGGGCTTCCCGCACGCCTCCCGCGACGAGTTCCTGAGCTGGGGTGACGCCGCCAGCCCGCTGCTGGACATCGGCATCTCCTGGCGGTCGTGGCGCGATGCCTATACGGCCATGGGCGTCATGGACGAGTATCTGAACGAGCACCTGGCCACGCTGCGGCGCACGCCTGGCGAGGACATCCTCTCCAGCCTGGTCACCGCCGGGGAGCTGAACGAGCGCGAGTTGAAGGCGACCGCGAGCCTGCTGATGGGCGCGGGCTTCGAGACCACCGTGAATCTCATCGGCAACGGCGTCGTCCAATTGCTCTCGCATCCCGAGCAACTGGCCATGCTGCGCGCGGACCCGAACTTGTGGGCGCAGGCGGTGGACGAGATCCTGCGCTTCGATCCACCGGTCACCATGACGGCGCGAATCGCCCTGTGCGACACCGAGGTCGGTGACTTCCGGTTGCCCGAGGGCGCCGTGATCGTGATGTCGCTCGCGGGCGCGAACCGGGATCCGAAGAAGTTCGAGGACCCCAATCGCTTCGATATCACCCGCGCCAATGCCCGCGAACACCTGACCTTCTCCAGCGGCATACACACCTGCCTGGGCGCGAGCCTGGCCCGCATGGAGGGCGTGTACGCGTTGCGCTCGCTGTTCGACAATTTCCCTGATCTGGCGCTGGCGGGCACGCCGGAGCGCCGCCCGCTCTACACCCTGCACGGGTACGCGCATATGCCCGCCCGGCTGGGCCGCCGGGTCACCGCTGCCGTGTGATCGGTTGCGGCTCAGTAGAACCCGACCACGTCATCTCCCCACACGGTGTTGCGATCGCGGTCGGGATCGTCGATGACACGGTCCGCATTGTCGATGACCAGGGTGGTGCGCGTCACGGCGCTGTAGGGCGGCCAGTGCTTGGATCCATCGATGGCGGCGGGCACGCCGTACCTGGCGAAGGCCAGCCAACGGCGCATCACGCGGCCCGAAACCTCCTGTGCCGCTTTGCGTCCGCCCAGCCAGAAGGTGGGGTCGTAGTCGAACGAGCCGAAGTTGCCGAATACGTAGGGCAATTCGGTGGCGTGGCCGGCGCCGACCCGGGCCGCCTTGAGCATCGGGGTGGCGTGGTCGAAGCGGTACATCCAGGTCGGCGAGTGCGCGGAGTGGGCGTCGGCCACCCAGTGCGAGGGCATGCGGAAGGCGGCGTCGGTGGACATGGTGAGCGCGCCGCGCGGGGTGCTGGACTCGTAGGCGGAGGCGATCTCGGCCAGCCGCTCCGGCGACAGGCCCGGATGTTCGGCGGCAACCCCGCGCAGCATGGCGTTCACGGCGTCCGGGGTGACCGGCATGATGGGCGAGCGGAACAGCCGGAACAGCGAGGCCTCGTCCTTGTTGGTGCCGATGATCAGCGGCACCCGGTGCGAACGGCCCTGCCGGAAGCGTTCGCTCGGATAGGCGGGGAGCAGGTTGCCGTCCACCACGGGCGCGGCGGCCAGGCGGCCGGGTTCGCGCAGCGGCACTTCGTCGAGCAGGGTCCCGGCGGCGGTGACGATGCGTTCGATCGGCATGGTGAGCAGATCGGCCGCGTGATCGGGCGACAGTTCCAGCAGTTCCAGGTAGCGCTTGGCCACCACGGCGGCGCGCTCCGGACCGAAAACCGTGGTGGCGGGCGGGGATTGGGCGATGGCACGGTGGAACAGACCCGCCGACAGCGGCGAGGTGAGCAGCGCGGTGACGCAGCCCGCGCCGGAGGATTCGCCGAAGATGGTGACATTGCCCGGATCGCCGCCGAAGGCCGCGATATTGTCGCGTACCCACTGCAGGGCGGCGATCTGGTCGTACAGGCCCAGATTCGGGGTGAACTCCTCGCCGAGCGAGGACAGGTCGAGGAAGCCCAGCGCACCCAGCCGGTAGTTGACGGCGACCACGATGGCGTCGCCGGTCTCGGCGAGCCGTCGTCCGTCGTAGATGGCCTGGGCCGCGGTGCCCAAGCAGTACGCGCCGCCGTGCAGCCACACCAGGACCGGTCGGAGTTCGTCCGTGGCTGCGGTCGGGGCCCAGATATTGAGCCACAGGCAGTTCTCGCCCATGCGCAGGTTGGCGTCGACGGGCACGAAGCCCGGACTCTGCGGAGCGACGTCGCCGAAGCGCACGCATTCCCGGATGCCGGTCCACGATTGCGGGGGCTGGGGCCGCCGGAACCGATTGGGCCCGGCCGTGCTGGCCCCGTACGGCAGGCCGCGCCACACCGCCACCGTGCCCTCCAGCACGCCGGACACCTCACCGTTCACGGTCCGCGCAACCGGCGTGCCATCCTGTTCCGGCAGCGTGTCGAAGAACCGAGTGCTCACACCACACCTCCTCGTACTCCGTAAACCGAGGGTACTGGGTTGCCCGGAGTGCGCCGTCGGATCGACCTCAGCGCGCCGCCGGGTGCGGTGCGAGTCGTCTAGGCTGGGCAGGTGCCGAGCTATGCGTATCGATGCCGCGGCTGCGGCGACACCTTCGAGCTGACTCGCCCCATGGCCGAGGCGTCCGCACCCGCGACCTGCCCGGAAGGCCATGACGACACCGTCAAGCTGCTGACCACCTTCGGGACGGTCACCCGCGGCGGCGGCTCCGCCCCCGCGCCGGCCCCGTCGGGTGGTGGCGGCTGCTGTGGTGGGGGCTGCTGCGGCTAGCTCGCCGGTTCGGCGTTCTTCTGGTCGGCGTGGCCGAGCGAGCGGTCCGGCGCGACCCGGTCGCGGACACGCTGCTTGAGGATGGCGATATCGGGAAAACCGCCGTCGGCCTTGCGTTCCCAGATCTGGTCGCCGTCGACGGTGATGCGGAAGACACCGCCCTCACCGGGGACGAGGGCGACTTCGGACAGGTCGGTGGCGAAGGTGGTGAGCAACTCCTGGGCCATCCAGCTCGCGCGGAGCAGCCAGCGGCACTGCGTGCAGTATTCGATCGCGACGCGGGGCATATCCGGGACCATACCGGGCCGCCGCCGCGTGCAGCCGCGTGCGTGGTCGAACAAGCGGAGCAGGCCCGGCACATGACTGCGGAGGCCGAGAATATTCCGAGCGACGGACGAACCGAGGCTCGAGGCATCGAGCGTGGAATTCGACGGGTCCGCGTCGCGCTCCTTCGATCGCGCGAGGTCTGGGCTACGCCGCCGCTGTAGATCGGGCGTACCCCGAGTGCTCGAATCGGCGTTGACAGAATGAATTCACATCTCGATTCGATGTCTCAGATTGTTCAGCGAAATGTCAGCACTACAGGAATCGAATTCATCGGCAAATAGCCGGCATTCACAGACGGCCGCCGCGCGGCCGGGACCTGTCGGTGCCCTCGGATACAACTTTGCTCAACCGAGGAAGGGGGATGGATGACCACCGCTTGGACCGCCGATCACGTCGGATCGCTCGCACCGGACGCAGCGTCGCTGACCGCCGCCCGCAAGCTGCGCGGCAAGTGGAGCGGCACCGGCGTTCACGACACCGCGCTGTGGGGGCTGTGTAAGGGCAGTGGCAGCCGACCGTATCAGACCATTGTGGATCTGTCGGGGCCCGCCTATAAATGCACCTGCCCGAGTCGCAAGTTTCCGTGCAAACACGCACTGTCGCTCCTGTTGTCGTGGAGCGCGGGCGAGGTGCCCGCCGCGGACACCGTGGCCGATTTCGCGGCCGACTGGCTGAGCGGGCGGGCCGCCCGCGCCGCCGGGCAGACCGCGCCCGAGGCCAAACCCGCCCGGGGCGCCGGGGCCACCGCCGATCAGCGCCGCGCCCGCGTCACCGCGGGCCTGGCCGATCTGGACACCTGGCTCACCGATCAGGTGCGCACCGGTCTCGCGCAGTCGGACCGCTCCTTGCGGGCCTTCGAAACCGTGGCGGCCCGCATGGTCGACGCGCAGGCACCCGGAATCGCCGCAACCCTGCGCCAGTTACCGCTCGCCACTACACATTCCGACTGGCCCCGGCTACTGCTGCGCGAATACGCCCGGCTGTATGTGCTGGCAACCGCGCACGCCCGTCTCGACGGCCTCTCCCCCGGACTGCGCGCCAGCGTGCGCACCCACATCGGATACCCCACCCCGGCCGACACCGTCCGCGCCGAGCCCGCGGTCCGCGACCACTGGCTGGTCCTGGGCATCCGAACCACCACCGAGGACGGCCTCTACACCCGCCGAGTCTGGTTGCGCGGCCGCGCATCCGGCCGCTGGGCCCTGGTCGTCGACCACCACTACGGCAGCCCGGCCTTCCCGAACGACACTCCGGCCCCGGGCTTCCAGGTGGACGCGAGCGTGCACTTCTATCCCGGTGCCGCACCGCTGCGCGCCCTCTGGGGCGAGCGCCATGACGATATCCCCGAACCGTTCACCACCGTCCCGCTGCACACCGACCGTTCCCTGAACGCCGGTGCGGTGCGGGCGGCCGGGCAGCCGGGCAGCATCGCCGCCGCTCTGACCGAGCAGGCGCGGGCGTTGGGCGCGGATCCGTTCCTGCGGTCCTGGCCGGTGCTGCTGGCCGAGGTCGTGCCGGTTCGGGGTGAAAAGGGCTGGTACGTCGTGGAGTCCGGTGGGGATGCGCTGCCGATGTCGACCGCGGAGGGTGAGCCCTGGCGGCTGCTCGGGCTCTCCGGTGGCCATCCGGTCACCGTGCTCGGGGAGTGGACTGTGGACGGGCTGGTGCCGGTGGCGGCGCTTGCCGCTGGCACCATGGTGGATGTCGTTGTGGCGCAGGGGAATCCGATTCCGGTGCGGGGTGGCCTCGAGGACGCCGGGAGTGCCGAGCTGGTTTCGGCGGCGCTCGTCGGCACGGCGCGACGTCAGGCCGACATGTCAGGATTGGCGTCGCCGGTAACCGCCGCGGCGACCGGACTGACCGGGGATCCCGCCGCGGTGCTGTTGGAATCCATTGCACTGCAGGACTGTTTCGCACGCGGCGGCGTGACCGCCACGTCGGCGGAACGCAGCGAGACCGCCGCGGATGATGAGCGGTCGCAGCTGCCCGCCGCGGCGGCTGCGCGACTGATCGACATGCTGGCGGACAATTCGCCGTTCCTCGACGAGTGGTTCGCGCTGGCCGGGCCGCGGGACTTCCGCGCTCCGGACGGACTGGTCAGCGTGCTGCTGGATCGGGCCAAAGCGCTGGCGCCGCATCGGGAACCGCTGCTGCGGCTCGCGGGAGCGCGCGGTCGCTGGCTGGCCGCGCAGCATCCGGGCTGGCGGTCGCTGGTGCGGGCCGCCGCCGAGGACGAGAGCGTGTGGTCGCACGGCCGGGCGGCGGAGCGGCGCGGCTGGCTGGCCCAGCTGCGTCGGCGCGATCCAGCGGCCGCGCGGACGGCGCTGGCCGGGTCCTGGGGCAAGGAGTCCGGGCCGGGCAAGGCGGAACTGCTGGCGGTGCTGGCCGACGGGCTCTCACTCGAGGACGAGGCGCTGCTGGAGACCGCACTGGACGACCGCCGCGCCGAGGTGCGGCGGCTGGCCGCGGATCTGCTGGGGCAGTTGCCGGAGTCGGCCTTCGCCCGGCGCATGGCCGACCGCGCCTCGGCCTGGCTGAGTTTCGGTCCCCGGCTGGTGCGCCCGCAGCTGGTCACCACCGGACCGGGTGTGCTCGACGACGCGGCTCGCCGCGACGGTGTCGGGGATTCCTTCGGCTACACCGCCTATCGCGCCGACGGCGCACCCGATCTGGCCACCGGATGGCTGCACCGGGTGGTCGCCGCCACTCCGCTGCGGCACTGGGAGCGGCTGCTCGGTTCCGCCGAGGAGGCGGTGCGGGCTTCCATGGCCGAGGGCGTGCGCGGGCCCATGATCGCGGGATGGTCGGATGCCGCACTGGCGCAACGGAATCCGGAGTGGGCGCGGGCGCTGTTCGCCGCGATCTCCGGGACCGACGCCCGCGATGCCGACACCGACAAACTGCGCGAGCTGTTCGCGCTCCAGCCGGAGACCGATCAGGTGCGCTACCTGCGCGGCCTGGATTCCAGCTGGCTGGCCGAGATCGAATCCATGCTGCGCGCCGTGCCGCACCCGTGGCCCGGCCCGATGGCCGAGCACGTGCTGCGGCTGCTCACCGAGCGCGCCCAGCTGTGCGCCGATCGGCCGGGTGCGCCCAGCCTGGTGCCCGGCTCCTACCGGACGCTGTTCCGCGCGGCGTCCGCTCACTTTCCGGTGGGGGTGGCGGGCATCGTGTCCGGCGTCGCCCGCCGCTGCGCGGATCCGTACTGGGAGCAGGCCTTCGACCAGCTCGCCCATGACCTCATTGAACGCAAGACGATGCTCGAGGAGTTGCAGTGATCATCACTCAGGAACGCGACGCCCTGCTGCGCCCGCACGCCGAACAGGCCTTCGCCGACGAGCTGAAGGCACTGGCCGCCACCGACGATCGCCCGCGTCCGCCCTCCTGGAAGTTGTCGCCGTGGGCGGTGGTCACCTACCTGCTGGGTGGCACGCTGAGCGACGGTACCGTCATCACCCCCAAGTATGTGGGCCCGCGCCGGCTCATGGAGGTCGCGGTCGCCACCCTGGCCACCGATCGCGCACTGCTGCTGATCGGCGTGCCGGGCACCGCGAAAACCTGGGTTTCGGAGCACCTTTCAGCCGCCGTGGCCGGGCACTCCACGCTGCTGGTGCAGGGCACGTCCGGCACCGCCGAGGAGGCCATCCGCTACGGCTGGAACTATGCCCGGCTGCTGGCGGAGGGGCCGAGCGAGGCCGCGCTGGTGCCCTCGCCCATCATGACCGCCATGCGCGCCGGCTCCATCGCGCGGCTCGAGGAGCTCACCCGCATTCCCTCGGATGTGCAGGACGCGCTGATCACGGTGCTGTCGGAGAAGACGCTGCCGGTGCCGGAATTGGGCATGGAGGTGCAGGCGGCCAAGGGCTTCAATGTGATCGCCACCGCCAATGACCGTGACCGCGGCGTCAACGAGCTCTCCTCCGCGCTGCGCCGCCGTTTCAATACCGTGGTGCTGCCGCTGCCGGCCGGGGAGGACGAAGAGGTCGCCATCGTGACCCGCCGGGTCGAACAGCTCGGCGCCGCATTGGAATTGCCCGCCGTGCCCGCGGCCGCCGAGGAGATCCGGCGCGTGGTGCGGGTCTTCCGCGAGCTGCGCTCGGGCACGACCGAGGACGGGCGCACCAAACTCAAGTCGCCGACGGGCACGTTGTCGACGGCCGAGGCGATCTCGGTGATCACCAATGGCATGGCGCTGGCGGCGCACTTCGGCGACGGCGTGCTGCGACCCGCCGATATCGCGGGCGCGGTGCTGGGCGCGGTCGTCAAGGATCCGGTCGCCGACCAGGTGGTGTGGACCGAATACCTGGAGGCCGTGGTGCGCCAGCGCCCCGACTGGGCCGACTTCTACCGCGCCTGCCGCGAGGTGCACGAGTGACCGCCACCGTCGAGGTGTCGATCGGGACCACGGTGGCGACCGAGACCCGCGTCTTCGGCATTCGCCACCACGGTCCGGGTTCGGCACGCTCGCTGGCCCTGGCGCTGGAGCGGTTCCGGCCCGACGCCATCCTCATCGAGGGGCCGTCGGACGCCGATCCGCTCATCGGTTACCTCGCGGCCGAGGGCATGTCGCCACCGGTGGCGCTGCTGGCCTATCAGCCCGACAGCCCGGCCAAGGCCGCGTTCTGGCCCTTCGCGACCTTCTCGCCGGAGTGGGTGGCGCTGCGGTACGCAACGGAAAACGGTGTGGCCGTGGGGTTCTGCGATCTGCCCGCCACCGTCGCGCTCGCGGTGGCCGACGAGCCGGGCGACCGGACCGATCCACTGGCCATTCTGGCCGCGGCGGCCGGATACGACGACGCCGAACGCTGGTGGGACGCCATCGTCGAATCCGCCTCGGACGCCGATATCTTCGGTGCGGTCAACGAGGCGATGGCCGCGTTGCGGGAGCACGCCGAGCACCTGGACGGCGAGGGCGCCGGTCAGGAATCCGATTCCGCTGTCCCGGTCGTGGGGTCCGGGACAGCGGAGGAGGACGAGCCGGTCTCGGTCGAATCGGCGCGGATCACGGTGGACGCGCACACGCTGCGGCGTGAGGCGCACATGCGGCAGCTCATGCGAAAGGCCTTGAAGGACGGGGCGCGACGGCTGGCCGTGGTGTGCGGTGCGTGGCACGCGCCGGCGCTGGAGGGCAAGCTGGGTCCCGCTGCGGCCGATGCCCGGATGCTGAAGGGCATGCCGAAGGTCAAGGCCACGCTGACCTGGGTGCCGTGGACGCATTCGCGGCTGGCGAGTTCGTCCGGGTATGGGGCGGGCATCACGTCGCCGGGGTGGTATCACCATCTGTTCACCGAGACCGAGCAGCCCATCGCACGCTGGCTGACCAAGGTGGCGGGCACGCTGCGGGCCCACGATCTGCCGGTGTCGAGCGCGCACATCATCGAATCCGTCCGGCTGGCCGACACTCTCGCGACCCTGCGGGGGCGGCCGCTGGCCGGGCTGTCGGAGGTCACCGAGGCCACCCGGTCGGTGCTGTGCGACGGCGACGAGACCCTGCTGCGGCTGGTCAGCACCGAACTGGTGGTGGGCGAGGCGCTGGGGACGGTGCCGGACGGGACGCCGACCGTGCCGCTCGAGGCGGATCTGCGGGCCCAGATCAAGACGTTGCGATTGAAGCAGCAGGCGCTGGAACGGACGGTGGATCTGGATCTGCGCACCGACGGCGGGCTGGCGAGATCGCGTCTGCTGCACCGACTCCGGCTGCTGGGCATCGGGTGGGGGCGGTTGACCGACAGTCAGGTGCGCAGTACGGGCACCTTCCGGGAGACCTGGACGCTGCGGTGGCGGCCGGAGCTGGCGATCTCGATCGTCGAGGCGTCGCGGTGGGGTACCACGCTGCGGTCGGCGGCCGAGGCCAAAATCCTTGATACGGCTCAGGATCCGGACGCCACGGTCGGCAAGGTCGCGTCGGCGCTGGAGGAGGCGCTGCTCGCCGATCTCGGCGGCGCGACCGACGGGCTGATCGCCCGGCTGGAATCGGTTGCGGCACTGGATCACGACGTCACGCACCTGATGTCGGCGCTGCCCGGATTGCTGCGGATCATGCGCTACGGCGATGTGCGCGGCACGGACACCGCCGCGCTGACGCGGGTGGCGGACAGCCTGCTGGTCCGCAGTTGCGCCGGTCTGCCGGGCGTGGTCACCGGGCTCGATGCCGCCGCGGCCGCCGCGCTACGCGCCCAGATCGACGCCGTCCACCTGGCGCTGTCTGCCCGCGACGACGAATGGGCCACCGGCACATGGCTGTCCACGCTGGCGACGCTGGCCGACCGCGACGACGTCAATGGCGCGATCGTGGGCCGGGCCGTGCGCCTGCTCTGCGACGCGGAGCGCATCAATGGTGAGGAATCCGGTCGCCGACTATCCGCGGCGCTGTCGGTCGGGCGGACGGCGCCCGACAAGGCGGCCTGGATCGACGGCTTCCTGGGCGGGCGGGGCCTGCTCCTGGTCCACGACCGAAACCTGTTGTCGCTCATCGACGATTGGTTGTGCGGGCTCGATGAAGGGCAGTTCGTCGCGACCCTGCCCCTGCTGCGCCGGACCTTCGGCGCGTTCGAATCCGGCGAGCGGCAGGCCATCGGCCAGGCCGTCCGGCACGGCGCGCCAACGGCTTCGGCCACCGGCGGCGCCGACTACGACACTGGCCGCGGCGTACTGGCTATGCGGGCCACCGCGGAGATCCTCGGGGTCATGGGATGAGCCGAGCCAACGCATCTGAGCGCAGGTCCGAGAATTCGGCTCGTCATCCCGGCACACTCACCCGTCGCCCGGGCACGGTCGCTCGTCATCTCGGCATGCGTGTGGCCGGGGTACAAGTTTGCGCGCTGGATTCCGGCCAGAAGCACGCCGGGATGACAGGGCGAACAGCCGCAGTACAGGGAGTGGATTCGCGCGGGCGCTCGGTGCGCCCGAGAGAAATCCGCGGCCCGTGGCCGGATCTGATTCGAGCAGCTCGAGGGGAATGCGATGAACGAGATCGATGAGGCGCAGGCGCGTCGCTGGCGGCTGGTGCTGGGCAGCGCCGGCGAGGCCGGGCTCGGGGGCGGCGGGCTGGGCAATGCCGACGACCAGGCCATGGATCGGGCGCTGGGGTCGCTCTACGATTCCAGCGGCCAGGGCGGGGGCGGGCGGCGCTCCGGTGGGCTCGGGGGTTCCGCGCCGCAGGTGTCGCGGTGGCTGGGCGATATTCGCCGGTACTTCCCGTCGACAGTGGTGGAGGTGATGCAGCGGGACGCGGTGGATCGGCTCAATCTCACCGAACTGTTGCTCGAGCCCGAGCTGCTGGAGGCGGTCGAGCCGGATGTGCATCTGGTGGGGACGCTGCTGAGCCTGAACCGGGTGATGCCGGAGACCACCAAGGCCACCGCGCGCATGGTGGTGGAGAAGGTGGTGAGGGAGATCGAGCGGCGGATCGCGGCGCAGACGGTGGCCGCCGTCGGCGGTGCCCTGAACCGGGCGGCGCGGGTGTCGCGGCCGAAGCTGCGGGACATCGACTGGGACCGGACGATTCGCAAGAACCTGGCGAACTATCTGCCGGAGCATCGGACCGTGGTGCCCGAACGATTGGTCGGGTACGGACGCAAGGCGCAGGCGGTCAAACGCGATGTGGTGCTGGCCATCGACCAGTCGGGATCCATGGCGTCGAGCGTGGTCTACGCCTCGGTGTTCGGCGCGGTGCTGGCGTCGATGCGGTCGCTGCGCACCTCGCTGGTGGTTTTCGATACGGCGGTCGTCGATCTCACCGAGAAGCTGTCGGATCCGGTGGAGGTCCTGTTCGGCACGCAGCTGGGCGGCGGCACCGATATCAATCGGGCCATCGCGTACTCGCAGTCGCTCATCACCCGCCCGGCCGACACGCTGTTCGTGCTGATTTCCGACCTGTACGAGGGCGGGGTGCGCGCGGAGATGTTGCGGCGCGTACGCGCCATGAAGGAGGCGGGGGTTCAGGTGGTGGTGCTGCTGGCGCTGTCCGACGAGGGCGCCCCGGCCTATGACCGCGACAATGCGGCAGCGCTGACCGACCTGGGTGTGCCCGCTTTCGCCTGCACGCCCGACCGCTTCCCCGACCTGCTCGCGGTGGCGCTCGACCGCGGCGATGTTGGGGCGTGGGCACACAAGGCTTTGCACTGCCAGACATAATGGGCACGCACCATGTGGAGACCCGGCCACGAGATGCACCGAATGATGGAAAGCCCAAAGGTTCGCGGCCCGTCTCGTTCTGGACTGACGGAGCGTGGGAGCGAAGCGGAGGAGCGGAGGAGGGCAGAACAAGACCTCCAGGCCGCGAACCCGCCCGGAGCGAAGCGGAGGGCAAATGGATACGGAGGGCTCGATTTTGCGCTCTGGTGATGTGTTCGCCGGTTACGTCATCGAACGCGAGCTCGGTCGCGGCGGCATGGGCTCGGTGTATCTGGCCAAACACCCACGGCTGCCGCGCATGACAGCGCTGAAGCTGCTGAATCAGGAGATGTTCTCCGACGACGAGATTCGCGCCCGCTTCATCCGCGAGGCCGATCTCGTCGCCCGGCTGGACCACCCGAATATCGTCACCGTCTACGACCGCGGTGACGAGGGCGAACAGCTGTGGATCTCCATGCAGTACATCGACGGCATCAACGCCTCCTCGATCACCCCCGGCACGCTCCCGCCGCTGCGCGCGGTCCAGATCATCACCGAGACAGCCAAGGCGCTCGACTACGCACACGGCCTGGGCGTCCTGCACCGCGATGTGAAGCCCGCCAATATCCTGCTGGCCCGCTCCTCGTCCAAAACCGGTGCCGGCGAACGCGTCTACCTGACCGACTTCGGCATCGCCCGTCTCCGCGACGATACCGGCCACCTCACCCAGACCGGCACGGTCACCGCCACCCTGGCCTACGCCTCCCCCGAGCAGTTGACCGGCGCGTCCCTCGACGGCCGCTCCGACCAATACTCCCTGGCCTGCACCCTCTTCCAGCTACTCACCGGCACGGTCCCCTTCGAAGGCACCAGCCCCGCCGCCGTCATCCGCGGCCATCTCCAGCAGCCTTCGCCTCCGGCGAGCCCGTTGCGCCAGGCCCTCCCCCGCACCATCGACGCCGTCCTCGCGAAGGCTCTGGCCAAGCGCCCGGCCGATCGCTACCGCTCCTGCGTCGAATTCGCCACGGCCGCCGAACGCGCCCTCCAGGCCCCGCCCACGGCTGCTCCGCCGCGCCCGCCGACCCCCGCGCACCCCCAGCCCATCGTCACCCCGCGTCCGCCGACCCCGGTCCACCCGCAGCCGGTGATCCAGCGCCCGCCCACCCCCACGCCCTCGACCCCCCGGCCCCTGGTAGGCCCGGGCCCGTCCTATCCCAGCCAGGGCCCCACTCCGATGTACCCTGTCCCACCCACGTCGACCCCGTCCTACCCCAACCAGCCGATTCAGAACCAGCCGATCTCCACCCCGGCCTACCCGAATCAGCAAGCCCCCCAGACCTTCACGAACCAGGCGCCCACCTATACCCCACCCCCCACCTATGTGCCCCGTCCCACCTACACTCCCCCGCAGGGCAATTCGAACACCACCGCCTGGCTCATCGCCGCCATCGTCACGGTCCTGGTCATCGTCATCATCGTGATAGCGGTGATCATCAAGAGCAGCAAATCCAAGGCCGACGCCCCCCAGCACCCCGACACAGTCGTAACCTTGGCCTTCGCGAACTACCTGACCCCCGACAGTGCTCTCGGCGACAAGGCATTCCGCATAACGCTCTGAATCAGAGATCGAACATGTTCGCAACGCGAACGCCGTGCGTCACCGAACTACAAGGTCGAACGCACCCGCCCGAACTCCGGCCAGGAACGCATCCCACTGAGGCCCGGGAACGCTGACAACCGGCTGGTGTGCAGGATCGTTCGCCGGGTCGCGCAAGTACTTGCTGTCGCGGATCAGCACCGCCTCATCGGTGAGCAGCACTTCCACACAGTTGCCGCCACCGCCGTCTCCGCTGCGGCTGCTCTTCCGCCATCCACGCTCGTAACTCATGACCACACCCAGCATAAGCGAGCGCGTTTCAAACTCAACGGCGCTGCTTGCGCAGGATGGCGGCGGACTCCTTCGGGCTCAGGGCGACGGCTTCGAGACGCTCGAAGGCCGCGATGAATCGTTGAATTCCATCGGCTTCCACGTAGATGACACCCGCCGGCGTCTCGACGCAGGCGAGGGTCGGATACGGGTCCGGCAGGTCGAAGATCTTGAACGAGCCATCCGGGGCCGCGTGCGCGCCGACCGCCTCGGGCAGCAGCCGAACGGTGACGTTCGGTCGCTCACTCATATTCGCGAGGTGCGCAAGCTGTTCGACATGAACATTGGCTCCACCGATCGGTCGGCGCAGGATTGATTCGTCCAGAATGACCGTCAGGTGGACTGGTCGCGGCCTGGTAAGGACCTGCTGCCGGATCATCCGAACCTCGAGCCAGCGATCGATCTGAGCGTCATCGGCGTCCGGATCGACCGCACGGATCACCGCCTCGGCATAGGATGGCGTCTGCAGGAGTCCGGGCACCACAATCGTATTGAACGACTTGATCTCCGAGGCCCGAGCCTCGAGCCATGCGTAATCGATGATCGAAGGATCGATGTCCTTGGCGTAGCCCTCCCACCAACCCTTCTGCCACACTTCCAGACTCAACTTCCGCAGCGCCTCGCGCACATGCTCGTCGGCCACGCCGTAGAGGGTCAGTAGCTCCCGCACATCATCCTCGCGCGGCGGGTACAGCCCGGCCTCGAATCGGCTGACCGTCGAAGAATCCCTTTTGAGGTAGGCGGCGGCATCCTTCAATGTCATGCCGGATTCGTCCCGATACTGCCGAAGCTGCTGGCCGAGCCACTGCGCCCGCAGTGTCGGACCCGGTTTCCCCGCCATCTCACAACCTCCGTCGTCACCGCGCCTCGCCGCTCGAGTCTACATTGCGCCGCGCTTGCAAAATTGCACAGCTCGAGCAAAACTGGAGGCTCAGCCGCTTGGCATAATCCTCATTCCGGAGTCGTCACCATGACGCTGTTGCCATCGAAGGACCTGATTCTCGAAGCCTGCGCCGGGGCCATCCATGAGCCCCACCCAATCCTCTTGGCCGCCTATGAGTTAGCCAGCCTCCACGAAGCGCGAGCCAACGCCGATCCCGGCACTGCCGCCGAAATAGACTGCTGTCGTTTACGTTTGGTGCATGACATCGACCGCTGGATCGCGACCGCGATACCGGCCCGCGCCGCGGCATCCTTCCTCCATACCGAAACGATCGGCACGGTGGTGGACCGCCTGGCCGAACTCTCGGTAGCCGCCTACGCCGCTCTACGCCACGACATCTCGGACCTCGAACTTCACGACGCCTGGCACCGCCTCGCCGAACTCACGATCGGCTACACCGACCTCGCCTTCGAGGTCTCCACCGGTCGCCGCCGCCTCCCCACCCCCGAACCCGAACGGAACCCCTCATGACCGCCATGCTGATCCCGTTCCCCACCGGCGCCACCACCGCAGCCCTCTGCGCCTGGCTCCTGCACCATCTCCCCTCTACCCCGAAACCCGCCCACAGCAACACTTTTCCCCACAACCAGTACACCGTGGCGACCATCACCGCCCGCCTGGAACGCGAACGCCGCCCCAAGCCCGCGCCCGCAAACTCCCGCCCGCCGAGGCGAGTACGAGCATGAACCCAACCTCCGCCCCCATTCCGATCGATCCACCCGCCGTCACCGCACAAGCTCGCCTCCACCGGGCGATGGTGACTCGCCGGTCGACGGGGACTGCGCTAGATTCCCGCTGAGCTACACCACATTTGGTCTCATGGTGGTGATATCGGAAATGGACGGGAGTCGGGGGTTGGAGTTTCAAAGGGGGAGGGTTTTCGCTGGCTACACCATCGAACGGCTCCTGGGCACTGGCGGTATGGGAAGGGTGTATCTGGCACAGCATCCGCGGCTGGAACGGCTCGTGGCATTGAAGGTTCTCGGTAATGGCGGTCCAGTGGACGCGAAGGCTCGTGCTGCGTTCGACCGGGAGGCGGCTCTCGCCGCTCGGCTGGATCATCCCAACATCGTTGCGGTCTATGACCGCAGCGGCCCCAACGATTCAATGTCGTGGCTGTCGATGCGCTATATCGATGGCGGTGATGTGACGGCGTTGCTGGCGTCCGAGCCAGAGGGTTTGGCGGCCGAACGAGCCGTCCGGTTGATCAGCGACGCAGCACACGCCCTGGATTTCGCTCACCAGCGGGGTGTTCTTCACCGTGATGTCAAACCTGCGAACCTGCTCGTGGAGCACGACCCTCGCGGCGGCGAGCGTGCCCTGCTGAGCGATTTCGGGATCGCCCGGACCCTGGACGACACAGTTACTTTGTCCGGAATGGCAGCCAGCTTCGCCTATGTTGCGCCAGAACGGCTCACCGATCGGCCTGTTGATCATCGCGCCGACATCTACTCCCTTGGATGCACCCTATTCCAACTGCTCACTGGTCAACCGCCCTTCCCGCGCGCAGACCAGGCGGCCGTCATCACGGCCCATCTGACCGAGCCGCCCCCAGCCCCCAGCGCCCGGCGGCCAGGGCTGCCTGTTGCTCTGGACACAGTGATCGCTACCGCCATGGCTAAAGACCCAGAAG
Organism: Nocardia aurantiaca; assembly: GCF_009708175.1. Classification (GTDB taxonomy): domain Bacteria; phylum Actinomycetota; class Actinomycetes; order Mycobacteriales; family Mycobacteriaceae; genus Nocardia; species Nocardia aurantiaca. The sequence goes on from NZ_WMBB01000003.1 coordinate 501,438, forward strand.
ACCGCTATCCCAGCTGCGTCGCCTTCGCCGAAGACGCCGCTCGTGCTGTAAAATCCACTGCCCCAATGGCACTCGTGGTTGATCATCGGCATCATGACGGCGAGCACGAAACCTCTTCGCCGACAGTCATTCTCCCTCCGGATGCAGCTGCGAGGATCACACCCACTGTTGAGGTCCGCGCGGCGGCCGAGACACCACCATACGGACGACACCAGATCAGCCGGCGGCGACTGCTGATAGCCGGGGTGGTTGGAATCCCCGCCACTGCGGCCGGAGTGACGGGCGCACTTATCGCGTCACGGTCCGACACCCGCAAATCGCCAAGCCTGATCGCCACTCTCACTGGCCCTACCGACGCGGTCGTGTCGGTGGCGTTCAGCCCGGACGGTAGCTTGCTAGCCGCAGGTAGCTGGGACAAAACAGTGTGGTTGTGGAACGTACATACCCACCAGCCCGCCGGTCCCCCACTCACTGGCCATACCAGTGATATCAACTCGGTGGCATTCAATCCGGTCGTCGGCACAATGCTCGTGACAGGCAGCGGCGACAGAACCGCCCGGTTGTGGAACGTACACACTGGCAAACCCGACGGATCACCTCTCACCGGTCACACCGACGGTGTCACGTCGGTGGCGTTCAGCCCAGACGGTAGCTTGATTACCACTGGTAGCGGGGACAAGACAGTGCGCATATGGAATACACGCACCGGTCAACCCGACGGCCGGCCGCTTTCCTACGAAGGCCGCGTAATAATGTCGGTCGCGTTCAGTCCGGATGGCACCGAGCTGGCCACAGCCCTCGCGGACGTCGCCCCCTACGACAGGAACAATTCGGTGCCGGTGTGGAACGTGCAATCCCGTATATACGACTCGCCGCTGTTCATCGACAACACGGAAACCGTCTCATCCGTGGTGTTCAGCCCAGACGGCACCCTGCTCGCCACCGGCAGTACCGACAAGACGGTACGCGTATGGAAGCAGCGCAGCCGCGCACAGGACGGCTCACCCCTCACCGGCCACACCGATACCGTGAACTCGATAGCATTCAGCCCGGACGGCACCCTTCTCGCGAGCGGCAGCCACGACAAAACAGTTCGACTCTGGAATCTACTCACCCGCGAACCTGCCGGGACACCACTCACCGGCCACACAGACGAAGTATGGTCCGTGGCATTCAGTCCGGACGGTACTCTTCTCGCCACTGGCAGCCGCGACAAAACGGTGCGATTGTGGAAGCTTTGACAAGCTTCTGTACAAGATCGCCGATATTTCGATAATCAATTCATGAAAATGTGCCTCCTATGGTGTAGTCAGGCCATGAGACGGGCACGGACACCGTGCAATACGGGGCGCTGCTGACCGCCAAATGGGCACGGTGCATGGATCTTCCGGAAGGCCGCTGACGGGTTCGCTCAGCGCGCCATGTGGCATGTGCTGGTGGTCGTTCATCGGGCGTTGCCGAGCTACGGAGCTTTCACAGGCCAGCCGACCATCGAGAACTTCGCCAGTGTCGTTCGTGCGTCGGCAATTCACACATAATTTCCGCAAACCATCTCACCCACGAGCGGAGCTCGATATGCACCGGCACGTGCAAAAGCTAGCCCCCATGGCGACAGCGTGGATGCGGCTCTTCCGGTCATTACAGGATGTTCGTCTGCACTAGTGGCGTGTCGCTTCAAGAACGTAACAAGAATTTTTGGGCCGGTCTGCTGGTCGGGTGTGAAGGCGCGTTGTGTGTCCCATTGCCGCACTTCGAGGTTCCCGCGGCCGTCGCCAACCAGTGGAGGGTAGATATTCGTGCCCGGCACTATTTCGGCGCGAAGGTGACGGGAGCTTGCAGCGCGGTCCGGACACGGAGTGGGGCAATGGTTGTCGAGATACGCATGGCAGAAGATCACAGATGCGGAAGTATCTCGGGCTGCGCGAGTCGCTTGATGATTTCCGCGGGGCTCGTATCGCTGCGACCGAAAACAGCATCGAAATAGGCCAGTAGGCAGGAGCGTTGGAGGTCGACCGAGCGGCTTGCATCGATCGAGCCGATCGCCTCGTTCTTCACGTCTGCGCTCAGAAGGCCCGCCGTGGCCAGCGCTGACACGATCACCTGTTCGTCGGTGAGGGACATGTGCCGGGTGCCGGTGATGCGGAGGGGCAGCTTCAATCCGGTGTTGGTTACCCAATACGGTTCCCAGCCCGCGTGTCCGAACCACGGCGAGGTGTCGCTGGCAAGCATCAGCAGCGGCCGATCCAGACCGTCGGTGGAAACGGAGCCGAGTATCGGCCCGTCCAGATCGACGCCGGCGGCGACCCTCGAGTCGTCGTGCATGGTTTGAGCGGTGGTCGACCCGCCGAGAGAATGGCCGAACATGCCGACCTTTGTCAGGTCCAGATCATCGGCGAGGCGCGGCGGTAGCGCAGGACCCGCATCGGTGGAGTGTCCGGCCGCGGCAGCGAGTTGATCGAGAACGAATCGCGCATCGGCCACCCGGGTTGGGACCAACAGGTCGGGCAGGATGTCCGGCGGCGAATCCAATGGCACCGCACTGTGTTCGGTGCGCCCATCGGGGAATTGAACGGCGAACGCTTCGTGAGTGTGGTTGATGGCAACCACGACGTAGCCATGGCTGGCAAGATCTTCGGCTTGGGCGGTGCTCAACCCGGTGGTGTCGTCCATTCCTGGAGAATTCAGCAGGATCGGAAACTGCCCGCTGCCGGCTCGGGCCGGCTCATCGCTGCGGCTATGGCTGGGCGCGAGCGCCCAGCTGCCGGAAGCGACACCGCTCTGGGTGAGGTAGTAGCTCTGTTCTTCTCGACCGCCCGGCGGCATCCACGGTGCTAGAGGTGAGGAGTTGGCGTCGTCAGCTGGATACCAGATCTGCACCATCAGTTCGCGTCGGCGGCTGGGATCCCATGGATCGGCGCGATTGGCATCGATGAGATGCAATTCGGTGACGCCAACCGGATCGGGCCCGGTCGGAGCGGGCAAAGTGATCGTGATAGCCGGACCTGTGGGTGTGCCGGGGCTCGCTTCCGCGACGCCAGCGGCAGCTGTGGCAGCTATCGATGCTGCGGCAACGGCCAGAATACGACGACGTAAACCCCTGTGCTCCAACATAATTCCCCCGAGTAGGTATGGGCCTCGGTTGGCCACCATACAAGATCGGATATCGACATGGGGCCACTGATCGTCGAGTTCAGATCAAGACCCGGCGTAACCATGACTTTCGATGACCTCGCCTGCGAGGTAGTCCGCCCAACTGGCTTGGGCCACAGATCGAGCACGGCCGGTCGAACTTCCGAGGCCCCCGCTGACCGCTTTGGTCAGCGCGGTATGCGGCAAAGTAGTGCGTTCCCGGCGCGGAGCCGATGACTTGGCGGTGTACGCAGACTGCGAGTCGATCGTCTTCGTGTCTGTTCCGGCGAGGTGCTACAGCATCCGGATTTCGTTGTGTTGCAAGGCGTTCAAGTCGGCGCAACAACGAGATATTGAAACGTGTTCTAGTATGGCGATACGCATCGTAGCGATACAGAACGTGGCAGGTAGGGGCGCGAGATGTCGAATGCTGATGAGTTGCCAACCGGGTTCTTCGAATCTCTCGACGATGGGTTCGTTGCACTCGAAGCAGCACGAGGGCCGTGGAGACCCGACTCGATCGGCGGCCAAGCCCTGACCGCGCTCGCGGCCCGGGAACTGGAACGACACTGTCCGATCGAGTCGTCCGGATGTCGCCTCACCCTCGACTTCATCAGACCCACCACCTTCGACGCGATCCAAGCACGGACCGAACTCATCCGATCGAGCACGCGATTGGCGCTCCTACATCTGGACCTGCTCCAGTCCGATCACGTCGTTGTCCGAGCATCGGCGCTGTTCGTGCGTCCATTAGAGACGGACCAGGCCGACGGCAATGCCTGGACACCCGCCCTGGACTTCTCCCGTCCTGGCATCGTTGTGAGTCCTCCGGAGGCAACTACACCGGCCTCGATGATCAGCAGCGCGGGATATCCCGACGACTGGTCGGCCGACTTCGCCGACCACCGAAACAACGCCCGCAAACGGATGTGGACCGCCACGATGATCCCCGCCGTCGCAGGTGAGAAAGCAACCCCCTTCACACGTGTCGCCACCCTGGCCGAGGCCACGAGTTTCGTCACCAACTGGAGCGGGGACGGCGTGCCCTTCATCAATGCCGATGTCACTCTGAACCTGTGCCGCATGCCTGAATCCGATGGATTGGGTTTGGAATCGAACGGTCAGCATGCGGCACACGGCGTAGCAGTGGGTTCCGCTACGCTCTATGACGAATTCGGCGTCCTCGGAGTCTCTTCCGTTACCGCAGTGGCCAACACCCAACGCCGGGTTCGCTTCTAGCACTCACGCGAGACTCCACGGATGCACTCATCGATGATGGTGCGTTTGGCCGACCGCGGCTCGACGCAACCCGTTGATCCTCCGCCACCTCGCCCCGGTCGGCTCGGTCAGCGCGGTATGCCGCGAGACACTGCGCGGCGATGACCGAGCCGCAGGTGTTCCGGCTGCGCGAATCGGTGTACACGACAACATGCCCCAGGAAGGTGGTTACAGCTGATGTCTCCGGCGGCGGCGCGGTAGGCCAGCAAGTGGCGCTCTGCGCTCGGACCGGCCAATCGGGGCCGGTGCGCAAGAAGCGAAAGCGTCAGGCGTGCTTATGATCTCGCCATGACGTATGCATTGTATGCCTGGGGGAACTTCATCGACGAAGTCGGTTTGGACCGGGACCCCGGCTGGCTCGACGCAGCGCTGCTGCGGGGCGAGCGGGACGTCGTCAGCGAGGAACTGATGATCGGGGATACCGAGACGCTGCGGGTGGACGGACCGGGCACGATCTTCACCGTCGACGGGCAGCGGGTCGAGGGTCGCGACCTGGTGGGACGCGATCTGGGCGACGCGCGCTGGCAGGTGGCGCAGATCCTGGTGGCCACCGACGGGACCCACGAGGATGCACTGCGGGTCATGGCGGTGGTCGAGGAGGATGGCGACTACGCGACCGATACGGCGCCACAGCACAATCCGGTCGGTGTCGGCGAGGTCGTGACCTTGTGGTCCGACGAGCATGGCCAGTGGGATCTGGCCCTGGTCCGCCGCGCTGTCACGGGCTGACGTTCACCACTGCCACCGCAGTGATCTCGATGTGAGGCATTACCGACCCGGCCGGCATGCGCCAGCCGGACCGCAGACGCTCCACCAGCAAGAACAACTTGGTGATGCGGTCCCAGAGTTGATGTGGCCCAACGGCTCTCCGGTCGCCGTGCGTTCGCATGACGCGCCCAAGCAGCCCCGGAACACGCTCGCTGGTGACGTCCGAATTCCCCGATAGCCGACATCAGGATTCACCGGCCGGCATTTGCGGATGTATGCCGAATCCGGATGTATTCCGAAAGATTGGTGATGCTCGATACGGCGGGCGAACAGTGGTGTCGACCTGGTTAGAGGCGTGTCGCGGTGTGGACGAGGTCGGCAACGGCTTTGGATCTGCTGTGTGGTGGCCAAGCGATGACGGTCGTGACGGCCGGTGCGTCTGGCACGGGCACGACGGCATGATCGTCGCGTAGCTGGGTTCGCAGCGACTCGGGCACGACCGCGCAGGCCAGTCCGAGCGCGATCAGTTGGAATAGTTGGGTATGGTCGCGCACCTGCGGGCCGGGGCCGTCCGGATAGCTGCCATCCCGTCCAGGCCAGCGCGGCAGGGGCGGGTTCGTCAGGGTGTTGACCTCGGCCAACGGCACATGCTTCCGGTTGGCGAGGGGATGACCCGCAGGCAGGACCACGACCTGCTGTTCGGTGTGCAGATCCTCGGTGTCGAATCCGGCTGTCGTGTCGTAAGGCCGGTGGAGCAGAGCAACGTCGGCACGCCCGTTGCGTAGCAGATTTTCCGGCTGGCCTGGCCCGCACAGCATCACCTCGACTGCCACGGCGCCCGGTTCGGCGGCGTAGGCGTGCAGCAGCTTCGACAACAGTTCGCTGGACGCTCCGGCCTTGGTGGCCAGCACCACACCGGGCTGGTCGGCCGCGGCACGGCGGGTTCGCCGCTCGGCGGCTTCGACCGCGTCGAGCGCGGTCCGGGCCTCCCGCAGCAGCACCGCCCCGGCCTCGGTCAAGGCGATGGCGCGAGCGGTGCGGTGCAGCAGGACGACTCCGAGCCGCCGTTCGAGCTGCTGGATGGCTCGCGATAGTGGTGGTTGCGCGATCGCGAGCCGTTGTGCAGCCCGCCCGAAGTGCAACTCCTCGGCGACGGCGACGAAGTATCGCATCTCCCGCGTCTCCACCAGGTCATGGTATCCGGCGATGACCACGACCAATACCCGTGCGGTATCGCCGCCCACCCGATCGGTCTTGGACGCTGCACCCGGAGCCGCAGCAGGATCGGCGATGTGAGTGAACAGACGATTGCGCTGGTGACCGGCGCGAACAAGGGAATCGGATACGAGATCGCCGCTGGCCTGGGCGCGCTCGGCTGGCGAATCGGTGTAGGCGCGCGCGATCGGCAACGCCGCGACACCGCGGTGGAGAAGCTGCGCGCGGCCGGGACCGATGCGTTCGGTGTGCCGCTCGACGTGACCGACGACGCAAATGTGGCCGCGGCGGCCGAATTGATCGCCGACCATGCCGGAGGGCTCGATGTTCTGGTCAACAACGCCGCGATCACCGGCGGTTCGCCGCAGACACCGACCACGCTCGATCCCGCGACCGTGCGAGCTGTCGTGGAAACCAACGTGATCGGGGTCATCCGGGTCACCAACGCGATGCTGCCGATGCTGCGCGCCTCGGCCTCACCGCGGATCGTCAACATGTCCAGCAGCGTCGGCTCGCTCGCCCTGCAAACCACACCCGACATCGACATGGGCCCGGTTCCCGCCGCCTACTTGGCCTCGAAGACCTTCCTCAACGCCCTCACTATCCAATACGTCAAGGAACTGGGTGATACCAACATCCTGATCAACTCCGGCTGTCCCGGTTTCACCGCCACCGACCTCAACGGCTTTCGCGGCGTCCGTACACCGCAAGAGGGTGCGGCCATCGCGATTCGCCTCGCGACCCTGCCCGGCGACGGACCGACCGGCGGATTCTTCGACGACGCCGGAACGGTGCCCTGGTGACGGGCACACCGGCGCCACCATTCCCGTTCTCGAGATCAGCCGCGCGTCACACATCGGAGGACAAGAAAGACCATGGCAAAGGCAGTCAGATACGACGAGTTCGGCGGAATCGAGGTCTTGCGGGTCGACGATGTCGACCGCCCCGTACCCGACGACGGGCAGGTCCTGGTTCGGGTCAAGGCGGCAGGCATCAACCCTGGTGAGGCGGCCATTCGAACCGGCGCGATGGCCGGCATCTTTCCCTCGACGTTTCCGTCCGGGCAAGGCAGCGATCTCGCCGGGGTTGTCGCCGAGGTCGGTGTCGGAGTCGACCGATTCTCGGTCGGCGACAAGGTGATCGGGTTCTCCGAGAAGCGGGCCGCCCAGGCCGAGTTGGTCCTGGTCGACGTCGACAACCTCACACCCAAACCGAACGGCGTCCCTTGGGAGGTGGCCGGCGGCTTGTACGTCGCCGGGGTGACCGCTTGGGGGGCAGTACATTCCGTGCAACTCGACAAGGGGGAGACCGTTGTCGTCTCCGCAGCAGCCGGAGGAGTCGGCTCGCTCGCCGTTCAGCTCGCTCGCCGTGCCGGAGCCACGGTCATCGGCCTCGCGAGCCATCACAACCACGAGTGGCTGCAAAGCCACGGCGTGATCCCGGTCGCATACGGTGACCGCGCCCTCGACCGGATCGAGGCCGCCGCACCGGGCGGCATCGACGCCTTCATCGACACCCACGGCGGCGGGTACGTCGAACTGGCCCTTGCCCTCGGCGTCGCGGTCGAGCGGATCGACACCATCGCCGATTTCGCAGCGGCCGCGAAGTACGGAGTCAAGACCGAACCCGGAACCAACGCCAGGCCGGGCGCCGAGGTACTCGCCGAATTGGCCGCCCTGATCGCCGAGGGACACCTCGAAGTTCCTATCGCGAACGTCTACCCGTTGGCACAGGTCCGCCGGGCCTACACCGAACTCGAACGCCGACACACTCACGGCAAAATCGTGCTCGAGCCCTAACCTGTACCAACACAATGCAGCCCGCTCCAAGAACCGCAGGATGAATCCCGTCGGGACTGTCCAGTCGGCCACCCTGGGGACCGCTACAACCCGACGACACATCCGATATTCGGCAGCACCGTGCGTTCCGCCGACGTCGAAGACCTAGAGCTCGTTGATCTTTCGAGGCGCCGCGCTGGCCGGTTCGGTCAGCGCGGTATGCGGCAGATTAGTGCGTTCTGCCGGACCGTCAGCGTGGAGCGGTGTTAGTGGTGAAGAGGTCCCTGACCGGCTCTCTGGCCTCCCACCCGTCGAACATCGGCTCACGGGAGCCGGATTCAGGACCGCTGCGGCCATTCGCAGAGCCTCCGACCACCCAACCCGGCACTTCTTCGGATGTCACAACGAACAGGTTCTCCCACCGCTTCAGATCGCGTCCGAGAACCCTCGTGACGGTTGCATACACGTCACCGTCGGTCACCATGGCGATGTCGATGCCGGTCAACCTATTCGGCAGGCATACAAAGTCGGCGGGCTTGAACAGAACTTCGATGCGGGGCTCGTCAGCGGAGCCGCCCCAGCTGCGCAGCAATAGCCCGGTATGCCCCGGACCCCATTGCCAAACCTCGAAGGTGCGCGAACTCGCGAAAACATGCATGGAGAGATCTTCGTGCCACCGCGACCACCATCGGGCAACGACCCGGATGCGGCCGGGCCGTTGATCATCGAGCCCCTTCGGATCGGCATGAACGGCTGACCATTGCCTCACTGCGCTGGCCGGTGTGGTCAGCGCGGGAAGCAGCATGAGCAGATGTTCAGCCGACAGTTTCACGTTCTGCAAGGAATCGATCGAGCAGGTCGAACAGCACTTCGAGGATGCGGATTTCCTGCCCGGGACTGAGATCTGTGACAAAGTCCCACTCGGGCAGCGCGATCTGCTTGATCAAAACAGGCCAGGCGAAGCTGCTCTGGCGACGAAGGTGATTGGCGACAAGCCAGTCACGGAAGCCATCCAGTCCTGCACCGCCCGACCGACGCGCGGCGTAGTCGTAACCGTCGAGGAAGCACGTCACGCCACGAACACTTGTGAAGCCGATGAACAAGCCTGGGCGCGCAGCGAACTGACGGAGGTATTCACGTTCGGTGAGGCTGTTCGGGTCCATCGGCTTCGGCTCGATCTCTCTTGCTCGCCGGGCGAAGTGAGTATCGATGTCCATGGGTTTCTCCATTCCGCGAGTTCACCATGCCGACGGTGACCGTGGATACATGAGAGCTCGCCACTGCCAGTCCACCCCGGACGCAGCGCAGCGCACCGAACTCAGCATGTGCGTGCTCCCGCCAGCCGGGCCCGCAGCTGGTTCTGAACGCCCGGGTCGCGGCAGAATAGTGCGTTCGTCCCATCAAACGCTGGCAACCGCAGTGATCTTGCGCGGGGCGATCGCAACTACCACTCTCCCCCGAGCCATCGCACGATCAACCGCCCCCGGCGCGACAGTGTTGTCGATGTACTTGGCCTGAATACGCCGAGTCCAGGTCTCATCCGGATCTACCGAGACGGTCGCATCCCCGACCAGCCGCACCTGCTTGTTCGGCCGTTCGCCGTCGGCGCGCAGTTCGGCCTCGACGTCGATCACCAACCCCACCTTGGGATTCCGCATGATCCTGCCCAGATGCGGACGGCCTGGATAACTGGTCAGGTAGATACGCCCGTCCTCCCACAAGAACCAGATCGGGGTGACGTGGGGATACCCTTGCGAGTCGATCGTCGACAGATGCGCGACGACATCCAGACCCAGTAGCTCCCCGATCTCGGCGACTTCCAGACGGCGCATGATGTCTGGACACTACCTGCCGTCGTGTCATCGGCAGAATAGGATGTCCTGGGCCGCAGTTGGTCTCGCTGCCCGCCACGCGCGCTGGCCGGTTCGGTCAGCGCAGTACGCGGCAGATGAGTGCGTTTCCGCGGGTGGCCTCGGTACGTGGCGGTGACGGGCGGCGGGTCAGCTCACCGTAGTCAGGGCGGGGGTTGCCAGGCGCCGACCGCGACGCGGTCAGGCTGCCCGCGACCCGGTCGACGAGGACCGGGACCGCGATGAGCCCCAGCGGAACCACCAGGCCGACGATCTGCCAGCGTTCGGCGACCGGCTTGCCGGGCGATAGCGTCCTCTCGGCCGAAACGGCATGTGCAGCTTGCTGATCCGAGCGCGATCCTGCGGGAGCGATCTGAAATCCAGCAACGCTGGACAAGCCATTGAGACGAATGTTAACGTCGCTCCAGTTTCTAGCTCCGCTAGACTTTGGGAAGGGGGGCCGAAAATGCTCATTGGCACCGGTTCATTGCCATTGCCGGACTGCGCCGCGCTGATCCTGTTCTGATCTCAGGGCACGGGTTGGGCAGTGCCGCCGAACCGCCGACGCAAGACGCGCGGGACGCGGCAGGCAACAGCGTGCGCTTCCCGCCCAACAACTTCCGGATGATCGCCGGGGCACACCTGATATCGAATCACTGAGGAGTAACTGACATGACCTTCACCATCAACGAACTACAGTTCCTCGCGGAGGCCGGGATCGGTCGGCTGGCCACGGTCTCGTCCGACGGCGTTGTGCAGAACAACCCGACCAGCTATCGGGTGAACGCCGACGGCACGATCGACATCGGGGGCATGCGGATGCGTGCCAGCCGAAAGTACCGCAATGTCGAGGCGGGCAGCCGGGTATCGTTCGTCATCGACCAACAGGTTTCATTGGAGCCGTATGTGATTCGCGGCATCGAGGTACGCGGCACGGCAGAGGCGCTCGATGACGAGGAGCCACCGTTCCAACCCCAGGAACGCGCGGTCATCCGAATTCACCCCGAACGGGTCATCTCCTGGGGCATCGACGGCGGATCCTTCGACTTCACCAGTCGCGGCGTCGACTAGTCAGCCATCGTGGGCGATCCCGTAAGAAAGGCCGTCACCGGCCATCCGGTAGTGCACGGAATCGACCACGTCGGCGAGTGAGACCGGCCACCACGACATCGGTTACGTCGACCTTCGGTACGTAGTGGGGATCTGATCCAGCAGGACCATCGATCACTGACGGCACAATTCCCCTGCACCTGACGAAATGTTCGTGAGTGTGGCTCAGTCGGTTCCTTCCGGTGACGCCGAGCTGGTGTGTGCCCGCCGCGCGCTCGGCGCGAACCGCGGAAGCGATGCGCACAGGGCCGACGGAGTTCCCGCGCAGTTCTGCACGGTGCCGTCCGGCCGAACCAGGACGGCGACCGCGCGGGCACGGCGAAGCCAGTGATGCAGTGCCGTACCCGGCTCGGGGCGCAGCACCGCACCGCCGCGTTGTTCCACGATCGTGCGGTCGCGTGGCGACAGGTCGAGCGTCGTGATGACGGCGTAGCGCCCCGCGATGATGTCGTCGACTCGCAGCCCCTCGGCCAGTCGCTCGTTCGGGATCAATCGGCCGGCCAGACCCCGCCGTATCCGCGGTGCGGCCACCAACGCGGAACGGTGCAGAGGCGGGGATTCGCCGCTGGTGACCATTCGGGTGAGTCCGGGCATCAGGTGCAGTCGCGGCGCGATGAGGTCGCGCAGCCGGTTGCCCAGTTCGCCGCCTTCGGTCATCGTCACACCGGTGACTTTCGCCAGCCGGATCATCGCGCGCGCGTGCGGTTTTCGCTCGGGTTCGTAGGTGTCGAGCACACTGTCGGGCAGCTCGCCGCGCAGCACTCCGGCCAGCTTCCAGCTGAGGTTGGCGGCATCGCGCAAACCCGCGCCCATGCCTTGCCCGACGAACGGCGGCGTGAGGTGGGCAGCGTCGCCGAGCAGGAAGACGCGCCCGCTGCGCCACCGGTCGGCCAGCTGTGCGCGGAAGGTGTATTCCGCGACCCGCACCAATTCCAGTCCCTCGCGGTCGGTTTCCTCGAGCCACGGTGCGAGCAGCGGCCACAGTCGGGCGAGATCAGGGTAATCGGCGGCGGTCTCGCCGGGCCGCAATCGAAATTCCCAGCGGTAGCGGGTCCCGCCGATGCGCATATAGGTCGCTGCGCGCCTCGGGTCGCAGACCTGGTGCACGCCTTCCCAGTGTCCCGGTTCGGCCGTCGTGGCGATGTCGACGACCAGCCAGCGCTGCTCGAATCGCAGGTCCTGCATGCGTGCGCCGATCGCGTCGCGCACCAGGCTGTTCGCGCCGTCGCACCCCAGGACATAGTTCGCCCGAACGGATTCAGCGCGCCCAGTGATCCGATCATCGAAATCTACTCGAACACAACCATTTTCCGACTTGACGGCGGCGACTTCCACGCCGCCTCGCAGCGTCACGGCCGGGTAGCGCTCGAGGTTGGCGCGCAGCAGCGCCTCGAGCTCCGGTTGGTCGAACAGGTTGGCCTCCGGGAACCCGTTGCGTCCCCCGGTCGGATCGCGATCGAATTGCGCCAGCACCCGATGACTCGGATCCACCAGGCGCAGCCCCAGCGCGGGCCGGGTGATCGCATCGAATTCCTCGCCGATACCCAGACATTCGACGATCCGCCGGATCTCACCGTCGAGGTGGACCGCGCGCGGCTGCGGGTAGACGCCCTCCCACCGCTCCAGCACCAGCGATTCGATGCCGTACTGCGCGAGCAGCGTGGCCGCGGTGAGCCCGGCCGGACCCGCACCGACGATCACGACCGGAATTGTCGGTGAGCTCATGAGGGCTCACCCGTCAACGTGAGAACGTATGCCGCGACCGCCAGCGCCGTACCGGCGGCAGGCGCGACTTCCGTTGTACCGTCACCGTTTCGGAGGTGGCTCGCGGCCGCACCGGCCATCAACATGACCAGTCCGATCCCTGCCGCCCTGCCGATCGCGGGCCGGACCGGCCCCAGCAGTACTCCGCCGGCCGCGGCGATCTCGACCGCGCCGATCCAGCGATAGGCGGCTGTCGAGTACCCGAGATGCTCCGCGCGTTCGCGCATTGACGCGACAGCCGCGAGCTTGGCCGCCCCCAGGGACAGGAACTCGGCCGCCAGCACGCCCGCGAGCACTTTCGACACGGTTTTCATCGCCGCACCTCGACATTCCAGTCGATCGCATAGCGACCCAGGACCGCCTCGACCGTGCCGCGCTCGGCATCGGAGTCGAGCGTGACGGTGGCGGCGATCGCGCCGTCCTCCACCGCGGTGGCGACACCTGCGACTCCGGAGAGCGTGGCGAGCGCGTCGAGCAGTTCACGGCGGGTAGCATCCGCGCGCAGACCCAGCTTGTATGGCTTGCCGACATCCGTGACGGGCAGCGCGTCGAGGATGGTGACCGTCTTGGGCGCGGCGGCGCGCTCATGTACCCGTTGGGCGGCCCACGCCACCAGTTCGCGCTCGGTGACATCGGCGCCCGTGGTCAGCGCGACATAGGCGACGGGGATCTCGCCGGCGTGCACGTCCGGTCGGCCGACCGCCCCGGCCGCACTGACCTGCGGGTGGCTCAGCAAGGCGTCCTCGATGCTCGCGGGGTCGATATTGTGGCCGCCGCGGATGATGAGATCCTTTGCGCGACCGTGCAAATGAATGAAACCGTCGTCGTCGATGTGGGCCAGATCGCCGGTGCTCAGCCAGCCCTCGACCAGGGTGCCCAGACCGTCGAGGCGATAGCCGTGTTCGTCACGGCCGGCCACGTATCCGGCGAAAACCGTGGGGCCGCTGATGACCAACATGCCGGTCTCTCCCGCGGGCAGTCGCTCCCACGGCCCGTCCTCGGCCGTGCGGACGACCGCGACCTGCTGGTAGGGCATACGCTGCCCCACCGCGCCGATTCGGTGAGCTTCGGGGAAGCTGCGCGCGGTCGCGCAGGTGGCCTCGGTGAGGCCGTATCCCTCCACCAGAGTGATCCCGGTATGCCCCTGGAAATCCTCACGAACCGCGAGCGGCAGCGGCGACGCGCCGACCATCGCATAGCGCAAGCTCGAGATATCGGCATCGATCGGGCACTGGGCCAACACCGCGTACACCGTCGGCACCGCGCTCATCGCGGCGATCCGGTAGTGCGCCACGATATTCCAGAACTCCGCGTACAGCGCGAGGTCCCGGTACCCCAGCGGACCGGCCCACACCACCGAATGACCACGGAACAGCGGCGCGAGCAGGGTCACGACCAGCGCGTTGACGTGGAACAGCGGCAGCGCGGCGAAGATCACCGACTCCTCGTCGAACAGGGAGTTGGCGGCGATCATCCACGCGTTGGCGACCTCGCCGCAATGGCGGTGCGCGGCAAGCTTCGGCACCCCGGTCGTCCCGCCGGTGTGAAACAGCGCCGCCAGATCCGAGGCAGCCGGCGGCTTTCCGCGAAAACGAGTCGAATCCTGGTCGGCGGCCAGGGCATCGAGGTAGCCGACCCTGAGGTCCGCGATCGTAGGCAGTGCCGGTGGCAGCGCCGGGGCGGAGGTCGGACGCACCACCAGCAGGGCATCCAAGAAACCGCGGGCGGCCAGTTCCCGTGCGGCGACCCAGGTGTCGGGGGCGAGCTCCGGGCCGGCGGTGATCAGGACCCGTGCACCCGAGCGGCGCAGCAGTTCGGCGATGTGATCATGTGACAGGCCGCCGTTGATCGGCGCGGCGATGCCCGCCAGCTGTGCGGCCAGAGTCGCCGGGATGAGCTCCGCGCAGTTGGGTGCGATGAGCGCGACCGCGTCGGTGCGGCGCACCCCCAACTCGTGCAGCAGGTTCGCGTACCGGTGGACGTCGGCCAGCAGTTGGGAGTAGCTGCGCCGCAATGGTTCTCGCCAGCGTGTTGCCTCCGGAAGCACAGTGAGCGCGATACGTTCGGGCCATCGCGCCGCCGCCCGGGTGAGCAGGGCGTAGGTCGATTCGGGCAGACCACGTGCCGCGAGGGGCACCGCTTCGATGTCCGCCAGGTCCTCCGGGTCGGCGTAGCGGGGCCACAGCAGTTCCTCGGAGGCGGTCGCGAGGGTCGCGTTGTCGGTCACCGCGCGTGCCTCACGACCGTGCGCTGGCGCCCCAGGTCGATGGCGCCGTCATCGGTGCCGATCGCGGCCTCGACCACGTCCCCGTCCTTCAGATACTTCGGATTCTTGGCCTGGCCTTGGAAGAACAGCTTCCACTTGACCTTCGGCGGCAGCAGCGAGGCGATGATCTCCACCGCCTTCGGCGGTGCGCTGATCGCGGTGCCGACCGGGGTGCCGGTGAGCAGGAGGTCCCCGGAGTCCATCCGCTGGAACCGGGTCAGCGCGGCCAGCGTCTCGACGGGCCGGTAGATCATGTCCGCGACCGTCATGTCCTGGCGCGCTTGACCGTTGACCCACAGTCGCAGCCGCAGGTCGCCGAACCGCGTCAGCTCGTCGGCGTCCAGCAGCACCAGCGCCGGTCCGACCGGAGTGAAGGTGGGGTACGACTTCGCCTCGTAGAACTGGGTTTTCGGCAACTGGACATCGCGCGCGGAGACATCGTTCGTGATGACCAGCCCCGCGATGTAGTCCGCGAGGTTCTCCGCCGTGACGTCCGAACCGACGGGCATGTCGCGGCCGAAGACGAGGCCGATCTCCACTTCGTAGTCGAGAAGTCGCACGTGGGCGGGCCGGATGACATCGTCGTAGGGCCCGCTGATCGATCCGGACGACTTCCGGAAGAACGTCAGCGGCACCGACTCGGGGTCCATGCCCGAGTCCTGTACGTGCGAGGCGAAGTTCGTCATCTGCGCCACCACACGACACGGCGCGGTCACCGGCGAAATCAGCGACAGACCGTCCACTGCGACGACGTCCGCGCCGGCTGCCGCGGCGGCGATCGCGTCACGATCGGCCAGTAGTTCCCGCGTGGTCGTCGCCGCGGTGTCGATGCGGGCCGCGCCCGCAGGGGTCTGCACCCACCAGGCGTCGGCGGTGCGGAGTACGGATGTGCTCATGAGTTGGCCACTTTCAACAGGCCGCGCAGGCGGCGGAGATCGAATTCGTTGTCCCGGCGCAGCGCGCCGACGATCGCGCGCAGTTCGCGCAGCGATTCGACACCCGGCTCGAGGCCGAGGAAGTCCTTCGTCGCGGGCGGGCCCCACTGCGCCAGACCGGAAGCGCTCATCGGCGCCCAGCCAGGCTCGAGCGTGCAGTCGAACATGTCGCCGTCGCTGAAATGCTCGACCATGAAGCCGTCGGGATCGCGCCAGTAGTCGAAGATCTGGCTGCCCTGAATATGGCGTCCGATCCCCCACGATCGGCGATAGCCCTGCTCGCGCAGGTATTCGCCACCGGCCGCGAGCGCGTCCAGGTCGGCGACCTGATACGCGGAGTGCACATATCGGTTGGACGGCCCGAGCGTCAGCGCGAGCGTGTGGTGATCGGCGGGCACCGCGCCCCGGTCGCAACGGATGAAGCTCATGACGGGTCCGCGCTCACGCTGGCCCGGATAGTAGAGGAAATCGCTGACGATCAGGCCCAGATTCCGCAGGTACCAGTCGAGGGTCTCCCGGTACCTCGTCGTCTGGAACACGACATGCCCGAGTCGCTGCACGCGCGCCGGTGCCCGCGGCGGTCGCTGGGTGGCATTGGCCCGCACCAAGTCGTGCCCGAAATTGAACAGGTGCGGCTGCTGGGCCGGCAAGGACGCCAATTCGTGGGTCCCGGCGACCACCCGCACCCGCAGGCGGCTCGGATCCGCGAGATCGACGGTCAGTCCGCCCAATGCTTCCGGCAACGGCACGGGCCGCGCGCCGGTCGCCTCGGCCAGCCGCCGCAGATCGGCGGCATCGGCGGCGCGGAAGGCCGGACCGACGAAACGCGAGCGGGCCGCGCGGCGGATGAGCACGCAGGGTGAGCCGGGATCCGTCCCGCGCAGCTGCAACCCGTCGGCCGTTCGCAGCGCGGTCGCGAAGCCGAAGGCGTGGGCGAAAGCCTCCGCTCGGTCCAGATCGGGCTTCTCGAACTCCAGCCAGGCCAGATCGAGCACCTTGACCACGGGATTGCGTGCCCGGCCGGAATGCTCGCCCGCCGATGCCCCGTGTTCGCTGTGCACCCCGCTGTGCACATCGTGATGGCCGCTCATCGACCACTCCCTTCACTTGCTGACGATATCGTCACTTACGAGAAGGGCCTCAGTCAAGCATGTCTGACGATTCCGTCAATATTGATCCGGGCGGCTACGATGAATCGGAAGGAGAGGGGCATAGATGACCGCACGCAACGGGTCGGAACCCAACCGCCTGGAACGCCGCAAGGCCCGCACGCGCGCCGCGCTGGTCGGCGCGGCGCAATCACTGCTTGCCGAGGGCAAACTCAACGTGCCGATCCTCGAGATCACCCAGGCCGCCGACGTCGGCATGGGATCGTTCTACAACCATTTCCAGAGCCGCGAGGAGCTGTTCCAAGCCGCCGTCGAGGAGGCGCTGGACCGTCACGGCGCGCTCCTCGACCTGCTGTGCGAAGACATCGACGATCCGGCTCAGATCTTCGCGCAGAGCTTCCGCCTCACCGGCCGCCTGCACCGCCTGCATCCCACCCTCAGCAAGGTCCTGCTCAACGACGGGCTCAACCTCGCGAACTCCGACCGGGGGCTCGCGCCCCGCGCACGTCGTGATATCGAGGCCGCAGCCGAAGCCGGGCGATTCGACATTCGAGACCCGGAACTGTCGATGACCGTCGTCGCCGGCGCGGCCCTGTGCCTCGGACGGCTGCTCCACGAGCATCCGGAACGCGATGACGCCGCGGCCACCGACCAGGTCGCCGAGGATCTGCTACGCATGTTCGGTCTCTCGCCCGCGGAAGCCCACGAAATCTGCCAGCGCCCGCTGCCCACTGTGGACCCGCCGCGAGACGGCTCGGCCACTTAGGCTCGAAACCGAATTGCCGGGAAGCCCGGTCAACAGCCGCCGTCGGCGTGCGACGCGGCAGCCCCGGACCGACCACCGCGGACATGACATACGCGACGGCCTGAAAATCACATCGCGTCGACCGCTGCTGACATGAGGAATCACCCTCGATGCCGATGGCATGCTCGACGGTCAGGCGGGAAGGGTTCGATCGAAGTTGCCGCTGCCCGGTTCCGACCGTCGGCCTGCGTGAAACGATAACTGTTGTGCTGCAACAATTTTCGCTGTGCCGAGCCGAACCCGCATATCGGGATCGGCTTCTCGCGCGTGAGTTCACGCAGTGGGCGCGGATCTCCAGGAGACATGGGGTGACGACCGGCGACGGCAGCGCGGAGAGTCAGTGCCGCGGAGCTGGTCCATCCGGGCGTGGGGAATCAGGGTCATCGGTGCGGTCATTGTCCTGATCACCGCTGGCGTCGCGTCCCTCGGCCGCACCGGATCCGATTCGGCGCGGTCTGGCCGGGCGTCGAACGCCGGTGACCGGGGCGTCGTCACCAGCTCGTTTCCGCCGGGCCGCGCCGAGGTCGATGACATTGCCGTCATTGTCGGCTCTGCCCGGATCATGTGCCGGGGCGGGATGGCGGGCCGGGCCAGGGTCGACCGGCCACCAGCCGGTCTCGCGTTGCAGTTCGGATCGCAGTACCGGCCTGGTCGGTGCCGGATCGTAGATGGAACCGCCATCCGGGCGCCACGCGTTGCGTGGGCGGTCGCTGACCTCTTCCGTCATACGCCGCGGGCGACGCGGCAGCCGGGTGAGTTTCGAGTTGCCCTCGTCCGCCTCGGGAGAGCCCGTCTCGGCGGCCCTCAGCTCTTCCAGCTTCCTGCGTAACCGTTCCACCGCATCGAACCTGTTGCCGCCGGGACCCGGCAAGGATCCCCGTCCCGGCACTTCCCGGTCCGACATCGAACTAGCCTCCGACGGGTGCCTCGGCACCCGTCGGCTCCACGACCGCCGGTACCCCGAGCCGATCTCTGAACTTCTTCGTGATTACGTCGCTCACGTCCGTATTCTCCCTCAGGACCGAGTGGCCCTTCCAGATGCGCCGCTCAGGCCATCCTGCGCCCATGTCGGGATCCAGATCTCGATGTCGGATGTGTCCGCTCGCCTGAAATCCAGGTACTCGCGGAGTTCGA
This sequence comes from Nocardia aurantiaca, assembly GCF_009708175.1. Lineage (GTDB taxonomy): Bacteria > Actinomycetota > Actinomycetes > Mycobacteriales > Mycobacteriaceae > Nocardia > Nocardia aurantiaca. Next base: position 520,519 of record NZ_WMBB01000003.1, read on the forward strand.
CGAGCGCCGGATGCCGATTGTCGTCACGCCAGACTATCGACATCGGGTAGATAGGCGTCGGTTGACACACTGGTATGCGCCGCAGGTCATAGCTGTCCGGCCACAGATACCGCGAGCCTTCCCCGATCAGGGTCGCCAGGTCGGATGAGTCGGCGATGTCGTCCAGCAGGGCCTCTTTGGCGAAGACCGGGCCGAGCATGTCGATGGCGAACCCGAAGGTGGCGGTGAGTTCGGCGTAATAGTCCGCTACCTCGCCACGGACAGGCAGGCCGGGCATCCAGATTCGGTATCCGGCCAGTTGCCAGGGTGTGACGAAGCGGGCATCGGCGAGCGGGTGACGGGGGCCGACCAGCAGCTCATGCGGCTCGTCGATCACTCGGGCAGTGCTGATCCCCCTGGGCAGCGGCCGCTGTGGGGGGACGGCGTGGAAGGTGGCGTCGATCGTCCCGGCTTCGACCGCGGCGATCGCCGCGTCGACGTCGACATCGAGGGTGACGACGTCCAGCTCGATATCGGGATGCGCGCGGTGGAAGTCCTGGAGGAGCACCGCCGTGACGATGCGCCGGGCGACGACATCGACCCGGAGCACCCGCCGCCCGGGACGCACCGACGCGTCGGCGCGCTCGGCAACCCGAAGCAGTTCACGCGCGTGAGGCAGGAAGGCCTGGCCGTCGATCGTGAGCTCGGCGCCGCGGGCCGTCCGGGCGAACAGCCGTACATCCAGGTATTTCTCCAGCGTCGCGATGCGCTTGGACACCGCCTGCTGAGTGATCGCCAGCGTGGCGGCGGCTTCCTGGAACTGGCCGGCGTCCGCAGCGGCGACGAAGGTGCGCACGGCATTGAGATCCACCCCGCGAACCCTACTCACACAACCCACGGTTGTGGCCGGCGCGGGCGGTGCGCACGGCGCCGCGCCTCGAAACAGTCTCCGCGCGTTGATCATCGACTTCGTTGCGGCGCGCTTCTCGAGACATCGGAGATAGAGGCGGGCCCCTCGGGGACGAAAACCCGAGGGGCCCAGGTGGTTTGCCGCCTACCGAGCTAGACGTCGGCGATGGCGGCCAGCGGGGGTGTGCGGGCGGCGCGGACCGCGGGCCAGAGGGCCGCGAGGATGCCCACGAAACCGGAGGCCAAGAGCATCAGCACGATTTGAGCCCAGGGGATGGCGATGGTGGCGATGCCGAGGTCGGCGAGCGTGCGGAGGAAGCCGAAGCCCAGGGTGATGCCGAGGATTACGCCTACCACCGCGCCGAAGATGGCTATCAACATGGATTCCAGATAGATGCTGCGGCGGACCTGGGGACGTTGCATGCCCACCGCACGGAGCATGCCGATTTCTCGACGGCGTTCGACGACCGAGAGGGCCAAGGTGTTGACGATGCCGAGGATGGCGATGACCACTGCCAGGGCCAGCAGGCCGTACAAGATGGCCAGGAGGGTGTCGATCTGTTTGCCCTGAGCGCCCTTGAAGTCGTTGCGATCCTGGACCTGGACGATCACGTACTGTTCGGTGGCCTTCTCCAGGTTCTTGCGCATGGCGGGGAGATCGGCGCCCGGTTGCGCGGCGACCAGGACCAGGAAGCTGGACTGGTAGCTGACCGGAACGGTCTTCTCGTACAGGGCCATGGGGGTGACCATGTTCTGCAGGAGCTGGGTGTCCTTGTAGATGCCGGCGACGGTGACCTCGAACTTCTTGTAGTCCATACTGGTGATCTCGACGCTGTCGCCGAGATTCCAACCATGGTCGGAGGCATAGGTTTCCGAGACCATGATGTCATTGTCGCCGAGCTGGTCGGTGCCCTGCTTCATGGTGTAATTGAGCACCCTGGCGGTCTGGCCCTCGGGCGCGGTGCCGATCACCTGCTTACCGTCGACCTTCAGCGCCACGCCGTGGAAGGCCACCACATCCTTGACCTGCGGCACCTGCTCGATGGTGCCGGTGGCCGCCAGCGGGACGCCGATGAGGCCGCCGGGCGGGCCCGCCAGGATGTAGTCGGCCTTCACGCCCTTGTCGACCAGGTCGCTCACGCTCGCCTTGGCCGAGGAGCCCAGCATGCCGATGGCGGACACCAGCATCAGGCCCAGCGTCAGGGCGAAAGCGGTCGCCGCGGTGCGGCGCGGATTGCGAATCGCGTTATTGCGCGCCATCCTTCCGACCGTCCCGAACGGGCGCACCAGGACGCCGAGCCCGGTCACCACCGGCCGCGACAGCGCCGGGGAGGCGAACAGCACCGCGAAGATCAGTGCGGCCGCGCCGATTCCGACCACCGTGGCCGCTCCGCCACCGGTGCCGCGAGCGCCCAGCACCACCAGCACCACACCGGCCACCGCCAGCACGGCGCCGATAATGGTGCGCAGCCGCAACGACTCTCCGGCCGAGTTCGACTCCGAGCGCATGGCCTCCACCGGCGGCACCTTGGCCGCCCGCCGCGCCGGCGCGTACGCGCTGAGCACGGTCACGAGGGTGCCGACGCCGATGGCCACCAGCACCGTGCGCGGCTCCAATGACATCGTCCCGGTGGGCAGACCCAGCTTGAACGCGTTCAAGAGTCCGGACAAACCGAAAGCCAGACCGACACCTGCCGCCAAACCCAGTGCGCTGCCGATCAATCCGACGATCAGCGACTCCCCCACCACCGACCGCGAGATCTGCTGTCGGCTCGCGCCGACCGCCCGCAGCAGCGCCAGTTCGCGCAGTCGCTGCGCCACCAGCATGGAGAAGGTGTTGTAGATGATGAACGTGCCCACCAGCAGCGCGATCGATCCGAACGCCAGCAGGAAGTAGTTGATGAACTTCAGGGCATTGCCGAACTGCTGCTTGAAGTCGTCGCGGACCTGTTGGGCGTCCTGCACCTTGTAGTCGGGCAGTGCGGCCTTGATCTGATCACGCAGATCGTCGGCCTGCACACCCGGCTGGGCCGCGATGTCCACGAACGCCACATGCAGTCCGTCGGTGAACAGTTGGCGCGCCTGCGAATCCTCGAACCGCAGCGAGATGAACCCACCCGTATCGGAGGCGTCGATGTCGTAGACGCCGGAGACGGTCACATCGATATTGCCCTTGGACGGCACCAGCACCGTGGTGTGATCGCCGACCTTCAGCCCGGCCCGCTCCGCGCCGCCCTTGTTGACGGCGATCTCACCCGGTTGGCTCGGCGGCGCGCCCTCGATGAACGTTTCCGGCTCGGCCACCGACTTGCCCGGCGGCAGATACGACTGGCCGAAACTCGGTACACCACCGGTCTGAACGGCGTGCCCGTCCTTCAGCAGCACGACGGGACCGTTGACGCTGGGCGCGACAGTCTGCACGCCGTCCATATGCGAGAGCTTGTCCACCACGTCGTTCGGCACGCCCAGCGACTGCTGCTCCTTGGGCTGCACCCGAACGTCCACGCCCTTGGCCTGGGAGGCGAAGATGCCGTCGAAGGTGCTCTGCAGCGTGTCGGTGAAGATGAAAGACCCGGAGATGAAGGCGGTTCCGAGCACTACCGACAGCACGGTCAGCACCAAGCGCACCTTGTGCGCGGCGAGATTGCGCAAGGCGACCTTGCGCATCGGGTTGGCTGCCATCAGAGCGTCTCCAGCGACTTCATCTTGTCGAGCACGGAATCGGCCGTGGGCTCGCGCAATTCGTCCACGATCACGCCGTCGGCGAGGAACACGACGCGGTCGGCGTAGGCGGCCGCGCGCGGATCGTGGGTCACGATCACCACCGTCTGCCCGAATTCGTCGACCGCCGCGCGCAGGATGTTCAGCACCTCGCCGGAGGAGTGCGAGTCCAGGTTGCCGGTCGGCTCGTCACCGAAGATGATGTCCGGCTTGCCCGCCAGCGCGCGGGCACACGCCACCCGCTGCTGCTGGCCGCCCGACAGCTCGGCGGGTCGGTGGGTGAGCCGGTCCCCCAGGCCCAGCCGCTTGACCACGGTCGACAGCCACTCCTCGTCGGCCTTGCGGCCCGCGATGTCCAGCGGCAGGGTGATGTTCTCCAGCGCCGTCAGGGTGGGGACCAGGTTGAACGCCTGGAAGACGAAGCCGATGCGGTCCCGGCGCAGCTGGGTCATCTGCTTGTCCGAGAGCTTGGTCAGATCGGTGTCACCGATGTGGACCGTGCCCGAAGTGGCGGCGTCGAGGCCGGCCAGACAGTGCATGAGCGTCGACTTGCCCGAGCCCGAGGGCCCCATGATCGCGGTGAACTCACCCTTCTCGAACTCGGCCGTCACCCCGGCCAGCGCGCGGACCTGCGTGTCGCCCGATCCATAGATCTTCACAAGATCGGTCGCTCGGGCGGCGACCGCGGCCATGCCCTTTTCGAGGATGGCGGATTCCGAGACGTTCGAAGTCATGGTGTCCAGTGTGTCGAGGTTCTGAGATCGATGCCATCCGGGAGGTCCCTGAGGCGCCGTGTCCTCACAGACTCCACACAAAAGCCCGCTGCGAACAGCCCTCAATTGATGGGGGCGGACCGCCACCAATCCAGCAGTTGGTCGTCGGTGGCGAGGAAACCTGTGCTGTACATGAGGAAGGCGTGCTTGCCGTCCTGCGAGTGGAACTCCGTCACCAGACGCGGACGCAGCAGGGCGCTGCCGCTGATCTGGTAATTCGTGTACAGGTTGCCGTGCACCTTGATGTCGGTCTTGGTGTAGCCGGACAGGGCGTTGAGCGCGTCCTCGGCGTCGGCGGCCGAGCGGTACATGACGAAGCGGTACGCCGGGTGGCCGACACCCCCCACGCAGTTCCAGGCGACGGCCCAATTGCCCAGGTCCGGGTCGCCGGAGCCGGTGTCGGGCGGGGGCGAGGAATGCTGATAGGTCGAGCAGGCCGCGCCCTGGTAGCCGGTGCCGGTGTTGGCGTCGGCAGCGGGGTCGGCCTGCGGCAGCATCTGTGGGAAGCGCTGGCTGAGGACCTGGGCGTCGGCGCCCGAGTGCTCCGTAAGGCCAGCGGCGGGATCGGTGGTCTCGGTCGGCGTGACGTCCACCTCGGTGGTCGGCACTGGCGCTTCGGAGGTGGTCGCCGAGGTGTGCGAGGTCCCGTTCTCATCGAGCCAGGCAATGAGGCCACCGACCGCCATCAGCGTCAACACCACGACGGCCGTGACGCCGAGCAGGCAGCCCCGCAACTTCGAACGCTTCTCCCGCGGCGGCGGCGACGGGGCGGGCGCCGGCGCCGGCGCCGGGGCGGTGTAGCGCATGGTCGCGGCCGGCTGCTGTCCGGGAACGCGATTCGGATCGACACCGTACGGGGTGGTCGACGCGGGACCGAATTGCCCTGGTGCCGCCGGTGATCCGCCGGACTGCGAAACGAACGGCGAGTGCGCCACCACGGTGGCTCCGGCCGGATTCTCCAGCGCCTGCTGGGCCGCCGCGGCGAACTCACCGCACGAGTCGAACCGTCCCTCAGGGTATTTGGCGAGCGCGCGGGCCAGCACGGCGTCCAGCGCCTGCGGCAGTCCGGCCCGCAGCGCGCTGACCGGCGGCGGCGGCTGATTGAGGTGACCGTGGATGATGCCCACCGGATGCTCCGCGGCGAACGGCACGTCCCCGGTCAGCAACCGGAACAGCGTACAGGCCAGCGAATACTGATCCGAGCGCGGATCCAGCGGCTGACCCGAAAGCTGTTCCGGGGACGCATAGGTCAGCGTCGCGGTGAACGAGCCGGTCTGAGTGAGCTTGGTGGCGTCATCGCGCAGGCGGGCAATGCCGAAGTCCGCCAAGAAGACTCGCTCCTCGCCGTCCACCTGTTCGAGCAGAATGTTGGCGGGCTTCACATCCCGGTGCAGCACGCCGCGCCGGTGCGCGAAATCCAGCGCCCGCGCGGTCTCGGCGATGATCCGGATGGCCTGGCGCGGCGGCAGATTCGCCGCCTCCAGCTGGGACGCGTCGGGACCGTCGATGTAGCGCATGGCGATCCAGGGCTGCGCGTCGTCGATGCCGCGGTCGTAGACCGGCACGATATTGGGGTGATCGAGCCGGGCGATGAGATCACCCTCACGCTCGAACCGCCGCCGGATCTCGATATCGCCGAACAGATCCTGACTCAGCAGCTTCAGCGCGATGAGCCTGGGTAGGCGGGGATGCCGCGCAAGGTAAACCGATCCCATACCCCCGCGGCCGAGTTCGCGTTCGATCTCATAACCGGCGAACACTTCCCCAACGCGCAGCACGTGAACCCTTCCCGAATCTCTTTGTCTCCGCTTCGCTGTGGTGGGTTCGCGGACCCGTAGGTCTCGTTCTTCCCTCTTCCGCTTCGTTTCCCCGCTACGTCGGACCAGAACGAGCGCTCCATCGACCTGTGCTGGGGCCGCGAACCAGATACTTCGCCGACCCTAGCCTGATCGGACCGGGGTTTCGAATCCCCCAGGTCAGTTGAGAGGGGCGTTCTTCCACCACTTCAGGACCGGATCGATGCTGCCGGTGAGGCCGTCGGTGTACATGAGGTACTGGGTGCGATTGTTGTCGCCGGTGAAGGCGGTCACCAGGCGCGGGTGGCTGTCATTGGTGATCTGGTAGTTGGTGTAGGTTTTGCCGCCATTGGCGTCCTGCGACTTGGCGTCCGGGGTCAGGTCGCTCAGCACGGACTGCGCGTCGGCGGCCGAGGAGTAGGCGAAGATGCGGTAGAAGGGGTCGTTGTTATTGCCGCCGCCGTAGCAGCGCCACTGCACTTCCCAGTCGCCGAAGTCCGGTGTGCCGTCGGTGGCGTCGGTGGAGACCGGGGAGTCGGCGACCCAGCAGGTCGCGCCGTTGAAGCCCTTGCCGCCGGTCTTGACGGCGGGCAACAGCTTCGGGAACTCCTGCGCCGCGACCGACCAGTCGATCTGCTTGTCGTCGGCCGGCGCGGCGCCCGCCGTGGTGACCACGCTGGGCGCGGCCTTGGTTTTGCCACCGGCCTTGCTGCCCGCCGCGGCGACCACGACGATCACCACGATGAGCAGCACCACCGCCGCCAGCACGATGCCGACGATGAGTCCGGTATTGGATTTGTTCGGCGGCGTCGGCCGCGGCGCCGCGACCGGCGGGCGCTGCTGGCCCGGACTCGCGTAGGCGTAGGACGACGACTGGGTGTACTGAGCGGTCCCGTGCCCGGTGTAGTTGCCGGTCACCGGCTTGGGCGGGACCGAATTGACCTGCGTCGAAGCTGGATACGGCACGGCCGGGGACGGCGGCGCGGTGTGCGGGCGCGGCCCGGCGGTCGGCATGGGCGCGCCGGTCATCGGCATTCCGGTCGGAAGTGGGCCACCGGTCTGCATCGGGCCGCCCATCGGCATGGCGCCGCTCGTATACATAGGCATACCGGTCGGCATGGCACCGCTGGTCATGGGCGTAGCCACCTGGGTCGGCCCGGCGGTGTGCGGCATCACCGGCATGGGCGGCGCGGTGCGCTGCACCAGCGGCATGGCCGGTGCGCTCGGATGCGCGAGGGCGCGCCGGGCGGCGGCCGCGAAGTCGCTGCAGTTGGCGAAGCGGTCCTCGGGACGCTTGGCCATGGCCTTGGCGATCACCAGGTCCAGGCTCGGCGGCAGGCCGGAGCGCGAACCGCTCAGCGGCGGCGGCGGATTCTGCAGATGCCCCTGGATGACCGCGGCCGGATTGGTGGCCGAGAACGGGCCCGAACCGGTGAACAGCCAGAACAGCGTGCACGCCAGCGAGTACTGGTCCGAGCGGCCGTCGAGCGCCGAACCGGTCAACTGCTCCGGCGAGGCATAGGCCAGGGTCGCGGTGAACGTTCCCGTCTGGGTGAGGTGACCGCTGTCGTCACGCAGCCGCGCGATGCCGAAGTCGGTCAGGTACACCCGCTCGCCCTTACCGCCGGTGGAGCGGGCCAGCAAGATATTGGCGGGCTTCACGTCCCGGTGCAGCACCTCGTTGCGGTGCGCGTAATCCAGGGCGTCGGCCATTTCGGCGACGATCTGCACGGCCCGTTCGGGCGGCAGCGTCTGCGGATTCACGCTGGCGGCGTCGATGCCGTCAATATATTGCATGGAGATCCACAGCTGGCCGTCCTCGAGCCCACGGTCGTAGACGGTGACGATGTTGTGGTGGTCCAACTGGGCGACCAGGTCGGCCTCGCGCTCGAAGCGGGCGCGGACCTCCTTGTCGAAGACCATCTCCCGGTTCAGCAGCTTGAGCGCCGTCATCCGGGGCAGTCGCGGATGCTTGGCCAGGTACACCGAACCCATGCCACCCCGGCCGAGCTGCCGCTCGATGACATACCCTGCAAAAACGTCACCGTTGGACAGCATGACGATCTCCCACTTCCCACTCCGTGTGCCGGGACCCACCAGCGCGCGAGGTACCACAGACGATCGATGTGATCGTGTCGGGCCGATCCGAAAACACCGAAACTGTAGCCGATTCGCGGCCTACCGAACTATCTACGCCGAGCCCGCTTACGCAACACTCAATGTTTGCTTGCAACCCTGGATGACGCGGCGTGCGGTGTCGGGGGTCGGCGATACGCTGGCCGCATGCGCATTGGAGCTCACGTCCGAATGGACAGCGACCCGATCGGCTTCGGCGAGAAGCTGGGGGCCGATGTCATCCAGATGTTCGTGGTGGATCCGCAGAGCTGGGACAAGCCCGCACCGCACCCGCGGGCCGAGGAGATCAAGGCCAGCGATATCGATCTGGTGGTGCACTCGTCCTATCAGATCAATGTGGCCAGCCTGAACAACCGGCTGCGCATGCCCTCGCGCAACGCGGTGGCGCAGCAGGCCGAGGCGGCGGCCGAGCTGGGGGCGTTCGGGCTGGTGGTGCACGGCGGCCACGTGCGCTCGGACGAGGAGATGGCGGAGGGATTCGTCAACTGGCGCAAGCTGTTCGAGCGGCAGGCGGACAAGGGCGGGTTCCCGGTGCCCATCCTCATCGAGAACACGGCCGGCGGAAACCACGCCATGGCCAGGCATTTCGACAATATCGGGCGGCTATGGGACGCGGTCGGCGACTTCGGGGCCGGATTCTGCCTGGACACCTGCCACGCCTGGGCGGGCGGTGAGGAGCTGGTCGGCATCGTGGAGCGGATCAAGCAGATCACCGGGCGCATTGACCTGGTGCACCTGAACTCCTCACGGGACGCCTTCGACTCGGGTGCGGACCGGCACGCGAATTTCGCCGACGGGACCATTGATCCGCAGCTGCTGGCCGAAGTGTGCCGCACCGCCGGGGCCCCGGTGATTCTGGAGACCCCGGCCGAGGGTGTCGCCGACGACCTGGCCTATCTGAGGGAACACGTCGGCTGAGGCCTTCCGATCCGCTGACCCTGAACCTGTTTCGGCGGACGCGCCGCTCGGACTCACGGCCCGGCACAACTCGATGCTCGTCGGTCGCGGTGCACCTGCGCACACCGTGAACCGATGGCCGGCCGACGCCATGACAACTCTCACCTCTCCCGATGTCGCACCGGCTCTGCTCTTCGTCCTCCGCTTCGCTCCGCGCTCCACCAGCCCCGCACTCCGGCCTCCCCGCGCTCGGCCCGAACCTGTGGGTGTCTGTCCCACGGCGCGGGTGTCTAGGCCAGACTGTGGGCATGGATATTCGGCCGCTGGATGGCGTGCGGGTGTTGGAGCTCGGTAACTATGTCGCGGCGCCGACGGCCGGGCGGATACTCGGGGACTTCGGGGCCGAGGTGATCAAGGTCGAACGGCCGAAAACCGGTGATGAGCTGCGGAATTGGCGGCTGTACGGCGGGAATACCTCGATGCTGTACCGGACTGTCAACCGGAACAAGAAGTCGATCACGCTGGATCTGCGCACCGAGGCCGGGCGCGGGATCGTGCTGGAGCTGCTCGAGCACTGCGATGTGCTGCTGGAGAACTTCCGCCCCGGAATGCTCGAGAAGTGGGGGCTCGGGCCCGAGGTACTGAACGAGGTCAATCCGAATCTGGTGATCACGCGCATCTCCGCGTACGGGCAGACCGGTCCGCTCGCGCAGCGCCCAGGCTTCGCTGCGGTGGCCGAGGCGGTCGGCGGGTTGCGCGAACTCGTGGGCGATCCGGACCGGCCACCGGTGCGCGTCGGCGTGTCCATCGGCGATTCCATTGCGGGGATCTACGCCGCCTTCGGCACCGTCATGGCACTCTTCCAGCGCGAACGGGTGCAGCGGGTTCCCTTGGAGCAGCGCGTCATCGACGTCGCGCTGAACGAATCCATCCTCTCGGTCATGGAATCGCTGGTGCCCGATTATCTGGCGTACGGCATCAACCGCGAGCGCGTGGGCGGTCGCATGGAGGGCATCGCGCCCAGCAACGCCTACCCGTGCAGCGACGGCACCAGCATCATCATCGGCGGCAATGGCGACGCCATCTTCCAGCGGTACATGCAGGTCATCGGCCGTCCCGATCTCGCCGCCGATCCGGAGCTGCAGGACAACGCCGGTCGCTGGCGCCACCGCGAGCGGCTGGACGCCTCGATCGCCGAATGGACGCGGGTGCACACCCGCGCGGAGGCGCTGCGGGTGCTGGAGGCGGCCGCGATTCCGTGCGGCCCCATCTACACGGCCGCCGATATCGTCACCGATGAACAGTACAAGGCGCGCAATATGATCCAGCCCTTCCGGGTGGACGTGGGCGAGCCGGAGCCCCGGGAGGTCGGTTTCCCGGGCATCGTCCCCGTCATCGGCGGACAATCGCTGCCCATCCGCAATGTCGGTCCCGACCTCGGCGAGCACACCCGCGAGGTGCTCTCCGGCCTGCTCGGCATGACCGACGCCGATATCGATGCCCTGGAGGCGAACTCATGACCCTGCGGGATGTCACGCTGCGCGATGGTTTGCAGCTCACCGGGAAGGTCCTGCCCACCGAGCGCAAGGTGCGGATCGCCCGCCAACTGCTTGCGCTGGGCGTGCCGGAGCTGGAGATCGGATCCATGGCGCGGCCGGATCTGGTGCCGCCCATGGCCAATACCCTCGAGCTGGTCGCGCAGCTGACGCCCGCGGAACTGGAGCGCTGCTGGGTGTGGGTGGCCACGCCGCGGCACGTGGCCAGGGCCGCCGAGGCGGGCGTGCGCAATTTCCAGTACTGCTTCTCGGTGTCGGACGCGCACAACAAGGCCAATATCGGCCGCACCACCGAGGACAGCCTGGCCGCCATGCCCGAGGCGGTCCGCCTCGCGGCGGAAGCGGGCGGGCGCATTCAGCTCTGCCTGGCAACAGCCTTCACCTGTCCGTTCGACGGGTCCGTGGATCCGGCGCGGGTGCTGGCCATCGCCACCGATCCGCGCACCGCCGGGTCGGCGGACATCGTGATCGCCGATACCCTCGGCCAGGCGCATCCGGGTCAGGTCGGAGCCCTGGTGGGTGCGGTGGCCGAGACCGGGCACTGGGGGACGGCGGAGCACCGCATCGTCTTCCACGGCCACGACACCTGGGGCATGGGCGTCGCGAATTCGCTCGCGGCCTTGGCCGCCGGTGCGGCGGTGGTGGACGGTTCGCTCGGCGGACTGGGCGGCTGCCCGTTCGCGCCGGGCGCATCCGGGAACACCTCGAGCGAGGACCTGTTGTTCGCCACCCGCCCGGAATGGCTTACGCCGCTTGTGTTGTCGGATCTGGTGCGGCTTTCCGAGGAGTTGCTGAAAGAACTCGGCGAGCCCAATCGATCACGGACGGCCGAGGGCGCGAGGTCCAAAGCCGAAGCGTTCGAATGGGTAATTGCCGCTCGCTGAGCAATTCGCGGACAATTAGCCAGCGTGCGCGTCGGCCCTCAGCTTGAGCAATACCAACCCGGCGGTGCAGGCGAGAATCAGTCCGGCGACGGTGATTTCGACGCGTAGCCCGGCAATGCCGAGAACCGCGCCGGTGAGCCCTCCCAGGAAGATCAGCCAGGCGACGGCGCGGGCCAGAATTGCCGACATCCGCAGCCCGGAGGCCGCGGGGTCTCCCGCGCGCGCCGACGTGCGCAGCGGAGATGCCGAGAATGCACCCATCATCCACTCCTCGATGACGCCCGCCGGGTCTCGCGATTCTTCGGCGCGCCCCTCGGCTAATTTCGAGCGTCTCACGTGTAACTTTGGACACACATTACGGCTCGGCAACGGAAAGTCCAGACGACACGTACGCAAAACGCGCCGAGTTTACTAATTCGATATCTGAATCATCGCTGTTTGAGATATTTCCGAGACCTACGGAATCGCCTGCGCCCTCGCGTGATCGAACCGACCACCCGCCTGGCCCCGCCTCGCAGCCTCCGTTAGGGTGAGCCCACTCGACACGAATCAGGAGTGCCACCAATGGACGGCAGCAACGCCGGCGCGGACGAGCGCGCGGTCACCCCGCTGCGCCACCTGCCCAAGCCTGTGGCGGGCGCCGCCGCGGCGGTCGGCGCGGTGTCGGCCGGGCTCATTCTCCTCGGCGCCTGTGGCATAGGCCACGATGACACCTACGTTGCTCCCCCGCCCATCAGCGCGGATCTGCAAGCGGCACCGTCAACTTCGACGAAGAGCGGTTCCAGCACCACCCCCGGCGTCATCATCCCGCCGTCCCCCACCTGGCGAGTAGCCGCCGACATGCCCTCCCGGCGCGCCCCCATCTCCACCGTCACCGCGACCCCGGAGGACCCGGCCGCGGACCCGAGCGCGAGCGCCCGCACGACGCCGTCGCGCCCGACCACCACCGAAAGCACGCGCCCCACAACCGAACTCCCGGCCACCACGGTTCCGGCGACCACCCTCGCGACCACAGATCACGCGGCCTCCGACGACTCCGACGGGTGACCCGGTCGGTCGCTGCGGGCAATGGCCCGGCGGGTCACCAGTCGCCGTCTTCGACCAGTGTGCCCTTCGTGTCGCCGAGCTGATGGACCTGACCGGGAGTCGGGTCCTGCCAGGGTTCGTGGTCGTCGCCCAGCCAATCCCCGACCGGGACCACTGCCGCGAGCGAGGCGGCCGGGGCCAGATCCGTTGCGTCCGAGTCGAAGTAGTCGAACCAGGGTAGGCCCGCCTCGGTGTAGGCCTTACGGTCGACCGGGGACGGGGGCGCGGCCTCGCCGGTGATCCGGCGCCAGTCGGGCGGGGTCACCAAATGGACGAAGATGCGGCCGGAGGGGTTGGTGGCCCAATCCGCCAGGGCGCGCTCGTCTTTGTAGATCTCCTGCCGCATGGTGCCGCCGACGCCGAGCCCCATCGCGACAGCCGGACGGCTCGACCTCGCGCGCGCGGATCGCTCGAGCCCGCCACTGCCCGGCGCGGGCGGCGGCGCCCCGTAGCCCGGCGGCATGGCGCCGCCCGGGGCGGGCATGCCCTGCGGCGGCAGGGACAGCGGGACGGGAGTCTCCCCGTGCGAGATCGCCCGCACCCGTTCGCGATCCTCCTCCATCGCCTTGCGCCAGCGCGCGAGTTCGACCTCGTTCAGTGCGAAGTTCTGGAGCTGAATGCCGCCGTGGGTCTCCTCGCCGGTGACCTGGCCCTCCACCGTCGCACCCGATCCCAGTGGTACCGCGACGAATTGGCGGATGGTGCCCTTGCCGGAGTTGATACCGTCCAGCCACGGCTGCTTGGGCAGCACCACATAGTTCTGCGGGTCGCGGGCCAGGCGATCACTCCACGGCTTCCCGGAGACCGCGCACACCTTGCCCACGCCGATCTGCAGCGCCGCAGGCTCTTTCGCGGAGAACGACAGCCACATCGCCTCCCGCAGATACATGGGCAGCATGACGCCGCCGCGCTTGCTCCATTCCTCGGGCACCGAGTCCGCGTAGTCCGCCACCCGCCGGACCGGGAAATCTCCCAGCCCGGGCGGCAAGGGATGCGTCCCCTGCTCGGGCAGTCTCAGCGTGCGAATGAACCGCACTCCCACCCCACCGGGCAACACCAGGGTGTTCCCGTCCAGCCGTACTGCCTCTCCTCCCATGCTCCGCACCCTACGCCCGCTCCGCACCTCCCCGACACCGAAATTCGACCTTCGCACCCCCAATCCACCGCCGCCAGAAGACGAATGCCGAGAACCCTCCCGCGCCGGTAGGTTCTCGTGGGTCGCACGCGTGAGTGCGCGCCGCGGAACCGCTCGGCGGGGACGCGAGCTGACGTCGGGTGGAAATGGCTGCGCCCCGCTCCGATCCGGAGCGGGGCGCAGCGTCAGCCGGACGAGTCAGAACTCCACGAGGGTGTAGTCGCCCACGCGGTCGCTCAGAACGCGCAGATGTTCGAGGTCGCTGCCCAGGGTGCGGGCGATGGCGGTGAGGCGGGCCACGTAGTGACTGACCGGGTATTCGGTGGTGATGCCGATGCCGCCGTGCATCTGGATGGACTCCTGGCCGATATGGCGGGCGGAGCGGCCGACCTGGAGCCGGGCCCGGGAGGCCGCGACCTGGTCGGCGGAGCCGTCGGCGACGGCGGCGGTGGCGTACAGGCTCATGGAGCGGGCCAGTTCCAGCGACACGTACATATTGGCGGCACGCTGGGTGAGGGCCTGGAACTTGGACAGCGTGACGCCGAACTGCTTGCGCGTCTTCAGATAGTCGGTGGTCAGCCGCATGGCCTCCTCCATCGCACCGAGCGATTCGGCACACAGGCTCGCCTGCGCCGCCACCGTGACCGCGTCCACCACCGGTTGGGCGTCACCGCCCGCACCGAGGAGTTCGGCCGCGGCGGAGGCGAATTCGATCTGCGCGCCGCGACGCTCGTCGAAGGTGCGGTAGGCGGTGCGGGTGACGCCCTCGGCGTCCGCCGCCAGCAGGAACAGGCCGACGCCACCGCCGGGGAGGGCGGCGCTGACGACCAGCTGGTCGGCGCAGTCACCGTGCGGAACCGGGTTCTTGACGCCGGTGATCCGGTAGGCGTCGCCGTCCGGGATCGCGGCGGTGGCGAGTTCGGTTGCGGGCCATCGGGTGCCGGGTTCCTCATGCGCGAACGCCAGCAGCGTCTCCCCGCCGACCAGCGCGGGCAGCACCCGCTGCCGCTGTTCGGCGGTACCGGCGCGGGCCACCAGCCCGCCGGGGACGAGCACGGCGTCGAGGAGGGGTTCGGGCGCGTTGCGGCGGCCGATCTCCTCCATGACCACCATGGTCTCGACCGGCCCGGCGCCGACGCCGCCGTCCTCCTCGTCGAAAGCCAGTCCGAGGACGCCCAATTCGGCGAGCTGACGCCAGACGTCGCGGCTCCAGCCGAGATCGGTGTCGGTGACCTTCAGGCGGGTCTCCGGGTCGTAGGCGCGGCCCAGCAGATCCCGGACCGTGTCACGCAGCATGACCTGTTCATCGGTGAGTTCGAAATCCATGGCGGCGGCTCACAATCCGAGGATGGTGGAGGCGATGATGGTGCGCTGCACCTCGCTGGAGCCTCCGTAGATGGTGGTCTTGCGGTAGTTCAGGTAGCCGGGGCCGCTGCGCTGCGCCCAGCCGGGCGAGGCGATGTCGCCGGCGTTCACCGGCAGCGCATCCGGGCCGGCGATGTCCAGCAGCAGCTCGGTGGCGGCCTGCTGCAGTTCGGAACCGCGTAGCTTCAACACCGAGGAGGCCGGATTCGGCTTGCCGTCACTGGAATTCGAGATCACGCGCATGAGCGTGAGCTCCAGCGCCAGCAGCTCGTTCTCGATCTCGGCCACGCGCGTCGCGAACACCGGGTCCTCGAGCAGCGTGCCGCTACCCGAACGAATCTGCGCCGCGTACTCTTTCGCGACGCCCAGCTTCACCTTGGTGCGGCCGACGCCGGTGATGCCGGTGCGCTCGTTGCCGAGCAGGAACTTCGCGTAGGTCCAGCCCATGTTCTCCTCGCCGACCAGCTGATCGGCGGGGACGCGGACGTTCTCGAAGAAGACCTCGTTGACCTCGTGGTGGCCGTCGATGAGCTTGATCGGCCGGATGGTCACCCCGGGGGTGTTCACATCGAAGAGCAGCATCGAGATGCCCGCCTGCTTCTTGGCATTCGGGTCGGTGCGCACCAGGCAGAAGATCCAGTCGGCGTACTGGGCCAGGGTGGTCCAGATCTTCTGGCCGTTGACGATGTAGGAGTCGCCGTCGCGCACCGCGGTGGTGCGCAGCGAGGCCAGGTCCGAGCCCGCGTCCGGCTCGGAAAATCCCTGGCACCACCAGATGTCGAGGTTGGCGGTCGGCGGCAGGAAGCGTTGCTTGAGCTCCTCCGAACCGAACTGGGCGATGACCGGTCCGATCATCTGGGCGTTGAAGGTGAGCGGCTCGGGGACCGAGGCCAGCTGCATCTCGTCTTCCCAGATGTGGCGCTGCATGGGCGTCCAGTCGCGCCCGCCCCAGGCGACCGGCCACTTCGGCACCGCCAAGCCGTTCTCGTTGAGGATGCGGTGGGTGGTGACGATGTCATCTCGTGAGAGCTCGAGGCCGTATTTGACGCGGTCGCGGATCTCCGCCGGGATCTTGGTCCGGTAGAACTCGCGCAGTTCATCCCGGAACTTCACCTCATCGGGTGATAGGGCCAGCTTCATTGCTTCTCCCGAGCGTCGCTGTGATGTCGCCATCAAACCTACCCCCCGGTAATGATCCGGCCGTCACCCGGATCGCACCGGCCGGGCGGCTCGCCGGGGCGACGTCCGGGCCGAGCTGGTACGTTGCCGTGGAATCCACACCCGACGCAGGAGCAGCACGAGTGAACGGTTGGACCCTGTCCCAGCGTGCCCTGGCGATCGCCGCCCTCACCGCCACGGCAGTCCTCGGCGCGACATCCACGGCCACCGCCGACGAGCCGACGCCGCCCGCCGCGAACGGCCTCGACCAGCTCACCCGGGCCGTCGGCGACGACGCGGCGGGCAGGACCGCGGTCGCCGACATCGCCAAGGCCGCCCAGTTGGTCGCCGCCGCGAAGCTGGAAAACGTTCAGTTCACGCCGTTCTCGTACCTGGCGCCCACCCTCGGCTGCGGATTCAACATGCCGTTCAGCCTCACCTCGGCCCTGGCCGTCACCGGTGTCACCGGCCCGAACGCCTCGGTGGCGCTGCCGCCGGGCAATGTCAGCTTCCAGGCCATGGTGCAGCAGAACGGTTTTCCGATCGCCTCCGGTCTGACCGTCGCCTGGCTGAACGTCAACAACGGCCGCGGCGGCGTCACGCCGCTCGACGACCGGACCGAGTACAACCTCCCCTCGCTGACCAAGACCGTGGACGCCGGCGCGGGCACGGTCGTCGCCTCGCTGTGGGGAACCATCGACTACCCGGGGGCGCGCTGCGTGGTGCTGCCCACCGTCGGCCTGTTCACCGTGTCCGACACCGCACCCGCCCAGCAGGCCGCCCCGGACGCACCGAATGCCTCGACCCCGACCACCTCGCCCGCACCGACGACTCGGGCGCAGACTCCCGATGTCTCCGCCGACTCCGGTTCCGGCGGCGCCGCCAACTGATTCCCGAAAACGCGACGCCCGCACCCGTTTCGGGTGCGGGCGTCGGTCGTTCTCGGCGACCGTACAAGTCCTCAGGTCACCCCGGCATTCTGGGATCCACGGCCACCGCGCGGATTCCGGCCGAGAACACCGCGGATCGGCCGCGTCCCGCGATGTCCACCCAGCGCGCAACCCGGATCGCGGTGCGCTGCAACGGCTCACTGACTACTTCTAGGAAGACCGCAGGCCGTTTCCGAACTTTGTGCCCCAGCACATTTCGTCGAACATTCTGCTGCCCAGCGGCATGCCGGAATGACCCGGAATGACGAGGGGCTCGCGCTCAGAAGCGCGGTTTGCGGCGGTTGTCGGGCCGCTTGCCCTCACGCCGGGGCGCGCGGCTCATCGGGCGCATTCCGGGCGGGCCCTGGTCCAGCTGCAGGTCGATGAGCTGACCGCTGATCCGGGTGCGGCTCAGCGCATTCAGCGTTTCCTTGGACAGGTCGGCGGGCAGCTCCACCAGCGAGTGGTCGGGCCGGATGCTGATGTGCCCGAAGTCGCTGCGGCGCAGGCCGCCCTCGTTGGCGATGGCGCCCACGATCGCGCCCGGCGCGACCTTGTGCCGCTTGCCGACCGAGATCCGGTAGGTCACCAGCTCCGCACCGGTCTGGCGGTGGCGGGACGGTTCGCGGTGTTCCCGCGGGCCACGCTCGTCGAAGGAGCGCGGGGCTCGTTCGCGGTCGCGACGCGGCCGCTCGGCGGGCTCCGGCTCGGGCTCCATGAAGAAGTTGTCGCCGTCGTGGCCACCCACCGCGAGCGCCGCGGCGATGTCCACCAGCGGAATGTTGTGCTCGCGCTCGTACTCTTCGATGAGCTTGCGGAACAGCGGCAGGTTGGCCGAGTTCAGGTTCTCGGTGATGGCGTCGTGGAACTTCATGACACGCTGGGCGTTCACGTCCTCGACACTGGGCAGCTGCATCTCGGTGACCTGTTGGCGGGTGGCGCGCTCGATGGCGTCGAGCAGGCGGCGCTCGCGCGGGGCCACGAACAGCAGCGCCTCACCGGTGCGGCCCGCGCGACCGGTGCGGCCGATGCGGTGCACGTAGGACTCGGTGTCGTGCGGGATGTCGTAGTTGACGACGTGCGAGATGCGTTCCACGTCCAGGCCGCGCGCGGCCACGTCGGTGGCGACCAGGATGTCGAGCACCCCGGACTTGAGCTGGCCGATGGTGCGCTCACGCTGCGCCTGCGCGATGTCGCCGTTGATGGCGGCCGCGGAATACCCACGCGCGCGCAGCTTTTCGGCCAGCTCCTCAGTGGCTTGCTTGGTGCGCACGAAAATAATCATGGCCTCGAAGGATTCGACCTCGAGGATTCGGGTCAGCGCGTCGAGCTTGCGCTGATAGGACACCAGCACCCAGCGCTGGGAGATGTTGGTGTTGGTGGCCGTCTTCGCCTTGACGGTGATCTCGATCGGGTTCTTCAGGTACTGCTTGGAGATCTTGCGGATGGCCGGCGGCATGGTCGCCGAGAACAGCGCCACCTGCTTCTCATCGGGAGTGTCGGCGAGGATGCGCTCGACATCGTCCTGGAAGCCCATCTTGAGCATCTCGTCGGCCTCGTCCAGCACCAGATACTGCAGCTGCGACAGGTCCAGGGTGCCGCGCTCGAGGTGGTCGATGACGCGCCCCGGCGTGCCGACGACGACCTGCGCGCCCCGCTTGAGGCCCGACAGCTGCACCGCGTAGTTCTGGCCGCCGTAGATGGGCAGCACGTGCAGGCCGGGCATGTGCACCGAGTATCGGCCGAACGCCTCGGCGACCTGGATGGCCAGCTCGCGGGTCGGGGCCAGGACCAGGGCCTTCGGCGCCTTGCCCTGCATCTCGATACCCATCAGGATCGGGATGGCGAAGGCGGCGGTCTTGCCGGTACCGGTCTGGGCCAGGCCCACCACGTCCGCGCCGTCCAGCAACGGCGGAATAGTCGCCGCCTGAATGGGCGACGGCGATTCGTAGCCGACATCGGCGATGGCCCGCAGGATGCGGTCATCGATGCCCAGATCGGCGAAGGACGGGCCGGAAACGTCCCTCTCGTCGTCAGTGGGAGCGCTGTCGGCCGGTGAGGTACTCATTGCCAGGGATTTTACTGCCTGCTAGCTGCGGGCTTGACCATCGGGTGAATACCCTGGGGGTCGTGCAACCGGACAACCCGCCCGCGCCCTCCGTCCCGACGCCCTCGAGTTCCCCGTCCGGACCCGGAAATACCGAACCGGCTCCCGTCCGCAATTACGTCACCGCAACCCTGGCCACCCCCGATGCGGGCAGCTCCGGAGCAGTGGCGATGGCCGTGCACGAACCGGCCGCGGCGACGGGGCTGCCCACCGGCACCGAGGCCGCCGGGTCGGTGGACATGGCGGTGGTGCAGTTCGATCCGTACACCGACACCGTGGCCAATCTCACCGCCCTGCGCGCGAAGGTCAAGTCGGCCAGCGAACTCGGAGCGAAGGTGGTGGTGGCGCCGGAATATTCGATGTTCGCCACCAAGCGCCTGGACGAGCGGGTGCTGGCCGCCGCGGAACCGCTGACCGGACCGTTTGTCACCGGATTGCGCGGTATCGCAGCGGAATTCGGCGTGTACGTGGTCGCGGGGGTGGTCGAGACCGGCGGCCCCGACGAGCCCGCCGGGCAGGTCTACAACACCCTCGTCGCCGCCTCGCCCGATGCCGAGTTCGCGGCCGTCTACCGCAAGGTGCATCTCTACGACGCCTTCGGCTCTCGCGAATCCGATCTGCTCATCGCCGGCCCCCTGGAGCAGTCGCAGACCTTCACCGTGGACGGCGTGGTGTTCGGCATGCAGACCTGCTTCGATCTGCGCTTCCCCGAAGGCATTCGCCGCCTGGCCGCCGCGGGTGCGCACGTGCTGCTGCTGCCCGCCCAATGGATTCCCGGTCCTGGCAAGGTGGATCAGTGGACGACGCTGCTGCGCGCCCGGGCCATCGAGAACACCATGTACGTGGCCGCCGCCGACCAGGCCGCTCCCCGCGGCTCCGGCACGTCGATGATCGTCTCCCCCACCGGCGCGGTGCTGGCCGAGCTCGGCGACCAGCCGGGCATCGCCACCGCCCACGTGGATCTGCGCCATCTCGCCGAGGTCCGCGCCACCAATCCGAGCCTCGCGCTGCGCCGGTACACGATCCGCGGAGAGTAGGGACGCCCAGAGGTTCGCGGTCACGAGCCAAGCGGAACGCTCGATCCTGGACCGCGGCTCGATAGACCTCCGCCTCGGCCTCCGCGTCGGCGCGGGGCGCGGACGGCTCCGTAGACCCGTGACTCGGGAGCTGAGGAGCGGAGAATCGAGACCTCGGGCTCGCGAACCCGCCCCGGAGCCGAGCGGAGGGGCAAAATGGACGAAGCGATGTTCTATCCGGATCGGGAGGCTGCCGGGCGCGCGCTGGGTGGGGCACTGGTGCACCTGCGCGCGGCGGATCCTGTGGTGCTGGCGCTGCCCCGGGGCGGGGTGCCGGTGGCCGTGGCAGTGCGGGAAGTCATCGGCGGGGATCTGGATGTGCTGCTGGTCCGCAAGCTCGGAGTGCCGTGGCACCCGGAGTTGGCCATGGGAGCCATCGGCGAGGATGACGTCCGGGTATTGAATGACGACGTCATGTGGCAGACCGGAGTGACGGCGGAACAGCTGGCGGACATCGAGGCCGTCGAGCGGGCCGAGCTGGAGCGTCGGCGGCGGGTGCTGCGGACGGATCCGCCGCTCGCGCTGAAGGACCGGACCGTGGTGATCGTGGACGACGGCATGGCGACCGGTGCGACCATGGCCGCGGGGTGCGAGATCGCGCGACTGCACGAGCCGCGCCGGGTGGTGGCGGCGGTGCCGGTGTCATCGGTCGAAGCGCTGCACCGGATCCGGTCGATCGCCGATGAGGTGGTGTGCCCGCTGGTACCGCGATCCCTCGGCGGGGTGGGCGGGGCGTACCGGGATTTCCATCAGCTCACCGACCAGGAAGTGGTGGAGTTGTTGCACCCCACCGCTTCCCGGGATGCGGATCAGTGAACCTCGGTGATGCCCTTGCGGTGTCGCTGCGCGAGGCCGGCGTAGAAACTCGGATCGGTCTCGACCCACGGCTCGGCGGGGGTGC
This sequence comes from Nocardia aurantiaca, assembly GCF_009708175.1. Taxonomy (GTDB): domain Bacteria; phylum Actinomycetota; class Actinomycetes; order Mycobacteriales; family Mycobacteriaceae; genus Nocardia; species Nocardia aurantiaca. The sequence continues at coordinate 541,927 of NZ_WMBB01000003.1, forward strand.
CTTCGAGCGGCTTCCGCACCTGGGCGGGCGAGCCCGCGGCCGGCACATCGTCGCCACGGAGCACGCCCTTCACCGCGACGCCCTCAGGCCAGGGAACGAGCGTGCACGAAATCGACGATCTCGGCGGTGACCTCGGCGTGCACGGGCTCGTGCAGCAGGTCGTGCCCGGCATTGGGGTAGGTGTGCAATCGCGCGCCGACCTGCGCCGACCAGTCCCGCACCGGATCGACGGGGGCGCGGCGATCGTCCGCGCCGTGCACGATCAGCACCGGCAGGCCCTCGGGTAGCCGGGGGCCCGGCCAGTCCGACTCCTGCTCGGTCGCCAGCGCGGCCCGCGATCGGGAACCGCCTTGCGCGCGTGCGCGATTCGGGGCCTCGGCGCCGCGGGCGGACCTGGGCGACCTGCCCTCCAGCACCGCCTCGGGCGTCCCGCACAGCACGAGCCCGGCGAACTCGCCCGGCTCGGCCTCGCGGAGCACGGCCAGGGTGGTGGCCGCACCCAGCGAATGGCCCATCAGGAAGAGCGTGGAATTCGCGTGCGCGCGCACCTGATCCAGGAACAGCCGAGCATCGGCGGCGAGTTCGTAGATGGTGCCCGGACGCTCCGGGTCCCCTTCGCTGAGACCGTGCCCGGAGGTGTCCAAGGCCCACAGTTCGATGCCGTGGGCGGCGAGCGCCCGAGCGAACCGGTGGTAGTGCGCGCTGTGCTGCCCGATCCCGGGTAAGAAAGCCAGGACAGCCTGCGCATTGTCGAGCTGCCATCGGCGGTAGTGAAGGCGGCCGCGAGCGCCCGCGAGGTAGAGCATCGGCAGATTGTGACAGACCCGGACGCGTTACGGGGGCACTCGGAACAAGCGACTGGCGAGTAATTACCGACGTTGCCGAACGGCGGCGCGGAGTAGGTGCGGCCCAGGGCGTCGAAACTGCCGCGATAGCAGGACGGTGACCCGACCGGGGTGCGGACAGCGCCGAGTTCGGACAGCTCGGTTCGCCGTTGTGCGCCGGGGCCGTTTCCTCGCCCTCCGACAAGGGGCGACACGCCGGAATGGCGAGGCGATTTGGGGCGTATGACCGGGCCTCGAGCCGCCGCCGGCGGAATCTGTGCGCGCGAGTCGCGTTGTCTCCCAACATCGCCCGCACACGCGTGCTGACGTGGGCGAGTCGCGGCGTGTCCGAACCGGCGCGCGGGCCGCACCTGGCGGCACATCTCACCGCCCGCAATCATTACGCTATGCCCGACTCGGCCACGTGATGAACGACCCCCGCCGGGTGCGGGTGTCGGCGGAGGAGAGGCGCAGGAGGGCCGCGATTGATGCTGTTCGGTGATCGTGTCGTGTGCAGCACCGGTGACCTGGTGGCGGCGGCGCGTTGTGAGTTCGCGCTGCTGCGCGCACTCGACGCCGAACTGGGACTGGTGACACCGGTCGAGTTCCCGTCGCCCGGCACGCTCACGCGCACCCCCGGCCCGGCCGTCGAACACCGCCTCGCCGATCTGCGCGACCGCTACGGTACGGACGTCACCCGCATCCGCCTGTCCGGGCCCGCGGCCGACGCGCTCGCCACCGGCGCGCTGTTCTCCGAGGACCTGCGCGAGCAGGCGCTGGCCGGACTGCGCGACGCCCACCATCAGACGCTGACCGCCCTGCGGGCGGACGCGGAGGCCGTCGCCGGCGGCGTGATGTTCGACGGTGACTTCGTGGCCCGGTGCGAGTTCCTGGTGCGCGATCACGCGCCCGAGGGACACGATTATCTCGTGGCCGGGGTGGCCGGACGGCGGGGCGGGATCGCGACCCTGCTGGGACTGGCCGCGGCGGCGGAGGCCCTGCGGCGCAATGGATTCCGAGCCGCACCGCTGGCGCGGGTATGGGAGGACGGGGTCGCGGTCACCTACACGCTGGCCGACATGGCGGTGGTGTACCAGGCGCGGCGGGCCCGGCTGAACCTCATCGTCGACACCAAGCTCGGCGAGCTGCTTCCGGTGCAGTGGGGAGACCGGCGCTATCTGGCCTGCGGCCACTGCCCCACCTGCACGGCCGAGCTCGAGGCCCGCCGCGACCTGCTGCTGGTGGCCGGCATGCGCCCGGCCACCCGCGCCCATCTGCGCGACGCCGGCATCACCACGCTGGACCGGCTGGCCGTCGCCGACGCCGCCGTCACCGGCATTCCGGCCACCACCCTGACCACGCTGCGCCGCCAGGCCGAGGTCCAGATCCTGCGCGAGCGCACCGGCCGTCCGGTGCACGCCCTCATCGATCCGGCCGCCCTCGCCGCACTCCCCGCGCCGACCCGGGGCGATCTGTTCGTGTCCGTCACCGCTGCCGTTGCTCCCGAGAGCGGCGAGTTCCCGCGTGCGGCGACCGGAATCGTCCGTCCGGCAGGCGATCTGACCGTGCAGATCAGCACCCTCGCGCTACCCGATCAGCGGCAGGCGGATCACGGCGGCATGCCGGCGCACCGGCTGCTCGAAACCTCCTCCGCGCCAGTGATATCCGGTTCCGAAACGACGGAATCGGCCGAAGGAGAACACGTCGCCGAACAGCGCGGCAGCGCCGCGGTCGCGACCTTCGAGCAGGGCCCCGGGGTGAGCACGGTCGCGCTGGGGTTCGTTCCCGCGCCCGCGTCGCCGAAACCCGAGCGCACCTTCGTCATCCGAGCCGACGACCGGGACCCGCTCGGGCGCGGCACGATCACCCGCCGCCGCGATGACGCGGACGCGCTGCTGGATTTCCTGATGGAACGGCAGCGCGAATGCCCCGACCTGCGAATCCATCACTACCGCGGCGCTCTGCGCGAACTCCTGGACGCCATCGGCGAACGTGATTGCGAGGGTGAGGACGTGGTGGCCGAACTGCTCCCCGCCCTGGTCGATCTGTACCCGGTGGTGCGGGCCGCCCTGGTCGTCGGTGAGCGGTCCTATGACCTGCACCAGCTGCCGCCCAATCAGGAGGAGAACGACGGCGGCGCGGAAGCCGTACTACGACTGCGAGATTGGCTACTGGAGCTGGCCGCACAGCATGGGGTCCGGCCGAGCCGACGGTGGTGCTACGACTACGCCGAGACCGGACCCGACGAAATCGAGGCGGCGCTACGGGAATTCGCCGAGAGCGACGGCGCGCAGCGCGGCCCGGCGCAGGAGGCGGCCGGGCTCACGGCCGCCGCCCTGGGCTATCACCGGCGCGAGCGGCGGCCGCTGCGCTGGGCGCACGACGACCGCCTCGACCACCCGGTCGCCGAATGGGCCGACACCGCGGGCGTTCTCGTCGCGGACTCCGGTTCGGTGGACACCGACTGGCACAGCACCGGGCAGCGGCCCATGCGGCGCTACCTGACCCTCACCGGGCGGCTCGGGACCGGCAACGCGCCGCCACCCGGTACCCCGGTTCTCGCCCTCTACGACCGTCCCGCCCCGGGCATGACCGTCGCCCCGGGCCTGCGCGCTACCACGTATGCCACCGTCCTCGGCTGCGCGCTGGACACCAATTTCGAGGATGTCGTGCGTGTGGTCGAAATGCTGCCGGAGGGCTGTGAACCCTACGGCGAGCTGCCCTCCGCCATCGCACCCTGCCCGCCGGACCACGACGTCCATCTCGCGGAAGCATTGGAGGACACCGCATATCAGCTGCTGGTGACCCTTCCTCAGGTGCCCGAGACGGCCGTCTTCGACATCCTCTGCCGCCGCCCGCCCCGGCTGCGCGCGGGCGCGGCGCTGCCCGAGGTGTTCGGCGACCACGCCGCCGCGGTCACCGCGGCCGTGCTGGACCTCGACAATTCCTATGTGGCCGTGCAGGGTCCGCCCGGCACCGGCAAGACCGACGCCACCGCGCGGGCCGTGGAACGGCTCGTCACCCGATACCGCTGGCGGGTCGGCGTGGTGGCGCGCTCGCACCAGGTGGTCGAACACGTGCTCGACGCCGTGGTGCGGGTAGGCGTGTTACCGGAGCTGGTGGCCAAGGCCGACAGCCGGGCGGTGGCGCCGGAATGGCTGCCCATCGAGGCGTCGCGCTATCCGCGCTTCCTCGACAATGCCGTGAACGGCTGCGTGGTCGGCGGGCTGTCGAGCGACTTCGCCGATCCCGAGCGCATCGCGCGCCACAGCCTGGACCTGCTGGTCATCGTCGACGCCGGGAAATTCCCGCTGGCCGAGGCGCTGGCGGTGGCCGTGTGCGCGCGCAATCTGCTGCTGGTGGGCGACCCCGCGCCGCCCGCTGGGCACGGCCTGCATCCGGAGCCCATCGCTGAATCCGTGCTGGGCCGCCTACTGGGCGCGCACCGCACCCTGCCCGCCGCCTACGGCTACTTCCTGGACCGCACCTGGCGCATGCACCCGCGCATATGCGGCCCGGTGTCGCGGCTGCGCTACGACAACCGACTGCGTTCCAATGAAACAGTCACCCTCGCAAGGGAACTCGACGGCATTCCGCCCGGCGTGCGCACCGTGCCGGTGGAGCACCACGGCAACAGCACCGAATCCGCCGAGGAGGCCCGGGAAATCGTGCGCCAGGTGCGCACCCTGCTCGGATTGCCCTGGCACACCGGCGCGCTCACCCGCCGCCTGCACCCGCACGACATCCTGGTGGTGGCGCCCTACCACGCCCAGGTGGCGCGCATCCGGACCTTGCTGTCACGGGCGCGCATCGAGGACGTACTGGTCGGCACCCCCGACCACTTCCAGGGCCGCGAGGCCGCGATGGTGCTGGTCTCCATGACCACCTCCGCGCCCGAGGACGCCCCGCACGGCATCGGCGCGCTGCTGTCGCGGCACTGGCTCACCAGCGCGATCTCGCGCGCCATGTGGTCGGCCATCATCGTGCGCTCGCCGCTGCTGACCGAATACCTCCCGGCCACCACCGTCGAACTGTCCGACCTGGCCGCGGTGCTGCAACTCGACCGCGTCTAGGCCTCAGCCGAAGCAATGCCCTTCACCGCGATAGGTGGGCACGGTGGTGCGGCTGCCATCCTGGTCGACCAGGTGCACCTCGGTGAAGCGTTCACACAGCTCGCCCGCCTTGGCGTGCCGGAACCAGACCCGATCACCGATCCCGAGGCCGTCGGCTCCGGTCAGCGGCGTCTGCACCTCGCCCGCGCCCTCGGTCCCGATCAGCTTCAATCCCAAGGGCCACACCGGCTTCGGCACCCGCGAGGCCCCGGCGGGGCCGGAGGCGATGTAGCCGCCGGAGAACACGGTGGCAATGCCCGGCGCCGGTCGGCGCAGTACCGGCGTGGCGAAGTACATGGACGGCCGCGAAGCCAGATTGCGGTAGCCGTCGAACAGCGTCGGCAGGTACAGGCCCGAACCCGCGGTCACCTCGGTGACATCCGGGTCGGTGATGCTGACCTCGATGGAACCGGTGCCGCCGGAGTTGACCAGCTCGAGCTCGCCGACCGTCGACCGGACGGCCTCCAGCACCTGGCGGCGGCGCCTCCCGATCTCCGCAGCCGAGGCCCACTTCACCAGGCGCACAGCGGGATTGGTGTCCGGCAGGCCGGCGATCTGCGCCTCGTAGGTCATGATGCCGACGACCCGGAAACCGCGGGAAAGGGTTTCGGCGGCCAGCCGGGCGGCCTGCTCGGGCGTGCGAATGGGCGAGCGGCGCACGCCCAGGTGCAGCGGGCCGATGCGCAGGGAGGCGTCGACATCCAGACACACACGGGGAGCGACCTTTTCGCTGCCGACGGCATCGCGGATCAGGTCCAGCTGGTCGGTGTCGTCGACCATGAGGGTAATGGAGTCGAGCAGCAGCTGATCGGCGGCGAGTTCGGCCAGCGCGTGCCGGTCCACGGTGGGATAGCCGAGCAGGACGTCGCGCGCGCCCTCCCGGACCAGCCAGATGGCCTCGCGCAGTGAGTAACCCATGATGCCCGCGAACCCGCCGGACGCGGTGAGCTCAGGACCCAGCACTTCCTCGAGGACGGCGCGGCAGCGCACGGATTTACTGGCCACCCGGATCGGCACGCCGCGGGCGCGGCTCACCAGATCGGCGGCATTGGCGCGCAGGGCGGTCAGGTCGACCGCGGCCAGTGGAGGTTCGAGGTCGGCGGTGGCCGCGTGCAGCCCGCTGATCGGCGACGAATCGGTCACCGGATCATTCGACCACGAACCTGGTCATGCGTCCAGTGGTGTCTATCTCGCCCTTCGCTTCACTCCGGGCGGGTTCGCGGACAAGGCGCGGGTCCATCGAGCCGAAGGTCTCGATTCTTCCGCCCTCCGCTCCCCCCAAGGCGCAGGTCTATGGGCCGTTCGCTCCCCGCTCCAAGCACGGGGAGGCGGAGCGCGGTCCAGAATCGATACGACCGCGAACCATTCGAGCGATGTTCAGGGCAGGTCGACGGCCTTGGTCGACAGGTACGAGACCAGGTCGTCCAGCACCACCAGCGTGGTCTCGTCATCACAGTCGGCGAGCCAGCGCAGCACCATGCCCTGGATGACGGCCAGCAGATAGGCGGCGATGGCGTCGACCGGTTCCAGCCACTGGGTGCCCGAGCGGCGGGCGCACAGATCCAGGAAGTCGGTCACGTCCGCATCCATTTCGCGGAACATGGCCGTGGCGGCCGGGTCCGGAATGCAGGCCGACTGGTTCTCCCAGCGCCGCCGCAACACCGCCAGGGTGGACTCATAGGCACGCAACTGACGGTCCGGCGAGGATTTCAAGATCGGCCACAGCGTGCTGACACCCGCATGCAGCAGGACACGAAGCGCGCGATTACCCCTGAAATCAAGCGACCCGGCCGCGGTCTCGATGGCCTCGGTCATGGCCGGACGAAGTCCGACCTGGGTGATTATTTCTCCACTTGCGCTCAACGACGACTCCCTCTGGCGAAAGAACTCGCGCACCTCGCCTGCGCGGCTCGCTCAACGGGTAGTAGACCAGTGCCGATCTCCGGCAGTACACCGGCGTACCCGTTCAACGGGTTTTAATGCTACGCCGTTTCCTATCCCCGTAACCAGCTTCGATAGCCGATTCCATACCTCAGGAATGTTTTGTTACCCAATTGGAACAGACCCGCGACCGGATAGGAATGATCAAATTGAACGATCGCCCGGTAAAGACGTTGTTGGGACCGAACGGTATTTTCGGTGACGCGTGCGTGACGAAACATAGCGTGTGTGTGCGAACCCACAACGCCGCACGCATTCCGATCCTTCCTCGCCACACACAAACGCGCCCCGCTCACAGCGCACAATTCGCCGGTTCGATCGGCCGCGGACACCATGGCGACACCCACCCACCGATAGCCTGAGCGGGTGACTTCTGCGCGCTACGACCAATTCCTGATCTCCGGCACCTTCAATTTCCGTGACCTCGGCGGAGCCCGCACAGCGGGCGGTTCCACGGTCCGGGAAGGTGTGCTGCTGCGGTCGGCCCAACTCAGCCGCGTCGACGAAGCGGGCCTGGCCACCCTGGGCGAGCTGGGCGTCACCGACGTCCACGACCTGCGCGGGTTTGCCGAGATCGACTACATCGGCCACGACCTCATCCCTGACGGCGTGCGCTTGAACATCACCCCCTTCGACCCCCGTATCGGCGAGACCCCGCCGCATGAGGCACGCCGCCACGTCACCGCCTCCCGCCACATGCTCGAGGTCTACCGGCTCTTCCCCGCGATGCCCGAGGCGCACGTCGCCATCAAGTCATTGGCCGAATCCCTGCTGGCGGGCACCGCGCTGGTGCACTGCGCCGCGGGCAAGGACCGCACCGGCTGGGCGGTGGCCACCATATTGCGCGCGGTCGACGTCACCGAAGAGGAGATCTACGCCGACTACCTGCTCAGCAACGACGCCGTCCCGACCCTGCGCGCGTTCATGGCCGGGGACACCGACGAGGAACTCTCCGACGACCTGCTCGGCGTCCGGCCCGAATACCTGGAGTCGGCCACCAACTCCATGCTCGCGATGTACGGCGGCCTGGACGGGTACCTCGCCGAAATCGGCATCACACCCGAACTGCGCGACTCCCTGCGCGCCCGGCTGCTCGGCTGAGTCCGCTCAGTCCCCGGCCGACCGGCGGACCAGGCCGCTCGCATCGATGCTGACCTGGTTCCCGGTGTGGAACCAGGAGCCGGTGAACCGGGATTCGGTGGTGAGCGGGTCGTTCCAGTAACGGGGGGTGATGTTCGGCCCGCGACACAGCAATTCGCCATGGCCGGCGTCCGCGCACGGGCCCCACAGCGCGAGTTCGGTGCCGCCGAAGGCGAATCCGAGGGCGTCGCGGGCGGGGGCGTCGTCGTCGCGGGCCAGGCCGATGCCGGAGGTCTCGGTGGCGCCCCACACCGACCACTGGCGGGCCGCCGGGAAGACCTCGCGCAGGACGTTCGCCACGAATTCGGAGGTGGCCGGATCGCCGGCGGCCAGTTCGGCGCGGTGACCGGCGGTGCACAGCTGGCGCACGTGCTCGACCCGCAGTCCGGCCAGGCAAGGCAGCAGACCGGCGAAGATGCGCGGAGTCGCGGCGACCATGTCGATGTGTTCGGCGACAAGGGCCCGCGGCACCGCCGAACGGTCCGGAGTGAGCACCAGGGTGCCGCCGACCGCGAAGGTGGGTAGCAGCTGGTCGACGCAGCCGCTGGCATGCGCGAGTGGCAGCAGCACCAGATTGCGCAGCCCGTCGGTGGGCAGATCCAGCGCGCCGACCACGGAACGGATAGCGGAGAGCAGGTTCTCGTTGGTCAGCTCCACCCCGCGCGGGCCCGCCTCGGCGCCCGGGCTGGTGTAGCAGAGCAGCGCGAGCTCGCCCAGGGACGCGCCGTCGTCGATGAAGGCCGCGCCGTCTGGCAGTGCCTCGCGGAAACCGGCCGCGCTGCCACCGCCGTCGAGGACGAAGTCCGCGCAGGCGTCGTGAATCACCCGGTCCGCGACCGCATCCGGCAGGCCGTCGTGGACCAGGACCGGCACCGCCCCGGAGAGCAGCGCGCCCAGGAACGCCTGCACCCAGCGGGCGCCGACCGGCATGCGCACCGCCACCCGGTCGCCGTAGCCGATGCCGTGTTCCTGGAGACCGCCGGCGATGCGGGAGGCCGAGTACCAGAGTTCGCGGTAGGTGAGCCGGGGCCCGCCGATCTCCACGACGGCCTCACGAGCGGCGAAGGCATGGACCTGGACGTCGAGGAATTCGGTGAGCGCCGGCGTGAGGTTGCCATAGCGCAGGACGCCATCGGCAGCGCGTGCGAGCGGGTTGTCGCACCAGCTGTTTCGCGTCTGCGGATATTCCACGAGTAACTGCGACATCGTCGTCCCTCCGAGTACCTCGAAGCCCTGCCGGGCAAGAGTGACTATATGATGCAGATCACAGCGATGGGCGGATTGTCGGCAAACGGATGTCACGCTTTGACACCACGGAGCCAGATCGCCGCCGGTCAACCCAGCCTTCCCCCGACCGAGCCCGCGGAAACATCGGATTCGCGGCGTCCTCGGCGCAGCCGCATCCGGGATTCCCCGCCGGGCGGTCTCGTATCGCCCCCTGATCCCACACCGGCGCAATCGGCGGGCTTGACACGACCGGGCGGCAGAAGACACGCCCGGGCGCGCACGATCGATCGGCCGCCGAAGGGCCGGACCGGGGCCTACTTGCCCGTGTACACGGCCTTTCCGGGGCCGACCTCCAGGAAGCTGCGCACCGCTCCCAGCAGGTCCTCGGTGCCGAAAAGTCGCCCGGACACATCCGGGGTCACCGAATCCGCGTGCGCCACACCGCCGGAACGCCAGGCCTCGATGATCGCCTTGGTGGCGGCGTGCGCACGGGTCGGGCCGTCGGCGAGCCGGGCCAGCAGCGCTCGGGCGGCCACGTCGACATCCTCGTGCACGGCGTTGACCACGCCCCACTCGGCCATGGTCGCGGCGTCGTACGTGTCACCGGTCATGACGAACTCGCGGGCGCGGCCGGAACCGGCACGCTCGGCCAGCCGCTGCGGGCCGCCCATAGACGGGGTCAGGCCGACCACGGTCTCCACCAGGCCGAATTTGGCCTTGGGCGCGGCCAGGATGATGTCGCAGGCCAGCGCCATCTCGAAGGCCGCGGTCAGGGTCAGCGAGTGGGCGGCGAAGATCACCGGACAGGGCAGCGCCTCCAGCGGGTGGATGATGCGCGCGAACAGGGTTCGCCACAACTGCGCACCCTCCGCCTCGGACAGACCGTCGAAGACGTGGACGTCGACGCCGCCGGAGACCAGCTTGCCGTCGGCCCGCACCAGCAGCGCGCGGGGCGGATTCGCCGACAGCTCCTCGAGATCCGAGCCGAGCGTCTCCATCAGGGCCTTGTCGAAGAGGTTCAGCGGCGGATTGTCGATGGTCAGGATCGCCGCGTCCGCGCCGCCATCGGTGACGATGCGTTCCAGGCGCGTGGGCTTCGAGTCAGTCATGACCCTGAATGTATGCGGCCGCTTACTTTCGCAAAAGAGCGGGCACGACATCGAGACCGGCGACCGTGGGGATCGCCCGATGTTCGCGGTCGCGCGCGGGAGGCGCATCGCTCGATTCTGGACCGCGGCTCGAGAGACCTTCGTCTCGGAGGAGGGACGAGTCGAGACTTGGGTCCTTGCGAACCCGCCCGGAGCGAAACGGTGGGCAGAATGGCACAGTGACCACGTCCAAATCCGAGCCGGGCACCTATGTCGAACCCGGCGAATTCAAGCGCGATACCAACTACATCGACACGCGGATTACCGCGGACGGGCGCGACGGCTATCCCGTCGAGCCCGGACGGTATCGGCTGGTGGCCGCGCGGGCCTGCCCGTGGGCCAACCGCACGCTCATCGTGCGGCGGCTGCTCGGGCTGGAATCGGTGCTGTCGCTGGGGTTGTGCGGTCCCACCCATGACAAGCGCAGCTGGACCTTCGACCTGGATCCCGGCGAGGTGGACCCGGTGCTGGGCATCCACTTCCTGCGCGACGCCTACTTCGCGCGATTCCCCGACTATCCGCGCGGCATCACCGTGCCCGCCATCGTGGACGAGCGCACCGGCGCGGTGGTCACCAACGACTATGCGCAGATGACCCTCGACTTCTCCACCGAGTGGACCGCGCACCACCGGCCCGGCGCGCCGCGGCTGTACCCGGAAGACCTTCGCGCGGAGATAGATTCGGTGAATCGCCGGGTATACACCGAGGTCAACAATGGGGTGTACCGGTGCGGCTTCGCCGGCGGGCAGGACGCCTACGACGCCGCCTACGACCGGCTCTTCACGGCCCTCGACTGGCTGTCGGAACGGCTGGCCGGGCAGCGCTATCTGGTCGGCGACACCATCACCGAGGCCGATGTGCGGCTGTTCACCACGCTGGTCCGGTTCGATCCGGTGTATCACGGCCATTTCAAGTGCAACCGGCAGAAACTCACCGAGATGCCGGTGCTGTGGGCCTACGCCCGCGACCTGTACCAGACCCCGGGCTTCGGGGACACGGTCGACTTCACGCAGATCAAACAGCATTACTACATCGTCCACACCGACATCAATCCGACGCGGGTCGTCCCGAAGGGGCCCGAACTGGAGAACTGGCTCACCCCGCATGGCCGGGAAGCCCTGGGCGGCAAGCCCTTCGGGGACGGAACCCCGCCACCCCCGCCGCCGGTTGCCGAGCGTGTGCCCGCGGGTCACGCCCCGGCCTGAGACCGCCTACTCACCCGCCGCACCCCGATAGGTGCCGAAGCTCCAGTAGACCCCTTCTGGGTCGCGGCAGGTGAAACCCCTTGACTCATAGTCTGTTTCATCGCGCAGTTCGCGGGTGATGATCGCGCCCGCGGCCTTGGCCCGGGCATACAGCGCGTCCGCGTCGTCGATGGCGATGTATACCGAGCCGACCCCGGGCGGCTGGCATTCCAGCGCCATGCCCTCGCGGACGCCGCCGAGCATGATGGCGCCGCCGCCCGGCCAGGCGAGTTCGGCGTGCGCGACGGTGTCGCCTTCGTCGTAGCGGGCGGTGGTCTCGAAGCCGAAGGCCCGCTCCAGGAACGTGATCGCGGCCGGGGCGTCGCGGTAAACCAGGGTCGGCCAGACGACGGTGCCGGTCTTGGTGGGGGTTGTCGTTTCGCTCATGGGACTAGTCTCCGATCTCGGCGGCCCGCTGGTCTTGGACGAATGGGAACTCCTCGCTCTCCCGCCACATCGACGGCGGCATGCCGGCCAGCTCCCGCCACTCCCGGGCCATGTGCGCCTGGTCGTAATACCCGGCCACGGCCGCCACCTCGGCGAGCGGAGGCGGCACGGACTCGCGCAGCAGGCGGTGCGAGCGTTCGAAGCGGGCCACCCGGACGGCGTCCTTGGGGGTGATGCCGAACTCGGCGCTGAACCGACTGCCCAGATGCCTTCGGCTCCAGCCGATCTCGTCGGCGACCTCGGCGACCCGCACCGCCGGGTCTGGACCGGACAGTAGTGTCCAGGCGTGGGCGAGCTCGCCGTCCCAGTGCACCGGATCCACACGGCGGAGCAGGATTTCGTCGATGACGGCGAACCGCTGCGACCACGCGCGCAACAGGGACAGCCGCTCCCGCAGCTCCGCGGCGCGCGGCCCGAGCACGTCCGCCAGATTCACGATCCACGACCCGAGCGCAGCCGCGGGCATCCCGAACAGCGCGCGGCAGCCGCGTGGAGTCAGGTTCAGCTGCACCCCGTGCTGGAATCCGTGGTGCGCGATCACCGCGGGCCGCACCGTGAGCCCGCTGGCCAGCATGTCCCAGTGGCCGCCCGCCTGTTCCGGATGCGAGGACACCGGCACGTGGATGGGTTCGTCGATGGTGATGATCACGGTCAGCACCGACCCCGGCATGCCCACATGCGTGCCCGGTGCGAATCCGTGCAGCAGGTAGCCCTCGTAGCCGAGGACGTACGCGCGCAATCGCGGGTCGGGCACTCCCGACGCGCCTTCGGACACGCCTGCCATGTGGTCCACCCTAGGACGATCACCCCGGTGCGCGAAGCTCCCGCCCGGAACCGGTCTATCTCGCGAATCGTTGTCGGGGTGCCATAGAGTTTCGGTCGGAGGACCGCACGGAGAAGGGTTGTCGTCGATGTTCAAGGCCGGGCTCGAAAAAGCGGTCGTCTCGCTGCTCGACAACGGGTCCCAGGTACAGGCCCCCGCTGTCGCGAAATACGTGGGCAAGCTGCGGGACGCGCACCCGGATGAAACGCCCGGGCAGATCATCGCCCGCATCGAGAAGCTCTACCTCAATACCGTGACCACCTCCGGCACGGCGGTCGGCGCGACCGCGGCGGTGCCGGGCGTCGGAACGGTGGCCTCGGTGGCGGCCATGAGCGCGGAGACCGCCTTCTTCCTGGAGGCGTCCGCGGTGTTCACCCTGGCCGTGGCGACCGTGCACGGGATCGCGCCCCACGACAAGGAGCGCCGCCGCGCGCTGGTGCTGGCCGTGGTGCTCGGCGAGAGCGGCATGGAGATCGTGGAGAAGAGCGTCGGCTACTCGGCCAAGAACTGGGGCAGCCTGCTGGCCGGCAAGATCCCGGGTCTCAGCGCGATGAACGATTCGCTGCTCAAGCGGTTCATGATCCAGTTCATCGCCAAACGCGGCGCGCTCATGGTCGGCAAGGTGATCCCGGCCGGAATCGGCGCGGCGATCGGCGGATTGGGCAACCGGGCGCTGGGCCGCGGCGTGGTCGACAATGCCCGCAAGGCCTTCGGCGCGCCGCCGCTGACCTGGCCGCAGCCCCTGATCATCGACGCCGATCCGCTGCCCGCGGTGGAGGCGCCGACCTGGAACCGGCAGCCATGAGCGCCCGCCCGCTCGCCTTCGCCGCCGGCGGCCTGACCAAGACCTTCGACACCGTCACCGCCGTCGAGGACGTGAGTTTCGTGGTGCCCGCCGGCAAGGTGGCCGCCCTGGTGGGCCCGCACGGCGCGGGCAAGTCCACGGTGCTGCGCATGCTGCTCGGACTGCTCACCCCCACCTCCGGCACGGCGAGCGTGGGCGGCCCCGGCTCCGGGATACGGGCCGGACGCCAGGTGGTGGGCGCCATGCTCGTCCCGCGCGGCCTGCATCCGGCCCGCCGGGTGGAAGCCCAGCTGCGCGTATACGCCTGCGCCGCAGGCGTTTCCGCGAGCCGGGTCGAGGAGCTGCTGACACTGGTCGGGCTCACCGAGGCCTCCGGCCGGCGCATCGGCACGTTATCCGAGGGCATGCAGACCCGGCTGGCGCTGGCGGTCGCGCTGCTCGGCTCGCCGCCGCTGCTGGTGCTCGACGATCCTGCCGCCGGTCTCGATATCGGCGAAACCGCCTGGCTCAACGATTACCTGCGCGGCCACGCCCGTCGCGGCGGCACCGTGCTGCTCACCTCGCGCACGCTGAGCACCGTGCTGCCCATCGCCGACGAGCTCATCGTGCTGGACCGCGGCCATATCGCCTTCCAGGGCAGCCCGGCCCGGCTGCGCCGCAGCCACCCGGACCGGCTGCTGGTCAAGGCGTCCAGCCCGATCGCGCTGGCGACCACGCTGGCCGCACAGGGTTTCACCGATGCGGTCATGCGACCCGACGGCCGCCTGGCCGTCGCGGAAACCTCACTGTCCCAACTGGAATCGGCCGCCTCGACCGCCCGCGTCCAGCTCACCGAGATCACCCCCGAACATATTCATCCCGACCAGGTCCTGGCCGCACTCACCCACACCGGGCCTCCGGCCCCCGCCTACCCGGGTCCGGCCGCCTACCGGACCTATCGGTGAAGCCGTTGTGCCGCATCGGTATCCGCCACCGGCCGGCTGAGCCCACGGGTGAGAGCCCCTCCCCGCCCGGCTCGCGGAGCCCGTCTCGTCATCGTGTCCCGGTCTCGGCCGGGACCTCCGCCACCGCCGTGAGTTCCAGCCGAGGCCACACCGGAACGGCGAGGTGCGGGCCGGGGCGGGCCGGCCGTCGGCTGCTCGACCGGGCCGCACGGATACGCCGGACCGATGACCTTCCACGAAAGGACGCTCGATGATCCTCAGTGTGCCGCCGGAGGTGGCCCGGGCCGCGAATTCCGAAGTGCGGAAGGTGACTTCGGTGCGGTTGAACTGGCTGATCGGCGGCGGGGTCGTCGCGGCGGGACTGCTGGCGTTCCTGGCGCTCGGCACCGGCTTCCAGCCCGGCGAGCACGCGCAGGGGTTCGCCACCGGATCCGGCTGGGCCGCGCTGCTGACCACCTGGGTGCTGGTGCTGACGGTGGCGGCCGCCGCCGCCTTCGGGGCGCTCGGTTCCGGATCGGAGTTCCGCTACGGATCGCTCGCGGTGAGTTCCCTGTTCACGCCCGACCGGACCCTGCTGCTCGGCGCGAAACTGGCGGTGGCGGCGGCATTCTCGCTCGGCACCGTACTGGTGATGGAGGTGCTGGGCTGGGCCGCCATGCGGCTGGCCGGCGGCTCCCGGGTGCCCATGGACGGCGGCTTCTTCGGCGTGCTGATCGGGGTGGCGCTGGCGGCCCTGTGCTGGGCGGTGATCGGCACCTCCGTCGGTTTCGTGCTGCGCTCACCGACGCAGGCGCTGGCCGCCGTGCTCGGGTGGGCCGTTCTCGAACCGCTGGTCTGGATCACCGCGCGCGCCATCGGATTCGGCGGGCTGGCGGCGCTCCTGCCGGTGTCCTCCACCGTCGGGGCGATCAGCGGCGGCCGCTACGCCAAGAACGCACTCATCGCGCCCACCCCGGCCGCCATGGCGCTGATGGTGCTGTGGAGCGCCGCGGCGGGCGCGGGCGCCTGGTGGTTCCTCACCCGCCGCGATATCTGATCGGACCCGGTCGGCGAAGGGCCGGCGCCACACCTCGTGATCGGTGCCCGGACCGCCGGGTGTCCGCACCGTACGTCGCGGTGAGGGCCGATGGCGGTGGTTGGTCTTCATCGGTTCATCGGCCCCTCTGCTCGGCGGAGGTGGAGCAGTCCGCGATCAGGCCGGCTCGTGCACGTGCGCGGGACGTTCCTGTGCGTAGAGCGCCGCGATCTCCTCGGCATACTTCTCCGCGATGACCCGGCGCTTGAGTTTCATCGTCGGCGTCAACTCGTCGCCACCGGGCTCCCAGAAGGTGGGCAGGATACGGAACCGGCGGATCTGCTCGACCCGCGAGAGCGTGGCGTTGCCCGCGGCGATGCCGGCCGCGATCTGCGCGACGACGTGCTCGTCGGTGGCGAGGGCGGCGGGAGAGACGTCGGTGCGGCCGGACTGCGCGGCGTAGGGCCCCACGGTCTCGGCGTCGAGCACGATGAGCGCGGTGTTGTACGGCTTGCCGTCCCCGACGGCCGCCATCGCCCCGATCAGCGGAGTCGCGGCCTTGACCGCGTTCTCTATGTTCGCGGGCGACATGTTCTTGCCGGAGGCGTTGATGATCAACTCCTTCTTCCGGTCGACCACGCTCAGGAAGCCCTCGGCATCGATCGTGATCACGTCGCCGGTGCTCAGCCAGCCGTCGTCGTCCACCGCCTCGGCGGTCTTCTCCGGCTCGCCGCGATAGCCCTTCATCACGAGCGGGCCGCGGACCAGCAGCTCGCCGTCGTCGGCCCGCTTCGCCTCCATGCCGGGCAGCAGCCTGCCGACGGTGCCCAGTCTGGCGTCGCGCGGATGGCTCACGCTGCACAGGCAGGTCAGCTCGGACATGCCCCAGATCTCCGCGATCGGGATGCCGAGACCGGCGAAGAAACCCAAGGTCTGCCGGGGAATGGGCGCGGCGCCCGAGATCGCCCACCGCACCTGGTCCAGCCCGATCTTCGCGCGCAGCGCCGAGAGGACCAGGTCGTCGGCTCTGGCCCATTCCGCGGCCGCGTTCTCGGGGAGCGGCCGTCCATCGAGTAGGTGGTGGCTGCGTTCGGCGGCCACCGACAGGGCCCAGCGCATCGCCGCCCGGCGAGTTTCGTCGGGTTCGTTCGCCACCGCGTATTCGATGCCGGCCTTCAGCTTCTCCCAGACCCGCGGGACCGCTCCCCAGATCGTGGGGTGCAGGTCGGCCAAGGCGGAACCGATCTCTTTGGCGTCGGCGACGCAGGTGATCTGGGTGCCGAACACCTCCTGGAAGTACAGGGAGGTCAACCGGTCGGCGATGTGCGCGCTGGGCATGTAGGAGGTGATGGTGTCGCCGAACTCGATGTCGAGGACCTCGGCGACGGCGTAGCACTCGAACATCAGATTCGCGTGCGTCGTCTCGACGCCCTTCGGGTCGCCGGTGGTGCCGGAGGTGTAGATCAGGGTCGCCACGTCCTCGGGGCGCACCGCCCGCCACGTGGCTTCGAAATCGAAATCCGGTGTCGCGCAGGCCAAGAGGTCGGACACCGACATGGCATGGGCGGGGGCTTCGTCGAGGCAGACGATGTGGTCGAGTTTCGCGCCGCTGGCCCGCAGCCGGGGAACATGCTGCGGTTCACAGACGACCACCCGCGCGCCCGCGTTGTCCAGCACATAGGCCAGCTGTTCGGCGGAGAGCGTGTTGTACACCGAGAACGAGGTGGCGCCCAGATGCTGGGCGCCGACCTCGAGCGGATAGAACTCGGTTCGGTTGGCCATCATCAGCGCGATCGTGTCGCCGTGGCGCACGCCCAGACCCGCGAGCCCGGCCGCGACCGCGCGCACACGCGCCGCGTACTGCCGCCAGGTGAGGGTCTGCCGGTCGCCGGGCGTGCGGAGGGCGACGGCGTCGGGGGCGAGCGCGGCGTTGTACTGGAACGCCGCGCAGAGGGTACCGAAACGGGTGCTCATGGTGTGGTCCTCGGGCTCAGACCGCCTACGCGGCGGCGGGATCGAGATGGGCGGCGACGAAACGGGCCGCCGCGCGGTAGGCGGATCGTGATTCGGGCACGACGGCCGGCAGCGTGTGGAACACATGCAGCTGGCCGGGCCAGATGTGCAGCAGGCAGTGCGCTCCCGCGGCGCGCAGCCCGGCGGCGAGCGCGACGGCGTCGGCGGTGAAGAACTCGTCGTCGCCCACGTGGATGAGGGTCGGCGGCAGCGGGGTTCCCGCGACGGGCCGCAGCCGCAGTGGTTCCGCGGTGAACTGCGCGACGGCCGCGCGGGCCGCCCCAGGACCGATCAGGGTGTCCCGATGGGCAGACCGTTCCGCGATGTCCAAGGAGAGATCGGCCATCGGCGAGAACAGCAGCAGGCATGCCGGGCGCGGATCACCCTGCGCCGCATGGGTTATCGCGAAGTCCGCGGCCAGGTATCCGCCCGCGGAGTCGCCGGCCAGCACGATGCGGTCGGGACGACAGCCCCGATTCAGCAGCCATCGGTAGGCCGCCACGACATCCTGGGACGCGGCCGGGTGCGGATGCTCCGGAGCGAGACGGTAATCCAGCGTGAACACCGGCAGCCGGGTGGCCGTGGAAAGCCGCGCGGCGACGCCGCGGTAGGACCGGGATGAGCCGGCGACGAACCCGCCGCCGTGCACGTAGAGCACGGCGGCGTCGTCGCGTGTGGCACGCGGTCCGCGCACCCATTCGCCGCGAACCGGGCCGTCGGCGACGTCGTCGACGCTGGTGCCGCCGAGCACCGGCGCGGCCGCCCGCATGCCGTGCTCGAGCAGCGTGCGCGCGGGAGCGAGGGTGCGCTGGTCGACCGGGACGGCGGCCAGCACGTGCCGGACACCGAGCAGAACCGAGACTTGACGAAGCGCCCGGGCCGCCGGCGAGGCCGGCGCCGCGGTGACGGTGTGATCCCGCGGGATCACACCCACCGTAACGAGTTCCTCGTGCCCCTCCCGGTGTTCACCGCCCCGGTCGGTCACGGCCGGGCCCGCTGCTCGACGCGCCGCACCAAGTCGTGCATTCGCGCGTCCTTGGCGAGACGGCTGTCGAGCACGACGTTGACCGCGCCGCGCAGCAGGGCGTAGGGCTCCCACCCCAGCGGGGCGATGGTCCGCGGCGCGCGGCGAGCGATGCCGTCGGCGATGACGGCGGCCGCTTCGGTCGCGGTGATCCTGACGCTGAGCGGCCACGGCAGTAGGCTGTCCAGTTCGCGGCCGACGCTGTCGCGGTCGAGAGTGCTGTGCGTCATCTCGGTCTCCACGACGCCGAAGTACGACACGCCCGCGCTCGCGCCGAACGCGGCCAGCTCCACCCGCAAGGCGCGGCCCAGCTGCTCGACGGCGGCCTTGCTGATCATGTACGGCGATCCGGCCATTCCCGGCGCGAACGCCGCGCATGAGGAGACGACCACCACGTGTCCCCGATTGGCGACGATCTGGTCCAGCGCGGGGTGCACGGTGTTGTACACGCCGGTGAGGTTGATGGCCATCACCCGGTCGAACGCGGGTCCGGTCATGGTCCGCAAGGTCGCGGGCTCGGGCACGACACCCGCGTTGGCGACCACGATGTCCAGGCGGCCGAAATGGTCGATCACCTGGGCGACGGCGGTCTCCATCCCCTCCCGGTCGGCGACGTCGGCCCCGACTCCGAGCGCGTGCGAGCCGAGGTCCCGCGCGGCGGCCTCGGCCGCAGCGACATCGATGTCCACCACCGCGATCCGTGCGCCGCGCCGATGCAGGATCGCGGCCAGTTCCCGGCCGATGCCCTGACCGGCGCCGGTGATCAGCGCCACCCGTCCGTCCACGTCGTAGCGGGCGCCGCCGAGACCGACCAGCCCGAGCAGCCCTCCGATGTCGATCATGCGTTCACCGCGTAGGACTCGGCGTCGAAACCGGCGGTGCGGCGGCGGTATTCGAAGCTCCAGTTCGGGTACAGGCCCGCGTTGAGGCCGTCGGGGGTGGTGTAGTACGTCTGGCATCCGCCGGTGAGCCAGACCGTCGAGGTGCTGCGTTCCCGCATCTCCTCGACGAATCGCTCCTGGACCTGCGGCCGCAGTTCGACCCGGCGCGCGCCGTTGCGGCGCATCGTGCTCAGAGCGTCGACGATGTAGGCGATCTGGGATTCGATCATGTAGATCGCCGACTGGTTGCCCGCCGCCCCGAACGGGCCCAGGGTGCAGAAGAAGTTGGGGAATCCGGCCAGCGCGATGCCGAGGTAGCTCTGTGGCTGCTGGTGATACAGCTGCGCCAGCGTGCTGCCGTCGCGTCCGTGGTAGCGGTCGAAGACCGACGGGATCGGCTTGAAACCGGTGCCGAAGATGATGGTGTCCACCGCGTGCTCGGAACCGTCACGCAGCACGATCGAGTGCGGCCGGATCTCCGCGATGGACTCGGTGATCACGTCGACGTTCGGCTGGTCCAGCGCCGGGAAATAGGTGTCGGAGAAGATCGCGCGTTTGCAGCCGATCACGTAGTCCGGGGTCAGTTTCGCGCGCAGTCGCGGGTCGCGCACCTGCCGCCGCAGGTGCAGCTTGGAGATGGCCTCGTAGGGGTGGCGGAAGCGCTTGTCCACCAATGAGATCAGGCCGAAGGTCTCGATGGTGGCGTACCAGCCGCCGCGAATCGCCTTCTGCACCACGGGCAGAGTGCGCAACAGGAATCGCTCGGCGCCGAGCGTGGCGCGGTCCATCCGGGGCACGATCCAGGGGGCGGAGCGCTGGAAGAGCAGGAGCTCGCCGACCTTCGGCTGGATCTCGGGCACGAACTGCACGGCGGAAGCGCCGGTGCCGATCACCGCGACTCGTTCACCGGTGAGGTCGTGACCGTGGTCCCAGTGCAGCGAATGAAACGCCCTGCCCGCGAACGTGTCCAGCCCCGGCAGGTCCGGATACTTCGCTTCGGCGAAGACCCCGGCCGCTGACAGCAGGAAATCGGCCGTGAGCAGGCCCCGGGAGGTCTCGATCCGCCAGACGGAGGCGTCCTCGTCCCAGCGGGCGTCCAGTACCTCGGCGCCGAACCGGATGTGCTGGACCACGTCGAACCGCTGCGCGACCGAGCGGATGTACTCGAGGATCTCCGGCTGCTTGCCGTAGGTGCGCGACCAGTTCGGGTTGGGGGCGAAGGAATAGCTGTACAGATTCGAGGGGACATCGCACGCGCAGCCGGGGTAGTTGTTCGCCTGCCAGGTGCCGCCGAGGTCGTCCGCGCGTTCCAGGATCACCAGGTCGTCGAACCCGGCCTCGCGGAGTTTGACGGCCAAGCCGATGCCGCCGAATCCGGCGCCGACGATGGCGATGTCGGTGTGCTCGATGGCTGCGCTCACCGGGGGTTCCTTCCGTGCAGTACCGCGATCGACGTGTCGAGGTCAACGTCGACGGCACTGGTCCGCCGGGACGTTGTCAACGGCAGCGGCGGAACACGTTGCTGGGTGGTGGCTTTGGCGTAGGCGAATTCCTGGAGGCCGTCCGCCGGATTGGGGGAAAGCTTGGACAACGTCGTCCCTTCTCGGTGTCAGAGGTCGAGCACGAGTTGGTCGCCCGCCGCGCGTGAGACGCAGATCAGCATCTGGTCGGCGCGCTGGGCGTCGGGCAGCAGCCGGTCGCGGTGGTCGACGGCGCCGGAGAGCACGCCTGTCTTGCAGGTTCCGCAGAACCCTTGGCGGCAGGAATAGGTCACGTCCGGCGACACGCGCCGGATCGCGCTCAGCGCGGTCTCGTTCGCCTCCACCCGCACCGTCTTGCCGGAGCGGGCCAACTCGATCCGGAACGGCTTCCCGTCGGTGACCGGGAGGGCGGAGAACCGTTCGGTGTGCAGGGAACCGGTGGGATTGAGCTCGAACATGCAGCGCTGGGCGGCCTCGAGCATCGGTGGCGGCCCGCAGACGTAGACCGCCGCGCCGGGCTCGGCCCGCGCGATCAGCTCCTCGACCACGGGCACGCCGTGCTCGTCGTCGGGCCGGACCTCCGCGTGCGCGGGCAGCTCGGCCAGGAATGGCATGGCCGAGCGGGTGCGGCCGGTGTAGATCAGCTGTCCGCGCGCGCCGGCCGCTGTGGCCATCGGCAGGATCGGCGTGATCCCGATGCCGCCCGCGAGGAACAGGTAGGAGGGCGCCTCGACGAAGGTGAACGCGTTGCGCGGCCCGCGGATGCGCAGCGGGTCGCCCACGCGCAGCGTCTCGTGGATCTCCGGGGAGCCGCCTTCCCCGTCGGCGATGCGGCGGACCGCGATGCGGTAGCGCCGGCGGTCGGCCGGATCGCCGCACAGCGAGTACTGCCGCTGTCGGCCGGACGGCAGGAAGACGTCCAGGTGCGAGCCGGGACGCCAGCTCGGCAGCGGATCGCCGCCGGGCGCCCGCAGCGTCAGCCCGATCACGTCATCGGCTTCCTGCTCGACGGACTCGATCACCACGTTCAGGTCGAAGCCGGTGCGCCGCACCGGCTTCGGCCGCGACAGCACGGTGGCGGCCGGTCCCGAGACGAACACGCGTTTGTAGACGTCGATGACGCCGCCGAGCATCCGCAGCCCGGCGGGCACGCCGGTCGCCGCGCGCGTCACTGCTGTGCCGCCCTGGCCGCGGGCGAGTGCGCGAGGTAGCGCAACGCGTCGTCCATCGGACCGAGCTGGGAGGGATGGAATCCCGGCCGCAGATAGCGCGGGATCTCGGTGAAGAACGTCGTCCAGCTCGGGATCACCTTGCGGCGGGTGGCGCTGACGAACTGCCATCCCCAGAACCGGCCTTTGTCGGCCGAGGGGTCCTTGCGATACATGTATCCGGCGGACAGCACGAACAGCGGCAGCAGCGTCGCGCTGGCGACCACCGCCGTGCGCGCCTTGCGGGCGTAGCTTCCGTCGACGTGCATGAACGCGTCGTACACGACGCTGCGGTGCTCGACCTCCTCCGCGCCGTGCCAGCGCACCAGGTCGAGCATGGCCGGATGCATGCCCTTCTGCTCGAGCATCTCGGCATTGAGCAGCCACTCGCCGAACACGGCGGTGTAGTGCTCCATGCCGGCGAACAGTCCGAGCCGTTCCTTGAGCCATTCCTCTTTGGCGCGGCCGGTCAGGCCGTGGTCGCCGAGTATCCGGTCGACGGCCCAGCCGATCTTGGCGACGTAGGAGTCGACGTCCAGCCCGATCGATTGCAGGTGCTTGCGCGCGGCCTCATGGGTGGCGGCGTGCATCGTCTCCTGGCCGACGAATCCGGTCACCTCCTCGCGCAGGCGTTCGTCGTCGATGTAGGGCAGGGACTCGGCGAGGGCCTGCGCCATCGCCCGCTCGCCTTCCGGCAGCAGCAGATGCATCACGTTGATGATGTGGGTGGCCAGCGCCTCACCGGGGATGTAGTGCATGGGCACGGTGGCGAAGTCGAAGTGCACGTCGCGCGGGTTGATCGCATGCGCCTCTTCGCGGTAGGGGCGCCTCGTTGCGCCAGCTGTCTGAGCCATATAGGGACCGTACATCGCAACATTTTCCATTGCAATGTTGCGCGCAACATTTTCCTTGAGAATGTTGCAGAGACAGGTCCGCCTCCTAGCGTGGAAGTTTCGATCACGCGTCGAAGACAGCCTTTACCCGGACAACGCCGTCGACCGGGTCGACGCGCGCATCCTCGACGCGGCATTGACAGGGCCGGCACCGCCAACCGGTGCTCGCGCGTCATCCGCCGCAGCTGGGTCGCATGGCCCGACAAACCATGTCGAGCCGGCCCTGGCAGGCAGCCGCCGATACATCCACCGCCGGCGAACACGTCACCGCTGAGTCCTCCGCCCGCTCCAGGCACGAGCCGCTGTCCCGGCACACTGGAGAAGCGGCACGACGACGGGAACAAAGTGAGGGTGGGGAGATCGTTGTTCTCCGGGATGAGTTCTGAGGATGCGGAGACCGCGCGCGGCTGGTTGCGCAGGTTGTGGGGACGGTGCGCGGAGCACCCGTGGGTGCTCGCCGGACTGGGACTGGCGATCGTGTTGGGCGCGATCGTGGAGGTGACCGGGCCGCTGCTGGCCAAGCGCGCCCTCGACGGCGCGACCGCCGGGAACACCGGCATCATCGCGGCCATGGCCGCCGCGCTGGGCGTGCTCGCGGCCGGCCGTTTCCTCGCCTCCTTCGGACGCCGCATGCTGGCCGGCCGACTCGCCCTCGACGTGCAGCACGAACTGCGCGTGGACCTGCTGTCCGCGCTGCAACGACTGGACGGGCCGGGGCAGGACGGTCTGCGCACCGGGCAGGTCATCTCCCGCTCGATCAGCGACCTCACCCTGGTGCAGGGGTTGCTCGCCATGGGTCCCTGGTCCTCGGTGGCGGCCCTGCAATTCGTGCTGGCCGCGGGCGTCATGTTGTGGCTTTCCCCGCCGCTCGCGCTGACCGCGCTGCTGGTGGTGCCGGTGCTGGCGCTGGTGGTCTACCGGGTGCGGCCCCGGCTCTACGCGGCCACCTGGTCGGCACAGCAGCGCGCCGCCGACCTGGCCCAGCACGTCGAGGAGACCGTCACCGGCGTGCGCGTGGTGAAGGGCTTCGGGCAGGAGGCCCGCATGGTCGACCTGCTCGAGCAGCACGGGCGCGGGCTGTACGCCGAGCGCATGCGCGCGGCGCGCATCGATGCCCGGTTCAGCCCGACCCTCGCCACCATCCCCCAGGCCGGGCTGGTCGCGGTGATCGCCGTCGGCGGACTGCTCGCCTTCCACGGCAGCATCGGGCTCGGCACCTTCCTGGCCTTCGTCGCCTATGTGTCGACCATGACCAACTCCACCCGCGTCGTGTCCTACGTGGTGGTCATGGCGCAGCTGACGCGGGCGGCGGCCGAACGCGTGAACCAGGTCATCGACAGCGCGCCCGAACGCGTCGATCCCGAGCGCACGGTGGACCTGCCCGAGGGGCCGCTCGGCATCGAAATCGACCATCTCACCTTCGGTTTCGAACCCGGACGCCCCGTGCTGCGCGACTTCACCCTGAACGTCGCCCCCGGCGAGACGGTCGCCATCATCGGCCCGGCGGGGTCCGGCAAATCCACGCTCAGTCTGCTGCTGCCCCGTTTCTATTCGCCCGGCTCGGGACGAATCACCCTGTACGGCAAGGACTCCCACGCGGATATCGCCGAGCTGCGCGCCGGTGACCTGCGCGAGGCGGTGGGCGTGGTCTTCGACGAGGCCTTCCTGCTCTCCGACACCATCGCCGCCAATATCGCCCTGGGCCGTCCCGACGCCACGGAGGCCGAAATCCACGCCGCCGCCGCACAGGCCGCGGCCGACGACTTCATCGATGCCCTGCCCGACGGCTACCAGACCGTGGTCGGCGAACGCGGCCTGACCCTGTCCGGCGGCCAGCGCCAGCGCATCGCCCTCGCCCGCGCCCTCCTCGCCGACCCGCGCATCCTCATCCTCGACGACGCCACCTCCGCCGTGGACGCCGTCACCGAGGCCGCCATCTTCGCGTCCCTGCCGACCGATTCCGGACGCACCACCCTCATCCTGGCGCACCGCGAATCCACGCTGTCCCACGCGGACCGCGTGATCCGGCTGCCCGCACCGGAATCCGGCGAGGAGCGCGCACTCGTGACGGCGGGTGCTCGGCATACGCATGCCGCCGGGGAGAAGCCGGTCGATCGGGACACACCGGAGGAGGTGCGGCGGGTGCTGGGCGATCTGCCGCCCGCCACCGAGCAGCCCGGGCTGGACGCCGCGGCGTTGCGCGAGCCGGATCCGGGATTCCGGCTGCGGCATGCGCTCGGGCTGGTGAAATGGCTGGTCGTCGGCACGATGGCGCTGCTCGCCCTGAATGCGATTGTGGGCGTGGGGTTCCCGTCGGTGGTTCGGTACGCGGTGGACTCCGGCGTCGGCAAGCACGACGGCTGGGCGCTGGTGCGGGCCACGGCCGTCGGCGTCGTCCTGGTCGTCCTCGGCTGGCTGGTCGCCGCCGCCTCGCTGCTATGGAGCAATCGGGCCGGGGAGCGCGTGCTCTTCGGCCTGCGGGTGCGCAGCTACGCCCACCTGCAGCGCCTCGGCCTCGACTTCTACGAGCGCGAACTGTCCGGCCGCATCATGACCCGGATGACCACCGACATCGACGCGCTGTCCACCTTCATGCAGACCGGGTTGCCCGACGCGCTGGTCGCGCTGCTGACCGTGGCCGGAATCGCCGTGGCGCTGCTGGTGATCGACTTCCAGCTGGCGATCGTCGTGTTCGTGACACTGCCGCCGCTGCTCCTGGCCACCTGGCGGTTCCGCAGAGTCTCCGACGCCGCCTACAGTGCCGCGCGCGAGCATTCGGCGACCGTGAATGCCGACTTCGCGGAGAATGTCGCGGGATTGCGCGTGGTGCAGGCCAATCGGCACGAGGCCCGCTCCGCCCGCCGGTTCGCGGGCTACTCCGACAACTTCCGGGTCAGCCGGATACGGGCGCAGCGGGCCATCGCCACCTTCTTCGCCTTCGTCGGCATGTGGGCGGATCTGGCGCTGGCATCGGTCGTCTTCACCGGGGCGTGGGCGGTCGCGCACGGGTCCACCACCCCGGGCACGCTGGTGGCGTTCGTGCTCTATCTGCAACTGCTGTTCGGACCGATCATGCAGTTGTCGCAGCTGTTCGACGGATACCAGCAGGCGCGAGTGGGCTTGCGGCGCATCGGGGAACTGCTGCGGACGCGATCGTCCATCGCGCCCGATCCGGCGGACGCGACGCCCATCGACGGGCATCTGCGCGGCGAGGTCGTCTTCGACAATGTCCACTTCCGGTACCCGGGTGCGGTGCGGCCCGCGCTCGAGGGCGTCACCCTGACCATCCCCGCGGGCGGCAGCCTGGCCCTCGTGGGCGAGACTGGCGCGGGCAAGTCGACCATCGTGAAACTGCTGGCCCGGCTCTATGACATGCCCCGGACGACGGGTGACGGGGATCACGGACTTTCCGATGACGCCGGGCCGTTGTTCATAGCGGAAATGCATGACAGCGACCATGATCCGAGCAGCACCGGCGCAATTCGCGTGGACGGCGTGGATATTCGCGACTATCGGCTCTCCGAGTTCCGCGCCCGGCTCGGTGTGGTGCCCCAGGAAGCTCACCTCTTCACCGGCGACATCGCCAGCAACATTGCATTTGGCAAACCATTTGCGAGCCCGGCGGAAATCGAGGCGGCCGCGGCGGCGGTAGGGGCGCTGGACACCATCGCCGCCCTGCCGCAGGGGATGCGGCAACCGGTCGGGGAACGCGGACGCGGACTGTCGGCCGGGCAGCGGCAGCTCATCGCCCTGGCCCGCGCCGAACTGGTCCGCCCCGATCTGCTGCTGCTCGACGAGGCCACCGCGGTGCTGGATCCAGCCGCCGAGGCGTCGGTGCTGGTCGCGAGCGAATCGGTGACGCGCGGGCGCACCTCGGTCATCGTCGCGCACCGGCTGGCGACCGCGGCGCAGGCCGATCGGATCGCGGTCGTGCAGCGCGGCCGGATCAGCGAAATCGGCACCCATGACGAACTGCTCGCGGCACGCGGCCCGTACTCCCGGCTGTGGGCTGCGGCGCGAGCAACCGAAGGAATATTCTCGGGCGCGGACGAGTCGTCACGAGAGAATGTGTCCGCTCGATGGTAGCCATGCCCGACGGCGAACGGGGTGGGCATATCCTCAGTGGGGGCGCATCGGCGCGCATCCGCCGATTACCCGTGCCGGGCACGTCACAAACGTCGCAGCGCGAAGAACGAAATGAGGCGAACACCTGCTGTGAGCAGCTCAACAGACCAGTTCGGACAGAACCAGTGGCTTGTCGACGAGATGTACCAGAAGTACAAACAGGACCCCTCGTCCGTCGATGAGAGCTGGCACGAGTTCCTGGCGGATTACACGCCGGAGAACACTGCCGAGATTGGTAACAACAGCCAGGCGGCCGCCGCCGTCGTCGCTCCGGCCCCCGCCGCAGTGCCCCCGGCCCCCGGACCCACCCGGGCCCCCGCGCCCGCCCCCATCACCACCCCCGCGCCCGCCGCCCCCGCCCCGGCCCAGGTGCGCGCCCCCCAGACCACTCCCGCCCCCACCTCCAACGCGGCCCCGACCTCGGGCGGCCCCAAGGCCGCCGCCGCCGACGAGGCGAAGGTGCTACGCGGGCCCGCCGCGGCCATCGTCAAGAACATGTCGGCGTCGCTGGCCATCCCCACCGCGACCTCGGTGCGCGCCATCCCCGCCAAGCTGATGATCGACAACCGCCTGGTCATCAACAACCACTTGGCCCGCACCCGCGGCGGCAAGATCTCCTTCACCCACCTGCTGGGCTACGCCATCGTGCAGGCCATCAAGGCCTTCCCGAACATGAACCGGCACTTCGCCGAAATCGACGGCAAGCCGAACGCGGTGACCCCCGCGCACACCAATCTCGGTCTGGCGATTGATCTTCCGGGCAAGGACGGCAACCGTTCGCTCGCGGTCGCGGCCATCAAGAACGCCGAGGGCATGACCTTCGCGCAGTTCCATAATGCGTACGAGGACGTCGTGCGCCGCGCCCGCGACGGCAAGCTCACCACCGACGACTTCGCCGGTGTCACCATCTCGCTGACCAACCCCGGCACCATCGGCACCAACCATTCGGTGCCGCGCCTCATGCAGGGGCAGGGCGCGATCATCGGCGCCGGCGCCATGGAGTATCCGGCCGAGTTCCAGGGCATGAGCGACCAGCAGCTGGCCGAGATGGGCGTCGGCAAGCTGATGACGCTGACCTCCACCTACGACCACCGCATCATCCAGGGCGCGGAGTCCGGTGATTTCCTGCGCACCATCCACAACCTGCTGATCTCCGACGAGTTCTACGACGAGATCTTCCACGGCATGGGTGTCCCCTATGAGCCGGTGCGCTGGCGCAAGGACATTCAGGAACGCGGCATCGACAAGTCGACCCGCGTGCAGGAGATGATCAACGCCTACCGCAGCCGCGGCCACCTGATGGCCGACACCGACCCGCTGCGGCTGGTGAAGGACAAGTTCCGTTCGCACCCCGACCTGGATGTCACCCAGCACGGCCTGACCCTGTGGGACCTGGACCGCGAATTCAATGTCGCCGGCTTCCACGGCCAGGAGCGCATGAAGCTGCGCGACGTGCTGTCCATCCTGCGCGACGCCTACGCCCGCCACGTGGGTGTGGAGTACACCCACATCCTGGATCCCGAGCAGCTCAAGTGGATTCAGGACCGCGTGGAGCAGAAGCACGCGAAACCCACTGTGGCCGAGCAAAAGTACATCATGTCCCGGCTCAACGCGGCCGAGGCGTTCGAGACCTTCCTGCAGACCAAGTACGTGGGCCAGAAGCGCTTCTCGCTCGAGGGCGCCGAGTCGGTCATCCCGATGATGGACGCCGTCATCGACCAGTGCGCCGAGTACAACCTCGACGAGGTCGTCATCGGTATGCCGCACCGCGGCCGCTTGAACGTGCTGGCCAATATCGTCGGCAAGCCCTATTCGAAGATCTTCACCGAGTTCGAGGGCAACATGAACCCGGCCGCCACCCACGGCTCCGGCGACGTGAAGTACCACCTCGGCGCGCGCGGCACCTACCTGCAGATGTTCGGCGACAACGAGATCGAGGTCTCGCTGACCGCCAACCCCTCGCACCTCGAGGCCGTCGACCCGGTGCTGGAGGGTCTGGTCCGCGCCAAGCAGGACCTGCTCACCAAGGAAGACATCGTCACCAAGGGTGAAGAGGCGCGGTCGTTCTCGGTCGTGCCGCTCATGCTGCACGGTGACGCGGCCTTCGCCGGCCAGGGTGTCGTGGCCGAGACGCTGAACCTGTCGGGCCTGCGCGGCTACCGCACCGGCGGCACCGTGCACATCGTGGTGAACAACCAGATCGGTTTCACCACCGCTCCCGAGTACTCGCGCTCCACCGAATACTCCACCGACATCGCCAAGTTCATCGGCGCGCCGATCTTCCACGTGAACGGCGACGACCCGGAAGCCTGTGTGTGGGTGGCCAAGCTGGCCGTCGACTACCGGCAGAAGTTCAACCGCGACGTCGTCATCGACATGATCTGCTACCGCCGTCGCGGCCACAACGAGGGCGACGACCCGTCGATGACCCAGCCGGGCATGTACGACGTGATCGACACCAAGCGCTCGGTCCGCAAGGCGTACACCGAGAGCCTGATCGGCCGTGGCGACATCTCCATGAAGGAAGCCGAAGACGCTCTGCGCGACTACCAGGGTCAGTTGGAGCGGATCTTCAACGAGGTGCGCGAGCTGGAGAAGTTCCCGCCGGAGCCGTCGGAGTCGGTCGAGGACGAGCAGCAGCTGCCGCCGAATCTCGTGACCTCCGTGGACAAGACGGTGCTGCAGCGCATCGGCGACGCGTTCCTCAACGTCCCGGACGGCTTCACCGTGCACCCGCGCGTCAAGCCGGTGCTGGAGAAGCGCCGTGAGATGGCCTACGAGGGCAAGGTCGACTGGGCCATGGCCGAACTGCTGGCCTTCGGCACGCTCATCGATGAGGGCAAGGCCGTCCGCCTGACCGGTCAGGACTCGCGCCGCGGCACCTTCTCGCAGCGCCACTCGGTCATCATCGACCGCAAGAACGGCGACGAGTACACACCGCTGCACAACATCGGGTCCAACAACCCGGGCTGGTTCGCGGTGCACGACTCGGCGCTGTCGGAGTACGCGGCCGTCGGGTTCGAATACGGCTACTCGCTGGGCAACCCGGACGCGCTCGTCCTGTGGGAGGCGCAATTCGGTGACTTCGTCAACGGCGCGCAGTCCATCATCGACGAGTTCATCTCCTCCGGTGAGGCCAAGTGGGGCCAGCTCTCCGAGGTCGTGCTGCTGCTGCCGCACGGTCATGAGGGCCAGGGCCCGGACCACACCTCCGGTCGCATCGAGCGCTTCCTGCAGCTGTGCGCCGAGGGTTCGATGACGGTGGCCGTGCCGTCCACCCCGTCGAACTACTTCCACCTGCTGCGCCGTCACGCCCTGGACGGCATCCGCCGTCCGCTGGTGGTCTTCACGCCGAAGTCCATGCTGCGCAACAAGGCCGTGGTCTCCGAGGTCGAGGACTTCACGGACAACAAGTTCCGCACCGTGCTCGAGGAGCCGACCTACGAGTCGGGCGATGGTGACCGCTCCAAGGTCAAGCGCGTGCTGCTCACCAGCGGCAAGATCTACTACGAGCTGGTGGCCGAGAAGAACAAGCACAACCGTGACGACGTGGCCATTGTGCGCGTCGAGCAGCTGTACCCGATTCCGAAGTTCCGTCTGAACGAGGCCCTGGAGCAGTATCCGGGCGCCATCGATCTGGCGTGGGTCCAGGAGGAGCCGGCCAACCAGGGCGCATGGCCCTTCTTCGGCCTCAATCTCCCGGAGATCCTGCCGGCCCGCTTCGGCAAGCTGCGCCGCATCTCGCGCCGCGCCATGTCGGCCCCGTCCTCGGGTTCGTCGAAGGTGCACGCGGTGGAGCAGGCGGAGATCATCGAAGAGGCGTTCGCACCGACCGTCTGATCACCGAATCCCAGTGCGGGGCCGGATCTCTCACGAGATCCGGCCCCGCGCCGTTTTGCGAACATATCGTGACTCGATGTCGGCGAGCCGCTCTTCCTGACGAGACGCAGATCGAGAGCCCGATCGAACAGTTCGGACATGATGCGCTGCTCGCACAGCCGACTGTGATGTAGCTCGATCCTGTATTCCGAGACCGACATGGCTCCGCCCGCCGGATCGTGGAATCGGGCGGGCGGAGTCGTCACGATGGAGCCAGGGATTACTGACCCTGCGCGTTGCCTTCGGCCTCGGCGGAATCGTTGGTGCCCTTGATGTCCCAGGCCGCCATCATCGCGGCGATGCCGTCGGCGGCGGCGGTGTCCTGGGTGTTCGATTCCTGATCGGACATTGCGTGTACCTCTTTCTGCTACTCCCTAGCGAAATCCGATGCTACCGGCCAGTTTTGGTTGCGGCTTGCCGGGAATTCACCTGCGACAAGGCATTTCATCGCGCGGTGACGGGTCTCACAGCGGATACCTCTTCGGCTAGCGGAGGACAGGGGGTTGTGCCGGGGATGCTCCGTATCGTATATTCCACGTGGAATATTTGATACGGAGGATGTCGGCGGCGAGCGGTAGCGTCGCCGGAGACGGAGGTTCAGTGACGAAGAAGCAGTCGGTGCCGGCACTCACGCCCCTGGCGATGCTGGTCCTCGCACTGCTGGAGGAACGTCCGATGCACCCCTACGAGATGTATCAACTGCTCCTGAGCCGGCATGAGGATGAGTTCGTGAAGATCAAACCGGGCTCGCTCTACCACACCGTGGCCCGGCTGGCCGACCAGGAACTGGTGGCCGCCGAGGGCACCGACCGGGCCGGTAACCGGCCGGAACGCACCACTTACCGAATTCGCACGGCCGGACGCGAGGCCTTACGGACCAGGATCACCGAGCTGCTGCGCGAACCGGCCAAGGAGCAGCCCGCGGTGGTGTCCGCACTGGCCGAAGCGCACAATCTGCCCGCGGCCGAGGTCATCGCCGCCCTCCGCGACCGCATTGTCTGGATCGAATCACGGCTCGCCGATCTCACGGCGCTCCGCAATCTGGCCGCGGCCGGGGATGTGCCCCGCCGGTACTGGTTCCGCGTCGACTTCGTCTGCGCCCAGGCCGCTTCCGAAGCCGAATGGCTGCGCGGATTCGTCGTCGAACTCGAGAGCGGCGAACTCGAATGGACGAGTTTCGATCCCGAGACCGGCGAACGCAGCTGCCTCCCTGACACCACCGAAGGCCCCGATCTGTGCGTGGGACTCACCGCCGAGGACCTCGCCGCCGACCGCACCAACCATCCGAGATAGGAACCCTGATCCGTGTCCACTCAACGTAATCCGTGGCTAGCGCTTTACGCGCTGGTCGTCGGGTTCTTCATGATCCTGCTGGACATGACCATCGTCGCGGTGGCCAATCCCGCGATCATGAAGGACCTGCAGGCCGACGTCTCCCAGGTCATCTGGGTCACCTCCGCCTACCTGCTGGCCTACGCGGTGCCGCTGCTGGTCACCGGTCGGCTCGGAGACCGCTTCGGCCCCAAGAACATCTACCTCGGCGGCCTGGCCGTGTTCACCCTGGCCTCGCTGTGGTGCGCCGAATCGACCAGCATCAACATGCTGATCGCGGCCCGCGCCGTGCAGGGCCTGGGCGCGGCGCTGATGACGCCGCAGACCATGGCCGTCATCACCCGCACCTTCCCGCCGGACAAGCGCGGCGCGGCCATGGGCCTGTGGGGCGGCGTGGCCGGGCTGGCCACCCTGGTCGGCCCCATCCTGGGCGGCGTGCTGGTGGACTGGCAGGGCTGGCAGTGGATCTTCTACGTGAACGTGCCGATCGGCATCGTCGCCTTCGCGCTGGCTTTCTGGCTGGTGCCGACACTGCCCACACATGAGCACAAGTTCGATCTGGTCGGCGTGGCGCTCTCGGGCGTCGGCATGTTCCTGCTGGTGTTCGGCATTCAGGAGGGCAATACCCACCACTGGGATGCCTGGATCTGGGCCATGATCGCCGCCGGTCTGGTGGTGCTGGCGCTGTTCATCGCGAACCAGGCCCGCAATACCGGTGAGCCGCTGGTGCCGCTGAGCCTGTTCACCGACCGCAACTTCGCGCTGTCCAACCTGGCTATCGCGTCCATGGGCGCGGCGGTGACGGGCGTGTTCGTGCCCGCCTACTTCTATCTGCAGCAGGTGCACGACATGACGCCGACGAAGTCGGCGCTGGTGTTCGCGCCCATGGCCATTCTGACCGGCGTGTTCGCGCCGATCATCGGCAAGATCTCCGACAAGGTCGCGCCGCGGGTCATTCCGACCATCGGCTTCGCGGTCTTCTCGGCGAGCCTGTTCGGCTTCGCGCTGCTGATGAAGCCGGACGGCTCGATCCCGCTGTTCATGATCATGGGCGGCATCGCCGGTATCGCCAACGCCTGCATCTGGGCCCCGCTGGCCACCACCGCAACCCACAACCTGCCGGTGCAACAGGCCGGTGCGGGCGCGGGCGTCTACAACACCACCCGGCAGGTCGGCTCGGTGCTCGGTTCGGCCGCGATCAGCGCGCTGCTGTCGGCCCGTATCTCGGCGCAGGGTCTGCAGAGCGGGCCGATCGGCGAGGGCTCCGGAGGCAAGAGCCTGAGCGATCTGCCGGCCGTGGTCCGCGATCCCATCCTGGACAAACTCAGCACCGCGCTGGGTCAGTCCATGTACCTGCCCGCCCTGATCCTGTTGATCGGTGTCGCCGCCTCGGCGCTGTTCATCGGGCACGGCAAGGCGGCGGGCGGTCAGCGCGACGATCTGGCGAAGGCGAACGTCGGCGCGCACTGATCCGCTGATAGTCGAAAAGCGCTGTCCGCCGGTATTTTCCCGGTGGGCAGCGCTTTTCGCTGTGTCCTCAGCCTATTCGCACGGTCAGCGAGGGGTAACCGGTCGCGCCGTCGGGGACGACGTCCTGCACCTTGTCGGTCTGGGTCTCCCCCGCGCCGTCGGTGGCGCGCGCCCAGACGGTGTGCACGCCGGTGCTGCCGGTGGCGTCCCAGTCGAAGGCCCACTGCACCCAGGTGTCGATGGACGGGGCCACCGCCAGGCGGGCGGGCTGCCAGTTCCCCTGGTCGATACGGACTTCCACGCCGCGGATGCCACGGTGCTGCGCCCAGGCCACCCCGGCGACGGTGACCTTGCCCGGGGCGATGGTGCCGCGGCCGCGGGGCGTGTCGATGCGGCATTCGGTTTTGATCGGGCCGTAGGCCGACCAGCCGCGCTTGGTCCAGAACGCCTCGGCGCGATCGAATCTGGTGATCTCCAGTTCGGTCACCCACTTGGTGGCGGACACGTAGCCGTACAGGCCGGGGACCACCAGTCGCGCGGGATAGCCGTGCGCGGTGGGCAGCGGTTCGCCGTTCATGCCGACTGCCAGCATGGCGTCCCGTCCGTCCATGAGCACCGCGAGCGGGCTGCCCGCGGTGAAGCCGTCGATGCTGCGCGAGAGCACCATGTCGGCGTCGGGATGCGGTCCGGCGGCGGTGATCAGCTCGTCGAGCCGGTAGCCCAGCCAGCGGGCATTGCTGATGAGTTCGCCGCCGACCGGATTGGAGACGCAGGCCAGCGTGACCAGCCGTTCGATGGGGGTCTTGGTGGCGAGATCGGCGTAGCTCAAACGGATCTCGCGATCGACCATGCCGTGGATGCGCAGCGACCAGTCGTCCTTGCTGACCTGCGGCACGGTGAGCGCGGTGTCGATGCGGTAGAAGTCGGCGTTCGACGTGAGATACGGCGTGAGGCCCGGGATCCGCAGATCCGCGCCCGGTTCGACCGACGGCGTGACGCTCGGTGACGGCAGCTGGACATCGGCCCGCTCGGCCGATACATCCCGCGACCGCAGCCCGATAATCCGTCCCGCGACACCGCCGACCGCGGCGGCCACGCCGGCGGTCACGATCGCACGCACCATCAGCCGCCGCTCCACCGCCAGCTCGGCGGGTGAAAGCCGCTGCGGCTCGGCTATTTCCGCGTCCGCAGCGGTCTCGGCAAGTTCGTCGAACCGGGTGACCCGCCCAATCAGGCTGCGCAGCACCAGGATTCCGGCGATTATGCCGATAATCGAGGGCAAGGCCCAGGTCCAGGCCGCATGGGGGCGGCCGAGCGCGGCAATGGTGGAGAGCAGCCCGAAGGTCGCGAACAGGATCGACCCCAGCGGCCGGCGCTCCCGCTCCACGATCCCGGCGACCGCGGCCAGCACCACCGCGACCACGCCCATGGACACGAACAGCAGCAATTTGTCATTGGTGCCGACAATGCCGATGATCCACTCCCGGAACCCGTCCGGCGTGTGGTCGATGATCCACGCTCCGACCGCCTGCAAGGGTGTGCTGTCGAGACTGACCAGCACCGACGCCAGCTCCGCCAGGCCCAGGGTGACTCCACCGGCGACGATTCCGCTGGCCATCCGTAATCCGCGATTCGCCATGAAACCGACCCTATTGCGCGGGTCGGTTCGTGACGTCGATCGAAGGATTACGGAACCATGACACCCGGTTCGCGCCCGATCAGCGGGCCCGTTCCCGCAGCGCCACGGCGGCGAGCACCGCCATGGCCAGCAGACTGCCGCCCGCCACCAGGAAGGCGTGGTGCAGCCCGGCCATGCCGAGAACCGGCCCGGAATAGACCAGCGTGCCCAGCACCGCGACCCCGAGCACCTGGCCGAGCTGCCGCATCGCATTGTGCACCGAGGAGGCCATGCCCGCCCGGTGCGGGTGCACGGCGGCCAGCGCGGTCGCGGTCATGGGGGTCAGGCACAGGCCGATGCCGAAACCGCCGAGCGCCAGAAGCCACCAGATCGAGCCGATACCGGTCGCGCGGTCCAGGCTCAGCAGGCCCAGGGTCGCGATCCCGGCCAGCGCCAGCCCCGTCACCATGGGCAGGCGCGGGCCGAAGCGGGCCACCAGACGGCCGGAGATCGGCGTCGCGGTCGCGAAAGCGACTCCGATGGCGCACACGTCGAATCCGGCGCGGACCGCCGAATGTCCTTGCAGCTGCTGGAAATACGCGCTCAGGTAGACGATCGATCCGATGAAGGCGAAGAAGGCCACCAGGCCCGCGAGGTTCGCCGCCACGAAATGCCGGTTGCGGAACAGCGCGATATCCACCAGCGGGTCGCCGTGGCGGCGCTCCCACCATACGAATACCGCCGCCGCGCCGATCGCGAGCGCGAAGGCAGCGAGGATCGGCGCGGAATCCCAGCTGCGCTTGTGGCCCTCGATCAGGCCGAACGACAGCGCCGCGATGGCGGCGGTGGTCAATACCGCTCCCTGCCAGTCGAACCGGTCCCGCGCCGCAGTGCGGGGCAGCCGCGGCACCACCAGCGCCGCCGCCGCGGCGAACACCGCGACCAGCGGCACATTGAGCAGCAGCACCCAGCGCCAGCCCAGGCCGTTGACCACCACGCCGCCCACCACCGGGCCGACGGCCAGGGCCAGGCCCGAGGAGGTCGACCACGCGCCGATGGCGACGGCCCGCTCCCGCTCGTCCGGGAAGGCCGCGCGCACCACGGCCAGGCTGGTGGGCACCAGCAGAGCGGGGCCGATGCCCTGAATAACCCTGCCCACCAACAGCATCGGGATACTCGGGGCGAGCCCGGCAATGAGCGCGCCGAGCCCGAAGATAACCATGCCGGTGAGGAACACGCCCTTGCGGCCGTAGCGGTCGCCGAGACCACCGCTGAGCACGAGCAGGCTGGCGTAAACGAGGACGTAGGAGTTCACTATCCATTCGGCCGCGGCGGAGTCGGCGTGCAGGTCACGACCGATGGTCGGGAGGGCGACGCTGATCACCGTGGTAGAGAGCACGGCCAGGAACTGGCCGCCCGTGACGGCCAGCAGGGTCAGCCAGGGATTGCCGGTCGCCGCGTCTCCAGCCGGGTGGCGGGCGGCGAAGCCGAGATCGCGGGTGGATTCGGCGGGGTGCATGACGGTCATACTCTGACGGTAGGAGTGTGAAACGACACCTTCCACGACCAAATCTGCTAACACGGCAATGCCTTTAGGGTTATGAGCGTGGACCTCTTGCAGCTTCGGTACTTCCGGATGGTCGCGCATGCCGAGAACGTCTCCCGGGTTGCGGAGGAGCTACGGGTGGCGCAACCGTCGCTGAGCCGCACCATTACCCGGCTCGAGGCCGAGCTCGGCGTGCCGCTGTTCGATCGGCAGGGGCGGCGGCTGCGGCTCAACCGATTCGGGGCCGCGTTCCTGGAACGGGTGGAGCGGGCCTTGGACGAACTCGACGGTGCCCGGCGCGAACTCGCCGACCTGGCCGGACCCGATCAGGGCTCGGTGGCGATCGGCGCGGAGAACCTGATCGTGGTCCAGCATGTGGTCGCCGATTTCGTACAGAGGTATCCCGGTGTGCGCGTGCAGCTGTTCTCCGGCACCGCCGCGCAGGTGGCGGCCCGGCTCAGTGCCGGGGAGATCGATCTGGGGGTGGTGTCCAAGCCGCTGGACATCCCCGGACTGGCCGAGCGGAAGCTGCTGGACGAGGAGGTGCTGCTGGCCGTCTCCCTGAACCACCCACTGGCACACCGGGATCGGGTCGCGGTCGCAGAGCTGGCGGAGGAATCCTTCATCACCACATCGGCCGACTACTGGCAGCGCACGCTCCTCGATCGGGTGTTCTGCCGGGCAGGGCTATCGCCGAACATCGCCTGCGAGGGCGATGAGCCCGCCGCTATCCGCCATCTCATCGCCACGGGTCTCGGCATCGGACTGCTCCCGGCCATGTCGCGTGACTATCCCGGGCCGCCCGTCTCCTGGTTGCGCATCGACGACATCCACTGCCGCCGTACTTTGCACCTGGTGTGGCGGCAGGATGCCTATCTTCCGGTGGCGGCGCAACGCTTTCGGGAGATGGCGGCCGAACGCTTCGCCCGGGATCGGCCGGGCGACCCGTAGCCTGGCAGGCGTAACCGGCCCCTGATGCAACCTGCCCGCCACGATCCCGGTGCAAGAAGGCGCAAGTGAAAGCCCGTGATCTGCCGGCCTTCTCGGTCGCGAGCCCGACCCCGACTCGGAGGAATCACTTCCCGAAGGGGTTTCCAGGCCGGGCCTGCATGCCTGGACGCCGTTCACACGGCGCTCGACCCGTACCGCGGTCAACCTGTGGCTGATTTGCCGCACCGACACCTGTCTCTCCTTGGCCGCCGGGCGGTTTCGTGACCTGGCGACCGAGAGCTTCCACGGAACCGGCCCGGCGCACCGGAGTGAGTCACATCTGCGCGTTACCGGTGTAGTTGACCATCCACGGCACCGAGAACTTGTCGATGAGCATGGCGAACGCCTCAGCCCACTGGACCGGGCCGAAAGGCATGGTCACGGTGCCGCCCGCGGCGAGCTCGTTGAAGAGGCGCTCGGCCTCGGCGGCCGACTCGACCTCGATCTGCACGGTGAAGCCGGGCTTGGAGTTGTCGATCTCGGAGCCGGGCGGGCAGTCGGAGACCATGAGGATATTGGTCTCGCTCAGGGGCAGCTGGGCATTCGCGACCCGGTTGCGCACGTCCTCGGGCATGTCGGGCGAGGTCTCACCCATGTCGCGGAAACGGACGATGCTCGCCTCACCTCCGAAGACGGACTGGTAGAAGGTGATGGCCTCTTCGGCATTGCCGTTGAACAGCAGGTACGGGTTCAGAGCGGGCATGGATTCCTCCTCGATCGTGATCGGCGGGTGCTGCGGCACCCGAAGATAGGACGCGGGGACCGCGTGAAAATCATCGGCCCGCACCAGAAGAATCTCGACGATTCAGTCGGTTGCCTTGTGTCGCTGGTAGTACCGGGCGACGCGGACGCGGTTGCCGCAGCGCTCGGGCGAGCACCACTGGCGGCGGGGGTGCGCAGGCAGGAAGAGCATGACGCAGTCCTCGGCGCCGCATCGGCGCAGACGGTCGATGGCCGGATCGGTGAGCAGTGTGGCGGCGGCGTCGGCCAGGTGCGCGGCCAGGCGGGCGCCCGGATCACCGAGGCGCGCCACGGTCTCGGTGACGGCATCGCCGTTCCAATCCAGGCGGCGAATGGCGGGCGCGGCCGACTGGGCCTCGGCGAGTCCGCGTAGGGCGGCGGCCGGTGGGCGGCGGCCGTGCAGCAGGGCGTCGAGGGCCGCGGCGGTGTGGTCGCGCACCGCGTGGACGGCGGCCAGATCCGCTCCCGTGAGATGGTCCGGCGGCGGCTCCGGTAGTCGATCGGCCTCCAGGCGCAGCCACTCCGCCAGCCGCT
This sequence comes from Nocardia aurantiaca, assembly GCF_009708175.1. Classification (GTDB taxonomy): domain Bacteria; phylum Actinomycetota; class Actinomycetes; order Mycobacteriales; family Mycobacteriaceae; genus Nocardia; species Nocardia aurantiaca. The sequence goes on from NZ_WMBB01000003.1 coordinate 581,332, forward strand.
CAGGGGTTTCCAGCAGGTCGGCGCCGACGGGCCGGGTGTTCACCAGGTCCAGCGCGAGGGGTTCACCGATCAACGGTTCGAGACCAGCCACGCGCTAATGCTACCTCGAGGCGTTGACACATTAGACCGAGCTGACGTACAACTAACGCAACATCTCCGCCAGAAAGCATGTGAAACCATGAGCGCACCCACCCAGGTCCTGCACCGCCACCTCGAGGTCGACCGCGTCGAGGTGTTCTATCGCGAGTCCGTGCCCGCCCGCCCGGAGGCCCCGGTCCTATTGCTGCTGCACGGTTTTCCCACCGCGTCCCACCAGTTCCGCCGGCTCATGGACGCCCTCGGCGACCGCTACCGGCTCATCGCCCCCGACTATCCGGGCTTCGGAAACACCATCGCCCCCGCGGATTTCGAGTACAGCTTCGACCGGCTGGCCGATATCACCGAGGGTTTCGTCCAGCGGCTGGGCCTGACCCGGTTCGCCATGTACATCTTCGACTTCGGCGCCCCCATCGGGCTGCGCCTGGCCACGCGGCACCCGGAGTGGATCGCGGGCCTCGTCGTCCAGAACGGCAATGCCTATGAGGCCGGTTTGTCCGAGGCCGCACAGGGTTTCGTGGCCCTGCGCCCCGACCACGCGGGCGACGAGGACGTCATCCGCGGCCTCCTCACCCTCGAGGGCACCCGCGGCCAGTACGAAACCGGCGTCCCAGACCCGGCCCTGCTCGATCCCGACGCCTGGACCTTGGACCAGCACTACCTGGACCTACCCGGCCGCAAAGAGGCCCAGGTAGCCCTCGCCTTCGACTACAAGTCGAACGTGGCCCGCTACCCCGAATGGCAGTCCTGGCTCCGGAAATACACTCCACCCACCCTCATCACCTGGGGTGCCGACGACCCCTTCTTCCCCGCCTCCGGCGCCCGCGCTTACCTCACCGACCTCCCCGAAGCCGAACTGCACCTCTTCGACACCGGCCATTTCGCCCTCGAAACCCACCTACCCCACATCGCCCCACTCATCGCCGATTTCCTCGACCGCCTCCCCGCCGCGTAATCGCCCCCGATCCCACCCCTCCCGACACAGCCCGGGCGGAAGAAGTCGTCAGCGAAAGCCTGTGATCCCCATGCCTTCTCGGTCACAAGCCCGACCCCGACTCCGGCGAACCATCTCCCGAGGGCTTTCCAGGCCAGGCCCGCATGCCTGGAGGCCGGGGGTAGTGGTGCAACTGCCCGGAATCCGGCGGTTGCACCACTACCACAGATAAGTCACCGAGTCGCGCCGCTGCGCGGACCACGTTTCCGCAGGTCGCACATCGAGCTACCACAGATAGTGCCGAAATTATCTGCGGTAATGGCCTTATCGCCGGATTTCACGCGAATGTCCATGCGACCTGGAATCCTGTTGCGCTACAGCATATTTCGCTACTAGCGCCGGATACCGAGCGGTTGCGCCACTATCCCCAGTCCGCGGGCGCGTTCGCGGCGCTGAGCATGCGCACCGAAGTCCGGCCGGGCCCGCTGGACCGGTTGTCGCGGCGGCTGGCGCGCGCCGGGCAGCAGCCCGCCCACACCCGCCGCCCGCACAACGTTCACGGGTCGGGGCTGCGGTCGGTGGCGCGGATGCTGTGGGCGGCCCAGTCGCCACAGGCCAGTCAGGTCGCGTTGGCTACGGCGCTGGTGGAGTGCCTGACCGAGATCGGGCGCATGCTCGAAGCCAGCGACCGCGCGCACGCGGCGGCGGCGATGGCGTCCACGGCGCGGCGCGCGCTGACCGAGATCCATATGCGCGCCGAGGGTATCGACCCCACCCGCCCGTACCGGCGTGAGACCGGGTCGCCGGCGTGGGCGTGCGCGATGCGCGCGGCCGTCGTCGTCGATGGCGGCGATCGGGGCGAGAACGAGCGCGTCATCGCCGAGGCAGCCAAGCAGTGGGATATCCAGCGGCTCATGTCCAGGGTGCGGCCGGGCGGGGAGCGCTACGACGAGAAGGGCCGGATCCTAGGGCCGAGCGACGCGCGGCGGACCGCCGACGTCCAGGAGGCGCTGGACGCTGCGAGCGGACCACTGACTCCGTCGACGGGGCGGTCACGCCTGCGGGGTGTGGATCCGACGTTGTTCGGCAAGCCGAGGCGGCCAGGTGACTGGGCGGCGATGCGCGACGGCACCGAGGAACTACACACCTACTCCGCGAACCCGGACGATGCGGCGCCGAAACCCTCTGCAGGACCGGGCCGTACGCCGGAGACCGAGCACCCTGAGTACCAGCCCTACCGGGCCTCCAAGCCGGACCGACGCCACGACCGCGATCACGGACGCTGACCACACCTCTGCGGCGATCACCAGGCTGCCGCGCCAGCTGTGCTGGCTTGCCCCCGAATGGATTTCAGCAGCGGGTGACCCACGCGACGACCCCAATCCGGTGTTCGGCGTGGCGACCGGAGTTGGTCTTCCAGGTCTCGTAGGTCAGCTTGGCAGGCCCTCAATGTAGTTGGGGTTACGGATGATCGGGATCTCTGACGGGCCTGTCCACCTATTCGACGGACGGGGCGCGTCCCGTTGTTCGAGAAGCCGTCGGGTTCCGCGGTAGAGGTCATGGACGGTTACGACCGGCTGGTCTGGTGGCGCGCCGTCACGCAAAGTGTCGATGATCGCGCTTGTAAAGGCTGTGTACCGCGCACCCGCTGGGGCCAACGCGGCGGAGTTGCGCGAGGTTGCACTCAGCACGTATGTGGAGGGGATATCGGTCATGCCATCCAAGGGCCCCATGGCCTCTGCAGCTCGTCCAGAGAAACAACAGTCCAGAATTACGGTGGCGCGGATCGATGGGCTCCCCGACAGCAAATCGCGGACCACGGAGTAGGCGGCACCGGAGTGAGGGAATCTAACACTGGTATCTGGGGTGGCCAGGTGCAGTTCGCCTGTCCGCGACAGGACTCCATGACCGCAGTAGTAGAGGAGCAGTGTGTCCGTAGTTTGGTCTGCTGCATCTTGGATGGCTGCCAGCAGTTGATTCGTCGTCGGATTCAATAGAGGCTCGGTCCGTCCAAACACTCCGCCGACTTCCAAGAGACCCGCAAGATCGAACATGCTGGGCCCTGCGGCGGGCAACGACGGCAGGTCGGGGTCTGCGGTGAAGGAGTCGCAGGCCAGCAGGATAGCCCGAGAATTTGCAGGGTTTGGGAACACCGCTGAACCGTGAGCCAGCGGGGCCTTAGCGAGTTCCTGCGCGACGCGGGACCTCGACCCGCCGCCGATACCACTATCAACCGGCACTGATACCGTCGTCGGTAGCTCGAGCATGTACCGGCGGGTGGCTGGTCGCCACAGGGTATCCAGTTCATCCAAAAGCGCCTCTTCGTCGGCCCGGCGGTGTCGATTCCGGTCGTTGAGGAACTTGACCAACTCGAAAAGCAGGTCACCGTTGGTAGGCAGCTTGCTGCCGGTGAGCAGCGCGTGAATTGTCGTATGACTGCACTGAACTTCACCCCGGGAAGCTGCGACTATCCCCGCAGCGATCACGCGGGTGGCAGGCTTCCCCGCTTGCTGATGCAAGGTGTGAAGGAACAGCACGAGCTCCCGATGGGGGCCGTCAGGAAGGTTCGGAAAGCGTAGCGGCCGGGGCATTCGCCGATCCCATTCGAACGTTGGAAACCGTTGTAAACCAACGTTAGAACCATTGATGCTCAATCCGACGATGTGTGCATGGCACTCAATGACCTCGACAAAGACCCTTCGCCACGCGCAAACTCCAGCGTGTTGGACCTCGCTGCTCTCTCCGTTATTGCTGCAACCGTCGTTGTCCTGGTCGTCGCCGGAGCAGCGAATGCCGCCGTACTGACCGCCGCAGGCGGGCTGATCGCCACCTGCTTCCGGGTCTGGCGTGCTGGGCTGTTTCCGCATGATTCCGGTGGGCCGAAGGCGGGCTTTGAGGGAAGGTCGTTAAAGGACCATTTGACGACATCAACGGACAGGCGACCGCCCTCATGGTTGCCCCTGGTCGGGCACTCGGCGCACGGCCGGGGAGCAGAATGGTCGATATGGACCGGCAGCCGGACCTCGGCCGTAGAGGGACCACTGTCAGCAGGCCGGCGAATCGCGAAGCTCCCCGAGTCGTCTCGCCTCTGAGTAGTCGAAGTCTGCGGCCTGCGAGCCGGCAGGAGGTTGACAAAGCCAGGCTGGGTTCGATCCAGATGCCGATGACCTGTTGCTGGATGAGCCGGCGCGGTCCGCGCAGACGACGCTGATCCCAATCCCCGGTCACGATGGGGTGTTTCCGCTATGACGATGCTGCTAAGCCGGTCGGCGGCGCGCCGTAGCGAGCCGTTTCGCCGCTTCGACGATAAATCGTCGGCGTGCCGCACGCTCTTGCTGGTCATCCGGTCCGGTTCCGGTGATCATCTCGGCGAGCTGTGGCACGGTCTGCCACCAGGCGGCGAGGGCGATGAGCGCGAAGACGAGGTGCGCGGGTTCTATGCAGTCATCGAGGATGCCGTCGCGCTGGGCGGCGGCGAACTGTGCGACCTTCTCGCGGTAGTGCGTCGTGCGCGCCGCCGCATCAGCAGGGGGGCCGCCCTGCAGGCCTTCCCACTGCAGCAGGCGGCTCAGTTCGGGGTGGGCGGCGTGGTAGTCGTAGGTCGTTCCGGCGAACTCCCCGATGTCGCCGAGACCGACTCCCGCGAGATTGACGGCGGCGGCGAGCCGTTCCAGCTCGGTGGACAGGACGAGGTCCCACAGGGCCTTCTTGTCTCCGAAGTAGCTGTAGAGCCGTTCCTTGTTCACCCCGGCCCGGGCTGCGATCGCATTGACCGTCGTTCCGTCGAACCCTCGGGCGGCGAATTCGACTAGTGCGGCATCGCGAAGTCGCCGCCGCGTTCCATCCGTGTCCCACGCCATCGTACAAGGATACCAACGCCCCGGTTGGAGATGGAGGGGAAGCGGAGTACGGTTCCAACCGCAACGTTGGAGTTGAAAGGAGCATCATGACCGACATTGTCCGTCTTCCCACACAGATCCGCCCGCCGGCGCCCGGATTGGTCGCGCTGGTGAGCGGAGGAAACAGCGGCATCGGATTCGACACGGCACGACAGCTGCTCGACCGTGGCCTCACAGTCTGGATCGGGGCACGCGACATTGACAAGGGGCGGCGGGCAGCGACCGAGCTCGGCCCCACCGCGCACGTCGTGCATCTGGACGTCACCGCCCCGTCATCGGTCGCCGCGGCAGTAAGTCGGGTCGGCGACCTGGACATTCTGGTCAACAACGCGGGAGTGAACCCCGGCGGCGCAGACATCACCGGCACCACACTCGATCAGTTGCGGATCGCCTACGAGACCAACGTCTTCGGGCTCATCGCCGTCACCCAGGCCTTCCTTCCGGCGCTGCGCCGCTCGGCGCACCCTCGTATCGTCAACGTCTCCAGCGGCACCGGGTCGCTCACCTGGAACAGCGGCCCGAATCCGCAGTTCGACTGGGAACGCGTGCGGGGCGGCGGCCTCGCTTATCGCAGCTCGAAGACCGCCGTGAATGCCGTCACACTTCTGACGGCCCAGACACTCGGCGACAACGTCAAGGTCAACGCCCTCGCACCCGGCCTCCGTCTCACCAACCTCATCGCCGGCATGACCGTCGGCGGAGACCCCGCCGAAGCCGCCACAGGAGCCGTCCGTCTCGCGCTCCTGCCCGACGACGGCCCCACCGGCGCCCTATGGTCCTGGGACGGGACACGCGTTCCGTGGTAATGAAGAGCAGCCCGGTCCCAGGCCACGGAAACCGGCTCTTCACAGACCAGGGCGTAGTCATGGCCTGAAGCCGCCGGTCTCGAGCAGGGACCTGGCGCTGTAGTCGATGGTGTTGCGGAATCCGAGCGCGGAGCCGGGGAGGTGTTGGGGTCCCGGTAGCAATCGCCGAAAAACAACGGATGGAAACGCTGCAGCTCAGCGTCGGCGGTCGGATCCCGGGCCGAGCAGCGCGGTGAGATCGCGCATCGCCTGCGGCGATGGTTTGAAGTAGCGGCGCAGGTTCTCGGCAAGTATGACCGCAGCTTGGCCCCACAGCGATTTCAGCGCCGCGCCGATCTCGGCGTCGGTGACCGAGTCCAGGGCGCGCGAGCGGCCGATCAGCCCGTCGGGGCCGGGCCCCGGGCCGGGCCCGTCGAGGGCATCGACGGTCTTGACGATCGCGATGCCGTAGGCGCGGCGGGTGTTGGGCGATCCGATGGTGTCCAGGAACGCCTCGGCGGCAGTCCGCAGGGTCCGCGCCGGCGGAGTGCGCAGCCGGGTCACCTTCGCAGCCATCGCCCCCGCTTCTCCTGGCTTGCCCCGGATAACGGGGCCGGTTCATGTTGCGCGGCAGCGTGATCGCCGCAGCACGACTCCGATGTTACCCCGGATAACAGACCATTATCTGGGGCAGCGAATACGCTCTGACATGTCTGCCGAGCACGCGGTATGCGGCATGAGCGGATGCTTGCGAGCCAATCGCAGCGCCACCCGGAATGCTGTTACAAGAGATGGCCGTCAGTAAAAGAACCAGACGAGTCCCCGACGCTCTCGCAGGCACTCATGTGCCCACTCCGACAGCTCGGTGACGGTCTCGAGCACGTCAGAATCAACATCCGCTGACAGGGCTGGTTCCAGCTCGTCCCGCAGTTCGGCCATAACCTCGAGGTCGATACAGCCAGCAATCGGGTATGGAAACGCACCGGGCAGCGGCAAGTCGTCTCCAGCCACGAAGTACTCACTCGGCTCGCAATACACACCCACCGAGTTGAGCGCTTCCTCGACTTCACCGAGCCACTCGGAACTCATCTCGTATTCGTTGTCCAACGACTTGCCGTAGTGCTCACACATCTCTTTGAAGACGTAGATGTAGATCGCGGCATCATCGGAAGGATTGGGCACGCCATCCAAGTAGTCGGGCTCCAGGATCATCTTCGTCAGCGCTTGCCGGGCGGGAACCGACTCTCCCCATCCTGCGGCTCCAGCTTCCAGACGATCGAGCCCACCTTCCAGCTGAGTCAGCAACTGCTCCAGCAACTCACGGTCGCCGCTACCAACCATCTGACGAAGCGCCTCTACATCGACGCTATAGGCCTGCATATCGGCACCCACGGGTTACCCATCCCTTCAACCACCGGGCCAGACCGTAACACCCGTCTCCGACACGTCCTGTAAGGACGCAGCTTCCGAACCCCTCAGTGGCCCTTCATGTTCAGACTCGGGTGTGCGCGAACCCGGCATCGATTCACTGGGCCATGTCGGGACACGTGCACACACCGGTGTCAGATATACGAAAATCGGCTAGTTAGCCTCGATCTTTCGCCGGGCCTTCGGCCCGGCGTGATCGGTTTCGGATTGGTTTCCGGTCGTCGATCGGCGACCGGTGGGCAACGCGGGATGGCCCGGTCAGCGGGTGGCTGCCGGGTTCCACGGGCCCGGAGGGAAAGTCCTTTCGGTGGTTGTAGGGATGGTTTGGGCTGGTCAGCCGGGTTGCAGGCGGTCCAGGGTGGTCAGCAGCAGGCCGGTGCC
>NZ_WMBB01000040.1 GCF_009708175.1 Nocardia aurantiaca
GGCAACGTGGCGGCGTACCTCTTCACGCCGCAGAACGCGCAGGCCGCGGGCGCCTCGACCTCGATCTTCGGTCTGGTCCTGGCGATGATCGTGGTCAACCGCCGGCTGCGGCTCGACATCAGCCAGCTGATCCCGCTGCTCGTGGTCAACCTGATCTTCACGTTCAGCATCCCGAACGTCTCGATCGCCGGTCACATCGGCGGTCTGGTGGTCGGCGGGGCGGTCGCTTTCGTTCTCGCGTACGCCCCCACGAAGCGCCGAAGTCAGATCCAGGCGCTCGGTTGTGCCGCCGTCTTCGTGGTGCTCATAGTCGCCGCCGTGCTCCGAACCCAGGCGATCCTGGGCTAAGCCGGACTCAGAGCTAAGCCGGGCTCACGCGCAGGTCGGCCAGCGCGGTGGCCACCTCGTCCGGGAGTTCGCCCAGGTCGTTCGCGCTGAACAGGTAGATCGCGTCGCCCGCGTCCACCTCGAGGAACTCGCTGCGCAGGCCACGGTGGCTGCGCCGATCGACCCGGATGCGCTCGATCTGGCCCCAGCCGAGGTGACGCCGGCCCAGGAAGCCGGTCACCACCGTCACGCCCTCGGCGTCGGCGGCCAGGCGCACCGGCCGCACCACGTCGCGCAGGGCCCACACCAGCAGCGCCAGCACGAGCAGCGTGGCCCGCACCGGGTGCCCCTTGGGCGTGGGCTCGGGATAGGTGTCGCTCGCCGGTTGCGGCTGCGCCGGGCGCGGCGCCTGCAGGGCGGACGCGCGGGCGGCCGGGGTCGACGTCTCGTACAGCGCAAGTGGTCTGCCCCGACCTGTGGACAACTCCGTTTCCGTCGGCGCGCCTGTGGACAACGAAATTCACGGCGGCGGCGAACCCGATAGGGTCCCCACCCTGGGCGGGGCGGCGGCGGAACTGGCGGCTTACCGGATCTTGCAGGAGGCGCTGGCCAACGCGTCCCGCCACGCACCTGACGCCCCGGTGACCATCGACGCCCACGGCCACCACGACCGCCTCGAGCTCACGGTGCGCAACCGCCTGACCGTCCCGGTCCCCGACACCACGAGCCGCGGCCACGGCCTCAACGGCATGCGCGAGCGGGCCGAGCTGCTCGGCGGCACACTCACCGCCGGGCCCGAGGACGACCATTTCGTCGTACGGGCATCCCTGCCCCTGACCACGCCGGGAGAGCAGCCGTGATCAAGGTCCTGATCGCCGATGACCAGGCGATGGTCCGCGAGGGTTTCGGCG
>NZ_WMBB01000041.1 GCF_009708175.1 Nocardia aurantiaca
ACACGGTCCCATCGGGCTGCTGCACCGGTGCTCGGAGCCACCGGTTGACATACAGCACCACCCACGGGGCATCGGTATGCACCTCCACAGCTTTGACGATGAGGTCCCATCGGACGGAGTCGAAGAATTTCTGGACATCAAGATCGATCACCCAGTCCTTGCGCCAGCACCGTTCCCGGCATTTCCCCACCGCATCCAGAGCCGACTTTCCCGGCCGGTAACCGTAGGAGTCGGGATGGAACACCGGATCCACCCGTTTCTCCAAGTGCACGGCCACCACCGTTTGCGCCACTCTGTCGCCGACACAAGGGATTCCGAGAGTCCTCGTGCCGCCGCCGTGCTGTTTCGGTATCTCCACCGCTCGAACCGGAGGCGGGAAGTAGCTTCCCGAGGACATCCTGTTCCAGATCTTGTAGAGGTTGTTCTTCAGATCCTTCTCGAAGTCCTCGATGCTCACCCCATCTACGCCTGGTCCGCCCTTGTTCTCCTTGACCTTCTCCCATGCCTCCCAGACCTCCCGCTTGGAGATCTCGAACGGCTTGCCTGTTGACTTCAGCTCACTCACGCGACTCCTCCCAGGGCATCGCCTGGTTGATCGAACAAGTCCAGCCACGGATGACCTGGCCCCTTGGCTCCATTCCCACCGCGCCAGGCAGGAACTTCCCAGCTACTACGAGCCAGTCCGCCGGCACCGTCCCGCATCGGTACTCAGTCCCTCGCGGGTTCTCCGCTTGGGATGCTCCCTGTCTCCGACCGCGAATCATCTTCGCGGACAGAAGTATCGGGACGGGCCTTCTCACGTTCCACGCAAGAGCAGCAGATCAGGCTCGCGCCGCCTTCACGCCGGACACCATCTGGCCAGTAAGCAGGTTCCCGCCAGACTCATCCCAAGGTCGGATAAAACCCAGGTTTCGATGTCGTCCTAAACATTTCGACGCTTCAACAGCGAACCCCCGCAGGGGCTTTCAGCGCAACGCCTTCCTGATCCCCACCTGACGCCTCCAACGGACGCCTTTTCCCTCATCGCTCACCACGACAGTCTTCAGCTAACGCAGCAGAGGGTGGTTTGATGCCTCCCCCATGCAGGGCGACACCGGAGGGCCGAGAATCCTCCATCTCTCACGCAGCACCGCTTCGAGGAACCTCTTCCTACGCACCAGCTCCTCTCAGCGTTCGTGACGCACTATCCG
>NZ_WMBB01000042.1 GCF_009708175.1 Nocardia aurantiaca
GCGGTCGGTGACAGTGAGCGATGCACTCGGGCATGTGCTCGACACCTTGCCGTTGGCCGCCGAGGTCGATGGCCGGCAGCTGCCGATCCGGCCGGAGATCTCCGGCGACGCGCGCACTCTGACCCTCGTTCCCGATGTCAGCGGGTTGGATCGGACATCGGTGCGGCCGGTGGCGTCGCCGCTGGAGAACCAGCTGGCGATGAACGATCTCATCAACACGGTCAGCATCAGCACCTCGGTCGGCAGTCTGATCGGCACCGCCATCGGGGCCGTGGCCGGCGTCGGAGTCGGCCTCGCCCTCGCCGGTGCGTCGTGCCTGGTGATCAGCCTCGGCTGTGTCGTGGCTGTGCTGCCCATCGTCACGCTGGTCGGCGCGGCCGGTGGTCTGACCGGGCTGGTGCTCGCGGGCGGGCCCAGCGCCGCGGTCGCCGCCTACAACTACGTCACCACCCTCAACGCGGCACCGGGCACCAGCCAGTACGGCCAGTACGCCGCCGGCGCGAATCACTGAAGGCGAGGAACCAGATGCGGAGCAGCACAACAGCATTCGCCACCGCCGTGGCGTCGCTCGCCGTGGTCACCGCGAGCGTGGCGGCTGTGCCGGCGGCGGCCGACACCGGCGCGCGGCCGCAGTGGCGGGCGACCGTGACCCCGGAATCGGTGATCAGCACCATCGATGTCGGAGGCTTCGTGCTGTCCGCCGATCAGCGGTCGGTCACGGTCCAGGACGGCGCCGGTAGCCAGTTGGCCGGGCTGCCATTGACTTTCGAGCTCGATGGTCGCGAATACGCCCTCGGCCCAGAGATCTCGGCGGACGGGCACCGGCTCACACTGACCCCCGATCCGGCGGTCCGGGCCGCGGCCCAGCCGGTCGCCTCCCCGCTGGAGAACCAACTCGCGCTCGGCGAGCTGGCCGGGAAGATGACCACGGCGACCCTCGCCGGCACCGTCGGTGGCACGGTCATCGGGCTGCTGATCGGAGCGGTGATCGGTGTCGGCTCCTGCCTGATAGTCGGCCCCGCCTGCCTGGCGACCGCACCGGCCGCGCTGGCGGCCTTCGCCGGCGCGGGTGGCCTGGCCGGCACCCTGCTGGCCGGGGGCGGCACGCTCGCGGGCGGGCTGTGGAACTACCTGAGCACGGTGCAGGCGGC
>NZ_WMBB01000004.1 GCF_009708175.1 Nocardia aurantiaca
ATGCCACGACCTCCCCGTCGGAAAACGGGGTCAGGTTCCCATGCAGGACCGATTCGGACAGGGCCGCCACCGCGGCCGCCAATTCGGCGATACCGCACGTGTCGAATGTTTCCCCCTTCGAACCCATACACCAATTCTACCGTTGCAATTCCTGGATGAGAACCCGAAATGTCCAGTATCGCTTGATGTTTCACAACTTTGACTATGAAACACATTCTGCGGCAGCGATAACCATCCCGCATATGACCGTCTTGGCAATGACCAAATCCCCACCCCTACTGCCCAGCACAGCCGCCGCCTCCGCGACGCTCGCAGCCCCCACCGCCATCGATACCTTCCCCGACGGATTGGGAACAGCCACCGCCCCCAACTCCGCGCTGGAGAAGCCGATGAGCTCGACGCCCAACCTCACAGCGGCCGCCGCGATGCCGGGCTCGCGGATCCGCCGGTCAATGGTCGCCAAGCAGCGAATCACCCGATCCCCCACAACCTCATGAACAACGGCGACGATTTCATCGGCCGGAGTTCCAGCGCGTAATCCGACACCCACCGCCAAGTCAGGCGGGGGCATGGGTTCGCGCGAAATCGGCGGCGGCGGAAACGAATCGGCCGATGGCGGCCGGATTGCCGGCGGGATGGGTGTGCAGGTAGGACGCGTGGACGCGATGCACGGCCGCTCCCTCGCGCACGGTCTCTCCGGAGGGCGACCGCCAGGCCCAGGCCGCGGTGGCGGACCCCGGCGTCGTCAGTCGGGTGCGGTGGAATTCGTGGCCGCGTACGCGTTCGCCCGCGTTCCAGAGCGGAGAATCGGTGAGCGCCACGGCATCCCGGTAGCCGAGCGTGAGGCGCGGGCCGAACTCGGCGTCGGCGTCGATCACCCCGGCCATGCGATGCCCGTCGAGGGTGCGGGTCAGGTAGAGGAGGCCCGCGCATTCGGCGTGGATCGGCAGGCCGTGGCCGGCCTGTTCGGCGATCGCGGCGAGCAGACCCGTATTGGCCGCGAGTTCCGCCGCATGTTCCTCCGGGAAGCCACCGGGTACGACCAATCCGGCTGTGCCGGAGGGCAGTTCATCCCGCAAAGGGTCGAAGACGCACACCTGCGCACCCGCCGCTGCCAGCAGCTCGCGATGCTCCGCGTACCCGAAGGTGAAAGCCGGTCCGCCCGCGATGGCAACCACCGGCCCGGCTTCCTCCGCCGTCACCTCCGCGGCGGGATCCCAGCTCTCACCCCGCACGCTCGCCTCGGCCAAGGCGGCCACAGCACGAAGATCGACATGCGCCGCAACGAGATCCGTCATCGCATCCACGGCGGCCTGTGCCGCGGTACCGTGCTCGACGGCCGGAATCAGGCCGAGATGGCGGGACGGCACGGACAATTCGGCGAGCCTCGGCAGTGCGCCCAGCACCGGCAGGCCCACACGGGCGCAGGCCGCGCGCAGCACCTGCTCGTGCCGTTCGCTGCCCACCCGGTTGAGAATCACTCCGCCGAGCCGGATTCCGCTGTCGTAGGTGGCGAATCCGTGCAGCAGCGCCGCCAGGCTCTGGCTGTGCCCGCGCGCGTCGACGACCAGGATCACCGGCGCCCCCAGCATGGCCGCGATCTGCGCCGTCGAACCCTCGGCGATGGGTTCGGTGCTGTGCTCGTCGATGCGTCCATCGAATAGGCCCATGACGCCCTCGACCACCGCGAGGTCGCAGCCCTCGCTGCCGTATCGGTACAGCGGCACCACTCGATCGGCCCCGACCAGCACCGGATCGAGGTTGCGCCCCGGACGTGCGGCCGCCAGCCCGTGATAGCCCGGATCGATGTAGTCCGGTCCCACCTTGAACGGCGCGACCCGATGCCCGGCCCGCCGCAGCGCCCCGATCAATCCCGTGGCCACCGTGGTCTTCCCGCTCCCCGAGGCGGGGGCGGCGATCACGACCGCGGGCGTGCTCACCATTCGATGCCGCGCTGGCCCTTGCGGCCCGCGTCCATCGGATGCTTCACCTTGGTCATCTCGGTGACCAGGTCGGCGACGTCGATGAGGGCTTGCGGCGCGCCGCGCCCGGTGATCACCACATGCTGGTTTCCCGGCCGGTTGCGCAACGTCTCGACGACCTCGTCGACGTCGACCCAGCCCCACTCGAGCGGGTAGGTGAACTCGTCCAGCACATAGAAACGATGCTGCTCGGCCTCCAGCCGGCGACGAATCTCCCGCCATCCGGCCAGCGCCGCAGCCGCATGATCCTCATCGGAGCCCTGCTTCCGGGTCCAGGACCAGCCCTCGCCCATTTTGTGCCACTCCACGGCTCCCCCGACTCCGGTGTCGTCGTGCAACTTCCCGAGCGTCCGGAACGCCGCCTCCTCGCCCACCTTCCACTTCGCGCTCTTCACGAACTGGAACACCGCGACATCGAAGCCCTGATTCCACGCCCGCAGAGCCATTCCGAACGCGGCCGTGGACTTTCCCTTGCCGGGACCCGTGTGCACCGCCAGCACCGGCAGGTTGCGACGCTGCCGGGTGGTCAGGCCGTCGTCGGGGATGGACTCCGGGAGGGGAACGCCTTTGGGCATCGGTGGGGACTCCTTTCGCTGCGGCCTGGCACACCGCACTCGATGTTCACCGTGCCATACGGCGATGGCTCGACCTCACAGCGGCCCGGTCGGAATCGAGCCCGCCACTCGACTCGACATGTCTGGCGTCGAACTGCCGCGGACTCCAACCGCGCTGCCGCACCAGCCAGTGGAATTGCGGACGTCGATTGCCGGCCAGAGCACGTCCACCACCATCTCACGCGAGTAGTCGGTGCGCAGATACTCGGTCGCGACCCGATCGGCGGCGGAGGCGCTCCAGACGGCGATCCTCACCTCCGCCTCGCGGGCATGGTCTTCGCGAGATGCCTTGCGTACCTTGCCAGTAGGCTACGCAGCCCGGGTAGCGCGCACCGCATCCGCGACCGACTCGCCGGTGAGTTCGCCCAGTTGCAGGTAGCCGCCGCGCAATTCGGCGGCCACGTCGCGGGCCAGGCCCAAGCGGATCATGCCGCGTTCACAGTCGACGACCATCGAGGTGACGGCGTCGTTCGCGAGCAGGCGGGCGGCGGTGAGGGCGCGCGGGACCGGATCGGCGCCGCCGGTGGCTCGGCCGTCGGTGAGGAGGACGAGGAGGGGGCGGCGGTGAGGGTCGCGGGTGCGTTCGCGGCGGATGAGGTCGCGGGCCTTCAGGAGGCCTTGGGCGAGTGGGGTTTTGCCGCCGGTGCGGAGGTCGGTGAGGCGGCGGACCGCGATGTCCACCGAGGAGGTCGGCGGGAGGACCAGTTCCGCGGCCTGTCCGCGCATGGTGATGACGGCGACCTTGTCACGGCGCTGGTAGGCGTCGCGCAGTAGCGCCACGACGGCGTTGGTGACGGCGGAGAGGCGGTCGCGGGCGGCCATGGAGCCGGAGGTGTCGACGACGAACACGACCAGGTTGCCTTCGCGGCCTTCGCGATACGCGCCACGCAGATCGTCGGGGGTGAAGGCGAGCGGACCGGTCAGGCGGCCGCGCTCATGTTGGTGCGGGGCCGCGGCGAAGATCGTGCCCAGCAGGTGCAGGCCGGTGGAGGTGTCGTCGGTGGCGCGCACGACGCGGCCCTGGCGAGTGCGAGCGCGGGAACGGCGGCCGGGAGCGCCTTCGCCGACACCGGGGACCTCCCAGCGCGGGGGTTTGGGCAGGGTGGCGGTGGGTGCGGCGACGGGGCGCTCGCGGGCGGGACGGTCACCGGAAGGGTCCCGGTCGCCCCGGTCCGAAGTGTTCGCGCGTGCGTCGCCCGGCGGATTCCGATCTCCCCCAGGGAAATCCGCGCCACGATCCGGGAGATCGGAGTCCAGGCGGTCCGGGGCATCCGGACCGCTCGCGGATGAATCCTGCCCGGTAGCAGGTGAATTGGCGTCGTCCGGGTTCGGGGCGTGGTCCTCGGCCGAGCCATCCGCCGGATCCTGCGGTCCCGCACCGTTGTTCGGCGGGACCGCTTCACCTTTTCCCAGGCTGTCGTCCTCCTCGGCCCGAGCGGCTTGCTCGGCGGCCTGACGCATGGCGTCGTCGAGTTGGTCCTCGCTGATCCCGGGTTCATCGAAGGGGTCGCGGCGACGCCGGTGCGGCAGCGCCAGTTCGGCGGCGACGCGAACGTCGGCCTCGGTCACCGCGGTCGCGCCGCGCCAGGCCGCATGAGCGGTCGCGGTGCGCGCCACCACGAGGTCGGCACGCATGCCGTCGACATCGAAGCTCGCGCACAGGGCGGCGATACGGCGCAGCTCGACATTGTCGAGGTTGACCCCGGCGAGCCGGTCACGGGCGGTCAGAATGCGTTCGGCCACTTCACGATCCGCGGCGGCGTAACGGGTGGCGAAGGCACCCGGATCCGCCTCGTAGTCCAGGCGGCGGCGGACGACCGCCATCCGCACGTCCACATCCCGCGAGGCGACCACGTCCACGGTGAGCCCGAAGCGGTCCAGCAGCTGCGGCCGCAGCTCGCCTTCCTCCGGATTCATGGTGCCCACCAAGACGAATCGCGCCGGGTGCGTATGGGAAACACCGTCACGCTCGATGTGCACCCGCCCCATGGCCGCCGCATCCAGCAGCACATCCACCAGATGGTCGTGCAGCAGATTGACTTCATCGACGTACAGCACGCCATGATGCGCCGCGGCCAGCAGCCCCGGCTTGAACGCCTGCTCGCCATCGCGCAGCACCCGCTCCAGATCCAGTGATCCGACCACCCGGTCCTCGGTGGCCCCGACCGGCAGCTCCACCAGCCGCGCGGGCCGCGCCCCGGACTCGTCCACCACCGGCGGCAGCAGCTGGGCCAGCGCCCGCACCACGGTCGATTTCGCCGTCCCCTTCTCCCCGCGCACCAGCACCCCGCCGATCCCCGGATGCACCGCGCACAGGATCAACGCCAGCTGCAACCGCTCCTGCCCCACGACCGCGGAGAACGGAAACCCGGCCTCATCACCGGCCGCACGAACACTCTCGGAGTAAGCCACAGGGGAAACGGACACGCCCCAACTCTATGCGCGCCCGCAACGCTCACCGGCGCCGCCCCACGCACGCCGAGCCGCCACATCGGCGCCCCCTGCTCCGGCCGGGCCGCACCCCGCCCGCTCCGCCCCTCCCGTCCTGGCCCGACCACCAATCGCCGAGTCCGGCGAATCGCCTCCTCGCCATGCCACGCGGAGAATCTCCCGGCCGGCCCGCCGGATCACTCGGTCTCCGGCAGCCTCTCGCCGCTGCGGCACCGCATCGCGTGTCGGCGAGCGCAATCGCGCGAATCCCGCGCCGGCGCGCCGCCATGCGGTGCGCGGGCCTGAAACAGCCGCGCCCGCTGTGGGTTTCACAGCGGGCGCGGGGGTTGTTCCTAGGGGTGCGGGGTCAGCCGCGACGCATCGGGATGTGCGGAATGCCGTCTTCGATGTACTCCTCGCCGTCGGGCTTGAAGCCGTGCTTGGTGTACATGTCCAGCAGGTAGGTCTGGGCGTTCAGGCGTACGGTCGCCGAGCCGACTTCGGCCAGGGCGGCCTGGAGCAGGCGGGTGGTATAGCCGTGGCCACGGGCCTCCGGGGTGGTGCAGAGGCGGCCGATCCGGAAGGACTTCACGCCGTTCTCATGCTCCTCCATGAGGCGCAGGGTGCAGATGACCTCGCCCTCATCGTCGAGCCAGAAGTGACGGGTTTCCGGCAGCAGGTCGAACCCGTCTAGTTCCGGGTACGCGCACTTCTGCTCGACGACGAACACCTCGACGCGAAGTTTCAACAGCTTGTACAGCGTCGCGGTGTCCAGGTCTTGGGACCACGACCGTTTGAGAGCAACCGTTGACATCATCGCGTCTTGCTATCACATCTAGGCGTGAGAAGCGATAGCAGCGCGCTCGGGCGTGTTGTCCGGATCGAGCCGCAGGGCCTTGACGGACCAGTCCCAGACCTCGCGGTACAGGGCCTGGTTCTCCGAGAGCTTGACGCCCAGTGACGGCACCATTTCCTTGAGCTTCGGCTCCCACGTGGAGAATTCGCGCGGGAAGCACCTCTGCATGACATCGAGCATGGCGCTCACACAGGTGGACGCACCCGGAGAGGCGCCGAGCAGACCGGCGATGGTGCCATCCTCGGCCGCCACGACCGCGGTGCCCAGCTCCAGCACGCCGCCGATGCCCTTGCGGCGGATCATCTGCACGCGCTGGCCCGCGATGATCAGCTCCCAGTCGCCGCCGTCGGCACGTGGGATGAACTCCTCCATGGAGTCCACGCGACCGTGCTGGGACTTGAGCAGCTCCGAGACCAGGTAGTTGACCAGGCCCATCTCCGTGACGCCCACGCCGAGCATGGAGAACAGGTTGTTCGGCTTGACCGACTTGATGAGGTCGGTCATCTTGCCGTCCTTGAGGAACTTCGGCGTCCAGCCTGCGTAGGGGCCGAACAGCAGGCCCTTCTCACCGTCGATGACGCGAGTGTCCAAGTGCGGCACCGACATCGGCGGCGCTCCGACGGCGGCCTTGCCGTACACCTTGGCCTCGTGCTGGGCGATCAGATCCGGGTTGGTGCAGCGCAGGAACAGCCCCGACACCGGGAAGCCGCCGAAACCGCGGATCTCCTTGATGCCCGACTTCTGCAGCAGTGGCAGCGCGCCGCCGCCCGCGCCCACGAACACGAACTTGGCGTTGACGACGCGCACCTTGTGGCTGCGTAGGTTGCGCACCTTGACCAGCCAGGAGCCGTCGGACTGCTTGGTCAGGTTCAGCACCTCATGGCCGAACGCGATGTCCGCACCGGACGCGCCCAGGTAGGCCAGCAGTTCCTTGGTGAGCTCACCGAAGTCGATGTCGGTGCCCGCCTCGGTCCAGTTCAGGGCGACCGGGTCGGAGAAGTCGCGGCCCTTGGCCATGAGCGGCAGTCGCCGGCTGAATTCGGCTGCGTCGTCGATGAATTCCATGCCCTCGAACAGCGGGTGCCGCGCCAGCGCCGCATGGCGCTTGCGCAGGTACTCGACGCCGTCCGCACCGTGGGTGAAGCTCACGTGCGGGATGGGGTTGATGAAGTTCGACGGATTGGCCAGCACGCCGTTCTCGACCGCGTAGGACCAGAATTGGCGCGAGACCTGGAAGCGCTCGTTGATGTCGATGGCCTTGGCGATCTCCACCGAGCCGTCGGCGTTCTGCGGGGTGTAGTTCAGCTCGCAGAGGGCGGAGTGGCCCGTGCCGGCGTTGTTCCACGGGTCGCTGCTCTCGGCGGCGGCAGCTTCGAGGCGCTCGAAAATGGTGATCGACCAGTCCGGCTGCACCTGTCGAAGCAAGGCACCGAGGGTGGCACTCATGATGCCGGCACCGATGAGTACTACATCGGTCTTTTCAATCGTGGCAGCGTTCGACACGGCGTTGATCGACTTCCTTGTCCTTTGTTGGGTCACCAGGTGGTGGTTAGGTTACCCGTCGTTCACTTGGACTCAATTCTGCCCCTGACCATTCCCGAATCCCGCTTCGAAATCCCCGAATGTGAGAGATCCCTCCCAAATGGACAACCGTTGCCGCGGTCTATGTTGGGCGTGTGACCTCCGAAACGTCATCCACCATGTCGTCGACCACCGCCTGGCAGCCCGATGTGCTGGGCGCCGACTACCAGCAGCTGACCATTCCGATAGGTCCGGATCCGGACGGTGAGGGCGACGTGGTCGCCACCCTCGTCCGCTACGCCCCGGCCGACGCCCCGGTCGCCACCGGGGCCGTGCTGTACGTGCACGGGTTCACCGACTACTTCTTCCAGGAACACCTGGCCGAGCACCTGGCCGCCCAGGGCTACGCCTTCTATGCGCTGGACCTGCGCAAATGCGGGCGATCGCGGCGCGCTGGGCAGACCCCGCACTACGTCAGCGACCTGGAGCTCTACGACCAGGAGCTGAACCGGTCGCTGCAGGTCATCCGCGAGGAGACCGAGCTGCCGGTGCTGATCATGGCGCACTCGACCGGCGGCCTGGTGACCGCGCTGTGGCTGAACCGGCTGCAGGCCGTGGGCGGCGCTCGTGCGCAGGGCATCACGGGCCTGGTGCTCAACAGCCCCTGGTTCGATCTGCAGGGGCCGGGCTACTTCCGTTCGGTGGGCACGCCGGTGCTGGAGGGGCTGGGCCGCTTGCGCGCGTTCGCGAAGCTGCCGCTCGGTGTCTCCACCGCCTATGGCGACAGCCTGCATCGGAGCGTCTCCGGCGAGTGGGATTACGACCTGGACTGGAAACCGTTGGGCGGCTTCGCAGTTCACGCCGGATGGCTGCGCGCCATTCGCCGAGGTCAATTCCGGCTGCACAGGGGGCTGGACATCGGCGTGCCCGCGCTGATTCTGCGGTCGAAGGCCACCAAGTTCATGCGCAAATACGGGCCCGCCGCCGACGTGGCGGATCTGGTGCTCGACGTCAAGCAGATCCAGCGCTGGTCGGGCTGCCTGGGTGACCGGACCAATATCGTGCCGATCGAGGGGGCTCGGCACGATGTGTTCCTCTCCTCGGAGAAGCCGCGCACCCAGGCGTTCGCCGAGCTGGATTCCTGGCTGGAGTGGCTGGTGAAATCACCAGAGGCTGGTGCGTAGCACCACTTCGGTGGCCAGCTCATGGCCCGCCTCGGCGGCCACATCGGTGACATCCATGGGGACCAGTCGGAACTCGCCGTAGACGAACCGGCTGGAACCCTCGGCCACCGGGCGCGGCAGACGCTTGGTGGCCAGCAGGGTGGTGGGGATCTCCACCGGCGGGCAGGACGCGTCCTTGACGGCGCCGTCCGCGCCCGGCGCTGCCGGGTGGCCGCCGCCCGCCACGATCAGGCTCATGAAGCGGCCGAAGCCCCGCGCGGCCAGCTGCCAGGCCAGATCCGCGCCCGCGCCGCTGCCGACCAGGTTGGCCCACGGGACCTTCAGCTGGTCGAGGATGGCGAAAACCGTGGTGGCGTCGAGACCGTCGATCGACTCGATGACGATGGTGTGCAGGTCCGAGGTCTGCAGCCGTTCGCAGACCTGGTCGTAAACATCGGTCGGATCGCCCGCATCGGGCAGCAGCAGGACGTGGTGCCGGGTTTCGGGTCCGCCGACTCGCACCGCCCACTCGCGGTCACCGACCGTGATCCGCCGAGATTCCATGGTCATAAACGCTACAGGAGCGGCGGAGTGGCCGGACCCGAGTCGGACAGATCACCGTGACCTAGGTCACTTCTTGACGGTCAGCGTCGGAAGATCCGAGGGTGCGCCGGCCGTGATGAGCTGCTCCAGAGCGTCGGGATCGAGATGTTCTTCCATGAGGTCGGCCAGCAGATCCAGCTGGGCGGAGCGCACGTCGGCGACCGAAACATGGTCGACGACAACGAAATCGGTGCGGCCGGCCCGCTCGGCGACCTGACGCAGCCAGGCACGGCGAAACTCGTCCGATTCCAGGGCGCCATGCAGATGGGTGCCCCAGATCGCCTCGCGCACACTGCCTTCGGGAACCCCGTCGAGCTCGAACCAGGGGGTGTCGCCATTGCGGGTGACGCGGCCGTGGTGGATCTCATAGCCGTGCACTGGGAGACCGCTATCACCTTCGGGCCCAGCATGATTCGAGACACGACCGCTGGAGCGGCACAGCACCTTCGGATCGGCGAATTCGATCTCCAGGTCCAGCAGGCCCAGGCCGGGGACGGCGCCCGCGGCGGATTCGACCGAGTCGACGATGGTGCGGGCCAGCATCTGGTAGCCGCCGCAGATGGCGAGAATGGGGCCGCCCGCAGCGGCGCGGGCGGTGAGAGCGTCGGCGATTCCGGTGCGGCGCAACCACTCCAGATCGCTGACGGTGGATTTGCTGCCGGGAATGACCACCAGGTCGGCTCCGGCCAGCCGGGACGGATCACTCACCCAGCGCACGGAAACACCCGGCTCGCAGGCCAGGGCCTCGACATCGGTGGAGTTGGAGATGCGGGGCAGCCGGAGCGCGGCCACGGTCAGCCAATCCCGGCCCAGCGGCGGGCCGGAGCGGCCGACCGGCGCGTCCGCGACGGTGCCCAGGGAGTCCTCGGCGTCGATCCAGAGGTCCTCGGCGAACGGGATGACCCCGAGCGTCGGGCGTCCGGTCAGCTCGGTGAGCTGATCCAGCCCGGGCCGCAGCAGGTCCACATCGCCGCGGAACTTGTTGACGATGAACCCCGAAATCAACTGCTGGTCTTCGGGTTCCAGAATCGCGACGGTTCCGAACAGATGCGCGAGCACACCCCCGCGATCGATATCCCCGACCAGCACCACCGGCAGATCGGCGGCCCGTGCCAATCCCATGTTCGCCAGATCCGTTGCCCGCAAATTGATCTCGGCGGGCGATCCCGCGCCCTCGCAGATAACCACATCGAATTCCGCGCGCAGCGCGGCCAATTCCTCGGCGACAATGGCCCGCAACTGCTGCCGATGCCGGAAATAATCCTTCGCCCCGACGGTATCGACGACCTTGCCCCGCACGACGAGCTGCGAGCGGCGATCACTCCCGGGCTTGAGCAGTACCGGATTGAACCGCACGCTGGGCTCCAGCCCGCAGGCCCGCGCCTGCAAGGCCTGCGCCCGCCCGATCTCCCCGCCGTCGAGGGTGACGACGGAGTTGTTCGACATGTTCTGTGCCTTGAACGGCGCGACCCGCACCCCGCGCCGCGCCAGCATGCGGCAAAGCCCAGCTACGACAACGCTTTTCCCGGCGTCCGAGGTGGTTCCCGCGACCAGCAGGGCACCCTTCACCGCGGGTTGTTCCCCGCTCGATGACCGCTCGTGTAGGCGTCTCGACCGCCGCTCGTGTAGGCGTCCCGACCGCTGGTCGCGTCGACATCCCGGCCGCGAGTCGCATCGGCGTCCGACCGCTCGCCAGGGACACCGTCCGCGACCGGCAGCTGCCGACCCGCGGCCAGTTCGACGTGCCGTCTCATCGTGGCTCGGAGCGCACCCAGGCCCTCGTCTCGGGGATTCGGCGGGAGCACCCGCGAGATCTTCCGCCGCGGGCCCCGGGAGCCGATTCCCCGAGTTCTGCTACCCCGCTGGGGCATCGAGACTCTCACGGGAGCGTGAGAATCTCTGCGCCCTCGTCGGTGACGACGAGGGTGTGCTCGAACTGGGCAGTCCACTTGCGGTCTTTGGTGACCACCGTCCAGCCGTCGTCCCAGATCTCGTAGTCGATGCCGCCCAGATTGATCATGGGCTCGATGGTGAAGGTCATGCCCGGCTCGATCACCGATTCCACCGAGGGCTGGTCGTAGTGCAGGATGACCAGGCCGGAGTGGAAGGTCGGCCCGACGCCGTGGCCGGTGAAGTCGCGAACCACGCCGTAGCCGAACCGGTTGGCGTAGGCCTCGATGACACGGCCGATGACGTTGAGGGCGCGGCCCGGCTTGACGGCTTTGATGGCCCTCATGGTGGCCTCTTCGGTGCGCTCGACCAGCAGCCGCACCTCCTCGTCCACGTCACCGGCGAGGAAGGTCTTGTTGGTGTCGCCGTGCACGCCGTTGATGTAGGCGGTGACGTCGATGTTCACGATGTCGCCGTCCTCGATCACGGTCGAGTCCGGGATGCCGTGGCAGATGACCTCGTTCAGCGAGGTGCAGCAGGACTTGGGAAATCCCTTGTAGCCCAGGGTCGACGGGTACGCGCCGTGGTCGAGCATGTACTCGTGCGCGATCCGGTCCAGCTCGTCGGTGGTCACGCCCGGAGCGACGGCCTTCCCGGCCTCCTCGAGCGCCTGCGCCGCGATCTTGCCCGCGATCCGCATCTTCTCGATGGTCTCCGGCGTCTGCACCCAGGGCTCGTGTCCCTCCTTGACGGTCTTCTTCCAGACGTACTCGGGCCGCTCGATGTTTTTCGGGACCTCGCGAATGGGCGACTGCGTGCCGGGAACGAGGGGCTTGCGGGTGCGCACAGACATGAGAACAGAGTATCTGCCGGTCCGGACGGCGGTATTTCCGGAGGTCGACGCGCAAGGGAATTGTTCCGGACCATGGTCCGCTTATGCTTGCGGTTGACGTGGAAACAAGACAGGAGAGGGGTTCCGGACGTGGAACTGGGGCTGACGACATTCGCCGAAACGCATCCCGTCGGCGGGGACGGGCCGGTGCCGACCGCGGGCGAGCGGCTGCGACAGGTGGTCGAGGAGGCCGTGGCCACCGAGCGGGCCGGACTCGACGTGTACGGGGTCGGAGAGCATCACCGCAAGGACTTCGCCGCGTCCTCCCCCGCCGTCGTGCTGGCGGCCATCGCGTCGCGGACCGAGCGGATTCGGCTCACCAGCGCGGTGACCGTGCTGAGCTCCGCCGACCCGGTGCGGGTGTTCCAGGACTTCTCGACGCTCGACGGGATTTCGAACGGGCGGGCCGAATTGATGGCCGGACGTGGCTCGTTCATCGAATCGTTCCCCTTGTTCGGGTACGACCTGAGCGACTACGACGAGCTCTTCGAGGAGAAGCTGGCGCTGCTGCTGAAGATCCGCGAGGACGAGCCGGTCACCTGGTCCGGGAAGTTCCGCGCGCCGCTGCGGGACGCCATCGTCTACCCGCGGACCGATGACCGGCCGCTGCCGGTGTGGATCGCGGTGGGCGGCAGCCCCGAATCCGTCGTCCGCGCAGGGCTTTTGGGTCTGCCGCTGGCCATCGCCATCATCGGCGGCCAACCCGCGCGGTTCAAACCGCTGGTGGACCTGTACCACCGGGCGCTGGACGAGGGCGGACACCAGCCGCAGCCGGTCGCGGTGCACGCACACGGGTACATCGCCGATACCGACAACGAAGCGGTCGAGGACTTCTACGCGCCCTATGCGCGGGCCATGTCCGGCATCGGGCGCGAACGCGGCTGGGGTCCGATGACCCGCCGCCAGTTCGACGCCCTGCGCTCGCCGAGCGGCTCGCTGTTCGTGGGCACGGCGGACCGTGTGGCGGAGAAGGTCGCCGACATCCGCGACACGCTCGGACTGGACCGGTTCATGTTGCACACCAGCGTGGGGACGCTGCCGCACGAGAAGGTGCTGCACAATATCGAGCTGCTGGGCGCGAAAGTGGCTCCGCAACTGCGGTGATCGACGATCTCAGCAGTCGCTGAGCTTGGCCTGGAAGGCGATGCGGTCGCCGCGGTAGAGCGAGCGCACGCGTTCGATCGGCACGCCCTCCCCGTCCACACTGCGCCGGTGCAGCAGCAGCATCGGCAGGGCCGTCGTGCATTCCAGCAGGGCGGCCTCACGCGGTGAGGCCAGGACGGTTTCGATGCGCTCGGTGGCGACCGCGTAGACCACGCCCATGCCGCGGGTGGCGGCGTACAGGGAGGTCTCCGGGTTGTAGAACTCGCGCAGGACGGCGAAGCGGTCCAAGGGCATCCAGGTGCTCTCCAACCCGATGCGCTCCCCGTCGGCGAGCAGGATGCGCTCCAGGTGCATGACCGGCGTCCCGGGTTCCACCGCGAGGTCCCGCGCGGTGTCCGCGTCCGCCGGGATATCGGTCCATTCCACGAGCAGACGGCCCGGTTTGCGGCCGAACTTGATGGCACCCTCGGTATAGGACCGGAGCGACAGCGGCTGCACCATCTTCGGCCGCGAAACCACGGTGCCGCGACCCTGACGACGAATGCGGCCCTCCACCAACAGTTCCCGCACGGCCTGGCGCACGGTTTCCCGTGCGACGCCGCAGCGCAGAGCGAGTTCGCGCTCCGACGGCAGCGGGTCCCCCTCGGCGAGCTCGCTCAACAGCGCTTCCAGTTCCGCGCGCACCCGGTACGACTTGGGCATGCGCCCCGTGGGCGCGGAATCGGCTCCGGCGCTGGGCGTTTCGCCCTGCGGACGACCCGGCTCCACCTGGTCCTGCACCCCGACAGCCTCCCTCGTGTCCATGGCCCCAGCCTACACAAGATTGGTCTATACCAATTATTAACCTATCGTTTCCACACGAAACACTCGTAGGTCTAGACCATTGCTCACGATGATCCCCATGCGATTGGTCATCATCGGCGGAGGAATCCTCGGTACCGCCCACGCTCTCGCCGCCGTCGGGCGCGGCCATGAGGTCGTCCACCTGGAGCGCGAGGTCGAGGCGCGCGGCGCGACCGTGCGCAATTTCGGTCTGGTGTGGGTATCGGGCCGCAGCGCAGGCGAATTGGCGCTCACCCTGCGCTCGCGGCAACTCTGGGAGGAGATCGGCGGCAAGGTGCCCGGCGTCGGCTTCCGGCCGGCCGGTTCCATCACCCTGGTCCGCTCGGAGCACGAGCTCGCCGTGGCAGAGGCCGCCGCCGCCCACCCCTCGGCCGCCGAGCGTGGCTTCGAACTGCTCGATGCGGAGCGGGTGCGGGCGCTGAACCCCGCGTTGCGCGGCACATTCCTCGCGGGCCTGCACTGCTCGACCGACGCGGCGGTGGAATCGCGGCAGGCGCTGCCCGCGCTGCGCCGCTACCTGGAGGCCAGCGACCGCTACACCTTCTTCGCCGGCACCGAGGCGCGCACCGTCACCGGCACCACCGTGATCGACGACCGCGGCCGCCGCCACACGGGCGAGCTGGTGCTGGTCTGCCCGGGCGCCGCGCACACCGGCCTGACCCGCGAACTGGTGGGCGACATTCCGGTGCGCCGGGTGCGGCTGCAGATGATGCAGACCGCTCCCCTGGGCGAGCCGCTCACCACCGCCATCGCCGACGGCGACAGCTTCCGCTACTACCCCGCCTTCGCGGGCCCGGAGCTGGACCGCCTGAATCGTGAAGAGGCACAGCCGTTCACGGCCGCCCAGCACAAGATGCAGCTGCTGGCCGTGCAGCGCCTGCACGGCGGACTCACCATCGGCGACACCCACGAATACGACGAACCGTTCACCTTCGACGTGGACGAGGCTCCCTACGAGCACCTCACCGGGGTGATGGAGCGGCTGCTGGGCCGCAAGCTGCCGCCGATCGTGCGGCGCTGGGCGGGCGTGTACAGCCAGTCCATCGATCCGGGCACCATCGTCACCCGCGTGCAGGCATCCGACGGCGTCTGGGTCGTCACCGGGCCCGGCGGGCGCGGCATGACGCTGGGCCCGGCGCTGGGCGAAGAGACCGCCGACCTTCTGAACCTCTGAGGAATCACCATGTCCGACCAGCAGATCGAACTCGCCGTGCTCGACATGGCGGGAACCACCGTCGCCGATGACGGCCTCGTCGAGCGCGCCTTCGAGACGGCCATCACCGCCGCGGGCGTGCCCGCCGAGGGCCCGGAGCGCGACGCGGCCCGGACGTTCGTGCAGAACACCATGGGCCAGTCCAAGATCTGGTGCTTCCGCACTCTGCTCGGCGACGAGGACCGCGCCCAGCTCGCCAATCGCGCCTTCGAGGCCGCCTACGCCGAATTCGCCGACGCCGGGGTGAGCCCGATTCCCGGTGCCGCCGAGGCCATTTCGGCCCTGCGGGAAGCGGGCATCAAGGTGGCGCTGACCACCGGATTCAGCCGGGAGACCCAGGACAGGCTGCTGAACGCCCTGGGCTGGAACGAGATCGCGGACCTGACCCTGGCTCCATCCGATGCCGGACGCGGCCGACCCTACCCCGACATGGTGCTCACCGCGCTGCTGCGGCTCGAGGCCACGGCCGTGGATCGCGTCGCGGTGCTGGGCGATACGACCAGTGATATCGCCACCGGCCTGGCCGCGGGGGCGCGCATCGTCGCGGGCACGCTCACCGGCGCGCACGACGAGCAGCGGCTGCGGGCCGCGGGCGCGACCCACGTGGTTGCCTCCGTGGCCGAGTTCGCGCAGCTGCTGCTGGCCGAGCGCGACTAGAGAATTCCGCCGCCCTGGGCGGCGGAGTACCCCCTGTTCCTACGAGCCGTCACGTCCCCTGAACTGAAAGTTGCAGTCACCGTGCGTAATCCGAACAACCGCCTCGCACGCACCATCGCCCGCACCGCCCTGATCCTGACCTCCGCCACCGCGGTCGCCCTCAGCCTCACCGCCTGCGGCGGCACCGGCAGCGACTCGAACGACGGCAAGACGGTCACCGTTTACTCCGCCGACGGCGTCGGCGACTGGTACAAGACCCAGTTCGCGAAGTTCAAGGACCAGACCGGCATCTCGGTCAACCTGGTCGAGGCTGGGTCCGGCGAGGTCGTCAGCCGCGTCGAGAAGGAACAATCCAACCCGCAGGCCGACGTGGTCGTCACGCTGCCGCCGTTCATGCAGAAGGCCGACAGGTCCGGTCTGCTGCAGGCCTCCGGCGTCGACACCGCCGCCGTCGCCGCGGCCGACAAGGACGCGGGCGGCAAGTGGGTCACCCTGGCGGGCAACTACCTCTGCTTCATCGCCAACCCCTCGGTCGACTCGGCCAAGCTGACCTGGGACGACCTGCTCAAGTCCGAGTACAAGGGCAAGATCCAGTACTCCACGCCCGGCCAGGCCGGTGACGGCACCGCGGTGCTGATCCTGCTGCAGCAGCTCATGGGCAAGCAGGGCGCGCTGGACTACCTGACCAAGCTGCAGGCCAACAATGTCGGCCCGTCCTCCTCCACCGGCAAGCTGCAGGCCAAGGTCGACAAGGGCGAGATCCTGATCGCCAACGGCGACGTGCAGATGAACCTGGCCACCGTGAAGGAGAAGGGTTCCAAGTTCACCGTCTTCTTCCCGGCCACCGCCGACGGCAAGGTCAAGACCGTGGCGCTGCCGTACCTGATGGGCTTGGCAAAGGGCGCACCGCACTCGGACGCCGGCAAGAAGCTCATGGACTTCCTGCTGTCCGCCGACGCGCAGAAGACCCTGCCGGACGCCTACGCGGTTCCGGCCCGCCAGGACCTGAAGGACGCGCCGGCCTCCACGCCGGGCGCGGTGTCGCCGTCCTCGGTGGTGAAGAACGTCGAGATCCTGCACCCGGATTGGACCACCGTGCTGGACAGCCTGGACGCCGACGTCGCGGCGTACTCGAAGGCCACCGGTAGCTAGACACCGCACATCCCAGGAGCAGCCAACCATGTCCTCTCCGACGACGACATCCGCGGTGGTCACCGATGCCACCGCCGAACCCGCCATCGTGTTCGACCGGGTCGGTGTCACCTACGGTCGTGGCCGACGGAATTCCATTGTCGCACTGGCCGATTTCAACCTGCGGGTCGCCGCCGGGGAGACGGTCGCGCTGCTCGGGCCCAGCGGGTCCGGCAAGTCCACCGCGCTCAAGGCGCTGGCCGGATTCGTCCGGCCCACCTCGGGCGCGGTGCGGCTGGCCGGCCGCGACGTCACCGACCTCTCCCCCGCCAAGCGCGGCATCGGGGTGGTCGTCCAGTCCTACGCGCTGTTCCCGCACATGCGGGTGCGCGACAATGTGGCCTTCGGACTGAAGGCACACCGCGTGCCGCGCAACGAGATCGGGGCCCGGGTGTCCGAGGCCCTCGAAATGGTCGGTATGGGCGCCTACGCCACGCGGCTGCCGCGTGAGCTGTCCGGCGGACAGCAGCAGCGGGTCGCCATCGCGCGGGCGCTGGCCATCCGGCCCAAGGTGCTGCTGCTGGATGAGCCCCTGGCGGCGCTGGACGCCCAGCTGCGCCAGAACATGCTCGGTGAACTCCAGCAGCTGCGAAAGGCACTGCCGGGCACGGCCATGCTGTACGTCACCCACGACCAGGCCGAAGCGCTGGCGCTGGCCGACCGCATCGCGGTGATGCGCGACGCGCGGCTGGTCGACATCGACACCGCGCACAATCTGTGGCAACAGCCCGCCACGGAGTTCACCGCCTCCTTCCTGGGCGGCGCGAATCTGCTTGCGTGCGAGGTCGAACACGTCTCCGGCACGGCCGCACTGGTCACCGTCGGCGAGCACACCCTGCGCGCCGCCGCCCCGCCGCCGGGTATCGGCCGCCCCGACTGGGCGCCCAATGCCGATGCGCGATTGTGCGTCCGGCCCCACACCGTCGAGATCGTTCCGCTGACCGAACGAGATGCCCTGCGCGCCACCGTGATCGCCAACGTCTGGAAGGGCGCCTCGACCCGCCTACGCCTCGACGTGGCGGGCATCGGCGCCGAGATCACCGCGGATGTCCCGGGCCACACCGAGATCACCCCCGGCGACCATGTCGGCGTCCGCTTCCCCGATCCGGCGGGTGTGCTCATCCCGCCGGGCATCGGAACCGCCGCCGCTGCTTGCGAACCCGAGGTGCGCGCATGATCCCCAGGCTCACCCTCGTGACCGAACGACCCGCCGCGCCAGTGCTTCTACAGCGCGTCGGGGATGAATTCGCTCGCACTACACCGCTGTTCCGGGGCCCGGCCGACAGCCCTCTCCGTCATCGCGGCGCGCTTGCGACCGGAAGCCACCACACCGCCATAAATCCCGACCACAAGCATGCCGGGATGGGAAGTGGGACCTTCGACCCACCGGGCGGGAACCAGCGGCCGACGACCATGCGGTGCCCGGTCGGCGGGGATGTCCGGGCCGAGCTGTACGACGGCGTGGCGTCGGCCCGCGATGGGCGGGCGTCATGACCGCGCTGCTCGAAACTCCCTCGGCGGCTCAGCCTCCCGAAGAGCGGCAGCCCCGGCGGTCATGGCGGCCGGTGTTGTGGACAGTGCCGCCGGTGCTGGTCGTGCTGCTCATCGCGGTGTACCCGATCATGCGGGTGCTGTCGGAGTCGACGAAGACCAAGTCCGGGCGAGGGGCCGGCACCTGGTCGAAGGTGCTGGCCGAGGAATCGTTCCGGAATGCGCTGTGGCGCACCGTGACCATCGCGGTCAGCTCCACGATCGGGTGTCTGCTGCTCGGCACGTTTCTCGCGATCGTGCTGGCGTTCGTGCCTTTTCCCGGCTCGCAACTGGTGGGGCGGCTCATCGACTCGGTGCTGACAGTGCCGTCTTTCCTTGTGACGCTCGCCTTCACATTCCTATACGGGACGGCGGGCGCGGTGAATGCGCTGATCACCCAGATCACCGGTGACAAGGAGCCGGTGCTGAACTTTCTCAGCACGCCGTGGAGCGTGATCCTGGCCGAGATCACCTTCTTCACGCCGTTCGTGGTGCGGCCGCTGCTGGCGGCCTTCGCGCAGCTGCCCCGCGAGCAACTCGATGTGGCGTCGAGCCTGGGGGCCTCGCCGTGGCGGGTGCTGCGGCAGGTGGTCATGCCCGAGGCGTGGCCCGCGCTGGCGGCGGGCGGCAGCCTCACACTGCTGTTGACGCTCAACGAGTTCGGCATCGTGCTGTTCACCGGGGCCAAGGGCGTGATCACACTGCCCGCGCTGATCTATACACGCGGCATCGTCGCCTTCGATCTGCCGGGGGCCGCCGTGCTGGCCTCGGTGCAGGTGCTGCTCTCGCTCGGCCTGTACCTCGGATACCGACTGCTGTTCGCGCGCCTCACCAATGCGCGCAAGGAGGGCTGACCCGTGCTGGTGTGGACGCGTCGCGGGCGGGCCCTGGTGCTCGCCGTGTTCGGGATCATCGTCACCGTCGTATTCGTCGCGCCCATCGCGACCGTGGTGGCCGCGGGACTGGCCGGACACTGGACCGGGCCGCTGCCGTCGGATCTCGGGTTCGCCAACTTCTCGCGGGTGTTGTCGGGGGACGAGGCCGCGAGCCTGTCGGTGAGCCTGCAGACCGCGCTGCTGGCCGGGCTCCTCTCACTGGTGCTCGGCACCTGGGCGGCGCTCGCCTCGGCAGAGGCCCCGGCGTGGCCGCGGCGGGTCACCGACGCGGTCTTCCACGTGCCGGTGGCGGTGCCATCGGTGGCGATCGGCCTGGGCGTGCTCATCACCTTCAACGACCGGCCGCTGCTGCTCGGCGGCACCAAATGGATTGTGATCCTGGCCCATACGGTGCTGGTGCTGGCGTACGCGTTCAGCGGGGTCTGCGCGGCGCTGGACCGGCTCGACCCCGGCTACCGGCAGGCCGCCGAATCGCTCGGGGCAGGGCCGGCGCGCGTGCTGTTCCGGATCACGCTGCCGCTGCTGCTGCCCGCGCTGGGGGCGGCGGCCGGTCTGGCCATCGCACTGTCCATGGGTGAGCTGGGGGCGACCATCATGGTGTACCCCGCCACCTGGAAAACCCTGCCGGTGGCCATTTTCGCGGCCACCGACCGCGGCGCGGTCTTCGATGCCGCGGCCGGCACCACACTGCTGGTGCTGGTCACCCTCATCGCCCTGGTCATCCTGGGCCGCTTGAAAGGTCGTGCGGCGCTGCGCTGACTGCCGGGTCAGCATCGGGTCGCCGCACCACACCGCTGACCGCGTATGAGGGGACGGTCAGCGGTGTCTTGCGCTCGTGGGCGGGCGTGACGGACAGTGGTAACGGTATGCTCGCCGCGTTGTTGGAGTCGTTGCCCTTTTTGAAGTTTCTGTCTTTCTTGGAGTTTCTGCTCGGGCGGGGGAAGTTCGATGGTGGTCGTCGCAGGGTTGTCCGGTGAGTCCTATGACGTGGACAGCGAACCGTTCTACGCCGCGGGCAGTCGGTCGATGCAGTATCTGTGCCGGGACCCGCGCGGGCAGCAGCGGCTCTACAAGCAGTATCGGACGCCGGTCACGGCTCCCGACGCCATCGAACGAGCCCGGCAGGTCATGCTTTTCGGGCGGCAGACCGTGGTCGCCGCCGAGACGGGCGGCGCCACAGGCAATGCCGCGGAGGCCGTGAACTGGCCGATCGACCTGGTGATGCACGACGGGATGGTCGCCGGGACGGTGCTGCCGCTGATCCCGATGGACTATCTGCAACCCGACGGACGGCCACGCACGCTGGACCAGCTGTGGGCCACGCCGGGGCAGGCGGGGTCGTATTTCCGTGCCGGACTGGCCATTCGGGTGTGCGACATCGTGCGGGTGCTCGAGGATCGGCAGCTGGTGCACGGGGACCTGTCGGCCAAGAACGTGCTGTGGCAGGCGGCCGCGCCGCTGGTCTACCTCATCGACACCGCGGGGCTGACGGCGGTCGACGCCGCCTACGATCGGTTCAAGGATCGGTACGACCTGGCGGTGCTGGTGTATCGGACCCTGCTCCCGGACGCCGGGGGCGCGGCGGCGCCCGGTGCGCCGTGGCGGCCGTCCGGGGTGCCCGCCGATCTCGATCCGCGGGTGCGGACGCTGTTCGACCGCGCCTTCGGCAATGGCGGATTCCGGCCGGACGCACGGCCTTCCGCGTTGGAGTGGAGTGATGCGCTGCGGGCGGTGTATTTGACGCCGGATGGTGCGAACTATGTGCCGGAGGCGCTGGCGGTGCTGGATCGGCTCGCGGCACAGCGGCCGGCCAGTGCGCCCGCCACGCCGACGGTGGCCTTCGGACCGGCCACGGCCCCGGCGGCGCCGACAGGTTGGTCCACGCCGCAGCAGCCGGCGGTGTATCCCGTCGGCCCGCAATCGGATTCGTCCAATACCGCGCTGAAGGTGATCCTCGGCGTGCTGCTCGTGGTGCTGGTCATCGCCATCGCGGTGGGCGCGGTGGTGCTCACCGGCAAGGACTCGAGCAAGAACTCGGCGTCCGGGACGTCCACGACCACCACCACGACCACGACCGCCCCGCCGACGACCACCGCGACCTTCGACAAGACCACCCTCAACCAGCAGGCCACCGACAAGACGCCGTTCACCGCGGATGCGCTGCTGCCGCAGACCTTCACCGACACCAAGGGCGTCGTGTTCAACCGCCGCTCCTCCGGCGCCAAGGACTGCATCGCCAGCAATATGTCGCAGAACGTGAAGACCGCTCTGCAGACCAACAAGTGCCAGCAGATGATGACCGGCGTCTACATCGACCAGTCGGAGAAGATCCTGACCTCCCTCGAGGTCTTCGCCTTCCCCTCCAACTCCGAGGCCGAGACCATCTACCACGGCCTCGAGGGTCAGAACCAGACCTGGGACGTCTGGTGCCCCACCCAGGGCGTCGGTTCCAGCGTCTGCCAGGCCAACCTCGACACCATGTTCAACGCCACCTATTCGAGCTGGGGCCGCCAGCAGTACCGCTACCTCTACGAGTCCTATTCCCTCTACATCAACCTCGCGGTCGACGCCTCCCTCGAACCCAACCTCGAGGCCCCCGCCCGCACCGTCCTCCAGCTCGTAGGTCCCGACAACTACTGGAAAACCCGCTGACCCCAACCCATTCAATCGGTGAGCTTCGGCCGGGGCATCGCCGGCGGCCCGGCCGACAGCAGTCGGGCCGGTATCCGGGAGCGGATACCGGCCCAACCTTCTCCGGGTGAGGGATCAACAAACCCGAAGTCTCAGAGGCCGGCGGTGGCGGCCAGGAGGAGGCGGGAGTGGGCTTCGTCGGTGGCGTGGATGAGGCCGGCCGCCAGGAGGTAGGCGGCGGCCATGTCGAGGGCGGAGTGCTGGAGGGTGGTGAGAGCCCGGGTGAGGTGGTGGCCTTTGGTTTCGAAGCCACGGCGGAGTTGGTGGGCGGAGTCGAAATCGCCGAAGCCGGTGAGGGTGTGGGTATCGCGGCTGCGGTCGATTTGCGGGTCCAGTGCGTCTGCGAACCGCAGGAAGTCTGCCGCGCAGGCGCGAGCCGTGCCGGCATCCAGGCGGAAAGTGCCTTCCTGGGCACGTCGGTAGAGCTCAGAGGCGGTTGCCTCACCCGTGTTCATGACGAACTCCCTCCCTCGCATTGTGAAATGCCGTATTACACCCGCACTTTGCGAATTCGGCACATTGTGAACAAAACACAGCGTTAACGAAACACGGCAGTAAGGAAACGTAGCTCAATAAAGAAACCGCGCGGATGGTTTTGGGACGCTCCGCCACTCATGCAGGGCGGGCGTGCCGCGCCAGTCGACCACGCGGCACGCCGGGCGGGGCGGCCCGTTGCGCCCGCCGTCTCGGGCGGGCGACGTCCGACGGTTCGAGCGAGCTATTGTCCGATAGCACTACTCGGCTGACGTCACCGCTGACGATCAACGATCCGAGAGCGATACATCAATTGTGTCAATGCATTTGGAATCATTGTTCTGGTAAACGGCGACGGCCGCCGGCCACGTCGATTACGAGATCAGTGTAGCCGTCGACCAGTTCGGCCAGGTGGTACCAGTGTTTATGGGTGCTATCGCTGGCCGCGCCCTCATGGTCGATCGCCTGATTGGCTTCCACCCAGCTCCGGGCCATGCGGTCCACGACCGCGCCCAGGCTCTCGGTGTGCAGCGTGGCTCCGTTGCGGTGTTGCGGCAACTCCTGTTCCACCCAATCGTTGATATCGTCAACGAGTTCGCCGCGGCGGCAATCGATCTCACCGACCATCATGGGATCTCTTACCTGGGCGCGACGTTCGTGCAGTTCGGCGAGAGCGTGCGCCGACCGCAGTAATACACGATCTTGAAATCGTCGTCCCTGGAACGCACAGAGCAATTGCGGAGCGGTCGGCAGGACACCGGCTATCGACATGGTCATCGCGACTCCCTATACGCACCTGAAAGCATCACTAATCGCACCAACATGATTGGTCTCCGGATTCAGCTATACCGGTCATCAGATCGGTTGTTCACGAATAGGCTAGCTGGATCATGCTCTTACAAATGCAAGAACGCAATACTGCGTTCTAGCAAGTGCGCCAAGGCGAAAGGGTTGTCATGGCAGGCAAGCGCACCGTGCTTACCGTCCGTTTGCGGCGGCTCGCCGCGATGCTGCACGAGATGCGCGAGAACGCGCAACTCAGCAAAGAGGTGGTCAGCGCAAGGACCGGCATCAACGTGACCACGCTCTACCGCATCGAAACCGCTCAGGCCAGGCCACAGCGCCGCACCCTGACGGCCATGCTGGACCTCTACGGCATCGGCGAGCCGCAACGTTCAGATGCCTTGCAGTTGCTGGTGGATGCGCTCCGCCCCGGCATGGCACGGTCTTTCGAGGATGCCGTGTCGGAGGTCTACGGTGCGTACATCAACTTCGAGGCCGAGGCGCTGTCCGCCCGCTTCTTCCAGTCGACCTATGTCCCCGGCCTGCTACAGACCGAGGCGTACGCGAACGCGGTCTACCAGACCACCATGCCCAAGATCTCGGATCAGGTTATCGAGCAACGCATCCGGGCTCGCCAGGAGCGGGCGAATGTGCTCACCAAGGACGATCCACTGGAGCTGTGGGTGGTGCTGGACGAGGCCGTCATCCGCCGACTGGTGGGCGGACCGGAGGTGATGCGCCAGCAGTTCGACCAATTGCTCGAGCACACCGAGAAGCGCAACGTGATCCTGCAGATCCTGCCCTTCGACGCCGGCGCGCACCCGGGCATGCTGGGCTCCTTCACCCTGCTGGACTTCCCCGACCCCGCCGACCCGGAACTGGTCTACGTGGAGGGCATCGCCAGCGACGAGTTGATCGAGGGCCACCCGGAGGTGCGCCGCTACGGCGTCATGTTCGACCAGCTCAGGGCCATGGCCCTGAGCCCGCGGGACTCCATCGGCATGATCTCCCAGACCATGGACGGTCTCGGCGGCTGATCCTCCACCCACCCCAGGGTGGGTTCGACCGCACCCTCGGAGCGGATTCCGGCAGCACTGAGGTCGCTATCGGACGCGGCGCGCGGCGGCGACAGTGGATACATACCGAACGCCACCGCAAGCGCCCCTCCGAGAGGATGATGTTCGATGTGCAAGCCGGTCGATTCGCCCGCCGCCATCGTGGTGACCACCGCCGACTGCGAGCTGAACTACGCCGAGCTGGATCGCTGGAGCAACCGCTTGGCGCGGATGCTGCTGCGCCTCGGAGCCCACCCCGGCGCCCACATCGTGATCGCGGAGACCCCGCAGCTGGAGGCCGCGGTCTCCCGTCTGGCCATCATCAAGACCGGCGCGATCCCGGTACCGCTCACCACCGAGACCGCGGTGGCCCGCGCCGACTTCGGCATCACCACCAAGGCCGGCCAGGAGCTGGTCACCGATGTGAACCGCTGGCTGGTGCTCGACGACCGGTCGACGCTGGTGCAGTACCTCACCGGCTCGGACGCCCCGCTCACCGAGGCGGAACTGAATCCGGCGCGGCAGGTGGCAGCCTGACGCACCGAATCCTCGTAGCCCGCAGAATATCTCAGTAGAATGGCCTCCAGCAGCACCCTGTCCGCATCCGCCCCTGATACGTCCGCGGCCTTCGCCCTCTCCGCGGCGCAGCGCGGCATCTGGTTCGCCCAGCAGCTGGCGGGTGACACACCCGTCTCGATCGCCCAGTACGTGGAGCTGACCGGGCCCATCGACGTGGCACTGCTCGCCGACGCGGCTCGCCGCGCCGGGCGCGAGTTCGGCACCGGCTACCTGCGCCTGATCGAGGTCGACGAGCTGCCCTGGCAACTCGTCGATACCACCCTCGACGACCGGATCGAGACCGTCGACCTGACCGGCGCGCCCGACCCGGAGGCAGCCGCGCAGGCCTGGATGCGCGCCGAGTACACCGCACCCCTGGACCTCACCCGCGACCGCCTGTGCATCATGGCCATGCTGCACGTGGGCGAGGACCGCTGGTACTGGTATTCGCGCTTCCACCACATCCTGCTCGACGGCGTCGGCGCGCTCACCATGCTGCAGCGCACCTCGGAGATCTACAACGACGCCGCCGCCGGGCGCGAGATCCCGCCCGGCAAGGCCGAACCGCTGCAGCGCATCGTGGAAGCCGATGCGGCATACCGGAACTCGGACAAGCTCCAGGCCGACCGCGAGTACTGGCGCGAACATCTGGCGGGCCTGCCCGAACCGGCGCAGCTGGGCAAGCGCACCGGTGCGGTGGACGCCCATCCGCGCCTGCTCAGCGGCGCGCTACCGGAATCGACCGCGGCCCTGCTGGATTCGCTCACCGCTGTCCTGTCCACCAGTCCGGCCCCCGTCGTGGTGGCGGCCTTCGCCGCCTTTGTCGGCGCCATGACCGGCGCGGGCGAGATCGTGCTGAGCCTGCCGGTGTCCGGCCGCACCACCGCCACCCTGCGCCGCTCCGGCGGCATGGTCGCCAATGTGGTGCCGCTGCGCCTGCGCCCCTCCCCCACCGCCACCGTCGGCGATCTCGTCCGCGCCACCCAGGGTGAGCTGACCGCGGCGCTGCGCCGCCAGCGATACCGGCAGGAGGACATCATCCGCGACCTCGGCTGGTCCATGGACGAGGTGGGGGGCTTCGGCCCGACGGTCAACCTCATGCTCGCCGACACCCGGATCCGCCTGGGCGGGGTGACCGGACAGCTGCACGTGCTGACCTCGGGACTCATCGACGACCTGTTCGTGAACGTCTATCCGGGCGGCGGCGGGGAACGCACCCACATCGACTTCCAGGCCAATCCGAACCGGTACGACGAGCCCGAGCTCGCGGTGCTGCACGCGCGGTTCCTGGACTTTCTGCACCGCTTCCTGGCCGGGGGCGTCGACCAGCCCCTCGCGACGGCGACCGCGCTCTCCGAAGAGGAACGCACCGCGCTGGCGCCCGCGCTGGGACGCGACGGCTCCCGGCCACACACGCTGCCCGAGATCCTCACCTCCGGCGCCGGCCGCGCCCCCTCGGCCGTCGCCCTGCGCGTCGACGGGACCGCCTACACCTACCGGGACCTCACCGACTACGCAAATCGACTGGCCCGGTTGCTGATCGCCATGGGCGCCGGACCCGAACGCGCCGTGGCGATCTCGATTCCCCGCTCAGCGGAATCGGTGCTGGCCATGTGGGCGGTGGCGCAGACCGGCGCGGCCTTCGTCCCCGTCGATCCCGGCTATCCGATCGACCGTATCGAGCACATGCTCAGTGACAGCGGCGTGGTCGCCGGTGTGACGGTGTCGGGTTCCCGCGCGGCGCTGCCGGACCGGGTGGAGTGGTTGGCGCTCGACGACCCGGCCGCCGAGAAGGCCATCGCCGCACACGATCCCGGCCCGCTCACCGACTCCGACCGGCGCGCGCCCCTGCACCTGGACCAGGTCGCCTACCTCATCTACACCTCCGGCTCGACCGGCCTCCCCAAGGGTGTCGCGGTCACCCATCGCGGCCTGACCAACCTCGTCACCGGTTCGGGCGCGGCGTTCGGCGTCGGCTCGGATGCCGTGGTGGCGCACGCCGTCTCGCCGAGCTTCGACATCTCGGTGGAGGAGTTGCTGGTCGCCTTCGCGGTCGGCGCGACGGTGGCCGTGGTGCCCCCGGCCGCCTACGCGGGCGACGAACTGGCGCGGGTGCTACGGAAATTGGAGGTCACGCACCTGAATGTGACTCCGGCCGTTGCGGGTTCGCTGGAACCGGACACGCTGCCACGGCTGCGCACCGTGGTGGTGGGCGGCGACTCCTGCCCGCCCGAGCTGCCGGTCCGCTGGGCCGGGCGATGCGTCATCAATGGCTACGGCCCGACCGAGGCCACCGTCACCGCCACCCTGAGCGCCCCGCTCGCCCCGGGTGATCCCATCACCATCGGCGCGCCGTCGCGAGGCGTGGCGGCGATCGTGCTGGATCCATGGCTGCGCCCCGTGCCGCCCGGCGTGATCGGCGAACTGTATTTGAGCGGACCGGGTTTGGCGCGCGGATACCACCAACGCATCGGCCTGACCGCCGAACGCTTCGTGGCCAGCCCGTTCGATCCCGGCGCGCGCATGTACCGCACCGGCGACCTGGTCCGCTGGCGGCGGCGCACCGGACGCTGGGAGCTGGAGTATCTGGGCCGCGGCGACACCCAGGTGAAGGTGCGCGGCTTCCGCATCGAACTCGGCGAGGTGGATGCCGCGGTGGCGCGGCATCCGGGCGTCGAGATGGCGGTCACGGTGGGCGCGACCACGCCGGGCGGGGCGACCGCCCTGGTGTCCTACGTTGTGGCTGCCGAATCGGTGGTCGCGCCGGAAGACGTGAAAGCGACCGTGGCCGAGCAGCTTCCGGCGCACATGGTGCCGTCGGTGGTGATGGTGCTGCAAATGCTGCCGCTCACCCCGGCCGGCAAGGTGGATCGCCGCGCGCTGCCGCGCCCCGACTTCGGTGCCGGGCCACGCGCCGGTCGAGCGCCCGCCACCGACAAGGAACGCGCGCTCGCGGCGATCTTCGCAACGGTGCTGGGCGTGGAATCGATTGCGGCGGACGATAATTTCTTCGCCCTCGGCGGCGACAGCATCGTGGCCATCCAGCTGGTGGCGCGGGCCAAGGCGGCCGGACTCGGACTGCGCGCCCGGGATGTGTTCGAACACAAGACCGTCGCCGCGCTAGCCGCCGTCGCCACCGAGGTGACCGCGCCGATGATCGAGGAGCTGCCCGGTGGCCCGGTGGGCCCGGTGCCGCTCACCCCGATCGTGCACGCCATGCTCGAACAGAGTGACAACTGGCCCCGATTCGCGCAGGCCGTACTGATTCCGCTGCCCCGCGATATCGACCGCTCCCGGCTCACCGCGGCGGTGCAGGCCCTGGTCGACCGGCACGACCTGCTGCGCAGCACCCTCACCCATCAGCCCGCGAACGGCACGCGCCCGTGGGAGTGGCGAGTCGGCGCGCCGGGCGCGGTGGAGGCCGGGGCCCTGATCGAGACCGTGACCGCCGCATCGGACAGCGACGGCGAGGACGAATTGCAGCGCGCCGCCGATCTGCTGGATCCCGCGGCCGGTATCGTGGCCCGCTTCGTCTTCATCGACCGCGAGGACGCGCTGCCGCTGCTGTGGGTGGTGCTGCACCATCTGGTGACCGATGGCGTGTCCTGGCGGATTCTGCTGCCGGACCTGGCCACCGCGTGGGCGGGCGGCACGCTCGCGCCGGTCGGCACGTCTTTCCGCCGCTGGGCCCACGGACAGCTCGAACAGACCCCGGCCCGCGCGGCCGAGATCCCGCAGTGGCGCACGATCCTCACCACACCGGACCCGCGCCTGGGCACCCGGGCCTTGAACCCTGAACTCGACACCGTGGCCACCATGGGTCAGCTGCGCACCGTCGTCGACGCCGACACCGCCACGGCCGCACTGGAACTCATTCCGGCGCGCTTCCACTGCGGTCTCGACGACGCCCTGCTGACCGCGCTGGCCCTGGCCTCGAGCCGCTGGCGGCGCACCCGCCGGACGCTGCTCACGGTGGAGGGCCACGGGCGCGAGGACGCGGTGCTGCCGGGCGCGGACATCTCCCGCACCATCGGCTGGTTCACCAGTGTGTTCCCCGTCGCGCTCGACCTCGGCGACCTCGATCTCGACGAGGCCTTCCGGGGCGGCCCCGCGGCGGGCGCGGCGCTGAAAGCGGTGAAGGAGCAGCTGCGGGCCATCCCCGACAAGGGCGTGGGCTTCGGCATGCTGCGCTACCTCGACGCCGGGACCGCGGCCGAGTTCGACGGCATGCCGACACCGCAGATCAGCTTCAACTATCTCGGCCGCACCGGCACCGGCGTCGAACACCCGGGCGGCGCGGAAACCCCGTGGGTGCCGGTTCGATTCGCCGCCACCCAGGACGATCGGGCGCCGCTGGCGGCCGTCGTCGACATCAATGCCTTCCACACCGCCGCCGGTATCGAGGTCACGTGGGCGTACGCGTCGCGGCTGCTCACGCCGGGGCAGGTGCGCGAATTCGCGCAGCTGTGGGGACGGGCGGTCACCGCGCTGGTGACCCATGCCCGACACGCCGGGTCCGGTGGACACACGCCCTCGGACTTCCCGCTGGTCACCGTGGACCAGGCGCAGATCGACGCGTGGGAACGCGAATACCCGGACCTCACCGAGGTCTGGCCGTTGTCGCCATTGCAGTACGGCCTGCTCTTCCACGCCCGCTACGACACCGACACCGCCGACGGATACACCGTCCAGACCCGGCTGACGCTGGCCGGGCGGGTCGACGCCGCGCGGCTGCGGACCGCCGCGACCGCCCTGACGGCCCGGCACGAGGTGCTGCGGGTCGCCTACGTCGAGACCGCCGACGGTCCCCGCCAGCTGGTGCTCGGCCATACCGAAATCCCTTGGCAGGAAGTCGATCTCACCACGATCACGGAACCGTCCGAACGGCAGCGGGAACTGGACCGCCTCATCGCGGTGGACGCGGGCACCCGCTTCGACCTCACCCGGCCGCCGCTGCTGCGCTTGTGCCTCATCCGCACCGAGCCCGAGGCGTACACGCTGCTGATGACCAATCACCATCTGGCCCTGGACGGTTGGTCCACACCGCTGGTGGTGCGCGAACTGCTCGCCGGATACCTGGCCGCGGTCACCGGACACGAGATTCCGCGGACCCACGCCCACTCGTATCGCGAATTCCTGTCCTGGCTCGGCCGGCAGGACGACGCCGCGTCGCTGGCCGCTTGGACCGAGGCGCTGGCCGGTGTCGATTCGCCCACCCGCGCGGTGCCCAGCCTCGCGGGCATCACCTCGACCGAATCCGGCATGGTCTCGGTCGAATTCACCACCGCGCGACTGGAACGCTTGACCGACACCGTGCGTACCGCCGGGGCCACGGTGAACACGGCGGTGCAGGCCGCATGGGCACTGCTGCTGGCCATGCTCACCGGCCGCACCGATGTGGTGTTCGGCGGCACCGTCTCCGGGCGGCCACCGCAGCTGGCCGGAGTCGAGGAGATGGTGGGCCTGTTCATCAACACGCTGCCGGTGCGGGTGCGGCTGGATCCCGCGGAGCGCGTGGGCGATCTGCTGGCACGGGTGCAGGCCGAGCAGGCGCGGCTGCTGGACCATCAGCACATCGGGCTGGCCGTCATCCACCAGGCGGTCGGGCTGCCCGAGCTGTTCGACACCCTCACCGTCTTCGAGTCGTATCCGATCGACCGCGAAACCCTTTCGCGCGCACTGGATATCGCGGGCATGCGGATCCTCGACGTGTCCGGCACCGATGCCACCCCGTATCCGTTGAACCTGATGGTGATTCCGCAGCGCGCCGCCGACGGCAGCGAAAGCCTGCTGATCACCGTGAAATTCCTGACCGACGAGCTGCCCGAGACGGCGGCGCGGCGGCTGCTGGAACGGTTCGTGCTGCTGCTGAACCAGATCGCCGACCACCCCGAGCGCCGCACGGCCCAGGTGCAGCACTGCGATCAGACCGAACGCGCGCAACTGGTGCCGGTCCGCGGCGGCACGCCCACACCCCTGCGCACGCTGCCCGACATTCTGGCCGCGGGCGCACGGACCAATCCGGACGGCATCGCGGTCAGCTCCGGCACGCTCGGCATGACCTATCGCGACCTCGACGCCTGGTCCAACCGCTTCGCGCGAATTCTGTTGCGGCGCGGGGTCGGTCGCGAGACCTTCGTGGTGCTGGCGCTGACCCGATCGGTGGAATCGGTGGTGGCGGTGTGGGCGCTGGCCAAAACCGGCGCGGCCTTCCTGCCGCTGGACCCCAACTATCCGGTCGAGCGCATCGAGCACATCCTCACCGACTCCCGCGCACCCATCGGCGTGACGGTGTGCGCGGTCGGCGATACCCTGCCCGGCACCATCGACTGGCTGCTGCTCGATGACCTCAACACCATTCGCCGGGTCATGACGGTGTCCGACGCGCATATCACCGACGCCGAACGCGGCGGGCCCATCAACCTCGCCCAGACCGCCTACCTCATCTACACCTCCGGCTCCACCGGCAAGCCCAAGGCGGTGCTGCTCAGCCATCGCGGCCTGGCCAATCTCGTGGCCTCCCAGCAGACTCTGCTCGATCTGGACGAGACCTCCAGCACCCTGCAGGTGGCCTCGCCGAGCTTCGACGCCTCGGTGCACGAGCTGCTCATGGCGCACGGCGCGGGCGGACGGCTGGTCCTCTCGCCGCCGGATGTTTACGGCGGCAACGCGCTCGAAGAACTGCTGCGCACCGAAGGGGTCACGCACGCGGTCATCACGCCGTCGGTGCTGGCCACCATGAACCCGGAGGGACTCGACGACCTCAGCTGCCTGTCGGTGGCCGGTGAAGCCGCCGGGCCCGAGCTGGTGGCCTCCTGGTCCGCCGGGCGGCGCATGGTGAACCTGTACGGCCCCACCGAATTCAGCGTGTGGGCCACCGGGCCGGGTGAGCTGCTGCCCGGAGAGCCCATCACCATCGGCGCGCCCATTCGCGGCGCGGCCGCCCTGGTGCTCGACAGTTGGTTGCGCCCCGTACCCCTCGGAGTGACCGGGGAACTGTATCTGGCCGGACCAGCGCTGGCGCGCGGCTATTTCAACCGATTCGGGCTCACCGCCGCGCGTTTCGTCGCCAACCCGTACACCGCGCCCGGCGCCCGCATGTACCGCACCGGCGACATGGTGCGATGGGTGGAGGTCGAGACCCCCGATGGCGCGCAGCTCGAGCTGGAATACCTGGGCCGCAGCGATTTCCAGGTCAAGATTCGCGGATTGCGCATCGAACTCGGTGAGATCGACGCGGTGCTGTCCGCCGACGAGCAGGTCGACTACGCCGCCACTCTCGGCTGCCCGGGACCCGGCGGGCAGACGGTGCTGGTCTCCTATGTGGTCGCCGCACCGGGTCACCGCCTCGACACCGAACTGCTGCGCACCCGCATCGCGGCCGCGCTGCCCGGCTACATGGTGCCCAGCTACCTCATCGAACTCGATGACGTCCCGCTCACCCCCGTCGGCAAACTCGACCGGAACGCCCTGCCCGCACCGGATTTCGCGACGCTCGACCAGCGCTACCTGGCCCCTCGCACCCCCGTCGAGACCGCCGTGGCCCAGGTCTTCGCCGATGTTCTCGACACCGAGCGGGTGAGCATCGACCGGTCCTTCTTCGAGCTCGGCGGCAACTCCCTCACCGCGACTCGTGTGGTGGCCCGGGTGAACGCCGCACTGGGCGCGACCATCGCCCTGCGCGACCTCTTCGACGCGCCCACCGTCGCGCAACTCTGCTCCCGCATCGTCCCGGGTACCGAGATTCCGGGCCTGCCGACACTGGGCCCGCGCATCCGACCGGACCGAATTCCCCTGTCCCCGGCCCAGCAGCGCATGTGGGTCCTCAACCGCCTGGACCCGGACTCGGCCGCCTACAACATCACCGTGGCCCTGCGCCTGACCGGTGAGCTGAATGTGGAGGCCCTGCGCTCGGCGGTCGGCGATGTGGTGGCGCGGCACGAATCGCTGCGCACCATTTACCCCGCGGACGCCGACGGCCCCCGCCAAGTGGTGCTCAACGCCGAAGCGGCCGCGCCGGAGATCAGCTTCGCCGAGACCGACGACGGCCCGGCCCTGCGCGCCGCCATTGCCGAAAGCACCGGGGCGGGCTTCGATCTCACCC
Source organism: Nocardia aurantiaca (assembly GCF_009708175.1). GTDB lineage: Bacteria > Actinomycetota > Actinomycetes > Mycobacteriales > Mycobacteriaceae > Nocardia > Nocardia aurantiaca. The sequence goes on from NZ_WMBB01000004.1 coordinate 33,051, forward strand.
GCGAGGCCCCATTGCGGGTCCGTGTACTCCGCCTGACCGAGCATGCCGGCCGAACCCGGGCGGTAGCGGGAGTCGCGGCAGCCGAGCCGTCGTGGCCTAGCGAAGCCGTCGACACGCGCTCCGCGACGGACGAACCGGCACGACGCGGATCCGAGGTTGTGTCCGAGCGCCCGGCCGCGGAGACGGCCGCTCCGCCCAGCGAGCCATCCGGCCGCCCCGTCGCGGCTTCCGGCACCGTTCCGCTGGCCGAGTTCTCCCGCGCCACAGCTGATTCCGACTGCGAGGACGCCGACTCGACCCCGCGAAACCGCGCCACGGCCTCCCCCGTGCATGTCGTGGTGCTGGTCGTACACCACATCAGTGCGGACGGGGCCTCCATGGCGCCGCTCGCCACCGATCTGGTCACCGCGTATCTCGCGCGCAGTAGCGGCGCGGAGGCCGAGCGGCCGCCACTGCGCGTGCAGTACGCCGACTATTCGATCTGGCAGCGGGAGCTGCTGGGCGAGGAGAAGGACACGCAATCGCGGGCGGCGCAGCAGATCCGGTACTGGCAGCAGCAGCTGGCGGCAACGCCGGACGTGCTGGAGCTGCCCACCGATCGACCGCGGCCGGCGGTGCAGAGCCTGCGCAGCGCGGACCTGGAATTCCGGCTGGATGCCGGATTGCACGGTGCGCTCACGGAATTGGCGACGGCGACCGACACCAGCCTGTTCATGGTGCTGCACGCCGCGCTGGCGGCACTGCTGTCGCGGCTGTCGGGCACGCCCGACATCCTGATCGGGACCGCGGTGGCCGGGCGCGGCGAGGCGGCGCTCGACGATCTGGTGGGAATGTTCGTCAACACGCTCGCCCTGCGGACACCGGTGGATCCCGCCCAGGGTTTCAAGGAGTTCCTGGCACAGGTGCGGGCGACCGATCTGGATGCCTTCGCGCATGCCGACGTGCCGTTCGAGCGGCTGGTGCAGGTACTGGACCCGCCACGGTCGACGGCGCAGCATCCGCTGTTCCAGGTATCGCTGTCCCTGCAGAACTTCCAGCTGCCGACCGTCGAATTCCCCGGACTGCGGGTGAGTGTCGAGCCCATCGAGCGGGGCGCCTCGCAGTTCGACCTGACCTTCGACCTGCGCGCACCCCTGCCCGGCGCCGACGCCGCCGGGCTGGACGGCACCCTGACCTTCGCCACCGACCTGTTCGACAAGGCGACCGCCGCCCGGATAGCGACCCGGTGGCAGCGGATTCTGATTGCCGTCGCCGCCGATCCCGAAGTTCGGTTGTCGGATATCGATCTGCTCGACGAGGCCGAACGCACCGCGCTGGTGCCGCTGCGCGGCCCCCGGCACGGCCGGATCACCACGCTCGCCCAGGTATTCCGCGCCGCCGCGACCGCACACCGCATGTGCCCGGCCGTCATCGCCGACGGACGCGCGGTGTCCTACCGCGAGCTGGACACCGCGTCACAGCGGCTCGCCATGCAACTTGCGGCGGCCGGGGCCGGACCGGAAACGATTGTGGCACTGGCGCTTTCCCGCGGCATCGAACTGATCACCGCCATCTGGGCCTGCGCCAAGGCCGGGGCCGCCTTCCTGCCCATCGACCCACGCCACCCGCTGGACCGCATCGACCACATGCTGACCGACTCGCGCGCGGTCCTCGGGCTCACCACCAGCGCGCACCGGGCGCCGCTGCCCGACACCATCGGGTGGCTGGTCCTCGACGATCCCGCCGCCTCCAGCGTGCGGATCACGCCCGGGCGGGGCCGCGTTCGCGCCATGACCACGCACCCTGATCAGCCCGCATGGCTCATCTACACCTCCGGGTCCACCGGCACGCCCAAGGGCGTCTCGGTGTCACATCGCGGCATCGCCGACCTCGTCCAGGCGCAGCGCGAACTGCTGTCCCTCGGCGAACACTGCCGGGTACTCCAGGTCGCCTCACCGAGTTTCGACGCCTCGGCCTTCGAGGCGCTCATGGCCTTCGGGTCCGGCGGCACCGCCGTGGTGGCCCCGCCGGATGTCTTCGGCGGCGAGGCGCTGTCGGATCTCATCGCGGCGCAGGGTGTCACACACCTGGTGATCACTCCCTCGGCGCTGGCCACCCTCCATCCGGAGGCCATGTCCAGTGTTCGGGTCCTGGCCGTGGCCGGCGAGGCCATCGGGCCGGACCTGGTGGCCCGCTGGGCGTCCGGCCGCACACTGATCAATCTCTACGGACCCACCGAATTCACCATCTGGGCAACAGCTTCCGAACCGCTGGTGGCGGGACAACCGGTCACCATCGGCGCCCCGATCCGGGGCGCGGGCACCCTCGTCCTCGACGACCGGCTGCGACCGGTGCCGATGGGCGTGGCCGGGGAGCTATACCTGGCCGGACCGGCCCTGGCGCGCGGCTACCATGCCCGCCCCGGTCTCACCGCTACACGCTTCATCGCCAACCCGTACGGGCGGCCCGGCGAACGGCTCTACCGCACCGGTGATCTGGTGCGCTGGACCGGCTACCTCGACGAACCGCGCCTGGAATACCTGGGCCGCACCGACTTCCAGGTCAAGGTGCGCGGCCAACGGATCGAACTCGGCGAGATCGACGCCGCGCTGTCCGCCGCCGAGGGCGTCGAATTCGCCGTCACCCTCGGTGTTCCCGGCCCCGGCGGGGCCACCGCCCTGGTCGCCTACCTGCTGCCCGAGCCGGGCCACGAAGTCGATCTCGCCGCCGTCCGCGCCCACGCCGCCGACCGGCTGCCCGGCTATATGGTGCCGTCCGCGTTCATGGTGCTCGACGCCATTCCGCTCAACGCCGTCGGCAAGCTGGACCGCAAGGCCCTGCCCCCACCGGTCTTCGAGGCCGAAACCGAATACCGCGCGCCCAGCACCGATCTGGAAACAGTACTCGCCGAGATCGTCGCCGAACTGCTGGGCCGCGACCGGGTCGGCGTGCACGACTCGTTCTTCGCCCTCGGCGGCGACAGCATTCTCGCCATCCAGCTGGTATCGCGCGCACGACTGCGCGGCATCGAACTCACCCCGTTGCAGATCTTCGAGCATCGCACCGTCGCCGCGCTCGCGGCGCTCGCCGCGGCGGCGGGCGAGACCATCGTCCTGGAGGAACTGCCCGGCGGCGGTATCGGCGAGCTGCCGCTCACCCCGATCGTGCACTGGATGCTCGAACGCGGCGGCGATCACCGGAGATTCGCGCAGACCGCCGTGCTGGAGCTGCCGCAGGGCATCGACCGCGCGCGACTCGTCGCGACCGTCACCGCGGTCGTGAACCACCACGACGCCCTGCGCGCCCAGCTCGCCCGCGAGGACGACGCGTGGCGAATGAGCATCCGCGAGCCCGGCGCGGTCGATGTCGACACACTGCTGCACCGCATCGAATTCGACACCGCCGATGCCGTCGAACTGCGCGAATACGCCGTCACCGAATTGGATTCCGCGCTCGGCCGCCTCGACCCGGCCACCGGGACCGTGCTGCAACTGGTCTGGCTGGATCCGGCCCCGGGCAGCCCGGCCGACCGCCGCGGCCGCCTCATCCTGGTGGCCCACCACCTGGTCATCGACGGCGTGTCCTGGCGCATCCTGATCCCCGACCTGATCGCCGCCTGGGCACAGGTCAGCGGCGACGCGACACCGATCCTGCCCGAGACCGGCACCTCACTGCGCCGCTGGGCGCACGCGCTGGAGGAGGCGGCACACCGCGAAACCCGCACGGCCGAACTGGATTACTGGCGCGAGGTGGCCGCCACCCCGGACCCGGTGATCGGGCCGCGCGAACTCGATCCGGCCGTCGACCGGGTCCCGGCGATTCGCTCCGTCGACATCGAGCTGGACACGGACATCACCACCGCCCTGCTCACCACCCTGCCCGCGCTCTTCGACGGCACCGTCGAGGACACCCTGCTGGCCGCCCTCGCCCTCGCCGTCATGCGCTGGCGGATGGAACCCAGCGAGGCGGTACTGATCCGGCTCGAAGGACACGGACGGCAGCAGGAGATCATTCCCGGAGCCGATCTCTCCCGCACCATCGGCTGGTTCACCACCATCTACCCGGTGCGACTCGCCCTGTCGGACATCCCGATTCGCGACGCCCTGGCGGGCGGACCGGCCATGGGCGCGGCCATCCGCGCGGTCAAACACCAGCTGATGTCCGTGCCGGACAAGGGCATCGGCTACGGCATGCTGCGCTACCTCAACACCGAGACCGCCACGGCGCTGCCCGAGCGGGTACCCGGCCGCATCGGCTTCAACTACCTCGGCCGCTACGCCACCGCCGATATTCCGGCCGGGCTCGAGGACCTCGGCTGGCTGCCCACCGACGACTTCGGCGACCTGCACGCCACCGAGCACGCGGACGTGCCCGTCACAGCGGAGATCGAGATCAACGCGGTCGTGGTCGGAGATCGGCTCCAAGCCCGCTTCACCTTCCCCGAAACCCTGCTGCCCCGGCACGAGATCACCATGCTGGCCCATCTATGGACCGACGCGCTCTCCGCCGCAGCGTATTTCGCCACCTCGCCGGCGGCGGAGTCCGCCGCCGCCGCGGAACGCCGGTACCTGACGGAGCTGCGGGAGCAGCAGGCCGCCGCCGAACTCGCTGCCGCCCACAGCGATTCCTCTCCCGGCCTCGGCCTGGACGTGGTCCTGCCCATCCGGCCCGGCGGCGATGAGCCCGCGCTGTTCTGCATCCACCCGTCCTCCGGCATCGCCTGGACCTACCTGGGCCTGGCCGACACGCTGAGCGCCGGCCGTCCCATCTACGGTCTGCAAGCACCGGACCTCTCCGGGGGACCGCACGCCCGCAGCATCGCCGACTTCGCCGAGCGGTATGTGGCCGAAATTCGCCGACTGCAACCGCGCGGGCCTTATCATCTGCTCGGATGGTCCTTCGGCGGCCTGATCGCACACGCCGTCGCCGCCCAGCTCGAGGCAACCGGAGACGAGGTTGGCACCCTGGCCCTGCTCGACGCGGACAGCACCGATATCGACGGTGACAGCATCGACAAGCTCACCGCCGGCTCCTTCGTCGCCACCTTCGGCTCGGTCTTCGGCATCACCGACATCCCCGCCGACACCAGCGCCGAGCAGGCCGCAGCCATGATCCGCGACCGCATGGGCGGCGTCGACCTGGTCGACGCGCAGACCCTCGAACGCATGGCCGCCTCCTACAACGCCTCCGCCGACACCCGCACCGGCTACCAACGGCCCGTATTCCACGGCGACGCGCTCTACTTCAGCGCCACCGTGCACACCTCCGAGATCTTCGGACCGGAGGGCTGGCGGCCCTACATCACCGGGACCATCACCAATCACGACATCGACGTCAGCCACGAAGAACTGACCGCACCGCACGCGCTCGCGGCCATCGCCCGCATTCTCGACGCACATCTGGGAGGGAAGCCGTGAACACCGACACTGGCAAACCCGATACAACAAGCGTGGAAACCAGCACGATCGCACCCCCGAGCTTCGTGAGCACCGGCGTCGACGGCGTCGTCGTCGAGGGCGTCGAGAAATCCTTCGGCGCGGTCCGTGCGCTGCGCGGCATCACCTTCAAGGCCGCGCCCGGCGAGGTGCTCGGCATCCTCGGCCCCAATGGCGCGGGTAAGACCACCATGGTCAACATCCTGTCCACCCTCATCGCCCCCAACGCCGGGCGTGCCCTGGTCGCCGGGCACGACGTCGTCACCGATGCCGCCGCGGTCCGCCGATCGATCATGTTGACCGGGCAGTTCGCCGCCCTCGACGACGCCCTGTCCGGGTACGAGAACCTCGTCATGTTCGGGCGCCTCATGGGCCTGCGCAAACGCGCCGCCCGCGCCCGCGCCGACGAACTCGTCCAGGAATTCGACCTGGTACAGGCCGCCGGACGCCGCGTCGGCACCTACTCCGGTGGCATGCGGCGGCGCATCGACATCGCCTGCGGACTCGTGGTCCGACCCGAGGTGGTCTTCCTCGACGAACCCACCACCGGCCTGGATCCCCGCAGCCGCCAGGGCGTCTGGGACCTGGTCGGCGGCTTCCGCAAGCACGGCATCACCACGCTGCTCACCACGCAGTACCTGGAAGAGGCCGACGCGCTCTGCGACCGCATCATCGTCATCGACCACGGCCTTGTCATCGCCGACGGCACCGCCGACGAACTCAAGGCCCGCACCGGCGGCAGCTACTGCGAGATCGTGCCGCTGCGCTTGGAGGACCTGCCCGCCATCGCCCGCGCCCTCGGCGACCTGCTGCCCGCCGCTAATCGCGAAGCGCTGACCGGGGATTCGGACCGGCTGGCCATCCCCGCGCCGGAGGGGGCCAAGACCCTCGCCGAGGCGCTGCGGCGACTCGACGCCGCCGGTATGGAACTGGTCGACATCGCGCTGCGGCGGCCCTCCCTCGACGACGTCTTCCTCGGACTCACCGGGCACATCGCCAAATCCGAAGAGGGCGAAGACGATTCACCGTCGGTCCGCTTCCGAACCACCAACGGGCGCTTGGGCTCCGAGGATCGGACCCGGCCATGACCACGGTCGACGCCGCGCCCACCGGCTGGCTCACCAACGTCCGCGCCGCCCCCGCCACCCTCACACAGTGGTGGGTGCTCACGGTGCGGCTCATCGTGCCCTCGGTCAGGACCGGCGAGATCATCACCGCCATCCTGGCGCCCATCACCTTCGCCGCCAGCTTCTACATCCCGCTCAACCGCGTGATGTCCTTCGCCGGACTCGGATTCAGCAGCTACGGGCAGTTCATGGCGCCCATCGTCATCCTGCAGGCGTCCGCGTTCACGGCCGTCTCGGCCGCCTTCCGCGCCGCCACCGACGCCGTCTCCGGACTCGACCGGCGCTTCGACGCCATGCCCATGCATCCGCTGGTGCCCGCCGCGGCGCGCATGTCCTCCAATGTGTTCCGGCTGCTCATCGGGCTCGTCGCGGCCGTGGTCAGCACCCATGTGATCGGGTTCCGCTTCGTCGACGGTACCGCGCACACCCTCGGATTCCTGGCCTTGGGCCTGCTCATCGGCATCTCGTTCTGCCTCGGCGCCGACGCCATCGGCACCTTCACGCGCAGCCCCGAGGCCACCACCCAGATGCTGGTGCTGCCGCCCCTCATCCTCGGCATGCTCTCCACCGGCCTCGCCCCCGCCCACCAATTCCCGCGCTGGGTGCAGCCCTTCGTGCGCAATCAGCCCGTCTCCCAGTTCGCGGAGGTGCTGCGCGCGCTCGGCGGCGACACCTTCGGCAAGGTCCACCCGGTGACCTGGTCGCTCGTGATGCCATCGCTGCTGTGGATCGCGGGCAGCATGGCGTTGTCCTGCTTCTCCATCGCCCGGCAGAACCTGAAGAGGTCGTGATGGCCACCCTCGATCGCCCCGACATCGCCGACATGCTCGACTATCGCGAAAGCTCGGCCCCGGCGCTGCTGCGGCACACCTGGATTCAGACCCAGCGGCTGCTGCTGCGCTGGGTGCGCGACCCCGTCACGCTCCTCGAAACCCTGATCGTGCCGTGCCTGCTGCTGCTCATGCTCGACATCGTGGTGGGCTCGCAGATCCAGAAGTTCTCCGGCACCAGCGCGCTCTACGGATCCGCGCCCATGGTGACACTGGTCGGCGCACTGTCGGGGACCGTGGCCAGCGGCGTCATGCTCGGGCGGGAAAGGGAGGCGGGCATCCTGTCCCGCTTCTGGGTGCTGCCGGTGCACCGCGCCTCGGGGCTCGCGGCGCGCATCCTCGCCGAGGGCTGCCGCATCTTCGCGGGGACGGTCGTCATCATCCTGTTCGGCATGGCCCTCGGCTTCCGCTTCCGGCAGGGACCGCTGCAAACGTTCGCCTTCCTGTGGATTCCGGTGCTTTTCGGACTGGCATTCGCGACCATGGTCACCGCCATCGCCGTGTTCACCGCCAAATCCACGCTGGTCGAGGCCGTCGCACTGCTGTCATCGCTGCTCATGTTCTTCAGCACCGGATTCGTGCCAATTGGGGCCTACCCCACGTGGATTCAGCCGGTGGTGCGGAATCAGCCCATGTCGGTGGCCGTCGACACCATGCGTGCGCTGGCCAACGGCGGACCGGTGGCGAGCCCGCTGGTACAGACCCTCGCCTGGTTGGTCGGCCTGATCATCGTGTTCGCGGTCCCCGCCGCCTGGGGGTACCGCCGGGCCAGCCGCCGCTGAGAGATCAATCCCCCTTTCCGTGAATGTCGGCGCGCGGGAGGACCGACCTCCCGCCACCGCGCGCAAGGCGGATTAAGCTGTCCGCCGTGCTCGAACCCCAAACCGCCGTCGCGCCCCACCCCGATATCGCCCATCTCGCCCCGCTGCTGGGCACCTGGCGCGGTCGTGGCCACGGCGAATACCCGACCATCGAACCGTTCGAATACCTGGAGGAAGTGCACTTCGGCCACGTCGGCCGCCCCTTCCTCACCTACCGGCAGCGCACCCGCGCCGCCGACGGCAGCCGGCCCATGCACAGCGAGACCGGATACCTGCGGGCCGTCGGCCCCGATCGCATCGAGCTGATCCTGGCCCATCCCACCGGCATCACCGAGATCTGCGAGGGGAGCCTGGTCCACGAAAACGGCGAACTGCGCATGGAACTCGCCTCCACCTCGATCGGGTTGAGCAGCACCGCCAAATCGGTGACCGCACTCGGCCGCACCATCACCGTCGCGGGCGACACCCTCGAGTACTCACTGCGCATGGCGGCGGTCGAGCAACCGCTGGCCCACCACCTCGCGGCGACCCTGCAGCGCGAAAACTGAAGGTGAACTTCTAGTTCCAACTCTGCCCATGAACTGCCGATCTCCTGTCGAAGCGGAGTGCGGCAGCACATTTGCGGGGTTGCCTCGGCATAAGTGACCGATTACCGTTTCTCGCATTGGCTAATAGTCAGCCAACTCTCAATGAGCACCGGGCCACCGAAACAGACCGTTGAGGTCTCCCACACTCGTCCCCAAAGCAAGGGAGAGGGATATGAAGCGCTCGGCCCTTTTGCTGATCACCACCGCCGGCATGATCCTCGCCGGGGCGGGCGTCACCGAGATCATCGGCGACCCGTCCGACGATGGACCTCCCGCGAAAGCCCTCGCCGATCAACGTTACGTGACCGACACCGTCGGCGGCCTCTATCCCTCCGCCTGCACGCGGTTCGACAGTTTCGCCGGTGAACGCTGACCCTCGGTAGCCCGGAGGCGGATTCGCTCAGTAGCCAGGAGGCAAGGCCGCGAGCATGTCCCGCGTCACCGCCACCGCGTTGTCCGAACTGCCGCCGCGCACCAGCAGGGTCGCCCAGGCCAGATCACCGCGGTAGCCGATGAACCACGAGTGCGAACCGCCGTCCACCTCGGCCTCACCGGTCTTCCCATAGACCTCACCCTGATCGACGATGCGCTCCGCCGTACCGCCGAGCACCACCTTGCGCATCATCAGCCGCAGACCGTCGATGACGGCGGGCTTCAACTGCGGCCGGTCACCGGACACCTGGGTCTGATGGCCCGCGATCAGATACGGCACCGACGTCGCGCCATTGGCGACCGTCGCCGCCACCATCGCCATGCCGAACGGACTGGCCAGCACCTTGCCCTGACCGATGCCGTCCTCGGCCCGCTGCACCATATTGTCGTCCCGCGGCACCGAACCCGACACCGTCGTCAGGCCCGCCATCGTATAGTCCGGGCCCAATCCCAGCGCGGCCGCGGCCGTGCGCAGATCCTCCCCGCCCAGTTCCGAGGCGAGCTTGGCGAAAGAGGTGTTGCAGGAACGCTCGTAGGCCGTGGCCATGGCCACGCTGCCGACGCTGAAGAGGTCGTAGTTGGGAATCGTGCGCTCCCCCACCACGATCTGACTGGGGCACGGCACGATGGTGTCCGGCGTGGCGTGGCCGGCGGTCATGGTCGCCGCCGCGGTCACCGTCTTGAAGGTCGAACCCGGCGGGTAGAGGCCGGTCGCCGCCACCGGGCCGGCGGCGTCGGCCGCCTCGTTCTGGGCGATGGCCAGGATCGCGCCGGTGGAGGGCTGCAGCACCACCATCATGGTCTGCTCGGTGCGGGCGTCCACCGCGCGCTGGGCCGCATTCTGGATATTGCGGTCAACGCTGAGCGAGAAGGACGGAGAGGTCTGAGGGTCGACCTCCTCGAGAACGTCGGTGTCGACGCCATTGGCGTTCACGGTCACGACACTCCAGCCGGCCTTGCCGTCCACCTCGTCGATCACGGTCTTGCGGACCTGGGTCATGAGGTCCGGGGCGAAGCGGCGATCGGTGGGGACCAGATCGGATTCTTTGCTGAAGGTGACGCCGGACAGGCCCAGCACTTGCGAATTGACCTCGCCGAACTCCCATTCGGAGAGCAGGGCCGCGGTGTAGGCGCCGTCCGACTTGCGAGCCGCGCGCAGCAGGGAGTCGGGGGTGATGCGGTCGTCGAAGCGGTGCAGGGCATTCGCGAGAGCCAACGAGACGCCGACGGGGTCGGTCGATGTGGACGGTTTGAACATCACCCGGTACAGCGAGCCCGGCACCAGCACGTCGCTGCCCGAACGCTCGTTCACGCGGGCGCGGGGCGCGGGATTCGAACGCAGTTGCAGTGTCTGGGTATTGCCCAGTTGCGGGTGGATGTCGGCGGAGGACCAGCGCACCTGCCATCGGCCGTCGGTGCGGCCCATCTGCAGCTGGCCCCTGTAGGTCCAGACGCGATCCTTGGGCAGATGCCATTCGTAGGTGTAGTCGACGATGGCGGTGTCACCGGTGACGCGGGCGGCGCCGGTAGTCGCCACCAGCTTCTCCGCCTGGAGCTGATCCCATGCCGAACCCAGTGCGGCACGGGCCTTTTCGGGCTGGCTGGTGCGATCGGCGGCGGCTTGCACGTCGTGGTCGGCGAAGTCGGTGACGAAGGCCTCGGCCGCCTGGGCGGGCCCCTGCGGACCCGACGAGCAACCGGCCGCGGCGACGGCGACCGCGGCGGCGACCAGCGTGGTGAAGACCCGTGTTGACATCGGGTCAAATCGTAGAGCCAACTACCGGCAAACCGGCGCGACACACTGCACCGGAACGGATTTCACGCTCACATCACAGCAAAACCGCTCAATCGAGCAGCACGGTCGCGAAGGTGGCGACCTGCCGGAAACCCACCTTGCCGTAGGCGCGGCGCGCAATATTGTTGTAGCAGTTGACATACAGGCTGGCCGTGCGCCCGGAGGAGACCACCACATTGGCCACGGTCGCGGTGCCCGCGGTGCCGTAGCCCTGGCCGCGTTTATCCGGGTGGACCCATACGCCCTGAATCTGTCCGGTGCGTCGCGACAACGCGCCGACCTCCGCCTTGAAGGCGACCTCGCCGTCCTCGAATCGCGCCCAGGCCCGACCGGATTCGATGAGCCCGGATACCCGGCGGCGATAGCTACGCCCGCCGTCGCCCACGCGCGGGTCGACGCCGATCTCCTCGGTGAACATGGCGACCGCGGCCACCAGATACCGGTCGATCTCCTCGGGCCTGACGCGCCGCACCCGCAAATCCGGCGCAATACTCGCGGGCCGATCCAGCGCGAGTAGCGGCTGATCCTCGCGCACCTCCCGCGGCGTCCCCCAGTGCTCGACCAGCAACTCCCACAGCGGCAGTGCCAGCTCACGCCGGCCCACCACCGACGAGCACAGCCGAGGGCCCTTGATCGCCCGTTCCGCGAATGCCTTCAGATCGTCACGGCCACCGCGCAGCGGCACCAGATTCGCGCCGGAGAAGCACAACGACTCCCCCGGCCCACCCCGGCTCCACAGTTCGCCGTAAGTCCCGCGCGGGTCCAGTCCATACTCCTGCAGGCGCGCGGCCACCATGCAGGTCGCCACCGGATCGGTGTCGAGCACACGCAAAACCTGCGTCAGATCACGGTTTGCGAGCTGACGGGCCCCGGACGTCCGGCCACGGCGGGTCGGCTCCAGCACACTCCGCACGCTGACAGCCTGCCAGAACTTCCCGGCCCGCGCCGCCCGATTACCCCCAGCCGCCCACCGACCAGGGAAAACACCCCCACCCATAAAGGCCGAACAGTCGGTAGGTGAATAGTGAAAGGCCCGGTCACCCGGCGACATGCCGGGAACCGGGCCGTGGTCGGGGGCAGGTCAACCCGCGGTGACAACCGGCGCGCCGGATCCCGCGGCGTCGCCCATCTCCTCGGCGAGGCGCATGGCCTCCTCGATGAGGGTTTCGACGATCAGATGCTCGGGGACGGTCTTGATGACCTCGCCCTTGACGAAGATCTGGCCCTTGCCATTACCGGAGGCGACACCCAGATCGGCCTCCCGGGCCTCACCGGGACCGTTCACGACACAGCCCATGACGGCCACGCGCAGGGGAACCTCCATGCCCTCGAGGCCCGCGGTGACCTCGTTGGCCAGGGTGTAGACATCGACCTGGGCGCGACCGCAGGACGGGCAGGAGACGATCTCCAGCTTGCGCGGGCGCAGATTCAGCGACTGCAGGATCTGGGTGCCGACCTTGATCTCCTCGGCGGGCGGGGCCGAGAGCGAGACGCGGATGGTGTCACCGATACCCTCGCTCAGCAGCGCGCCGAAGGCGACGGCCGACTTGACGGTCCCCTGGAAGGCCGGACCGGCTTCGGTCACACCCAGGTGCAGTGGGTAGTCACACTTCGCGGCGAGTTGGCGGTAGGCCTCGACCATGATCACGGGGTCGTTGTGCTTCACCGAGATCTTGATATTGCCGAAGCCGTGCTCCTCGAACAGGCCCGCCTCCCACAGCGCCGATTCCACCAGCGCCTCGGGGGTGGCCTTGCCGTACTTCTCCAGCATCCGCTTGTCGAGGGACCCGGCATTGACGCCGATGCGGATCGGGATGCCCGCGTCACCGGCGGCCTTGGCGACCTCCTTGACGCGGCCGTCGAACTCCTTGATGTTGCCCGGGTTCACCCGTACCGCGGCGCAACCCGCGTCGATGGCGGCGAAGATGTAGCGGGGCTGGAAGTGGATGTCGGCGATCACCGGGATCTGCGACTTGCGGGCGATGGTCGCCAGCGCGTCCGCGTCCTCCTGACGCGGACAGGCCACGCGTACGATGTCGCAGCCGGACGCGGTCAGCTCCGCGATCTGCTGCAGGGTGGCGTTGACGTCATGGGTCTTGGTGGTGGTCATCGACTGAACCGAGACGGGGAACTCACTCCCCACTCCGACATTGCCCACCATCAGCTGGCGCGTCTTGCGCCGCGGCGCGAGGACGGCCGCCGGTGCGGCCGGCATCCCCAAAGTGATGGCACTGGTCACGATCGGCTGCCTACTTTCGACTAAGTCCTCACCCTTACCGGCTCCGAGCTTACCGAGGCTCGAATACCGGTCGCCCTGTGACGGCGGCGACAACGCTACCCGCGCCGAGTGCGGGACGCGGAATCGACCCGGGTCTACCGTTCATACTCGTTACCGTCGACGCAGAGGTTTACGCTCCGACGAGTGAAGGTAGCGAATCCAGATCCGTGGCCACGCACCCCGGAAGAGGCGGTGGCACTGCAAGATCGGCTCCGGTCCCGGGTGATCGCCGCCAACCCCCGGCCACCGGAATTCCGGACGGTTGCGGGGCTCGACTCGGCCTATGACGACGACGGCAATGTGGTGGCAGCCATCGTGGTCCTCGACACCACCACCCTCGAAACCATCGAGACCGCCACCGCCCGAGGCACCACAGATTTCCCCTACGTCCCCGGCCTCCTCGCCTTCCGAGAACTTCCCACCACCCTCGCCGCCCTCGAAACCCTCACCGCCGCACCAGATCTCTTCATCTGCGACGCCCAGGGCCTCGCCCACCCCCGCCGGTTCGGCTTCGCCTGCCACCTCGGTCTCCTGACCGGCATCCCCACCTTCGGCGTGGCCAAGAACGCCTGGGGCGAGTTCGAGGAGCCCGCCCGCGAACGCGGCGCCTCCTCCGTCATCACCATCGACGGCGACCCCGTAGGCCGCGCCCTGCGCACCCGCACCGACGTCAAACCGGTATACGTCTCGGTAGGCCACCTCATCGACCTGGAGACCGCCTGCGCCCAGGTCCTTTCCCTCACCCCCGAATACCGCCAGCCCGAAACCACCCGCCGCGCCGACCATCTCTGCCGCCAACTCCTCCGCGAAATCGGCGCCGCGGGAACAACTTCACGGAATTGAGGTGCGGGACGCCGTCATATGCGTGCGCCCTTGGCCAAATTGCAGCCCCGGCACAGGATCTGGAGATTGTCGACACTGGTCGCGCCACCCCGGCTCCAGGGAATGACGTGGTCGAACTCGAGGTACTCCTGGGCGCCGCACTCGGCACACTTCCCGGCGTCGCGCTGCCAGACCTGCGCCTTCATATCCTGCGGAATCGAACGGGAATCGCGTTGCCCCGGAGCGAGCACCAGACGTTTGGCGACACGGAGTGTGCCCTCCAGCACGGCGGCGACATACTCGGCGTCCCGCACCCGGTAGCTACCGCCACCCCGGGCCGTCGTCGCATCGATCACCACCGTGTCGTACTCGTGCCGAACCGAAACGATCTTGGCCCACGCCAGTTCGCTCCCCGCGCCGGCACCGATGAAACGCAGCTTCCTGCTACTGCCGATCAAGCGCCCCGAGCTCTGCTTCGGACCGCTGGCCAGGTATCTGATCTGCACCGCGTCGACGTCCACGTGCAGCAGTTCGTCCGCCTCGAGGTGCAGATCGGGCCGGCTCACCCGGGGTAGGTCCCCGGCCCTCACCTGGGTGAGCGACCGGCCGCGGAGCATCCTTTGCCGCAGACCGTGGATGAGCGATCCCGCGGCGGACAGATCGGCGGCGGCGCGCAGCTCGGAGACGGTCCGGTCGAAGTCGTCCAGCTCCTGCTGGTCGATCTGGTTGTCGGCGAAAGCGAAGGCGACCATCCGCTCCAGGTGAGCGACGGCCAGCGGCCGCAGCGCCTCGCGCCCGGTGTCCTCGCTGACCATATGGAACCGAAGCATCACCCACAGTTCGTCCCAGCGCGGCCCACGGGGCCCGTCCGCGGTGAGTACCTGCCAGGCCTGGCCGCGCCAGGTCTCCATCAGCTGGTGGACCTCGCGCAGGCACCATTGACACGGCGGCGCACCGCCCATTCGACGCACCGCTCTCGGCCGACCGCAGCGGCCGCAGGTCGCGCGATCGTGCGGCGGATGCCGCGGTCGGCGGTCCTCGGTCCAGGCCGCCCCGTTCCACCACTGCACCTGGCCCGCGTTCTGCGGCGTTACGTACCACCCGGGTGCCATGACGGGTGCGGGCGCCGGGGCAACTGCCGCGGGAGGCGTTACCGCTGGGATGGGCGGCGGCTGATCGTCGTCCACCGCAACGCCGAACTCCTCGGCGAGCCCACGCAATCCACTCGACCAGCCCTGTCCGACCGCACGGAACTTCCAGCCGCCGTCACGGCGATAGAACTCACCGAACACCATGGCCTGCACCGATTCCGGGCTCGACACGCGATAGTCGAACAGCCGACGGCCGGCGTCCAGAACGCTGACCACCAGCGCGGGAACGTCCTGGAAGGAACCGGCCGCGACGGATCCCGCGATCACGACGCGATCCACCTCGGGTTCGATCTCGCTCAGGTGCACCGACAGTCCGGCCCGCCCGGCTGTGATCTGTTCCAGCACAACGGCACCGGACGGATGGCGGGGCGCGTTGAAGAAGACGAAATCATCATCGGATCGGATCTTCCCCGTCGTGGCCAGTAGCAGAGCATGGGGGTCGACTTCCCGATCGCCATCCCATTCCAACACCAGCGATACCGCCGACGCGACCACGAGCGCATTCGCACCACGCGCCAACTCCACGACCCAGACCCCGTTCCTTCGTGCGCAGTCGATTCCGAGCCACGCTCTGCGCCAGGAACTTTGGATTCGCGATCCCACCCGAGCCCAGTTGCGGCCTCGACCGGACACACTACCCAGCCGCACCGACACCATCAGCGGACCGCATCGGTCAACCGACACCGGTTATGTTGAAAGCCAGCGGCTTTCGGGCTCAGGGGAACAGCTTGACGGGGTTCACGATGTCGGCGACCAGGGTGAGAATCATGTAGGCGCCGCCGATCACGACCACCACGTAGGTGGCTGGGAGGAGCTTGAGGTAGTCGACCGGCGCGCCGTCCGGCAAGCCCTTGCGGTTGCGGAAGAGGTTGCGGAGCTTCTCGTAGACGACTACGGCCATGTGGCCGCCGTCCAACGGAAGCAAGGGGAGGAGATTGAAGGCGCCGAGGAAGAAGTTGAGGCTGGCCAGGGTGAGAATGAACAGGGGCCACGCGCCGTGTTCGGCGGTTTCGCCGCCGATTTTCGAGGCGCCGTAGACGCTGACGGGGGTCTCCGGGTCGCGGGTGCCGCCGGTGACGGCGTGCCAGAGGTCCACGACCTTGGACGGCATCTGGGCCAGCGACTCGACGGTGCGTACCGCGATCTGGCCGGTGAAGGCTCCCGCGGCGGGGATGGCGGAGAGGATGTTGTGCTGGACCGGGGCGTAGTAGTCCTGGCCGACGCCGACCTTGGCGACCGTCTTCGGGGTGCCGTTCTTCTCCGCGTACACGGTGGCCAACTGCGGGGTGACCGGGATCTGGAGGGTCTGGCCGTCGCGGTCGACGGTGTAGGTGAAGGTGCCGGTCTGCTTCTCGGTCTCGGCGCGGAACTCGTTCCAGGTCTTGATCTTGGTGTCGTTGACGGCGGTCACCCGGTCACCGCGGCGCAGGCCCGCCAGCTGTGCCGGGCCGTCGCCGGTACAGGGCAGGTACGACAGGTCGGGGGCCTGGTTGGACACGCAGCTCATCTTGCCGAGCTGAGTGGCCGGCGGCTGGTCGAAGCGCGGCAGCCCCCAGGCCGCCGCGAGCAGCACGATGAGCAGATAGCCGATGAGGAAGTTCATCAGGATGCCACCGGACATGACCAGCAGCCGCTTCCAGGTCGTCTGCCGGTACATGGCCCGGTCGAGTTCCTCGGGTTCCAGCTCGTCGAGGGCGGTCATGCCCGCGATATCGCAGAAACCGCCCAGCGGCAGCGCCTTGAGACCGTACTCGGTCTCGCCGCGCCGCCATGAGAAGATCTTGGGTCCGAAACCGATGAAGTAGCGCCGCACCTTCATGCCGGTTGCCTGCGCGGTCCACATGTGGCCGCATTCGTGCAGGGCGACCGAGGCCGTGATCCCGAGGGCGAACAGTACGAAGCCGATCGCGTAGACCATCCGGTTCCGAGCCCTCCTGGTGTCAGCCGCGCACGATCGTGCGTGCGGTGTCGCGCGCCCACGTATCGGCCGCGAGCACCTCGTCCAAGCTACCGGGTTCGGCGCTCCAGCGGTCGGCGGACTCCACGACGCGCGCGACAGTGCGCACGATGTCGGGGAATCGGATGAGCCCGTCGAGGAAGGCCTGCACGGCGATCTCGTTGGCGGCGTTGTAGACCGCGGTCACGCAACCGCCGGCCATCCCGGCCTGCCGGGCCAGCTCGACGGCCGGGAAGACCTTGTTGTCGACCGGCTCGAAGGTCCAGGTCGAGGCGATGGAGAAGTCGCATGCGGCGGCCGCGCCGGGGACACGGTCCGGCCAGCCCAGGGCGAGCGCGATGGGCAGCTTCATGTCCGGCGGGCTGGCCTGGGCCAGGGTCGAGCCGTCGAAGAAGGTGACCATCGAATGCACGATGGACTGCGGGTGCACGGTGACGTCGATGCGGTCGTATCCGATGCCGAACAGCAGATGGGTCTCGATCAGTTCGAGGCCCTTGTTCACCAGCGACGCCGAGTTGAGCGTGTTCATCGGTCCCATGGACCAGGTCGGATGGGTCTTGGCCTCGGCCGGATTCACCGACTCCAGCATCTCGGTGGTCCAGCCGCGGAACGGTCCGCCCGAGGCGGTGAGCACCAGCTTGGCCACCTCCTCCGCGCGTCCGCCGCGCAGGCACTGGGCCAGCGCCGAATGCTCCGAGTCCACCGGCACGATCTGCCCGGGTTTGGCCGCCTTCGTCACCAGCGATCCGCCCGCCACCAGGGATTCCTTGTTGGCCAGGGCGAGCCGCCGTCCCGATTCCAGGGTGGCCAGGGTGGGTTCCAGCCCGAGCGAGCCGACCAGCGCGTTGAGCACCACGTCCGCGTCGGTGCGCCGCACCAGCTCGGTCGCCGCGCCCGGGCCCGACAGCGCCACACCCAATTTCGCGGCCGCCGCCTCATCGGCCACCGCCACGTTGGTGGTCCCGGTCGCCGCGATCTGTTGTGCCAGCAGTTCCGTATTACCGCCGCGCGCCGCCAGACCGACCACTTCGAAGCGGTCGGGGTTGGCGGCGATCACCTCCAGTGCCTGCGTACCAATCGAACCGGTGCTGCCCAGCAGCAGAACTCTCACAACGTCGGACACGCGCCCATTGTCCCCCGCCACGATCTCGGACCCGCCCCGCCCCGATGCCCGCTGGATCGGGTCTGCGCGACACGCCCGACCGTCTCCGGGGTTTCGAGGGCTGGCCCCCGAGAGCTACCAGAGTTGTCAAACCCCTGTTGGCTACGACAGTGGGTCGTATGTCACGATATTGGCCAGCAATCGATTCGAGCCGTAAAGGAGCCACAGTGGCCGCCACGGAACTGGAACCCGCGCACCCCTCTGAGGTTGTCACCAAGGTCGACACCGCCGAGGTTCCGTCCGCCGCGTGGGGCTGGAGCGGGGAGTCGCGCCGTACCGCTCGCACCGCCGGCTGGGTCGTCGTCGCGATCCTGCTGGCCATGCTGTTCGAGAACCAGCAGGGCAGCTCGTCGGGTACCGGCAATGTCGGCTACATCTTCCTGGTGCTGTTCGCGGTCGGCATCGCGTTCATCCTGATCCGCGACTCCATCCTGTCGCGCCGCCCGCGCTAGTTCGACACGAATTCCCTTGCCCCGCGGACATGTCCGTGGGGCGTTCGGGTCTTGTCGGCCCCTTCCGAGACACTCGCGACGTCAGAACGACGTAGCTGGAACCGGACAGATCCTCATCCTGTCGTCCGCCCCGCCGGCGCCGCCCGGGCTCAGTCCGCCGCCTGCGGCACCGCGACCGATCTGATCAATGCCGCCGATCGGCGAGTAGCTCAACGGCATCGACAACGACGGGCAGAAGGCGTCTGCCGCCGAGTTGCTCGGCATCGATCGTGCGCGGACAAGGCCCCCAATGCCGCCGTCGCGACAGCGCTGATCGATGACGATGTGACCGGCCTGACCGACGCCGTCGACTGGTTCAACACGTCCTGCTCGCAGCAAGAGCGGTAGTACCGCAAACAGATTCGGGCCGGACCGCCCCCAAGCGGTCCGGCCCGAATTCTGTTGTCACGCAATGCCTCCTGCACCGGCACCGCTACTCGCCGCGGGTGCGCGCCACTGCCGCGGCGAGGCCGGATCGTGGTGGTCCGGCCGTCCGCTGCGGCTCAGTTGGCGGCCGGGGCGGAGTCCGGTGCGTTCAGGCGGTTGAACAGGCCGATGCCGACCGCGATGGCGGCGGGCACGCCGACGCCGACCAGACCGGCGGCGGCGCCCAGCGGGATGCCGATCGCGGCGCCCGCGACACAGCCCGCAATGCCGGTCGGAACCGACATGACCACGACACCGGCGATGGCGCCGCCCGCGGCGCCGATGGCGCAACCGGCGACACCGCCGACCAGGGTGCCGATCAGGGTGCCCATGGAGCTGGCGATGCCGAACTGGTTGACCGCGGCACCGAAGGCGGCGTCCTGGTCGGCCTGGCTGGCGACGTCCTTGACGACAGGGGCGGGGAGGGCCGGGGCCGGGACGGCAGCGGCCGGGTCCATGTTCGGGGTGAAGGTGGCCGTGTTGCCGTCGATCTTGGCCGCGACCGGGTGGGCGACGTCACCGGTGATGAAGCTGAGCGGGAACTGGGTGACCAGGCCGCCGTTGCTGTCCCGGACCTGGAACTGGCCGTCCTGGGTGGTCAGCGAGCCCGCGTCGGTCTTCAGCACGACCGAAGCGCCCTCGATCTTGGTGTCCCAGTGGATGCCGGGAGCGGCGGGAGCCGCGGCGGCGGGATCGGCGTAGGCCGTGCCGGCGGAGACGCCGAGAGCCGCGATGGCGAGGGCCGAGGTGGCAGCAAACTTCTTGAAACGCATTACTTATCGTCGCTTTCTTGAACGGGCACTTCCCTCTTGGGAGCGAGGTCCTCATCGAGCACCCGGAACAGGATAAGTCAGCAAATGTTGCCTACTTGTTGCCAAACCGTAGCGAAAACACTTCCTAAAGTGCGTTTTGCGTAAAGATGGCGTTCGCTGACCTTTGAATATGTGATCCAGGCAATTAACAGCACACAAAGAGGTATGCCTCACACCGCCACGGAGCGGCGATCGAGCGGGCCTTCTTCGCGAACCGATGGCTACCTGTTCGCCGGATGGTTGATGTGCTGGACGAAACCGGTGCGATCGGCGTGCACGGTTCCCGCCGTGCCACCGAGGGCCGCGATGACCGGCGCCGATATGGCGGCGAGCTTGCTGAACTGCATTGATACCGGCTTTCTAGAGGCGCACTTCCCACTGCGGGGGGACGCTTCACGCGCCCTGGTCGAGTGTCCAGCAATTGGAAGCTGATAGGTAGCCAAGAAGGCGCATCGATAGCAGAGATCACCGACCACCGAGATTGGTGAGACGGCTCACCTGTGGCGCGGTCAGCGGCGGAAGCGGTGGCGCAACTGCGGGTCGTTCTCCCACCACAGGCCGGTGGACACCGGCTCTTCGTCCGCCTCCACCACCTGGGCCCCGGTGCGCGCGACCGTTTTCCGCTTCGCCCGAGCCTCCTCGACCGCATCGAGTTCGGCATCCATCTCACTGGCCCGGCGCTTCTCGTCCTCGGCGAAGGCGCGCATGACGACCAGCGAATAGATCAGGCCTAGGAAATCGCCGAGCAGCCAGAGGATGCCCGCACCGATGGTCTGGTCGAGGCGCGCGTCCGGACCCCAGGCGCGGCCGAGCGAACCGTAGTAGCCGGTGGCGATCAGCGGCCCCAGCCACAGCACGATGCCGAGAATGCCGTCGGCGAGGGACTCCGCGATGGTGATGAGCAGCGACAGGCCCTGCGTGAAGTGCTTGGGCACGGGATCGATCTGCAGGCGCGAGTAGAAGTACAGGAACCCGATGGCCACCACGATGATTCGCGTGACCGCGTCGACGCCCCCGTGCCGCAGCACCGCCTCGTACCAGGGCGACAGGAACAGCGCCCAGGGCAGCAGCAGGATCAGCATCGAGGCGGTGGCGGGATGGGTGAGCAGCCGCGCGACACCGCCGGAGAGCATGGCGTCCAGCCGTTTCCGCCCGGCCGGGCCCAGCGCCGCGCGCAGCACGGTGAACGGCGCTCCGGCCGCGAGCGCGAAAGGCACGACATACAGCAGCAGAAGCACCTGCAGCGCGCGCACCCAGAACAGCGTGCCGGAGTAGACCCCCACCATGCCGATGCCGGAGTACAACCACACCCCCAACCCGGCCGCGCCGAAGATGATGGCCCGGGTCACCGGGAGGTGCTCACCGCGTCGCCGGGCCTTCGCGAAGCAGACCGCGTACCCGAGTCCCAGCAGTGCGGTCACCAGCACAGTCGCGGTGTCCCAACGCCATGAGCTGACCACGCTGCTCAGCTGCAGAGGTGTTTCGATCTGTGCCACGGCACCAAGTATGCGCCGCGCCGCCGCGGGGGTCGGCACGGCTACCGGGAAAGGCGGCAGACCCTAGCGGGAGACCAAGCGGCGATAGGTCACCTTGTCGAATTCGCGCCCGTGCTCGTCGACCGCGACCACGTCCATCTCGCTGGAGAAGACGCCGGGCCGCACATCCACGCGAATGAACGAGTAGCGGCTGAACCGCACCCGCGACCACGCGGCGGCCTCCTTGCCCTCCTTGCCGTCGGAGCCCCACAGGGTGCTCTCCGGCACGAAGGTGTCAGGCTTCTCGTTGCCGCGGTAGGTGTCGCCGGCGGCGAAGGTTCCGTGCGCCGCGCCGCCACCGCCGACCACGTAATAGACGGTGCCGTCGGTGTCGGGGTAGACGATCGAGTTGTCGGGTGCGGCCTTGGTGGGCCGCCCGCCACGCATCGGGTCGGTGCGCTCGAAGTTGTGGTTGTGGCCCTGCAGCACCAGATCGACCTGGTGTCTGTCGAACAGGTCGGCCCAGGCCCCGCGCACGCCGCCGTCACTCGCTCCGCCGATGCCGGTGGCGTAGGCGCACTCGTGGAAGAAGCAGACGATGAAGTCGATGTTCGGGTCGGACCGGTAGGCGGCCAGGGTGGATTCCACCCAATTGTTCTGCGCGCCACCGGAATAGCCGAGGTTGGCGCGGACCTGCCAGCTCACCTCGTTGGCGTCCAGTGACAGCACCGCCACATTGCCGTAGGTGAAGGAGTACACCGACGGGCAGCCCGCGGGCCCGTTGTCGGGGAAGTCCATGCGGGCCATGAGGCCGCCATAACCGTGGTTGCCGTAGACGGCTTCCATGTCGTGGTTGCCGGTGGCGAACATCCACGGCACATGGCCCGCGCTGCTTTCGATGGCCTGCAGGTAGGTGTCCCACACGAACGGGTTGTAGGCGTCGATGTCGTCGGTGTCGGCCTTGCCGTTGGGCACGAACCAGTCCGGGCCGCCGCCGTGCGAGGTGTCGGCGTAGCAGATGTCGCCGGCCAGGATGTGGAATTCCGGGTTGCTGGCGACGATCTGGCGCTGGATGTTCTCGGCGTTGCGGGAGCCGGGGGCGTCGCCGTCGCCGTACTTGTTGCGGTAGGCCCCGGACGGCATGCCGGTGGGCAGGGTCGGGGTGTCGTCGACGCCCTGGTCGCCCATCATGGTGAAGCGGAACGGCAGCAGCGCCGCGCGCGAGCTCGGCATGGCGGTATTGGCCGAGAGCACATCGGTGGTGTAGCCGTCGGCGGTGCGCCAGCGGTAGAAGTGCGGCAGGCGCCCGGGCAGCCCGTCGACGGGTGCGTGCACGTAGAACTGTTCGGCCGACAACACTCCCCCATCGGTGCGCGGGAGATGGGTGACCAGGTTGCGGACCTCTGCTTCGAGGGTGCCGCCCAGGGCGGGGGTCGGGCCGTGGTCGAGAAAGACCTTGGTGGCGCTCGGATTCCGCGACAGTTGGGCGGAGAAGCGCAGCTGGCTCGCGGCATCGGTGCCGTAGCCGACACGGCGGCCGCCGACGGTCAGCGGGGCGTCGTCGGCGTAGGCGACGCCACGGCCGCCGAAGGCGGAACCGAGCCCGGCGGCTATGGCCGCGGCGGCGCTGCCCCGGAGGAAGTTGCGCCGGCTCACCCGATGCCGCTTCAGATACGAACGGTGCCATTCGTACTGCTCGTCCATTGTCATCTGCGCGGCGAGCTGTGCCGGAATGCCCGTGCGGGGCACCGTGCCGAGGGGGTTCAGCATCGAGAAAACCTTGTCACCATGAGTCCGTGTGCGAGGTCATCAAAACGCCGCAAGCTTACGGGCTCGCGACATGGCGGTGAACACAGGACAATTCGCGCGAATCAGCCGGGGAGTGCGATATTCGGGTCCGTGGAGCGGTACGGCTCGGCGTGCGGGCCGGTGGCGAAACCGCGCAGCACGGTGGCGATGGCGTGATCGACGGCCGCCTCGCGGTCGGGGGCCTCGGCATCGGCGAGCGGGCCGTCGACGATGAGCGAGGCCAGCCCGTGCACGACCGCCCACGCGGTGAACTCCGCGCCAGGGCGCTGACGCGCATCCATGAATCCCACCGCGACCAGGGCGTCGATGCCGACGCCGATGAGCTGGAAGATGGGCTCCTCGTACACGTCCTTGTGCATGTCGATATCGCTGGCGCAGAAGGCGGTCCGGAACAGGCCGCGCTCGCGGTCGGCGTATTCGATGTAGGCGCGCCCGGCGGTGGCCAGCCGGGCGATGGCGGTGGCGGCCGGATCCGCTTGGTCCGGAACGTTTTTCATCGAGCTGTCGAGCGCGTCGAAGAGGGCGTCGGCGGCGTGGTCGCAGACCGCGGCGAGCAGTTCCTCGTGGCCTTTGAAATGGCGGTAGGCGGCGGTGGCGGTGACGCCGACCGCGCGGGCGGCGGCGCGGACGGTGACGGCGGCGGGCCCGCCGATCTCGGCGAGTTGCGCGGAGGCGCGTACGAGGGCATTACGCAGGTCGCCGTGGTGGTAGGGACCTTCGCGAGCTGGTCGTCGCGCCGCATCGTCAGTGATGGCCACAACACCAACGTTGACACCTGTACAGATTCGGTGGCAAGTTAACACCCATAAAGTTCACGCATGTCAACATTCGCGTGCTCGCCTCCGAGAGGAATCACCCTTGAGCGCATTACTGGGGCGGATCGGCGATTTCGCCTTCCGACGCCGCGGCCTGGTCGTCTCGATCTGGGCCGTCCTGCTGATCGCCGTCCTCGGCGCCGCCGCGCTCGCGGGCGGCCGCCTCGACGACCGCTTCACGGTGCCGGGAGCCGAATCGCAGCGGGCCCTGGACACCCTGTCCGAGACCGCGCCCGACGCGGCCGGAGCCAACGCGCAACTGGTCTTCACCGCGCCCGAAGGCCATCTCATCACCGAAGCGACCTATCGCGCGGCCATCCAGCACACCCTCGAGGTGGCCGGGACCGTGCCGGGAGCGATCGGGGTGACGACGCCGCAGCAGGCGGGAGCCGTCTCTCCCGATCAGCGCACCGCCGTCGGGGTCGTGCACTTCGACGGTGATCGCTCCACGGTGAGCAAGGCCGCGCGCGAGGCGGTCGAGCGATCAGGCGACTCGGCGCGCGCGGCCGGGCTGGATGTGTCGGTCGGCGGATCCGCGTACGGGGCCGGGGAGATGCATCCGGGCCTCACCGAGGTCATCGGGCTAGCGGTGGCGGTGCTGGTATTGCTGATCACCTTCGGCTCTCTACTGGCGGCCGGAATGCCGCTTCTGTCGGCGGTTTTCGGTATCGCCGTCACCGTGGGCGGGCTGTCGGCGTCATCCACCCTGGTACCGGTGTCGTCGACCGCGCTGACGCTCGCGCTCATGCTGGGCCTGGCGGTCGGGATCGACTACGCGCTGTTCATCCTGTCCCGGCACCGGTCGCAGCTGGCGGCCGGGCTGACGCCGCGGGAATCGGCGCGCCGGGCCAATGAAACCGCGGGCAGCGCAGTCGTTTTCGCGGGCACGACGGTGATCATCGCGCTGGCGGCGCTGAGCGTGATCGGCATTCCCTTCCTGACCGTGATGGGCCTGGCCGCCTCGGGCGCGGTGCTGGTCGCGGTGGCCGTGGCGCTCACACTGCTGCCCGCGCTGACCGGATTCGCCGGCACCCGGCTGAAGCCGCGGGAGGGCACGCGCGCTCACCGGCGGACCACCGCCACCGGATCCGACAGCGTGGGCGCGCGCTGGGCGCGACTGGTCACCGCGCGCCCGCTCGCCACCGTCGTGGCCGTGGCCGGGGCGCTGATCCTGCTGGCACTGCCCGCGGCCTCGCTGCGAATGGCCCTGCCCGACAACGGTTCCGCGGCCACGGCAACGGGTCAGCGGCAGGCATACGACACCATTGCCGAGAAGTTCGGTCCCGGCCTCAACGGCCCGCTGGTGGTGGTCGTGGACGCGGCGAACGGCGACGCGCAGGCCGCCGCCATGGTCGCCGACTCGGTGCGCAAGCTGCCCGACGTGGCCTATGTCGCGCCGCCGCGGGCGACGCAGCGGGCGGGCCAGTCGCTGATCATGGTGATTCCGGCCGGCGCGCCGGAATCACAGCAGACCGCCGATCTCGTGCACGCCATTCGCGACCGGGCACCTGGTGTCGCGCCAGGGTCCGAGGTGGTCGTCACCGGCGACACCGCCGTCACCATCGATGTCTCGCAACGGCTTTCCGCCTCGCTGCTACCGTTCCTCGGCATCGTGGTCGGTCTGAGTCTGGTGCTGCTGGTCGTGGTGTTCCGGTCGATCGCGGTGCCGGTGAAGGCGGCGCTGAGCTTCCTGCTGTCGGTCGCGGCGGCACTGGGCACGACGGTGGCGGTATTCCAATGGGGTTGGGCCGCCGACCTGTTCGGTGTCTCGAGGGTCGGGCCAGTGGTGAGCGTGCTGCCGATCATCCTGGTTGGCGTGTTGTTCGGGCTGGCCATGGACTACCAGGTGTTCCTGGTGTCCGGAATTCGCGAAGAGTGGCTGCGCCACCGTGACGCCGCGGCATCGATCGTGGAGGGCGCCCGCCACAATGCCCGGGTGGTGACGGCGGCGGCCACCATCATGGTGGTCGTCTTCGCCTCCTTCGTCTTCACCGATGACGCCC
Source organism: Nocardia aurantiaca (assembly GCF_009708175.1). Taxonomy (GTDB): domain Bacteria; phylum Actinomycetota; class Actinomycetes; order Mycobacteriales; family Mycobacteriaceae; genus Nocardia; species Nocardia aurantiaca. The sequence goes on from NZ_WMBB01000004.1 coordinate 59,258, forward strand.
TGGTCAAGCCGATCGCGTTCGCCCTGGCGGTGGGTGTGCTGGTGGACGCCTTCGCGGTGCGGCTGACGCTGGTCCCGGCGGTGCTGGCGCTGCTCGGCCGGCGCGCCTGGTTGCTGCCGCACCGTCTGGATCGGGTGCTGCCGAAGCTGAATATCGAAGGGCCGCAGCAGTACAGCGCACCGGTGCCGCGGCGCGAGCACGCTTCGGTCTGAGCCGCGGACGCCCGAAATCGAGTGGACTCAATCGGTTTCGGGCGTCATCAGTCCCTCGTGGGTTGCCTCGTACTCGGCTTCGAAGGCGCGTTCGCGGCGGCTTTCGCGCAACTTCCACACGATCAGAGCGAGGACCACGACGGCGGCGACACCGATGGCCAGGTCTCGGCCGACGGTCTTGGCCGCCGCCTCGTAGGACTGCCCGGCCACGAAGCCCAGCACCACGAACGTTGTGCCCCAGACGATTCCACCGGCCGCGTTGAAAATCAGGAAGCGCCCGTAGGGCATGCGGGAGGTGCCGGCCAGCGCCGGCATCATGGCCCGGAAGAAGGCGGTGAACCGGCCCAGGAACACCGCCCAGCCGCCCCGACGAGCCAGGTAGTCCTGGGCGCCGTCGAGACGGCCGCGATGCCGATCCAGCATCGAGGTCTGCAGCAGACGCGGGCCCACGTGCTTGCCGACCTCGTAACCCACGCTGTCACCGACGATGGCGGCGGCCACCACCAGCAGGATCATCAACCACAGCAGGACGTGTCCCTGGCTGGCGGCCACGCCGCCGAGCACCGCCGCTGTCTCACCGGGGATGACGAAGCCGACGAAGATCGCGTCCTCGGCGAACACCAGCACGGTGACGACCAGGTACACCCAGACCGGGGCGATATCCAATATCCGGTGCAGCAGCGAGTTCATGTTCGCCACGGTACTCACGGCGCTCGCACGGGATCGTGTTCCGGTCGCCGTCGCAGCAACCCCCACAGGCCCAAAGCACAGCCCACCGCGAGGGCGGTCGCGGTCCAGCCGGGGATGAAGGACGTGAAATCGGAGATGGTGCAGGACTTTCCGAGCTCGCTCTGCGGGCAGTGGCCGCGCCGGGTGTAGCCGCGCACCGCGAGCACCGGTGAGGGCACGTAGATGAGGGCGATGCCGAGGACCCGGGTGGAGCCGTGGCGCGGGGCGACCGCGCCGAAGCAGTATCCGGCCAGCAGTGCGAGCAGCACCTGCCCGAGGCCGATGAGGACACCGGGGTGCCCGGGGGCCACCGCGAGCACCGTGTAGACGGACAGCCCGATGACGCCGACCGCGGCGGTCCGCACACCGGGCCAGCGAATGCCCGCCAGCAACCCGAGGGCGATCAGCACCATGAACCCCGGAATCGACCATCCCGGAATGCTCGTCGCGAGGATCGCGCTGCCCGCCCCCGCGAGCGCGACCGCCAGCAGCACCTGGGCGCCGTCGCGGCCGGGCAGCATGAGAGCGACCAGGATGGCGGCTATCGCCGTGGCGGCGATCGTCACCGCGATGGCCGGCAGATTGTCGCCGTGGCGGGCCAGCACCCGCGAGCCGAGCAGGCTCACCCCGATCATGAGCGCACCCGCGATGATCGGGAGGATGGGCAGCTGAATCGAATGCGGTTCCGCCGGTTGGGCGCCGGGCTCCCGCAGGAACCGGAGCCCGATGACGAGCAGCGCCAGCGCGATGAGCCAGAGCGGCGGCGTGTCGAGGCCGGGCCAGTTCTGCGGGAAGTGCTGTTCGACCACCTTGGGGTGCGCTTCCGGAAGAGTTTCCTCGGCGACCACGCCGCAGATCGCGCCCAGCAGCCATGCCGGGGTGGCCCACGAATACCGGGATTCGACACGGCTGCGCGACAGCGCCCCCGCCCCCGAACCGCCGAGAATGAGCCCGCCGGCAATGGAATCCAGGAAGTTCAGGGTCGCGAGCGAAGTGCCGAGCACGGCGTGCCGCCCCAGCAGGTGGTTGACGAACAGCAGCACTGCCCCGCCCAGCGCCACGCCCCACCGCAGGCTCTGCCCGCCCAACGCGCTGGACAGCACCGCGGTCGCCACCGCGATCAGCGCGCCGGCGCCGATGGCCTGCGGCAGGCTGAAGACGAGCAGGTCCAGGCGTAGCACCGAACTGCGTGAGGTCCAGGCGAAGTCGATGGGCACCATGAGCGACAGCCCGGCTATGAGGGCCGCCAAGAAGGCAGTGCCCGCCTCCGCGGCCTCCCGGCTCCGCGGGACCCTCATCGGGGCCCGGGCAACCGCGACCCGTCCCGCCGTTGACCAGCACTCATGGCGCCAGACTAGCAATCGAAGAGCTATCGATCGAGCAGATATGCGGCCCGGCTCCCCCGCCTGCGATTCGCTCACTCCGGGCCGGTGAGCATGACCTGTGCGTATTTGCGGAAGGCGGCCACCAGGCGGCTGCGGTCCTCGGCGCGGCTGACCACCACGACATGGCTGGGCGCGACGCCAGCGAGCGGGATGGCGGTGAGGTCGGGGCGCAGCCGTACGCCGATCTCACCACCCGGAACGATGGCCACCGCCTCCCCGGCCGCGATGAGCTCCAGCTTGTCCTCCATGACCGCCACCAGGGGGCGTCCGGCGCGGGACGGCCATCCGGGCGAGGATCGATGCGCCAGAAGGCATTCCACTCCGGATCCGACAGCCGCGGCAGCGGTTCGTCGGCGATGTCGTCGAGGGTCACGGACTCCTTGCCCGCCAAGCGGTGATCGAGCGGGACCAGCACGGCCCGGGGCTCGTCGTAGAGAACCGTCACGCGCAGCCGGTCGGTGGGAAACGGCAACCGGGTGACCGCGCTGTTCCTGGCCGCGCGGGAGTCCGCGCCCGCCGGGTCGCGCCTGCACGCGGTCGGCGGCGAAGGCGTCCCCTTCCGCGCCATCGCCGAGGTCATCGGCAAGCACCTGGACCTGCCGCTGCTGAGCCTGTCCCCGGAGGAGGCCGAGGGGCACTTCGAATGGCTGGCCCACTTCGCCGCATCCGACCTCCCGGCCTCCAGCACACTGACCGGTGAGCGATTCAACTGGCAGCCGAGGCTGCCGGGTCTGCTCGCCGATCTCGACGCCGGCCACTCGTAATCCGGCCTAGCTCAGCCGGTTTCGCCGATCACGATTCGCCGTGCCGGCTGCCGCCGCTGGCGGCCCAGCCGCGAATCCCGCACGACACCGGGATTCGGGGATCGATCCCCGAGCACACGCCGGCGAACCCGCCCGAGCAAGTGACGGAACGAGCCGTTATGCCTCCGCCGCGAGTTGGCCACAGGCCGCGGCAATCTCCTGACCTCGGGTGTCTCGTACCGTGCACGGCACACCCTGCGCCTGCACCCGCCGAACGAACTCCCGCTCAACAGGTTTCGGACTCGCGTCCCACTCGCTACCCGGCGTCGGATTCAACGGGATCAGATTCACGTGCACCCGCGAACCCAACGCCTGATGCAGCTTCTTACCGAGCAGGTCCGCTCGCCACGGCTGATCGTTGATATCGCGGATCAACGCATACTCCACCGACACCCGCCGACCGGTCTTGTCCGCGTAATACCGTGCGGCATCGAGAACCTCGGCCACCGGCCAACGATTGTTCACCGGCACCAATGTATCCCGCAGCTCGTCATCCGGAGTATGCAGCGACACAGCCAAAGTCACCGACAAGCCCGTGTCGGCGAGCTTGCGAATCGCCGGCGCCAAACCCACGGTCGACACCACCACATTCCGCTGCGAAATCCCGAACCCGTCCGGTGAAGGCGACGTAATCCGTTGCACCGCAGCCAAAACCCGCTTCATGTTCGCCAGCGGCTCGCCCATGCCCATGAACACGATATTGGAGAGACGACCGGGGCCGCCCGCCACCTCACCGTCGCGCAGGGCGGCCGCGGCCGCGCGGACCTGGTCGACGATCTCGGCGGTGGACAGGTTGCGGTTGAGACCGCCCTGGCCGGTGGCGCAGAACGGGCAGGCCATGCCGCAGCCCGCCTGGCTGGAGATGCACAGGGTGTTGCGGTCGGCGTAGCGCATGAGCACGCTCTCGAGCAGGGTGCCGTCGCCGGCGCGCCAGAGCGTCTTGCGGGTGGTGCCGTCGTCGCAGACGACGTGACGGACCTCGGTGAGCAGCGGCGGGAACAGCGCCTCGGCGACCTTGCCACGCATGGCCTCCGGCAAGTCGGTCATTTTGCCCGGGTCGGCGACCAGGCGGCCGTAATACTGGCGGGCGATCTGATCGGCGCGGAACTTGGGAAGGCCGAGCTCCTCGACCACCGCCTTGCGCTCCCGCGAATCGAGGTCGGCGAGATGGCGCGGGGGCATACCGCGACGAGGGGCGTCGAAAACGAGGGGCAAGGGGGTAGTCATAACCCTTCCAGTGTTCCATCCGAAACGCGCGTTCGGGGCCGCGGGGTGCGATGCGCCCGTCACATACGATCTGGCTATGACAACCGCCGGATCAGGCTCCGGGGCCGAACCGACCCCGGGCCAGAACAATCCACCCCCCAGAAATCCGCCCCCGAGCCTCACCAACCGGCCCCCGAGCAGCCAGCCCCCGAGTCACGGCGCTCCGAAGCAGCCGGGAGAGGGCGTCCCCAAGACCCGAGCCGGCTATGCGTGGGTCGGCCTGGTCATTGCCGCAGTTCTCGGCATTCTGGTCCTGGTCTTCATCCTGCAGAACCTCGAGCAGGTCAGCATGAATGTCTTGGCCTGGGAATGGAATCTGCCCAAGGGCATCCTGGTGCTGCTGTCGGTGATCGCGGGCGCCCTGTTCACCGCCCTCGTCGGCAGCACCCGCATCGTGCAATTGCGCCGGGCCGCCAAGAAGACCCAGTAGGCCACTGGCAAGCCCGGCAGCCTCAGAGCAGCGCGGTCAGCACCAACCAGGCCACGAAGGCCGAGGGCAGCATGGAGTCGAGCCGGTCCATGATTCCGCCGTGGCCGGGCAGCAGCGTGCCCATGTCCTTGATACCCAGCTCCCGCTTGACCTGCGATTCGATCAGGTCGCCGCTGGTCGCCACCAGCACCAGGCCCACGCCCAGCAGCACGCCGATCATGGAATTCGCCTGTAGCAGCAGGGTCACCGTGAGCAGGCCGCCGATCACACAGAACACCAATGATCCGCCGAAGCCCTCCCAGGACTTCTTCGGGCTGATGTGCGGCACCATCGGATGCTTGCCGAACAGCACCCCGGCCACATACCCGCCCACGTCGGAGCAGACCACCAGGATCATGAAGGACAGCACACGCAGGTTGCCTTTGTCCTCCTGCAGCATGAGCACCGCGAACGACGCCAGCAGCGGAATCCAGGCCAGTACGAAGACCGCGATCGCGGTGTCACGCAAGTAGTTTCGCGGCGTCGCTCGCAGGCCGTGGTCGAACAACCGCCACACCATGATGGTCAGCACGGTCGCGCCGAACGCGCCCAGCACCCCCTGCGGCCCCGACGGCCAGGCCAGCCACACCACCGCCTGCCCGCCGACCAGCAGCGGAATCCGCGGCACCAGCACATCGGCCTCGCGCAAGCGCTTGGCCACCTCCCAGGTGGCCACCGCGACCGCCACCGCGATCACGCCGACGAGTACCTTGGGCGCCCACAGCAGAATCGCGATGAGGGACAACCCCAGCCCGAATCCGACCGCCAGCGCCGCCGGCAGATTGCGGCCCGCCTTCGACGCGGGCGCTTTCGGCTGCCCGTCCGGCGCGGCTCCATCGTCCGCGCCAGGTAGGGCCCCGCTGGCCATGTCCGATGCCGCCGAATCCGCGCCCTCACCGCCGGCCGGTGCGGTGGCTTCCTCCGGCACCTCGCCGGTGGCGGCGTTCTTCTCGGCCACGATTGTCCCGTCGCTCACTTCTCGTCCGTTCGTCCCTACCCCCGGCCGGCGTCGGCCGTCCTAGACCTCGAGCAGCTCAGTTTCCTTGTGCTTCACCAGTTCGTCGACGTGCGCGACGTACTTCTGCGTGGTCTTGTCGAGTTCCTTCTCGGCACGGCCGACCTCGTCCTCGCCGGCCTCACCGTCCTTCTGGATGCGGCCCAGTTCGTCCATGGCCTTGCGACGCACATTGCGGATGGCGATCTTGGCGTCTTCGCCCTTGGACTTGGCCTGCTTCACCATTTCCCGACGACGCTCCTCGGTGAGCTGCGGGACGGTGACTCGAATGATGTCACCATTGTTGGTCGGATTCACGCCGAGGTCCGAGTTGCGGATGGCGGTCTCGATCGGCTGCAGCTGGGCCTGCTCGTACGGCTTGATGACCAGCATGCGCGGCTCGGGCACGGTGATGGAGGCCATCTGCGTGATCGGCGTCGGCGAACCGTAGTAGTCGACGACCACCCGCGAGAACATGCTCGGATTCGCGCGCCCGGTCCGAATGGAGCCGAGGTCGTCCTTGACTACCGAGACGGCCTTCTCCATCTTTTCCTCGGCGTCGAAGAGCGCTTCTTCAATCACGGCGATTCCTCCACTGCGTCATCGTTCTTGTCTCGGTCATGACCGGACCAGCGTGCCGATCTTCTCACCGGCGACCGCGCGGGCGATATTTCCCTTGGTCAACAGATTGAACACCAGCATGGGCATCTGGTTGTCCATACACAGGCTGAAGGCGGTGGCATCGGCGACCTTCAGGCCGCGCTCCAGCGCTTCCTTGTGGGTGATCTCGGTGAACATGGTGGCGTTGGGGTCCTCCCGCGGATCCGCGGTATAGACGCCGTCCACAGCCTTGGCCATGAGCACCACCTCGGCGCCGATCTCCAGGGCGCGCTGTGCGGCCGTGGTGTCGGTCGAGAAGTACGGCATGCCCATGCCCGCGCCGAAGATCACGACGCGGCCCTTCTCCAGGTGCCGCTTGGCGCGCAGCGGCAGATACGGTTCGGCGACCTGCCCCATGGTGATGGCGGTCTGCACCCGGGTGTCGATGCCCTGCTTCTGCAGGAAGTCCTGCAGCGCAAGGGAATTCATGACGGTGCCGAGCATGCCCATGTAGTCCGAGCGGGCCCGCTCCATACCGCGCTCCTCGAGCTCGGCGCCACGGAAGAAGTTGCCGCCGCCGATCACGACCGCCACCTGGACACCGTTCTCGACGACCTCGGCGATCTGCTCCGCGACCATCTGCACCACATCGGGATCGAGACCCACGCGGCCACCGCCGAACATCTCGCCACCCAGCTTGAGGAGCACTCGGCGGTAGCCCTCGCGATCGGGGGCGGTATCCGGGTCCGTCATCGGTCTCCTTGTCTCGCGGTCGAGCGTGCGCAGGCACATGAAAAGACCATCCCGGCCGATGAATTGCACGGGACGGCAATAAAGCTTCATCTATCCTGCCTCACGACCGGTGACGAGCGTGACCCGACCCTCGATTCAGCCTGCCGATTCGCGACATTTACCCGATTTGTTCAGCCGCCAGGACCGCGGCGATTCGCCCGGCGGCGACCGGCGTGGCGGGAGCCTGCACCGCCATCAGCAGGTTCGGGTACTCGACCGGACGCAATTGGAATACTTCGAGTTCGATCGGTCCGGCCCTCGGATGGCGCACGGTAATGGTGGCGGGCCGGAATCGGCGCACCGGATACTCCGACCACCAGCTGCGGAATTCCGGGCTCACAACGGACAATTCCGACACCAGCGCGGCCAGTCGGGGATCGTCGGGCCGACAGCCCACGGCATCGCGCACTTGACCGACCACCGCCCGCGCCGCACGCTCCAATGGGCCATGCGCACGCGATTCGCGTTCTCGGTGAACATCATCCAGAGCAGATTGCGGCGTTCCGGCGGCAGAGCGAGGGGATCGTCGCGGACCAGCACATAGGCCCGATTCCAGACCAGATAGTCGAATCCGGCGCCGTACGCGCTGGCCGGACTGAGCATGACGGCGTCCACCAGGTGCTGCAGCCGAGACCGGTCGACCTCGGGCTCGGCGTCCTCCGGCTCCGCGAGACCGGCCAGAAACCGCAGGTGACGAAGTTGATCGGGGTCCAGCCGAAGGGTGCGGGCCAGGGCGTCGATGACCTGCCGGCCCGGCCGCCAACTCCCGCCCCTGCTCCAGCCACGAAGGCCCCTCGCGCATCGGAATCCGATGGGCGAGGGGCCTTTTCGAACATGTCAGGCGATTACGCCTGGCCGACCTCGAAGCGAGCGAAGCGGGTGATGGTGACACCGGCCTCGTCCAGCTGCTGCTTGACGGTCTTCTTGGAGTCGGTGACCGACGGCTGCTCCAGCAGAACGACGTCCTTGTAGAAGCCGTTCACGCGACCCTCGACGATCTTCGGCAGGGCGGCCTCCGGCTTGCCCTCCTCCTTGGCGGTGGCCTCGGCGATCTCGCGCTCCTTGGCGACGAGCTCGGCCGGGACGTCCTCGCGGGTGAGGTACTTGGCCTTGAGGGCCGCGACCTGCATACCGGCGGCGCGAGCGGCGTCGGCGTCGCCGCCCTCGTACTCGACCAGCACGCCGACGGCCGGCGGCAGGTCGGTCGCACGCTTGTGCAGGTAGACGGTGGTGGTGCCGTCGAACACGGCCACGCGGCGCAGCTCGAGCTTCTCGCCGATCTTGGCGGCCAGTTCCTGCAGCACCTGATCGGCGGTCTTGCCGTCGACCTCGACGGCCTTCAGGGCGTCCAGGTCGGCCGGGCGGGCCTTGGCGGCGGCGGCGACGATGGCGCTCGCGACGTCCTGGAACTCCTGGTTCTTGGCCACGAAGTCGGTCTCGGAGTTGATCTCGACCAGGATGCCGTCCTGCGCGGCGACCAGGCCCTCGGCGGTGGCGCGCTCAGCGCGCTTGCCGACATCCTTGGCACCCTTGATACGCAGGAACTCGACGGCCTTGTCGAAGTCGCCGTTGTTCTCCTCGAGCGCCTTCTTGCAGTCCATCATGCCGGAGCCGGTGAGCTCGCGGAGCCGCTTCACATCGGCGGCGGTGTAGTTCGCCATCTCGGGCGAGCCTCCCTTTGTGAGTGAAAGTCTGTGGGGGTCACACCTTGCCGACCGTCATCGAACGAGAACGGTCGGCAAGGTGAACAGATGCCTCGCGGCTGGAAATCAGAAGTCGGCCGGGGTCTTGGTGGCCGGCTCTTCCTTCAGCTCGGCCTCGGCCGCGGTCTCCACGGTGGCCTCGGCGGCCGGCGCGTCGGCGGCGGGGGCGGCCTGAGCCAGCAGTTCCTGCTCCCACTCGGCGAGGGGCTCGCCCGCGCCGGCCTCCGGCTTCGACTCGCCACCGGCACGCGAGGCACGAGCCTGCACACCCTCGGCGACGGCGGAGGCGACGACCTTGGTCAGCAGCGCGGCCGAACGGATCGCGTCGTCGTTGCCCGGGATCGGGTAGTCGACCAGGTCCGGATCGCAGTTGGTGTCCAGGATCGCGATGACCGGGATGTTCAGCTTGCGAGCCTCACCGACGGCGATGTGCTCCTTGTTGGTGTCGACAACCCAGATGGCCGAGGGAACCTTGGCCATGTCCCGGATGCCGCCGAGGGTGCGCTCCAGCTTGTTCTTCTCACGCGTCAGCATGAGGATTTCCTTCTTGGTGCGACCCTCGAAACCGCCGGTCTGCTCCATCGACTCCAGCTCCTTGAGGCGCTGCAGCCGCTTGTGGACGGTCGAGAAGTTGGTGAGCATGCCGCCCAGCCAGCGCTGGTTCACATAGGGCATGCCGACGCGAGTCGCCTCAGCGGCGATCGACTCCTGGGCCTGCTTCTTGGTGCCGACGAAGAGGACGGTGCCGCCGTGGGCAACGGTCTCCTTGACGAACTCGTAGGCCTTGTCGATGTAGGTCAGCGTCTGCTGCAGATCGATGATGTAGATGCCGTTGCGGTCGGTGAAGATGAATCGCTTCATCTTCGGGTTCCACCGACGGGTCTGGTGACCGAAGTGCGCGCCGCTGTCGAGCAGCTGCTTCATTGTTACGACAGCCATGGCTCCGTAACTTCCTCTCGTTGCTGGTTGACACAGGAATCGGCGATCCCTGCCCTGGCGCCCACGGCCACCGGAACCCTCCGAGAACGAATCAGGGGGGACCAGCCGGCGACACTCACTGTGGACGCGCGAAGTCGGCTCGCGTTAACGCAAACCGCTAGGCCAGTTTACGCAGCGGTTCCGTCAGATCGAAATCGGGCCATGGGACCACCGATAACCGGGTACGGAACCGCAGGTGAGGGGCCTACCGCGAGGGAATGCCGCGGACCGCGCGACGGACACTTTCAGCACTGGGCGCGAGTGACCATGACGGGTCGTCGAGACTGCGGCGGAAACCGAGAGTTCGCGAGTTTCTGTTCGACGACGTTGTCCGCCGAACAGGTGACAGAGATCATCACCAAATCCGAAAAGGATTTCGCCGCCGCGAATTTCGGATTCTGGGGGTTGCGCGAGACCGGCGCGGACGGACTTCTCCTCGGCACGGCCGGGCTCCGGCGACTCGGCGACGGACCGGAATTGGAGGCCGTCTACAGCGTCGATCCGCACCACCGGGGTCGCGGACTGGCGCGCGAGGCGGTGGTGACCTCCGCCTTCGAGGTGCTCGGGCTGGACCGCGTGCTCGCCGAGATCGACGAGGGCAATACGGCGTCGATCGCGGTGGTCGAGCGGTTGGGGATGCGGCCGTTCGAGACCGTGCCCGGCGCACTCGGGCCGATGATCCACTACTCGCTCACGAACCCGGATCAGGTCACGGAAATCGAAGAAATCGAATAGGCGACCGCGATCACCAGGGCGGTCGCCACCACCGCGGAGATCGCGACGGCGAAGGCGGTGATGGAACGTTTTCCATTGCTCCAGTCGCCCTTTCGATGCGAATGCAGGACGGCGCTGCGCTGGACCGCGATGACGGTGACGACGGCCAGCGCCACCATGGCGACGAAGGCGAGCACGGTGACCGGCCAGTATTCGCTGGTAAATGCGACGCGGATGAAGAGCAACAGATTGGCCATGCAGCCGATCGCGGTGCGGCGCCAGGCCAGTGCGGTGCGCTCGGCCGCCAGTCCGGTTTCCGGGCTGATCACGAGATCAGCAGACCGAAGCTGGCCAGCACCGCGATGATGGCGATGCCGAAGGCGAGAATCGGCACCATGACCGTGTGCGGGAGTTTGTCGCCGTGTTCCATCGCGGACTGCACATGCCGCCAGCGGCCATACGCGCCGACGGCGATGACGGCCGCCAGCACGATGCAACTCACGGCGACCGCACTGCGCAGCCCGTGATGCCGGAAGGGTCGAACCAGCTCGTGCACGGCCACACCACCCGCCAGCAGCCCCAGCGCGGTACGCATCCACGCCAGAAAGGTGCGCTCATTGGCCAGCGTGAACCGGTAATCGATCGCCGGCGCTTCGTTTTCCGAGGAGCTCATCACGGGTGTCCTCCAGGGGCGTTCAAGTGGCATTGGCGCTGTTCACAACCGGGCGTGTCATCCACACTCGCCGGACACGGTATCCCGCAGCCGCCTTCGGGAGCACACGCTGATCCTCATGCGACTGATCACGTTGACTCCAGCCGCCCTGTGCACGGTGTTCCTGACCGCGCCCAGCACCGCAGCGCCCATCGGCGACTTCGATTGGCCGCTACAACCCCGCCCCGCCGTGGTGCGGCCCTTCGACAACCCCGAGCACGACTGGCTCCCGGGCCACCGCGGCGTCGACCTGGCGGGCAGCGACGGCCAATCCGTGCTCTCGGCGGGTGACGGCATCGTCGTGTTCGCCGGAACCGTCGCCGATAAGCCGGTCATCTCCATCGACCACCCGGGCGGCCTGCGCACCACCTACGAACCGGTGTCCGCGGCAGTTCCCGTGGGCCGCCGCGTAACTCGCGGCGCCCCCATCGGCATTCTGCGCCCTGGCCACCCGCCCTGCTCCCCGTGCCTGCACTGGGGCGTCCGCCGCGAGCGCGAATACCTCGACCCGCTGGGCCTCATCCGCCACGCCCCGGTTCGTCTGAAGCCACTGATCATCGAGCCCCAACACGCCTGAATACCTTCCCAGCACCGACCAGAGAGAGGATGGGAGCATGCCAGAGCAGCCCGCCACCGTTCCCTTCAGCTACGCCGAAGTCGGCGGAACCCAGGGCGACCTCCCGCCGGGCTACGACCACTTCCACCTGCGCCGCCGAATCGGTTCCGGCAAAGCGCTTTTCGACCGGGCAGCCGACCACATCCTCAGCTTCGGCATGCAACGCGACACCGGCATCTTCCAACAAGCCACCACCCCCACCGCCCAACCCGGCACCGAACTCACCGTCCGCCTGGGCCTGGGCCCACTAGGCGTGACCGCCCCCTGCCGAGTCGTCTACCTCCTCGACGAGCCGAACCGTCGCGGCTTCGCCTACGGCACCCTCCCCGGCCACCCCGAAAGCGGCGAAGAACTCTTCGCCGTCGAGTGCGACCCCACCGACGACTCCGTCTACGGCGTCATCACCGCCTTCTCCCACCCCGGCACCTGGTACACCCACCTAGGCGGCCCCCTCGTCCACCTCATCCAACGCTGGTTCGCCCACCGCTACATAGCCACCATCCGCCCGCACTGATCGACCCACCCGCCAATCGGTTTCGGGAATCGGGGTATCAGCGCGGATCCAGGTGAACGGCCAATGCCGCGGCTTCAGCGCGAAGAGTTGCGGCTCGGTCGACTCCGCCGGACATGGCCTCGTAGTCCTGTGCGGCGGTGCGGCGGTCGTCGATTTCCGCCCGGACGATGGCGAGGATGCCGGCCTCGGTCAGGGCGCGGCGAGCTCGTTCGGCTGCGCCGAGACCTGCCGCGCTGTTCTCGATCGCACCGGCTCGGATATCGGAGCCGTCCACTGCTTCGGCATTGTCGATGGCCGCCAGGGCCGAGCGCAGCGCCGCGACGGCATCGCGGTCGCGCTGCTTCATCGCGGTGGGGAGGGCGGCGCGCAGACGGTCGCGGAGTGGCTGGGTCTCGAGGGACATGATCGGGACGGTACGGCGGCAAACCGATCGCGTCGAACATATTTCGCGGTCAATCGGCGGTGAGGCGAGCGATGGCCTCATGGTTGATCTCGGTGATGCGGACCGAGAAGTCGAGGATGGTGCGAAGTTGGGCGTCCGTGTAGCCGGCGAGCAACTGTTCCGTCTGCTGCGCGAAATCGACGAAAAGGCGTGCGCCGCTGGACATGTAGTCCTCGTCGACCTCGATCAGGATCTTGCGGCCGTCGTCGGGGTGTTTGCGGCGGCGGACGAAACCCCGATTGGCTCGCACCGTTTTTCGCCAACGACACCGGCCCGGCCGCCCGCCTCATCGCGGCGGGCGAGGAGCTCATGCCGCTGACCGATATCTACTACCTGCCCCACCTGCCGCACTGGCACAGCGACCGCATGGTCGTGCTCGGAGATGCCGCGCCCGCCCCGTCCAGCAGTTCGGGGCAGGGCGCGTCGCTGGCCATCGAGGACGGGGTCGTACTGGCCCGTTGTCTACGCGATCTACCGATCCCGGAGGCGTTGCGGCGCTTCGAGGCGTTGCGCAAGCCACGCGTCGAGGAGATCATCGAACGGGCCGCCAGGGTGAACCGCAGCAAGGCCGCCGGACCGCTGAGCCGCGCGTTCATGGCGATCTTCCTGCCGATCGTGATGCCGCTCGTGGCCCGCGGCAAGTCCATGCGGCGGACCTACGAGTATCACCTCGACTGGGATGAGCGCGTGGTCTGAACGCCTGCGGGAGCGGTTTTCTCGCGTTCGGCGAGCTCGGACTTCCAGCGGCGGAAGCCCTCCTCGGTGTGGCCGCGCCGCCAGTAGCCGGAGATGGAAGAGGCCCATTCGGCGGGAACGCCGCGCTCCTTGCGAATATACGGCCGCAGATCGTGCATGACGGCCCCGGCCTCGCCGTGAATGAAGACCTGGACTTGGCCGTCACGCCAGGGTGCGGAGCGGACGGCCGCGGCCAGCCGCTCCCCCGGTTCGGCCGCGGCGCGGTGAATCCAGGTGAGCTCCACGCCTTCCGGGTGTGTGAAGGCGAGTTCGTCGGCAGAACCGGCGACTTCCGCGAACACCTGACCGACCGCGTCGGCGGGCAGGGCTGCGCAGGCTGCCGCGATAGCCGGGAGCGCGGATTCGTCGCCGGCCAGCAGATGCCAGTCCGCGTCGGGGCGTGGGGCGTAGGCGCCGCCCGGGCCCATCAGGTCGATGCTGTCGCCCGGCCGAGCCGCGGCGGCCCACGGTCCAGCAATGCCCTCCTCGCCGTGGTAGACGAAGTCGATGGCGATCTCCTGCGCCGCGCGGTCCACCTCGCGCACGGTGTAGGTGCGCGTGACATCGCCGTCGGCGCCCGGGAAGACCAGCTTGACGTAGGCGTCGGTGCGGTCGTTGGGCTGGAAGGACGCGAAACCGGGGCCACCGAGCCGGACGCGAATCAGGCGATCGGTCAGGCGGATTGTGTTCTGGACCACCAGCGTTGTCCGTATACGCGCCAAGAGGACACCTCCATACTTAGGGTTACCTAAGTGACGCTACACGAATTCCGATAGGTCGTCGATAGTATTTCGATAGGAAGTCGGTCAGTGGATACCGGCGATGAGCGCCGCCACAGCGGCGGCCAGGCGATCCAGTCCGGGGCCGGGTGGGCCGCCCGGCTCGGTCATGTAGAGGTCGCGGCGGATCTCCACCATCACAGCGGTGACGCGAGGCTCGCGGCGATAGAAATGCAGGGGCACATAGGTTCCCGCGAACGGGCTGTTGACGCCGACCTCGCCGAAATCGATGAAGGCCCCGGCCGCACGGGTGAGCAGTTCCGCCGGGGTGTGGAAGACGTCCGCGCCCAGGCAGATCGGCGGCCGGGGGCCATCGCCGTGCAGTTCGTAGGGCAGTCGGTGGGTCGGGTAGGAGTGGACATCGATGATCACGGCGCGGCCGACCGCCGACAAGCGATCGGAAATCAGTTCGGTCATGGCCTGCGCGTACGGGTGAAAGTAGCGGTCCAGCAGGGGCGACGGGTCGAAATCATCTGCGCGCAAGGGCATCCGATCCGTTGTAGCCGTGTACACCGCGCCCATGCCGACCGCAAGCATCTCCTCCCGCTCGTCCGGGAACCGCTCCGGGTCGACGACCAGGCGTGACAGCCGGTTCACGAATCGCCATGGCCGCGTGGGTGACAGCCGGACAGTTTCGGCGGCCAGTCTCGCGGTGTGGGCGTCGGTGATCATGTCGAGTTCACGGTCGAGCGCCCGGTCATCGAGCAGCAGGTCCGCTCGCACCGATGCGGGAATCTCGCGGGCCGAGTGCGGAACATGCAGCACCACAGGCGAATCGGGGGCACCGGACAGCAATTCGGCGGAGTCAGGGATAGGCATGGTGGTCAGGCGCGTGGATGAGCTTGGTCGTGCACCTTCTTGAGCCGATCGATCGACACGTGGGTGTACAGCTGGGTGGTGGCCATGCTGGCGTGGCCCAGGATCTCCTGCACCACACGCAGGTCCGCACCGCCTTCCAGCAGGTGGGTGGCGGCGGTGTGCCGGAAACCGTGCGGCCCCATATCGGGTGCGCCCGGAATGGCGGAGACCACCTCGTGCACAACCGTTCTGGCCTGCCGCTGATCGATCCGGCGCCCCCGGCGGCCGAGCAGCAATGCCCGCCCCGACTCCGCGGTGGCGAAGGCCGAACGCCCGTACCGCAGCCAGGCGTCCAGGGCCCGTTCAGCGGGCGGCCCGAACGGCACCGACCGCTCCTTGTTCCCCTTGCCCAGCACCCTGACCAGCCGCCGCTCCCGGTCCACGTCCTCGATATCCAGCCCGCACAGCTCGCTCACCCGGATCCCGGTGGCATACAGCATCTCGACAATCAGCCGGTCCCGCAGGGCCATCGGATCCTGCTGCGCCGCCCCCGATTCCGCCGCCTCCATGGCCTCCTTCGCCTGCTCCCGCCCCAGCACCGAGGGCAGCACCCGATGCGCCCGCGCCGACCCGAGACGTGGCCCCGGATCCACCGCCAACCGCCCGGTATGGGTCAGCCACGCCGTGAACGTCCTAGCCGATGAAGCCCGCCGCGCCATAGTGGTCCGCGCCGCTCCCCCCGCAGCCTGCGCTGCCAGCCACGACCTCAGCAACTGCAAATCCACCTCCCCCACACCGGAATCCACCGCACGCCCCAGCAAGTGCTCCAGCAACCCACGCGCATCCCCCACATAGGCCCGCACCGTATGCTCCGACCGATTCCGCCCCAACCGCAGATGCCGCCCATACTCGGCCAGCAACGCCTCCAGATCCTCGGGCATCTCACGCATCATCCACCCACGCTGACCCCGATCCCGCCGCATATCAAGCGCCCTCGCCGCTCGCGCCCGTCACACCATCCCATCGTGACCGGGACTGCGGCTTCCCCTACAGCATCTACACCGGGGTCACCGATGTCGTTCCTGGGCGGCCACGACGGCGGAGGTCGTGGACGGGTTCGTGCGATACCAGCCATTGCTGTCGCAGGCGACCAGGCCCACGATCTCCAATGCGGACAGGGTTGCCCGAACCGCAGACATCGACAGGCCGGTATCGGCGACCACGGCCCGGGGCAGCCGAGATCCGGCACCCGGAAGGGCAGCGAAGACCAGCGCCTGCTCACCGGACAGGTTGTCCTCCGGATTGGGCGGAACAACGCCCGGAAGCGAGAGGCGAAGCGGACCCGCCTCGTCGAGGATGTCCTCAGCTCGGGTGACGATGAAGGCCTCGCCCTCGCGGATCATGCGATGGCACCCGACAGAGGCCGCGGATGTGACCGGCCCCGGCACCGCCATGGCCGGGCGGCCCAAGCGGCGGCACCATTTCACCGTATTGCGCGCCCCGCTGCGAATCCCGGCCTCCACCACCACAACACCGTCCGCGAGCGCGGCGATGATCCGATTTCTGGCCAGAAAGTGGTGCTTGCGCACGGATGTCCCAGGCGGGTACTCGGTGACGACCAAACCGGTGTCGACGATCTCGGCCAGTAGTTGGTCGTGCTGAACGGGATACGGCCGATCCGGCCCGCAGGCGAGTACCGCGATCGTCATGCCACCGACAGCCAGCGCGGCCCTGTGTGCCATCCCGTCGATCCCGAATGCCGCACCGGAGACAACGGTCCACCCCCGCGCAGCCAGTTCCCCGGCGATCTCCCCGGTCGCGTGATTGCCGTATCCGGTGCTACACCGCGCTCCCACCACGGCGATCGATCGCTCGGTGGCCTCCACCAGCGACCGCTTCCCCCGCACCCACAACACCAGCGGCACAGCCGCATCCGCATCCTGCGCCGGATCAAGCTGCCCCAACCCGAGCATCCGCCAGGCGGGCCACTCCGCATCATCCGGTGTCACCACCCGCCCACCCAGCCGCTCGATATGCGCCAGGTCCCTTTCCGCTCGGTCGATCCCGCGCCGCAGTTCGGTGGGGCCCCGCAGCGCCTCGGGCAGAGCGCACTCCCGCACGGCCCGCGCCGCCTCCACTACCCCCACCGACCCGATCAACGCCGACAACGCCGCACAGGGTCCCTCGACCACTCGCGACAAGTACACCCACGCCAACCGCCGCTCATCCGTATCGCTGCGGCCAACAGTTGCTGCTGCGGGGCTTTTCGCGCCGTGCATCGCGCCTGTCCAACCGGAGCCCCTGCCGAATTCGCTGCCGTAGCCGGGCGGGCGGCGCGACTCGGAACGGGTTACACCGTCGGACCCGGGCTGGTCGACAGGCCCGGGGCCGGTCGCGGGGGCGGCACGGCCATCAGTCACCCGGATGGCGGCGTGGGCCGCCGTGTCCTCGGAGGCCGAGACGGATTCGCGGGGTCCGGTGCGCGGCGTCGGAGCGTGGCTGTTCGTCGTCTCACTCATGCTCCACCTCGCTGCCGGAAGCTCAAAGCCTGCAGGACGTCCTGGGCGTTGGGTAAGTCGCCGCCGCGGAGGTCGCAGACGGTCCAGGCGACTCGGATGGCGCGGTCGGCGCCGCGGGCGGACATGCGGCCGTGCTGGAGGGCGTTCTCGACCGGGGCAAGGGCCTGGTGAGGGAGGCGGAAGCGTTGGCGGAGAACGTGTCCGGGAACCTCGGCATTGGTGGTCATGCCGAGTTCGATCCATCGCTTCGCGGCCGCCTCGCGGGCCGCGGTCACGCGGGCGCGGACCACCTCGCTGCTCTCGACCTCGTCCCCGGTGAAGGCCCCGGCGGCCTGGGCGTGCATTTGGACCGAGAGATCGATGCGGTCCATCAGGGGGCCGGAGAGTTTTCCAAGGTAGCGGCGGCGGGCCAAAGGCGCGCAGATGCAGTCGATATCGCGAGCGGGGGCGCACGGGCAGGGGTTGGCGGCCAGCACGAGTTGGAAGCGCGCCGGGAAGCGGAACACCCCGTCACGGCGTGCGATCCGAACTTCGCCCTCCTCCAACGGAGTTCGCAGTGCTTCGAGCACTTTCGCGCCGATTTCGGCACACTCGTCGAGGAAAAGGACGCCGCGGTGGGCGCAGCTCACCGCCCCCGGTCGCGCGGAACCCGAGCCGCCGCCGATCATCGCCGTGACCGACGACGAGTGATGCGGTGCCACGAACGGCGGTGCGGTGATCAGCGGAGCGTCGTCGGAGAGCGTGCCCGCCACCGAATGAATCGCGGTCACCTCCAGGGAATCCTGTTCCCGCAGCGGTGGCAGTAGACCCGGGAGGCGTTGTGCCAGCATGGTCTTCCCGATGCCGGGCGGACCGGTCAGCAGCAGGTGATGTCCGCCCGCCGCGGCCACTTCCAGTGCCCAGCGCGCCTCGTCCTGGCCCACCACCTCACGCAGGTCTCCGATCGAGGGCGCGGCCGCGGGCTGGACCGGATCCGGAAGGGTGAGCTCGCCCCCGCCGCGCAGCCAATCCAGCAGTTCGAGCAAGGTCGAGGCACCGAGCACGCGTATGCCGCCCACCAGACCCGCCTCGGGCAGGGCGGCTGTCGGGACGATGACGGTGCGCTGGCCCGCGCGGCGGGCGGCAAGGACGGCCGGGAGCACGCCCCGTACGCGCCGTACCCGGCCGTCGAGGGCCAGCTCACCGAGCAGAACCGATTCGGCCAGACGATTCGACGGGATGGCGCCGGCCGCGTCGAGAACCGCACCGGCCAGGGCCAGGTCGTAGACGCTTCCGACCTTCGGCAGCGTGGCCGGGGAAAGCGCCAGGATGACCCGCCCATCCGGCCATTTTTCACCGGTATTGGTGACAGCGGCTCGAACTCTGTCTCGGGATTCCTGCAGGGTGGTGTCGGGGTGACCGACCAAGTGGACCGAGGGGAGGCCCTGGCCTATGTCGGCTTCTATTTCTACGAGTTGGCCTTCTACGCCGTTGACCGCCACGGAATAGGCCCTGCCCAAAGGCATTTCAGAACACCGCCTTCAGGTGGCGGATGTCCGGGGCATGGCCGGGGCGCAGGAGGACGGCGATCACGTCGAAGCGGATGCGCTGGTATGAGCCGTCCTGTTCCCGCAACCAGCGGGCGGCGAGTTCGCGGATGCGGCGCTGTTTGAGGTAGGTGACGGCTTCCTCGGGTGGGCCGCAGGTCAGGTTGCGGCGGGTTTTCACCTCTATGAAGGCGGTGACCTCGCCCTCGCGGGCTATGACGTCGAGTTCGCCGAAGCGGCATCGCCAATTGCGGGCGAGGATCTGCATTCCGGCCTCGGACAGATACCGCGCCGCCAGTTCCTCGCCCTGCGCTCCCAGCGCCAGATGCTGTGCCATTCAGCCAGCATGGCCGGGCCCGTGACGGACCCGGCCATGCCGAACTGGGAAAACGGTGGGCCTGTGGATAGCTTGCGGGCTGTGGACTAGTCGGGAAGCCGCAGGTCCGTCTTCTCCAGCTCCTCGATATTCACGTCTTTGAAGGTGATCACGCGAACGTGCTTCACGAAGCGCGCCGGCCGGTACATGTCCCACACCCATGCATCCGACATCCGCACCTCGAAGTACACCTCGCCATCGGCGTTCTGCGGCCGCAGCTCGACGGAATTGGCGAGGTAGAAGCGACGCTCGGTCTCCACCACGTACGAGAATTGCCCGACGATGTCCTTGTACTCGCGGTACAGGGATAGCTCCATCTCGGTTTCGTACTTCTCGAGGTCCTCGGCGCTCATCGGGTGGAACGTCCTCCTTGTCGCCCAACTGGGTGTAAAGACATCATCCCGCATACGCGGTATCGGTAGCCACTCGGCCGGTCTCCCGGACGTTTCGCCACGACCGGCGGTGCTCGGGGGTGATGCCGAGGCGGGTCAGCGCCTCATTGTGCTCGGGGGTGTTGTAGCCCTTGTGGGCAGCGAACCCGTAGCCGGGGTATTGCTCGTCCATCTGGACCATCATGCGGTCCCGGGTCACCTTGGCCAGCACACTGGCCGCGGCGATGCAGGCCGCCGACGCGTCGCCGCCGATCACCGGCAATGACGGCACCGGAATGCCCGGCACCCGGAAACCATCGGTGAGCACATAGCCGGGCGCCGGATCCAGCCCCGCCACCGCGCGCCGCATGCCCTCGATATTGGCCACGTGAATGCCGATGGCGTCGATCTCCCAGGCCGGGATCACCACCACCTCCCACGCCAGCGCCAGCCGCTTGATGATCGGGAACAGCTGCTCGCGGGCGTTCTCGGTGAGCTTCTTGGAGTCGTCGAGTCCGGCGAGAGAGGCGTAGGCCTTGGGCGGCAGCAGGCAGGAGGCCACCACCAACGGGCCCGCCGCGCAGCCGCGCCCGGCCTCGTCCACGCCCGCGACCGGGCCCAATCCGCCGCGGATCAAGGCGGCCTCCAGCGTGCGCAGGCCGCCGGCCTGCCGCATGACCACGCGCGGCGGCCAGTCACCGCGGTCGATCCGCTGAATCTTCTTGCCGCCGCGCGCCTTCCGGTTCACGCCGGGCTCGGCGGCACTCGCCATCTTCCCCACCGGTCGATTATCCCGCTGTTCTCAGTTCGTCTGCGGGTCCTGCGCCCGGACCGGACCGATCCGGCTCGGCGGCCAGATCTTGAACACGGCCTTGCCGCGCACATCCTTGACCGGGACGGTGCCCTGCAGCTCGTCCCTCATGTGGTAGCGGGAATCGGCGGACTCGGCACGGTTGTCACCCATCACCCACAGGTTGCCGTCCGGCACCTTGATCGGGCCGAAAGCGCGACCGCCCGCGTTGAACTGCACATCCGGGTGCGCGGGGTCGAAGGGGTTGTTGAACTTCACGTACGGTTCGTCGAGTGGCTTGCCGTCCACCAGGATCCGGCCCTGGGCATCGCAGCACTGCACGGTCTGGCCGCCGGTCGCGATGACCCGCTTGACCAGATCATTCTCATCCGGCGGCACCAGGCCGAAGAAGGACAGGAAGTTCTGCACGCCGCGAACCGCGGTGTTCGAGCTGCGGATCGACTTGTAGTGGCGGTTCCAGTCGTCGGTCGGGCCGACGAAGACCACCACATCGCCCGGTTCGGGATCACCGAAGTAGTAACTCAGCTTCTCCACGTAGATGCGGTCACCGGTACAACCCGCGCAACCGTGCAGGGTGGGCTCCATGGACTGCGATGGGATCACGTAGGGCCGACCGATGAAGGTCACCAATAGCGCCACGATGAGCGCGGCGAAACCGACCAGGATGGGCAGCTCCTGCCAGAACGGGCGCTGCTTCTTCTTCGGCTTCGGCTGGGGGGTCTCGGGCGTGTCCGCCCCGTCGTTATCGCCCGACCCGGACATCGTCACCGACTCGCTCTCGTCTGCCACCGGAACAGAGTAGCCCGGCACCGCGAAGAACCATGCGGTGCCGGGCTACCGGTTGTCGGGCGAGCCGACAATGCCACTGTGCGGAACCTGCCGTCGGCCGGGGGCCGAGGCGGCTGCTACCTCAGCGCTTCTCCTTGATCTTGGCGGCCTTGCCGCGCAGATCGCGCAGGTAGTACAGCTTGGCGCGACGCACGTCACCGCGGGTCACGACCTCGATCTTGTCGAGGTTGGGGCTGTGCACCGGGAAGGTGCGCTCCACGCCGACACCGAACGACACCTTGCGCACGGTGAAGGTCTCGCGGATGCCACCGTTCTGGCGGCGGATGACGACGCCCTTGAAGACCTGGATGCGCTCCTTGTTGCCTTCGATAACCTTCACGTGCACGTTGACCGTGTCACCCGGGCGGAAGTCCGGGATGTCGCTGCGCAGCGAGCTTGCGTCGACGAAGTCGAGGGTGTTCATTTCCGTCCTTATTGGAGTTCGCGCGAACAGAGGAACCTGGCGGCTACCCGCGAGGGTGCTCTACCGGTTCGTGCTCCGGATATTTGGGCGGTGCCCGGGGCGAAGAGCACCCGAGGCAACCTGAGCATTGTGCCAGACTCCCGGATCAGGCCGTTAATCGACCCTACGTGCGGGTATTCGCCCGGGTTAGGGCGGAGGCGATATCCGTGACCAGGGGCGGGTAGTCGGTGGCGCCGGTGACCACGTGCAGGAAGACCAGTCGATCCTGCTCGTCGGTCGCGGCTTTCAGACAGTGTCGCAGCCCGCCGACCGTGGTCGCGCGGAGGGTGAGGACGGACTCCGCGTCGCCGCCGAACGCGTGCGGAAGTTCGGACCAGCGCCACGGGGCGATGTCGTTGTACGGGGCGGCGGGACCGTGGATGGCGCGTTCGATGGCGTAGCCGTCGTTGTCGACCAGGATGATCACGCCGTTCATCCGCTCCCGAATCCAGGTTCCCAACTCCTGGATCGAGAGTTGAGCCGCGCCATCGCCGATGACGAGCACCGCACGGCGATCAGGGCAGGCGATGCCCGCGCCGAGCGCGGCCGGCAGGGCATATCCGATCGAGCCCCAAAGCGGCTGGCCGAGGAATGTGATGCCGGTCGGCATGCGCAGCGTGGCCAGGCCGAAGAAAGCCGAGCCCTGGTCGGCCACGACGATGTTGTTGTTGCCCAGCGCTTCCGCGACCAGAGGCCAGAGGGCTGCCTGGGTGAGCGGGGTTTCCGCAGCCGGCAATTCGACGGGAGGGGTGGTCGTCGGCGCGGGAATCGTTGCGGGAGCGGTGAATTCGGGGGCGATGCCGGTGAGGATCTCGAGGGCGGCGGTGAGGGACAGCGGCGCGAAGGCGTCCACTCCCCCGATGACCGTGCGCTCGGGACCGATGTCGATGGTCCGACGGGGATCGATGCGGTGACTGAAGCCCGCGGTGATGCTGTCGGTGTACTGCACACCGACGGTCACCAGACGTTCGGCGTCCTCGACGGCGGCGCGAATCTGCGGCGGGGAGGCCGCGCCGGTGTAGACGCCGAGGAAGTTCGGGGCGGATTCGTCGACCACGGTCTTGCCCCAGGCCAGCGTGGCGTGCGGGAGGCCTTGTGAGTGCCCCGAGGCCGGGCCGACCAGGGTCCGCAACCGATCGGTCGCTCCGACCCGGTCGACGAAGATATCGGCCAGCACCGCGACCCGGCGACCGCTCAGGAATTCGCGAGCGGCCTGCGCGAAAGCGGCACGCGCGCCCACGCTCGAGAAGTCGGCGGGCGGAGCCAGCGGCATCGCGGGCCGGGACACCTCCACCCGCGCCGTATCGGTGGCCAGCATGAGATACCCCGGACGGCGTTGCACGCGAACCGAATTCAGCACCCGGTCGATCTCCTGACAGGCGTCGGCGGCCCCGAGATCGGCCTGCGCGCAGGTGACCTCGGCGGCGATGCGGCGGAAATGGTGGAAGTCCCCGTCACCGAGGGTGTGGTGGATGACGCGGTGGTTGGCCTGGATGTCCTTGGCCGGGACGCCCACGATGTGCACCACCGGGACATGCTCGGCGTAGCTGCCCGCGATGGCGTTGACCGCGCTCAGCTCGCCCACGCCGTAGGTGGTGACGACCGCGCCGATGCCGCGCAGGCGGGCGTACCCGTCGGCGGCGTAGCCCGCGTTCAGCTCGTTGGCGCTGCCGATCCAGCGGATGTCGGGGTGCGCGATGACGTGGTCGAGGAACTGCAGATTGAAATCGCCGGGGACACCGAAGATTTCGGTGACGCCCAGTTCCCGCAGCCGATCGAGCAGGTAGTCGCCGACAACGTAGCCCATGGATCAACACTGGCACGCCGATCGACCATCAGCAACCTATTGGCTATCGACAGACTCCGAGGGCCGCTCCATGGACCCGAACTCCACGGCCGGGTCCGCGGACCTGGGCTCCGCGGCCATGTCCGGCGGGTTCGGCTCCGACGGGTGCTCCGCGAACATGCGACCGGGGATCAGGTGCAGATGGGACGAGGGCGGCGCGGGCGGGGCCGGGACCACGGTGCGGGCCAACTCCTCCTCGGCGGCGCGCAGCACGTGGGCGGCATCGGGCTTGCCCGCCAGCAGGTCCTGCACGAAGATCTTGGCGCGGATCATCGGGCGGCGGTAGCGGCGTTCACGCCGCACGGCACGGCGCATCAGGCCCGGGCGTGAGGCGTAGCGCCAGCGCGCCCAGGGTGCGCCCGGGCGGCTCAGCCGGAGGGCTCCGATGACCAACAGCGGCGGGAAGAACATGCCGAACAGACCGGTCCAAATCTTGCCCTTGGCAATGACAATGGCCGCCAACAGCAGGTTCATCAACGCGAACGCGATCGTGAACAATCGCTCGGGCACGTTCGGATCGGACCGGAGATCACGAATCTCGCCGATGTCCAGCAACCACAGCGGATGGAAACCGAGCAGCAGCAACCCCGTCACCGCGAAGGCCACGAAGACCGCGTCCACCGAGGTGCGGCCCTGCTCTTCCCAGTACACGTCACGCAGGTAGTAGATGAGCGCGAACTCGTCGAGCACCAGCGCCGCGCCGACCCCGAAAACCGCGGCCAGCGCGCTGATCACGTCGATCGTGCTCTGATACAGCACCACCAGACCCATCCCGGAACCGAGCACCAGGATGACGCCGAACACCATGTGGTGGATGTGCACGTCACCGGCCCGCACATTGCCGGGCCACCAGCGCACCTGTTTGCGGATGAGCCGCACACTGATTCGGATCAGCAGGAATCCCACGATGAAGCCGAGCAGCAGACATGCCAGCGGCAATCGGCCGTGCGCCACCACGACATCTTCCCACCACCGACGCACATCATGCATGCCCGTGTCGCCTCCGAACCCTCGCGCGAACGCCAACCCCACGCCACGCTACCTGTGCGAGCGACCGGCGCGCGGAGATCGCATCCACTCGCGACATGGTGGAGCAACCGTCCAGCCACCATCGAAACGGCGGCGCCGGTAACTAGGCTCACCACCATGCGACTGAGTACACGAAACCAGCTCGATGGAACAGTCACCCAGGTCACCCGCGGTGAGGCCATGGCCGTCATCCATATCCGGCTCACCGGCGGTGACGAGATCACCTCCTCCATCACCCGCGACGCCGCCGACGATCTGGGTCTCGCCGAGGGCAAGCCCGTGAAGGTCCTCATCAAGTCCACCGAGATCACCCTCGCCGTCGAATAGCCGGCAGGCGGCCGAGGCAGTCTCACTCCGGACCGCCTCGGCCCCTTCACCTTCGACAAACCTCCCCACCTGCACCAACGGTCGGCCGGTCAGTCGGTCCAGGTATGGTCGCGTGCATCGCAGCGTCACGAACGGGAGCCCCCATGCCGAACGACATCGTCTTCGAGAGCGTCGCCCCCGTCATCCCGGTCCTCGACCTCGAGGCCGCCCTTTCCCGTTATCGCCGCCTCGGCTTCACCGCCCATGCCTACGACAGCGACGCCCGCTACGGCTTCGCCGACCGCGGCGGAATCTCGCTCCATCTCACCGAATGGGACGAACACGACCCACAACGCACCGCCGCAGCCATCTATCTCTACGTCTCCGACGCCGATACCCTCCACCGGGAATGGTCAGCCGCGGCCCTCCCCGGCCGCCTCACCACCCCGGTCGATACCGAGTACGGCCTACGCGAATTCGCTTATGTGGACCCCGACGGCACTCTGCACCGGGTCGGCTCTGCGCCGGCTCAGGCGCAGGCACCGCATGAGCTGTGAGAACACGCCGATCGGTGCGTGGTTGAGGGTGCCGCGCTGATTTCCGGAGGTGGAAAACCCCGTCCGGCCGCACCCAGGGTGCGGGTGCGGCCGGACGGGCGGGGTGGAACGGGAGTTGTCAGCCGCCGAATCCGGCGCGGCGCAGGGCGTCGGCCATCGAACCGCTCGGGGCGGGCTGGTTGCGGCGGTCCTGGTTACGGTTGCCGCCGCCCTGTCGTTGGCCGCCCTGGCGGTTGTTGTCGCGGTTGCCGCCGCGGTTGCCGCCATGATTCGTGCGGGGGGCGCGGTCATTGCGGTCGGGCTTGGCGGTGCCCGGCTCGTCGTCGAGGCGCAGGGACAGGCCGATGCGCTGACGCTGGACGTCGACCTCGAGGACCTTGACCTTCACGACATCGCCGGACTTCACAACCTCACGGGGGTCCTTGACGAAGTTGTGGGACATGGCGGAGACGTGGACCAACCCGTCCTGGTGGACGCCGATGTCGACGAAGGCGCCGAAGGCGGCCACATTGGTGACGACGCCCTCGAGGACCATGCCGGGCTTCAGGTCGGCGACTTTCTCGATGCCCGCGGCGAATTCGGCGGTCTTGAATTCGGGCCGGGGGTCGCGGCCGGGCTTCTCGAGCTCGGCGATGATGTCGGTGACGGTGGGGACACCGAACCGCTCGTCGGTGAAGTCGGCGGGGCGCAGCGCGCGCAGCGCCGAGGTGTTGCCGATGATCTCCTGGATGCTGCGGCCACTGGAATCGAGGATGCGACGGACCACCGGGTAGGCCTCGGGGTGCACGGCGGAGGTGTCGAGCGGGTCGTCGCCGCCGCGGATGCGCAGGAAGCCCGCGCACTGTTCGAAGGCCTTGGGGCCCAGGCGCGGCACGTCCTTGAGGGCGGCGCGGTTGCGGAACGGGCCGTTGGCGTCGCGGTGCGTCACAATGCTTTCCGCGACCGAACCGGAGATCCCGGACACGCGCGACAGCAGCGGCACCGAGGCGGTGTTGACGTCGACGCCGACCGCGTTCACCGCGTCCTCGACGACCGCGCCCAGCGAACGGGCCAGCAGCGTTTCGGAGACGTCGTGCTGGTACTGGCCGACGCCGATGGACTTCGGGTCGATCTTCACCAGCTCGGCCAGCGGATCCTGGAGGCGGCGGGCGATGGAGACCGCGCCGCGCAGCGAGACGTCCATGTCGGGCAGTTCCTGCGAGGCGTAGGCCGAGGCCGAGTACACCGAGGCGCCCGCCTCGGAGACCACGATCTTGGTGGGCTTGTTCTCCGGGATGCGCGAAATGAGTTCGGCGGCAAGGGCGTCGGTCTCGCGGGAGGCGGTGCCGTTGCCGATGGCGATGAGTTCGACATTGAAGCGGGCCACCAGCGCGCCCAGCACCGCGAGAGACTTTTCGGTCTGGCCCTGCGGCTTGTGCGGGTAGATGACCTCGGTCGCGACCGCCTTACCGGTCGAGTCCACCACGGCCACCTTCACGCCGGTGCGGTAGCCCGGGTCCAGACCCATGGTGGTGCGGGTACCGGCGGGCGCCGCGAGCAACAGGTCACGCAGGTTGGCCGCGAACACATCGACGGCATCGCGTTCGGCGGACTGCCGCAACCGCATGCGGGTGTCGATGCCCATGCTCACCTGCAGCTTGGTCCGCCACGCCCAGCGCACGGTGTCCAGCAGCCAGGAATCGGCGGCCCGGCCCTGATCGGCGATGCCGAACTTGATCGCGATGCGGCCCTCATAGATCGAGCGCTGCCCGTCTTGGAGCTCCTCGGTGTCGGGCTCGAGGTGCAGGTTGAGCACCTCCTCCTTCTCGCCGCGCAGCAGTGCCAGGATGCGGTGCGAGGGCAGCTTGCTGAACGGCTCGGAGAATTCGAAGTAGTCGGCGAACTTCGCGCCCACCTCTTCCTTGCCGGCGCGCACGGACGAGCTCAGCTGTCCGCGCTCCCACATGAGCTCGCGCAGTTCACCGACCAGGTCGGCATCCTCGGCGAAACGCTCCACCAGGATGGCTCGGGCGCCGTCGAGCTGTTCGGCGCTGTACTGCGCGGGATCGGTGGTCGGGTCGTTCAGTAGCGCGTCGGCCACCGGCTCATGCCCGGCCTCGCGGGCGATCTGCGCCTTGGTACGCCGCTTGGGCTTGTAGGGCAGGTAGATGTCCTCGAGGCGGGCCTTGGTATCGGCGAGCATGATCTGCGCGTGCAGCTGCTCGTCCAATTTGCCCTGGCCACGGATGGATTCGATGATCGAGGCCCGACGATCGTCGAGTTCACGCAGGTAGTGCAGACGCTCATCGAGGGTGCGTAGCTGCGCGTCGTCGAGTCCGCCGGTGACTTCCT
Source organism: Nocardia aurantiaca (assembly GCF_009708175.1). Lineage (GTDB taxonomy): Bacteria > Actinomycetota > Actinomycetes > Mycobacteriales > Mycobacteriaceae > Nocardia > Nocardia aurantiaca. The sequence continues at coordinate 87,462 of NZ_WMBB01000004.1, forward strand.
TGCGGTAGCGGGCGATGAACGGCACGGTCGAGCCGGCATCCAGCAGTTCGACGGCGGAGCGCACCTGCTCCTCGCGCACCCCCAGCTCGTCGGCGATGCGCCTGCCGATGCTGGCGATGCGGACGGTGCTCGCCGCACCTGTGGATGCTGCACCTGTGGATGCTGCGCTGACGGTTTCGGAGGCTGTCGTCACGCCCGCAGACACTACCGCCGCCACCCGACAGCGCGTGCAAGGCCCACGCACTGTCCGCCACACGATTCCGCTTTCCCAGGACCCCAGCGCCCGGCCAGAGACGTCACCGATTGCGCATACGCGCCCGCGATGGATGCCGAAACACTTCCGCACGCGCCCGGAAAGTCGCCCCGATCCTCACGAAATCAATTGTTGCGTAGCGAATTTCAGCTCAGCCGAAATCTCTTGGGGAGGCCTTGAATTCGGGGCAGTACACAGAGACGGCGGCACGGATGAGGGCGGACTCGTCACCCCACTGATCGGTCGCCACAACCGGCGTGCCGACGCGCAGGCGGGCGCAGACGTCCTTGCCCGCGGCGATGAGGCGCTGCCCGTCCTCGGTGTTCTCGTAACCCGGCGACGCGACCGTCTGGTCGCCCAGGCGGCTCAGGAACAGCGAGTCGAGGTTGTCGGCGACCGCCTTGCCGCCGCTGAACAGGGCGGCGAACAGGGCCAGCCCGGCCAGGGCCGCGCCGAGAAAACCATTGGGTTTGCGCATGATTGCTCCTCTTCGCGCAGGTCCTACTGCTCCGGTAGGAGGTCGGGCCTGCGTTCGGCCGTGCGGCGCAGCGACTGTTCGTGCCGCCACTCGGCGATCTTGGCGTGATTGCCGGACAGCAGGATGTCGGGCACGTCGAGGCCGCGCCAGCTCACCGGCCGGGTGTAGGACGGGCCTTCCAGGAGTCCGTCGGAGAACGAATCCTGTTCATGGGATTGCTGATTGCCGAGGACGCCCGGGATCAACCGGACGATCGCCTCGGTCATGACCAGCACCGCGGCCTCGCCGCCGATGAGCACATAGTCGCCGATACTGACCTCTTCGACCCGTACGCGGCGCCGGGCATCATCGAATACACGCTGGTCGATGCCCTCGTAGCGGCCGCACGCGAACACGATGTGCTCTTCGGCGGACCACCGCTGCGCCGTCTCCTGGGTGAACGGCACACCGGCGGGAGTCGGCACCACCAGCAGTGCGTCGTCCGGGCACACCTCGTCGAGGGCGTCGCCCCACACGGTCGGTTTCATGACCATGCCCGGCCCGCCGCCGTACGGGGTGTCGTCCACGGACTTGTGCACATCGTGGGTCCACCGGCGCAGGTCGTGCACCTCCACCTCGAGCAGACCCTTGTCGATCGCCTTGCCCAGCAAGGCCGCTCGCATCGGCTCGAGGTATTCGGGGAAGATCGTGACTACGTCGATTCGCACGCCGCTACTCCGGGTCCAGCAGGCCCTCGGGCGGGTCGATGACGATCAGACCGTCGGCGACGGACACCGTCGGCACGATGGCCAGCACGAACGGCACCAGGATCTCCCGGCCCGCGGGCGGGAATGCCTCCCCCGCTTTGATCGAAAGCAGTTCTCCCGCAGCCGAATGCAGCACCTCGTTGACAGTGCCGACAACAGTGCCGTCACCGAGTTCGACGCGCAGACCCTCGAGTTCGTGATCGTAGTACTCGTCCGGGTCCTCCGACGGCGGCAGATCCGCGGTGTCGACCACGAACAGCATGCCCCGCAACGCATCCGCGGCGGTGCGGTCGGCGACGCCGTCCAGACGCAGCAGAAGCCGACCCGAGTGCTCCCGGGCCGACTCCACTTCGAATTCCCGCGTCCGTTCGGCGCGCGGCAGCCTCCCCTTCAGGACGCTGCCGGGCGCGAACCGCAGTTCCGGCTCGTCGGTGCGGACTTCGACGACGAGTTCGCCACGCACACCGTGCGATTTGGCGACCCGCCCGACGACCAGTTCCATCTACTGATCCGTGTCGACCACGTCGACGCGAATGCCCTTACCGCCGATCCCGGCGACCAGGGTGCGCAGGGCGGTCGCGGTACGACCGCCGCGACCGATCACCTTGCCCAGATCGTCGGGGTGCACGTGCACCTCGACGGTCCGGCCACGTCGGCTGGTGATCAGCTCGACATGGACGTCATCCGGATTGGCGACGATGCCGCGAACCAAGTGTTCGACGGCATCGGCGACGACGGCACTCATGATTACTCGGCAGCTTCGGTGGTGGCCTCGTCAGACGCAGCCTCGGCAGCGTCTTCCTTCTTGGCGGCCTTCTTCTTCGGGGTGACGGCCTCGGCGACCGGCTCGTTGTCGGCGGCGGCCAGGGCGGCGTTGAACAGGTCCAGCTTGGACGGCTTGGCGGCCTTGGTCTTCAGGGTGCCCTCGGCGCCCGGCAGGCCCTTGAACTTCTGCCAGTCGCCGGTGATCTCCAGCAGACGCTTCACCGGCTCGGTCGGCTGCGCGCCGACACCCAGCCAGTACTGAGCGCGCTCCGAGTCGATCTCGATGAGCGACGGCTCTTCCTTCGGGTGGTACTTGCCGATGGACTCGATGGCGCGGCCGTCACGACGCGTACGGGCGTCGGCGATGACGATGCGGTACTGCGGGTTGCGGATCTTGCCCATACGGGTCAGCTTGATACGAACAGCCATGAGCTGATGCCTTTCCAATGGTTGGTCACGTCGCAATTCAGCAGCCCACACATGGTGGACCCGGTTTTGCGTCAAGTGCTGTGACCGCCGCGCGGTACGGAACCGGAGACGGGCTGACACTGTCCTCGATGAGGACGGTCGTCCATTCTGCCAGACCCTCGACCGCCCGAAGAAATCGCCCCGATCCGGACCCCGAACGACAAACAGCCCATCGGGGACGACCCCGATGGGCTGCATCCTACGGCGGCTGCCGCGCGTGCGATCTACTGCGGCTGCGACGAGCTGCCGCTGGTCAGCAGCTTCACGATCAGGCCGGCCAAGATATCGATCGCCAGGGCTTCGATGGACCCCACGGTCATCTCCTCATCAGGTTGAACAACAAACGTCTGAAGCATGACCGATTCACTTTGGTTGCGCAGCCGAATCGCCAGACCGGTCCGGCCGAACCCTCATCTGCGGCGCATGCAGATCGTGGTGCCCGTCGTGGCGCCGGGGTTGTCGGTGAGGCTGACGACGGTGCCCGGCGGGACAGACATTGTCGTTCGACGCGTGGCGATCGGTGACCTGGTACACGGCTCCGGGGTCACCCACCACCGCCGCTTCCGAGGCGCCGGAGCCATCGGCATCCCCACCGCCCCATACGGCGACACCGAGCCTCCACCCGGCGGATACCCGTTCATGCCCTGGGGCCACGCCACCTGCCTGCCCGAGGGAACAGGCTGCCCCCAGCCGGAATTCACCCCTGACGCCTGCACCGAATACTGCGGCGCACTCGGCGGGATAGGCGTAGGCATAGGCCACCCAGGCCGCACCGGACCAGCCGCGGCGACGGACGGAGCCTCGGGCTCGGACAGATTCGGGCCGATCGACGACTCGGGCGACGCCGCAGGCGCCGCAGCAACCACTGTCCCGGCCGCGGCGGCCGATGCCGAATCACCAACGGGCGCAGACGCGGACTGTGCAATGGAAGCGGCCGGAACCTCAACCGGGGCGGCGGGCGACGGATCGTCCAGGGGGCAGGCCGGTCCGACGGGAGAGTCGAACGGTCGGTGAATTCGGATGGTTCGGGCACGGTGTCCTGCCACGGAGCGGGTGCGGCGATCTCTGCAGCCACGCAGGAGGCGATCGTAGAATCCGGCAATTCAAGTGCCGGACAGACGGATTCGATTACCTATTCGCGACGGCGACAGGCTGCCTACGGACGGCGCCGGCCGGCGCTCGACGTCAGCGATGATCGGTGACCGGGCCGCGGCGGTCGTAGACGCGGCCACGGAGGACTACCCAGGAGGGATTGGCGACCACGGTGAGGTCGCGGCTGGGATCGTCTCGATAGACGACGAAATCGGCGGGGGCGCCGGGGATGATGCCTGGGTGGCCGAGCCAGGTGCGGGCGTGCCAGGAGGAGGCGCCGAGGGCGGCGTGGGGGGTGAAGCCGGAGCCGGCGAGGGCGAGGATTTCGTCGGCGATGCGGCCATGGCGGATGGAGCCGCCGGCATCGGTGCCGGTGTAGATGGGGACTCCGGCCTCATGGGCCTTCGCGACGGTGTCACGGGAGCGGCGGTGCAGGTCCCGCATGTGGGCGGCGTAGGCGGGGAATTTGGTTGCGCTGTCGGCGATTCCGGGGAAGGTGTCGATATTGATGAGGGTCGGGACGAGAGCGGTGCCGTGGGCGGCCATCAGGGCGATGGTGTCGTCGGTGAGCCCGGTGCCGTGCTCGAGGCAGTCGATGCCGGCGTTGAGGAGACCGGGCAGGGCGTCCTCGCCGAAGACGTGCGCGGTGACGCGAGCGCCCTCGCGGTGGGCGGCGTCGATGGCGGTCTTCAGGACGTCATCGGACCACAGGGGCGCGAGGTCGCCGACCGAGCGGTCGATCCAGTCGCCGACGATCTTGACCCAGCCGTCGCCGCGGCGCGCCTGTTCGGCCACGATCTCGGGCAGGTCGCGCTCGTCGTCGAGTTCGATGCCGAGTTCGCGGATGTAGCGCTTGGGGCGGGCGATGTGGCGGCCCGCGCGAATGATGCGCGGCAGATCCTCACGCTCGTCGATGAAGCGGGTATCGATGGGCGAGCCCGCGTCGCGCAGCAGCAGCGCGCCCGCATCGCGTTCCACCTCGGCCTGGGCGATGGCGCCCTCGGAATCCTCGTGTCCGCCACCGTATCTGATGCCGACGTGGCAATGGGCGTCGACGAGCCCGGGCAGGATCCAGCCGGCGGCGTGCACGGTCTCGGCGTCGCGAATCGGCTCGGCGCTGATCACGCCGTCGTGCACCCACAGGTCGCGGATTTCGTCGTCGGGAAGGACTACGCCGCGGAAATGCAGCCGCATGCCGCCTCCTCGCTGTGGACGGTATGTCTCGACACAAACCTGGCCGCGTCCACTATCGCACCGGTCGTCCCGCACGGTGATGTCGGTCCGCTCCCGGCATACCTCGCGAATTGCGTGCAGCCCGTCCGCGATGACGGGATGCCGGACGCTCCCCCGCCGCTACGCCGCCCGATACCGCCGGATGCGCTCACCGCGATCATGAGCGCGCGAACTCACCCATCAGAGTGGACAGATCGTGACGGATCGGCAGCCCGTGCCCGGGGACGAGAACTCCGGCCTGGAGGGCGCTCAGCGCGCGGGCGCTGGCGAGAGTGCCTTCCTCGTCGTGGTTGAACACTCCCGGCAGCAGTTGCAGACCGTTTTCCAGCAGCAGGGGGTGACCGGTGACCAGGGCATCGCCGGAGAACAGCACACCCTCCGACGGCATGAGATACGCGGTGTGACCGTTGGTGTGACCGGGAGTGGGCACCGCGACGAAACCGCCGGGCAGCGCCGCCAGGGTGTCGGCGTCGGCGGTTGCGGCCGTCGGCACGCTCATGCCGATGTGACCGGCCACCGCGCGCAGGGTCTGCGCCACCCAGACGGCGCCACGCCGGGTCCGCAGCTGCCGGACCATGCCCACGGGCGTGATCTGCTGCAGATATTCGCGTTTGGCGTGCCGGACCTCCTCGGCGCCGGTGTAGACCGGCACACCCAGTCGCTCGACCAGGGTCGGAATGGCGCCGATGTGATCGAGATGCGCGTGCGTCAGCAGCACCGCGACGATATCGCCGAGCTCGTGCCCGATCTGGCGCACCGAGTCCAGCACCGAAACGGTGTCGGAGGGATATCCGGCATCCACGACGGTCACACCGCGATCGTCACTGATCAACGCCCAGTTGACGTTCGTGCCCGCCACCACGTAGACGGAATCGGAAACCTGATCGATTTTCACGTCGCTGTCCTCAGTGTTGGATTCTATGTTCGATCACGCCGATGCCGTCGATCTCCAAGCGCAGTTCGTCGCCTGGAGCCAGCCAGCGGCCCACTTCCATTCCGCTGCCGCCGGGCAGCGTGCCGGTGGCCAGCAGCTCGCCCGGGTACAGCTGCTCGGAGCGCGAGGCGTGCGCGATGGCCTCGCCGAGGGAGAAGCGCATGCCCTGGGTGCCGGTGCGGGACACCGTTTCACCATTGATCGCCACCGTGGCCGCCAGCCGGTCGAGCCGGTCCGCCACCGCCGCACCCGCGACCGCGGTCGCGGACATCGAACTGGTGAAGTGCTTGGACTTCTGCGGGCCGAATCCGGACCGCATTTCGGGCAATTGCACGTCGCGGGCCGAGAAATCGTTGATGACCACCACCGCCCCGATCGCGGCCAACGCCTCCTCCGGTGACGCGTCGCGCAGCGCGGCCCCCAGCACCACCCCGAGCTCGAGCTCGAAATCCAATGCGCGACTGTAGGCGGGCGGCGTGATCGGGACGCCCGAGGGCACGATGGTCAGCGCGTTGGACATGTAGTAGATGGGCTGCGCGTACCAGAGCCGATTCGGCCGGTAGGCCGGGAACGTCCGGCCGGTCAGCGCCTCGAACGCCTGCCCGACACGGTATCCGGCGGGCAGGAACCGGCGGGCCATCCCGCGCGCCGCGTCGACCGCGTGCTTCTCGTAGAGCATGAAGTCCCGGAACGAGGCCGGGCACACCGGCAGCACCGTGGCCCCGTCGGCGACGTCCAGGCGCTCGTAGCGGGTCACCTCGAACTCCTCGGTCCAGACCGATGGCACGAAATCGGCTGCGCCGGAACCGGATTCGTCGACCGTCGTCCAGCCGCCGCCGGTGTCGATCTGGCGGAGGATGCGTCGCTGACCGCGGTCGAGGGTGCGGCGCAGGCGCGGGAGCGGGGTCGGCTGTGTCATCGCATCACCCGTTCTGACGCGTCGGAGGGAACCAAGTGGTCACGCAGGAACCGTACCGATAATTCCGGCCTGTGTACGGCATGACCCATGGCACAGCGGTCATCGTCGGCGTACAGGACCGGTCGCGCGTTCGGCCTGTGCCAGGAACAGGACCGACGTCCAGGTCGAAGCCGGCCGCGCCCGCGAGAGTGGCGTCCTGGCTCATGGCCCGGCCACGACCGGGGGGAGTGGCACGCGGACGTCGAAAAGGGCTGTGCGAGTGACGAAATGGCGCGGCCCCGCCCGAGTGGGGCGGTGCCGGCGAGGTGTCAGCGGTTCAGTGCTTGGGGAACTTCAGCTTCGAGAGGTCGAAACCTTCCAGGCCCGGCGGCAGTTCGTTGAGACCGGCCGGGAGGTTGGAGATGTCGGGCATACCGGCGGGCATACCGCCCGGGAGGCCGGGCATGCCGGGGAAGCCGCCGCGCACCTTCGGCGGAGTCGGGCCGCGTCCGCCCTTCTTGCCCTTCTTGCCCTTCTTGGCGTTCTTGCCACCGCGGCCCGCGCCCGGCAGGCCGAACTGGCGGCTCATCGCGCCCATCATCTTCTTGGCCTCGAAGAAACGGTCGACCAACTGGTTGACGTCGGAGACCGAGACGCCGGAGCCATTGGCGATGCGCAGGCGGCGCGAGGCGTTGATGATCTTGGGGTTCGCGCGCTCCGCCGGGGTCATACCGCGGATGATGGCCTGTACGCGGTCGAGCTGCTTGTCGTCGACCTGCGCCAGCACGTCCTTCATCTGGCCCGCGCCGGGGAGCATGCCCAGCAGGTTGCCGATCGGACCCATCTTGCGGATGGCCAGCATCTGCTCGAGGAAGTCCTCGAGGGTGAGCTCACCGGAGCCGATCTTGCGGGCGGCCTCCTCGGCCTGCTTGGCGTCGTAGACCTGCTCGGCCTGTTCGATCAGGGTAAGCAGGTCGCCCATGCCGAGGATGCGGCTGGCCATGCGGTCGGGGTGGAAGACGTCGAAGTCCTCCAGCTTCTCGCCGGTGGAGGCGAAAAGGATGGGCTGGCCGGTGATCTCGCGCACCGACAGCGCGGCGCCACCGCGGGCGTCGCCGTCGAGCTTGGTGAGCACGACACCGGTGAAGCCGACGCCGTCGCGGAAGGCCTCGGCGGTGGAGACCGCGTCCTGACCGATCATGGCGTCGAGGACGAACAGGGTCTCGTCCGGATTGACGGCGTCGCGGATGCCCGCGGCCTGCCGCATGAGCTCCTCGTCGATGCCGAGGCGGCCCGCGGTGTCGACGATGACCACGTCGTACTGCTTCTGCTTCGCCTCTTCGATACCGGCGCGCGCGACGTCGATGGGGTCGGAGGCCGAGACGCCCAGCGGGTTCTCGCCGCCACCGATGGAGGTGCCCGGGTGCGGCGCGAAAACCGGCACCCCGGCGCGCTCGCCGACCACCTGCAGCTGGGTGACCGCACCGGGGCGCTGCAGGTCACAGGCCACCAGCAGCGGCGTGTGTCCTTGACCCTTCAGCCATGTGGCGAGCTTGCCCGCGAGGGTGGTCTTACCGGCGCCCTGCAGACCGGCCAGCATGATGACGGTCGGCGGGTTCTTGGCCAGCCGCAGCCGCCGGGTCTCGCCGCCGAGGATATTGATGAGTTCCTCGTTGACGATCTTGACGACCTGCTGCGCCGGGTTCAGGGCCGCCGAGACCTCGGCGCCCTTGGCCCGCTCCTTGACCTTGCCGATGAACCCGCGCACCACGGGCAGCGCCACGTCGGCCTCGAGCAGGGCCAGCCGGATTTCGCGTGCGGTCGCGTCGATGTCCGACGGCGACAGTCGTCCCTTGCCACGCAGATCCTTGAGGGCACCGGCCAACCGGTCGGAAAGGGATTCGAACACCGATGCTCCTGATCTCGAGGGACGTCACTCGAGATACCAGGGTAGTGGGATCCGCACCGCGCCGTTGCGCCAGGCTCGGACCTGCGTGAACGGGGCGCGGCCGCAGGCAGATTCGGGACGCCCGACGCCACCGGTTCGGCGGCTATTCCAGCGAGCGCGGGCGCGGCGCGGGCCGGCGCAGGTCGTGCTGCTCGGTGGCGACCATGCCAACGGCCTCTCGGGCGGTGAGGCCGAGGGCGAGGGCGAGCCCGTCGAGCATCGCCCATTCGGCGTCACCGAGGCTGTGGCCGGCGACCGTGGAGGCAATCGTCATGGCGGTCACCGCCTGCTGGCCGCTGAGGGTGCGCCCCGGCAGCCAGGAGACCACCCAGCGATCGCCGCCGACGCAGCGGGCGATGTGCGCGGTCAGATCGCTCGTCATCATCGACGCGGACACGACTTCGATTGCCACCGACCTGCTCCCCTCATGCTCGCGACAGCTGTGATCTTCAGTTCGACCCTGCACGCGAATACTAGGGTGTGACGCCGATCACCGACCGCTGTTGCAGCAAATCTCCTGCAACATTCTGATTAATTGGTGAACGTGCGGTTTGTCAGCTATGACGGGTTTCGGGCAACCGACTGGAAAACGACGGGAAGATCCGATTCAGCTGTCCGCTTCAGGAGGCTTCTTCGGTTGTTGCGGTGGCACGACCGCCAGCACCGCCGCCGCGATCTCGGCGCGGCGCCCGGGCGTGTCGGCATCGCCCAGATCCAGGCAGAAGGTGTCGATCACCGCCGAACCCATGGTCATCACCTTCGCCCAGCAGACGTTCACGCCGGCCTCGGCCAGCGCCGCGGCCAACCGGCTCAGTAATCCGATGCGGTCCTCGGCGCGCAGTTCCATCAGCACACGGCCCGGATCGGCGGTCTCATGCCAGAACACCCGCGGTTGCGCCTGCGCGAAGGGACGCGGCTGGGTGCCGATTGCGTCCCGCTCCTTGCGGGCCAGCACGGAGGCCAGATCCAGATCGCCGTTGATGGCGCGGATCAACTCCTGGCGCAGCAGGCCCGGGTCCGGCGGATCACCGAAACGCGGTGCGACGACGAAGGTGTCGATGGCCGAGGAACCCACGCTGGTGAGTTCGGCGGACAGCACCCGCAGTGAGTGCACGGCCAGCACGCCCGCCGCGTCGGAGAGCAATCCCGGACCATCGGGCGCGACCACGGTGACGATGTGGTGGTAGCGGCCCTCCCCCGGCTTCAGATCCACATGCACGCCACCGGATTCAGCGCGGGCGCGCAGGTCGTCGGGTATCGGCGTCGGCTCGGGCAGCGGCTCGCCGGCCATGGCGGTGCGGCAGTTGCGCACGAGTTCGCCGATGAGCGAGGCCTTCCAGTCGTTCCACACGCCGGGCCCGGTGGCCAGCGCATCGGCCTCGGCCAGGGCGTGCAGCAGCTCCAGCAGGTGCGGGTCCTCGTCGAGCGCGTCGATCACCATCTTCACGGTGTCGGAGTCGGTGATATCGCGGCGCGTGGCGGTATCGGGCAGCAGCAGATGGTGGCGCACCATGGCGGCGAGCGTCCGCACGTCGGAAGGCCAGAGCCCCAGGCGATTTCCGATGGAGACGGCCAGTTCCGCGCCGACAAGACTGTGATCCTCGGTACGTCCCTTGCCGATATCGTGCAGCAGCGCGCCCAGCAGCAGTAGGTCCGGGCGGGCGACACGGGTGGACAGCGCCCCGGCCTCGGCGACGGTCTCCATGAGGTGGCGGTCCACGGTCCAGGTGTGCATAACGTCGCGCGGCGGCAGGTCGCGCACCACACCCCATTCCGGGAACAGCCTGCCCCACAGGCCCGTCCGGTCCAGCGCCTCGACGGCGTCGACGGCGCCGCGGCCCGCGCCCAACAGGACCAGCAGGTCGTTGAGCGCCTCCTTGGGCCACGGCTCGCGGAGCTCGGGCGCATCCTCGCCGAGGCGGTTGAGCGTGGTGGCCGACATGGGCAGCCCGGTCTGGGCCGAGGCCGCGGCCACCCGCAGGATCAGCCCGGGATCGCGCTGCGGGCGGGCATCGCGGGCGAGCACCACCTCCCCGGAATGCTCGACCACCCCCTCATCGAGTGGTCGGCGCACCGGGACGCGGCGCAAGCGCGCGAGCCCGCGCCGGGGCAGCGCGTTCCCGGCGGTCCGCAGCCCGACGTCGGTGGAGTAGCTGACCGTACGGGCCGCATCACTGAGCATGCGGGCCAGATCGAAGCGATCCCCGATGCGAAGGGCCGCCCCGATCTCGTCGGCGTCCTGGGCCCGCAGCTGGTCGCGGGCCCGGCCCGCCACCCGGTGCAGCTCGGTGCGTACATCCAGCAAGCGGCGGTGCGACTGCTGCAACCCGCCGCCGGGCACCTCCGGACCGAGCCCCGGCATGGCGTCGGTCAGCTGTGCGATGGCGAGGGCGTCCAGCAGCTGGATGTCCCGCAGCCCGCCGCGCCCGTTCTTCAGATCGGGCTCGGCGCGGTGCGCGACGTCTCCGCTTCTGCGCCAGCGGGTTTGGGCCTGGTCGATCAGGGCGTCGAAGCGGGACCGGATTCCGGCGCGCCAGTCCCGGCGCACGCCGCTGATCAGCAGGTTGCTCAGTCCTTCGTCGCCGACGATGTGCCGAGCCTCGAGCATGCCGAGGGCGGCGGCGAGATCGTCGGCGGCCACGCGCAGCGCCTGCGGGACGGTGCGCACGCTGTGATCGAGCTTGATGTGGGCGTCCCACAGCGGGTACCAGAGCTGATCGGCGACCTCGGCGACCCGCTGGGGGTCGACGTCGTCGTAGAGCAGCACCAGATCCAGATCGGAGTAGGGCATCATTTCCCGGCGACCCAGGCCGCCCACCGCGACCAGGGCCAGCCCGCTGTCGGGGGTGATGCCGACCTCATGTCCCTTGGTGGTCAGCCACAATTCGTACAGGTCCACCAGCGCTTCCCGCAGCGCCTCGGGGTCCAGGCGGACCGAGCGACCGGTCGAATTGTGCTCTCCGAGCAGTTGGTTGCGGGCCTGGACCAGGTCCAAGGCTCCGTTGGAGACCTTCTCGCCCTCGGCCCTGTCATCGCGTGCCTGCTGGAAACCCACAACCCACCACCTGTGTCTGATTTGCCTCCGCTGCGCTCCGGCAGGGTCACGGCCCCGGAGGTCTCGAACTTCCTTCCTCCACTCCGCCGCTTCACGGCGGATGTCTATCGAGCCGCGGTCCAGAACGATTGCTCCGCCTCCCCGCGCTCGGCCGCGGCCCAGAGCGTGAACGCACCGGATATGCAATTGGATTGGTTCGATCCGCACCGAGCGTGGCGGCGGCCCGCCCCGTTCCGATTCTCGGGCGGGGAGCGGGCCGCCGCTCGGTTCTCTTCGGTTACAGAGCGTCGGACCCGCGTTCGCCGGTGCGCACGCGGACGATGGTGTCGACCGGGGTCACCCAGACCTTGCCGTCGCCGATCTTGCCGGTGCGGGCGGCCTCCACGATGACCTCGACGACCTTGTCGACGGAGGCGTCGTCCACGACTACCTCGACCCGGACCTTCGGGACGAAGTCGACCGAGTACTCGGCACCGCGGTAAACCTCGGTGTGGCCCTTCTGACGGCCGTAACCCTGAACCTCGCTGACGGTCATGCCGAGCACGCCCGCCTGCTCCAGGCCGGTCTTCACATCCTCCAGGGTGAACGGCTTCACGATCGCAGTGATCAGTTTCATTTTCGTCATGCCTCCTTGACGGCGGTGGTGCGCGCCGCACCACCCACAGCAGCGAAATCGTATGCCGTTTCCGCGTGGTCCGACTCGTCCATACCCACGAACTCCTCTTCCTCCGTAGCGCGGAGGCCGATGACGAACTTGATGGCGAAGGCGATGATCAGCGTCACGATGAACGAGAAGGCCAGCACCACACCGGCGCCCACGGCCTGACGCCACAGCTGGTTGAAGCCGCCGCCGTAGAACAGACCCTGGACTCCGGCCGGAGCCTCCTTGGTGGCCACCAATCCGACCATCAGCGTGCCGATGATGCCGCCGACCAGGTGGACGCCCACCACGTCGAGCGAGTCGTCGAAGCCCAGCTTGAACTTCAGGCCGACCGCCAGGGCGCAGGCCACACCCGCGACCGCGCCGATGGCCAGCGCGCCCAGCACGTTCACCGAGGAGCAGGACGGGGTGATGGCGACCAGACCCGCGACGATGCCCGAGGCGGCGCCCAGCGAGGTGGCGTGACCGTCGCGAACCTTCTCGACGAGCAGCCAGCCGAGCATCGCGGCACAGGTGGCGAAGGTGGTGGTCAGGAAGGTGGAACCCGCCATGCCGTTGGAGGACAGCGCCGAACCGGCGTTGAAGCCGAACCAGCCGAACCACAGCAGACCGGCGCCGAGCATGACGAAGGGCAGGTTGTGCGGGCGCATCGGGGTCTTGGGCCAGCCTTTGCGCTTGCCGAGGACGAGGCACAGCGCCAGGCCAGCGGCACCGGCGTTGATGTGGACGGCGGTACCGCCGGCGAAGTCGATCACCTTGAGCTTATTGGCGATCCAGCCGCCGGCGTGGATGATGGTGCCGTCGGTGTCGGTGGCGTTGAAGTCGAAAACCCAGTGTGCGACCGGGAAGTAGACGATGGTGGCCCACACCGCGGCGAACAGCGCCCAGGCTCCGAACTTCAGGCGGTCGGCGACCGCACCGGAGATCAGGGCGACCGTGATGATCGCGAACATCAACTGGAACGCGACGAACACCGTCATCGGGATGTGGGTGTTACCGGCCAGTGGGATTCCGACGGCGTCGGCGTGATCGATGCCCTTGGACGGGTCCGCCATCACCTCCGGCTTCGCGTCGGATCCGATCAGGCCCTTGAGCCCGAAGAATTGGGTTGGATTGCCGATCACTCCGAATTTGTTGTCACCGAACGACGCTGAGAATCCGAAGATCGCCCAGAGCACGCCGACGATGCCCATGGCACTGATGCTCATCATGATCATGTTGAGCACGTTCTTACTACGGACCATACCGCCGTAGAAGAATGCGAGCCCGGGGGTCATCAACAGCACCAATGCCGAGCTCGCGAGCATCCATGCCGTGTCGCCGGTGTTCGGCACATCAACGATGGGATACGCCACCTTTTGTCCTCCTCATCTACGGCCCCGCAGCAACCTGCGAATAAGCCTGCAATGAGGTTCGTCAGTCGGTGTTTCAGCCGTGATCCTGCGGCGTTTCGCGTACGTGAACGGATGAGATTGCAGTGTTGCGGTCGCGTTTCCGAGCCCGCACCACTGTTACGGCGACATTGTGAGGATGATGTTGATTTCGGTATCGGCGCAGTTCAGTGCCGATTAACCGAGCAGGGCGTCGACGAAGGCGCCGGGTTCGAAGGGAGCGAGATCATCCGCGCCCTCGCCCAAACCGACCAGTTTGACCGGAACGCCCAGCTCATGCTGGACCTGGAACACGATGCCGCCCTTGGCGGTTCCGTCCAGCTTGGTCAACGCGACACCGGTGATGTCCACGACATCGGCGAAGACCCGCGCCTGCATCAAACCGTTCTGACCCACCGTCGAGTCGAGCACCAGGATGACCTCGTCCACCGCGGCCTTCTTCTCGACCACCCGCTTGACCTTGCCCAACTCGTCCATCAGGCCGGTCTTGGTGTGCAGGCGCCCGGCGGTGTCGATGAGCACCACGTCCACGCCGCGATCGATACCGGCGGACACGGCGTCGAAGGCGACGGCCGCGGGGTCCGCCCCCTCCTTGCCGCGCACGGTCTCCGCGCCCACGCGCTCACCCCAGGTCTGGAGCTGATCGGCGGCGGCGGCGCGGAAGGTGTCGGCCGCGCCGAGCAGCACGCGGCGGCCGTCGGCCACCAGCACGCGCGCCAATTTGCCGGTGGTGGTGGTCTTTCCGGTGCCGTTCACGCCGACGACCAGCAGGATCGACGGGTGATCGGCGTGCGGTAGCGCGCGGATGGAGCGGTCCAGCTCGGGCCGTAGCGCGTCGATGAGCACCTCACGCAGCAGGGCGCGCGCCTCAGCGGCGGTGCGGACGCTGCGGGCGGCCATCTCCGAGCGCAGCCGCTCCACGATGGTGGAGGTGCTGGCGGTGCCCAGGTCGGCCATGACCAGGGTGTCCTCGACCTCCTCCCAGGAGTCCTCGTCCAGGTCACCGCCACCCAGCAGGCCGAGCAGCGACTTGCCGACGGCGTTCTGGGAGCGGGAGAGCCGGCCGCGCAGGCGGGTCAGGCGGCCCGCGGTGGGCTCGATCTCGGCGATGGCGGGCGCTGGAGCAGCGGCGGGAGGGGCGGTTTCGGGGGCCACGGCCGGAGCACCGGCGTGCGCGGCCACGGCGGCCTCGGCGGCGGCCGCCACCTCGGCGGCGGCCACGGCCGCCTCGGCGGCCTCCTCCGCGGCGGCCTCCTCCGCGGCGGGGCGCTCGACGACATCGCCCGCGCCCTTGCCGGCCGCTTCCTCACCGGCCTGCCCAGCGGCTTCGACCGCCTCGGCGCGCGCGGTGCCCTCGGCGCTGTCGTCAGTCCGTGTGACCGTGTCGGCCGCTGACGTCTCGGCGGCCGAGGTGGATTCGGTGGCGACCCGCTCGGCGGCGGCCGGGGCCTGGTCCGCGGCGGTGGCTGTGGATTCGGTGGGTGTGACGGACTCGGGGGCGGGCTCAGGGCCCTGGACCGGCTCGGGCAGGCGCACCTCGGTGATGCTGCGTTTGGCCGAGTCGCGCGGGATGGCGGCGTCGTCGCCGACGTGGGGCTGCCCCTCGTCGTCGGTGCGCTCGGGCGGGAGCGGCTGCGGTGTGGGTTTGGGCGCGATGCCGCCCTGGCTGAAGCTGAATCCGCTCGCCGCCTGGTATCCGCCCGACCTGTCGGTCACCTCCTTGGTCTCGGTGACCTCCGGGGTCAGCGAGATCCGGCGGCGCTTGTTCAGGGCATATCCGGCAACCAGCGCCACGAGCAGCACCGCGGCGATCGCGGCGATGAGAATCCAAACTTCTGCAGTCGTCACTCCCCCATCCTTTCAGAGGCAGTTGTATTGCCCGATTCACATACCTACGGACGCGTCGGAGGGCAGTGTCATGTATCACACTGCCGTGTCGAGCGAAGCGTCGACACGCCGGGGTACGGCTCCGAGAAGCCCAGCTTCTACCGACCGGTCTGCTCGGGAAGGTGCCACAGTGCGGAAGGAGCGGCGAATGCGACACCGAGACAATAGGATCGGCGACGTGACCGATCGAAATGTGCTTGGGGGACCGCTGGAGGAGTGTGGCACCGATCCTCTCACCGGCTTCTACCGGGACGGATGCTGCAGCACCGGCCCTGAGGATCTTGGCAGCCACACCGTCTGCACCGTGGTGACGGCGGAATTCCTGGAGCACCAGAAGTCGATCGGCAACGACCTCGTCACGCCGCGTCCCGAGAACAACTTCCCCGGCCTGCAACCGGGCGACCGATGGTGCGTGGTGGCGGTGCGCTGGCTGCACGCCCACGAGGACGGCGTGGCCGCACCGGTGGTGCTGGCCGCGACCCATGAGAACGCTCTCGAGGTCGTCCCCATGGAAACGCTGCGCAAGTACGCCGTCGACGTCCCCGACGACGTCAGCGACCTGCTCTGACCTCGGGCCCGCGCCGAACCGCGCGGGCGTCCGGCGCCGCTCAGCCGCCGGTGTGCAGCCCGTTGTCACTACCCTTGCGCAGCAATGCCTCTGTGGCGCTGCGCAATTCGATACGGGCCGCGCACAGCTGCGGATCCGAGGCGAAGGCCACCCGGTCGGCGCCGACCTGCAGCAGACGGTTGAGGACCTGCAGGGTGATGGCGGCGGCGACCGCGCCGAAGAACAGCGCCACCAGGACGGGGCGCTCGCCCACCAGGGTGAGGGCGAGCGCGGCCTGGCCGCCGAACACGGCCGCGGTGGCGCCCGAGACCACCAGCGAGTGGATCATGTCGGCACGCAGCCCTTCGCCCTCGTCGTACGCGTCGAGTACCGCGATGCCCAGGCCCAGCACCACCAGATCGGCCGCGATGACCGACAGCATGGCCGTGCGCGGCAAGACGTTGAGGCCCAACAGGATCAGGGCCGTGCTCAACCCGAGCAGCAGCGCGCCCACGGTCAGCAGCCCGGCTGCCGACCGGCGCGAATCCTCGGACCATTCGGCGTGCTGACCGAGCATGCCGAGCATGGTGCCGAGCAGGGCCAGCAGGGTGAGCGCACCCAGCAGATACCCGGCGGGTAGGAAGCCGCCCGCCGCGGGCATGGCCAGCAGCGCGCACAGCGGCAGTAGCCCGACCCGCCACCAGCGGTCGACGCGCTCCACGGCGCCGCGGGGCAGCAGTCGCACGAACGCTCCGCTGAAGGCCAGCACCGGCGCGCACACCAGCACGATCCGCGCGCCGCCGAACCAGGGGTCAGCCCCGGCCAGCCGATCGGCCACCACGGCACCGGCAAACGCCAGCAATCCGGCAGCCGCCCTGCGCAACAATGGCTTTCGCGGATCCCGCGCCAACAGATACAAACCGAGCCACCATGCGACACCGAACGCCGCGGCCGACACCCAAACCACGCAGGGAGCGTACTGCCACATTGCCCGTTCGGGGGTCCATACGAAGGCGACGTATATGGCCTTCTACCAGTATTTTTCAGCTCTGGACCCCCCTCGTCACACCTTCGCATCCGTTCGGACACACCCAGGTCACGAAGTGCCCCAACAGCTTTCATGGGGGGGTTCAACAGGGGCCGGGCGCGGCCGCGCGACGTCGTCGGTGGGCCTTCTGCCGGCAGGCGGCGGAGCAGTAGCGGGCGGGGCGGCCGGTGCCGGTGGAGCGGATCGGGGAAGCGCAGATCGGGCAGTGCGATGCGGCGGTTTCGTTACGGGACGGGGTTTCGTCACGCGGGATAAACCGATTTCGGTCTTTCGTTACGCGCGCCGCGGGTCGCGCGCGCATGGAGTCCAGCACCAGGGCGGCGGGACGCGCCAGCTCGTGGTCCGAGGTGAGGCGTTGGATGGCGACGCATCCCGTGAAGAGGGCCAGGACGTCGGCGAGGGTGAGATCGGCGCGGACCGCGCCCTGGCGCTGGGCGGCGATGAGCAGATCGTCGAGGGCGGAATGGAAACGGGCGCCCGCGTCCCGCACCAGCTCACGCGGCCAGCCGTCATTGCTGACCATGTCGCAGACGGCCTGGTTGCGATGCGTGGAGGTGATGACCTCGGTGCAGAACGCGAAGAACGCCCGCCCCGCGTCGGGGGCGTCGCGCAGGCGGTGGGCCAGACCGGTGAGGCGGTCGATGCGCTGCTGCATGACCGCTTCCAGCAGTGCGGTTTTGGTGGGGAAATGCCGATACACGGTGCCCGCGCCGACGCCCGCCCGCCGTGCGATCTCGGCCAGCGAGACCGTGACCCCGCCCTCGGCGAGGGCACGGTGCGCGGCGGCGAGCACGAGGGCGCGATTGCGGCGAGCGTCCGAGCGGGTGTTCGGCGTGGCGCGGGGCAGGGTCGGCGTGGGCATTTCGTTACGCGGGTCCTTTCCGGTGTCGGCCAAC
Source organism: Nocardia aurantiaca (assembly GCF_009708175.1). GTDB lineage: Bacteria > Actinomycetota > Actinomycetes > Mycobacteriales > Mycobacteriaceae > Nocardia > Nocardia aurantiaca. The sequence goes on from NZ_WMBB01000004.1 coordinate 105,762, forward strand.
GGAAATGGCTGGTTCTAGCGTGTGTATTCGGGTCGACCGACCCGAATACTACTGAACGAACGGGCGACAATGTCTTCTCGCAATGATCTGATCCTGGTGACCGGCGCGACCGGCAAACAGGGCGGCGCGACCGCGCGGCGGCTGCTCGCCGTCGGCCGTCGAGTGCGCGCGCTGGTGCGCGATCCGGAATCGCCTGCCGCACAGGAGCTCGCGGCGGCGGGCGCGGAACTGGCCGTCGGGAATTTCGACGCTCCCGACTCCCTCACCGCCGCGCTGTCGGGGGTGGGTTCGGCGTTCCTGGTGCCGCCCGCGACCTTCGGCCCCCATGGCTGGGACGTCGGCATGGAGGTTGAGCGCGGTACCCGGTTCATCGACGCGGCACGCGCGGCCGGGGTGGAGTACATCGTGTTCACCACCGTCGCTTCTTATACCGAGGACGGCAAGTGGGGTGCCCAGGGCAAGCGGCAGGTGGAGGAGGCGCTGCGCGGTAGCGGCCTGCAGTGGACCATCCTGCGTCCGGTCCGGTTCATGGAGAACTACTTCATGCGGGGCTTCCCGATCGACGGCATCAATGACGGTGTGCACCGGCAGCTGTTCCCGGCCGATCGGCCCGTACAGGCCATCGCCGTCGACGATATCGCCGTCTTCGCGCAACTGGCCTTCGACGATCCGGCTCGATTCCACGGCGAGATCCTGGAATTGGCCGGGGACGATCCCACCATGCCCGCGGCCGCGGCGGCGATCAGCGCCGCCATCGGGCATCCGGTCCGCTATGAGGAGGCGAGCGAGGCCGAAGCCGAGGCGATGGGCCCCGAGGTGGTGGCGGCCTGGCGGCTGTCGCGGCAGGGCCAGGGCTGGCACGCCGACATTCCCGCGCTCCGCGAAATTCATCCCGGCCTGCGGACTCTCGACGCGTGGCTGGCCGAAACCGGTGCGGCACGGCTGAAGTCGCTGCTGGGCGGGTGAGGGTCGGAGGGGAGGAGGATCGAGGCCTCCTCGCCCGCGGTCACCGGAAGCGGCCGATCACGCCAGCGCGCCGTTGTAGTCGGGCAGCTTGAAGGTCTGCTGGGCATGGCCGCCGGACAGGTCCGAGGCGCTGTTGCCGATATTGGCGACGATGGTGTAGCCCTGGGCCTCGATCGAGGCACGGGTGGCGGTCTTGTAGTCGGCGAGGGCGCCCGCGCCGCTGGACCCGGTGGTGAGGCCGCCGCCATAGAGGCCGTCCACCGGGTAGCCGACGGTGCTCAGGTTGATCTGGCTGTAGACGTTCATGAGCGCGGGCCGGCCGGTGACGAAGATGAGGGACGCCCCTTGGCTTTTCGCCCATTGCGCCAGCTTCAGGATGGGCGGGATGGCCGGAATGATCGGTCCCGGATGGTAATTCGTCTCCAGCACCGTGTTGTCGATGTCGAAGACGATGGCGGGCTTGGTGGTTCCCGGCAGCGCCGTCGTCAGATAGGTCTGCGCGGCCGCGGCGATCGGGGTGATGTCGCTGATCCACTGACTGTAGGGCGGCAGATTGCCGGTGCCGCCCGAGCCGGACAGGGATCCGGTGCCCGAGCCCGAGCCCGATCCGGATCCGAGTGCGGAGGATCCGGAGTCGGCCACGGCGACGGGCAGCGGGGCGACGATACCGACGGCGATGCCGGCGGCCAGTACGGCGATGGAGCGTCTCATGAGCCCGGACGCTAGCGCCCCGCCGGTGCGACGCGCAGGCATTTCACTTTGCCGTGTACCGGGATCCCGCTCAGCGGGACGCATCCGGAATCACGCTTGCGCGCCGACGAGATTCTCACCGCGCAGGCGCTGCGAGATCACCTGCGTGATGCCGTCGCCACGCATGCTGACGCCGTACAGCGCGTCGGCGATCTCCATGGTCGGCTTCTGGTGGGTGATGACGATCAGCTGGCTCTTCTCACGCAGCTGCTCGAACAGGCCGATGAGTCGGCGCAGATTGGTGTCGTCCAGCGCCGCCTCGACCTCGTCCATGACATAGAACGGGGACGGGCGGGCCCGGAAGATCGATACCAGGAAGGCCACCGCGGCCAGGGACTTCTCGCCGCCGGAGAGCAGCGATAGCCGCTTGACCTTCTTACCCGGCGGGCGGGCCTCGACCTCGACGCCGGTGGTGAGCATGTCACCGGGATCGGTGAGCAGCAGCCGGCCCTCGCCGCCGGGGAACAGGCGCGAGAACACGCCGGTGAACTCGCGTTCGACGTCCTCGTAGGCCTCGGTGAAGACCTGCAGGATGCGGGCGTCCACCTCGGCGACCACGTCCATCAGGTCCTGGCGGGCCTTCTTGACGTCCTCGAGTTGGGTGTTGAGGAAGGTGTAGCGCTCCTCGAGGGCCGCGAACTCCTCCAGCGCCAGGGGATTCACCTTGCCGAGGGTGGTGAGGTCCTTCTCGGCGCGCTTGGCGCGGCGCTCCTGTGTGGTGCGGTCGTAGGGCATGGGCTGCGGTTCGCTGACGGCCTCGCCGCGGTCGCGGGCCTGCTCGTACTCCATCATCTCCAGCGCGGTGGGCGGCATGGGGACGTCCGGGCCGTATTCGGAGATGAGGTCCTCGAGGCTGATGCCGAACTGTTCGGCAATGTTCGTCTCGACCTGCTCGATGCGCAGCGCCGCCTGGGCACGGGCGACTTCGTCGCGGTGCACGGCGTCGGTGAGCTGAGCGAGCTGGGTGGTGAGAGCCCGCGAGCGCTCCTTGGTCTGCTCCACCTGGGCCGCGAATTCGCTACGGCGGCGCACCAATTCGTCGCGGCGGGTGGCGGCTCGAGCGACCACCCGCTCGAGTTCGGCGGCCACCTGCTCCGCGGACTCGGCGACCACGGCGGCGACGGCGGCGGCGCGGCGGCGGGCAGACTGGGCGCGTTCGGCGCGGGCCCGGTTCTCGCGTTCGGCGTGGGCGGCGCGGCGCAGCGAATCCGCCTTGCCGCGCACCGATTCCGCGCGCTCCTCGGCGGTGCGGACGGCCAGGCGAGCCTCGACCTCCATGGACCGGGCCTCGGCGAGCGCGGCGGCGGCCTCCTCGCGGGCGTAACCCGCGGTCTCGGTGCCCGCGGCCTCCGGATCCATTTCGGCCTGTTCGAGTTCGGCATGGCGCAGCCGGTCCTCGAGTTCGGCCAGTTTGGAAAGCGTGTCCTCGCGGCCGGTTTCGGCGTCGGCGCGCTGGGCCAGCAGGCGGTCGCATTCCTGCTGCGCGGTGCGGGCGGCGTGGCCGAGGCGGCCGAGACGGTCATAGATGGCGAGCAGGGCCTGATCGGATTCGTGCAGGGCGAGCAGGGCGTGGTCGACGGCTTCCTTGCGATCGGTCTGCTCGGCCAGCGCACCGGCGAGGGCGGCCTCGAGCTCCTCGGCCTGACGCTGCCAGGAGGTCAATTCGTCCTTGGCGGCATCGATGTCGGCCTGCACCTCGAGTTGGCTGGGGGCGCGGTCGGAGCCGCCGAGGAGCCAGCCGCTGCCGGTGAGGTCGCCGTCGCGGGTGACCACGCGCAGTTCCGGGCGTTCGGCGATGACCAGGGCGGCGGTGGCGAGATCGTCGGCGACGGCGATGCCCGCGGTGAGGGCGGCGATGGCGCCGCGCAGGTCGGCCGGGCAGTCCACCACGTCGGTGAGCCAGCGAGCAGTGCTCGGCAGTCGCGAATCTGCCTGCGCCACAGGAATATTCGCAGCGTCGGCGTAGACCAGGGCGGCGCGGCCGCCGTCGGCCTCCTTCAGCGCGCGCACGGCGGCATGCGCCGAGGGGCCGGTGTCGGCGGCCACGGCGTCGGCCAGCGGGCCCAGCGCGGCGGCGACCGCGGCCTCGAAACCACCGTGCACGCGGATCAATCCGGACAGCGGACCGAGCAGGCCGTCGGTGCGGTGCTCGAGCAGCCAGGCCGCGCCGTCCTTGCGGCGCAGCCCCATGGTGAGGGCCTCGATGCGAGCGCCGAGGGAGGCAACGCGTTGGCCCGCCTCCCGGTCCTTTTCCCGTAGTTCGGTGACGCGCTGGTCGGCCAGGGCCAAGGCCTGGGCGGCGTGTTCGTAGGCGTGGTCGAGACCCTCCTCGCCCGCGTCGAGTTCGCTGAGTTCGCCCTGGACGGCCTCGAATTCGGCATTGGCCTCCTCGCCGCGGCGGCGGGCCTCGGCGATGGCGGCGGACATGCGGGCGATCTCGCCGTCCACCGATTGGGCGCGGATGCGCAGGCTGTCGACCTGGCCGGACAGGCGGGCCAAGCCCTCGCGGCGGTCGGCGATGGCGCGGACGGCGGCCAGGTGGGCCTGTTCGGCGGCCTTGGCGGCCTGTTCGCGTTCGTGCAACTGGTCGCGGGCGACTTCCAGGGTTTCCGAGGCGATTTCGACCGCTTCGCGCAGTTCGGCCTCTTCGGCCTCGACCCGATCCGCCTCGCGCTCCAGTTGTTCCGGGTCGCGGCCGGTGCCGGTTGGTTGCTCGATGGTGAGATTGCGGGCGCGATCGCGGGCAATACGGATGGTGGCATTGACGCGTTCGGTCAGCGCCGACAACTGGAACCAGGTCTGGGCGGCGGCCTCGGCGCTGGGGGTGAGCTTGGACAGCTCGAATTCCTGTTGCGCCAGGGCGGCATTGGCGGCGTCCAGCTCGGCCTGCACGGTGACCTGCTGTTCGCGCGCGTAGGCCTCCTTGCTCTGCTGGCTCTCGAGCTCGCGGCGGCGGGTCACCAGGTCGTCGGCGGCCAGGCGCAATCGGGCGTCCCGAAGCTCGGACTGGACGGTCGCGGCGCGGCGGGCCACCTCGGCCTGCCGGCCCAGCGGCTTCAACTGCCTGCGCAATTCGGTGGTGAGGTCGTTGAGGCGGGCCAGATTCGCCTGCATGGCGTCCAGCTTGCGGACCGCCTTCTCCTTGCGCCGCCGGTGCTTGAGCACGCCCGCGGCCTCCTCGATGAAGGCCCGCCGATCCTCCGGCCGCGATTCCAGAATCGCCGACAGCTGGCCCTGACCGACGATGACGTGCATCTCCCGGCCGATGCCGGAGTCGCTGAGCAGCTCCTGCACATCCATGAGCCGGCAGGAGTTCCCGTTGATCTCGTACTCACCCGCGCCATCGCGGAACATACGGCGCGTAATGGACACCTCGGAGTACTCGATGGGCAGGACCCCGTCCGAGTTGTCGATGGTCAGTGTGACTTCGGCGCGACCGAGCGGGGCACGGCCCGCGGTACCGGCGAAGATGACGTCCTGCATCTTCCCGCCCCGCAGCGCTTTCGCGCCCTGCTCACCCATCACCCAGGTGAGCGCGTCGACGACGTTCGACTTCCCCGACCCATTGGGCCCGACCACGCACGTGATCCCCGGTTCGAATCGCAATGTCGTCGCGGACGCGAAGGACTTGAACCCCTTCAGCGTCAGACTCTTCAGGTGCACAGCGGCCCAGAGTACCCGCTCCCCCAGGATTGCCTGGAGTATGCCGGAGCGGCGCCCCTGCTCTATGCGGGACCAGCGCCCCCGCTGCGCCACCCCGTTCCGGCAACCCCATCGGGGCACCGGACAGAAAACTCTCGAGTCTCCGCCAAGGGGAAGCACGAAGGTTGACGCATGGACTCGCGTGGAACGTTATCGGCAGCTGGTTGCCACCATCAACGCCTGGCCCCAACCCCCCGACTTGGGCCCGGCTTTCGATTGGTTCGCCTCGAGCTATCCGAGCCCACCTGAACCGGCAGTAGCCGCGGTTGTCAGCGGCTCGCCATCTGACACGCGGCGAGGTCACGGTGGCCGGGTGGGCCGCCCTGTTCAGCGGGTGCGGTAGCGGTTCCAGGCGGCGGATTCCCAGCCCATGACTACGCGGAAGACGAGGACCGCGCCCCAGGGGGCGATGACCCAGATCGGCCAGGGGTAGGTGAATTCGCCTGTGGCCAGGCAGATTGCGGACCAGATGACGAGGCAGAGGAGGCTGACGCCGAGCCAGGCGCCGCCCTCGATCTGCTGCCAGATGGGCAAGCGGGCGCGGGAACCGGGTTGGACCGCAACGGGCTTGGGCAGCTTCGGGAGGTCCGCGAGGACCACTTGGAGGCCTTCACGAGTGGCCGTGGCGTAGACCTGGGTGAGGCGCTCGGTGTATTCGGCCAGGTCGAGGCGGCCGTCGGAAAGGTGGCGGCCGAGGAGGTCGGCGGTCTGGGCGCGTTCGGCGTCGGAGGCGCGGGTGCCGGTGGTGATGTCCATGTCGATCCTCTCGGTCGATGGCTTCCACATGTTCCATAGTGGAACGTAAATCCAGAATAAAACTCCACAATGGAATGTCAAGCTAGTAAAGTGAAGGCAGGTGCCAGCACATTTGCCAGCAGGGGCGAGCGATGAGATGGTTAGTGCCAGTTCTCGGACAAGGAGTCATCGTGGACCTCGACTGGTCGCCTGCCGATCTGGCGTTTCGTGATGAAGTGCGCAGCTTTCTCGACGAAAAGTTAACCGACGATCTTCGCCGCGCCGGACGCCTGGCGACCAGCGTCTACCCGGACCACGAAGCCAGCATGGCGTGGCAGGCCATCCTCCATGAGCGCGGCTGGGCCGCCCCGGCATGGCCGGTGAAATATGGCGGCTGCGACTGGAGCCTGACCCAGCACTACATCTTCGGCCGCGAATGCACCCTGGCCGGCGCACCGAGCCTGTCCCCCATGGGAATTCGTATGGTCGCGCACGCCATCATGGCCTTCGGCACCTCGGCGCAGAAGGACTTCTTCCTGCCGCGCATCCTCACCGGCGAGGTCTTCTTCTGCCAGGGCTATTCGGAGCCCGAGGCCGGTTCGGACCTGGCCTCGCTGACCATGGCAGCGGTCCCCGACGGCGAGGACCTGGTGGTCACCGGCTCCAAGATCTGGACCACCCACGCCACCGAGGCCAACTGGATCTTCGCCCTGGTCCGCACGTCCAAGCGGGCCAAGAAGCAGCAGGGCATCACCTTCGTGCTCATCGACATGAGCACCCCGGGCATCGAGATCCGCCCGTTGGTCATGACCTCCGGCGAGCAGGTGCAGAACCAGGTGTTCTTCGACCAGGTCCGGGTGCCGCAGGCGAACGTGCTGGGCAGCATCGACGACGGCTGGACCGTCGCCAAGTACCTGCTCAACTTCGAGCGCGGCGGCGGCGCGGCGGCCCCGGCGCTCCAGGTCATGGCCGAGGGGCTCGCGCGGGCCGCGCAGGAGCAGGTCGGCCCGAACGGCGGCGCGCTCATCGACGACCCCGCCTTCGCCGCCAAGCTGGCCGACGCCCGCCTGCGCGCGGACGTGCTGGAGATTCTCGAGTACCGCACCCTCGCACTGGTTTCCAGCGGCAAGGACCCGGGCCCGGCCGCGTCCACCATCAAGATCCTGGGCACGGAGCTGAGCCAGGCGCTCACCGAACTCGCCCTGGAGGCCGCCGGTCCGCGCGGTCGCGTCTATCAGCCGCACGCGACCATGCCGGGCGGCCCGATCGCGGATTTCACCCCGCCCGCCGACGGTTTCGTCGTCGGCGCGGACTGGCAGGCGGTCGCCCCGCTACGGTACTTCAACGATCGCGCCGGCTCGATCTACGCCGGCAGCAACGAGATTCAGCGCAACATCATCGCCAAAGCCACCTTGGGACTGTGACATGGACTTCTCTTTCACCGCCGAACAAGAGCTGCTCCGCGACACGGTCACCGAATTCCTCGCGGCGCGTTACCCGCTCGAGGCCAGCCGGGCCGCGGCGCGCACCGGGGCCGGGTGGCAGCCGGAGATCTGGCGCGGATTGGCCGAGGAGGTCGGGATTCTCGGGGCGAGCCTGCCCGAGTCGGTGGGCGGCATCGGGGGCGGCCCGGTCGAGACCATGATCATCGCCGAGGCGCTGGGCGGAGCGCTGGTGCTGGAGCCGTACGTGGACACCGTGGTGGTCGGCGGCGGCCTGCTGCGGCGCAGCACCGGCAAGCGGGCGGAGGATCTGCTGGCGGGCATCGCCGCCGGGGATGTCGTCACCGGATTCGCCGCGCTGGAACCGCACTCCGGCTACGACTACACCGCCGTCGCGACCACCGCGGTCGCCGACGGCGACGACTGGGTGCTCACCGGCGAGAAGACGGTGGTGACCACCGCGCCGCTGTCCACCCACCTGCTGGTGACCGCGGCCATGGACGGTGGGATCGCCCTGTTCGTGGTCGATGTCGACGCCGCCGACCCGCCCGCCGGGCTGACCGTGCGCCCGTATCGCACCATCGACGAGCGTCAGGCCGCCGACCTGACCTTCGAGGCCCTGCGCGTGCCCGTCGACGCCCTGCTGCTGGCGAACGCGGGCGCGGCGATCGCCGCCACCCTGGACGAGGCCATTGCGGCGGTGTGCGCGGAGGCGGTAGGGGCCATGCGCAAGGTGGTCACCGACACCGTCGCCTACGCCAAGCAGCGCCAGCAGTTCGGTGTCCCGATCGCCAGCTTCCAGGCGTTGCAGCACCGCATGGTGGACATGCTGCTGGAGCTCGAACAGGCCGTGGCCGCAACGTATCTGGTGACGTTGAAGCTGGGCGCTCCCGCGCCCGAGCGGGCCCGCGCCGCCGCGGCCGCCAAGGCCACCATCGGCCGTGCCGCCCGGCGCATCGGCCAGGAGTCGGTGCAGCTGCACGGGGCCATGGGCATGACCGAGGAGCTGGCCATCGGCCACTTCTTCAAGCGCCTGACCGCCGTGCAGTACGAGTTCGGTACCACCGACCAGCACATCGCCCGCTACGCCGCAATGACGCGGCCGTAGCGGTTTCCCGCGCACCGGCTCAGGGGTTACCGGTGCTCGGCCGGGTTCCGGTGGATCGCCTGGGGGATCCATCGGAACCCGGCCGCCGCGCAGTCGATCCCGCGCCGCCGCGGCGCCCGATTACCGGCGATGGCCGTAGTCGGCGGTGACGGGTATCCGCGCGGCATCACGGGTTCCGGACCGGCGCTCGGTGGCGGCGCCTCGCGCCGAACCTCGTACGGCGAGCACGATAACCAGCGCCAATGCGGGTCCGGTGACGAAGCACAGCAGACCCAGCGCGATCAGCAGAACTGTTCCCACGTGCGGATTATTGTCCGCCGACCCGCATTTCGCACAATTACGGCAAACCAAATGGCTCGGACCTGACAGGCCGAGCGGTCCAACTGCGATGCCCCCACGAACCCGCCGGTAACCACCGCCACGACCACCGTCATCATGATGTGACCGAGGCCACAGCACCCGCCCGTCACGTCCGCGGACGCTGTCTCGTCCCTGTTGTGGATACGAACCGCAGGAAAGGACGACACCATGTCGCGATTGAATATGCACGAGGCAGCTCCCGAGGTCTACAAGGCCTGGGTCGCAGCCGAGACCGCCATCCGTCGCGGACCGCTCGACGCCACGGTGCGGGAGCTGGTCAAGGTCCGGGTCTCACAGATCAACGGCTGCCTCTTCTGCATCGACATGCACTCGACCGAGGCACGCAAGGAGGGCGAGACCGAGCAGCGGCTCTGGCACCTCAACGCCTGGCGGGAGTCGAAGCTGTTCAACCCGGCCGAGCAGGCCGCGCTGGAATATGCCGAGGCCGCAACGGAACTCGGCCCACACGGGGTGAGCGACGAGATCTGGGCGGGCGTGGAGAAGCACTTCGAGGAGGGCGCGCGGGCGGGTCTGGTCGCGGTGACCGCGCAGATCAACCTGTGGAACCGCCTCGGCGTCCCGCTGCGGCTGCAGCCGCTGGGCGAGTAGGCCCGGAGCGGCCGGGGCCCGAATAGCGTTGACAGGCCGGAAGGTCGTGTGGCTCGCTGACGGTATGGGCCGTGGTGAGAGCGATACCGGACGCGTCCGGATCGCGGCAGTGGGCGATCTGCACATGCGCGAGAGCATGCGCGGCCGTTTCCGGCCCGCCCTGCGGGAATTGGGTGAGCGCGCGGATGTGCTGCTGCTGGCCGGTGATCTGACCAATGGCGGCACTCTGCGCGACGCCGACGTCCTCTGCGCCGAGATCGAGGACCTCCCGGTCCCTGTCGTCGCCGTTCTGGGCAATCACGATCACGACCGCCGCCTGGGCTTCCGAATCTCGGTGCGGCTCATCGAGCTCGGCGTCCACCTGCTCGACGGCACCGCGATCACCTTGCCCGTCAACGGCATTCGCCTGGGCATCGCGGGCGTCATGGGCGGCAGCGGCGGGTTTCCGGGCCATCCCGGCGATCCCGCCGAGGGGACCGTCGAACACCGCAACCGCTTTCGGCGCGGCCCCGCCGACGCCACCCGCCTGCGCGCCGCCCTCGACACCCTCGACGCCGATCTCCGCGTCGCCCTCATGCACTTCTCCCCCGTCGTCGACACCCTGATGGGCGAACCTCCGAAGATCTACCCCGGCCTCGGCTGCCAGGACCTGGCCGACGCCGTGGACGCGGGCGCCGCGTCCCTCGCCATCCACGGCCACGCCCACGGCGGCACCGAATTCGGCCGCACCGCGGGCGGCGTCGATGTCCGCAATGTCTCCTACCCCGTCATTCGCACCGCCTACCGCGTGTACGAGCTGTCACCCCCCGGCGACGTGTGACTTCCCGGCGCGCCACGAACGGCTCCGACCATGCCGATCCCGGCGGGCGGTGCCGTCGGGCGTCATCGACGACGTCCCTTCCGTGGCGACCATGGGCCCGCTGGTGGCCGAGGGCGGCGCGTCGAAACCCGGTCCAGGCGGACGTCCTCCCGTGGGCGCCGGCGCTCGGCGCGGATTTCGTGGCAATCCCACAGCAGTCGGGCCGGCGCGAACCTGGTGACGCTGGGGATCGCGAATTGTTCGGACCAGCCGATCTCGTTCCGGGAGTCCACCCGCAAGGGCATTCCGGTGACCGCGGTCACGATTGCGGTGACCGCGTCATACTTACCGGCTGCGCTACTTCGCATTCGCCTGAACAGCAAAAATGGCACAACACGGACACCTCACGTGTGGCGATTGTGTATTTCCAGCGCCCCTGACCGACAATGGCAGCCGCCATGTCCATATCCAGTACCGATCAGCCGACCGCGCCGGACAGCGACCGACAGGACGCGCCGGGCACCTCTGTCGGCCCCGGCGCCTACCGCGTGGATTTGGACGGATTGCGTGGCGTAGCTATCGCACTGGTCGTCGCGTTCCATATCTGGGCCGGGCGGGTGTCCGGCGGCGTGGACGTGTTCCTGGTGCTGTCCGGCTTCTTCTTCACCGGCATGCTGGTGCGCCGCGCCGGCGCCGGTCCGGTGGGCGTCCTGGCCACCGTGCGGCGCACGCTGCGCCGGTTGCTGCCCGCCATGGTGGTGGTGCTGGCCGCCGTGGCCGTGGCGACGGTGACCCTGCTCCCCCACACACGCTGGTCGAATATCGCGGGCCAGACGCTTGCTTCGCTGTTCTACTACCAGAACTGGCATCTGGCGCTGTCGTGGTCGGACTATCTGGCCGCGGACCCGTCGGTGAGCCCCCTGCAGCACCTGTGGTCGATGTCGGTGCAGGGGCAGATGTATCTCGTCCTGCTGGTGGCGGTCGCGCTGGCGGCCTGGGTGCTGCGCCGCGCGGTCACCGCGGGTGCGTGGAAATTGGCCGTGCGGTACCCCGTTCTGCGCAGGGCCGGGCAGGACGGCGTCCTGCGGCTGACCCTCGGGGTCCTCTTCGCCGCCGTCGCCGTCACCTCGTTCTGCTATGCCACCGAGGGCGTTTCGACCCAGCAGGGCTGGAACTACTACGACACCTTCGCCCGCGCCTGGGAGCCCATCGCGGGCGGTCTGCTCGCGCTGGCCGCGCCGCTGATCCGGCTGCCGACGCCGACGCGGGATGTGTTCGCCTGGACGGGCATCGCGGCCATGGCCTGCTGCGGCTGGATGGTGAACGGCTCCCTGGTCTTCCCGGGCCCTGCCGCGCTGATCCCGGTACTGGCCACGGCCGCACTGATTCTCGCGGGCGCGGGCCGAGACACCGCCGACCAGCCCCTGGTGAACCGCCTCCTGGCCACCGGACCGGTCGTGCGGCTCGGCGGCGTCGCCTACGCCCTGTACCTGTGGCACTGGCCGATCCTCATCTTCTATTTGGGCGAACAGCATCAGCGCCGGGCCGGGTGGCCGGGCGGGCTGGTCATCATCGTGGTCTCGCTGCTGCTGGCCTTCCTGACCCATCATCTGGTCGAGGAGCCGCTGCGACTGCGCTCGCGGCCCGCCGCCGCCCCCGCCCGCGGCCGCCTGCTCGCGGGTGTCGCAGTATCGACCGTCGGTGTGCTGCTGGTCGGTTCGACCCTGGCGTGGCAGTGGAGCATGGGCGCGAAGGCGCATGCGGTGGGCGAGTTGGACCCCACCAGATATCCGGGCGCGGCGGCGCTCACCGATCGCGCGCTGGTGCCGCGCGCCCCCATGCGCCCCACCACCGAGGAAGCCCCCGCCGATATCGCCTATCCCACCCGTGATCACTGCATCTCCGACTTCGACACCCGTGCGGTCGTCACCTGCACCTACGGCGACCGGGACGCGCACCGCACCATCGCGGTGGTCGGCAATTCCCATGCCGAGCACTGGATTCCGGCCCTGCAGATCCTGGGCGAGCAGTACCGCTTCCGCATCGTCGTCTATTTGAAGATGGGCTGCCCGCTCACCGTCGCCGCGGAGCCCATGTACAAGGGCCAGCACAATCCGGACTGCCGCGACTGGTCGGCCGAGGTGATCGACCGGCTCGGCGTGGAGCGGCCCGACTTCGTCTTCACCACCGCCACCCGCCCCAGCGACAACGGCGGCGATGAGACCCCGCACGACTACCTCGACGTCTGGTCGGCGCTGTCGAACCGCGGGCTCCAGATCATCGCCATCCGCGACACTCCGTGGCTGCGCCGCAATGGCATTCGCTATCGCGCCATCGACTGTCTGGCCGGCGGCGGCGACCGCGTCGGCTGCGGCCTCCCGCGCAGTGAGGTGCTCAATGCCCAGAACCCGGCCGCCGCATCGGCCGCCGCCTACCCGAACCTGCATCTGATCGACCTCAATGACGCGGTGTGCGAGCGGGACGTGTGCGCGGTCGTGGAGGGCAATATCCTCGTCTACCACGACGAACACCATTTGACCGCAAGCTATTCGCGTTCGCTCGCCCCGGAGCTGGGGCGAGAGTTGCGGCCCATTCTGGACTGGTGGTGATCTCTCCGGCTGCCCATCGCCGCCCGAGGGCATAGGCTCATCGGGCGACGCTGTAGGACAACAGAATTCGGGGTCTCGGTGAAGGATTTTCCCCTCGACACAGTGCTGGCCATCATCGGTATCGCGGTGCCGATCCTGGCGTTCGTCTGGGAATTCGTTCTGGTGGGCCGCAAGCGGCTGGGGTATCGCGTGCAGATGGACACCCCCGTCACGGGCGAGATCGAATCGGTCTTTCCCGGCGTGCTACCCCAGTTGCGGCCGGAGGGCGACGGCGCCGCACCGGATCTCCAGGACCTGTCGGTGGTGCTGGTCCGCATCGAGAACAATGGCATCACCGATGTCGACAGCAGCGATTACGCTTCCCCCGATACCGATAATGTCGGCCTGCACCTGCACTTTCCGCACCGCCGGGTCATTGGTATGGCGGTGACCGAGCTGTCCGATGACGCCATGGGCGACAGCCTCGAGCCCGGTACCGGGATCGGCTGCCGCGAGGACGCCCAGCACCGGGTCGGCATCATCGACCTGCCCAAGGTCCCGATGGATCGGGGCGACCACTACAAGATCCTGGCCATCCTGCAACGCACCGCCGGGGCCGGCGAGTACCCCGCGCCGGTGATGCGGGCCAAGCTCAAGGGCGGGCGGGTGGCGGAGACCCGCAGCCGCATCGGGACTTCGCCGCGGCTGTTGGCGCTCATCGGTTTTCTGGTGGCGGTCATCGCCGTGCAGTTCGTCTTCGGCCTAAACGACGACAAGAATGCCGCGGGCTGTGTATCGGGCAAGCTCACCCTGGTCGGATCCACCGCCTTCGAGCCCGCCATCCGGGATGCCGCGGCCGAGTATGGCAAGCACTGCGCCAAGACGCAGTTCGACTTCGAATTCGACAGCAGCGACCGGGGTTTGAGCAGGGTCGACGAGGAGAGCAAGGACAATCCCGGACTGCTCGCCATCAGCGACGGCCCGAAGGGCGTCGGCTACCCGAACCTGATCCCTCGCACCCTGGCCATGTCGCTGTTCACCATGATCGTCAACCCGGGCGTGGGCGTGCACGATCTGTCCACGCGGCAGATCCGCGACATCTACGCGGGGCGTATCGACAACTGGCAGTTGGTCGGCGGCACGGATCTGCCGGTGCGCGTGGTGAATCGGGCGCTGGGCTCGGGCACTCGGGAAGCCTTCCGCCAGCGCATGCTCGGTGACGACCAGCCCCTTACGCCGGTCGCCACGTCGTGCCGCACCATCGCCGCCACCAATCCGCCGAGTCCCGCCTTCTGTGAGGTGCCGGTCACCGCCGACATGCTGAAAACCGTTGCGGACCTGCCGGGTTCGATCGGATACAGCGAATACTCGGACGCGGCGAAGGCTTCCGGGGCGCAGACGGTGACGATCGCGGGACACGCGCCCGCTCGCGATCAAGTACTCGACCACACCTACCCGTTCTGGAGCGTCGAATACGCCTACAGCAATGGCGAACTCCCGGCCGATTCGCCGGCGGCGGCATTCCTGCGCTTCCTCACCGACGGCATCGGCAAGGATGTGTTGCGCTCGCACGGCAATACCCCGTGCGGTGAACTGCCCAACCCGACGACCTGCTCGCCGGACAAGTAAAGGTCCGCGAAATGTCAAGGGGCCCGGTCGCCTTCGTGAGCGAGGCGACCGGACCCCGGTATCGGCCGATCAGCCCTTGAACGGGTACTTGCTGTCCAGGTCGTAGTTCAGCTCGACGACATCGACCGTGGGCTCACCCATGAAGCCCAGGGCCCGGCCACTCCGGTGGGCATCCACAAGGACCTTGATCTGATCGGCGGACACGTTGCGGGCCTTGGCGACCCGCGCCACCTGGATGGCCGCGTACTCCGGGGAGATCTGCGGGTCCAGACCCGAGGCCGACGCGGTCACGGCGTCGGTCGGCACCGGGGTGTCGGCCGAGGCGTCGCCCCGGATCGGCACGATCTGACCGGCGGAGTAGTCCTCGCCCCGCTTGGCGCACTCCACCTTGACACCCTCGTACGCTTCCTGGAACGGCGTGGTCGGGTTCTTCGCATCCGTCGAGCACACCTCGTTGACACTGACCACCCGGGTCGGGTGGGTGACCAGGCCGTGCGAGTCACGATCGCCCATGACCGCGAGCACCGAGCCGACGCCGCCGGAGGTGCAGTACGGTCGGCTGCCGTCGACCCCTTCCAGCGCGGCGACCGCCTGGCTGCGTGAGCAGACCGTGCTGAGCAGGCTCAGCTTGTCCTTCTTCGGGTCGCCGGCGTCCAGGCTGTCCACCACGGACTCCGGACCCATATTGCCGAACGCGGTGTTCGTCGGGTCGTAACCGTCGGGGATGCTGCCGTCGGTCGGCGCCGAGTTGGACGGACGCGTCTGGAAGTACTGCACCAGCGCGTTGCCCTTGCCGTCGGTGAACGCCTGACCGATGAGGCTGGACCCGACGAGCTTGCCGTCCTTGTCCTTGATCAGCGAACCGTCCGCCTTGTCCTTCAGCCCGGGCAGCTGCGAGACGCCGAGAACCACGGCGGGATAAATGATTCCGGTGATCACCGTGAGCACCAGCAGCGCGCGCAGCGCCGCGATGTGCTGCCGGATCCAGGTTGACATACGCATCAGGACATCCCCGGGAAGAATTGAATGACAAGGTCGATGAGCTTGATCCCGATGAACGGCGCGATGATGCCACCGAGGCCGTAGATGTACAGGTTGCGGCTCAACAGCTTCGACGCGCTCGACGGACGGTAGTTCACACCGCGCAGCGCCAAGGGGATCAGACCCACGATGACCAGCGCGTTGAAGATGACCGCCGAGAGGATCGCCGACTGCGGCGAGTGCAGTCGCATGATGTTCAGGACATCCAGGCCTGGGAACAGCACCACGAACATCGCGGGAATGATCGCGAAGTACTTGGCGATGTCGTTGGCGATCGAGAACGTGGTGAGCGCGCCACGGGTGATCAGCAACTGCTTGCCGATCTCCACGATCTCGATCAGCTTGGTCGGGTCGGAGTCGAGGTCGACCATATTGCCGGCTTCCTTGGCCGCCGACGTCCCGGTGTTCATGGCGACGCCCACGTCGGCCTGCGCGAGCGCGGGCGCGTCATTGGTGCCGTCACCGGTCATGGCGACCATGCGGCCGCCGGCCTGTTCCTTCTTGATGAGCGCGAGCTTGTCCTCCGGAGTCGCCTCCGCGAGGAAGTCGTCCACGCCCGCCTCGTCGGCGATGGCCTTGGCGGTCAACGGGTTGTCGCCGGTGATCATGACGGTGCGGATGCCCATGCGGCGCATCTCGTCGAAGCGCTCCCGCATGCCCTGCTTCACGACATCCTTGAGGTGGATGACGCCGAGCAGTGTGGCGGTGCCCTTCTTGATCTCCGCGACCACCAGCGGGGTGCCGCCGGAGGCCGAGATGCCGTCGACGGTCACGCCGACCTCGGTCGGCACCTCTCCGCCGTTGGCGCGGACCCATTCGGTGACGGCGCTGGCCGCGCCCTTGCGCAGCTGGTGGCCGTCGGCCAGATCCACGCCCGACATGCGGGTCTGGGCGGTGAATTCCACCCAGTGGGCGCCGGTCAGCTCACCCGGGGTGCGCTCGCGCTTGTTGTACGCCTGCTTGGCGTACACCACGATGGAGCGGCCCTCCGGGGTCTCGTCCGCGAGGCTGGAAAGCTGTGCGGCGTCGGCCAATTCGTCGGAGGTGATGCCCGGCATCGACACGAAGTCCGCGGCCTGGCGGTTGCCCAGGGTGATGGTGCCGGTCTTGTCCAGCAGCAGCGTGTTGACGTCACCGGCGGCCTCGACCGCACGGCCGGACATGGCCAGCACATTGCGCTGCACCAGGCGGTCCATGCCGGCGATGCCGATGGCTGACAGCAGCGCGCCGATGGTGGTCGGGATGAGACACACCAGCAGCGAGACCATGACGATCCCGGTGACGCCGTGGAGATCCAGCGCCAGATTATCCACCACGCCAGGGTTGTTGGCCTTGGAGAAGATGGCCAGCGGCTGCAGGGTCGCCACCGCGAAGACGAAGATGATCGTCAGCGCGGCCAGCAGGATATTGAGCGCGATCTCGTTCGGCGTCTTCTGCCGGGACGCGCCCTCCACGAGCGCGATCATCTTGTCGATGAACGAGCCGCCGGGCTCCTGGGTGATCTTCACGACGATGCGGTCGGACAGCACCGTGGTGCCGCCGGTGACCGCGGAACGGTCGCCGCCGGACTCGCGAATCACCGGCGCGGATTCACCGGTGATGGCCGATTCGTCCACGGAGGCAATGCCTTCCACGACATCGCCGTCACCCGGAATGACCTGGCCCGCTTCGACGACCACGAAGTCGCCGCGTTGCAGCTCGGGGGCCGCGACCTTCTCCTCGACCACCCGCGCGCCCGGGGACCAGTCCGCGAGCCGGCGAGCGATGGTGTCGGTCTTGGCCTTGCGCAGTGTGTCGGCCTGCGCCTTGCCGCGGCCCTCGGCCACCGCCTCCGCCAGGTTCGCGAAAATCACTGTCAGCCAGAGCCACACGACGATCGCCCAGGCGAAGAAGGTCGGATGCACCAGCGCGAGAATGGTGGACCAGACCGCGCCGATCTCGACGATCAGCATCACCGGATTGCGCCACATGACGCGCGGATCCAGCTTCTTGATCGCGGCCGGCAGGGATTTCACCAGCATCTTGGGGTCGAACAGCCCGGCCGAGACACCGCGTTTCGGCTTGCCGTGCGCCTGTTTCTCCGGCGTGGAATCGACGGTGGGAGTGCTCATGAGTGGATTCCTTCAGCGAGCGGGCCGAGCGCCAGCATCGGCAGGAAGGTGAGCGCGACCAGGATGACGGTGACGCCCGCGACCATCCCGACGAACTGCGGCCGATGCGTCGGCAGCGTGCCCTCGGAGGCGGGGGTGTGGCCCTGCGCGGCCAGCGAACCGGCCAGTGCCAGCACGAAGATCATGGGGAGGAAGCGGCCGAAGACCATGGCCAGACCGAGTGCGGTGTTCCACCACACCGTATTGCCGGACAGACCGGCGAAGGCCGAACCATTGTTGTTGGCCGCGGAAGTGAAGGCGTACAACACTTCCGAGAGCCCGTGCGGACCCGAATTGGCCATGCCCGCGCGCTGGCCCGGCAGAGCCATCGCGATGGCCGTGCCGGTCAGCACGATCAGCGGCGTGACGAGGAAATACGACGCGGCGAGCTTGATTTCCTTCGGGGTGATCTTCTTGCCCAGGTACTCCGGGGTGCGGCCGACCATCAGACCGGCGATGAACACCGTGATGACCGCGAGGATCAGCATGCCGTACAGGCCCGACCCGGTACCACCGGGCGCGACCTCACCGAGCTGCATGTTGAACATGGTCATCATGCCGCCGAGGCTGGTGTAGGAATCGTGCGCCGAGTCCACCGCACCGGTCGAGGTGAGCGTGGTCGCGGTGGCGAAGGTCGCCGAATTCGACACGCCGAAACGGGTTTCCACACCCTCCATGGACGCGCCGATGGCGGACGGAACCGTACCGTGATGCTGCAACTGGAAGAGGTTCATGACGGTGACGCTGAGGATGGCCAGGGTCGCCATGACGGCGGCGATGGCCACGCCCTGTTTCTTCGAGCCGACCATGCGGCCGAAGGTGCGCGGCAGCGAGAAGCTGATCACCAGCAGCAGGAAGATCTCGACCCAGTTGGTCCACGCGGTCGGGTTCTCGAACGGGTGCGAGGAGTTCACGTTGTAGAAGCCGCCACCGTTGGTGCCCAGCTCCTTGATGGTCTCCTGGCTGGCGACGAGTCCGCCCGGCAGGGTTTGCGAACCGGTGTTGCCCGCGGTCGTCGCGACCTGGTCGTAGACGTGCAGGTTCTGAATGACGCCGCCCGCGACCAGCACGATCGCGAAGACGATGGCGAACGGCAGCAGGATGCGGGTGGTTCCCCTCACAAGATCCACCCAGAAGTTGCCGAGTTCGCCCGTGCGGCGACGGGCGAAGCCGCGCACCAGTGCGACCGCCACGGCCATGCCCACGGCGGCGGAGACGAAGTTCTGCACGCCCAGGCCCACGGCCTGCACGAGGTGGCCCATCGTCGATTCACCGGCGTAGTTCTGCCAGTTCGTGTTGGTGACGAAGCTGATGGCGGTGTTCCACGCCAGATCCGCGGTCATCTTGGTGCCCGGATCGTTCAGGTGCAACGGCAGTTTGCCCTGAATCAGCTGCAGGAAGAACAGGAACAGCACGCTGATGGCCGAGAAGGCCAGCACGCTGCGGGCGTAGACGGCCCACGTCATCTCGACGCCCGGCTGCACGCCGATCAGCCGATAGATGCCTTTTTCGGCCTTGGAGTGTTTCTCGCTGCTGTAAACGCGGTACATGTAGTCGCCCAGTGGCACATGCACCGCGGCCAGCGCGGCGACCAGGGATACCGCGAACAGAATCCCGGCTGTTGTCGTGCTCACTCAGAACCTCTCCGGATACAACAGCGCCGCCACCAGATAGATGGCGATGCCGACGGCCAGAACCAGACCGATAATGTTCTGCGTCACAGCCGTTCCACCCCGCGTTGGATCAGGCCGAACAGGGCGAAGATCGCCACCGTCAGCACGGTGAACACCACGACAGACATGTCTCGAAACCTCTCTACTTACGGGCACGTCCTGAGACGCGCCGGAGTGAGTCAAGCGCCCGAGCAGCCCAACTTCGAGGTCCTTTACGTCTTCTTAGCGTCCCAAACGGCCGCATTGACGCTCCACTTACAGGCTCGCGTGGCGTGTCGCACAGATATCGTCGGCATCCCTTCCAAATCCATCAAGAAACCGTCAGGACCTGGCATTTCACGGCCGCCGGCACGAAAAAGCCCCGGAGCGCGTGCACTCCGGGGCGGGTAGACGGGCCTGGATCAGCGGGGGTAGGTGCGGACGATCGTGCCGTCCAAGCCCGCGGCCAGATAGGCGCTGCCACCGTAGTCGTCGGAAAGGTAGACCAGGAGGGTGGGCTGGTGGTTGTTGAAGGTCCAGGCCGGGTTGACGGTGACGTAGCGCATGGTCGGGTTGGGGACGTTGAGTTGCTGGGCGGCCGCGGTGAAGAGCCCCGGGAGCAGGTCCCAGTTGATCGAGCCGAGGTCGATGGTGGGGTCGGTCAATTGGCCACCCGCGCCCTCTCGCTTGGCTGTGCCGTCACGGTAGGTGAACTCGTCGTAGAGCTTGGGCTGGCCCTGGACGGGGGCGCCGGTCCGGACGTAGCTGGGATAGATCGTGGTCTCGGTGAATTGTTTTCCGCCGGTAACCTTTTCGAGGGCGGAGACGGCCTTGCGTGCGCCGTCGGGGGTCAGCAGGTCGGATTTGCCGTCGGCCTTGACTGTGCTGGGGGCGATGACCGTGGGCGGTATGACTCCGGACGGCGTGATGCCGCCGGGCTGAACCGGGCCGGTCGGCAGGCTCGATGGGTTTTGACCGCCGGACGAGGAGGGCCACAGCGCGATGGCCGCGGCCGCGGCGACGGCGAGGACGACCGCCACGCCCGCGAGGATCAATGGACGCGGATTGCGTTGCGGCGCAGCGGGAACCGGATCCGGTGAGATCTGCGGGAACGGCTGGGGCGCGGTGAATCCCTGGGGCTGTCCGACTGTCGCGAACCCCGGCGGCGGCGTGATCGCGAACGGCTGGGGCTGCGGCACCGTCGAGAATGCCTGCGGCTGCGGCGTCGGCGTGGGCGCGAAGTCCTGCGGCCGCGAGGTCGTCTGGAATCCCCCGAGGTGCGGGGTCGGCGCGAAGTCCTGCGGCGAGGTCACCGTGCGGTGCGAGCCCGAAGGCTGTGGGAACGCGGGCGGTTCCAACGGGAGGTCGGCGGTCGCGGTCACCTGCGCGAGCATGCGGTCGACCTGGTCGGCGGGTGGCCGGTGGCCCGGGTTCGGGACCAGGAGGGCCTGCAGGACCGGGGTCAGGGGACCCGCCTGCCGCGGGGAGGGGACCGCGCCCATCAGGACGGCCGCCAGGGTGGCGACATCGGTGTCACGGCGCATGGGCTGGTAGCCCTCGACCGCGGCGAACAGCACCAGGCCCAGGGACCAGAGGTCCGAGGCCGGATTACCCTCATGGCCCTGGAGACGTTCGGGGGCGACGTAGGGCAGGGAGCCGACGACGCTGCCGGTGGAGGTGAGGCCGGTCAGGTCGTTGACGGCGGCGATGCCGAAGTCGGTGAGCACGGGGGAACCGTCGGTGCGCAGCAACACATTCGGCGGCTTTACATCGCGGTGCAGGACGCCGACCGCGTGGGCGGCGCGCAGTCCGGCGAGGATGCCGCGCCCGACCCAGGCCGCCCGCGCCGGTGACATCGGCCCCTGGTCCAGCCGGTCCGCGAGCGATCCACCCGCGACCAGTTCCATGACGATCCACGGATGCTTCTCGGCGGGCGTGTCCACGATGTGGTGGATGGCCACCACATTCGGGTGCGTGATCCGGGCCAGCGCCCGCGCCTCCCGCAGCACCCGCTCACGCTGCACTTCCGCGGATCCCGCATCGCCCTCGGCGCGCACCTCCTTCAGCGCCACCTCGCGATGCAGCGCGATGTCGTACGCGCGCCACACCGTGCCCATACCGCCGCTGCCGAGAGGTTCGATCAACTCGAAACGCCCGTCGACCATTGCCCGCCCGGAATTCACGGACGACAGCTTAGGGTCGCCACACCACCGACGCGAGATCTCGTACTGGCCAGTCTGCTTCAACCCGCTCAAATGGTGTCAACAACGCCGGACACGACCGTAAAGAAACCGTCAGGATCGTCGGCCTGACCAGCATCGGAGGTATGAAGTGGGGAGCCCGTCCGCCCAGGAACGCGCGGCCGGATCACACCTCGAAATGTAAGGAGAAGCCGTGCCGCCCATCGCCGTCACCCTGATGGTGATCTTCGGGTTCATCGGTTGCGCGTTGGTCTTGCGCGTCCTGGCCGCCGACGAAGCCACCCGCGAACCCGTCCGCACGCCGCAGCAGGGCTTCCGCGCACCTCGCGCGATGATGGACGAGTGAAACGCGGCCAGCTACGCATCTACCTCGGCGCGGCCCCCGGCGTGGGCAAGACCTACTCGATGCTCGCCGAAGCGCATCGGCGGCTGGAGCGCGGGCGCGATGTGGTGGCCGCGGTCGTGGAGACCCACGGCCGGAGCAGGACAGCGGAGCTGCTCTCCGGAATCGAGCGCATCCCGCCGAAGATGATCGAGTACCGCGGCACCACCATGGCCGAACTGGATGTGGACGCCGTGCTGCGGCGGCGCCCGGCGGTGGTATTGGTCGACGAGCTGGCGCACACCAATGTGCCCGGCAGCAGGCACGAGAAGCGCTGGCAGGACGTGCAGGAGCTGCTGGACGCGGGCATCGATGTGGTCTCCACGGTCAATGTGCAGCACCTGGAGAGCCTCAACGACGTGGTCGAGCAGATCACGGGCGTGACGCAGCGAGAAACCGTGCCGGACTGGGTGGTTCGCGCCGCCGACCAGGTGGAGCTGGTGGACATCACCCCGGAAGCCCTGCGCCGCCGGATGTCCCACGGCAATGTCTACGCCGCCGAGAAGGTGGACGCGGCCCTGCGCAACTATTTCCGCACGGGCAATCTGACCGCGCTGCGCGAGCTGGCGCTGCTGTGGCTGGCCGATCAGGTCGACGCCGCGCTCGCCAAATACCGTGCCGACCACAAGATCACCACTACCTGGGAGGCGCGCGAGCGCGTCGTGGTGGCGGTGACCGGCGGCCCCGAATCGGAGACCATCGTGCGGCGCGCCAGCCGCATCGCCGCCAAATCCAGCGCCGAACTGATCGTGGTGCACATCGTGCGCGGTGACGGACTGGCCGGGGTGTCGGCGCAGCGGCTCAACCGCCTGCGCGACCTCGCGACCAGTCTGGACGCCAGCCTGCACACCGTCACCGGTGAGGACGTGCCGACGGCACTACTGGATTTCGCGCGCCAGGTCAATGCCACCCAGCTGGTGCTGGGCACCTCCCGGCGCTCGCGCTGGGCGCGCATGCTCGACGAGGGCATCGGCGCTACCGTGGTGCAGGAATCCGGCAAGATCGACGTACACATGGTGACCCACGAGGAATCCAACAAGGGCGGCTTCCGCTGGTCCTCGCTGACGCGGCGGGAACGCAAGGTCGGCTCCTGGTCGGCCGCGTTCATCGTGCCGTCGCTGATCTGTGCCGTCATCTACTTCTGGCTCGACCGCTTCCTGGACCTCAGCGGCGAGAGCGCCCTGTTCTTCATCGGCGTCATCGCGGTCTCGCTGCTCGGTGGCGTGGCCCCGGCGGCGCTGTCCGCGATCCTGTCGGGCGTCCTGCTGAACTGGTTCTTCACCGACCCCCGCTACAGCCTCACCATCGCCCAGCTGGACAACTTCCTCACCATCGTGGTGCTGCTGCTGGTGGCGGTCGCGGTAGCGGCCCTGGTGGACGTCGCCGCCAACCGAACATTGGAGGCGCGCAAGGCATCTCGCCAGGCCGAGCTGCTGACGCTGTTCGCGGGCTCGGTGCTGCACGGCGCGGACCTGCCCGGTCTGCTCGAGCGCGCCCGCGAGACCTACGGCCAGGACGCGGTCAGCCTGGTCACGGACGACGAGGTCATCGCGTCGGTGGGCGACCACCCGCCGACGAAGGTCGGCGACGCCGAAACCGCGTTGGAGGCAGGCGATGACATGCACTGGCTGCTGCTGCGCGGGCGTCCCGTGACCTCCGGGGACCGCCTGGTGCTGGGCGCGGTCGCGAATCAGGCGGCCGGGCTGGTGCAGCAGAAGCAGTTGCAGGAGGAGGCCGGCGCCGCCCAGGCGGTCATGGAGGCCGACAAACTGCGCCGCGCCCTGCTCTCGGCGGTCAGCCACGACCTGCGCACCCCGCTGGCCGCGGCCAAGGCGGCGGTGTCCAGTCTGCGCAGCGACGATGTGGAGTTCTCCCCCGAGGACACCGCCGAATTGCTGGAGACCATCGAGGAATCCGTGGATCAGCTGACCGCGCTGGTCGGCAATCTGCTGGACTCCTCACGCCTGGCCGTCGGCGTGATCAAGCCGCAGGTGCGCAAGGTCTACCTGGACGAGGTGGTGCACCACGCGCTCATGGGCATGGGCACCCGCGGCATGCGCCGCACCACCATGGACCGGGTGAAGGTGGAGGTCGACACCATCTCGGTGCGCGCCGATCCCGGTCTGCTGGAACGGGTCCTGGCCAATCTCATCGACAATGCCGCCCGCTACTCCCCCCGGGACTCGATGGTGCGGGTGGCCGCCGAGCGGGTCGGGAAGCGAGTCGCCATCACGGTGGTCGATACTGGTCCGGGCGTACCGACCGGCCTCGAGGATCAGCTCTTCGAGCCCTTCCAGCGGCTCGGCGACCGCGACACCTCCACGGGCGTGGGTCTGGGCCTCTCGGTGGTGCGCGGTTTCGTGGACGCCATGGGTGGCACCGTGCACGCGGAGCCCACCCCCGGCGGCGGTTTGACCATGGTGATCGATCTGCCCGGGGGCGAGGACTCCGCGGGCCCGGAAGAGGAGAACGGGTGACGAACGCGGCGCCGGCGCCGACCGCAGTGCTCGTGGTCGATGACGAACCACAGATCCTGCGCGCTCTGCGCATCAATCTGTCGGTGCGCGGCTACGAGGTGACCACCGCGTCCAATGGCGCCGCGGCCCTGCGCGCGGCCGCCGAGAAGCACCCCGACGTCATCATTCTCGATCTCGGCCTGCCCGATATGGACGGCATCGAGGTGCTCGCCGGTTTGCGCGGCTGGTCCACCGCCCCCGTCATCGTGCTCTCCGCCCGCACCGATTCCTCGGACAAGGTGGAGGCCCTCGACGCGGGCGCCGACGACTACGTCACCAAGCCCTTCGGCATGGACGAGCTCCTCGCCCGCCTGCGCGCCGCCGTGCGCCGCTCGGCGCATACGGCCGACGCCGCCGAGCCGGTCATCGAAACCGACTCCTTCACAGTCGATCTCGCGGCGAAGAAGGTGACCCGCCACGGCCATGACGTGCACCTGACCCCGACCGAGTGGGGGGTGCTGGAAATGCTGGTCCGCAATCGCGGCAAACTGGTCGGCCGCCGCGAACTCCTGCGCGAGGTCTGGGGTCCGTCGTACGCCACCGAAACCCACTATCTGCGTGTGTATCTCGCCCAACTGCGCCGCAAACTCGAGGACGACCCCTCACAGCCCAAGCACCTGCTCACCGAGGCGGGCATGGGCTACCGTTTCCAGTCCTAGTCGGCGCAAAAGATCAGGAAGCCCTCACCGCGTGGAATCGGACAGCATTCCGCGCTGAGAGCTCCCTGATCCGAGACGGACCACTCAGCTCGGCAGGATCGCCGTGTGCTCGGATTTCACGGCGTCGAGTTTCTGGGGGTCCAGGCCGAGGCGGTCGAGAATGGTGGGAGCCACCTGGGTCATGGAAACCTGCTCGGACACACTGTGCTTCGCGATACCCGAGCCCACGACCAGCAGCGGGACGTGCCGGTCCTCGGGGCTGGAGCCGCCATGCTCGGCGATCTTGGACTTGCCGGCGGTGTAGACCGTGCCGACGGTGCCCGCGAAGATGTCCGGCACGCGGGTGTCATTCGCGTCCGCGCCGAAGTACGTGGCGGCGTCCGCACCCGCGTAAACCTGGCCGGTGTCCACACCGGACGCGGTGAACGGCTTCGGGTTGCCATTGATGTCGGTGCCGGTTCCGTTGGCCTCCAGCAGCTTTCGCTTCGCGAAGGCGGTCGCGTCCGGCGACCGGTCGGCCAGCCACCACAGGATGGCGGCGTCGTCGATGGAGTGCGCGATCAGCTTCGGGGTCTGGGGGTGGGTGGCCGCCCACTCCTTGTTGATCGAATCGATGATCGGCTTGTCGTCGACACGGGTCAAAGCGTCCGGCCTGATCGGGGACTGGCCGTGCTTGGCGGTCACCACGATGGTGGTCTTGTCGGTCAGGCCCGCCTGGTCCAGGGCGGCGACGAAACGGCCGATCTGCTGGTCCACGAAGTCCAGCGAAGCCGACAGCAGCGCACCGGGTTTGCCGTCGACCGAGTAGCCCTTGGACGCGGGCAGCTTCTGGCTCACCGACACGGCCTGGAAGTTCATACCGAACACCGCGGGCACGCCGACCTGTTTCGCGCCCGAGTGGTCCTTGCCCTTGATCTCGTTGACGATGGCGTCGGCCTTGTAGGTGTCATAACGCTTGGTCTGGTCCGCGTCCTTGGTCCAGGCGTCACCCTTGGGCGATTTGCTGTCGATCTCCGGGGTGAACAGGTCGTCGATCGAGTGGCCGCCCCTGCCATTCATGACCTGGTACGCCGGGTGCTTGTCCGCCCACGCGGTGCGCTGACCGGCCTCGTGCACCACCGAGAAGATGGTGTTCACCTTCAGGTAGTCCGACGGCGAAATCGGCTTGCAGGTGGCGGGATCCACGGGCAGCTTGGCCGGATCGAGCACGCTGCTCGGGTCGTCGGTCATGGCCATGACGCCGTCCGGCAGGCCGGACAGGCCCTGGCCGCCGTCGAGTTCGTCGGTGTTCTTGTCGATCTCCTCGGTCAGCGGGACCTGCGCGCCCTTCTTGGCGGTGGCGCAGTCCTTGGTGCCCGCCGGGAGCAGGTCCCGGGCCCAGGTGTCGTCGTAGTAGACACCAGTGGTCTTCGGGCTGCCGCCGGTGATCATGGCGACCGTGCCCGGGAACGAGTCGGCCGGGGTCAGCACCCGCGCATCCGTGTACTGCGCGCCGCGGGCCACCAGCTTGGCGAGCGCCGAATCCTGGTGCGCCGCCACATAGTCGGCGAGATCCGACTGATGCATGCCGTCGATCGACAACAGCAGCACATGCTGGTCGCGCTGCTGCGAACCCCCGCTGTTGCCACAGCCGGCGACCGCCAGCCCCATCACCGCACACGCCCCGGCCGCGGCCAGCCGGTAACCCATCCTGCGCACCTTGCTCAACTCCGTTTCCTCACCTCCGGCCGCCCGAACGGGTGTGCCGAGATCCCGGAAAGGGTCGCGACCGCGGGTAACGGCCGGGCGTCGATGCGATGATGGCCGCGCGAATATTGGCTGCGAGCTCTGAGCGGCGGCCGCGTGTTCAGCGCCCTGGGTGCGCGCCGCTCACCGCGTCAGCCGGATGGGCAGCGACTTGAGGCCATTGTTCAGATTCGAGCGTATGCGCCGGGCGTCGCCGATCTGCTCCAGCTTCGAGAAGCGGGCCAGCAGTTCCTCGAAGAACACCCGACCCTCCAGCCGCGCCAGATGCACGCCCAGGCAGAAGTGCTGGGCCAGACCGAAGGACAAATGCGGGTTGGGATTTCGGCGAATGTCGAAGCGCTGGGCGTCGGCGAAGACGTCCTCGTCGCGATTGGCCGAGGTATACCACATGGCCACCTTGTCCCCCGCCCTGATGGGGACGCCGCGGATCTCGGTGTCGGCGGTGGCGGTGCGGCGGAAGTAGTGCAGCGGGTTGGCGACACGCAAAATCTCCTCCACCGCACCGGAAATCAGCGCCGGATTCGCGCGCAAGGCGGCCAGCTGCTCCGGATGCCGCAGCAGCAGTTGCAGACCCGAGGACAGCATGGTCTTGGTGGTGTCGTTGCCGGCCGTCACCAGCTGGGTGAAGAAGCTGCCGAACTCCAGATCCGACATGGGCTTTCCGCCAAAGGACCCGCCCAGGATGAGCGAGGTGAGATCCGCCTTCGGCTCCTCGGTGCGGCGTGCCATACAGAACTGGATGGCGTAGATGGCCATGTTGGTGAGCTCGGCCGTCACGTCGAAGTCCCCGACCAGGTCCGGATCCTGCTGGCTGGTGGACTGTTCGGCCCAGCGTCGAATGCTCGTCCAGTCCGCCGCCGGAATCCCGAACAGCCCGCCCACCACCTGACTGGGCAGCACGCCCGCCACGTCGTGCACGAATTCCACCTCGCCGTCGACGCTTTCGAGCAGGGCGCGGGTCAGCTCCCGGACCCGGTCCTCCAGCTCTTCGATCACCCGCGCCTTGAAATGCTCGGCCAGCGGCTTGCGGTATGCGGTGTGCCGCGGCGGATCCATCATGAGCAGCATGTTGCGGGTCTGTTTCAGGCGCTCGGGCGGTTGGTTCTCCAGGATCACGCCCCCGCGTTCGGCGGAGAACAGCGCAGGATTGCGGGCCACGTGCGCCACATCCGCGTGTTTCAGAACCGCCCAGTAGCCGGGCTCGCCCGGCATCTCCTGCCAGTGCACCGGATCCGTTCGGCGCAGGTTGGCGAAGATCTCGTGGATCGGCCCGGACACATAGAGTTCCGGATCGTAGATGTCCATGATAATGCCCATGGCCCACCTCTGTATTCGCTTGCGGGTATGCGTCTTTCACCTCGGACGCTAACTGCGCGCGCGGGCGGGCGGCGCTGTTCGGGGCGGCGATCCCAGTCAGTGGACGCGAGAGAAGGGCACCCGACGCCTGGTACCCGGACGCCGATGAACGAACATGGAGGCCATGCCCGTTGCCGCGATCGTGTTCGACATGGACGGCGTACTCATCGACACCGAGCCCATCTGGGAGGAGGTACGACGCGAGTACATCGCGGAGATGCGGGGGCGATGGCTGCCCGACACCCAGGACCGGTTCATGGGAATGAGCACGGCCGAGTGGTCGCGATACCTGAGCGAGGACCTGCTCGACGGCCGCCGCACGCCCGACGAGGTAGCCGAGGACGTCATCTCCCGCATGGCCGCCCGCTACACCGAGCATCTGCCGCTCATGCCGGAGGCGGCCGACACCGTGCGGCGCCTGGCGGAGACGTGCGCCCTCGGCCTGGCCAGCTCGTCTCCGCGGCGGCTCATCGACGTGGTACTCGATCACATGGGCGTCACCGATCTGTTCGCCGCAACCGTGTCCACCGAGGAGGTCGCGCGCGGCAAGCCCGCGCCCGACGGCTATCTCGAGGCCGCCGCGCGGCTCGGCGTCGACCCGGAACTGTGCGTGGCGATCGAGGATTCCAGCAATGGCCTGCGTGCCGCCCACGCGGCGGGCATGACGGTCATCGCCGTCCCGCATCCCCGATACCCGCCCGCCGTGGACGCCATCGCGCTGGCGGCGTACGTTGCCGACAGCCTGAAGGACGTCACATCGGAGCTGGTGGCGGAATTCCCCTGACCACCTCGACGTTCCGAACAATCGGCAACCAGGTGGTTGTCCCGGGTGACTCAATGGGAGGATCTTGCTATGTCCGAACAGACCGCCGCACCGCAGCCCGCCACCGACCCGGCCACCGAGCCGGTCAAGCTGTGGGCCGAACGCACCGGGACCCGCGCCTACACCGGCCGCAACAATCGGGGTGGCGAAGTGTTCATCGCGTCCGCGGGTGTGCCGGGCGCGTTCACCCCGGGTGAGCTGCTGAAGATCGCGCTCGCGGGCTGCACCGGCCTGAGCGCCGACTTCACTCTCGCGCGCCGCCTGGGCGACACCTTCGACGCCACCGTGCACGTCTCCGGCGACGCCGACCGTGAGAACGAGCTGTACCCGGAGCTCACCGAGGAAGTCGAACTGGACCTGAGCGAACTCGACGAGGAGTCCCGGCGGCGGCTGCTGGTGGCCGCGCAGCGCGCCATCGACAAGGTGTGCACGGTCGGCCGCACCCTCGAGGCGGGCACCACCGTCAACCTGACCTTCCGCATCGACGAATGACTTCGGATCCGGTCCGGCTCAGCGCCTGGGTGCACGGCTATGTCCAGGGCGTCGGTTTCCGCTGGTGGACCCGCTCGCGCGCGCTGGAACTGAACCTGGCCGGTTATGCCCGCAATCACCGCGACGGCCGCGTGCACGTCGTCGCCGAAGGACCGCGCGATCGCTGCGAAACCTTGCTCGACCTGCTACGTTCCGGTACTACACCGGGCCGGGTAAACCTGGTGGTGGAAGACTGGAGTACCGCCGCGGGCGGCATGACAGGATTCGAAGAACGCTAGCGAGCGGCGAGCCCACGGAGTCGACCAATGCCCACTGACCGTCCCGGTGGCCCGGACAAACCGGACCACCCCACCCCCGACCCCGCGCGTCCCGCCGAATCCCATACCACCCCGAACGATCCCGTCCACCCGGGCCATGAGCACTACCCGCTGACCCCGGATCCGGACGCCGGACCCGCCCCGCTCACCGGCGGCCGCAACGAACCCACCGTCCAGTTCGAGGCCGAGTCGACACCGGGTCCGTCCAGCGGATCCCCCACTACCGACCAGGGCGGCAGCGGACCCACGATCCGATTCGGCGGGGGCGGAGCTGAGCCGACTCGCGCGCTCCCCCCTGAATCCGGGTTCGGTGCGAGCACGCCCGAGCCGGAGACGGGCGGCGCGGCGGCCTCCGGCGAATCCCAAAGCGCCGTAAGCGGTTCCGGGGGACCTGCCGCGGGTCAGCCGGGCGGGCATCAGCCGACGCTGCCGCTGCCCGCGGATTTCGGGGCCGAGGAGCATCACGGGCCACATCACGTGGCGGGGGAATTCCATGGCGGATCCGGGGCTTTCGGGCGGCCGGGAGACGGCGCTCCGACTGCCGGGTCGGGCGAGACGCCCGGTCCCCTGCTGGGCGGAGCCGGTTTCGTACTGCCGGGACCGTCCTTGGAGCCCGGGGAACCGGCGCTGCCCACGCCGCTGGAGGAGCCCGCCCCGCCGCGACGCGGGAGCATCACCACCCAGGAGGCGGGAGTCACGCAGCCGCGACCACCCACGGTGGCGGAGGCGCGGGCTCGGGAGAAGGCGCGGCGTCGAGCCGAGGAACAGGAGCGGGCCGAGGCGGAGGCCGCGGAAGCCAAGCAGCGCAAGAAGAAGCGAATATTGATCGGCGGAGCGGCCGTGGTGGGAATAGCGGCGCTGGTCGGCGGCGGATACCTGGTGGCTTCGGCGTGGAACGGGCCCGAGGTGACGGCCTACTGCACGGTGGTGGCCAACAAGGGTGAGACGGTCCCCACCGGACCGGGCCAGACCGTGACCGCCACGCAGGACAATCAGGAGATCGTCGTTCCGGACAACTACTGTTCGGATGCGCAGGATCATGGGGACGGCGGGGTGCACCCCGGATTCTTCTTTCTGGCGGGGCACTCCTACCGGTACTACTACGGCGGCACCGGCACCATCGGTCACGCGCCGAGCGGCGGCACCACGGTGGCGCCGAAGGGCTCGACGGTGAAGACAAAGAGCGGCAGCACGATTCAGCGCGGCGGACTCGGTGCGAAGATCAAGGGTGGAGGTTCTTAGTGCGGCGAGTTCGCAGCACTCCGCGGCCGGGTTGGCAGCGGATCATCGAGAGTCAGGGTCTGGTCTACGGCTCTCCGGGGCAGTACCCGAACGGTCACCCCCGCCCCTACTGGGACGAATCGGTGCACTACGAGTTCGACATGGACGAGATCCTCGCCATGGAAGCGCAGGTCGAGGTGCTGCACTCCATGTGCCTGCACGCCGTCGAACAGGTGGTGCTGACCGAGCGCTTCGCCGATTTCGGTCTGCCGCAATGGAGTTGGGAGCCCATCACCAAGTCCTGGCACCGCTCCGACCCGCACGTCTACGGGCGCTTCGACATGCGCTACGACGGCCGCGGCCCCGCGAAACTGCTGGAGTACAACGCCGATACGCCCACCTCCCTGCTGGAGGCGGCAATCGTGCAGTGGCACTGGCTCACCGACACCCACCCCGACGATGACCAGTGGAACTCCCTGCACGAGAAGCTGGTCGAGCGCTGGGGTGAGGTGCGCGAGACGCTGCCGGGCTCGCAGCTGCACTTCAGCTGGTCGGGCGCGGACTCCTCCGGCGAGGACAATGTCACCACCGCCTACATGCAGGAGACCGCCGCCGAAGCCGGCTTCGACACCGTCGCCCTCCCCATCGAGGACGTCGGATTCGATACGGAGCTGGGCCGTTTCGTGGATCTGGCCGAGGCCCCCATCGAGGCCATCTTCAAGCTCTACCCGTGGGAATGGGCCCTCGACGACGACTTCGGCCGGCGCGTGGTGGAGTCCCTGCCGGAAACCATGTGGGTCGAACCGCTCTGGAAGACCCTGTTGTCCAACAAGGCGATCCTGGCGGTGCTGTGGGAGATGTACCCCGGCCACCCCAACCTGCTGCCCACCTACCTCGACGACCCGCACGAGCTGACCGAGTACATCCGCAAACCCAAACTGGGTCGCGAAGGCGCGAATATGACGATCGTCGGCGCGGGCATGGAAACCGCCACCGGCGGCGTCTACGGCGCCGAGGGGTATGTCTACCAAATGCTGGACCCGCTGCCCGAATTCGACGGCATGCGACCGGTGCTGGGTGCTTGGATCGTGGGCGACACCTCCGCGGGACTGGGCATCCGGGAGACCGTCGGCCTCATCACCGACGACAGCTCCACCTTCGTCCCGCACCGAATTCCGCAGTAGACGCGCCCCCGACCTGGAGGATCACCGATGACCACCGCACTCGCGCTCGAAGCCGGGTACTGGCACTCACTCGGCCGCGGCGTAGGCGCGATCCTGCTCTACGCCCTGCTCGGTCTGGCGCTCATGCTCATCGGCTTCCAGGCCGTCGACTGGACCACCCCGGGCAGTCTGCGCGCCATGGTGGCCCGCGGACTGCCCAATGCCATCATCGTCAGCGCCGCGGCCATGATCAGCATGGCGTTCATCGTGGTGCTGGCGATCTACGCCCAGGCGGGCAAGCTCTCCGAGGGGCTGATCGCGGCCACTGTCTACGGACTGGTCGGCATTGTGGCCCAGGTGATCTCGGTGCGCGTCCTGGAGTACGTGCTCGGCATCGACATCGGCGCGGTGCTGAAGAATCCCCAGTTCAGCGCCGAAGCCGTGGTCGTCTCCGCCGCGCACGTCGCCATCGGTCTGGTGGTCGCGATCGCCATCCTTTAGCGCACGCGGCTGTACTTGATGAAGGCCACGCCGTCCTCGAAGACGCGGCTGGTCAGGACCCGGAACTTGGCGGGTTCGGGCAGCTGCCCGGCCGTGCCGAAGAGCGGGCGGCCGTGGCCGAGGACCATCGGGTAGAGCTTCAGAAACACCTGGTCGATCTCCGGCAGCAGCGACTTGGCGAGCTCGCCGCCGCCGCACAGCCAGATGCCGAGGCCCTTCTCGCGCTTGAGCTCGCGCACCCGCTCGATCGGGTTCTCGGAGATCAGTTCCACGTCGGGGGCGGGGCTCTCCGGCAACGTGGTGGACACCACGAACTGCCGCAGATGGGCGTACGGGCTGGACGTGCCGGTGCGGACGCCGAAGTCGTGGGTCTTGCGGCCCATGATCACGGTGTCGAAGTTCTGGCACGGTTTGTCGACGCCCAGCACCTGACGAACCTTGGTGGGGAGGGTCTCGGGATACTGCGCGATGATCGCCGGACCGTGGTCTCCCCCGACCGGGAAGAAGTCGACCGAGCCCGCATCGGTGGCGATGAATCCATCGATGGTGGCCGCGACGAAGTAAGTCAGTTTGCGCATCTGTTCCTCCACCGGCACAACGCATGCCGCTACTGAAAAAGGTAGCGCCTCGAAGCACGGGATAGGGAGGCTCGGTCACGCTCGACCGACGTTGGAACGAAGAAAACCTGCTGGTCTCAGCCGCGCGGGCGGGGCTGACACCGCGGACAGGAGAAAGACGAACGATTCATGAACTTCTCCCGGCGCATGATCGCCCCGCAGCGCCGGCACGGCTCGTCCTCACGCCCGTAGGCATTGAGCGACCGCTCGAAGTACCCGGACCGGCCGTTGACGTTCACGTAGAGCGCGTCGAAGGAGGTGCCCCCGGCCCGCAGCGCCTCGCTCATGACGTTCCGCGTCTCGGCGAGCAGCGTGTGCAGCGCGGGTCCGGTCAGCCTGCCGGCCGGGCGCTCACCATGGATCTTGGCCCGCCACAGCGCCTCGTCGGCATAGATATTGCCGATCCCTGACACTACGGTCTGGTCCAGCAGCAGCCGCTTGATCTCGGACTGCTTGCCGCGCAACGTCTTCACCACGGCGTCGGCGTCGAACCGCGGATCCAGTGGATCGCGCGCGATGTGCGCCGCGGACTCCGGCACCCAGGTGCCGTCCACCTCGACCAGATCCGAGAGCATCCAGCCGCCGAAGGTGCGCTGGTCCACGAACCGCAGCTCGTTCCCGTCGTCGAGGGCGGCCACGATGTGCGCGTGCTTCTCCAGCGGCGCTGCCGCGGGCTGCACCAGCATCTGCCCGGACATGCCGAGATGCACGACGAGAGAGGTATCGGGCTCGTCGAAGGTCAGCCACAGGAATTTGCCCCGCCGCTGCGCGTCCGCCACGCGCAGACCGGTCAGGCGGGCGGCCAGATCGTCACCGCCGGGCTCATGCCGGCGCACCGAACGCGGATGCTTGACCGTCACCCGGTCCAGGACGCGGCCCACCACATGCTCGGCGAGCCCGCGCCGGACGACTTCGACCTCGGGAAGTTCGGGCATCTAGCTCTTCGAGCCGTCGTCCGAACCCTCGGGCGCGTTCTCGGCGTTCAACGCCCGGTAGGCCGCGCCCGCGGCCTTCTGCTCCGCTTCCTTCTTGGAGCGGCCCACCCCCTGGCCGTAACCCTGCCCGCCGATCACCGCGGTGGCGGTGAACTCCTTGTCGTGGTCGGGTCCGGTGGAGGTGATCTCGTAGCTGGGCACGCCGATGCCGCGCTCGGCGGTCAGCTCCTGCAGGCTGGTCTTCCAGTCGAGCCCGGCCCCCATACGAGGACCGCGCTCGAGCAGTTCGGCGAACAGCCGCAGCACCACGGTGCGTGCCACCTCGATGCCGTGCTGTAGATGCACGGCACCCAGCAGCGACTCCATGCCGTCGGCGAGGATGCTCGGCTTGTCCCTGCCTCCGGTGAGCTCCTCGCCCTTACCGAGCAGGAGATGACGGCCGAGACCGCCCGCACCGAGACCACGGGCCACCTCGGCGAGCGCGTGCATGTTGACCACGCTCGCGCGTAGCTTCGCCAGCTCGCCCTCGGATTTGTCCGGGTGCTCCAGATAGAGGCGCTCGGTAATGCTCAGTCCGAGTACCGAATCGCCCAGAAACTCCAGGCGCTCGTTGGTCGGCAGGCCACCGTTCTCGTAGGCGTACGACCGGTGCGTGAGCGCGAGGCGCAACAGCTCCGGCTGCACGTCTACGCCGAGCGCCTCGAGCAGGCTGGCATGGTCGGCTGCGTCACCTACGGCGGGAACATCCGCCGCGTCCTTGCTAGCGGTCACGGTCGGCTGAAGGCGAATCAGATCGCGGAGGTGACCTGACGGCCCTTGTAGGTGCCGCAGCTCGGGCACGCGATGTGCGGCAGGGTCTTCTGACCGCAGGCCCGGTTCGGGCAGGTGATCAGGGTCGGCGCGGTGGCCTTCCACTGGCTGCGACGCGCGTGGGTGTTGGCACGGGACATCCGGCGCTTCGGAACGGCCACGACTAGCTCTCCTCTGTCTTCTTACTTGCGGCACCGTTGTGTCCCGCAAGGGTGGAATCGGTTGATGGGTCCGACACGACGCGTTCATCGAACCCAGCCGCATCGGGGGACTCAGCGTTGAAATTGGCGAGCCCGGCCCAGCGAGGGTCAAGTATCTCATGACCGTGGCCGGAACCCGCAATCGCCATCTTGACGCCGCATTCCGGGCACAATCCGGCACAGTCCGGCTCGCACAGCGGCTGCAACGGCAGCTCCAGGCCGACGGCGTCCACGACGACCGGCCCGAGGTCGATCGTGTCGTCGACGAGACGGTGGATCTCGTCTTCCTCGGTGGTCTGCTCGGTGGTGCTGTCCGGGTAGGCGAACAGCTCGGTCACCTGTAGCTCGATCTCGTCGGTGAACGGATCGAGGCAGCGCGAGCACTCGCCCTCGAGCGGAGCGGACACGGTGCCGGTGACGAGCACGCCCTCGGAGACCGACTGCAGCATGAGATCCATCTCGACCTGCGCACCGGCCGGGATGCCGATCAGATCGAGGCCGATCTTCTCCTCGGTCGTCAGGGTGCGATGCAGCTCGCGCATGGAACCGGGCGCACGTCCGAGACTCCGTACATCCAGCACGAAGCCCGCGTCGGTCACCTTGGGACGATGACGCGAACCTTTACCGGAAT
The DNA here is from genome assembly GCF_009708175.1 of Nocardia aurantiaca. Classification (GTDB taxonomy): domain Bacteria; phylum Actinomycetota; class Actinomycetes; order Mycobacteriales; family Mycobacteriaceae; genus Nocardia; species Nocardia aurantiaca. The sequence goes on from NZ_WMBB01000004.1 coordinate 141,863, forward strand.
CGGCAGGCATCTCTGAACTCACTCACGCTAGGTGTGGGATGGGCAACCACCCAACAATACCGTGACCATTGCCCTCTGTTCCGCGACGGGCGGGTCCGCGGCCCCGAGGTCTCGGCTTCCCTTCTCCGCCGCGGCGCGGGTCCGGGGAGTCGTTCGCGCCTCGCTCGGAGGCGGAGGTCTATCGAGCCGCGGTCCAGAATCGAGCGCTTCGCGTCCGCGCGCTCGGCCGTGAACCTCCGGGTGATCCGCTCAGTGGCGGAACTCCGCGGCGTAGTCCGGGACCGAGGTGCCCGGGCGCACCTGGTGGCGGCCGCGACCGAGGACGCGCAGGGTGTTGTGGAGGGTCTCCTCGAAGTCGGCGAGCTTGCCGTTGACGTAGTCGTCGCATTCCTGGCGGAGGCGGTCGGAGTCCTCCTGGGCGGTATCGATGAGGCGGGCGGATTCGGCGTGGGCGGCGCGGACCACTTCGGTCTGGGAGACGAGGCGGTCCTGCTCGGCCTTGCCCTCGGCCACCGAGCGGTCGTAGGAGGCCTGACCGGCGGCGGCCAGGCGGTCGGCCTCGGCACGGGCGCGGCCGGTGAGGGCGTCGTATTCCTTCTGGCCATCGGCGACGGTGCGCTCGGCCTCCTCCTCCGCCGAGCCGACGAGATGCTCGGCGTGGGCGCGAGCTTCGGCGACCATGCGGTCGGCGTGCGCCTTGGCGTCGGCGAGGATGCGGTCGGCTTCGTCGCGGGCGGAGGTAACCGTGTGGTGCGCTTGCTCATTCGCGGTCTTGACGGTGGCCTCGGCGCCGGTGCGGGCGTCGGTGACGATCTTGTCGCGATGATCGAGCACGTCCTGGGCGTCGTCGAGTTCGCCGGGCAGCGCCTCGCGGACATCGTCGAGCAGTTCCAGCACCTCGCCGCGCGGCACGATGCAGTTACGGGTCGGCGGGATGCCGCGGGCCTCTTCGATGATGGCCACCAGTTCGTCGAGCGCTTCGAATACCCGGTACATGTGCTACCCCACTCTCCTGCCAGGACTCACGGCGAGACTCTCCGCTTCCGCCAGTCTGCCAATCTCCGCGCTGTCAACAAGGTCCGACGCGGCGTGTCGCGGGTTTTCCGGAACATGGCCTGTTTCACAGACCACAAAAACAAGTGGAGGAAACCACTCCACTTGGTGTTACCTTTGAAGGGCAAGTAAGTGTCGGCCAATGGCAGTCGCCCGGAACGACTCCGGACCGCCCGGTCGGCACCGACATGTTCGGATGGGGAAGACGATGGCTGTCCACGAGATTCCGGAACGGGCAACGATGCCCGTGACCGGGCTGGTGAACACCTATGCCTATGGCACCGAGGCCCTCGCCCACGGCACCGAGGCGCTGCACGCGACCGGCGTCCGCTGGCTGGCCCGGCTCGGGGCCTGGCTGCGCGGCGAGGCGGTCTTCGCGCAGTTGATCCGTTTCGCGCTGGTCGGCGGTCTCAGCAATGTCGGCTACATCCTGCTGTTCCTCGCCCTCTACGGTGGTGGCCCGCAACTGGCCAATCTGGCCGGATCCATCGTGAGCACGGCGCTGGCCAACGAGATGCACCGGCGGCTCACCTTCCAGGCGGCCGACCGCGTGCGCTGGTACACAGCGCAATTGGAGGGCGGCGCGCTGGCGCTGGCCGGACTGGCCATCACCTCGGCCGGGCTGGCCATTCTCGAGGTCATCGAACCGGGGATGGGCGGTATCGCCGAAGCCATTGCGGTGCTGGGCATTACCGCCGCGGTCGGCACCATGCGCTTCCTCACCCTACGGCTCTGGGTCTTCTGAGTCCTCTATTCCCTTCTTGTTCTCCGCGTGTGCGGGAACCCCTTTCGGCGTGTCCGCGTCCAAGACAGCATCGACGACGAAAGGGGTTCCGACATGGACCGTTGGCGCGGATGCCTTGGGGGACGGCGGCATACGGCCGGACCGCGACCGCGGCGGCCGATGGGGCGGGCGTGCGGGTCGTGTGCGCTTCCCCGGCGGACGCAGCGCCCACGCCGGGAGGGCGAATGAGCGCGGTGACCACGGCCGGCGGACGGCGGTGTGAGGCGAGGCGATCGCGGCGGGCGCTGCTCGAGGGGTGCGGCGCACAGCGCGGGCACGATCGGCCGTTCGCGACGCCGCTCGGCCGACGGGAGCAGCATCGGCAACTGATTCGGGCCGTGCTGCCCGATATGGCGCCCGGCACCGTGGTGAGCCATCAATCGGCGGCGGTGCTGTACGGCACCACGCTCTGGCGGGCGCCCCTGGACCGCGTATGCGTGACCCGCAACCGCCGCGGCGGCGGCCGCACCAGGCCTTTCACGAAAGTCCATGGCTCACCGGTGGATTCCGCGGCGGAGATCGACGGCCTGCTGGTCACCACCCCGGCCCGCACCGTGGTCGACCTGGCTCTGACACTGCCCTTCGACGCGGCCGTGGTAGCGGGCGACGCGCTGGTCGGCGCCTTCGGCCTGACCCCGGCCGAGCTCACCGACGAGCTCGTCCGCGCCAAGGGCCGCTATGGCATCAACCAGGCCAAACAGGTCATCACAATCCTCGACGGCCGCAGCCGGAGCGTCGGCGAATCCCTCAGCCGCACCATGATCCACCACCACGCCCTACCGCTCCCCCACTCCCAGGGCGATGTCCTCACCCCCGATGGCCGCTTCGTAGCGCGCGTCGCCTTCTATTACGACTCCGCCGGTGTCCTCTGCGAGTTCGACGGCCCCACCGAATACGGCCGTCTGCTCCGCCCGGGCCACGACCTCGCCACCACCATCCATCGTGAACGAACCCGCGAAACCCATCTGCGCGCCTTGGGCTTCGAGGTCGTGCGCTGGACCTGGGAGGAACTCGTTCGCGATCGAGCCGGCCGCCGTCTCCGCACCGCGTTGACCCGGCCGCGCCCGCGCCCGGACGGTCGAATCGAGCCCGCCCCGGCAACGCAACCACGTCCCGTCCCTGTCCGCGCCTTATGACACCGGGCATCGGCCACGCCGCGGCCGCCGGGCCTTATCGGAATCCGCCGCGTCCCACGGCCCCGGCTCGGCGCGAAGGCCGTCGCGGCTGACCGGTCCGAACACTCGCTGAGCCGTATGGGGTTGCGGCCCAGCGGGTGTCGGTGCACCGCTATGAGCACCGGTCTTCTCGTGACGCATCCGGGCGTGAGCGGATTCAGCCCTGACGTTCGGCGATGCGGGCCAGCAGGCGCTTGTGGACGATCGGGGGGAGGAGGTCGGCGACGTCGCCGCCGTAGGAGGCGACCTCCTTGACCAGGGAGCTGGAGACGAAGCCGTAGGCGGGGTTGGTGGCGATGAAGTAGGTGTCGACACCGGTGAGCTTGCGGTTCATCTGGGCCATCTGGAGCTCGTAGCCGAAGTCGGTGGCGTCGCGCAGGCCCTTGACGATGGCGCTGATTCCCTGCTGCTTGGCGAAGTCGACCAGCAGGCCGCGCCAGGATTCCACCCGCACATTGGGCAGGTGGGCGGTCACCTCGCGGATCAGCTCCATCCGCTCCTCGACGGTGAACATGCCCTGCTTGTTGGGGTTCACCACGACGGTCACGACCACCTCGTCGAATTGCGCGGCGGCGCGGGCGATCACGTCGAGATGTCCATTGGTCACGGGGTCGAACGACCCGGGGCACAGTGCTCCAGCCATGGCCGCACGCTACCGCATCCGGACTGGACGGTCGCGGCCCGACCGGTCGATCATCAGCTGTCATGCCTAGTCAGCTATGGTTTCGCAACCAAGCGACTGCTTGCCACGCGTTTGTGAAGTGTTCTTATTTCGCCCGTTGATCGTTTGCTGCGCCGATTGCGAAGCTGCATCGACAATCTCGCTCGATCAGGAAGTACGCATATGGCAAGGGCATCGTTGGGTCGGAAGATCGCAGTCACCGTGGCTGCGACAGTGAGCGCGTTCGGCGGCCTGGTAGGCGCGACCGCGTCCGCCGATCCCGGGAACGGCCACGGGGCGGCGCCGGAACACATCTTCTACATCATGATGGAGAATCAGGGCGACGCCGACATCCTCGGCAACACCGCCGATGCGCCGTACATCAACCAGCTGGCCAAGGACAACGGCGTGTCCACCGGTTTCCACGGCGTGACCCACCCCAGTCTGCCCAACTACCTCTCCATGTTCTCGGGCGACTTCCAGGGCATCTGGGACGACTGCAAGGCCGGCGCCAACTCCACCTGCGCCCCTGAGGAATTCGTCCCGAACTCCGGCGACGGCACCTCCGGCGCGTCGCTGACCCAGGACCAGGTCGCCAGCGCGACCGCCAAGCCGCACATGTTCGCCGGCAAGAACCTGGTCGACGAGCTCGAGGGCAAGGGCAAGTCCTGGAAGGCCTACATGGGCGCCATGCCGTCGGTCGGGTACCAGGGCGAGTACGCGCCGGGTAACGTCAACGGCACCACGGTCAAGCTGTACGCCCAGAAGCACAACCCCTTCATGTACTTCTCGGACATCAACTCCCCCGGCAATGCCCGCCTGCAGAAGGTGGTGCCGTTGGAGAACAACTTCGACGCGGACCTGAAGAGCGGCAACGTGCCCGCCTTCAGCTGGATCAGCCCCGACCAGTGCTCCGACATGCACGGCCTGTCCACCGCGGCCGCCGCGCTGATCAACAAGCCCGACTGCGCGAACCCGGATTCCGGTGTGGCGCACGGTCCGATCCACCGCGGTGACGACTGGCTGAAGGACACCGTCGGCAAGATCATGAACTCGGACACCTGGAAGAAGACTCGCTCCAGCATCGTGGTCGCCTGGGACGAGAACGACTACTCCGGCTTCTCCGGCGGCCCGGGCAGCCCGGTCGGCGCCAATGGCACCGTCCTCGGTGGCGGCGACGCCCCGCTGCTGGTGATCAACTCCGACAAGGTCCACAAGGAACAGGGCGAGCAGGGCAAGCCCCAGCCCCACCACAAGACGTCCACCGATGTCACCGACCACTACTCGGTGCTGTCGGCCATCGAGCAGATGTGGGACCTGGGCTGTCTGGCCAACACCTGCCAGTACAAGGCCCCCGAATCGCTGCGGGACCTGTTCGAGAACTGAGCTTCCGGCAGATTCGCTGACGGTGCCCGACGTGTCGCACACGTCGGGCATCGCCGTATCCGCCGCTCCCGCTTCAGGTCTCGAGAATGGGGGCGCCACCGAAGACACCGACCAGAGGCGGGTCGTTGAAGGCGGTGATGCGCGCGATCCTGGCCCCGATCAGCGTGAGGACCTGAATGCCGTAGGCCTCGTAATGGTGGTCGTCGACGCGTTTGTGAACGACGAAGGCGGGCTGGCCGTTCGCGCGGACCGGGGTGAAACGCCAGAGGCCCGGCCGCAGAATGCGGCTGCGGAGGAAGCCGTGCACCGCGTCGCGTCCGGTGAACCATGTTGGCGTGGGCGGCATTTCCATTTCGACGTCGGCGCGCATGAGCTCGAGCAGCGCGGCGTGATCGGCGCGGGTGAACGCGTCGACGTAGTCGTCGAGCAGCCGCCGCTGGGCGAGCTCGTCCGGCTCGGCCAGGTCCGCCGCCACCGGCCCCGCCTGGGCCAATCGGCTCCGCGCCCGCCGCAACGCGCTGTCCACGGCCGTCGGCGTGGTATCCAGCATGGCGGCGACCTCCACCGTCCGGAAGGCCAGCACGTCGCGCAGCGTCAGCACCGCGCGTTGCCGGGCGGGCAGAAGTTGCAGTGCCGCAAGGAAAGCCAGCCGCACCCCCATCCGCCCGGCCACGATCGCGGCCGGATCGTCGAACCCGAACAGCGAGTCCGGCGCGGGCTGCAACCACGCCACTTCGGGCTGCCGGGCCGCCATCGCCACCCGGTGATCGTCCTCCGGCGCGCCCAGTCCCGACGGCAGCGGTCGACGGGAGCGCCCTTCCAATGCGGTCAGGCAGGCCATGGTCGCGATCTTGTACAGCCAGTTTCGCACCGATGACCGCCCCTCGAACCCACCGAACCCGCGCCAGGCCCGCAGATAGGTCTCCTGCACCAGATCCTCGGCATCGTGCACCGACCCCAGCATGCGATAGCAGTGCGCGAGCAGCTCTTTCCGGAATCGCTCGGTGAGAGCGGCGAATTCGTTCTCGGCAGGCACCGTGGTGGCCGTGCGCGACTCGGTGGTGGAGGGCTCGATGTCGGAAGGCATGGCTGTTGCTCCCGGAGATGCGCTCATCGTCATGGTCGCGACCCTCAGCCGATCTGCTTGCGCCCGGCGCCGCTCACCAAGTATTCCGCCGCGCTGCCGGGATCACCAGCGAGTTCGACGACCGCCTTGCCGACCTGCTCGGGCGTGAGCATCGGCGCCATCCCGGCGAGATAGGTTTCCACGTCGATACCCTGCCGGGCGGCATACCCCGCGACCGCTTCCTCGCCGAGCCCGGTGGCCGGTGTCAGCTTGGGCAGCAGGGCCACGAACCGTATGCCGAGTCCGGCGCGGTCCGATTCCTCGGCGGCATACGTCCGAATGAATCGGATGGCGGACTTGGCTCCCGCGTACCCCCCGCTGAGCGGCGACCCGGCCAGCGCGGCGCCGCTGGACATGGCGATCACCGCGCTCCCGGGGGCCAGCGGCGCCCGCAGGGCGGCCCTGATCCAGACGAACGCGTGTTTGGTATCGGTTTCCCAGTTGCGGCCGAATGTCTCCCAGCTCTGCTCGTGGATCGGAGCCAGATGAGGTGTGGCCCCAGCATTCAGTACCAGCAGGTTCGGCCGATGCTCGCGAATCACCCGCTGTGCCACCGCGTCCTCGGTGGCGTCCGCGAATACGGGTACGAACCCGTCCCCGAGTTCGGCCCGCACCTCCCGCAACGCCCGTGCGTCACGCGCCACGCCGATAACCCGCGCCCCCGAGGCGACGACCGCGGCGGCGATCGCCCGCCCGAACCCCCGGCTCGCGCCGGTGACAACGGCAGTCTGCGTCGAATCGGACATCGAAGACTCCAAACTCTGGTCGGTTCCTGTCCATGTACAGACCAGTGGCAGTCCGAGAATCCGTCGGTCTCCGCCGCCAGAAATGCTCCCGCGGAAGCGGCCCTATCATTCCAGTGCGCTTCGGGCCGCGATCCACACCGGCGACGCGGGCACTATCGGCGATGGATCCCGGTCGAGAGGGTCAAGAGCATGCCGGGATGACGAAAATCTGCGCGCACTGCGTGCGAATGCCGTCAACCCTCGAATTCGGCGAGGTCGATGCGGGTTTCGCCGTAGGTGCGGGACTTCAGGGGTGAGTAGCCGTCGGGCCAGGACACTTCGGGCGAGCGGATGGAGCGTTCGACGACGATGAGCGCGTCGTCGTGAAGCCAACCGTTGTCGGCCAGCGCGCGCAGGTCGGCTTGGACGTCAGCGACCTCGAGGGCGTAGGGCGGATCGGAGAAGACCAGGTCGTAACGCTCGGGGGGCCGACCGGCCAGGACGCTGGTCACCGTGTTCTGCCGCAATTCCGCGCCCGGCAGCCCGAGGTCGCCGATATTGCCGCGGATGATGGCCGCGGCCTTGCGGTCGGATTCGATCAGCAGCGCGTGGGATGCGCCGCGCGACAGCGCTTCCAGCGCCAGCGCCCCCGAGCCCGCGTAGAGATCGAGGACGTGGATGCCGTCGAAGTCCATGCGGGCGTGTAGGAGGCTGAACAGGGCCTCGCGCACGCGGTCGGAGGTGGGGCGGGTGCCCGCCGGGGGGACGCGCAGGCGTCGGCCCCCGGCGGTACCCGCCACGATGCGGGTCATTCGGCGGCGGCCTCGGTGAGGTTGACCTCGACGAGCAGATCTCCGCCCTCCACCTGCTGTACGTCGGCGATGGCCACGCGGCGGACGGTGCCCGCGCGCGGTGCGGTGATGGCGGCCTCCATCTTCATGGCCTCGATGGTGCCGATGGTGTCCCCGGCGGCGACCGAATCGCCTTCGGAGACGGCCAGGGTCACCACGCCGGCGAAGGGCGCCGCGATGTGGCCGGCATTGGTCTTGTCGGCCTTCTCGGCGGCGGGGATCTCGCTGGCGATGGAGCGGTCGCGCACTGTGATGGGGCGCAACTGGCCGTTGAGGATGCACATGACCGTGCGCATGCCGCGCTCGTCGGGCTCGGAGATGGCCTCCAGTCCGATGAGCAGGGTGACACCCTTGTCCAGCTGGACCCGGTGTTCCTCGTCGTGGCGCAGGCCGTAGAAGAACTGGTTGGCCGACAGTCCGGTGGTGTCGCCGAACTTCTCGCGGTGGGCGACGAATTCGGCTGTCGGGCCGGGGAACAGCAGGCGGTTGAGGGTGGCGCGGCGGTCCGCCGAAGTCCCGTTCAGTCCGGCCTCGTCGGCGGCGGTCAGCTGGGTCTCCGGCTTGGCCGGGCCACGACCGGCGAGCGCACGGCTGCGGAACGGCTCGGGCCAGCCGCCGGCCGGGGTGCCGAGTTCCCCACGCAGGAAACCGATCACCGAGTCCGGGATGTCGTAGCGGCCCGGGTCGGAGGCGAAGTCCTCGACGTCGACGCCGGTGCCGACAAGCGCCAGCGCCAGGTCGCCGACCACCTTGGAGGACGGGGTGACCTTGACCAGGCGGCCCAGCATCCGGTCGGCCGCAGCGTATTTCGCCTCGACCTGTTCGAACTGGTCGCCCAGGCCCAGCGCGATGGCCTGCTGGCGCAGGTTCGACAGCTGCCCGCCGGGGATCTCGTGGTGGTAGACGCGGCCGGTTGGCCCCGGCAGCCCGGATTCGAAGGGCGCGTACACCTTTCGCAGCGCCTCCCAGTACGGCTCGAGGTCGCAGACGTTCTGCAGGTTCAGCCCGGTGTCGTAGGGCGAATTCGCGGCCGCCGCGACGATGGCCGAGAGCGCGGGCTGGGAGGTGGTGCCCGCCATGGGCGCCGACGCGCCGTCGACGGCGTCCGCGCCGGCTTGCCAGGCCGCGAGGTAGGTGGCCAGCTGACCGCCGGGGGTGTCGTGGGTGTGGACGTGCACCGGCAGGTCGAACTCCCGGCGCAGCGCGGTGACCAGGGTGTGGGCGGCGGGCGCGCGCAGCAGACCGGCCATGTCCTTGATGCCGATGATGTGCGCCCCGGCCTCGACGATCTGCTCGGCGAGCTTGAGGTAGTAGTCGAGGGTGTAGAGGTTCTCGTTCGGGTCGGACAGGTCGCCGGTGTAGCTGAGCGCGACTTCGGCCAGGGCCGTGCCGGTTTCGCGGACGGCGTCGATGGCGGGACGCATCTGGTCGACATTGTTGAGCGCGTCGAAGATGCGGAAGATGTCGATGCCGGTGGCGGTGGCCTCGGAAACGAAAGCGCGCGTGACCTTTTCCGGGTACGGCGTGTAGCCGACGGTGTTGCGGCCGCGCAGCAGCATCTGCAGGTTGATGTTCGGCACGGCCTCGCGTAGCGCCGCGAGCCGCTCCCACGGGTCCTCGTAGAGGAACCGCAGCGCCACGTCATAGGTTGCGCCGCCCCAGCATTCGATCGACAGCAGCTCGGGGGTCATGCGCGCCACGTGCCCGGCCACGTCGAGCAGGCCGTTGGTGCGCACCCGGGTGGCCAGCAGCGACTGATGCGCGTCACGGAAGGTGGTGTCGGTGACGGCCACACCCTCGCGGTTGCGCAGCCATTGCGCGAAGGCCTCCGGCCCGAGCTCGAGCAACCGCTGCCGGGATCCGGCCGGCGGCGGCACGGTCAGGTCGATGGCGGGCAGTTTGTCGTGCGGGTACACCTTGGTGGGCCGCGAGCCGTGCGGCTTGTTCACGGTGACGTCGGCCAGGTACTGCAGGATCTTGGTGCCGCGGTCGGCCGAGCTCTTCAGCGTGAGCAGCTCCGGCCGCTCGTCGATGAACGAGGTGGTGACCTTGCCCGCGCGGAAGTCCGGATCGTCCAGCACCGCGAGCAGGAAGGGGATATTGGTCGTCACGCCGCGGATACGGAATTCGGCGACCGCGCGCCGGGCCCGCGCCACCGCGGTGGCGAAGTCCCGGCCGCGACAGGTCAGCTTGACCAGCATGGAGTCGAAGTGGGCGCCCACTTCGGCGCCGACGTTCGCGCCGCCGTCCAGGCGTACGCCCGCACCGCCCGGGGAGCGGTAGCCGGTGATGCGGCCGGTGTCGGGCCGGAACCCGTTGGCCGGGTCCTCGGTGGTGATGCGGCACTGCAGCGCCGCGCCGCGAATGTGGACCGACTCCTGGCTCAGGCCCAGATCGGCCAGGGTCTCACCCGCCGCGATGCGCAGCTGCGACTGCACCAGGTCGACATCGGTGATCTCCTCGGTCACCGTGTGCTCCACCTGGATTCGCGGATTCATCTCGATGAACACGTGATTTCCGCGCTCGTCGAGCAGGAATTCCACGGTGCCCGCGCAGGAGTAGCCGATCTGGCGGGCGAAGGCCACCGCGTCGGCGCAGATGCGTTCGCGCAGTGCTGGATCCAGGTTGGGGGCGGGCGCGAGTTCGATCACCTTCTGGTGGCGGCGCTGCAACGAGCAGTCGCGCTCGAAGAGGTGGATCACATCGCCCTGCTGGTCGGCCAGGATCTGCACCTCGATGTGGCGGGGGTTGACCACCGCCTGCTCGAGGAACACGGTCGCGTCGCCGAAGGCCGATTCGGCCTCGCGCGCGGCGGCCTCGATGGACTCGCGCAACTGCGCCGGATCGGTGACCCGCCGCATGCCGCGCCCGCCACCACCGGCGACGGCCTTGACGAAGATCGGGAACTCCATCGACTCCGAGGCGGCCATGAGCGTGTCCACATCGGCGGACGGTTCGCTCGAACGCAGCACCGGCAGTCCGGCGGCCTTGGCGGCGGCGATGGCGCGCGCCTTGTTACCGGTCAGTTCGAGGACCTGCGCGGACGGGCCGATGAAGGTGATGCCCTCCCGGGCGCAGGCGGCGGCCAGGTCCGGGTTCTCCGACAGGAAGCCGTAGCCCGGGTAGATGGCGTCCGCGCCCGCGGACTTGGCGGCCTTGATGATCTCCTCGATCGAGAGGTACGCCCGCACGGGGTGTCCGGGCTCACCGATCTGGTACGCCTCGTCGGCCTTGAGCCGGTGCACGGAGTTGCGGTCCTCGTACGGGAAAACCGCGACGGTACCGATGCCGAGTTCGTAGGCCGCACGGAAGGCGCGAATGGCGATCTCGCCGCGGTTGGCGACCAGGACTTTGGAGAACATGCGTAGAAGGTACCTGCCCGGCGATACGAATCGGGCATCGAAGTCCCGTTCGGTGCAATCTTCACAGGACGGACTCGTCGCTTGCGAATTTGTGTTAATCACCGCGATACATCCCTGTCGGTGAGGGTTGCGATGCTCCGACCACTGAATTCGCCGCCGTGCTAAGCATTGCGGCCCCGCGACCCGTCGCCGGGCGGGCGCGCACCGAGACATCCCGGTGCCCGGATTGCCGCACGATCGTGTCCGACGCCACAGCCCGCATGGCCGAAGCCGCGCGAGAAGGCTTGAGCGACGGTAAAATCCGGCACGAGGAGGGGGACGTTGAGATCGTTCACGTCGCGCGCAGCGCTGCTGGCTTGCCTTGCGGTGGCGCTCGCCGCGGCCGGCTGCACCACCAGCGTCCCCGGTCATGCGGTCCGGCAGGAGACCGATCCGAGCAGCCTGGAGGTCGGCAACTATCAGACCCGGCCGCGCGTGGTGGGAAACGCCAAGACCGACAAGCAATCCCGCATTCGCGAGTCGCAGCGGCTGTCGGACTATGTAGCGCTGCCGTTCGAGGCCGACCGCGACTACGCCTATGAGTGCTCGAACGATATCCGCCCGCACATCGTGACCAACCACAAGGGCCTGGGCGACATCCTCATCAACGACACCTTCGACGAGGTCGCCCACGATCTGCGCGGCGGCTGGGTCGATACCTGGTGCACCGGATCGGACTCCGACGACAAGCACCGCAAGCTCAGCATCGCGGTGCTGGAACTGCCGGACGCGGGCCGCGCCGCCGCCGTCGGGCCTACGCTGGAACACGACGACTTCACCTACAACATCGACAATCGTCCCGTCACCCTGCCGAAATACCCTGACAGCAAGGCACATTGGCGACCGAACGTGGCCTCCATCGGTTCCTGGACCGCGCACGACCGCTACGTCGTCTTCGTCAAGGTGGTCGACGAGCTGGCCGCCACACCGGATCTGGCCGATCTGACCCGGCGCACCGAGCAGATGCTCAAGGTGGCACTGCCACTGCTGGACAGGTTCGCGCCCACGCCCGCGGACAGGTTCGAGCACATGCCGCTCGACCCGGACGGCATTCTCGGCCGCACCCTGCCGACGAATCCCGAAGAGCCCATGCGGCCGGACCCTGACGGGGTGTACACCGGTCGCGGCGCGCTGCAGAGTCTCGATGGTGACGACCTCGATTTCCTGACTCTCGGCGACATCGATCTGGTCGGCTATGGCGACGCGCTGGTGTTCCACAGCCGGACCGGCACGGCGGCCCGCGCGCTGTGGGACAAGTGGGATCCGTCCCGGGACAAACCCGACAATCACCAGAGCATCGCCCCGCCACCGAGTTTCCCCGGCGATATCGGCTGTTTCGCGATCCTGGAGAACGGGAAGGCCGTCTCCAACCAGTGCACCTTCCATGTGGATCGGTACAACGTGCAGGTCGCCGCCTTCAATGTGCTGGAGTTGTATCAGAAGACGGCGGCCCAGTACGTGCTGGTGACGAGCAGGTGACGGCATGAGGCGCATCCGCGGATTCCGCGGGCTCCGAACGGTTCTGGCGGTGGCGGCTGTGGTGACCGCCGTGCTCGCGTTCAGCGTCGCGGTCGCGTCGTCGACCGTTCCGGGCCACCCGGTGCCGGGCATGACCCCGCCCGACTTCTCGAAGATTATCGTCGGACCGTACCCTTCGGGCCCGATCGAGTACTCCCCCACCTACGGGGTCGCCACCGACGTGTACCAGATCGAGTCGCGGCGCATGCTGAGCTATCTGGCCGGTCCGGACGAAATCGATCCCGACGTCACGTTCCTGGGCGGGGCCAGGGTGCTGGACACCTCCGACGCCAACTTCGACGACTCCGACGGCCCGTTCCCGAAGTCCTGGCAGCCGATCGCCGAGCGCAACAGGATGATCGCGGGCGCCTACATCTGGCGCGACAACAACAGCGTCCGCGCGCGCAAGCACATCACCCTCGCGATCATGAGGTTCCCGACCGAACAGGCCGCCCAAGCGGCCGTCGACGGGTTCTCCGACGCGCTGGCAGCCCCGGGACTGCACCCGATTCCGATCGACGGCGTCGAGAACGCCCGGGCCTCGTCGATCACCGATGCCAAGGGCCAGGTCTTCGCGGTGCACGGCGTGTACGCGATCATCGGCCACGCGGTGATCCCGCGGGCCGATCCGGCCGCACTCGGTGAGCGTCTGAAGGCCATGCTGCAAACCCAGCTCGTCAGGATGGCCGACCTGAAACCCACACCGCTCGAGGACATTCCGGATTTGCCGACCAATCCGGACAACATTCTGGGCCTGACGCTGCCGAACAAGTACGACAGCTCCGATTCCGACCGCGTGGGCTGGAGCTACGGCGGGGTCTACAGCCCAGCGGGCGCATTGCATTTCGAACGCGACGGCGCCGCGGCGCGCAAGGCATACGCGGCGGCCGGGGTGGATCTGGTCGCCCGCAATGCCGCGACCGTCTACCGCACCCGGGATCTGGCGGCGGCCTTCGGTTTACAGGCCGCCCTGACCACGCTGGGCCGCGACGACGACGAATACCCGCACCCGCCGGGCATCACCGACGCACACTGCATTCAGCTGGACGAGCCCGAGCCGATCCGTGACTACACCTACCTCTGCGCGGTGGTGTACGGCCGGTATGTCGCGGTGATCGGGGCCGAGGCGCGATTCAGCGGGGCCGCGCCCGCCTCGTTCGCGCAACGGGTTTCGGCGCAGTACTCGATGCTGGCCAAGAGCGGATAGCTGCCATGACCACTGCGCGCACGAGAACGCGGTCGGCACTGCTGGCGCTGGCGGTCGTCCTCGCCGCCGCCTGCGGATCGACCCCACACGAACCGGCCGCTCCCACCTCGAAGGCCGCGATCGTCGATGCCTCCCAGCTGGATCCGGGCAATTACCCGGTGGTGCCGCGCACGATCACGACCAAGAAGCCCGATATCACGGTCGGCGATCTGCTCCAGGAATCGATCCGGATGGCCGAGCACATCCCACTGGCGCTCGAGATCGACGACCGGCTGGTGTACAGCAATGCCGCGCACGCGGTCACGGCCGACTACACACCAATGAGCATCGACAACTTCAATGACAAGGCGCCGGGCCTGATCGCGGGGTGGGAGTCGGGCGGGCGGCATCGCGTCGACAGCTCGCTCGGATTGAACGTGGACCTCACCGTGCTGCGGTTCACGAAACCGGAGCAGGCGGCCGCTGCCGGGGATTTCCTTGTCGGACTGGCGGATCCGGAGTACCCGGACAAGGGTCCGCTGCGGATACCGGGCTATCCCACCGCGAAGGCGGCCCTGACCTCGCTCGAATCGGTGAAAGCCGGTTACGCGCAGGGCGATTACCTCTACTGGCTCCATCTCGAGGACGATCTCACGGTGCCCGACGGCCCCGGCGCCCTGCTGGATATGGCGAAGCGGGTGCTGGACAAGGCCATCGACTCCATGCGGGACTATCAGCCGACCCCGTTGGACCAGCTCGCGGGCATCGCCGCCGACCCCGACGACCTGCTCGGGCGCACCCTGCCGCCGGGCAAGGGACAGATCTGGGCGATCGAGGGGCTGTACGGTCCGCATGCCGCGCTGGCCCTCGATGATCGACCGGCGGTCTCCCGGCGCGCCTTCGACGAGGACGGGGTCGATCTGGTGGCGCACGCGCTCAGCGGCGTCTACCGGACCCGGGACAGCGCCGCCGCACAGCGGCTGATCGGCACGTTCGTAGACGAGCTGAGCGACAGGTACAAACCCGTCGACGCGCCGCCCGGTCTGGCAACCGCTCGGTGCCTGCAGCTGAAGGACGAGAAGAACGCCGTCGCCGCGAAGTTCATGTGCTATCTACCCTACGAGCGCTACGTGGCGGAGGTGTACGCCGACCAGTCCCAGGATCTGCGCCAACGGCTTTCGGCGCAGTACGAACTGCTCGCGTACGGGCACATTTGATCCCGGGCCGGGTGCGGTGAACGTTGCTACATTCATAGGGTCGGCATCCCGGCAGCGCTGAGGAGGACGTGAATGCCGTTGCGGCCCGGCACGATCGTGGGCGGCTACCGGGTGATCCGGGTACTCGGCAGCGGCGGCATGGGCACCGTGTACCTGGTGCAGGATCCGATGTTCCCGCGCCGGCTCGACGCGCTGAAGGTCCTCAGCGCCGACCTGTCCCACGACGAGCTCTACCGCGCCCGGTTCGAACGCGAGGCGAATCTCGCGGCGGAACTGGACCATCCGAACATCGTGACGGTCTACGCGCGTGGTGAGGAGGACGGGCGGCTGTGGATCGCCATGCAGTACGTGCCCGGCACCGATGCCGCGGTCGAGCTGAAGAAGAACCCGCAGGGCATGACGCCGCAGCGCGCGCTGCGCATCGTCACCGAGGTCGGGAAGGCCCTCGACCACGCGCACCGGCGCGGCCTGCTGCACCGTGACGTGAAGCCCGCCAACTTTCTGCTCTCGCACGGCGAGGAGGACTCTCCGGACGACGAGGAGCGGGTGCTGCTCACCGATTTCGGTGTGGCCACATCCGTTTCCGACGGTCGCGAGCTCACCGCGACCGACGGCCTGATGGCCACGCTGGCCTACGCGCCGCCCGAACGGCTGGTCGCGGGGCCGCTCGACCATCGCGGCGATATCTACAGTCTGGGCTGCGCGTTCGTGAAGCTGCTCACCGGCCGCACCCCGTTCCCGGTGACCTCGCTGGCCCAGGCGACCCTGGGCCACCTGCAGGAGCCGCCGCCCGCGTTGGGCACGCTGCGCGCCGACCTGCCGCCGGCGCTGGACGCGGTGATCGCCAAGGTGCTGGCCAAGGATCCGGCGCACCGCTACGCCACTTGCCGCGACTTCACCGATGACGCGGCGCTCGCGCTCCAGGGCCGGATGCCGACGGCCCCAGCGATCGTCGATGACGAGCCGCCGACGGAACGGATCGACCGGCCGCGTCCACCCGTCGAACGCGCACGGCTGCGGCAGGCCGTGACCATCGCGGCGATCGCTGCGCTGCTGGGCATTTCGGGTGTCGCCGCCTTCCTGTCCGCCCATCACGACTCCGGCGGCGGGACCCCCACGGCCACCACGACCCACACCGATTCCCTGGCGCAGGTGCGCTCGGCGCACCCCGCGTTCCAGAACAAGACCATCGCCGCCTTCAACTTCGGCGACGGCACGCTCTCCGCCGACCTCGACACCAGTGACCAGGCGAAGTTCCTGCAGGACATCGGCTTCCGCTACGCCACCGATTTCCGTGCCCAGTCCGGCGAGGGCTCTCCCAGACCGCTGTCCCCCTCCGATGTCATCGTCCCCGACGTCGATCTCGTCATCGTGGTGCGCACCGACAAGCAGGCGGGCAACGGCGGCCTACGCGGCCTGCCCAGCTCTTTCGTCTCCTCCAATCTCACCCACGCCCGGCTCGTCATCGTCGACGACCCCGCCGCCGCCCAGGCGTTCCAGCACTGGAACGACCGCTCGCCGGACATCCTCGTGCAGAAGGTCGTTCCCGCCATCGTCAAGGTCCTGTGAGCCTCCACCCGGAAACCGTTCCACGACAGCGTTATCCACCGCGAAAAGCAGAGGCGTGACGGACGGCGCATGTGCGCCATCACGTTGGCCGGGCCCTGCGGTCCTTGTTACGCTCCGCCCGGACAGGAGGTCGAGGTGTTCGGAAGACGGTGGGGACTCCGATGCCTGGCGGCGGCCGTGGCCGTCTTGGCGCTCGCGGGCTGCGGATCGTCTCCCGTGCCCGAATCCGACCCTGGCTCAACGCCTTCGGCGCATTCGAACAAGGACTTGTGCGACCGGATGACCGATTTCTTCCACAACACGCTGGGCGTCCCGGAGGCGCAGGTGGCCGAGCTCAGCCAGGGCACCATCAACGCCACGATCGGCATGTCCGGTTCGTGCTACCTGAACCTGCAACGCCGCGCCCCCTATGTCGCCTGGATGACGGTGCGCAACATGCGCAAACCCGATCACACCGATCCGACGGGCGACCGCTACCAGCGCCTGGACGGTTTCGGCGAGGATGTCTGGCGCACCCCGGACGACAGCTTCCTGACCCGGGTCGGCACGTGGGAAGGCATGCTCGCGATCGACGACAAGGTCGCTGGAGCCGGTTCGACACCGCTGAGGATGACCGACGCGAAGGTGCGGGACACCATCGGGTTCCTCATCGACGTCACCCGCCAAATGCAGTAGGCGTTCACCGCGGCCGACGCCCTAGGCTGGCGTCATGACCGATCAACCGCGCCTGCGCTACCGCCTGATCACCGGACCCGATGACGCGCGATTCTGCGAGCGGATCAGCGCACTGCTCGACGAGGGCTATCGACTCCACGGCTCGCCCGCCGTGACCTTCGACGGCACCGCGGTCATCGCCGCGCAGGCGGTGGTGTGGGGCGCCGACTGACGTGCCGCGACCTCGAAAACCGGTTCACGGCGGTGCATTTGGACGAGCTCATGCGCGGCGGGCGGGCACCGACTCCAGCCCGTCCTCGATGCGGCGCGCGGCCGCGGACAACTCGGCCAGATAGCGACGCCGTTCGGCGCGGGTGACGTCCTCGCGCAACGGGCCGATCTGCAATTCCAGCACCGCGTGACCGCCGCCGTCGAAGACCGGTGCGCTCAGATAACTCAGCGGCAGCGCCACATCGCGGTCGAGCGTGGATTGGTCGTAGGCGCTCCCGACGATGGTCCCCAGCTGCGCCAGCACCCGGCCCCGCAATTCCTTGCTGCCCGGGTGATCGGCGAGGTGATCGGCGACCTCCGACAGCACCCGGACGCCGGGCAGGCTGTCGGGTTCCAGCCGCCACGCGCAGTATCCGGCGGAGCGGAGGGTCGCGAGCACGGCGCGATATTCGTCACGTCGCTCCGGCCCCCGCGTCTCGAGCCAATCCTGTTGGCGG
Organism: Nocardia aurantiaca; assembly: GCF_009708175.1. Lineage (GTDB taxonomy): Bacteria > Actinomycetota > Actinomycetes > Mycobacteriales > Mycobacteriaceae > Nocardia > Nocardia aurantiaca. Next base: position 159,897 of record NZ_WMBB01000004.1, read on the forward strand.
GCCGTGGTGGCGTGGGCGATGATGGCGGCGCCCGCCGGCGCGCGCAGTGGAATCCGCACGCCGCATTCGATTCCCGCGGTGAGCCGGTCGCGGGTGACGGCCACGAATTCCAGATGGTCGCCGCTGAGCGCGGTCAGGGCGGCGCCGCAGTCGACACGGTCGGCCAGCCGCTCCAATTCCTGGTCCAGCCAGGCCCGATCGTCGCGCCGTGTGGCCGCGCGAGCCCCGATGGCGGCCAGCCGGGTGCCGAGTTCGTAGCTCAGATCCGGGAGCCGGCGCACCCAGCCGCGTTCGGCGAGGGCGGCCAGGATCGCTCCGGCGGTGGAGCGGTTGAGGGTCAGGGTGTCGGCGATCTCGGCCGCGGTGAGCGCGGCACGCTGGGCGGCGAGCAGTTCCACGATGGCGACCACGCGCTGGGTGGGCGGTGAGCTCTCGGTCTTGCCAGCGGGCACGCGGGTCTCCTAACCTGAGCGCGATACAAATAACCGTATCGCAGGATACGAATAATCGCGCTGAGGAGCGGGCATGGCAACCACCGGGGCGCAGAGGCCGAGCGGGTCGTGATCGCGGATTTCGCCGACCATTGGCTGCTCTACTGCTCCATCCCGCTCGTCGCCGCGCTCATCGGCTGGGTGACCAAGATCGTCGCCGTGCAGATGCTCATGTATCCGCTCGAATTCAAGGGCATCCCACCGTGGTTGGGCTGGCAGGGCGTAATCCCGCGATCCGCGCCGCGTATGGCCACCATCGCGGTGGACCTCATGTTCGGCACGCTCATCGATCCACAGGACGTCATCGCCCGCGTCGATGTCGCCGAGCTGACCACGCGGCTGCGCGAACCTCTCGACGCCGGTGTCGATTACATGGTCCGCGCCATGATGATGAAGCATCAGCCGCGCTTGTGGGTGAACCTGCCCGACGCCGCCCAGCGCGCCATCATCGAACGCGCGCAACGGGATCTGCCGCAGCTGATCGAGGACATCGTTCTCGACCTGCGCACCAATCTGGACCAGGTGATGGACCTGCGCGGCATGGCCATCAGCGCGCTGGTGGACGATAAGTCGTTGCTGGTGGAGATGGTGCGCCGGGTGGGTCGCAACGAGTTGCGCTTCATCGTGCGCTCGGGCTTGATCTTCGGCACCGTGCTGGGCTTCGTGCAGATGATCACCTGGGCGCTCACCCATTCCCCATGGCTCATGCCCGCTTTCGGCGGTTTCACCGGATTGCTCACCGACTGGCTGGCGCTGCAGATGATCTTCCGGCCGATCCGTCCGGTCGGCATCGGTCCATTCAAGTGGCAGGGCCTGTTCCACAAGCGCCGCGATGAGGTCTGCACCGACTACGGCGACCTCATCGCCACCGAGATCCTCACCCCCGCACGCATTCTCGAGGCCGTACTCAATGGAGAACGTGCCGACCGGTTGGCCTCGCTATTGAGCCGGCACGTCAGCGAGTTCCTGGAACTGCAGACCGGCCCGGCCCGCCCGCTCATGCTGATGGTCGCGCGCGAGCGCTATACCGCCCTCGAACGCGATGCCGTCACCTTCGTGCTCGACCACGTCAAGGCCGCCGCGCATTCCGGCTTCGATCAGCACGCCATCGAAGCCCTGGATGTGCGCACCCTCGTCGTCGAGAAGACGAAGCAGTTGACCGACGACGAGTACGAGGGTCTGCTGCGCCCGGCATTCAAACAGGACGAATGGAAGCTGGTGGCCATTGGCGCGGTGCTCGGGTTTCTCGTCGGCGAACTTCAGGTTCACCTGATTCTGGGGTGAGCGCACCGATTTCGGAGCACATTCCGGACCTCGTTCCCCTCCGTCGGCACGGGCTTGGTCGTACGATGGGGACCCGCGTGCACGATTGCCCGAAGTGCCCGATTCGCATGCTACGCAGCCCGGTCATCATGGTGAAGAGCAACGCAGGATCGTGGAAGTTGCGGCGTGTCTTCCCAAATTGCGATGTTTGCGAAGCTGAATCGGTACCATCCTGCACGTGCGCAAGATGTATGCGGGGGCCCGACTACGGCGGTTGCGCGAGGAACGGCGGATGACCCAGGCGGCCTTGGCCAAATCCCTGGATCTGTCCCCCAGCTACCTCAACCAGCTCGAGCGTGACCAGCGACCGCTCACCATTCCCGTGCTGCTGAAACTGAATTCCACCTTCGACCTGGATGTGCAGTTCTTCGCCGCGGACTCCGACGCTCGGCTGGTCTCGGACCTGCACGAGATTTTGGTGGAGGCGGCGGGCGGCAATGCCGCGCCGGTCGCCGAGGTCGAGGATCTGGCCACCCGGATGCCCGAAATCGCGAAAATCGTTGTGGCCATGCATCGCCGATTACGCGCCGCGACCGATCAGTTGGATCTGCTGTCCTCCAAGGTGTCCACCACCGCCGGCGCACACGGCGCCCCCATGCCCCACGAGGACGTGCGCGACTTCTTCTACGACCATCACAATCACATCGCCCAGCTGGATCTCGCGGCCGAGCGGCTGTTCGAGGAGAGCGGGCTCACCATCGGCTCCCTGGACCGGCAACTCGCTCGGGTGGCCGAGGAACGCGCGGGCGTCACCGTCCTGGTGCGCGGCGACGGCGCCGACCCGAATATTCCGAAGCGCCGCTACGAGCCCGAGACCCGCACCTTGACCCTGGCCCGGCGATTGCGGCCCGGACAGCGCGCCTTCCAGATCGCCACCACCCTCGCCTTCCTGCTGCACGGCGGCCTGCTCGACGAGGTCCTCGACGAAAGCCCCGCGCTGAGCGGCGAATCCCGCACTCTGGCCCGAGTCGGGCTGGCCAACTACTTCGCGGGGGCTCTCATCTTGCCCTATAGCAAGTTCCTACGCTCGGCCGAGGAGCTGCGCTATGACATCGACCTGCTGAGCCTGCGATTCGAGGTCGGCTTCGAGACCGTCTGCCACCGGCTCAGCACCCTGCAGCGGCAGGGGCAGCGCGGGGTGCCGTTCTTCCTCATCCGCACCGATCGCGCCGGCAATATCTCGAAGCGCCAGTCCGCCACCGCCTTCCACTTCTCCCGGGCGGGCGGTAGCTGCCCGCTGTGGGTGGTGCACGAGGCGTTCAACCATCCGGGCCGCATGCTGTCCCAGATCGCCGCCATGCCCGACGGGCGGCGTTACCTGTGGGTGGCTCGCACCACCGCGCCCACCCTGACCGGATTCGGCACAGCCGGAAAGGAATTCGCCATCGGGCTGGGCTGCGATATCGAATACGCCGACCGGCTGGCGTATTCCCGCGGCCTGGAGCTGGATGATCCGACGGCGGCCGTGCCCATCGGCGCGGGCTGCAAGGTGTGCGAGCGCCCCGACTGCGCCCAGCGCGCCTTCCCGCAGATCGGACGACCGCTGGCCATCAGCGAGCACACCAGTTCGGACCTGCCGTATCCCCGCATGCCCCGCTGAGACGCGGATAGTACCCGCCCGGCTATCGCCGAGTTCTCTTATAGCGCATCGTCTTCGAAGGCTTCCTGCCACCCGGACGCCGCCGCGCACCCATCGCCGCTGGTCGATGTCGTTGTACCGGGCGGCATCTCATGCATCCCTTGCGGATATCCACCATGCCCCCAATACGGTAAATACCGAAAGGTATTTAATACTGTCCAGTATTCTTGATATCGGCCTCGGGAGAATGATGAGTCACCTGCATTAATCCGACGTTTGCCACACATCACGAGCACATCATGTGTAGCGTCTGGATTTGTTCGAAGTCTCTCCTCAAAAAAACGGTGGCGCAGTGGTCGGTATTGACGGATGCCTCAAACGCATCATGGACATTCCCGGTGCATGCAGCGTAACCCTGGTAGACGGCGCGAGTGGTCTGGCCATTGCCGCGGCCGGGCGACACGATGTGGTCGATCAACACGAAGACGCCGCCGCGGCAACCGATGTCGTGCGCTCCGTGCTCGCCTCGCCGGCGCTCGCCAGCGGCCGCGCCGACGACGACATCACCGAGATCATCGTGTGCGGAACTCGGGGATTTCACCTGCTGAATTTGATCGACGGCGATTTCGACGGACGGCTTTTCGTGCACATCCTCTTCGACGGCGACTCCGGCAATCTCGCCATGGCGCGATACCAGCTGCGGGCAATTCTCACCGAATTTGCCGAGGAGCACCATGGACAGTGAACTCGTCATCGAACTACGGCGGCTGGAGCAGCAACGCGGCACCGGCGTACTCACCGTGGGCGACGGCGCATTTCATCTCGTCGAGGGCGCGATCGTGGCCGCCGAATGCCGGCGCACCACCGCACTCGACCGCATGGTGGTGGCCTCCGGCCTGGCCGACGCCGAACAATGGCGGCGCGCCCACGCGCAGGGGGATGACGGGCTACTCACGAGCCCTCGCCTGGAAACCCTCGCGCTGCTGTCGGTCTTCGACGCCGCCTATATGTTGCTGGCCGCGGCGGCCCCACCGGAATTCCATGCAGGACAGCCGCACTGGCTGGCCGAGGCCTGCCGAATCACGCCCGGTGCGCTGATTCACGAATGCGCCCGCCGTGGCGACCCGGCGACGGGAGTCTGGCCGGTGGAACTGGTGGACCGCGTGGCCGTGGCGCCCGTGCGCCGGGTGCGGCGGCGGCGCGTGGTGCTCACCGGAGGCCAGGCCGAGGTGCTCGCCGCCGTCGATGCCCGGCGCAGCATCACCGGGCTCGCCGAGGATCTGGGTCGCACCACCTACGGCTGTCTGCTCGCGGTGCGCGATCTCACCACGGCCGGACTCGTCGAACCGCCGGTGGTTGTCACCCGTGCGGACCCGCCCGGCATCGCGGACCCCCTCGGCATCGCGGACCCCCTCGGCATCGCGGACCCCCTCGGCATCGGGAACCCCCTCGGCATCGGGAACCCCCTCGGCATCGGGAACCCCCTGGGCGGCCCCGGCCCGGGTCCCCCGGATTCGGCCCAGCACACCACCGCGGCAACGGATTCCATGCCACCGCTGCGCCGGCGGATTCGGCGGGCCACCCCCGTCGCCGTCCCCGACCGCTGGGAGCCGCCCGACTGGGACGTGCTCATACGGCTGCGGGCAGCGCTGGAGGAACTGGCATGACCGCAGCCGGTGCATCCGGTCGAACGGAACGGGCACAACCGCTCAGCGAACGAATAGGGAGGCGGCCTTGGAGGAGCTCGCGTGACCGCGCGGAGAAGGCGGCTCGGTGAATTGATAGGAAGAAGGTTGACCAAAGTGGCGCTGTCCGGCCCAGAACCGAACACACAGGTACTCGAGGAGCTCGAGTCGCTGCGGGATCGGGTGCCGCAGCTGACGGGCACGCTGGTGGCCTCCACCGACGGGCTGCTCATCGCGCACGATCTGCCCGCGCACATCGAGCCCGCGGGCATGGCGGCGCTCACCGCCGCACAGCTCTCGCTCTCGCACCGGCTGGCCGCCACCGCGCACGGCGGCGGCTTTCGCGAGGTCGTGGTGCACGGCGAGACCGGGGACGTGGTGATCTACGCGGTCGGCTGGACCGCCTCGCTCACCGTGCTGGCCGGGCCCGGCGCCAATATCGGCCGCCTGCACCTGGAATCACGGCCCGCCGCCCGCGCTATCGCCGAGCGCCTCGCGACCGTGACCGGGGAGGCCGACCCGCTCCAGACTTCCAACCCCAAGTGATAACACCGATTGAAAGGAAAACCCATGTCCAACATGGATATCGCGCTGAAGGACATGATGGTGATCGACGGCGCCATCGGCGCCGCCGTGGTCGACTACAACAGCGGCATGGCGCTCGGCATGCTCGGCAGCTCCAAGGCACTGGATCTCCAGATCGCCGCGGCGGGCAATACCGAGGTGGTCAGAGCCAAGATGCGCACCATCGATCAGCTGGGCATCAATGAGGAAATCGAGGACATCCTCATCACACTCAGCAATCAGTACCACGTCATTCGCCCCATGACCGGCCGTAAATCCAAGGGCCTGTTCCTCTATCTCGCTCTCGACCGCGGCCGCGCCAACCTGGCCATGGCCCGCCACCGCCTCAAGGGCATCGAAGAGGACCTCGAGGTGTGAGGATCGCGGCATCGTCTCCGTGTGCCCGTACGGTGACACCGTCGAATCCCGTACGGGCGAACACCTCTCACCTCGGATGCGAATCCTCCCTCACCGGCGCGGGCAGGTACCTGAATCCTCAGGATGAGCCACCGTTTTGCGACCCTCATACCGGGCACATTTCCAGCAGCCGCCCGGTAGTGTGAGCGCTGTCGCACCGCTCTCGCGGTCGCGTTCTTACAGCCGATGCCCGATGGCTGTCCCGCATGGTGGACCCCGGCTACTTTCCTCGCCTCGCGTCCGAAACGACCTGTGAAAGGACGAAAGGAACCGCTCCCATGATCACCCAGGCAGATCTGCCCGCAGGGCTCCAACTTCGGACGAGCACGGTCAACGGCCCGCATGGCAGCAGCGTTCAGGTCGGCTACTGGCCCGGCCGCGGCATCGTGGTCGCCCACGGCAAGGAAGGCCGCAACGGCGCGGTTCTGCTTTTCACCGTTCGAGAGTGGGAAGCCTTCATCCAGGGCGTCAAGGCCGACGAGTTCCCGGCCGCCGGTTAGCCTTCGAGACGCACGGGCCTATCGCCGGCCATCGGCAGCCACGACCGGTCGACCCATGGAATGCGACGCCCGGGTCGGGGACGGGTTAGGTTCGGTGGCTGTGGCGTTCGAATACCGGGTTGGCGACATCCTCGAGCTGTCCTGTCCGTTCACCGAGGCTCGGGTGACCGAGCTGACGGCGGACGATGTCCACGTCGAATGGCCGTGGTGGGCCGTCGATCCGGACAGTGACGGGGTTCGCTGGAACGGCGTGGTGGCGCTCGCGGCCGGGCCGGACACGCTCGGCTGGGACCGCGAGGTGTTCCGGATCCAGCCCGCTGCCGGAGAACTCGCCCCCGATGCGGTGTGCCGCATCGGGATTCCGCCGACCGTGGTGCACGTGATCGCGGTGCGGAATCTCGATCCGCCGCGCGTGACCGGATGGCTGCCGCGGCCGCGGCGGGAGGTCGTCTGTCTGCGGGCCGGGCAGTCGCTCGATGCGGCGCTGGCGGATCAGGGCTCCGCGTTCGATCCCGAAGACGACATTCCCCGGCGCGTCGAATTGCTGTTCCGTCCGTACGCCTTCCTCGAGATCGGCGACGAGGTCGCCGATTCCGGCGGGCGGGCGTGGCGGTTCCGCGGAGCCTGGGACTGGCAGCCGTTCGACGGCGCCGAACCCGCCGCACCCACCTGGCCGCTGCTACTGCTGACCCGCGACGGCGACAGCGACGACGCGGCCGCGGTCGACGTCACCGAGGCCACGCTCGCGGGTTCGCACGACGAGGAACTCGCCCGGTGGAACGATTTGGCGGGGCTGACACCGGCACGGTCCACGGACGAGTGAGGCGCCCGGTCAGGATTTCGCGAGATACTCCAGCCGCTCACCGTCCACGGCCGCGCGCATCATGCGCGCCAGGCCGGGATGATTCTTCAGACCCGGATCGGATTCGACGATCTCGCGCGCCAATTGCTGAGCGGCGGTGATGACTTCGAGATCGTCGAGCAGGGACAGCAAGCGCAGACTGCGGGCCGTACCCGACTGCGCGGAACCCAGGACATCGCCCTCGCGGCGCTGCCTCAGATCCAGCACGGCGAGCTCGAAACCGTCGGTGGTGCCCGCGACCGCCTCCAGACGGGCCATGGCCGTGCCCACCGGATTGGCCTCGGTGATGAGCAGGCACAGCCCCGCGTGCTTGCCACGCCCGACCCGACCGCGCAGCTGGTGCAGCTGGCTCACGCCGAACCGATCGGCGTCGACGATCACCATGACCGTGGCATTCGGGACATCGACACCGACCTCGACGACCGTGGTGCAGACCAGCACATCGATCTCGGCATCGTTGAAAGCTCGCATGACGCTGTCTTTTTCGTCGGCTGGCAGACGACCGTGCAGCAACCCCACCCGCAGATCCTTGAAGGGACCCGAGCCGAGCATCTCGTACATGTCGACCGCCGAGTGGGTGGTGGGACCCTCCTTCTCCTCCTCGGCTTTCGCCTTGCGGCCCTTGCCCTTACCGTTCTCCTCCTCGTCGCCGATGCGCGAGCACACCACGTACGCCTGACGCCCTTCGGCGACCTCCTCACGGATGCGCTCCCAGGCGCGATCCACCCATGCCGGTTTCACCTTGGCGGGAACGACTTTGGAAGTGATCGGGGACCGGCCGCGCGGAAGCTGGGTCAACACCGAGGTTTCCAGATCGCCGAGGGTGGTCATGGCGATGGTGCGCGGAATCGGTGTGGCCGTCATGACCAGCAGATGCGGACTGGCGGTGCCCTTGGCCTTGGTGCGCAACGCGTCCCGCTGCTCCACGCCGAAGCGGTGCTGCTCGTCGACCACCACCATGCCGAGGTCGAAGAACTCCACATTGTCCTGGATGAGCGCGTGCGTGCCGATGACGAGGCCCGCCTCACCGGTCACCGCGTCCAGCAGGGCGGCCCGCTTCTGGCCCGCCGACATGGATCCGGTCACCAGCACCACCTTGGTGGCCTGCTCGGCCGCGCCCAGTTCCCCGGCGGAGCCGAGATCGCCGAGCATCTTCGTCAGCGATCGATAATGCTGCGCAGCAAGGACTTCCGTCGGAGCGAGCAGTGCGCACTGCTGACCGTTGTCCACCACCTGCAACATGGCGTGCAGGGCCACGATGGTCTTGCCCGAACCCACCTCGCCCTGCAGCAGCCGATGCATGGGATGACTGCGCGATAGGTCGGCGGAGATCTCGTCGATGACCGTGCGCTGACCCTCGGTCAGCTCGAACGGCAGCCGCTTGTCGAAGGCGGCGGCGATACCGTCGGTGCGCGGCGGGCACGGCTTGGCGGTCCGGCCCTCCACCTGGTGGCGGCGCTCGGCCAGCACCAGCTGCAGGGCCATGGCCTCGTCGAAACGCAAACGGCCGCGGGCGGCCTCGATATCGGCCTTGTGCTCGGGAAGGTGGATCAGGCGCAGCGCGTCCGACACCGGCAGCAGAGCGTGCTCGGCGCGCAGCGACTCCGGCAGCGGATCGTCGATGGGGTCGAGCTGGTCGAGCACCTGCCGGACGCAGCGCAGCAGATCCCAGCTCTGCACCTTGGCGGTCGACGGGTATACCGGAATGAACTCGCGCTCGAAGAACGAGACATCCAGTCCTCCAGCACCTTTCGCGCTCTGAGCCAGTCCGCGCAGGGCGCCGCCGCCGTGTACCGCGGTGAGGTTCTCGATCGATCCGTCGCCCTTCTCGGGGAGGATCAGATAGTCCGGGTGCGAGAGGTTCCAGCGATCCGGCCGCCACCAGTGCACGGTGCCCGACATCATCGCCCGCACACCGTCTTTCACCAGATAGCGCACCTTGTCGCCATTGAAGAAGGTGATCTCCACCGGGCGCGCGCCGCCGGTGTCCAGGTTCACCTTGAGCAGGCTTCCGCGCCGATTCTTCATGGGCCGCAGCTCGGTCTTGGTGACCCGGCCCATCACGGTGATGTGCTGGCCCTCCTCGGGCGCCTCCTCGGTGAGCGGCTGCCCCTGGGTGGCGTAGCGCAGCGGATAGTGCCGCAGCAGGTCCTCCACCGTCTGCATGTCGAAGTGCTCCCGCAGCCCCTCGGCCGCCTTCACCCCGAGCACGTGATCGAGCCGATCCGCCAGTGTCGCCATCTATTCCACCCCGATCTGCACCAGGTCGTCGACCTGCCCGCCCGGATACACCACCACTTCCACACCCGGGAAGCCCGCGGCCACATGCCCGGCCAGGTCCGCGGAAAGTCCTTCCGGCGCATCGCATCCGATGAGCATGGTCACCAATTCCCCGCCCAGCCCGAGCATCCGGTCCAGCAGTGTGCGGCCCGCGGCCCGCACGTCCGAATCGATGACCACCACATCGTGGCCGACCAGCCCGAGCCCGTCGCCCGCCTCGCACATCCCCACCATGGTCAGCGCCCGCTCCGGCGCCATCCGCAACGCACCCCACCGCGTCCCGGCCGCCGCCTCCGACATGGCGAACGCGTCATCGGCCGCCGCCCGCCCCGCATCGTGCAGGGACAGCGCCGCCAGACCCTGCACCATCGACCCGCACGGCAGCATCAACACCTCCCGCTGCCCATCCCGCGCGGCCACACTCACCGCGACCAACTCGTGCGCGGGCAGCGCCCCGTTCGGCAGCACCAGCACCTCCCGATACGGCACTCCCCGAATGGCATCGAGCAGAATCTCCGACGTCACCGCCCCCTGCAGCACAACGGCCCCCGCGTCCTCGAACAGCCGCGCCGCCCCGGCTCCGGATGCCACCGCCAGAATCGCTCGATCCGCTTTCCCCCGCGGCGGATGGCCCGAAACGGCCAGCGTCTCGATCCGTATCCCACTCAGAACCCCTACCGCGAGTCCCGCCTCGACGGCGGCGCCCGCGTCACCGCAGTGCACATGAGCCGACCAGGTATCCGCACCGTCACCCACGACGACCACCGAATCCCCCAGCGCACCGAGTCGATCTCGCAAGACGCCGATGCGGCCCTCATCGGTCCCGCGCACGAGGAACATCACCTCGTAATGCGGCACTGCCGCCCCGACCCCGCCGGCCGCACCACACATGTCCGAATTGGATACAGCGGCAGTAGGATTCAATGCCGATCCGGCCGCCGAGCCCGTTCGATCGTCGGCGGCATCGCCGCCGACCGAACCATCCGCGCCGAGGCCCGGGCCGTTCGCGGCGGCCGTCGTATCCTCCGTCGAGCCGTGCCGCCCGCCGGGCGCCGGGCGGCACGACCGTTCCTCCGGAGCACCGGGCCGATAGACCGGCCGAGCGGGCGAGCTGCCACCGGCAGCCGCCACCAATTCATCCAGCAACACCAGCAATCCACGCGCCCCGGCGTCCACAACCCCGGCCTCCCGCAGCACACCCAATTGCGCGGGCGTCTCGCCCAACGCCTTGGCCGCCCCGTCGGCCGCCGCCAGCGCCACCGACACCAGGTCCCGCTCCGGGCAGTCGGCCGCTCGCTCGGCAGCCCGATCCAGCACGGTGAGCATGGTCCCTTCGATCGGGGAACTCAGCGCCTCCCGCACCAGCCGAGCGGCCCGCAGCAAGGCCACCCGCAACGCCTGCTCTGTCAGCGGGCCCTCGGCCACCGCGTCCGATATTCCGCGCAGCACCTGCGACAGGATGATCCCGGAATTCCCGCGTGCCCCGATGGTCGCCGCACGCGCCATGGCGGCGGTGACGTCCTGGGCTCGCGGCCCACTCACCGCCATCACGCCGTCGCCCGGAACATCCGCCCCCGACTGTCCGGCCGTAACCGCGCGGTCACCGCCACCGTCCGCGCGAGCGCAATGGTCCGGTGCGGCGAGCCGCGGTGCGGTGTCGATGTTCGGCGTTGCCGCCGCTGCGGCTTCCGCGCCACGCACGGCCGCCCGCATGGTGCTGAGCAGATTGGTGCCGGTGTCGGAGTCGGCGACCGGGAAGACATTGAGGGCGTTGATCTCGTCCCGGTGGCGTTCCAGGGCGGCCAGGGTGAGCCGGCCCCAGTTCAGCAGGGCAGTACCGTCGAGCGCGTCCGCTACCCCGGGCACCGTCACCGTCCTTCCGCACACGTCGTCGAATCCGGGCGCCAGCCTAGTCGGGGCGACCGACACCACGCCGCTGCCTTCGCATTCGTACACCGCATTCGGAGCGCTGAACGGGGGCCCAATTGGACACGCCCGGGCGGGGTTGGCTACTCTTGTGCGGTTGCCTCACGCAGGCACGGTCCTGCCCTCTCAGGTATCGGCCCGCGTTCACCAGCGATTCGCTGGTAGGTACGTCCAAGACATTAGGCTTTCGGACACGCTGCGCACTGTGCAGCGCGTCCCACTATGACATGAAGGAGCTCGCGACTATGGCTGCCGTCTGTGACGTCTGCGCCAAGGGCCCCGGCTTCGGTAAGTCGGTTTCGCACTCGCACCGGCGCACCAACCGTCGCTGGAACCCGAACATCCAGACCGTGCGCGCCCAGGTTGCCCCGGGCAACACCCGCCGCATGAACGTCTGCACCTCCTGCCTGAAGGCGGGCAAGGTCGTTCGCGGCTGAAATAGGCTTTCGGCAGAAGCCCCGGCACCCAGAATGGGTGAACCGGGGCTTTTCTGCATCGGGGGAAGGACGAAGACCATGGACGCACCGCTGTCCGAATCGGCGATGGTTCGAGGCGCAAGCGGGGAGAGGCGGAGCGCTCGTTCCGGACCGAGCGCAGCGGCGGCGGAAGGAGAGAACGCGATCGCCGGCGCCGCGAACTCGCCGAAGCGGAGCGGAGGCAAATGGAGCATCGCCCCGCTCGGGGCCGAGCACACCCACGGTTTGGCCGCGTGCCACGTCGCCTGCTGGCGTGAGGCGTATCAGGGTCTGGTCCCCCAGCATGTGCTGGATGCCTTCGATGTCGATCAGCGGGCCGCGGCCTGGGAACGCATCAGGATCAAGTATCCGGGGCACGTGGTGGTCGCCGTCGTCGACGACGCGGTCGTCGGATTCGCGGCCTCCGGCCCCGCCCGCGAGCAGAACCCGCCCACGCCACTGGAACTCACCGCCATGTACGTGCGGGCCGCCTACTACGGCACCGGCCTCGCCGACGATCTGATGCGCACGGTGCTGTCCGATGAGGGTGACACCTCACTCTGGGTATTCGAGGAGAACCCGCGCGCGCAAGCCTTCTACAAGAGGTACGGCTTCGAACTCGACGGCGAGCGCCGAGTCGAAGCGTTCACTCCCGCACTGCAAGTGCGGATGGTGCGCCGGGCGCCGCGCGACGAGGACCGGCGCCCGACGCCCGGGATCACGCGGCGCCGTTGAGGCAGTCCACCTGCTGGCTGATCGACTGCACCACGCACGCCAGGCGCGACGTCACGTTCGACGACAGGCCGCTCACACTGTTGGTGTCGAGCAGGCTACCGACGGGGGTGACCGTGGTGGTCTTCACGTCGGGGACGTACGGGTCCAGGGTCAACGGTTCGGCGTTCGCCGCGGCCGGGGCCGCGGCCAGCGCCGCACCCGCGGCCAGCGCGACGAAAACACCACGGGCAGTCTTCTTCTGCATACACATGCTCCTGAATCAGGTAATGGATCCGCGTTACGGCAGACGCCAGTCCACCGGCGCGGCCCCTAGGGTACCCAGCAATTCGTTGGTTCGGGAGAAAGGCCGAGAACCGAAGAATCCTCGCGAAGCCGACAGCGGTGAGGGATGGGCGGATTCGAGGTACGGAGTGCCGCCCAGCATGGGCTTCAGGGTCGAGGCGTCCCGGCCCCACAGAATCGCGACCAAGGGCTGGTCACGGGCAACGAGCGCGCGAATTGCCTGCTCGGTCACCGCTTCCCAGCCCTTGCCGCGATGCGAGGCCGGCCGGCCCGGCTGCACGGTCAGCACGCGGTTGAGCATGAGCACGCCCTGATCGCACCACGGCGACAGATCGCCGTTGGACGGCGTCGGGAAGCCGAGGTCCTTGGAGTACTCGGAGTAGATATTCGACAGGCTGCGCGGAATAGGCGAAACATCAGGAGCCACCGAGAAACTCAGCCCCACCGGGTGCCCCGGCGTCGGATACGGATCCTGGCCCACGATCAGCACCCGGACCTTGTCGAACGGCCGCTGGAAGGCCCGCAGCACATGCTCCCCCTTGGGGAGATAGCCACGCCCCTCGGCGTTTTCGGTTCGCAGGAATTCACCCATGGCGGCAATGCGGTCGGCCACCGGTTCGAGGGCCTCGGCCCAGCCCGTATCGATGACTTCCGACAGTGGTTTCGCACCCATGTCGGGAAAACTTATCGTGTCGAGTTCCATCGCGATACCGGACCCGGCTATGCGAAGGATTCCCACCCGGCGGGGCCGGACCGCAGGATTCCGTCGACCGTCACGCCCGCACCTGGACGGACTCGCCCGATGCGTACCCAACCTTGCGGCAAATCACCCGAATTGGCGAAAGTCGCCGCGAACGCGTGGTCCTCGCCGCCCGCCAGAATCCAGTCGAGGGGGTCGACGCCCAGCGCGTTCCCCACCGACTCCAGCTCGGGCACGGCCAGTGCGGCCGCCTCCAGATCGATGGCCACACGGGAGGATTCGGCGATATGCCCGAGATCGGCGAGCAATCCGTCCGACACGTCGGTGAGCGCGGTGATCTCCGCGGCGTCCGGCAGCTCCAGCACCGCCTCGTACGGCGGTTGCGGAACCCGGTGTGCGGCAACCACATCCGCGAACTCGGCGGCATCGCCTCCGGACGAGAGCACCGCCAGACCGGCGGCCGAGAAGCCCAGCCGCCCGGCCACCGCCACCACATCCCCCGGCCGCGCTCCCGACAGCTTGATCGGCGCGCGGCGCGGATCCCCGAAGGCCGTCACCGAGATGATGAGGATCGGGCTGCGCACCATATCGCCGCCCGCGATGGACGCCCCGGCCCGCCCGGCCTCGGCCCACATCCCGTCCGCCAGCGCTCGCACGAACTCGACCGGGGTGTCCGACGGGCAGCCCAGCCCTACCACGAACGCGCTCGGCACCGCGCCCATGGCGACCACGTCCGCCGCGTTCTGGGCGATGGCCTTGCGGCCGATATCGTGCGGACTCGACCAGTCGGTGCGGAAATGCCGGTCCTGCACGAGCATGTCGGTGGTCACCACGAACCGGCCCTCGGGCGCGGCGATCACCGCCGCGTCGTCACCCGGTCCGAGCAGCACCCCCGGCGTGTGCGTCCGCCCCTGGTTCACCAGCGCGATGAGCCCGAATTCCCCGAGCTCGCCCACGGTGCGGGCGGCCGGAACCGACTGCGGACTGCTGCTGGCGGTGATGACGGTCTCCTCGGGGGCGAGTGTGATGTGGGCGCCTGACCGCTCGACGGTACCCTCGAACACGCAATCGACGACCAGCAGCCGGGACGCGTGAGCCCGGCACGCCACGATCGGGGACCGACGACCGGATGAGCAACGACACCCGCGGCACCGAACCGGACACCACGCCGGAGAGCATCGACGCGGCCGAGACCGACCCGGCGAAAGCCGCGGACGCCGACGCCGCGAAAGACGCCGACGCCGCGGACGCCCTCGGTGAGAAGGACGCCGAGAAGGCTGAAACGAACGCGGACGTCGATGGCGGTGATTCGGACATCGACGACTACACGGTCCGCCGCTCGCCCGCGCTCATCGCCACCGCCGTTGCGCTCCCGGTCGCGCTGATCGTCGGCATTCTCGTCATGGGGGTGCTGGCCAATCGTCATCACAGCCGGGACCCGCTGGCCCTGGGCGCCGTGCCCGCGCCGACCGCCGCCGGCCCGCAGTGTTCCGCCCTGATGCCCGCACTGCCCGACAAGATCGGCGATTACACCACCTCCGAACTGGTGGCGCCCGCGCCGCCCGCCACACACGCCTGGCAGCTGCCGGACGGCGGCGACGCCATCGTGGTGCGCTGCGGCCTGGACCGTCCGATGGAATTCACCAAGGCCTCGACGATGCAGGTGATTCAGACCGACAAGGCGGTCAACGGCGACAAGGGCGTCAATTGGTTCGAGGTCCGCGACCAGACCAGCGGCGTCACCTCCGGCACCTACTGGGCGGTGGATCGCGGCGTCTATATCGCGCTGACCATGCCCGACAATGCCGGACCCACTCCGCTGCAAGATGTTTCGGCGGCCATCCAGAAGACGATCCCGCAGCAGCCGCTGGACCCGAACCCGATCCCCAACTGACAGATGTATCTCAGAGCTTGCGCAGTTGTATCTCAGAGCTTGCGCAGCGTGACTCTCCCGGCCGTGAGGTCGACCTCCACTCCGCCGTCCCCGTCGCCGGGGTTCTCCCGGTGCATGAGCACGGACTGCCGCTGCTCCATTTCGTGCCGCTTGGCCGAGTTGAAGGCCGCGTCGAACTGCTCCAGCCCGATGGCCGCCGCGCTGCGCTCGCCCTCGGTCCGCATCCACGGTAGCGCGGTGCGCCCGGTCAGCTTGCGGTAGGCCACATCGGCGAAGACCACCGCGATGACCAGCAGCGCCAGGCCGGGAATCGTCAGAGCCGCGATCACCTCACCGAGGCTACGCGCGGGCCCGGGGGGCCGCCGCCATCCTCGGGTCGCATGCGAACGATCCGGTCCCTCATCCGCGGTGATGAACCGGGCCGTCGATGGCGAAGCGGGGGCGGGTCAACGCAGGCCGCTGCCCCGGGCGCGAGCCGTCTCGATGAGGGTGCTCACCAGGGTCCGGTTGTCCACGCCGGTGGCCTCCCACATGCGCGGGTACATGGAGATAGCGGTGAATCCGGGCATGGTGTTGATCTCGTTGATGACCGGTCCCTCGGCGGTCACGAAGAAGTCGACGCGGGCCAGGCCCTGGCAGTCCAGCGCCCGGAAGGCGCGCACCGCGAGCTCCCGGATCTGCTGGGACACATCGTCGTCCAGCTTCGCCGGGACGTCGAACTCGCAGACGTCATCGAGATACTTGGTGTCGAAGTCGTAGAAGGCGGGTGCGTCGGCGTCGTGCTCGGGCATCCGGATCTCGGCCACCACGCTGGCCTCCACCCGGCCGTCCGGGAATTCCAGTACGCCGCACTCGACTTCGCGCCCCACGATGCCGGCCTCCACGATCACTTTCGGATCGTGGCGGCGCGCGACCGCGATGGCGGCGTCGAGGTCGTCCCAGCTGTCCACCTTGGTGATGCCGATGGAGGACCCGCCGCGGGCGGGTTTCACGAACACCGGCAGCCCCAGCCGTTCCCGGTCAGGGTCGGACACCGTGGCCGCACCCGGCCGCAGCACCACCTGCACGCCGATCGGAAGACCTTCGGCCGCAAGGAGTTTCTTGGTGAACTCCTTGTCCATGCCGGCCGCGCTGGCCAGCACGCCCGGACCCACATAGGGCAACTCGGCCAGCTCCAGCAGACCCTGCAGGGTGCCGTCCTCACCGAAAGCGCCGTGCAGCACCGGGAACACCACGTCCACGGTGCCCAGCACCGCGTCCGCGCCGTCCAGCGGCACCAGCGCGCCCCCGCGCGAGGGGTCGGCGGTCAGCGCCAGCGCGGTGCCCTTCTCATCGACCGTGGGCAGCGCCCGATCCTGCGCGGACAGCGCCCGCGGATCCGCGTCGCCGAGCACCCAGGTGCCGTCGCGCGTGATGCCGATCGGAACCGCCTCGTACCGCTCGGGATCGAGGCTCGCCAGCACGGTGCGGGCCGACACACACGACACCCCGTGCTCGTTGCTGCGGCCGCCGAACACCACCGCCACCCTGGTCCTGTTGGTCATGCCCCGAACCGTACCCGGTCGAATATGGCGGCAGTGTTACGCGGTGGTAGCGACCGGGGTAGGTCATTCCGATTTCAGGCGGCGGCCCTGCAACTGCCCGACCGCCTCGGCCGCGGACAGACCCTCATGGCACACCTGATGCACGGCGTTGGTGAGCGGCATTTCCACTCCGTGCGCCGCGGCCAGCGCCCGCACCGATGTGCAGGACTTCACACCCTCCACCACCTGGCCATGAGTGGCCTCCAGGGCGGTCTCCATGGTCCCGCCCGCACCCAGCGCGTGCCCGAAGGACCGATTGCGCGACAGCGGCGAGGTACAGGTGGCCACCAGATCGCCGACGCCCGCCAGCCCCGCGAAGGTGACCGGCTCCGCGCCCACGGCCACGCCCAGCCGGATGATCTCGGCCAGCCCGCGGGTGATGAGGGTGGCGATCGAGTTGTCGCCCAACCCCATTCCCGAGGCGATGCCGCAGGCGAGCGCGATGACGTTCTTGCAGGCTCCGCCGATCTCGCAGCCGATCACGTCGGTATTGGTGTATGGCCGGAAATAGCCGGTGGCGCAGGCGTGCTGGACCGCCTCGGCCCGCGCCACGTCCGAGCAGGCCACCACGGTCGCGGCGGGCTGGCCGGCGGCGATCTCGTGCGACAGGTTCGGCCCCGACAGCACCGCGATCCGGCTCGTATCCGCGCCGGTGACCTCCGCGATGACCTGGCTCATGCGCAGCAGCGTTCCGGTCTCTATGCCCTTGGCCAGATTCAGCAGGGTGGCGTCGGCGGGGATCAGGTCCTTCCACGCCGCGAGATTGGCGCGCAGCGACTGCGACGGCACCGCCAGCACCACGATGTCCGCGCCGTCCAGCGCGACCGCGGCGTCATCGGTCGCGGCCATCGGCGGCAACGGGATCTCGGGCAGATACCAGGGATTGCGATGCTCGGTGGCGAGCACTTTGGCCACCTCCGGCCGCCGAGCCCACATCGTGACCTCGGTTCCCGCCTCCACCAACACTTTCGCGAACGCCGTCCCCCACGACCCCGCTCCCAACACCGCTGCCCTAGCCATCAGACAAATATATGCGCGTGTGATCGGAGCCATGCCGTAGTGGTGCTCCAGGAATTCGACGCCGCTTACACGCCCGTCGCTTACGAGTGGGAAGATTCGGACATGTTCGCGCCCAGGCGTGGTTCTGCCCACGAATTCGCGGCCCGCACTCGGTTCCGGGCCGATGGAGCGGGGGAGCGAAGCGGAGGAGCGAGAAGGGAAGAACCGAGGTTCCGGCTCCTACAGCCCCGCGCCTCGAGCCGCGAACAGCCCGGAGCGAAGCGGAGGGCACAGTGAAGGCAGTGCACGCGGTCATCGCGGTGAAGAGTCTCGGACTCGCCAAGAGCAGGCTGTCCGAAGGGCTGCCCGCGAAGCATCGGCCTCGGCTGGTCCTGGCCATGCTCTCGGATACGGTGACCGCGACGGTGTCGACGCCCGCGGTGGCCTCGGTGACCGTGGTGACGCCCGATCCGGTGGTCGCCGAACTGGTCCGCGACCTGGGTGCCGTCGTCCATCCCGAGCCCGAGGCCGACCCCGCGCACACCAGCGGACTGAACGCCGCCCTGGCCGCGGGCGCGGCCGCGGTTCGGCACGCGCACGGACCGGTCGATCTGCTTGCCCTGCAGGCGGATCTGCCCGCGCTGCGCCCGGCCGAACTCTGCGACATGCTGACGAGCACCGGGCACCACCGCTCGGTGGTCGCCGATCACGAGGGCAGCGGCACCGTCGCCCTGCTGGTGCGCGGCGGATCCGCCGCGCTGAACCCGCTTTTCGGTCCGGACTCCGCCCGCCGCCACATCGCCGACGGCGCGGTGGAACTCCTGGGCGACTGGCCCGGCCTGCGGCAGGACGTCGACACCGCCGCCGACCTCGAGCGCGCCGCCGCGCTCGGGGTCGGGAAGGCCACCGGCGTGCTACTGCGTGAAATCGGCGTGTCGCAGGCGTGTCAGGGAACCGAAGATCTGCGCCGAGCCGGGTCCTCACTGTGCTGACGCGGCGTGATCTGCGCTGCAATGGCAGGTGTCAGTTCGGCACCCCACCCGCGACATAAGGAATGATCGTGAGAGTGAGCGACACGGATACCGTCAAGCAATCGCCGCAACTACCGGCGGCACCGCCCGCGGCAACCCCACCGCCCACCGCCATAGCCCCGCTTCCGGCGGACCGGTACGTCAACCGGGAACTCAGCTGGCTGGATTTCAACGCCCGTGTTCTGGCGCTGGCCGAGGACCATTCCCAGCCGCTGCTCGAACGCGCCAAATTCCTCGCCATTTTCGCGTCGAATCTGGATGAGTTCTACATGGTGCGGGTGGCCGGCCTGAAGCGCCGCGCGGAAACCGGATTGTCGGTGCGGTCCGCGGACGGGCTCTCCCCCACCGAACAGCTCGAGCTGATCGCCGTGCGCACCCAGGAGATCGGTGAGCGGCACGCCCGCGTCTTCCTGGACCAGGTGTTGCCCGCGCTGACCGCCGAGGGCATCGCCATCATCCGCTGGGCCGATCTGGAGGACAGCGAGAAGCAGCGCCTGTCCGGATATTTCCAGGATCAGGTCTTCCCGGTGCTGACCCCGCTGGCGGTCGACCCGGCCCACCCGTTCCCCTACATCAGCGGCCTGAGCCTGAATCTCGCCGTGACGGTGAAGGATTCGGTCACCGGCGGCGAGCACTTCGCGCGCGTCAAGGTCCCCGACAATGTGGACCGCTTCGTCCGGGTCCGTCGGCTCGCGGGCGGCGGCACCCCGGCCCGTGACGGCGCCGGCCGTGATTCCGCTGCGGCACAAGGCCCGTCCATGGCCGCCTTCCTCCCCATGGAGGAGCTGATCGCCGCTCACCTGGATCAGCTGTTCCCGGGAATGGAAGTGGTGGAACAGCATTCGTTCCGCATCACCCGCAATGCCGACCTGGAGGTCGAGGAGGACCGCGACGAGGATCTGCTGCAGGCCCTGGAGCGCGAACTCGCCCGCCGCCGCTTCGGATCCCCGGTGCGCCTGGAAGTCTCCGACGACATGACCGAGCACATGCTCGATCTGCTGCTGCGTGAACTCGACGTGGACCCGGCCGACGTCATCCAGGTGCCCGGCCTGCTCGACCTGTCCTGCCTGTGGCAGGTCTACGGCGTCGACCGCCCCAACCTCAAGGACGCCCCCTACATCCCGGCCACCCCGCCGGCGTTCGGCGAACGTGAAACGCCCCGAAACGTTTTCGCCGCCCTGCGCGAGGGCGACGTGCTGGTGCACCATCCGTACGACTCCTTCTCCACCAGCGTGCAGCGGTTCATCGAACAAGCCGCCGCCGACCCGCAGGTGCTCGCCATCAAGCAGACCCTGTACCGCACCTCCGGTGATTCCCCCATCGTCAACGCGCTCATCGACGCCGCCGAGGCGGGCAAGCAGGTGGTCGCGCTGGTCGAGATCAAGGCCCGCTTCGACGAGCAGGCCAATATCAAGTGGGCGCGGGCGCTGGAGCAGGCGGGCGTGCACGTGGTCTACGGCCTGGTCGGCCTCAAGACGCACTGCAAGACCTGCCTGGTGGTGCGGCGCGAGGGCGCCACCATCCGTCGCTACTGCCACATAGGCACCGGCAATTACAACCCGAAGACCGCACGCCTGTACGAGGACGTCGGATTGCTCACGGCCGCACCGGAGATCGGCGCGGACCTCACCGATCTGTTCAACTCGCTGACCGGGTACTCGCGAAAGGCCAGCTACCGCAATCTGCTGGTGGCCCCGACCGGGGTGCGCGCGGGCATCATCGAACGCATCGAGCGCGAGGTGGAGCTGGCCGCCCAGGGCGAACCGGCGCGAATCCGGCTGAAGGCCAACGCCATCGTCGACGAGCAGATCATCGATGCCCTCTACCGGGCCTCCCAGGCGGGGGTGCCGGTCGACATCGTGGTGCGCGGTATCTGCGGGCTGCGGCCGGGCGTGGAGGGCATGAGCGAGAACATCCGGGTGCGCTCGATTCTCGGCCGCTTCCTGGAACATTCGCGCGTGCTGCACTTCGGGGCGCAGAACGAGTACTGGATCGGCAGCGCCGACATGATGCACCGCAACCTGGACCGGCGCGTGGAAGTGCTGGCGCAGGTGAAGGATCCGAAGCTGACCGAGCAGCTGGGCCAGGTCTTCGACTCCGCCCTGAACCCGGCCACACGCTGCTGGGTCCTGCAGGCCGACGGCAGCTGGGCCGCCCAGCCCGGCCCCGATGTCCCGGGCGATCAGATCCGTGATCACCAGGAGTACCTCATGCGGCTGCGACGTCCGGATCGCCAGTGAGCCCCGCTCACTCCGACCCCGCCGCCGATTTCGCAGACCCCCGCGTCGCCGCCAATATCCTGGCGGCGGGCGCGGTGCTGTGGCGTCCGACGTCGGATGGCGCGCTCGAAATCGCCCTGGTGCACCGGCCCAAATTCGACGACTGGTCGCTGCCCAAGGGGAAATTGGATCCCGGTGAGACGCCGGTGATCACGGCCGTGCGCGAGGTGGCCGAGGAGACCGGCCTGAATTCGCGCCTCGGCCGGTATCTGGGCCACGTGACCTATCCGGTGACCGGGCACCGCAAACTCAAGCGGGTGGACTACTGGGCCGCCCGGGTCCTGGACGGGCAGTTCGAATCCAATTCGGAGGTCGACAAGCTGGACTGGCGCCGGCTCGACACCGTGATGGACGCCCTCTCCTATCCCATGGACCGCACCATCGTCCGCAACTTCCTGCGCCAGCCCGCCGAGACCGCCACCCTGCTGGTGGTGCGGCACGCCAAGGCCGGCCGCCGTGATCGCTTCGGCGGTGACGACGATCTGCGCCCGCTCGAAAAGGCCGGTCGCGCACAGGCTCGCGCCCTGGTGCCGAATCTGCTCGCCTTCGGCGCTGCCGAAATCATCTCCGCCCCATCGGCCCGCTGTGTCCAAACCGTGACCCCGCTGGCGGAAAAACTGGGCGTGGACGTCGAACTGGAGCCGCTGTTCTCCGAATCCGGTTACGCGGCAGCACCCGACGCCGCCCGCAAATGCGCCCGCGACCTGGTCTCCGCCGACACCGTGCGGGTGATCTCCAGCCAGGGCAAGGTGATTCCGGATCTGCTCGAGTGGTGGGCCGCCGAGGACGGCATCGCCCTGCCACCGGCCCGCAACCGCAAGGGCAGCGTCTGGGTGCTGTCGTTCCACCACGGCCGCCTGATCGCGGCCGACCACCTCGACCGGATGCTGACCCCCAGCGAACTCCCCAAGCGCTGAGGGTTCCCGGGTCCCCGACCGCGGGCAGCGCCGCCCGCCGAACCGCGGCACAGGCCACCGAGAACCCTTGGAACGTCGCCGTACCGACCCGTGTCCGGCTGAATCGACCCGGCTCGTACACGATTCCATCCCCCCATCGAACCCCCCAAGGCCCCCCACATGTGCGAGACGGCCCGGCGGATGCCGGGCCGTCTCGCATGTCGTCCTGCTCGAAAACCCCCGTCAGCGACGGGTTGTGGCCACGTGCCTACCGGCGAGCGGTGCGCTTGGCCGCTGTCTTCTTGGCGGGAGCCTTCTTGGCCGTCTTCTTGGCGGTGGCCTTCGCAGCGGTGACCTTCTTGGCGGCCGTGGTCTTCTTGGCGGCCGTGGTCTTCTTGGCGGCCGTGGCCTTCGCCGTGGTCTTCTTGGCGGCGGTCTTCGCCGGCGTCTTCTTCGCGGTGGCCTTCTTGGCCGGGGCCTTCGACGCCGCCTTCTTGGCGGTGGTCTTGGCCGGCGCCTTGGTGGCGACCTTCTTGGCCGCCTTCTTGGCGGTGGTCTTCTTGGCAGTCGTCTTGCCCGAAACCGGGGCCGCCACACCGCGCTTCACGGCCGGGCCGCTCGAAGCGATTTTCTGCTTGCCGGCGATGATCGCCTTGAACTGAGCGCCGGGGCGGAAGGCCGGCACCGAAGTCGGCTTCACCTTGACGGTTTCGCCGGTGCGCGGGTTCCGAGCAACCCGGGCGGCCCGCTTACGCTGTTCGAAGACGCCGAATCCGGTGATGGTGACACTCTGACCTTTGTTCACAGCACGCACGATCGTATCGACCATCTGCTCAACTGCAGCAGTAGCGGTGCGCCTGTCAGTACCCAACTTCTCGGTCAGAACATCGATCAGTTCCGCCTTGTTCATTGAATCCTCCGCAGACTAATGGCCCGTCGTCGGACCGACTAGGTACCACGGTAAACCCTTTCCGGGCAAGAGTCTATGTGCCACGCGGAAATACATGACGCATGGCACACGCTCAGCTACCTGGTTTGAGGGTGTTCAGCTAACGCTCATCAATGATTACGTCCGCGAAATACGGGCCGGAATGGTAGCGGGTTTCCAAGTCGGCCTTGCGTTTTCGAACTGGCTGATCTGGTCGCTGTGCCGCAGAGTGAGGCCGATGTCGTCCAGCCCTTCCAGCAGCCGCCAGCGCGTGTAGTCGTCAATATCGAACGGCAGCACGACCGTTCCGGCCGACACGGTTCGCGCCTCGAGGTCCACCGCCAATTCCAAACCCGGCTGTTCCTCGAGCAACTTCCAGAGCAATTCCACATCGCTCTGCGCCATCCGAGCCGTCAGAAGGCCGTCCTTGCCGGCGTTCCCGCGGAAGATGTCAGCGAAGCGAGACGAGATCACCACCCGGAACCCGTAGTCCTTCAAGGCCCAAACAGCATGCTCACGTGAGGAGCCGGTACCAAAATCCGGACCAGCGACCAGCACACTACCCCGGTTGTAGGGCTCGGTGTTCAGAATGAAGTTCGGATCCGTCCGCCACGCCGCGAACAGGCCGTCCTCGAAACCCGTTCGGGTAACGCGCTTCAGATACACCGCCGGGATGATCTGGTCGGTGTCGACATTGGATCGGCGCAGCGGAACGCCGATCCCCTTGTGGACCTTGAAGGCTTCCATCGTTGATTCTCCTGAGTCTGTGGGGGCAGCGGGCGTCTGGGCCCGCTACCGGAGTGCGATCAGTTCAGATCCGCCGGTGAGGACAGGGTTCCGCGCACCGCGGTGGCCGCGGCGACCAGCGGCGAGACCAGGTGCGTACGGCCACCCTTGCCCTGTCGCCCTTCGAAGTTCCGGTTCGAGGTGGAGGCGCAGCGCTGACCGGGGGAAAGCTGATCCGGGTTCATGCCCAGGCACATCGAGCACCCGGCCTGGCGCCATTCCGCGCCCGCCGCGGTGAAAATCTCGCCCAGACCCTCGTTTTCCGCCTGCAGCCGCACCCGCATCGAGCCGGGGACGATCAGCATGCGTACACCGTCCGCGACCTTGCGGCCCTTCAGAACATCCGCCACCGCGCGCAAATCCTCGATCCGGCCATTGGTGCACGACCCCACGAAAACGGTGTCGACGGCGACATCCCGCAACGGGGTGCCCGGGGTCAGGTCCATGTACTGCAATGCCTTCTCGGCGGCCGCGCGCGCGTTCTCGTCGAAGATCTGCTCCGGATCCGGCACCGAGTCGCCCAGCGGCGCACCCTGTCCCGGGTTGGTGCCCCAGGTGACGAACGGGGTCAGCGATGCGGCGTCGATGTGCACCTCGGCGTCGAAAACCGCGCCCTCATCGGTCTTCAGCGCATTCCAGGCGGCCACGGCGGCATCCCAGTCCGCGCCCTGCGGCGCGTGCGGGCGGCCCTTCAGGAACTCGTAGGTGATCTCGTCGGGGGCGACCATGCCCGCGCGGGCACCGGCCTCGATCGACATGTTGCACATGGTCATCCGGGCCTCCATGGACATGGAGCGCACCGCCTCGCCGCGGTACTCCAGCACATAGCCCTGGCCGCCGCCGGTGCCGATCTGCGCGATGACCGCCAGGATCACGTCCTTGGAGGTGACGCCCTCGGGCAGTCGGCCGTCGATATTGATGGCCATGGTCTTGAACGGGCGCAACGACAGAGTCTGCGTCGCCAGCACGTGTTCCACTTCGGACGTGCCGATACCCATGGCCAGCGCGCCGAACGCGCCGTGGGTGGAGGTGTGCGAATCACCGCACACCACCGTGGTTCCCGGCTGGGTCAGACCCAACTGCGGGCCCACCACGTGCACGATGCCCTGATCGATATCGCCCATGGGGTGCAGGCGAATGCCGAATTCCTCGCAGTTCCTGCGCAGGGTCTCGACCTGCGTGCGGGAGATCGGATCGGCGATCGGCTTGTCGATGTCGACGGTCGGGACGTTGTGGTCCTCGGTGGCGATGGTGAGATCCGGGCGGCGCACCGGGCGGCCCGCGGCGCGGAGGCCGTCGAATGCCTGCGGACTGGTGACCTCGTGCACCAGGTGCAGGTCGATGTAGATGAGATCGGGCTGGCGATTCTCGCCCTCGCCTTCGCCGCGAACGACGACATGCTGGTCCCAGACCTTCTCCGCCAGGGTGCGTGGCCGGTCGGCCATATCTCCATCACCTCTCGATAGACATTCCCGCGCTCGAGTTGTTGACGCGGAGGCTTGCGTCCGGACTTGGGAAGCGGCTGGTTTGCATTTCCCAACATGCGAGACGCTAATATCGTTCTATGAGACAGCATAGCGGTATCGGGGTTCTGGACAAAGCCATGGCCGTCCTGCACGCCGTAGCCGAGCAACCCTGCGGCCTCAACGAGCTCTGCGCCCGCACCGGCCTGCCCCGCGCCACCGCGCACCGCCTGGCGGTGGGCCTCGAGACGCATCGCATGCTGGCCCGCGACGGCCAGGGGCTGTGGCGGCCCGGCCCGGCCCTGTCGGAACTGGCGACAACCGCCAGCGACCCGCTCCTCGACGCCGCCGCCACCATCCTCCCGCGTCTGCGCGAGATCACCGGCGAGAGCGTGCAGCTCTACCGCCGTGACGGCAATGCCCGGGTCTGCGCGGCGGCCATGGAACCGGCCGCGGGCCTACGCGACACCGTGCCCATCGGGGCGCGATTGCCACTCACCGCGGGCTCGGCCGCGAAAGTACTGCTGGCCTGGGCCGATCCGGAACTGCAACGCGCGATCCTGCCCGAGGCCGTGTTCGGCGAGCGGGCGCTGGCCGAGGTGCGCCGGCGCGGCTGGGCGCAGAGCGCCGCCGAGCGCGCGGCCGGCGTGGCCAGCGTGTCCGCGCCCGTGCGCGACGCGGCCGGCGGCGTGATCGCGGCCGTCTCGGTATCCGGACCCATCGACCGCATGGGCCGCCGCCCGGGCGCACGCTGGGCCGCCGATCTGGTGGCCGCCGCCGACGCCCTCCACAAGCGCCTCTGACGGACTTTGCGGCCCCGGGACAACCCCCGGGTGGCCACAGCCGTCACGACAGCCCCAGTGGCCGCTCAGCCTTCACCTGCGCCGGCGCGGCCCGCGATCGCGGCCCTCGCCGGAAGCCGGCGGGGGCTGTGCCGCTTTCAGGGCCGGACCGGATGTGGGCCACGTGGCAGTGAATGGCCACTGTGACCGCGCTCATACGCCGTAAATTACAGTCGGCCCATGGGAGTTAATCAACGCGCGCAGATCGTGATGTCCGACGAGGAGATCGCGGGATTCCTCGCACGCAGCAGGGTCGCCACCATGGCAACGCTCAGCGCCGAGGGCAGGCCGCACCTGGTCGCCATGTGGTATGCCCTCATCGACGGCGAGATCTGGTTCGAGACCAAGGCGAAGGCCCAGAAGACGGTGAACCTGCGCCGCGACCCGCGCATCACCGTGATGGTCGAGGCCGGCGATACCTACGACCAGCTACGCGGCGTTTCCATCGAGGGCCGCGCCGAGGTGATCGATGATTCCGAGGCCCTGTTCAAGGTGGGGATCAGCGTCTGGGAGCGCTACACCGGGCCGTACAGCGATGAGGCCAAGCCGTTCGTGGAGGCCATGCTGCACAAGCGCGTGGCCGTGCGCGTGGTGCCCGAGCGCACCCGCAGCTGGGATCACCGCAAACTCGGCCTGCCCGCCATGCCGCTGGGCGGCAGCACCGCCGGTCAGCACCCGTAGACACCGCCGGTCAGCATCCGTAGGAAAAGCGAAGGTCCCCGGCCGATCGGCCGGGGACCTTCGCTTTGTAGTCCCGACGGGATTTGAACCCGCGCTACCGCCTTGAGAGGGCGGCGTCCTAGGCCGCTAGACGACGGGACCAGGATGAGATTTCGGCGGTCTTTGCGGTCCACCGAAGCTTCTCGAATTCGAGAGCCGAGACTCTCGCAGCTGGGGTACCAGGACTCGAACCTAGAATGGCTGAACCAGAATCAGCTGTGTTGCCAATTACACCATACCCCATTGACCTGGGCTTTCAGGTTCCTCCCGGGGGAAGCTCCTGACCGCTTTCCGGCCGAGAAGAAGATTAGCAGCATCCCCCCTGAGATACACAAACCGGCTGGTCAGAGGCCGGTTTGTGCATCAATCGGACTATCTCGCGACGATCGGCGCGACCACGTCAGGCGATCTCGGCGAGCGCCGCGCGCAGACGGTCCATGGCGACCTCACGGCCCAGTAGTTCCAGGGACTCGTAGAGCGGCGGGCTGATGTGGGAGCCGGTCACCGCGACGCGCACCGGCGCGAAGGCCTTGCGCGGTTTGAGGCCCAGTTCGTCGATGAGCGCGGTTTTCAGCGCCTCCTCGAGCGGAACCGCGGTCCATTCCGACACACCTTCCAGGGCTTTCACCGCCGCCTGCAATACCGGGGCGGCGTCGGCGCCGAGATTCTTTTCTTTGGCGGCCGGATCGATGGAGAACTCTTCGGGCTTGATGAACAGGAACTTCAGCAGTTCCCATGCGTCGCCGAGCACCACGATCCGGGTCTGCACCAGATCGGCCGCCCTTTCGAAGAGCTTCTCGTCGATCTCGGCGCCGATATGACCATGTCCGGTGAGGTACTCGCGTAGCCGGTGAGCAAAATCACCGGGAGTCAGCAACCGAATATGTTCGGCGTTCAGCGCGTCCGCCTTCTTCTGATCGAATCGGGCCGGATTCGAATTCACCTTCGAAATATCGAAGGCCGCCACCATCTCCGCCATGGAGAACACGTCATGATCATCGGCGATGCTCCAGCCGAGCAGCGCCAGATAATTCAGCAAACCCTCGGGAATGAACCCGCGGTCGCGATGATGGAAGAGATTGGACTCCGGATCACGCTTGGACAACTTCTTGTTGCCCTGGCCCATCACGAACGGCAGGTGACCGAACTCCGGGGTGAACTCCGCGACGCCGATTCGTTTCAGCGACTCGTAGAGCGCGAGCTGTCGCGGCGTCGACGACAGCAGATCCTCACCGCGCAAAACGTGGGTGATCTTCATCATGGCGTCGTCGACCGGGTTGACCAGCGTATAGAGCGGATCCCCATTACCGCGGGTGAGCGCGAAATCGGGCACCACGCCCGCGCGGAAGGTGGTCTCGCCGCGGACCAGGTCGTTCCAGGTGAGGTCCCGGTCGGGCATGCGCAGGCGGATGACCGCGGATCGGCCCTCGGCCTTGTAGGCGGCGATCTGCTCGAGGGTCAGGTCGCGGTCGAAGTTGTCGTAGCCCAACTTGGGGTCGCGCCCGGCGGCCTTGTGGCGGGCCTCGACTTCCTCTGGGGTGGAGAAGGATTCGTAGGCCTCCCCCGCCGCGAGCAGGCGCTGCACCACATCGAGATGAATATCACGCCGCTGCGACTGCCGGTACGGGCCGTGGGGGCCGCCGACCTCCGGGCCCTCGTCCCAGGTGAGGCCGAGCCAGCGCAGTGCGTCGAGGATGGCGTTGTAGGACTCCTCGGAATCGCGTGCGGCGTCGGTGTCTTCGATGCGGAAGACGAAGGTGCCGCCGTGGTGGCGCGCGTAGGCCCAGTTGAACAGGGCGGTGCGGACCAGACCCACATGCGGTGTACCGGTGGGTGACGGGCAGAAACGAACCCGGACGTCAGTCATGGCTCTCTTTCGTTCAGCGTTTGGCGGCAACGGGATTGGACAGGGTGCCGATGCCGGAGACGGTCACCGACACGGTCTGGCCGGCCTGCAGCGGGCCGACGCCCTCCGGGGTGCCGGTGAGGATGACATCGCCCGGTAGCAAGGTCATCACGGTGGTGATCCATTCGATCAGCTTCGGAATATCGTGCAGCAGAAGCGAAGTGCGGCTGCGCTGCTTCACCTGGCCGTCGACCTCGGTGACGATCTCCAGATCCGAAGGGTCCAGCGAGGTCTCGATCCACGGGCCCAGCGGGCAGAAGGTGTCGTAGCCCTTGGCGCGGGTCCACTGGCCGTCGTGGCGCTGCTGGTCACGGGCGGTGACGTCATTGGCGACGGTGTAGCCCAGGATCACCTCGCCGGCGCGGGCGGCGGGAACGTCCTTGCAGGGGCGGCCGATCACGACGGCCAGTTCGCCCTCATAGTCGACCTGAGAGGAGCTGGGCGGCAGGATGATCGGGGCGTTCGGGCTCTGGATCGAGGTGCTCGGCTTCATGAAGATGACCGGGTCGGCCGGGGCTGGGCCGCCCATCTCCTCGGCGTGCGCGGCGTAGTTCTTGCCGATGCAGATCACCTTGCTGGCGAGGATGGGGGCCAGCAGGCGCACATCGGCCAGCGGCCAGCTGCGACCGGTGAAGGTCGGGTTGCCGAACGGGTGTTCGGCGATTTCCCGGACGACGGCGTCGGCACCGTCTCCTTCGATGCTGACGAAAGCGACTCCATCTGGGCTGGCAACTCGACCTAGGCGCATGGTTGGCATCCTATCGACCGCCTTCGACCTGCCCGAACGCGCCCGACCACGGAGCAGGACGGGATCAGGGGCGGGCCGTGGGCCGGGCGCGTGCGGGGGCCGCGCGGCGGGTGGCATCCCGGCCCGCATTGCCCCGATTCGAATGTGAAAAGCCCTTATACACAAGCGAACTCAGGTCAGGTCACGGGGCTCACGAGAGCGGTGCGCGGGTGTGAGCAAACAGACAGCTCGTCTCGGAAATCGTCTCGCGCATCAGGTGTACCGTAAGGTCGATGTTCACAAAGTAAGACAACTATTCCATATAGTGAGACACGAGGTGAGGTCATGGCCACCGTGACGGCAATGGATACGGCGCGACGGTGGACCATGCTGGCGCTCGGCGTCTTCGCGCAGAGCTCCAGCGCGGTGCTGGTACACGGCACCGCCTTCCTGCTGCCGGCCCTGACCCAGCGAGGAATGTCGCTGGCCACGGCTGGTCTGCTGGTGGCGATGCCCATGGTCGGCTTGGTCTGCACGCTGATCGCGTGGGGCTGGATCGTCGATCATGTGGGCGAGCGCAAGGCCCTGGTGGCCGGGCCCGCGCTGATGTTCGCGGCGGGTGCGGCGGCGGCCGCCGTCACGAACTACATTGCGCTGGGGGCATTGCTATTGCTGGCCGGGGCCGGCGCGGGCAGTACCAACGGCGCGAGCGGACGCGTCATCGTGGGCTGGTTCCCGCCGGATCAGCGCGGGCTGGCCATGGGTATCCGGCAGACCGCGCAGCCGCTGGGCGTGGCCGTCGGGGCCCTGACCATCCCCGCCGTCGCTGCGGCACACGGGTTCTCGGCGGCCGTGCTGGTGCCCGCGGTCATGGCGGGCGCGGCCGCGATCGGCTGTCTGTTCGGCATCGTGGATCCGCCGCGACCCGAATCCACCGGGGGCGCAGGGCGTCCCGTCAATCCCTACCGCGGTGACTCCACGCTGTGGCGCATTCACGGGGTGTCGATTCTGTTGGTCATCCCGCAGGCCACCATCTGGACGTTCGGCCTGCTGTGGCTGCACCGCGATGTCGGCATGTCGCTGGCCACCGCGGGCGCGCTGATCACCGCCGCCCAGATCCTGGGCGCGGGAGGGCGAATCGGCGCGGGGATCTGGTCGGACCGGGTGGGCAGCCGGTTGCGGCCGCTGCGCACGGTGGCGATGGCGGCCGTAATCTCCATGTCCGCCTTGGCCGTAGCGGCGTGGGCACACCAGTGGTGGGCTGCCGTTCCGATTCTGATCGGGGCCTCGGTCATCACGGTGGCCGACAATGGTCTGGCCTTCACGGCGGTGGCCGAGATCGCCGGTCCCTATTGGTCGGGTCGCGGGCTGGGGATCCAGAACACGGGGCAGAACTTGGCGGCGGCCGTGATCGCCCCGGCGTTCGGCGCATTGATCACCGCGGCCGGTTTTCCGATCGCCTACCTGCTGGCGGCGCTGATGGCGCTGGCCGCAGTCCCGTTGGTGCCCAGTGGTTCCCGGTGAGCCGTTCATCCCGGGCAAATGCGGAAGACCTGTGCCCGTTAAGTTTTCGCATCCGAATGCAACTGTGCGATTTGGCTCACTGGGGGCGCGATTTCACGAAACCACCTCTCAGGATTGCATTTCGGCGGCGGCGAGGGAACGAACGGAGCGTGTGAAGCAGTCGGGTTTCGGCCGATTGCCCGATGATCCGGATCCGCGGATCACCTTGTCGGCCTGGATATCCGGCCATGGACAGCGACGAGCCCCCGTCCCCGCGGTCGCGGCAACGGGGGCTCGTCCGTGAAACCCTAGAGCGACGCGATGATTCGGTCGCCGACCTCCACGGTGGACGCGGCGCCCGAGCGCGACGCCAGATCCTTGGCGACGGCGGACTCGATGCGAGCGGCCTCCTCGGCCTTGCCGAGGTGCTGGAGCAGCAGGGCCACCGACAGGATCGCGGCGGTCGGGTCGGCCTTGGACTGGCCCGCGATGTCGGGGGCCGAACCGTGCACCGGCTCGAACATGGACGGGTTGGTGCCCGAGGCGTCGATATTGCCGGAGGCGGCCAGACCGATGCCACCGGAGACGGCGGCGGCCAGGTCGGTGATGATGTCGCCGAACAGGTTGTCGGTGACGATCACGTCGAATCGGCCCGGGTCGGTGACCATGTGGATGGTGGCGGCATCGATGTGCTGGTAGGCGGTCTCGATGTCCGGGTACTCGGCGCCGACCTCGGCGACCGTGCGCGACCACAGCGAACCGGCGAAGGCCAGCACATTGTTCTTGTGCACCAGGGTCAGATGCTTGCGGCGCTTGCGGGCGGTCTCGAAGGCGTAGCGGACCACGCGCTCGACGCCGAAGCGGGTGTTGGTGGAGACCTCGGTGGCCACCTCGTGCGGGGTGTTGACGCGAATCGCGCCGCCGGTGCCGGTGTAGGGACCCTCGGTGCCCTCGCGCACGACCACGAAGTCGATCTCCGGGTTGGCCGCGAGCGGGCTGGTGACGCCCGGGTACAGCTTGGACGGGCGCAGGTTCACGTGGTGGTCCAACTCGAAGCGAGTGCGCAACAGCAGGCCGCGCTCGAGCAGGCCGCTCTGCACCGACGGGTCGCCGATCGCGCCCAGCAGGATGGCGTCGTGCTGCTTGAGCTCCGGGATGACATTGTCCGGGAGGATCTCGCCGGTGGCATGGAACCGCTTGGCTCCCAGGTCGTATTCGGTCTTCTCGACACCAGGCACCACCGCGTCGAGCACCTTGAGCGCCTCGGCGATGACCTCGGGACCGATACCGTCGCCCGGAATGACAGCCAGTTTCATGAAATCCATGCTCCGTTCGATAACGCGCGGGTGATCCTCTCCGCGCTGGCAGGAGAGTCCCGGCCACCATAGCGGGTGCCGCCCCAACCCCTTTCACCAGGGCGAATCGCTCCCAACCAGTGGGATCGGACAGCATCACCGAACCGGAATATCGGGTGCGCGGCGGCCCGGCGACGGAGCTCTCCGGCGTCGGGATCCACGTCCAGGTACCGCAGTACCGAACAAGGCGGGGCGGCAGGACTTCGGCGCGTCGACACCGCTACCGCACGCGCCGAGAAAGGGCACCCTGTTGCGCGGACACCGTCCGGCGCCGGTCCCGAGCCTGCGCACCGCACGTCCGCTGCTGCTGCCCGCCCATAGTTCCGGCGGAAAGCACTGCGACACAACCATTCTCGGGCCGGGGCCGTAATCGGACCGCGCCCCCGTCCACGAGTGCGGACGGGGGCGCGGGCGACCAGACTTGCGAGTGACTAGTCCAGGTTGACCTGGACGACCTTGGCGGCGCCCACGGCCTCGGCGATCGAGTTCTGGACCTCGGCCGGGACCTCCTTGTTGACGCGGAGGATGACGGTGGCGCCTTCGTCGTTCAGGTCCTGGGTGAGCTGGGCGGCCAGGATGTCGATGCCGGCGTCGCCGAGCTTGGTGGCCAGGCGGCCGAGCTGGCCCGGCTTGTCCTCGTAGGCGAGGACGGCCAGGTTCAGGCCCTCGGCGCGCATGTCGTAGTTGCGGCCGTTGATGTTGACGATCTTCTCGACCTGGGCGGGCTCGGTCAGGGTGCCGGCCACGTTCAGGGTGCGGCCGTCGCCGAACACGGCGCGCAGGTCGACCAGGCTGCGGTGGGTCGGGCTCTCGCTGTGGGTGGTGACGGTGGCCTCCAGGCCGCGGTCCTTGGCCAGCGACGGGGCGTTGACGAAGGTCACCGCATCCTCGACGAGGGCCGAGAACACGCCGCGCAGGGCCGAAAGCTCCAGCACCGCAACGTCTTCCGAGGACAGCTCGCCGCGAACCTGGACCTCGAGGGAGACCGGCAGCTCGTTGGCCAGGGCGCCCAGCAGCGCGCCCTGCTTGCGCACGATGTCCAGCCACGGGGCGACGATCTCGTTGACCGCACCACCGGTGACGTTCACCGCGCCCGGCACGAACTCACCGGCCAGGGCGAGCTGCACGGACTTGGCGACATCGGTGCCGGCGCGGTCCTGCGCCTCGGCGGTGGACGCGCCCAGGTGCGGGGTCACCACGACCTGGGGCAGCTCGAACAGCGGGCTGTCGGTGGACGGCTCGGTCTCGAACACGTCGATGCCGGCGGCGCGCACGTGGCCGGAGTTGATGGCGTCGGCCAGGGCCTGCTCATCGATCAGACCGCCGCGGGCGGCATTGACGATGATGACGCCCTTCTTGGTCTTGGCGAGCGTCTCCTTGTTCAGCATGCCCTTGGTCTCGGGGGTCTTGGGCAGGTGAATGGAGATGAAGTCGGCGCGCTCGAGCACCTCGTCCAAGGGCAGCAGCTCGATGCCCAGCTGGGCGGCGCGGGCCGGCGAGGTGTAGGGGTCGTACGCGATGACCTTGGTCTCGAAGGCGGCGAGACGCTGCGCGAACAGCTGGCCGATGCGGCCCAGGCCGATGACGCCCACGGTCTTGCCGAAGATCTCGACACCGTTGAACTTGCTGCGCTGCCAGGTGTGCTCACGCAGGGTGGCGTCGGCGGCCGGGATCTGGCGCGCGGCGGCCAGCAGCAGGGTGACGGCGTGCTCGGCGGCGGTGTGGATATTGGAGGTCGGCGCGTTGACGACCATGACGCCGCGCTCGGTGGCCGCGGGCACGTCGACATTGTCGAGGCCGACGCCGGCCCGGGCGACGATCTTGAGGTTCTTGCCCGCCTCGAGGACCTCGGCGTCGACGGTGGTGGCCGAGCGGACCAGCAGCGCATCGGCTTCCGGCACGGCCGCCAGCAGCTCGGGTCGGTTGGGGCCGTCGACCCAGCGCACCTCGACACCGTCGCCGAGCGCGTCGACGGTCGACTGGGCGAGCTTGTCGGCGATCAGAACAACAGGACGGCCTGCTTGGCTCACGGTGGGGTACTCCTGAGGAAGGGGATCCGGGATTTACGGGCGTCAGCTTAATCGGCTGGGATCCGAGGCGTTTTACCGCCTGGTAGGCAACTGCCATCAAAGCTGTGAACTGCGGGTTTCGAACCAGGTCCGCAGGGTCCGCGGCCTCCGGCGGTTCCGAGGACGCCCTCCCCGTGGCGACGGCGCCCTTATGACGTTCGCCCCGGCGCTCGGTGTAGACGATCTCGGCGTTGCGTCACGCCGGGCGTCGGCGGCCCGGGGGGGCCGACGATGCGACAGCGAGGAAGCGACCGCGCGAATTACGCACTCTGAAACATATTTTCCGGCATGGAAGTTCCTGATGCAGATAGCCGAAAGCCCGGCCTCGGAGCTACGGAGTCCGAGGCCGGGCTTTCGAAAGTCGAGTAATCGACGTCAGTAGTTCTCAGCGACCGAAGGAGCCGGTCCACAGGGTGTTCAGGATACCGTGCAGCGCGGCCGACCCGGTGTCGAGCAGGCCGTTGAGGGCAGCAGAACCGGTGTCGATGATAACGGGGATCATGAGAATACCTCTTCTGGAATTCCGTACGAACTTTCTGACGTGAAGCCTATCGAGGCGATTTCGCGACCCGTTACGAGGATTAGCGCGATGTGACCGGCGTCACCGATTCAGAATTCTGTGGCCTCCTTCATATGAGTGTCGAATTCCCGCCATATAACGTGACTATCACGCCCCCATTTCTGGGGGCTCATCGCGCGAAAAACGCGTAGACCAGCGGGATCCCGGGCGCTACCGTCAGCTGCCATGCTGCTGCGCTCGATCCCCGCCTCCATGGACCCGGCGGTGGTCGCCACGATCGACGGCGAACTGGACCGGATCGTGCGCGAACACCGCGTCGACGTGCTGCTCGCCATCGAGAGCGGCAGCCGCGCCTGGGGCTTCCCCTCCCCGGACTCGGACTACGACTGCCGCTTCGTCTACCTCCGGCCCGCGGACGACTACCTCACGCCCTGGCCCGGCCGCGATGTCATCGAGACACCCTTGGTCGGCTTACTCGATGTCAACGGCTGGGACCTGGCGAAGGCCCTGCGCCTGCTGGTGAACGGCAACGCGGTGCTCATCGAATGGCTGATGTCGCCCATCGTCTACCGCGGCGACCCCCAATTCCGGGACGAGTTGCGCACACTGGCCGATGAAGTCGCCGACCGCAATCGGGTGGCCCGCCACTACCTCCACTTGGGCCGCCGCCAGTGGCGTCTCCTCGACTCCAACCGGTCCCTGAAAAAGGTGTTCTATTCGCTGCGTCCCGCTATGGCATTGCGCTGGCTCCACGAACATCCGGAGAAATCGGTAGCGCCGATGCATTTACCGACCCTGCTCGCCGAATGCGACCTGCCGGACGATTTCATCACCGCCGTGAAAGAATTGACCGAACTGAAATCCCGCACCCGCGAAATGGGGGCCGGCAGCGTACCCGAACCGATCGCGGATTTCGTCTCCGCGGAGTTCGAACGAGCCGCGGCGGAATTCGTCAGGGACGAGCCCGCCCATCGGCGCCATGCACAGGCTCTGTCAGCGGACTTCTTCCGCCGTCGACTGCGCGCCTGAAGTAATCCGCGGGGATCACGCGCCGGCGGCCGTCCCGATCACCTCGGGACGGCCGCCGTGACACCCCTCAGTAGCGGACTCCGGCGATGACCCGCACTGCCAGCGCCTCGGGCCCCGGCTTGGCGCGCCGCACCTCGAACTCGACGCGCTGCCCCTCCGCGAGCGACCGGAAGCCCTCCCCTTCCACCGCGGTGTACTCCACGAACACGTCCGGCCCGCCGTCGTCCGGGCTCAGGAACCCGAACCCCTTTTCGCTGTCGAACCATTTCACCGTGCCGTGCACCATTACCAAACCTTCTCGAACCGACCGGACACTCCCACGTCCCCGCACGTGCCGCGGTCCATGGTGTCACGCCCCCGGCCCGCGCGGTCGGCCACCCACGCCCGCCCCAGCCCATTCCACGGCTGCGGCCAACGCGTACGACCTCTACCCACCTATCGAATCCCCCTGCCCCCGCGTATCACTCGCC
This sequence comes from Nocardia aurantiaca, assembly GCF_009708175.1. Classification (GTDB taxonomy): domain Bacteria; phylum Actinomycetota; class Actinomycetes; order Mycobacteriales; family Mycobacteriaceae; genus Nocardia; species Nocardia aurantiaca. Next base: position 196,696 of record NZ_WMBB01000004.1, read on the forward strand.
TCACGCTAGCCATCCAGCCAAGCCCCCCGGACGATCCCCTCCCCTCTCCCTCCAACTGCTCTCCCGCACATCTCGTTTCGCCACACCCGGCCGCACCGCCGCGGTCTTTCGCGCCACCGCTGCCCACCGCAGGTGCCCGGGCCTGCCCTTCCTCGGCCCGGGCACCGCGCCCGCGCCTCGCACCGCGTCACGCGGGCCGTGCCCCTTCGGCCCGGCGCTGACAATGCGGTACGGGTGGCCGAGTGCTGCGGGTGGCCGAGTGCTCGGTCAGCCTGCACGCATGTTCCGGGGCGGCGTTTCCGCTGCGGGCTCCGAACCCCGCATGGCGTAGACGCGCTCGAGGAAGTCGCGGTGGGCGCGGAGGGTCGAGTCGAGCAGTTCGCGCCAGGTGCGGCGGTCCACTCGACGGTCGCTGACCAGGGAGGAGAGGGACGCGGGGCCCAGTTTGTCGATGTGGTCGACGATGAAAGTGAGTCGGCGGCGCGGGAATTGGGCGCCGATGCGGGGATTCTCGTCAAGGAAGTGGTCGAGTTCATAGAGGTAGTTGACGGCGCGGTTGTACTCCTCGTCGGTGAGGTGGTAGTCCATGCGCTTGATCTCGACGATCCAGAGTTCGCCGGAGTCGTGCAGCAGCACGAAGTCGGGTTCGCGCTTCTGGCTGCCGATGGCGGTGGTCACCAGCGGGGTGCCGAACTTCTGTGCGTACCAGCGTTCGAAGCTGGCGCGCACGCGTTTGAGGGACTCGTTCATGCCCAGCGGCGTCCACTCGGGGGCGAGCAGCCAGGGGGCGGACTCGATCAGCTCCTGGAAGGGCCGTTCCAGGGAACGCCGGTCGTCGATGAGCGAGCGCAGACGGTCCACGACCGCGACCCGCTCGCTGGCGATCTGCCCCAGCGAGTAGATCTCGGCGATGTGGGCCCGCTCGAACAGCGCGACCACCACATCCAATTCGGGATCGGCATCCTCGGCGATCTCCTCGAGCGTATCGAGCAGGCTGCGCTGCGGGCCCAGCGACAGGGCCAGCCGCAGCATGTTCTCGATGTGCGCGGGGTCATCCAGCGACGCACGATCCTTGTGCGCCACCAAGATTCGCGCCGCATCCAGGACGGAGTCGCGGAACACGCGGTCGCCGGGCGCGATCGCGTCGAGGGTCTCGCGGATATGGGAGCGTTCGACGAACTCCTCCCAGACTCGGCGGCGGATGGACTTCTCCCCGAGCCTGCCGATCTCCTTGATCAGGGCCCGGCCCCACTGCGCGAGCGCCTCGCCGCGCGGGGAGTTCCACATGATGTCCTGGCGGTCGGAGCGGACCAGGTCGTCGTCATCGTCGAGCCAGTCCACGTGAATCGCACCGACCAGGTAGGAACGCAGTTTGAATTCGCCGGTGAATCCGGCGGAGATTCCGAAATCCCTTGTCTGCGCCACGATCTTGCCGCGAGCGTAAATACGCACCCCCGCCATCGCCTCGTCACGGTAAGGCTGTTTCGAGTAGGCGATCCACCCGGTCACCGGCAGGAATTGCCGCCCGAAACGCACCGGCACCCGGCCGACGTCGACCCGGGTTTCCTCCATGACGTCGATCGGCAGCGCACTCAGAATGAAACTCTCCCGGCCTATCGCATTGCGCACCTCGACTCGCCAGTCGGCGCGCTCGATGCCGAAGCGCGCCGCCAGTTGCCGGTTCAACTCGGTGCCGGTGTTCACCCTCTTGCGAAAGAAGTCGCGCAGAATGATGGTGGTTCCGCGCTTGGCGGTGAAGGAGCCGTCCTGCGCCCCGGCCCGGGGGAAGTAGTCGCTCTCGGTGTCGGAGAGCATGTCGTCGAGGTCCATCACGAAGTGAGAGACGTTCCAGCCCAATGGTGTCCGGTCCGCCTCCGTGCTGCCCGCCGTGATCACCTCGATGGTCCGGCAGATGCCGAAAGCGGCGAGTTTCCCGATTCCCTTGCGCCCCATGACCGGCCGTCGCAGCTCCCTGGACAGATCGGACCCGGTGCGCGCCCGCCGATCGGACCCGACCAGCAGATAGTGCTCGTTGATCTCTTCGGCGGTCATCCCGTGCCCGTTGTCGGAGACGATGATCTCGTACGCCGGTTCGTCTGCGGCCCTGACGGTTCCGGCCAGCATCGCGCCCCACGGCAGCACGACCTCCACCTCGGTGGCGTCGGCATCGTAGGAATTGGCGATGAGCTCGGCCAGAACCGCCGAAACCCTGTCGTAGAGCCGGATGCCGAGCTTGTCGATCGCCAGCCGGCTGATGCGCATCGTGTACTTGTGGTCATCACGATCCTGCGCGGCCGCATGCACGTCGTCGTACATGATGGGTCCCCAATTACCCTCGGGGCAGCCGCCCTTCAGCTACCTCTGAATTCGATGCAACGCCGATTGATTAACAGCAGGCTGAACATTTACCGACCGCTCAGTCACGGTGCGATTCCAGGATTCACCGACCGGTTGCTTACGGCAACGGCAAGGTCTCGGTTATCTTCGTGAGACTGTGGACGCCCCTTGATAACCCGCTCCCGGGGCGTTCGCTCACATCACCCGGCGCTCCTCGCCCGCCCATACAGGCCTCGCCCGCACGGCGGTCACGACCCGCTGTGGCATCGGGTGAGTGGGTCGGCGAAGCTGGAGCCATCGGTGGCGCTGGCCATCATGCGCTCGTCGGGACCGCTGTCGGCGATGTCGCGCACGCGCTCGCCGCGGGATCAACAGGCGTACTGCCATCCGGGGTCGTACCCGTGGCGGACATGGTGGCGTGCGCCGGCGACTGGGTGACAGTCCAGTCGGATGCGGGCAGAATGCGGAGCGGTGGCGGGCGGTGTCCGCCGCGACGCGAGACAAAGGGGGTGCCGGGTGGCCAGTAGTCAGACCATTGCCGCACGTCAGCGCTTTTTCGGTGCGGAGGCGGTGGACCCGGTCAGCGGGGCGGTGCGGGAGGATCAGGTGCTGGTTTCCTGGTTCGGGTGTGCCAGTTTCGCTGTGGCCATGGGCGGCGTGGTGTTCCTGCTGGACGCGTGGGTGCCGCGCGGAGCGACATCCGGGTATGTGCCGACCGGGCCGGAGGAGGTCGCGGCGCTGGATCCGGCGGCGATCTTCATCGGGCACGGGCACTTCGATCACGCGGCCGACGCGGGAGCGATCGCGCGGGCGAGCGGCGCGGTAGTCTACGGGACGGCCGAACACTGCGCGACGGCGCGCAAACAGGTCGGCGGGGCCGAATTGGCTTGCCAGGAACTGGGTTCCAGCAAGTCCGCGCCGGGTGACCGTTACGACTTCGAGCTCGCGCCCGGGCTCTCGGTGACCGCTGTGCGCCACCTGCACTCGGCGCGCACGCCGCGGCGCGAAGGGCCCGATGCTTCCGCGCCGGTGCGGCCCAAGCCCGGCCTGCACGACATTCGCATCCATCGCCCGGGCCTGGCCGATGTCAGACATCTGGCCCGCCATCTGCTCGCGCCGGAGGGCGGGGTGTTGCTGTATCAGTTCCGCCGCGGTGATTTCGTGCTGACCTGGCACGATTCCTCCGGCCCACTGCTGGACAAGGCGCCGCACGTCCTTGATGTCCTGCGCGCGCTGCCCGCCTCGGACGTGCACATCGGCGCGATCCAGGGCTACAACCAGTTCACGAATGGGCTGCATGATTCGCGCAGATATATCGAGGCGCTGCGACCGAAGGTGTTCGTCCCCAACCATCACGACAATTGGCTGCCGTTGATCACCGCCCGAGGTGAGGCGTTCCGGACGCCGCTGCACGAGGAGCTGGCATGGATGCCGGAGGGTGCGCGGCCCGAGGTCCGGATGCTGCTGGACCGCGACGATTATCTCGCGCCTGGTCGGTTGGCTTTCGACCCCGCGCCCCGGGATTGAGGAGCTGGACCCGAGGCTGATCGTCTGAAGCGCATCAGCCGCATCCGCGCTGCCGGTCGGCGGTAATCGCCGCTGTGTGGCCATGGCCGACGTGCGGCAGGTCGAGGGCGGCGAGCCGCCCTCCCGCGATGAGCATCAGGTTGATCGCGACGAGGCGGGCGGCCAATTGTCCGGCGTGATCCGATCATCGGGCACGGAGGCCGATCACCGGAAGCGGAGAAGCATTGTCACGCTGGTGGTTCCGGCCGGATTGACGATTTCCGATCCCGGTACATCGACGAAACCGAGACGCTGGTAGAGCCGCCGTGCCGGATTCTCCAGGCGGACACTCAAACTCACCGCCTCGTACTGCTCGCGTGCGGCGTCGAGGAGCGCGTTCATCAGGGCCGTCCCGAGTCCGGTGCCGCGACTGTCGGGCGCGACACCGATCGCCAATTCCGGAGTGTCGGCGTCGATGTAGCCGAAGGCGGCGTTCTCGGCGGTGAATCTGCGCAGCCAGGCGGCGCCCAACAGCACTCCGTCGGTCCCGCCGACCATGCCGAGATCGCCCGTGGCGCCCCAGCCTCGGACGTACCGCGCCAGATTCGGCTGATCCATCAGCTGCTCGGGCGAGACCACGCCGCGATCGCGGGCATGCGACGCCTCGAACAACATGGCCCACAGGAACTTCTCATCCGCCACGTCGGCGGACCGAACGAACACCATGATGCTCAGGCGATCACGAATTCGGCTGATGTTCCAGTGATTTCAGTGATACTCCCCGCGGCGTCGCGGCTGTCGCCGGTGTATCGGATGCGGTAGCGACCCGAAGGCGCGCTGTCCGGCACCGTCCAGCGGATGGTGATGGTGGAGGCGGCGGGCTGCCCTTCCGGCCGGGACCAGTGCAGTTCGGTGCACCAGTCATTGTCGTCGTAGACGCGTTGCCAGTCATCGCCGGAGCCCTGCTGGACTTCGAAGTAAGTGCCGTCCGGACGGAAGTTGTTGTTGGGGTGGGCCCCGACGAACTCCACCGAAACGGTCTGCCCCGCAGCGTAGTTCGCGTCCGGCTGGGTGAGGACATCACCGTAGGCGCGACCGGCGTGCGGCAGATCGGCCGGGACCGGAGCCAGCAGGTTGGGCTGCAATCCGAAGGTCCAGTCGAGCGGCGCGGGTCCGCGGCCGAGATCGACGCGTGCCGCCAAAGCCTTTGCGAGCCGGTCGAACTCCTGCATGTGCGCCGACAGCGTCCAACGCCCGTAGAGGGTTTCGCCACCCTCGTACTGCTGGACGGCATATTCCTCCGGCGTGGTCACATATCCGCAGTAGCCATTGGCATACCCCTGCAGCAGCACGTTCTCCAGCGGAACCCCCAGCGCCCGCGACACCAGCCGCCGAATCCGCAGCCCCGACACCACGGTGTACTCCGACGGCCCCGACGCCAGCACCAGATCACCGATGCGCATCAACTGCAGCGGCACGATCTGCGGCACCCACGGCCGCGGTGGCAGCACGCCGAGCGGAGCCAGAATCAGCTTGGGCGCCTGCACATCCCGCATCCACTGCTCGATCGGCGAGTTGATGCCGCCGAGCGCCGCCACCATCGGATTGGAGTCGCCCTCCTGCAGGAACGACAGCTGCGAGTTCCAGTTGTCCTCGGTGCTGGTCGCCATGGCCGCCGCGCCCATCATGGCGGGCGAGGTGCGGGCGGGCTTGCCGTCCGGGGTGTAATCACCGTCGATGGCGGTGTCGGCCAGGTTCACATAGTGCAGCACCGAGTCCACGCCGGCACTGCTCATGGGCGCCGCGGCGTCGAAAGCCCGGCGCCCCGCCTGATATTGGCGCTCGCCGATAATGGCGCAGTTGGTGCGATTGTCCTCGGTGGGCCCCGACGGATGCATGGGCCGGGTCCACAGATTCGGCGTCATATCGCCCGCATTGGTCTGTGGGAAGGCGGCCACGAACGACGGCGGCCCGTCCAGATGCCGCACCCCCATCTCGTCGTGCTCCCAGCGATAACTGGCATACCCCTTGTTGTCCGCCGAGATGAGGGTATTGCGATCGGTCAGCGAGGTGCCGTGCGTGGCGAACCAGGTAATGGCCCCGACATCCCTGCCGCCCTGACGGAACCGCAGCACGGTGACCTGCGGGTCGATGGCATCCGGAAACGCCGCCTTGTCCTCGTCCGGATTGGCCTCGAACGCGACCCGCGACCGGTTCGCACTGGCATCGTGCAACTCCCCATGCCCGAGCATGATCGACCCCGGCCCGAGATTCTCGTGCGCGTCGACGATGGCCTTGACGATCCCACTCACCTCGGCATCATGCGAATTCTGCTGAAACCCCATGGCCGCCAGCGAATACGCGTACTCGCGCGCGCTACCCCCACACGAGTTGTGGTTGTGCGTCGCATTGAGATTGACGTTTCGCTCCGTATACAGATCCCCGAACCGCTGCTGCAACCGCTGCATCACCACCAGATGCACCGACTGGAACAAGCAGGCATTGTCGGTGTTCACGAACGCGACCCGATCCCCCGTAGCCTGATCCACCACGATGTACGCCCGCGCATAACACCGCGACAACAGCCCCGTCGTGACCTGATCGGCCTCCGAGTAGCCCATCATCCCCTGCCCCGCGGGGGCCCCGGTGATATCCGCCATCCCCACCCCGACCAGGTAATCCTGTCCAGCTGCTCGATGCCTGATTGGCTGCGCTCCAACCATATTCGCACCGAACACCGCGCTCGCGCCCACGCCGCCCACCGCAGCGCCCACCAGCACAGCCCGCCGGGACAGAGTCATCGCACCCCTCATTTCCTCACCGCGACAGTGCGAACCAGCCCGCACCCGCCAAAGAGTGAACCTGTTCGATTTCAGGTTCCCCGCAGACTAGTCGGTCACTTGACCAATTTCTACCCGTAACCCCGCCCCGCATCCCCCACCCTGACGCCACCGAGGTCGCCGCCACGTCGTGCGCGCCGATACCCCAGGGCACAGCCATTCTTCCTACCCCGCACCCCGATGCGCCAGCAAGCCATCGCAAAGAGTTTGCGCCCGAAACCCCAGCGAATCCCCCGGCTCAACCGACCGCTCCCAAACCGATCGACGCTCCACCATTCTCGATCGATGCCATGCGGTGGTCGCCTGGCCGTCACGCGCGGTCCTGTGCCACCGCACAGCCGCCTGGTTGCACGGATTCCCCCGAGGAGCCGACGATCGTGGAGACGACCATCCATCGAAATCGACGGCCGCCGCTCGACCAATTTCACCCCTAATGCGACCCTGAGCCAGTCACCTCACCTACTTCGTCTCAGCAGCCAGCTCGATCAGCCTCGCCCGCACCAACTCGGGCCGCTCATCGACAATGAAATGCCCGCACCCCTCCACCAACTCCAACCGGTAATCATCCGCCTGGGCTGTCTCCGCCGCAGCCAACGAATAATGCACCGCCGCATCATCTTTCCCGAACAAGGCCCGCACCGGCACCGTAGCGCGCCGAGTCTCCGGGCTCCGCACGGAAGCCGGCACCTCCTTCACAAGGAATGTCCGGTAGGTGTCAGTACCGGTCCGAGCCACCACCGGATCCCTGAACCGCTCCGAGAACACCCGAACCGTCTCCGGATCCATCCCGTGCCCCTCCGACATCGCAGCCCCGAACAACCACTCCAAGAACCGAGTCCGCCGCTGCAACGGCACCCCCACACTCGCCATGAGCGGCTGATACGCCAAGAGCCGCCAGGCGTGCCGAGCCACCACCGCCTTCGGCACCCACGGATGCGCGATATTCAGAACGAGGAACCCGCTGAACCGCTCCGGTTCCCGCAGGATCATCCGATAGCCGATAAACCCACCCCAGTCATGCCCGACCAACAGCACGTCTTTATCGAGACCCATCGCATCCATCAGCGCGAGCACATCCGACGCCACGTCATCCTTGGCCCACCGATGCGGCGCAGCCCCGGACCAGCCGTACCCCGGCAGATCCGGCGCGATGATCCGCAACCCTTCAGGAGGATCGGCCAGGAGGTCCCGATACACATAATGGTGCTGTGGCCACCCGTGCAGTGCGAGCACCGGATGCCCCTGACCAGCCTCGGTGACATGGAACCGAACCCCGCGGGCTTCGACGTAACTGCGTCGCACGTTCGGGATGGCCGGGACTTCCTGATCAGCAGTCATAGCCCCACGCTAACCCGCCGACCAATGCGGCAACAGCGCCTCGGCGGCTGCGCCGGATACTCGGTCCAGCCCGCCGGGTTCGGTCTAGCCGGCGGGCGAATGGTGCTTGCCGCTGATCACTCCGCGGATGAATGCATCCCAGTCTCGTGGGCTGAAGACCAAAGCCGGGCCAGCTACGTTCTTCGAATCCCGGACTCCCACAGTGTCATTCGCTAGAAAGGCAACCTCGACGCAGTCTGCCTTGTCTGCGCTATGACTGCTTTTGAACCAGTGGGCCCGCGATAGATCGGCAGTCACGCTGAGAACTCCTTCGCCACCTGCCGTAGCAGGCTCCTGCTTGCCGTCTCGTCCAGCGATGCTCGCTGGAGGCTCCCTAACACCCGATAGTACCGACGCACGTCGTCGTCTTTCTTTAAGTACATACATCCAATGAAGGACTCCAGGTACACGACCGGCGGCCACATCGGTTCACCCTTGGAGTCGGCATCGAATTCCAGAATCGCGAACTGGCCGACCGGATCTCCCAACGGAGCTCCGGCCTCGAACGGAAGGACTCGTACCGCCACGTTCGCGAGCTTCCCGATCTCAGCGAGATGCCGCAGTTGCGCGGCCATGATCTTGGGTCCACCCACATTGCTCCGCAGCACCGCTTCGTGCAGTACAACATCGAGTGTGGTCGCCTGGTACTTCCGAGTGACGATGGCCTGACGTCTGCTCCGCAACTCTACCCGTCGCTCATGCTCTACCGGACTCTCTTCTGGCTTGCCCTGACGCATCAGCGCACGTGCATATTCCGCTGTTTGAAGCAGCCCCGGAACCAGGGCCGGTTGATAGGTTTCGATCTTCCGAGCCGCGGTCTCCAACCCCACATAAACATCGAAGGTCGCCGGTATCAGGCTGCCGTACTCATGCCACCAACTAGTCTCAGCACCCTGCCGAAGCAGCCCGACCATGGCCTCCGCAGCGTCTCCGGTCATCTCCAGCACCTCGCAAATCGCCTGCAGATCCCGAACTTTCAGCCGCGTAGTTATCCCATTCTCCAGCCGCTGCAACACCGACGTACTGACATCCGCAGCCTTGGCCACCCGATCCTGCGACATCCCGAGCGCACTCCGCGCCTCCCGCAAATACCGCCCAAGCTGCCGCCTGGGCAAGGTCGAGCCAGTCTCCGACACGACAAGTCCCCTCATCAACAGGTACCCGCACTGGGTGAATCAACTGCCCAAACTGCCCGCTTTCCAGGGTTTTCCATGAGAAGCCGCTGGATTTCCCCAGTTCAGAGTAAACACCCACCCGCCCGCATGATGCACTTTCAACATAACCGCACCCCTCCCCGAAGGAGCCCACCATGTTCGAACCACTCACCATCGGAGCCTGGGCAATCACCACCGCCGACTGTCCAGTCCGCTTCGTCCTCAACCCCCAAGACCATCGCACCACCCTCATCCTCGGCGACACCCACCGCGAGTTCGAAATTTCCCTCGACGCAACAACTCTCGTCGCCATCCTCCACAAAGGCGCCCAGGCTCTGACCAGCATCTCAGGGACCCCGACGGACGCGGCACCGAAACGCATCCGGTGAAGATCAACTTCTCACCCTCGGTCCGTGGCAGACTTCCTCCATGGACAGGGATGCTGAGGCCATCCTCCGCGAGGAGATCTTTCGACACCTGGATGAACTTGTCGGCGACACCGGAGTCGTTACCCGCCAACAACTCTGGGACTTCACACTCAACGGCGCGACTCATCGCCTCATCGATCGCAACCGTGGCATCCGCAATCCGAAGGACATGCTGGCCACCCTGTCGATCCTGTCCGACCCCAAGGGCAAGTATGCAGACGAAGAACTACAGGACTCCCTCTTCGCCTACGCCTACCGCGAAGGCAGCGTCGATGGCGACAACAAGAAACTCCGGGCCGCCCTGGACCTCGGCCTACCCCTCCTACTGCTCCGGAAAATCGCAGATGGCGTCTTCGTCCCCGTGCCGCGGGTTTACGTCGTCGCCGACGACCAAAAGAACCGACAGTTTCTAATCGCCCTGCACGACAGTCTCCGCCTGGTCGAAAACCCTCTCGAGCTCCAGCCCCTGGGACGCGAATACGCCGAACGAGTAACCAGACAACGTCTACACCAACCCGAGTTCCGAGGCCGGGTCCTGCGCGCCTACGAATGCCGCTGCGCTGTCTGCCATCTCAAACATCCAAAGCTCCTGGATGCGGCGCATATCATCGCTGACGGCAAGCCGAATGGCACACCAACGGTCGACAATGGTTTGAGCCTATGCAAGATCCACCATGCCGCGTACGACGAGAACTTCCTCGGCATCACACCCGACTACGAAATCCGCATAAACCAAGCACTTCTGAACGAAGTTGACGGCCCCATGCTCCGACACGGCCTGCAGGAGATGCACACACGGCGCCTGTTCACCCCGATACGAAGCAAGGAACGCCCCTCCCCTGAACGCCTGGCCGAGCGGTTCGAGGACTTCAAGAAGGCCGGCTGATTCTCAGCGAATCGGCGGATGTCCGCCGGACACTGTCGCCGGTGTGGTCGCCATGCTCGCCTCGCAATGATGGTGCTTTCATTATCGCCACCGAGCCGAGATTCGGGTCGGTGGCTGTGCGCACTACCGAGATGCGACACGACGAACGGCCCTATGGGAGAAAACCTGCGGGGCCATTGTCGTGCAACGGGTTTCAGGGTGTCTCGGGGTTCCTGTCATACAGGAGGACCATTCGGCCCTGAATTCACAGGGAATTCGTATCGCTGACCGTGCAAATCGGGCACAGTAGCTGACCATGAAGTCGACATCTCTACGCCGGCTGGCGGCCCGGGTGGCCGTTGCCGGTGCGATCGGTTTGGTTCCCCTTGCGGCAGTGACGGTTCCGGCCTCGGCGGAGGTTCCGCTGGACAACGCGCCGGGCGATGTGGCCTGGCCCCACCACCCGAACAACGGGTGGTGGGATCGCGACGACTGGCGGCACCGCCATGATCGCGATGATTGGGACCACGGTCGGCGCGGCGACGATGACTGCTGGTGGCGCGACGTGATTCCGCGTGGTGCCTTCGGCAGCCTGTGATCAACCGGATACGAGAATTCGGCCCGGCACCGGTTGGTGCCGGGCCGATTGCTTGTCTATGGAGCCTGAAGTGCTTCGAAGGTCACGGCCAGGGTGACCGGACGGTCGAGGATCAGGCCGGCGTGGTGTACGTGATGAGGGACGTACCGCTCACCCGACCAATCGAGGCGGTATTCCTCGATGCGGTCGATCGCTTCCCACGTCTTGTCGAGATGGACAATCAGGTAGACGGGAATCCCCGCCAGTGCGTAGAGAACTCGTTTGACACCGGTATCCGTATCGACTGTGTCTTTCGAGATCACCTCGACAACCAGGTGGATGTGATCTCGAACCATATTGACGTCGTAGGGTTCACAATCGCGGACGAATATGTCTGGGTAGCGAACGTTCAGCCGCCGATCAGCGCGGGGATCCTCAGTATCCGGAAGTCTCCACGGCGACATCGGAATCAACCCTGAGACACGGCCCAGAGGGGTGGCGCGCGGCCTCGATGATCGTGGCCAGCCGACGGACTACCCGGCTATGCGCCTCGCTCTGGCACACCTGTCGGATCAATTGGCCATCCACGATCTCGATGTCGCCGGCAGTCTCGCTGAACGCATCCGGCTCGGAGGTGAGGAACTCCTCGGCCGTCAAGAATCGATCGTCGTCCTCGGGCGATCCGGTCACCGGCACCTCTCAGCATTTGAGCCGAACACCGTGGACAGGACAGCTGCCAATCGTAATCCGATACGCGCAGACGCTCCCGGACATGGAACGGCCCGCCGGACAACAGGGTCCGGCGGGCCGCGGAAATCCCAGAAACCTTAGGCGGTTTCGGTGATCGGGCGGTCGACCCAGCTCATCAGGCCGCGCAGCTTGGCGCCGGTGACCTCGATCGGGTGCTCGGCGTTGGCCTTGCGCAGGGCCTCGAGCTCCTTGTTGCCGCCCTCGACATTGGCGACCAGGCGCTTGACGAAGGTGCCGTCCTGGATGTCCTTCAGGATGTCCTTCATGCGCTCCTTGGTGCCGGCGTCGATGACGCGCGGACCCGACAGGTAGCCACCGAACTCTGCGGTGTCGGAGACCGAGTAGTTCATGCGGGCGATGCCGCCCTCGTACATCAGGTCGACGATCAGCTTGAGCTCGTGCAGGACCTCGAAGTAGGCCATCTCCGGCGCGTAACCGGCCTCGACCATGACCTCGAAACCGGTCTTGACCAGTTCCTCGGTGCCACCGCAGAGCACGGCCTGCTCACCGAAGAGGTCGGTCTCGGTCTCTTCCTTGAAGGTGGTCTTGATGACGCCGGCGCGGGTGCCGCCGATGCCCTTGGCGTAGGACAGCGCCAGCGCCTGGCCCTCGCCGGTCGGGTCCTGGTCGATGGCGATCAGGGCCGGGACGCCCTTGCCGTCGACGAACTGACGACGCACCAGGTGGCCCGGGCCCTTCGGGGCGACCATGCCGACGGTGACGTTGGCCGGAGCCTTGATCAGGCCGAAGTGGATGTTCAGACCGTGGCCGAAGAACAGCGCGTCGCCGTCCTTCAGGTGCGGCTCGATGTCATTGGTGAAGATCGACGCCTGCGCGGTGTCGGGCGCGAGGACCATGATCACGTCGGCCCACTCGGCGACCTCGGCCGGGGTGCCGACGGTCAGACCGGCCTCCTCCGCCTTGGCGCGGGACTTCGAGCCCTCCTTGAGGCCGATGCGAACGTCGACGCCGGAGTCGCGCAGGCTCAGCGAGTGGGCGTGGCCCTGGCTGCCGTAGCCGATGACCGCGACCTTCTTGCCCTGGATGATCGACAGATCGGCATCGTCGTCGTAGAACATCTCGACTGCCACTTTGGGTGCTCCTTCTTGGATTCTGTGATTAAGCATTGTGGATCCCGGCGAAAAGCATGCCGGGATGATGGGCGATCGGCTGCCGCGACGACCGGTTACCGGTGAGTCGCCGCGGCGGCCCGTCACTAGCGAGTCGCGGTGATGGACTTGGGTCCACGGCCCACGGCGACGACACCGGACTGCACGATCTCCCGAATACCGTACGGCTCCAGCATGCGCAGCAGCGCGTCCAGCTTGGACCGGGTGCCGGTGGCCTCGATCGTCAGCGCGTCGGGCGAGACGTCGATCACCTTGGCGCGGAACAGGTTCACCGATTCGATCACCTGGGTGCGCACGCTCGCGTCGGCGCGCACCTTGACCAGGATCAGTTCGCGGGCCACCGACGAGTCGGCGTCCTGCTCGACGATCTTGATCACATTGACGAGCTTGTTCAGCTGCTTCGTGACCTGCTCCAGCGGCAGATCCTCCACGGTCACGACAATGGTCATGCGCGAGATCTCCGGGATCTCGGTGCCGCCCACCGCGAGCGACTGGATATTGAAGCCACGCCGGGAGAACAGGCTGGCCACTCGGGCCAGCACGCCCGGCTTGTCCTCCACCAGCACGGACAGGGTGTGGGTGGTGGTCATTCCTCGGTCCCCTTCTGGGAGGCACGCTCATGGGCGGCCAACGAAGCCTTCTCGTGCGACATCGCCTCATGGATCACGGCGGGCTCGGACGCCGACTCGTCGTCGTCGAACAGCGGGCGGATGCCACGCGCGGCCATGATCTCGTCGTTCGACGTGCCGGCGGCGACCATCGGCCACACCTGCGCGTCCTTGCCGACGATGAAGTCGATCACCACGGGCCGGTCGTTGATCGACTGCGCCTCGCGGATGGCGGCCTCCACGTCCTCTTCCTTCTCCACGCGAATGCCGTGGCAGCCCAGCGCTTCCGCGAGCTTCACGAAGTCGGGGATGCGCAGGGTGTGGGTGCCCAGGTCGGTGTTGGAGTACCGCTGCTCGTAGAACAGGGTCTGCCACTGCCGGACCATGCCCAGATTGCCGTTGTTGATCAGCGCGACCTTGATCGGCACGCCCTCGACGGCACAGGTGGCCAGCTCCTGATTGGTCATCTGGAAGCAGCCGTCACCATCGATGGCCCACACCTCGCGGTCAGGCATGCCCATCTTGGCGCCCATGGCGGCCGGCACGGCGTAGCCCATGGTGCCCAGACCACCGGAGTTCAGCCAGGTGCGCGGCTTCTCGTACTTGATGAACTGCGCCGCCCACATCTGGTGCTGGCCGACGCCAGCACAGTAGATGGCGTCGGGACCGGCCATCTGACCCAGCTTCTCGATGACGAACTCCGGCGAGAGCGATCCGTCCGACGGCGTCGTCCAGCCCAGCGGGTAGCTGTCGCGCACGCCACTCAGGTAGGTCCACCACTCGCCCAGGTCCAGCAGCGGCGCCTTGCCCGCGGCGGCCGGGTCGGCCTTCAGAGTCTCGATCAGCTCGGCGATGACCTCGCGGCAGTCGCCCACGATCGGCACGTCCGCGTGGCGGTTCTTGCCGATCTCGGCCGGGTCGATATCGGCGTGGATCACCTTGGCGTTCGGCGCGAACGAGTCCAGGCGGCCGGTGACGCGGTCGTCGAAACGCGCGCCCAGGGTGATCAGCAGATCCGAACGCTGCAGCGCCGCAACGGCTCCCACGGTGCCGTGCATACCCGGCATACCCATGTTGAGGGTGTGGGTGTCGGGGAACGCGCCGCGCGCCATCAGGGTGGTGACCACCGGAATGCCGGTCAGCTCGGCCAGTTCCAGCAGTTCCTGGCTGGCGTCGGCCTTGATGACGCCGCCGCCGACGTAGAGCACGGGGGCCTTGGCATCCATGATCATCCGGGCGGCCTCGCGCACCTGCTTGCCGTGCGGCTTGGTGACCGGGCGGTAGCCGGGCAGCTTCATCTCCGGCGGCCAGGAGAAGGTGGTCTGCGCCTGCAGCACATCCTTCGGGATGTCGACCAGGACCGCACCCGGGCGACCGGTGGAGGCCAGGTGGAACGCCTCGGCGATCATCCGCGGGATGTCGATCGGGTCGGTGACGAGGAAGTTGTGCTTGGTGCACGCCATGGTGATGCCGGAGATGTCGGCCTCCTGGAACGCGTCGGTGCCGATCAGCGGGCGGCCGACCTGACCGGTGATGGCCACCAGCGGCACCGAGTCCATCTGCGCGTCCGCGATCGGGGTGACGAGGTTGGTCGCGCCCGGACCGGACGTGGCCATGCACACACCCACCTTGCCGGTCGCCTGCGCGTAGCCGGTCGCGGCGTGACCCGCGCCCTGCTCGTGGCGGACCAGCACGTGGCGGACCTTGGTGGAGTCGAACAGCGGGTCGTAGACAGGAAGAATCGCACCGCCCGGAATGCCGAATACCGTGTCGACGCCGAGCTCCTCGAGGGAACGGACGACCGACTGCGCGCCGGTGACCCGCTCGGGCGGGACCTGGCGGCGGTTCGGGGCCGGAGCAGAAGCCGACTCTCGGCCAGCCGAGGAGGTCGCCTGAGTGGCCGAAGGCACTGGCCTGCGGGCCGAGGGCCCGGGCCGGGCGGTAGGTGCGCTCACCGTCTTGGTTCCTTACTGCTTGTCGTTCCAGTCCTTGGGACTTGCCTGAACACAAAAAAGCCCCCGACAGCCAGTGGCTGTTCGAGGGTGGCGCGTCGCAGCTGCGAGCTGACGTAATAGACCTACAGTCGTCGGCTCAGCGCTGGACGCGCCGGCCGATTACGAGCAACTCGGTTCGATTCACGCGCTCGACGGTATGCGCGCGTGGGTCGTCCAGTCAAACAGCTGACCTATGGGGTCTCATTATGTGAGACGGTGCGGTTAATCGGGTCCGTTCACCATGATGCAAGGATATAGGTGTGTCCTCACAGCATCAGTCCGTGCCACCTGCTCGATCGTCCCATACCCCCGGCGCCGAATCGGACGCGGGTCGCGTGATCCGCATCCCCCGGCTCGCTCACCTCGGGGTGTTCATCCTGCTGTTCTGCGTGGCCTTCGCCTTCTTCGGGTGGCCGCAGGTGCTGTGGATCCTGTTCGCGATTCCGGCCGCCCTGGTGGTGTGGATCGAGCGGACCCGCACGACCGTCTCGGGCAACGGCATCGACACCCGCACCCTGTTCGGCGGGCGGCACATCGACTGGGCCGACGTGCGCGGGCTGCGCATTCCCCAGCGGGGGTACCTGCAGCTGCATCTGGCCGACGACACCGACGTGGCCCTGCCCGCGGTGGGCTACAACCGGCTCGCGGAACTGGTCGCCGCATCGGGCGGGCGGATCCCGGACCCGTTCGTCGAGCCCGAGGACGCCGACGAAGGGGCCGAAGCCGACGAAACCCCGGTTGAATCCACCGAGCCCGCAGCCGAACCCGCCGAGCCCGCAGCCGAACCCGCCGAGCCCGCGGCCGAAACCACAGAGCGCGAGGCCGATTCCGGCAAGTCGTAGGCGTTTCGGGGGTGCAGAGTTTCTACCGGCGGTGATCGGGGTCATGGTCCGGGAGTAACGTTGAGCCCCGCCGGAGAACGTCGCGAGACGTATCTCCGGACAGTCGCTTAACAGCCCACTGCGACACGAACCGAGGACCTGACCAATGCCACCGCTTCGCTCACGCACCACAACCGCCGGCCGCAATGCCGCGGGCGCTCGCGCCCTCTGGCGCGCGACCGGTCTCACCGACTCCGACTTCGGGAAGCCGATCGTCGCCATCGCGAACTCCTACACCCAGTTCGTCCCCGGCCACGTGCACCTGAAGGACGTCGGCGAGATCGTGGCCGAGGCGGTCCGCGCGGCCGGCGGCGTTCCGCGGGAGTTCCACACCATTGCCGTGGACGACGGCATCGCCATGGGTCACGGCGGCATGCTGTACTCGCTGCCCTCGCGCGAGATCATCGCCGACTCCGTCGAATACATGGTCAACGCGCACACCGCCGACGCGCTGGTGTGCATCTCCAACTGCGACAAGATCACGCCCGGCATGCTGAACGCCGCCATGCGGCTCAACATCCCGGCCGTGTTCGTCTCCGGCGGTCCGATGGAGGCCGGTAAGGCCGTGGTCGTCGGCGGCGTCGCCCAGGCCCCGACCGACCTGATCACCGCCATCTCCGCCAGCGCCTCGCCGAACGTCAGCGAGGACGGGCTCACCGAGGTCGAGCGCTCCGCCTGCCCGACCTGCGGCTCCTGCTCCGGCATGTTCACCGCCAACTCCATGAACTGCCTCACCGAGGCGCTGGGTCTGGCGCTGCCGGGCAACGGCTCCACGCTGGCCACCCACGCCGCGCGCCGGGCGCTGTTCGAGAAGGCCGGACGGGTCATCGTCGATATCGCCACCCGCTGGTACCGCGATGACGACGCCTCGGTACTGCCGCGAAACGTGGCCAATGCCAAGGCTTTCCGCAATGCCATGGCCCTCGATGTGGCCATGGGCGGTTCCACCAACACCGTGCTGCACACCCTCGCCGCCGCGCAGGAGGGTGAGGTCGAATTCGATCTGCAGACCATCGACGAGATCTCGCGCCGCGTGCCCTGCCTGTCGAAGGTGTCGCCGAACTCCGACTACCACATGGAGGACGTGCACCGCGCCGGTGGCATTCCGGCCATCCTCGGCGAGCTGCGTCGTGCGGGCCTGCTCGAGACCGACGTGACCACCGTGCACACCCCGTCCTTCGACGAGTGGCTCGACACCTGGGACATCCGCTCCGGCAAGGCTTCCGAGGAAGCCCTCGAGCTGTTCCACGCCGCGCCCGGCGGCGTACGCACCACCGTGCCGTTCTCCACCGAGAACCGCTGGTCCTCGCTCGACACCGACGCCGAGGGCGGCTGCATCCGAGACAAGGCGCACGCCTACACCGTCGAGGGCGGCCTGTGCGTGCTGCGCGGCAATATCGCGCCGGACGGCGCGATCCTGAAGACCGCCGGTATCGATGAGGATCTGTTCACCTTCGAGGGCCCCGCCGTGGTGGTCGAGTCCCAAGAGGAGGCCGTCTCCAAGATCCTGGGCAAGGAGATCAAGCCCGGCGATGTGGTCGTGGTCCGCTACGAGGGTCCCTCCGGCGGCCCGGGCATGCAGGAGATGCTGCACCCCACCTCGTTCCTGAAGGGTGTCGGCCTGGGCAAGGTCTGTGCCCTCATCACCGATGGCCGCTTCTCCGGCGGCACCTCGGGCCTGTCCATCGGCCACATCTCGCCGGAGGCGGCCAGCGGCGGGTCCATCGGCCTGATCGAGAACGGTGACCGTATCCGCATCGATGTGCACACCCGCGCGCTCGAATTGCTGGTCCCCGAAGAGGTTCTCGCGGAGCGCCGCGTGAAGATGGAGGCGTCCGAACGGCCTTGGCAGCCGGTGAACCGCGAGCGCCCGGTGACGACCGCGCTGCGTGCCTACGCCGCGCTCGCCACCTCCGCCGACAAGGGTGCCGTCCGGCGCGTGCCGTAATCAAGAAAGCAAGGGAATGACAATCGAATACATCGGCAAGGCCGACTCCATGCTTGCCGAATATACGGCCATGCTCCAGCGGTCGGATGCCCGCAATGCGGAAGCGCGGGCACTGCTCGCCGAGGCCGAGGAGCTGGCCGCGGAGGCGCGCGAGCTCGACCACTCCGAATTCATGGCGACGCCCGACGAACAGATGCAGATCAAAGCGCATCGCACGTTCCTGCAGCAGGAGATCGACGCCAAGTCGGGACGGGTGCTCCAGCTCCACCAGGAGACCTTCCAGGAATGGGAGTCGTGGACCACGCGCCAGTGGTGAAAGGTGGTGTGGGCGCGCCCCCACACCCCCATGAGTGAAATCGCATTGGATTCGCGGAAAGCGGCCGGGATGATCGGGATCGTCTCGGCCGCTTCGATATTCGGTGCCGGCTCGGTTGGGAGTCCTAGCCGCCGATGCCGGATAGGGGGTTGCCGCCGTGCAGGTAGATATAGGCCAGGATGGCGGCGGCCACGGCGGCTATGAAAGCCGCGAGCGAGCCCCAGAACGGTCTGGTCGCCCAGCCGCGGTCGCGGTCGAAGGAGAGGCGGCCCGGGCCGGTGAGGATGAGGACCGTGGTGAGGCCGACGAGGACGGATTCGAGTTCGACCGAATTGCCCTTGGCCGAGTACTGGAAGCCGGGAACCATGGACTGCTTCCACATCCACGCGTCGAGGATGACCGCGAGCAGTGCTCCGGCGGCCAGTGGAGTGAACAGGCCGACCGCGACCAGGATGCCACCGCCCAGTTCGCCGGCGATGAGCAGCGGCGCGGCGATGTCGACATGCTTCCAGCCGCCGTGCTCCATGGCGGTCTTGATCCCGTCGAAGCCGGGGCCGTGGAACCAGCCCGCCGCCTTCTGGAGGCCGTGGTACATGAAGGTGCCGCCGATGATCAAGCGCAGCAACAGAAGTCCGAGATCCAGGGTGCCGCGGCGGTCGTCGCGGCGGCGGACGCGGCCGTTGCTCTCCGCGGGGCTGGGCGGAGCCGGGGGGATGCTGGCGAACGAGTAGGTCGGAGACGGCTCGGTGGCGCCGTCGGCCGCGCCGGGGATGGCATGCTCGGCCTGGGAGTAGAGCGGGACCTCCGGATCGAGGCCGAGTTCCTCGTCAGTGCGGGGCAGTTTCTCGGTGGTCTGGACGCCGGACGAGGTGGCGAACTTTTCGGTCGGCGAGTCGTAGGGGCTGCGGACCGGTTCACCGGCCGGTCGCGGAGCAACGGGCGTGATGTCGCCCGCCGCAGCGGACGGCTCGTTCGGCTTGTCTGTCACGCGGGCCAGAGTATTAGCCGGAGCCGCTCGACACACGACAGAACGCGGGCGTGTCCATCGTCCGATTCGCGCCACGGAGAAGGATTGCGACACCCCGTCCGAGCGTAGGCGGCGGGTTTTCCGTAACGTCTCAACCATGAGTGTGGTTGCCGCTGGCCGTGTCGGGGTGGGTGCGCGGAGAGTCGTGCTGGGCGTGGCGCTCGGCGCCGTGCTGCTGTCCGGCTGCGCCCGCTTCGACGATCGTGCCTCCAGCCCGTTCACGACCGAACCGTCCTGGCAGAACGCCGAACCCAGTACCACCACCCCGAAGACGCCGCCGACCAATGCCAAGCGCCCGGATCTGCCGTGCGTGGATCCCGATCTGGCGGTGGTGACGTCGTGCCTGGACACCACCGGCGGCCTGGTCGCCCTGCCCGATGGCGGGAGCGCGCTGGTGGCCGAACGCACTACAGGGCGGATTCTGAAGGTGATCGCCACCGACGAGGGCGCTCCGCCCGCGCCCGTCGAGATCGCCAAGTTGGAGGTGGATCCGGCCGGGGACGGCGGGGTCACCGGTCTGGCGCTGTCGCCCACCTTCACCGAGGACGGGCTGATCTACGCCTACGTGACCACCGGCGGCGACAACCGGGTGGTGCGCATCTCCACCGACGGCGGCGCGCCCAAGCCCATCCTGACCGGAATTCCCAAGGGCCTCAACGGCAATCGCGGGTCCATCGACTTCGCCTCGCACGACCGCATGCTGGTGCTCACCGGTGACGCCGGCAATCCGTCGCTCGCGGCCGACACCAATTCACTGGCCGGAAAGCTGCTCAGCGTCAACGCCCCCGCGCCCGGCGCGTCCGCAGATGTGATGGTGACCGGTATCGGTGTGGCGGGCGGGGTGTGCTCGGACGGCAAGGATTCCATCTGGATCACCGACCGCACCGCCACCGAGGACCGCCTGCAGCGCGTCGGCCCCGACGGCGTCGCGGTCAAGGCGTGGACCTGGCCCGACCACCCGGGTGTCGCGGGCTGTGCCGCCGCCTCCGACGGCGTCGCCATCTCCCTGACCAATCAGAAGGCCCTGGCCATCGCCACGGCCGACAAGAACACCCACGCCGTCACCGCCGCCCCCGCGCTGATCGCCCAGGACAAGTACGGGCGTCTCGACGGCGCGACCCTGGGCGGCGACGGCAATATCTGGGTCGGCACGGTCAACAAGCCCGACGGCAATCCCAACCAGTACGACGACCGCGTGGTGCGCATCCCGCCGCCGTCCGCGGGCCAGGGCAACGGGCCGGACTAGCTGGAACCTGTTCGACGCCACCCGGCGCAGACCGGCCTCCCATCACCCGCGTGGTCGGTCGCGTGATGGCCACGGCGAAGGCCGATGACTCGACGCTGATCTGACGCGTGAAGACGCTATCCGGGATGTCGATCGCCGAGCGGCGATCCGTGGATCGCGTGCGGAACCGAAGTCACATGTGCGCAGCCACCGCGACTGACCACATTCGACAGCTCCGTACGCTCGGTCGGCCGCAGCCTGGCCGATCCGAACAGCGCGATCTGCCGCTCAGTGTCGCAACCCGGTCGAGTCGTCATCCCGTGTGACGTGGTGGGCACGCAGTGCCGCCAGCCACATTGCGGTCAGTTCATCGGTGAGTTCGGTGCGCGTCAGTGGGAGTCTCCCGGACAGGACCGCCTCGATCACGTCGAACGCACCGCCGAGGATGAACAGTGCCAGCGCCTGTGTGGACGGCTGCGAGGGACTGGTCAACGGCAGTGTGTCGGTGATGATCTGCGCGAACTCGACCAGCAGCGCGTGGCGGCGCTCGCGCAGCGGGCCATGGCCGGCCGCGCAGATCAGGATGGCGGTTGCCTTGCGCCGATCCTCGGCCACGACGCCGTATCCCGCGTCGATCGCGCCGCGGATTTGTTCTTCGATAGTCTCGCCCGCCGCGACCGCCTCCACACCGCGCGCCACGACCTCTTCCGCGACTGTGTCGATGACAGCGGTCAGCAGTGCGTCGAGGTCGGCGAAGCTTTCGTAGAAGTAGCGCGGTGTCAGTCGGGAGCGAGCGCAGATCGAGCGAACGCTGATCCCGGCCAGCCCGTCCTCATGCAGGCAGTCCAGCCCGGTGGAGATCAACACCTGGCGGCGCTGCTCGCGCCGCACATGCCCCGGAACGCCCCGGTAGGTACCCGTCATGGCCACCTTCACGTATTGACAACGACAACGACCGTTATCACACTACCGTGTGACGGCTGGCACACACCAGGCGCACACCACGGGAGACGACGATGACTCTGCTGACCTACGACCGGGCCGGCGTGCCCGGAATGCCGGGCGATGCCGGCCTGCCGCTGATCGGCTACACCTTGCAACTCGCGCAGGGGTCGCTGCTGACCGGCGACGGCCGCTACGAGAAATACGGACCGGTGTCGTGGTCGCGCGCGCTCGGGATCAACGCCGTACACGCGATGGGCCCGGACGCCTGCGAGGAGGTGCTGCGCAACCGCGACCAGGCATACGCGAACGGCCCCGGATGGTCGTTCATGATCGGCCCGTTCTTCCACGGTGGGCTGATGCTCATGGATTTCGACGAGCATCACCGCCACCGTCGAATCATGCAATCGGCGTTCACCGCCGAACGCCTCGCCGGCTACCTCGGCCCGATGAACGAAACCATCGCCGCCGGCCTGCGCCAATGGCCCCGGACCGGCACGATGCACTTCCACCGTCGGATCAAACAGCTGACCCTCGACGTCGCGACGCGGACGTTCAGCGGCACGCCGCTGGGCCCGCAGACCGACCGCGTCAACGCCGCGTTCACCGACACCGTGGCCGCCACCACCGCCGCGATCCGAGTGCCCATTCCCGGCCTGCGCTGGTCGAATGGATTGCGTGGACGGCACGTCCTCGAGCAGTACCTGACCCCCAACGTGGCAGCCAAACGCGCCGGGGACGGCAACGACCTGTTCAGCGCGCTGTGCCACGCGGTCGGCCCGGACGGCGAGCGGTTCACCGACAGCGAGATCGTCGACCACATGATCTTCCTGCTCATGGCCGCGCACGACACGGCGACCGCGACCATGACCACGATGACCTACTATCTGGCCCGCCACCCGCAATGGCAGGAGCGCTGCCGAGAGGAATCGCGCGCGCTCGGGGTCGACGCGATCAGCTACGCCGACCTGGACAAGCTCACATCGCTCGACCTGGTGATGAAGGAGGCTATGCGCATCATCACCCCGGTCCCCGCCGTCATGCGCAGGACTGTCAAGGACACCGAACTACTCGGCTACCGAATTCCCGCCGACACCCAGGTCGGCGTCATGCTCTGGCACCTGCATCACATGCCCGAGCTGTGGTCCAACCCGTACCGGTTCGATCCCGAGCGTTTCGCCGAACCGCGGCGCGAGGACAAAGCCCACCGTCACGCGTACATGCCCTTCGGCCACGGCGTGCACAAATGCATCGGCATGTACTTCGGCGGTATGGAGATCAAAGCAGCGATGCACCAAATGCTGCTACGCCAACGGTGGAGCGTCGAGCCGAACTATCGGATGCCCACCGAACTGCGCCCGCTGCCACGCCCCAGCGACGGCCTCCCCATCCGAGTGGCCAGCGCGTGAACGCGTCCAACGCGCCGAGCAGCTTTCCAGGCGCTGTCGACACCGAAAGCACTGTGCCAGAACATATTCCAGTACAGACACGGAGCAAGTCCGCGCAATGATGGACAGCGTTGACGTGGGTTGCGCGGCTTCGAATCTCGGAGATGCGGTGACCTCGATTACCGCGGACCTCACCCAACTGCCACAGTCCTGGGTCAGCGTGTAGTCGATTCGACACCGAATGCCGGTCGGGCCGGCCGTTCACACGGCCGGGGCGACCGGCATTTGCAGTTCCACCACCCACCCGTCCGAGGTCGGGTCCTCGGGCGCGTTGAGGTAGCGAAGCGGAAAACGAATGCCCGGCAATTGAGCCGGGGTGCGGACAAGAAACGCTGTGGGGCACGGCGATCACCGTGCGCCACAGCGTGTTTCGATGCTGTCCGGTTATCCTTCGACGCCGCAGGCGGCCAGCACCAGCTCGCGGACGCGGGCGGCGTCGGCCTGGCCGCGGGTGGCCTTCATGACGTCGCCGACGACCTTGCCCGCCGCCTGGACCTTGCCAGAGCGGATCTTGTCGGCGATGTCCGGGTTCGCGGCGAGGGCCTTCTCGACCTCGGCCTGCAGGGCGGAGTCGTCGGACACCATGCCCAGGCCCTTGGTCTCGACGATCTGGGCCGGCTCGCCCTCACCGGCGAGGACGAGGTCGACGACCTGCTTGGCGACCTTGTTGTTGATGGTCTTGGCCTCGACCAGCCCGGCCACCTCGGCGACCTGCTTCGGGGTGATGGGCAGGTCCTCGAGCGCGACCTCGCGCTCCTTGGCCTTCTCGGTCAGATAGGCGACCCACCAGGACCGGGCGGCGTCGACCGACGCGCCGGCGTCGACGGTCGCGATGATCAGGTCCAGCGCGCCGGCATTGACCAGGTCGCGGAACACCTCGGCGGACAGACCCCAGTCGGCCTGGATCCGCGCGCGGCGCAACCACGGGTACTCCGGAATGGTGCCGCGCAGTTCCTCGACCCAGGCGGCGTCCGGCGCGATGGGCTCGAGGTCCGGCTCCGGGAAGTAGCGGTAGTCCTCGGCGGTCTCCTTGACGCGGCCGGGCGAGGTGGTGCCGTCGGTCTCGTGGAAGTGGCGGGTCTCCATCAGCACCTCGCGGCCGGAGGCCAGCACCGCGCCCTGACGCCGCATCTCGAAGCGCACCGCGACCTCGACACTCTTGAGCGAGTTCACGTTCTTGGTCTCGGTGCGGGTGCCGAATTCCTTGGCGCCCTTGGGCATGAGCGAGACATTGGCGTCGCAGCGCAGCGAGCCCTGCTCCATCTTCACGTCGGAGACACCGAGGGACTTGAGCACCTCGCGCAGCGCGGTGACGTACGCGCGGGCCACCTCGGGCGCGCGTACGCCCGCACCCTCGATGGGCTTGGTGACGATCTCGATGAGCGGCACGCCCGCGCGGTTGTAGTCCAGCAGCGAGTGCGACGCGCCGTGGATGCGGCCGGTGGCGCCACCCACGTGCATCGACTTGCCGGTGTCCTCCTCCATATGGGCGCGCTCGATGTCGACGCGGAAGACCGTGCCGTCATCGAGCACCACATCGAGGTGCCCATTGGTGGCGATGGGCTCGTCGTACTGGCTGATCTGGTAGTTCTTCGGCTGGTCCGGGTAGAAGTAGTTCTTCCTCGCGAACCGGCCCCACGGGGTGATGGAGCAGTTCAGCGCCAGCCCGATGCGAATGGCGGACTCGACGGCCCGCTGGTTCACCACCGGCAGCGAGCCGGGCAGGCCGAGACATACCGGGCACACCTGGGTGTTCGGCTCGGCGCCGAATTCGGTCGGGCAGCCGCAGAACATCTTGGTCGCGGTGCCCAGCTCGACGTGTACCTCCATGCCGAGCACCGGGTCGTACCGATCGATGACATCGGAGTAGTCCATCAAGTCCACCGTCGCTGCGCTCATGCGCTCCATCCTATTTACCCGCCGATCAGTCGACGGCGATGGCCTCCACGATGGGCAGCCGGGCCGCGCGCAGAGCGGGTGGAATGGCGCCGAGCAGGGACAATCCGAGCGCGATGAGGGCGTAGGCCACCAGCAGCAGGCTGGGGTGATACGCGATATCCATGGCGATGGCGTGCCCGAGCGCGACAGTGGCCAGGTAGTGCACGGCCGAACCCACCGCCAGTCCCAGTGCGGCGCCGGTCAATCCGATGCCGACGGCCTCGGTGAGCACGGTACGCAGCAGAAACCGGCGGCTGGTGCCCATGGCCCGCAGCACCCCGAGTTCGCGGCGGCGGTCCAGCACCGACAGCATCAGCGTATTGAGTAGCGCGACAGCCGCCACCACGACCACGATCCAGAGGATGGCACCGCTGATCGAGGTGCCCTGACGCACGCTCGAGGAAATCGCGGTCACCGCGTCGCGTCCGGTGCTGACATGGATGTCGGCCGGGACGGCGGCGCGCACGGCGGCCATCACCGCGGCGTGATCCGCGCCGGGCGCGAAGTCGATGCCGATGATGGTTTCGCCCGGCCGCTGATACCACTGCCGCATAATCCCCAGATCCAGCACCACCACGCCCGCGATGGCGGAGAAATAGGGGACCACCCGCAGCACCTGAACCGTGTGCTCACCGGTCGGGGTGGGCAGGGTCAGGTCGGAGCCCTCGTGCACGCCGAGCGAGCGGGCCACATCCCGAGAAATGACGACGCCCTGCCCCGCGGCCATGCGGGCCAGGTCGGTCTGGCTCACGCTGTCCAGCGCCGAGACGCGGACAACGCCGCTCTCGTAGGCCTGCAGCATGACGCGGCCGCGGCCCAGGGTCGCGAAAGCCATTTGCGCCGAACCGACTCCGCCGACGCCGGGGATGGCGCTCAGCTTCTGCTTCAGGTCCGCGGGTAGCAGCGGGCCGGTCGGGAACTGCTCCATGGCGGTGGGGCTGACGAACACGTCGGTGCGGCCGAGACCCTCGAAGCTGTCGGTGGCCGCGGTGACCATATTGCGGGTGGCATTGCCGATGGCGACGATGGCCGTGACGCCGATCATGACGGTCATGACCGTGGCCCACACCCGGCGCGGGGCACGTTCGATGGTGGTCGCGCCCAGCGCGCCGGGCGCGCCGAAGAGCCGGGCCACCGCGGCGACCGCACGCACGATGGGGTCGGTGGCGGCGAAGCACAGCACGACGGCTCCGGCGATGGCCAGCGAGATCGCGCCGATGGACACCCGGCCCAGATCCGCCCCGGCCACGAACACCGCACCCGACACCATGATCAGTCCGAGAATTGCCGCGGCCCACCGCATCACCGGCTTGACCATGTCGGCCGCACCGACGCCGACCGGGGCCAACGCCTCGATGGGCGCGACCTTGTACACCTGGCGCGCGGCAATGGCCGCGGCCGCCACACTGGCCAGCACGCAGGCCAGAATCGCCACCGGCACCGCGTAATCGGGCACTTCGTACTCGGTGCGGGACTCGACGGAGTTCACGATGGCGGCGGGCAGCTGGTGGATCGCGGTGCGGCCCATGAAGATGCCGATGATGGACCCGCTGATGCCGCCGAGCAATCCGAGAATCGCCGCCTCGGCCAGCAGGTCGCGGACCATGGGGCCGCGTTTGCCGCCCATGGCCCGCAGCAGCGACAGCATCGGGCGGCGTTGTGCCACGGCCATGCTCATGGCGTTGTAGATGAGGAACGAGGACACGATGAGCGCCGAAGCCGAGGAGGCGAGCGTCGAATAGCGCACCAGCATGACCGCGCCGCCCGCCTGCGCGGTGCGCAGATCCGGATCGGCGACCACGGCGCGACCGGCCACAACCCGGGTGAGTTCCGAACGCAGCTGGTCCACATCGGTATTCGGCGCGGCCACGATCTGCACCGAGTCCAGGTGACCGGTGCGATCGGTGATCTTCTGCGCCACCGGCAGCAACGCGATCACGATGTGGCCGCCGTTGATCTTGGCGGCGGTGGAGTCGTCGATGACGCCCGCGACAGTGGCCGTCACGGTGCCGAGCTGGAACTTCTCGCCCTCCCGATGCCCCATGGCGGAGCCGACCAGGACGCCGTTGGAGACCGTGAGCAGCGTGCTCGCCTGGTCTTTCAGCGTTCCACCGAGGTCACTGCCCAGCTGGGCGACAGACTGGTCCGCGCCGATGAGCAGCGCCCGATCGTCGTCGGCCCCGATGGACTGACGCAGCATGGGCACCGCCGCGCCGATCCCGGGCACGGCCCGGATCTGTTGCAGCAGTTGCTGATCGAAGCCCGCGTCGGTGATGCCGCTGACCTCCAGCACCGCTTTGCCGCCGAGGCTGTGGGTGAGCTTGTCCACCGAACCGGTGATGGAGCCGGAGATGCTGAACACCGAAACCAGCAGTCCCGCCGAGATTCCCATCACCACCATGGCCATGGTGGTGCGGGCGCGGTGGGCGAAGAGCTCGCCGATATTGAACAGCCGTAGTCGATCCAGCGCGGCGCGGATCATGCGTGCACCGCCCCGGCGTCATCGGCGGCGGACCCGGCGGCCGCGTCGTCAGGGGTGGAACCGTTGCGCCCGGATTCGGGCACGGCCCGGACCTCTCCGTCATCGCCGCGGGCGACCCGGTCGATGGAGCCGATCTGCCCGTCGCGCAGGTTGATCACCCGATCGCAGTAGCGCACCGCGCCCATATCGTGGGTCACCATCACCACCGAGTTGCCTTCCTCGGTGATGTCGGCGAGCAGTTGCAGGATCGAGGCGCCGGTCTTGGAATCGAGGTTGCCGGTCGGTTCATCGGCCAGGATCAAGGGCGGATCCATGATCAGCGCTCTCGCCACCGCGACCCGCTGCATCTGGCCACCGGACAACTCGGCCGGCCGATGGTCGGCGCGCTCGCTGAGCCCGACCAGGTCGAGCAGCTCCAGCGCCCGCGGCTTGGCCTTGCGTAATCCGGTGCCGTCCAGCAGCTTCGGGATGGCGACGTTCTCCCAGGCGGTGAGCGTGGGCAGCAGGTTGAAGAACTGGAAGACGAAACCGACGCGGTGCCGCCGGAATTCGGACTGCCGATCGTCGTCCAGGTCACCGATCTCCTTGTCCTGGAATCGAATCGACCCGGAGTCCGGGGAATCCAGCGCGCCGAGCAGATGCAGCAGCGTGCTCTTACCCGAACCGGATGGCCCGACGATGGCGGTGAACTCCCCCGCCTCGATGCGCAGGCTGATCCCGTCCAGGGCGCGCACGGTCTGCTCGCCCACCCGGTATTCCTTGGTGACGTCGGTCAATTCCAGCATGTCGTTCCCCTCTGCAGATCAATCCCAGCCGCTGTCTATCAGCTGGCCATCGCTCGCGCACGCGGACGGCGGAAATACAGGCGATCGGTGTCGTAGGCGTCGAGGATCGCGCGCAGGACCGGCTGCTCGGCGCAGAGTTCGGCGTACACCTCGACCGCCAAACCGCCTTGCTCCATTGCGTTTTCCATCTTCGCGGTCAAATGGTTCTCCCAGCGATTGCGCAGCGCGAGCAACACCCCGTCGGGGCCGCCGAACAGCCGCTCCAGCTCCGGCAGATCGTCGAACAACTTGGGATCAGCGGGATTCAGTTGACAATTACTGCGAGCCGCCCGGTCGAGAACGGTGTGCAGGATTGCGGTACGTGCGTGGAAGTCTGCCCAGGACATGGCCCCCGACCTTTCTTGGTGCGCCTCGTGGCGGGCGCTTGTGCCTTGTCCCAAACCTACGATCGCCGCGATATCCCTGTCTTCGTGCCGCGGACGCGACTTGGCCTCCTACTCCGGTAGGAGACGGGCCCCTGCCGCCGGACGATGTACGCGGTCTGTTCCGACGGATAGCCTGGCAGAATGAACGTGACCAGCGCCACCCCCGAGGCGGTCGGGCAGGCGTTGCAGCAGTTACGGGAGTGGTTGCACGAGTCCGGTGTCCGGTCCCGGCGGTTCGTGCGCAATCCGGTCGGCGAGTACCGGCGCTGGGTGGAGGAGGCCGGACTCGACTATCCGGTCTCGATGGTGGTGCTGGTGGACGTGGCGCTGTACACGTTCGGCACGATCGCCTTCGCCCAGCGGGTGGCCGCGGGATATCTCCCCAGCTTCTTCGCCCTGGCCGCGCTGCTCGTCGTCTATCTGACCGGACCGCCGTGCGTGGTGTTCAACCTCCCGCCGCGCCCGGTGCTGCTCGCCTCGCTGACCATGGCGGCGGTAGCCCTGTTCCTGGTGCAGCCGGTACCGCTGGATGTCGCACCGATCATTCTGATCGTCATGACCGGCGAGGTCGCGGCCATCACCCGGACGTCGGTGAGCGCCGTGATCGGCCTGGCCATGTTCGCGGAGATCATGTTCTTCGGATACGTGGGGCACGTCGACGGACTGACCTGGTTCGCTTTCGGCATCCTCTTCGGCTGGTTCACCGGTCAACTGCTGAACTACCAGCGCCGCTACCTGTATCAGGAACGCGACTACCAGGAGGTCCGTGCCCTGCAGGCCGCCGATGAGGAACGCCGCCGCATCGCCCGCGAGGTGCACGACGTGATCGCGCATTCGCTGAGCATCACCCTGTTGCACGTGACGGCGGCCCGGCACGCACTGCAGACCGATCAGGACGTGGATGAGGCTGTCGACGCGCTGGCCGACGCCGAACGCCTCGGCCGCCAGGCCATGGCCGATATCCGGCGCACCGTGGGCCTGCTCGGCGAGCGGTCGGCGACGCTCGCACCGGAACCGGGCCTGAACGATATCGACGATCTGGTCTCCGACTTCTTGCGCGCCGGCGTGGAGGTCGACTATCACATCGAAGGCGACCGATCCGCTGTGACCGCCGGGGTGGGACTGGCGATGTACCGAATCTGTCAGGAATCGCTGGCGAATGTCGCCAAGCATGCCCCGGGCGAGCGGGCGCGGCTGCGAATCCAGCTGCGCCCCAAGTACATCGATATCACCGTGACCAATACACTCGCGATCGGCGTGCATCAGCGGCCCGGGAACGGGATGGGCATCTCCGGCATGCGTCAGCGCGTCGCACCACTGGCCGGGCGGTTCACCGCGGGTCCCGATGACGACGGCTGGCGGGTGCACGCCCGCATCCCGCTGACCGGCGTGCCCTGCTCGGTCAACGCCATCGAAGACCACCTACAGGCGATTCTGGAATCGATGAGGCACAAAACGCCGCAGGAGGGTATGTGACCGACCGCGCGGACGACGAGCTGATCGGCGTGCTCGTCGTCGACGATCAGGAACTGGTGCGCGGCGGACTGCGCCGAATCCTGCGCCGCCGCGACGGTTTCCTGGTGAGCGAGTGCGCGGACGGGGACGAGGTGCCCGCGGCCGTCGCCGCGAACAAGCCGGACGTGGTGCTGATGGATCTGCGCATGAAGCGCATCGGCGGCATCGAGGCCACCCGCACCCTGCGGACCATCGTGGACACGCCCCCGGTACTGGTTCTCACCACCTTCGACGACGACCAGTTGCTGTCGGGCGCGCTGCGTGCGGGCGCGGCGGGATTCATTCTCAAAGACTCCCCCGCCGAGGATCTGATCCGCGCGGTCCGCACGGTCGCGGCCGGCGGCTCCTGGCTGGATCCCACGGTCACTCCCCACGTCCTGACCACCTACCGCTCGGCCCGACCCACCCCCGCGACCAGCGGCAGTCGCCTGTCCGAGCTGACCGTTCGCGAGCTCGAGGTGCTCGAGCTCATCGGCCGCGGCCGCCTCAACGCTGAGATCGCGCACACACTCGGTATCTCGGAGGTAACGGTGAAGAGCCACGTGGGACATATCTTCGGGAAGCTCGGGTTACGCGACCGTGCGGCGGCCATCGTCTTTGCGTTTGACCACGGCGTAGTGGCACCGGGAGAATCCCCCCTCTAGAGGGGTGGGTCGCGGGTCCTCGTCTGCTTCCCTCCCGAGAGTTGGAGGTTGGACGGGGTGGATGCACCGCCATCGCGGGCCGGAAGCAGGTTCGGGCCGTACGAGTTGCGCTCGCTGCTGGGCAGGGGCGGCATGGGAGAGGTCTACGAGGCCTACGACACCTCCAAGGATCGGGTCGTCGCGCTCAAGCTGCTACCCGAGGAACTCGCGAAAGATCCCGCGTACCAGGAACGTTTCCGCCGGGAGTCGCAGGCGGCGGCACGGCTGGCCGAACCGCACATCATCCCCATCCACGACTGGGGCGAGATCGACGGCGTGCTCTACATCGACATGCGGCTGGTGCGCGGGCGCGATCTGCGCTCGCTGCTGGACGACTTCGGGCCGCTGCCGCCGCTGCGGGTCATCGGGATCATCGAGCAGATCGCGGCGGCGCTGGACGCGGCGCACTACTCGGGTCTGGTGCACCGGGACGTCAAACCCGCCAACATCCTTGTGACTGATGCAGATTTCGCATATCTCGCGGATTTCGGCATCGCGCGCGCCGAGGGCGATTCGACCATCACCATGACCGGCACCGCCGTCGGTTCCTACGCCTATATGGCCCCGGAACGCTTCGACGCGGGCCCGGTCTCCGGGCGCGCCGACATCTACTCGCTGGGCTGCGTGCTGCACGAGTGCCTCACCGGCGACAAGCCGTTCCCGGCGCACAACATGAGCGTGCTGATCCGCGCCCACCTGTCCGAGCCGCCACCGCTGACGAGCATGCTGCACGCCGGGATTCCGCCCGCGCTGGATGCCGTGGTGGCCAAGGCCCTGGCCAAGGATCCGAACGCCCGGTTCTTCACCGCGGGCGAATTCGCCCGCGCCGCACGCTCGGCGCTGGCCGGCGGGCAGCCGATCCCCGCGCCCGCCGAGCCGCCCCGGCCCGGCCGGACCGTGCCGCCGGGTCCGCCGGTGGGCGCGCCGCCGACCACCGTCATGCCGACCGGTACGCCCGCCGGGCCGCCGACCACCGTCATGCCGGGCGGGACACCCGTCGCAGGCCAGCCGACCGGCCGGAACTCCGATCCGACTGTGCGACAACCGAATCCCGGCCGCGGATCCAGCACCAGCTCGATCCCGGCCTACATCACCGGCTCCTTTCCGGCCGCCGAGGAACCCTCGCCCACCGGCGATCTGCCGGTCATCCTGCCCTCGGATCCGACACGGGTGCGGGTCAGCGATTTCCACTACACCCCGCTGCCGCCCGACGCGCAGCAGCGGGCGGCGTGGGGCCACGCGCAGGCGCAGCAGCGGGACTTCCCGTACGCGCCCGCACCCGATCCCTCGCTGTATCCGACCGCGGATCACCCCATCGTGCAATCGCCGCCCCGAGAGCCCGGGAAGCGGCGGAAGGGCAAATCGGTGGCGGTGCCCATCACCCTCGGCGTGCTGGCGGTTGCGGTGGCGGCGATCGCCGGTGCGGTGGGCTGGCAAGTCCTGGACCATTCCGGTAACGAAGCACCCATCACGACGGCAGCACAGGGTCTTCCGGGCACCACCGCACCGCGCTCGCAGCAGGCGGGCCCGACCGTGACGACCACGGCTCCCACCACCGTGCAACTGCCGGCCGGATCGACGTCGTGTCCACCGGTGTATGCGGCGCTCGGCGGCTACGGCAATTCCGCGATCGGAAACTCGGTCACGACTTGCCCTTTCGCGGAAGAGGTTCGCCGAGCCTATGCCGACGCGGCTTCTTCTCGGCCGGGATCGGCAGTTAGTGTGGTGGCAGTGAGTCCGGTGACCGGCCGGTCTTACACGATGAACTGTACGGCCGCAGGCAAATTGGTGACCTGCGTCGGCGGTGAGAACGCGGTGGTGTATGTCTATTGATTCGATTCCAGCCTGTCGCAAGGGTTTTGTGCGCGGGCTGGCCCTGGCGGCTGTCCTGGCCGTTTCCGCCTGTAGCACGAATCTTGGTGCGGCGCACCGTTCTTCGTCGCACGCGGATGACATCAAGCCGGTCGGCGACAGCACGACCTTGGCGGCCCCGAATCTGATGGCACCTGATTTGCCCGAATTATTCGGTCTCCCGAAAACCGTCGCATTCGCAGCGGATTTCACCGATCTGAAGGCCACCCTCGACGGCCGCGTCGGAGTGGCGGTCATGCCCGTGGGCGGCGGCGACATGACCCTGCTGGGCGACTGGACCACCGGCATCGCCTGGTCCACCATCAAGGTGCCACTGGCGCTCGCCGCGCTGCGCCACGATCCGGACGGCATGCGCGACACCGCCGAGGCCGCCATCACCTTCTCCGACAACGATGCGGCACAGACCCTCTGGACCTCCCTGGGCACCGGCAGCCAGGCCGCCGACGCCGTCGAGGCGATCCTGCGCGAGGCGGGCGATGCCACCACCGACGTCGCCGCGCGCCACACCAAGCTGGCCGCGCTCGAGTCCGATGATCTGCTCGCCTTCGGCGCGACCGACTGGTCGCTGTCCGACCAGGTGCACTTCGCCTCCCGGCTGCCCTGCCTGCCGCGCGCCAATTCCGTTGTCTCGCTCATGAGTGAGATCACCCCCAGCCAGAGCTGGGGCCTGGGCCGGCTGATCGGCGCGGAGTTCAAGGGCGGCTGGGGTCCCGACGACGACACCGGCAAGTACACCGTCCGCCAATTCGGACTGGTCCCGACGCTGAACGGTCCGGTGGCGGTGGCGCTGGCGGCCGAACCCGCCTCCGGCAGCTTCGACGACGCCACCGACATGATGGACAAGCTCGCACTGCTGGTCGGCGACCATCTGCCCGACCTCCGTGGCGGACTCTGCTCCCGGTAGCACAATCGGCGTGCGCCCGGATCGAAATCCCCGGCGTGCACCCCGAATCGGGCAAGATGTGTCGAAAAATCGCCATACCCACCGCATTTGACCCCGTCCGTCCCGACCCACAACAATCCTTGCGATTGACGGGTTCGGGCCGTGTCCGCTAGGAACAGGGAACGCGCCGGACACCGGGGCAGATGGAGGTTACGGGGTGCACGCACCGTATACGCGGACCGCTGACCAGCGCGACGCACTGGACAGCACTCGCGATGCGGGTCACGGATCCCGTTGGCGCGGACGGCGGCTCGCGCGAGGATGCGGCGCGCTGGCGGTGCTGGCCGGGACGCTGACGGCGTGCAGCAGCCAGCCGGTGCTGGTCCCGGACAAGACCACGGTGGCCGCGGCCGCGCCGAGCAACACCATCCCCACCACCGTCTTGGCGCTGCCCGGCACGCTGGCCTGGGATTTCGTCAACGACCTGAAGCCGACGCTGGCGGGCAGGGCCGGGCTGGCCGTGATGCCGGTGGGCTCCGACCACGTGCTGACACTGGGTGATTGGAGCACCGGTCCCGGCTGGTCGACCATGAAGGTCCCGCTGACACTGGCGGCGCTACGCAAGAGTTCGAGCAATCAGGTGGCGGCCGTCAATGCCATCGAGTATTCCGACAACTCCGCCGCGGACACCCTCTGGCAGTCACTGGGCGCCCCCGAGGTCGCGGCGCAGACCGTGCAGGACGTGCTCCGCGAGGGCGGCGACGCCGAGACCACGGTGCCGGCCACCCGGGCCCGCGCCGACTACTCCGCCTTCGGCCAAGCCGAATGGTCGCTGGTGAACCAGCTCAAGTTCGCCGCCAAACTGCCCTGCCTGCCCCAATCCGATGTCGTCACCTCACTGATGGGCAAGATCAGCTCCAGCCAGCGCTGGGGACTCGGCGATCTGGAGGGCGCAGTCTTCAAGGGCGGCTGGGGTCCCGACCCCAGCGGCAACTACCTGGTCCGGCAATTCGGACTGATCCCCGTCGACGGCGGCCAGCTCGCCGTCGCGATTGCCACCCAGCCCAATTCCGGGTCCTTCGACGACGGCACCGTCATCCTCACCAAAATCGCCACCCTGATCGACAAGCACCTTGACGAACTCGAGGGCGGCAGCTGCCCCGCCGGATAGCGCCGCCCCCGTAACCCGCAGTTCACGGGGGCGGGGACCACGGGCGGCCGATCTCAGGGCAAGATGGGGTCATGCGCATCGGAGTCTTGACCGGAGGCGGAGACTGCCCAGGCCTGAACGCCGTGATCCGTGCCGTCGTTCGTACCGCGAACGGACGCTGGGGGGATGCGATCGTGGGCTTCCAGGACGGCTGGCGCGGCCTACTCGAGGATCGCAAGATTCAGATCCTCAACGATGACCGCACCGATCGACTACTCACCAAGGGCGGCACCATTCTCGGCACCGCGCGCACCAATCCGGATGTGCTGCGCACGGGACTCGGCCGGATCAAGCAGACCCTCGACGACAACGGCATCGACGCGCTCATCCCGATCGGCGGCGAGGGCACTCTCACCGCCGCCTCCTGGCTGGCCGACGAGGGCGTGCCCGTGGTGGGCGTACCCAAGACCATCGACAATGACATCGACTGCACCGACACCACCTTCGGCCACGACACGGCCGTCTCCATTGCCACCGAGGCCATCGACCGGATCCACACCACCGCCGAATCCCACCAGCGCGTCATGCTGGTCGAGGTGATGGGACGGCACGCGGGCTGGATCGCCACCAACTCCGGCATGGCCTCCGGCGCGCATTTGACGCTGGTACCCGAGGTGCCGTTCGACGTGGACGAGGTCTGCGCCATGGTGAAACGCCGCTTCCAGCGCGGGGATTCGCACTTCATCTGCGTGGTGGCCGAGGGCGCGCACCCCGACCCCGAGTCCATGACCCTGCGCGACGGCGGCGTGGACGAATTCGGGCACGTGCGTTTCACCGGTGTGGCGCAGCAACTGGCGCCGGAGATCGAGCGGCGCATCGGCAAGGAGGTCCGAGTGACGGTGCTCGGGCACGTGCAGCGCGGCGGAACTCCGACCGCCTATGACCGCGTGCTCGCAACGCGTTTCGGCGTACACGCCGCGGAAGCCGTGCACGCCGGACAATTCGGGCAAATGGTGGCGCTGCGCGGGACCGAGGTGGAACTCGTGCCGCTGTCGGAGGCCACCAAGCAGCTCAAGCTGGTGCCGCAGGACCGGTACCGCGAGGCGGCCGCCTTCTTCGGCTGAGCCCGAACACCTCGCCGAACCGAATCACACAGCCGCGTACGGCCCTCACACCTGTCGGTGCGAGGGCCGTTCCATGTAGTGGGAACCCGGATCAACCGCACCGCCCGACCCCGTCGCGGATGCGCGGGATCGACCTCGATGCCGAACTCGATCGAGGTGCCGAGCTCACATCGCGGCACCGGTCTCAGCCGCGACGCTGAGCTCGGTCGCCGCACCGGCCTCGGCCACGGTTCTCGGGCTCAGCCGCGGCACTCGGCTCCGTCGCGGCGCTAGGGTTCGGTCGCGGCGCCAGAGCTCAGTCGCGGTGCTGCGCGTAGTGGCGCGCGGCGCGGGCGCGATTTCCGCACGCCACCGAGCACCATTCCTGCCGCGGATGGGATTTCAGGAAGTACCGCACGCAGCGCGGGGCCGGACAGACGCGAATCTGGGCGGCCTCCGGGCCCGAGAAGAACTCGATGGTGGCGTCGGCCAGCCCGGCCATGACGGTGCTCACATCGTCCGAGGTCAGCAGCCGGTGCTCGGCATGGGGACCGGCGTCGTCCCAATTCAGCAGTCGCAGTGTAGGGGCAGCCGCGCCATTGATGGCGGCCAGCGCCTGCGGGAACGCCGGCAGCACCGTGGCGTCGGCGGAGCTGGGCGGTTGGGGCGCAACGTATTCCGCGAACAGCGCGCGCACGTTCTGCCGCAGGTCCACCAGGGCCACGCGCTCGTCCTCGGTGGGCAGATATGCCTCGAGGTCCAGGTACATACCCACGTTCGTGGCATGGGCGACCAACCACTCCCGGGTGGATTCGCGCGTGCTGAAGGCGTCCGTCAGGCCACGGCTGGTGGCTCGGATGGTGTTCGCCAGTAGGAGTGCCAAAGGATCTGCCATGCCTCAATTCTAACGGGTATTGCACTTGGGATCCATGATGTTCTAACGTGTGAACACACGATCTTCCGTTAGAAAATGAGGACACCATGATCACTCCGATCGACAACGCTCCCCTGCTGGACGAGGTCCGCAAGCGGATGGGCCGGGTGCCGAACATGACCAAGGTGATGGCCAACGCGCCCGTCGTATTGGAGGGTTACCTCGGGCTGTCCGGCGCGCTGAAGAAGGGCACGCTGCCCGTCCCGACCTCCGAGCGCATCGCGCTCACCGTCGGCGCGGCCAATGACTGCGGATATTGCGTCGCGGCACACACCTTCACCGGCAAGCGGGTGGCCAAGCTGAGCGACGCCGAGGTCGAGGCCGCCCAGCAGGGCACATCCGCGGATCCGAAAGAGGCCGCGGCCGTTGCCTTCGCGCGTGAATTGACCGAGAGCCGAGGCAAGGCCGATCCGGCCGCCGCGCTGGCCGCCGGGTGGACGCAGGAGCAGGTGCTCGAAATCGTCGCACTGGTCGCGCTACAGACCCTGACCAACTACGTCAACAAGGTCGGCGAGACCGAAAACGATTGGCCCGCCGCGTAATCTGTCCCATTCCTGGCGCGCTCGGCCCCTTCGGGGCCACCGCGCGGATCCCTAAGGTCGGAAATCATGAACGCCGTCAAGATCACCAGCCTCGCCGACGCGCAGGTGCTGCGCAGCCTGCTCCACAACGGCATCGTCATCCGCGCGGTAGCGCTGGCCCTGGCCACCATCGTGCTGCTCGCCATCCACCACCCGACCTGGGTGCCCTACTCGGTCAGCGTCTACGCCATCTGGAACGCCGCCGCGGTCACGCTCAACTCCGCCCGCGCCGCCGCCCGCGCGGCCTGAACCCCTGCCGCCGGACTCCGCCGGGCCGAGGTTCAGTAGTCGAACGCCCCGGCGGCCGGCGCGGCGGTGAAAGGACCCCGGTCCACCGGCGGGAAGATCAACGCCGGTCGGCCGGAGTTCTTACTGTCCCGGACTCGGACACCGGCGGAAAGGCGACTTCCACGCGCTCCTTCGCACCGGTGCCGCGGGCGCTCTTGAACCACCGGACGCCGGATGGTCCCGGGCCGCCGCGCCACCGCTCGACCCCGCACCTAGCCCGACACCACCACTACCGCGATCACCACGACCAATACCAGCGCCACCACCGCCAGCCCCAGCACCACCATTGCGGTGAGCTGCGACGCCTCCGCCCGCTGCGACGTCGGAATCAACCCGGGCCGCACCGGATTCCCCCCGAACGGCGGCCCGCCATACCCCGGAGCACCCGGCACCTCGCCCCCGTAACCGGCATACCCCGGCATCCCACGCGCCGGGCCGGAACCCGGCACGTCGACACTGAGGCCCGAAACCGGCTCGGACACAACGGGCTGCGACGCCTCTGTCACGGCCGCCGACTCCGGACTCGCCTCGACAGCACACTCAGGGACGAATGCACCCGAATCCGGATGCCTCGCCACCATGTCCGATTCCCCCTCGGCTCCTTCGGAATCCGCCGCGACAGCGGCAACACCGGACTCCGGGTCCACGGACGCGGCAGCGTCACGAGCGCTGACCGGCCCCCTCGCCCACATCTCCGCAGCGCAGCCCGACTCTTCTTCCGCCGCAACCGCTGTCGACTCAGCGGATGAGTCCGGCGCCGTGCTCGACACCGAGAGCGCCGCAACCGGTTGCGCCGGCACCGCCTCCGGCTCGGCAATGATCTCCCCGAAACCGGGCGGCCCCGCCACCCTGCCGAGAACGGGCTCCGACAGGTCGGTTTCACCCGTTCCGCCGGGAACCGGCGGTTGCGGGGATTCACCGACCGCCTGGCTCGACGAGTCCTCTTCCGCCGCTATTGATCTCGTCACTTCCTGTCGACCGGCGCCCGACCCGCTGTGCCAGGATCGCACCTCCGCGGGACCGGCAGACGAGGATCCTTCCGCCAGCCCCGCCGAGACCACCGGCTGCGGCACGACATCGGTCGGCCGGCGGGACGCATCCTCGGCAGCACCGTGCGAAACCACGTCCCGCGAGCGATGCGTCGCGCCCGACCCCATCTCGTCGGCGGCCTGGCCGGACGGATCCGCCGACTGGACAGGCGTTGCCGGAGGCAAGGGCGGCCGCGCCGTGGCCGCGGGCGCCCGCACCGCCGTGTCCGGCGGCATCGACGATGGCTGTGGCACAGGATAGTTGGGCGTGCCCGTGCACGGCTCCGGCCGGATGGTCGGTCCGGAGCCGATATCGCCCGAATCCTGCGCCGGCTGCTGAGACGGCTGTGGCACCGCCGCGGCCGATTGCGGCACAGGATAGCCCGACGCATCCGCGGGTTGAGGTTGGAGCGGCGGGGAATACGCGACGGGTGCGACGTCCTGACTCGGGGGGTACGGACGGACGGTCGGTCCCGAGCCGACCTGGTCCGGGTTCGGTATCGACTGCTGGGCCGGGTAACCGGACGCACCGGCAGGCGGGGGCTGCGATGACGCGGAATAGACGGCGGATGTGCCGTCCTGGCCCGGGGGGTACGGACGGGCGGTAGGGCCGGAGCCTGGACCGTCGGCATCGTGGCGGGGTGCGGGGTATCCGAACGGTGCGGCGGGCTGCTGCGGGGGCGGGTAGCCCGGTGCGACGGGTTGCGACTGCGGCGCAGGGTAATTGGGGCCGGCGGCGAGGGGCTGGCCGACGGGCTGCGGAGGAACCGGATAGGCGGGCTGGTTCGGGGGCGCCGCGGAGGCCGGGTAGCCCGGCGGCACCGCCGGATAGCCCGGTGGGGGCGCGGGGTAGGGCTGGTAGTTCGGTTGCGCTGCAGGAGGATTGGGATAAGCCGGGCGGATCGCCTGCTGATGGACCGGATGCTGGGCCGGGGGGCCGGACAGGGCTCGGCGGGCGGACTTGGCGAATTCGGTGCAGGTGGGAAAGCGGTCGGCGGGGCGCTTGGCCATGGCCTTGGTGAGGACGGCGTCCATGGCCGGCGACAGGCCGGGGCGACGGAGGGAGACGGGGGGCGGGAGGAGTTGGAGGTGGCCGCGGATGAGTTCGGCGGGGTGGGGCGAGTCGTAGGGGCCCGCGCCGATAAGGAGCCAGTAGAGGGCGCAGGCCAGGGAGTACTGGTCGGTCGTGGGGTCGAGGTGGGCGCCCGTCATCTGTTCGGGGGACGCGTACGCGAGAGTGGCGGTGAACATGCCGGCCTGGGTGAGGTGGGTGGAGTCCTCGCGGAGGCGGGCTATGCCGAAGTCGGTGAGGAAGACGCGCTCACCGTGGCCGCCGACGGCGCGGGCCAGAATGATGTTGGCGGGCTTCACATCCCGGTGCAGAACCCCCATGCCGTGCGCGTAATCGAGTGCGCTGGCGACCCCTTCGATCACCTGCACGGCCCGCTCCGGCGGCAGCGTGGCGACATTGACGCTGGCGGCGTCCACCCCGTCCACGTACTGCATGGAGATCCAGAGCATCTCGTCCTCGGTGCCGCGGTCGTACACCTCGACGATATTCGGGTGGTCCAGTCGCGCGACCAGATCCGCCTCGCGCTCGAACCGGGCGCGGATCTCCCTGTCCGCGTACAGTTCCCGGTTCAGCAGTTTCAGTGCCGTCAACTTGCCCAGGCGGGGATGCCGGGCGAGATAGACCGAGCCCATCCCGCCCTGTCCGAGCAGTCGTTCGACGGTGAACCCGGCGAACACGTCACCGCTGTTGAGCACTGTCCACGACCCCCTTCCGGTGACGTACAAGTCCGTGAGCCTACCCGTCGAAACGCTGTCGGGGCAGGTCAGCCCGGGGTTACCAGTCCGGATTCGTAGGCCAGCACCACCGCCTGCGCGCGATCGCGCAGGTTCAGTTTGGTGAAGACCTTCGACACATGCGTCTTCACGGTTTGTTCCGCGACGAAGAGGCTTTCGGCGATCTCGGCATTGGACATGCCGCGCGCCACCAGCTCCAGCACCTCACGCTCGCGCGGGGTGAGCACGGCCAGCTGCGGCGCGGGCGCGCGCCGCGCCCGGCGGCGGGTGACATCGGCGATGAGCCGGCGCGTCACGGTCGGTGCGAGCAGGGCGTCACCGGCGGCCACCACCCGCACCGCGCGCACCAGCTCCTCGGCGGGCGCGTCCTTGAGCAGGAACCCGCTGGCCCCGATGCCCAGGGCCTCGTAGACGTAGTCGTCGATATCGAAGGTGGTGAGCATGAGCACCCGGACCGGCGGCTCGAGGCCGGCGGAGAGAATGGCCCGGGCGGCGTCGAGCCCGTTCATCTCCGGCATGCGCACATCCATCAGCACCACGTCGGGGCGCAGCCGTTTCGCCTCGGCCACAGCGACTTTCCCGTCCGGCGCGTCCCCGATCACGCTGATGTCGGGCTGCGCCGCCAGCAGCGCCCCGAACCCCTGCCGCACCATCGCCTGATCGTCGGCGATCAACACGGTTATCGCCACAGTCCCACCTCACGCACGCCACCGAGTTTGCCATGCCCGGGGAGGGACGGTCCGCGCCACGACCACTTCGCACCCCCACCGCCGCAGGCGCGCTGTGACCGTTCACGCCGCACGCACCCGGCGGCGGCGCGACCGTCAGCTGCCGGATCCGAGCCCGCCCGCCCGGCCCGCGGCGGTCAGCGCGGCAGTCAGCGGCAACCTGGCCTGCACCTCGAAACCGCCGTCCGGCCGAGGACCGGCGGTGAGTACGCCTCCGACCGCTGCCGCGCGTGTCTGCATGCCCGCGATGCCGCTCCCGGACGTCCCGGAATGGTCGCCCGGGCGCACCGCGATCGGCCGATCATTGCCGATGTTCAGGGTGAGATCGCCCCCGCAGGCGAGGTGCACCCGCACTGCCGCCCCGGGCGCGTGCCGCGAGGCATTGGCCAGTGACTCCTGCACGATGCGGTAGAGCGCCAACCCCGTCGTCTCGGGCACGATGTCGAGGCTGCCGTCGACGGTCCAGGTGAGCGGCACCCCGGCGCGCTGCGCCCCCTCGAGCAGCGCCGGCACATCGGCGGCGCCGGGCTGCGGCGCATGCTCGGGCAGCTGCCCGTCACTGCGCAGGACGCCCAGCATGCCGCGGATCTCATTGAGCGCCGCCCGGGCACCGGTGCCGATGGACTCGAATTCGGCTCGGGCGTCGGCGGACAACCCGCTGATCCGGTACGGCGCGGTCTGCGCCTGCACCACCACCATGGACATGTGGTGCGCCACGACGTCGTGCAGGTCGCGGGCGATGCGCGCCTTCTCCTCCAGGATCGCGCGCCGGGCCCGCTCCAGCTCGGTCTCCTCCTCCGACTTGAGCAGCGCCTGCCGCGACACCACCACCCACCGGATGAGCAGGCCGAACACCACCAGTCCGGTGATCGCCAGCGGCCAACCGAACCCGGATTCGGCGAAGCTGTCCCCGGTCTGGGCCATGGTGGTGGCGAACAGCAGCGAGGTGGCCACCCAGACCACCGCCACGATCCGGATCGGCGCG
Organism: Nocardia aurantiaca; assembly: GCF_009708175.1. Classification (GTDB taxonomy): domain Bacteria; phylum Actinomycetota; class Actinomycetes; order Mycobacteriales; family Mycobacteriaceae; genus Nocardia; species Nocardia aurantiaca. Next base: position 239,235 of record NZ_WMBB01000004.1, read on the forward strand.
CGCACCGCCACCGCGAACACCATGGCGAACAGCACCAGAATGTGCACCACCTGGAACGGGATGGCATTGCCTGGCTGATGCGGCACCGCCATGGCGATCAGCAACGCCGACCCGGCCGAAACCGCCCAGCCCAGTGGCGGATTCACCCGCGCCAGCAGGATCGGGAAGGCCGCGAACCCGGCGATGAACGGCGCGGCCGCCGCCGGCACCTTGTGTGTCAGGTGCAACGTCGGCCACGCCACCGCGATGAAGATGATCGCGAGCAACACCGTGAACCCGTCGAACACCTGCCGTGCCCGCGCCGCGCGGGCCTGCCCAGACATCTTTCCGACCATGCCCTCGACGGTAGAGACACCGCGTCCACCGCACGTCATACCCCTGAGTGATCTCCCACCCCCTACCCGGGTACGACACCGGGACCGCCCTCACCCACCTCGTCCACCCCGGAACCGCTCCGCAGGCTGAGGCCCCGGTCGGAGCCCGATTCCTAGCGTCGAGACCCATGAGAGCGTTCCCGATCTCCCGCAGGATTTCGCCCCGTTCCACCCACTCTCCGACTCGCGCCGACCGAGCCCGGGCCCGGCTGCACCGATACGGCGGCCTGGTGGCCGCGGCGACAGTGATCTGCTCGGTCGGCGTGGCCTCGGCCCCGGCCGCGGGCGCCGCGCTCAGCGTTGCGGGCACACCGGAGAACCTCGCCGCCCGCACCGGAATCCTGGAATCGGTTGCCGCCCACCCGGACCCCGCCGCCATCCCCGCGGACTTCGTCAGCATCTCCGGGTATCGCCCGGTAGTCGAGGCGGGCTTGCTCATCAACCCGAACGGTGACTGCTCCTCCCCCGTCCCCCTGCCCACCGAGTTCGACCTGGCCTGCAAATCCCACGATCTCGGCTACGACCTGCTGCGCTACGCGGCCGCCCACGGCCGGCCGCTCGGCCCCTGGGCCCGCCAGACCGTCGACGCCGCCCTGGAGCGGCGCATGCACGCGGCCTGCGACGCCCGCGTGAATCCCGTCTCCCGAGCCCAGTGCCAAGTCATGGCCAGCGTCGCCACCACCGCCGTGGACTTGAACTCCCTCCGCCAGGACTACGGCAACCCCATCTACGAGCCGTTCTTCGAGCACGCCGGCGACAGCCCCTCGCCCATCGCCCTCGCACTCTCCGGCATCGGCTTGGCGGTCGGATCGGCCTGCGTGTCAACCGTTCTCGTACGCCGCAACCGTGCTCGCCGAATCACTTCGGCCCTCGCCGGCAAGTCCTTCGACGACGGGTCGGCGGTAGCGCTGTGACCCCGCCGGAGAACGCCGTCCGCACCCGAGCCGATCGCCCTGTTCGTCCCATCGACGAAACCACGCCTCACCAGACCGACGAACAACCCTTCGATCATCCCGGCGCGTTTCCGGCGGAAGTTCCGCCCGTTGCGGTCGATTTCGGCCAGGCCGCCGAGGTGACGGCGAAGACGGTCTCCAGCCCGACGGGGAAGATCCCGACCACGTTCGCGGGGGACGCGCTTGCCGGTACCGCGGATACCTCACTTGGCGATACGCCGACCTCAACCGGAATCGGCACGCGGGGAGCTGGAGCCGTCACCGCGGCAGGCGATTCGGCCGCACCGCGCGCTACGGTCGCGACCGCATCCGGCCGGGCCGTGCCACGAATGTCCGCCGGATGGGCGGTGTTCCACGTGCCCCGGGTGGGGACCAGCGCGGCGGTGGCCGGCGGGACTGTGGTGTCACTGGCGCCGGGGTTGTTGCCGCGCACGCCGTCTGCGCAGGCGATCCTGACCGCGCTCATGGTGCTGATCGGGTTGGGGCTGGCGGCGATCCTCCGAATGGCGCTGCGGTGGACTCGATTCGGGATCGAGCAGCTGCCGCGCGGGCGGGTTCCGGCCTTGGTCGTGGGAATGACGCTGGTGGGGGCCGCGATGAGCTATGCCGAGCATTGGCAGAACACGTTGCGCGCGACCATGGGGGTAGAGGGTATCGGGGCCGGGTACTGGGTGCGGTGGCTGGCCTGGACCGTGCCGCTCGTGGCCGCCGTGGTCGCTCTCGCGCGCGGAGTGCGCTGGGTGGTGCGGCGATCGGGCCCGGTGCGGAGTATCGCGGCGGGCGTGGCGCTGGTGCTGGCCGGGCAGCTGGTGATCGTGCCGACGGTGGTCCAGTGGCGGCGGGCGGCGTACGCGGCGGCGAATTCTTCTGTGGACCCCGAACTGCCGCAACCGGATTCGCCGGCTCGCTCGGGCAGTCCGGCGTCGATGGCGAGCTGGCCGTCGCTGGGCGCGGAGGGGCGCAAGTTCGTGGCGGGAACGCCGGCGCGCACGGTCCGGGTGTATGTCGGCGTGAACTCCGCGCCCGATCTGGATTCCCGGGTGGCGCTGGCAATTCGGGAACTGGAGCGCACCGGCGGATTGCAGCGCCGCAATCTGGTGGTGACCGTGCCGACCGGGTCGGGCTGGATCGACAGCGACGCCGCCAAGGGGCTCGACGCCCGGTTCGGCGGTGACGTGGCGCTGGTCGGCCTCCAATACTCGGACGCCCCGAGCTGGGTCACCTTCGTCTTCGGCCGCGGCGCCGCCGAGGAATCCGCCCGCGCGCTGTTCCGGGCCGTGGAGCAACGGATCTCGGCGCTGCCCGATCCGCCGAAGCTCTACATCTACGGCCAGAGCCTGGGCGCGCTGGGCGGCAGCGCCGTCTTCACCGATGACGCCGACCAGGACCGGCGCACCTGCGGCGCGCTGTGGGCGGGCCCGCCCGCCGGGCAGGTGCATCACGGCCGGGCGACGGTGCTGGCCAACGCCTCCGACCCGGTGGTGCACTGGTCACCGGCATTGCTTTGGCGCGCACCGGATCTCACCGGTACCCGTCCGGACGCGCCGGTCCCGCACTGGCTTCCGGTCATCAGCTTCCTGCAAACGACCGCCGATCTACTCGGCGCGCTGAACGCCCCGCCCGGTCACGGTCACCGCTACGGCGCCGACCAGGGCACGGTGCTGCCCGGCTGCTGAGCGGCGCCGCGGAATTCGCGGGTGAAGTCGGCGGCCAGCCGTTCGATGGCGGCCGCCGCGTCGAGGCGGGCTCGCCAGGATTGCGGAATCGCGTGCACCCCGAGCCGGGTCCCCAGCAGCGCTCCGCAGATGGCGCCGGTCGAGTCGCTGTCTCCGGAATGATTCACCGACAGCAGCACCCCGTTGCGGAAGATCTGTTCCGATGTGCCGCCCGCGTTTTCGGCGCAGATCGCCGCGCACACCCCCAGCGCCAACGCCTCGGAGCCGATGACGCCGGTGCCCAGGGGGTCCAACACCCCGGGCAACGGCATGGGCCGTCCCCGGAAAGCCACGGTGTCGGCCAGCCGCACGGCCGCGTCGAGTGCCTGGGTGGTCTCCTCGTGATCCCGGTTCCGGATCAGTTGCGCCCGCGCCTGTTCCACCGCCGCCCGCACATCCAGCCCCCGGCACAGCCCGAACACCGTTGCCGCGAACGTACCGGCGGGCAGCCACCCACTCGGGTTCCCGTGCGTGAGCGCCGCCGCGTCACAGGCCAGTTCGAAGGCGTACTCCAGCATGGGCGTGAAGCCGCACGGCGCCGACCGCACCGTGGCCGCGCACCCTTTGGAGTCATTGATCGGATGATCGCGGGTGCCCAGCGGAACCCCCGGCCGCTGCCGCGCCGCCACCCGCAGCATGGCCGAGATGGTCGTCTGCGTCGGACCCCGGTAGGTCATCAGCTCGGGGTACCCCGTCAGCCCACTCTGCAGGGGCACCGGCTGCACCGGCACCGTCGCCTGTCCTTGCCCGCGCAGCCACACCAGCAGGTTCTCCTGGATCATGCCCACGACGGCCGCGGTCCCGCGCTCGCGCACGCGCGCACTGCGGATGAGCGCCTCCATGGTGAACAGCGCCAGCTGCGTCTCGTCGGAGATGCGCCCCTTGTAGCCGCTGCCCTCGCCGGTGATGCCCTGAATCCCGTAGCGCTGCTGGATGTTCGGCAGCAGCATGGTCTCGATCGGTGCGCCCAGCGCATCCCCGACCGCACCGCCGAACAGGCAGCCGAGCACGGTCTCCTCGCGCGGCAACCGGTCCACGACCTGCCCGCGCGGCCGCCGCACCAGCGAGACCGGTTCGGCCACGGTCTCCCAGGCGGTCTGGGCGAATTCGAAGCAGGTCTCGTAGCGGTCGCGCGGATCCTTGGACAGCGCCCGACGCAGCACCGCGTCCAGTTCCGCGGGCAGTTCGGACCGCAGGTAGCTCACGTCCGGCGGCGGCGACTGGAGATGCCCCAGCATGACGGTCGCGATATTCGGCGCGTCGAACGGCCCGCGCCCGGTGAGCAGCCGAAACAGCGTGCAGGCCAGCGAATACTGATCCGAGCGCGGCCCCATGGGCGCGGAGGTGAGCTGTTCCGGCGAGGCGTAGGCCAGCGTGGCGTTGAGCATGCCGGTGCGGGTGAGGTGCGCGGTGTCGTCGAGCACCCGCGCGATGCCGAAGTCGCTGAGCAGCGCCCGCTCGGTGAAGCCGGTGCCGATGCCGCCGGTGCGGGACAGCAGGATATTGGCCGGCTTCACATCCCGGTGCAGAACGCCGCGCCCGTGCGCGTAATCCAGTGCGGCCGCGGTCTGCACGATGATCTCGACCGCCCGGTCCGGGGTGAGGTCGTAGGGATCGATGGAGGCACAGTCGACCCCGTCCACGTATTGCATGGCGATCCACAGCTGCTCGTCCTCGTCGCCGCGGTCGTAGACGGTGATGATGTTCGGATGGTCGAGCTGAGCGATGACATCGGCCTCGCGTTCGAAGCGCATCCGGGTCTCGTTCTCGCCGAACATCTCCCGGTGCAGCAGTTTGAGCGCGATGAGCCGCGGGAGCCGAGGGTGGCGGGCAGCGTAGACCGAACCCATTCCGCCACGGCCCACTTCGCGCTCGATCACGTAGCCCGCGAAGACCTCGCCGCGTCGCAACATCCCCAAGAAAACCCTTCACACACGCCGAACCGCTGCAAGCCTACCGGTCTGGACCGATGCGCCGCAGGCATTGACCGATCAGCCGGACGCCGACCGACCGGATCGGGCAGGCCGGGCGGAAGGCGAACGGCCCCCGCCGGGAGAGTACCGGCGAGGGCCGAATTCGTTTGCGGGACGGCCACGATCGGGCCGTCCGCCCGACCCGGATCAGGCGATGGGTCCGCGGGCGGCCTCGAAGGCCGCGCCGACCCGGTAGAGCCGGTCGTCGGCGAGCGCCGGGGCCATGATCTGCAGACCGACCGGCATGCCATCGTCCGAGCTCAGCCCGGACGGCACCGACATGGCGCAGTGCCCGGCCAGATTGGTGGGCAGCGTGCACAGGTCCGAGAGGTACATGGCCAGCGGGTCGTTGACCTTCTCACCCAGCTTCCACGGGGTGAACGGGCTGGTCGGCGAGACCAGCACGTCGACGGTCTCGTAGGCCTTGTCGAAGTCCCGCGCGATCAGGTTGCGGACCTTGTTGGCCTGGCCGTAGTAGGCGTCGTAGTAACCGGCCGACAGCGCGTAGGTGCCGATCATGATGCGGCGCTTGACCTCCGGGCCCAGCCCCGCCTCACGGGTCATGGACATGACCTGCTCGGCCGAGCGCGAGCCGTCGTCGCCGACGCGCAGGCCGTACCGCATGGCATCGAAGCGCGCCAGGTTCGACGACACCTCCGACGGCAGGATCAGGTAGTAGGCGGGCAGCGCGTATTCGAAGTGCGGGCAGGACACCTCGATCACCTCGGCACCCAGCTCCTTCAGCTGCGCGACCGCGGCATCGAAGGAGGCGATGACGCCCGGCTGGTAACTGTCGGAGTGAAGTTCCTTCACCACACCGACTTTCACGCCCTTCAGGTCGCCCTTCGCGCCCTCCCGGGCGGCGGCGACCACCGGCGGCACCGGCACATTGCGGGAGGTGGAGTCCTTCGGGTCGTAGCCCGCGATGACCTCGTGCAGCAGCGCGGTGTCCAGCACGGTGCGGCCACACGGACCACCCTGGTCCAGCGAGGACGCGCAGGCGACCAGGCCGAAGCGGGACACGGTGCCGTAGGTCGGCTTGGTGCCGACGGTCGCGGTGACCGCGGCGGGCTGGCGAATGGAACCGCCGGTGTCGGTACCGATGGCCAGCGGCGCCTGGTACGAGGCCAGCGCCGCGGCCGAGCCGCCACCCGAACCGCCCGGAATCCGGTCGGTATCCCAGGGATTGCGGGTCGGCCCGTACGCCGAGTTCTCGGTGGAGGAGCCCATGGCGAACTCGTCCATATTGGTCTTGCCGAGGATCGGGATGCCCGCCTCGCGCAGCTTGGTGGTGAGGGTCGCGTCGTACGGCGACACCCAGCCCTCGAGGATCTTCGACCCGCAGGTGGTCGGCATGTCCGTGGTGGTGAAAACGTCCTTGAGCGCCAAGGGAACACCGGCCAGCGCGGAGACCACCGTGCCGCCGGCGACCTGGCGGTCCACCTCGGCGGCGGTCAGCAGCGCCTGCTCGCCGGCCACGTGCAGGAAGGCGTTGATCTCCCCGTCGACCTCGGCGATGCGTTGGATGTGGGCCTCGGTGACCTCGACCGAGGAGACCTCGCGCGCATGGATCTTGTCCGCGAGCTCTGCCGCGGACAGCTTGGTCAGATCCGTCATTCGCCCTCTCCCAGAATCTGCGGAACCATGAACCGCTGTTCCTCGACGGCCGGAGCCATGGCCAGCGCCTGCTCCGGAGTCAGGCAGGGCTGCTCCACATCCGGGCGCGTCACATTCGTCTCCGGGTTCGGGGATGCGGTGGCGGGCACGTCCGCGGCGGCGACCTGCGAGATCTGTGCGACGTGGGTCAGGATGGAATCCAGCTGACCGGCGTACAGATCGAGTTCGTCGTCCGTCAAAGCGAGCCGGGACAGCCGGGCGAGGTGAGCGACCTCGTCCCTGGAGATGGCGGGCACCGCGGGACCCCTTTCGGCATGGTTCGAGCTTGGTGATTGGCCATTCGACAGCCTAGTGGGTCGCCTCGAGCTACCGGTCGCAGGTGTGCGCGAGACCTGGCACCATCAATGTGTAACCGATGGGTAGGTGGCCCGCGTCACAGAGATGGTTCGATTCGATAACCAGCTCTCGAGAGTGTAAGTATTGCGGGACTCGGGTACCCGTCCGAAAGTTTCGGTCGCACAGTAAAGAAAGGAAGGCACGTGTCTTACCTGCTTCGCGTGCAACTTCCGGATCGCCCAGGGAGTCTCGGATCGCTGGCCTTGGCGCTGGGATCCGTCGGCGCGGACATTCTCTCGCTGGATGTCGTCGAACGCGGCGACGGCTTCGCGATCGACGACCTCGTGGTGGAGGTGCCACCGGGCGCGCTGCCCGACACTCTCATCACCGCGGCCGAGTCGCTGCATGATGTGCAGGTCGATTCCCTGCGCCCGTACTCCGGGATGCTGGACACCCACCGCGAACTCGAGCTCATCGATCAGGTCGCCAATGCACGCGACGATCGCCTGCAAGTCTTGGTCGACGGCGTGCCGCGAGTGCTGCGGGTGGGCTGGTCGACCGTCATCGACATGGGACCGCAGGGCGCCTACCGCGTGGTGGGATCACAGAGCGCGCCCTCGACCCAGGCGGGTTCGGCGCCGTGGATGCCGCTGGAGAAGCCGGCGGTCCTCGATGGCGAAGCCGACTGGGTCCCGCAGCTGTGGAAGGACATGGACACCAAGCTGGCCGCCGCGCCGCTCGGCAATACCGGCAAGGCGCTGCTGCTCGGCCGTCCCGGCGGGCCGGACTTCCGGCCGTCGGAGATCGCGCGGCTCGGCTATCTCGCCGGGATAATCGCGACCGTGCTGGGCTGAGGCGCAAGCTTTCTCGCGCGGCCGTCCGGCGCCCCGGCCGAAATCGCGCGGGGGGCGTTCTCGTCGGCAAGTCCCCTGGCCGGCCTCTGCTGACCGCATCGAGCCGCCATGTCCACCATCGCGAACAAGACCTCCGCCCCGCGGTTGCCTCGGCGCGCGGTCGCGGCAACCTCTGGCCTCCTCGGCCTGATCGACATCATTCGCCCGCCGCGATCTCCAGCCGCATGACGGTCAGCGGCAGCCCCGCGTCGGTGCGCCAATCGCGTTCCGGCACATGCGCGAAACCGAGCCGGTCGTACATCCGCCGGGCATCCTGCATGGTCGGCATGGTGGTGAGCACCACGGCATCGAACCCTTCGGCGCGGGCGGTATCGATCACCCGATCCATCAGGGCGGTGCCGACCCCCAGCCCCCGCGCCCGCTTGGATACCGCGAGCATCCGGAATTCCAACTCCCCCGGCCGCGCGATATCCGCGAACGGCGTTCCCGGCCTCGCCATGGTCAGCGAGCCGAGCAGCTCATCACCGCGTACGGCAACGAGAATCTCGGCCGACGCGGCCCGGGTGGCGGTGTCGGCCAGCTGCGCGATATAGGGGCTTCGGGGATTCACATGCCCCTCGCCCACATACACCTCGACGGTCAGCTCACCGATGGCCGCGAAATCCCCGGCACGGGCATCCCGAATCTCCACAGCGTCGCCCTCGCGCACACCCGTCACCACCTCTGCCTCCTCACCCCCGCAATCCGTCACCGGCGACAATACGATGGTGCGGGCCCGCGCCGAGAAGGCGCCCGCACCACCGCATCCCGATCCTTACGAGACGGCCTCGGGGCCGTCCTCGAGGAGTTTGACGAAGCCCGCCTCGTCGAGGATGGGGACGCCCAGTTCCTCGGCCTTGGCGGCCTTGGAGCCCGGGGAATCGCCGACCACCACGAAAGCCGTCTTCTTGGAGACGGATCCGGCGGCCTTCCCGCCACGGACGAGGATGGCCTCTTTCGCGCCGTCTCGGGTGAAGCCCTCCAGCGAGCCGGTCACCACGATGGACAGGCCCTCGAGATTGCGCTCGATGGACTCGTCGCGCTTGTCCGCCATGCGGACGCCGGCGGCACTCCACTTGTCGACGATAGCGAGATGCCAGGGAACGGTGAACCATTCGGTGACCGCGGCGGCAATGGTCGGGCCGACGCCGTCGATGGCGGCCAGTTCCTCGGCCGAGGCTTGCCGGATGCGGTTCATGCTGCCGAAGGCGGTGGCCAGGGCGCGGGCCGCGGTGGGCCCGACATGGCGGATGGAGAGGCCGACCAGCACGCGCCACAGCGGACGATCCTTCGCGGCCTCCAGGTTCTCCAGCAGCCGTTTGCCGTTGGCGGACAGGGTGCCGTTCTTGTTCGTGAACAAGGTAGTGGTGAGCAGCTTGTCCTCGTCAAGGGAGAACAGGTCGCCCTCGTCGGCGATGGCGCCCGACTTCAGCAGATCGATGGCGGCCTCGTATCCCAGCGCCTCGATATCGAACGCGCCGCGCCCGGCCATATGGAATACCCGCTCCCGCAACTGGGCCGGACAGTGCCGCTGGTTCGGGCAGCGGATGTCGGCATCGCCCTCCTTGGCGGGAGCCAGTTCGGTTCCGCATTCGGGGCAATGCGTGGGCATGACGAATTGACGCTCGGAGCCGTCACGGGCGTCCACCACCGGGCCCAGCACCTCGGGGATCACGTCGCCGGCCTTGCGGATGGTGACGGTGTCGCCGATGAGCACGCCCTTGCGCTGCACCTCGGAGGCATTGTGCAGGGTGGCCATGGCGACGGTGGAGCCCGCCACGGTGACCGGCCGCATGACCGCGAAAGGCGTAACCCGGCCCGTGCGACCGACATTCACCTGAACATCGAGCAGCTCGGTGGTGGCCTCCTCGGGCGGATACTTGTAGGCGATGGCCCAGCGCGGCGCGCGCGAGGTCGCTCCCAGGCGGCGCTGCAGGCTGAACTCGTCGACCTTGATGACCTGACCGTCGATCTCGTGCTCGAGATCATGACGGTGCTCGCCCCAGTAGTTGATGCGGTCGATCACCGCGGCCGCGCCCCGCACCAGCACCGTGTGCGCCGACACCGGCAGCCCCCACGCCGCCAGCGCCCGGTACGCCTCATGCTGTGATTCCGGCGCGAAGCCCTCCAGCCGGCCGAAGCCGTGGCAGATCATCCGCAGCCGCCGTTTGGCGGTCACCGCGGGGTCCTTCTGCCGCAGTGATCCCGCCGCGGTATTGCGCGGATTCGCGTACGGCGCTTTACCTTCCGCCACGATGGAGGCATTGAGGGCGGCGAAGTCGGCCAGCGTCATGTACGCCTCGCCGCGCACCTCGAGCAGCTGCGGTACCGGGAACTCGTCGCTGTGGATCAGCTCGTGCGGAATGTCCTCGATGGTGCGGGCATTGAGGGTGACGTCCTCACCGGTGCGGCCGTCACCACGAGTCGCGCCGCGCATCAGCCTGCCGTCCTCATAGACGAGATTGAGGGCGACACCGTCGATCTTCACCTCGCACACATAGTGCAGGTCGGCGCCGGCGTCGGCCTCCACGCGGGCGATCCACTGCCGCATCTCGTCCTCGTTGAACACATTGTCGAGCGAGTACATCCGCTCCAGGTGATCCACGGGCTGGAAATCGGTGGTGAAGCCACCCCCGACCATCTGGGTCGGCGAATCCGGGGTGCGCAGATCCGGATGCGCCTCCTCGAGCGCGACCAGCCGATTGAAGAGCGCGTCGAATTCGCCATCGGAAATGATCGGCGCGTCCCGCACGTAGTAGCGGAACTGATGATCGCGGACCTCCTCCGCCAGCCGCTGCCACTCGACGCGCTCGTCCCCGCTCGCCGCGGTGATCTCCATGCCCGATTCACTCACACCAGGCACTCTATCCCGCCCCGCCGACAGCTTTGATCACCATTCCCGCACGTCGCGCCGCTATACGCAGCGTCGCAGCACCCGTCGGCCGTGGCCCTACCGAGCCTCGACGACGGTGATCACTTCACCTGATACCGAGTGGACGAGGCGGTGTTCGTCATCGATCCGACGCGACCGGTAACCGGACCTGCCACCATCCCAATGTCGCTCAATCGATTTGCCCGAATAAGGTGAGTCGCATTTCCCAACCGCGACCGGCAGGATGTCCAGGGTGTTGCGTAGTTTTCAGGTGTCGAATCATCGGTCGCTCGCCGAACCGCAGGAACTGCGGCTGACCCGGGGTAGCGGGCCGGTCGCCACACCGGTCACCGCCGTCTACGGCGCAGCCGCCACCGGCAAGACCGGCCTCATCGACGCGCTCGATCGCATGCGCGACGCCGTGCTGAACTCGGTCACCGGATGGGATCCCTACTCCGGCCCGGTCCGCACACCGCATCTCGGATTCTCCGATCGCCCTTCGGAATTCGTCGCGAACTTCGTCGCCGAGGGCTGCCCCTACACCTATGGGTTCCGGCTCGACAATGCCGATGTGGCCGCAGAGTGGCTGCACTCGCATCCACACAATCGAAAGCGTGTGGTGTTCGAGCGCGCGGGCGACGACATCCGTATCGGGCCGATGTTCGAAGCCACCCGATACGGACTCGGCGCAGTGGTGCCGCTGGTGCGCCCGAATGCCCTGCTGCTCAGCCTGTCCGGGCAGTTGTACGCCGAGCCGCTGGTCCCGGCCTACCGCTGGTTCCAGTCGCTGCTGGAAGTGCAGTGCGGACAGCCGGATCCGCAGGAGGTCGCCCACCGCGTCGGCTCGCACATCTCCCGCTCCACCGATCACGCCGTGCGGCTGCTGACCCTGCTGCGCGCCGCCGACCTCGGCATCACCGATCTGCTGCTGCCCTCCGACGACCCCATGTACGCCGACTACCTGCGCGACGTGGACACCGATATCGCCTCCACCACAAAGGAAATCGAGTCCTGCACGATCTCGGCGAACTACGCCGAGGAGATGTTCCTCGAGCACGGCATCACCGTCACCCTGCTGCAGCGCGAACTGGCCAACCTCTACGCCGCTCGTGACGCGCTCTACTCCCGCATGGTGGCCCGCCGCGGCGTCGGACTGGGCCTGACCCACGAGGGCATCGAGACCGCCTTCGACATCACCGACGAGTCCAGCGCCACGCTGGCCATGCTGCGCCTGCTGCCGCCCATGCTCGACGCCCTCGACACCGGCGGCGTGCTGGCCGTGGACGATATCGACGCCGCTCTCACCCCGGAGACCGCCGACAGCCTGATCCAGCTGTTCCAGAACCCCGAAACCAATACCCAGGGCGCGCAATTGGTCTTCACCACCGCCAACCGCACCCTCATCGACCGCGGCAACGGCCGCTCCCAGTCCAAGCGCACCACGGTCTGGCAGCTGCGCCGCCATGAGGGGGTCTCGGAGCTCACCGCGCACTGACCACCCCGGACCCACCGGGCACCGGTCGAATGCGCGATGAGCGAGCCCGAACCGCACTCCGCCTAGCATGGAGCTCATGCTCATGCAGCTCATGTTCGTCCTGCTGATCGGCGGCGCCCTGGCCGCGGCGCTGGTCTACTACCGCCGCCGCGGCCAGGGCGGGGGCGCACGGGCCCTCCCGGGCGATCCGCTCGCGGCCTCCTGGAATGCCCGACCGGCCGGTCTGGAGTCGGGCACGCTGCATGTGACCGGGGTGAGCCCGCGCCCCGACGAGCCCGGCGAACAGTACGTCACCATCAGCGGCAGCATCTCCGGGCCTTCGGTGGTGGCGCATGAGGTGTACGGGCGGTTCGCGTGGGACGTGAACCAGTGGCCGTCCATCGGCGACCAGATCCCCGTCGCCTACCCGTCGGGCAAACCGGACAGGTGGCAACTCGATCATCCCGGCGTACGGCCGTACTTCGGCTCCAAGCGGCGGAAGGATCAGGGCTGAGCGAACCTCACTGTCGGTTCCATGCCTCGCCGAGGGTAGGCCGGATTACTACCGCGCTTCTCGAATGAAATCCGCAATCGCGATCAATTCCGCGACCGCGGACTCCAGCTCCCGGCGAGTCCGTGCAGTCACCCTGCCCGAATCTCGTCGGTGTCAGCCGGCTCGGCCCCGCACAGCCACCGCCTGGCAGCCGAATCGCTCCGCCTGCCCGTCATGCGTTCCGAGCGACACGGACATAACCACGATCGAGCGCGGCCCGGTCAGCGGCGGAACGCTGCGATATTGCCTATGCGGGAATCAAGGCGGCCGGCGGGGCGGTCGAGATGGGCGGTCATGTCGTTCCAGCTGCGGAATTCGGTGTTCCAGCCGATGTCGTTCAGCCACTGCTCGACATCGAAATCCGCCAGCGGCGGGTTCGGGGCCGGTTCGGGCGCGTCGTCACCGGCGACCAGGCGGCGCAGGTCGCGGTATCGGGGAGCGTCGGGGTCGATGACCATGCGGCCGGCGCCGAAACGGCTTCCGGGGGCGGACAATTCGGTGAGGGTCGCGACCACCTGCCGGTTCCAGTCCTGATTCAGGTAGCCGAGGCAGCCCTCGTCCACCCAGTAGGTTGGGACAGCCGGGTCGAAACCGCTCTCCAGCAGGGGTTTTCGCCAGTCGCCGCGCAGGTCGGCGGTGACGACGTGCCGGTGACAGGTCGAGGTGGCGGCGGTGGCCGCCAGAACGGGTTCCTTGAAGGCGAACAGTTCCGGTAGGTCGATCTCATAGACGTGGAGGTCGGCGGGGAGGCCCATCCGGTAGGCGCGGGTGTCCAAACCCGCGCCGAGCAGCACGATCTGGCGGCAGCCGGCCGCGACCGCCTCCTGGAATCGCTCGTCGACCAGGCGCACGCCGATGGTGCGGCCGTCATAGAACTGATCCGCCAACGCTTCGACGCGCGCCCAGCGTTCCGGTTCGAACCCCGCCCGAGCCGCGGCCACGAAATCCTTCGCCTGCGGGTCGTCATAGAGACGATCCTCGCGCTCCGACTCCCGCGCCCTGATGATGGCGACCCCGATCGCTGTCATAGCCACGCCGTTGACCGGCACTTTTGCCGCCGCTTCGGTCATGTCTTGCTCCCCACTGCGCATTTAACTTGCCGACCGGCTAGGTATCTGCCGGTGAGGGAGACGCTAGGCTCTTACTTGCCGGGCGTCAAGCAAAATGGAAGGACCCGATGGACGGGCGTCGCAGTGATACGCGGGAGCGGATTCGGTCCGTCGCCATGGAACTCTTCTCCGAACGCGGCTACGAGAAGACCTCGCTGCGCGAGATCGCCGAACGCCTGGGCGTGACGAAAGCGGCGCTGTACTACCACTTCCGGACCAAGGAAGACATTGTCGCCAGCCTGTCGGAGGATCTGCGCGGAGGCATCGACGAGATCGTGCGGTGGGCCGAGGCCACGCCGGCGGGGCCCGATCGGGCGCGGGAGATCGTGATTCGCTACGGCGCGCTGCTGCACAGCCTCGGCAAGGACATGATCCGGTTCTGGCACGAGAACCAGCCCGCCTTCCGGGATCTCGGCTTCGGGACCAGCCTGCGCTACCAGTTCCGGGTGCTGGCCGATCTGATGGCAGCGCCCAGCCAGGACCCGATGGCCATCTTCTACGCCCGGCAGGCACTGCTGGCCATCAGCTGGAGCCTGTCCATGATGGGCGATCTGGAGCTCCCCGACGAGGAGAGCAACGCCGCCTCGGTCGCCATCGCGCTCGACATCCTCGCCCGGATGTGAGCCGCCCACACCGGAACCGGTCGCGGTCGAAGGTCACTCGAAGCTGAGCGACTCCGGCTCCTCGGCATAGGCGCGCGCGGTCTCGGCGGCCAGGCTCAGGGCGCGGCGCGCCCAGGACAGCGGGGCCCCGGCAAGACCGCAGGCCGGGGCCACAACAATCTGTTCGGAGAGCAAGCGGCGCGGGAAACCGAGCCGATCCATCAGACGCACACCGGGTTCCGCGATATCGCGCCAGGTCAGGGGCGCGGCGGGCGCGGTGGTCGGTACCAGGCCGAGTACCAGATGCTTTCCGCCGTCGAGCAATTCACCGATGTGGTCGAGATCGGAGGTGTCGATGGCGGCCAGGTCGAAACCGACCCCGGCCGCCGCGCTCTTGCGCAGCAAGCCCAGCGCGGGCTTGTCGGCGCAGGTGTGCACCAGCACCGGCACCGACTGGCTTCCGGTCACCGTGTCCAGCACGTGCAGCGCCTCGGGTTCGGGCATGGCGCGCACGGTATTCAGCACGCTCACCCCCTTCAGCGTTCCGTTCAACACGGCCATCAGGTGCGGCTCGTCGATCTGGAGCACGACCTCGGTGCCCAACCGCTTGCCCACCTCTGCCACATGATTCGCGATGCCCTCGGCGAGCGACTCCGAAAGATCCCGCAGCGCACCGGAATCGGTCAGGATGCGATGCCCGCCCGGCAGCTCCACCTCGGCCGCCACCGACAGCGGCCCGGCCACCTGCACCTTCACCGGATGCCCGGCTCCGGCCAAACCGCCCGTCTCCCAAGCCTCTTCGAGCGCGTCCAGATCGGTGCGCAGCAGGTCGTGCGCCCGCCGCGCGACCGCTCCCGGCCGCGCCGCCAGCCGATACCCGCGCGTGGTGCTGTCGAACCGCATGTCCACCAGCAACCCCGACACGCGTCCGATCATGTCCGCACCGATGCCCCGGGCGGGCAGTTCCACCAGATGCGACAGCTGCCCCAGCTCCCCCACCACGGTCGAAGCGGCTTCCCGCGCATCGGTTCCCGGCCACGACCCGACCCCGGTCGCGATGCCGCCGCGCAGCACCGGCATCGTCGTATCGTCACTCATTCCAGCCACCCCGAATCACTCGGCCACACGATTCCGAAAATCCCGATCCGCTTCCGAATTCGCCGCCACGATGCCCGCCCGCACGAACCAGGCCGGGGATGGCACCGTGGGCCTCGATGGATTCCCGAAGCGACCAGGCCGGATCGGGACCGTATCGCGCGGCGGCGCGGAGCAGCCCCATCCCGGCCACCGCACCCAGCGCCCGGCCAACCGGGGGCGCGGCCCGTCCGGCCGATGCCGACGGGCGAGTCACTCGCCGACATCGTCGCGGTCGGCCCGGCCGGTCGAATTCGCGTACCAGTCCCAGCATGTCGTGTTGACGAACCAGTCCCAGGTCTTGCCCGCGCGCTCGGTCCCGTCGCCGGACGTACCCGAGCCGGTTGTGATCCGGCTGCCGCGCTCGGCATAGGGGGCGACCGGAACGACTACGCGCTTGCGGCCCGTGTGGTCGGCGCCGCGCTCACCGGAGGGTCCCATCGCCGCGTCCTGGGGCCCTTCCGGGCCCGGCTGCGCCTCACCCGGCAGGAATTCGCCGGCATCGGTCCGGGCGGGTTGCTCGCTCGACTCGGCGATACCCGTGCGGTTCGCGACACCCCATTTACCGAGCCGGGCCTTACCGGGCGCGCGGCGCGGTCGCAGGTTCGCCGGTTGCGGGATTCCGCTACGCCACACGATCCGGCCGCGGAGGATCGGCCGGACCTGCGGCGCCACATACGACTTCGCGCCGCTGCGCGAGTGACGGGCGCTCACCGGGCGCTGTCCGAGACCAGTTCGCTTGCGTACGAATGAGGTTCGCGTTCGGTGCCGGAGATGGTGCCGCTGCCCAGCACCTCGTCGCCCGCCGCGTCGGGGCGATAGAGCACCACGGCCTGGCCGCGGGCCACACCCGTCAGCGGTTCGCGCAGGCGCACCATCAGGCCGCCGTCCACGGCCTCGGCGACCGCGGTGGCGGTGCCGCCGTGGGCGCGCACCTGGGCCACGCATTCCACCGGGCCGGACGGGGTTTCACCGGAGGTCCAGATGGCGCGATCGGCGAGCACCGTCCACACCTCGAGGTCCTTGGCCGAGCCCACGTGCACGGTGCCGGTGTCCGGGTCGATCTCGGTCACATAGCGCGGCTTGCCGTCGGCGGCCGGACCGGGCAGGCCCAGACCCTTGCGCTGCCCGATGGTGAACCCGTGTACGCCCTCGTGCTCGGCGAGCTTCGTGCCGTCGGCGTCGAGCACCGCGCCGGGCCGGATGCCGATCTTCGCGCCCAGGAAGGCCTGGGTGTCACCGGAGGGGATGAAGCAGATGTCGTGGCTGTCGGGTTTGGTGGCCACCGCCAGCCCGCGCTCGGCGGCCTCGGCGCGGATCTGCGGCTTCGGGGTGTCGCCCACCGGGAACATGGCGCGGGACAGCTGTTCGGCGGTCAGCACGGCCAGCACGTACGACTGATCCTTGTCCGCGTCGACGGCCCGGCGCAGCACGCCATCCTCGAGGCGAGCGTAGTGCCCGGTCACCACGGCGTCGAAGCCCAGCGCCACCGCGCGGTCGGCGAGCGCCGAGAACTTGATCTTCTCGTTGCAGCGCAGGCACGGGTTGGGGGTCTCACCGGCGGCGTACGCGGCGACGAAGTCGTCGATCACGTCCTCCTTGAACCGATCGGCGAAATCCCAGACATAGAACGGGATTCCGAGCACATCGGCCGCCCGCCGGGCGTCACCGGCGTCCTCCTTCGAGCAGCAGCCGCGCGACCCGGTGCGTAGCGTGCCCGGGTTCGCCGACAGCGCCAAGTGCACGCCGACCACCTCGTGTCCGGCGTCCACCGCGCGGGCGGCCGCCACGGCGGAATCCACGCCACCACTCATCGCGGCAAGTACTCGCATCTAGAAGCCTCCCTTCGCTCCGGCCAGTCCGGCCGCCTTCGCCCGCTCCACCACCTGCGGCAGCACCGCCAGCAGGGCATCGATATCGGCGTCGGTCGAATTGTGTCCCAATGAGAATCGCAGGGATCCGCGCGCCAGCGCCGGTTCCACGCCCATGGCCAGCAGTACATGGGAGGGTCCGGCCACACCCGCATTGCACGCGGATCCGGTCGAGCATTCGATCCCGGCGGCGTCCAGCAGCATGAGCAGCGAATCGCCTTCGCAGCCGGGGAACGTGAAGTGGGCGTTGCCCGGCATACGCCGGTCCCCGGTCGCGCCGTTGAGCACCGCATCGGGCATGAGGGCGCGCACGCCGTCGATGAGCCGATCCCGCAACCGCTCCAATTCCACCGTGCGCAAGGCCATTCCGGCCACGGTCTCGCGGATCGCTGCGGCCAGGCCGGCCGCCGCCGGCACGTCGGACGTGCCCGAACGCAAGTCCCGCTCGTGCCCGCCGCCGTGCAGCAGCGGCATCGCCGGCACCTGTCGCCCCAGCAGCAGCACGCCCGCGCCGTGCGGGCCACCGACCTTATGCCCGGCGAAACTGGCCGCTGCCAGGCCGCTGGCGGCGAAGTCGATGGGCAGCTGCGCCGCCGCCTGCACCGCATCGCTGTGCATGGGCACTTCGAACTCCTGTGCCACCGCGGCCAATTCCCGAATCGGCTCGATGGTGCCGACCTCGTTGTTGGCCCACATGACGCTCACCAGCGCCGTTTCCGCGGCGTGCTCGGCCAGCGCGGCGCGCAGCGTGCGTGGCGAGACGATGCCGTCGGCATCGCATTCCAGCCACGTGATCTGCGCACCCTCGTGCTGCTCGAGCCAATCCACGGTGTCCAGCACCGCGTGATGCTCGACCGAGCTCACCAGAATCCGGTTCCGCTTCGGATCGGCGTCATGCCGCGCCCAATAGATCCCCTTGACGGCGAGATTGTCGCTCTCGGTCCCGCCCGAGGTGAAGATCACCTCTGAGGGCCGCGCCCCCAGCCCCGCCGCGATCGACTCCCGAGCCTCCTCGAGCAGCCGCCGCGCGGCCCGCCCCGACCCGTGCAGGGACGACGCGTTCCCCGTCATCCCCAGGGCAGCGCACATGGCCTCGACAGCGACCGGGAACATGGGTGTCGTGGCCGCGTGATCGAGGTAGACCGTCTGGGCACCGACCGGACCCGGGAAAGCCGACTTCATGACCAGTAAAGGATAGCTGCCGCCGTCGAGACGATATTCCCGCCATACCCCGCGGTGATGGCAGGGAGATCACAGCGGCCGTTCGAGGGCCGCGCACCGGCGGAGTTGCGGATATTCGAACCCGTGGCTCCCGCGTGCGGAGAGGTGTGGCGGTCAAGGGTTTTCTCGCTCGGCGTCTTCCACGATCCAGGCTGCGATCTGCGCTCGGGAGGTGAATCCGAGTTTGGTGAGGATGTGCTCGACGTGGCCCTGGGCTGTGCGTTGCGAGATCACGAGTTTCGCGGCGATCTGCTTGTTGGTAAGACCTTGGGCGATAAGGTCTGCGACCTGCCGCTCACGTTTGGTCAGCTCCGAGGACGAACCCGACTTGGGCGTCGTGTCAGTGGGATGCTCCCCGAGTGCGTAGGCCACCGCGGCGTCCATCCCCATCTCCTGGCCGCGCCGAAACGCCGCCGAGAACCTGCGGGGGCCGAGGGCGGCGCGCGTTGTTCGATCACATTCGTCGTGATACTGCACCAGCTCCGCGACACCGTGCGCGACGCTGCCCACAGATCGCCACAGTGCCTCCGCGGCTCCCATCAGAACGGCCGCGCGCTCGGCGGCTCCGCCCGAGCCGGCAATCCAGGCCATCGCCTCGAGACCGGTTGCCACGACAAAAGGACTGCGCACCCGCCGGTTGACACGAAGCGTTTCCTCGAGCAGTTGTTGTGCCCTGGGCCGCTCTCCTTGCCACCATGCCGCAATGGCCATGCCCCATAACGCGGACGACCGGAATAGCCATTCACCGCACGCCTCGGTGATGGAGAACACCTGCTCGTAATACTCCATCGCCCGTCGAGTTTCGCCGTATAGGGCATGTGTCCAACCGAGCACCGTCAAACTCGAAACGTACCAATGTCCTTCGCGATGGGCGGCGAACCCTTCGAGAGCATGTTCCAAGGAGGAAGAAGCGCGAGCGGGATCGCCCAGATAGAACCCCAGAATGCCGTCGGCGTGAGCGACCAGCGCCTGGATCACGGGGGCGGGATCCTGTTCGGCGAGCGCGCGTGCTTCCTTCACGAGGGCGTCGGCCGACTGGAAGTCGCCTTGATACGAGGCCATCAAGACGTCGGCACTGAGCGCCTTGACCCGGTCGGGTATCGAGTCGGCGCGCGGATGGGCGAGTACGCGGTCGAGCCATCGTCGCGCTTCGCCATTGAGTCCCCGGAAGGTCCAGAACATCATGAGCGCACTGGCGGTGCGCAGTCCGGCTTCGGCAGCCTCCTCGGTGTCCTCCGCCAGACTGTATTCGAGCGCGTCGCGCAAATTGGGCTGCTCGCGTTCGAGCCTTGCCAGCCAATCGAGCTGCTGATTGCTGATCCACCCGGCGTCCGCGTCGAGGGCCAGACGCTGGTACCAGTCACGGTGCCGACGCCGCACCAACTGGTCCTCGCCTGATTCCCGCAGCTTCTGCCAGCCGTAGTCCCGGAGCGTCTCGAGCATTCGGAACCGCACGGCGGTATCCGATTCCTCCCGGATCAGGATCGACTTGTCCACCAATGAGGACAGCACATCGAGTGCGCCGTGCTGTCTCGGATCGGCACAGCACACCTGCTCCGCGGCATCGAGTTCGAAGCCACCGGCGAACACCGACAACCGGGCCCACAGCCGCTGCTCGTTCGGGCTGCACAGCTCGTAGCTCCAGTCGATGCACCACCGCAGCGTTTGCTGCCGTGTCGGCGCGGTGCGGCTGGCTCGGGTCAACAGCGCGTACCGATCGGTGAGCCGCGCCAGGATCTGTTCGGGTGACATCGTGCGCATCCGGGCCGCGGCGAGTTCGATCGCCAGCGGCAATCCATCCAGGCGAGCGCAAATGTGGGCAACGGTGCCAATGTTGCCCTCGGTGAGTTCGAAGCCCGGCACAGCCAAAGCGGCACGGTCGGCGAACAACGTGACCGCATCATATTTGGGCAGCCCGCGCATCGACGGCTCCCAACTCGAATCCGGGACCTTCAGCGTCGAAACCCGCAGCACCGCTTCGCCCGCGATATTCAAGGGTTCGCGAGTTGTGACCAGGAGCCGCAGGTCCGGACACGCCCGCAACCACGTTTCGACCAGCTCCGCCACGCCCGCCACCACCTGCTCGCAATTGTCTACGACCACCAGCGACTTCCGCGCGGACAGGAACTCGAGCACGATCTCGTGCAACGGCCGCGCCGACTCGTCGCGCAGGCCGAGGGCGGCCGCCACGACCTCCACCAGCAGCGAAGGATCGGAAACGTCAGCCAACTCGACCAACCACACTCCGTCGGGGAAATCGCGTCGCGCATTCGACGCCGCCCGCAGTGCAAGCCGCGTCTTGCCGACTCCCCCGGTGCCGGTCAAAGTGACCAGCCGCGACGCGGCCAGCAGATTCTTCACCTCCGCCACCTCAGTGCGTCGGTCGACGAAGCTGGTCAAATCAAGCGGCAGGGTACCGGGGCCCGGACGACCCACCGCCGGCGTCGGCGGGTGCCACCCTCTCGTCGGCGGCTTCCCACCCTGGCGTGCCGAGGCCGGTTCGGCCAGCAGCACCATCTCGTCGACCGCGAATCCGTGCCCGCGCTGCGTTCGCCGGATCGCCTCGCCCAATGCACTCGCCGAAGGCCGCTCGCGGGGATCTCGGCCCATCGCCATCGCCACCACCGCCGCCACGTCAGCAGCGATGCCGCTGTCTCGCAGGTCCGGAACCGGCTGGGCGGTGATCCGCAGGAACTGGGTCACCACATTCTCCCCGCTGCGCCGCTCGAACGCCGCATGTCCGGTCAGCGCACAGAACAGGGTGGCGCCCAGTCCATAGACATCCGCAACCGAGGTCGGAATCTCGCCCTCGAGCACCTCCGGAGCGGTGAATGCCGGGGATCCGGTCAGGGTGCCCGTCGCCGTCTCGAACCCCCCAGCGATCCGTGCGATGCCGAAATCGGTCAACGCCGGCTCGCCGTAATCGGTGAGCAGAATGTTTCCCGGTTTCACGTCCCGATGCACAATCCCCGACCGATGCGCGCTCTCCAACGCTCCGGCGATCTTCACTCCGATCCACAACACCGTCTCCAAGGGCAGCGGACCCTGTTCACGGATCCGCGTATCGAGCGAGCCCGACGGGTAATAAGGCATCACCAGAAATGGGCGACCACTCGCGGTAGTACCCGCCTGCAGCACCGGCACGATATTGGGATGCCCGGTCAGTCGGCCCATCGCGCGCTGCTCCCGAAAAAACCGCGCCCGATTCTCCGCGTCCAGCTCGGCGGTCAGGATCTTCACCGCAACCGTCCGGCCCAGCGCGGGCTGGGTGCAGCGATACACCACACCGAAACCGCCCCGCCCAACCTCTTCGGCATCGTCGAAACCGACCGCGCTCAGTTCCTCGGCAACCGGCACAGAGACGTCAGAGACTGTCCGGAAGGCGTCATTTTCGCTCATCAGCCGCACACCATCCTCGGCATGTCCCCGGAAACATGCGTTCACTGCCGGACAATGGCCAGCGTATCGCACCACGCCGCAACTAAATGGCAATCGTGAACAACCGCCCGGGCGTGGCAACTGGATCCGAGCTTGCGTTCAGGCGTAGCAGGGATGCCCGTCTACACGGACATACGGAGGCGTATGCCAGCACTGATTGCGCAAACCGGAAAACGAACCGTCCACGCACGCGCTGGAAGTGACACGCGCCGACCGACTCGGCGGCAATGGAACACCGCTCTCAATGGTCGAATCAACGGCGCCGATCGCCGCGGATGGCGGAGCTGTGGGCGGCGGCCGACGCGATCCCGCACATGTCGGCATGGCGACCAGCAGGTCGTGTACACCCCGTCCGTATTTGCGACGAAGCGCGCACGCCTGATGACGGTTTCCCTCCCCACCGCGAGCGGGGAACGGGCTCATCTCCCGTCGCAGCGTCCGCTGAGGCTCGGCAACCCGCACTGGTCAAGTCATTGGCGAGGCAGAAATAGGTATACCCGCGGCAATTCGACCCTCACGGTAATGCCCAATGCGATAGAGCATGGAGGAGACAGAGCAGGCGACATCGGGCGAGTCCCCATGAATCCAGCCGCACCACCGAATTCACCACAGCAACATCGCCGCCGAGCAGAAGCTGTCACACCGCAACGGCGACATCTGAGGTAAACAAATGCCAGAATCGCGTTCTTCTCGCCCCGGTCACCCCCGCCTGCCCGACACCATCGTGCACGGTGCGTGGGAACCGGGCTACGACGACGCGATCACCGCGTTCGCGCGCCTCTTCTCGACCGGGCGCGGCGGCGGTGCGCTCGCCGTCTATCACCAGGGCCGTCCCGTCGTCGACATCTGGACCGGTTCCGCCGACCTCGACCGGGGCGTCGCCTGGCAATCCAACACCGCTGCTCTGTCGTATTCGACGTCCAAAGGCATCACCGCTACCGTGCTGCACCGATTGGCTGAGCAGGGACTGATCGACTACCACGCGCCGGTCGCGGAATACTGGCCGGAATTCGGCGTCAATAGCAAGAAGAACATTACTGTGGCCGACGTACTCACTCACCGAGCTGGCCTGTCACATGTCGCCCCGCTCGCCCGCAACCTCGAAGAACTGGTGGATCACCACCTGATGGAAGAACGGATCGCGGCGGCCGCACCCGACCGATGGCGCGGAATACCTGCCTATCACGCGATCTCCTTCGGCTGGCTCGCCGCCGGTATCGCGCGCGCGGTGACCGGCAAGGGCATGGGCGAGCTGTACCGCACCGAACTCGCCGAACCGCTGCAAATCGACGGTTTGCACCTCGGCACCCCACCGCCATCGGCGAACGTCACCGTCGCCGTCCCACACGGATCGCAGGTCCCGTTCGGTATCCCCGATGCCGCGCGGGTTCTGCGGATCGCCAGACACATTCCGGCCCCAGGTGCCGGGTTCATCCGCGCGATCTACACCCACGGAGTCGAGCGGGTCGCCTCCGGAACCGATCCGGCCATCCTGCTCGGCGAAAGCCCCGCCGCCAACGGCGTATTCACCGCGCGCGCCATCGCCGCGGTCTATGACGGCATCGCCACCGACAGGCTGCTGCCGCGATCACGGGTGCGGCGGATCTCACGGGTGCAGACCTGGCTACCGGACCGAAACCTGCTGCTTCCGATGGGCTGGCGACTCGGCTACCACTCCATTCCCACACCCGGCGCCCCGCGCGGCTTCGGACACATCGGACTCGCCGGATCAGGCGGCTGGACCGACCCCGACACCGGCCTGTCGGTCGGACTCGTGCACAACTGGCTCCCGGAAGCAGGTCGCCTACCTTGCGATCAAGTCATCCTCCCCCGTTTGCTCGCTCCCATCGTCCGCGCCGCCAGCGGAACCCGGCACACAGACCTGCCGGACCTCCGCAAGATCTCCTGAACCAACGTGGACATTCCTGTTCGAGGAGTAGGGATGATCGCGCGGGCACTGCTCGCCACCGTCCCGGGATACCGCCGCCGGGCCCTGTGGCACCCGGCACGAATGCCGCAGCGACCCCGGTCTCGTCTGCCGCGCCCTCGGCCGGGTCGGCCAACGATCTACTGATCGATCCGGCTCCGCATGCAAGCCTTACTCAGTCCGGAAAGAGCGGTACAGGCATGCAGCCCAGTGGAATCGACGCTCAGCGAGACGGAGCCGCTGGGCTCGGCCGGATCGAGCGGCTGTGCCGAAGCCTCGGGAAGGCCACACAGGCTTGACGCCACGGATTCAGCGGAGACAGGAAGCCCGTAAGTGAGCGATGCCGCCGGACGAAGGGGGAGTGGTCCAGCGACATCGACAGCATCGGCGACCGACAGCCATCAAGGCCGAAACAGGCCGCCACCTTGTAGGCCAACACTGTTTGGGGGTTACAGGCCGGCCCGGAGGGATCTTACGGGCAAGCCCCCTTCATTGCGCAACTCGAACGTGCCGTTGTGAAATCCCGTGGACCACAAGGTGAAACAACGCATCCTTCTGGCGGGGTCCGGCAACCGACGTGACGTCGCAGGTCGCCCCCGATGGCCCGATCCGTCTCCAGCCGGATCGACGCCCCTGGAGAGTGCGTCACGTCACAAGATTACATACCGGTCGGTTTGTAAGTGTGGTCGGCGAGTGGACGTGTGATCGAATAATCGAGTGGGAGAGCAACTTTCAGAGTTCGCGAAACACAGCGACCGCAGAGAGAGCCGCCGAGGACGCATCAGCATCGGAGGT
Organism: Nocardia aurantiaca; assembly: GCF_009708175.1. Taxonomy (GTDB): domain Bacteria; phylum Actinomycetota; class Actinomycetes; order Mycobacteriales; family Mycobacteriaceae; genus Nocardia; species Nocardia aurantiaca. The sequence continues at coordinate 264,092 of NZ_WMBB01000004.1, forward strand.
CGAATCGATGATTTCGGCACATATCGATTCAGATGCCCGACTGCCGGTTGCCAGTGGTTTCACGATGAGATCACAACTTCCGACAATCCACGTTGGAGAGAGCTGGTCGAGTCGGCGGTCGACGCGCATCTGACCGCCGAACACCCTCATTGGATCCAGCCCGACTACAGCTAGAGTCCGATCGGGCAGCCGCGCTTCGCGATGGATCCCGCCCGGCCGGAGGCGGAATGCGTATTCGAAATATGCTCTGCTCCAGCATGTTCCGACTCACACTTGCCGACAAGGCGAGAGGCCGACCCCGTCTCGAAGTGCGAGCGTTACTAGGGTGGCCAAGGTGACCTTCAATCCAGATTTGTGGCGGCCCGTCCCGGGATTCGAGAACCTCACCGACATCACGTACCACCGGCACGTCGAGCAGGGCACGGTACGGATCGCCTTCGATCGCCCAGAGGTACGCAACGCTTTCCGGCCGCACACCGTCGACGAGCTCTACCGCGCCCTCGACCACGCCCGCATGAGCGCCGACGTCGGCGCGGTCCTGCTCACCGGGAACGGCCCCAGCCCCAAGGACGGCGGCTGGGCCTTCTGCTCCGGCGGCGACCAGCGCATCCGCGGACGCAGCGGCTACCAATACGCCTCCGGCGACACCGCCGACACCATCGACGCGGCCCGCGCCGGCCGACTGCACATCCTCGAGGTGCAGCGGCTCATCCGCTTCATGCCCAAGGTGGTCATCGCCCTGGTCAACGGCTGGGCCGCGGGCGGCGGCCACAGCCTGCACGTCACCTGCGACCTCACCCTGGCCTCACGCGAGCACGCCCGGTTCAAGCAGACCGACGCCGATGTGGGCAGCTTCGACGCCGGCTACGGCAGCGCCTACCTGGCGAAAATGGTGGGGCAGAAGTTCGCTCGCGAGATCTTCTTCCTCGGACGGCCCTACACCGCCGAGGAAATGCACCAGATGGGTGCGGTCAACGCCGTCGTGGACCACAAGCAGCTCGAGGATGTCGCGCTCGAGTGGACCGCCGACATTCTCGGCAAGTCGCCACAGGCCATTCGAATGCTGAAATACGCCTTCAACCTCACCGACGACGGACTGGTCGGTCAGCAGCTTTTCGCCGGAGAGGCAACGCGCCTGGCCTACATGACCGACGAAGCCGTCGAGGGCCGCGACGCCTTCCTCGAGAAACGCCTACCCGACTGGAAACCCTACCCCTGGTACTTCTGATTTGACCTGCGCCGGAGTTGTTTTGACACTCTGTCGGACCAGAAGGAACCTCTGAACAGAGTGTGCCCGAGGCGGGACAGGTGGACGAGAGCACCGCTAGGCTACGGCAATGCCGTACGTCGATACCGATGGTGCCCGCACGTTCTACACCTCCTCCGGTGACCAAGGGCGTCCTGCCGTGGTGTTGAGTCATGGGTTCTTCATGGATCTGTCGATGTTCGCACCGCAGGTGGAATATCTGGAGGCGAGAGGTTTTCGGGTGCTGTGCTGGGATGCTCGCGGGCACGGTGGCACCGTCACCGAGCCGGATCGTCCGTTCAGCTACTGGGATTCGGCACGTGATCTGCTGGCGGTGATGGACGCGGCCGGGGTGGAGAGTGCGATCCTTGGCGGAATGTCGCAGGGTGGCTACGCCATCCTGCGGACCGCATTGTTGGCTCCAGAGCGGGTTGACGCGCTGATCCTGCTCGACACCGAGGCCGACGCTTCGAATGATGACGAAAAGGCCGCGTACCACGAACTTTTCGACTCCTGGACCAATCCCGAAGTGCCGTTGGAATTACTGGCGGACGGATTGGCACCGCAGCTGATCGGCGGCACCGCGGCCGACCAGGCACCGTGGCGGGCGAAATGGGCGGCCAGTGACCGGCCCTCGATCAGGCAGGCGGCCGCCTGTTTGATCGAGCGGGAGTCACTGCTGGATCGGCTGGACGAGATCATTTGCCCTGCACTGGTTCTGCGTGGTGAACTCGACGCGTCGAGCACAGCGGAGAAGTCCGCGGCTTTGGCGGCCAAGCTGGCGAACGCCGACCCGGTCGTGACAATTCCCGGGGCCGGTCACGCGGCGAACTGGACGGCCCCGGACCTCGTCAATGAGGCAATCGGTGGGTTTCTCACTGGGCTGGCAAGCTCGGCGGCCCGCTGAACGGCAGCTTGATACCGATGAACCACTGAAAAGGCGTATCCACGCCGGGAATGTCGGTGATCCGGACCCGCACGCTGTACGGCTCTCGCGTATCCGGATCGCGTAGGTGCATCAATGGTTGGTGACGATCGAAGTCGACGCGCTCGGCGAGATACATGGTTCTGAACGCCTCGCACGAACTGAGCTGCCGGAGCAGATCCAGCGCCCATTGCGGGTTCTGGTACCTGCCCATATGCCAACGGAACCAATTCACCGTCAGCCGGGCTTCGTCCTCCCACTCCATCATCACGTCGCGTGACTCGGGGACCAGAAAGAACCACACCAGGATGTTCACCACTTCCAAAAGCCGCGGATAAGCGGCTTCGTAGATCTGGTTGGCCCATAACACATTCCATCGCTCATCGACATAGCCCGACAGATGCGGGGTCAGATCGTCGGCGGCGGCACGCAGGTCCTCGGTGATCAGTTCACGCATCTCGGCCACCGACAGCGGGGAATGGGTGCGCGGGCCAGAGGTCTTCGGAGCCGCGAGATTGTGCATGTGCTGCCGCTCGGCCGGCGTCAGCCGCAGCGCACGCGCAATCGCGTCCACCACTTCGGGACTGGGAGAGGTCTTCTCCCGTTGCTCGATCTGGGCTATGTAACTCGCAGAGACGTCACACGCGGCGGCAAGCGCCGGTCGGCTGAGGCCACGAGGATAGTCCGGCCGCCGAGCCGTTCGGTGGGTTCGAAGAAAATCCGCGAGATTGGGGGCCAGTAATTGGTCATCAGCCTCGATTTCCCCCGATGCAGAATAGCCAGCATTCACGGCCAGCAGGATACCCTTGAACGAGCGCCACGGTTTGGGTGAATGCGAGCCTGGATACCACGAAAACCAAAGCGGGAGAGTGGATCCCGTCGATCCCCCGCCCGCCACCGACCAGAGGGCACTCTGCACAGCGTGCGTCCGGCGGCTTTACCCTCACGAACTGAGCATGTTCAGATTGGCTCATCACCGCCTCATCGGACACGATCCGCCGGATTGGCTGAGTAATTGCATTGCGGCCCTGCATATTCCGCGATGCTATGGAGGTTCGGAGCCCTACAGTCTCCCCGCCGATGACAGGTCGGGGACCCACCGCGAGGACTGCGCGAAGGGGGCACAGCCCTCGCGGAAGGGTTGCGCCCGGAGGTCGGTTGAGATGATCAAGGTCTTGCCATGTCCGATATGGTGCACCGCTCGCCACCGGCCCGGGACACGGCCGCCGGGCCCTGTGGCGCTCGGCGCGAACGCCGCAGCGGCCCGGTCGGGAGACCGGGCCGCTGCGGCGGATGCCCGCCGAGATCGGGAGTGCCTAGGTCACCGAGTCGAGGGAGGAGAAGACGACCACGTTGGACTCGTAGCTCTTGGTGGCCTGGTCGAACTGGCCGCCACACGTGACCACCTGCAGCGTCGCGCCGCCGCGCGCACCGAAGACGAGCTGGTCCGGGAACTGGGACTTGAGGTACATGCGGACATCGGTGACCTTGAAGTGCGCGGTCTTGCCGTCCGCGCGGGTCACGTCGATCATGTCGCCGGGCTTGACCTTCTTGAGGTAGAAGAACACACCCATGCCCTTGTAGGAGTCGACGTGGCCGAGGATGACCGCCGAGCCTTGCTCACCCGGCGCCCGGCCCTGCTGGTACCAGCCTGCCTGCTGGTAGTCGGCGGGAACCTGGACCGAGCCATCGGCATTGAGCCCCACCGAGATCAGCGAACCCTGGGCCTTGATCGAGGCGATGTTGAACGACACCGGAGTCGACCGGCTGATCGCCGCCGCCGTCTTCACACCGCTGGCCTGGGCCGCCGCGGTGGTCGTGCTCGTCGCCGGATGGGTGGCTGCCGACGAGGAGCAGCCCGCCACCAAGGACAGGGTGATCGCCGCCGCGGCGGCGAGAGCACCGAACAGTGGCCAGCGAATTCGAGGCGCCCTCATGATGTTTCGGCCCGCGGTGGTCATTGCGCGCTCACCTGGGCGGCCATGCCGCCCGCGCCGGTCTCGGGCGCGCCCTTGGGGATCACGTATCCGCCCGGCGGGATCTGGTCGGTGACCGCGGGACCGCCCACGATGCCGGTGGTCGCGCCCACCGGAATGGCCATGCCCTGCGCGGTGTCCGCTCCGGCCGCGGCGGCTCCGGCGGTCACCAGGTCGATACCGCCCAGCGCGTCGCCTCCGATACTCGTGTTCCCGCCGACCTGGACGCCACCACCCGCGTTCCCACCGGCCTGCACGCCACCTCCCACCTGCACGCCACCACCGACGTTCCCACCGGTCTGCACACCCCCGCCGACCTGGACGCCACCACCGACGTTCCCGCCACCCTGCGTATCCCCACCGACCTGCACACCACCACCGGCGTTCCCACCGGTCTGCACACCACCACCGACCTGGACGCCACCACCGACGTTCCCGCCACCCTGCGTATCCCCGCCGACCTGCACACCACCACCGACATTCCCGCCACCCTGCGCATCCCCACCGTCCTGCACACCACCACCGGCGTTCCCACCGGTCTGCACACCACCACCGACCTGCACACCACCACCGGCGTTCCCACCGGTCTGCACACCGCCACCGACCTGGACGCCACCACCGGTGTTCCCACCGCCCTGCGCATCCCCGCCGACTTGCACACCGCCACCGGCATTTCCACCGGTCTGCACACCGCCACCGACTTGCACACCGCCACCGGCATTTCCACCGGTCTGCACACCGCCACCGACCTGCACACCACCACCGGCGTTCCCGCCCGGCGTCGCGCCGGGGCTCGGCTGAGTGGACGCACCGGCATTGCCGCCGCCCCCGCCTTGCGCATCGATGCCCACTTTGACGCCGCCATCACCGATGCCGACGTCGACACCGAGACCGATGCCCGGCGCGGGGGTCGTCGGGGTGGGGTCTGCGACGGCCGATGGCGCCCATACAGCAACTGCGGCGGCGACTACCACCGCGACCGGGAATGTCCTTGCCGACATTGTCAATTCGCTTCCAGCCGTTGTTGTTCGATTGCCTCCCCGTCGGCTGGATCGCGTCCCGCGTTACCGGCAAGTCACCTCGCATCGCGAAAACTATGCCGATTCAAGCACTTTAGAGACTGGACGTTTGACCAAACCCCTAACCGAATGCACCCCACCGCGCGAAAATCCCCTAATTCACCCGCCGATACGACTGCCGGACGGGTCATCGGGCAGCGGGCTGCGGCGCGGCCTCCCAGGCGAACCCGTCCGGATCGGTGAAGGCCGCGCCGCCGCCGATGATCAGGCGATGGGAACCGGTCCCGTCGGAGGACACGCCCGCGTCCTTGGCCAGGGCGCGCCGCTTGTAGAGCGCCAGCTTGATGGGACCGGAGCCGGTATCGAACTCGACGTACATCGGGCCGAAGCTCTTCGAGACCGGCAGGCCGTGATCGACGTAGAAGCGCTTGCTCGCAGCGATATTCGACACGCCCAGCAGCAGCACCATGGAGTCGAAACGCTTGACCGCCGGACCGGTGTTCTTCTTCGAGGAGGTCGCGACCTTCCAGATCGCGCCGTCCGGAGCCTGCACGACGCCGCCGTAACCCCACATCGACTTGGCCGCCGCCTTCAGCGAGGTCGCCCCGGCGGCCAGCGCCGCGTCGAGGTAGGCGTCGGCATCGGCGGGCTGCGCCACGGTCAGCGACAGCGTGTAGCCCCGGAAGCCGGTCGTGGGCTCCTGTGTGGCCCGAAACCGCAGCTGCGAGTCCAGGCCGAACGCGGTGCGGTAGAACTCGGCCGCGGCTTCGGTGTCCGCGACGTCAAGGGTGATGTTCTCGATGAAAGTCATGTCAGCAACGCTACGGTCGCGCTGCTGACCAGCGCTTCTCGATTCCTGATCAGTCCGTGGCGACCCGCTGCACGGCTGCCCGGCGGACCGCGCCGGTGCCGATGGCCTCGAGGTGCTCGGTGCCGTGGATGACGTCGCTGAAGGCACGGGTGACGGTATCGCCCTCCAGCGCCTGCTCGCAGCGGCGGGCCAGGTCGTGGCGGTCGGCGCCGGGGAGCAACTGGGGTTGCAGGGTGACCTCGGCGACGACGCCCTTGGAACGTAGGACGCGGCGGAACGAGTCGGCCAGGGAGTCGATGCCGACGAAACCGGGGATCGTGGACAGTTCGCCCGTCCGATCCAGATAGCGCAGGCGGATGGGCTGCACCGGGGTGTCGGCGACGATGGCGGCCTGGAACAGCGCGGGCCGAAGAGTGCCGCGGGCGCGGCCGCACCAGGTGGTGCCCTCGGGGAAGAAGGCGACTCGGTCACCGGCGGCGAGGCGGGCGGCCATGGTCTCGATGACCGACGGTAGCTGGCGCAGGCGTTCGCGCTCGATGGGAATGACGCGGACGCGCTTGGCGACATCGCCGAGCATCGGCCACTCGACCAGGTCGGCGCGGGCCACGAAACCCATCGGCTCGACGACGGTGAGGGCCACGATGTCGGTCCAGCCGACGTGGCGCGCCACATTCAGGATGCCGCCCTCGACCCGATCCTCGGGGGCGCGGTTGTCGATGATGCGGACGCGAATCCCGCAGCAGGCCAGCAGGGCTCGCGCGTAGCGGCGCTGCAGTCCGGCGCGGCGGCGGCGCGGGGTGGCGACGTGCGCGACCGGGAAGCTCAGCAGGACCCCGGCGATGCCGAGGACCCGCGCCGCCACCCGGAGCGTGCCCGCCTCAGCGAGCGAGTCGACACACGAAGTGCCGCAGGGGCTGTGGGGCATCCAGGCGTGCGCCGACGCCTCGGCCGGCGGGCACGAGAGCGAACCGGTGTCGGGGGAGAGCAGTGCGGGCATCATGGGGCATCACCGGGCATCCAGGCTGTTGGCCGCGCCCTGCAGGCGCTCCAGGTAGCGGGTGTTGATGGTCTCCAGACCGAGCAGTACGACGAAGTCGGCCACTGCGAAGTCCGGGTCGTGGGCGGGCTCGCCGCAGATCTGCGCGCCCAGACGCAGGTATCCGGTCAGCAGCGGCGGCAGCTTGGGGCGGGCCGGGGCGTCCAGCTCGTCGAGGGTGCGGCCGTCCACCATGACCGGGTTGTACGGGCGCACATGGCGTTCGGTCTCCAGCGCATGCTTGCGCAGCAGCATGTCGCGCACACCGCGCACGTTCACGCCGGGCTCGTCCTCGGGCGTCATCCGCATCGGCACCGAGACGCAGCCCATCACCCAGTCGTATCCGGTGAGCTGGATGTAGTGCAGGATGCCGGCCCACATCAGGGTCAGCACCGAGCCGTTGCGGTGATCGGGCACCACGCAGGCACGGCCCATCTCGACGATCCGGTGTCCGACCGGATCCAGTGCGGCCAAGTCGAATTCGGTGGCGGTGTAGTAGCCGCCGGCGGCGATCGTCTTGTCCGGGGGCAGCATGCGGTAGCAGCCGACGAACTGCTCGGTGAGCTCGTCGCGCACCAGCAGGTGATCGCAGTGCTCGTCGAAACGGTCGGCGTCCAGGCCGGTTCCATTGTCGGGGATGGTGAATCCCGGCTCATTGGCGAACACCTGGTACCGCAGCCGCTGCGCGGCCTCGCGGTGCTCGGCATCGGAGGAGACGACCAGGGAGTACTGGGACCGTCCGGTGGTGCGGGGCGCTTCCGGGGCGGGCTTCGACGCGGCTGCCAGCAGGCTGGAATTCGACGCTGCCATGGTGGTCATAGCCTTGATCAAGCCAGTCCCAGACTGCGCTGGAGCGACCGCCGGATTACCTGTCGATGCCAGTCCGGTGAACGCGACGCAGACCGCACCTGGAATTCATCCGACCGCCTCGCACCGTTCTCTACCAGGACAAATGCTCGTATCCCGGCCGGGTACCGGCGGCGTCGGAAGACGTTGCGGCGGGCCCGGATCCGGGCCCACGAGCGGTCTGCAACGCGGAAGAGGCCAGACTACGCCACCGCTGTCGGGCCTTGCATCGCGGGGTCGGCTTCCGCAACGACATTGGGTCAGTTCCGGAAGAGCAACGCGGAATCGCCGAATTCGCGCCAGACACAACCGGAGTTGAGCGCCACCCGGTTCGCCTCCCCATCGTGAAAGCTGAATCTCAGCTCAGGTCAATGACTTTTCACCGGAGGCGATGAACTGGTGACGCGCCGAAGCGCTCCGGCCCGAAGCGCGTTCGAGCCGGAGCGTTGTGCGGAATGGTCACGCCCATCGCGGATCAGGCATTCTCCCGAGCGAACCTGCGCGGCACGACCGGGATCAGCGGCAGCGAGACCACGCTGTCACCGGTGTCGCGCAGGAATGTCATGACCGGTCTCTTTCCCGGAACCAACGCCTGGTCAGCGGCGCGCAGCGGGTCAGGCCGCTATCCGCGCCTTCTCCCGAGTCGTTGCCAGAGGGGCCTTTTCGACCTCGTTGAAGCCCGGGCGGCCGCTGCCGATGAAGGCCACCAGCCACGACAGCACCGCGGCCAAGCGGTTGCGGAAGCCGACCAGGTAGTAGATGTGCACCGCTAGCCACGCCACCCAGGCGACGAAACCGGTGAACTTCACCTTGTCATTCAGCTTGGTGACCGCGCTGAAGCGGCTGATCACCGCCATCGAGCCCTTGTCCCAGTACCTGAACGGCGTAGCCGCGGGCTTCTTGCCGCGAATGATGTCGGCGACGTGGCGGCCCTCCTGCATAGCTACCGGCGACTGACCCGGGTAGCCGTTGAGGAAGGTCATGTCGCCGATGGCGAAGATGTCGGCGTGGCCGCCGACGGTGCAGTCGGGGTTGATGAGCAGGCGTCCGGCGCGGTCGGTTTCGCAGCCGGTGGCGTCGGCCAGCACCTGGGCGAAGCCGCCGGCCTGCACGCCCGCCGACCACACCACGGTCTCGGCGGCAATGCGGCGCTCCACGCCGTCCTTGCTCTTGACGGTGACCTTGCCGTCCTCGATATCGGTCACGAAGGTGTCGACCAGAACGTCGACACCGCTGCGCTCCAGCGACTCCTTGGCGTACTCCGACAGGCCACCGCCGAAGGGCGGCAGCACAACGCCCGCACCCTCCACCAGGGTGACCGTGTCCTCCTGGCGGTAGTACCTTTTCGCGAGTTCCTTCAGCTGACCCGCGACCTCGACCCCGGTCGCGCCGGCGCCGACCACCACGAAGCTCAACAACCGGCGGCGGGTCTCCGGGTCAGCGTCCTTGGCTTGCTCGAAGACACGCTCGATCTGCGCGCGCAGGTTGCGGGCGTCGTCGATGGTCTTGAGCGAGAACGTCTTGTCCGCGAAATCGTCGCGGCCGAAATACGATTGGCTGGCGCCGGTGGCGGCGATGAGCTTGCCGTACCGGATCCGACGCGGCCCCTCGGGTGTCTCATAGGTGAGCACCGCGTTGGCGGCGTCGACCGCGGTGACCTTGCCCAGGCGGGTCTCGCCGTTCTTGTGGTTACGCAGGATGTTCTTGATGGGCGGTGCGATCTCGTCCGAGGCCAGCACACCCGTCGCTACCTGATAGAGGAGTGGCTGGAAGAGGTGCTCGGGCGTACCCGAGATCAGGACGTACCGGACCCCCGACTTGTTCAGCTGCTTCGCGGCAGCGAGACCACCGAAGCCCGATCCGACGATGACGACATCAGCGGTTTCGATCCCCGCATCCACGTGTTGCATGACAGCACTCCCTTCCGTCATGACTAACCGTAATTCGGAACGTGGTTGTTCCAGGGGTCAGGGCGCATAATCAAGATGACTCTTATCTACGTTGATCATGAATTGGGGAATGCCGTGGAGCTGCGCCAACTGGCCTACTTCGTGGCGGTCTGCGAGGAGCTGAGCTTCAGCCGGGCCGCGAGCCGTTGCTTCATCTCGCAATCGGCTATCAGTCACCAGATCGCCCGGCTGGAACGCGACCTGGGCGTCAACCTCTTCGAACGCTCCACCCGGTCGGTCGTTCCCACCGACGCGACCACTCGGCTACTTCCCCTTGCGAAACAAATGCTGAGCCTGGAATCGGCCATTCGCGCAGCTGTACGAGCCTCCGGCCCGCGCATTCGCCTGGCAGCGAATATGAGCTTCGCAACTAGATCACTCTCCGCCATCGCGGGCGCGCGGGAGGCGCATCCGGGCGCCGAGATCGAATTCGTCATCAAGCCCTTCCGGCAGCGGATCCAGGCGGTGGCGGATGGCGACTGTGATCTTGCTCTCATACGAGGCAGCGTGGACCAGCCCGGGCTGACCGTCGAGCAGCTCTGGGTCGAGGATCCCGTCATCGCCACCTCCACCGCGCATCCGCTCGCCATGCGCGGCGGCGATGTCACCCTCACGGAATTGGGCGCCTATCCGCTGCTGCTCCCACCGGAGTCGGAACAGGTCCTGCTCCACAATGTGGTGCGGGCCGCCTTCGCCGATCTGCCGACCGGTCCGGTCTTCGGCCCGCCTATCCCGCCGGATCACACCGCCACCATGGAACTCATCAACCGGCCCGACGCCTGGACCATCCTCTACGCCGACAGCCAGACCGAGGGCATCGCCACGCTGCGCCTCACCGGCCACCCATTGCGCATCCCGGTCTCCGCCGTCACCCGCACCGAGGGCCGCCGCTCCCCCATCGTGACGACCCTGCTCGCCGCACTTCATTGCGCCTGAAGCGTCGCACTGCTCCGTTACAGGCGGATGATGCGCATCCCGGTACTGGCATCGCCGCCCGCCTCTACGCCCGAGTCCCCAGCCGGGTCCTCATCGCGGGCGGTTCCCGATTGCTCGGGTTCCGCACTCGCGGCTGGTTCCGGCGCGGCAGGCCGGGCCGGTTCGGGGACCGAAGTCTCGTGAACGGTGCGCCAGAGATGGGTTCGTCCATCGGTCACCAGGAGGGCCGTCACCGTGCGACTCCCGGTTTTCACCGCGCCGATGCGGTTCTCCGCGACGAAGCGGACGACGATCAGCTGTCCGCTACGTGCGATCTCTTGCACATCGGAGACCTCGATCTCCACACCCGCCATCACATTCCGGGCCGACCAAATCCCCGCCAGGAACGTCTCGCGATCCACCGTCTGGCCGGTCGTCACCACGGAGGTGAAGCGCTCGTCCAGTGCGCCCGAGATCCGGTCGAACACCTTCGGCGGCGCATCCGAGCCGAGCCATTCGGCCAGGTCGAAATGCAGTGCCGTGATGATGTCCGCCAATTCGACGCCGTCCGCGCCGAAACCAGCGGTCTCATAAGCCTTTTCGGGGGCGGGCTCCTCGGCCCGCCATCGCCGAGGATCGAATCGCCCACGCACCGGCCCAGCGTGCCCGACCCCCGCCGCTCGGGCAACCGCGAGCGACGGGGTCGGCGACATCGATCATCGGTGAGTTCAACGAGATCTATCGGCCACGGCAGCCTCGATTCGATATCCGACCGCCGGGAGCGATCGACGGTGATGATCTCCAGTCGAAGTACCGGCTCACCGCCAGAATTCCGGCATTCGCGCACGTCTCCCCCCGAATGGCAATGTCCCCCGGCCGATTCCGGCCGGGGGACATTCGAGGTTGCCTACGCGACAACTGATGCGGTGAGTTGGCGGTACCCACCGCGTACGGGCTGACCCGACCACCGCGTCGGCGAGTCGGCAATGCGACGTCAGCCGCGCCCAGCCGGTCCGCCAACAGGCGCGCAGCGGCGGATCAGCCTAGCCCTTGTGGGCCTTGACCGCCTCGGTCAGCTGCGGGGCGACGTTGAACAGGTCGCCGACGATGCCGTAGTCGCTGATCTCGAAGATCGGGGCCTCTTCGTCCTTGTTGACGGCCACGATGGTCTTCGAGGTCTGCATGCCGGCGCGGTGCTGGATGGCGCCGGAGATGCCGAGGGCGATGTACAGCTGCGGGGAGACCGTCTTACCGGTCTGACCGACCTGGAACTGGCCCGGGTAATAGCCGGAGTCGACGGCGGCGCGGGAGGCGCCGACGGCGGCGCCGAGGGCGTCGGCCAGCGGCTCGACGACCTTGCCGAAGTTGTCGGCCGAACCGACACCACGGCCACCGGAGACCACGATCGCGGCCTCGGTCAGCTCCGGACGGTCGCCACCCACGATCGGCTCACGCGAGACGACCTTGGTGACGCCCTCTTCCTGGGCGGGCAGCTCGACGGCGACCTTCTCGCCGGCGGCGGCCTGCGGTGCGGCCTCGATGGCGCCCGGGCGAACCGAGATGACCGGGACATCGCCGGTGGCCTTGGCATCGACGGTGAACGCGCCACCGAAGATGGAGTGCACCGCCGAGCCGTCGCCGTTCACGGCGATGACGTCGATCAGCAGACCGGATCCGATGCGGGCGGCCAGGCGACCCGACACCTCCTTGCCCTCCGCGGTGGCGGCGACCAGGATCGCGGCCGGGGCGGCGGACTCGGACAGACCGGCGAGCACGTCGACCTTGGGGGTGACGAGGAAGCCCTCGGCGTCGTCACCCTCGGCGACGTAGATCTTCTCGGCGCCGGCGGCGGCCAGCGCGTCACCCAGCTTGTCGGCGGTGCCGGGGGCGGCGACCACGACGGCGGCCGGGGTGCCCAGCGAGCGGGCGGCGGTGAGGAGTTCGGTGGTGACCTTCTTGGGCGCACCTTCAGCGTGCTCGACGAGCACCAAAACTTCTGCCATTTTTCTATCTCCTGAAAGTCGTTGGGCCCGGGGGCAATTAGATGATCTTCTGTCCGACCAGGTAAGCGGCGATCTGGTTGCCGCCCTCACCCTCGTCGACGATCTTCTCGCCCGCCGTGCGCGCCGGCTTCGGGGTCACACCGGTCACCTGGGTGCCGGCGTTCGCAACGCCCACGGTCTCCGGGTCGACGCCCAGATCCGCCAGGGTGAAGGTCTGAACTTCCTTCTTCTTGGCGGCCATGATGCCCTTGAAGGACGGGAAGCGCGGCTCGTTGATCTTCTCGGTGACCGAGACGATGGCCGGCAGGGTGGCCTCGAGCTTGAACACGCCCTCGTCGGTCTCACGCTCGCCCGCGATGCGCTCGCCGTCGACGGTCAGCTTGCGCAGGTGGGTCAGCTGCGGCAGGCCCAGGTACTCGGCGATGATGGCCGGAACGGCGCCGGCGCGACCGTCGGTGGCCTCGTTGCCCGCGATGACCAGCTCGATGCCCTCGATCTGGCCGAGAGCGGCAGCCAGGATGTAGGCGGTCTGCACGGCGTCGGAGCCGTGGATGGCCGGGTCGTTGATGTGGATGGCCTTGTCCGCGCCCATGGAGAGGGCCTTACGGATGGCCTCGGTGGCCCGGTCGGGGCCCGCCGCCAGCACGGTGACCTCGCCGCCCTGCGCCTCCTTGATCAGCAGCGCCTCCTCGACGGCGCGCTCGTTGATCTCATCGAGGATGGCGTCGGCGGCCTCGCGGTCGAGAGTGTAGTCACCACTGGTCAGCTTGCGCTCGGACCAGGTGTCGGGAACCTGCTTGATCAGTACGACGATGTTCGGCATTGGTCTTCGTCGACCTCCTGTTCTGGTGGCACGGGGTATGGCGGTCGCACGATTGATGGCCGTACGTCCACAAGTAGCTCGTCCGGGAGATTACCCTACGTTAAGTTACTCGTGGGTAACTTAGCGTGTGACTTTCCACATCGGCTGATCCGGTCGCGGGTGTGATATGGACAACCACTAACGTCGGAGCAATGAGCGAGGCCGTGAGTCCAGTTGAAAACCCCACCGATCCCTTGCCTTTGACCGGCGAGCGGACTGTGCCCGGCATCGCCGAGGAAAACTACTGGTTCCGGCGGCATGAGATCGCCTATGTGCGCCTGCTGGAACAGTGCGAGGGAAAGGTCGTGCTCGAGGCCGGCAGCGGAGAAGGCTACGGCGCCAATATGATCACCGAGGTCGCGGCACGAGTCATCGGCCTGGACTACGACGACAGCGCCGTCGCGCACGTGCGCGCCAAGTACCCGCGCGTGGAGATGGTGCAGGGCAATCTGGCCGAGCTGCCGCTCGACGACGCCTCGGTCGACATCGTGGTGAACTTCCAAGTGATCGAGCACCTTTGGGACCAGGCGCAGTTCCTGAGCGAATGCCTGCGGGTACTGCGGCCCGGTGGAAAGCTGCTGATCTCCACGCCGAACCGGATCACCTTCTCCCCCGGGCGCGATACGCCGCTCAACCCTTTCCACACGCGTGAGCTGAACGCCGCGGAGATGACCGAACTTCTCGTCGACGCCGGTTTCACCGTCGAGCTGATGGCGGGCATCTTCCACGGGCCCGAACTGGCGGCGCTGGACCAGAAATGGGGCGGGTCGATCATCGACGCCCAGATCGAGCGGGCGCTCGCGGGCGAGCCGTGGCCGGCGGATCTGGCCGCGGACGTGGCCGCCGTGCGCATCGACGATTTCGAGCTGCTCGCGGACTCCGAGCGCGACATCGATGCCAGCCTGGATCTGGTCTCCATCGCGGTGAAACCATGAACGACAACGCCTCCCCGGTGCCGGGCCAGTTCAGTCTGGTCCTGCACTCGCATCTGCCATGGCTGGCCCATCACGGGCGGTGGCCGGTCGGCGAGGAGTGGCTGTACCAGTCGTGGGCGGCGTCGTACCTGCCCGTGGCGAAGGTGCTGAGAACGCTTGCGGCCGAAGGGCGTTCGCACCTGATCAGCCTGGGGATCACGCCGGTGCTGGCGGCACAGCTGGACGACCCGCACTGCTTGAAGGGCATGCACCATTGGCTCGGCAACTGGCGGCTACGCGCCGACGAGGCGTCCATGGCGGGCAATACCGCGCTCGGTGTACACGAACATCGGCTCGCCACAGCGGCTCTCGACGACTTCGAGACGCGGTGGATACACGGGGCGTCGCCGGTGTGGCGGGAACTCATCGACGCCGAGGCCATCGAGCTGCTGGGCGGGCCGCTGTCGCATCCCTTCCAGCCGCTGCTGGATTCGCGGCTGCGCGAATACGAGCTGATCGAGGGACTGGCGGACGCCCGGGCGCGCTGGGGGCACACCCCCGCGGGCATCTGGGCCCCGGAGTGCGGATTCACGCCGGGGATGGAGCGGACCTACGACCTGGTCGGCATCTCGCACTTCATGGTGGACGGCCCCGCGCTGCGCGGTGACACCACACTCGGACGGTCGGTGTGGGATTCGGATGTGGTGGCCTTCGGGCGTGATCTGACGGTCAGCTACCGGGTGTGGTCGCCGAAATCCGGGTACCCGGGGCAGCCCTTCTATCGTGATTTCCATCACTATGATCACGCCACCGGACTGAAACCGGCGCGCGTCACCGGCAAGACCGTCGCGGGCCCTGACAAGGCACCTTACGATCCCGAACTCGCCGCCGCGGCGATCGAGAAGGATGTCGCGGACTTCGTGGCGACGGTGCGGGAACGGCTGATCTCAGAGTCGGAACGCATCGGTCGCCCGGCGCTCGTGGTGGCCGCCTTCGACACCGAATTGTTCGGGCACTGGTGGCACGAGGGCCCGCAGTGGCTCGAACAGGTGCTGCGCGCGCTGCCCGAGGCCGGGGTCACCGTCGGCACGCTGGCCGACGCCCGCGCCCGCGGCTACGTGGGCGAACGCGTCGAATTGGCCGACTCCTCCTGGGGTTCGGGCAAGGACTGGCGGGTGTGGGCCGGGGACCAGGTGGCCGATCTGGTCGAGCTCAACGCCGAGGTGGTGCGGCTGGCGCTGGACACTCTCGACAAGATGCGCGTGGACGCCACGGGACTGCGCGATACGGTTGCCGACCAGCTGCTGCGCGAGGCGATTCTCGCCGTCTCCAGCGACTGGGCGTTCATGGTGTCGAAGGATTCCGCGGCCGGATACGCGCGTGACAGAGCCCATCAACACGCCCACGCCGTGCGCGAGATCGCCGCGGCGGTGTCCGCAGGGCAACTCGCCAAAGCGGAGCAGTTGGCGGCAGGATGGTACGCGGCCGACGGACTCTTCCCCGCGCTCGACGCGCGCAGGCTCGGCCCCGCTTCGGCGGGAGCGACGGACCCGGAGGAGGCAGCTTGCGTAACCACGTAGGGGCCCGCGGACGCCGCATGGATACAGAAGGACCCGTATGAAGATCTTGATGGTGTCGTGGGAGTACCCACCCGTCGTAGTCGGTGGGCTGGGCCGCCACGTCCATCACCTCGCCGTCGAGCTGGCCGCCGCCGGGCACGAAGTCGTCGTGCTGGCGCGCCGCCCGATGGGCACCGATGCCACCACCCACCCGACGCACTCCTTCATCGAGGAGGGCGTGCTGGTGGTGGCGGTCGCCGAGGATCCCCCCGCCTTCGACTTCGGCGAGGACATGCTGGCCTGGACGCTGGCCATGGGACACGCCATGGTGCGGGCCGGTATCGCGCTGCACAAGCCGGGCATCGGCGAGGGCTGGACGCCGGAGGTGGTGCACGCGCACGACTGGCTGGTCGCGCATCCGGCCATCACGTTGGCCGAGTATTACGACGTGCCTTTGGTTTCCACCATTCACGCCACCGAGGCGGGCCGTCACAGCGGCTGGGTCTCGGGTCGGGTGAACCGGCAGGTGCACTCGGTGGAGTGGTGGCTGGCGCACGAGTCCGACGCCCTCATCACGTGTTCGGAGTCCATGAAGGACGAGGTGCACCGGCTGTACGGGGCCGAGCGGGTGCCGATGACGGTGATCCGCAACGGTATCGACGTGGGTGCGTGGACCTTCCGCGAGCGCGCACCCCGCTCCGGCCCGCCGCGCCTGCTCTACGTCGGCCGCCTGGAATACGAGAAGGGCATCCAGGACGCCATCGCCGCCCTGCCCCGCATCCGCAAGGCGCACCCCGGCACCACCCTGACGGTCGCCGGTGTCGGCACCCAATTCGATTGGCTCCGTGAGCGTGCCCGCGCCCACCGCGTCGCGCGCGCGGTCAGCTTCGTCGGCAAGCTCGACCACACCGATCTGCTCGGCTGGCTGCACAGCGCCGACGCCATCGTCCTGCCCAGCCGCTACGAGCCCTTCGGCATCGTGGCCCTGGAGGCCGCGGCCGCCGGCACCCCGCTGATCACCTCCACCGCGGGCGGCCTCGGCGACCTCGTGACCGACGGCGTCACCGGCGCCTCCTTCGAACCGGCCGATGTGAACGGCGTTGCGGAAGCGGTCATTTCGGTCCTCGATGACCCCGCCGCCGCCCAGGACCGCGCATGGGCGGCCCGCGAACGCCTGACCGCCGACTTCGCCTGGGACGTCGTCGCCCAGGAGACCACCCTGGTCTATCAGGGCGCCAAGCGCCGTGTCCGCAATCCGCTGGGCCGCCCGGTCATCGCGGAACGTCCTCTCCCCGAACGGGATCCGAACCAGCCCCACTGAGCCACCCCGGCTCGAATTCGAACGGCACACCCCTGCGCCTCGAATTGGAACAAGTTCTAATTCGAGGGCGAGCCCGGGGACTCGCCCCGCCCGCGGAGCGTCAACTGAACGGGCAGCCCGGGTTCGGGGCATCCTCGGACAGCGGACTGCCCGCGGGCAGGACATACAGCACATCGAGGATCTGCGGCTCGGTGCCCAGATTCCGCTCGAGATGCACATTGCCCGCCCCGGCCCGTTCCACGAAGGCGCTACCCGGCCCACCGGTCTGATCCACGGCGCAATCCGACCGGTAATGACTGATCTGCCCCTGACGGACCAGCGCGTACAGCGTCCCGTCGTGGTAGTGCCACCCGGTGGAACCGCCCGGCGCAATAGTGATTTCACGCAGAATGTAGTCGGTGTCGCCAATCGTGGTGCGCGAGAGAATCACCGCGGTAATACCCTCCGACGGCGTCGCATGAGCGGTCGCGGCGAGCGATCCCACCAGCGCGACAGACGCCAGACCGGTTACTACGCCTCGAAAACCGAGAGTCACCGCCCCACGCTATCGCGTGATGTGCGGGCCCGCGGGTCGACGAGCAAACCCGATCCCCGCGGACCGGGCGCGGGAAATGAGTCAGGAGCCGAGTTTCTTCAGCGCCTTCTGGACGGTGAGGTAGGTACGGGTGGTGATGTCTTTGCCCCAAGCTTTTTCGACAATGGCCATGAAATTGGTGGTACTGGGGTCGGTGTTGTCGATGATGGTGAGAAGGGCGCCGACGGCGGGGTCGAAGCGGACCAGGCGGACCGTGGATTCGCCCTCCGGGAATTCGGGGACGAATTTCGGGGCGTCGCGGACGAAGGTGACGGTCAGATAGGTCTCGCGGCAGTGGGTGAGGCCGGCGAAGGGGTCCGAGTCGACCAGGGCCTGGAGTTGGGCGTGGGTGCGGATCAGGGTGCCGCCGGGGATGCCCAGTTCGGCGTTGAGGGCCTGCTGGATGGCGGATTCCAGGGCGGGGACATCCCTGCCGGGGGCGTGGAAGACGACATTGCCGCTGGAGAGGAGGGTGCTCACCTTCTCGAAGCCGAGGCCCTCGAAGACGCCGCGCAGTTTCTCGTTGCGCATGTTCGGGTTGGTGGGCATGATCCCGCGCAGGAAGGCGGCATAGCGTTGCATGACCGTGAACCTACCTGCGCGGGGCCGGAAATCAGGATGTGGTGACGCCGTTCTTCTTGCGTTCGATGTCGGCGAGGGCGGCCAGGTGGGCGGCGCGCTTCTCGGCGGCCGAGTCCCAGGCGTCCTTGCGGTTCTTGACGACCTTGGCGGGGGCGCCGACGGCGATGGAGTAGTCGGGGAAGTCGCCCTTGACCACGGCGTGGGCGCCGAGGACGCAGCCGCGACCGACGCGGGTGGAGCGCAGGACGGTGACCTTGGCGGCGATCCAGGTGTCGGGGCCGATGCGCACAGGAGACTTCACGATGCCCTGGTCCTTGATGGGCAGATTGATGTCGTCGGTGACGTGGTCGAAGTCGCAGATGTAGCACCAGTCGGCGACCAGGGTGGATTCACCGATCTCGATATCGAGGTAGGTGTTGACGACATTGTCCTTGCCGAACACCACCTTGTCGCCGATGCGCAGCGAACCCTCATGGCAGCGAATTGCATTGCCGTCGCCGATGTGCACCCAGCGGCCGATCTCGAGCCGGCCGAGTTCCGGGGTGGCGTGGATTTCGACATTGCGGCCCAGGAAGACCATGCCGCGCAACACCACGTGCGGATTGGCCATCTTGAACTTGAACAGCCGGTAGTAGCGCACCAGATACCAGGGGGTGTAGGCGCGGTTGGCGAGAACCCACTTGAGGGACGCGGGGGTGAGGAAACGCGCCTGCTCCGGATCACGGCGGCGCGACCCCCGCCAACGCGAGCGCAACGGTGCGCCCCACATGCTCGTCACGAACTACTCCCTGTGTTCACCGGTCGTTTCAACGAGGGTATCCGCCCCCTCGAAAGGGCGTGAAAGTAGGCTGTGCTCCGGCTGTAGCGGCCCGGCGAGAATCCTCAGACTTCCGTACTGGCAGAAGGGACACCAGCAGGTGCGAAACGGCAGGCGGCGGACCGGACGTGAACGACGCACCCGCACCGGGGCCAAGGTGTTGGCAGTGGCGGGCGCCGGACTGTTCACACTGACCGCGTGCGCGTACGGCAGCACCAAGGTCGACGATATCGGCGCCGGTCCCGGCAAGGGCTGGCCGCTGGCCTTCCGCGACGCCCACAACAGCGGGTCCAGTCCGGTCACCGGGTCGCGGAAGCTGGCGCTGGACTGGTCTCGGCCCGTCGGTGGTCCGGTCGCGCAGCCGGTGACCATCGGCGCCGACGGGCAGCTGTATGTCACCACCCGCGCCAACGCGTGCAATATTCTCTCGTTCCAGATGCCGACGGGCCGCAAGCGTTTCTGCAATCCGATGGGCCCCAGCGCAGTCGACGGCGGCTCCGCGGTGGACGGCACCGGCAATGTGTACGTCGGCGACGACGGCGCGGTGAACTCCTTCAACAATCTCGGGCAGCCGCGTTGGCGCACCCCCGCCGCCGGAACACCGGTGTCCGTGCAGTTCACCGGTGACGGAAATGTGCTGTCGGTGACCCAGTCCGGACAGATGGACGTGCTCAGCCGGCAGACCGGTGAGCGGCAGACGTCCACCTTCCAACTGCTCGGCGAGCCCGACTTCCTGGCCAACCCGTCGCTGAGCCGCCCGCCGGACGGGCAGGGTCTCGAGGACTGCGCGACCGGCGGGCCGCAATGCCCGGTCGCGAATGTGTCGGCGGTGGACCAGAAGTCGGGACGGTTCTACGCGACCGTCTGGAAGCCCGGCGACAGCCAGGCCGACCTGGTCGCGCTCACCTATAGCGGCAAGGACGTTCGCATCGAGTGGAGCGCGAAGATACTCGGACAGGGCAGCGCCACCAGCCCGGCGCTGTCGGCCGACGGGACCACGGTGTACGTGGGCGACAACACCAACCGGCTGATGGCCGTGGACGCCGCCACCGGACACACCAAATGGGTTCAGGATCTGGGCTTTCCGGCGCGCGGCGGGATCTCGGTGGCCGACGGCCTGCTGGTGCCGGCCGGGGACGAAGGGCATCTGGTCGCATTGCGCGACAAGGGTGACAGCGCCGAGATCGCCTGGGAGCGCAAGGATCTGCAACTGCGCGGGCGGCCGGTGCAGACGGCGGGCCGGACCGGGTACACGGTCGCGCCGATCGGCGACAAGCTGACGCTGGTCACCTTCGACACCCGTACGGGAGCGACGGTGCAGTCGAACGAACTGCCCGGCGCGGAGGGGACGACCGTGGCAACAGCCGTGGGAGATCAGGGCGAGGTCGTGGTGACCACTCGCATCGGCGAGCTATTCGTGTTCAAACCCGAAAAGTAGACGGGCCCGACTCCCGGGAGTCTCCGGGGCCCGCCGCGCGGACCGCACTGAACCGCGCTCACGCCAACCGCCGAGCCGTCTTCGCCGAGGCGACCGCGGCCTGGGGCGAGCGCGACCGCACCGAATTCGCCCGACTGCTCACCAGATTCGTCGCCGGCTTCGGCGCGGTCAGCGGCCGTTAGGAATCAGTCCGGCCGCACCGAATCGAGAAGGTCGGCGGCGCGCTCCAGCATGGCGATGAGAGTCTCCCGCTCGGCATCGGTGAACTCCGCGGCGAGCGCGCGTTCGACCGGGACCGCCCGCTTGTCGGCGGCGCGCAAGACCGTGCGACCCTCGTCGGTGAGCCGGGTCTCGAGCACATTGCGGTGCCAGGCGTGCGGCGTGCGCTCGATGAGGCCGCGCTCACGCAGATTGGTGAGCACCGTGTTCATGGTGGGCGGCGTGACACCGCAGCGGCGGGCAAGCTCGGCCGCCGAAATGCCCGGGTTCTCACTCAGGACGTAGAGGGCCGCGTACTGGGGAATTGTCACGCCCGCGGGTTTGAGGGCGGCGTTCTTCGCGCCCATGAGCGCCTGTTCGGCGCGCTTGATGTAGGTCCCCAGGCGTTCTTCGACCGGCATCGACGTCACCCCGGGAATGATAGCTCACGCACTTGTTAGAACCTTGACGATCATTAGAGCTCTAATCTATCTTCGCTCTCACACTCGTATGTCATCTCTACTCACCAGGCCCGAAAGGCATGAACCATGTCCCACCCGATTCGCCGCCGGGCCGTGCCCGCGGTGATCGCGGCGCTCCTGTCGGCGACGGCGGCGTGCAGCAGCGGCGACTCGCCCGCCCCGCCCGACCGCATCACCACCGCGTACGACCTGCCCGAGCGCGCCTACCCGGAGAGCATCACGGTCGATCCGCACACCGCAGAGGTGTACACGAGCTCGTTCCTCACCGGCGCGGTCTACCGGGCCACGCCGGGCAAGCCCGCGGCCGAGACGTTCCTGCCCGCGGGCGCGGACGGCCGCAGGACCGCCAACGGGGTGAAGGCCGACGCGAACGGGCGGCTCTGGGTGATCGACCACACCGCGGGAATCACGGTGTACGACACCAAGACTCGCGCCCTGCTCGCCCGCTTCGACGTTCCCGCCGAAGGGCAGCCGTTCGTCAACGATCTGGCCGTCACACCGGACGGCGGCGTGTACATCACCGACAGCGTGCGGAATGTCGTCTACCGCATCGGCCCGGACCAGCTCACCGACGCGTTCGCGCACGACGGACACGGCGGCGCACTCCGGGTCTATCTCGATCTGGGTGCGGCGAAAGACCCTGCCGCCCAGCAGCCCATGACCCTCAACGGCATCGCCGCCGACGACACCGGCAAGTACCTGATCGTGGTCGACATGACCAACGGCGACCTGTACCGGGTCTCGACCGAACCGCGACCGGCCGTGCGGCGCCTCACCCTCACCGGCGGGAACGCGGTCGACGGTGACGGCCTGGAGTTGCGCGGTGACACCCTGTGGGTGGTGCACAACAAGAGCAATGCCGTCTCCCGCTGGCATCTCTCCGACGACGGCGCGAAAGCCGAACTCCAGCACCGCGTCACGGACCCCGCCCTCGACATCCCGACCTCGATCGCGCACAGCGGTGACCGCGCGCTGGTGACGGTCTCCCAATTCGACAAGAACGGTCCCTACGGCGACGGCACTCCGGCCGGCTTTCGTATCGTCGAGATCGCCCAACTCTGAAGGAGCACACCATGACCCACCCTGTCATCCCCGAGAAGTACGCCGACCTCCTCACCCGCCCGCTGTTCGCGCACCTGGCCACCCTCAACCCGGACGGCACCCCGCAGGTCACCCCGATCTGGCAGATCTGGGACGGCGAGTTCCTGCGCTTCACCACGACGACGACCCGGGCCAAGCACCGCAATACCTCTCGCGACCCGCACGTGGCGGTCAGCATCAACGACCCCGAAGCCCCCTACCGCTACCTCGAGGTCCGCGGTGTCATCGAACGCATCGACGCCGATCCCGAGGGAGAGTTCTTCGACGTCCTCGCCCAGCGCTACGGCCTCGACTACCACAAGCCGGTCGGCGACCACCCGCACCGCGTCGTCCTCGTCATGCGCCCCACCCACGTCACCTACCAGGGCTGAGACGCCGCGCTATGGGGTGGAACAGACGAAGACCGTTGCCGTCCGGCCGATTCGGGTGATGATCAACGTATGAGGTTGGGAGCCACGCGGTTTGATGCGGGCGCGTAGGGCGTCGGGGTCGACATCCACGCCCCGCACGAGGATTTCCAGGGGTCCGCAATCGCGGCGGTGCAGCTCGGCCCGCAGCGGCTTCTCCCGGAACTCCAACCGGTCCAGAACGCGGAATCCCCGCACACCTTCCGGAACCTCGTCGCCGGTCAGATACGCGATCCGCGGATCCAGTTGCCACAGCCTGTGTTTCGCGGCGTAATGCCGCACCAGCCCAGCCCGCACCACCGCCCCGTCCGGGTCGATGATCCACTGCCCCGGCTCACGCTGGGGAATGTCATCCGGGTCGGCATCGGTGAGGGTCCACGGGCGTCCGCTGGACGAAAGCACCGTCGCCCGGCGGGTGACGCCCTGCTCCGCCAAACCCGGTGACCACAAACAGGCTTCGCGCACAGCACCGTCGAGCGACACCACCTCGATCTCGCCTTGCCACGCGAGTTTGTCGAAATCCAGCCCGGGAGCGCACTTCACGGCCAGATCGCGACCGGCGTAGGCCGCGAGCAAGTCCGGCAGCGGCGGTTGCAGTCTCGCCGGATCGTGGGTGCGACGCCCGTCCGCGCGGCGAGCCGGATCGGCGATCACTACCTCGGCGGTGCTGCAGGGCACCAGCGCATCCGCCTTGACCAGCAATACATTCCGTGTCACCCGGGGGTGACGGGACAGCGCGGACGCATGACCATCGGCGAGAGCCGAGGCGGGTGCGGCCGGCTCCGCGTTCGTCGCCACCGATGTCTCGCACGACGAGGCGGTCGCGCGGGCTTCGGCTCCCAGGGCGCCCGGTGGCCTGGACCTCGAATCGATGCCACCGCCGTCCGCCCGGACATCGGCGCCGGGTGTCCCGGCGGCCTCCGACTTGCGGCGGTGCGGGTCGTCGCCGTCGGTGCGGGAATCGAGCTGTGGCGCACCGAGATTGTGGGCGGCCATGGCGAGGCGAACGGAGTCGAGGTCGCTGCCGATGACGGCCGGGCAGACCTCGGACAGCGCGGCCAGTTCCGCGCCGATGGAGCACGTGACGTCATGGACGGTGCGCCCAGCGAGGCGTCGGGCGCGGTGGCGAGCAACGGGCGAGGGCGTGGCCTGCTGGAGGGCGTCGTCGGTGAAGAGCCACTCGGCCGCGCCATCGAGTTTGGCGGCGGCGCGACGGCGCAGGCGGACCGTTTCCACGAGGGCGGGGGCGTGATCGCCGTGTGCTCGACGCAGCCGCTCCAGGTCCTTCAGCAGCGAGGCGGGGGTGAGGGCGAAATCGCCTACCTGAGCCAGGGCGGCCGCGCCGGCCGGACTGGCGAGGTAGGCGATGTCATCGCGAGAGAAGGCGTAGGCCACGGGATTCGTGGTGCGGCCTACTTGGCGGAGGCGCCGGGCTTCACGCCGGTGATCATGGCGTTGTAGAAGAACTGGCGCGGCACCACGTGGCGCAGCACCTTCTCGTCGAGGGCGGAGAAGGCCAGCCACGCCTTGTACTGGGCCATGCGGTAACGCCAGGTCAGCTTCTCGTCGGGGACGGCGGCCTCGAAGGTGCGCACCGGCCAGCCCCACAGGGCGGCGGCGAATTCCTCGGTCTTGGCCTGCACGTCGACGGCGCCGGCGCTGCGGGCCATGCGCTCCAGGTCGGAGGGGTCGAAGGTGTGCAGGTCGACGACGGCCTCGAGGGCGGCGGCGCGGGAGGACTCATCGAGCTCCTCCTGCGGGCGGCGCCAATCGCTCAGGAACGGCAGCTTGGTGATCTCGGTGGTGATCTTCCAGGTGATCTGGCCCAGCTTGCGGGCATAGAGGTTGCCGATGGTGGTCGGCTCACCGGCGAACACGAACCGGCCGCCCGGCTTCAGCACGCGCAGGCACTCCTTGAGCGCCAGCTCCACATCCGGAATGTGGTGGAGCACGGCGTGGCCCACGACGAGGTCGAAGGTGTCGTCGTCGTAGGGGATGGTCTCGGCGTCGGCGACCCGGCCGTCCACGTCCAGGCCCAGGTTCTGGCCGTTGCGGGTGGCGACCTTGACCATGCCCGGGGACAGATCGGTGACCGAGCCGCGCTTGGCGACGCCCGCCTGCATCAGGTTCAGCAGGAAGAAACCGGTGCCGCAGCCGAGTTCGAGGGCGCGGTCGTAAGGCAGCTCGGCGCTCGGGGCGACGGCGTCGAAGCGGCCGCGCGCGTACTCGATGCAGCGCTCGTCGTATGAGATCGACCACTTGTCGTCGTAGGTCTCGGCTTCCCAGTCGTGATATAGGACCTGGGCCAGCTTGTTGTCGCTATACGCGGCCTGGACCTCCGCCTCGGTGGCGTGCGGGTTCGGCGCGGGGTCTTCAGGACCAACTGTCATGCAGGGCAGCCTAATGAATAGCCCGGTGAACGGTGTTATCGGGCCGCTTAACGGCCGGTGAACCGGATCGCATCCGGACCGTCGACCAAATAAGAACGTGTTCCAACCTGCTGATCTTCGGTGCCGAACAACTCTGCCCACTCGCGACGCGCGCGATCGTGGCCGTGAGCGCCCGCCTCGAAGACCCGTTTGGCGGCCGCGAGAGCCAGGCCCGGACCGTCGGTGAACTGCTTCGCCCAGCGCAGGGCGGCGGCGAACACATCGTCGGGCGCGACCACCTCGTCCACCAGCCCGATCGCCGCGGCCTCCTTCGGGCCCACGAACCGGCCGCTGTACACCAGATCCTTGGCGCGCGACGGCCCGATCAGCTGGCTCGCGCGGCGGATACCGGCGACCGGAATCAGCCCGGCCTTGATGTGCGGCAGGCCCAGTTTCACGTTGTCGCCGATGATGCGGCGGTCCGCGGCCAGGGCCAGTTCGAGCCCGGCGCCGAGGGCGTAACCGCTGATGGCCGCCACGGTCGGCTGCGACAGCCGGGCCAGGCAGCTCAGCGCCGACTGGAAATCGGCGACCATGGCCTGCGCCTGCGCATGGGTGAGCCGGGCCAGCTCGGCCATCTCGTCCCCGGCGCAGAAGACACGCTCGTCGCCATAGACCACCACGGCCGCGATCGACGCGTCCGCCGCGATCTCGTCGGCGGCGGCCGCCACCTCCAGCGCCACCTGGAGATCGATCAGATTCATCGGCGGGCGTGCGATGCGGAGCACGGCGATACCGTCCGCCACACCCCGGTCCACGGTCACGAATTCGGCCACAGCCGACCACCCTACTTCGGCCCCGGGTACCGAGTCGCTCCGCCCGTGCGCGCGCTGAGCCGGGCTGCCCGCGCGGACGCTACTCCGGGCGCCGCGAACCGCGGATGCGCGCGTTGTCCGGCATTTCGGCGAAGTAGCGGTCGGCGTGCGGGAACGCCAGCGCGGGACCCCCGCCCGACGGGTCGTACACCGGCATGATCGGGGTGATGGCGCGGTCGGCCGCGAGAATCTCGGCGGTGGAAGCGAATTCGCTCAGTGCCGCCAACTGGGTCCAAGTCGGCGGCAGCAGCACGTCCACGCCCTGATGCCAGCGGTCGATGGCCTCGGTCGGGGTGCACCAGGCGACCACCTCGGCCTCGGAGGTCGCGCCGTCGGCGAGCTGGCCCTCCGGCAGCACCGCGACGAAGAAGCGGGTGTCGTAGCGCCGCGGCTCGATCACCGGGGTGATCCAGTTGTCCCACGGGCGCAGCAGGTCGGCGCGCAGCACCAGATTCTCACGGGTGAGGAATTCGGCGAAGGACAGTTCGCGGCGTTCCAACTGCCCGCGCGCCTCGGCGTAGACCGAGGTCTCGGTGACCACGCTGTCGACGGTCGGGCCGGCCAGCAGTACGCCGCACTCCTCGAAGGTCTCGCGCACCGCGGCGCAGACCAGCGCCTGGGCGCGGCCGGCGTCGATGCCGAATCGCTCGGCCCACCAGGCCGGTTCGGGTCCGGCCCAGTCCAGCGCGATGGACGCGTCGGAGGGATCGACGCCGCCGCCCGGGAAGACGGTCATCCCGGCCGCGAAGGCCATGCCGCCGACTCGACGCTGCAGGAACACCTCGGGCCCGCGCGCACCGTCGCGCACCAGCATGACCGTGGACGCGTCCTTCACTGGCGCGGCGGCGGACTGGGAATCGGGCCGGGCAATTGCTTCGCTCACGTTTCGCACCATAACCGTTGCCCCGGCTAAGCGATACAACCCGCTGCGGGTTCGCCGGTCAGTCCATCACATGGATCGATCCCGTGCGGGTTTCGATCACAGCCTGGCCGGAGGCGCCATGACGGGTCCAGGTGCCCTCCATCTTTCCGGTCCGGTAGTCCTGCACCTGGCCGACCACGGCGCCGGTGTCGTCGGTCCAGGTAACCAGGAAGATGCCGGCCTCGATGGGCTCGATCGCGACCGGAGAGGTGTTCCGGCGTCCGGTGTCCGCGGCGGTGTAGGTCAGGGTGCGTCCGTCCGCGGCGAAGGTGAGGGCGCCACTCGGGCCACTGTCATAGGCGAGCTGCACCGTCCTGCCGTTCAGATCCGACGGGGCGGCGGCCTTGCCGAGGGTCTCCGCGGCGTGCGAGTTCGAAACCCGCTGGGCGGCCGGTGGATCGGCCACGCATCCGGTGGCGGCGAGGGCGAGGATCGCGATCGCACCGATGCTCCGGCCCACAAGCAGCTCCCTCCATCCACAGCAGTTGCGGACAGTTTGCCCGGTAGCGGCAGCGAATGCAATGATGCAATCGCAATTCGCCAAGGGTCCGCGAGATCGCTTACGGGAAGCCGGTTCCGCGTGCGGGAGAAGAACCTCAGCGGTTGCGGTGCCGCCCGAAACGCTGGCTGCGCCGCGCGAAATAGCGGCCGTCGACGCGGTCCAGCTGGATCGGCTGGCGGAACGCCTCACTGAGGTTCTCGGAGGTGAGCACATCGCTGAGCAAACCCTGCGCGACCACACTGCCCTCATTGAGCAGCATGCCGTGCGTGAAGCCCGGCGGAATCTCCTCCACGTGGTGGGTGACCAGCACGGTGGCGGGCGCGTCCGGATCGGCGGCCAGATCGCCGAGCCGTTCGACCAACTCCTCGCGCCCGCCCAGATCGAGGCCGGCCGCGGGTTCGTCGAGCAGCAGCAGTTCCGGATCGGACATGAGGGCGCGGGCGATGAGCACCCGCTTACGCTCCCCCTCCGACAGCGTGCCGTAGGCGCGATCGGAAAGGTGTTCCGCGCCCAGGCTTTCCAGAATGTCGATGGCCCGGTCGGTGTCCATGTCGTCGTAGCGCTCCCGCCAACGGCCCATCACCGCGTAACCGGCGGATACCACCAGGTCGGAGACCTTCTCATCGAGCGGCACCCGGCTGGCTATGGCGGCTGAGGACAGGCCGATGCGCGGGCGTAGCTCGTTGATGTCGACCCGGCCCAGGGTCTCGCCGAGCAGGTTGGCGACCCCGGAGGTGGGATGCATCTCCGCGGCGGCCATGCGCAGCAGCGAGGTCTTGCCGGCTCCGTTGGGGCCGAGCACGACCCAGCGCTCGTCCAATTCCACCTGCCAGGTGACCGGACCGACCAGGGTATGTCCGGAACGTCGGACGGCGACGTCGCTGAAATCGATGAGCAGATCGGGATCCGGTTGCGGCACGGGGTCCATCTTGGCCCACTGCCCTGGACGATCGTCAACGTGGTGGGAGAATTCGGTGCGTGTCCTCCCCGGAAGCGCGATGGCGATAGGCGATTTCGTGTGCGCGACTGTCGAATTCCGATACTTCGCGCTCCGTGTCCGGCAACCCGCGGTCCCACGCGTCCGCGCTCGCGGACCGGAACATCGGTGCCAGGATCAGTGCCGCCGGGACCGAGGGCGCGCCCACACGATCAGAACAACCAGCAGTGTTGTCATTTCGGTGGTTTCCCTCGAGGAAACGTGAATCGGTCCTTGCCCACACCTTCGGGGAAGTCGATACGCACTGCCCATAGGGGTCAGCGCGCCGACTATTCCGTTCGCTGGTGCGACGTCCGAACTACGGCACCGCGATCACTGTCGTCGATCCCGGAGCCACCTCCGTGAAACCGGCATCGCGCACCGCCACCGCGCCGCCCTCGACCACCCTCCGCTGCAATTCCGCCCAATGAGCCGTATCGGCCTCCGCGACGGTGCACCGGAAACCCTGTGCGGCCCACGCATACGCCCGCCCGACCGGGAGAGCGCCCGCCAGCAACATGCTGGCATGTCCTACCTGTGCCGCGGCCTTCCCCACCGTCATACCCAGTTCCGCGTTCACCCACAGCACCGGATATTCCGGATCGACTGCGATCTCCTCCGCCGCGGGCAATTCGGTGCCGCTGATCTGGAGGCGCCGGATGCGCGGATCCACCTCGCCGACCGGGCCCGGCACCAGCGCCCGCGCCTGCGCGCCCGCGAATTCGACTGTGACACCGTCTACTTCCTGCGCCGCCAGCCACTGCGCCCCGCGCGCCCGCCGCGCCACCTTGCGAATGCGCGAGCGCTTCCAGGTCAGATAGCGCTCCTCCCATTCCCCATCGGGCCCGACCCGCTCGTCGAGGCACAACGCCACCACCGCGGAGGCGGCGGCGGCCAGAAGCGCGCCGCGCGCCGGCGGATCGTTCTTCGGAATGTGCAGCACCATCTGCATGGCCTGCACGAGCGCCGGATCCTCGGGATCACCTCCGCCGCCGTATCCCCTCGCCAATTCCGCGTGCCTGGCCACGAAACCGGCATCGATGGTGGATCCGACGCTCGACACAACCACTCCTACACGCTCTTCCGACCAATGAACCGTCAGGTTCCGGGTGAAGCATTCGGCGGGCTCCACATCCTGACCGCCATCAGCGTCCTACGCACGCGCACGGACTCTCCTTCGATCGTGGCCGGATGCCCCCGACCACGGTACCGAGAGCGGAGCTGCGAGTGGCGCAACCGAATTGGACGCGTTGCGGCTACCCGGACCGGCTATCGAGACAGCGGCACGCGGCGAATGCCGCCGTCGCGGGCGTCGGCCGCCTCGACCTCGTCGCGGGTGACGCCCAGAATGAACAACACCGCGTCCAGGAACGGATGCGACAGCGCCGCGTCGGCGACCTCGCGCAGCGCGGGCTTGGCATTGAACGCGATGCCCAGCCCGGCCGCATTGAGCATGTCGATGTCATTGGCGCCGTCGCCGACCGCGACGGTCTGGTCCATGGCAACCCCGGTCTCGGCCGCGAACCGGCGCAGCGCAACGGCTTTCGCCTCCCGGTCCACGATCTCTCCGACCACCGCGCCGGTGAGCTTGCCGTCGCGGATCTCGAGCGTGTTGGCCTGGACGAAGTCCAGTTCCAGCTCATGCGCCAGCGGCTCGATGACCTGGCGGAAACCGCCGGACACCACACCGCAGCGGAAACCCAGGCGGCGCAGGGTGCGAATGGTGGTGCGGGCGCCGGGGGTGAGCTCGATGCGCTCGGCGACCTCATCGATGACCGAGGCGTCCAGCCCGGCCAGTGTGGCCACGCGCTGGCGCAGCGATTCGGAGAAGTCGATCTCGCCGCGCATGGCGGCCTCCGTGACCGCGCGGACCTCCTCCTCGACACCGGCGTGCGCGGCCAGCATCTCGATGACCTCGCCCTGGATGAGTGTGGAGTCCACATCGAACACGATGAGCCGCTTGGCCCGTCGCGCCAGGCCCGCCCGCTCGACCGCCACGTCCACACTCTCCTTGGCGGCGACGGCGGCCAGCGCGGTGCGCAGCTCGGTCTCGGCGTCGGCGTCAACGGAGGGGACGGTGACCATGAGTTCCAGACCCGTGACCGGGTAGTCGGCGATGCCGCGAATGGAATCGATGTTCACCCGCTGCGCGGCCAGCGTGCGCGCGATGGCGCTGAAAGCGCGAGCGGTGACCGGCGAACCCAGCACCACGACGGCGTGGGTGGACAATTTCGCACCCGAGACGGCGCTCGCCCCGATCGCCACGTCGACATCCATGCCGATGGACGCCATGGCGTCCTCGAGCTGATCCTGCAGGGCTTCCGGATCGGTGGGACACGACACCAGCACGCCGAGGGTGAGCCGGCTGCGGATGACCACCTGCTCCACATCCAGCAGGCTGACCGCGCTATTGGCCAGGGCGGCGAGAAGTACCGACGTAACGCCCGGCTTGTCGGGTCCGGTCACCGTGACCAGAACCGTCGTGTCAGCGCTCCGCCGCCCGGCGTTTGCACTCAATCGATAACTCCTGTCCATGCGACTGCCTGTCCCGCCCGGCATGCGGCGGCAGCTCATTCTGTCAGGTCGGCGCGAACAAGCCAGCGCCGACCGCTGCCGACGGTGGCGGGCATCACGCCGCCCGAGGTCACCGCCCGTGCGGCCGAGGATCAGCGCGACGGATGATCGAGCAGACGGACGGCGCCCGAACACATTTCGGCCAGCACCTCGGCGACCGGCCGCACCGCCGTGACCAGGCCGACGCCCTGTCCCGCGTCGACCGGGGCGACGCGTGGGTCGTCGGCGGCGGTGGCGGCGGCCAGCTCGGCCCGCGCGCCGGGGTCACCGGCCAGGTCGCCGACGCGGTCGTGCCAGCGCGCGGTGAAGTCGTTGCGCAGCACCCGCGCTGGAAAGCGCTGTGGCCAAGGCAGTTCCATGCCGACATCGAAGGTTCGCGTGACGATGGTGCCGGTGTCCTCGGCCGCGAGCAGGGCGCGCCGGCCCCCGGGCGACAACAGGGATTCCTCGCAGGCGGCAAGGGCGGTGCCCAGCCACACCCCCGAAGCGCCGGCGGCCAGCATCGCGGCCACGCCCCGCGCCGACCCGATCCCGCCCGCGGCCAGTACCGGCCCCTGGACCGCATCGAGGATTGCTTCCAGCAGGGGCAGGGTGCCCAGTTCGGGAGCGCCGTGCCCGCCGCCTTCCAGACCGCGTGCGACCAGGACGTCGATCCCGGCATCATGCGCCCGCCGGGCGTCGTCCACGGTGTAAACCTGTGTCGCGGTTCGGATTCCGGCCGCACGGGCCCGCTCGGACCAGGACAGGTCGGTTCCGAAGCTCACCGACAACAGCGCGGGAGCAGCGGCCAGAGCGAGCTCGAACAGCCCCGGACGGGCGGCCGCCACCCAATCGACGAGGCCGATCCCGATGTGGCCGGGCGCGTCCGCGACATGCGCCAATTCCCGCTCCAGCGCTTCGACCGAGCCCGCGCTGCCCATCCCGATCATGCCCAGTCCCCCGGCCGCCGCGACCGCCGCCGCCAGCCTGCCACCCGCCACCCCACCCATCGGCGCGTTCACCACCGGCAGCCGCAACCCCAGCGCGCGCGACCACGCGGTGGACAGTCCCGTTTCCGCCATCGTTCCCGGATCCTCCATCCGCCAATAGCAACACAAACCCCAGCCCGTAACACGATCCCCCAGCCGATCGGCGATCGAGAAACAACGCGGCACCCGTCGTGAGACGGGTGCCGCGTTGGTTTTTCAGTGTCGAGCGACTAGCTGGAAACGTTCTCCAGCTCCTTGACGGTGTGGGACTTGGAGCCCCAGCCCACGTGGGCCTCGGCGCGCATGCGCTCGACCATGTGCGGGTAGTGCAGCTCGAACGCGGGACGCTCGGACCGGATCCGCGGCAGCTCGTAGAAGTTGTGCCGCGGCGGCGGGCAGGAGGTCGCCCACTCCAGCGAATTGCCGTAGCCCCACGGGTCATCCACGGTCACGACCTCGCCATAGCGGTAGGACTTGAAGACGTTCCAGATGAACGGCAGCATCGACGCGCCCAGGATGAAGGCACCGATCGTGGAGATGGTGTTCAGGGTGGTGAAGCCGTCCGAGGGCAGGTAGTCCGCGTACCGACGGGGCATACCCATGTTGCCCAGCCAGTGCTGCACCAGGAACGTGGTGTGGAAGCCGATGAACGTGGCCCAGAAGTGCCACTTCGCGAGACGCTCGTCCATCATGCGCCCGGTCATCTTCGGGAACCAGAAGTAGATCCCCGCGAAGGTGGCGAACACGATGGTGCCGAAGAGCACGTAGTGGAAGTGCGCCACCACGAAGTAGGTGTCGGACACGTGGAAGTCCAGCGGCGGCGAGGCCAGGATGACGCCCGAGAGACCGCCGAAGAGGAAGGTGACGATGAAGCCGATCGAGAACAGCATCGGCGACTCGAAGGTGAGCTGACCGCGCCACATGGTGCCGATCCAGTTGAAGAACTTCACACCGGTCGGGACCGCGATGAGGAAGGTCATGAACGAGAAGTACGGCAGCAGCACGGCGCCGGTCGCGTACATGTGGTGCGCCCACACCGCGATCGAGAGCGCCGCGATGCCCAGGGTCGCGTAGACCAGGGTGGTGTAGCCGAAGATCGGCTTGCGCGAGAAGACCGGGAAGATCTCGGACACGATGCCGAAGAACGGCAGCGCGATGATGTACACCTCGGGGTGGCCGAAGTACCAGAACAGGTGCTGGTAGAGCAGGACGCCGCCATTGGCCGGGTCGTAGATGTGGCCGCCCAGGTGGCGGTCGTAGGCCAGCCCGAACAGGGCCGCGGTCAACAGCGGGAAGGCCAGCAGCACCAGCACCGAGGTGACGGCGATGTTCCAGGTGAAGATGGGCATCCGGAACATGGTCATGCCCGGGCAGCGCAGGCAGACCACGGTGGTGAGCATGTTGACGCCACCGAGGATGGTGCCCAGACCGGAGACGGCCAGACCCAGGATCCACAGGTCGGCGCCGACGCCCGGGGAGTGGACGATGTCCGACAGCGGGGTGTAGGCGGTCCAGCCGAAATCGGCCGCGCCACCGGGGGTGATGAAGCCCGCGGTCGCCATGGTGCCGCCGAACAGGTACAGCCAGTAGCTGAAGGCGTTCAGGCGCGGGAAGGCGACGTCAGGGGCGCCGATCTGCAGCGGCAGGATGATGTTGGCGAAGCCGAACACGATCGCGGTCGCATAGAACAGCAGCATGATGGTGCCGTGCATGGTGAACAGCTGGTTGAACTGCTCCGGCGACAGGAACTGCATGCCCGGCCGTGCCAGCTCGGCGCGCATCAGCAACGCCATGATGCCGCCGACGAGGAAGAAGGACATGGCCGTCACCAGGTACATGACGCCGAGAACCTTCGGGTCCGTCGTGGTGACCATCTTGTAGATGAACGATCCCTTCGGACCCGTCCTTTGAGGATAGGGCCGAGCCGCCTCCACAAGGCTGGCCGGCCGCGGTTCTACGGCAGTCACGAAACCTCCACAGGTATGCCATCGTTCGTACGCTGCTTCCGGCGTCCGGTTCGGCATATGACGAACGACGGTGGCTTGCGCTGTGTCAGATCGTAAACGGTGTTCCTATAGCGCTCGCTCCGGGTCCTACTCTGTGTCGTAATTGGGAGTCGCCGGGCACGGCTGTAGGCTGCCCCGCATGCCGGTGCGCGAGTCCGCTTCCACCCGAAACACGTTCGCCTCCACCTTGTCCCCGCTGCGGTATTTCCGCAGTGTGGGATTGGTCTCGGCCGCGACGCTGCTGACAGTGGGTCTAGTGGCGGGATGCGGCAAAACCGATGACAACTCGGCCTCGATCGTACGAACGACCACGAATATCGCGGGGGCCGGCGTGGTCGGGATCGAGCGCGACACCACCAAGGCGTGCCCGCTGCCGTCCACCCCGGACTCGGCCGCGGGCACGAAGACTGTCGCCCACGCCTCGGGCACCTCGGAGGTTCCGGCCGACCCCAGGCGCATCGTGGTGTTGTCCACGCCCGCGCTGGACGCCGCCTGCGCACTGGGCCTGTGGGAGCGGGTGGTCGGCGCGGCCACCATCGCCGGGACGACACCGCAGCCCTCGTACCTGGGCACCGGCATCGCCGCGATTCCCGCGGTCGGCATGGTGGGCAGCCCGGATCCCGCGAAAATCGCGGAGCTGAAACCGGATCTGATCATCGGCCCCGCCGGCGACGGCTCACATTACGACGCGCTGAAGGCCATCGCCCCGACGGTGCTGGTCGGCGAGGAGAACGGCTGGCAGGCCACCTTCACCGGTTTCGCGGAGGCCATGAACCGCAAGACCGCCGGGGCCAAGGCGCTCGACGACTACCGCGCGGCCGCCAAGGACGCGGGCATCGCCGCCAATGCCGCCCTCACCCAGGCGTCGGTGATCCGCTTCGAGCCCAAGACCATTCAGGTCCAGGGCGGCAACAGCTTCGCCGCCCAGGTGCTCGGCGACGCCGGCGTGCAGCGGCCGGGGCCGCAGCGCGGGGACTC
This sequence comes from Nocardia aurantiaca, assembly GCF_009708175.1. Classification (GTDB taxonomy): domain Bacteria; phylum Actinomycetota; class Actinomycetes; order Mycobacteriales; family Mycobacteriaceae; genus Nocardia; species Nocardia aurantiaca. The sequence goes on from NZ_WMBB01000004.1 coordinate 299,243, forward strand.
CTTCGACGTGACCAGCCTGAGCACTCAGGCCGACCGCAACCGGATCGAGGGCGACCTCATCTTCCTCATGTTCGACGGCACTGACGGCCTCGACTACGGCAAGTCGATCATGAAGGGCGGCGATTGGAAACAGCTCGCCGCGGTGAGCGACCGCCGCGAGTTCGCGGTCGACGACGCCATCTGGCACGGCAGCGGCATCACCGCCGCGCGGGCACTGCTGGACGACGTACGCAACAACCTCAACGGATACGTCACGGACTGAGCACCCCGGGCTTCCCCGCCTCCCCGAACCTTCAGCGCACAGCTGAGAGCCGTCGACTGGCGGGCACGCGTGCCGGCGGTTGGGAAGCAACCCGATTCCGGTCGCGCCCGACGAGTTACCCCGACCGTTGCGAGACCGGTTGCCGCGGTTGGTTAACGGCGCCGAGCGAATCCGCTCGGGGCTCCTGCGCCTCTTCCGAACCTTCAGCGCCCAGCCGAGCGCCATGCACGTCGGGCACGCGTCGAGGCGGTTGGGGGCCAACCGGTTCGGAGGCGAGTCAGTGACCCGGACCGTTGCGAAATCAATTGTCACCGTTGACAACGGGCCCCGAGCAATCTCGCTCGGGGCCCGTTCTGGTTCAAGGACGCTAGCTCAGAATTCCCAGTCCTCGTCCTCGGTGTTGACGGCCTTGCCGATGACGTAGCTGGAGCCGGAACCGGAGAAGAAGTCGTGGTTCTCGTCGGCGTTGGGCGACAGGGCCGAGAGGATGGCCGGGTTGACGTCGCACTCGTCCTTGGGGAACAGGCCCTCGTAGCCGAGGTTCATCAGCGCCTTGTTGGCGTTGTAGCGCAGGAACTTCTTGACGTCCTCGGTGAGCCCGACCTCGTCGTAGAGGTCCTGGGTGTACTCGACCTCGTTCTCGTACAGCTCGAACAGCAGCTCGAAGGTGTAGGACTTGAGCTCGTCTCGCTCGGCCTCGGAGACCAGCTCGAGGCCCTTCTGGAACTTGTAGCCGATGTAGTAGCCGTGCACGGCCTCGTCGCGAATGATCAGGCGGATCATGTCGGCGGTGTTGGTGAGCTTGGCCCGCGAGGACCAGTGCATGGGCAGGTAGAAACCGGAGTAGAAGAGGAACGACTCCAGCAGGGTCGAGGCGACCTTGCGCTTGAGCGGGTCCTCGCCGTTGTAGTACTCGAGCACGATCTCGGCCTTGCGCTGCAGGTTCCGATTCTCCTCGGACCAGCGGAAGGCCTCGTCGATCTCGCGGGTGGAGCACAGCGTGGAGAAGATGGAGCTGTAGCTCTTGGCGTGCACCGACTCCATGAAGGCGATATTGGTGAGCACCGCCTCCTCGTGCGGGGTGAGCGCGTCGGGAATGAGGCTGACCGCGCCGACCGTGCCCTGGATGGTGTCGAGCAGGGTGAGGCCGGTGAAGACCCGCATGGTCAGTTGCTTCTCATTGGCGGTCAACGTGTTCCACGACGGGATGTCATTGGAGACCGGGACCTTTTCCGGCAACCAGAAATTGCCGGTGAGCCGATCCCAGACCTCGGCGTCCTTCTCGTCCTGCACGCGGTTCCAATTGATCGCGGTCACCCGATCGATCAGCTTCACACCCGCTCACACACCCTTCTCAGCTCACCGGACCCTGCGGATTTCTCTTGCCCTGAACACTACTACTGGTAGGTGACATCCCTATGCAGCACAAGAAGTTGTGTCTTCACGTGTCTCCACGCTGTCCTGCGAGAATGCGAAACGGGGATGGGCAAGCACGCCACCGACTGGTGAAAATTACAGCCGTGCAATCCGTCACAGCGACCCGGGGTGGCCATGCAGAGCCGGCCCCCGGGTTTGCCGATCAGATGCCGCGCACCACCTTGGCGGTCGTGAAGTAGATGACCAGCCCGGTGGCGTCCACCAGCGTGGTCACCATGGGCACGGAGATGACCGCGGGGTCGATGCGCGGTTCTTGCAGCAGCGGCATGGTGCCGCCGATGGTCGCGGCCCATCCGCAGATGGTCACCAGCGCGATGCCCACCACCACGGCGATCCTCGCGCCCACGAAGATGGTGCCGATGACCATGCCCACGGTGGCGAGCATGCAGCCGAGCAGCAGCCCGACCCGACCGGATCTGCTGCTGATGGCGCCCTGAGACCGCATGACCAGGGCGGTACCAATCGGTACCGATCGATGTCGTGGCGGTGACATGCCGCTGGTTCGCCATCGACAGCACTCGACCGGGCGGCCGATTCCATGACAGGGTCGAAAAATGGTGGCGGCGCGGCGGTTTGCCGCCGGATCATTTTCCGATCATTTTTCGCCGATCCCATCGCCGCAGCCGTTGGGCGGGCGTCCTGGATGCCTTACTCTCTGCCTCTGTGCGTGTTCTGGTGCTAGAGGATGACCACCAACTCGGCCGTGAGGTGACCGATGGTTTGCGCTCGGCCGGGTTCGCGGTGGATCTCGCCCAGAGCGTCGCCGACGCGGATTTCAAGATCGCCATCAATCGCTACGACTGCCTGGTGGTGGATCGCGGCCTGCCCGACGGCGACGGCCTGGACCTGGTCGCCGCGGCGCGCAGGGCCGGGCACACGATGCCCGCGCTCATGCTGACCGGCCGCGACGGACTCGACGACCGGCTGGCCGGTTTCGAGCACGGCGCCGACGACTATCTGACCAAGCCCTTCGCACTGCCGGAGTTGGTGATGCGGGTACGGGCGCTGTGCCGGCGCCGCGACCACCCCACCGCTTCGCGAATCGCGGTGGGGGACATCAATATCGACCTCATGCGCCGCCGCGTCACCCGCGGCGGCATCATGCTGGCGCTCACGCCCAAGGAGTTCGCCGTGCTCGAGCTCATGGCGACCCGGCGCGGCAGCGTGGTGACCCGCACCGACCTCATCGAGTGCTGCTGGGACGAAATGGCCGAGCCCGCCTCGAACGTGGTGGACGCGGTGGTCGCCAAGCTGCGGCGCAAGCTGGGGGAGCCGAGTGTCATCGAGACCGTGCGGGGCACGGGATTCATTGTCTCCGGCGGGATCTCGTGAGCGCGCATCGATCCCCCGCCGTGGCCCGGCTCACGCGTGCCCGGTGGTTCATGACCGCGCTGGCCACCGTGATCACGGCCACGGCCGTGCTGGTGTTCGGGTTCGTCGCGGCCTCCATCGACGCGCACGCGCGCCAGACCCGGGCGCAGGATCAGGTCCAGGAGGTCGCGGGCGGACTGGCCCGGGCCATCCAGCACGACGACAAGCAGGTCCTGGACCTGGCCACCGTCATCGACGACGAATTGGCCAAGGGGCCGACGGCGGTCGTCGTCGCGGTGCGCACACCGGGTGAGCCGTGGAAGCAGGCGCACACCTATCAACGCTCGCTCATGCCCGACGACACCCAGATCGCCACGCTCGCAACGCAAACCGAGGATCACGCCGGCGGCCTGCTCTATCGGAGCAGCCGGTTCACCGAAACCGATATCACCGGCCGCGGCGTGACGGTGGCGGGCACCCCGGTGTTCTGGAACGACTGGGACAGTATCGTCGTCATCCTGGCCGGGACCGAGTCCATGGCCGACGCCGGTGCGCATCGAACCCTGGTGTGGGAGTTGACGATCGGCGGCGGCCTGCTGGTGCTGCTGTCCGCGGCCGCCACCTTCGTGCTGTCCGGGCGCAGCCAGCGGCAGGCGCTGCGCATGCTGGACGAGCACGAGCAGTTCCTGGGCGACGCCGCGCACGAATTGCGCACGCCGCTCACCACCTTGAAGCTGCTCACCGAATCCAGGCCCAAACCCGAGGAGGTGCAGCAGACGCTGACCGAGGCCCGGCGGCTCGCGGATCGCATGGCGCGCCTGGTGACCGGGCTGCTGGCCCGCGCCCGCATGCAGTCCGGCGTCGCCGAACCCGAGCGCACGCTGCTGCGACTGGACCAGCTGGCCGAGGCGGTGGCCGAGGAGGCCGCCGACGAGCGCATCGTGGTGACCGCGCATCCGAGCGTGGTGGTGGGCGACCCGCAGCTGCTGAGCCTCGCCATCCGGAACATGCTGGAGAACGGCCTCACCCACGGCGCGGTGAACCGGGCCGCGCCGGTCGAGGTGCATGTGGCCGAGGGCCGGGTCAGCATTCGCGACCATGGTCCCGGCGTGGATCCGGTGCTGGCCGCCAGCCCCTTCAACCGCGGCGCGGCGGGCCGGACGGGGCGCAATGGCATCGGTCTGGCCCTGGTCGCGTGGGTGGCCGAGGCCCACGGCGGCAATGCCTCCATCGAGTCCGCCGCCGGCGGCGGCACGATCGCCACCCTGTGGCTGCCGCCGGCCGACATCACCGTCGGCAGCCCGGTCGGCGCCCGCCGCTAGCGCCGTCCGCGCCCGTTCGGCACGCGGCGAGCCGCCTTTGCGTTCACCATTGACGGTGTGGACGCGGCAGGACCCGGATTGCAGTCACTGACCATCGTGCGGCACGGCGAGAGCACCGCCAATGCGGCGCGTGACACCTCGGCGGAGGAGTTCATCACGGGCACACGTGATGCCGATGTGCCGCTGACGGAACTGGGCGCGGCGCAGGCGGCGGCCACCGGCAAACGGCTGGCCGAGTTCGAGCCCGGCTTCGACCTCGTGGTCTGCTCGCCGTATGCGCGCACCCGGGAGACCGCTCGGATCGCGCTGGGTTTCCCGACCGCACCGCCCGTCCAGTACGACGAGCGCGTTCGCGATCGGGAGCCCGGAGTCCTGTTCGGGCTCACCAGAATCGGCATCCAGCGACGGTATCCGGAGGAATACCGCGCCATGCAACGCGTCGGCGGCTTCTACCATCGGCCCGCCGGTGGTGAGTCCTGGCCGGACGTCGCGCTGCGGCTGCGCGCCGTACTGCGCGAAATGCACGGCCATGCCCTGGTTTTCACCCACGACATCGCAATCGTGCTGACCCGCTATATCTTCGGGGATCTCGACGAAGCGGAGATCAGTTCCCAAACCACCGCCCAGGTCCGCAATGCGTCCATAACCCGTTGGGAGCGCACCGATTCCGGCATGCGGCTGGCCGTCTACAACGACACCGCCCATCTGATGTAGTCGCCCACGTCGACCCCTGTCCACCCGGGATGACAGAGCATTCCTCGCGGGCGCGGATGCGTGAGAGCGATCCGGTGTCACTTTCAAGCCTCCGACATACGCCGCGGCCATCCCCGCACAGGCGGAGGTGAACACGTCCCCGCCGACCTCTGGGCAGGGCTCGGCCGTGCGCGAATGCTTCCATCCGGCAGCGCCGGGTCGTCATGCGGGTTCCTCCTGGCGCATGTGAGAAGTCACAAGCGCATCGAAAGCTGCATTACTGTGCTTCACAGGAGCAATCGAACCAGCCGTTCGGATCTGCGGCGATGCGTTAGCGTTTCAGGTCCCGACGGGGCACGACTCGGGGGTGGAAGGGAGTCACGGATGTCCGTGGGAATTCCGGCCCAGGCGGGGCTGACCGTGTCGGGCAGCCCGATATCGTCGCCGCTCAAGGATGTGCGCGGGCTCGCGCAGCACATGGTGGGGCATTTCGTCGAGACGGTCGCGCCGTGCGGGACCCTGCCCGGGGACGCCATTCACGGCGACGTCACGACCATCACCCGCACCTGCCTGGAGCTGGCGGTGGGGATGTTGGACGGGCGCGATATTCCGGAGAAGACCAAGCGACTCGAGGAGGCCGCCGCGCAGTGGGCGCGGGAGGGCATTCCGATCGACACCATCCACCACGCCATCCACGAGGGCTTCAAGATCGGGTCCGAGCTGGTGATGGCCAATGCCATGGCCGGGCACGTCCGCCGCGAGGACGACAACGGCGTCACATTGGTCATCGCGGCGGCCGATATGGACAGCATCATGGGCGGGGCCAAACTCGTGGTGGAGCTGCTGGACCGGATGACCTCCGCGGTGGCCATGGCCTATGTGCGAGAGCTGCGCTCGGTGGTGAGCGAACACCACACGGCCGTGCACACCCTGACCTCCGCGCTGCTCGGCGGGCACAGCACCTCCACCATGGCGCGCGAATGCGGGATCGAGATCGCCGAGACGTATCACGTACTGGCGCTGGCCATTCCGGAACATCCGGAGGAGCACTCCCCCACCGTGGACGGGGCGGTGGTGGCGCGGCGCAAACTGCGCCGGGTGCAGGCCGAACTGGCCACCCGCTACCCCGACCAGGTGCTGTCGCTGCTGAGCGTGGACGGCGGCACGCTGCTGGTGCCGGTGACCGCGCTCGCGGAGGACCAGCTGGACGAACTGATCGAGCAGCTCTCGCGCGCCGCGCGGGTGCCGATCACCGCGACGCTGGTTTCGGCTACGCCGCAACAGATTCCGGACGCCGCCGATCAGGCGCACGAGCTGCTGGACATCGTGCACCGGCTGCGGCTGGTACGCGGGTTGTTCCGATTCGACGAGCTGGCACTGGAATACCAGCTCACCCGGCCGGGACCCGGACGCGATCACCTCGGGTCGCTGCTCGATCCGCTCGACGAGCACACCGAGCTGCTGGAGACGCTGCAATCGCACATCAGCAACAACCTGAACCGGCAGCGCACCGCGCGCATGCTGCATGTGCACACCAATACCGTCGACTACCGGCTCAAACGGATCGGGCAGCTGACCGGGTTCGATCCCTCGCAGGCGTCGGGACTGTGGTACCTGCGCTCGGCGCTGGTGGCGCGCACCTATCAGGCTGGGTGACCTCGGCATCGGTCCGCTCAGCGATGGTCGGGGCGGGCTCGCCGCGCAGGCGGGTCGAACCGAGCAGGTGACGGTGCCCGACCATCCCACCGCGGCCGTGATCGGCATTCCCGCCGCCGACGTTTCCGTTCCAACGCGTAACAACTGAACTCGCGCGGCGCTTGTGACATTTCCAAGCGCGAAGCGGAATACGTTCCCGCGCAGGGAAATCCAGTTACTTTCGGTTACAGAGACGCGCAGCCGCCGCTGGGGTCGGCTTGCGCGTCTCTCCGCACTACTCGAGGAGCAGCACATGGTGGGCACCAACCGGGGCAAGGTCCTGTTCGACAGCGTGGGGGAGGCTCTCACCCACCGGGTCACCGTGTATTTCGGCGGGCCCGAGGACGGAGCCGAGCTCACGATGGAATACGCGGCCACCTGGAAAGAGGCGTCGGACTTCACCGTGGCGGCCGTGCACGCCGGACTGGCGGTGACGGTGGACAGCCGGATTCGGCCGGGACTGCGGCGACTACCCCGATACGGGTTCCGGCACTGAGATGATCGGCGTCTCAGCCGTGCTCGGGCGGTGCGATCACCGCCCGAATACGGGGGCGACAGCGGTCGCGAGCGCGTCCCAGGCCGGGCCGAGCTGGGCGGAGAAATCCTCCCAGGCATGAATGCCGGTGGGCTCGTAATGAACCGTCGCCGGAATTCCCAATTCGCTCAGGCGTTTCGCGAAATGCTCGGTGCAATGACGAGCGCCGGCCTCGAGGACCGCACCACCGCCGGCGGCCTGCAATGCGGCCAGGATGTTCGGCGACTTCAGCACCTCGGTCAGATCGGGTGTGCCGGGCATGCCCGAGGCGGCCGACAGGTAGATCACGGTGCCGCGCAGGGCTTCGGCGCCGACCGTGCTGTCGTGAGTGAGCCAGTCGAAGGTGCCGATCGGGCCCCACAGATTCATGACGTTGCCGCCACGGGAGGCGACGGTGAGCGCGGTGATAGCGCTGCCGGGGCCGTCGACGGTGGAATAGCAGCCGCTCAATCCGGCCACGGCGCGGTAGAACCCGGGGTGGCGGTGGGCGAGCATCATGGCCCCCTGCGCTCCCATCGAAACGCCGGCGACGGCACGGCGGCCGTCGGAACGCAGATAGGGCTCGATGACACCGGGCAGCTCGCCGGTCAGAAAGGTCTCCCAGCGGTTCCAGCCGAGGGCGGCGTCCGGATGCTGCCAGTCGGTGTACATGCTCCCGGTGGCTCCCGCCGGGAGGACCACGTCGACCGGCTTGTCCGCGAAGAAGTCCTCGGCATGACCCTTGGTGAGCCAGTCGGACACGCCCTCGGCGTCCACACCGTCCAGAAGATAGAGGGTGGGACGCGGGCCGGCCCCCGAGCCGTGCAGCACATCCAGTTCGACGGGGCGGCCCATGGCCGCGGAATCGACCTCGACCCGCTCCCAGTGCGGGCCGATCCGATCGACTCGGGTCACACCGGCCTGCCCGACGATCCGCCCCGGCGATCCGGCCTGGGCGGCCGCGCCGAGCGGCGGGCACGCGAGCACCGCCAGCGCCGCCACGGCCCCGGCGGCCGCGCAGCGGCTCACGACTCCGCTCCCGTCTCCGGTGGCCGGTGAATCATGGTGTGCGACATGCTGGCTCCTCACGCCGAGCGTGGTCTCCGAAGAACCCACCGAGCGGGTGCGAGGTTGGCCGCTCGATGGGTCCTCATCCGATGGGAGTGCCGTTGCAGACCGCACCGGCAGTTCATGAATCGAACAAGCAGTCCTCGTGTGCGGGGGCAGGAGAGGACTTAGAACTCACCTCCAAAACATCTGTCCCGGTGCGTTTTCCAGTTCCGGCATCGACCGCGCACTCGGTTGATTCGATGCCTGAACCACGGCGAGCCTAACCATCGGCGGGTGCCGATCGGCAGGGCGCGAGGCACCTTCTGGAGAGTTCACAATCACGGACGGCACCCGCGTGGGACCGACCACAGCAGCACATCTCCCCACCCCGTTGCTCGCCCTCGAACCCCGAAACGCAATGTCAACCAGACGTTTTCATTTCGAGGATCACGTTGACCAGTACATTGCCGCCCACCGAGGTTCCCATCCGAGCATTCGGCACAGAACAACCGAACAGCGTGCTCGTACTGGACTTCGCGCACTCGTTCTCAGACCCTGCCCCGGCATCGGCTGCCGGCAGGCCCAGAGTGCCGGGGTATGCGTCGGAAACGACGAGGGCGTCCGCGGCGGGTTGCCGGGACGCCCTCATAGGTGCGCTCGTCAGAGCATGCAGCTCACGCAGCCCTCTACTTCGGTACCCTCGAGGGCCATCTGGCGGATGCGGATGTAGTAGAGGGTTTTGATGCCCTTGCGCCAGGCGTAGATCTGGGCCTTGTTGACATCTCGGGTGGTGGCGCTGTCCTTGAAGAACAGGGTCAGGGACAGGCCCTGGTCCACGTGCTGGGTGGCGGCCGCGTAGGTGTCGATGATCTTTTCGTAGCCGATGTCGTAGGCGTCCTCGAAGTATTCGAGGTTGTCGTTGGTCAGGTACGGGGCCGGGTAGTAGACGCGGCCGATCTTGCCTTCCTTGCGGATCTCGATCTTCGACGCCACCGGGTGGATGGAGCTGGTCGAGTGGTTGATGTAGGAGATCGAGCCGGTCGGGGGGACCGCCTGCAAGTTCTGGTTGTAGATGCCGTGCTGCATGACCGAGGCCTTCAGCGCACGCCAGTCGTCCTGGGTGGGGATGTGGACGTTCGCGTCGGCGAAGATCTGGCGGACCCGGTCGGTCTTGGGCTCCCACACCTGCTCGGTGTACTTGTCGAAGAACTCACCGGAGGCGTACTTCGAGTCGGGGAAGCCGCCGAAGGCCGAACCCCGTTCGATCGCAATCAGATTCGAGGCGCGAATCGCGTGGTAGGCGATCGTGTAGAAGTAGATATTGGTGAAGTCCACGCCCTCTTCGGAGCCGTAGTGGACCCGCTCCCGCGCCAGATAGCCGTGCAGGTTCATCTGGCCCAGTCCGATGGCGTGTGACTCGTTGTTGCCCTGCTCGATGGACGGCACCGAGTAGATGTGGGTCTGGTCCGACACAGCGGTGAGCGCGCGGATAGCGGTCTCCACGGTCTTGCCGAGGTCCGGCGAGTCCATGGTCTTGGCGATGTTCAGCGACCCCAGATTGCATGAGATGTCCTTGCCCACCTTGGCGTAGGACAGATCGTCGTTGAACTCCGAGGGGGTGGAGACCTGCAGGATCTCCGAGCACAGGTTGGAGTGGGTGATCTTGCCCGCGATCGGGTTGGCCCGATTCACGGTGTCCTCGTACATGATGTACGGGTAGCCCGACTCGAACTGCAGCTCGGCAATGGTCTGGAAGAACTCGCGAGCCTTGATCTTGGACTTGCGAATCCGCTTGTCATCGACCATCTCGTAGTACTTCTCGGTCACATTGATGTCGGCGAACGGCAGGCCGTAGATGCGCTCCACGTCGTACGGCGAGAACAGGTACATGTCCTCGTTCTTCTTCGCCAGCTCGAAGGTGATGTCCGGGATCACCACACCCAGCGACAGCGTCTTGATGCGGATCTTCTCGTCCGCGTTCTCCCGCTTGGTGTCCAGGAACCGGTAGATGTCGGGGTGGTGGGCGTGCAGGTACACCGCGCCCGCGCCCTGCCGAGCGCCCAGCTGGTTGGCGTAGGAGAACGAGTCCTCCAGCAGCTTCATGATCGGGATGACACCGGAGGACTGGTTCTCGATCTTCTTGATCGGCGCGCCGGCCTCACGAATATTGCTCAGCAGCAACGCGACACCGCCGCCGCGCTTGGACAGCTGCAGCGCGGAGTTGATGGAGCGCCCGATGGACTCCATATTGTCCTCGATGCGCAGCAGGAAGCAGGACACCGGCTCACCGCGCTGCTTCTTGCCCGAGTTGAGGAAGGTGGGGGTGGCCGGCTGGAAGCGGCCGTCCATGATCTCCTCGACCAGCTCGCTCGCCAGGGTCTCGTCACCGGCGGCCAGGGCCAGGGCGACCATGCACACGCGGTCCTCGAAACGCTCCAGGTAGCGCTTGCCGTCGAAGGTCTTGAGCGTGTACGAGGTGTAGTACTTGAACGCGCCGAGGAAGGTCGGGAACCGGAACTTCTTGGCGTACGCCTGCTGGAACAGCTGCTTGATGAACGCGCGGCTGTACTGGTCCAGCACCTCGGTCTCGTAGTAGTTCTCCTTGACGAGGTAGTCGAGCTTCTCGTCGAGGTTGTGGAAGAAGACGGTGTTCTGGTTGACGTGCTGCAGGAAGTACTGGTGCGCGGCCTCCCGATCCTTGTCGAACTGGATCTCGCCGCCCGGGCCGTACAGGTTCAGCATCGCGTTGAGGGCGTGGTAGTCCAGTCCCTCGGTCGCGGAGTCGCCGCTGACGGGGCGCTCTACGCGGGCAGTCTTTCCGACCGGTGCTGTTGTCGTTGCCAAAACAATCCCAATCCCTCTCGGACGCGCTCGACGTCCTCGGCAGTTCCCATGAGTTCGAAGCGATACAGGTACGGGACCCCTGCCTTACGCGAGATCACCTCTCCCGCGTAGCAGTACGTATCGCCGAAGTTCGTGTTGCCGCTCGCGATCACGCCGCGCAGCAGGGCGCGGTTGTGCGGATCGTTGAGGAACTTGGCCACCTGGCGGGGGACGAATTCCTTGTCGGATCGCTGCCCACCCAAAACGTGCCGACCACCCCCGTAGGTGGGGACGATCAGCACGAAGGGCTGGTCGACGCGAAGCGAGTCGGCGGGGTGAAGCGGTATGCGGACGGCGGGCAGGCCCAGCCGTACGACGAAGCGGTGCGTGTTCTCCGAAGCACTCGAGAAGTAGACCAGATTCGGTGTCTCGCTGGACATCTCGGTCACCTCCCCTCCTTTCGATTCGGACGAACCTGCAGGAGGCCGCCGGCCCGACCGGCGGCGCGGCGTCAGGCGACGGCGACGGTGTCGGCCAGAGCCTTGATGCGGTCCGGGCGGAAGCCGGACCAGTGATCGTCACCGGCGACGACGACGGGGGCCTGCAGGTAGCCCAGGGCCATGACGTAGTCGCGGGCTTCGGGATCCTCGGAGATGTCGATGACGCTGTAGTCGACACCCGCCTTGTCGAGCGCGCGGTAGGTGGCGTTGCACTGGACACAAGCGGGCTTGGTGTAAACGGTGATGGTCATTGGTATCCCCTTCTCCTTGCCTTCGGTCCGTCCGCAGTGCACGGCTCAAACAAGATCCACGTAGTAAGTGCGCAAACCCCTGGAAGCGGAACCGAAGCCCCTGGTCACTCGGCGTCGTTCGAGGTCCTCGCCTAGCGGCCTTCCAGCTCCCAAGACACTACACCTAGTGGCCGACAGATTCATACAACACGACATGTTGCGACTCACAAAGGTGAAATTCCGGTGTCGTAAGTACCTGGACACTCGATTCGCAACTCGACACGACTGAGGCGCACATCACAATTTGGGCATTCAGTTCATTTCCAGCAAACACACCATCACCGCTGAACCACACCCATCGCACCAGTCACAGCAGACTCGAGCGACCACCCGCTTTCCGACGCCGCCGAGCCTGTGCCCCCAATTCCTGGGTCCCGCGCGCACTTCGGCGTGTCGCGGCGCGAGCGGCCAAACTACCCGATCGTGAACGACGCGCCGGCGACCGGACCGGGCACCAGCAATCGATTGGTGGCCGCGATGCCGTAGGCCTGGGCGTCGTAGGCCGACAACGGCTGCCCGTCGATGCTGATGTTGGTGAAGGTGATCGGTTCGAAGCCGGGCAGCGCGGCATCGAGATGGCCTTCGACGACGATCTCCGCGGTCCGGGCGGGCACAGTGGAGGCGGCGACCGTGGTGCGAGCCCAGTTCGCGGTGCGGTTCTCCAGCGTCATGATGTAGCGCCTGCCGTCCCAGCTGACCACCGAGCGCATGGTGTCGCCGGCACGGACCACCACGTCGTCGTAGCTCACCTGCGGGTCCGGATAGGTCTCCCACCAGCCGTCGACCTGTTTGTCCGGCCTGCAGAAACCACCGAAGAGTCCGATCGAGCACAGCCCGTCGGCGGCCGCGCCCAGGGCGTCGGAGAGCTTGGCCCCCATGTTCATGACCGTCCCGGCCAGATGCGGATCGGCGTACGCCACGCCCGCGGCCATGGATTCGACCTGCAGTCCCGGCAGCGCCGCGTACACGGCGGCGTCACTGGCGCACAGGGATTCGACGCCGGTCTGCATGAGCGGGAGGGCGACCGAACCGTCGAGGCCGGCGGCGCCGTTCAAGCCCACCCAGGGAACCACGCGCTGCAGGACGCCGGGGTTGCGGCAGTCCACCTCCGGCTGCACCCAGGTGGCGCTGACCTCGCGGAAGTCCCCCTGCACCACATACCCGGCCCAGTTGCCCACATACAGGCGGACATTCGATTCGGCCGCCGCGTCGACAGCGTTGACCACCACCGAGGCGGCGGAAACGGCCAGGGTGACCGCCATGAAACAACGGCTTAACACAGAGTTGCCCGTTGATAGCTTCATAATCTGAAGGTAGCCCGAATTGTCCGGGAAGAGTGGCAAGGCCACGGCCGAAAAGCCGTGGCCTTGCGCTGAATTCAGTGAGTGATCATCCTGCGTTTCAGGCGTTTGCCCGAGCGTTGACGGTCTCCGCCAGCAGAAGCACGGTGGCGGCCAGCTGAGTGAGGGCCTCGGCGTCGTCGGCCGGGTGGATCTCGCCGAAGCGCTGACCGATGACGCCGAAGTTCAGCGACGCCTCCTTCACCACATCCGCGCCCGCCACGCCGAGCGCCTTGACGGCGTCGTCATGGGACCACTTGGCCGCGTTCGCGCTGATGGACGCCGAGATGACGGCGGCCGGGCGGCCCTTCAACGCACCGGCGCCGTACGGGCGGGAAGCCCAGTCGATGGCGTTCTTCAGCACGGCGGGCAGGGTGCCGTTGTATTCGGGGGTCACCAGCAGCACGGCATCGGAGGCGGCGACGGCCTCACGCAGCGCCTGCGCGGCGGCCGGGACCTCGCCCTCGGCGTCGATGTCCTCGTTGTAGAAAGGAATTTCACCGAGGCGCTCGTAGATGGCGAGTTCGACGCCCTCCGGGGCGGCCTTCGCAGCGGCCTCGGCGAGGCGGCGGTTGATCGACGCGGCGCGGAGGCTGCCGACCAGAACGAGAATGCGGGTCTGCGACATGATGATCACTCCAAGGGTTACTGATTCAGCAGCGGAACTTTCGATAGACTGTAACCGGACCACAGTCCGCTTACATTCCCGGGTAGGAGCAGACAGCCTGTGACACGCGACACCTCACCGGATGAGGTCGTTCCGACCCCGCCGACCATCGCCCTGCCGATCGAACCCGTCGGCAGGCAGCGTCCCCCTGCGCACTCGGTGCCGCTGCTCATGCCCGGCAGCAGCCACGAGCGCAGCGATGCCGCCCGCAACCGGCAACTGCTGCTCGACGCCGCCGAACAACTGGTCCGCGACTGCGGCGCGGACGCGGTCACCATGGACGCGGTCGCCAAGCTGGCCGGCGTCGGCAAGGGCACGGTGTTCCGGCGCTTCGGCAATCGGGCCGGACTCATGCTGGCGCTGCTCGACCAATCCGATCAGAAACTGCAGTGGGCCTATATGTTCGGGCCGCCGCCGCTGGGACCAGGCGCCCCGCCGCGGGAGCGGCTGATCGCCTTCGGGCGGGCACGGCTGGCGCTGGTCGAGGTGGAGGGCGATGTGCGCAAGAACGCCGACATCGGCGGGCAGTACTCCGGCCCGCCCTACAACATCGCGAAAACCCATGTCGCCCTGCTGCTCCGGCAGGCGGACGCGCCCGGCGACATCTCGCTGACTGCGGACACGCTGCTGGCCACGCTGGACGCCGGGCTGGTGCTGCATCAGATCCGCGAGCTCGGCTACACCCTGGAACAGGTGGGCGATCACTGGGAGACCCTCGTCCGGCAGGTCACCGCGCCGGGCGCACCGTTAGAGTGACCGCATGGGGAACCTGCGCGAACAGATCATCGCCGAATTGGGCGTCTTGCCGACCATCGAACCGAAAACCGAAGTGCGGCGGCGCATCGACTTCCTCAAGGACTATCTGCGCTCCACGCCTGCCCAGGGTTTCATCCTCGGCATCAGCGGCGGCCAGGACTCCTCACTGACCGGACGACTGTGCCAGCTCGCCGCCGAAGAGCTGCGGGCCGAGGGCCACGACGCCACCTTCCTCGCCGTGCGCCTCCCCTACGGCGTGCAGGCCGATGAAGAAGACGCCCAGGTCGCCCTGCGCTTCATCCAGCCCGATCGTTCCATCCTCGTCAACGTCAAGCCCAGCGCGGACGCCGCCGCCGCCGAGGCTGTACGCGATCTCACCGAGATCCTCGGCGAAGAGCCGCGGTTGCGAGACTTCGTGCGCGGCAACATCAAAGCCCGCGAGCGCATGGTGCTCCAGTACGCCATCGCGGGCCAGCTCAACCTGATCGTCGTCGGCACCGACCACGCCGCCGAGGCGGTCACGGGCTTCTTCACCAAGTACGGCGACGGTGGTGTCGACATCACGCCGCTGACCGGTCTCACCAAGCGGCAGGGCGCGGCCCTGCTCCAGGAACTCGGGGCGCCGCCGAGCGTGTGGGAGAAGGTCCCCACCGCCGACCTCGAAGACGACCGTCCGGCCCTGCCCGACGAAGAGGCCCTGGGCCTGAAGTACTCCCAGATCGACGACTATCTCGAGGGCAAGCCCGTCGCCCCCGAGGTCGCGGAGAGACTCGAAACCATCTTCCGCAACACCCGCCACAAGCGCGCGGTTCCCGTGACCCCGCTCGACACCTGGTGGCGCTGACTCTCATCCAGGCTGGTGCCCGCCGCGCCGGAACGCAGCGGGCACACCTGCGAGAAGAACGCGCGAAGTGGCGCCACCTCACGCCCGCTCCGCACGATCGCAGCGGGGCCCCCGGCGCACAGATGCCTGATCGCGTCGGAGGGGATGTCGGCCGCCCGGATTATTTCCGGTCCAGGTCCTCGACGAGGCGACGGTGGAGTTCCGCCGTCATGACATGGATAGCGCGGGTCAGTTCGGTGTTGGTTTTGAGCTCGAGTTCCTGCTCTTGGAAATCGTGGTCGGCCTTGGCCTGTTGGAAGTCGGCCTGACGGTTCTGGCCGATCATGACGAAGGTGGACAGGAAGATCGCTTCCAGGGAGACGACCAAGGTCAAGGTCGGCCAGGGGCTCTTCTCCAGGACGATCATCCAGACCGCGAAGCCGACCGCGTGGATGTAGACGAAGTTCATCGAGCCCGCGAACTTGGTGATCCAGTCCGCGACGCGGAGCTGGAAGCTGGCGGCCCGCGCGGCTTGCGCCTTCGCGACGGCCGGGTGGCGGGGCTTGGGGGTGTGCGTCATGCGCGATCGGTCTCCTGGCGGCAGCGTGCGGGGACCGGCGAATGTTAGCGCCCGGCAATGAAGCTCATGACGCGGCCGCCCGGGCGCTAGCCGCCCGCGAACGGCGGGAGCACGTCGACCCGTGGTGAGAGCGGGGCGGCGGCGTCGCGGGTGAGCTCGTCGCCGATGAGGTAGGCGCAGACCTTCAGCATGGGGTCCAGTTTCGGGCCGTAGGTGGCCGACAGGATGGTGCGCAGGTCGGCGACGGTGGCCCCGGACGGCAGGTCCAGGGTTTCCTTCTCCTTGCCGACCGCATCGGCGATCGCGGCGAAATAGCGGACCTCAACCACCGATGGCTCCCATCGTTCGTTCGGGCGGGACGAAGCCGGCCGCGTCGATCCCGTGCCCGGCCGATTTGTTCCACATGGCGCCGCGCCACAGCTCGGCGATGCCCTCGTCGGTCGCGCCGGACCGCAGGGCGGCGCGAATGTCGTACTCCTGGTCGCTGAACAGGCAGGAGCGGATCCGGCCGTCGGCGGTCAGGCGGGTGCGGTCACAGTCCCCGCAGAACTTGCGGGTCACCGAGGCGATGATGCCGACGGTGGCCGGGCCGCCGTCGACCAGCCAGCGCTCGGCCGGAGCGGAGGGATCCTCGCGGCCTGCCTCGGTGAGGTCGAAGCGCTTACCCAGCACGTCCAGGAGTTCGGCGGCGGTGATCATATTGGCGCGCGCCCACTCATGGTCGGCGTCGAGCGGCATCTCCTCGATGAACCGCAGTTCCGCGCCCGCATCGAGGCACCACCGCAGCAGATCGGCCGCACCATCCAGGGTTTCGCGCATCAGCACGGCATTGACCTTGAGCGGGGCGAGTCCGGCCGCGATGGCGGCGCGAACGCCGGCCAGCACCGAGTCCAGCCGGTCACGGCGGGTGAGCCGGTGGAAGCCGTCGCGGTCCACAGTGTCGAGCGAGACATTGATGCGCCGCAGCCCGGCCTCGGCCAAGCCGCGCGCCCGATGCTCGAGCCCGACGCCATTGGTGGTCATGGCCAGCGGTGTATCCGGCAGCGCCGCATGGCAACCGGCGATGATCCGCTCCAGGTCGCGGCGCATGAGCGGTTCGCCGCCGGTGAATCGCACCTCGTGCACGCCCAGTTCGCGCACCGCGAGCGTCACCAGGCGCACGATCTCCTCGGTGGAGAGCAGTTCGTCGGCGGGGATGGGCGGCAAACCCTCCTCCGGCATGCAATAGGTGCAGCGCAGCGAACACTTCTCGGTGATGGATACCCGCAGGTCCCGCGCGACCCGGCCGTAGCGGTCCAGCAGCAACGGCGTGTCCGGGCGTCCGTCCATCGCGGGCCGCCCGGTTCGCACAGCGGGCATACCCATCGCGACCACGGTCATTGGACCATTATTGCCGGGTCCGCAAGTGTTCGTAGATTCCTACGAGCCGGACCCGTCGACCAGCCCGGTCGCGGTCTGAAGGGTCCACCCGCGTATAGGCTCACCGGCATGAGTTCCCGGCACGCGCTAGCCCCGGCCCGACCCGTCGACGACCACCGCCGACGCATCGAGGATGTGCTCCGCCCGCTGGCCGGACGCCCCGCGGAGCCGGTATCGATGCCGCGGGCGCTGGGCCGCCGACTGGCCGCGGACGTGCATGCCCCCCTGGATCTGCCGGTGTTCCGAAACTCGGCCATGGACGGCTATGCGGTGCGCGCCGAATCGGTGGCCATCGTGCCGGCCACACTCCCGCTGGCGGGCGTGGTCGCGGCGGGCAATACCGAGCAGATGACCTTCGAACCGGGCACCGCGGTGAAGGTGATGACCGGCGCGCCGGTGCCGCCCGGCGCGGACTGCGTGGTGCCGGTGGAGCACACCGAGTCCGACGGCGTCACTGTGACGGTCCGAACCAGCCGTGCCACCGGCGATTTCGTGCGCGAGCCCGGCACCGATGTGCGCGCCGGACAGCTGCTGGCCGCCGCGGGGACGCTGCTGCGTCCCCGGCATATCGCGGCGCTGGCCGCGGTCGGCCTGGGCGAGCTGTCGGTGTTCCGTCCGGTGCGCGCGGCCGTGCTCACCACGGGCGACGAATTGCGCCCCGCCGGAGCCGCTCTGCTGCCCGGCCAGATCTTCGACTCCAATGGCATCGCGCTGGCGGCGGCCTTGACCGACAACGGCGTCGAGGTGGTGTCGGTGGCACACTCGACCGACAACCACGACGAGTTCCGGGACCGCCTGACCGAGGCGGTGGCCCAGGCCGATGTGGTCTTCACCTCCGGTGGCGTCTCCATGGGCGACTTCGAGGTCGTCAAGGAGGTGCTGACCCCGCTGGGCGGCGAATTCGGTTCGGTGGCAATGCAACCCGGTGGCCCGCAGGGGCTGAGCGTGGTGGACGGGGTTCCGGTGCTGAGCTTCCCGGGCAATCCGGTGAGCACCATGGTGTCCTTCGAGGTCTTCGCCCGGCCGATCCTGCGCGAGCTGGCGGGGCTGCCGGCGCTGCCGATTTCCGAACTGCCACTGCTGGAACCGGTCCGCTCCCCTGCCGGGAAGCGGCAGTTCCTGCGCGGCAAGCTCGCCGAGGGCGGAGTGGCGCTGGTGTCGGGTCAGGGCTCGCATCTGATCGCGGCCATGGCGCAGGCCGATGTGTTGGTCGACATTCCGGCCGCCGCGACCGAGCTGCCCGTGGGCACGATCGTCGAGGTCCGGCCGCTGTGAATCCGGCGACTTCCCTGTGCCAAGGTGGTGGATATGAGTAAGTTGTCGCATGTCGACCGTGAGGGGCGCGCCCGCATGGTCGATGTGAGCGCCAAAGCCGACACCGCGCGCACCGCGGTCGCCGCGGGTGAACTGCACACCACCGCCGAGGTCATCCGGCTGGTCCGGGCCGACGACATGCCCAAGGCCGACGTGCTCAGCACCGCGCGCATCGCCGGGATCAATGGTGCGAAGAAGACCTCCGAACTGATTCCACTGTGCCATCAGCTGGCGCTGTCGTCGGTGCACGTGAGCTTCGACTTCACCGACACCACCATCACCATCGAGGCGACCGCCAAGACCAAGGGCCCGACCGGCGTCGAGATGGAGGCGCTGACCGCGGTCGCGGTCGCGGGACTCACGCTGCACGACATGGTGAAGGCGGTGGACCCGGCTGCCACCTTGAACGGAGTGCGGCTGATCACCAAAGAGGGTGGGAAGCACGGACATTGGGTGCGGCCGGAAGCCGAGAAGCACGGTGGGCACCATCGCGAGAAGCACGAGAAGGCCACTGCCGCAACGGCTCCGCTCGCCGGCACGGGCCGGACCGCCACCGTCGTGGTGGCCTCGACCGGCGTCGCCGCCGGAACCCGTCTGGACACCACCGGCCCGATCATCGCCGAATGGCTTGATGCACAGGGTTTCGCGGTGCGCGGCCCGCTGGTCTTCGCGGACACGGATATCGCCTTCGGCCTCGAGGATGCCCTGTCCACCGAGCCGAACCTGATC
This sequence comes from Nocardia aurantiaca, assembly GCF_009708175.1. Classification (GTDB taxonomy): domain Bacteria; phylum Actinomycetota; class Actinomycetes; order Mycobacteriales; family Mycobacteriaceae; genus Nocardia; species Nocardia aurantiaca. Next base: position 318,768 of record NZ_WMBB01000004.1, read on the forward strand.
ATCAGCACCGGCGGCACCGGCGCCTCCCCCACCGACGCCACCCCGGAAGCCACACTCGCCCTCCTCGATCGGGAACTCCCCGGGGTCGCCGATGCCATCCGCCAGGCGGGCACCGCCAAGTTTCCGCTCGCGGCGCTGAGCCGGGGCGTGGCGGGCCTGTCCGGGCGCACCGTGATCGTCAATCTGCCCGGTTCGCCGGGCGGGGTGAAGGACGGCATGGCCGTACTGACACCGCTTCTCGAACATCTGCTGGCCCAGGTGGCCGGAGGAGGCGACCATGACTGAGCTCCTGGCCCGGATCAGCGATCAGCCCCTGGATCCGGCCGAGGCGGAGAAGGCGGTGAGCGGACCCCGGTACGGCGGCATCGTGGTGTTCACCGGCAAGGTGCGCGATCACGATGGCGGGCAATCGGTGTCGTCACTGGAGTACTCGGCGCATCCGCAGGCCGAGCAGTTCCTCCGGAAGGTGTGCACGGACGTCGCCGACTCCAGCGGACTGCCGGTGGCGGCGGTGCACCGCATCGGCTCACTGACCATCGGCGATCTCGCGATCGTCGTGGCGGTCGCCGCCCCGCATCGCGCCGAAGCCTTCACCGCCTGCGCCGAACTCGTGGACCGCATCAAGCATGAGGTCCCGATCTGGAAGCGTCAGATGTTCGCCGACGGACTCTCGGAATGGGTCAACGCCTGCGGATAGGCCAACCCCGCAGTTGTCCGATTCGCTCGAATGTCGCGGATCGCCGAGGACAGTTTTCGTATTCGGAACCAGCGTGCGCGGCGGCTCCCGTACGCCACAGTGGGGCACAGTGATCAGCGACCACGGGAGGCGACCATGAGCGAAGCCGACGGCCGGATCGTGCTCGGCCCGCACCAGTACGGGAAAGCCGAGAACCGGGTGGTGCGCATCTACCGCGACACCGCTCGGCACGAGATCCGGGACCTCAACGTGTCCTCGTGTCTGCGCGGCGCGTTCGATGACGCGCACACCATGGGTGATCAGGGCGCGGTGCTGCCCACCGATTCGCAGAAGCAGACCATCTACACCTATGCCAAGAGCCACGGCGACGGGAGCATCGAGGACTACGGGCTGGCACTGGCCCGGCATTTCGTCGATGACATCGCGCCGGTGGATTCGGCGCGCATCGAGATCGAAGAGTATGCGTGGCAACGGGTTCCGGTCGGCGGCAGCGGGCACGATCACACCTGGACGCGGGTGGGACCGGAGGTGCGGATCGCGGCGATCACCGTCGGCGGCAGCGGTGCGGATCGCCGTGAATGGGTGATCGGCGGCGTCAAGGACCTGGTGATTCTCAAATCCACCGGTTCGGAATTCGCGGGCTTCCTCACCGACCCGTTCACGGTCCTCGAACCGGCCTACGATCGGATCCTGGCCACCAGTCTGGCCGCTCGCTGGCGCTTCGCCTCCCCGCCCGGCGACTGGGATGCCGCCTACCACGGTATCCGCGCCGCCATGGTGGAGACGTTCGCGACGCTGCACTCGAAAGCCTTGCAGCAGACGCTGTTCGAGATGGGCCGGGCCGCGCTGGAAGGGTATCCGTGCCTGGCGGAGATCCGCCTGTCGGCGCCCAACAAGCACCACTTCGCCTATGACACAGACCGTTTCGGAGTCCCGAACAGGGGCGAGGTCTTCCACGCCGACGATCGCCCCTACGGCCTGATCCAGGCCGTGGTGCTGCGCGAGGGCGCACCGGATGCCGGAACCGCCTGGAACCCCTATACCGGCGCGGTCTGACCGCCCAGCGTCCGCACCGCCAGGTACAGGTCCAGCCGATCGTCGAGCCGGCCGAGATCGCGCCCGGTCAGCTCCTCGATCCGGCCGATGCGATAGCGAACGGTATTGAGATGCAGATGCATTCGATCCGCCGCCTGCCGCCAGGAGCCCTCGCATCCGAGAAAAATCGCCAGCGTCTCCAGCAATCCGGCCCCGTGCCGCCGGTCGTACTCCAGCACCGGCCCCAGCACCCGCTCGGCGAAACGCCGCTGGAGTCCACCGGGCACCGTGGTGAACAGGCCGACCGCGGAGTCGATGTCAGCCGCGCGCAGGCTGAGGGGAGCAGCGTCGTCACGGGCCGCGGTGGAAGCCGCGGCCGCCGCTGCGATCGCGCCCGCCAGGGTCTCCTCCGGGTGCCGGGCGCTCACGCCGATCGCGAGTCGAATACCGGTGAGAACGGGCATGATTCGCCCGAGTCGTCGCCGAATCGCGGTGGCGACCTCGTCCTGGCCGCCCGAGGTCACGCCCACGACCCGTCCCTCCCGGTCCAACGAGGTGACCAGGTCCGGGAGCACGTCGTGCAGCGCGCTTCGCACAGCCGCCAGCCCGGCGGCGGAATCCACCCGACCCGCGACCCGGTTCGGGGCCGCGGACTCCGGGCCGGGGGCCGGCGCGCTCGCCCGTTCGCTCGAGCCCGGGGGACCGCCGGGCAGCGGTCGGTGCGTCAGCGCATCCGGGACCGGCTCGATACCGGTCCCGGCCTCGGTCGCGTGGACTTCGCAGACGATCGCCGCTTCCAGCCTGCTCGGTTGCTCGGTGAACGGCACCGGGAAGCGGTCGGCCAGCTCCCAGTCCAGATGCTGCCGGTCGGCGCGGCGCTGGCGGTACAGCTCCGCCACGGCCGCCAGGTCCGCGCCGAAGGGATCGCGCTCGGGGGCCGACGGGCGGATCACCAGGTACCAGGCGGTGACTCGATCGCCCGCGCCCACCTGGAGCACTCGCATCGCGCCGGTGGCGACGGCGGGCAGACGTGGCGCCGTGAGCGCGGTGGCGAGGATCCGGTCGACGTCCGCCTCGACCAGGTCGGCTGTTCCGGCGATGACCGTGCCCGTGGCGGTCAGCAGCCACGCCGAAACATGCTGCTCCGCCGCGAAATCCGCGACCAGCGTCTCGATCGCGGCCCCGGCGGCGACCGCGGTCAGCAGTCGTCGCTGACTGTCGGCGCGCGACTGCACCCGCCGCCAGCGCATCTCGGCGGCCTGCTCGGCGAGGTATTCGATGATCCGGCTGAAAGCCACGCTCTGAGGCACGGACAGCAGCGGCAGCCGGTGTCGGCGGCAGGCCGCGACCACATCCTCGGGCACGTGCCCGTGCAACGCCTGGCCGGCCACCACTCCGACGACCCCGGCTCCCGCCAGCAGGCCCACATAGCGATCCGAATCGGCGGCCTGCTGACGCCACACCAATCCAGTGCACACCAGCGCGCCCGGCGTCACGAACGGCCGGGGGTCGGGCATGTCGGTCGCGCAGACCCTGGCGACCGGACGATCCAGCTCCCCCGTATCCCCGTGCAGCAACCGCATACGCAGCTGTGGCGCATCGAGAACGTCGCGCACTCGCACGGCGCACCTCCCGTGGTCGGTCCGGATAGTCCGTCACGGTAGATCTCGGGTATTTCCCCGCGGTTTCTGTCGAATCAAACTCGGCATCCATGCCGCGGTGGCCGCGGGCCCGATCGGTAGGGTGGTCGCCGTGAGCCGCCGTATTCCAGTCCTGATCGTGGCCGGATTCCTCGGGGTCGGGAAGACGACGCTGCTCAACCGATTGCTGCGGACCCGGAACACGCGGATCGGGGTGGTGGTCAACGACTTCGGCGCGGTCAATATCGATGCCATGCTGGTGGCCGGGCAGGTCGACGCCATGGTCTCGCTCGGCAACGGATGTGTGTGCTGTGCGGTGGACGTGAGCGAACTGGACGAGTTGTTCGACCGGCTGGCGCATCCCCGGCACAAGATCGACGTGATCGTGGTGGAGGCCAGCGGGCTGGCGGAGCCGCGCAATCTGATTCGCATGGTGGTGAACAGCGACAATCCGCGCATCCGCTACGGCGGACTGGTCGAGGTGGTCGATGCCGAGCACTTCTCCGAAAGCCGCGCGCTGCACCCGGAACTCGCGACGCACCTGCACATGGCGGACCTGGTGGTGCTGAACAAGGCCGACCGCGTCGACCCCGATGCCCTGGAACGGCTCCGGTCGGAGATCGCCGAACTGGTCGACCCGGTCCCGGTGTATCCGACCAGCCACGGACGCATCGACCCGGGCCTGCTGTTCGACGTGCCTACCCGTGCGCCACACGAACCCCGGGTCGGCGAGCAGCTCAGCTTCGACGAACTACTGCTCGACGCGGACGCGCCGCATGAGCACGGCGACCACTGTCACGACGGCGATTGCCACGGCCACCGCCACCTGCACGACGCCTACGACAGCGTCTGCTTCACCTCCGACACGGACCTCAACCCGCGCGAACTCATTGCGCTACTGGAGGATCCGCCCGCCGGGCTGTTCCGCGCCAAGGGCGTGCTGGCCTTCGCCGTCCCCGACGACCCGCGAAAGTTCGTGCTGCACATGGTCGGCCGCCACATCACCATCGAGCCCACCATGTGGTCCCGCCATGAGCCCCGCGTCAGCAACCTGGTTTTCATCGGCTCCGGCCTCGACGAGACCGCTGTCACCGACCGCCTCCGCGCCACCGCCCATCCGGCCGGCGACCCCCTCGACGACCACGCTCTCCTTCCCGTCTGGCGCTATGTCGCCGACCACCACGCGCATGTCGGCGAGGGCTGATTCGGCCTCGAGTTCCGCCCGCAGCTTTGCGACCTCGGCAGCGAGCTCGTCGCGCATCTGCTCGCGTTCGGCGAGGGCGGCCCGCATGGTCTCGACGCTGTCGTTCATTGCGGCCAGCCGCTGGCCGGCGCCCTCGAGCAGCCACTCGACCACGTCCCGCCGCCCGACGGCCGCGCTCGCCTCCCGCACCCACCCGACCACGTAGTCGACCCATTCCTGCTGCTTCGGCATGTCCCTGGGCGCGTCCCACCCCCGGCGCTGGGCGGCCTTGGTCGACAGCACCAGCTCGGCCCGCTTCCCCCGCCCGGGCGAGTTCAGTTCCGCCAGGGCGAGTTTCCCGGCGCTGGTCACCACCGCGGTGAACCGGTACTTCCCCGCCAGATGCATGCGCAACTCGGCGGTCCCCCGCCCATCGGAATCCATGGCCCCCAGCCACGGCCCCTCCGCCGCCTCGATGATGGACGCCAGGACTTCCAGCTGCCCCACACCGCGCCGCAACCGCGCCGCGGCCGTCCGCAGCGCCCCGGGCGTGGCCGTCATCTGATCCCAATGCATGCCCCGAACATAGCCCCGCCGCCCTGCCGCGCCGCGCCCGACATGGCCGATGGCCGGTGGCGCCGAGACGCTGCGCGGGCCATCCTGGCCTCGGCGGCCAACACCGCACGCTGCGCTGAGAATCAGCAGCGAAACTACGCTGACCGACCGCGAAGCCTCCGGTAGCAGGCATAGGCCATGGTGAACGCCGCGACTCCGCTCAGGGACCGACCGGCGCTCACATAGCGGCGACGGCGCGACGCGCGCGCCCGGACCTGCAGACGCTCCTCGGTAAGGTCGGCATAGCGGCCGGGCGACAGGGTGTCGAAGTATTCGGAGACGAAGTTGTCGGTTCGCCGGACGGGCAGACCCATATCGCTCATCAGCTCGTCGATGTGGTGTATCAGGTACGGGCCGAGGTAGTAGCCCTCCGACCGCGCGGGCATGACCTCGCCCAGCCACGCTCCGACACGGGCTATCTCACTGTGCATATCGTCGACGCCCGGCAGGTCGAGTTCGCCCAGGAAATGCTGGGACAGCCAGTGCGCGGAGATCTCCGCGCTGAGCTGGCAGGCGTCCGAGGAGCCGTACCCGATGAACCCGAGCCGCGGCAGCGTCGGCGGCAGGATGTGGCGGTAGAGCTGGAACCGGCCGTCGCCCCGGACGGTCTTCTCCAGTTCCGGCGCGAGGAATTCCAGCTCCTGTCGCCAACCGGTGGCGAAGACGACGATATCGGCGTCGAGCCTGTCGCCACCGGCCAGTTCGATCGTGGTTCCCCCGGGGAAGGCCGTGATGCTGTCCCGCCGCAGGGCGATCCGCCCGCGCCGGGCCATTCGGAAGAACTCGTCGCTGACACCGAGACTCTCGATCCCCGCGGGCAGCGGCGCGTCGGGAACCATGACCTTGGGTGACCGCAGTGCGAATCGCATAGAGGCCGAGACCGCCCGCCAATACCGTTCGGTCAACTTCCGTCCGGGCCCGTGCAGGAACCGCTCGATCCGGCTCTGCCGGTGATACCGGAAGAAGGATTCGGTGAAGCGGTTCAGGATGATCCGATCCGACGGCGTGCCGCCCGGCAGGAACCGCGGCAGCATGGGATGGGCCCTGCGGAACACCAGCGTGCATTCGCGCGCGTGCTCGCCCGCCCAGGCGGCGCAGTCCAGCGCCGACTTCCCGGCCCCGACCACCACCACCCGCCGCCCCGTGAACAGCGCGGGGTCGGTGGCCCGGCTGGAATGCAGCAGCCTCCCCCCGAACTCGGTGCCGCCGTCGATGATCGGGAGTCGTGGTGTGGAGAACACACCCGCGCACACCACGACGAAGTCGAACCGTAGGTCCTCGATCCCCTCGGGGCCGCAGACCCGCAAGTCGAACCCGTTGTCCGCCTCCGACACCCGGGTCACCTCGGTGGAAAGCCGCAGCAGCGCCGCCAATCCGAACCGCTCCACGTACGAGGCGAGATACTCCCGCACCTGCCCCGCGGTCGGGAACACATCGGCCGACTCCGGATACGGATGGTCAGAGTACGCGTAGGTGTCGCGGGAGTTGTTGGTACGCAACCCCGGATAGGTCCGCGCCTCGATCCACACGCCACCTGCCGCGGCCTCCTTGTCGAAGACGACCACCTCGAATCCGTCATCCCGCAGGACCTTCGCGGTGACCAGCCCCGCGATCCCCGCCCCGATGATCCCGACCCGTTTTCCACCCGCACTCGTCACGTCCGATCTTCCCCTCTGGACCCACAAGGCACAGCGGGCCTCACGCTACGGCAGCGCGAGGCCCGGCGTACATGCGTCGGAGCGACTCGCCAATCGGCGAATGATCTGGGCGTGTCGTGAGTTCTCGCCGAAATCGCTTAAACGGGACGAACTTACGAGACAGGGAGCTCCGGGATTCGGGTGGCGCGGGCGTACACGGTCTCGCCCTCGGCCAGGCGCAGCGCCTCGGCGTCGCCGCGGGTCACCTGCGCGGTGAACAGATCGCCGGTCGCGGCATTGCGCAGCTCCACGCGCACCTCGAAGCCCAGGTGCACGACGCGCTCCACCGTCGCGCGGGTGACACCGGCGGATTCCGCGGTGCCCTCGTGGGCGGCCAACGCCATGCTCGGGTCCCGGCCGACGCGAATATCGTGCGGCCGCACCAGATGCCCGTTCAGCTTGGCCACCGCGCCGAGAAACGACATGACGAATTCGTTGGCGGGCCGGTCGTACACGTCCTCCGGGCTGCCGACCTGTTCGATGCGGCCCTTGTTCATGACCGCGATGCGGTCGGCCACGTCCAGCGCCTCCTCCTGGTCGTGGGTGACCAGCACGGTGGTGACGTGCACCTCCTCGTGCAGCCGCCGCAGCCAGGTGCGCAGGTCCGCACGAACTTTCGCGTCGAGCGCTCCGAACGGCTCGTCGAGCAGCAGTACCTGCGGGTCCACCGCCAGCGCACGGGCCAGCGCCATGCGCTGACGCTGGCCACCCGACAGCTGCGCCGGATACCGGTGCTGGAAGCCGTCCAGACCGACGATCTCGAGCAGGTCGTCGACCTTCTTCTTGATCTCGCCCTTGGGCCGCTTGCGGATCTTGAGCCCGAAGGCCACATTGTCGCGCACGGTCATGTGCTTGAATGCCGCGTAGTGCTGGAAGACGAAACCGATATCACGTTTCTGCGGCGAGACATTGGTGACGTCGCGGCCCGCGATGGTGACGACGCCGTTGTCGAGTGTCTCCAGTCCCGCGATCGAACGCAGCAGCGTCGACTTGCCCGAACCGGACGGACCGAGCAGCGCGGTCAGCTCACCCGAGGGAATGTCGATGCTGACATCGTCGAGAGCGGCGAACGTGCCGTACCGCTTGTTCGCATTGGTCACGGTGATCATTTGGCAGTGTCCCGCTTGCGTTCGAGAAGGGTCATGAGCAGAAGAACGACGAGGGCGATGCCCATGAGCAGGGTCGCCGCGCAGTAGGCGCCGAAGGTGTTGTGATCGTTCACATATCGCCCGTTCACCAGCAGTGTGAGCGTCTGTGACTTTCCGGGCAGACCGGTGGAAACCATGATCACCGCACCGAATTCACCGAGCGCGCGGGCCACGGTCAGCACGATGCCGTAGGTCAGACCCCAGCGGATGGCCGGCAGCGTGATACGCCAGAAGGTCTGCCAGCCCGATGCGCCCAGGGTGGCCGCGGCCTGCTCCTGATCGTCGCCGATCTCGTGCAGCACCGGCTCCACCTCACGCACCACGAACGGCAGCGTCACGAAGATGGTGGCGATCACCATGCCCGGCAGATTGAAGATGATCTTCAACCCGTGGCTGTCCAGCCCGCCGAGCCAGCCGTTCGCGCCCCACAGCAGAATCAGCGAGACACCCACCACGACCGGCGAGATGGCCATCGGCAGATCGACCAGGCCCTGTAAGAGATTGCGGCCGGGGAACTTTCCGCGCACCAGCGCGATCGCGATGATCACACCGAAGATCACATTCACGGGCACCACGATCGCGACGATCAACAGCGTCAGATTGAACGCCGAGATCGCCGCGGGCGTGGAGATCGAGTTGTAGAACGCGACGAACCCGTGCTCGAAGGTACGCCACAGAATGATGCCCAGCGGCACCAGTAACAGCGCGAAGATGTACGCCAGGGCCACCGTGCGCAGCGAAATCCTCGTCCAGGAACCGAGTTTCATCAGGACTCCCGTTCCCGGCGCGCCAGCCGATCGGAGGTGACCCGCAGCACGAACAGGGTGAGGAACGAGATGGCCAGCAGCGCCACCGACACCGCGGCGGCATTGACCGGCCTGTCCACCTCGATCTGCTGCTGGATGTACTGCGAGGCCATCTGGGTCTTCTTCGGGATATTGCCGCCGATCAGCACCACCGAGCCGTACTCGCCGATGGCGCGGGCGAACGCCAGGCCCGAACCGCTCACGATGGCGGGGGCCAGCGTCGGCAGGATGATGGTCCGGAAGGTGGTCCAGTTGTCGGCGCCCAGCGACGCGGCCGCCTGCTCCACATCCTTGTCGGCCTCGATGAGCACCGGCTGTACCGACCGAACCACGAACGGCAGCGTCACGAACGCCAGCGCCACCACCAGACCCGGCTGGGTCGCGTTGAGGTGGATGTCGAACGGCGACTGCGGCCCGTACAGCGCCAGCAGCACAATGCTGGCCACAATGGTGGGCAAGGCGAAGGGCAGATCGATGAGCGCGTTCACGAACCCCTTGCCGGGAAACTCGTCTCGCACCAGCACCCAGGCCACCAGGGTGCCCATCACCACATTGATCAGCGTCACGATGACGGACACCGTGATGGTCACCCGCAGCGCGTCCAGGGCGGACGGCGCGGTGACCGCCTCCCAGAAGCCGGACCAGCCGTTTTCGAAGGATTTGGCGGTCAGCGCGGCCAGCGGTAGCAGCACGATGATGCTGAGCCAGAGCACGGAGGTGCCGATGCCGATCGGGCCGACCGACCCGGTCACCTTCAGCCAGGACCGGACCCGGCCCGGACCGGCCGATCGGCGCGCGTTGTCGTCTGCCGAAACGCCGGGATCATGATCGATCCCGGCGTTCGAGGTGCTGTCGCTCACGGTTTCGAGTATCACTTGTGCCGCAGGTCACCCGGCTATTTGGTGGCCTTGTCGTAGAGCTGGGCCACGGAGCCGGTGTTCGGCGTGAACAGCTCCTTGTCCACGGCCTTCCAGCCGCCCAGCTCGTCGATGGTGTACAGCTTCTGCGGGGTCGGGAAGTTCTTGGCGTGGTCGGCGCGCACCTGCGGATCGACCGGACGGAAACCGGCCTCGGCGAACGCCTGCTGCGCGTCCTTGGTGTAGAGGAAATCGCGGAAAGCGATGGCCTGCTTCAGGTTCTTGGCGTTTTTCAGCACCGCCACCGGGTTGTCGATCCGGAAGGTGGTGTCGGGCACGATGTGCTCGATCGGATCGCCCTTGGTCTCGGAGAAGATGGCCTCGTTCTCGTAGCTGATGAGCACGTCACCGGTGCCCTGCAGGAAGGCGTCGGTGGCCTCACGGCCCGATTTCGGCTGCACGTGCACGTGGCTCAGCAACTGGCTCAGGTAGTCCAGACCGACCTGCGGGTTCTTGCCGCCCTCGCTCTTGGCGGCATACGGAGCCAGCAGATTCCACTTGGCCGAGCCCGAGCTGAACGGGTTGGGGGTGACCACTTCGATGCCCGGCCTGAGCAGGTCGTCCCAGTTCTTGATGCCCTTCGGATTGCCCTTGCGGACCGCGATGGCCACCACCGAACCGAACGGAACACCCTTATTGGCATCCGCGTTCCAGCCCGCGTCGATCTGACCGGAGTCCACCAGGCGGGTGATGTCGGGCTCGACGGAGAAGCTCACCACATCGGCCTCGGCGCCGTCCTTGACCTTGCGGGACTGATCACCCGAGGGGCCGTAGGACGCCTGGAACTGAGTGCCCTTGCCCGCATCGGTCTTGTTGAAGACCGGAATCACCTTGTCGTAGGCGGCCTTCGCCACCGAGTAGGCATACAGGTTGATATTGCCGCCGCCCCCGGATGCCGGGCCACTGTCCTTGGCGTCGCTCGCGCCGCCGCCGCAGGCGGTGAGCACGGTGGCCGCGACCGCGGTGAGAGCGACGGCGAAGGTAGATCGGCGAGAGACACGAATATTGCGCGACATCGGCGTGGACCTTTCGGGCGACCCGCCGGTTCGACGTCGACCGGCGGGAATGAACGTACTGCCGTAGACCCGTCGGGATTCCGCGACGGTGGCGCTCCGGCCCGAAGGCCGCCGGGGGACGAACACGAACTGCGAAGAAATGCGCGCGCCAAGTCTACTCAGACGTGCAGCAGTGCCCGATCGGCCGTCAGCGACAGTGAATGTCGGCGACCGCGAGGCAGCCCACAGCGATCAACGCCAATTCATGGCGGACCCGGGGCACAACGCTCGACGACACGCCGCGACTTTAGCAGAGCGGCACCTCACGCCGCGAATCTCGAACGGGGTTGAAATCACCTCGAGCGCAACCCTGGGCGGAACACGGCAGACTGTATCGAGCGGCCCGATGCCGCGTCGCCTGCTGACACCACACGGGGGAATGATGACCACACCCGCTCGTCTGCGCCGGGAGTTTCCCGACATCTCCACTCGCGCCTGGGAGCATCCCGCCGACCGCACCGCGCTGGTCGGTCTGCGGCAACTCAGCGGGTTCGACACGCTGCTGCGGACGTTGTCGGGGCTGCTGCAGGAACGGCAGCACCGGCTCATGTACCTGGCGACAGCCGTACGGGTGGACGAGCGGCAGTTCAAGAACATTCACCACCTGCGCGAGGACGCGGTGCGGATCCTCGATGCGAAGACGACTCCGGAGATGTTCGTCCTGCAGTCTCCCGGCGCCAATGCCTTCACCATCGGCATGGACCGGCCCTTCATCGTGCTGACCACGGGGCTGCTGGATCTGCTCGATCATGAGGAGCTGCGCTTCGTGGTCGGCCATGAGCTCGGGCACGCGCTGTCCGGGCACGCTGTCTACCGGACCATGCTCATGCACCTGATGCGGCTGGCCGCCAATATCGGCTGGATGCCGGTAGGCGGCTGGGCTTTACGCGCGATCGTGGCGGCGCTGATGGAGTGGAGCCGCAAGTCCGAACTGTCCGGCGACCGCGCGGGTCTGCTGGTCGGCCAGGACGTCGAAGCCTCGGTGCGGGTGCACATGAAGCTGGCGGGCGGCTCCCGCGTCGACGAGATGAGCCACGCCGCCTTCCTCGCCCAGGCCGACGACTACGACCGCGCGGGCGACCTGCGCGACGGCGTGCTCAAACTGCTGAACCTGGAGCTGGCCAGCCACCCGTTCTCGGTATTGCGGGCCGCGGAACTGCGACGCTGGATCGCCAGCGGTGACTACGACCGCATCCTCGACGGTCAGTACCCGCGCCGGCATCAGGACAAGGACGCCCGCATCAGCGAGGAGATCAAACACGCCGCCCGGTCCTACCGCGAGAACTTCGACCAGTCCGAAGACCCCCTGATCCGCACCGTGCGCAACCTCGGCCGCGATGTCGGAGCCGCGGTCGGCACGGTGGGTCAGGAAGTCAGCGAAACGCTGTCGAAGCTCGGCAAACGGATCCGGGGATCCGATGATTGACCTGATCCCGGTCCCCCGGACGAGATTCGGGACCAGGCCCCGCCTCATTGGAATGGGATCCGGGGACAGCGGCCCCCGGACGCCCTCGTCGTTTCGACGATAACCCGCGGGATTACTCGTCGCCCTCGACCACGGGCGGGGTTTCGAGGATGTCGAGGATCCACTCCTCGGTGGCGGTCTCGGCATCCTCCTCATCGGGGCGGATGCGGTTGGTGAGGCGCACGCCCAGGCCCAGCAGCTGGGCCGCCTTCACCATGTCGATGGCCTCGTCGGGGCCGCAGTAGTGGGTGGCGATCAGACGGGGCTCGTCCTCGAAGTCCTCTTCGGACAACACCAGTTCCAGACCTTCATCGGTTGACATGGGTCTGCACAGTACGCCGAGAATTCGCCCGAGCGGTACCGAAACTCACTCAGCGAGTGAACAACCAGGCGACGACTACGAGAACAAGGAGTGCGATCAGGGCAAGCTGGACGCGAGAGCGCGGCATCTCAGGCGGCTTCCTTCCGCATGCGACGCGGCGGCGTGGCGGGGACCGCGGCCTCCTGGGCGGCGATCCGATCCCGGCCGAGAACGCGCAGCACCAGCCGCAGCGTCCGGTCGAGCCCGTAGGCGATGGCCAAGCAGACCGGCACCATGGCGGCCAGCACCACCGCGAACTGGGGAACGAAGGGCAGGCCGGCCACCCACAGTTCGACGCCGTCCCACCATCCTGCAATCGCATGCACGACCCCAGCCTAGGCCGCGTATCAGGTGGTGGACGATTCGGGCCGCGGAATATGCGGAGCGGCCGACAGGCCTCGGTCGAGGGGTGGCGGTGGGAGACGTGACGGGCAGATCATGTTTGGTATGGATGCGTACGACGAACCGGAATCCGCCGACCGCCCGCTCGGCAGTGAGATCGGTGTCGATCCCGCCGCCGATTACAACGATCCGCCCGAGGTGAAGGCCCAGAGGGACCCGCTCTCCCCCGGGGATCCCGCCCTGTCCGACAGCTTCCTGCCCACGGCGACCGGCATGATGCATCAGTCCGTGTTTCCCCCCATCGACGACTACGCCTTCCTGTCCGACTGTGAGACCAACTGCCTCATCGCCCGCAATGGCTCGGTCGAGTGGATGTGCATCCCGCGGCCGGACTCCCCGAGCATCTTCGGGGCCATGCTGGACCGCAGCGCCGGCCACTTCCGCATCGGCCCCTACGGCCGCAAGGTGCCGGCCGCGCGCCGGTACCTGCCGGGCGGGCTGATCGTGGAGACCACCTGGCAGACCGAGACCGGCTGGCTCATCGTGCGCGACGCGCTGGTGCTGGGTCCGTGGCACAACAACAGGTCCCGCAGCCGCAGTCACAGGCGCACGCCCATGGACTGGGATGCCGAACACATACTGCTGCGCACCGTGAAATGCGTGAACGGCGTGGTCGAGCTGGAGATGAGCTGCGAACCCGCCTTCGACTACCACCGCGGGCCGGCCAACTGGCACTACAGCGGCGATGTGTACGAAAGGGCCAGTGCCACCTGCGATATCGAGGGCTGCCCGACCCTGACGCTGACCACCGATCTGCGACTGGGCCTGGAGGGCCGGGAGGCCCGCGCCCGCACCCGCATGAAGGAGGGCGACGAGGTGTTCGTGGCCCTGTCCTGGTCGGAGCTGCCACCACCGCGCACCTTCGCCGAGGCGGCCGAGAAGATGTGGCAGACCATCGAGTGCTGGCGGCAGTGGATCACATTGGGGCGATTCCCCGATCACCCGTGGCGTAGCTACCTCCTGCGCAGCGCGCTGACGCTCAAAGGCCTCACCTACGCGCCCACCGGGGCGCTGCTGGCCGCCGCCACCACCTCGCTGCCGGAAACCCCTGGCGGCGAACGCAACTGGGACTACCGCTACACCTGGGTGCGCGATTCCACCTTCGCCCTCTGGGGCCTGTACACCCTCGGCCTGGACCGGGAGGCCGACGACTTCTTCGCCTTCCTGCACGATGTCACCACCGACGAGGATGGCAAACCCGTGTCACTGCAGGTGCTCTACGGCATCGGCGGCGAACGCCAGATCACCGAGTCGGAACTCCCCCATCTGTCCGGCTACGACGGCGCGCGGCCGGTCCGCATCGGCAATGCCGCCTACAACCAGAACCAGCACGACATCTGGGGCACCATCCTGGATTCCGTTTACCTGCACGTGAAATCGCGTCAGCAGGTGCCGGAAACCCTGTGGCCCATGCTCGAGCGGCAGGTGCAAGCGGCAATCGAGAACTGGCGCGAACCGGATCGCGGCATCTGGGAAGTGCGCGGCGAGCCGCAGCACTTCACCTCCTCGAAGGTCATGTGCTGGGTGGCGTTGGACCGCGGCGCGAAACTGGCCGAGTTGCACGGGGAATTCGATTACGCCAAGAAGTGGCATGACATCGCCGACGAGATCCGCGCCGACATCCTCGACAACGGCGTCAACTCCGAGGGCGTGTTCACCCAGAGCTACGGCAGCGACACCCTGGATGCCTCACTGTTGCTGGTGCTGCTGACCCGCTTCCTCCCGCCCACCGATCACCGGGTGCGCGCCACCGTGCTGGCCATCGCCGACGACCTCACCGACAACGGCCTGGTGCTGCGCTACCGCACCGAGACCACCGACGACGGCCTGTCCGGCGAAGAGGGTTCGTTCACCATCTGCTCGTTCTGGCTGGTGTCGGCGCTCGTGGAAATCGGTGAGCTGCAACGCGCCCGGCAGCTGTGTGAGCGGCTGCTCGGCTATGCCAGCCCGCTCAAGCTGTACGCCGAGGAGATCGACTCGCGGACCGGACGGCACCTGGGCAACTTCCCGCAGGCGTTCACCCACCTGGCGCTGATCAACGCGGTCATGCACGTGATCCGGGCGGAGGAATCCCATCACGCGGGCCAGTTCCATCCGGCGCACCCCGGACGCTGAGCAGAGAACCGGGGCAACGGATTCGGCGGCTCACGCGGCCGAATCCGTTCGGCGCCAAGGGCTCTCGCCTCAGTAGGCCGGGTTCTCGCCGATGGTGTCGGCGTGCTCGCGGATATCGCGCAATCGGACCAGCGACCGTTCGATCTCGGTGAGCCGCGCCTCCCGCCCCGCACCCGAGTGCACGGTGGCCGCCTCCTCCGCGGCGCGCAGCGAGGCGTCCACCGAACGCAGTGTGGCCGTGGCGATCTCGGTGAAGTGGTCGCGCAGACTGCGCTGCACCGCGCGCAGCCGGTAGCGGGACTCCTTGCTGACCTGGAAGATCACATCGTCCATGAGCCGGGCCACCGCCATCTTGGCCTCCGCCTGGCGACGCTGGCGGCGTGCCTTGCGGTCGTCCCACAGCGCGTTCACGCCCAGCAGCACGGCCGCGCCGCCGGAATACCAGTTCACCAGCGACATGTGCAGCAGGCTGGTGATCAGGCCGACCATGAGCAGGCCGCCGTAGGAGCCGCGCAGGGCGGTCAGCACCTGCTGGGTGACGCCGTGCTTGGCGCTGTCCAGCTTGTCCAGTGCGGCAACGGGTTCCAGCACCGCGCCGACATCGCCAGGGTTGTCCAGCTTGAGGTCCGGGGTGGGGATCCCGCTGTCGGGGAACTTCGCGGCCACCTGCTCGGCCAACTCCACCGACCGGTAGTGGGCGATGACGAAGTTCTCCTCCACCGCCTCACAGATCTGGGCGTCCAGGTCCGCGCCGAAGTCCGCCCAGCGTTTGGCCGGATCACCCTTCATGATGTCGGCCTCGGCGTCACGGATCAGGCTGCGCAGCCGGTGCCGCAGATCGTGTTCGGTGTCGGCCATCAGCTCGCCCGCGCCGTCGGCCAGGGTGACCTGCCAGTTGGCGGACCGCTGGCGCAGTTGCTCGGCCTCCTCGCGGGTGCGGCGCAGTTGCTCGGTGATGACGGTCAGCCGGCGCGGATCGCGCAGCGTCTCGGCCTCGCTGCGCAGGGCCAGCGACAGGTGGTCGGTGATGAGCCGAATATCGCGCACCGCGGCCTCCACGGCGACGGCGTCCGCGCGACCCAGCACATACGAGCGCAGGTGGTCGAGCAGTTGCGGCACACCGGATTCCAGATCCAGCTGTCGGTCTCCGGCGGCGGTCGCGCGCTCATGCAGCCGCGCCGAGGCCGGGGCCACCGCGAAGGCTAGCCCGACGTCGTCGAGCAGCTGCCGGTCATGCTGCTGCACCTGCGGCCACTGCGAATACTGGTCGATCTTGTTGAGCACGCAGACGATCGTCGGGCACACCTGCGCAATGCGTTGCAGCTGTTCGATCTGCGCCGGGGTGAACGGAGCCCGCGCATCGGCGACGTACAGCACCGCGTCCGCGGCGGCGATCAGCGACCAGGTCGCCGGTGTCTCGGTGGGCGAGCCGGGCGCGTCCAGCACCACGAAGCCCTCCGCCAGCAACGCGCTGGGCTGGGTGAACTCGGCGCGGATGACGTCACCGTCGAGCTCGGACAGGACCCGCTGAGGATCCACGGCGGTGCGCTGGGCGGTGCCGCCCGGGCCCGCCTTCACCAGGGTGGCGCTGGCCTGCGGACCGTACTCGGCGATCACCGGCACGCTGGCCTGGCTCTCGGTGGCGCTCACCGCGGCCCCGACCAGGCTGTTCACCAGCGTGCTCATACCGCTCTTGGATTCGCCCACCACGACCAGCCGCACCCGCGGGTCGGCCAGGCGCGCCCGGGCGATACCCAGTCGCCCGGCCAGATCGAGCCGACCGGAGGCATGGGTCAGTTCGAGCAGCTGGTCGAGCAGCGCGACCAGCGGACCCAGTGCATCGGGATTCTTCACCGCAACCTGATGACCGGGCACGCTCACAGCAGCAGCATGTGATCGCCCGGACCCTGCACCGAGGAGTGGGCATCGGCGTACAGGGCATCGGCGCCGAGGCCGGAGAACAGTCCGGCGTCATGCACCAGCAGACCACTGTCGTGCACCGACAACAGCGAGTGCAGACCCGCGTCGTCGGCGATCGGCAGCGCGTGGTTACCCGAATCGAACTGGTCCGCTATGGGTTTCACCGGCGGGTCGATGTGCGGCGGCGTGGTGATCGGCTGCTGCATGGTCGGGACCGGGGCGACAGTCGGCGCGGGCGCAACCGAAACACTGGGCTGCGAACCATGATCCGGCACCGTCGGCACCGTCGGCACCGTCGGCTGAGCCGTCGGCACGGTCGGGTGCGGCGGGTTGCTCACGGTCGGCTGATGCGTCGGCGCGGGATCGTCGGTCGGGACGGTCACGGTCGGCGTGCTGCCGTGAGTGCCGGAGTCGTCCACGGGCTTCTGCGGCTTGGTGGTGAGATCGGTGTCACCGCCGGAGGTCACCGGCGCGGTGGCGGGCGCGGTGGTCACCGGCGTGCTGCCGCCCTTGGTGAGATCGGGGTCCAGACCCGGGATCTTGGTGGTCGGAATCGGCGGCACGGTGGTGAGCACCGGAACCGGATCGGTCTTGACCGGCACGCTGACGTTCGGCGCGGTGGTCGACGGGGCGGTGGGAGCCACCGGCTTGTCGACCAGCGTCGCCGGATGCCCGGGCTCCGACGGTCCGCCATCGGCCAGCACCGGTTGACGCCCGTGATCGAACAGCGCGGGCGCCACGGCCGCGGGCGCGGTCAGCGGCGACGGACCGCCGTGCGTGGACAGCAGATTCGCGATCGGCTGATTGGCGGCATCGGGCTGAATGGTGGTCTGCAACGGTGTCACCGCGACCGGTTGGGCGACCGCCACCGGCGCGACCGAGACCGGGGCCGTGGGCGCGGGCACCACAGGCGCGGCGACCGGCGAAACCGAGGCGGGCGCGACCGGAGCCGACGGGGCGGCCGGAATCGTGGTGAGCGAGATAGGGTTCGACGGCGCGGCCGCACCCGGCACACCCGACGCGCCCAGCGGCGCACCGGTCGCCGCGACCGGCGACGTCGTGCCCGGCACAGTGGAACCGGACATCGGGCCGGAGGGCGACTCGGACACACCCTGTCCCGGAAGAGCATTCACCCCCGCCGGAATCGCCGACCCCGGCTGATTCGCGGGCTGGCTCGTATTCGACGCGGGCGTCCCCGGGGCGGTGGGCGTGGCGCCGCCATTGGGCAGCGTGGTGTTGGCGGGAATGTGCGAAATCCCCTGTCCCAGCTGCTGGCTGTAGGCATCCAGCTGGTGTCCGACCGTGCCGACGCCCACATCGACCTTCATATTCGAGTGGAACCACACGCCGTCCAGTCCGACGTGCGCATCCACGGCCCAGTCGGTGCCGACGAACACGCCCGGCCCGCTCTGACCGGCCGTCGCGCCGATGCCGTCGAACGCCCCGCCGGTGTGGTCCGCGGCACCGGGGTGAGCGCCGGGCTCGAGCGCGGCACTCGGGTTGAAGGCTGCGCCGGGGTGGAACCCGCTGCCGTCCATGCCGGGCAGGTGCATCGCGTCGGGCAGCTTGAAGCCGCCCAGGCCCGGCAGGAATCCGGGCTGTTGCTGATCGAGCGTCGGCAGATGCGGCTGCGCCTGGGCCGGAGCCGATTCCGACTGCTGGTCATCGTTGCTCTCGAGCGGCAGGCCCCAGCCCGGCCGCGGGCCGTAGACCGGTATTCCCGCCGCACCGGTGTCGGTGTCGGGCAGGCCGAGCCCGTGGAAGCCGGACATCGCCGGATCGTTGGACGGAATCGCGTCCAGCGAGGGAAACATTCCGGCGTCGGTGCCGTGCTGGTAGTCGCCGAGCGGACCGAAGGGCGCGTTCACCGGCGCGGCCGCGGGGCCGTGGTGCGGCTGCACCGAATCGGCCGTCAGGTCCGGGAAGGTGATGGTGGGACTGGGCACATTCGGCTGCGGATCCTCGACCTCTGACCAGCCCACGTTCTTGCTGTCGTGATTGATGGCCGGGGTGCCGCCGCGATTGCCGCCGGCCGCGATGAGCGCGCCGCCGGTGACGTACGCGCCTGCCCTGGCTACGCGGGCGACTCCGTTGGCAATGCGGTAGGCGGCGTCTCCGCCGTTGTCACCGGTACCGGCAGCGTCGTCGAAGGGCAGATCGCGTGTCATCTGGGCTCCGCTCTCAGGGCTTCGGCGACCCGCTGCGCGGACCGCCGAACCGAACTCGTTTCACACCCTATTTCCGGAGAACCGGGTCTGTCACATCCACCTGGTTGGAGGCAGTGTGCACAGCGGTGCGTCACATAGCTTGTCACCCGGCATATCGCTACGGAAGCCCCATTTTCCGGGTGCATATCCAACCTTGCGCCTGACCGGCCGACCGGGAGTGCCACAACGATGCCCGCTGCCGGGCAGAGCCCGGACACCCGGCCCCTTACCTCACCGCCGGGACCGTGCCCGGATCCCGAAGGGGGCGGGCACAGGAGTTCCGAGAGCCGGCGTCGCGCCTACTTCTTCTTGTCCGAGGCGGAATCCGTGGAGAGCGCGGCCACGAAGGCCTCCTGTGGCACGTCGACGCGTCCGATCGTCTTCATGCGCTTCTTGCCTTCCTTCTGCTTCTCGAGCAGCTTGCGCTTACGGCTGATGTCACCGCCGTAGCACTTGGCCAGCACGTCCTTGCGGATGGCCCGAATGTTCTCGCGCGCAATGATCTTCGAGCCGATGGCTGCCTGGATGGGTACCTCGAACTGCTGCCGGGGAATGAGCTCGCGCAGTTTGGTGGTCATCTTGTGCCCGTAGGCCTGGGCGGCGTCCCTGTGCACGATGGCCGAGAACGCGTCCACCGCCTCGCCCTGCAGCAGGATGTCCACCTTGACCAGGTCGGCCCGCTGCTCGCCGGCCTCCTCGTAGTCCAGCGAGGCGTAGCCGCGGGTGCGCGACTTCAGCGAGTCGAAGAAGTCGAAGATGATCTCCGCCATGGGCAGCGTGTACCGCATCTCCACACGGGTCTCGGACAAGTAGTCCATGCCCAGCAGCTCGCCGCGCCGGGACTGGCACAGTTCCATGATGGTGCCGATGAATTCGCTCGGCGCGATCACCGTGCACTTGGTGATCGGTTCGTAGATCTCCCGCACCTTGCCTTCGGGCCAGAACGACGGGTTGGTGACGACATGCTCGGTGCCGTCCTCCATGACCACGCGGTAGATCACGTTGGGCGCGGTGGAGATGAGGTCGAGTCCGAATTCGCGCTGCAGGCGCTCGCGGGTGATCTCCATGTGCAGCAGGCCGAGGAAGCCGCAGCGGAAGCCGAAGCCCAGGGCCACAGAGGTTTCCGGCACATAGGTGAGCGCGGCGTCGTTGAGCTGGAGCTTGTCCAAGGCGTCACGCAGGTCCGGATAGTCGGAGCCGTCGACCGGGTAGAGACCGGAGTACACCATCGGACGCGGATCCTGATATCCGGCCAGGGCCTCGGTCGCGCCGTCGCGGGCGGTGGTGACGGTGTCACCGACCTTCGACTGGCGCACGTCCTTCACACCGGTGATGAGGTAGCCCACCTCGCCGACGCCGAGGCCGGCGGTCGGCTTGGGCTCCGGTGAGACGATGCCGATTTCGAGCAGTTCGTGCTGCGCGCCGGTGGACATCATCTTGATCTTCTGACGCGGGGTGAGCTTGCCGTCCACCACACGCACGTAGGTGACGACGCCGCGGTAGGTGTCGTAGACCGAGTCGAAGATGAGCGCGCGGGCCGGCGCGTCCGGATCTCCGACCGGTGCCGGCACCTCGGCGATCACCTTGTTCAGCAGCTCGGGCACACCGACGCCGGTCTTGCCGGACACCCGCAGCACGTCCTCCGGCTCGCAGCCCACGATGTGCGCGATCTCGGCGGCGTAGCGATCCGGGTCGGCGGCCGGCAGGTCGATCTTGTTGAGGACCGGAATGATGGTCAGGTCCTTCTCGAGCGCCAGGTACAGGTTCGCCAGTGTCTGCGCCTCGATGCCCTGCGCCGCGTCGACCAGCAGCACCGCGCCCTCACAGGCTTCCAGCGCGCGCGACACCTCATAGGTGAAGTCGACGTGGCCGGGGGTGTCGATCAGATGCAGGACATAGTCCTGCCCGTCGACCTGCCATGGCAGCCGCACGTTCTGCGCCTTGATGGTGATCCCGCGCTCACGCTCGATATCCATGCGGTCCAGGTACTGAGCGCGCATAGCCCGCTCCTCGACCACTCCGGTGAGTTGCAGCATGCGGTCGGCCAGGGTCGATTTCCCGTGGTCGATGTGCGCGATGATGCAGAAGTTCCTGATCCGGCTGGGATCGGTGAACGTCTTGTCGGCGAAGCTGCTAATCGGAGTCACTCCTCGGCATGGCGAAACAGCGGCATGTCAACCAGAAAGTCTACGGTGCTCTGTTCTTGGCCTCCGCTCCGCTCCGGCGCATTCGCGGCCCCGAGGTCTCGATTCTTCCCTCCTCCGCTCCTCCGCTTCACTCCCCCGCTCCGTCAGTCCAGAATCGAGACGGCCGCGAACACGCAGGTGCACTGCGTTCTGCGGCAGTTCTCGGCCTCCGCCCCGACCCGCTCGCGACCCCCACGTCACGATTCCTCCCTCCTCCCCTCCTCCGCTTCACTCCCCCCACTCCATCAGCCCAGAATCGAGACGCGCCGCGAACACGCAGGTGCACTGCGTTCTGCGGCAAGCTGATCCGGTGCGGATGAGAATCCCGCAATCCGCCGTTAGGCTGCCGGACATGGCCGGCAGGTGGAACGCTCTGGGGAAGCAGTTGGGGATCGTTGCCAAGGTGCAGGGGACCCAGCTCGTCACGCAGCAGGCCCCGAAGTTGATCGGGCGGGTGCGGCAGTCGACGATGCTGGACCGCGCGCTGAAGGCGGTGGGGACGCCGCGCAAGGGTCCGGGCGTGAATGTCCGCCCGACGTCGTCGGCGGGGGTGCCGTCCGAGGAACGTGCGCGCCGCATCGTCTACAGCCCGCAGGTGGACGGGCGTGCCGATCCCGGCGAGATCGTGTGGACCTGGGTGCCCTACGAGGAGGACCCGGATAACGGCAAGGACCGCCCGGTGCTGGTGGTCGGACGTGAGGGCGACACGCTGCTCGGGCTCATGCTGTCCTCGAACTCCGAACACGCCCACCATGACAACTGGGTGGGCATCGGCTCGGGCCCGTGGGACAGCGCCGAGCGGGACAGCTGGGTGCGGCTGGATCGAGTCCTCGACGTACCCGAGATGGGCATCCGCCGTGAGGGCGCGATCCTCGCACGCAAGACCTTCGACAGGGTGGCGCATCGACTGTGCGCCGAATACCACTGGCACTGAACCGGACAGCTCGCCCGCGACCGGCGTAAGCATTCCGTAGACGAGGGTCCGGAGAATCCCGCCGATCAGCGGGTACATGAGGTACACCCACAGCTGCGCGGGTGCGCCGTCCGGCGACGGCCGGGCTGCGGGGGCGGGTTCACCGAGGTGTAGTCGAACGGGATCGACACCCGTGCTCGATCCCGGCAGACGCGAAGGTGCCGGTCGTGCGAAAATGGTCCATCATGCAGGAACGACACGCAGTCGGACCAGGATGGATTTCTGATTTCGGCCACGTGTCGGCCGGGGCCGATTTCGTTCCTCGGTGCGTCGCCTGGTAGCCTCGACGGTCGGTGCTGCAACTACCCCTCTCGTAGTGCGCGCCCGAAGACTTTGCATCCCGCATACACCACCAAGCGAAGGAACACGAGGAAACCGGCGTGGCCAACATCAAGTCCCAGATGAAGCGGATCCGCACCAACGAGCTTGCGCGCCAGCGCAACCAGTCGGTCAAGTCCGCGCTGCGCACCTCGATTCGTAAGTTCCGCGAGGCCGCCGCGGCGGGCGAGAAGGACAAGGCGCTCGAGCTCATGCAGTCCGCCAGCCGTAGCCTGGACAAGGCCGCCTCGAAGGGCGTCATCCACGCCAACCAGGCCGCCAACAAGAAGTCGGCCCTGTCGCTGGCTTTCAACAAGCTCGGCTGATTCTGCCCGGTTCCTACCGGACATCATGCTTTCGCACAGCCGCCGTGGCCACGATGACCACGGCGGTTTTTGTCGTACCCGTCCCCGCGACTTCAGCGTCCGGCTCGGGCGCCGCTGACTGTCGTGCACGTGCACCGGTGGTTGAGTGCCGAAACTATTTCGGCTGTATCCGACGAGTTACCGTGACTGTTTCCCACACCAGTCGTCCGTCCGTTCGACCGACACGCCCGTCCGTTACGACCGACACACTTGCCGACCCGGGCCGAACGAAGCAGGATGGCTGCGAGCCGTCGGGGGCTATTGGAAACCTGCACTGGGAGAGTTCTCTTGGCATCGCTGCATCGTGACAACCGTTCGTCCTGGACCCGGGGCACGCTGGCCGTCAGCGTGGCCGCGGTCGCGCTGACCGCCGGAATGGGCGTCGCGGCAGCCCGTCCCATCGGCCCGTTCGAGGTGGGTGGGGCGATCGAGGCCGAGTACGACCGCGCGGGCGGGCCGGACTTCTTCGGCGATCCCACCACCCCTGAGACCGACGCGGCGGGCGGCGGTAAGAAGCAGGACTTCGTCAACAACGTCTCCATCTACTGGACCGCGGCCACCGACGCACACGCCATCGGCGGGTCGATTCGCGACAAGTGGCGCGGTATCGGCGCGGAGTCCGGCTCGCTGAAGTACCCCGTCGTCGACGAGGGCGATACCTCGAAACCCGGCCGCTTCCAGCACTTCCAGGGTGGCTCGATCTACTGGTCCGTGGGTTCGGGCACCCACGTGATCAGCGGCGTGATCCGCGACAAGTACTCCTCGGTCGGCTGGGAGAGCAGCCCGCTGGGCTTCCCCATCGCCGATGAGAACAAAACCAACAGCTCCACGACCCATGAGCAGCTGTTCGAAGGCGGGGCCATCTACTCCACCCAGAAAACCGGAACCCACATCGTGTGGGGCTCGATCCGTGACGAGTGGGTGCGCAATGGCGCGGAGAACGGCCGCTACGGCTACCCGACCAGCGACGAGTACGACTACGAGGGCGGCAAGGCCCAGAATTTCCAGGGCGGCAAGGTCACCTGGAAGCCGGAGTAATCTCCGCCAGCGCCCGTGGGCCTTCGGCTACGAGGCACTCTCGCGCAGCTCCAGAATGCGCGAGAGTGCGCGCTCCAGTGCGTAATCCGCGTCGGCCGCCTGACCCTTGACATCGGCGTTGAGCGCGGCGACGACCTGCAGTGCCGCCCCGATGGACGCACCGGTCCAGCCGCGCGCCTGGCCCTGGGCCTTCTTCACCTTCCACGGCGGCATGCCCAGATCGCCCGCCATCTTGAACGGGTCGCCGCGCCCGGCCGAGCCGACGCGGGCGATGGTGTGCACCGAATCCGCGAGCGCGTCCGCGAGCAGCACCGCTGGGACACCGCGATCGATGGCCCAGCGCAGCGCCTCCATGGCGGCCGGCCGATCCCCCGATACGGCGAGATCCGCAACATCGAAGCCGGTCACCTCGGCCTTGCCCGAGTAGTACCGCCGCACCGCCGCGAGATCCACCTTGCCGCCGGTATCGGCCGCCAACTGTGAAGTGGCGGCGGCGAGTTCACGCAGATCCGAGCCGACGGCCTCGATGATGGCCTGCACCACGTCCGCCGGCACCCGCACATTGGCGGCGCGAAACTCGTTGCGTACGAACTCGACCCGTTCGCCGGCCTTGGTCAGCTTCGCGCAGTTGTGCACCACGGCGCCGAGCTTCTGCAAGGCCGACGCGAGCGCCTTGGCACGCCCACCGCCGCTGTGCAGCACGACGAGCACCACGCCCTCCGGCGGCGACGACGCGGCGTCCTGGATCACCGCTACCGCGTCCTTCCCCGCCTCGGCCGCCGACTCCAGCACGATCACCCGATCCTCCGCGAACAGCGAAGGACTCAGCAGCTCGGCCAGTTCCGCCGTGCTGGCGTCTCCCGCCCGCAGCCGATCCACCGGCAGCGCATCGGCATCCGCGGTCGTGGCCCGGGCCTGCGCGGTAATTCCCGCGACAGCCCGCTCGATCAGCAGTTCCTCTTCACCGAGCACAAGATGCAGGGGCGCAGGTCGCTGGTTCACGCCCCGATCCTACGAGTCCGCCCCGACAACCCCCGCACCCCGCACCCGGTCAACACACCTGTGCGACCCGTGGCGCCGTCCCCCGCGCAATGGCCGAGGCCATGCGCACCCGCTACCCCGCCACCCACATGGTCGAACGCGAGACCGACCACTTCCGCTACGCCGACGACCCCACCATTTCGCGACGCCGTCAACGAGTTCCTGAGCGCCCTCTGGTCGCGATCAGAACCAGTGCGCACAGAACCGCGATCACCAGTCCCGAGCGCAGCCCGGTGGGTAGCGAGACCGACGCTCCGAGCGCGGCCGCCCGATCCGAGACGGTCAGCAGCCACCACAGCGGCGGGGCGGTGCAATGCATGACCGCCGTGGCGAGCGGTGACCAGACGCAGGCGAGCAGCGCGCCCAGCGCGCCGAGGATGGTGATCGGTGCGATCACCGGCTCGATCAGCATGTTCACCACGATTGCCACCAGGCTCAGGTGGCCGGTCAGGGCGATGACCAACGGTGTGGTGACGACGAAGGCTGCGGCGGCCACGGCGAAGGAATCGGCCGGGATGCGCCACCAGCCATGTGCGCGAAGCCAATCCGCCCAGCCCGGGGCGATGACGATCAGGCCCGCGGTGGCCAGCACCGAGAGAGCGAAACCAGCGTCCACCGCGAGACCCGGGGACCAGGCGAGCAATCCGATGACCGCCGCGCACAGCGCGGGTAGGGCCTGCTTGCGTCGGCCGGTGCACAAGGCCAGCAGCGCAACGGCTCCCATGACGGCGGCGCGTAGCACGCTGGGTGACGGGCGGGCCAGGATCACGAACATGACCAGTGCCGCGCCCGCGGCCGCCGCACCGACGCGTGGATCCACGGTGAGGGCGCGCATCGAAACCAGAATCGCCCCTAGCAGAATCGAGATATTCGCACCGCTGACAGCCGTTAAGTGCGTCAAATCCGTTTCACGGAAGTTCTCCTCGACATGCTCGGTGAGGGTCGAGGTGTCGCCGATGACCAGGCCGGGGAGCAGGCCCGCCGCATCGTCGGACAGCGCGCGGTGGGCGGACGTCGCGAAGTCGCCGCGCACCCGCCCCGCCATGCGTTGCCACCAGGGGGGTTCGCTCACCGAGGTCGGTGCCGCTTCGGCTCGCAACACGGCCACCGTCAGATCCGCTCGCCACGGACGCGCCACGCGGGCACCGAATTCCACCCGCTGACCCGGCAGCAGCGTTCGCCACCCGACCGTCGGCGCCATCACCGTCACCGCCCCGCCGGAGTGAACAACCCGCCCGCCCAAACGGTATTCGACCAGCGCGGCGCGCATCATCACCTTCGGCCCGCCGAATGGCCCGGTAGACACCCGCTTGGGATCATCGGTCAACTGCACCACGGCGACCAGTCGCTGACCGGCACGCACCGCCCGCAACGGATGGGTCTGCACCCCGTGCGCATGCCAGGCCCCCGCCACCGCGAACCCTGCTCCGATCAGCAAGGCGCCCAGCACAACCCATGTCACCCCGCTCCGCCGCCCCTCCCGCGCACTTCGGATCGCCAACGCCCACACGCACACCCCCGCCAACCCGCACCCTGCCGCGACTCCCACCCCGGCCTGCCAACCCACCACCAGCGCCGAAACCGTCGCACCCCAGCAGGACACGGCCGCGGGCACCAACCGAGCATCCAATACATCCGGGATCTCGGCCGGCCCACGATCCTTCACGTCGGTGTCGGCGGCGGTCATACCGTCACCCGGTCGCGGAGGCGGATGAGGCGGGAGTGGCCTATGCCCTGTATTTCGGTGAGCTGGTCAATGGAGGTGAAGCGGCCGTGGCTGCCGCGCCAGGTGAGGATCGCCCTGGCGGTGACGGGGCCGATGCCGGGCAGGCCATCGAGGTCGGATTCGGTGGCTGTATTGAGGTTCACTTTGGCGGGAGTGGAGGGCGGGCGGGGAATGCCGGAGGGCGACGGTGAATCTGCCGCGGGGTGGGCGGAATTCACGATCGTGGTGCCGACCAGCTGGGTGGTGGGGCGGGGTGCCGGGCGACCGATGACGATCTGGTCGCCGTCGGTGAGGGGCTGGGCGAGGTTGAGGGCGGAGAGGTCGGCGTCGGGACGCGGGGCCGCGGCGCGCAGGGCATCGGCCACACGCGCTCCGAGCGGGAAGCGGCGGAGGCCGCCGTGCTCGACGAGGCCCACGACACTCACAACCAGTTCGCTCGGGGTGGCAGCGCCGGTCGGTACGGCCGTTGCGGTGGGGGCGACCGCGGCCTGGGGTGAGGGCGATTCCTGGTCGACAGGTGCGGTTTCGCTGAGGGAGGCGATGGGCGGGACCGGTTGGGAGACCGGCTTTTCGCGCAGGGAGACGTAGCCCGCGACGAGGATGGCGAGGACGCCGAGGGCGGCTATGACGAGGACGCCGCGCGGACCGGGATCCCAGCGAGTGCCGCGGAAACGTTCGGGGACCAGGCGTTCGTGCCAGAGGGACATGCTCCCGCAGGGCTCGATCAGCCAGTCGGGCGTGGTGGATCCGGCGTGCTCGCGGTCAGTGCCGGGTCGATCCGGGTCTACCAGATGGTCGAGGGACTCCTCATCCCAGCGGCCGGGGTGCGAGCTGCCCGATCCGAATTCGGCTGAGCCGTGCCGCGATTCGGTATCCGCGCGGGCGTCGAGGCGGTGCAGTGGGGTGCGTTCGTCGAGTCGTGGCATGTGGCTCACGATAGGAGCCACGACAGTCGGATCCGCTCGCGCGACCTGGGCTTTCGCTTGGCCTGTGGATAGCGAATCCTGTTGTGGACAACTCCGTTTCCGCTAGCCGCAGCCGCCCGGAACCACCAGCGCGCCGACCGCGCCCAAACCCAGATGCACACCCAGGGTGGGCCCGAATTCGGCGATGACGACCTCCCGGATGCCGGGGATCAGATCCTGCAGCTGACCGGCGATGGTGTTGGCGGCCTCCTCGGCCCCGAGGTGCTGGACGGCGATGGCCGCCCCGTCCTCCCCAGCCGCATCCACCGCTGCGGCAACGAGTTTGGTGAAGGCCTTGGAGCGGGTGCGGGCCTTCTCGCGCAGTTCCAGGCGTCCCTCCACGATCTGGAGGATCGGTTTGGTGACCAGCTCGGTGCCGAAGAACGCGGCGGCCGTGCTCAATCGGCCGCCACGGCGCAGCTGTTCGGTCCGATTGACGACGATGAACGCGCGCCCGCGGCTGGCCGCCGCCACTGCGGAGTCGTATACGACATCGAGCGACCCCCCCGACCGCGCCCGTCGGGCCGCTGCCAGCACCGGCAGCCCGGTGCCCAGACCGGCGCTGAGCGAATCCACCAGCCGGATCCGATCGGCTGCGTCCATGTCCCGCACCGCCTGCCGCCCGGCCTCCCAGGTGCCCGACAGCTGCCGCGAAATGTGCACTGCCACAACGCCATCCCCGTCGGACAGCTCCAGCGCCCGCTCATAGACGGCCCGCAGATCACCCGGCGAGGCGGCGGACGTGGTGACCTGGGAGGAGCCGTAGTCGATCTCGCACTCGTCGATTCCCTCCCGTATCTCGCGATCGTCGACCAGCACATGCAGCGGGACGGCCAGCACACCGAGATCGGCCGCGAGGCCGGCCGGCAGACTGGCCGATGAGTCGGTCACCACCACCACGGTCATGCAGTGCGTACCTCATCAGCCGTCGCCTCGGTCAGCACCTTCACCATGGCCCGCGCGACCGCGCTGTGGCCCTCCCAGCCCCAGTGGATGCCGTCTGGGTTGGCGGGGCCGTTGAACACGTTGTCGCGCACGGCTTCCCCGAGATCCACCAGCGGTACCGAATGCTCCGCTGCCCAGGCCGACACGGCCCGCACCATGGGTTCACGCCCGGTGTGCACCTCGGCGTAGGCCTCGCACCTGTGCACCGACGGCAGCACCGCCACGAACGGCAGCTCTGGGCGCAGCTGCGCCAACGAGTGCCGCGACTGCTCCAGGTAGTCCACACTCACCGCGGGCGGCAGCGCCACCGGCCATCCCAGCGGGGACAGCTTGGGTTGCACCCAGTTGTAGGCATCGCGCACCCGGCGGCGTACGGAAGCCGGTCGCACATAGCGGATCAGCTCCCGCAGCGCGGTCGGCAGCGGCGAGGGCAGCGAGTCCATGCCGCCGGTCGCGAACACGACGGCGCCCGCGCGCGGCACGGCGGCCCAGATGCGCGGGTCGCCGATCAGCGCCCAGTACGCGTCCCGGCAGGTCCAGCCGATACGCGCCACCAGTTCGACGTCCCAGTCCAGCTCGGCCGCAACGAGATTGGGCCAAATACCGGGATGGTCGGCGGGCAGCCCGCCCTTCGGGCCGAAGTACG
The DNA here is from genome assembly GCF_009708175.1 of Nocardia aurantiaca. GTDB lineage: Bacteria > Actinomycetota > Actinomycetes > Mycobacteriales > Mycobacteriaceae > Nocardia > Nocardia aurantiaca. The sequence goes on from NZ_WMBB01000004.1 coordinate 348,234, forward strand.
ACAGCGAGTCCGCCACGACCACCAGCACCTTGCGCTCGGACGAACGGTCCTGCGCCGATTGGGGGTTCGAAGTCTCAGAGGACATCAGGGGCTACCTTCGCGACCGCGTTCCACACATCCAGGCGCCAGCCGGGTCTGTCGATGCTGGGACCGTGGCTGGTCAGCTGCACCCAGCTGGTATTGGCCAGGCCGCCCAGGACCGGCCAGTTCGCGGCGGGCAGTTCGAGCAGGGCCGCGGTCAGCGCCGCGATGAGCCCGCCGTGCGCCACCAGCACAATGGTACGGCCGGGCCAATCCTCCCGCGCGGCGAACAGTTCCTGTACCACCGGCAGCGCCCGGGCGCCCACCTGGAGCTTGGATTCGCCGCCGGGCGGGGTGAAGTTGGCGTCGAGCCGCCACGCCTTGCGCGCGCCCGGGTACTCGGCGTCGACCTGGAGGTGGTCCATGCCCTCCCAGTCACCGAGGTGGGTCTCGCGCAGGCGAGTGTCGGTGACGACCGGCATGGCCGCGCACTCGGCGAGGGCGAGTGCGGTGTCGTGGGCCCTCCTCAGATCGGAGGAGACGATCGCGATCAGGTCGCTGGTCGCCAGGTCTGGCGCGCAGTCCTTGGCCTGGCGTCTGCCGATGTCACTCAGTTCGGTGTCGATCTGGCCCTGCATGCGGTCGCTGGCGTTCCATTCGGTCTGCCCGTGCCGCAGCAGAATCAACCGGCGTACGCCGGCCATCTTGCTCACTCGTCGTCCCCAGCCTTGTCTTCCTCGGTCGTGGCGCGCGGATCACCGATGCCCTCGACAGGCACCGTCGGGCAGTCCTTCCAGAGCCGCTCCAGGCCGTAGAAGTCGCGCTCGTCCTCATGCTGGACGTGCACCACGATCTCGACGTAATCCAGCAGCGCCCAGCGCCCTTCGCGGGTGCCCTCGCGGCGCACCGGCTTGTATCCGGCCTCGCGCAGCTTGTCCTCGATATTGTCGACGATCGCGTTGACCTGGCGCTCGTTGGGCGCGGACGCGATGACGAAGCAGTCGGTGATGACCAGTTGCTCGGAGACATCCAGCACGACCACGTCGACGGCCAGCTTCTCGTCGGCGGCCAGTGCGGCCACCGTCGCCATCCGAACCGCTTCTGCCGATGCTGTCACCCTGCTACCTCTTCCCTGCGCACTCTCACAATGCACTGTCGTGCGGCACGTACAGGTGCCGTTTCGATATGTATTGGACGACCCCGTCCGGGACGAGGTACCAGACCGGCCGGCCCTCCCCCGCCCGTCGCCGGCATTCGCTCGACGAGATGGCCAGGGCCGGGATCTCGATCATCGTGACCGTGTCCTCCGGGTAATCGCGGAGATGATCGGCGAGATGGTCGATGTTCAATTCGTACCCCGGACGGCTCACGCCGACGAATTTCGCCAGCTCGAACAGTTCCGACCAATCCTGCCACGTCAGGATGCTGGCCAGCGCGTCCGCTCCGGTGATGAAGTACAGGTCCGCGTCCGGATGCTGTTCTGCCAGGTCGCGCAGGGTGTCGACGGTGTAGGTCTCCTTGCCGCGGTCCACGTCGACCCGGCTGACCGAGAAGCGGGGGTTGGACGCGGTGGCGATGACCGTCATAAGGTACCGGTCCTCGGCCGGGCTGACCGGCCGATCGCCCTTCTGCCAGGGCTGACCGGTCGGTACGAAGATCACTTCGTCCAGGTCGAACCGGTACTGGACCTCACTGGCCGCGACCAGGTGCCCGTGGTGGATGGGGTCGAAGGTGCCGCCCATCACGCCCAGCTTGCGGCGACCGTTCGTATGCACGAAAAGCGAGCTTACCGGGGGCTATTGCCCCGCCCCCGCACCGGCGGGGCTCATCCGGGCGGCCGTTCGGATTCGGGCAGCTTGCTGACGATGGCGTCGTAGGAGATGTCGATGAGTTCGCGCAGTTCGTCGTCGGGGCCCCGGACGCCGACCTCGACGCCGCTCCAGCGGAAACGGCCGATGTAGGCCGAGGCGGAGACGTCGCCGGGATACAACTGGACGAGTTCGTCGGCGTCGGCGCGGTCGCGGCCGCACTTCAGGCCGACGGACTCACCGCTGCCGATGAAGGCGAAGATCTTGTCGCCGACCTTGGCGACGACGTCGCCCTCCCATGGTTCCGCCCCGCCGGGGTTTGGTGTGGCAAGGCGAGCACGTCCACGGGGTCTCCTAGACGGGGAGCAGGCGACCGACCAGGGCCGTCAGCTGGCGGGCGGAGCGGCATTCGTGCATCTCGATGATGTCGGCGTAGCGATCGGCGGCGGAATCGCCGGTGCCCCACATCTTCTCGGCCTCGGGGTTGAGCCAGTAGGCGTGCTTGGCGGTGGCGACCAGCTTGGTCAGGGTGCCCAGCGCCGGGTCGCGGTAGTTGGTGCGGGCGTCGCCCAGGATGAGCAGGGAGGTACGACTGGTGACCGCGTCGGGGTACCGCTCGGCGAAACCCTCCAGGGCCGAGCCGTAATCGGAGTGGCCCTCGATGCCGACCACCTCGGCTTCGGTGAAGATGCGGCGGGTCAGCTGATCCAGCGGGGTGGCCGCGTCGAACAGCTGGGTGACCTCGTCCACACGGTCCACGAAAGCGAAGATGCGGACCCGGGAGAACTGCTCGCGCAGGGCGTTCACCAGCAGCATGGTGAAACTCGAAAAACCCGCGACCGAGCCCGAGATATCGCACAGCAGCACGAGATCCGGGCGGCCGGGCCGCGGCTTGCGGGTGACCAGGTTGACCGGGACGCCGCCGGTGGACATGGATTTGCGCATGGTCTTGCGCAGGTCGATCTCGCCGCGGCGGGCCCGGCGGCGGCGTGCGGCCAGGCGGGAGGCCAGCACGCGGGCCAGCCGCTGGCTGCCGCGGCGCAGCTCGTCGAGTTCGGCCTGCGAGATGCGCAGGAAGTCGGCATCCTCGGCCTGCCGGGCGACGCCATAGGTGGCCACCCGGTCGCGGCCGATGCGCTCGGCCACCCGGCGGCGGGTCTCGGCCTCGACGGTGCCGCGAAAATCCTTGATGCGCCGGCGGGCCGTGCGCCGGGCGACCTCGGTGTCGAAGTCGGAATTGTCCATGCCCTGGGCGAGACCGGCGAGGATCTTACTCACCAGCAGTTCCGGCTGCAGATCCTTCAGCGTCTGGTAGGCGGAGAAGGATGGCCCGCCCGCCGCCTGGTACTGGCCCATCTGGTCGACCATCTGCGCGGCCAGCGCCTGCAACTGTTGCGCCTGCTCACCCGACGGGTCCTGGATCAGCAACTCCGCCAGCATCTTCCGCAGTTCGAGGATGTCGACCATGCCGTCCGGTTTGACGGGCAGCGCGATGTCCTCCGCCCCGACGCGTTCACCCAGCGCGGCCGGGAACCACAGGTCGAACATGCCGTCGAAGGTGGCGCGCTGGGTGGTGCGGCGCAGGAGTGCGCAGGCCAGGCCTTCACGCAGGGCCTCCCGGTCCATGAGGTCCAGCACGGTGAGAACCTGTCCGGCGTCCACGGTTTCGGACGGTCCGACCGGAATCCCCCGACCACGCAGGGCTTCCACGAATCCGACCAGATGCCCCTGCAGTCCGTGCTCGGCCGTCGGTCCCGGCACCGTCACCGGCTTGGCCGGCGTCCCACCCGAAATGGCCCGCATGGCAGCCGAAACCAGTCCGCGCGGCGTGTTCTCTCTGCCGTTGGAAGGCCCCGTCCCGCCCGCCATGACGTCAGGCCAGCTTCAGCTCGGAGAGGGCGCGCACGTGATCGGCCTGGTGCTTGAGCACCACTCCGAGCGTGGCCGCGACCGTCTTGTCGTCGAGATCCTTCGCGCCCAGGGCCAGCAGCGTGCGCGCCCAGTCGATGGACTCCGCGACCGAGGGCAGCTTCTTGAGCTGCATGCCGCGCAGCACGTGCACGATCCGCACCAGCTGCGCCGCCACCGCGGGCTTCAGCTCCGGCACCCGGCTGGCCAGGATGCGCCGCTCGAGCTCCTCGTCCGGGAAGTCGATGTGCAGGTAGAGGCAGCGCCGCTTGAGCGCCTCGGACAGCTCGCGGGTGGCATTGGAGGTCAGCACCGCGAACGGCTTGCGGCTCGCGGTGATGGTCCCCAGCTCGGGCACGGTGACCGAGAAGTCGCTCAGCACCTCGAGCAGCAGGCCCTCGATCTCGACATCGGCCTTGTCGGTCTCGTCGATGAGCAGCACGGTCGGCTCACTGCGGCGAATGGCGGTCAGCAGTGGGCGTTCCAGCAGGAATTCCTCGGTGAAGACGTCGGCCTTGGTCTCGGCCCAGTCGTTCTCCGAGGAGGCCTGGATGCGCAGGATCTGCTTGGCGTGGTTCCACTCGTAGAGCGCTCGCGCCTCGTCCACGCCCTCATAGCACTGCAGCCGCACCAGCTCGGCACCCGCGACCTGCGCGACGGCCTTGGACAGCTCGGTCTTGCCGACACCGGCCGGACCCTCGATGAGCAGGGGCTTGCCGAGCCTGTCGGCGAGGAAAACCGAAGTGGCGGTGGCCTTGTCGGCCAGATAGCCGGTGCGGGCCAGCCGCTCGATCACATCGTCGACCGACGAGAAGATCGGCTCCTGGTCGGTTGCGGTGGTGGGAGCCACGGCCTGTCCTTTCATCAACTGCTGGGTGCTAGACCGGGCGAATCTGCCCGTCGCCCCACACGATCCACTTGGTGGAGGTTAGTTCGGGCAGGCCCATGGGGCCGCGGGCGTGGAGTTTCTGCGTCGAAATGCCTATCTCCGCACCGAATCCGAACTGCTCGCCGTCGGTGAAGGCGGTCGAGGCGTTGACCATGACCGCGGCGGCGTCCACGCGAGCGGTGAACTCGCGGGCGGCCTTCAGATCGGCCGTCACGATGGCCTCGGTGTGGCCGGTGCCCCACTGGTTGATGTGCTCGACCGCGGCGTCCAGGTCGTCGACGACCTTCAACGCGATGTCCAGGGACAGGTATTCGTCGGCCCAGTCGGTATCGGTGGCGGGCACCAGGCCCGGCAGGTCACCGTGAATGGTGACGCCCTTGTCCTCCAGCGCCTTGATCATGCGCGGCACCGCGACATCGGCGATGGCCCGGTCGATGAGCACCGTCTCAGCGGTGTTGCAGACCGAGGGCCGCCGGGTCTTGGCATTGATCAGGATGGACTCGGCCATGTCCAGATCGGCGTCCTTGTGGACGAACACGTGGCAGTTGCCTGTGCCCGTCTCGATCGTGGGCACCTGGGCGTCGCGCACCACCGCGTTGATCAGACCCGCGCCGCCGCGCGGGATCACCACGTCCACCAGCCCGCGCGCCTGGATCAGATGCGTGACGCTGGACCGATCCTCCGAGGGCAGCAGTTGCACCGCGTCGGCCGGAAGTCCTTGCGCCTGCAACGCTTCCCGCAGCACCCGCACCAGAGCCGCATTGGATTTCGCCGCCGAGGACGAACCACGCAGCAGCGCGGCATTGCCCGACTTCAGCGCCAGTCCGAAGGCGTCGACGGTGACATTCGGCCGCGCCTCGTACACCATGCCGACCACGCCGAGCGGCACCCGCACCTGGCGGATTTCCAGGCCGTTCGGCAGCGTCGATCCACGCACCACATCGCCGACCGGATCGGGCAGACCGGCCACCTGCCGCAGCCCCGAGGCGATTCCGTCGACGCGCGCCCCGGTCAGCCGCAGCCGATCCAGCAGCGATTCGGCGGTGCCGCCTGCCTTGGCGATCTCGATGTCCTCGGCATTCGCGGCGAGGATGGCCTCTTTGGCCGCGAGCAGCGCGTCGGCCGCGGCGTGCAGCGCGGCGTCCTTCTGCGCGGTGGTCAGCTGAGCGAGCGTCCGAGACGCCACCCGAGCTCGGCGCGCCGAGTCGTGCACCGCCTCGCGGACGGCGTCCCGGCCGGTGGTCGTGGGAGCGGTCATGGGAACAGATTACTGATGACGATCCGCCGCCGGTCGGGGGCAGGTTGTTACCGTGGGTTGCATGACCGCGAGCATCCGGTTGTCCTCGGACACCGGCCGATGGGTTCTCCTCGCCACTGTCCTCGGTTCGGGGATGGCCATGCTGGACGCCACCGTCGTGAATGTGGCGCTGCCGCGGGTCGGCGACGAGTTCGGCGCCTCCATGGCGGGCCTGCAATGGACGGTCAACGCGTACACGCTGACGCTGGCCGGATTGATCTTGCTGGGCGGTTCGCTGGGTGACCGGTACGGGCGGCGGCGGGTGTTCCTGATCGGGGTGGTGTGGTTCGCCGTTGCCTCCGCGTTATGCGGTGCGGCGCAAGATGTTTCGATGCTCATCGCGGCCCGTGCCCTGCAAGGCGTGGGTGGTGCGCTGCTGACGCCCGGGTCGCTGGCCATTATTCAAGCCTCGTTCCGGCCCGGCGATCGGGCGCGCGCAGTCGGCGCCTGGTCCGGGTTGGGCGGCATGGCCGCTGCGATCGGTCCGTTCCTGGGCGGGTGGCTGGTCGAGGCGGCCGGTTGGCGGTGGGTGTTTCTGCTCAATATTCCACTGGCCGCGGTGGTGGTCGCGGTGACGATGCGGCATGTGCCCGAGACGCGGGACGCCGAGGCGCGCGGGAAGTTCGATGTGCTCGGTGCGGTGCTGGCGGCGCTGTGCCTGGCCGGGATCACCTACGCCCTCACCCTGGCGCCCGCGCACGATACGAATCGAATCCTGGTGTGTGGCAGTGCGATCGCGGGTGTCGCGGCCGGCGTGGGGTTCGTGGTGGTCGAACGGCGGCGGTCACGGAGCGGCGAGGATCCCGCGGCCATGCTGCCCGTCGACCTGTTCGCCTCCCAGCAGTTCACCGCCATCAACGTGGTCACCTTCATCATGTACGGCGCCATGAGCGTGGTCTTCTTCCTGCTCGTGCTGACGCTGCAGGTGGTGGCCGGTTTCAACCCGATCGCCGCGGGCACGGCCATGCTCCCGGTCACCGTGCTCATGCTGCTGTTCTCGGCCCGTTCCGGCGCGCTGGCCCAGCGCATCGGCCCGCGCCGGCCCATCACGGTCGGCGTCGCGCTGGCCGCGACGGGCATGCTGCTCATGACCCGCATCGGCCTCCATACCTCCTATGTCGGCGATGTCCTGCCCGCCGCATTGGTTTTCGGCCTCGGCCTCACCTTGGCGGTGGCCCCGCTCACCGCCACCGTGCTCGCCACCGCGGACGAACGTCACGCGGGCGTGGCCAGCGGCGTCAACAATGCCGTCGCCCGCGCCGCCGGTCTTCTCGGCGTGGCCGCTATACCACCCCTCGCCGGCCTCACCGGCGCCGCCTACACCAACCCGCCCGATTTCGCCCACGGCTTTCGCCTGGCCATCCTCACCTGCGTCATCCTCATGGTGGCGGCCGCCGCGCTGGCCTTCCTCATTGTCCGCGACGATGCCCTCCGCACCGCCCCGTCCTCCTGCGAACCCGAATGCCGCACCTTCTCCGCCGTCGCCGGCCCACCCCTCGAACCCGGCCACAGCACCCCGACCGGAAGCGAGCCCTCATGACCGCGCCCGAGCCGACCATCACCCGGATCACCGGCCCCGTGACCCCCGAAGCCCTGGCCACCGTCGAATCCGCCCTCGGTTGAGCGAGGTTCGGAGTATGGCGCGAGTCGCGGTGGTGGGCAGCATCAATATGGATTTGGTGACGACTGTCGGCAGGCGGCCGGACGCCGGAGAGACGGTGTCCGGGGACGGGTTTGCGCTGGTGCCGGGCGGGAAGGGGTCGAACCAGGCGATTGCGGCGCGGCGGGCTGGGGCCGAGGTCGACTTTGTGGGGGCGGTCGGCGGGGATGTGTTCGCGACGGCGCTGCGGAAGGTGTTGGGGGAGGCCGCGGTTGGAGTCGCCCGGCTGCGGGAGGTCGAGGGGCCCAGTGGGATTGCGACGATCATCGTGGACGGGAACGGGGAGAACAGCATCGTCGTGGTGGCCGGAGCCAACGGTCGGATGACGGAATTGACGGCGGCGGACCTGGAGACGATCGCCGCGGCCGATGTTCTCATGTGCCAGTTGGAGATTCCGGTTGCGACGGTGCTCGCTGCGGCGCGGCACGCGCGGGCGAACGGGACGACGGTGATGCTGAATCCGTCACCGGCGCGAGAGCTTCCGGACAGCTTGTGGGCCGAGGTCGAGGTGGCGGTTGTCAACGAAGGCGAAGCGGCGCGGCTGGCCTCGGCTCTGGCCGGTGTCCCGCATGTCATCACGACGCTCGGTGGCGCGGGTGCGTCCTATCGGGGTCCCGGCGATGTCGCGATGACGCACCCGGGCGTTCGCGTGCGGGTGGTGGATACCACCGGGGCGGGCGACAGCTTCACCGGGGCGCTCGCCGCGCATTGGCATGAGGGTCCCGCTGCCGCGTTGGCGTGGGCTTGTACGGCAGGGGCGCTGGCGACCACGAAACTGGGCGCCAGCGCCTCGATTCCGGAGTTGGCGGAAATCGAGCGGGTGCTGGCCGCCGAAGGCCGCCATCCGCGCCCGGCGGTCCGCGACGAGGACGGCTCGAGCCTGATCTGACGTTCAGATGGCCGGGGTCTGCTTGCCGGTGTGCAGGGCGACCAGATCGGCCATCTGCTTGCCCGCCCGTTCCAGGGGCGCGGTCGAGCGTGTCGCCAGCGATATGACGACCGCGCCCTCGACCGCGGCGATGATGGTGGTGGCCAGCGAGCGGGCGGTGACGGGTTCCACGGCCTCGGCCTCGAGCCGGTCGGCGAGGATGTCCTCCCACTCGCTGAAGGTCTCCCCCGCCGCATCGGCGGCCTCGGGCGATTCCGATCGTCCGAGCGCCGCGGCCACGATCGGGCACCCGGCCGTGAAATCACTCGAAACCAGAACGTCGCGCCACAGCGCCGGAAAGGTCGCAACGGCACCGGCCAGATCGGTGTCGGCGGTGACGGTTCGCATGAGCGCGCTGGTGGCCTGCCCGGCGGTGCGGGTGGCCGCGGCGACCAGCTCGGATTTGCCGCCCGGGAAATTGAGATAGATGGACCGGCGGGAGATGCCGCTGTGGTCGAGCAGCTGCGCGATGCCGGTCCCGGCGATGCCGTTGCAGCGCATCAGAGCGATGGCGCTGTCGATGAGGCGGTCGCGGGCACCCATGAACGGTTCCTCCTTGCTGTATACCGATCGGTGTACTACGTTCGTGGATACACCGATTGGTCTACCCAAGTGTAGACCGCCGCCCAACCCTTCAACGAGGAATCGGGGCCCACGCCATGCCTGCAGCATCTCGATCCGGACAACCGACCCTGCACGATCCCCTGCCACCGGCCAGCGGTCAGGTCCCAGCCAACCGCAATACGAAAGGGGCGGGCCATGATCCCGATCCCTCACCCTGGCTCACGGTGGTAACCATGCTGCGCCGCAACGGCTTCGATGCCTTCCGCGGCAAGCGCTCGGCCACCCCGCGCTCCGCCGCCGACCGCGCCGACCGCAAGTTCCGCACCGAGCGCGCCGTGGGCCACTACGTCATGAACCCGACCATCCGCGCCCTCGGCAAGATCGGCGTCCGCACCACCTTCGCCACCGAGATCGAAACCATCGGCCGCAAATCCGGTGAGCCGCGCCGAGTCCCGGTGTCCATGCTCTTCGACGCGGACGGCGCGTGGGCGATCTGCCAGCACGGCCTGCGTTCGGGCTGGGGCCTGAACATCTCCGCCAACCCGAATGTCCGCGTCCGCCGAGGCGGTCGCTGGCGCACCGGCACCGCCGTCCTGCTCCCCGACGATGACGTGGTGGCCCGCACCCGCGCCTTCGCCCCGCATCCGGCGCTGGCCCGGTTCACGCGCGGCGTCTTCGCGACCCTGGAAAGCGATCCGGTCACCGTCCGGATCACCTTCACGGATCGATGAGCCGAAGCCGTTTCACCGTAATCGGGAATTTATCTTCGTGTGATATGGTGAGCACGTAATCGAATTTCCTTGTCTAGCATCATGTCTCGCGGTAATTCCGCGAACAGTGCTCGAAGGGAGAATTCGATGGAGAATGGCCCGAGCCGGACCGCGATGATGGCGGCCGCCGGTCGCGCGGCGCATCTGATCGTGGACAGCGCGCCGTATCTCTTTCAGGACACCGTGGCGGAGGCGCTGCTGGGTGAGCGGGCCGCAGAACTCATCGCCTATCACCGTGAGTTCGGCGACCATCCCGTGCTCAGCGGCACTCGCGCTGCGGTCACCACCCGCAGCCATTACACCGAGGCCCGGCTGGCGGCCGGGTTCGACCAGTATGTCGTCCTCGGCGCGGGCTTGGACTCCTTCGCCTACCGCTCCCCGCTGGCGACCAGCACAGCCGTTTTCGAGGTGGACCATCCGGCGACGCAGGAATGGAAGCGGGAATTATTGTCCGCTGCGGGGATCGATCCGGGGGCGACGCGGTTCGTCGGTGTGGACTTCGAATGTGACGATCTGGCCACCGAACTCGCGGCCCACGGTTTCGATCCCACTCGACCGGCGCTGGTGAGCTGGCTGGGTGTCGCCATGTACCTCACCGAATCCGCGGTGACCGCCACTCTCGATACGCTTTCGGCGTTCGCGCCCGGCACTGAATTGGTGATGGAGTACGCCCTGCCGCCGGAGCTACGCGACGAACGCGGCCGCGTCTACGGCGAATTCGCCATCCCGGCCACGGCCGAGCAGGGCGAGCCCTGGCTGAGTTATTTCACGCCCGAGTCCCTGACCGCCTTGCTCGAACGCTGCGGTTTCACCGCGGTGGCACACATTTCACAACGAGAGGCCGTCGACGAGGAAGTGTGGCGGCGTGATGATGGGCTCTGCCCTGCCGATCTATGCCGCCTGGGCCGTGCGACCATCCGAGCCTGACGCCGCTTTCTGGGCAGCGTGCTCACCGCCTTCCACGCTTCCCTCAGCGCGCCCTTCGCAGCCGCGTGGGCTTCAGCGGCCAGATCGACGTCATCCGACGCGGGTCAGCCCCTGGACCACTCGTGGCCCCAGTAGCTGTCGGCGGTCATCTCCTCGGCCAGGTAGTCGTCGCCGACCAGCATTCCCTCGCAACCGAACTCGAGATCCCAGTTGCTTGGCGTGCGGACGTAGAAGGAGATCATCTTGTCATTGGTGTGGCGGCCCAGCGTGGACGACAGGTGGTAGCCCGCCCTGTTCACCCGGTCCAGGGCGCGGCCGACATCGTCGAGCGAGTCGACCTCGAACATGACGTGCACGATGCCCGGCCCGTCCGGCCGTGAGCCCGGGATGAGCGCCAGGCTGTGGTGGCGCGCATTGACGCCCATGAAGCGAATCCAGATCGGATGCTCGGGCGGCCCCACCCGGAACGAGCCGCGCGAGGCGAAGCCGAGCACCTCGGTGTAGAACCGGCGCGCCTCCTCGATGTCTCGCACCGGCAGCACCACATGGCCGAGACCCAGATCGCCGGTGACGAACCGGTTCCCGAACTTGCCGATCACCGGGCTGTGGTCCAACAGCGGGCCGTGGAAGACTTCGATGGTGAAGCCGGACGGATCGACGAAGGCGATGGCCTCCTCGACGTGCCGGTTGGCGGCCTCGGCGAGCGAGAGCGTGGTGACCGCGACTCCAGCCTTCTCCAGGGTCTCGCGCACCAGCTCCAGCGAGCGGCGATCGGCGACCTGCCAGCCGACGGCGATGACCTCGTCTCGCTCGCCGGGCACCAGCTCGAGCCGGTAGGTGTGCTCGTCGACGCGCAGGTAGACCGAATCCGGATCGGGGCCGGAACCCTCGGCGAAACCGATGGTGTCGAAGGCGAATGCGCGCCAAGCGGCCACGTCGGCGATCCGGGCGCGCACATAGCCGAGCGAGGCGAAGGAAGCCATGGTGATACTCCTCTGGGTATGGGGGATATCAGGAATAGGTGACGGTGACGTCGTCGGTGACCGGGACGGCCTGGCAGGCCAGCACATAGCCGTCGGCGATGTCCGCGTCCTCCAGAATTTCATTGCGGCGCATGCTCACCTCGCCCGAAACCACTCGGCACACGCAGGCGCTGCAGGCACCCTCCTTACACGAGTACGGGGCGTCGAGTCCCCGGGCGAGCATGGTGTCGAGCAGGGTCTGCTGTCTCGGCCAGGTCAGCTCGTGATTCGCGCCGTCGAGCTCGACCTGCACGGTGGCGGCGTCGTCGTCATCGGCCACGACGTCGGTTGCGGCCGTGTCGGCCTCGAACGGGTTGCCCGACAGGGATACGAACTTCTCGGAGTGCACGCGCTTGCGGTCGACGCCGAGCTCGGCCGCGGCCGCCGCGACCGCGTCCATGAACGGGCCGGGACCGCAGACGAAAACCTCCCGGCCCGCCCATGGACGCGCCATCGCGGCCAGGCCGGCCACGCTCGGCAAGCCCTGGACCGACTGCAGCCAGTGCAGCACCAGGAGGCGATCCGGGTGCGCGGCAGCCAGTTCCGCGAGCTCTCGGGCGAAGATAACCGAATTCTCGTGCTGATTGGCGTAAATCAGCGTGCAGTGCCCGGAGCCCCGCGCCAGCACCGATTTCAGGATGGACAGCATCGGGGTGATGCCGCTGCCGCCGGCGAACAGCAGCAGGTCGGTGTCCAGCGACTCTGGGGTGAAGACGCCGGCGGGCGGCAGCACGTCCAGGACGAGGCCCTCGGCGGCGTTGTCGCACAGCCAGTTCGAGCCGTAGCCGTCGGCGGTCCGCTTGACGGTGACCTTCAGCGGCCCGTCCTCGTGCGGCGCGCTCGACAGCGAGTAGCAGCGGCTCACCGATCCGGTCAGCTCGCTCGGAATCCGCAGGGTCAGGAACTGCCCCGGCCGATACGAGAACCGTTCGGTATGCGCGACCTCCGGCGCGAGCTCGAGCGACACCGCGTCCGCGGTCTCGTACACCACGCGCACGATCCGCACCGATGTGATCCCGCTCACCCCCGTGGGCGCCACGGCCTCGTCTACCTCGAAGTCCGTGACCGTCATCCGTTCCACCAGTTCCATTCCTGCGCTGTCAGTTTCGAGCCCGTCCCGGACGGGTATCCGATTTTCAGGGCCGACCGCCGACGATGTCGGGAGGCCCATCCGGAGGATTCCGGCCGCACCCGGCGACCCCGCTCAGGCCAGAGTCCGTCCTCGAGTGCGCACGTCCACGTCACGCGTGCTGACGCTCAACGCACCCGAGGCGACGGCGTCGTCGATGGCGGTCCGCAGCGCGTGACAGGTATGAGCACGCGGTTTATTGCTCATCTCCGTGCAGGCGGCCTGCGCGTCCCTGTTCCACTGCACGCTCGTGTGCTGGTCGCTGTACTTCTCCACCAGCACGCACGTCCCGCAGGACAGGCACCGAACCTGGTCCATGACAACGCCTCTCAGACCTGCGCGGCGTCGGAGACGTGGCTCGCCACGGCGGCTTCGCGCTTGGCGATATTGTCGGCGACCTCCGCCTTCCAGGCGGTGACCGCACGGGTGGTGTCCACCTCGTACTCGAAGCGGTCGGTCATCTCGTCCCTGACCTCGGCCACGTCCACATAGAACTGCTCATACCAGCGACGCAACTGGTAGACCGGCCCGTCCTCCTCGCACAGCAGCGGATTGTCGATGCGCGACTTGCGCTTCCAGATGGCCGCGTCCTGCTCGAAGCCCTTGCCCAGGCCGCCCACGAACCTGTCGGCGATCTCCTCGGCCTGGTCGGGGGCCATGCCCTCGGGCTTCTTGGCGATCGCGCCATACATGAGCACGAACTGGTTCTCGTTGACCGGATAGTGGCAGTTGATCAGATAGCCTTCGACGACAAGGCCGTTCGGGCTCTCGCTCTTCAGATAATCGATCATGTAGGAGGGCCCGTAGTAGGAGGCCTCCGACCGCAGCACGTTCTCGCCGCCCAGCGCCTTGGCGGTCTCGCCCATCATGTCCGCACGCGAGACGGAGGTCATGTACTGGCCGGCGGTGTGGCCCTCGAAGACGTTCTTGAAGAAGGTCGGGAAGCCGTAGTGCACATAGAAGAAGTGCGCCATGTCCACGACATTGTCGACCACCTCACGGCAGTTGGCGTCGACGATCATGGAGTTCCAGGTCCAGTCGGTCCACTCGTCGCTGAAGGCGGCATCGATGCGTGGGATGGCCAGCTCGGCCGAAGGCTGCTTGCCCTCCGGGTCGTTCCAGACGAACAGCATCCGGTTCTCGACCATGGTCGGCCACGCCTTGGTGCGGGCCAGCGGGGGTACGCGGCGCGCGTAGGGAATGCCGGTGCACTTGCCCTTGCCGTTCCAGCGCCAGTCGTGGAACGGGCAGGCGATGGAGTCGCCCTTGACGGTGCCGTCGGCCAGGTTGCCGCCCATGTGGGGGCAGTACGCGTTCAGCACGTTGAGGGTGCCGTCCTCGGCCGCGAACACCACGATCTCGGTGCCGAAAGCCTTGATGGTGTGCGGCTTTCCGTCGCGGAAGGAGTCGGCCAGGCCCAGGCAGTGCCAGCCGCGCGCGAATCGCGTCGGGGGCTTCCCGGCGTCGATGACTCGCACCTCACCGTCCGTGGTGGTCATGTGAATTCCTCTCCCTTGCCTTGCTTCGATGGTCGCGGCCGATGTGACGGCGACGAGAGCGCAGTCTCACTGGCCGGGAGGTGGCTACTGGTGTTCGAGACGACCGAAAGCGGCGCGGTAGAACAGCAGCGGCTTCGCTTCGGAATGCTCGTTCAAGCAGGTCACACGGCCGATGACAATGGTGTGGTCACCACCGTCGACTTCGTCGTGCAGCTCGCAGTCGATGGAGGCCATGGCTCCGGTGAGCAATGGTGAGCCGTTCTCCGACGCGGTCCACTTCACCCCGGCGAACTTGTCGACCCCCGGTCGTCCGAGCTGACGGCAGACTTCGGCCTGATCGTCGGCCAGGATGTTCACGCAGAACCGGCCTGCCGCACGGATTCTGGGCCAGGTGCTCGAGGTCCGCGCCGGGAAGAAGCTCACCAGCGGCGGGGCGATGGACAGCGATGCGAACGACTGGCACGCGAATCCGACAGGCTCGCCCTCGGCAAGGGCGGTGATCACGGTGACTCCCGAGCAGAATCGCCCGAGGACGGTCTTGAAAGCCGTCGCGTCGATGGCCGGAGCCTGCCCCTGCGGCAGATGAACACGGTCCAGGACCGGATCCACGGCGCCTCCTTATTTCGATCCGAAATATAGCTGGCAGTCATGACAGCAGGTCGTGAGCAGGAGGCGTCAACTGCGTGGTTCGGTCATCGGGACACGAATGCGTAGGTTTTACGTAGTTCTCCCGATTCCGCAGGTTGTGGCACAGGGCACTGTGATGGGGAGCACAAGCTCCAATCTAGGTACATGCCTAATCGGAATAGTCCTAGACTGGATATGAACCAACGGAGGTACATTTGTCCGTCACCATGCTGCCCCCGGCGGAGACACGACACCCGCACAGCTCCGTGCGCGCCAAGGATTCTCGCGGCAGCACCGAGGTGCCCGTCTCGATGATCGAGCGAATGACCTTGATCCTGGACGCATTCGACGCATCCACCCCCACCCTCACATTGCTCGGCCTGGTCGAGCGCACCGGGCTGCCGCGGTCCACCGTGCACCGGATCCTCGACCAGATGATCAAGCTGCGCTGGCTGGCCCACACCTCGGGCGGCTACCGACTCGGCATGCGCGCGCTGGAACTCGGTGGACTCACCGCCGACCACAACGAGATTCGCGATGCCGTGTCACCGCTGCTGCATGAGCTGAGTCAGCGCACCGGCATGGTCGGCCATCTGGCGGTCCTCGACGGTCGGGATGTGGTCTACCTGGACAAGGCCGGTGGTCGCTTCGCCGCCAGCCTGCCCACCCGCCTGGGTGGCCGGATGCCCGCGCACGCTACCGCGCTCGGCAAGGCGATGCTCGCCTGCCTGGAGCCGAACATCGCCGATGCCGCGCTGCGCACCCGGCTGCCGCGGCTGACCCCGCGCACCATCTGCGAGCCCGAGGCGCTGGCCCGGGAGCTGCAGCAGATCCGCATGCGCCAGGGCGTTGCCATCGACCGCGAAGAGGCCATTGCCGGAATCGCCTGTGTCGCAGCCCCACTGCGGGGCCGCGGCACCGCGCCGGCCGCACTGTCGCTGTCCGGCCGCGCCGACGGCATGAGCTACGACCGGCTGGCCCGCGTCGTGCTCGAGGTCGCGCACGAGGCCGGCCGCACCCTGTTCCCGCGTCGCGCCCACTGGCGTTGAGCGGAGTCGGCGCATGCGGGGGCGATACAGTTCGATCATGACCGATGGCGTGCCTGCCGAAGAGGCGCAGGCGATTCCGGAACTGCCCACAACGGCGTGGGCGGTTCTCGGAATGCTCTCGCATGCCGAGGAACTGTCCGGATACGACCTGAAGAAATGGGCCGACTGGAGTCTGCAGTTCTTCTATTGGAGTCCGTCGTTCAGCCAGATCTACGCCGAGCTCAAGCGTTTGGAAAAGCACGGCTACGCGACCTCTCGGACGGTGGTGTCCGAGGACGGCATGCGCGGCAAACGCATGTACTCCATTACCGAGAGCGGGCGCGAGGCGGCGTCGAACTGGGTCAATCACTCCCCCGTCGAGGCCCCGGTGCTCAAGCACAGCGTGATGCTTCGGGCCTGGCTGGGACATCTCGCCGAACCCGAGCGCATGCGCGAAATCCTCACCCAGCACATCGAATACACCGAAACCATGCGCCGCCGCGCGGAGGCCGACGCCGAGGGCGCGGATGTGAATCCGGATTGGGCGTATCCGAGCGCGGTATTGCGTTGGTGCGTCAAGCATTACGAGGCGGAGAAGGAATTCGCCGAGGACCTGCTGGTGGATTTGGACAAATTGGCGAGACAGCGTAGCCGCCGGAAACCTCCGAAGAAGCGAAATTCCAGCGATTCCCACTGAACGGACTTGCTCATAGTCGGCGCCCAGTGGCCGTGACACGGTTCACACCATCGTGTTACTACCCACCCTGGAGGACGCCACATGTCCTTAGAGAATGCAGCCACCTCCGTCGACACCGCGGCGCCGTCGGACGCCGCGCCTGACGAATCCGGTCGCCTCGACGGCGCATCGCCCCTGAGGATCTGGTCGGTCCTCGCCATCATCGTGCTGTTCACCGAGGTTTCCCCGATGCAGTACGTCATGGTCGCGTCGGCACTGCGACAGATCGCGCCCACCTTCCCCGGCCAGGGCGCGAACATCAACTGGGCCATCATCGTCTTCGGCATCTTCGGGGCCGCCGTGTCCCCGCTGATCGGCAAGCTCAGCGACATCTGGGGCAAGAAGAAGATGTTCCTGGTCTGCGGTGTGCTGTTCCTGATCGGCACGGCCATGTGCGCCGTCACCAGCAACTGGGCGGTCTTCCTCGTGGGCCGCGCGCTGGAGGCGACGGCCATCGCGACCACCATGGTGTCCTACGGCCTGATCCGAGACCTGATGCCGCGCAGGCTGGTTCCCGTCGGTCTCGGCATCGCCTCCACGGGTCTGGGCGTGTCCGCCCTCGCCGGTCCGCTGATCGGCGGCTACATCACCGATCACTACAGCTGGCGCGGACTGTTCTGGTTCCTGTTCGTCTTCACGCTGATCATGATTCCGCTGCTGGTCATCGTGGTGCCGGAGTCCAAGCTGCGCACCCCGCAGCGCCTGGACGTCATCGGCGCGGTCCTGCTCGGCGCGGGCGCCACTCTCACCCTGCTGTACCTGGACAAGGGCCAGGACTGGGGCTGGACCAAGCCCTCCACACTCGCGTGGCTGATCGGCGGCCTGATGCTGCTCGGGCTGTTCCCCATTGTGGAAATGCGCGCCAAGCAACCGATCATGGACATGAAGCTGCTGTTCAACCCCCGGGTGAGCGTGGTGCTGTTCATCGGTCTGCTGGCCTCGTTCATGATCGGCTACCAGTCCTACGCGACCGGCTACATGACCCAGTCCCCGCCGGCTTCGCAGGTGGTCTCGCAGGTCGAGGACGCCACCTGGGATCAGGTGAAGGCCGGGGCGCTGGCCCAGGCACAGGCGCAGGCCGAAGCCCAGGCCAAGGCCCAGCTGCCGCCGGGTGTGGAACTGCCGCCGGGCGCGGTGAAGGTGCCGCCGGACCTGGTGTACTCGCAGCTGCCGCCGGACATGGTCAAGGTGGATCTGGATCCCGGCTACAGCTACGGCGACAACTTCTCGCTGCTGAAGTTCGCCACCCATGTGACCCTCGCACAGTCCTTGATCGCCATGGTCTTCGGTTTCCTCGGCGGCCTGTGGATCCGCCGCTCGGGCGCGCGCCGGCCGCTAGTGACGGCACTGGTCATCTTCGTCGGCAGCGGCCTGGCCTATGCGGCGCTCTCGCACGGCTGGCAGACGCAGGCGCTGATCAGCGCGGTGTACGGCATCGCCTTCGCGTTGTACTACGCGTCCACGCCGAACCTGATGGTGGAAGGCGTTCCGGCGCAACAGCAGGGCATCAGTGCGGGCATGCTGGGCGTCGCGCAGGCCATGGGCGCCGGAATCGGTCTCGCGGTGGCCACGGCGTTCCTGACCGCGAATCCGGTCAAGGCCGTGGTGTCGGTGACGGGCCAACCGGCGGTCACCAAGGAGATTCCGCTCCTCTACGCCGACAAGGGCTACGAGATCAGCTTCTACTTCGTGGCCATCTCGGCGGCGATAGCGCTGCTGGGGGCGCTCATCATGAAGCACGGCCGCACACCGGCGACCGGCGGCACCGCGCACTGACGGTCCAAACGTGCACTGTCGGTCCGATGCGGGGACTGACACCGAATGAGCAACGGCCCGGGGGCGATTCGCCTCCGGGCCGTTGTGGCGCACTGGACAACTCCGCCACCGAGTTCCAGCTCGACCATCGACCGCGCGGATCGAATGACCGCACCGGTCAGGGCAGCCATTGGACCGGTGTCACCTCGCGAATATGGACGAGGAGGTCGAAGGCCTCGGCCAGATCGCGAACCGCCAAGTGCTCGTCGGCATCTCGGCGCGGGTCGTAGACACCGCTGATCACCCGCATCTTGGCGGGACCCGCGATCGGATCGGTGCGCAGGTCCAGCCAGAGCTTCGGGAGGCCCAGGGCGCCCAGCTGCGCATCCAGGAAATCCGGTGCCGGGGCCCGGATCTCGGCGACACCCACATTGCCGTGGTGAAAGCCGATGGCCACCGAGGCGTACTCACGGCCGAAGTGCTCGCGGAGCACACTGCCCACACTCGCCTTGGCGCCCTGGCCCTGCGCCGGACCGATGGCGGCATCGCCGGCAGAGACGTGCGAAATGCCGTCCCAGTACACGGTTCGCAGCCCGGTGCGCTGGTAGTGGCCGATGATCGACGACGCCCAGAGCTCCGCCTCGCCCGCGAAGCTGCCCCGGCCCGCGACGCTGTGCCGATGGAAGTCCTCGATCAACGCCATTCGGGCACGGATGGTTTCGCTGACCCCGGGAATCGACGCCAGTAGTGCCGACGCATCCCGGGCGTGGTCCAGGAAGAGGCGGCCCGGATGAACGCCGCGGGCGCGCTGGACATGCTCGTCGAGAACGTGGGCCGTCCGGATGGGCTCCAGGTGAGTAACGAGTTCGGCCAGGCGATCGGAAGCTTGGGCCCGGACCGCGTCGAGGACGGCATCATAATCCTCCGGCTTGGCCTGCGCGGGTTTGACGCCGATGATGCGAACCTGATCGCCGGGATGGGACTGGTTGAATTGACGGATCCAATTCAGCGCCGCAACCATTTCCGCTGTACGCCATGGACGCCAGGCCAGATCGAGCGCCGAGTCCGCCGTGCCCTTGCCGTCCCGGACATAGACATCGAGCGTCTCGGCGACGTCAGCGCTGTCCTGGACAGCGAGCGTCCGGAAGCCGTGGTGCTCGACCAGTTTCCGGAACACGCCGTCACGTACGGCGAAGGTCTCGTGAGCGAAGCGAGTCGACTCGCCGATTCCCACGATGACCGCGTTCGAAAGGGACTGCGCGAGCGTGTCGGGGGTGGTGGCGTCGAAGGAATGGGCACTGAGAGCGGTCTCGGTCGGCATGAACCCACTCTTCAACCTGAACCATTGTTCAGGTCAAGCCCCTCGGGGGCAAGACCCACAGAACTTTCCGCACGGGCGAGTGATCGTCACCCGCACCGACGCGTCATACCGCGACACCCCCAACGTCTGACACAGAAACGGCACCAGATCCCCTGCCCCGCTCGCCTGCGGCAGCGACCGCTTCGAGGCTCGATGACCGGACGCGAATCCAGCGCGGACAGTTGCCTTTTGCAGATCTCGAGGCGCTGCATCAAATCCACGACCGCCCCGTCAAAAAACGGGGTCAGGTTCCCATGCCGGATCGATTCGGACAGGGCCGTCACCGCGGCCGCCACTTCGGCGATACGCACGTATCGTATGTTTCCCCTTCGAACCCATACACCAATTCTACTGCCGCAATCCGAGTTATGAACTCGAAATATCCAGTATCCCTTGTCTTTTCATAATTTCCGACACTCGACTTCCCATCGCTTTTCCGGCAGCCAGCAACGGTTCCGTCGATCGCAAGGTCCGACTGAGAATGAAAGCCCCTTCCAATGCACAGAGAATCGCGATCACCAATTCTCGAGCATCGGCTTCACCCAGACCACGGCGAACGAAATAGCCTGTGCCCTCATCGATCCAGGATTTCATGACTTCCGCGGCAACCTCGCGAATGTCAGGCTCGCTGTCGGCCACCTCGCCCGCCACCGTCCCGACCGGGCACATGTTCATCCAGCCGCTCCGCTCGATCGTCTCGGCCGCGGCGACGAACGCCGCCGGCACCGCCTCACGGAGGTCGTCGTGGGCATCCAGCAGAAGCGGAAGCAATTGGATGTAGGCGGCGCCGGAGACCCGGAGGGCCTCGGCCGCGATCGCCGATTTCCCGGCCGGGAAGTGGTGGTAGAGCGAGCCCATCGGGGCGCCCGAGGCCGAGGTGATCTGTTTGACGGTGATCGCGCTGTAGCCCTCGACGCGCATGAGCTCGGCGACGGCGGTGACCAGGCGATCACGGGTGGTGGTTGACAGTTTCTCGCTCACGGATACAGACTAGAGCAAACGCGCTAGAGCGTTCACTCTAGAGAGGAGACGCCATGCCGACTGTCGAGCTGAGCGCGGGGCGAGTCCACTATGCCGAGAGGGGTGAAGGACCCGCCGTGGTGCTGTTACACGGACTGCTGATGAATCACACGGTGTGGGACGAGGTGATCGGCAAGCTGCCCGAAGGTTTCCGGTACGTCCTGCCGGATCTGCCCCTCGGGTCACATCCGGAACCACTGCGCGAGGGCACCGACCTGACCATGCGGGGGATGAATCAGCTCATCGCCGATTTCCTGGAAGCTCTCGACCTGCACGACGTCACCCTGGTTCACAGCGACTGGGGCGGCGGGCTCTTCCTCACCGCCTACGGCCTCGACGAACGCGTCGCTCGCCTGATCGTGCTGCCCTGCGAGGCCTTCGGCAACTTCCCGCCCGGTCTGCCCGGCAAGACCGCCATCCTGGCCTGCGCGCTCCCGGGCGGAGTCGCCCTGGCGCTCAGGCAATTACGCGTCTCCTGGCTGCGCTCCAACCCGTTGATCTTCGGCTGGATGGCGCGCAAACCGATCGATGATGACCTCGTTCGCGGCTGGACCGAGCCCGGCCTGCGGGATAAACGGATTCGGCGGGACCTGCTCGCCTACGCCAATTCCCGCCGTTCCAAACGCGAGTTCACCGCGAATACCGAAGCGCTCCAGAACTTCCCGGGCGAGGCTTTGATTCTCTGGTCCTCGGCGGGCAAGGTGATGCCGCGCGAGCACGGCCGCCGCCTGGCCGAACTGATTCCCAAGGCCCGCCTGGTGGAGATCGACGACGCGTATGTCCTGTCGATGCTCGATCAACCCGACGCCGTCGCCGCCGCCATCTCCGAATTCCTGATCGGCGCGGTCATCGAACACAATTGAGATGGGGTTCGGTTCGGTATGGTCGAGGCCGCCGGACAACTGCACGGGAGGCGTGATGCCCAGCTTGCTCAGTCGGGCGGTGCCCGCGTTCCTGCGGGTCACCCGCGCCAACCGACCCTTCATCAGCGCCAAGGGCGCGCGCGAGCACATTCGCGAGCGCAGCCTGCGGCCTCAGGCCTACGGTCCGCCGCGGCTGCTGCGCTCGGATGTGACGATCGATGTGCGTCGCGAGGACGGCTGGCCGATCTACACCCTCACGCCCCGGTCCGGCCGGACCCGCGGCAATGTCGTGTACTGCCACGGCGGTGGCTGGGTCAATGAGGTCGCTCGGCAGCACTGGCAACTGGCCGCCGATATCGCCGCCGACGCGGGGACGACGGTCACGCTGCCCATCTACCCACTCATCCCCTACGGCACCGCCGACCAGGTGATCCCCAGGTTCGCGGCACTCGTACGAGCCAATCGGGCCGAATACGGTGTGGTCTGCCTCGCCGGAGACTCCGCGGGCGGACAGATCGCCCTGTCCACCGCGGTCCTGCTCCGCGACGAGGAGCAGCCGGCAATGCCGCGGACGGTGCTGATTTCCCCCGCGCTGGACCTGTCGCTCAGCAATCCCGAGATCCCGACCGTCCAGCCCGAGGATCCGTGGCTCGGGCGTGACGGCGGTCTGGTACTGGGCGAGTGCTGGCGTGGCCCGCTGCCGATCACCGACCCGCGCGTCAGCCCGCTGTTCGCCGACTACACCGGCCTCGGCCCGCTCACCGTCTTCTGCGGCACCCGCGACATCCTGATGCCCGATATCCGGATCATGGTCGAGAAGGCCCGGGCCGCAGGCGTCGAGGTCGACTATCACGAGGCCGCCGAACTGGTTCACGTCTATCCGCTGACGCCGACGCCGGAGGGCAGCGCGGCACGCACGCTCATCGTCGATGCCCTGCGCGATGCGCTGGCCCAGGCGCCCTCCCCGGCCTGATCAGCCGGATCTCTTTGCCCCCGGCCCGTTTTCGGCCAGCCATCGTCGGGCGCGGGTCGCCGAGGCGCGCGAGAGCCAGGCATCCTGGATCACCTCGGTGAGCTCTTGGAGGCTCAGCTCGGGGATTCGACTGCCGCGCACCAGAACCGAGAGATGACCGCGGAAGTGCGGAGTCGTGAAGAACGGCGAATCGGGGTCCTGGGTCAGGGCCAGTTTGTCGTCCTCCGACGGCACCCAGAAGATGATGACGTCGCCGTATCGCTCCCCTGTGTCCGGATCGGCGGCATCCGGGCGCGGAGTCCGGAAGTACACGAAGGACTTGCGGCCGACCTGATAGACCGGGTTGCCCGCGGACCCGTGCTCGATGGTCACGTACGGCATGCCGCTCGCCAGCTCGTGGACGTCCGCGAGGCGCGCACGGCGCGTTCTGCTCGGCACTCGGCGAGTGTATCGCCGGCCACACCCCGACCGGTGCGGAGCTGCGTTTATGTGAGGTTGCTGGCACAGAATGCGGCAAATCACATAGGTTGGACGCCATGGCGCGGCGTGTCAATGGAAACCTCCCCGAAGAGGTGACCAGCTTCGTCGGCCGCCGCGACGAGCTGGCAACCGCCAAACGACTGCTGCCCACCACCCGGGTGCTGACTCTGCTGGGCCCCGGCGGCATGGGGAAGACCCGACTCTCACGGCAGATCGGGCACCTGGTGTCGCGGGCATTCCCCGACGGCGTGTGGCTGGTCGAGCTGGCCGACCTGCAGGATCCCGCGCTGGTCACACTGAGTGTCGCCGAGACGCTGAATCTGCGCGACGAATCCACCGCGCCCCTGCCCCGGCTCACCGAATTCCTCGCCGACAAGCGGCTGCTGCTCGTTCTGGACAACTGCGAGCATCTGATCGAGGCGTGCGCCGCACTGGTCGGCCGGATCATCGCCAGCACACCGGATGTGCGGGTGCTGGCGACCAGCCGGGAAGTACTCGGCATTCAGGGCGAACAGGTCATGCCGGTACCGCCGCTGACCGTGCCCGACACCACCGCCGGAGAGGATGGCGACGCGCTCCAGCTGTTCATCGAGCGCGCCAGCGCCGCCAATCCCGGCTTTCAGGCCACATCCGGCAACCGGGCGGTGCTGGCCGAGATCTGCCGCCGCCTCGAGGGCATGCCACTGGCGCTGGAGCTGGCCGCGCTGCGACTGCGCATGTTCACGCCGGAACAGATCCTGGACCGCCTCGACGACACCATCGAACTGCTCAGCGCCGGGCCGCGCACCGCGCCGCAGCGGCAGCAGACCATCGAGGGCGCGATCCGCTGGAGCTACGACCTGTGCACCGCGACGGAACAGGCACTGTGGGAACAACTTTCGGTGTTCGCCGGCGGTTTCGACATCGACGCCGCGGAGGCGGTGTGCGAACTCGGGCCGGCCTCACTGATGGAGCCGCTGACCGGACTGGTCGACAAGTCGGTGGTGATGCTGCGCTTCGACGGGGATGTCGCCCGGTACTCGATGCTCGAACCCATCCGCCAGTTCGCCGCCGACCGGCTCGCCGAACGCGGTACGGCACAGCAGGTTCGGGCCCGGCACCGCGAGCACTATCGGCAGCTGGCCATGCGCGGGCAGACCGCGTACTGGACCGCCGAGGACGTGGAATGGTTCCGGGAGTTGAGCCGCGAGCACGCGAATCTCCGTGCCGCCCTGCGGTCCGGCCTCGAGGACGAACCCTTGCGCACCATGTCCACCGTGACCGTGCTGCGGCCGTTCTGGGAGCACAACCGCTTCCTGTCCGAGGGCTACCGCTGGCTCACCGATTCGCTGGCCCGCAATCCGGAGCGCACCGCCGAGCGAGCCAAGGCGCTGTCCTCGGCCGCGTCGCTGGCGGCGCTGCTGGGCGACCAGGAGTCCGCGGCGCGGCTGGTGACCGAGTGCATGGAATTGGCTGCCGCCCTGGGCGACACCGACATCATGGCCGAGGTGGCGCTGGATCGGTCGCTGTTGGCCTTCGCCTCCAGCGACCGGAAGCGCTCACTGGAGCTGGGCCGCAGCGCCATCGAACTGGCGGCCACGCACGGCCAGCACGCCATCGAAATGGACTCGCACGCTTTCTCGTTCATGGCCGCCATGGCGCTGGAGGCCCCCGGGCGCACCGAACTGGCGGAACGGTTCCTGGAACTCACCAACGACAGCGGCTCGCACCTGCTCGGCGGGCTGGCGCTGTGGACGGTCGGCATCGACCACTGGCGGCGCGGGGAGCTCGAGGCCGCCGCCGAATTCCATGGCCGCGCCATCGAACAGCTGGCCCTGTTCGAGCGCTGTATCTGGCTGTCGTCGGCCTTCGAGGGCCTGGCCTGGACCGTCTCCGCGGGCGGCGACTACGAACGGGCCGCCCGCCTGCTGGGCGCGGCGGAATCCCTGCAGCGCAGCACGATTCGCCTGGCCCACACGATCACCGCCACCGTCGGCGAGAAGGAACGGCTCAAGGTGCGAGATGCCCTGGGCGAGGAGGCTTTCCGCACCGCGTTCGGCGCGGGGGCGAGCCTGCCGCTGGAGGAGGCCATCGACTACGCCCTCGGTCGCGCCGCCGCCGAGCCGGAACCCGTCACCCCGACACCCGCCCGCGAGCGGTCCCCGCGCGCGGGGACCGCGACCCTCTCCGAGACCAATGTCCTGACCCGCCGTCAAAAGGACGTGGCCCGTCTCGTCGCCGCCGGGCACAGCAATAAACGCATTGCCGCGGACCTGGTGATCTCGGTCCGCACCGCCGAAACCCACGTCGAGCACATCCTCACCAAATTGGGCCTGACCTCCCGAACCCAGCTGGCAGCCTGGGCCCATGAACACAATCTGTAAATCCGTCCGCCGCACCATGACTTCCACGCCGGATCGGTAACCGCCACTCGCACAGAGGACTCGATACCGCATGACGACAAGCGACGCCTACCGCCGGACCCGCGAGAGCCTGCACGCGGTCGCCGAACAGTTGCTGGCCGGACCGGAATACCGGCACAGCAAGACGATTCGGCTACGCGCCGCACCGGGTGGCTTCGCCACGGTGCGGGAACCGAATCTGGCCGTGCGCGAGGATCTGCTGCTGCTCGACGACGCGCCCGTGGGGAGACTGCACGGGGCGACCATCGCGGATCTGGCCGCCGCGGCGGGTCTCGAACCCGGAATGCCGGGCGGCGTCTACGCCGACGTCACGGGTTTCGACCCGCACGCCGAACTCTGGATCGATGCCGCCCAGTCCCGAACCCTCACTCGCGCTTACGAACTCGGCGACGCCGCGCTGCGCGCCCTCGCACCCGACCGCACGCCCGTGCTCTGGCCCGAGCATTTCGATCTCGGCATCGATGTGGACGAGGTCAACTACGGCATCTCACCGGGGGACGGTCTCATCGCCGAGCCCTACGCCTATGTCGGCCCCTGGCAACCGCGCTCGGGCGACTTCTGGAACCAGTCGTTCGGCGCGGCCCGCACGCTCGCCGAACTCGGTGAGCCCGACGCGCTGCTGGCCTTCTTCACCGCGGGCAGGAACGCGGCCCGCGCCTCCGGCTGACGGTACGTCGGCGACGGCGAGCTCCCCGTGACGTCAGTGCGCCAGGGCTCCGAGCAGCCACCTGCCGACACCGTCCGGATCGTGGTCGAAGTAATGGTCGTGAATGGCCGGGTCGGTGGCCGAACTCCGCGCCCAGCCCATCGGCGAGGATTCGAACTCGCCGTGCTCGATGCGGCCGTCGCCGCGAAGCCGAAGGTCCCGAAACGCCGAGTCAGTTTTGCGCCGGAGAAGATCATCGACGTCCATTCCTCCGATTGCGGCCGAATACGCGACGGCACAGCCAGTTTCCCGGGGCACACCCGCGCTACTGGTAGCCCGTGGCCCCGTCGAGGCGTTCGCGGAGCAGGTCGGCGTGGCCGTCGTGGCGGCCGTACTCCTCGATCATGTGCAGATAGATCCAGCGCAGCGAGAGGTCGGCGCCGGTCCGGGGATGAGTGACGGTGTGGTCGAGGGGAAGATCGGCTATGGCCTTGTCGCACACGGCGATTTCCTCGAGGAACCGGGTGTAGTCGGCCTCGGCCTGTTCGGGAACCGTGTCGTCGAAGTCACCGTCGGGGTTGGTGTCGTCGCAGTAGGCGTAGCCGATCTGCTCCCCCGCGGCCCGCTTGCGGAACCAGCCGCGCTCGACCTCGGTCATGTGCCGGATCAGACCGAGCAGGGACATGGCGGACGGTTCGACACTGCGGGCCGCGAGCTGGGCGCCGGTGAGACCCTGGCACTTCCAGAGCAGGATCTCACGCCCGCGGGTGAGCAGGGAGTGGAGCACGGCGCGCTCGTCACCGACCAGCAGCTGGGACGAACGGGTGACTTCCGGGGCTGTCCACGTCATCCTCGGACTCTAGCGTCGGCCGAATACTTGGATAACGGGTTTCCGGGTGGGAAATCTCAGCCGTATATCGCGGGAAAGCGCTTGCTACAGACCGTTGTTCAGGAAGTCGATCACGGTTCGCTCGAAGGCGTCTCTGCGCTCCACCATGACCCAGTGACCGCAGCGGGCGAAAGTACGCAGGTCCGCGTTCGGCAGCTGCCGGGCGGCGAAGAGCGAGCCCTCCACCGGCGTGACCCGGTCATCGCGGCCCCACAGGATGAGCACCTCCTGCGTGATGCCCCTCAACCGCGCCCACAGCGGGACCGGTTCGGCGAGCTCGGGGTTGTAGAAAGTGGCATAGGCGTCGCGCAGGGCGGCCTGTGCCCTGGGATCGGCCGCGGCCCGCAGGCGCTCGGCCACCACTTCCTCGGTGAGTGTGGCCCGGTTGTAGACCATGGCGCGCAGGAAGCCCATGGCGTTCTCGTCGGTGGGGTTGGCGTTGAACTCCATGAGCCGCGTAATGCCCTCGGACGGTTCGGGTCCGAGCACGTTCACTCCGATGCCGCCGGGCGCCATGAGCACCACCCGGTCGACCCGGCCCGGATGCTCGAGCGCGAGCAGGGTCGCGACCGTGCCGCCCATGGAATTGCCGAGCACGTGCGCCTTCTCGATGCCCAGCTCGTCGAGCAGCCCGATCACCGCGTCGGCGGCGATGCGCAGGTAGTTGCGCTCGTACACCTCGGGGCGACCACTCTCACCGAAGCCCGGCTGATCCAGGATCAGGCAGCGGAAGTGCTGGGCCAGCACCGGCAGATTGTCACCGAAGTTGGCCCAGCCGGACACGCCCGCGCCGGAGCCGTGCAGCAGCACCAGCGCCGGGCCCTCGCCCGCCTCGTGATAGCGGAGCTCGTGGCCGGCGACCGTCACCCGCCGGGTGGTGTTCTCCGCGGTCAGGGTCATCAGAGCATCCGATCCGTGACCTCGAGGCCCATGGCGCCCTTGCCGAACATGGCCAGCGCGCGCTCGATGTCATTGATGGCGTGCACGCTGCCGGCGTGCGCGTCGCGCCAGTTGCGCTCGATCACATTGGGTTTGCGGATGGAGTGGCCGCCGGAGTTCTCGAACAACAGGTCGATGGCCTCCAAGGCGCGCTCGGTGCCGCGCACCTGATCGCGGCGAGCACGCAGGCGGGACTCGAACGGAATCTCCTCGCCCGCCTCGGCGTAACGCAGCTGCTCGTTCATGTTGCGCTCCATCTGGAGGATGGCGGCGTCGATTTCCGAAGCGGCACGGGCGATCCGGACGTGGGCGAAGGGATCCTCGGACACCTTCTGGCCGCCGTACGACAGCCGCACGCGCTCGCGCTGGCGCTCGATGTGCGCCTCGTACGCGCCCTGGGCCGCACCGATGATGGGGGCGGTGATGGTGTTGGAGAAGACGCTGCCGAACGAGACCTTGTACAGCGCAGCGGTGTTCACCGCCTGGCCCGGGCCCACCAGGTTGGCCTGGTCGGCGGCCGAGTAGGTGCGGTAGGCGGGCACGAACGCCTTCTCGATGACGATGTCATTGGAGCCGGTTCCGGACAGGCCGGACACGTTCCACACGTCCTCGATGCGGTAGTCGGTGCGCGGCACCAGGACGGTGTAGTAATCCATGCCCTTCTCGGATGGGACCAGCGCTCCCAGGAACACCCACCGGGCGTGGTCGCAGCCCGAGGAGAACGACCAGCGGCCGGTGATCTCGTAGCCACCCTCGACCGGTGTCAGCTTGCCGGTCGGCGCGTAGGAGGAGGAGACCAGGGTGTCCGGGTTCTCGGCCCACACGTCTCGCTGCGCGCGGTCGTCGAACAGCGCCAGCTGCCACGGGTGGGCGCCCAGCACCGAGCTCACCCACGCGGTGGACGGGCACTTGGTGGCGATGGCCCGGATGACCTCGTAGAACTCGACCGGAGAGGCCTCCGCGCCGCCGAAACGGGCCGGCTGCAGCATCCTGAAGACACCGGCCTCGGTGAGCTCGGCAATGCTGGCCTCTGGCACCCGGCGCTGTTCTTCGGCCTGAACCGCGCGGTCAGTGATGGCGGGCAGCAGATCCCGAACCCGATCGAGCACCTTGTTAGTCATGCGGGCGTTCCTCCTCGTGCCAGAATTTCCTGCCCTCGAAGCTATGGCCAGCGCGGTGTTTCGAACCGAAATAGTCCCGATGATCGGAACCACTGTTCCGGCCGGAGGCCGGACTGCCCGGGCCCCTGCCGTGGCAGGGGCCCGGCAAACGCTCGGGGAAGCGCCTATTTGTGGGCGTACTCCCAGGTGATGTCCTCGTCGAGGGCCTTGCGGATTGCGCGGTCGAGGTCGGGGTTCCAGTCCTGCGGCTGGGCGACGGCGACCCAGCCGTCCAGCACCAGATCGCCGTAGCGATGGCCGTGGCCGGACGGAACGCCCTGGGCATTGGCCAGGTCCGCGCTGATCTGCCAGAAGGTGACGATCGGCCACCAGCGAATGGACTTGGAGACGTCCGCACCGCGCGGCTCCCTGAGCCAATCCGGTTGGGCGAACAGCAGATCCGGCGACCACCAGACGATCGGATCGGAGGCGTGCTGCAGGTAGACGATGCGCGGGTTGAACCACGGGCGGGCCGGTCGGCCCAGATCCGGTGCGGTGGCGGCGAATCGGACGATCAGACCGTCGGCGTAGATGGGCAGGATCTCCGGCGTCCCGGGATCGCGGCGCTGCTCGAGCTGACTCCAGATGCGGTTCGAGTTGGGCGGGCCGACCCACAGCACGCCGTCGACGAGGGTCCGGATGTCGTCGAGCCCGGTGAAGGCGCCCTCGGAGCCCTGCGACCCGAGACTCTCCCCGTAGACCAGCAGTTTCGGCCGCTGACCCGGCGGCAGCTGCGCCCAGCGTTCGTGGACCGCGTGGATCACCAGCTTCCCGGAGTCGGTGGCCTTCTGGCGGTCGGACAGGAACGAGATGACGCTGGGCAGGTAGGAGTACTGCGTGGCGGCGATGGCGCTGTCGCCGCCGTACATGTACTCGATGGACGAGGCGGTCGTGGAGTCCACCCAGCCGGTGCCGGTGGTGGTGACCACGACCAGGACCTTGCGTTCGAAGGCATGGGTGCGATCCAGTTCCCTCACCACGAGATCGGCGATGTCCTCCGGGGTCGGCGCCGAGTCCAGACCCGCGTAGACCCGAATCGGTTCGCGCGCAGGTCTTCCCGTCACCTGCGCGATGCGGTCGGCGGTCGGCGCGCTGGAGACGAACCAGCGGCCCTCGGAGCCCAGGGTGTCCCACGCGGCGAGAGACTGTGGGCTGCCGGACCTTTCGGGCAGTCGCGGCTGAATCGCGCTCGGAGAGGTCTGCCCGTTACGGAGGCTGAAAGCGGAATTCGCCACGGAGAAGAAGGCTTTCGCCAGCACGCCCTGGAACAGCAGCACTGCCACCACCGCCACGACGATCACCGCGCCCGGATAGGCGAGGTTCCGCGGAATCCGCCAGTCGATGTTCAGCAGGCGCACCAGCAGCCGGATCAGCCAGCGAACCAGGCGATACGCGATGATCACCAGCACCAGGGTGGCCGCCGCCACCAGTTCGGCGCGCAGGTAGCTCGAGGTGGTCGTGGGCGTCATCCCCATGAGCACTTGGAGATCGCGCTGCCAGCGCGCCGACCGCGCCAGAATCAGCGCCGCGCCCACGAGGGTCCCGACCACGATCACAGCCTTGCTGACCGCCCGCGTCGTCTCGCCCGGATGCCACATTTTGGCCAGGCCCTCGGCCGATTCCGGCAGCCGCGGGCGAACCCACTTCTTGAAGGCCCACTCCAGCACGCAGCCCACGCCGTATCCGATGGCGGCGCTGATCCCGCAGACCAGTCCCTCGAACAACCAGGTGCGCGGCAGCAGTGACGGCGAGACCGCCCACAGGAAGAAGATCCAGGCCACCACCAGTCCCGGATAGCTCGGATTGACGGCCCGTTCCGCACGGTCCGCGACGGCCCATACGCGCGACATCAGCGGCGTTTCCGGTTCGGCGCCCGCGCCCTGTCCAGCCGCCTCGTCACCGTCGACTCCCTGGCTCGGCTCGCATGTCCGGCTGGGTTCGACTGTGTGGCTGGGTTCGACTGCCCGGCCGGGCTTTTCGGCCGCCTTGCTCGACTCGGCCGCCTTGCTGGGCTCGGCCGCCTGACTGGACTCGGCCGCCTGGCTGCGCTCGGCCGCGTTGCTGGACTCCGCTCCCTGGCTGGACTCGGTTACCTCGGCGCGCCCGGCCGCCTCATCGCGCTCGTCGCCGCGCTGATCTTCCGCCCTCATGCCCCGAGTCTGGTCGCCCGACTGCGGCCGAACGGCAAACGACACGCGCGGGGTGCGGGCGCCGACACCGCCCGGACAACGGGGGCTCAGTCCGTTGCCCGGGGGTGTCGACTCTCCGAGATCGCCTCACCGGGTAATTGAGGCAGTCGCGAACCTCGGTCGGTTCGCCTGTGGGCGTCGCAATCCCCACGATGACCGCCCACGCGGAAAACATTAAGACGCAGGGGAAGCGGTGTGAAACAGCTATTTCCCAGCGATTGACAAGCCCGGGTTGTCAATCACAGGTGCAGCGGCAGGGTGCAGTCGTCGAGGTCGGGTTGTTCCAGGCCCGCGACCAATTCGGGGTTGGCGTCGCGAACACGGCGCGCGATATCCACGAACGACCTGACCAGCGGCGTCTCGTGATCGACGCGCCAGCCGACCGTCACCTCGTTGTGCGGGGCGTCGGCGACCGGCAGCAAGCGGACCCGAGGAAAGGGCATCCACCGCGCCGACGCCACCGTCAGCACGACGCCGACACCCACCGCGACCTTGTGCAGCTCCTCGAGCAGCGAACTCGAGCGGGACACCACCGGGGCGGGTCGCCCGTCGCGGTGATCGTGCAACTCCCAGAAGGCATTCCATACCGGATCGGTGGTGGCCGCGCCGAGCAGCGGCTCGTCCAGCAGATCCCGCACCCGCACCTCGGGCAGTTCCGCCAGCCGGTGCGCGCTGGGCACGAGTGCCACCAGCGGCTCGGCGAACAGGGGCTCGAAGCGGATTCCATCCGCGCGGAACGGGAGTCGCACGAAGGCCACGTCGACGGTCCCGTTCTCCAGTCCGGCGGCGGGCTCCTCGTAGGTGAACTGCCGCATGTCGACCGTCACCCCGGGATGTTGCGCGCGGAAGGCGGCGAGGATCGGTTCGGTGAGCGTGAGCGCCGCGCCCTCCAGATACCCGAGCACCAGCCGATCCGATTCCCGCCGCTGTGCCACCCGCGCCTGCTCGACCGCCGCTTCCAGTGTGGTCAAGGCGCTTCGGACACCCTCCAGCAGGGCCGCCCCCGCCGCGGTGAGCTCGACACTGCGGGTGGTCCGCGTGAACAGCACCAGATCCAGGGCCTTCTCCAACTGCCGGATCTGCGCGCTCAAACCCTGCTGCGCCACATGCAACCGCTGCGCGGCGCGGGTGAAGCTGAGCTCCTCCGCCACCGCCACGAAATACCGCAGCTGCCGCGTGTGAATTTCCATAGCGAGCGAGTCTAGAACCTGTTACAGCCGCAAAACGGGCATCGCCCAGCACAACTCGCCGGACGCGGCCGCGGTTATACCGCTCGCGCCGGTCCGGCGGCGCGGGCCGCCACGGCCGACACCTCGTTACGAAGCGGCTTCATGTCACCTGCCATCGCATCGACAACGCGTGGATGCCAGAAGGGACTACGCGCGGCGGGCGGCCGCGGTGCCGGCACGGCGGCCGAAGAAGGTGCTGTCGCCGAGGGAGGTGCCGGAGATGTAGCCGAAGCCGTGCAGGCCGTTGGCGGCTCGACCGGCGGCGTAGAGGCCGGGAATCGGGCGACCGTCGAGGTCGAGGACGTGGCCGTCGAGGTCGGTGTGGAGGCCGCCGAGGGTGAACACCGAGGCGCCGGTGCCGCGGCGGTCACCGGCTTCCGAAGGCGGGCGGACGCCCGCTCTCACGTCGACCGCTGCCAACGGCGGGGTCAGTGCGCGCAGCCAGCGCGCTGACTTGTGATGGTCGAGATCGGTTCCCCGGCAGGCGAATTCGTTGTACCGGGTGATGGTGGCCGTCAGCGAGCCCGCGGGGAGGCCGGTGAGTTCTTCCAGTTCGGCGGGGGTTTCGGCGACATGGGTGGGGCGCACGCCCCAGCGCTGGGGTTCGGGAACCTCCTCGAAGCCCTCCTCGTCGACGATCACCCAGACCGCGGTGTCGTCTCCCGCCCAGCTGCCGCCCATGTTCTGGCGGTAGAGCGCATGCTGGCCGATGCGGCCGGGATAGGTGTCCTCATTGACGAAGCGGCGGCCCAGGGCATTGACCACCATGCCGCGCGCGGCCAAACCGGGGATGAGGGACATACCGACCTGACCAGCGGACATGTGGCGCACGGCCGCGCCGAGCGACTGGGCCATGCGGATGCCGGACCCGTCGTCGGTACCCGCGCTGACCTTGGTGTGGCCGAGCAGCTGCGGCGCGTGGGCGGCGAGCATGTCGTCGTTGTCGACGAAACCGCCCGTGGTGAGCACGATTCCGCGATGGACGCGGAAAGTGATCTCCTTGCCGTATTGGCGCGCAACGGCTCCCACCACGGAACCGCCCTCATCGGCGATCAGCGTGCTGACCTGAGTGTCGAACAGCGCGCCGGCACCGGCGGATTCGGCCGCGGATGACAGGCACTCCATCAGCAGTTTGCCGCCGAAATCATTGGCGGTGGGCCGGTGTCCGCGCGGGGCGGGATGCGCCAATTCGGTGAAAGGCCAGCTATTCTCGCCCAGCCACATCAGCCCGTCGTCGGTGGGCGGCACCCAGGTGGGCACGTCCCACATGCTCGGCTTGAACGGCACGCCACGGTCGACCAGCCAGTGGAAGTGCTCGACGCTGCCCGCGCTGTACTCATCGATCTTGGCCGCGTCCGCGCCCGCGCCCAGCGCCGCCTTCAGGAACGCCGCCATGGCCTCGGGGGTGTCATCGAAGCCGCAGGCCACCTGGATCGGTGTGCCGCCGCCCAGGTAGATCTCGCCGCCCGACATGGCCGACGCGCCGCCCGCACCGCCGCACCGCTCCAGCACCAGCACCCGGGCGCCCGCGTGGGCCGCCTCGAAAGCCGCCGATGCGCCCGCCGCACCGTAGCCGACCACCAGGACATCGGTCTCGATGTCGTAATGACTCACCTCGCCGGCCGCCCGCGGGGTGACCGAATTCCGCACTGTCATACCTCGACGGTGCCCGCTCGACCGGGCACCACTCAGCGCTCCATCTTGCTGAGCGATTCCCCGATCCCGTTGACCGGGACTGCGACCCGTCAGCACCCGAGGCAATGGGGATGGTGTGAACGGCGTCATTGTGGTTGGGGACGCCTGCACGAGGAGGAGAGTCAATGCGGATTCTGGTCACCGGTGTCACCGGGCCGAGCGGCCGTGCCGTGGCGCGCATGCTGCTGGCGGCGGGCCACGAGGTGGTCGGCCTGGACCGGCAGCGGCACCGCTACGTGGACCCGCGGGTCGAGGTGATCATCGGCGACGTGTCCGACGCGCAGGTGTGCGCGCGGCCCGTGGCCGGGGTGGACGCGATCGTGCACCTGGCGGGCCCGGCGGTGACGGCGATCGCGAAGGCGGCCGCGGAATCCGGGACGCGCCTCGTGGTTCCCGTTGCGGCGGGCAGTGATTCGAGTGTCGAGAAGATCGTGACCGGCAGCGGCGCGGACGCGCTCATCGTGCGCACCGCGCTGGTGGCGGGCCGCCGCATCGACGCGGGCGGCTGGCGCACCCTGGAGAGCCTGACCGGCGGCGGCAAGGGCAGCATCCAGGTGCTGCACTACGACGACCTGGAGCGCTTCCTCGTGCTGGCGGCGCTGTCGCAGCGCGGCGGCCTGGTCGAGCTCGCCGCGCCCGGCGAGGTGTCCAGCGCCGACGTCAAGCGGATCCTCGCCGACGCGGGCGTGAAATACGGTGCGTGGCTTCCGAAGTCGTCGGTGTCGCAAACCCGAGTGGACGCGAGCGCGGCCCGCGCGGACTGGGGCTTCCGCTACGGCTGGACCGCCACCGAGGTGATCGCCGATGTGGCGCGCGGCCTGCACGGACGCAAGAGCGGCGGCACCGGCTTCCGCAACCGCCGCGGCGCCATTCCGCTGCCCACCCACGTGGTGCCGCAGAACGCTCCGACCTCCGATGGCTACGCTCTGAAATCCGCTGCGCCCGAAGGCATG
Source organism: Nocardia aurantiaca (assembly GCF_009708175.1). GTDB lineage: Bacteria > Actinomycetota > Actinomycetes > Mycobacteriales > Mycobacteriaceae > Nocardia > Nocardia aurantiaca. Next base: position 383,600 of record NZ_WMBB01000004.1, read on the forward strand.
CAGGGCGAGTTCGACGATATGGTCGACGACCGCATCCCGGTCTACACCGCCACGAATACCTCCGAGGCGCTGCCCGGCCCGCTCACCCCGCTCACCATCGATCTGCAGGCGGGCGCCATCCGGCTCGGCAACGAGGCCATGGGTCATATGATCGCCATCGAGGGAATCGCACTGGAGCACTGGGTGTCCCGCGTGACCAGCGTGCTCGGCCACCACATGTACATCAACGCCTCCATCGGCGTCTTCTCCGCGCAGAATATGCCCGGCTGGGACGAGGAGAGCGTGCGGCGCGACGTCTACGGCACCATCGGCGATATCGAGCTGCACCCCAAGGGCCGTCCCGCCATGCCGACCGGAACGGCCGCCCGCGCTGGCACTTTCAAGGCTATGGGCCGGGTCGCCGCCACCGCGCTCGGCTATGGCAAGACCGCCGAACTGATCAATGCCGCCTCGCACGCGGAAGCGCTGAGCCGCGACCAGATCTCGGAGCTCACCGACGAGCAGCTGCACGCCCGCGCCCTGCTCTGGCGCGACCGCCTCAATCAGGCGTGGCAAGCCGCCTCCATCGGCGTCATGATGACCGGCGCGGCCACCGCCGCCCACAAGGGCGAGGTCAAGATCGACCTGAACCGCTTGGAGTCGGCCAAGACCATGCTGGCAGTGGAGCGGCTGGCGGCCCTGTGCCGCGAGGACGCCGGACTGCAGGCGCTGGCCAAGACCGGTGATGTGGCGGCGGCCCGAGAGAAGTCGCCGGAGTTCTCGCGGGCCCTGGACCAGGAGCTGGCCACGATCGGCCACCGTGGCCCGGGCGAGTGCGAGTTCATCAACGCCACCTTCGGCGACCGCCCCGAACTCCTGGTCACCGCCGCGGGGCGGGCCGCGGAAATGCCCGCGCCGCACCGCGAGCCGGTGCCGGAGCCGACCAGCCGCACCGCCAAGATGGCCGTGGGCGCGACCGTCTACCGCGAGCGCGCCCGCGACGCCGTCGTGCGCGTCACCAACTGCCTGCGCCTGGCCACCCAGGAGCGCGCGGCGCGGCTGGTGCAGGCGGGCAGGCTCACCGAGATCGAGGACTCGGCCTTCCTGAGCCTGGACGAACTGCTCTGGGCCCCGGCCGATCTGAAGGATCGGGTGGCGCGTCGCCGTGCCGAGCGCACCCGCTACCAGGCCGTGCGCATGCCCGATGTCGTCAACGGCCACTGGGAACCGGAGGAGATCTCCGGCGCGATCGCGGTCGGCGACACCCTCTCCGGCCTGGGCGTGAGCCCCGGCGTTGTGGAGGGCACCGTCAAGCGGGTGCTGACCCTCGACGACGACATCGAGCCGGGCGACATTCTGGTGGCCTCGGTGACCGATACCGGCCATACCGCCAAGTTCGCCTACGCGGGCGCGGTGGTCACCGATATCGGCGGCTCGGCCTCGCACGCCGCCATCGTGGCCCGCGAGTTCGGCGTCCCCTGCGTGGTGGATACCAAGACCGCCAGCACCGCGCTGCGGGACGGCCAGCGCGTCCGCGTCGACGGCGCCGCCGGCACCGTCACGCTGCTGGCCGACGCGGAATAGCCCGGCCCATTCCGATCCGCGCCTCGGGCGCGCTTCCGCGCTCGCGCCCGAGGCCGGTCGGTCATGCCCGGACTCGCGAGCGCCACGACCCATCTGGAAGCCGGCGTCCGTGCCAGAAGCCCGGACCGGGGCATCCACACCCGGTCCGTGATCGAAAGGAAACCCCTAGTGACGATCTCGCGCGCCGTACGCGGCACTCTCAGCGGTGTAGCCGCCGCGCTCATCGCCATCACCCCGATCGCCGTCAGCCCCGCGCTGGCCGCGCCCGTCCCGGTGCTGCAGACGCCCAAGGGCGTCTCGCTGGACTTGCCGTCCGCGCCGAATGCCCGTGACCTGAGCGACATCCCGACCCAGGGCGGCGGGGGCAAGGTCAAGGATGGTTCGGTCTTCCGCTCCGACGCGCTGAACAAGCTGAGCGCCGGCGAGCAGCAGCAGCTGGTGTCGGCGGGCATCGTCGAGATCATCGACTTCCGCAGCCCGACCGAGCGCGGTCAGAACCCGGACAAGCTGCCGGCCTCCATCCCGGAGAAGTCGCTGCCGGTCTACGATCCGAACAACGACTTCTACCTGTTCTTCGCCAAAGCCGTGCAGGGCGGCCCGGTCGTGCAGCAGCAGCTGCTGGGCAACGGCAAGGGCAAGCAGTTCATGGTCGACTACTACACGTGGATGGTCACCGACGCGACCGCGCGCTCGCAGTTCAGCGCCGCGGTGAAGGAGATCGCCAACGCCAACGGCCCGGTGCTGTACCACTGCACCGCCGGCAAGGACCGCACCGGCTGGATGTCGGCCATCCTGCTGAGCTCCCTGGGCGCGCCGAAGGGTCAGATCTACGACAACTACCTGGCGTCCAACGACAACCTGGCCGCCGCCAATCAAGCCACGCTGGACGGCCTCGTCGCCAAGGGACTGGTCACCGATCCGTCGCTGTTCACCCCGGTGCTCGGCGTCGACCGCGACTACCTGGACGCCGCCTTCGACGCGGTCCAGCAGAACTTCGGCTCCTTCGGCAACTTCCTGTCGCAGGGTCTGGGCATCGACGATGCGACCATTGCCGCACTCAAGTCCAAACTGGTCGGTAAGTAAGCAATTCCGGGAACGCCGATGCCGTACAGCCCGGAGGGACGGCGTCGGCATTCACATGTCCGCCCCATGTCCGCTTCACATTCGTGATCGACCTGCGAAAATACGCATGATGCAGGAGATCTGGCAGCTGGACGGGCGGCGCACCCGCTCGGTGAGTGCGGAGAACCCCACCGGCGAGCCGGGCGGGGGCGGGCGTGCCATCTCCGGAACCGGGGCGTTCGCGGCGGCGGGGCTGGGCCGCGGGTGGAAGGTGTCACCCTCCATCGATCTCCCGCCGGGCGAAACCGCCACGCTCGCCGATATTTCCGGGCCCGGGGTCATCCGGCACCTGTGGCTCACCACCGATCGCGCGCTGCTGCGCGACTTCACACTCCAGATGTACTGGGACGATGCGCCGGAACCGGCCGTCGCGGTGCCGCTGGGCGACTTCTTCTGCAACGGCTGGGATCACCTGGCGCTGATCAACTCCGCCATGGTGGTGGTCGCGCCCGCGGGCGGGCTGAACAGCTACTGGCCCATGCCCTTCCACACGCGCGCCCTGATCACCCTGCACAACGGAGCCGAGCGGACCGCACCGGTGTATTACCAGATCACCTATCTGGAGGAGGAGTTACCCGGCGCCGCCGGGTATCTGCATGCCCGGTGGCGCTGCTCCGATCCGCTGGGCACCCCGGCGGAGCATCCGATCGTCGAGATCGACGGCGGACCCGGGCGGTATGCCGGGACGTATCTGGCCGTGCAGCCGCGGGCGGCGGGTTGGTGGGGTGAGGGGGAGCTGAAGTTCTATCTCGACGACGACACCGAATTCCCCACCCTGTGCGGCACCGGAACCGAGGATTATTTCGGCGGCGCCTGGAATTTCGACCTCGACGGCGCTTACCGCCCCTACTCCACGCCCTATCTGGGTATGCCACAGGTGTTGCCGCCGCATCGAATCTACGAACCGCACCAGCGATTCGGCATGTACCGCTGGCACATTCCCGATCCCGTCTGCTTCGAATACGGGCTGCGCGCCACCGTGCAGGCACTGGGCTGGCGCGAGGACGGCCACTACCTACCGCTGGACCAGGCATATGTGGCCTCGACCGCCCTCTGGTATCACCTACTCCCCTGATCCCCTACGGATCCCCGTAACGATTGTGGGAAGACAGAAAGATTGCGATTGCTATTGCGTAAAACGCATCGAACGCGTGGCACGCGGGTGCATGGTTATTGCTATGCGCGCCTTGGTCGTCGAGAAGCCCGGACAGTTCTCGGTCGAATCCGTGCCGGATCCGGCGCCGGGCACGGGCGAGGTGGTGATCCGGGTGGACGCGGTCGGGATATGCGGTACGGATATCCATATCGTGGAGGGTGAATTCCCGCCCACGCCCTATCCGATCGTGCCGGGCCACGAATTCGCCGGGGAAGTGGTGGCGCTCGGCTCGGACGCGGCCGGGGTCCGCGTAAGCGACCGCGTGGCGGTGGACCCCTCCCTGTTCTGCGGGCGCTGCCACTACTGCGCGATCGGGCGCGGAAACCTGTGCGAGAACTGGGGCGCCATCGGTGACACGGTGGACGGCGCCATGGCCGAGTACGTGAAAGTGCCCGCCGCCAACTGTTATCGGCTGCCCGGGCATCTGTCACCCGCGCACGGCGCACTGGTGGAACCACTCTCGTGCGCGGTGCACGGCTTCGATGTGCTGCCAAGGCAACTCGGGTCGCACTATCTGATCTACGGGGCGGGCACCATGGGTCTGCTCATGCTGCAACTGGCCATCGCGGCGGGTGCGGCGTCGGTGTCGATGGTGGACACCAATGCCGACCGGCTGGCCGTCGCGCGGACGCTCGGCGCGGACGCGGCCACCGTATCCGCCGACGATATGGACCGGCCCGAGGGCTGGGAGATCGTGATCGATTGCAGCGGAACGGTGGCCGCCGTCGAGGATGGGCTGTCCCGGGTCCGGCGCGGCGGCACCTACCAGCAGTTCGGGGTGGCCCCGGCGGCGGCGCGGGCCAGCATCTCACCGTTCCGCGTCTACAACGACGAGATCACCATCGTCGGCTCCATGGCCGTGCTGCACAGTTTCGGACGGGCCGTGGATCTGCTCGGCGAGGGCGTCATCGACGCGGACACCGTGATCACCCACGACTTCGCCCTCGATGAATTCGGCGATGCCCTGCGGACCTTCCGCGCGGGCACCGGACGCAAGATCCAGCTGCATCCCGGACGGACGGCACGATAGAGGGTGGGGACCAATGACGGTCGTTGCCGGAGTGGACTCCTCCACTCAATCCTGCAAGGTCGTGGTGTGTGACGCCGATACCGGAACGGTCCTGCGGCACCGTCAGATTCCGCATCACGACGGGACCGAGGTGCCGCCGCTCATGTGGTGGGAGGCGCTGCGGGCGGCATGTGATCGCATGATGCGCGATGTGGAGGCCATCGCGGTGGCCGGACAGCAGCACGGGCTGGTGGCCCTGGACGCGGCGGGCCATCCGGTGCGGGATGCCCTGCTGTGGAACGACACTCGCTCGGCGGAGGCGGCGGCGCAGCTGGTGGACGAGCTGGGCGGACCGCAGGCGTGGGCGGATGCGGTGGGGAGTGTGCCGCTGGCCGCGCACACCGTGGCCAAGCTGCGGTGGTTCGCCGATCACGAACCGGAGTTGGCCGACCGGACGGTTCGCGTGCTGCTCCCCCACGACTATCTGACCTGGCAACTGCGCGGCGGCGATCCGGCCACCGAGCCCACCACAGATCGGGGCGATGCCTCGGGTACCGGGTACTGGTCACCGGCCGCGGGCGCCTATCGGACGGACCTGCTGACCATGGCCTTCCGGGGCCGCAGTCCGGCGCTGCCGCGGGTGCTGGCGCCCGCCGAGACCGCGGGGCACACGCCCGGCGGGCGACTGGTGGCGGCGGGCACCGGCGACAATGCCGCCGCCGCGCTGGGTTTGGGAATCGGGGATGGGGATGTGGTGGTCTCGCTGGGCACCAGCGGCACCGTCTTCACCCGCGCCGCCCGGCCCAGCGCCGATCCCACGGGCGCGGTGAATGGTTTCGCCGATGCCACCGGCGCGTTCCTGCCCCTGGTGTGCACGCTCAACGCCGCCCGGGTGCTGGACGCCACCGCTGTGCTGCTCGGCACCGACCTGTCCGGGGTGGAGGTGCTGGCCGCCCAATCCCCCGCGGGCGCTGACGGTCTCACGCTGCTGCCCTATATCGCGGGTGAGCGCACGCCGAATCTTCCCTACGCGACCGGCAGCCTGCACGGGTTGCGCCAGCACACCATGCGCCCGCATCATCTGGCCCGCGCCGCCATCGAGGGCATGCTGTGCAATATCGCCGAGGCACTGGACCGGCTGCCGACGGTGCCGCGTCGAATCCTGTTGATCGGCGGGGCATCCCGCTCCCGCCTCATCGCGCATGCCGCGGCCACCATCTTCGGCCGCACCGTGACGGTCCCCAACCCGAGCGAATACGTCGCCCTCGGCGCCGCCCGCCAGGCCGCCTGGGCCCTGCACGGCGGCCCGCGCCCACCCCGCTGGCCCGCCGCCGCGGGCACCGAATTCCATTCCTTGGCGGAGGGAATCGGCGCCGCTGTCCGCCAGCGCTACACCGAGATTCGAGATAGCTATTACCCGTAGACGACCGGACCGTCGGACAGGTAGTCATCCCATGTCTTGTGCCGCGTGATGTAGTTCCGGATGGCGTCCCGGGCGATGTCGTGTTTCGATCGCCCTTCCGTCGCCGCCTGCGCACTCAGCGCAGCTTCTTCGTCCTCGCTGAGCCGCAAAGTCCATGCCACGGGGAAGTCATACCATCCGGAGGTCACCCTGTCTGCCGAACGGTTGTCCAGTTGGCAACGATCACATGACCGGCAGGTTGCTCCGACGCTGGTCCAGAAGCCACAGTTGTGCTCACGGCGAGCATAACCATCGTCGACACGGGTGGCTGGGCCGTAGCTTCACGCGCTATGACGACTGAGCTGAGCACGCCGTTGAACGATATCGTGGAGGCGACCGGCCGGGCCGTGGCAACCGATCCCGCGCAGGCCACGGTGGTGTTCCGGGCCTCGGGGACGCCGGAGGGCACCGTCGGGAGCGCGGTCGCCCTGGGACGGTACACGGTTCGGGTGGACGAGCCGCCGGCGCTGGGTGGCGCGGGGTCCGCGCCGAATCCGGTGGAGGTGTATCTGGCTTCGCTGATCGCCTGCCAGGTGGTCACGTACCGGTTCTGGGCGCAGCGGCTCGGTGTGGCCATCGAGGATCTGGCCATCGACGCCGAGGGCGATCTGGATGTGCGCGGCTTCTTCGGGCTGGACGACACGGTGCGCCCCGGATTCCAGGCGGTGCGCGTGACCGTGCGAATCAGCGGACCGGAGTCCGCCGAGCGCTACGCCGAATTGCAGCGGGCGGTCGACGAGCACTGCCCGGTCCTGGATCTCACCACCGGCCGGACCCCGGTCGAGACGACACTCGTCATTCCATAGCAGCAACTCGCCAACCCACCGGAGGCCCCCGATGACCGAATCCACTCTGCCCGAAGACCCCAGCGCCAGCTGGAGTTTCGAGACCAAACAGGTCCACGTGGGGCAGACGCCCGACAGTGCGACCGGCGCCCGTGCCCTGCCGATCTACCAGACCACCTCCTACGCCTTCCGCGACACCGCGCACGCCGCCGCGCTGTTCGGACTGGCCGAGCCGGGAAACATCTACACGCGCATCATGAATCCCACCCAGGACGCGGTGGAGCAGCGGATCGCCGCGCTGGAGGGCGGTGTGGCCGCGCTGCTGCTGGCCTCGGGTCAGGCGGCGGAGACCTTCGCGATCCTGAATCTCGCGGGCGCCGGGGACCACATCGTGTCCAGCCCGCGACTGTACGGCGGCACCTACAACCTGTTCCGGTACACCCTGCCGCGGCTGGGCATCGAGGTGAGCTTCGTCGAGGATCCGGACGACCTCGACCAGTGGCGGGCGGCGATCCGGCCGAACACCAAGGCTTTCTACGGGGAGACGGTGTCCAATCCGCAGAACCACATTCTCGATATTCCCGGCATCGCGGAGGTCGCGCATGGTGACGGAATTCCGCTCATCGTCGACAACACCGTGGCCACCCCGTATCTCATCCAGCCCTTCGCCCACGGTGCGGACATCATCGTGCACTCGGCGACGAAGTACCTGGGTGGGCACGGCGCGGCCATCGCGGGCGTGATCGTGGACGGCGGCACCTTCGATTGGCGCAGTGGACGTTTTGCCGCATTCACCGAGCCCGACCCCAGCTACCACGGTGTGGTCTACGCCGATCTCGGCGCACCCGCCTACGCGCTCAAGGCGCGGGTGCAGCTGCTGCGTGATCTGGGCTCGGCGATCTCTCCGTTCAATGCCTTCCTCATCAGCCAGGGCCTGGAAACCCTCAGCCTGCGCCTCGAGCGGCACGTCAGCAATGCCCAGGCGGTGGCCGAATTCCTCACCGAGCGACCCGAAGTCACGGCCGTCTCCTATGCGGGCCTGCCGTCCTCGCCGTGGTACGAGCGCGGAAAACAGCTGGCCCCCAAGGGAGTCGGCGCCATCATCGGCTTCGAATTGGCCGGCGGCGTCGACGCGGGCAAACGCTTCGTCGAAGCCCTCACCCTGCACAGCCACGTCGCCAATATCGGCGACGTCCGCTCCCTCGTCATCCACCCCGCCTCCACCACCCACTCCCAGCTCACCCCCGAAGAGCAACTCGCGGCAGGCGTCACCCCCGGCCTGATCCGCCTGGCCGTCGGCATCGAAGGAATCGACGACATCCTCGCCGACCTCCGCGCCGGCTTCGCCGCCGCCTCCTGACCCGCCGCTCTGGGTGACCCGGCACGACGTTGGTCGCCTCGCAGCGATAGGACCGGATTTGGGGACTCGGCTTGACCCTCACGTTGCGTGAGGGTGGACGGTGCAACGCATGAGTGAAGAATTCTTCAACGCGTTCGAGACGAGCCCCATATCCGAGCGGGGTCCGGAGGCGGTTGCGCCGGAGGTGTTTCGCGGCATCTACGCGATGCCAGCGTTCGTCACGATTCCAACATCCGACCTGGCGGCGTCGACAGAATTCTGGGTGCGAGGGCTCGGCTTCATCGAGCTGTTCAGCATTCCCGGACGGGTGGTCCACCTACGCCGGTGGGCGTTCCAGGATGTACTGCTCGTCCCCGCGGCGGCGGGCCGCGAAGAGACCGAGGTGCCGGCGATGAGCGTGAGCTTCGCGTGCGTGTTGAACGAGATCGATCGCCTCATCGAGGCGTGTACCGGACTCGTGCCCGACAGCGTGACCGGACCGCGTGATACTCCGTGGAAGACTCGCGACGTCGAAGTGATCACCCCCGAACGGGCGCGGGTCGTGTTCACAGCGGCGAAGCAGTTCGATCCCGACAGCCAGGAGGCACGCGATCTCGCATCGGTCGGGATCGTCGCCCCGGATACAGCGGGTGGAGGTCACAAAGGTGTTCATGGCTGATCGCGAGCTCGACGACGGTGTCGCGGTGGGCGCGGCCGCCGAGCTCTTGGGGGTGACTGTCCGCACGTTGCATCACTGGGACGAGATCGGCTTGGCGTCGCCTTCGGTCCGCACCACCTCGGGGTATCGCCGCTACACCGGCGCGGACCTGCAACGTCTGCACCGAATCGTCGCCTATCGGGGGGCCGGGCTCGGGTTGGATGCGATCCGCGAAGTGCTCGATGACGCCACCGCAGAGATCGGCGCCACCTTACGTGAGCAGCGTTCCCGGCTCGCCGAGCGGATCCATGACCTGCAACAGCTCGACGAACGCCTGCAACGGATGACCGAGGCGCACGAACGCGGAATCCTCCTGAGCGACGACGAGCAGTCGGCAACGTTCGGGGCGGACTGGGACCCACGCGGTTCCGGTCGGGCCCGCGTGGTCTGGGGAAATTCCCCGCAGTGGGCGCAGTTCGCCGAACGCTCCGCTTCCCGTACGCGGGCGCAGTGGCAGTCGCTCTCCGACACGATGTCCACTCTCCAGCGTGATCTGAGCGACGCCCTGGACCAGGGCGTCGCTCCGGGCAGTCCAGAGGCGAACGCGCTCGTCGAGCGCCATCGCGAGGTCTTCTCCCACTTCTTCCCGCTCACGCGACAGATGCAGGTGTGTCTGGGAAGGATGTTCGATTCCGACCCGGGCTTCTCCGCCCACTACGACCGCATTCGAGCCGGCCTGGCCTCCTGGTTCCGCCAGATCATCGACGAGTCCGCTCGCACCCACGGGATCGACCCCGACACGGCCATCTGGCAATAAGCCGTGACCACATCGGTTCTCTGCGCCCGGTCGCGCGTTTTCGGGCATGCCTGACTTCTCTCGGAGGCACGCGGAGCACGCATCCTCGCCCGCCATCACCTTCCCCACCTGTCGAGGCAGGCTCCGATCACCGGGGGTCTCGAGCCAACTCTCGGAGGCCACGCCCCGATCAGCCGACTGATGGCCGGGTAAAGCTAGGCGGGCTGGATATCCGCCATGAAGAGCGGGAGACGACGCGCGGCGAGGCGGGCGGGCAGTGGGAGGTCCGGACCCGCCTCGCCGCGCGCGACTATGCGCGGGTTGACGAGCTTATGGCGGCGGGAGGCACGCACGACGTCCGCCTCGCCCGCCGCCAGGACGTTCCTGATCCAGTCGGTCCGGCCGTGCCCCATGACCACGCACAGCTTGCCGTCGAACCGGAAAGCGTTGACCGGTGTGGAATATGGCCGTCCCGACTTGCGCCCACGGTGTTCGATAACGGCGAAACCAGGCAGGTAGGGAGCCAACGGGCGCACCACCGGGTTCATGTATCTGGCCTGGAGGCGGTCGAACCACGCCGGGAACATAGTGCGTTCGTCTGTCGTCATATCGGCTTCCCTCGATCGAGATCTGACGTCTGGGACAGTCTACCGACGCGACAGCGGACTCAGGGGGCGGCGCGGTGTTGCTCTCGGGCGAGAAAGTGGGCCGTGGCCTTGGTGGCGTCGTAGAGGGACCGGTAGTGGCGGTAGTACGGGCCGTAGTGGGCGGTGGTGCGGGGGTCGGGGTCGATGGTGGTGATGATGGGGTTCCAGGTGGAGGTGTCCAGGCCCAGGGATTCGGCCGCGAGGAGGGCGTCGCCCAGTGCGGCGCCGACGGTGTCGGCCGGAAGTTGCTGGGGGAGGCCGGTGATGTCGGAGACCATGCGGGTCCAGAGGCCGCCCTTGGTGCCGCCGCCGACGGCGACCAGGCGGGTGGCGGGGGTACCGGCGGCGGACATGGCCTCGAGATTGTGTCGGACGCCGTAGCCGATGCCTTCCAGGACGGCTCGGTAGAGGTCGGCGCGCTGATGGGTCAGAGTGAGTCCGGCGATGATGCCACGCGCGTCCGGATCGAAGAGGGGGGTGCGTTCACCGGCGAAGTAGGGCAGGACCAGCAGGCCGCGGCTGCCCGGCGGGACGTGGGCGGCTTCGTCGATGAGGTCGGCGAACTCGCCGCCGGTGAGGGTGCGCAGCCAGTCGGTGACCGCGCCCGAGGTGGCCATGCCGGCCGCGGCCGTATAGGTGCCGGGCCAGGTTCCGCAGGTGGTCCACAGACCGGGTTGGGGGTTGGGGTCGGTCAGCACCTGGGTGAGGAACATGGTGGTGCCGTACATGATCATGCAGTCGCCGGGGGCGCGGACGCCGACTCCGGCGGCCTCGGCCCAGGCGTCGATGGTGCCCGTGGTGACCGGCAGGCCGGCGGGCAGGCCGGTGGCCGCGGCGGCCTCGGCGGTGACATGGCCGACTATCTCTGTGGGCCAGGCCAATTCGGGTAATCGCAGGCCGGGAGCGACGGATTCCGCCCAGTCCGTGGCCCAGTCACGGGCCATCAGGTCGTACATGGGCACACACTGACTGGCGGACTGATGGTCGAGGACATAGCGGCCGGTGAGGCGATGAACCAGAAACGAGCTGGACATCAACAGCATTCGGGTGGCCTGCCATACCTGTGGCTCGTGCCGCATGAGCCAGCGCAGCTTCGGCCCGACGGCCTGACTGGTGAGCGGCGACCCACACCGCTCCAGCACGGTGTGCGCACCCAATTCCGCCTCCAATTCCTCGATTTCGACGCTCGCACGGGTATCGACGCCGTAGAGGATGGCGGGGCGCAGCGGGCGGCCCGACGCGTCGGCCGGCAGCAGACAGGGTCCGATGCCGCTCACCGCGAGCGCGTCGATGGGCTCACCCTCGGCGGCTGTCACCAGCTCGCGGGCGATGGCCGCGAAATCCGCCCACCACACCGTCTCCGCGTCGTGTTCCACCCAACCCGGTCGCGGAGTCGAAACCCGGTGTGGTCGTTCGGCTCTCATAGCGACCAGGCCCGCATGGTCGACCAGGACGCCCTTGGATCCGGAGGTGCCGATATCGATGCCGAGGAGCATGTCAGCTCGCCCTGCTGAATTCGTCCAGGGTGACGCCCAGCAGCGCACAGGCCGCGCGCACGGTGGCGCGATGGTCACCCGGGACGGCGTGAATGTGATTGGCCCCGAATCGGGACAGGAAATCCCCGGCATCGGCGTCCAGGCGGGCGAAGGCGTGCGGCCATTCCCAGGTGGACTGCTTCATGAGCGATTCATTGGTGGCCTGGTCGTAGACCTCGAACTCGCCGAGCATCAATTGCATGCGGTAGGACCCGTCGCGGCGGGTGAGCCGGGCCAGGGTCATCTCCCCGGGCGCGGCCAGGTGATGCACCGACGCGCCGCCCGCCGGGAAGAAGAACACCTCCGGATACAGGTGCACCCGCGCCAGGTTCTCCGCCGGGTCGTCACTGCGCGCCGCGTACCAGGTGGCGTGCTGACCGGAGTTGCACAGATCCCAGATGTCGCGATCGGAGTGATAGTGACGCACATCGGCGAAAAGCACCGGGGTACCGGCGATCTGCGCGAGCAGCTGCATGGTCAGCGCACCGTCCATATCCGCCTCGGTGGCGCACACGTGCGGCTGCTTGGGGCCGTTCCAGTCGTACGGGTCGTTGAGGAAGGCCTCGGTGATGTCCATGGTCGCGAAGTACTGGGTCAGCTCGGGCTGTGCCTTGATTCCGGAGAAATCCAGATGCCATTCGGCGATCAGATCCCGCATGGCCAGATACGAACGGATCTGCCGCTCCAGCAACTCCGGCGTCAGTTTGCGCCCGTCGTAGTGGACCCCGGCCGCGTTGCGCTCCAGCCATTCTCGCGCCGCCCTGGCCTCACCGGCATCGGCGAGTTCTGATCGGCGCACGATCTCCCACTGGTCGATCTCCTCGACATCGATACCGAACAGCCGCTGCCACTGGTCGGTATTGGCGACGGCGGTGTTCATTCCCATGGGCCGCCCGCCGACGCGCCCGAAGGTGCTGCCGCGCAGACTCGCCACCGCCGCCGCGGCCCGGGCGCGATCCCCGATGGCCGCGATCAATTCCGGATCGGCTGGGTCGCCCCACAGCCGCGTGTGCTCGCGTCCGATCTGATCCAGCGCGCCGCCCGCCGCGAGCATGCCCACCATGCCCGGCTGCACCGGATCGATATTGGACAACAACAGCAGCGGCCCGTTGAGCGCGCCCGCCGCCAGCATGGTGAAGTGCGGGAACGCCCACACCGCGTAGTGCAGGACGGTCAGGTCGACCCCGGCCGCCGCCACCTGCCGGGCCACGGTCACCGCCTGGTCATTGCCGCCGATGGGTTCCACCCCGCGAATCACGGTGTGCCCGGCGGCGGTCAACTCGGTGACGAGCCGATCCTCCGCCATCCGAATGAATCCGACGATGCCGCCGTGCACGTAATCGCGGCCGTCGGAAAGACTGATCACACCGATTCGAGCCATCGTGCCTGCCTCCCCGCATTGGGTGGGACTCTCGACACCGAACAGAATCGCAGGCCACACCGCACGCCACGCCCGAAATCGGATTTTCGGGTCAAGCGGGAAGCGCTCCGTCATCGGGCGAAGAGCAAGCGGGCCAGCGCGACTCCGCCCTGTCCCCAGCCCGCGTGGGTGATCCAATGGGCGCCGTCGTAGGTGATCACCTCGGCGGCGTGGGCGGGGACGTGCCCCACGCGGTCGGACGTGTCGAAGTGAAAAGGGTTGTCGCTGCGGAAGATCTCGGTGCCGGCATAGTCGGGGCGCGGACCGATCAGGAGATACCAGGCGTCGGCGTGGCGCAGCACGAACGGAGATTCGGTATTGCCCGCGCCGGTTCCGGTGGCCGGGTCGGTGTAGGCGATGCGCCGGTCGCTCCAGTGCAGCAGGTCCGGGCTGGTGCGGTAGGCGACGATGTGGTTACCGCCGGTGGGGGCGCTGGTGGCGCAGTAGTACATGACCCACCGATCGTCGATGCGCCGCACCATGGGGTCACGGGCGTCGTAGCCGTCGCGGAACACCGGGCTGTCCGGGTGCCGGGTCCAGTGGAAGAGGTCGGTCGAGGTGGCCAGGCCCATACCCGTTGCGGTGCGGTCGGTTCCGCCGCCGTCGTAGAACATGAAGTAGCGGTCGCCGTCGTGGACGACGAAGGGTGCCCAGAGGTGGGTCTCGCCACGCTCGCGGTCCACGGTCAGGGCGGGCGGGTGCTTGGTCCACGGGCCGTGCGGGTCGTCGGCGGTGGCGTGCGCGAACTCGGTCTCGTCGAACGGGTCGGGGGGTTCCGGATGGGTGATGCCGAACAGATGCCAGCGCCCATCCGCATCCTGGATCAGGGTGTGATCGTTGATGTACCAGCGCCGATCAGGTTCGCTCGGGTCATAGATGTGCCGGAACTCCCCCGCCCGCACGCCGACCATATCCGTCCTCCGCCCAGGAGTTGATTTGCCCCGATTCCACTCGAGAAGGGCTCACGCCGGAACTCTCGCTGCGAACCCTAGACCTCGCCCTGCTGCTGGGTCGGAAGTTGAATGAACGGGTCAGCGGGGTTTTCGGGCGGCGCGTAGGAAGTCGTGGTTCAGGCGGCCGATGACGTCCTGGGGGATTTCCTTCGGGCAGGCGAGGGTGCACTCGCCGGTGTTGGTGCAGCCGCCGAAGCCGGATTCGTCGTGGGCTTCGACCATGTCGACGACGCGGGAGTACCGCTCGGGCTGTCCTTGTGGAAGGAGGCCGAGGTGGGTGACCTTGGCGGCGGTGAACAGCATGGCCGAGCCGTTGGGGCAGGCGGCGACGCAGGCTCCGCAGCCGATGCACTCGGCCGCCTGGAAGGCGAAGTCCGCGTCGGGTTTCGGCACGGGGATCGAGTGGGCCTCGGGGGCGGTGCCGGCCGGCGCGGTGATGTAGCCGCCGGCCTGGATGATCCGGTCGAAGGCGGAGCGGTCGACCATCAGATCCTTGATGACGGGAAAAGCCTTGGCCCGCCACGGTTCGACCGTGATCGTGTCGCCGTCGGAGAACTTTCGCATGTGGAGTTGGCAGGTGGTGGTGGCCTGTTCCGGGCCGTGCGGGGCGCCGTCGATGACGAGCGAGCAGGCGCCGCAGATCCCCTCGCGGCAGTCGTGGTCGAAGGCGATCGGCTCCTCGCCCGCACCGGCGAGCCGTTCGTTGAGGACATCGAGCATTTCCAGGAATGACGCGTCGGGCGAGACCTCCACTCGATAGTCGACCAACCCGCCCTTGTCCCCGGAGCTGCGCTGCCGCCAGATACGCAGTGTGAGTTTCACTTTCGATATTCCTTTTACTTGTAGGAGCGCGTGCTCGGCTGGACGTACTCGTAGGTCAGCGCTTCCCGATGCAGCGTCGGCGGCTCGCCGCCGTTCCATTCCCACGCGGCGACGTAGGAGAAGTTCCGATCGTCTCGGCGGGCCTCGCCGTCCTCGGTCTGCGACTCGGCGCGGAAGTGCCCGCCCGCGGATTCGGTGCGGTGCAGGGCGTCGATGACCATGAGCTCGGCCAACTCGAGGAAGTCGGCCACCCGGCCCGCCCGCTCCAGCGACTGGTTGAGGTCGTCCCCGGAGCCCGGCACGGTGACCCGCTCCCAGAACTCCGCGCGCAGCGCGGGAATCAGGGCGAGCGCCTTACGCAAACCCGCCTCGGTCCGTTCCATGCCGCAGTACTCCCACATGATGTGGCCGAGTTCGCGATGGAAGGAGTCGACCGTGCGGTCGCCGCGGATCGACAGCAGCTTCGCGATCATCGCGGTGACCCGGGTCTCGGCCGCCTCGACCGCGGCGGCGGGAACCTCCCCGACCGGACCGCGGGCGAGATAGTCGCCGAGCGTGGTCGGCAGGACGAAGTAGCCGTCGGCCAGGCCCTGCATGAGCGCCGAGGCCCCGAGCCGATTGGCGCCGTGGTCGGAGAAATTGGCCTCACCGATCACGAACAGTCCCGGAATGGTGGATTGCAGGTCGTAGTCCACCCACAGCCCGCCCATCGTGTAGTGCACGGCGGGATAGATGCGCATGGGCATCTCGTACGGGTTCTCGCCCGTGATCCGCTCGTACATCGTGAAGAGGTTGCCGTACTTGGCTTTCACCGCCTCCGTCCCGAGCCGCCGGATCGCGTCGGCGAAATCGAGATAGACGCCGAGCCCGCCGGGCCCCACGCCGCGCCCTTCGTCGCAGACGTTCTTGGCCGCCCGCGAGGCGATATCGCGTGGAACCAGATTGCCGAAGGCGGGATAGATGCGCTCGAGGTAGTAGTCGCGCTCGTGCTCGGGAACGTCCGCGGGTCTGCGGTGGTCTCCAGCGTTTCGGGGCACCCACACCCGACCGTCGTTGCGCAGCGACTCCGACATGAGCGTCAGTTTCGACTGATGCTCCCCCGAAACCGGGATGCAGGTCGGATGAATCTGAGTGAAGCAGGGATTGGCGAAATACGCGCCGTGTTTGTGGGCCCGCCAGGAGGCCGTGACGTTCGAGCCCATGGCATTGGTCGACAGAAAGTAGACATTGCCGTATCCGCCGGAGGCCAGCACCACGGCGTCGGCGGTGTAGGACTCGAGCGCGCCGGTGATCAGGTTACGCACCACCACGCCCCGCGCCGCCCCGTCGACCATGATCAGGTCGAGCATCTCGTGCCGGGCGTGCAGCTCCACGGTTCCCGCGTCGACCTGCCGCAGCAGGGCCTGGTACGCGCCCAGCAGCAACTGCTGCCCCGTCTGGCCGCGGGCATAGAAGGTGCGCGAGACCTGGGCGCCGCCGAAGGATCGGTTGTCGAGCAGGCCGCCGTACTCGCGCGCGAATGGAACGCCCTGCGCCACACACTGATCGATGATCGCGTTGGAGATCTCGGCCAGCCGGTGCACGTTCGACTCACGCGACCGGTAGTCGCCGCCCTTGACCGTGTCGTAGAAGAGGCGGTGCACGCTGTCGCCGTCATTGCGATAGTTCTTGGCGGCATTGATCCCGCCCTGCGCGGCGATCGAGTGTGCCCGGCGCGGAGAGTCCTGGAAGCAGAACTGGATGACGCGATAGCCCTGTTCCCCCAGCGCGGCCCCGGCCGAGCCTCCGGCGAGACCGGTGCCGATAATGATGACCGTCTTCTTCCGCTTGTTCGCGGGGTTGACGAGTTTGGCCTCGAACTTGCGCGTGGTCCAGCGATCGGCGATCGGCCCGGCCGGCGCCGCGGTGTCGGCGATCGGCTCGCCGGTGCTGAAAAGGTTTTCGTTCATGGCTATTTCACCCATCCGAAGGTGACGGAGATCGGGACGGCGAGGAAGCCGACGACCAGCAGGGTCGAGACAGCGGCCGCCAACAGGTCGTAGCGGGAGTAGCCGCGCCCGGCCGAACCCAGGGTCTGGACGGCGCTGCGGATCCCGTGTCGCAGGTGCAGGCCCACCATGACCACGGCGACGACGTAGAAGAGCGTGACGTACCAGTGGGACGGCGCGAAGTCGGCGACCACCTTTTCGTAGGGAGTCGCGTTGTCGCCCTGGGGATTCACCGCGCCGAAGGTCAGATCCAGCAGGTGCCAGACGAGGTACAGCGCGATGATGACACCGCCCCACCGCATGGTGTGGACGGCGTAACCGTGAGCCTGCGATTTCTTCTTCGCCGCGTACCCGACGGGCCTGGCCCGGCGCGCCGTGCGGGCGAGCGAGATCGCCGACCACATGTGGAGGATCACGCTGGCGGAGAGGACGACCTCCACTACCGTCAGCAACCCCCTATGGGGAAGCGCAGGCTCCCCGACCGTGCGCAGCCACTCGGCGTAGTGGTTGAAATCGGACGCGCCCAGAAACACTTTGAGATTCCCGGCCATGTGGGCGACCAGGAACAGCACGAGAATGCCCCCGGTCACCGCCATCACGGCCTTCTTGCCCACCGTCGTGCGGTAGAGCTCAGGTATTGCGACAGCCACCAGCGGAAAGTACGTCCGGCCCGCGCGGCCGGTCCAAGTCCGCGACGATCTGGTGTCCATGACCGTGGTCTATGGACCGAGCTGCGACCGGAATTACGACCGCGAGTAGTGAATTCGGGGCGTGAAGGATTTCACACGGAACCGCGGACCCGGATGTGATCATCGCCTCGGAATCATAGAGCCGCAGTTCATAGTCCTAGGCTATCGCCTGTGCAGTTGCAGCAGTTGTCGTATTTCCTGGCCGTGGCGCAGACCAAGCACTTCACCCGGGCCGCCGACGCGCTGGGCGTCGCCCAGCCCTCACTGTCCAAGCAGATCCGGACATTGGAAACCGAGCTCGGCGCCTCGCTCTTCAGCCGCGCCCGGGGCAATATCGCCCTGACTCCGGCGGGTGAGGCGCTCCTCCCGCTGGCCACCCGGATCCTGGCCGATGTGGATACCGCGCGTCTCGAGGTACAGGAGCTGGCGGGACTGCGGCGCGGGCGGGTGCGCCTCGGCGCGACGCCCTCGCTCTGTTCCGGTCTGCTGGCCGATGCCCTGCGGCGCTACCACGATGCGTACCCGGGGATCAGGTTGCTGGTGGAGGAGGGTGGCTCGCGTGATCTGGTGCGGCAATTGACCAGGGGGGCACTCGATTCGGCCCTGGTGATCCTGCCGCTCGCCGAGGACACCCCGCTGGCCACCACACCGATCCTGCGCGAGGATCTGGTCGTCACCGCCAGGATCGACGACACTTCGCTGCCCAACCGTCCCCGCCTGCGCGTTATGGACCTGCGGGACCGGCCGCTGGTGATGTTCAGGCCCGGATACGACCTGAGGGAAGCGACGATCGCGGCTTGCCGGAACGCGGGTTTCGAACCTCGCTTCTCCGTCGAGGGCGGCGAGATGGATGCCGTCCTGCGGTTCGTGGAGGTAGGGCTCGGGATGGCGGTCGTGCCGAGTACGGTGCTGGCCGGACGGCCGGGGCTGCGCGGGATTCCGCTGTCGGGCGACAGCGGGCGCGATGGGCACGGACTGCACCGTACGGTCGCGCTCGCTCATCGCAAGGATGTCACCCCCACGCACGCGGCCGGAGCATTCCGCGCCACGCTGGAGAGGTTCGTCCGGGAGGCCGCCGCGAGTGGCGGCCTCCCGCCGGGGGTCCGGTCGCTGCTGCCGGAGACCGAGTAGGACTTCGTCAGAGCTCACGGTCAACCGAATCGGTTACGGCGCAATGCGATTGGCCGCACAGAACCCGGCTCCGAGCACCATCCCCCTGCCCAGCTGGAACTGAACGTCGCCGCGGCCCGGATACCGCTGTCCGACAACCAGTTCGAGCGGCTCTCGGTTATCGCTGCCGCGTGCACGCCCTGATCGGACCGACGTAGTGGATGGTTACGTCATGGTCGGCGTCGATCGACAGATGTGGCGGCGGGTCGCGCGACGCTGGAGGTTCTCTCTCCGCACGATCGATCGGTCATCGGGCGAGCAGCGCAGGCGCAACCCGTCGACGTGGACCGCGCCATGGCGGCGGCGCATGCGGCTTTCGAAAGCCGCGCGTGGCGCGACACCCCGCCCTCGAGCGAATCGCATCGCAGCGGCGGTTCGATAAGCTGCGCGAGGCCGAGGCCGACCGGATCGCCGAACTCATCACCCGAGAACTAGGAGATCAGGGTGTCGCGGAGGCGCCGGAGTTCGGGGGCCGAGAGACCGTTGGCCAGTAGCCATTCGGCAGCGCCGCCGTGTTCGGCGTAGAGGTTCTTCAGGAAGCCGAGCATGACGTCCGGGGAGACCGCGAGGATACCGGTGTCGGTTCGCGGGAGTCCCTCGTAGGAGGGGAGAGCGTCGAGGCGGTCGCGGACTCTCTGCATGCGCTCGTTGGTGAGGGCGTAGTCGTGGGCGATCGCTTCGGCGGGGACACCTACCGCGTCCAACAGCACTGCGGCGAGGACGCCGGTGCGGTCTTTGCCCGCGGCGCAATGGAACAAGACCGAGTGGCGGTCGGGGTCGATGATGAGGCGGACGGCCTCGACGATGTGCTCGCCGCTGCCGCCGAGCAGCTGGCCGTAGAGCTCGGTGAGGTCGACGCGGGTCTTGTCCGGGACCAGATCGCGTGCCGCCAGCGAGGATCGGGGCGACTTCCGGATCGGCAGGCTCGCGATGCGGAGGTCGGCGTCGGCGATCAGGCCGTAACCCTCGCGTTCCACCTCGTCGGGCAGGCGCAGGTCGATGACCGTGCGCAGGCCCAGCTTCCCGACCAGGTGCGACAGGTCGTCGCAGGTGGCCTGTTGCAGAGTGGACGAGCGCAGAACGATGCCGAAACGGGTTGTACCGCCGTCGATTACCGGAAGTCCGCCCAGATCGCGGACATTGTCGATCTGGGCGAAGTCGATCCAGCGGGCGGGCATGGAATCAGTGGGCACGGCCGGCCGCCGCCTCGTCCGCGCGAGTCAGGCCGCACAGGCCGATGAGGTCTTCGTGCAGTTCGAACCAGACGGTGTGGTAGCTGTCCATGATGGGGCGTGCCACGTAGGTGTGGTCGCCCTCGGCGATGCGCTCGACGGCCCGGTCCAGGCGGTCCAGGTAGCGGGACAGGCGGGGAGCCAGGTCACCGAGGCGGGCGATGAGGGCGCGCAGGCGGTGGTGAGCGTCGTCGAGGCGGGCCAGGACCCCGGCGTCGTAGTCGGTGTCGGCATGGTCGTTGACGGTGGCCGGGTCCTTCATCTGCCAGTCGGTGATGATGACCTTGAGGTCGGCGTTGAAGACGCAGAACTCGTCGTAGGCGGTGGTCATGGCGGCCGGGTCGACGGTTCGACGCTCCTCGGCGAGGAGCTGCTCCAGGCGGGAGCGGCCCTCGGGGGTGATCCGGAAACCGGCAGGCGTGGTCGCGCAGTAGCCCGCCGCCACCAAACCCTCACAGCAGGCGGCGATTTCGGCGGCCTCGGCGAGGAGGCTGGCGGCCAGGTTGTCGGCGTTCACCCGGCCCTTGATGCCGATCAGGCGCAGTACGGCCAGTTCGGTGACGGGAGCGTTCACGGGAACCTCCTCCTGCTCAGCGTCTTCGGGAGCGGCGCCGCGCTGCTCGAGGCGATCGGCCAGCCGCGCGCTGTCGACACCCGCCCACTGGGCGAGCTGGTGGACGTCGTCGAGCACTGCCTGTTCGACCGGCTTGGCGACGACTTCGCCCGGCAGCACGAGCCCGGCCCCGCCGTCGACGGTGACGGTTCTGCCGGTGAGCGTGTCGACGACGCCGGGCCCGCAGCCGACCACGCACGGGCGGCCCAGTTCACGGCTCACCAACGCGGCATGGGAAGTGGTGCCGCCCAATTCGGTGACGATGGCCCGCGCCGCGATCATGCCGTGCAGGTCGTCGGGGCTGGTGGTGGGGCGCACCAGGATGACGTCCTCCCCCGCCTCCGCGCGCGCCTCCGCCTCCTCGGGATCGGTGACGACCACGCCGGAAGCCAATCCGGGACAGGCGGATTCGCCGCGTGCCAGCGGCATGTGGCCGCCGGTGTCACCGGAGGCCGGGCGCAGCACCTCGCGCACCTGCTCGGCGGTGACCCGGTCCAGGGCCTCGTCGGCGCTGATCAGCCCCTCCTCTGCCATGACGACCGCGGCACGCACCGCGGCTCGGGCCGAGCGCTTGGCCGAGCGCGACTGCAGCAGCCACAGGGTGCCGGATTCGACGGTGAACTCCACGTCCTGGATGTCGCGGCCATCGCGCTCCAGCAACTGCGCGGCGGCGATGAGCCGCTCGTGCACCGCGGGCTGGGTGGCCGCCAGGTCATCGAGGGGACGCGGGGTGAGACGGCCGGACACGACGTCCTCGCCCTGCCCGCCGACCAGCCACTCGCCGTAGACGGGTCCGTCGCCGGTGTTGGGGTTGCGGCTGAAAAGCACTCCGGTGCCGGATGATTCGTCGAGATTGCCGAATACCATGGCCTGCACGGTGACCGCGGTGCCGAGGGTGTCTGGCACGCCGCGATTGGCGCGATAGGTTCTGGCGCGCGCGGAATCCCAGGACCGGAACACGGCCTCGACCGCGCCGCGCAGCTGCTCCCACGGGTCGGCCGGGACCACACCGCTCTCGTCGCCGAGCACCGTCTCGCGGTACTGGTGCACGAACCGCCGCCGGGTGTTCTCGGCGTAGGCCGAATTGCGAGTCTCGGCCGCCAGCGCCTGCCGCACCGCATCGGTCATGCCGAGGTTCAGGACGGTGTCCATCATGCCGGGCATGGAAATGGCCGCGCCCGAGCGCACCGACACCAGCAGCGGCCGTTCCGCCGATCCGAAGCGCCGCCCGGTGCCGCGCTCGATCATGGCGATGCCCTCACGCACCTGCGCCCAGATCTCGTCGGCGATCGCGCCGCGCCGCGTGTAATCGGCCCACCCGTCGGTGGTAATGACGAAGGCGGGCGGCACCGGCAAACCCAGTGCCCGCATGTGGTCGATGCTCCACGCCTTGCCGCCGATCTTGTCCCGCGACAGTCCGCACGCGCCGTCGAGTTCGACAACGGTGACCGCGCCCTGATCCAGCCGCTGCGCCAGCTCCGTTCCGGCCGTCATGTCACTCCTCCGAGATCCTGAATTCATCCGCACTCCAGCGCTTTGCCGCTGCTCGAGCGGCCTGCCGGGCAATATCCCGTCCCCCCGACGGAACCACTGCATCGAGCGTGCCGCGTGACCGTTCCCACCCCCAACTCCCATCCCGATCACCGGAACGTCGGCGCGTTCGCGGGCATGCGTATGGCACGCCCGGTCAGCGGGATGGCATGGCGAAAATGGGCATCGGTCCTCGGAGCCTGGGGCAGGATGGGCGAAATGGATCGGCGGCACTCGGGCGGAAGCTCAGCGGTCGGACCCGTGACAACCATTCCGGCCCTGGTGGCGGAGCGGGCGCGGCGGTATCCGGACGCGGTGGCCATTGCCGGACCGGCCGGGCGGCTCACGTTCGGCGAACTGGCCGAGGAGGTCGCCGCGGTGACGCGGGCCGCCATGGCCTCCGGTCTCGAGGTCGGCGATCGGGTCGGGATCTGGGCCCCCAACAGCGTGCGCTGGATCGTGACCGCGCTCGGAATGCTCAGCGCGGGCGCGACTTTGGTGCCGATCAGCACCCGGTTGCGCGGGGCGGAAACCGCGGAGGTGCTGGCGCGCGGCCACGCCCGGGTGGTGTGCACGGTGCAGGAGTTCCTCGGTCTGGACTATCCGCGCATGCTCGCCGAATCCGGCCGTCCGCTACCGGATCTGGAGCATCTGATCCTGCTCGACGACGCCCGCGGCGAGGGTGACGCGGACTGGGCCATCAGCTCGTGGGAGGGATTCCTGGCCCGCGGCATCGTGATCGGGCCGCAGTCGGCGCAGGAGCGCATGGCCGAGATCGAGCCGGATTCCATCTCCGACATCCTGTTCACCTCCGGCACCACCGGTGCGCCCAAGGGCGTGCTCTGCACCCATCGGCAGAGCCTGGAAGTGTTCTCCCAGTGGGCCGAGGCGGTGACCCTGCGCCCCGGCGACCGGTATCTGCTGGTGAATCCGTTCTCGCACACCTTCGGATACAAGGCGGGCATTCTGGCCTGCCTGCTGCGCACCGCCACCATGGTGCCGATGGAACGCTTCGACACCGCCCGCGCGCTGCAACTCATCGACTGCGAACGCATCACGGTACTGGTTGGTCCCCCAACGCTTTTCACCGACCTACTGGCCGCCGACCATGACAACTACATGCTCGGCTCCCTCCGCCTGGCGGGTACCGGCGGCGCGACCATCCCCACCGAACTGGTCCGCCGTATCCGCGAGGACCTGCGGATCCCCTACGTCTTCACCGCCTACGGCCTCACCGAATCGATCGGCGTCGTCTCCATCTGCCCGCCGGACGCCCCCACCGAACTGGTCGCGGGCGCCGTGGGAAAAGCGCTGCGCAGCAGTGAGATCCGCATCCTCGACGGCGACGGCAAGCCGGTGGAGGCGGGCGAGCCCGGCGAGATCACCGTCAAGGGGCCGAATGTCATGCTCGGCTACCTCGACGATCCGGAGGCCACTGCCGCCGTCATCGACGAAGACGGCTACCTGCACACCGGGGACGTCGGAACCCTCGACGGCGACGGCTATCTGCGCATCACCGACCGGCTCAAGGACATGTTCATCGTCGGCGGATTCAACGCCTATCCGGCCGAGATCGAGCGAGTCCTGATGCAGCACCCGGATATCGACGATGTCGCGGTGATCGGCATCCCCGACGACCGGCTCGGCGAGGTCGGCCGCGCGGTCGTGGTCCCCGCCGACGGGGCAGCGGCGGATCCGGCCACCATTATCGAGTGGTCGCGCAGCCGCATGGCCGGCTACAAGGTGCCGCGGGAGATCACCTTCGTCGACAGCCTGCCGCGCAATGCTGGTGGCAAGGTGCTCAAACAGCGACTGCGCGACCCGGCCTGATCAGTTCCCCGGCGCCGGGCCGCCCGCCCGGCGGTATCGGTGCGCGATCGCCGGTTACGCCGGCGTCTGCGGCGGATCGGTCATCGGAACGATCGGAAGTTTGCGGCTCACAGCAATCAGATCACGCTACGACAGCCAGCCCCGCACCGTTCGGTGCGGGGCTCGTACGGGCATGACGGAGGCATGCCTGACCCACCCACTCGCCCTCGGTTCGTGTCCGGGTGCGGAACGCACCGGGACAACGGGAGCTCCGGGGCGTCGGTCAGATCTCCTTGCGCATCTGGGCGGTCAGCGGCTTCATGTAGCCCGAGCCGAGCAGGCGGCGCATGAGGTTCATGGCTTTGGCGTCCTTGCCGATCAGGATGAGCGGCTTGTTCTTCCGAATGCCGTTGACGATGGTCTTGGCGCAGTCCTCGGGGCTGGTCTGGGCCAGGCGGTCGAAGTTGGCGGCCAGGTCGTCGCGGTCGCGGGTGGCGGCGGCGCGCGCCTTCCAGGCGATCTCGGTCTTGATCATGCCGGGGTGGATGCTGGAGACGCCCACATTGTGACCGGCGATGATCATCTCCTGACGCAGCGCGTCGCTGATGGCGTGCATCGCGTACTTGGAGGAGCTGTAGCCACCCTGGCTCGGGCAGGCCACCAGGCCGAACATGCTGGAGACATTGGCGACGTGCCCGTCACCGGAGGCGATCACATGCGGCAGAAACGCCTTCACACCGTGCAGGGTTCCCCAGTAGTTGATGCCGAAGATCCATTCGAGATCTTCCCACGAGACTTCCTCGATATTGGCTGTCAGCGAGACGCCCGCATTGTTGATCACGGCATTGACCTTGCCGAAATCGGCCACCACCTCGTCGGCGTGGGCGTAGACGGCCGCCCGGTCGACCACGTCCAGTCGGTAGGCGCGAGCCTTGGCGCCCTCTTTCTCACACAGCGCCGCGGTCTCCGCGACATTGTCGAGATTGCGCCCGGACAGCGCGAGTTGCGCACCGTTGCGGGCCAGCTCCAGGGCCAGCGCCCGGCCGATGCCCGCTCCCGCACCGGTGATGACGGCGACCTTGCCGTGGAAGTCCTTCATAAGTGTTTCCTTGTCTCGCTTCGCGATTACGCTCGAGGAGTTCGCAGGGGCGTCCCCCGAGAACCCGAGGAGTCCGGGTGGCCGACGCCTTACTCGGTGGTGAAGCCGCCGTCGGCGATGAATTCCGAGCCGGTGCTGTAGGAGGAGTCGTCGGAGATGAGGAACAGCACCAGATTGGCGAGTTCCTCGGGGGTCGCCGGGCGGGCGATGGGCTGATTGGCCGCGATATCCGCCGAACGCGCGGAGGCCGCGACCATGTCGGTCGCCACGATGCCCGGATGCACGGAGTTGACGCGGACATTGTCGGCCGCGAATTCCTGCGCGGCCGTTTTGGTCATGCCGCGCACGGCCCACTTGGAGGCCACGTAGCCCAGGATGTTGGAGTAGCCGATCAGGCCGCCCGTCGAGGAGATGTTCACAATGGAACCCACCCCGGCCCGGCGCATGGACCCGATCACGGCCTTCATGCCCAGGAACACGCCGACCTGGTTGACGTCGATCACTGTGCGGTAGTCGGCTTCCGAGAGCTTCTCGATCGGGTCGACGTGCACGATGCCCGCGTTGTTGACCAGGCCGGAGACCGGCCCGAAGGCCGACTCGGTCTGCGCGACCACGTGGTTCCAGGCGGCCTCGTCGGTCACGTCGAGCGGGAAGAACCTTGCGGCGTCACCGATTTCGGCGGCAACGGCCTGTCCGGCGTCGGCGAGCACATCGGTGATCACCACCTTCGCCCCCTCGGCGGCGAGCTTGCGAGCGAAGGCCGCCCCCATGCCGCGCGCACCGCCGGTGACGACGACGACCTTCGAATCAACCCGTCCCATATCAGTTCTCCTGTGCCGCTGCGGATTCCGCGTCCGCCAGGTGGTTGGCCGCGATGTAGCCGAACACCATGGCGGGTCCGATGGTGGCGCCCGCGCCGGCGTAGTCGTTGCCCATGACCGCGGCGGAGTTGTTGCCCGCCGCGTACAGACCGCGAATGACCTCGCCCTGGTCGTTCAGCACACGGGCGTGCTCGTCGGTGACCAGCCCACCCTTGGTGCCCAGGTCACCCGGCACCATCTCGACCGCGTAGAACGGGCCGCGCTCGAGCGGGGCCAGGGTCGGGTTGGGCTTGACGGTCGGGTCGCCGTAGTAGCGGTCGTAGGCCGAGTCGCCGCGTTGGAAGTCCTCGTCGCGGCCCTTGCGGGCGAAGCAGTTGAAGCGCTCGACAGTGGCGGTCAGCGTCTCGGCCGCAACGCCCAGTTTGTCCGCGAGTTCGGCAAGGGTGTCGGCCTGCTTGATGATTCCGGCGTCGAAGTACTTCCGGGGCAGCGGCCGCTTGGGGAAGTTGCCCAGGAACAGATACCGGTCGCGGAAGTTCTGGTCGAAGATGAAGTGCGCTGGAATGCTGCCCGGCACCTTCTTCTCTTCCTCGTACATGGTGTGCACGACATTCACGTACGGCGCGGACTCGTTGACGAAGCGCTCGCCTTTCGCATTGACCACGATCGCACCCGGCTGCGAGCGCTCGGCCAGCATGAAGAACGGCGGCCCGTCGGGATTGCGCACGGACGGACCCCACCAGGCGTCATCCATGAGATCGACGGCCGCGCCGACCTTCTGACCAGCCACGATGCCTTCGCCGACATTGTCGGTCGCGCCGACGGTCCAGCCGGTGTTCTGCGGCCCGTCGATGTACCGCTCGCGCATCTCCAGGTTGTGCTCGAAGCCACCCGCCGCCAGCACCACGCCGCGGCGCGCCCTGATGGTCACCGGACGGCCCTGGTGCTCGGCGCGAATGCCGACCACGGTGTCGCCCTCCACGATCAGGTCGGTGAGCGGCGTGTTCAGCCACACCGGCACACCCGCGTCCCGCAGCGACAGCCACAGCCGGGCGGCCAGCGCCTTGCCCAGGCTGAGCGGCTTCGCGCCCTTGATCAGGTTGAGGGCGGTCTGCGCGCCGACCTTCATGGCGGTCTTCTTGCCGGCCCAGGTGCGGGCGATCATGTTCAGGTCGTGGAAGTCCTTGACCGTAATGGCGATGCCCTTGGGCGCGGACATGGTCGGCTGGTTGATCTTGTGCAGGTCCCCGCCCAGCAGTCGGCCGTCGATCGGCTTGGGCTCGATGCTGCGGCCTTGCGCCAGGCCGCCCGGGAATTCGGGGTGGTAGTCGGAGTAGCCGCGGTCGTAGGCGAACTCCCAGTGCCGGGAGCGAGCGCCGATGTAACGGAACATCTCCGGGCCGTGCTCCAGGAAAGCACGCTGCTTCGCCTCCGGAACCCGTTCGCCGACAACGGCTTTCAGATAGGTGCGGGCGAGTTCCGGGCTGTCGGGCACGCCCGCGGCCTGTAGCACCGGGTTGTTGGGCACCCAGATGCCGCCGCCGGAGCGCGCGGTGGAGCCGCCGAACAGGCGGCTCTTCTCGATGAGTGTCACCGACAGCCCGCGGTAAGCGGCGGTCAGCGCGGCGGTCATGCCCGCCGCGCCGGAACCCACGACAACGACGTCGAATTGGAATTCCATGAATCTCGATCCTTAATAGCCGCAGCTGGTCAGCATGCCGCCGTCGACGACGAATTCGCCGCCGGTGCAGTAGCTCGAGCCGTCCGAGGCCAGGAACAACGCCACCTCGGAGACCTCGGCCGGCTGACCCCAGCGCGGAATCGGCAATTCGGAGAAGAAGGTGTTGCCATCCACCCCGGACGCGCCCGCCACGGACGCGGTCATGGGGGTGGCGATGCCGCCGGGATGAATGGAGTTCACCCGGATACCCGAATGCCCCAGCTCCCGGGCGGCGGACTTGGTGAGCCCGCGCACCGCGAACTTGCTCGCGCTGTAGGCGGACAGACCGGCCGCACCGACGAAGCCCTCCACCGAGGAGACATTCACGATGGACCCGCCGCCGGCGGCGGTGAGCGCGGGCGCGGCGGTCCTGATGCCGAGGAAAGCGCCGGTGACGTTGATGTTCATGATGGTCGTGAACTCGTCCAGGCTCATCTCCACGATGCGCTTGAACCGCAGGATGCCGGCATTGTTGATGAGCACGTCCAGCTTTCCGAACCTGGTGGTCGCCTCGGAAACCGCTGCCTGCCAGTCACTTTCACTGGTCACGTCGTGGTGCACGTAGTGGACGGCGGCGCCGAGCTCGGCGGCGAGCGCCTTGCCCTCCTCGTCCAGCACATCACCGAACACGACCTTGGCGCCCTCGGCCACGAAGCGGCGTACATGCTCCGCTCCCATGCCCCGGGCGCCACCCGTCACCAGCGCTACCTTGCCGTCCAGCTGTCCCACCGAATCCGTCCTTCCTCTGCTCGTCAACCGACGCTAAGTCCGGATGCGGAACGCCGGCACGATGTGGTCCCGGCCACTGAGACATCCCGATGACCTGAGGCTTTGGGTGCAGTTGTATTCCGGTTAGGCATAAGCGGCCGGACGGGTGGGCAGCATCGCGGCGAGAAACTCATTCCCACTTCCGCACCGAATAGCACCGTCGCAACAAGTAGACGACACAGAAAGAAGTCGAAATGTCGGATCTGACAGGCAAAGTCGCCCTGATCACCGGCGCCGCCCGCGGCCAGGGCGCGGCCGAGGCGCGACTGTTCGTGGAGCGCGGCGCCAAGGTCGTCGTCACCGACGTGCTCGAGACCGAAGGCGAGCAGCTCGCCGAATCCCTGGGCGACGCAGCACGTTTCGTACGCCACGATGTCACCGACGCCGAGAGCTGGGATGCCGCCGTCAAGGTCGCCGTCGACACCTTCGGCAAGCTGGACGTGCTGGTGAACAACGCGGCCATCTACATCATGAAGCCGCTCACCGAGACCAGCGCCGAAGAGCTGGAACGGATTCTGAAGGTCAATCTGGTCGGCGCCTTCCACGGCATGAAGGCCGTGATGCCCGCCATGGCCGCGGCCGGCGGCGGCTCGATTGTGAACATCTCCTCACAGGCCGGGCTCGAGGGCCTGATGAACCATAGCGCGTACGGCTCCTCCAAATGGGGTCTGCGCGGCCTGTCCAAGATCGCCGCTCTGGAGCTGGGCCCGACCCGGATCCGGGTCAATTCGGTGCATCCCGGACCGATCGCCACCCCGATGGTGCCGTACCTGACCACCGGTCCCGGCAGCTTCCCGACTCTGCCGCTGGAGCGCACCGGCCTGCCCGAGGAGGTCGCCGAACTGGTGGCCTTCCTCGCCTCCGATGCCGCCGCCTATATCACCGGCGCCGAGGTCACCGTCGACGGCGGGCTCGCCGCGGGCAAGTTCATCCCGCGGAACATGCGGTAAGACAGCGCGATCCAGGAAGGCCCGCAATGCCCCTGTCTCCCGAATGGCAGACCTTCGTCGACGTTGCTACCGCGGCGTTCCCGGCGCTGGGCACCGAGGTGCTCGACGCCGCCGAAGCGCGGGCCTTCCTGGCCGCCCGTCCTGCCGCCGCCATCGATCCGATTCCCGTCGCGGGAGTGGAGGAATGGCTGGTTCCGGGCCCCGACGACGCACCCGAGGTAGCGGTGCGCCTGTACCGACCGCTGGACGCCGAACCCGTTCCGGCCGTGGTGGTCTTCTACCACGGCGGCGGATTCGTGCTGTGCGGCTTGGACTCTCACGATCGCTTCTGCCGCACCATGGCCAATGAGGCCGGGGTCATCGTGGCCTCGGTCGACTACCGCCGCGCACCCGACGCGCGGTTCCCGGCCGCGGCCGACGACGCCTACGCGGTGCTGCGCTGGATCGCCGACAATGCCGAGTCCCTGGGTGGCGATCCCGCCCGCGTCGCGGTAGCCGGAGACAGCGCGGGCGGCAATCTCGCCACCGTCGCCGCCATCACCGCGCGTGACAACGGCGGACCGGACGTCGCCTTCCAGCTGCTCATGTACCCGATGCTGGACCCGCGCTGCGACAGCCGGTCCTACGCCGACAATGCCGAGGGCTACTTCACGACGGCGGCCCATCTGCGTTGGTACTGGGAGCAATACCTGTTCTCGGATGCCGAGAAAGCCAACCCCTACGCCAATCCCACCATCGCCGACCTGTCCGGCCTCCCGCCCGCCCACATCGCCACCGCCGAATTCGATCCGCTGCGCGACGAGGGCGAAGCCTACGGACAACGGCTGCGCAAGGCGGGAGTCGAAACCGAGATCCATCGCTGGAACGGCACTGTACACGGGTTCATGTCCATGGCCTTGCATCTGCGAGAAACCCAGCGCGCCAATGCAACCGCGTTCACCGCCCTGCGTCGGGCCCTGGCGTGCGCACCGGTCGTCCGAAATTCCCCGTGAGTTCACGGGGCGACCGGTTAGCATCACCTGCGTTCGCATATCTGAAACGTCAGGAATTCTCTTGCCGGTTGCACGCCTCACCACCTCGGCGACAGACTGTGTCCGATTCACCACGGGGATAGCCGCGCTCACCGCGGCCATGGCCCTCGCCGCGGCGCTGGCCGGATCCGCCGGCGCCGCACCGCAGTCCTACGGCACGCTGGCCCTGTCCCGACTGAAGAACTCGGCGGTCGCCGACACCGGCACCAGCAAGGTCGCCGCCGACGCCGCCGCGATTCGCGACTGCGCCAGCTACGACTGCGAGATCGTGCTCCGCTTCACCGGCGGCTGCGGCGCCGTCGCCCAGGGCGCCGACGGCGCCTGGGGTTGGGCCCTCGGCGCGAGCCTCGACGAGGCCGAACAGAACGCCGTCACCGGCCTCGGCCAGAGCTCTCCCCCGTTCCCCGATCTGGGCAGCGCGCAGCCGCGCGCCGCCCACGTGGTCGCCAGCGCCTGCGCCGAGAACGGGCAGTAGCGGGGCTCTCGGTGCCAGGCTCAGTGCGGGTACTGGGCCTCGTAGGCCGCGCGTTCGGCGGCCCGGCGGGCGGCCCGGGTCGGGTTCTCCAGATCCTCGGGGAATCCGTGCTTCATCAGCCGGTGTGCCCGATTCATCGGCATGTAGGCCACGATGTAGAACAGCGCCAGCAGCATGCCGAGCAGGATCACCGCCAGCTTCAGCCACAACTCTCCCGGAAGCAGGAGCGCCAGAGCGAACAGCGGAATCAGCGGCACCAGCTGGCGCACGATGTGCCGCGGCACCGCCCACTGGCCGGTGAGGTCATTGCGCACCCACTCCCGCAGATCCTCGGGCAACACGCGCCCGTACGAGTAGCCGAGCCACTGAATAGGGTTGGGGCGCTTCATTTCCGGTTTCCCTTCTTCGATCCGGCCTGCTCGCCGTCCGCCAAGACCGATCGTCGCGCTGCCGTATTGACCCGCTCGAGCACCTCGCGCAGTTCCTCGAGATCGGCCAGGCTCACCCCCAAGCGCGCCACCACGGCGGGCGGAATCCTCTCGGCCTCCGCACGCAGCTCACGCCCGGCCTCGGTCAGATCCACGACCAGATTGCGTTCGTCGTGGCTGTCGCGCCGCCGGGTGATGAGTCCCGCCGACTCCAGCCGCTTGAGCAGCGGCGAGAGCGTCGGGGAATCGAGCTGGATGGCCTCGCCGATGTCCTTGACCGACATCGGCGCCTCACCCCACAGCGCCAGCATCACCAGATACTGCGGATGAGTCAGACCCATCGGCTCGAGCAGCGGCCGATACACCGCCAGCACCGCCCGATTGGCGACGGCCAGCGCGAAGCACACTTGCCGGTCCAGCCGCAGCGGGTCCTCGACCTCCAACTCCACCGGTCGGCCCTCCTCGATCATCTTGGTTAGCGCAACAATAGTTAATGCACTAACTATTAGTCGACGACCGAATAGGTGAGAGAGGTCACATCAGCCCTGCCTCGCCTGCCGCACAGCCAGGATCCGACCGGTGTCCATGTAGTCACGGAAGAGCGTGACCAGGCCGTTCCGCACGCGAATCACATTGACGGAGCTGCGAAACCAGCCCCGCCCCCCACCCGGGCGGGTGATGTCGATGTCGTTCTCGACCACGAAGAGTTCCGGGTCGGTAGTCGCGTGGATATCGGGGCGGATGCCGTGGATCTCGATATCGGGCATGGCCGACCAGCGCGAGGCGAGGTACTCGCGAACCCGCTCACGACCCTCGATCCGGGTCGGCTCACCCGGAATCGGGAATGGGATCTCGAAGAGGACATCCGGGGCGAGCAGCGCGGCGAACCGGTCGGCATCGCGCGAGGGCAAGCCGAGGAAGAGGCGTTCGACGAGGTCACGAGGGGTTTCGATGGAAGTGGACACAGGGGCCTCCAAAAACGGAACGTTGGACCCGGTTAATATTCGGGGCGATCGCCCCGGTTGTCAATGGGTCGGTAGGCTGTCGGACGTGACGAACCGCCCCCTGCGCGCCGATGCCCGCCGCAATCGCGAGCGGGTCCTGGCCGCCGCCCAGGAAGCCTTTGCGGCCGAAGGCATCTCGGTACCGCTCGACGAGATCGCACGGCGGGCCGGCGTCGGGGCGGGCACGGTGTACCGCCACTTCCCCACCAAGGAGGCGCTTTTCGAGGCGGCCATCCTGGATCAGGTCGAGAAGATCACCGCGCACGCACGCGAACTGACCGGGGCCGAGGATCCGGGGGCGGTGTTCTTCGAATTCCTGGAGCGGCTGGTCCTCGGCGGCAGCCTCAAACGGGATCTGGCCGACGCGCTCCGAACCGGTGGCGGCGAATATCCGCGCACGGTGTCGGACGATTTGAAAGAGGCCCTGGGCATTCTGCTTTCGCGCGCCCAGCAGGCCGGGGCGGTGCGTCCGGAGATCACCGTGGACGATCTGCTGGCCATCATCAAGGGGGTATTCCTGGCGGTCCATGAGGCGGGGGCCGATCCCGGGCTGCGCGACCGCACCTTCGCCGTCATCGCGGACGGGCTCCGCGCGCGCTGATCGGTAGCCGAGAAGGGTGGATCACACACCTGTGTGAAATCGAGGAAATACCGCGGAATGAACTGACACAAGGGCGTCCAGCCCGCATGGTTCCGCGATGCCCGCGCGCTCGCCACCCGCACGATTTGATGCACCATCTGCCGACCGGTTGCCTCTCCGACACCTCGGCCCGGTGCGAATTGCACGAACCTTTCACCGATGTCGCCGTGAAATACCGCGGCTGAGGACATCGACCACACGGAACCATGTCCGCCGCAACGTTCCTGGAAGCCGTGCGGTCCGTCGGCCGATTTCGCCCAACCCGGACCGCCGAATAATGCGGTGCACCGGAACGGCCGGTCCACCTACCGTGGACGGCAGTCGAGAGGAAGGACAGTCCCATGTTTCCCGTCGAGCTGCGCGGTACTCGGGCGCAGACGCTCATGTGGGCCCACGAGCACGAGGTCGAACCGGCCGCGCTGCGGCAGCTGCGCAATATCGCGCAACTGGAGTGGGTGCACGGCGTACGGGTGATGCCGGACGTACACCTGGGCAAGGGGGCCACGGTCGGATCGGTCATCGCCATGCGGGACGCCGTCGCGCCCGCGGCGGTCGGGGTGGACATCGGCTGCGGAATGGAGGCCGTGCTCACCTCGCTGACGGCGGCCGACCTGCCCGACAACCTGCACTCGCTGCGGTCGCGGATCGAGGCGGCCGTGCCGGTCGGCTTCGCGGCACACGGCGATCCGGTGAACGTGAACCGATTGAACGCCGAGGTTTTCGGCCAGCGCGCGGCGGGCACCACGCTGCGGGCGGGGTGGGAGCGTTTCTGGAAGGCGTTCGAATCGCTGGATTCGGGCGTACAGGCGCGGGAATCCAAGGCGCACAAGCAGATGGGAACGCTGGGCGGAGGAAATCACTTCTGCGAGGTATGCCTGGATTCGGAGCAGCGCGTCTGGATCCTGCTGCACTCCGGGAGCCGCAATATCGGCAAGGAACTCGCCGAGCGGCACATGTCCGTGGCACGCACGCTGCCGCACAATGCGGATCTGCCGGACCGCGATCTCGCGGTATTCCTTTCCGGGACACCCGAAATGAACGCCTACCGGCGTGATCTGACCTGGGCGCAGGAATACGCGGCGCGCAACCGCGCCGTCATGCTGGCACTGGTCTGCAAGGCGGTGCGCGACGAATTTCATGGGCAGACCGTGCGATTCGACAATCCCATCTCCTGCCACCACAACTATGTGGCCGAGGAGGTCATCGACGGCATACCCATGCTCGTCACCCGCAAGGGCGCGGTACGGGCGGGAGCGGGTGATCTCGCGCTGATTCCCGGGTCGATGGGGACGCGCTCGTATGTGGTTCGGGGCAAGGGGAATCCGGCCTCGTTCCAGTCGGCCTCGCACGGCGCCGGGCGCCGGATGAGCCGCAATGCGGCCAAGCGGCAGTTCACCGTGGCCGACCTGGTCGCGCAGACCGAGGGCGTGGAGTCGCGCAAGGACGCCGGGGTGATCGACGAGATTCCCGCGGCCTACAAGGACATCGACCAGGTCATCGCGGCACAGTCCGACCTGGTCGACATTGTGGCCACGCTGCGGCAGGTGCTGTGCGTGAAGGGGTGAACCGGGTCAGCGGCGGCGGAAGGTCGCCGCTGCACCCGCCCCCACCAGCAGGATGCCCACGATGAGCGGGAATCCCGTTTGCAGCCACTGGAACAACGCGACATGCATGTCGTCGGAGACCGGCAGGTCGCCGATCAGGCGGAAGGTGTCGTCCGGGAAGATGACATGGATGATCCCGGGCAGCACCCCCCACACCAGCCCGGCGATGATGGTGCCCGCCGGGGAATAGGCGGCCAGGGCCGCCACCAAGAGGAACACGACCGCGGCGGCGAGGATCTCGAAGGTAGAGCCGACGCGGTCGGCGAAATCCCCGAGAATCGTCCACTGCCTGGTCCCGGCCGCGCCGCGCGCGGCGAGTGCGATGCCGACGGGGGTCAGGATCAACCCCGCCAGCATGCCGGTCACCGTCCGCGAAGCGCCTCCACTACTGCGAAACTCTGCGCCCGGCGGAGTCCACCCCGCGGGCGACGGAAACTTCTCCGGCATCAGCGTCTCCCTGCGCACCCCGGACGCCCTTCGTGCCCGGAACCCTATTGTGCGTCCGCGCACGGGATTCCGCGCGATCTTGACCCCACCGCGGCCAACGCGGTCTCCACCGGTGTTCTACAGGGCGAATGATTGTCCGGTTGGAAGGATTTGCACGATTGTCTCCGGCGCGAGATCGGCCGCGGCGGCACGGAAGTGCCGCGCGCCGTTCCGGTCGCCCTTGGTCATGATGCGATCGCCGAGGGGACCGCTGGAGAACGCGTAGTGGATCGGGATGGCCAGGCGTGGGCGCAGGGTCCGGGTCAGGTCGGCGGCCTCGACCGCGTCCATGACCACCTGCTTGTTCAGGGCCGGACGGATGCGCAGGCCGTTGACGGGCAGAAACCGATGGCGCTGCGCGCCTTTCGGCACTGTGTCACGCCTTCGTCGACTACGGCGTGGCCCACCCCGGGCACTATCGCGTGCTGTTCGGCACCGCCGGAACCCCAGGCTGGGAACCGACCACCGGCCAGCTGCCCGGCCTGCCGACCATCCGCCTGCTGGCCGCCACCGCGACCGCCGCCGGCGCTTTGGACCCCGACGCCACGGCCCAATGCCTCTGGGCGGGTATGCACGGCCTCATCACCCTTCGCCAGGACCGGCCCAGCTTCCCCTGGTTGCCCCTCGATCGCCTGGTCGACACCCTCGTCCAGGCCCATCTGGCCGCGGGCCGCTGACCCTCCTGCCCGGATCCGCGCGCCCCTTGTGCGCCGCCCGCCCAGGGGGGTGGCGCACAAGGGGCGGCGCAGTAGGGGCGAAGTTCGCCGAATATGCGGGCGGCGGCAGTCCGGTGTCGGTGCCGTGGGGCACGATGGAGCGCGTGACCTCGACCGCCCCTTCCCCCTCGCCCGATCCTTCGGCCACCGCGGCGACCGACGCGTCGCGCCCGTCGTCCATGGCCGCCGACCGGCATTCGGGTGGATCGGCTTCCGATCATCCGGCGGGCGGTCTGCGTGCGGACGCCGAGGCGCTGCTGCGCGAGCTCGCGGGGCCCGAGGCTCGGTTACGAGAGGATCAGTGGACCGCGATCGAAGCCCTGGTGGTGCGGCGACGGCGGGCGTTGGTGGTACAGCGGACCGGATGGGGAAAGTCCGCGGTCTACTTCATTTCCGCCAAGCTGTTGCGGGCGCAAGGGCGAGGGCCGACGGTGATCGTGTCACCACTACTGGCCCTGATGCGGAACCAGGTGGCGGCGGCCGAGCGGGCGGGAGTCGTTGCGGCGACCATCAACTCGGGCAATGTCACCGAGTGGGACGAGATCCACGCGCGAGTGGCGGCCGAGGATGTCGATGTACTGCTGGTGAGTCCGGAGCGGTTGAACAATCCGGACTTCCGGGACTCGGTCCTGCCCAAACTGGCGGCGGACGCGGGGCTGGTGGTGATCGACGAGGCGCACTGCGTGTCCGACTGGGGGCACGACTTCCGGCCGGACTATCGGCGCATCCGCACGCTCATCGCCGATCTCGGATCCGAGGTCCCGGTGCTGGCGACCACGGCCACTGCCAACGACCGCGTGGTCACCGATGTGGCGACCCAGATCGGCACGGACACCCTGGTGCTGCGCGGCAGCCTGGACCGGGAGTCGCTGCACCTGTCGGTGGTGCGCATCCCCGATGCGGTGCAGCGCACCGCCTGGCTCAGCCGGCGGCTGCACGAGCTCCCGGGCTCCGGCATCGTCTATACGCTCACGGTGGCCGCGGCCCACGATCTCGCCGACGTCCTGAACTCGCACGGACACCACGTGGCCGCCTACACCGGGCAGACCGACCCCACCGAACGCGAAGCCCTCGAGGCCGCACTGCTCAACAACGAGGTGAAGGCGCTCATCGCCACCTCGGCGCTCGGAATGGGTTTCGACAAGCCCGATCTCGGCTTCGTCGTGCATCTCGGTGCGCCTTCCTCCCCCATCTCCTACTACCAGCAGGT
Organism: Nocardia aurantiaca; assembly: GCF_009708175.1. Taxonomy (GTDB): domain Bacteria; phylum Actinomycetota; class Actinomycetes; order Mycobacteriales; family Mycobacteriaceae; genus Nocardia; species Nocardia aurantiaca. The sequence goes on from NZ_WMBB01000004.1 coordinate 420,850, forward strand.
GGGCCGCGCGGGCCGCGGCACCGAACGGGCCGAGGTCGTGCTGCTGCCCGGTCACGAGGACCGTCAGATCTGGAGTTACTTCGCCTCGGTGGCCTTCCCGCGCGAACACATCGTGCGCTCGGTGCTCGCCGCCCTCGACACCGACCGGCCACTGTCCACAGCCGCTCTGGAACCGCTGGTGGAACTCAACCGCTCCCGCCTGGAGATGGTGCTCAAGGTGCTGGATGTGGACGGCGCGGTGCGCCGGGTGCGCGGCGGCTGGCTCGGCACCGGCAAGCCCTGGGTGTACGACACCGAACGTTACGAGCGGCTCAGCGCCGCCCGCGAGGCCGAGCAGCAGGCCATGATCGACTACGAGTCCACGCCCGAGTGCCGAATGACGTTCCTGCGCAGGCAACTCGACGATCCCGGCCTGGCTTCGGATGCCCGCTGCGGCCGCTGCGACAACTGCACCGGCGCCCGCCAGGACACCGCCGTGGACACCGCCGACCTGGCCGAGATCCGCACCCGCCTGGACCGCCCCGGCATCGACCTCGCGCCCCGCAAGCAGTGGCCCACCGGGCTGACCAAACTCGGAATCCCCCTGTCCGGCAAGATCACCGACGGCCCCGAGACCGGTCGGATTCTGGGCCGCCTCAGCAGCCTCGGCTGGGGCCAGCGCCTGCGCCCCCTCCTCGACGGTCCCGACGCCGCCATCCCCGACGAAGTCCTCCGTGCCTGCACCACCGTGCTGCGCGAATGGAATTGGGCACAGCGCCCGACTGCCGTCATGGCGCTGGACTCCGGCACCCGCCCGATCCTGACCCGCTCCCTCGCCGCCCGCCTCGCCGAGATCGGCCGCCTGCGAGACCTCGGCGTCCTCCACCTGCGCCCCGAGCTCCCACCCGTCTCGGCAGCCAACTCCGCGCATCGCGTGGCCGCCCTCCACAATGCCTGGGAGACACCGGATCTCAGCTTCTTCGACGGCCCCATCCTTCTGGTCGACGCGCTCACCGACACCGGCTGGACCTTCACCCTGGCCGCCCGCACCCTCCGCGCCGCGGGCGCCGCCGCCGTCTTACCCTTCGCGCTGGCGACGCCGAGCTGAGCGCCGCCCCGATCGCGAAGCGCCTCAGCATCTGCCGGCGGGCAGCTCGTCAGGCGATGGCCGCAACGCCTGACCCAGTGCCGATCGCACGGATCGATTGTGGGCGACGCGGCGAACTCACGCTAAGCATCGGCGGGCGGGCGGCGGTCCTTCAGGTTGTCGATGGCGTCGACGTAGCGGAGCATGAGCCGGGCGAAGTCGAGGCGATCCTGTTCGGACCAGTCGGCGGTGATGTATTCGTAGGCGGCGCGCTGCTGGCCACGGAAGCGTTGCATGAACTCCAGACCCCGCTCGCTCAGCTCGAGGACCGCGCGGCGGCCGTCGAGCTGGGAGGGGACGCGGAGCAGGTACCCGGCCTTGATGTTGTCGGTGACCATGCGGCTCGCGACCGAGGGGTCCACGCACATGCCGGCGGCGATGCCCCCCACCGTCATCTCCTGCCCCGTTTCCCGGGCGCAGCGCACCATGCCCAGCACGAGGGCGCGGGTCGAATCCTTGGTGGTGATGGGATTTTCGACCTCCTGCAGGACACCGCGACGGAGCTTCCCGAATGCCGGGCCGATGGCATCGAGCAGCTCGTCGGGAGTGCGGTCATCCTGCGTCATGGGCACATAGTATCGGCATGCATACAGGAACATATGTGTTGACGAGCAAATGTGTGCATGACAGCATGCATTTGTCCATATGCATGGATTCTCACTCGATCGGAGTACGCCCATGACCATCCTCGTCACCGGTGCCCGCGGCCAGATCGGCCGCGCCGTGCTCACCAGCCTGCATGCCCAGGGCCTGCCGGTCCGCGCGGCCAGCAAGGACCCGTCGGCCCTCAACCTCCCCGCCGGGATCCAGGCGGTCGCGCTACGCGACGACGACCCCGAAACCCTCACCGCCGCATTGGAGAACGTGCGCCAGGTCTTCCTCTACGCGAACCCGGCCACCGCCGACCTCTTCGTCAAGGCCGCCGAGCAGGCCGGAGTGGAGCACGTCGTACTGCTGTCCTCCTCCGCGGTCGACTCCCCCGACGCCGCGTCCAACCCCATAGGCGCAAGCCACCTGACGGTCGAAAAGGCGCTCGCCGCTTCGACTCTCACCACCACCACGCTGCGGCCCGGTGGATTCGACAGCAACGCCTTCGGCTGGATCCCGGCCGTCTCGGCCGGACAGCCGATCGAACACGCCTACCCCGACGCCGCCCTGGCCATGATCCACCCGCTGGATATCGCCGACATCGCCGTCGCCGCCCTCACCGGCGCCGAATTGCGCGGCCGCACAGTCAAGCTCACCGGGCCCGAGGCGATCAGCTTCCGCGCGCAGATCGCCGCCCTGTCCGAGGCCATCGGCCGCGAGATCCCGATCGCCGCTATCACCCCGGCGGAGGCGGAGGCCCAGCTGTCCCGCACCATGCCGCCCTACATCGTGAAAGCCCTGCTGACCATCTGGAGCCTCACCACCGATCAGCCCGAAACCCCCGCCGACACCACCGAGACCCTGCTCGGCGTCCCCGCCCGCACCTTCGGGCAGTGGGCCCGCGAGAACGCCGCCGCCTTCACCGCCCCCTGAGCCGCGCCACGCCGGGGAGGTTGCCCGGCGGTCGCGGAAACCACTGCCCACCAGGGGCGCAACGCGTAGGCTCAGAAACTCCCGCAGCCGCCGAACGATCCCGGGAAGGTCACCATGGCGTCGGCATCTCCCAAGGCTCCACCGCTTCCGATCGTGCGCACGCTCTCACTGGTCCGCGACGGGCTGGCCGCACTACAGCGTCGGCTGATGCCCGGTCATATCGCGCTGCTGGATATCTCCACGGCCGGGTACGTGACCCAGGCGGTCGCGGCGGCGGCGGAGCTCGGGATCGCCGATGCGCTCGCCGATAGGCCCAAGCAGCCGGGTGAGCTCGCTCGGGCGCTCGGTGTCGACGAGGCGGCACTGCGGCGGCTGATGCGCTTCCTGATCAGCTTCGCGGTCTTCGCACAGCGAGGAGACGGAGCCTATCGGCTGACCCGTATTTCGCGGGGCCTGCGCGGCGACGCTGCGGTATCGCTGCGCGATCTATTCCTGGTCTTGGGATCCGAACTGCACCGCAAGCATTGGTCATACCTCGCCGAGTCCGTACGCACCGGGCACGGGCTCTGGCTCGAGCTGGACGGAATGCCGTTCTTCGAATACGCCGATGCGCATCCGGAGGTCGGGGATGCCTTCGACCGCGCAATGACCAGCGTCAGCAGCCTCGCCGCCGAACCGCTGCAGGCCGCCTACGATTTCGGACGGTACGGATCGATCGTGGATATCGGCGGTGGGCGCGGCAGCCTGCTCGTCGACATCCTGCGGCGGCATCCGTCCATGCGCGGCACCATCTTCGAGCTGCCGCGCGTCGCGGGGAATCTTGCCGAGGGATTGGCAGAGCCCGGACTGTCCGGGCGGCTCACCGTCGAAACCGGTGACTTCTTCGAATCGGTGCCCAAGGGCGCGGACGCCTACCTCCTCAAACACATCATCCATGATTGGTCGGACGAGGACGCCGAGCGCATTCTGCGTACCGTGCGCAGCGCCATGGAAACCGAAGCGCGCCTGCTCATTATCGACATCGTCCTACCGGATCATCAGCGCCCCCACCCGGGCAAGATGACCGATCTGGAAATGCTGGTGAATACCGACGGCGGTCGGGAACGCACCCAGACCGAATTCGGAGACCTGCTGTCCCGCAGCGGTTTCGTGCTCACCAAGGTCATCCCGACCGCCGCCCCCGACTGCGTGATCGAGGCACGCCCCTCCTGGTGAGGAAGACACCTGCGCCGGGCCTGTGAATGCGTAATTCACACGCCCGGCGCGGGCGTCCTGCCACCCGGATGCGCTGACGGCGCCGGCGGATCAGGCGGAGCGGCGGATTCTCGGGCCGACAACCCCTGCGGCCCGATCGGTCCAACCGTCCGCCATCTGAGCCAGCAGGAACCAGGCGGCGTGTACTTGTTCGTCCGATACGTTCTCGACCGTTCTGAGCAGGTGCACGGCGCGCACATGCGCTGCCGCCATGGCATCCACCACGGCCCCGAGGGACTCGGCCCGCGCTGCACCCCTCGGCAGCGCCCGGCTTGTCACCCACTCGTCGATGAACGCGACCAGCTGAGCCCGTAGCTCGTCGATCCCACCCGCGTCGCCGGGCTGTCCCCGCCGCTGCAGGTGCAGTTCGGCCAGTGCCCGGGCCCAGCGGGTGACCGGGTGATCCTCGGACTGATCACCGATGTGGCCGCAGAAGGCGGCCAGCAGTTCGTGCCAATCGGGCAGCAGTGGCTGTTCGGCGAACCTCTCCTCGAAACTCGTGTCACGGCCGCTCGCCCGCCACAACTGGGTGCTGTCAGGTTGCGGAACGTACATACCTTCCTCCACGGGCGGTACGGGCGCACCCGGAGCCGCGGGCGATCACCGGACCGCGAGCCCGGCGCGGCAAGGGCGGACCGCGCCGGATCCAGGCAACCGCTATCGGCGAAGGGCACATCTCGATGCGGCACCGGGTGCTCCTCCAGCATGAACCTCCGGCCCGTCCCGCCCACTGCCCTTCCCCCGCCCTCCCCCTGCCCCTCACTTGAGCGTCCAACCGACCGGTTTGGGTCGTTACTTCCCCTCTCCCCCAATGCAATTCGACCGTAACCGGTACTTCGCCATCGCATGGCTAGACCTTCACCAGGTCGTCGGCATGCACGACCGGCCGCTGCATGCTGTCGGGCAAGGCGGTGGTGGAACGGCCCTTCATGGTCTCGAGTTCGTCGCTGTCGTAGGCGACGACGCCACGGGCGACGAGGCGACCATCGGGGGCGATCAGGTCGATGACGTCACCGGCATAGAAGTGATCCGATACCGCGGTGATGCCCGCGGCCAACAGGGAGTGACGGCGCTCGGACACCGCCGCCACCGCACCGGCGTCCAGATGCACCGCGCCCCGCGCGTCGGCAGCATGCCGGACCCAGAACTTGCGGGCCGAGAGCCGGACCGGCCGGGCTGCGAAGGCCGTGCCGACGGTCGCACCCGAAAGGGCCGCCGCCGCATCCGAAGCCGCGGCAAGCAGCACCGGCACGCCCGCGTCGGCGGCCAAGCGGGCCGCGGAGAGCTTGGAGGCCATGCCACCGGTGCCCAACGCCCCGCCGGACCCGGCGATGACGCCATCAAGATCGGCGCTGCCTCGCACCTCCGGAATGAAGTTCGCGGCGCCCTTTCGGGGGTCACCGTCGTAGAGGCCGTCGACATCCGACAGCAGGATCAGGGCATCCGCGCCGACCAGATGAGCGACCAGCGCGGCCAGCCGGTCATTGTCACCGAAGCGGATCTCTTCCGTTGCGACGGTGTCGTTTTCGTTCACCACCGCGATGGCATGCAGCGAACGCAGACGATCCAGGGTGCGCTGGGCATTGCGATGCGGCTCGCGGCGGCCGAAGTCGCCCGCACTCAACAACACCTGCCCGACGACGCGATCGTAGCGGGCGAAGGAGGTGCCCCAGGCGTGCGCCAGGGCCAGTTGCCCAACGCTCGCGGCAGCCTGCTTGGTGGCGAGATCCCTTGGGCGCTTGGACAACCCGAGCGGAGCCATGCCCGCGCCGATGGCACCGGAGGAAACCACCACCAGATCCGATCCCGCCCGCATGCGGGCCTCCACCGCATCGGCCAGCTTGTCCAGCCGACCCGTGTCGAGACCGCCCTCCAGACTGGTCAGCGCGGACGAGCCGATCTTCACCACGACGCTGCGCGCCGACGCGATCGCCTGCCGCGCCGCGCTGAGCGCTCCAAGTCCAGCCCCGAGCTCGGTTACCCGCGCGCTACCTGAACTCACTTGCACCACACCTCAATTCGCCCGCGGCGTTGGAGCGCCGTCGCACCCGAATCCGTCGTCGCTCCGCAACGACCGTCCGCACCGTCGCGAATAGCCGTTGCGGCACTGCATTACTGGCCCTCGTCCTCGGTCACCAAGCCACGGCGCACCCGCGAGGCGTGTTTGCGCTCGGCGGCGCCGATACGGTCGGTCTGGTCCAGACGCGGGTCCACGCCACGGCGGGTCATCAGGGTCTCCACACCCGCCGAAATGGATGGCTCCCAATCGAAACAGTAGTCCGCGATGGTGACCGACGCGCCCGGCTCGGCGCCCAGCTTGACCAGTTCCTCCTCGACGCCCAGGCGGGCCAGGCGGTCGGCCAGATAACCCACGGCTTCGTCATTGTCGAACTGGGTCTGGCGCACCCAGCGCTCGGGCCGCTCGCCGATGACGATGAAGCCGCCCTCGACCTCGGGATCGCTGATGATGCGGAAACCGCTGTCGCCCTTGACGACCGGGCGGATGATCTGCCGCTTCGGCTCGGCCATCGGATGCGCCTCACGGTACTCGGCGACCAGCTCGGCGAGCGCGAAGGTCAACGGCCGCAGGCCCTCCCGGCTCACCGCCGAGATCTTGAACACCGGCCAGCCGCGCTTCTCGAACTCCGGCCGCACGAACTCGGCCAGCTCGTCGGCATCCGGGATATCGGCCTTGTTGAGGATGACCACGCGCGGGCGATCCGCCAGATCACCCAGACCGGCGTCACCGATCAGCGCGGGCTGGTACGCGGCCAGCTCGGCCTCCAACGCGTCCACATCCGACACCGGGTCGCGACCCGGCTCCAGGGTCGCGCAGTCGACCACGTGGGCCAGCACCGCGCAGCGCTCCAAATGGCGCAGGAAGTCCAGGCCCAGGCCACGGCCTTCGCTGGCGCCCGGGATCAGCCCGGGCACATCGGCCACGGTGAAGGTGGTGTCACCCGACTGCACCACACCGAGATTCGGCACCAGCGTGGTGAACGGGTAGTCCGCGATCTTCGGCTTGGCCGCCGACAGCACCGAGACCAGCGACGACTTGCCGGCCGACGGAAAGCCCACCAGGCCCACATCCGCCACCGACTTGAGCTCGAGCACCAGATCGTGCTCCTGGCCGTCCTCGCCGAGCAGCGCGAAACCGGGCGCCTTGCGCTGCTTCGACACCAGTGCGGCATTGCCCAGCCCGCCGCGCCCGCCCCGCGCGGCCACATACCGCGCGCCGACGCCGACCATATCGGCCAGCACCTCACCGTCGGTGCTCATGACCACGGTGCCGTCCGGCACCTTCAGCACCAGCTCCTCACCCTGCTTGCCGTTGCGGTTGCCGCCCTCACCGGGCTTGCCATTGCCGCCCTTGGCATGCGGATGGAAGTGAAAGTCCAGCAGAGTGTGCACGTTCGGGTCGACCTCGAGGATCACATCCCCGCCATTGCCACCGTTACCGCCGTCGGGACCACCCAACGGCATGAACTTCTCGCGGCGTACCGAGGCGCACCCGTGGCCGCCTTTGCCCGCACGAACGTGCAATACGACACGATCGATGAATTTGGACATGCTGTATCCTCTGCCTCCGCTTTGCTCCGGCGGGTTCACGGCCCTGAAGGTCTCGTTCTTCCCTCCTCCGCTCTCCCACTCCAAGCGCGGGGAGCGGAGCGCAGTCCGGAACAAGACGCGCCACGAACCACAGGGCGGACGATCACAGATCAGTGAGCTGCATCGTATTGTCTCAAAAACACAAAGCGGGTCAGGGTTCCTCACCCTGACCCGCTTCGAAGTGTGTGGAAAAGCTCCGGTCCGCCGGTCAGGCGTTCACCGGCTCCGGAACCACGATGTTGACGGTCTTGCGACCACGCTTGGTGCCGAACTGCACCGCGCCCGCCGCCAGGGCGAACAGCGTGTCGTCGCCGCCACGGCCGACGTTGACGCCGGGGTGGAAGTGCGTGCCGCGCTGGCGAACCAGAATCTCGCCGGCCTTGACGGACTGGCCGCCGAAGCGCTTCACACCGAGCCGCTGGGCATTCGAATCGCGACCGTTGCGCGAGCTGGATGCACCCTTCTTATGTGCCATTGCTAACTCCTCGTGCCGGGGTGACGAACCCCTGGTCGGATTACTTGATGCCGGTGACCTTCAGGACCGTCAGCTTCTGACGGTGGCCCTGACGCTTGTGGTAGCCGGTCTTGTTCTTGAACTTGTGGATGCGGATCTTCGGGCCCTTGGTCTGCTCAACGACCTCGGCGGACACGGAAACCTTCGCCAGCTTGTCAGCATCGGTGGTCAGCTCGGCGCCGTCAACGACCAGCACCGGCGACAGCGACACCGCAGTGCCAGGCTCACCCTCGATCTTCTCGACCTTCACCAGGTCACCGACCGCGACCTTGTACTGCTTTCCGCCGGTCTTGACGATCGCGTACGTTGCCATCGGTCGGCTGCCCTTCTTTCTTTACAAGTGCTCGGCACTCTGCTCACACGGCGGTCACTCGGAACACATCCGGAAACCGCCGCAGACTGGTCTGGTGGTATTCACCGCCGCCTCGGGCCAGTGGTTCCGCGAACCGAACCGGACCCAGTCACAGCACTAGTCACAACAGAGTGCCGTCGCAGGGGGCAGCGACTGACCAAGACTACAGGACACGGCCGACCCCCTCCAAACCGGGTTATCCGCCCCTCACCCGAGGTGTCGCGTTCTTACAAGATCTTCCGGCACGAGTCGGGCAGGATCGAGACCATGCGAGCCACCGGAACCTTCAGCGTCAAGTCCTTCATCCCCACCGAGGTGACCCCCGACCCCGCCATCGCCACCGGACTGCCGGTCGGGATCTCACAGATGGAGAAGCAGTTCGACGGCGAGATCTCCGGACGCTCGGCCACCCTGTTCACCGCGGCATACGACCAGGCCTCCGGCGTCGGCACCTACCTGGCCATGGAATCGTTCGAGGGTTCTCTGAACGGCCGGGCGGGTGCGTTCAACTTCGTGCACTCGGCCTCCACCACCGGCACCGACCGCACCGACGGCTTCTTCTCCATCGTCCCGGGCAGCGGCACCGGCGAGCTGGCGGGCATCACCGGTAAGGGCGATATCGCCATCGACGCGGACGGCACGCACCGCATCTGGTTCGACTACGAACTCGGCTGATACCGAATCGAGGACTTCCGGCCGGGACCCTGGCGACTTCCGGCACGAGAATCCGCACGTCACGGCGACATACGCTGGTCACAAAGCGGCCCGAACACAGCATCAGAGCACAGTGGCCGCCCAACCTGAGGACTTGCCATGGCCTGGTCGACAGCAGCCGTCATCATCGCCCTGATCATCGCCGTCATGGTGGTGGTCAGCACCTATGTGTCCGCCCGTTATCAGAAGAAGTAGAGAACAGCCCGCCCCTCTCCCCGTAAGCCGGTCCGCGCGCAGGCAACCGCCGCGTCGGCGGAACCGCCCGTCTTCTCGCTTTCCGCACTCGGAGCACATGCTGCCCCGCGAAAACGTATGGCCCCGCCGGGATTCCGGCGGGGCCACAGTCGTCTCACGCGAGCGGGCTAGTTCTCGCCCTCCGGCGCACCGGCGGGACGGCCCGCGGCCCGACGACGCGGGCGGGCCCGCGGCGGAACCACGGCCGGGGCCAGGTCATCGAGGTTGAAGCCCGGCTTGTCGGACTGATCCGTGCCGGAGAGCACGAACACCGCGCCCTTGCTGTCGGCGGCCGGGGCCGACGCCGTACGCGCCACCCGGCGACGGGACGGACGACGGCCGGACACGCGCTCAGCGGCGGTCACGGCGGCGACGGCCGCGTGCGCCTCGGCGATCGGCGATTCGATTGCGGCGGGCTCGGACTCGACACCCACGACCCCGGATGCCATGGCATCGGTCGCGGCCAGCATGTCGGCGGCGGCTGTGCCGTTCGTCGCGGGCTGGGCCGCAGCGCTTTCCGCCGCTTCCTCGACCTTCGTCGCCGCCTCGGCCGCGAGGGCGGCTTCAGCGGCAGCGTTCTCGGCCTCGCGCACGATGATGGACTCCGCGGCGGCGACATCGGCCGCGGTCGCGGATTCGCCTTGGGCCAGCAGCGCATTGGCAGCGTCGGCGGCCGCGACGGCGTCCTCGTACGCCGCGTGCGCGGACTCCTCGACCGCATGCGCGGCCATGGCCAGAGCCACCGGATGGGCGCGCTTGGTGGCGGCCTGCTCGGCCTTCTCCCTGACCTCGCCCTTGTCGGCTTTCTCCTCGACCGCAGGCTCGACGGCCGCGGCCTCGACGGCGGCCGCATGGCGGTCCTTGCGGCGGCGGCGTGAACCCTCACGGCGACCCACGCCGTCGCCGCTCTCGACCGGCGGCGACGACTCGACTGGGTAGTTGTGCACCAGGATGCCGCGGCCGTGGCAGGTCTCACAGGTGGTGGAGAACGCCTCGACCAGGCCCGTGCCCAGCTTCTTGCGGGTCATCTGGACCAGCCCCAGCGAGGTGACCTCGGAGACCTGGTGACGGGTGCGGTCGCGGCCCAGCGCCTCGGTGAGCCGGCGCAGCACCAGATCCCGGTTCGACTCGAGGACCATGTCGATGAAGTCGACGACGATCATGCCGCCGATATCGCGCAGCCGCATCTGGCGCACGATCTCCTCGGCCGCCTCCAGGTTGTTGCGGGTCACGGTCTCTTCGAGGTTCGACCCGCCCGACCCGGTGAACTTGCCGGTGTTGACGTCGATGACGGTCATGGCCTCGGTGCGGTCGATCACCAGGGTGCCGCCCGAGGGCAGCCACACCTTGCGGTCGAGCGCCTTGGCCAGCTGCTCGTCGATGCGCAGGCTGCCGAAGACATCCACGGTGGGGACGGTGGAGCGGGAAGAAGAGTCAACGCCGTAGCGCTCGACGCGGGACAGCATGTCCGGGGCGACCGTGCGGACGTAGTTCTCGACCGTGGTCCAAGCGCGCTCGCCCTCGATGACCAGCTTGGAGAAGTCCTCGTTGAACAGGTCGCGGACCACCTTGACCAGCAGGTCCGGCTCTTCGTACAGCGTCTTGGGCGCGCCCGAGCCGTTCTTTGACTGCTCCTCGATGGTGCGCCAGGTCGCCTGCAGCCGCTCGACATCGCGCGCCAGCTCGGTCTCGGACACGCCCTCCGAAGCGGTACGGATGATGACGCCGGCGTCCTGCGGCACGATGTCGCGCAGAATTTCCTTGAGCCGCTTGCGTTCGGTGTCGGGCAGCTTGCGGGAGATGCCGGTGGAGGTGCCGCCCGGCACGTACACCAGGAAGCGACCGGCCAGGCTGATCTGCGTGGTCAGGCGAGCTCCCTTGTGGCCCACCGGATCCTTCGACACCTGCACGAGCACCGTGTCACCGGGCTTGAGCGCCTGCTCGATCTTGCGCTCCTTGCCGCCCAGTCCGGCGGCCTCCCAGTTCACCTCGCCCGCGTACAGCACGCCATTGCGGCCACGGCCGATATCGACGAACGCGGCCTCCATCGACGGCAGCACGTTCTGGACCTTGCCCAGATACACATTGCCGACCATGGATGCGGAGCCCGTCGAGGTCACGAAGTGCTCGACCAGGATGTTGTCCTCGAGCACCGCGACCTGGGTGGTCGAGGTCGGGTGGTCCGGGAAGTGCTTCTCGCGCACCACCATCACCCGGTCCACCGCTTCACGGCGGGCCAGGAACTCCGACTCGGTCAGGATGGGCGGGCGGCGGCGGCCGGCCTCGCGACCGTCGCGTCGGCGCTGGCGCTTGGCCTCCAGGCGGGTCGAGCCGCTGATGCCCTGCACCTCGTCCACCTGTACGCGACGCTTGCTGCGGGGCTCGCGCTCATGCACGACGGTGTTCGGCGGATCGTCGTAGGCGGCCTCGGGCTCCAAGTCCTCCCCGCCCTTGCGGCGGCGCCGGCGACGGCGGCGACGGCTGCTCGAGCCCTCGGGCAGCGGCGCGCCCTCGTCCTCGTCTTCGCCGGACTCGGTGTCGGCGGATTCGGCCGACTCGTCGGCCTCGGCGTCGGGCTGTTCCTCGCCCTCGGCCTCGTCGATGTCGTTGTCGCCGTGGTGTTCTCCCCGGCCCCGGCCACGGCCTCGACGACCCCGGCGGCGACGACGCGAGGCGCCCTCGCGCTGCTCGCGGTCCTGGTCGCCGTCCCAGTCGGCCTCGTCCTCGGTGTCCTCGGACGCGGTCTCCTCGGTGACGGCCGTCGCCTCGACGACCTTCTCCTCGGCGACCGGCTCCTCGACGCGGGCCTTGCGCTCGGCGCGGCGCTTGCGGCGGGCCTCCTCGGCGGCCGTGGCGTCCGGCGGCAGGAACAGCGGCGCCGCCACCATGGCGGACGGCTGGTACTGGACCGGCTCCTCGGCCCTCGACTCGCTCTGGAACGGGCTGGCGAACAGGGTAATCTGCGGCACGCCGGCCGCCCCTTCGGCGGCTTCGGACGCCTCGGCGGCCTCGACCTCCTCGGCGGCGATCTCGTCGGCGGCTCGATCGTCACCGGCGGCGATGGCCGCGTCGACGGTCGTCTCGGCGATCGGCGCGAGGGCGGCGACCGGCTCGGCGGCCTCGACATCCCGCGGGCCGAAGGCGTCGCGCACGGTTTCGGCGACGGTGCGGTCCAGACTCGATTGGGGGCTTCGCGCCTGCGCGCCCATCTCGGTCAGGTGGGCCAGAATACGTTTGCTGGTGGTGCCCAGCAGCTTCGCCAGTGCGTGCACTCGGATCCGTTCCGGCAATTGTTCGGCAGCCGGGGTGATCTGAGCGCCCTCCCCTTTACCGTTCACCTGCGATGCTTCCAGCGGCTCTTGATCGGCCACGAATTCTCCTCGGAGCCCCCGGGCGCGTCCCTCCGAGGAGTGACGCGGCCGACGCGGGGGCGCTGTCTTGTTGGCCTCACGCCCGCGGGCGCGAGATCGTAAGTCTTCGCGCCGCGTGGCCCGTTATCACCGGTGTCTCGTCGTTCGGGCTAACTGGTCACGTGGCGCCTGGTTGGTTGGCTCAACTCCGTGTCACGAGCGTTCATCCAGCGTGCCTGCCCGGCGGCCGAGTCTTGGAAGCCGTCGGCGGCAGCGATGATCGTCCGTCGCTCCGCGGTGTCAATCGAAGGTGAACGCCACCGGCCACAAATGGTCGGCGTCGGTCACTTCCACAACCAGTATCCCACACCACGTCGGGGCGTCGTGCCCACGCGGCCCGGAGCAGGCCTCGCGAGTCTCACGCGGACCGCGCCGCGTCCGACCGATGTGCGGCCGAGAACCGCCCGCCCCGCGCCGGCCATGCGGGGCGGCGGGGCGGTCGGCAACCTCTGCCTCGGGGGATCCGGGTGTCAGACCCCAGATCTTCGTAGGGGTTGCGGCGGCGCGGCCACCGCGAGAGCTCAGAGCGTGAATTCGGGGAACCAGAGCGAGATTTCACGCTTGGCGGACTCAGGCGAGTCGGAGCCGTGCACGAGGTTGTACTGGGTCTCGAGGGCGTAGTCGCCGCGGATGCTGCCGGGCACGGCCTTCTCGACCGGGTCGGTGCCGCCCGCGATCTGACGGAAGGCGGCGATGCCGCGCGGACCCTCGAGTACGGCCGCGACGACCGGACCGGATGTGATGAATTCGATGAGCGAACCGAAGAACGGCTTCTCGGCGTGCTCGGCGTAGTGCTGGGCGGCCAGCTCCTCGGAGACGTTCACGAGCTTCAGCGCCGCGATCTTCAGACCCTTGCGCTCGATGCGGGTGATGATCTCCCCGACGAGGCCGCGGGCCACGCCGTCCGGCTTGATGAGTACCAACGTCTGCTCAGTCACGGCGCAACTGTACCGCCTCCCAGAAACTCCAGCGCACGGCCGAGAGCCGTCGCCGACTCCATTCACGTGCCAGCGGTCAGAACGCGAAACATTTCCGGACTTACCCGACGAGTTGTCCGGTCGCAACGAAATCAGGTGTCGCCCGGGGGCAACGAAGATTCACGCTCCTGACATACGCTGGCTGGGCAACAGCCCGGCCTCCATGCGCTTCTTCACATCGGCGCGCAGGAACAGGACGAACACCCAGACCGCGACGAAGACCACACCGATCACCAGGATCGACAGGTGGATGAAGCCGCCGAGCAGCAGCGCCACCTGCAGGGCCAGGTTGAAGGGGATGGCCCAGGGCCGGCGCTGCAGGCCCGCGCCCAGGAACATCACGACGGCCAGGCCGACGACGTAGAGGATGGACCACCAGCGCAGGCCGCCGCCGACCGCGCTGATCACCGGCAGCGCCAGCAGTACGGTGATGGCCTCGAGGACCAGGGTGCCGGCCATGACGCCGCGCAGGCCCTTCCACGGGTCGGTGGCGGGCGGCGGAATATCGGGCTGGGCGTCGGAGGTCATGCGGGATCCTTTCCGAACAGGCTGCGGGCGGCCCCGGCGGTGACGACCGACCCGGTGATGACTATGCCCGCACCGGAGACCAGTTCGCCGTCCTCCCCGCCCTCGGCGAGGGCGATGGCGGTCTCGATGGCGTCGGCCAGGTCGTGGGCGACGGCCACGCGTTCGTCGCCGAAGCGCTGGACGGCGAGGTTGGCCAGATCGTCGACGGGCAGGGCGCGCGGGGAGCCGTTCTCGGTGACGACGATCTCGTCGAAGACCGGTTCGAGGGCGTCGAGGATGCCGCCGGCGTCCTTGTCGCCGAGCACCGCGATCACACCCACCAGTTTGCGGAAGTCGAATTCACTGGTCAATGTGGCCGCCAGCGCCTTGGCACCGTGCGGGTTGTGGGCGGCGTCGATGAAGATGGTGGGCGCGCTGCGCATACGCTCCATCCGGCCGGGACTGACGGCATTGGCGAATCCGGCTCGCACAGCGTCCATATCGAGCTGTCGGGACGCGCCCGCGCCGAAGAACGCCTCGACCGCGGCCAGCGCGAGGACCGCGTTGCGGGCCTGGTGCTCGCCGTGCATGGGCAGGAAGATCTCGTCGTAGACGCCACCGAGCCCTTGCAGTTCCAGCATCTGCCCGCCGATGGCGACACGGCGCGAAACCACCTGGAACTCCGAGCCCTCGCGCGCCACGGCCGCGTCCACCTCGACGGCGCGGCGCAGCAGGACGTCCATGACCTCGGGTTCCTGCTGGGCGATGACGGCGACGGTCTCGCGCGGGGAAAGCTCGTCCTCGACGGCCTTCTTGATGATCCCGGCCTTCTCCCCCGCGATGGCGGCGAGGTCGGGGCCGAGGAATTCGGTGTGGTCCAGGCCGATCGGGGTGATGACGGCGACCTGGCCGTCGATCACATTGGTGGCGTCCCACCGGCCGCCCAGTCCGGTCTCCACCACGGCCACGTCGACCGGGGCTTCGGCGAAGGCCGCGTAGGCCATGCCGGTCAGCACCTCGAACTTCGACATGGCCGGTCCACCAGCCGATTGGGACTGCGCGTCGATCATCTCGACGAACGGCAGCAGCTCCCGGTACAGCTCGACATACCGCCCGGGCGTGATGGGCGCGTTGTCGATGGCGATGCGTTCGGTGGCCAACTGCAGGTGCGGGCTGGTGATGCGCCCGGTGCGCCGGTGCAGCGCGGTGAGCAGCGAGTCGATCATGCGGGTGACCGAGGTCTTGCCGTTGGTGCCCGCGATGTGGATGGCCGGATAGCTCTGCTGGGGCGAGCCCAGCAGGTCCATCAGCGTCGCGATGCGGGTGAGCGACGGTTCGATCTTGGTTTCCGGCCAGCGCCGATCGAGTTCGGCCTCGACCAGCGCCATCTCGGCCAGGTCCACCGGCGAGGTGCCGCTGGTCAGCGGCCCCTCCGCGTACTGACGCTCCGGCTCGTCGTTCACTGGGCCGCCAGCTTGGCGATCTCGGCGAGGCGGGCGGTGATGCGCTCGACGTCGTCCTCGGCGATCTCCTTGCGCGCCTTGATCTTCGCGACCACGTCCTCGGGGGCCTTGGCCAGGAAGCTCTCGTTGCCGAGCTTGGCGGTGGTGCCGGTCAGTTCCTTCTGCGCGGCGGCGAGGTCCTTCTCCAGACGGCGGCGTTCGGCGTCGAGGTCGACCGTGCCGGAGGTGTCGATCTCGACGGTCACCGTGGCGGTGCTCAGACGCACTTCGAGCGAGGCGGTGGCGGCGAAGTCGTCACCGGCCGGGGTGAGCTTGGCCAGGTTGGCGATTCCCGCCTCCTGCGCGCGCAGGTCCGCGATGTCGATGCCGTTGAGCCGGGCGGCGACCTTCTGGCTGTCGGCCAGGCCCTGGTCGGAGCGGAAGCGGCGGATCTCGGTGATCAGCTTCTGGGTGTCCGAAACCCGCCGGGCCGCAATGGCGTCGGCGGTGGTGCCCGAGTGCGCGGGCCAGGCCGAGATGACGATGGACTCGCCCTCGGCGCCCTCGGTGAGGGCCTGCCACAGCGTCTCGGTGACGAACGGGATGGCCGGATGCAGCAGGCGCAGCACGGCATCCAGGACATTGCCGAGCACCGTGCGGGTGCCGGCGGCGCGTTCCTCGGACTCGGCGAACTGCACCTTCGCCAATTCCAGGTACCAGCTGCAGAATTCGTCCCACGCGAAGTGGTACAGGCCCTCGAGGGCCTTGCTGAACTCGTAGCGGTCCAGGGCCGCGTCGACCTCGGCGATGACCTCGTCGAGGCGGTCCAGGATCCAGCGGTCGTTGTCGGTGAGGCTCTCGCGCGCGGGCAGCTCGCCCGGCTGCGCGCCATTCATGAGCGCGAACTTGGTGGCGTTGAACAGTTTGGTGATGAAGCTGCGCGAGGCCGTCACGTGCGGCGTGCCGACGGAGAGGTCGCCGCCCGGCTGCGCGCCGCGGGCGAGGGTGAATCGGGTGGCGTCGGCGCCGTATTCGTTGATCCAGTCCAGCGGGTCGATGCCGTTGCCGCGCGACTTGGACATCTTCTTGCCGAACTCGTCGCGAATCAGGCCGTGCAGGAACACGTCCCGGAACGGAACCTGCTTCTGGTTCGGATCCTTGCCCACGGTGAGCGCCGCGTCGTCGGAGACGAACATGCCGAACATCATCATTCGGGCGACCCAGAAGAACAGGATGTCGTAGCCGGTGACCAGCACGCTGGTCGGATAGAACTTGCGCAGCTCGGGAGTCGCGTCCGGCCAGCCCATGGTGGAGAAGGGCCACAGGCCCGACGAGAACCAGGTGTCGAGCACGTCGGGGTCCTGGACGTAGCCCTCGGGGGCCTCCTCGTCGGGTCCGACGCAGACGATCTCGCCCTCGGGGCCGTACCAGATCGGAATGCGGTGACCCCACCACAGCTGGCGCGAGATGTTCCAGTCGTGCATGTTGTCGACCCACTCGAACCAGCGCGGCTCCTGGCCTGCGGGGTGGATCGTGACGTCGCCGTTGCGGACCGCGTCGCCCGCGGCCTTGGCGATGCTTTCGACCTTCACCCACCACTGCATGGACAGCCGCGGTTCGATGGGCTCGCCGGAGCGCTCGGAGTGGCCGACCTGGTGGATGTAGGGGTATTTGCGTCCGACCACGCGGCCCTCGGCCTCGAGGCGCTCGCGGATCTTCACCCGCGCCTCGAAGCGGTCCATGCCGTCGAATTCGGTTCCGCTGTCGGCGATCTTGCCGGTTTTGTCCATGATGGTGGGCATGGGCAGGTTGTGGCGCAGGCCGAGCTCGAAGTCGTTGGGGTCGTGCGCGGGTGTGATCTTGACAGCGCCCGAACCGAATTCGGGGTCCACGTAGTCGTCGGCGACGATCGGGATCTGGCGACCGGTGATCGGGTGGTAGACGGTCTTGCCGATGAGGTCGGAGTACCGCTCGTCGTCGGGGTGCACCGCGACGGCGGTGTCGCCGAGCATGGTCTCCACGCGCGTGGTGGCCACGATCACGTGCGGCTCATCGTCGTTGAGTGAGCCGTAGCGCAGGGAGACGAGTTCGCCCTCGACTTCCTTGTGGTCGACCTCGAGGTCGGAGATGCCGGTCTGCAGCACCGGCGACCAGTTCACCAACCGCTCGGCGCGATAGATCAGGCCCGCGTCGTAGAGGCGCTTGAAGATGGTCTGCACGGCGCGGGACAGGCCGTCGTCCATGGTGAAGCGGTCGCGGCTCCAGTCGACGCCGTCGCCGAGGCGGCGCATCTGGCCCTGGATCTGGCCGCCGGATTCGCGCTTCCAGTCCCAAACCTTGTCGACGAACAGTTCGCGGCCGAAGTCTTCCTTGGTCTTGCCGTCGACGGCGAGCTGCTTCTCCACCACGGTCTGGGTGGCGATGCCGGCGTGGTCCATGCCGGGCAGCCACAGCACCTCGAAGCCCTGCATGCGCTTGCGGCGGGTGAGCAGGTCCATGAGGGTGTGGTCGAGAGCGTGGCCCATGTGCAGGTTGCCGGTGACGTTGGGCGGGGGCAGCACGATCGAGTAGGCGGGCTTGGCACTGCCCGCGTCGGCGGTGAAGTAACCGGCGGCTACCCAACGCTCGTACAGGTCGGCCTCGACATCGCTGGGGTTCCAGCTCTTGGGGAGGGCATCGGCACGATTACGCGGGTTCTCAGAGGCTGCGCTGGTCACCGGTCGATTCTAAGGGCTGGGATTATGACCCAACGACCGGGTTTTTCCCAGGCTCTGTTCGATGCCGGACGGGCGCCTGATGGACAGCCGAAGGGCGGGGCTTCCGACGGATGAGGGACACCGGAAGCCCCGCCCTCGATGGTCAGCCTACCGCCGTTTCGGGCCCCACTCCCGGATCCAAAGGTAATTCTCAGGTTCCGACCCAAATCGGCCAGGGTAGACCAGATTTCGTTGCATCAACGTTGCGTCCGCCGCATTGTTCTCGCGTCGTGGCGAGCGCCCTGCGAGCCCACCGACGGGTAGCCTTTCGCCCATGAATCCGATTGTCTCGCGCGTGATGTCGACGGTCGCCGGGCAGCTGGGAAATCCGCACGGCCTGCCGGGCAAGGCCGTGGCAGGATTGCTCAACCGCAGCAATCGCCCCATGATCAAGGCCGCCGTGACCGCGGCCGAAATCACCCCCGGCGACGCGGCCGCCGACATCGGATTCGGCGGCGGCATCGGCCTGACCCTGCTGCTGCATCGGATCGGCACCGGCACGGTGACCGGCGTCGAGCCCTCCCCCGACATGCTGATGCGGGCCCGATCGAAATTCGCGTCCGACGTCTCCGCCAACCGCCTCCGCCTGGCCGAGGGCTCCCTCACCGAACTCCCCCTCCCCGACGACTCCCAGGACGCCGTCATCACCTGCAACACCATCTATTTCGTGCCGGACCTGAAGCGCGCCTGCACCGAACTGTCCCGCGTCCTGAAACCCGAGGGCCGTGTGGTGATCGGCATCGGCGACCCCGACATCATGGCCAAAATGCCCTTCACCTCATACGGATTCACGCTGCGCCCGGTGGCGGAGGTCGAGGAAGCCTTGGAGCGGGCCGGGCTCACGGTCGACCGGCGGCCCCTGCCGCTGAAGCCGGTTCCTGTTCCCGGGCACTTGCTCATCGCACGCCCGTCCGAGTAGTCCTTCCGGACGCGTGTCGCGTCAACCCGGGGCGACGTGTCATACATCGTGATAGTTCAATAAAGTGACCTGGATCACTTTACCCTTGCCATGGCTACCTGCGGTGATGTGTTCTGGCTATCCGACTGGCGCCAGTCGCCACCCGTTCACCGCAGTATCGAGACAGCTTCGCAGGACATCTCTCCCGCCGTTGGAAAGCGAGTCATCATGCGTGTTCGAACCTTTGCCATTATCGCGGCCGCCTGCGCGGGGCTCGGCCTGGCCGGATCGGCCGTGACCGGAACCGCCTCCGCCGCAACCCCGTTCGTGATTCCACAGATCGGCGCGGCGGGGGTGGAGCTCACGCACGATGAGACGCAGGCCCTGGCCGACAGCCCGGTTCCGGTGCTGATCGAACGTTATGCGCCGCGTAATGCCGTGATCATCGGGCTCAAATCCGATTCGACACTCGCCCAGAACGGCAATTCCGTCTACGCGGATATGCCCGCGATCATCGGCGAGGCCGCGGGGCACCCCGACGGCTCGGTGGACATGGCGCTCACCCCGAAGGGTTTGGTCATTCTTCAGGTCTGGTGAGAATTCACAGCCCACCTGACAGTGCGTCCCATGCCGAAAGCCATGGGGCGCACTGCTTTTGCCGGATCGGACCGAACCGGGAGGTGACGCGGGTCAGGGGACGAGCACGTCCAGGGCGCCCGGAGCGGCGCGGAAGTGCGCGGGGAGGAGTCCGGCCGGATCGCCGTCGGCCGTGGCGGGGGCGGCGGGGGCGGACAGGCGGATCTCACGGGCGCGGTACTGGACGGCGGCCGGGTGGTCGATGCGCTTGCCCGAGGAGAGGGCGGGGAGCAGGCGGAGCATGTCCAGGCGAGACATGGCGCCGACGACGGTGAGGTCCAGCAAGCCGTCGTCGATGAGGGCGTCGGGGCATATGAGCATGCCGCCGCCGTAGGTGCGGGTATTGCCAACCGCCACCATGACGGCGTCGAGTTCGATGACCGTGTCGTCCGGGTGGTCGGGCGAGCCGGTCAGTTCGATGCGATAAGGCACGGCCAGCTTGCCCGCGAGTTCGAGCAGCGCGGCGACCGTGTAGCGCATCGGCCCGTTGGGCCAGCGCAACGCGTTGGCGCGCAGGGTGACTCGCGCGTCGAGGCCGGTGCCGGTGACGGTGGCGAACCAGACGGCGCGACCCGACTGCTCGGTTTCCACGGTGCCGAGATCGATGGCGCGGGTCTTGCCGCCCAGAACGGTGGTCACCGCGGCGTCGGTGTCATCGGGGACGCCGAGCTCGCGGGCGAGATCGTTGCCGGTGCCTCCGGGTACCAGGCCCAGCGGCACGCCGGTGCCTACCAGCGCTTGGAGCACGACGCCGACCAGTCCGTCGCCGCCCGCGGCCACCACGGCGTCGGGGCGGGAGTCGGGGTCGGCCAGCGCCTTGCGCACCAGCCGTTCGCTCTCAGCGGCCGAGTCGCCGCGGATCTCGGTGACCTGGACGCCGCGATCTGTGAAGCGGTTGGCGGCTTCCACGGCGACCAGCGCGCCCTTGCCGTGACCGGACAGCGGATTGGTCACCAGGGCGACGGAGCGAATGATTCTCACGGAATCAGCTTTCCAGGATTGAGGATTCCGGCGGGGTCGACCGCGCTCTTCACCGCGCGCAGCACCTGGACGCCGAGGTCGCCGATCTCGTCGGTCATCCAGGGGCGGTGGTCGGCGCCGACGGCGTGGTGGTGGGTGATGGTGCCGCCCGCGGCCACGATGGCGTCGCCCGCGGCCCGCTTGGCGACGGCCCACTGCGCGATCGGATCCTCGGCCTGCTTGCCGACGATGGTGAAGTACAGCGAGGCGCCGGTCGGGTAGGTGTGCGAGATGTGGCACATGACCAGCGCGGGGGTGCCCTGGGCGGTGAGCGACTCGGTCAGCGCGGCGGTCACCTTCGCCTTGAGATTGGCGAGATCGGCCCAGCTGGTGGCGGTTTCGAGGGTCTCGCAGAGCACGCCCACATCCAGCAGCGCGTCGCGCAGGTAGGGGGCGGCGAAGCGGCCGTGCTCCCATTCCCGGGCGGGGGTTTCGCCGAGCGCGGTCCCGCCGGCGGCGGCCAGCAGGGCGGCGGACTCGGCGCTGCGGGCGACCACATGGGCGGCGGTGCCCTCGAAGGTGGTGACGGCGAGGCAGCCGCCGACGGCCGCGCCGCCGATGTCCCCGGCGCGGGCCAGGTTCAGACCGGTCTCGGCCTCGTCGGACAGGCGCATGACCGTGGGGGCGGCCCCGGCCTGGATGACGGTGCGCAGGGCGGCCGCGCCGGTGGCGAAGTCGGGGAACGACCAAGCCTGGTAGGCGGTGGTCTCCGGGACCGGGTGCACGCGCAGGGTGACTTCGGTGATGATGCCGAGGGTGCCCTCCGACCCGGAGAACAGCTCGCGCAGATCGGGTCCGGCGGCCGAGGCGGGGGCGCGGCCGAGGTCGAGATCGCCTGCGGGAGTGGCGATCCGGAGGCGTTGGATCATATCGTCGAAGCGCCCGTAGCCGGCCGAGGCTTGGCCCGAGGAGCGGGTGGCCGCGAAGCCGCCGATGGTGGCGTACTCGAAGCTCTGCGGGAAGTGGCCGAGCGAAAGGCCTTGGCGGGCAAGCAGTTCCTCGGCCTGCGGGCCGGACAGGCCGGCGCCCAGGGTCGCGGTGCCGCTCACCGGATCGACCTCGGTGAGGGTGTCGAGGCGGCGCAGATCGAGGGCGATGACGGCAGGAAAGCTGCCGCGCGCGGGGTCGAGGCCGCCGACGACGCTGGTGCCGCCGCCGAAGGGTACGACCGCGATTCCCTTGGCGGAGCAGTACTTCAGTACCGCGAGGACCTGGTCGTGATCGGCGGGGAGGACGACGGCGTCGGGCGCGTCCTGTTCGCCCTCGGCGCGCCGACGGAGCAGGTCGGGAGTGGATTTGCCGCCCGCGTGCAGCAGCCGGTCGCGGTGGTCGATGGACAGGTTCTCGGCTCCGACCACCGCGACGAGCCCGGCGTGCTGTTCCGGCGTGAGCGCCGAGGCGCGCAGCGGCACGTCGCCCTCATCGCGACGGGTCACCGGCTCGCCGGACACCCCGAAAACCTGTGCGAGCAATCCCCGAATCTGCTCGGGCAGCGGCTTGTGTCCGGACGGGGAGCCCCAGGCGTCCCACACCATACTCGCGCGGACCTGCGGCTCGCCCGGCTTTTCCGTGGATGCGGAAGCTGCTTGTGTGTCGTCCATGCGTTACAGTCTGACATAGAATGTCAAGCAGTAACGGAAACTACTCTCCGGTGGTGGCAACCATGAGTTCAACGGAACCATCCTCCGCCGTCGATCGGGCCATCCTCGACGCGGCGCGCGCCTGCGTGGCGGAATTCGGCGTCCGTCGCACCACCCTGACCGAGGTGGCACGGCGCGCGGGCGTCAGCCGCCCCACCGTGTACCGGCGCTGGCCCGACACCGGGTCGCTGGTGGCGGATCTGCTGGTGCGGGAACTGCGCGAGATCATCGCCGACACCGCGCCCACCACGGGCAGCGCACGAGAGCGCCTGGTCGGGGCGATCGTCGGCGGCGGCTCGGTCATGCGCCGAAACCCCCTGTTCGCCAAGATCTTCCGCGCCGACGCCGACGTCATGCAGACCTATGTGTTCGAACGCCTGGGCCGCAATCAGCGCGCCCTCATCGATCTGTTCGCCGGTGCCATCCGGGAAGGTCAGGCCGACAACTCGATTCGCGACGGCGACCCCGACCGGCTGGCCGCCATGCTCCTGCTCATCGCCCAGTCCGCCGTCCAGTCGGCGACCGCCTTCGCCCCCGTCCTGAAGGGCGACGACCTGGATACCGAGCTCGCCCGCGCCCTGCACAGCTATCTCGCGCCGGTCGACGTCGGAACCAGCGGTAGCTGACCACCGCACCGGACCGGTCGACCCACTCCCTCCCATTTTCCACACGGCATCGAAAGGCACTGGTATGACCGGCAATTCGCATCGATCCAGTTCGTCGCTCAATCGCGAGCGACGTCGGCGGGAGCTCACCGCCCTGGGCGACGGCCCGCAGATCGACGTGCTGGTGATCGGCGGCGGCATCACCGGTGTCGGGGTGGCGCTCGACGCCGCCGCGCGCGGGCTGCGCACAGTCCTGGTGGAGAAGCACGACTTCGCGTTCGGGACCAGCCGCTGGAGTTCCAAGCTGGTGCACGGCGGGCTGCGGTATCTGGCCGGCGGCGGTGTCGGCATCGCGCACGAGAGCGCGGTGGAGCGCGACATCCTGCTGACCCGCACCGCCCCGCATCTGACCCGGGCGCTGCCGCAGGTGGTGCCGTTGCTGCCGAATATCGGTGCGGCGCAGAAGGTCCTGGTGCGCACCGGGTTCCTCGCCGGTGACGTGCTGCGGCGTGCGGCCGGGACATCGCCGTCTGTGCTGCCGCGCTCGCGGCGGGTGGCCGCGGCGGAGGCGTTGCGGCTTGCCCCGACCCTGCGCCGCGCTGAGCTGCGCGGTGGATTGCTGGCCTGGGATGGGCAATTGGTGGACGACGCGCGCCTGGTGGTGGCCATCGCTCGTACGGCCGCACGGGAGGGCGCGTCGGTGCTGACCCGGGTCGAGGCCGTACGGGTCACGGGCACCTCGGCCACGCTGAAGGATATCCTGACCGGCGAAACCCTGGACGTGACAGCGCGTTCGGTGGTCAATGCCACCGGCGTGTGGGCGGACCGGGTCGATCCGAGCATCGAGCTGCGGCCCTCGCGCGGTACCCACCTGGTGTTCGACGCCGCCGCGTTCGGCGGTCTCACCGCCTCGCTGACCGTGCCGATTCCGGGCAGCACCAGCCGTTTCATCTTCGCGTTCCCGGCCGCGCACAACCGGGTCTATCTGGGCCTCACCGACGAGGAGGCCCCGGGCCCGGTGCCGGATGTTCCGCACGCGACCGACGGCGAGATCGACTTCCTGCTCGACACCGTCAATACCGTGCTGCGGGAGCCCTTGAGTCGCAGCGATATTCGCGGCACCTTCGCGGGCCTGCGCCCGCTGCTGCGCACCGGCGACGACAGCACCGCCGACATCTCCCGCGAGCACGCCGTCCTCACCTCCCCCGCCGGGGTGATCACCGTGGTGGGAGGCAAGCTCACGACCTACCGGAAAATGGCCGAGGACGCGATGGATGCCGTGGTGGCGCACGCGCACCTCGCCGCCGCACCGTGCCGCACCCGCGTCTTGCCCCTGGTGGGCGCGGTCTCCGGCGCGGCCCGCGATGCCGTCCAAGCCCCGCCGCGTCTGGTCGAGCGCTATGGCGGCGAGGCCGCCACGGTTCTCGAACTGGCCGACCAGCATCCGGCCCTGGCGGCCGAGGTGATGCCCGGCATGGACGTCATCGCGGCCGAATTCGCCTTCGCCGTCGCCCACGAGGGCGCTCTCGACGAGGCCGACCTGCTCGACCGGCGCACCCGCATCGGTCTCGTCGCCGCGGACCGGCAGGCCGCCGAACCCGCCGCCAAGGCGGCCTTCGGCTGAGCGGCCGGTCGACGACGGCGAACAGCGCTCAGTTGGCGACGCCGCAGCCGGAGCCGGTCGGCAGGCCGGTACCCACCTGGATGTCGACGTACGGGAAGACGTCCGCACTGTCGCGGTGGTACTGCCAGATCTGGAGCCGGTGCGGCCCCGCGGTGGCGGGCGTCCAGTGCACCTGAGCCAGCGCACCGGACGGATTGGCGTAGCCGAAGGGAACGCCGTTGTCGTAGAAGACGACCGGCGTGACCGGGTCGTCCACATAGCCGTCGATGGCGTAGGTGCAGCCGGTGCCGTAATTGGTCGCCGAGCCGAAACTGATGCCCGGGTCGATGCCGACCCGGGTGGCCGTGGCGCCGACGGGTGCGGCCAGTGCGGCGATGGTCGCGAGCGCGGCGCAGCCGGACGCGACGGCCGTCGTGGTCCTGATGATCGTGCCCATCATGATTCGGTCCTCATCGGTGCTGCCGGGGCCGGGTGCGCCGGCACGATGCCTCGATCCTCGCGCCCGGGTAGGGAATTCGGGCCGCATTGCCGCAAACCGGCGAGTTCCATGTCGCCGACGATGATCGGGGCGGCCGTATGCCTCGGTCATGGAACGGACCTATGCTTGGCTGCGATGTTGTGAGCGCCGGAAAAGGGAGGCGCGGATGGGTCGAATTCCGACGACGGTCGGGTTGGTGCCGGGGGCGGGGCTGGTCGCCCGGTTCGGCGTCGTGGTCATCTTCCTGCATGGTGAAAGCCCGTCCACGGACCGGATTCTCGGTGCCGCGGAGACCGCCGCGGGCGCCGCGGATCCGGGGGTGGCGGTCGCGCAGCGACTGGCCGCCACGGTCTTCACCAGCAGTTCCGCGCAACCGCCCGCCTTCGGGGTGGTCGCGCCGACCGCGGGCGGCATCCTGATCCTGCTGCGCGGCGCGGTGACGGCCGCGGTGGACGGGCCGGAGGGCGCCCGCACGCTGTCCGGGGAGCGCGCCATGACCTGGGCCGACGAGATCGTGCGGGATCCGGTGCGGCGGCTCACCGTGGTCGCCGACGGCGCGGGCGGCGAGATCGCGCACACCGACCTGCGGTCCGGGGTCGTGGTGGGCGGCGGTTTCGTCCTGCACGCCCCGGTCTCGGGGCTCGCGGCTCCGCGCACCGGCGAGACCAAGCCGAAGGCCGCCCCGATTCCCGACGCGACCCGGCGCGCCCCGATACCCACGCCCTCGCATACGCGTTTCTCGGGGCCCGTTCCCGCGAAGGGCACGGAAGCCGGCCGTGGACGGCCGGTTTCCCCGGCGCCGGCGGAATCCGCCCCCGAGCCCGCGCCGCCGCGCAATGCCGCCACGACTCCCGCCCCCGGCTCACGACCCGGTGGCGGTTCCGGATCGGATCAGCCCGCGGGCGTGCTCGACGAGAGGATGCGGATCGAAACGCAGGCCGACCCCGAACCCGAAACACGGGCGACACCCGCCGAGCGCCCGTCGCCGGAGCGGCCGCACGGACTGCGGGCGGCCGGCCCGGACCTGGAGAAGCCGCCCGCCGATTCGAGCTCTCCGGCGCGGCGTGACGATCGCCCGGACCCGGAGGATCAGCCGCCGACCGCCGCCTACGTCCCGGGGCCCGACAGCTTCGAGGATCCGTCGGCCCGTGGTGCCGCTGGACCTCCTTCGCCCACCACGTCCGCGATGGCCGCCGGGGGTGGCGCGCTCACCAGCATGGAGGGCGCGGTGTATCCGCTGGATCGCCCGTACGTGATCGGGCGGGATCCCATGATCGATGAGGCGGTGCGGCGGGCGGTGGCCTCGCCCATCGTGATCGCGCGGGATCGGCACGTGTCGCGGGTGCACGCTCGGGTGTTCGTTCAGAACGGCCTGGTGTACGTGCGGGACGCGGGAACGCCGGGCGGGACGTTCGTGGCGGCTCCCGGTGCGGCGGACTGGGTTCGGGTGGGGCAGCAACCGATGGAGTTGCAGGTGGGATGGAGCCTGCGGATCGGCGAGCGGATCCTCACCTACCGAATCTCGCAGACGTCCCCGTAGCGGCGTTATTGCAGTGCCGACCAGTCTCCCCGCTGTAGGGCATCGCGGGCGACCGGCGGAATCTCCTTCCGCGCGTGCACGGCCTGCTGGGCGGCGGCCACATCGGACGGGTGATGGCCCAGCACGATCGCGCCGACGGCACGACCGCGGGAGATCACGAGGCGGCGGTAGGACCGCCGGGGTGAATCGTCGACCACGATCACCTCGTCGTGCTGCCCCGGCTCGACCTGCCCGATGGCGAACAACTCCAGCCCGACGCCCTTGAGGATGGTCGCGGGCGTCTCGGCCGTGAGCACCTGATCGCCGCCGAGGGCATTCACCGCGGCGGCCTGCGCCTGTTCCGCGGCGATGGGCCACAGGCCGAGCACACGGTCCCGATGTTCGGCCGCGTCTCCGGCCGCGTACACGTGCGGAGCGGCCGTGCGCATGCGGTCGTCCACGAGAATGCCCCGCCGGACCGGGATTCCGGCGCGAGCGGCAAGCTCGGTATTGGGGCGGATGCCGGTGGCGGTGAGGAATACCTCGCACGGCAGGACGGTGCCGTCCTTCAGGACCACGGACCGGACCGGATCGGAGTCCCGGCCGGGCCCGTGCGGGCCGCCGGGTTCGACGGCTCTGGAATCGGCTGTCAGCGCGGCGGTCTCGGCCCGATGCCGAACCTCGATCCCCGCCCGGGTGAAGTGGTCCGCGACGATGGCCGACGCGCGCGGATCGAGCTGCTTGCCGAGCAGCCGCTGTCCGCGTTCCAGCACGGTGACGCGTAATCCCAACTGGTGCAGGGCATATGCGGCCTCGAGGCCGAGCAGGCCGCCGCCCGCGACCACGGCGCGGGTGCACGACCGTTGCTGGGCGTAGGCGCGGATGTTCATGGCGTCCCCCGCCTCGCGGAGCACGAAGCTGCCCGGCCGGTGCAGTCCGGCGATCTCGGGAAGCGCGGCGGAGGCGCCCGTCGCGAGGATGAGCCGGTCGTAGGGCAACACCTCACCGGTGCCGAGGTGGACGCGCTGGGCACGCGGATCCAGGTGCGCGGCGAGGGTATTGAGCCACGGCGTGATGCGGTGGTCCTCGTACCACTGCTCGGGCAGCAGGTGCAGGCCCTGCATGGCGGAGCGGCCCGGGATCAGGCGGGAGATGCCCATGCGGTTGTAGAAGTCGTGGGATTCCCGGCCGACCAGGTGGATTTCGCAGTCGGGGTGGCCGCGGCGCAGGAAGTCGGCGGCGGTGACGCCCGCGATGCCGGTGCCGATGACGACCAGACTCATCAGCGAGCGATCGAAAGACGCTGGGCGATCACCGTTTCCGCGCCCGGGCTGTGGGGTGAGCGATACCCGCACGCCGCCGCCGTTCACGCGAGCGCAGCAGGCCATGCGGGTGTTGTCGGCGAAACCCAGCCGCCGCAGGGTGTTCCGCTCGTCGGCGGTGGGTTCGCAGAGCTGCCCGGCACCCGCCAGGATCGCCACCGGGTCCGCCCCGCAGACGCCCATCCGGCATCCGGCCTCGAGCGGCAGATTCGCTTTCTCGGCGAGATCGAGCAGACTCACGCCCGGTTCGGCCGCCACGGCCTGGCCCTCGAAATCCACCGTAGCGGCCGGAGATGCGGATTTTTCGACGTCGGCCCGCGGACGCGGGAAGGGCAGCAGGACCGGTTCGGCGCGCGTGCCCGTGGTGAGCGCGTACTGGAGTTCGCTGACCCGGGTGCGGGCCAGGAACAGCAGGGTGGCCGCCAGCACGACGAGGCTGATCGGCCAGCGCAACCAGGCCACCCCGTCGATCGCGGTGACGGTGGTGAACGAGCCGAGCAGCACCGGACCCGCGAACCAGTAGAAGCCGTTGAGGGCCACGGCCGCGTACACCGCCGACAGCATGGCCGTGCTCACTCCGGTCAGCGCCTCGACCACGAAATAGACGCCGACGGCGACCAGCAGCGCCAGCCCGAGCGTCAGATACCGTTGCGGCACCGACACTCCCGGATATCCGGCCAGCGCCAGGAATCCGAGCACGAATCCGGGCAGCGCGGCGGCGAACAGCTTGCGCGGCGCACTCCAGCCGCGGTCCGGATCGGCCATATCGGCCTGGTAGGCGGCGCGCGGTTTGAAGTCGAAGCAGTTCTTGGCGCAGCCCACGCACGGGTCGCAGTGATTGTTGGCGACGGTGACGAACGGCGTCTGACCGTAGGCGCGCTGCAAGGGGAACAGCGGGCAGATGCTGCTGCACCAGCCGCTCTTGCCCTTGAACGCGACACCGCCGGCGAAGGCGGCCAGCAGCACCACGGAAAGCACTGCGCCGGTGGCGATTCCGCTGCGGTCCAGTCCGGCGATCCGCGATCCGGCGATCCCGAAGAACAGCGCGACCGCGATGAGATAGCCCCGCTGCTGCCACCACACCGGCGGAGTGAGCGCACGGGTGAACCGGAAGAGCCGAGGCAGCTGATTGGTGGCGGCGAGTGGACAGGTATTGCGCCACAGACCCGGTGCGATCAGGAACAATCCGGGCAGCAGCGGCACGACGATCTTGAAGAACACGAACAACCCGCCAGCGGGCCGCACGAACAGGGCGACGATGAGCGCCAGGTAGGCGGCGATGCTCACGAAGCGCGCCGCCCGCCAGAGCGGCAGCGGTATCCGGCCCGGCAGTTCGGTGAAGGCGGGGAACGGGTTTCGCTCCCCGGTGGGATCGATGCCGAGCACCCGGTTGGCGAGGGCCACCCAGATCGGGGGTGTCGGTTCACTGCCGGGTGGGCGGGGTATCCGGCCCGAGGGCCCGAGCACGGTTTCCGAGGAATCGTGCTCGCCCGGTTCGATGGTCGGCGCGTGCAGCACCAGGATCTCGCTGCGACCCAGGCGCACCACGTCGCCGGTGACCAGTTCACGCCGCCCGGTCAGTGCCACGCCGTTGACGGTGGTGCCGTTGCGGCTGCCCAGATCCACCACGGACAGGGCGGTTGGGGTCGGCACCAACCGCAGGTGCTGCCGGGAGACCCCGCCGTCGGCCAGGACCTCATGGCTGCCGTCGCGGCCGAAGACGAGGGGCCCGTCCAGCATCCGCCGCCGCGCGGGCCGTCCCCACTCCCGGATTTCGATGACCGGCCGCCCCGCCATGCTTCCCCACCTCATTCCCCGCCGCGGACGTCGATCTCGCCGCGCTCATGCGTATATCGCCTGGATCCGGTCCCACCATTACCATCGCGCGTCCGGCGGGGTGCTTGCCCCGCATCCGAGAGATGGTCAGGCGCGCTCCCGCAGCAGGGGCACCCGCACACAGCGGCAGAGCTCGCCGACCCGTCGGCGTGCCCCGCGACCTACGATGCGAAGACCGACGGGAACGCGCCACCGCGCCGGAGAGGACAATCGGGACCATGCATCGTGCCGCGCCCAAGACCGATATCGACGAGTCCGCGCTGACGGTCAGCGCGCCGAAGACCGAGGCCGCGGGCGTCAAGGCGGTCACCGTCGCGCTGGAGCGCGCGGTCGAGGAGATGGGCGTGGTGCGCACCGCGCGCACGCTGGCCCGGGTGAATCAGCGGCACGGCTTCGACTGTCCGGGCTGCGCCTGGCCGGAACCAACCGGTCGGCGTCGAGCGGCGGAATTCTGCGAGAACGGGGCCAAGGCCGTCGCCGAGGAGGCGACCCTGCGCATGGTCACTCCCGAATTCTTCGCCGAGCACTCCGTCGAGGACCTGGCCGGCAGGTCCGGCTACTGGCTCGGCCAGCAGGGCCGCCTCACCCACCCCATGGTCCTGCGTGAGGGCGACACCCATTACTCCCCCCTCGGCTGGGACGAGGCCTACCGCCTCATCGCCGACGCCTTGCGCGGCTTGGACTCCCCCGACGAGGCCGTCTTCTACACCTCCGGTCGCACCGCCAACGAGACCGCCTTCCTCTACCAACTGCTGGTCCGCAGCTTCGGCACCAATAACCTGCCCGACTGCTCCAATATGTGCCACGAGTCCTCGGGCACCGCGCTCACCGGCTCGATCGGCATCGGCAAGGGCTCGGTGACCATCGACGACTTCGCCAGGGCCGACCTCATCATCGTGGCCGGGCAGAACCCGGGCACCAACCATCCGCGCATGCTGTCGGCGCTGGGTGAGGCGAAGGCACACGGGGCCACGGTGATCGCGGTCAACCCGCTGCCGGAGACCGGGCTCATCGGCTTCAAGGACCCGCAGACGGTCGAGGGGCTCACCGGCGGTATCACCATCGCCGACGATTTCCTCCAGATCCGCCTCGGCGGCGATATGGCGCTGTTCCAGGGCCTGGCCAGGCTGCTGTTCGAGGCGGAGGACCGCGCACCCGGCACCGTCGTGGACCGCGCCTTCGTCGACGCCCACACCGCGAGTTTCGCCGAATACGAAAAGCACATGCGCGCCGTCGATCTCGGCGTCGTCGAGCAGGCCACCGGGCTCACCCGCGAAGATCTGGACCGCACCGCGAAGCTGCTCGCCGAATCCAAGGCCACCATCATCTGCTGGGCCATGGGCCTGACCCAGCAGGTGCACGGCGTGGCCACCATCGAGGAGGCCACCAACCTGCTGTTGCTGCGCGGCATGATCGGCAAGCCCGGCGCGGGTGTGTGTCCGGTGCGCGGCCACTCCAATGTGCAGGGCGACCGCACCATGGGCATCTGGGAGAAGATGCCCGATGCCTTCCTCGACGCCCTGGACCGCGAGTTCGGCATCACCAGCCCGCGCGAACACGGCTGGGACACCGTCGATTCGATTCGCGCCATGCGCGACGGCCGCGGCAAGGTGTTCTTCGGCATGGGCGGCAACTTCGTCTCCGCCACCCCCGACACCGAAGTCACCGAGGCCGCGCTGCGCAACTGCGCACTCACCGTGCAGGTGTCCACCAAACTCAACCGCAGCCATGTGGTGCACGGGCGCACCGCGCTCATCCTGCCTACCCTGGGCCGCACCGACGAAGACCTGCAGGACGGTGTGCGCCAACAGGTTTCGGTCGAGGACTCGATGTCCATGGTGCACCTGTCCACGGGCCGGCTGAACCCGGTCAGCGATCAGCTGCGCAGCGAAGTCGCCATCGTGTGCGAACTGGCCGAAGAATTGTTCGGGCCCGGTCACCCGGTAACGTGGAGCGACTTCCGCCGCGACTACGACAAGATCCGCGACGCCATCGCCCACGTCGTGCCCGGCTGCACCGATTACAACCAGAAAGTCCGCGGCCGCAACGGTTTCCAGCTCCCGCATCCGCCGCGCGACGCCCGCGAATTCCGGACCACCACCGGCAAGGCCAACTTCGCCGTCAACGACCTGCACTGGCTGCCGGTCCCCGAGGGCCGGCTCATTCTCCAGACCCTGCGCAGCCACGATCAGTACAACACCACGATCTACGGCCTCGACGACCGCTACCGCGGCATCCACAACGGGCGGCGGGTGGTGCTGATCAATCCGGCGGACATCACCGCCCTCGGGTTCGCCGAGGACGACCTCGTCGATGTCATCTCGGAGTTCGAGGACGGCACCGAACGCAGCGTCACCGGATTCCGTCTGGTCGGCTACCCCACGCCGCGCGGCAATGCCGCCGCCTACTATCCCGAGACCAACCCTTTGATCCCGCTGGACCATGTCGCCCGGCGCTCCAATACGCCCGTCTCCAAGGCGGTCACCATCCGCCTCGAGCGCCACACCCACGTCACCGCATGAGCCGAGTCACCGCCCGCCGCCGCACCCTGCGTATCTCCCCCACCGGCGCCATCACCCGGCCCGACACCCTGGCCGTGGAGGAACCGCTCGAAATCCGCACGGGCGGACAGGCGCTGACCGTCACCATGCGCACACCCGGCGCGGATATCGACCTCATCCACGGCTTCCTCTACGCCGAGGGCATCATCGACACGGCCGAGGACATCGTCAGCGCCCGCTACTGCGCCGGCACCGACGAGAACGGGCAGAACACCTACAACGTGCTCGACGTCCAACTCCGGACCGCGGTCCCGGTGCGGCCCAGGCCCTTTCTCACCAACAGCTCCTGCGGGCTGTGCGGCAAGACCGCCCTCGACGAGGTCCGAACCCGCATCCGCCACGACATTCCGGCCGCTACGCCCCGCATCGATGTGGACACCCTGGCCAAGCTGCCCGCCGAACTCCGTTCTCGCCAGCAGGTTTTCGACGCCACCGGCGGCCTGCATGCCGCGGGCCTGTTCACCGCGGCCGGCGAGGTGCTGGCGGTCCGCGAGGACATCGGGCGGCACAATGCGGTCGACAAGCTGATCGGCTGGGCGATCCGTGAAAACCGGCTCCCCGCCCACGATCTCGTCCTCATGGTCAGCGGCCGGGCCTCCTTCGAACTGGTCCAGAAGGCCGTCATGGCGGGCATTCCGCTGCTGGGCGCGGTCTCGGCCCCCAGCTCGCTGGCCGTGGATCTGGCCGCGGACTCCGGCCTCACCCTGGTCGGTTTCCTGCGAGGCGAGACCATGAACGTCTACACCGGCGAGGAGCGCCTCGCGCTGTGACCAGCGCGCGTTCCATAGGGTGAGGCAGCGGGGTTCTTTTGCGCGCTCCGGCTGTTAGGCTCCGCATTAGAACACGTTTCAATTCGATGGGAGTCTTCCATGGCAGCGCAGCCCCGGGATGTGGTCGAGCAGTATGTGAAGTTGGTGGCCACCGGGCCCACGTCGGCAATCGTGGACCTGTACGCCGAGGACGCGGTGGTGGAGGATCCGATCGGGACGCCAGAGCGCCGCGGCCACGAGGCCATCGGAGAGCTCTACAAGGCGCTCGAGAATCTCGAGCGCGAGACCGAACTGCACACCGTGAAGGTGGCGGGCAACCAGGTCGCCGCGTCCTTCACCCTCGTCACCGTGTCCAACGGGCACCGGATGACCCTCTCGCCCATCGACGTCATGGAGCTGAACGACGAGGGCAAGATCACCAGCATGCGGGCCTACTGGGGTCCGGATGATCTGAAAATGGAGCAGATCTAAGCCGCGGGGCTTGTCCCCTCCCGCTTCCCGAATTACGGTTTCAGCACAGTGATTCGGCGAGGGCGGGAGGGCCTGTGCGGATCTCGTTACGCGGCACCGGCGACGGGGTGCGGGTCAGCATGCGGCTGGAGATCAACCGCGGGCGCTGGATCGCCCTGCTCATCATGCTCGGCGTGCTCACCGCCACGGGTGTGATCACCGGGCTGTGGGCCATCGTGGCACCCGAATCGTTCTACACCAGCTTCCCCGGATTCGGCCTGCACTGGGTGCGCGCCGACGGTCCGTACAACCATCACCTGGTCGGCGATGTCGGGGCCTTCTTCCTGGCGCTGGCCGCCATTTCCGGGGCCGCGGTCTACTACCGCGACAGCGTCATCGCCCGCGTCGCCGGGCTCGGATGGCTGGTCTTCGGCGTGCCGCACTTCATCTACCACGCCTTCCATCGCCCGGAGACGATCGGCGGGTTCGACTTCGCCCTCGAACTGCTTGCCGCCCTGGCCCTTCCGGCGCTCGGCCTGGCCATTCTGTTGGTCGCCCCGCGCGAGCGCTTCCCGGTCCCCGAGCCCGCCCCCTTCACCTTCAAATTTCCCCGCCGATGATCCGCCGCCGATGATTTCCCGGCCGTCGCACCGTCGTAACAGGTGACCCGGCCGCACCGATTTTCGGAGTAACGGAGTAAAGGTTCAACGGCGAACCACGGGGGATCAATGGCGATCCTCGCCACGGGCGCGATCGGCCGCGCCGACCGTCACCGACTCCGCGACCCTCCGAAGCAGAGGGTGCACAGGAGAACAAGCAAGGAACTGCCCGGTCACCCGGTTCGTCACCGTCGACAGTGACCGTCGAGCAATCCGGGTGGACCGGAGTGGATCCGAGCGGAGGATTCGCGCACGGCGGCTGGTCCACGCCCTTCGGCAAGCAAGCCGGGTTCATTCCGAGCATATGAGGCCGAAGCCCGAGCACACACAAGAAACCGGCTCCGCGAGAAATTCTCGCGGAGCCGGTTTCTTGTTCTCTCGGCAGGGGTTTCGGGGACTCCCCTGAGAGCCCTGGAGTTGCCTATGCCGACTTCTCGCGGCGCTCGGGGCCGGACTGACGCTTGCGGGGGACGATCGTCGGCAGGACGTTGTCGTTCACCGTGTCGGCGTTGACGACCACCTTGGCCACATCGTCGCGGCTGGGGATGTCGTACATGACCGGGAGGAGCACCTCTTCCATGATGGCGCGCAGGCCACGCGCGCCGGTGCCCCGCAGAATCGCCTGATCAGCGACGGCTTCCAGAGCATCCTGGGTGAACTCCAGATCGACGCCGTCCATCTCGAACAGGCGCACGTACTGCTTCACCAGGGCGTTCTTCGGCTCGGCCAGGATGCGGACCAGCGAGTCCTTGTCCAGGTTGGTCACCGAGGCGACGATGGGGAGGCGGCCGATGAACTCGGGGATCAGACCGAACTTGATCAGATCCTCGGGCATGACGTCGGCGAAGTGATCGGCGGTGTCGATCTCGGCCTTGGACCGGACCTCCGCGCCGAAACCGATGCCGCGCTTGCCGACCCGGTCCTGGACGATCTTCTCGAGACCCGCGAACGCACCGGCCACGATGAACAGCACATTGGTGGTGTCGATCTGGATGAACTCCTGGTGCGGGTGCTTGCGGCCGCCCTGCGGCGGCACCGACGCCTGCGTGCCCTCCAGGATCTTCAGCAGCGCCTGCTGCACGCCCTCGCCGGACACGTCGCGGGTGATGGACGGGTTCTCCGACTTGCGGGCGATCTTGTCGACCTCGTCGATGTAGATGATGCCGGTCTCGGCGCGCTTCACGTCGTAGTCGGCGGCCTGGATCAGCTTCAGCAGAATGTTCTCGACATCCTCGCCGACGTAGCCGGCCTCCGTGAGCGCGGTGGCGTCCGCGATGGCGAACGGCACGTTCAGCATCTTGGCCAGGGTCTGCGCCAGATAGGTCTTACCGCAGCCGGTCGGGCCGAGCATGAGGATGTTGGACTTCATCAACTCGACCGGTTCGCCCCGGGAGTCGCGGCCCTTGTCCCCGGCCTGAATTCGCTTGTAGTGGTTGTAGACCGCCACCGCGAGCGTGCGCTTGGCAGCGTCCTGACCGATCACGTATTGCTCGAGGAAATCGCGGATCTCCGCGGGCTTGGGCAGCTCATCCAGCTTGACCTCGCTGGATTCGGCGAGCTCTTCCTCGATGATCTCATTGCAGAGGTCGATGCACTCGTCGCAGATGTACACCCCCGGTCCCGCAATGAGCTTCTTGACCTGCTTCTGGCTCTTTCCGCAGAATGAGCACTTCAACAGATCGCCGCCATCACCGATGCGCGCCATCTCCTGGGTCCCTACTTCCTTGTCCGCGTGCAACCGTCTGTCCCCGGCTGCCGGCGAGCTGCCTTCTTCGAGCGTAAGCCGCGACCCCTGAGTGTGCGGATCCGGCAATTCGGCTGTGTGTATCCACGGTGCCCATTACAAACACCTGTGTTGGATGCAGAGGCAGAGCCGACAACCACGAGCAAAGGTCCCTAGAGTGACCGTACCCGCTTCGGCTGACCGAGGTCGACAACTTGGGCACGTTTCTCACCGGACATGTGCGTGGACTCACCCCTGCCGGGGTGGCGGGGACGCCTGGGACACACAGAACCCCGCCACCCGCCCAGCTCACTTCTGGGCGCTGAGCTTGCGGTACTCGAACACCGTGTCCACGATCCCGTATTCCTTCGCCTCCTCGGCGGTGAGGATCTTGTCGCGATCGGTGTCCTTGCGAATGGTGTCCGCGTCCTTGCCGGTGTGGCGAGCCAGCGTGGTCTCCATGAGGCGACGCATGCGCTCGATCTCGGCGGCCTGGATCTCGAGGTCGGAGACCTGGCCCTGGATGCCGCCCGAGGTGGACGGCTGGTGGATCAGGACGCGGGCGTTGGGCAGCGCGGCGCGCTTGCCGGGGGCGCCGGCGGCGAGCAGCACGGCCGCGGCCGAGGCGGCCTGGCCCAGGCAGACGGTCGCGACATCGGCGCGCACGTACTGCATGGTGTCGTAGATGGCCATCAGCGCGGTGAAGGAACCACCGGGCGAGTTGATGTACATGGTGATGTCGCGGTCCGGATCCAGGGATTCCAGCACCAGCAGCTGCGCCATGATGTCGTTGGCCGAGGTGTCGTCAACCTGCGCGCCGAGGAAGATGATGCGCTCCTCGAACAGCTTGTTGTAGGGGTTGGACTCCTTGACACCGAAGCTCGAGTGCTCGACGAACGACGGCAGGATGTAGCGGCCCTGCGGCATCTGCATCTGGTTGAGCGAGGAACCGGCGGCAGCGAAGGTGATGCCCGCGGCCCGCGGATCGATCATGTTGGACATACGCGTCTCTCCAAAGTCTGTGTAATGGGCTGCGGAACTACTTGCTGCTGCTGCCGTTCGCCTGGCTCGCGTGGGTGACCACATGGTCGATGAACCCGTAGTCGAGCGCCTCGGCGGCGGTGAACCAGCGGTCGCGGTCGGCGTCGGCGGTCACCTGCTCGATGGACTTACCGGTGTGCTGCGCCTGCAGCTCGTTGAGTTCGCGCTTGGTGTAGGCGAACTGCTCGGCCTGGATGGCGATATCGGCCGCGGAACCACCGAGACCGGCGGAGGGCTGGTGCATCATGATCCGCGCGTGCGGCAGCGCGTAGCGCTTGCCCTTCGTGCCCGCGGCGAGCAGGAACTGCCCCATCGAGGCGGCCAGTCCCATGCCGACCGTACGGATATCGCATTCGGCGAACTGCATGGTGTCGTAGATGGCCATGCCCGCGGTCACCGAACCGCCCGGGGAGTTGATGTAGAGCGAGATGTCCTTGGTCGGGTCCTCGGCCGACAGCAGGAGAATCTGCGCGCACAGCTTGTTGGCGATGTCGTCGTCGACCTGAGTACCCAGGAAGATGATGCGCTCGCGCAGCAGGCGCTCGTACACCGAATCACTGAGGTTCAGACCAGCAGTCGCGGATGTCATGCGCACCCCTGCCTGATGAATTGTCACGGATACCTGCCCTCTCTCAACGGCTCGGTTAACAAGCCCCTACTGATTCGCTGACACAAACCCTAACGAAGCAGGGCGGCACCGAACTCCCGGTACCGCCCTGCTTCGCTCACAGCGCAAACTTACGTCAACACTTCATGTTCCCGCGGCCGGGGGCTCTCGGGGGTGTCACGCCCCGGGGCCCCTGAGCACAGGCCGTGTCGAATTCTTACTTGGCCTCGGCCTCGGCCTCGGCGGCCTCGGTCGCGTCCGCGACGGTGGCGAGCTCCTCGGCGGAGACCTCCTCGGCCTCGTCGGCCGGGTTGCCGAACATCTCGGTGGTGTCCACGGCGTTGCCGGCGGTGTCGGTGACGGCGGCCTTGACCACGACGCCGGCGAGGGCCTTGCCGCGGCGGACGTCGGCGAAGACCGCGCCCAGCTGACCGGCCTGCTGGATCTGCTGGATGAACTGATCCGGCGACATGCCGTAGCGCTGCGCCTGGAAGATGATCCGCTCGTACAGCTCGTCCTGGCCGACCTGGGTGTTCTCGGCCTCGGCGACGGCGTCGAGCAGCAGCTGGGTCTTGACCGACTTCTCGGCGGCTTCCTTGGTGTCCTTCTTGAACTCCTCGAGGGAGGAGCCCTGGGCCTCGAGCGCCTCGGCCAGCTTGGCCTCGTCGTGGTCGAAGCCGTGGACGGCGTCGTGTTCGACGGCGTCGATCTCGGCCTTGACGACGCCCTCCGGCAGCGGGATCTCGACGGTCTCGAGCAGCTGCTCGAGCACCTTGTCGCGGATCTCGCCGGCCTGCTGGACCTTCTTGACCCGCTCGACGCGGGTCTTCAGGTCTTCCTTCAGCTCGTCGATGGTGTCGAATTCGCTTGCCAGCTGGGCGAATTCGTCATCGGCCTCGGGCAGCTCCCGCTCCTTGACCGACTGCACGGTCACGGTGATGACGGCGTCCTTGCCCGCGTGCTCGCCGGCGACCAGCTTGGAGGTGAAGTCCTTGGACTCGCTCTCCTTCAGGCCGATCAGGGCCTCATCCAGGCCCTCGATGAGCTGGCCGGAGCCGACCTCATGGGACAGACCGGTGGTGGAGGCCTCCTCGACGGTCTCGCCGTCGACGGTGGCGGACAGGTCGATGGAGACGAAGTCGCCGTTCTCGATGGCCCGCTCGACCGACTTCAGGGTGCCGAAGCGCTGACGCAGCGACTGCAGCTGCTCGTCGATGTCCTCATCGGTGATCTCGATCGGGTCGACCGAGACGGCGATGGAGGAGTACTCCGGCAAGGTGATCTCCGGGCGGACGTCGACCTCGGCGGTGAAGGCCAGCTCCTGGCCGTCCTCGATCTTGGTGATCTCGATGTCCGGCTGGCCGATGACCTTCGCCTCGGTGGCGACGACGGCCTCGCTGTAGCGCTTGGGCAGCGCATCGTTGACGACCTGCTCCAGCACGGCGCCGCGGCCGATACGGGCCTCGAGAAGCTTGGCCGGCGCCTTGCCCGGACGGAAGCCCGGGATCCGAACCTGCTGCGCGAGAGCCTTGTAGGCGCGGTCGAAGTCCGGCTTCAGCTCCTCGAAGGGCACCTCGACATTGATGCGGACCCGAGTCGGGCTCAGCTGCTCGACGGTGCTCTTCACGGACATGCTCCTTGTTCGTTGTTCATGGTTGACGTCTAGGTTCCCCCCGAACGCATCCCGACCAGGTTAGTCGACCGGCATCCGAGGCACGCAATCGGATACGTAGGGGACACGACGACTGATCCGGCGCGGATGGCAGTGACTCGCCGGGGCCGCCCGAGACCCGACCCGGTACTGACCGGCGGCCCGGAGCGAGATGGGAGGGCGGCACCCGACTACCGGCGGAAACTCCGGGGAGTCGGGGAAGTCAGCTACCGACCTTGACGGCGTCGGTGACGAAGACCAGGGTCTCGTACGGCTTGATACCGCGCCCGCCCGCGCCGTAGCCCAGGTCCGGCGGGACGATGAGCAGTCGGCGCGCGCCCTGTTGGACGCCGACCAGGCCCTGATCCCAACCCTTGATGACCTTGCCAGCGCCCAGCGGCAGGTCGAAGGGCTCGCCGCGAGTGAAGGAACTGTCCAGAACCTTCTTGTTCGACCAGGTAACCAGCGTGTAGTTCATGGTCAGCTGGTCGCCGGCCTTGGCGCCCGGGCCGCTGCCCGGGACCAGGTCTTTCACGATGAGCTGCTTGGGCGGATCGCAGTCGTCCGGGATGGTGATCTTGGGAGCCTCGCCGAAGCCGCCGTCGACCTTGATGTCGTCGGCGGTGCACTCGCGGCCCTTGCTCTGGGTGGCGGTGGCGGCCGTGCTGGTCGCGGCGGTGGTCGTGGAGGTAGACGCCGCCTTGTTGTCGCCGCTGCTGCCGCAGCCCGCCGCCAGCACCGTGGCGGCCGCGATCGCACCGATCACACCGACCTTGCCCACCAAGCGCATTCCCGCTCCCGTCCGTCTGACCCGGATTGCCGCGAAGATTGCGGCGTCGCGCCGAACCTACACGGTGGGATCGGCACCCGCCGAGCAGGGCGCGGCCGCGAGAGTTTTCGACCGCTGCGCCGATGACCAAGCGAAATTCATCGAGGGACTGGTCCGCACCCAGGATAATCCGGCGCAATTGCGGCCAGGCCAGCGTCCAGCGCCGACCAACCCGAGGCTGGAGAACAGCAGGTTGCGTGGATCGCCCGCGGTCATGGCGGATTCGGCGGCGGCGACCTTCTCGAAGTTGGTGGCGGATGCGGTTCTCTCGTCGGGAGCCGCCGAAACATGCAGGCACTCGGCGGTTCTACCGAAATGGAGTGCGCCGGTGAGGGGCAGGAAGCGTAGCTCCACGCCTGCTTCCCGTCCGTGACGCCTGCTTCCCACCGGTTCCGCGCACTGTCGGGGGACGGGCCTAGGCCAACGATCAGCCGCGGGACCTGAATATCGAGCGAGTTCCCCAACCCGATGCGGCGGAGCAGTCCTACGGCGTCGCGCACGTTGTGATCCGGAGGCGGCGCCGGGGCGGGCGCGCTAGCGGCCGGTGACCAGGACGGCGTACTGGGCGGCGGCCATTCGGTGTACGGCTTGCTCGGTCGGGCCGGATACCAGCGCCAGGTAGCGGCCGTCCAGCACCAGGCAGGTGTAGTCGTGGTCGCCCGCCTGCGAGTTCACACCGAAACCGCGCAGACAGACGGCGTCCGGAACGCCGTCCGGCGGGGCCGCGAGGGATCGGGTCGCGCCCGGCTCGGACAGTCTGCGCAACGCCTGCCGGGCGGCGACGGCGTCGGGAAAACGCAGCAGTTGCGCGGAATCCGCGATGGCGACGGCCTCGACCGGGATGCGGGCGGTGTCGCCGGGCCGGTTGATCCGGAGGTCGGCGACGATCGGGCCGTACACCACGCCGGTCGCGCGCCGGGGGCCGCCCCAACCCGCGATGAGCTGGTACTCGTCTTGGAACAGCCTGGGGTACGGCCATTGACCGGGTTCGGCGGGCAGCAGGCGAGCCAGCATGCCGCCCGGATCGAGCGGCAACGCCGAGAGTGCCTCGGGCGTAGTCGGTGTGAACGCGTCCAGCCGTGGAAGTTCCGCGTCGAAGGTGGCGGTGGCCAGCGCCCTCATGGCGGCACGGTCGGTGGTCTGGTTGGTGATGAACAGGCTTACCACGTAGGGACCGTGGGCGAGGGTCGCGGCCATCGTCGGGACAGAGGGTCGCCAATGTCCGTACGTCGCAAAGTAATCGGGGAACCGAACGGTGACATTGTCGCGATTGACGGCGAAGTCGAAGGCGTCGATCTCCCGGGCCGCATCGATGGCCGCCATATTGTCGCGCATGCGCAGGACCGTGATGCGCACCGATCGGATCGGGCCGGACTCCGGTATACCGGTCGCGTCGATCTTCGGCATGCCGGTCGGATCGTCGGTGCCGCCGATGCTGAACCCGGCCAGCATCCCGTGAGCGGTGAGCGTCGATCGGGTCGCGTCGGCGAGAATGCCGACCGCTTCCGTCGGAGACGGGACCGGTATGGCCGAGATCCGCGACAGGGCGGGGTCGACCGCCCGGGGCGAAACGACGGCTTCGGCCATGCGCACCGATTCCATCAGCCGTCCATAGGTTTCACCGGCATCCGGCGGTGCGGTGAGGGGACTGCCGCTGTAGCCGCCGAGATCGAGAGTTCGCAGTTCCGGCGTCGCCACCCGCGGCGCGCCCGCGATCGTGCAGGCGCTCACCAGTACCGCGACCGAGACCAGCGGTAACCTTCCGGCGTAACCGCGCCGGATCGTCGAATCAGTTCGGCGCATCCCGCCACCACCCGTCGTACAGGTTCGCTCCGGGCCGCCGGATCATCTATCGCCGTGTGCTGGTGTGAGCTTCGCGCCATGCTGTCGAAATGTCGGCGAGATCCTCCCCCGGACGCGCCTTTTCGAGTGTGATCGCATTCATTGCGGGCGGCAACCGTTCAGCGGGAGATCGCGACCGGTCCGTGACAATTCGCGAACGACACGGCATTCTCCGTAGACGGAAATGTGTTTGCGACCACTCCCAGCCTACGGGAGCATCTCAGGATGCTGTTGACGATTTCTTGTACGCGACCCGTGGGGGCCGAATGGCCCGCCACCGATCTGGGGTACCTGCTGCACAAGAATCCTTCGCGCATACAGAC
Source organism: Nocardia aurantiaca (assembly GCF_009708175.1). Classification (GTDB taxonomy): domain Bacteria; phylum Actinomycetota; class Actinomycetes; order Mycobacteriales; family Mycobacteriaceae; genus Nocardia; species Nocardia aurantiaca. The sequence continues at coordinate 463,300 of NZ_WMBB01000004.1, forward strand.
TTTCGAGCAGTCCTACGGAGTGGCGCACGTCCTCTACCCGGAGGCGCGCGACGAGCGCTGCACGGCCACGCTGATGCTGGAGATCGATCCGGTGCGGCAAGCGCGGGGAAACGGAGCGGGGCGTGGGAAGTCCAAGGGCACGCCGGAATTCAGCCTCGGCCAGTATGTCAACGATCGGCCGTACGCGGCGTCTTCGCTACTGTCCGTGGCCATTTCGACGGTTCTCGGCACCGCCCTGCACGGTCGCTGCACGCAGCGGCCGGAACTGGCCGAAACCGCGCTGCCACTGTGGATCGAGCTCCCGGCCGTGCCATGCAAGGGCGGGCCGGAGTACGCCGAGCGGGTTTTCGCGCCGCTGGGCTGGACCGTCGCGGCCGCTCCCCTCCCGCTGGACCCGGCCTTCCCCGAGTGGGGCGACTCGCATTGTCTGCGGCTCGAACTCACCGGGACCCTGCGGCTGGCCGATGCGCTGTCGCACCTGTATGTGCTGTTGCCGGTACTCGACGGCAGCAAGCACTACTGGCTCGACAGCGCCGAGATCGACAAGCTGCTCCGCTTCGGCGAGGGCTGGCTCACCGAGCACCCGGAGCGCGAGTGGATCACCCGCCGCTACCTGACCCGGCGTCACACCCTGGTTCGCACCGCGCTGGCGCGCCTGGCGGAATTGGACGACGCCGAGCCGGAGGAACTGGACGCCATCGAGGACCTCGGCGACGACGTTGTGGCCGAGAGCGATTCCGGTGCGACGGCGGACTCGGCCGACGACACCTCGGCGGAGCCGACCGGGAACGATGCCGCGGCGACCGGGTGCGCGCTCGCCAACGGCGAGCGCGGTCCCTCGCTGGCCGTGCTGCGCCGCGCGGCCGTGCATCGGGCACTGCTGGAGCTCGGGGCGCACCGAGTGCTCGATCTCGGATGCGGGCAGGGGTCGCTTCTGCGGGAACTGGTGGCGGACCGGGCTTTCGGCGAGCTCGTCGGGATAGATGTGTCGATGCGGGAGTTGAAGATCGCGGCGCGGCGGCTGCGGCGGCTGCCGGAGTGGCAGGCGCGACGGATCACCGTGTGGCAGGGAGCGCTCACGTATACCGACGCCTCGTTGCGGGGGTATGACGCGGCCGTGCTCATGGAGGTGATCGAGCACGTGGACGCGTCTCGGCTGAAGGCGCTGGAGCACGCGGTGTTCGGTGCGGCGACTCCGGGCGCCGTCGTCGTGACCACGCCCAACAGCGAGTACAACGTGCGCTATGGCGGGCTCGCGGCCGGCGCTTTCCGGCACTCGGATCACCGATTCGAGTGGAGCCGGGCAGAATTCGCCGAATGGGCGCACCGGGTCGGTGAAACGTATGGGTACGCCGTGCGATTTGAGCCGATCGGGCCCGAGGATGCGGAAGTGGGGGCATCGACACAGATGGCCGTGTTCACGAAACAGGATGCCGTGCTCGCCGACGAGGAAACCAAGCGCGACGATGGCGACGAGAAAGGGGCCGCGTAATGGCAGAGCTGTCCATCCCGGTGCTGTCGCTCGTCGTGCTGATCGGCAGCACGGGTTCCGGAAAATCCACCTTCGCGCGCAAGCACTTCCGGTCGACGGCGGTGCTGTCCTCAGACGCCTATCGGGGGCTGGTGAGCGATGACGAGGCAGATCAGTCGGTGACCGCCGAGGCGTTCGACCTGCTGCACCACGTGGCCGGCGTACGCCTGCGGCGCGGGCTGCGCACCGTCGTCGACGCCACCAATGTGCAGCCCAAGGCACGGCAGGCGCTGGTGGAATTGGCGCGCGCCCACGACGTGCTGCCGGTGGCGATCGTGCTCGACGTGCCGGAGGACGTGTGCGTGCGGCGCAATGCCCTGCGTGTGGACCGCGCGGATCTCGGTCCACACGTGGTCGGCCGCCACCAGCGCGACCTGCGGCGCTCGTTGAAGTTCCTGGAGCGCGAGGGTTTCCGCAAAGTGCATGTGCTGCGCGGCGTCGAGGAGATCGACGCGGCCACCATCGTGGACGAGCGGCTGTGGAACGACAAGACCGATCTCACCGGACCGTTCGACGTGATCGGAGATGTGCACGGCTGCCGCGGCGAGCTGGAAACGCTGCTGGGCGAACTCGGCTACGCCATCGCCCGGGACGCGGACGGGCGCGCGGTGGACGCGCGGCACCCGGAGGGGCGCACGGCGGTGTTCGTCGGCGACCTGGTCGATCGGGGGCCGGATACGCCCGGCGTGCTACGGCTGGTCATGGGCATGGTCGGGTCCGGAAACGCTTTGTGCGTCACCGGAAACCACGAATTCAAGCTGGTGCGCGCACTGGACGGCCGCCGCGTGAAGGTGGCGCACGGCCTAGCCGAGTCGCTGACCCAGTTGGAAGCCGAGGATGCCGAATTCCACAAGGCCGCACACGAATTCATGCGCGGGCTGGTCAGCCACTACGTCCTCGACGGAGGCAAGCTGGTGGTCGCGCACGCGGGCCTGAAGGAGGAGTACCAGGGCCGCACCTCGGGTCGGGTGCGCGAGTTCGCCATGTATGGCGAATCCACCGGCGAGACCGACGAATACGGGCTGCCGGTGCGCTACCCGTGGGCCAATGACTACCGTGGCAAGGCGCTGGTTCTCTACGGCCACACACCGATGACCGAACTCGTATGGGTGAACAACACTCTGTGCCTGGATACCGGCGCGGTGTTCGGCGGCCGCCTGACCGCCCTGCGCTACCCGGAGCGGGAGCCGGTGTCGGTTCCGGCCGAACAGGTCTGGTTCGAGCCGGTGCGCCCGCTCGAGGCCGCCACCTTCGCCACGGGCGAGGCGGTGGTGCGGCGGGATCCGGGCGTGCTCGATTTGGACGACGTGCTGGGCCGGCGTGTGGTGGAGACCCGCCACCTCGGCCGGGTCACCGTGCAGGAGGACGCCGCGAGCGCCGCGCTCGAGGTGATGAGCCGCTTCGCCGTGGACCCGCGCTGGCTGGTGTACCTGCCGCCGACCATGTCGCCGTGCGCCACCTCCACGCTGGACGGCTATCTCGAGCACCCGGCCCAGGCCTTCGAGTACTACCGCTCCGAGGGCGTGGACACCGTGGTGTGCGAGGAGAAGCACATGGGTTCGCGTGCGGTCGTGGTCGTTTCGCGGTCGGAGCGGGCGGGCCGGGACCGGTTCGGCATCGAGGACGGCAGCACCGGCGCGGTGTACACCCGCACCGGCCGCCCCTTCTTCGACGATCCGGCGCGGACCGAGACGCTGCTGGCCCGGGTGCGGGCGGCGGCCGAAACCGCCGGGCTGTTCGAGGAATTGGACACCGACTGGTTGCTGCTGGACACCGAACTGCTGCCGTGGTCGGCCAAGGCGCTGGGGCTGCTGCGCACCCAGTACGCGGCGGTCGGCGCGGCGGCGCGCGCCTCGCTCGCCCGGGCCTCCGAGGTGCTGGCGACCGCGGCCGAAAGAGGTTTGGCGGTAGGCGATCTCGCCGCGCGCACCGAGGCGCGCCGGGCGGACGCCGATGCCTTCACCACCGCCTACGGCCGTTACTGCTGGCCCACCGATGGCCTCGACGGCGTGCGTCTGGCCCCGTTCCAGCTGCTGGCCGCGTCCGGCGCGAATTACGCCGGGCGCGACCACAATTGGCACTTGGAGCGCATCGACCGCCTGGTCGCCGCCGATCCGGAGTTCCTCACCCCGACCGGTCGCCGCCTGGTCGACCTCGCCTCCGCCGAGGCCGAGGCGGCCGCGACGACCTGGTGGACCGAGCTCACGGCGGCAGGCGGCGAGGGCATGGTGGTCAAGCCGCTGGGTTCGCTGCTGTCCGGCAGCGGCACCCGTAGCGGGCGGCCGGTGCAGCCGGGCGTGAAATGCCGTGGGCCGGAATACCTCCGGATCATCTACGGCCCGGAGTACCTGCGTCCCGACCAGCTGCACCGCCTGCGCCATCGCGGTCTCGGCGGCAAGCGGTCCATGGCGCTGCGCGAATACGCGCTGGGTCTGGAGGCGCTGGACCGCTTTGTCGCCCGCGAGCCGCTCTGGCGCGTCCATGAGGCGGTGTTCGCGATCCTTGCGCTGGAGACCGAACCGGTCGACCCGCGCCTGTAGATCGGCCGTGTGGCCGCCGAACCTGCCGCGGCTCCCGGCCCACTGTCCTGCGGCTACAGGGGTCTCGGCGCGACTAGTCGGTTTCCGCGGCCAACTGCGTGCTCAGCCGTTGGAGGTATGGCCGCTGGCCCTTGCCCAGCTTCTCTTCGGCGGTGGCGAGATCGAACCAGGCCATCCGGTCGATTTCGGGGAATTCGGCGATTCGTCCGGAGCGCGGAGGCCATTCCAGCTCGAAGGTGCCCGGTACCACCAGTGCGGGGTCGAGGTCGCCCTCGACCGCCCAGACGGTGAGCTGCTTTTTGCTGCTCCCGCTGCCGTAGCGGACGTCGCCGAGCGGAATCCACTCCCCCTCGGGCACGGGCAATCCGAGTTCCTCGCTGAATTCCCGGCGGGCGGCGTCTCGCGCCTGCTCCTCGCCGGGGTCGTACTCGCCTTTGGGGATGGACCAGGCGGAGGCGTCCTTCTTCGCCCACAATGGGCCGCCCATATGCCCGATCAGCACTTCGAGGCCGCCGGCGCGGCGGAACAACAGGACGCCGGCGCTGTATCTGACGCTCATGGGTAGGAGTTTGCCGAATCGGCGCGCGCACGCGCACGTGGGGCGCTATGGTGGGCGACACTGCGGCAACCCGGACGTTGGGGATTATTTCCCGATAACGGACGAATATTTCCCGCTTGCCCTTTTGCGCCCGAAACCTGTTCGGCAGCATCGATTTCCATTAAGCTCCTGGGTTCGGATCGGCCCACACCTGATGACGGATTGGATACCGCATGGAGTTCCGCAACACCTGCGCGACTGCCACCCTGGTGATCGGTGCACTCGTGACCCAGGCGGCCGCGCTATCGGTCGTCACCGGCCCGGCGAGCGCCGAACCGGCGCCCGGCCTCGTGTACTCGGCCAAGCTGGTGGACAAGACGGTCGTCACCACCCTCAAGGGCGGCACGTTCGAGCTGTCGCAAGCATCTGCCACCGATCCGGCGGCCACCGGCTCGGACCCGGCGGCCAGGCCCGTCGACGTGGTGAACGTGAAAGACGGCGACGGCAAGGTGCTGCTCACCCTGCCGTTGGAATTCCACCTCGGACCCGTCGACATCCCGGTCAAGCCGGAGGTGCGGAAGGACGGCACCGTGCTGGCCCTCACCCCCGACAAGCCGGCCGGGGTGCCCCTGTCACAGCCGCTGGTCGTGAAGCCGGTGGCCTCGCAGGTCGAGAACGACCGCGCGCTCAGCAACTTCACCACCCAGTTCAGCCTGGCCACCACCATCGGCACCTTCGTCGGCACCGCCATCGGCGCGACCATCGGCTGCCTCGTCACCCTGGTGGCCGGGTGTGTCCCGGGACTGACCACCGGCGCCGCCGCGGGCGGCATTATCGGCAGCATCGCCCTGGGCGGCCCCACCCTGATCGCCTCCGGCATCGACCTGCTCTCCACCATGCAGGCCGCCGACGGCACCACCAAGTGGGCCGACAAGACCACCACTCCGACGCCCGCGCCGCAGGCGGCTCCCCAGCCCGCGGAGCCGAGCAACTAGACCCGCGGGACCGGCCCCGCACCGACACAGCAGCGTGGTGCCGCGCCTGTCCAATCCGAGCCTGCTGAACACGCCGTCCAGATCGGTGTTGCGTTCGGCGATAGTGCGCGGCCCGCCCCTCCGGGGCCGCCTCGCCCCCGCCGAGACCGTTGTCCGCGATCTCGGGCGGCGCGAAACATCCCGCCGCCGGGCCGAGCTCTCCAGCGCGGCGCGAGGATCGCCCAGCCCCGGACGAGCCGCCGACCGCCGCCTGCGTCCCGATTGCGGCGTGAGCACCAGGTCCGTCATCCGATCGATTCCGAGACCGACTGCCGTGAATTCCGTGCGGTGTCACCGGGTTCGGTGTCTGGATGCCTAGACGCGTAGACCGTTCACCAAGGCCAGGACCGCGGGTTCGGTGCGGGCGCGGGCGGTTTCGGGATCGTCCGAGTTGGCGATGAACATGGCGGCCTCGCCGAGAGCGGAGAGGATCATCAGGGACAGGGGGCGAACATCGAGGTCGGCACGCAGGGCGCCCGCTTGGATGCCGGCTTCGAGGCCCGCGACGACCAGGCCCAGGCCGTACTTCTCATCGACCGCGCGCCATTCCTGCCAGCCGAGCACCGAGGGAGCGTCGATGAGAGTGATGCGGACGCGTTCGGGGTCGACGCAGGAGAGCAGGAAGTTGTGCAGACCGGCTTCGAGGACGGCCATGGGGTCGGAGGGCGGCGCGTCGGCCATGGTCTCGGCGACCTGCTGCAGGATCTCCTGCTGCACCTGTTCGTAGACCGCGCGGAACAGGTCCTTCTTGTCCTTGAACTGGTGATACAGCGCGCCGCGCGAACTGCCGGCGCGCTCGACGATCTCGGGAGTGCCGACCGCGGCATAGCCGCGTTCGGCGAACAGTTCGCGCGCGGCGGCCATCAGGTTCGCGCGGGTCGACTCGGATCGTTCGGCTTGCCTGATCATCGACACCTTTCTGGCTCGGTGGGTGGATCGTAGCGCGCGACCATTGAAAACAGGCAGCCTGTTTGTTAGTTTGAAGACCTCATCACCGTCTCTGCTCCATGAGGAGTCATCCAGATGACGCACACCATCACCCCCGAATCCCGAGCCGGCTGGCGCGACCCCGCCCTCGGCACCCGACGTGAACTGTCCCTGCCGCAGGGGGCGCTGACCGTATTCGACACCGGCAGTGGCGACCCCCTCGTATTCGTGCACGGACTCCTGGTCAACGCCAACCTGTGGCGCAAGGTCATCCCGGCGCTGGCAGGCGAATTCCGCTGCGTGGCAATCGATCTGCCCTTCGGCTCGCACACCACCGCCATGCCCGCCGCCGACCTCTCCGCCCCCGGCCTCGCGCAACTGGTGATCCAGGCCGTCGAACAGCTCGACCTTGGCCCGGTCACGTTGGTGGGCAACGACTCCGGCGGCGCAGTGAGCCAACTCGTGGTCGCCGCCCGCCCGGATCTTGTCGCCCGGCTGGTGCTGACCTCCTGCGATGCCTATGAGAATTTCCCGCCGCCGTTCTTCGACTATCTCGGCCTGGCCGCCCGCACCCCGGGCGCACTCGCCTGCCTGGCGCTGAGTATGCGCATCCGCCCGGTGCGCCGCCTGCCCATCGCCTACGGCCGGCTGGCGCACGGTCCGATCGAGCGTGCGGTCAGCGACTCCTACGCCCTGCCCGTCTCCGCGAAAGCCATCCGCGAGGATGTCCGCCGCGCCATCGGAGGTCTCGACAGCCGGTACACCCTCACCGCCGCAAAGACTTTCGCCGATTTCGAGCAGCCGGTGCTGTTGGCCTGGTCGGCCGGCGATCGATTCTTCCCGGACCGCTACGCCGAACGCCTGGCCGCCGAATTCCCCGACGCGCGCATCGAATGGATCCGCGACTCGTACACCTTCTCACCCGAGGATCAGCCCGCCCAGCTGACCAGCGCGATCCGCGTCTTCCTCGACGCGACGCGCGCCGACACCCGGCAGTGACCGGGCGTCAGAAGTCGCCGTCGAATCCGCCGAAATCCCCGCCGCCCAGGTCCGCGCCGGGGTCCATCCCGCCCTGGTCGTAGGCGCCCTGGTCGTAGGCGCCCTGGTCGTAGGCGCCCTGGTCGTAGGCGCCCTGGTCGGACCCGCCGTCGGCATATCCGCCGTCGGCGGCGTCCAGGCCCGCCTGATAGCCGTCGCCGTAGCCGCTTTCGAAGGCGGCCGCGTCGTAGCCGACACCGGACATACCGCTGAAGAGGGCATCGAACAGGACCGCGGAGCCGACACCTCAGGCGCCGGCGACGAGCGCGGTCTTCCACCAGGGCTCGGAATACCAGCCGGCTGGAACTGGACGGCCCGCGACACGGCCACCCGGGTAGTAGTTCGGGGTGGTGGCCGACGGCGTGGGCGAGGCCTCGATGCGGCGGCCGTCGAAGTCGATCGCCCGATCCTCGGTGACCCGACCGGCGCTGCGCTGTCCGTCGAGCTCGGGCACGGCCGGTCCGGGATCCATCCCCATGGCGGAACGGGCAGCGCGCACGTAGTAAAGGCCTTCGAGCGCAGTCTCTTTCGCCAGCCGTGCCTGGGCGGGCGTGCCGGCCTGCTCGATCTGCGAGCCCGCGGCGTTGAACCGCTCCCCCGCGTCGGCGAGGGCCTGCTTGGAGGCGTCATCCGTGCCGGCAAGGCTGTAGACCTGCCCGCCGAGACGTTCGATCACCCGTCGCGCATCGGCCTTGGCATCCGCGAGCTGCGCCGTGGTCCGCGACCGTTGCGTACGGCTGACCACCACGACGGCCAGCAGCACAACCACCATGACACTGAGCAGAACGACGACCGTAGCCACGCGACCAGCCTACGCGGCAGAATTCGCCGATCAGTTGCTAACTGTGCGAGCCTCCCGAAACCCGAAGGCTATCCGGCCACTGCGGCAAAATGAGAGCTGCGGCGACCTGGATCAACCTCCTCTTCATCTAGCTCTGACACCGCGAACTGTCGTTTGCCCGCAGTTTTCGCCGAATACATGGCCCGGTCGGCGCTGCGCAGCAGATCCGAGAAGTCGCAGTCGCGGCCGGGTGGGCAGAAGGCGGTGCCGACGCTCGCCGACGCCGGAACCGGACCGGCGGCCGTGGGCACCGGCTCGCACAGCGCGGCCAGCACTCGCATGGCCAGCTCGCCCAGGGTATTGCGACGGGCGGGCAGCGCGACCACGAATTCGTCACCGCCGTAGCGCGCGATCACGGGCTCGGGCCCGCATGTCGAGCGCAGCCGCTGAGCAATGGTCACCAGCACCTCGTCGCCGACCGTATGGCCGTAGCCGTCATTGATCGCCTTGAAATCGTCGAGGTCGATGAGCAGCAGCCCGACTCCGCGCGCCGGATCGGTGGCCATCACTCGCACCCGCTCCTGCAGCAGCGAGCGGTTGGCCAGGTCGGTGAGGGCGTCATGGGTGGCCTCGTGCCGCAGCCGGGTCTGCAGCGCCGCGATCTCCTGCACCCGCACCGACACCGCCTCGGAGAGGCTGCGTTCCTGCTGGGCGAGGGCGCGCTGCTGCAGCGCCTCGGCATAGGCGTCGATGGCCTGGCTGGCGATGAACGACCAGCGGGTGGCGATCAGCGAACCGCGCACCCCCGGCGCGAGCCCGAGCAGCGCGCGACTGGCGGGAGCGAGCATGCGGGTGCGCTCGAACGGAGACTCGGCCAGGCTGCGTCCGATACGGCGAGCGGCCTCCACCGGAAACGGTTCGGACCCGGCCAATTCCAGCAGATCGTCGATGACCCGGCCGAAGATGCGCTCGAGTTCATCGGGGGGAACGCCGGGCTCCTGGCCCAGCGCGGCGCTGCTCGCGCCCGGGTGCATTGCCCGCACCCATTCCCGGATGGTCGCCGCGACGACAGCGGCGGTTCGGGTGTCCAGACGGATGGGCATGCGCGCTCACCCTGCGTACGTGATGCCAGGGCCGGCGGCCGCGCCGGTCATGCCCTTCGAATCGAACTCACTACCGCGCGGTCGGCCACACCAGTGGTGCATGCTCACCGCCCCCTTTCCAGATACCCCCGTCCGGACAAAAAGGATCCTAGCAAGCCACCCGACATCGAAAACCCATGATTAGAACAGGTTCTCGCTGTCTCGCGAATGGCGATCGGAAGTGTCATCGCAGCTGAAGCCCCGGTGTTACATCTGATTTCGGCATGTTCTCCACGACGCGCCGAACGACTCATCCGACCGGCCGCGACGTGCGGCGACACGACCTGATTGGCATTCCGGGAGTGAGGTTCGGTACAGTGCTCAACGCACGCGGCATCCATGGATGCGGGCACTGCGGGTGTAGTTCAATGGTAGAACCTCAGCCTTCCAAGCTGATGGTGCGGGTTCGATTCCCGTCACCCGCTCTTACCCGTTCAGCGGGGAGCGTCGAGTCCGACGCGCAACGGGGTGTAGCGCAGCTTGGTAGCGCATCCGCTTTGGGAGCGGAGGGTCGCAGGTTCAAATCCTGTCACCCCGACTCGTGAACCCGCAGGTTGGCGAGTGTTCTCGCTCTCCAACCTGCGGGGTCGGGTCTGATTGTCGAGGCGGTCCAACAGTTTTCGACCGACATGTCCTGTCAGCGCTCTCGCACTCTCACGCCAATGGCGGGTGTCTGCTGCCGATGACGCGACACTGCGGCTCGGAGCACATCCGAGCTCGGCCGTGCCCAATGTATGGCAAATCCCTTGGCCACGAGGACTGTTTGGTGCCCATGATGACTGGCAGTCGGCTCGACCGTCGCCGCTTCGACCGGTCCGGTCAGCGCAACGGCTGTGCGCCGCAGGGTTATCCGATCCTCAGCCGCGAGCCGGTCTCCGGTAGGTGGCGGCGGACCGCCCGCCTCGGCGTCCGTCGGCCCCGGGTGGCAGTGCCCGTGTCGGTCAGCACGATCGCGATGCCGCCGGGCATCCACTCGCGGCGGATGAGCCCGTGCCTCTACATCCGCGTCAGCTGGTGCGAAATGGCCTTCTTATTCAGCTGATCGGCCCGGTGAGCGCTCGCTGACGCAGGTGGCTCCCACCAAGATCCGCCGAGCCCGGACAGGAATCCACGGCGTTGTCACCTGATCCGAACCACCCCGATATCGGATTCCGGTAACCGGATGTTGTGCCTCCGTTTGCACTGTGTTATCGATTAACAGTGCTGGTAGACCACAAGATGAACGTTTCCAGCTCGGTATCGACCGGTAGCTGGACCCGTTCTCGGCTCATCCCGGCCGCCGGGCTGGGCGTGGCGGTGGTGTTGCTGATGGTCGCGCAGGTGTGGGCCTCGGCGCACGGGGTGATGGGCCCGCTGCGCAGCCTGCTGGACGACTACTTCGCGAATCCGCAGTCAGCGGCCGTGTCCTGGGCCGGACTGGGGTTGGCGTGCATCGGCGTGCCCTCCCGGGTCCGGGTCGTCAGCCTGGTTGCCGCGGCGGTGCTGGACCTGCTGACCCTGGCGCTGCAGGCCGCGTGCGGATGGCACGTCTCGATCGGCACCGGGCCGACGCTGGCCTTGACGGCCTTGACCCTCGTGGTCGTGCGCTGGGAGGGCGAACGCAGGCGGACCGCGGTGCAGGCCATCGCCTTCGGCGTCCTGCTGATCATGGCCTCCAAACTCGCCGACACCTGGCTGATGGTCAGCATCGTCACCGGGCCCCGGGTGCTGGACCAGTACGTTCAGCTCGCCGACCGGGCATTGGGCGAACCGGCGTGGCTGGTCGGACGCGCGCTCGACGCGCTGGGTCCGCTGCCCTCGCACGTGTTGCACGTGGTCTACATCCAGCTGCCGGTGGCGGCGGTCGTCGTCGCGGTGTGGCAGCTGCGCCGAGTGACGACCAGCTCATGGCCGCGGCATCACCTGGTGCGGACCTTCCTGGTGCTGGGCGTGATCGGCCCGCTCGGCTACGTGCTGTTCCCCGTGGTCGGCCCGGTCTTCGCCTACGGCCCGCTCGGCCACGGCCTGGAGATCGGTGACTGGCCGCAGGTCTGGAGCGCCCTGACCACCGACCCGCAGCCGATGCTGTTCGACTCCGAGACCGCCCGCAACTGCATGCCGTCCATGCACACCGCTTGGGCGACCGCGCTTTTCATCCACTCCCGCACCGCGCCGCGCTGGCTGCGCTGGGCGGGGACCTTCTGGCTGGTGTGCACGCTGCTCGCGACACTGGGCTTCGGCTACCACTACGGCAGCGATCTGGTGGCGGGCGCGGTGCTGTGCCTGACGGTGGAGTCGGCGCTGCGAGATCCCGAGCGCGGCTGGGACCTGCCCCGAGCCCGAATCGTGTCGCTCGGCGTGGCGGTGCTCGCCGGATTGTTGCTGTCCTATCGGTTCCTGGCCGCGACCATGGCGGAACATCCGATACCGGCAGGGATCGTCGTACTGGGCTCGCTGGCCGCCGTATCCTTGCTCTTCTACGCGACCTGGTTCGCGCGGCCGGGTAGCCGGTTGGCGCACTGGGGCGGCCGAACCCCAGCCGATGGATTTGCCCTCGATTAGCCACTCCCCCAATGCAATCCGGACAACTTGCGCGAAAGTCGAAAGGGTTAATGTCTCCCCTGATGATCACTACGCGGGCGGGGCAACGTAATTTGCTGCGCAATCTGAAGTCGGAGGGCCGCTCGGGCCCGCCCCGCATTCCGATCATGATCGGAATCCTGCTGACCGTGGCGATCACGGCGCTGTTCTCCGCCATGCACGGGTTCCTCGACCTGCAGGTCTATCGCGTCGACACCCGAGGCTGGCTGGAGCACGGCACCCTGTACGGCCCGACGCTGCCGGTCGCGGGCCACACCGACCTGCCCTTCACCTATCCGCCGTCGGCGGCGGTCATGATGATCCCGCTCGCCATCGTGCCGCTCTGGCTGGCCGAACTGATGGTGACGGCGAGCTCGCTGGCCTGCCTCGGCGTGACTATCTGGCTGGTGCTCTCCCGGGTCCGCCCGGACCTGGACCCGCGCGCGAAACTCACGCTGAGCGTGACCGCGGTCGTCCTCATGCTGGCCGTCGAACCCGTGCGCACCACCCTGTGGTTCGGGCAGATCAATCTCGTGCTGATGGCCGCGGTCGCCCTCGACTGCCTGACCGAGAAGCCCCGCTGGCCGCGCGGTGTCCTCATCGGCGTCGCCGCCGTCACCAAGCTGACTCCCGCCGCTTTCGTCCTCTACTTCCTCATCCGCCGCGACTGGAAGGCAGCGGGCACGGCGGCGGCCACCGCGGCGACGGTGATCGGCGCCGGATTCCTGGTCTTCCCAAGGGAATCCCGCGACTACTGGCTGCACGCCATCACCGACACCAACCGCATCGGCTCCCCCGATTACGTCGGCAACCAGTCCCTCAAGGGCCTGGTCTTCCGCCTCGGACTCTCGAATTCGGCCGCCACCGCCGTCTGGCTCGGCCTGGCCCTCGTCGTCGTCTGCGCCGGCGCGATCCTGATGCACCACCTGCTCCGAGTCGGACGTACGACCGCTCACCGCGATGGCGTCGCGGGAACGACACCGGTAACCATCCTGTCCGTCACGGCCCTGCTCGTGAACGCCGCAGTGCTGCTGCTGATCTCGCCGGTCTCCTGGACCCACCACTGGGTATGGGCCGCCCCCGCCCTGGTCACCGCCGCCACCTGGGCAACCGCCACTCCCCGCTTCGCCGCGGTCGCGGTGATCGCCGCCTTCGCCATCTTCTTCCTCATCGGCCCGGGCATCGTCCCCAACGGCCGCCACCAGGAACTCGCCTGGTCCTGGTGGCAACACATCCCCGGCGACATCTACATCCTGGCCACCGCCGCACTACTCGCCGTGGGCGTCGGGCAACTGCTCAGGATGCGTGCCCGCATCTCCCTCGACCCCACCCCGGTAACCGAGGGTCAGCGGGGCTGACAGGTGGGGCACCAGAAGAGGTTTCGAGCGTCGAGAACCGAGTGCAGGACAGTGGTGCCGCAGAGCCGGCAAGGGTCGCCCGCGCGGCGGTAGACATAGGTCCGCGGTTTGTCCTTGGCGTAAGCCGGTGCACCGTGGTCGTGCTCGGGACGGACCACGACGATCTTGCCGCGGCGCACGCCTACCTTCATGAGGTCGACCAGGTCGGACCAGATCCCCTGCCACTCTTCGTAGGAGAGCTGGGTGCCGGGGCGGTCGGGTGAGATGCCGTGGCGGAAGAGGACTTCCGCGCGGTAGACGTTGCCGACTCCGGCGAGGATCTTCTGGTCCATGAGCAGGGCGCCTATGGGGCGCTGGGAGCGGCGGATGCGGTCCCAGGCGCGGTCGGGATCGGCGTCGCGGCGCAGCGGGTCGGGTCCCAGTCGGGCCGTCAGCGCCGTCACCTCCGGTTCGAGCAGGATTTCGCACGCGGCGGGGCCACGCAGGTCGGTGCCCCGCAATTCGCCGGTGCGTCCGCCGCCGATCAGTCGCATGCGGACCTCGCCGACCGGATCGTCCATGGGCACAGCGGATTCGGTGAACTTGCCGTACAACCCCAGATGGATGTGCAGGGTGACGCCCGAATCATAATGGTGGAGCAGGTGTTTGCCCCAGGCCTCGGCGCGGGTCAGCACCCGGCCGTCGAGCAGCGCCGCACCCTCGGCGAATCGCCCCTGTGGGCTGGAAACTCGAACCTGACCGCCGGCGAAGCGCTGGTCGTGCAGCTTCGCCAGGCGGTGCAGCGTATGACCTTCCGGCACAGGTCAGTTCGGGAGAGCCGGGGGGACGCCGGTCTTCTCGTACTCGGCGAGGATGTCGATGCGGCGCTGGTGGCGCGCCTCGTCGGACCACGGGGTGGTCATGAAGGCGTCCACGATGGCGAGGGCTTCCTCGGTAGTGTGCATGCGGCCGCCGATGCCGAGCAGCTGGGCGTTGTTGTGCTGACGGGCGAGCTGGGCGGTCTCCACGCTCCAGCCGAGGGCGCAGCGGGCGCCGGGCACTTTGTTGGCGGCGATCTGCTCGCCATTGCCGGAGCCGCCGAACACGAAGCCCAGCGAACCCGGGTCGGCGACCACGCGGCGCGCGGCCTCGATGCAGAAGGCCGGGTAGTCGTCGAGGGCGTCGTATTCCAGCGCGCCGCAGTCGACGACCTCGTGACCCTGACCTTCCAGGTGAGCCTTGACGTGGTTCTTCAATTCGAAGCCGGCATGGTCGGCACCCAGGTATACGCGCATGGCTGCGATTCTGTCAGGAGGCCCGCGCCCGGTCCGCAGGGGGCTCTCGCCGGGAAGCCCGCTGCGTGAGCCACCCTGCGGCGTCGACGAACCCGGGACCCCCGCGAAACGTACTATCCAGGCATGACGTCCGACGACAGATCACAACCGCCGAACGCCTACGGGGGGCAAACCGCTGGCGGCCTACCGGGACAGTTCACCGGCAGCCGATCCGGATGGAACCCGGCCACCGGAATGTCCGGCTGGGACCCGCGGCTGGGCCCGCCGGGATGGGCTCCGCAGCAACCGTATTCGCCACCCCCGCCGCCGGTGGTGCAGCAGACCCGCGGCCTGTCGCCGTTCGGGATGCCGTCGCGGCACAGCTGGGAGATCCCGCTGCTGGTGATCGTGATCGTGGCCACCGTGCTGGCGTATCTGCTGGCGCTGCTGCTGTTGGTGTCCGGCTATGCCGGTCAGCTGGTGCTGGCGCTGGTGTTCGCGCCGCTGATCGTCTATTTGGGCCGCGGTATGAACTACGCGGCACAGCGGGTGAACGGCGTGAAGATGTCGCCGACGCAGTTCCCTGAGGGCTATCGCATGGTGCAGGAGGCGGCGGCCCGCTTCGGCATGCAGAAGGTGCCCGACGCGTATGTGGTGCTGGGCAACGGGCAGATCAATGCCTTCGCCTCCGGGCACGGCTTCCGCCGCTATGTGGTGGTGTACAGCGACCTGTTCGAAATCGGCGGCGCGGCACGCAATCCCGACGCGCTGGCCTTCATCATCGGCCACGAGGTCGGTCACATCGCGGCCGGGCACGTCTCGTACTGGCGGCAGGTGGGCATGTTCCTGGCGCCGTTCCTGCCGATCCTGGGCAGCTCGCTGATCCGCGCCCAGGAGTACACCGCCGACAATCACGGCTTCTGCAACCGGCCGCAGGGCGCGCCCCCGGCCATGCAGACACTGGCCGGCGGCAAGTATCTGAACAATCTGGTCGGCTTCGACGAGATGGCCGACCGGGCGGCCCAGGAGAAAGGCTTCTTCGTCTGGATCGCGAACGCCATGTCCAGCCATCCGGTGCTGACCTGGCGCATGTGGGCGCTGCGCGACCGCAGCCGCCACGGCAAGCTGTTCTGGCGGCCCGATGTCCCGCAGCGCCCGGTCGCTGTCCTGCCGTACGGCGGCTATCAGCAGCCGTTGCCCGCTGGCTACGGCGGGCCGCCACCCGGGTACGGCGACGCCCCGACCCATCACGAGTACCAGCCGCAATAGGTTCTCACGATCGCACGATCGGGCGGGGTCCCACCATGGCCCCCGCCCGATGGTCGTTCACGCCGAAAGCCCTGCGGCTCAGTCGAAGACGGGATCCTCGGTGCGAGTCCGCTTGAGCTCGAAGAAGTGTGGGTAGGAGGCCAGCGCGAGCACGCCGTCCCACAGCTTGCCCGCCTCCTCTCCGCGCGGAATGCGCGAGAGCACCGGCCCGAAGAAGGCGACGTCATTGATGTGGATGGTCGGCGTGCCGACATCCTGGCCGACCTTGTCCATGCCGGCGTGGTGCGAGGCGCGCAGGGCCTCGTCGTGGTCGGTGGAGGTGGCGGCTTCGGCGAGCTCGGCCGGCAGGCCCGCCTCGGCCAGCGACTCGGCGATGATCACCGCGAGCAGATCCGTGCGCGAACCGTCCTGCTCGTACTCGGCGCGACGGTTGTGCAGGCGGGTGCCCATGGCGGTGTAGAGCGGGGCCAGCACCTTGTCGCCGTGCTCCTGGGCGGCGGCGATGGCGACCCGGACCGGGCCCCAGCCACTGCGCAGCAGCTCCTCGTACTGCGGGGGCAGGCCCTCGCGGCCTTCGTTGAGCACCGACAGGCTCATGACATGGAAGTGCGCCTCGATATCGCGCACCTGCTCGACCTCGAGGATCCAGCGGGAGGTGATCCAGCACCACGGGCACAGCGGATCGAACCAGAAGTCGACCCGGTCCTTCTTGGCGTCGCTCACAAGGAAGTCCTTTCGCAGTCAATCGACGGCCGAGGGCAGGGCCGCACACGATGCGCAACAACCCGGATTGTTGCCGATATTTCCGCTCCGCCCGACTCTACCCGGGCTAGGGTCGGGATATCGGCCTCATCGACGGCGGTCCCGACCCTACTAGCAGCGAGGTTTCGGCATGACCACATCCAGGTTCGTCATCGCGGGCGGTGGGCTGGCCGCGGCCAAGCTCGCGGAAGCTTTGAGGGCCAACGATTTCGATGGCACCGTTACGCTCGTCAGCGCGGAGGAGCAGCTGCCCTATGAGCGGCCGCCGCTGTCCAAGGAGCATCTGCTGGGCAAGAAGGCGCTCAGCGATTTCACCGTGAATCCGGCGCAGTGGTATCTCGACCACCATATCGAGGTCATGCTCGGCACGACCGTCACCGGGCTGGACCGGAGCACCAAAACCATTGCGCTGCCGAATGCTACGACGCTGCCCTACGACAAGCTGGCGCTGGCCACCGGTTCGCGTCCGCGGCTGCTGCGTCTGCCCGGCGCCGACGCCGAGGGCGTGTACGTGCTGCGCACCATCGGGGAGTCCGATGCCCTGCTCGGGATGTTGGGCTCCGCACGGCGGCTGGCCATCATCGGCGCGGGGTGGATCGGGCTCGAGGTGACCGCGGCCGCGCGGGCCGCGGGCGTGGAAGTGACTGTGTTGGAGGCGGAATCGGTGCCGCTGCGGGCCGCACTCGGGGCCGAGATGGGCGAGGTGTTCGCCGATCTGCATCGCGCGCACGGAGTGGATCTGCGCCTCGGAGTGAAGGTCGGCGAGATCACCACCGCCGACGGCCGTGCCACCGGCGTGCGGCTCGACGACGGCACCCACATCGAGGCGGACGCGGTGCTGGTCGCGGTGGGTGCGCGGCCCAATATCGAGCTTGCCGCCGATGCCGGGCTGGCCGTGGAAGGCGGCGTGCTGGTGGACGAGAGCCTGGCCACCAGCGACCCGGACATCGTCGCGGTCGGCGATATCGCCGATCAGCAGCACCCTGTGCTGGGGCAGCGGATCCGGGTGGAGCACTGGGCGAATGCGCTCAACCAGCCAGCGGTGGCGGCGCTGACCATGCTCGGCAAGCCCGCCGTGTACGACCGGCTGCCGTATTTCTTTACCGACCAGTACGACCTCGGCATGGAGTACACCGGATATGTCGGGCCGAAGCAGCGGGCGCGCGTGGTGGTGCGCGGCGACCTCGGAAAACGCGAGTTCGTGGCGTACTGGCTGGACTCCGGGAACCGGGTGCTGGCCGGAATGAACGTGAACGTGTGGGATGTGACGGACAAGATCAAGCAGCTGATCCTCAGCGCTGAGGCTGTGGACCCCGACCAGCTATGACGACCGTCACATAATCCGGAGGGCGGGGTACGTCGCGTCGGCGTACCGGGCTCCGACCTGTGGACGAGAGCGCCCACCGGGGCGCGCCGACGAAGGAGCCGACCATGAAGTACATCCTGATCAAGACCTACTCCGCCGCCGCCTACTGCGACACCCCGATCAACGAGTGGGCGCCCGAGGAGATCCAGGCGCACATCGATTTCCAGCGCGCCCTCGGTGAGGAGCTGGCCAAATCCGGCGAACTCGTCGACGCCCAGGGCCTCGCCGACCCGAGCCAAGCGCGCACCGTCATGTCCGACGGCCGCTCCGCGCCGGTGATCACCGACGGCCCCTTCCCGGAGACCAAGGAGTTCCTGGCCGGTTACTGGATCATCGACGTCGACACTCCCGAGCGCGCGGTCGAGATCGCCGCCGAGGCGTCGGCCGCGCCCGGCCCGGGCGGCAAGCCGATCGGCGAGTACATCGAGGTCCGTCCGATCATGAGCGCCCCCGCCGCCGAGCTCTGATGCCGGATACCGCGATCGAGGACCTGCTGCGCGATCTCGCGCCGCAGGTCCTCGGCGTACTCATCCGCCGCTACGGCGATTTCGACGCCGCCGAGGACGCCCTCCAGGAGGCCATGCTCATGGCCGCCACCCATTGGCCCGTCGACGGCCTCCCCGACAATCCGCGCGGCTGGCTCATCTCTGTCGGCCAACGCCGCTTGATCGACGCCATCCGCGCCGACGCCGCGCGCCGCAACCGCGAGGCCGTCAACGCGATCCGCGATCCGGAGCGACTGTGCGCCGCCGCCCCGGATCCGGCCGATGCCGTCATCGCCGCCCTGACAGACGCGGACCTGCCGAGCCTTGCGAGCCCGCCCGATCGCCCGAACTCCGCGACCGGGGGGACGCGCTGCGCGACCGCGGGCAACTCCGGCCGCGCGGACTCGGTGCAGCCCAATCGGTCGGACGCGGGAGCGAGTCCGAGCGGATCGGATCACCCGAGACCCGCGGCCGCAACCACCGGGCGGTCGGGTCCGGCCGGGCTGGGCGGCACGGACCCGGACGCTGAGGAGCGGGATGACACGCTGACGTTGTTCTTCCTGTGCTGCCATCCGGCGCTGTCGCCCGCGAGTGCGATCGCGCTGACGCTTCGGGCGGTGGGCGGGCTGACCACCGAGGAGATCGCGCGAGCCTTTCTGGTGCCGGAAAAAACCATGGCGCAACGGATTACGCGGGCAAAGAAGCGACTGGCCGCCGAGGAGCGGCCGTTCACCATGCCCATGGAATCGCTCGGTCAACGGGGAGAATGGAATGATCGGCTCGACAGCGTGCTGCGGGTGCTCTATCTGATCTACACCGAGGGACACACCAGCGGTGGTGAGCGACTACACCGGGTTGATCTATCGAACGAGGCGATTCGCTTGGCGCGGGCACTGTATCGCGTCCTCCCGGATAACCCGGAGGTCACCGGTCTGCTGGCCTTGCTACTTCTCACCGACGCGCGGCGGGCGGCACGGACCGGGACCCGCGGCGAGCTGATCCCCCTCGCCGAACAGGATCGCGGGCTCTGGGATCGCGAATTGATCATCGAGGGTGTGCGGCTGGCGACCGCCTCGGTGCGCAGCGGCCTCATCGGCCCGTATCAGATCCAGGCCGCCATCGCCGCCCTGCATTCCCAGGCGCTGCGCCCCGAGGACACCGACTGGCCCCGAATCCTGTTGCTGTACAACGCCCTCGAACGCGAGTCCCCCAACCCCATGGTGACCCTCAATCGCGCGGTCGCCACCGCCATGGTGCACGGCCCCCAGGCCGGCCTCGACCTGACCGACACCCTCGACGAATCCCTGGCGGGCAACCACCGTCTCCCCGCAGTCCGCGGCCACCTGCACGAAATGGCCGGCGACTACGAGGAAGCCATCGCCCACTACACCGCCGCCGCCCAACTCACCACCAGCCTCCCCGAGCGGAACTACCTCATCCTCCGCGCCGCCCGCCTCCGCCGCGCCTGATCGGCACGCGGTCGAACGGGGTGACGGAGAGTGTGCGGGGATATCCTGTCTTGCTGCTTACGTGGTGACTTCCGAGGTGCGCCGGATAAGGAGATCGGGGCGGCTCGGTTGGCGGGTTCGGCGCGAAAGGCATGGCCGAGTTCGCCGAGCTGGAGCGGCCGGGCCATGAGTTCGTGCGCACTTCCTTGCCGCCGAAACGGTTCCGTGCTACACCCCAACTCCGTTCCAGGTGTTGCCGGTGATGAGCTCGTAGGCCTGGACGTACTTCTGCCGGGTCACCTCGACCACGTCGGCCGGAATCTCCGGGCCCGGGTACTCCTTGTTCCACCCGGTGGAGGTGGACCAGTCGCGCACGAACTGCTTGTCGAAGGACTTCTGCGGGCGGCCCGGCTCATAGTCGTCGGCGGGCCAGAAGCGGGATGAGTCCGAGGTGAGCAACTCGTCGCCGACGGTGAGAACATCACCGTACCAACCGATTTCGATCTTCGTGTCGGCGATGATGACCCCGCGCGCGGCGGCGTGCTCGGCGCCGCGCGCGTAGATCTCGAGGGTCAGGTCCCGCAGCTTCTCGGCGACCTCCTTGCCCTCCTGGTTCACCACGTCCTCGAAACTGATGGGTTCGTCGTGCCCGGCGTCGGCCTTGGTGGTGGGGGTGAAGATGGGTTCGGGCAGCTTGTCGCCGTCGCGCAGACCGGGCGGCAGCGGAATGCCGGAGACGGTGCCGGAGCGCTGGTATTCGGCCAGGCCGCCACCGGTCAGGTAGCCGCGCGCGATGCACTCCACCTTCACCATCTTCAGCGGCTTGACCCGCACCCCGCGGCCCGCGAACTCGGCGGGAACGTCGGTGGTGGACAGAATGTGGTTGGGCACATCGGAGAAGAACCCGAACCACCAGTTCGACAGCTGAGTGAGCAGCGCGCCCTTATCCGGGATCGGAGTCGGCAGCACCACGTCGTACACCGACACCCGGTCGGATGCGACCAGGATCAGCGAGTCGCCGTCCTCGTACAGGTCGCGCACCTTACCGGCGTGGATGTGCTTCAACGGTCCTCCTCGTGCTGAGCGATTGCTGCCGTCGCAGAGCTTACCGACGTCCCGACCTGCCTCTCGAGGCGCGGTCGAGCACGCCGAGCTTCGCGACGTGGCATTGTGGGGAACGTCGCGTCCGGCGCGGGCGGCGAGTGGAGAATTGTTCGGTCCGCTCGAGGCCCTCGCACGGGCGCATCGCATCACGCGTCGACCGTGGGCAGCGCCGCCCACCGCGTCGGACGCACCTGCCCGGCAGCAGTTCTCTTCAGAGCTAAGGAGCCCCCTTGTCCGCACCGAATCTCACCCGCGAGCAGGCGATCGAACGCGCCGCGACGGTCCAGGTGGAGAACTACAAGGTCGAACTGGATCTGACCGGTCAGCCCACCAATGCCGAAGAGCCGCGCAGTGAGACCTTCGGCTCGAAGTCGACGGTCATCTTCACCGCGACCCCGGGTGCGCAGACCTTCATCGACATCGTGGGCGCGGGCGTGCGCTCGGCCGTCCTCAATGGCGTCGCCCTCGATGTGAGCGGCTACGACGAGGAGCAGGGCATCATCCTGCCGAACCTGGCCGCCAGCAACGAGCTCGTGGTCGAGGCCGACTGCGAGTACTCGCACACCGGTGAGGGCCTGCACCGCTTCGTCGACCCGACCGACAACAAGGTCTACCTGTACTCCCAGTTCGAAACCGCCGACTGCAAGCGCATGTTCGCCTGCTTCGACCAGCCCGACCTCAAGGCCACCTACGACGTGATCGTCACAGCGCCCGAGGACTGGCAGGTCATCTCCAACAGCGCGGTGGTCGACACCCACAAGACCGGCACCGTGGTTCGCCACACCTTCGGCACCACCCCGCGCATGAGCACCTACCTGGTGGCCCTCATCGCCGGGCCGTACGCGAAGTGGACCGACACCTACAGCGATTCGCACGGGGAGATCCCGCTCGGCATCTACTGCCGCGCCTCGCTGGCCGAATTCATGGACGCCGAACGGCTTTTCACCGAGACCAAGCAGGGCTTCGGCTTCTACCACACCAATTTCGGCGTGCCCTATGCCTTCGGCAAGTACGACCAGCTGTTCGTGCCCGAATTCAACGCGGGCGCCATGGAGAACGCGGGCGCGGTCACCTTCCTCGAGGACTACGTCTTCCGTTCCAAGGTCACCCGCGCATCCTACGAGCGCCGCTGCGAGACCGTGCTGCACGAGATGGCGCACATGTGGTTCGGCGACCTGGTCACCATGAAGTGGTGGGACGATCTGTGGCTGAACGAGTCCTTCGCCACCTTCGCCTCGGTGCTGTGCCAGGTCGGCGCGACCGAATACACCAATGCCTGGACCACTTTCGCCAATGTCGAGAAGTCCTGGGCGTACCGGCAGGACCAGCTGCCCTCCACCCACCCGATCGCGGCCGACATCCCCGATCTTGCCGCGGTCGAGGTGAACTTCGACGGCATCACCTACGCCAAGGGCGCTTCCGTGCTCAAGCAGCTGGTGGCCTACGTCGGTGAGGAACCGTTCCTGGCTGGTCTGCGCGACTACTTCACCGAACACGCCTACGGCAACGCCACGTTCGACGATCTCGTGGGCGCGCTGGAGAAGGCGTCCGGGCGCGACCTTTCGGACTGGGGCGCGCAGTGGCTCAAGACCACCGGACTGAACATCCTGCGCCCCGACTTCACCGTGGACGCGGACGGCAACTTCGCCTCCTTCGCGGTCGTCCAAGAGGGCGCGGAGCCCGGCGCCGGTGAGCGCCGCGTGCACCGCCTGGCCATCGGCGTCTACGACGACCAGGACGGAAAGCTGGTGCGCACCAGGCGCGTCGAGCTCGACATCGACCCGGCCGAGCGCACCGAGGTGCCCGAGCTGGTCGGTGTCGGCCGCGGAAAGCTCGTGCTGATCAATGACGACGACCTCACCTACTGCTCGGTCCGCCTCGACGCCGACTCCCTCGACACCGTGGTGGCGCGCATCGCCGATATCGCCGAGCCGCTGC
This sequence comes from Nocardia aurantiaca, assembly GCF_009708175.1. Taxonomy (GTDB): domain Bacteria; phylum Actinomycetota; class Actinomycetes; order Mycobacteriales; family Mycobacteriaceae; genus Nocardia; species Nocardia aurantiaca. The sequence continues at coordinate 486,373 of NZ_WMBB01000004.1, forward strand.
CCCGCACCCTGGCCTGGTCGGCCGCGTGGGAGATGACGCGCCAGGCCGAGATGAAGGCCCGTGACTTCGTGGCGCTGGTGCAGCGCGGCGTCGGCGCGGAAACCGAGATCGGTGTCGTGCAGCGGCTTCTCATGCAGGCCAATACCGCGCTGGGCGCCTACGCCGACCCGGAGTGGGCACGCGCCGAGGGCTGGCCCGCCTACGCCGACCGGTTGCTGGAGCTGGCGCGCGCCGCCGGTGCGGGCTCGGATCATCAGCTGGCGTTCGTCAACGCGCTGACCGGCTCGCTGCTCTCACCGCAGCACGTCGAGGTGCTGCGGCAGCTGCACGCCGGTGACCCGGAGGGCGTCGGTCTGCCTGGCCTGACCGTCGACACCGACCTGCGCTGGCGCATCATCCAGGCACTCGCGGCCGCCGGGACCATCGACTCCGACGGCATCGAAACCCCGCTCATCGACGCGGAACTCGAACGCGACAATACCGCCGCCGGTCGCCGCCAGGCTGCCGCCGCGGCCACCGCCCGCCCGCAGGTGGCGGTCAAGGAGTCGGCGTGGGACACCGTCATGGGCGACGATTCGGTGCCGAACATCACCGCGCGCGCCATCGTCACGGGCTTCGCCCCGGCGGGCCAGGCCGAGCTGCTGGCCCCGTATGTGGAGCGCTACTTCGCCGACATCCCGTCGGTGTGGGAGCGCCGCTCCAGCGAGGTCGCGCAGACCGTGGTGGTCGGGCTGTACCCGCACTGGGCCGTCACCGAGGAGGCCGTGGCGGTGGCCGACAAGTTCCTCGCCGGAGACCACCCGCCGGCGCTGCGTCGCCTGGTGGTGGAGGGCAAGGCGGGCATCGAGCGCTCGCTGCGCGCCCGCGCCTTCGATCGCGGCTAGGAAGTCCCGCGCGGCAACGCCGTTCGATGACGACAGCCCCTCCCGGAGCGTCCGGGAGGGGCTGTCGTCCTGCGACGGCCGGACATACCAGGGCTGCCCGTCGCACCCTGCGAAGTCGGCCGAGATGGTGCACATGGATGTGATGCCCAGCAGCTTCAGCCAAGCCACCGGCAGCACTGCCGGTGGAAACGCCACGAAGTTGACTGTCCTGCCCACTCATCGAATTCCTTTGGTGTTCAGGATGTCAGGGCGCGAAATACCCGCGTCGAAGACCGACGAATCGGCGCCCTCATTCCGGGACCGCACCGACTGAAGAGTCGCTGAAGAAGGCTCCCCGGATCGGGCTGGAGGGGCACGCATCCGACATGATCGGTCCCGCAAGCCATCCCGACCGAATGAGGCCATCCGATGACATCCTGGACCCGTTACGCCGCCGCACTCGTTTTCACCGGAATCTGCTCCGCCGCAGCGCTTTCCGACGCTGGAGTAGCGGCCGCCGACGATGATGACTCGCTCACCCGTTCCACCTGCAGCTGGGCACAGATCGACGCCACCCTCAATGATCAGGACCCGGTGCTGGCCCGGCTCATCGACGGTCACCCGGAACTCACCGCCGGGCTCGCCGTCATGTACCAGCTACCGCCGCAGGACCGGCCGGAATCCTTCTTCCGCATCGTGTCCCAATACCCCGACGTCCAGGACCGCATCGAGCAGATCCGCCGCGATCACGCGCCCGGCAGCGAACCCGTGCGCGCCAAGTTCGACCGCGTCGCCGACACCTGCCACCGCCATTGACCCGGCGCGGAAATCGCAGAGATGAGCGGTTTCCGCATCGCACAGAACGCGAATCATCGCGAACGTATCCGCCATGATGCGATCGAGCAGCGCATTCTCTGCGTCGGCAGCGGTCCGCAGGTCATCGGGGACATCCTCGCCGAGGATGACATCTCTGTCGCACGCTACAGCGCTGCTGTGGGCGGATCCGCTCACAGCAGCGTGGCGGGACTTTCACCGGGTCGCTGCGGCACCGTGATGGCATGGCAGAGAACAAGACTCCGATGTTCAACTGGCGCACCAGGGAACAGCTCTTCGCCCGCCGGGTGCTGGTGCTGGACGGGGCCCTCGACGACGACAACGGCGCGCTGCTGATGACCCAGCTGCTGACGCTGGCGGCCGAGGATCCGGCCGCGGGGATCTCGCTGTGGATCCACTCCCCCGGCGGGTCGGTTCCCGCCATGCTGGCCATCCGCGACGTCATGCGGCTGGTGCCCTGCACCGTATCCACGCTGGCCCTCGGATTGGCCTGCAGCGCAGGCCAATTCCTGCTGTCGGCGGGCACTCCCGGTCACCGCTACGCGCTGCCCCACGCCCGCATCCTCATGCATCAGGGTTCGGCGGGCATCGGCGGCAGCGCCGTCGAGGTCGAGGTGCAGGCCGACGACCTGCGCTATACCGTGCAGACCGTGCTCGGCCTGATCGCCGCCGACACCGGCCAGCCCTACGACCAAGTCTTCGACGACTCCCTGCACGATCGCTGGTTCACCGCCGCCCAGGCCCGTGACTACGGGTTCATCGACCAGATCGTGGAGTCCTTCCACCAGGTTGTGCCCGAACGCCGGAAGCTGGGAATCAGCGCATGACCAGCTACACGATCCCCAACGTCATCGCCCGTGATCCGCGCGGCGAACGCATCATGGACGTCTATTCGCATCTGCTGACGGAACGAATCGTCTACCTGGGCACCCCCATCGACTCCGGCGTGGCGAACGCGCTCATCGCGCAGTTGCTACATCTCGATGCCGAAAGCCCCGGCCAGGACATCAACCTCTACATCAACTGCGAGGGCGGCGACCTGTCGGCCATGCTCGCCGTCTACGACACCATGCAGCACATCCTGTCCCCTGTGGCCACCACCTGCGTGGGCCAGGCCATCGCGGTCGGCGCGGTCCTGCTCGCCGGCGGCGCGAAGGGCCGCCGCAATATCCTCCCCCATGCGCGAATCGTCCTGCACCAGCCGGCAACCCGAGGCCAGGGCACCATTCCCGACCTCATCCTCCAGGCCGACGAGGTGGTGCGCATGCGGGCCGAAATCGAGTCCATCCTCGCCGCGCACACCGGCCAATCCCCTGAAACCCTTCGCCGGGACACCGACCGGGACCGGGTCTTCACCGCCCAATCCGCGCTCGACTACGGCCTGGCCGACCAGATCCTCGGCCCCCGCAGCTGAAAGGCGACGAGCGCGCGCTGGTGCGGGCAGTCGCCGAAAGGCGTATGCGCCAGTGCGCGTTCACTGATCAGGCAGCCAGCAGGACCGGCGAGATTGCCATCGGAGACAGGGCGGGATGGTGTGCCGGAACCGGGCGGTAGCGGAGAAGGTCCTCGGCCACCTGTCGTGTGAGCGCACCCAGACTGGTCCCCAGCGCACCCGCCAGTGCCGCGATCATTTCGCTGGACGGCTCTTTGCGTCCCCGCTCGACCTCCGACAGATACTGCGGCGAAATACCGGCTCGCCCGGCCGTTTCCGTCAGCTTCTCGCCCCGCTCCTGCCGCAGCGACCGCAGCTGCTCCCCCAGTGCCTCCCGCCATAGCGGCTCACGCATCGGCCGCGCCGACCGCGCCCCTTCGTCGAGGCCGCCGGGAACAGCTTTCAGACGCGGATGCTCGGACATGGTCCCGAGCCTAAATTCCCCCGCCCCACCCCCGCGCCCCGATCTGCTGAGGGCGAACTTTCCCGCGGGGGTTTGGGGGCTGGGCCCCCAAACTTCCCTTGGGGTTTCAGGGGCGAAGCTCCTGAAAAGTGCCGAGAGTCGGCTAGACCCGCCCGATGGCGGCCGCCATCACACGCACGGCGGAAACCAGGCCGTCGATCAGCTCGCCCTGACGGAAGGAGCTGGTGGCGGCGGTGGCGCCCAGCTGGCAGACCCGATCGTTGGCCCGCTCGGCGACGTCGCGGCCGGAGCGCACCTCGACCGAGTTGGTGTTCGGGTCCACCGCGATGAGCACCGAGCGGGCGGCCTCCGGGGTGGCGGGGAAGAGGGCGTCCACACCGGCGGCGGAGTCGGAGCCCAGGTCACCGATGTAGATGTTGAAGCGCACCTTGGTGGCACGGGTGGCGTCGGTGAGCGCGTTGTCCATGAGCAGCCGCTCGCGATCGCTGAACGGCGCTTCCTTGAAGACATCGCCGGCCTCGTGCACACCGGAGACGCGTCCGCTGCTGGTGATCGCCCAGCCGTGGGGCAGGTCGGCCTCGTTCACCGCGGGCCAATTAGAACTTGCCACTTGCCCGACCTCCGATCAGCTCCGCGTGGGCGGATTCGATTGCCGCATGGTCGCCATGCGAATCAGCAGTGTCGTGGTGGCCGGATCCGGTCACCTCGTCGGTCGCGCTCCACAGCACCGGGGGCTGGGTCCACTTCGCACCGAGTTCGTAGTGTTCCGGCTTCTTGCCGGGCAGCGGCTTGCCGAGGAACGACAATCCGGCGATCACCAGATAGATCGCGACCGGGATGCCGACGTAGATCAGCACTGTCTGGAGAATGCTCACGGCCCAACGGTAGTCGATGCCCCCGCGACTACTACGACCGGTAAGGGTTAGATGCGATCGTGTCGTAACAATCAGCCTTTCAGACCAGCCACGCCGTCGAGTTCGCCGGAAGTTCCCGCCTCTCGTTGATCGGAGCGCTCGCCAGCAACACCTTCCCCGCGGGCAACAGGATGGGCGCGTCGGTGGCATTGAGCACGCACAGCAGCCCGCCGTCACGCTGAAAGGCCAGGCAGCCGGGCGGACTCTCGTACCATTCCAGCCCGAGCCCCGCGAATTCCGGCCGCACGCCCCGCAATTCGATCGCCATGCGATACAGCGACAGCATGGAGTCGAGCCGTTCGAGCTGCCGCTCCACGGTCACCGCCGACCATTCCGGAGGCATGGGCAGCCACGGCACGCCGGTCGTGAATCCGAACGGCGGTCGCGTCCCCTCCCACGGCAACGGCACCCGACAGCCGTCCCGGCCGCGTTCGGTGTGCCCGGATCGCTCCCAGGTGGGATCCTGCAGCGCCGCCTCCGGCAGGTCGTCCACATTGGCCAGCCCCAATTCGGCGCCGTTGTAGATGAATACGGATCCCGGCAGTGCCAGCTCCAGCAGGATCATGGCCCGCGCCCGCGCCTGCCCGACGAGTCCGCCGCCGTAGCGGGTGACCTCGCGCTCGATATCGTGGTTGGACAGCGTCCAGGTGGGCGACGCGCCGACCTGGGCCACCGCGCGCAGCGAATTGTCGACAGCCGCGCGAATCCGGTCCGGCTGGAACGGCGTCTGGGCAAGCCGGAAGTTGAAGGCCAGGTGCAGTTCGTCGGGCCGGACGTATTCGCCGAAGCGGGTGTTGTCGTTGACCCAGACCTCACCGATGGCGACCGCATGCGGATATTCGTCCATCACCTTGCGGATCCGCCGATGAATGTCGTGCGCGCCGGGGTTGTTGAAGCGCGGGTCGTCGTCTTCGAGGTGGAGCATCCGGGTGTCGATGCGCTCCATGTCGGGCAGGCCCGGCGGTTTGGCCATGCCGTGCGCGACGTCGATCCGGAAGCCGTCCACGCCGCGGTCCAGCCAGAACCGCAGGGTCTGGTCGAAATCCGCCGCGACCTCGGGGTGTTCCCAGTTCAGGTCGGGTTGCTCCGGTGCGAAGATGTGCAGGTACCACTGCCCGGGTCTACCGTCCGGTTCCCTCACCCGGGTCCAGGCCGGACCGCCGAAGATGCTCGGCCAATTGTTCGGCGGCACAGCGCCGTCCGGCCCACGGCCGTCGCGGAAGAAGTACCGCGCCCGCTCCGGACTCCCCGGCCCAGCCGCCAGCGCCGCCCGAAACCACGCGTGTTGATCACTGGTGTGGTTGGGCACCAGATCCATGGTCACCCGGATGTCGCGGTGGTGCGCCTGGGCGATGAGCGCGTCCAGCGCCTCGATCCCACCGAACAGCGGGTCGATATCGCGCGGGTCCGAGACGTCATAGCCGCCGTCGGCCATGGGAGAACGCATTACCGGGCAGATCCATAGCGCGTCCACCCCCAGGAGTTCGAGATAGCCCAATTTGTCGCGCAATCCGCCCAAATCACCGACACCGTCGCCGCTGGAGTCCGCGAAGGAACGGGGATACACCTGGTAGAACACGGCCGATCGCCACCACGGGGCTTGCGCGGCCCCCTCCCCGACCGGGGCGGAAATATCTGTCACAGCCGTAATGGTGCCAAAGCACAGCGACTTTCGCGGGCGCGTCGAAAGGACTTGTCCAGTTTCAGCAAATGATCAGCGGCTTGCAGTGGACAGCGTGAAAATCTGCGGGAAGCTGCAATCTCTGCGGGTCCAATTCAGAAAGGCGAGTTCATGAGCGAATTGGCGGCCATCTCGAAGTAGTCGAGCAACTGCTGCCGGTGCGCGTTATCCAGCACCTCCGGCTCGATCTCCGCGACCGCGATGCGCATGGCCCGCAGCCATGCGTCGCGTTCGATAGGCCCGACCTTGAACGGAACATGCCGCATCCGCAGCCGCGGGTGCCCACGTTCGTCGGAGTAGGTCCGCGGCCCACCCCAGTACTGTTCGAGGAACATCCGCAACCGCCGCTCGGCCGGACCGAGGTCCTGCTCCGGATACAGCGGCCGCAATACCTCGTCCTGCGCCACCTCGCGATAGAAGGCGGCGACGATCCGATGGAAGGTGTTCTCGCCGCCCACGGCCTCGTAGAAGGAAGTTGCGGTCTGCTCGCCGGAAGTCACGCTCCCATTGTGCCGTGTCCGATTTGCCCTCCGCTTCGCTCCGGGCGAGGTTCGCGACCCCGCGGTCTCGGTTCTTCCCCCCTCACTTCCGCTCGCCCGCTCCGAGGCGGAGGGTCCCATCAAGCCGCCGTCCAGAATCGAGACGGCCACGAACCTGGGGGATGAGCTGCTGAAATGCCGCCTACCGACGGCCACTGAACCGGGTCCGGGTGATTGTCACGTCCTGTTCATCCGAATGTGCCCGACAATGTCTCGAAAGAGATGGCATTGTGCGTCATTCCATGGTCAACTGGGTGGCAGTCTGCCGAGATACCACACAATCGGACGAATACGAAACCGGGGTATGGCCCATGAAGCAGCGGCACGGCGCCCGACACCAGGCGCGGACGCATCGACAACTCCAGCCCGCCGACGTCCACAATCGTGGGTCGGGGGCTACTCCGCTGCACTTACTGTCCGAACATTCTCATTCCGAGCATCACCTGGGCGCTCATCCGGAGCCCGCCCATCCGGGCGACCACCGCGACCATTCGCATCATCCGCCCACCGCAGCACCCGTTCCCGCCTGGGCCAAACGCCGTGTGCTACTTCTGAACGCCACGTACGAGCCGCTCACCGCCCTGTCCGCACGTCGCGCCATCGTGCTGCTGATCTGCGACAAGGCCGATACCGTGCACGACAACCCGGAGGGTCCGGTCGTGCATTCCGCCGGGACCTCGGTGGCGCTCCCCTCGGTCATCCGACTACGCAGCTACGTGCGCGTCCCCTACCGGGCACGGGTACCCATGACTCGCGCCGCCCTCATGCACCGCGACCGCTACCGCTGCGCCTACTGCGGCGGCAAGGCCGAGACCATCGACCACGTCATTCCGCGTAGCCGCGGCGGCGCCCATTCGTGGGAGAACTGCGTGGCCTCCTGCGCCCCGTGCAATCACCGCAAGGCCGACAAACTCCTGAGCGAGCTGGGCTGGACGCTGCACCACCCCATGGTCGCGCCGAAGGGCCCGCACTGGCGTTTGCTGTCGGCCGGCTCCGAGCTGGATCCGACCTGGTTGCAGTACCTCGGCGAGGGCGCTGCCTGAGGGTTCACTCACCTGCGGGCAGACCGGCTTCGGCGGCCAGCACGCCGAGCGCGCGCAGCAATGCCGAGCGCTCCTTGGCCGACAGTCCGGCGGTGAGCTCGTCATCAAGTTCCCGTGCGGCCTTATCGCAGCGGGCACACTGTTCTTCGCGTACGGCTACGGCGGACGGGCGGTCCCGTTGTGCGCCGTGACGCTCTTCATGCTGGCGGTGGGGACACGCACCGGACTCGCACCGATCCTCGTGGTGGCCGGGCTGGCGCAGCTCGGCGACGCGGCGATCGGCGTGGGACGGCGCAATTGGCCGATGGCAGTCACCTGCGTCGGACTGGCGACCGTGCACCTGCTCTCGGCATGGTGGGTGGCCGGACAGTGAAGCCCGCTGCGCCGCAGCGGGGTTCGTGGACTAGCTGTATTCGCTGACGAGCAGCGCCCAGGTGCCCGGCTCGAGGGCTTCGAAGACGTGCGGCATGTCGCCGGGGTAGCAGATGTAATCGCCGGGCTCGAGTTCCACCGGACCCTCGGTGGGACCGACCTTGGCGCGACCGGCACACAGGACGATGTGTTCGACGACGCCGCGGGAGTGCGGGGCGGAGTCGCGGGGGTGACCGGGTTCGGCGGTGACGCGATACACGTCACGACGGGCGGCGGGCGGGGAGGCCGCGAGCAAGGTGGTCCGGTATTCGGACTGGGCCGAGGCGAGAACCGGCCCCTCCCCCGCGCGAATGACCTGAACCTGCGGAGTCGGAGGTTCCAGCAGTCGCGAAAACTGGATGTCGAGAGCGATGCAGAGCGCCCACAGCGTTTCTATGCTGGGGTTCCCGGAGCCCGATTCCAGTTGGGACAGCGTCGATTTGGCGATCCCGGCGCGGCGCGCGACCTCGGTCAGCGAGAGCCCGGAGCGGGCTCGTTCCCGGCGCAGGGCAGCGGCGATCACCTCCTGCGGAGACGCTGGCGCCTGCTGCGGAGACACCGGCTCGGAGCGGTCGGGCTGCTGAGTCATGGTGGCGTTCACGGTACCGGCACGCCGGTACGCCCCTTTGACGAACCCGACCGATTATGTTCATTATAGAAAACATGCGTTCGACATGGCGAACACTCGATCGGGGTGTGCTCACAGGAATCGCGGCGATCTGCCTGGCGGTCGCCATGATCGGCGTATCCTACGGCGCTACCGCGGTGACCTCGGGACTGCCCGGGTGGCTGCCGGTACTCATGAGCGTGGCCGTGGTGGCCGGCGGCTCGGAGTTCGTCTTCATCGGCATCCTTACCGCGGGCGGCGGCCTGGTCGCGGCCGTGCTGGCGGGATTGCTGGTGAACGCCCGGCACGTGCCCTACGGGCTGTCCGTGCCCGATGTGGTCGGCACCGGCTGGCGGCGGCTTCTGGGCACGCACGTCATGAACGACGAATCGGTGGCCATGGCCCTGGCCCAGCCGGATCGGGATCGGCGACAGGCCGCGTACTGGCTGTGCGGGCTCGCGGTGCTGGCCGCGTGGCCGTTGGGGGCGGCGCTCGGCGCGATTCTCGGCGCGGTGGTGCCGGACCCCGATGCGTTCGGTATGGACGCCGTCTTCCCGGCCGTGCTGTTCTCGCTCGTGCTGCCCGCCCTGCGCGAACCCCTCACCCGCACAGCCGCTCTGGCCGGTGCGGCCGTGGCCGCGGCGACCACGCCATTCCTGGGCGCGGGCCTGCCGGTGCTGCTGGCGCTGACCGCTGTCCTGCTGGTCTCGCGACGCGCCGGCGCTCCGGCACCCACCGCACCCGACGGCACCGCCGAGTTGGCCACGGCGACCGATGATTCCACCGGTGCGGGTCACCCGACAGCGACCGCGGCCAACTCCACGACCGCCGGGACCGCCTGATGCGGGCCGCATGCCGGAAGGCTGATCAGCGGAGCACGCACCGATGACCAAGACGCTGCTCCTGGGCGCGATGGCATTGGCGGTGGGCACCTTCGCATTCCGCTTCGCCGGACCGCTGTTGCGCAGCCGCGTCAAGGTCTCGCCGCGCACCATTCGACTGCTGGAGATCGCCTCGGTCGTGCTGCTCACCGCACTCGCGGTCACCACGCTGTTACCCACGGGCAGCGGCCGATTCGGGTGGGCACTGCCCGCGGGCGTGCTCGTCGCGGCGGGGCTGGCGTGGCGGCGGGCGCCGCTACTGGTCGTCATCCTCGCCGCAGCCGTTGTCACGGCGGGGCTGCGGGCGCTCGGCGTGCACTGAGCCGCCCGCGAACCCACCGTGCGGCTCACGAAGGCTCTGCCCGCCACACCGGAAGAGCGGGGGCAGCCCTTCCAGCGGTCTCAGCCACGCAGCAGGTCCGCGAGCCGGGACCAGGACTCCTCGGCGACCTCCGGCCGGTACCAGTCGCGGCCCGGGAAGAGGAAGCCGTGGGGGGCGTCGTCGTAGACGACGATCTCATGTTGGATGTCGTTGGCGCTCAGGGCCGCTTCGAGTTCGTCGCGGGCCTCGGCGTCGATGAGCGGATCCTGGCCGCCGAAGAACAGGGTGATCCGGCCGGTGATGCCGGGCGTCGCTTCGATGGTCGGCTCGGGCGTGGACAGCGGGATATCGGGATTGGTGAGCCAGCCCGGGTAGAACGCGGCCGTCGCGGCTATCGGGAGTTGAGTCGCCGCGTAGTAGGCCACGTGGCCACCGGCGCTGAAGCCGACCATGTTCGCCGAAACCGCTCCCCTGCGCCGCAGTTCGTCGAGGCAGGCGGAAACGTCGTCGACGACCTCGGGGCGGCTCAGGGTGCGCAGCAGTGCCAAGCCGCGCTCGCGATCGGTGTGCAGTTCCAGTTCGGCGCGCGGGGCGACGCGGTGGAACAGGTCCGGCATGATAACAATGGCGCCCAGGGACGCCAGACGGTCCGTGGCCGCCCGGGCGGTCGCGTGTAAGCCGTAGATCTCATGTCCCACAACGACTCCGGGGTAGTCACCCGGTTCCGCCGGACGCGCCGCATAGGCGGCCATCACGGCATTGCCGACCTTCAGGTCGATCCATTCGGTCACGATCGCGGCATCGCTCATGCCGCCAAGGTAGATGACGAGTGGGCGGTTCAGCATCCCGTCACGGGTGCGAAGGCCGGGGCCAGCAGCGCGATGCCCAGTGCCACACCGGCGAGAATGCTCCTCAGGATCACCATGGCGATCATCCCTCCCTGTAGTTGCGTTCGTCCCATATCGAACGTAACCGGGCTCGAAAAGCGTTACGAGCCGGGATATTCGGTGCCCCGCGCATTGGGGGCGGGTTCGAGCGCGGTCAGCGTACGCTCAGTGCGGAAGCAGCGGCAGGACGGGCCCGCGGCGGCGCGCCACGGACCCGTAGCGGGCGTCCAGGCGCAGCCAGGTGCGGGCCGCGCGGACCCGCACGATCTCGTCCACCGAGATGCGGCGGGAGTCGGTCTTCTCCCCACCGTGCGGAATGAAATCCATGGCGGCGAGGGCGAAGACCACACGCATCGGCACCTCGACCTGCTCGCCGCTGCCGGAGACGCTGAGCACCGTCTGATCCAGCAGGGCGGCGGGCGGGCCGTGCCGACCGCCGTGCTCCTGCGCCAATTCCGCTCCGCGCTCGGCCAATTCGACGAGCATGCGGGCTGGCACGTCCTCCACGTGGACGAACCCGGCCTCCGGGGGCAGCGCCGCACGCCAGGCGGAGTCCATGGCGTAGCCGAGGTCGAAGGCGGTGCCGGCGTCCGGTCCGTGCAGGCCGGCGAGGATCACGTCCCCGCTGACCGTCACGTCATCCATGCCGAGGTCGGCCACCACGGTGCGCACCGCCAGCGCCTCGAATCCGGTGGCGGCCCAGGCGGAGACGTAACGGTCCCCGCGCCGGCGCAGCCGGATGACCGCTGCCGAGTCGAGGCGGATGGCGTGCGAGATGAAAGTGGCCAGGTTCTCGCGTTCCGCGGGATCCGGAACGTGCAGGGTCAGCTGTCCCGACAAGAGTCGTTCTCGGTCAGTCGGCCAGCCACAGCGCCAGATAGTCGCGTTCCTCGGTGGTGAGGCGGCGTAGGCGCTGGGTGTCGATGTCGAAGGCGGCCAACTGTGTGGAGGCGACCACCGCCGGCGGGGAGTCCGGGGCCGCACCGGCGGCGCGCACCTCGTAGCCGACGGTGAAGTCCACCGCACGCAGCCGGTCGATCCACATGGACACGTCCAGCGGCGAATCCTCGTGCCGGAGCTGGCCCTTGTACTGCACCCGCAGGTCGGCCAGCACACAGCCGGACCGCAACTTGACCGTCGGTCGCTCATCCAGGAACAGCCACGGGATGCGGGCCTCCTCCAGCAGGGTGACCATGCGCGCATGGTTGATGTGCTGGAAGGCGTCCATATCCGACCAGCGCACCTCCACCCTGGTGTGGAAACGCTTGGGCTCGGCCGATTCCTGGGACTCCCCCGGATTCGGCACGGCCGTCGTCGCATGGCCGTTCAGCGAACCGACACTCGTCAACGCGGTACCTCCGATTGCGCACCCACCCCACTCACCATGCTGCGCACCTGCCGCGCCGCAACTGACAGCGTGGCCAGGTCGTGGGTTCCGGACTCGAACAGTTCCGACAGGGCCGAGCGGGCACGGCCCAGGCGGGACTGGTTCTTCGACTCCCAGTATGCAATCTTCTCCTCGGCGGTCTCCTCCGGGTCACCGCCGGAGAGCACGTCGAGGGTGAGCGACCGCAGCGAACCGTACATGTCGTCGCGCAGCGCGAGCCGGGCCAGCGCGTGCCAGCGATCGCCGCGTTCCAGGTGGCTGACCGCCTGCAGCAGCCAATCGATCTTGAGGTGATCGTTGAGCGCGTAGTACAGCGCGCCCACCTCCTCACCGCTGCGGTCGGTGATGTCGGCGATATCGAGCACATCCAGCAGCGGGAACTGGTTGAGCAGGCCGCAGACCTCGGTGGCCAGCTCGGAGGGCGCGCCCTGCTCGACGATGGCCTTGGACTGCTCATTGAGGGTGTCGATGTGGTGGCCCCGCAGCCAGCCCGTCACCTTGGGCGAGAGGGTGCGCACCCCCTGGGCGTAGCGGTGGATCTCCGCGCCCACCGCGACCGGCTGCGGGCGGTTGTTGAGCAGCCAGCGCGAGGCGCGGTCCAGGGTGCGCTTGGTCTCGAGTTCGAGCGCGTCCTTCATGCGTGTGGAGATATCCGCGGCGCGAATGCGATCCCACACCGCGTGCAGGTCGAAGATCTGGGTCGCGGCGGTGAACGCGCGCACCGCGTCGGAGGCCGAGGCCCCGATCTCCTCGCCCAGGCGGAAGGCGTAGCTGATGCCGCCCAGATCCACCACCTCGTTCACCAGCAGGGTGGTAGTGATCTCGCGGCGCAGGCGGTGCCGCTTGATGGCCGCGCCGAAGCGGGTGCGCAGCGGGGTCGGGAAGTACTGCGGCATGCGAGCGGCGAAGTACGCGCTGTCGGGCAGATCGCTGGTCAGCAGGTCGGCCTTGAGTGAAAGCTTCACGTGCGCCATGAGATTCGACAACTCCGGCGAGGTGAGACCGGTGCCCTCCTCGGCGCGTTGCTTCATCTCCGCGTCGGTGGGCAGCGCCTCGAGCTCACGGTCCAGGCCGCGGCGCTCCTCGAGCTCCTCGATGAGCCGCTGGTGCACATTGAGCATGCGTGGGGCCTCGGCGCGGGACATGCCCATCAGATAGTTCTGAGAGACGTTGTCCTGCAATACGAGTGCGGAGACCTCGTCGGTCATTGATGCCAGCAGCGGATTGCGCTCGGCCGGGGACAACTCGCCGGAAGAGACCAAGCCGTCGAGCAGGACCTTGATATTGACCTCATGGTCGGAGCAGTCCACACCGGCCGAGTTGTCGAGCGCGTCGGTGTTCATCTTGCCGCCGTAGCGGCAGAACTCGATGCGGCCCAGCGCCGTGACGCCCAGATTGCCGCCCTCACCGATCACGTTGACGCGCAGAGCGTTCGCGTTCACCCGGACCGGGTCGTTGGACTTGTCGCCGACATCGGCATTGGTCTCGGTGCTGGCCTTGATGTAGGTGCCGATGCCGCCGTTCCACAGCAACTGCACCGGCGACAGCAGGATGGCGCGGATCATCTCCGGCGGGGAGAGCACGGTGATGTCGTCGGCCAGGCCGAGCACCTCGCGCACCTGATCGCTGACCGGAATGGCTTTGACCGTGCGGTCGTAGACGCCGCCGCCCGCGCTGATCAGTGACTTGTCATAGTCCGCCCACGACGAACGGGGCAGCGCGAACATGCGCTCACGCTCGGCGAAAGACGTTGCGGCATCGGGATTCGGGTCCAGGAAGACATGGCGGTGGTCGAAGGCCGCGACCAGCCGGATGTGGCGCGAGAGCAGCATGCCGTTGCCGAATACGTCACCGGACATGTCGCCGATGCCGACCACCGTGAAGTCCTCGGATTGGGTGTCGATGTCGATTTCGGCGAAGTGCCGCTTCACGCTCTCCCACGCGCCCTTGGCGGTGATGCCCATGGCCTTGTGGTCGTAGCCCACCGAACCGCCTGAGGCGAAGGCGTCGCCGAGCCAGAAACCGTAGGACTGGGCCACGTCATTGGCGATGTCGGAGAAGGTCGCGGTGCCCTTATCGGCGGCGACCACCAGGTAGGTGTCGTCACCATCGCGGCGCAGCACCCGCTCGGGCGGCAGCACGGCGCCGGTGGCGCGGTCGACATTGTCGGTGACGTCGAGCAGGCCGGAAATGAAAGTGCGGTAGCACGCGATGCCCTCGGCCTGCAGTGACTGGCGGTCAGCGACCGGATCGGCGGTGGCGGCGGGGGGCTGCTTGACCACGAAACCGCCCTTGGCGCCGACCGGCACGATCACGGCGTTCTTCACGGCCTGCGCCTTGACCAGACCCAGGATCTCGGTGCGGAAATCCTCGAGGCGGTCCGACCAGCGCAGACCGCCGCGCGCGACCGGACCGAAGCGCAGGTGCACGCCCTCGACCCGCGGCGAGTAGACGAAGATCTCGAATTGCGGTCTGGGCTTGGGCAATTCGGCGATCTCCTGCGGTTCCACCTTGAACGACAGGTAATCCCGCGCCTTGCCCTCGGTGTCGGTGACGTAGTAGTTGGTGCGCAGGGTGGCCTTGATCAGGCCCAGGATGGCGCGCAGGATGCGGTCGGCGTCCAGGCTCACGACCTCGTCGATGCGGTGACGGACTGCGGCCTCCACCTCGGTGGCGTGGTCGGGATTGGCCGAGTCCGGATCGAAGAGCGCGGTGAACAGGTCGACGAACATGCTCGCCGCCTCCGGATAGGCCAGCAGCACACGGGTGATGGCGGCCTGGCTATACGCAAATCCGGCCTGCTGCAGGTACTTCGAGTAGGCGCGCAGGATGGAGACCGAGCGCCAGTTCAGACCGGCGCGCAGCACCAGCTCATTGAGGCCGTCGGCCTCGGCACGGTCGTACCAGAGGGCCTCGAAGGCATCCGTGAAGCGCTCACGCAAACCGCGCACCTGAGCGTCGAGGACGTCCAACCGGCCCACAGACTCCACCAGTTCGGCGTCCATGTTCCGGTCCAGGGCGCTGCGCAGCAGTTCGGGCCGGGCCAGCAGGCCGAAGTCGTAGATCCACTGCTCGGGGCCGTGGCCCCAATCGACCTGGTGCGGGCGCTCGTCGATCACCTCCACGCCGAGACTCTGCAGCAGCGGCAGCACCTGGCTCAGCGAAATGCCGGCGCCACTGATGTAGAGCGTGAAACGCCAAGAGCCTGGCTCGGAATCGGGCCACCGGTACAGGTGCTGGTCGATTCCGCCCTCGGCCAGGCCCTGCAGCCGCAGGATGTCGGCCACGGCCCGGCTGGGGTCGAAGTCCTCCTTGTAACTCTCGGGAAGTCCCTCGGCGTAGCGCTGCGCCACGGCCGGGTCCAGCACAGTGGAATTGGCCACCTCGTCGCGCAGGTGGTCGTCCCACGTGCGGCTGGCCTCGGCGAGCAGATGCTGGATGCGCAGGCGGTTGGCCTCGGTGGTATCGGCCGCGGAGCCCTGATCGGGCAGGCGGACGGTGAAATACACACTGGCGAGGTCACTTTCGGAAACCCGGGCCGAGTAGTCGATGGACACACCGCCCAGCTCGCGCATCAGGATGTCCTGCATCTCCAAGCGGACGCGGGTGGTGTAGCGGTCGCGCGGCAGGTACACCATGCAGGCCACGAAGCGGCCGTAGCCGTCCAAGCGCATGAACAGACGAACCTGGCGGCGCATGCCGACATTCAGCACGGCGCTGGCGGTGCGGCGCAGCGCAGCGCCGTCGGAGGAGAACAGCTCGGTGCGCGGGAAGGACTGGATGACCTCGAGCATCTCCTGGCCGGAGAAGGAGTCCAGATCGAAGCCGCTGGCCTCGATGATGGACCGCACCCGGCGATCGATGACCGGGATGTCGAGCACATTCTCGTGCAGTGCGGTGACGGTGAAGACACCGATGAACAGGTGCTGGCCAATGACGGCACCGGAGTCGTCCATCTCGGCGACGCCGACGAAGTACGGGTAGACCGCGCGGTGCACGGTAGCCGGGACCAAGCCCTGAGTCAGCATGAGCAGTGCTTGGTCGCCGCTGTTGTCGGGGACGTGGAAGTCGGTGCCGACATTGGGGCGCAGCACGCCGAGGCTGGTCTCCGGCACGATGACGGATTTCGCCTGGCCGTCCACGGTGCTGCGCTCGTAGCGGGCGTAGCCGAGCAGGGTGAAATGTCCGTCCGCCAGCCAGCGCAGCAGCTTGGCGCAGTCCGTGAGATCCATTGTGGGAAAGGCGGATCTGCCAGCGGTGGCCGCGGCGTCGAGCTCATTGGCGACGTGATCCTGCGCCTCGCGCATGGCCTCGGTGTCCTCGATGACGCGGCGCACATCGGTGAGCACGTCGGGCAGCGAGGTCTCGATGCTCTCGAGCTGGGTCCGGCTGGTGGACGGGTGCAGCTGGATGTGCATCCAGGACTCGCGCAGGCCGGTCGTGCCATTGCCGTCGACCTCATGCGGCACCGCAGTTTCCAAGCGACCCGCGGCGTCTCGGGTCACCTCGAAAATGGGGTGCACGACTTCGCTGACGCTCACACCGATGCGGCTCAGCGAGGAGGTCACGGACTCGACGAGCAACGGCATGTCGTCGGTGACGAGCTGGACGGCGACGCCGAGCCCGGCCTCGTCATCCGCATGGTACACACGGACATTCGCGGTACCGGGGGTGCGCTGGATGCCCAAATCGACATGGCAGCGGAAGATGTGGGTGGAGGTCGCGGGGATCGCGCAGTCCGCGTCGCCGGCGTCGACGTGTCGGAAATACGCCTCCTCGAGGGATACGAGATTGCCGCGCAGAGACGCGGGCAAACTCGCAGCCCAGGCCGCGCTAGACAATTCGGACGAGACCGTCATTTCGCCAACTCCTCGGATTCGGTTCCGTAACAAAGTGACGCCGATGCGAGAGTAGCTGGGCGCTCGATGTGCCGCGCTGAATTCCTCTCAATGCTGCGCCGCGTCCCACAATACGGACGAACCAGACGGTTCGGGGGCCGTTAGCTTGATCCAATATTGCCAGGTCGCATATGACAAACCTTGCACCAAAACAGTTTTCACGCACGACTGCGAATGCCAAACCACTGAGTTCGCTATTCGATAACCGTTCATCTACCCGGTTACGTCTCGCCACCCGGCGGGCCCCAAACCGGCCAGAAAACATCTCCGGACCGATGAAAAGGTGATCAGTCGACCTTTCTTCGGCGGTCCGTACGGAATCCAGCGCTCGGGTAGCCGGGCCGACGATGGGCCGACCCGGCTCCCCACCCGGGTCAACGGGCGGGGCGGGCAAGGAATTCAGTTGGCGCGGAGGGTTATCCGCGGGTCAACTTGCGGTGGGTGACGCGGTGTGGACGAGCCGCTTCCGGACCCAGGCGCTCGATCTTGTTGGCCTCGTAGGCCTCGAAGTTGCCCTCGAACCAGAACCAGGAGGCCGGGTTGTCCTCGGTGCCCTCCCACGCCAGGATGTGCGTGCAGGTGCGGTCGAGGAACCAGCGGTCGTGGGAGATGACCACCGAGCAGCCGGCGAAGTTCTCCAGCGCATTCTCGAGCGAGCTCAGGGTCTCGACGTCGAGGTCGTTGGTCGGCTCGTCGAGCAGGATCAGGTTGCCGCCCTGCTTGAGGGTCAGCGCCAGGTTCAGACGGTTGCGCTCGCCACCGGAGAGCACGCCGGCTGGCTTCTGCTGGTCCGGACCCTTGAAGCCGAAAGCGGAAACGTAAGCGCGGGAAGGCATTTCCTGATTGCCGACCTGGATGAAGTCCAGACCGTCGGAAACCACCTGCCACACGGTCTTGTTCGGGTCGATGCCGGAGCGGCCCTGGTCGACGTAGCTCAGCTTGACCGTCTCGCCGACGCGCACCACGCCGCTGTCCGGCTGCTCCAGGCCGACGATGGTCTTGAACAGCGTCGACTTACCGACACCGTTCGGGCCGATGACGCCGACAATGCCGTTGCGCGGCAGGGTGAACGACAGATCCTTGATCAGCTGCCGGTCGCCGAAGCCCTTGTCCAGGTGCTCGACCTCGACGACCACATTGCCCAGGCGCGGACCGGCCGGGATCTGGATCTCCTCGAAGTCCAACTTGCGCATCTTCTCGGCCTCGGCGGCCATTTCCTCGTAGCGGCCCAGACGCGCCTTGTTCTTGGCCTGCCGCGCCTTCGCACCGGAGCGGACCCAGGCCAGCTCCTCCTTCAGGCGCTTCTGCAGCTTCTGGTCCTTCTTGCCCTGCACCTCGAGGCGCTCGGCCTTCTTCTCCAGGTAGGTGGAGTAGTTGCCCTCGTAGGGGAAGGTGCGGCCGCGGTCCAGCTCGAGGATCCACTGCGCCACATTGTCGAGGAAGTACCGGTCGTGGGTGACAGCCAGTACCGCGCCCGGGTAGGTGGCGAGGAACTGCTCGAGCCAGAGCACCGACTCGGCGTCGAGGTGGTTGGTGGGCTCGTCGAGCAGCAGCAGGTCGGGCTTGCTCAGCAGCAACTTGCACAGCGCGACACGACGGCGCTCACCACCGGAGAGGTTGGTGACCGGCTCGTCCGGCGGCGGGCAGCGCAGCGCGTCCATGGCCTGCTCGAGCTGGGAGTCGACGTCCCAGGCGTCGGCGTGGTCGAGCTCCTCCTGGAGCTTGCCCATCTCCTCCATCAACTCGTCGGAGTAGTCGGTCGCCATGAGCTCGGCGATCTCGTTGAAGCGGTCCAGCTTCACCTTGATCTCGCCGAGGCCCTCCTCGACATTGCCGCGCACGGTCTTCTCTTCGTTGAGGGGCGGCTCCTGCTGCAGGATGCCGACCGTCGCGCCGGGCGCGAGCCAGGCATCACCGTTGTTCGGCTGGTCCAGTCCCGCCATGATCTTCAGCACACTGGACTTACCCGCGCCGTTGGGGCCGACGACACCGATCTTGGCGCCGGGAAGGAAGTTCAAGGTCACATTGTCGAGCACGACCTTGTCGCCATGCGCCTTTCGTACCTTCACCATCTGGTAAATGAACTCAGCCATATCGGCAAGCCTAACTGTGTGTAGTAGCGGGTTCTCCGGCAGTGTCCGCATCCACGGACGGCCGTTCCCCGGGTTCGGTCCGGTCGGTTCGACCGAAGGATTTGCGCACCACCGGGGCGGTGCAACGTCCCAGGTCGGGACCCAGTGCCAGAGCCCGCATCTCGAGGTCGGTGCGCTCCGCGCCATCTCGGGTGGTGTACTCGTTCGAGCGCAGCTGCCCGTACGCGATGATCGGATCACCTCGCTGCAGCGACGCTTCGACTCCTTCGATGATCCCCCGTCGCCAACAGCTTACGGTCAGGTACAGCGTGCCGCCGTCGACCCAGTCACCCGCGCCCTGATCGTAGCGGCGAGCGGTGCTGGCCAGCCGGAAACTCAGGACGTGGTCTCCGTTCTGCAGCACGCGCCGCACCGGATGGGTGACGACCCTGCCGATCACCGCCGTGTTCGCCTCGTACATTGGCACTCCCCCCTGGTCGATTCGGTCCTCTGTCTGCGTCGACCTCCAGCTTCGCGCACACGTGAGGTCAGCGGCAGACCCGCTTCGGCGAGTGTGGACAACTCGCGGGGTGTGGATGATTTCGCGCGTGCTACAGCGTCGCGAGGTCGGTATTGGCCCCGCACAGGACGATTACCGGCCGCTCTCCCGGCCCGGGCACATACGCGCCGCTCTGGATCGCCGCAACCGCCGTCGCCCCCGCGGGCTCCACCACGATGCGGAACTCCCGCCACAGATACTCCCGCGCCATCACGATGGCATCGTCACTGACCAGAACGGAGCGCACCGCGTAGCGCTGCGTCACCTCCATGGCGATATCGCCGATCCGGTTCGCCCCCAACGAATCCGAGGCCACGCTGGAGACGTGCACGTCCACCGGGCGCCCGGCCGCGAGAGCCGCGTGCAGCGTCGGCGCGCCCTGCGGCTCGACCCCGATCACCCGGCCGCGCAGCCCCAGCGACACCGCGACCCCGGCGACCAGACCGCCGCCGCCGACGGCGACCAGCACCGGCGGCCTACCGCGCACCTGCTCCTCGATCTCCAGCCCGACCACGCCCGCCCCCGCCACTATCTCGGGCAGGTCGTAGGCGTGCAACTGCATGGCGCCACGCTCGACCGCGAGCTGCCGGGCGTGCCGCTGCGCCTCGGCGTAAGTAGTTCCGTGCCACAGCACTTCGGCCCCGTGCGACCACATGGCAGCCACCTTGGTGTGCGAGGCCGACTCGGGAACCACCACCGTGCACGCCATTCCGCGCAACGCGCTGGCCAGCGCCGCCGCGATGCCCGCATTGCCGGCCGAGGCCAGCACCACGTGGGTCCGGTCCCCGCGCGCCTGCAACAGCGCGTTGAGGCAGCCGCGCACCTTGAAGGTGCCGCCGTGCTGGAGGTGTTCCAGCTTGAGCGTCACCGGGACCGGACCGCGCGGGCCCAGGATGTCGGTGTGGAAAACGGGGGTCTTGCGGGTGTGCCCGCGCAGCAGCCGGCGGGCCTGCCGTACATCGGATCGGTAGAGCCGCTTGACTTTCCGGGTCGCCATGGCGACGTCGTTCACTTGCGCACCTCTCCGTCGCGCCGGGCGAGCTCGGCGAACATGGCGTTGTAAGCGGTCAGGTCCGCGTCGTCGTCACGTTCGGCCTTGCGGTCGAGCCGGTTCGCCAGGCGTTGATCGCTGCGCGACCACTGGATGAGCAGCGCGAGCATCACCACCACCAGCGGAACCTCACCACTGGCCCAAGCGAGGCTACCGCCGGTGTGCTGATCGGCGAGCAGATCGTGGTTCCAAGACAGGCCCAGACCGCGGTAGAACCAGCCGCCCAGCACGGTATCCATGCTCATCAGGGCGACGCCGAAGAAGGCGTGGAAGGGCAGCGAGCCGAACACCATGCCCAGCTTGGTGAGCGGCTCCAGCGGGCGCGGCTTCGGGTCGATGCCGATGACCACCCAGTAGAAGAGGTAGCCGCTGACCAGGAAGTGCATGTTCATCATCAGGTGCGCGCCGTGCGTGCCGACGAACTTGTCGAAGATGCCGCCCAGGTACAGCGCGTAGAAACCGGCCACGAAGAACACCGAGGCGACCACGGGCTGGGTCATGAAGCGCGATACCGGATTGTGCACGGCCGCCAGGATCCATTCGCGCGGCCCCGGCGGCTGATCCCGACCGGCCGGTTGAATTGCCCGCAGCGCGAGCAGCACCGGACCGCCCAGCGCGAACAGGATCGGGGCCAGCATCGACAGCATCATGTGCTGGGCCATGTGCACACTGAACATGGCCGGGGCGTAGCGGCCGACGCCGGAGCTGGTGGCGATCAACAGCGTCGTGCAGCCCGCGAGCCAGGCGATGGTCCGGCCGACCGGCCAGGCGTCGCCACGCTTGCGCAGCCGCAGCACACCCAGCACGTACACCACGGCCATCACGATCGCGAGCGTGCCGAAGATCAGATCGAAGCGCCAGTCGAACAGCAGTCGCCCGACGTTCGGCGGACCGGCCAGGTTGTAGCCGATCTCGACCTCGGTCGGCGTGGGCACCGTGCCCTGGTCCGGGGGCGGGGTGCGGCCGAGACCGACGGCAAGACCGACGGTCGCGGCGAAGACCAGCGCCTCGACGCCCGCGAAACGGATGAGCGCGCCGCGGTCCTGCGGATCCTTCTCCAGATCCGGGATCGCGCGCTGCCGCTGTAGGAACCCGATGACGCCCAGCAGGATCAGGGCCATGGCCTTGGCGAGCACGAGCTTGCCGTAGGTGGTACTGAACAGCTCCGACAACGGGACCCGGACATAGGCGTTGATCACACCGCTGATCGCGATGACCACGAACGAGACGGCCGCCACCGTCGAGAACCGACGCACGGCCAATGCGGTGTATTTGCCGTCCCGCAATGCGTAGGCCAGCACCGCAACCAAACCGCCCACCCAGAAACAGGCCGACAGCAGGTGCAGGATCAGGCTATTGGTGGCCAGATCGTGCGCACCGCCCGACGACGAGTGCCCGGTCAGGGCGACCGGTAGCAGCGAGAGCACCGACAGCCACAGCAGCACCGGCGTCCAACCCCAGCGCAGTGCCACCCGGCAGCCGATGGCCAGCACGACCACCATGAACACGGTGAACCGCCACGACCCGGCCACGTCGACCTTGTCCGCGGCGCGCCACACTTGCTCCGGACGCAGCGAGTCCAGGAGCGGTTGCCCGGTGGTGTCCGACAGCGTCAACGGCACCAGCCACGCCGCAGCGACCGCCCACACAAGGGCCGCGTTCCCGGCCCGGCGCAGCGCGCGATATCCGCCGACATCGAGCAACCCGCTGCTCTGCGGCGGCACGAAGAACGCCGCGAACAACAGCGAACCGATGGTCAGCGCCGCCGAGAAATCCGCGACCGCGCGCACCGCCGGCAACCCGTAGGTGGTCAGTGGCCCCGGATCCGGAATGCCCAGCAAGGTCAGGGCCTGCGCCGCCGACAACGCCACGACCAGCGCCGCCACCAAGGCCGCCGCTGCCCCGCCCAGTGCCGTGATCGCCGCGAACGTCACACCCGAACCCGGCCGATTCCCCGAAACATCCGATCTTGCGGACGGGTCCTGCACTGACGACATAAGCCCAGAGTAGTTCGGAGCGCCCGCCCGGACTCCCCTGGGGTTTCCGGTCCTCCGGTCTGCACAACCGGCCCGACGCGCCGGACAGTTGCTACGCGACCCACCTTTGCTGATCTGGACGCTCGCTATACTTATCCCGCTGGACACCGAGATCGATTTGGGTCAAGGTGTTTGGTGCCTGCATCAACGCCGATGCCCGCATGCCTCCGTAGCTCAGTTGGATAGAGCAAGGGCCTTCTAATCCCTAGGTCGCAGGTTCGATTCCTGCCGGGGGCGCTTGGGTGCTCTGAACTGCGAAAACTTCGCCAGCTTCAGAGATATCCAGTCCGCACAACGCTCAAACACCTAGGAACTCTTCCGGCTAGAATCCGGACATGGGGCCGGATCTGGACGACATCGCCGAACTCCTCGCGAGGACTTCAAGACCGAGCTACGCCGGACCAACAAGGCCAAAGGAACCATCGACACCTACAGCCGTGATATTGGGTACTTCGTCGCCTTCCTGACAGCGCAGGATCCGCCAATTCAGCCAACAGCCGCAGCACTGACCCGCGACAACATCGGCGCCTACATCGAGGACACGCTGACCCGGACAAATAAGCGGACAGGCCGGCCGGTCACCCCGGAGTATGCCCACCGCCAGTACCGCAGTCTCCAGTAGTTCTGCCGATACCTCGAGATCGAGGCGATCCTCGCGGTCAGTCCATTCGACAAGATGAACCCGCCGTTCGTTCCGGAGAAACCGATCCCGGTCCCACCCATCGACTCTCTCCGGAAGCTGCTATCAGCGTGCGACGGAACCGATTTCGAAGCACGCCGCGACACAGCCATCATCCGGCTCATGGCCGACATCGGACCCCGGATCAACGAAATCGCGCCGCTCGTCCTCGACGCCCTCGACTTCCAGGAAACGCCGCTCTCGTGACTGGCAAGGGCCGACGCCCGCGCACCCTGCCCTTCGGCGACAAGACCCGCATCGCCCTGCGCCGGTACCTGCGTGTGCGCGCTCAGCATCCGCACGCCACTGATGACAACCCCGCCCTGTGGCTGGGCAAGCGTGGAAGAATGACCAGCTCGGGCATTCAACAAATGCTCGAACGCCGGGCCGAACAAGCCGGCATCGGCCATATCCATCCCCACCAGCTGCGGCATTTCTTCGCACACAACTGGCTCGCGAACGGCGGCCAGGAGCAAGACCTGATGATGTTGGCGGGCTGGCGATCCCGACAGATGCTCGGACGGTATGCCCGCGCGACGGCAGAAACCCGCGCAAAGGATGCCCACCGGAAGGCGAGACTCGGCGACCAGCTCTAGCTTCCCCTCGACGGCGGCGCCGGCCGCCATGTCGTCGGAGGCGGAGGCGGATTCCTGGTGTCCGGTGCGCGGGTCCATCGCGGCTGTTCGTCATCTCGCTCATGTTCCACCTCGCTGACGGAAGCTCAAGGCCTGCAAGACGCATGGGCGCTTTGGGTACGTCACCGCCGCGGAGATCGCAGACGGCCCAGGCGACTGCCTGGAAAGGTAGATAGCACTACTAACAGACCAGCCAGGTTGATGGTCCAACCACGACCGGCCCCACGCCGGAATCGAACACCGATCACCCAGCAGCCGGGTCCCGCAACGCAACTACCGTCTCACCGGTCCCTGCTCCAGGATCCCGACCACTCCACCCCCATGCTGCCATCCCGAGCAGCTCACCCTCGACCTCGACGCCGTGGAACCAACCTCGTGAGACACCACACCTAGGCGAGTATCACGGTCATCAATCTCCCGAGAGAGCGCAACTAGTACGGTCCGATCCGCATGCCTACCAGGATCTTTGAGCAATCAGCGGTGCGGGTTTTTGGCCGCGAATCGGCGGCCCATCTGCAGTGCGCAACCAAGGCCAACGATCGCAGCTACCCCTTATCAGCCGTACGCAGTTTCAAAGCACGGTGCGAACACCACTGACACACCTCCAACGCCCCGCGTCGGTTGCCCGTCAAGACCACGAATGAAACGAGCCCAAGCCACGCACCATCTGCCCTGTTAACTCACTTCAGTTGTTGATCCACGGGTCCAACGTTGGGGTGCATCGAGTGGAGGCATCGCCGGTGCTGTCAATGCCCCAATTTGTGAAACGAATCCAATTCAAAACGGTCCACCGGCGGCTACGCTGCGCTCGTCCAGGCGATCATGCCTGGATCAAGCAAGGAGACCCCCAGTAATGAATTGGAAAGCATTGGGCAGCAGAGGAATCGGGATGCTCGCGATGGGCGTGGCCGCGGGCCTCGCCATACCGGCAGCACCGGCTTCGGCCGCCATCACCGCCGTCAGCGCGTACTGTCCGGCCAGCGGAGTCGACGGGCCGTGCACCGAATCGTATGTGTTCGTGACAGTGACGGATTCGAATCCGGTATGGATCACGCTCAACGGAAACGCGCTCGGGAAAGGTGCCTTCACCCCGGTGGCGAACAGTGCCGGCGGATACTACGTACAACTGTGGCTCGATTGCATCTACACGCCGTTCCATGTGGTCGCCACCGAGAAGGACGCGAACGGCACCACGATCAGCCAGGGCTCGGCCGACTACACACCGAAGTACAACTGGCAGAGCGTGATCCTCGGCGACCTCACCACAGGCAGTCTCGATGCCGGGGTCCAGGGTTTCTACAACGGCAGTTCCAATGGCATCGCGCCCGGCTACGCCCGCACCGGCAGCAGCGATGCGGCAGCCACCGGCAGTTCCGTCATGAACGGTTGCCACGTCGTCGGGTAAGAGCGAGCTAGGAGATACTTCAGAATGCACTGGAAAGCACTGATGGGCAAGGGGTTCGGAGCCCTGGCCCTCGCCGCGACGGCCAGTCTCGCGGTGGCCGCGACACCGGCGTCGGCCGCCATCAACTTCGTCAGCGTGAGCTGCCCGGCCCCGGCGACCGGCGGCGCGTGCACCCAACCGCACGTGTTCGTACGGGTGACAGATCCCGGTCCGATCTGGATCACCGTCAACGGAAACCCGCTCGGCTACAGCAACGGACGATTCAACCCCTTCCAGGACAGTCTCGGCTACTACAGCGAATTCAACCTCGACTGCGCCTACACCCCATTCCACATCGAGGCCGTCGAGAAGGACAGCAACGGGGTTGTCACCAGCAACGCCGGGGCCGATTACAGCCCGGCGGTCTCCGCGCCGAGCGTGATAGTGCGTGATCTCATCACGGGCAGCGTCGGTGCCGGCACGCAGAGTTTCGACACCGGCGTGGCCAACGGCGGCCCGGCCAATGCCGCAATCACTGGCAGCAGCGGCGCAGCCGCCGCCGGCAGCGCCGCGGCGAAGCCCTGCCAGGTCGCCTCCCTCTGATACCGGCGTAGTGCCGGTATCACATGCGCGATACCGGCACGATCGGAACCTGAGCTGTCGGCCCGCCCGCCCTATCCGGCCGGGCTGGTCAGGCAATCGATGAGGTCCGCGAAAGCCGCGTGCACCGCGCGAGGACTCTCGATCCGGAGAAAGCCGCTTTTTCGCCAATCAAACAAACTGCATCGGCCCAAGCCACCGCGGCCCTGGGCCAGCGAGCGGTCCCGAAGTTCGACGGCGCGGCGGCCACGGTGAGCGCGCGCAGCGTCTCGTCGCCGGGGCTCTCGGAGTAACGGGCGGTAGCCGCCTCGAACGCAGCGATCGCATATGGCGCGAATGCGTTGCGCCAGCTTGCATTCGGTGCGCTGCTCACCAAGGCCATGCCCGCCAGACGCGCCTCGAGTTCCGGTACCGAGAGCATGAACGTACCGCCGGTCGAATGGCCGACCATGCTGTATCAATGCTGCTTAGTTGCTGAGTGATCCTCGGTCACGTCATCTAGCTGTGGTGTCCCATAACGTTGTTTCCACCAGGTGTCGTTGCAGTATTAACCTCGATCTTTCGCCGGGCCTTCGGCCCGGCGTGATCGGTTTCGGATTGGTTTCCGGTCGTCGATCGGCGACCGGTGGGCAACGCGGGATGGCCCGGTCAGCGGGTGGCTGCCGGGTTCCACGGGCC
>NZ_WMBB01000005.1 GCF_009708175.1 Nocardia aurantiaca
TCGTGACCGGCGTGATGCCGGGCAGCGGACCCATGATGCGCTGTTCGCGTTGTTGCGGCCGGGTGTGGATCCGGCCGGGCTGGGCAACCACCGGGGTTTGCCGGTGCAGGCGATCCTGACCATGAGCTTGTCGGCAGCGACCATCGGCCCCGGCATCGATGACCACCTTCCTACGGCCACCCCAACATCGGGATGTGAGGATCACCCCCGACAGCGACCCCAGCGCACGGCTTCAAAGGCGAGGGGGCTGGTTGGCGAGCTCGGCCTCCCAAAACCGCCCCTCCCTCCTCCTGGCGTCTTTTATCTTTCGATCTTCGAGTCTTTGTTCTTTCAGCTTTTGTTCTTTATCTTTTGCCTTGTGGCAGCACCCACCCTCACATCCGACCGCTGGCGCATCTTCCTGACGTGGTGGCGTTTCTGGGGCGTCATCGGCTTCTGCCTCTCCTCCTTCCTGTCCTTCCTGGTCATCAGCGACCTACAGGGAGTCCCCGCCTTCTGCGGCTGGCGCCACCCCTGCCCACCGCAGATCATCCTGGGCCTGGGAGCATTCCCCCTCTACGTCTGGGCAGCAGGCGGCGCCATCTCCTGGCAGATCGCCCGTATGGCCTTCCGCCACGGTCTACGCCCCGCACTGGGAATCGTGCTCGGCGCCTTGGTCTTCGTCTCCGGCATGATCCTGAGCCTCTACCTGGTCGCCGACTACTGGTGGCCCAACACCTGACCCGCCCCTCGACCACCCGCCGCAGGCCCGTCATCAGCCGAATCGGCGAACAGATCGGTACCACGCCGATCCGGATAGGCATTGAACTCGGCGATCAAAACGGCCATGGCGGCTTGGAAACGCCGCGGCCCCGCCGACCGGCTGGTATCGGCGGGGCCGCGGCTTCACGCGATCAGGGCGCGACAGACCCCCAATCGGCGAACCCGGTCGGATCGTGGCGACCCATGGTGCCGTGCTCGAACAGGCCCCAGCCCTCGGCGTCGCCGCAGCGCGCCTTGCCGACGTGATCGATGACGCCGAACGGAATGCGCCCGGCCACAGCGGGATCGGTCAGATCGTAGAGGCGGCTCTCGGACCAGTTGCGGCCCTTCCACTGGCCGTGCAGCCAATCCGGGTCGCCGCCGTAGCCGCAGCCGGCATTGAGGGCGATGAAGGTGCCGGCCTCGACCTCCACCTCGAGCGGCTTGCCGTCGGGGGTGATGAGTTCCAGGCGCAGCGCGGTCGGGATGCGGGTGCCGGGCTTGTAGGTGAGATGCACACGCGGCCAGCCCAGCTGCTCGACGCGGCCGTCGCCCCAGATACGGGTCGCGTCATTGAGGGTGCGGAAGCCGTTGGGCTCCTCCTGCACGATGACGATGATGGAGAAGTCGTCGAATTTCAGCGGCACGTAGAGCCACCAGAAGCCCTCCGACGGCTCGTCGGCTGCCCGCCCCGCCGGATCGGAATCGCCGACCGGCCGGATACCCCAGGACCGGTCACGGGTGCCGCACCACACGTTCGGGTCGATGGTGAAGTCGGCGCCGTCGACATTCAGTGTGCCGGACCAGGTTCCGACCTGGGCGAAGCGCTGCGCGTCGATGATGGGCCGGTTCAGTCCGGTGATGATGGTGTGCGGCTGCTCCTGCACGGTCGGGAACGAGCCCTCCCATATCAGGTCGAACGACAGGTCGTCGTGCTCGCACACCACGCGCAGCTTCTGCAGCGGCTCCAGCACCTCGATGCGGTAGCCGCCGACCGCCAGATCCAGCCCGCGCTGCTCCAACGCGTCCGAGAAGCGCACCGCGCGCTGGCTGTCACCACGCCGCACGGTGGCGAAGGCGTCGGTCACGCCGAGGTTCGGGTACACGCCGAACCCGGTGATGAGCATGGTGTCGCCGCCGGTCTCGAGGGCGTTGAAGTAGCTGCGGTCGTAGAAGTTCCGATCGCTGCTCATCACTCGCGCCATGGGCAGCGGGGTCTGATGGATGGGGTATTCGTCCAGCGGACCGATCATGTCCTCGTCTCTCAATCCCAGTCGTAGGTGCCGTCGAGCAGCGCTTCCAGCAGATGCCGGTGCATGACGTAGTCGTCGCGGTCGGCGGTGTCGGTGTCCTCGCCGAAGTGGATCATCCGGCGCTTGATGCGGCCCATGACGATGCCGTGCCGCAGCGCGGCGTAGATCAGGAACCAGTCCATGTCCCGCGGCGCGTGCCCGCTGAACTCCTCGTACAGCTTCTCGACATCGCTGCGCTTGAAGAAGTCGGGCAGGCCGGGCTGGTCGAAGCGGGTGGCGATGTCCTGGAAGAACCGGTGGATCAGGATGGGCCAGGCCACATCCAGTTCGCGCGGGCCGAGTGCGGCCATCTCCCAATCGAGCACGGCGGCCGGGTCGAACTCGTCGAAGATGATATTGCCGGGGCGGGCATCGCCCCAGTTGAGCACCTCGGGTTCGGCCTCGGAGGCCTCCGGCCAGTTCTGCTCCAGCCAGTCGAAGGTGCGCTCCAGCAACGGGATTCGGAACCCGTCGCGGGCCAGCCCCCAGTCGTACCAGTCCTTGTTGGCCTGGAAGTGGCGTCGCAGTGCCGAGCCCTCGCCGTGCAGCATGGGGAATTTCGCGGTGGGGTTCGCAATGGCGTGCACCCGGGCGATGACCTCGACGGTCTTGCGGGTCAACGCGTATCGCTGCTCGGGTGTGGCCTCGAAGAGCCAGCCCAGGAACACATAGGGCGGATTGTCCTCGGGCACACGGCCGTTCACGCGGCGCATGACGATGAACGGCGACCCCAGTATCTTCTCGTCGAGCTCCAACCAGCACAGCTCCGGGACCGGCACCTCGGTGTTCTCGGCGACACCGGCGATGACCGCGTATTGCGTTGCCAGGTCATAGTTCTCGAAGACCGGGAACGAGCTGTCCTCGGGGGCCAGCCGCGCCACGAACGAGCCGCCGGCCGCCTGACCGTGCTCGCTCCATTCCGCGTCGAAAAGCAACGTCGTGCTGGACATGCCGCCCGCCTGCGGCCGGGTTATCGAGGTGACCTTCGGAGGCTGGTCCGCCTGGACCTTGGTGGCCAGCCACAGCGCGAGCTCCTCGGACAATACGTCGAGGTCGCGTTCGCTGACGGTCAGTTGCCGCCGGGTATTGGGATCGGCCGACGTCATGGATCCTCCTGACATTTGAATTGGTGGAAATGTAACTCGTTCTAGTTCGCCTGGTGGCGGTTCCGGGCAAGAAATCCGCCCGTACCGGTGACCGGGATAGTCGCTGGTCACGGCGTCCGGACTCGTGCTGTCACGTAATCCCTCGGGAGTACTTCCGATTAGGCATATTCCGGGTCGGCTCAGGGTCTTCACGGAGGCGCCAGGACGCCGCGGCGTCCTACCGTCGAGATTCCGGATCGATGACGAGGGGATGCGTGGGATGAGCCTGCTGACAGCCGATACCGCAGCCGATCTGGCAGGGAGGGATCCGGGAGTGGTCACCGAGTGGAAACCGGCCACGCGGATTCTGTTTCGCTTCGGCTTCCTGTATTTCAGCCTTTTCTGCCTGCTCTATCCGCAGCCGATCTACGCCTTTCTCGGCGTAATCCATCAATGGCTGCCGGACAATACGCCGATAACGGTGGTGAACGCGTATCGAGAGCCGGTGAAATGGGTCGGGCGCACCGTCTTCGGCGCCGAGGTCGCGCTGAATCCGGAGTCCGGCAGCGGTGATCAGGCCTACCTGTGGGTCATCGTCTTCTGCGTCCTGATGCTCGCCCTCGCCGGCGCCGTGGTCTGGAGCATTCTGGACCGCCGCCGCACCGAATACCGCCGCCTCGCGGGCTGGTTCCTGCTGTTCATCCGGCTGTGCCTGGCCGGGCAGATGCTGGGATACGGCTTCGCCAAATTGATACCCACGCAGATGCCGGTGCCGCCGCTGGACGCGTTGATCCAGCCGCTGGGCGATGTCACCCATCCGGCCATGCTGTGGTTGCAGGTCGGCACCTCGCCGGTCTACGAAATGCTGCTCGGCGCCGCCGAGGTGCTGGGCGGAATCCTGTTGCTGATCCCGCGCGCCACCCTCGCGGGCGTGCTGCTCAGCCTGGTGAGCATGGCGCAGGTCTGGATATTGAACATGACCTTCGACATCCCGGTGAAACTGCTGTCGTTCCACCTCATGCTGCTGTGCCTGGTGCTGCTGGCTCCGGAAGCGCGTCGATTGACCGCGGTCCTGACGGGATCGGCGACCGGGCCCGCGACGACTCCCGAGCCCTTGGACAGTGCCCGTGGTCGCCGGATCGTCGCGATCGCGCAGGTGGCGATGTTGATCTGGTTTCTGATCGGCGAGGTGACGATGAGTGTCAAGGCCTACAACGACTGGGGTCCGGGGCGGCCGAAGTCGGAGCTGTACGGCATCTGGACCGTCACCGAGTTCGTCCGCGACGGACAGCCGGTGCCGCCGCTGGCCACGGATGAAAACCGTTGGCAGCGAATGGTGTTCGACAATCCTCAGATCGCCGCCTATCAGCGCATGGACGACACGGTGACCACCGTCGGCGCGCGGATCGACGGCGCCGCGCACAAGCTGGTGCTGCAATCCGGCGGCGGTCACGCCGAGGGGCCGCAGACGCTGGCCACCTTCACCTTCGAACGCCAGGCCCCCGACCGGCTGGTGCTCACCGGCGACCTGTCCGGCCACCCGGTCGCCATCACTATGCGGCAGGTCGACGAGCGCACGATTCGACTGCGGCAGGGCGGAATTCACTTCATCCAGGATGTCCCGCGGTTCAACTGACCCCGATGCCATCGCTGCTCCGGTTGTCCCACCGTGGATTCGGCGCGAGGAACTCACGATCCCGGAGACGAAGGCCCGCTGGGCATCCGCGCGGCCCAGCGGCGGGCGGCCGGGCGGTGGGGTAGCGGAGGTGGCCGCCGACGCTGGAAGTGCACGAGGGCAGGCGTCGGCGCAGTCCGGCTGGCCCTGAATGTCATTGGCCGCCGGGTTCGCGGTGCGCGATGGCGGCGACGGCGGTGAACTCCCTATCGATCGCTGCGCGGACGCCATGCGATTGTCGTGTACGACGATCCACGCCGTACGCTGAATCCTTGTGCAGAACCCCGCAGCCACCCCCGATGACCAGCCGGTTCCCGAGCCCCGGGTCGAGACCGGTGATCCTAACTACCTCGTCGGCCTCGACCTGAACGGTCGCCGCGTGGTCGTGGTCGGCGGCGGCACGGTGGCGCAACGGCGGCTCGGGCTGCTCATCGCCTCCGGCGCGGATGTGCACGTGATCAGTCGCGAGGTCACGCCCGCGGTCGAAGGCATGGCCACCTCGGGACAGCTGACCCTGGAGTTGCGCGCGTACGCCGACGGCGATCTCGACGGGGCCTGGTACGCCATGGCCTGCACCGACGAACCCGAGACCAATGCGGCCGTGGTCGAGGAGGCCACCCGCCAACGCGTGTTCTGCGTGCGCGCCGACACCGCTCGGCTCGGCACCGCGGTCACCCCGGCGACCGCCCGCTACGACGGCATGACCCTGGGCGTGCTTGCCGGCGGGCAGCACCGTCGCTCGGCCGCGGTGCGCAATGCGCTGCTGGAAGCCCTGCAATCCGGTGTGGTGACCGATGATTCGGCCCCGGTGGCCCCGGGCGTGGCGCTGGTCGGCGGCGGCCCCGGCGACCCGGATCTCATCACCGTGCGCGGCCGACGTCTGCTGGCGCGCGCGAATCTCGTTGTCGCCGACCGGCTCGCGCCGCCGGAACTGCTGGCCGAGCTCGGGCCGGACGTGGAGGTCATCGACGCGGCCAAGATTCCCTACGGCCGGGCCATGGCGCAGGAGGCCATCAATGCCGCGCTCATCGAGGGCGCGAAGGCGGGCAAGTTCGTGGTGCGCCTCAAGGGCGGCGACAACTATGTCTTCGGCCGCGGGTACGAGGAACTCGAAGCCTGCGTCGAGGCCGGGATCCCGGTGACAGTGGTTCCCGGCGTCACGAGCGCGATTTCGGTGCCCGCGCTGGCCGGTATCCCGGTCACCCATCGCGGTGTTACCCACGAATTCGTGGTCGTCAGCGGTCACGTCGCGCCCGACCACCCGGACTCGCTGGTCGACTGGCCCGCGCTGGCGCGGCTGCGCGGCACCATCGTGCTGCTCATGGCGGTCGAGCGCATCGAGAAGTTCGCCGACGCGCTGATGTCGGGCGGCCGCGGGGCCGACACTCCGGTGACCGTCATCCAGGAGGGCAGTCTGCGCACCCAGCGCATCCTGCGCGCCGATCTGGCCGCGGTGGCCGAGCGGGTGCGCACCGAGGGCATCCGCCCGCCGGCCATCATCGTCATCGGCCCGACGGCCGGTTTCACCGCGGGCGCGCCGGACCAGCAGCGCTCCTGACCGTGCGCAATGAGGTCGGTTACGCGGCTACCGCATCTATTACAGTGGGCGGGTGCTCGATAACCCCGCTGCGACGATGCAGTATCCGGTGACCAAGCGGGCGTTCGGTCTCGCCATTCTCGTCTTGAGCGGGCTGCAGCTGATGGTGGTGCTCGACGGCACCGTCATGATCCTGGCGCTGCCGCGACTGCAAGAACAGCTCGGCCTGTCCAGCGCGGGCAGCGCGTGGACGGTCACGGCCTACGGTCTCCCGTTCGCCGGACTCATGCTGCTGGGCGGCCGGCTCGGCGACTCCTTCGGCCGCAAGCGCATGCTCATCCTCGGCGTCGGACTGTTCACCCTGGCCTCGGCGCTGTGCGGCACCGCGCAGAACGAGGCATGGCTGATCGCGGCCCGCGCCCTGCAGGGCACGGGTGCGGCCATTGCCGCGCCGACCGCGTTCGCACTGGTGGCGAGCACCTACGCGCCCGGCCCGGCCCGCAATCAGGCGGTGGCCATCTTCGGGTCCATGGTCGGCGTCGGCTCGGTCGGCGGCCTGGTCATCGGTGGTGCGCTGACCCAGGTGGACTGGCGCTGGATCTTCTGGATCAATGTGCCGATCGGCCTGCTCATCGTGTGGGGTGCGATCTACCAGCTGCGCGACACCGAGCACCACCGGATCTCCCTGGACGTGCGCGGCGCGGTGCTGGGCACGGTGGCGTGCGCGGCCATTGTCTTCGGCGCCACCGAGGGGCCCGCGACGGGCTGGACCAGCCCGGTGATCCTGGGCGCGCTCATCGGCGGCCTGGCGCTGCTGCTGGTGTTCATCTTCGCCGAGCGCGATGTGGAGAACCCGCTGCTGCCGTGGTCGCTGTTCGACAGCCGCGACCGCGTGATCACCTTCGCCGCCATCTTCCTGACCTCCGGCGTGCTCGGCGCGACCACCTTCTTCGTCGCGCAGTTCCTGCAGAACGTGCTGCGCTACAGCCCGTTGCATGCCGGTCTGGCCAGCATTCCGTTCACCCTCGGCGCGGGCGTCGGCACCGCGGTGGCGTCCAAGGCGTGCATGTACGTCCGGGCCCGCTGGCTGCTGCTGGCGGCGGCGGTGGTGCTGGCGGGCGCGCTGTCTTTCGGTTCCACGTTGGACAGTTCGGCCGACTACTTCCCCACGCTGCTGGTCATGATGTCGATCGTGGGCTTCTGCGTCGGCACCGCCATCGTGATCCTGCCGCTGTGTGTGCTGGTCGGTGTGGACATGGCCCACATCGGCCCGCTGTCGGCGGTCGGGCAGATGTTCATGAACATGGGCACGCCGTTCGCGGTCGGCATCCTCAGCCCGGTCGCCCTGTCGCGCACGCTGTCGCTGGGCGGCGTCTCGGGCAAGGTCAGTGAGATGACGCCCGGTCAGATCGACGCGCTGGGCAGCGGGTACACCCTCGTTCTGCTGGTGTGCGCCATCGGAACCGCCGTGATGGGCCTGCTGGCGTTGACGCTGCGGTACACGCCCACGCAGCTGGCCCAGGCGCAGCACGCGCAGGACGAGGCTCAGAAGAACTAGGGCACCCGGGCGACGGCGATCGTCGATTCCGCGAGGGCTGGAATCCGGCACTTGGGTGTCAACAGTTGTTGGCCTACACTTGTGGGCATGACTGTGGAGACGGGTCCGCGGCGGTCGGATGCGACCCGCGCGGCGATTCTGGAGGCGGCGCGCCGCCGTTTCGCCGAGGACGGCTACCGGAAGGCGACCATACGGGCGATCGCGGCCGACGCCGGCATCGACCCCTCGATGGTGATGCGCTACTACGGCAACAAGGATGGATTGTTCGACGCCGCACTGGATGTCGACCTGGAGCTGCCGGATCTCGGTGCGGCCGCGGCGGATTCGCTGGGCACCCTGCTCGCGGCGCGTTTCCTCGAGCTGTGGGAGCAGCCGCCGACCAGCGAGATCCTGCTCACCCTCATGCGGTCGGCGCTCACCGACGAGGCGGTGGTGGAACGCACGCAGCGGATCTTCGCCCAGCAGCTCATGCCGGCGGTGCTGCGATTCGGCGATCCGGTCGACGCGCCCCATCGCGCGGGCCTGATCGCCACGCAAATTCTGGGCCTCGCGCTGTGCCGCTATGTGCTGCGGCTGCCGCCGGTGGTGGCGCTGACCCACGAGCAGATCGTCGCCGACATCGGGCCCACCATTCAACGCTACCTCGCCCTCGGCGACGCTTGATCTTGTGCGCCAGTGGTGAAAGCCACGGCGCCGGAGGGGTTTTCTCCGGACCGAAGTTTCGGCACACTGCCCGAATGGGGAAGAGTGTGGACGCGGACCTGCTGGACCGCTGGACGAAACTGGCCGGATCGCAGGCGCAGGCGGTGGGGGAGGACCTGGTCCGCCGCTACCGCGAGCCGCACCGCCGCTATCACACCGTCGAGCACTTGGCCGCCATGCTGGCCGTCATCGATGACCTCGCCGCCGACGCGGAGGATCTGGACGCGGTCCGCTATGCCGCGTTCTTCCACGACGCGGTCTACGCCATGGACGGCACCGACAACGAGGAGGCGAGCGCGCGATTGGCCGAAACCACGCTGCCCGCACTGGGAGTCGCGGCCGACACCGTGGCCGAGGTGGCGCGGCTGGTCCGGCTGACCGGTGGCCACCACCCGGAGCCCTCGGATCACAATGGCGCGGTGCTGTGCGATGCCGATCTGGCGATCCTGGCGGCCGACGCATCCGCCTACGCCGCCTATGCCGCCGCCGTCCGCGCCGAATACGCCCACGTCCCGGACGAATTGTTCCGCACCGGCCGCGCCGCGGTGCTGCGCGCGCTGGCCGAACAGGGCCGGCTTTTCCGCACCCCGACGGCGCGGGCCCGCTACGAGTCCGCGGCCCGGGCCAACCTCGCCGCCGAACTCGCCACGCTCACAGGCGATTAGGACCCCGCATCGAGATCACCGCGCGCTCGTGCGGCTCGTCGCCCTGGGTCCTCTGCCTCCGGCTGTTGTGAAATCCCTACGGCGCGTGCCGGACTCGCCACCCTCACAGGCGATCAGGAGCCCGCGCCGAGCTCTCTCGCGCACTCGTGCGGCTCTCGGTTCTTCGGTGCTGCCCCCTGCTGCGAATCGCGGCAGTGATCCGAGGTCTTCCCGGTTGGTCAACGCGTACCCCACTTGTAGGTCTGTTTGCGGAGCTTGAGGTAGACCATGATCTCGGCGTGACGGACGCCCGCCAGCGCGCGGATGCGGTTGGACACCAGATCGAGCAGGGCCTCGTCGTCGGGGCAGACCGCCTCGCAGAGGATGTCGTAGCGCCCCGCGCAGATGACCACATAATTGATCTCCTCGATGGCGGCGAGGGTGTCGGCCACCGGCTGCGCTGGGCCGTCCACGGTGATCGCGATCATGGCCTGCCGGAACAGCCCGACCTGGAGGGGATCGGTGACCGCCACGATCTGGATGACCCCGGCGTCGGCCAGCTTCTGCACTCGCTGCCGCACCGCTGCCTCGGAGAGGCCCACGACCTTGCCGATCGACGCGTAGGCCCGCCGCCCGTCCTCCTGAAGCTCGGCGATGATCCGCTTGGAGATGTCGTCGAGGTGTGGGGCTCCCCGGCCGGAGGTCTGGTCGGTCACGTGTGATCATCCTTCCCGAGGGGCACGGTACGTTGGAGAGCACGCCTTCTCCGGCGGCTTTCGGTCCGACAAGGATGATCCCCCGTGAAGTACCTTCCCCGCGCGGTTCTGTTCCTGGCTGTACCCGCGCTGCTGTTCCTGCTCCCGTGGTGGCTGTTGGTGTACACGACCCTGTCCGGGCCGTGGTTCTGGCTCGGCACCGCGGTCGTCCTGCTCGCCTACTTGGCGCTGCCCGCCGGCATGCTGCTCGGGCACGGTCCCCGGCAGTCGGATATCGCGTCCATGGTGGGCGACACATTGCTGGGTGTGGTGTGGGTGGTGTTCACCTGGTCGGTGATCGGCGCGGTGGTGCGAGCGATGCTGGCGGCGGCGGGTGTGGACGATCCGGCGCGCTCGCGCGTGGTGGCCGCCGGTGTGCTCGCGGTGTCGGTCGCCCTGTGCGGGTGGGCGATCTACCAGGCGCGCCGAGTGCCGCGGGTGCGTACGGTCGAGGTGAACATTCCCGGGCTCGGTGCGGGCCTGGACGGGTTCCGGCTGGCGGTCGTCACCGACACCCACTTCGCGGCGCTGGATCGGCTGCGCTGGTCGGAGCGGGTGGTGGACGAGGTCAATGCGCTGCGGCCCGATATCGCCTGTCACGCCGGTGATCTCGCCGATGGGTCGGTCGCGAAGCGCAAGGCGCAGGTGGATCCGCTGGGCAAGGTCGAGTCCGAGTTCGGCCGGTTCTACATCACGGGCAATCACGAGTACTTCGGTGACGCCCCGGGCTGGATCGAGCACATGGCCGGGCTGGGCTGGCGGCCGATGCGCAATGAGCACGAGGTCATCACCCGCAATGGCGACAGTCTCGTGCTCGCGGGCATCGACGATCCCACCGGGCGCGGTCTGCCCGGCCACGGGCCCGATATCACCGCGGCCCTGGCCGGGGCGGATCCGGCGCTTCCGGTGATCCTGCTGGCCCATCAGCCCAGGCAGGTCGCCGATGCCGTGGCCGCCGGTGTGGCCCTGCAGATCTCGGGCCACACCCACGGCGGCCAGATCTGGCCGTTCCACTATCTGGTCCGCCTGGAGCAGCCGGTGGTGGCCGGGCTCAGCCGCCACGGCGAGCGCACCCAGCTCTACACCAGCCGCGGCACCGGCTTCTGGGGTCCGCAGCTGCGGCTGTTCGCGCCCAGCGAGATCACGCTGCTGGTCCTGCGTCAGGAGTCGAAGCCCAATCCGGTGTAGTCGAGGGTCTTCAGCCACAGGTTGCGGCGGCCCTGGTGGGCGTCGGCGCGGGCCAGGGACCAGCGGGTGAGGTGAATTCCCGCCGAGCGCAACGGTTCCGGCGGCAGCGGTAGGGGCCGGGAGCGGACCAGGCGCAGGCGGGTGCGCTCGGTGTCCAGGCCCCACAGCCGGTCGAGCATGACCTCCGCGCCGAAGCGGGTCGCGCCGACGCCCAGCCCGGTGTATCCGGCCGCGTACACCAGCCGGCCCTTGTGGGCAGAGCCGAAGAAGGCGCAGAAACGGCCGCAGGTGTCGATGACCCCGCCCCAGCGATGGGTGAAGCGCAGACCGTCGAGCTGCGGGAAGGTCTGGAAGAAGTGCTGGGCCAGGGTTTCGAAGGTGGCCTCGTTGTATTCCAGGGTCGGGGCGATGCGATTGCCGAAGTGGTAGATCGCGTCGTAGCCGCCGAAGAGTATGCGATTGTCGCTGGTCAGGCGGTAGTAGTGGAACCGGTAGGAGGCGTCGGCCAGTCCCATGCGGGCGCCCCAGCCGATGCTGTCGAGCTGTTCGGCGGTGAGCGGTTCGGTCATGAGCGCGTAGTCGTAGACCGGCACCACGTGGCGGGACACCTTGGGCAGCGGGCCCGCGAAAGCGCTGGTGCACAAGGCGACTCGTGGCGCGCACACCTCGCCGTGCGGGGTGTGCAGGGTCAGCGTGCCACCGGTCGATCTCGAAATGCGTTGCACGGGAGTGCCTTCGAAGATGCGCACCCCGGAGTCCAGGCAGGCGC
Organism: Nocardia aurantiaca; assembly: GCF_009708175.1. Taxonomy (GTDB): domain Bacteria; phylum Actinomycetota; class Actinomycetes; order Mycobacteriales; family Mycobacteriaceae; genus Nocardia; species Nocardia aurantiaca. The sequence continues at coordinate 11,947 of NZ_WMBB01000005.1, forward strand.
GCCGCAGGCCCCAGGCCAGCCGGGCCGGATCGAGCATGGCGACGCCGTCGCGGTCCCACCAGCCGCCGAGGTAGGTGGGGGAGTGCACCATGCCCCGCACCTGCCCGGTATCGAGCAATTCGGTGCGGTAGCCGAGGGATTCGGCGGCATCGTGGCTCTCGCGCAGCCACGCCAGCTCGTGGGGCGCGGTGGCCACTTCCATTTCACCGGTGCGCTCGAAGTCGCAGTCGATGCCGTAGTGGAGGATGGCCTTCTCGATGTCGTCGAGGTTGGACCGGCCGAGCCGTTCCAGCTCGTCGATCTCATCCGGAAAGCGCTCGATGCCATTGGACAGGCCGTGGGTGAGGCTAGCGGAGCAGAAGCCGCCATTTCGCCCGGAGGCCGCGTGCCCGCAGAGGCCGGATTCCACCAACGCCACGTCGATGCCGGGATTGCGTTCCTTGGCCAGCAGGGCGGTCCAGAGCCCGCTGTAGCCGCCGCCGATGACGGCCAGGTCGGCGTCGGCGGCGGTGGTGAGGGGGTCGGTGGGGGTCGGCCGCTCGGGCCGGTCGGTCCAGTACGGCGTCGGCGCTGCGTCCACGAGTGCCGACGCCCACGGTTTGCTTCCCTTGGCCGACATGGCCGATCAACTCCTTCTCTCCTGCCGGGAGGTCCGGCCTCCCGGCCCAACGACGGGTGTGTTGGCCTGTGTGCAGATATGCGTGAACCCGGTCCGGGTATGACGAGAACCCGCCGGTCGATCCAGGCATGGATGACCGGCGGGTGCGGTGAGAATCAGCTGGTGGCGGCGCGATCGTCGCAGCGGCGGCGCATGCGCAGCTGCCCGGCGATGTTCATGGCTGCGGCCTGCAGCCTCGGGTCCAACCCGGCGGAGCGGGTTTCCACGGTCACCACCACGAAAGATAGTCAGAATTCGACGTGTGTGGATCGAGGATAACCCACGACAGCGCGGGCGGGCTCCGAAGAGCCCGCCCGCGGGGTGTCGCCGGTGCGGTCCTAACTCAGCGTTTGCTCGAATGCCGAAGTGGCCGTCCCCGATTCACACGGTGTGGCCGTCGGCGACGGTGAGCGCCTGATCCAGAATGGCGAGTCCCTCCTTGGCCTCGGCCTCGGTGATGGTGCAGGGCGGGACCACGTGCAGGCGGTTGAAGTTCACGAACAGCAGCAGTCCGGCGGCCTTGGCGGCGGCGACGGTCTCGGTCATGGCCGGGCTGGTGCCGCCGTAGGGGGCGAGGGGTTCGCGGGTGGCGCGGTCGCGGACCAGTTCCACGGCCCAGAACACGCCCAGGCCACGGACCTCGCCGACGCTCGGATGCCGATCGGCCAGCTCCCGCAGGCCGGGGCCGAGGACGCGCTCGCCCATATCGGCCGCGTTCTCGACGATGCCCTCCTCGCGCATCGCGTTGATGGTCGCGACGGCCGCGGCCGTGGCCAGCGGATGCCCCGAGTAGGTGAGCCCGCCCGGGTAGGCGCGATCGTCGAAGGTGGCCGCGATGTGCGGTGCGATGGCGACGCCACCCAGCGGCACATACCCGGAGTTGACGCCCTTGGCGAAGGTGAGCAGATCCGGCGCCACCTCGAAATGGTCGATGGCGAACCATTTCCCGGTCCGGCCGAAGCCCGCCATCACCTCGTCGGCGATCATCACGATGTCGTACTTGTCGCACAGCGCGCGCACGCCTGCCAGGTAACCGGGCGGCGGCACCATGATTCCGGCCGTGCCCGGCACCGATTCGAGGATGATGGCCGCGATGGTGCTCGGTCCCTCGAACGCGATGGTCTGCTCCAGGTGCTGCAGCGCGCGTTCGGTCTCCTCGACTTCGGTCGTGGCGTGGAACTGCGAGCGGTACAGGAACGGCCCGAAGAAGTGCACGACCCCGGCATTGCCGTGGTCGTTGGGCCAGCGCCGTGGGTCGCCGGTGAGGTTGACCGCGGTCTCGGTGCCGCCGTGATACGACCGGTAGCGCGCGAGCACCTTGTAGCGCCCGGTGTGCAGCCGGGCCATGCGCACCGCGTGCTCGACCGCGTCCGCGCCGCCGTTGGTGAAGAAGATCCGGTTCAGCTCACCGGGAGTGTGCTCGGCGATGAGCCGTGCCGCCTCGGAGCGGGCGTCGTTCACATATCCCGGGCTGACGGTGCACAGGGTGGCCGCCTGCTCCTGGATGGCGGCCACCACCTTCGGATGCTGGTGTCCGATATTGGTGTTCACCATCTGCGAGGAGAAGTCCAGCAGCCGGTTGCCGTCGCCGTCCCACACGTGGCAACCCTGGGCGGCGGTGATGACCATGGGGTGCAGGGACTTCTGGGCGGACCAGGAGTGGAAGACGTGCTTGCGATCCAATTCGTAGGCGCGCGCGGCCCGCTCGCGCGCCGCCTCCGGGGTCAGGCCATTGGGCAGGGTCATCGCGGTATCCGTTCAGTGGTTCTGGGGGAAGCCGAGGTTCAGACCGCCGTGGCTGGGGTCCAGCCAGCGGGTGGTGACGGCCTTGGTGCGGGTGAAGAAGTGCACGCCGTCGGTGCCGTGCACGTGCGAGTCGCCGAACAGGGAGTTCTTCCAGCCTCCGAAACTGTAGTAGGCCATGGGGACCGGAATGGGGACATTGATGCCGACCATGCCGACCTCGACCTCGTTGTGGAAGCGCCGGGCCGCGCCGCCGTCATTGGTGAACAGGGCGGTGCCGTTGCCGTACGGATTGGCGTTGATGAGGGCCAGCGCCTCGTCGTAGCTGTCCACGCGCACCACCGAGAGCACGGGGCCGAAGATCTCGTCGGTGTAGACGCTCATATCGGTGGTGACATGGTCGAGAACGGTCGGGCCGAGCCAGAAGCCGTCGGCCGCGCCGTCGGCGGCCACCGCGCGGCCGTCGAGAACCACTGTCGCGCCGGAGGATTCGCCCGCCGCGATATAGGACGCCACCTTGTCGCGGTGCGCCGCGGTGACCAGCGGGCCCATATCGGCGCCGCGGGCGCCATCGCCGGTGCGAATGGTCTTGGCGCGCTCGGCGATGCGCGAGACCAGGTCGTCGGCGATGGAGCCCACCGCCACCAGCGCGCTGATGGCCATGCAGCGTTCACCGGCCGAGCCGAAGCCGGCGTTCACGGCGGCGTCGGCGGCCAGGTCGAGATCGGCGTCGGGCAGCACCACCATGTGGTTCTTGGCTCCGCCGAGGGCCTGCACGCGCTTGCCGCTCGCGGTGGCGTGCTCGTAGACGTACCTGGCGATCGGGGTGGACCCGACGAATGAAACCGCCTTGATGGCAGGGTTTTCCAGCAGTTCGTCCACCGCGACCTTGTCGCCCTGGACCACATTGAACACGCCGTCGGGCAGCCCGGCCTCCTGCCACAGCTCGGCCAGCCACAGCGAGGAGGAGGGATCCTTCTCGCTCGGCTTGAGCACCACGGTGTTACCGGCCGCGATGGCGACGGGGAAGAACCACATGGGCACCATGGCCGGGAAGTTGAACGGCGAGATGATGGCGACGGGGCCCAAGGGCTGACGGACGGAGAAGATGTCGACCTTGGTGGAGGCGTTCTCGGTGTAGGCACCCTTGAGCAGATGCGGTATGCCGCAGGCGAATTCGACCACCTCCAGACCGCGCGTCACTTCGCCCAGGGCGTCGGCGAGCACCTTGCCGTGCTCGCCGGTGATGATCGCGGCCAGCTCCTGCTTGCGTTCGTTGAGCAGTTCGCGGAAGCGGAACAGCACCTGGGTGCGCTTGGCCAGAGAGGCGTCGCGCCACGCCGGGAAGGCGGCCACGGCCGCCTCGACGACCGTGCGGACATCGGCGGAGGAAGCGAGGGCGACCTGTCCGGTCACCACGCCGGTCGCGGGATTGGTGACCGGTGCGGTCGCCGTGCTGGAACCGGTGGAGGTCTTGCCGTCGAGCCAGTGAGCGATGGTCTGCATGTCTCCTCGATTCCGTGATGCCGCCGGTCCCGCCGCGGATCGTCCGCCCCTACTCTGCGGCATTACCCGCCGGTTGATGCCCGACGTTATGTATGCGGTTTCGAACTTCGTATTACGATTCGTCGATGCTCCTCTCCGTGGGTGACGTGCTGGCCATGCCGGTCGTGCGGGCCGGGCACCCGGTGGTCGTGGGCGGCGGCTCCCTGGATCGGCCGGTGCGGTGGGTGCACGTGAGCGAACTGCCGGATGTGGCGAAACTACTGGTGGGCCGGGAACTGATTCTCACCACCGGACAGGCGCTGGCCGGTAGCGACACGGCCACTGTCGACTATCTGGAAGCGTTGGCCGCGGCCGGGGTGTCGGGGCTGGTCGTCGAATTGGGCACCTACGTGCGGGAATTGCCGCCGGTGGTGGCCGCGACCGCGGACCGGGTTGGTTTGCCGGTGGTGGCGCTGCACCGGGTGGTGCGGTTCGTGGAGATCACCGAGGCGGTGCACCGGGTGATCGTGGCCGATCAGTACGCGGAGCTGGAATTCGCGCGCACCGTGCACGAGACCTTCACCGACCTGAGCGTGCGGCGGGCGTCGCTGGCCGAGATCGTGAAGACCGCCGCCGGAATGCTGGACGCCTCCGTCGTGCTCGAGGACCTTGCGCACCGCGTACTCGCGCTGACGGCGCGGCACACCGGCACCTCGGCCCTGCTCGAGCATTGGGAGGCCGCCTCCCGGCTGTTGCCCGACACCGACCCGGATGTCGTTCCGGTGGGCCCGCATACGCAGCGCTGGGGGCGGCTCATCCTGCGCTCGAGCCGGGTGCCGAATGCCCGGGCCCGCATGGTGCTCGAACGCGCCGCGCAGACGCTGACCCTGCACCGGATGATCGAGCGTGATCGCTTCGGCCTGCACCGGCAGGCGCAGACCGGTCTCGTCGACGACATGGTCAACGGCCGCCTCACCGACGAACGCGACGCGGTGGCGCTGGCGGCCACGCTCGGCCTGGCCCGCCGCGCGCGGTATGTCCCGCTGGCGGTGGAGGTCGCGGCGGAGGCCGAGTCGGATCCGGTGGCGCGGCAACGGCGTACGGCCGCCTTGCTGGACGCGGCGCTGCACGGGGTGGCGCTGGCCAAGGCGACAGCGCTGGCCGCTCCCGATCACGGCAATCGGGTCATCGTCGTGCTGGCCGTCTCGCGCGCCGGCGATCTGGACGCCGCGCTCTCGATGGTCTGCGCGGCCATACTCGCTGAGATCCGCCGCGTCGCGGGCGTGGAACGCGCCGTCATCGGCGTCGGCGGCGAATCGGACTCCCTCCTCGACACCGCCCGCGAGCTCACCCGGGCCGCGCACGTCGCGGAAGTCGCCCTCGCCCTGAATCCTTCGCCTCCGCGCCCGTTCTATCGCAGCGGCGATGTCCGCCTGCGTGGCCTGCTCTCCCTCATTCGCGACGAGCCCGGCGTCCAGCGCTTCGCCGAAACCGAGCTGAGCGCTCTGCTCCGCTACGACATCCGCAATGCCACCGACCTCACCCGCACGCTGCGCCAGTTCCTCGATCTGGCCGGCAACAAAACCGAGCTCGCGAAGCGCCTCACCATCAGCCGCCCCACCCTCTACGACCGCCTCGCCCGCATCGAACGCATCCTCGACGTCGACCTCGACGACGGCGAAACCCGCACCTCCCTCCACACCGCCCTGCTGATCCGCGACCTGGTCGCTGCCCCCGAATCCCGCTGACCGCGGCCCGCGCCGGATCCGCCGACGATAATGCGCGGATGCGGGCATCGGCCCGAGAAGCGCTGTGCACCAGTGCATTCCCGTAAGCGATGGACGAGCGGTGCGCTGTGCCGGAACATCAACCCGTCATCCCCGGCATGCCTGTGGCGGGGATCCTTACCGGCCTGCTCCGACGGGTGCCGGCCGACAGCGCGGGCCGGAATGACCGAGACGGCTCATGTCCATGCGATGGGGATGAGTCTGGTCCGGGCATACTGGCCGCGTGGAGTTCGGGATCGTGGGTCCGATCGAGGCGCGGCGGGCCGATGGGAGCCCGTTTCCGATCGGAGGTCCGCAGGTACGGGCCTTGCTGGCGGCGCTGGCGCTGGACGCGGGGCGCGTGGTAGGGCGGAAGCGGCTGATCGACGAGTTGTATGGGGAACAGCCGCCTGGGGATGCGGGGCATGCGTTGCAGTCGCAGGTGTCACGGCTGCGGCGGGCGTTGCGGAATGGGGTGGGGGAGGGGGAACTCGTCCAATCCGGCGGGGCGGGGTATCGATTGGCGGTCGATCCGGAGGCGGTGGATGCGCTGCGGTTCGGGCGGCTGGCCGCACGGGGACGGAAGGCCGTGCAGGACAAGGACTTCGGGGCGGCGATGACGCTGCTGGAGGAGGCGCTCGGGCTGTGGCGCGGTCCGGCGCTGGCCGATGTGCGGGACGCGCCGTTCGCCCAAGGCCGGGCCGCCCGCCTGACCGAGGCGCGACTGGCCGCCGAGGAGGATCGGGCCGAGGCCGCGCTGGCGGTCGGTGAGCCGCTGGCGGTGGTGGGTTACCTATCGGAACTGGTTGCGGCACAACCGCTTCGGGAGCGTGCCCGTGCTCTGCTGATGCGCGGCCTGTACGCGGCGGGCCGCCAGGCCGAGGCGCTCGAATCCTTCGAGCAGGGGCGGCGGCTGCTCGCCGACGAGCTCGGGGCCGATCCCTCCGCCGAGCTCATGGACGCCCATCTGGCGATCCTGCGCGCGGATGTGGGTGCTGCGGTATCGAATCGGCGGCTGCCGACGCCGCTCACGAGTTTCGTGGGCCGGGATGCCGAGCTCGCCCGGCTGGCGCCGTTGGTCGCCCGGGCCCGGCTGGTGACCCTGACCGGTCCGGGTGGCACCGGGAAGACGCGCCTGGCGCTGGCCGCGGGGAGCCGGGTGCGCGGTGAGGTCTGTTTCGTCGAAATGGCTCCGCTGGTGGACGGCGTGCAGGCCGCGCAGGCGATCGCGAACGCGCTGGGTGGGCGCGATCTGTCGGCGCGTGCGGCCGGTGGCCCGCGCGATACCGAGTCGCGGCTGGTCGTGATGCTCGTCGATCGCCCGCTGCTGCTCATTCTCGACAATTGCGAACACGTCGTCCTCGACGTCGCCCGCCTCGCCCACCGGCTGCTGGTCGCCTGCCCCGGCCTGCGCATTCTCGCCACGAGCCGGGAGGCCCTGCGGGTCACGGGCGAAATGCTCTTCCCGGTCCCGCAATTGCCCACGGCTCCAACCGATTCGGCGCTGGCCGATCAGCTGGCGGCCCCGGCCGTGCGCCTGTTCGCCGAACGCGCCGCCGCGGTTTCGCTCCGGACGCGGGCACCATCGGCCTGGTCGCCCGCATCTGCGCCCGCCTCGACGCGGCCCGGACCAGCTCGAGCACCTGGCCCGCCTCGCCGCCGACCACGACAACCTCCAATCCGCCCTGCGCTGGTCCGCCGCCGCCGACCCCGGTCTCGCTGCCCGCCTGATCGCCGCGCAAGCCTGGTACTGGTGGCTCACCGGCCGCTCCGGCGACGGCCCGGCCGTCGCCAATCTCCTGCTACCCGAACTGAATTCGGACCCGGAGGCTCACATGTCCCGCGCCGAGCGGCGGGTCGTTCTCGACGCCGAGCGGTACGCGGTGTGTGTGGCGGTGGCCGCGCGGGGACGTGATGGTCTCGTGGCCGAGCTGGAACGGGCGGCGGCGGGGGTTGCGGCTCTGGGACGTCCGATGCGGCGACCGCACCTGGTGTTTCTGCTCGCCATCGCGGGTGGGGTACTGCCGGCATGCGCTCGCCCGGTGACGACGAGGTGTTGCGCGGGGATCTGGCGCGAATCCTGTTCGACGCCACCAAGAGCGGCGTCGACTACCGGTTCGGGGACTCCATCGCCGAGCTCATCGAGCACGCCGACGGCGTCGAGGTGCGCTTCCGTCACGCGGCTTCGCAGGTTTCGATCTGGTGATCGGCGCGGACGGCATGCATTCCACGGTGCGCCGCGACATCTTCGGCGCGGAAGAGCGGTTCGCCCGCCATACCGGCATGGCCGCCTGCGTCATCTCGGTGCCGAACTACCTGGACCTCGATCGCTGGGAGCTCATCCACGCCACGCCGGGCAAGGTCGTGCAGGTGTACAGCACCCACCGCTCGGTGGCCAAGGCGCAGTTCCTCTTTCCCGCTCCCGACCAGTTGCTCGACCGCGGGGACATCTCCGCACAGCAGCGGCTGGTCGCCGAGGTCTTCGCCGACGGCGGCTGGGAGGTGGCCAACCTGCTCGGCGCCATGCCGGAGTCGCCGGATTTCTATTTCGACACGGTGAGCCAGATCCACTTGGAGCAGTGGTCGTCCGGGCGCGTCGCGCTGATCGGCGATGCCGCCTACTGCCCGTCGCCGCTGTCCGGGCAGGGCACCAGCATGGCGCTGGTCGGCGCGTACGTGCTGGCCGGTGAACTGCGCGCCGCCGCGGGCGACCACCGCGTCGCCTTCGCCGCCTACCAGGAGCGCATGCGCGAGTACATCGACGAGAACCTGGCCCTGGGCTGGAACAACGCCACCCGGATGGTCGTCGGCGACGCCCGCGCGCTACGCCTGCAGATGACCATGATGCGCATGCTGCGCTGGATGCCGTGGAAGGGCCTGGCCCTGCGCTCGATCATGAAGCCGATCGAGAAGGCCGCCAATGCCATTCGACTCGAGCGGTACTGAGGCGACTCCAGAGGTATCGCGGGCGACTCGAGAGGTACTGCGGGGCACTCAGGGGTCATTCTCCGGGTGGATCCCGGATGTGCGCCCAGAGGGTTGGATGGGAATCTCGACGAATCGGACAGCAAGCGTGGAAGGACAGCCGAACGTGACCATCGCCGTATTCACCACCTGGGTGTGGCTGGCATTCGAAATCGGCCTACGGGTGCGAGATCGGGTGCGCGGCACCGGCTCCACCGCCGGCGACGGCGGCACCCGCCTGATCATCATGCTGTTGGTGGCCGCCGCCATGACCGTGGCCAGCTTCACCGGGATCCTTCTCCCCGCCGACAGCCCCCTGCGCTTCCCGGGCCCCGCGGTGCCGTGGCAGGTCGTCGGCGTCGCGCTCATGTGGCTCGGACTGGCGGTGCGGGTCTGGGCGATCACCGTGCTGGGCAAGCACTTCCGCACCACCGTCGAGGTGGACGCCGATCAGCCGGTCATCAGCCACGGTCCCTACCACTGGGTCCGCCACCCGTCCTACTCGGGCGTCCTGCTGATCACCGTCGGCTTCGGCCTGGCCTCGACCAATGTCCTCTCGCTGCTGCTCACGACGCTCATCCCCGTCTACGCGTTCCTGCGGCGCATCCGCCTCGAGGAGAAGACGCTCGTCGAAACCCTCGGCGCCTCGTACGAGACCTACCGGCTCACGACCAAGCGCCTCGTCCCCGGCGTGTGGTGAGAGCTCAGGCCGGTTCGGCGCCCATCGGATTCGGGTAGGGGACCTCGCCGCTGCGGATCACGGCACGGGCCGCGGGGGTGAGCACCGACAGTGTCTCGACGATGCCCGGGATGCCGCGGTAGGCGGTCATGGCCAGGGCGTCCGTCCGCGCCTCGATGTGCGCGCGCAGCGCCCGCCCGGCCTCGGTGAGGCCGTCGCCGTTGAGGAGGCCGCGGTCGGTGAGCCGCTCTTGCGCTGCCTTCCAATCGGTTTCGCTCCACCCACGATTGTCGCGCCACAGCTGCCCGGGGGTGCCGGTGGAGGCCGAGAACAGCACGTGCGCCTCACAGCCGTCGATACCCTCGCTCAGCAGGCACGCCACGTGCCCATCGCCACGGTGCTCGCGCAGGGCGGTGACGGACTGCCAGAGCGCGTGGACGGAGTCGCCGGAGGTGGGCAGGTCGCGATTGGCGGCGAAGAGCGGGCGGCCCGCCGCGGGAGCGTCGGCGATGGCCCGCTGAAGATGCGGAACGGCCCGCGCGGCAATGGTGGCGATATCGGGCACGACGGCCCGCAGCACCGCCGCCGCGGCGATGGCCCGGGTGGCGATGATCGCCTCCGGTGCGGCGAACCCCCAGGCATCCGGAATGGCTCGCCGGACCATGGCCGGATGGAAGTTGTAGAAGGTGGCCTCCACGACCGACGGGCCGACCGCGCCCAACGGAGCGGAACGGGCCGCGAAGTAACCCATCCAGAAGCCGCGCAGGCCAACGGCTTTGTTGGCGGCGATGCAATCGGCGGCGAAGTAGGTGACGGCATGCAATGGTTCCAGCACGCGCCACACGTCGCGAGCGAGGGAGCTGTCCATGGTCCCACCCTAGCGGCTGAATTTACCGAGCTGAAGCCAGGATCGCGGCGCCGAACGAGATCGTGGTGTCTGCCAGGTCTCCGGGACGGCGGTGGCAGCATGATCGGCATGGTCAATGCACAGGATCTGCTGGTCACCGCCTATGAGGAGGCGCAACTTGGCTTGCGGGAGGGCGGGATTCCCATCGGAGCCGCCCTGTTCGACAGCGCGGGCAATCTACTCGGGCGCGGCCACAACCGCCGCGTGCAGAACGACGACCCCAGTGCGCACGCCGAGACCGAGGCGTTCCGCAAGGCCGGTCGCCGCCGCGACTATCGCGACACCATCATGGTCACCACGCTGTCCCCGTGCTGGTATTGCAGCGGGCTGGTGCGGCAGTTCGGGATCGGCGCGGTCGTCATCGGGGAATCGCGAACCTTCACCGGCGGGCACGACTGGCTCGCGGCGCACGGGGTTTCCGTCACCGTGCTCGACGATCCGGCGTGCGCCGAGATGATGACCCGCTTCATCGCGGCACGGCCCGACCTCTGGAACGAGGACATAGGAGTGGCGGAATGACCCCGAACCGACTCGCGGGAACAAGCCCCGCCGGGGCCGCGTTGGCAGCGAACATGACGACGCTTGGATTGATCGGGAGCGGAAACATCGGCGGCACTCTCGCCCGGCTGGCCGTGGCCGCGGGAATCGATGTGGTGCTGAGCAATTCGCGAGGGCCGGAGACCTTGGCGGAGCTGGTGGCCGAACTGGGGGAGCGGGCCCGGGCCGCGACCCCGGCCGAGGCGGCCGCCGCGGGCGACATCGTGGTGGTCACCGTACCGCTGAAGGCGTATCAGCAGGTCCCGGCCGAGCCGCTGGTCGGCAAGGTGGTCATCGACACCAACAACTACTACCCGGGCCGCGATGGCGATTTCCCCGACCTGGAGGCGGGCGTGGCCACCAGTTCCGAACTGCTGCAACGGCATCTGCCGCGCTCTCGGGTCGTCAAGGCGTTCAACAATATTCTCTTCAAGCACCTGGCCGTACTGGGCCGGCCCGCGGGTGCGGCCGATCGCACCGCGCTGCCCATCGCCGGTGACGACACCGAGGCGAAAACCGTTGCGGCGGAATTGATCAGCGTGCTCGGCTACGACACCGTCGATATCGGCGCGCTCGCCGACAGCTGGCGCACCCAGCCCGACACCCCCGTCTACGGCACGCCCTACGCGGTCGCCGAGCCGTTCTGGGAGCATGAGGCCGCCCCGGCCGACGCCGAGAAGGTTCGCAAGGCGGTCGAGGCCGCCGAGCGCTGAAGTCCACCGAAACGGGTTCCAGCGCAGGGAAGTACGAGCCGGACGCCGGTGTCAGGGCCGCCGTCCGGCTCCGGCGATCAGTCGTTGCAGATGGCCGTGCGCACCAGGTACGAGTCGGAGTACCACTTGGCGGAGTTCTCCGCATCGGCCGGGGTCGCGCCGTAGCCGCCGGTGTACTTGTTCATCGAATCCGAGAAGGCCACCGCGCCACAGCCGGTGAAGGTGGTGACGGTGGAGCAGCTGGCCTTGGCGCACTTGTCGATGGCGGCCTGGCTGGCCGCGCCCTCGGTGTCGTAGTTCCAGGACCAGCCCAGATCGCCGTAGTCGGACACCGCGATCGCGCCCCAGGCGGAGGCGGCCTGTGCCGGGGCCGCGGGCAGCACCGCGGCGGCGGTGGCGAAGGCGAGGCCGGACAGGGCGAACAGAGTCTTGCGCATGTTGTTCCTAGCGTTGGTCGAACCTGATGGCGCACGCATCCCGGTGGGGTGGGGATGCGTGCGCCACTGTCGCAGTCAAGATCGGCCGGATTCGAAAACGCGTTAACCGCCGGGGGATTCGGCGCGTGGTCAGCCCTGCTGCGATTCGGCGGCCGGGGCCCAGCGATTGGCGGTGAGGGCGTACCCGGGCAGCTCGCCGGTCGACATCTTGGACTCGTATATGCGCTGGTAGCCGGTGCTCGCGATGCGCCAGACGCCGTCCTCGCGGCGGTAGGTGTCGTGGTAATAGGCCGCGCCGCGGATCAGCAGGCCGTAGTCGGCCGCGATCACGGTGTCCTCCAGACACCAACTGCCGGAAGCGGTATCGCCGTCCACGGTGATCTCCGGATGGTTGGCGACGTGCACGGTGATGATGTTCCCGCTCAATGCCCCGCGCATGAAGTCCACGATCTGATCGCGGCTGGTGAACTGCGCCGGCAGCCCGCCCGAGGGCGAGCCGTAGGAACCGACGATATCGGCGCAGAGCGTGTCCCCGAACTCGTCCCACTGCTTCAGGTCCAGGGTGCGCAGGTAGCGGTACTTGAGTGCGCGGATCGATTCGAGAGCTGCGAAATCCATACCGCAATGTAGCCGAATCGGACGCTGGCCTACCAAGCATTTGCTACGTTTCCCATATGATTTCCACCCTGGTCTGGGGCACGGGCAATGTGGGCCGCGCCGCCATCCGGGCGGTGGCCGCGCATCCCGGCCTGGAGCTGACCGGCGTGCTGGTCCACAATCCCGCCAAGATCGGTCGCGACGCCGGTGAACTGGCCGGGCTGGACACCGAAGTGGGGATCGCGGCCACCGGCGACATCGACGCCGCGCTCGCGGCCGGGCCCCGGGCCATCGTGTACGCCGCCTCCGGCGACATCCGCCCCGACGACGCCCTCGCCGATATCGAACGCGCCCTCGGCATCGGGGCCGTCGTGGTCACGCCGGCGCTCTACGCGCTCTACGACCACCGCAGCGCCCCGGCCGAAGTTCTCGACCGCGTCTCGGCGGCCATCACGGCCGGCGGCGGCGCGCTGTTCGTCTCCGGAATCGACCCGGGCTGGGGCAACGATGTGCTGCCGCTGCTCATGAGCGGCCTCGGCAGCAGCGTGGATGTGCTGCGCTGCCAGGAGATCTTCGACTACACCACCTACGACCAGCCCGACTCGGTGCGCTACCTCGTCGGCATGGGCCAGCCCATGGACTATCAGCCGCCGATGCTCGCGCCCACCGTCCCGACCATGGTGTGGGGCGGGCAGATTCGGATGATCGCGCGCGGACTCGGGGTGGCGCTCACCGACATCCGCGAGGTCGTGGAGCGCCGCGCCCTCGGCGAGACCGTCGAGACCGAGCGCATGGGCAAGTTCGACGCGGGCACCCAGGGCGCGGTGCGCTTCGAGGTGCAGGGCATCGTCGACGGCAGCCCGCGCATCGTCATCGAACACGTCACCCGCATCCACGCCGGCTGTGCGCCGGACTGGCCACAGCCACCCGGCGGTGCGGGCGCGCACCGCGTCTTGATCGAGGGCCGCCCGCGCATCGAGATCACCGTGCAGGCGACCGACGAGGACGGCAATCACTCCGCGGGCGGAAACGCCACCGCCGTAGGCAGATTGGTGAACGCCATCCCCTGGCTGGCCACCGCCGAACCCGGCCTCTACGACGCCCTCGACGTCCCGCTGCCCTTCGGCACGCTCGGAAGGAACCCGGCATGATCATCGACATCCCCGAGGGCAAGGACCCCATCGGCTACGTGTGGGGCGAAATGGTGCCTGGCATCGGCATCGCCGCCTCCAACCTCTCCCTCGCCGTCTACTCCCACTCCACCCTGGGCCTGCGTGAATTCGAGGCCGCGCGCCTGCGGATCGCCCAGATCAACGGCTGCCTGTTCTGCCTGGACTGGCGCACCGACCGCGATGGCGAGAAGGTCGAGGAGTCCTTCGCGGACGACGTGACCAATTGGCGCGCAACCGAATCCTTCGACGACCGCACCCGCATGGCCGCCGAGTACGCCGAACGGTACGCCCTCGACCACCACAATCTCGATGACGAGTTCTTCGAGCGCATGAAGCGGCTCTACACCGACGCCGAGATCGTCGAACTGTCTATGTGCCTGGGCTCCTGGCTGGCCTTCGGCCGCCTCAACCACGTGCTCGGCCTCGACGCCGTGTGCGTCCTGCCCGGCCATACCACCCATCGGTAGCGCCTGAGGACGTGAAAGCCGTCCGCACGGGCGAAGGAGAGCCGGGATCAGAAGGTATCCGGGAATCCGGGGGTACGCGAAATCCGGCGCGCCGAAACGGAACCGGGAACCTCACGTGGCTTCGGCCACGGGTTGCCGGAGAGCCGGATGCCGCGAAAGCTGGCCCGTTCGGTTCGGAAGGTGGCATGAGGAAACGGACCGGACAGTGAAACCGGCACCGCGCCCCATGGCGACGTTCATCATCGACCGCCGTGGTCGCCGACCGTCGCACATCATGACACCAACACCAGCCGGACCCTCACCGACGTCGATCCGGAGACGCGCCGTGCCCCGACCCGGTACCGCCGATGGCCGGTACCGGGTCGGGGGCGGTTGTGCATCTGCTGGTTACCGCCATCGAGGAGGGTCGGGACCTGTCCTCGATGAGCGGCATCCTGGCCGACAGCTCTTATCGTCTGCCGCCGGCCCGACGGCCCGGCCTCACTTCAGGTGCCGGGCGAAGAACCGGCTCCCTTCATCCGCCTCGGACGCTGGAACGCCGGTATGCCCGCCCATATTGGCGTGCAACGCCTTCTCCTTGGAGCCGAGGGCGTCGAACAGGTCCAGGGCCAACTGTCGGTCATTTCCTTCGTCATCCCACTGCAGCAGGACCTGCAACGGAATGGTGACCTGCCGGGCCTCCTCGAACATGCTGCGGGGCACGAAACTCCCCGCGAACAGCAGGGCGGCCGAGATGCGCGGCTCGACCACCGCCAGCCGGATGCCGATGGCGATCACGCCTCCCGCGTATCCGACCGGGCCGCCGATCTCGGGGAGTGCAAGGAGGGCGTCCAGGGTGGCCCGCCATTCCGGGACCGCCTGTTCGACCAGCGGGAGGATGAGCCGGTCGACGATGTCGTCGTCAACCGGCTGACCGGCCTGCAACGCCCGGCGCAGGTCGGCGCGGGCCTGTTCGGCGGCGGCGGAATGGGGCCGCTCACCGCTCCCAGGCAGCTCGATGGTGGCCGCGGCGAAGCCCTCCGCCACGGAGTGCCGGGCCCGGGCCACCAGTCGGGGGTACATCTTGTGCAGTCCGCCGGGGTGGCCGAGCAGGATCAGTGGGGTTGGTGCGGATGCGGATGCGGGCGTCCACAGGATGCCGGGGATCTCACCGAGGGTGAAATTGCGCTCGTAGATACCGTCGTCGAGGCGCTGTTCGGAAATGAATTGCACGGTCGTGCCTTTCGGGAGTGCTGTTGAACGGCGCTCCCGGACGACCTATCGCCCGACCGTGACCCCGGAGGGGAGCACCCATGTCGATACTGCGTTCACGGGTACCACCTCCTCGTTCTCTGGCACGGCCTTCAGGAAGGTAGCAGTGGTCGCCGTGGCCCGCCAACTGGTTTTCGCGGAGGCGCGGTGGGGGGATGCCACGGACCAGTCGTTTAGAGGCAGGCTGCGGCGCCCGCCGCGAAGGCGGTCACGCTCGGCCCGGCAAGATCCGACCGAGGTACATCACGCTCATCGGCAGCAGCGGACGTTCTGCACCGCACCAGGTTCCGGCCACCGGCGCCTCATGCTGGCCGTTTCGGTCAGCACGGTATGCGACTTCTTAGAAAGTGGTGAGTAGGGCTGGGTCCCGATCAGGACTCGCGGCAAGACCGACAAAAGGTGCTGGTGTACATGCTGGGTCGCTCATCGTCGAGTCGAGCCCGACCCAGCTTCGGTAGCGCAGGCCAACGAACAACACAGGAAGCACATTCCCCATGTATGTCGAGAGTGGAAAAGTTGAGCACATCGTCACCATCGCGGCATCGTTCGACTGGACCTGGACCGAGGAAGACCTCACCCCCTCTGCGAGGCGCCCGGGTGGGAAGGGGCTGTCAGCCGAACCAAGCGCATAGCCACTCTCCGCACCGATCTCTTATCAGCGAAGTCCCAGGCGTATTGGTGCGACTGGGACCAGGGCTGCATTGGTGAGCTATGCATGGTCGTCACAGACAATTCGGGTGAGAGGTGCTGTGGGGCAGCATGTTCGGGCGTATCGTGCCGATTTGTGGGTGGAGGTGGCGGTCGGTTGACCGATCGGATCAGGTTGGGTGTGTTGACGCGGGTGGTCTGCCCGGGCTCCTTCGACCCGGTGACCGAGGGCCATCTGGACATCATCGGCCGCGCCGCGACGCTGTTCGACGAGGTGATCGTCGGCGTCGGCAAGAACGTCGGCAAGCGCGCGCTGTTCACCGCCGAGGAGCGGATCGCCATGATCCGCAAGGTCACCGGCGAGTATCCGAATGTCCGCGTCGAGGCCATGGACGGGCTGCTCGTCGACTTCTGTGTGCAGCACGGCGCGCGCGCCATGGTGAAGGGCCTGCGCGCGGTGAGCGACTACGAGTACGAACTCACGATGTCGCAGATGAACCACCGCCTGTCCGGTGTGGAGACGTTGTTCGTTGCCTCCGATCCGGAGTACAGCTACCTGTCCTCGTCGCTGATCAAGGAGGTTGCGGCGCTGGGCGGCGACGTCTCCGGGCTGGTTCCCGATCATGTGCTCGCCCAGCTCACGACGCGACTGGCTGAGCGCAAGGCGAAGTCCGATTGACCTCCTACCCGCAGTATCGACTTCTCTGAGCATCGTGCTGGCCGCCGACCTCGAATCAGCACGTGATCTTTGCCTACCCAATGGTCGGTCCGATCGGCGCGGTATTCGGCAATGCAGTGCGTTCTCGCCGACGGTGCCCACACCTCATCCGCAGACTTACCGCGGACCGCTACCCGGCACTCCTTCGCGCCCATTTACTTTCGCCTCCATCCGTTGTGGCGGGACGCTACAGCGCGGCACCCACTGAGATCCGACAGCTGGGACGCATGACGTTGGCGAGCCACCTCCCGCTCATAGACAGTTCCGTGCGGTTGGCCGCGGCCACGCCGGTCCGAACAGCCCCGTAAGCGGCAGAACAGTGCGTTCTCAGTGAGCTGCAATCGGCTCAGAGGCCTTCGAGGCCGAGGGCCTTCGCACGGTAGACGAGCGCGTCCATCGCCCAGTGGAGGCTCGGATTCGGATCCATCCCCGAGCCATCACGCAGCGCCTTCACTGCTTCGATCCGACGTCCTTCCCGCAGCAATCGATCGAACTCGGCACGAGCCTCGAACGTTCTGTGCCTCAGGTGTCCGGACGTGGGGAACGTCCTCCTGATGCGCTTGTCGGGCTTGGTGTCCCATCGGGGTAGGAGGACGTTTCATGGTAACGGTAGTGGCGTGTCCCGGGGTGATCGCAATCGCAACGTGCGGGCATTCGGTTGGCCGCGGATGTGAGCATGGTCGTCGTCGAAGCTTTGTGGTCAGCGGCTGCCGATGCTCGGTTCGAGGATGGCCGCGATGTTTTGTGCGCTTGCGCAGGTGTTCTCGTCGGCGTTCGTGGCCTCGACGGTCATGACCCCGGTGGCGGTGCGGAGGTTGACTTCGCAACCCAACATGGACTTCGGGCCGACATACGCATCACGACCGTTGATCTTGGTGACGGTAGGCGCGTGCCCTCCTGGGCTGTTGGCAACCCTCTGCGCCGAGGCGAGGTAGGCGTCATAGGTCCGGATAGGCGCAAGAGCGCTGGGATGCTCGAGATACAAGCTGCCATAGCCGCTCAGAGGGGAGATCTCGCACTTCACCGAGTAGTTGGTCAGGGTTTGAACGACCTTCTTGGTATCCGGATCGAACCCGGCGCTTCGAATCGTTCTGTCGCTGATCTCCTTACATGGATCGAACATTCCCGTCGGCTTGTCCTCCGAGGCCGAACAGCCACTCACCACACCGAGCGCGAGACCGGCAATGATGACGCCGATCATCTTCGTCCGCACACATACCCCGTAAATACCTTCGAACACAACGATTTCGGCCACCGCAGCTGACCCGGCTGCAACTGTACCGACCGTGCAGTCCTTGACTTGATTCGCCCACGACATCCCCCCTTCCCACCGCCGCCCACGACTGAGAGCCCGAGCGCATCGCCGAGAGCGCGTTCCGTCAACGGCTGTACGAGGCTCGGTCCCTCGATCTTCCGAGAAGATTTGATGGTCGACTCGGTCCACGCGGGTTGCGGCAGTTGAGGTTAGAAGATCATCCGAACGGATCTCGTGCACGAGATTCGGAATGATCGAAAGTTGCCTGCGCGGTGCGGCGTTGGAAATGATGGGGCCCCAACGACTGCCGAGATGAAGCTGTAGACAGGATCCACTGATGTCGAGGCCAGCAGAGCCCCACACGTCCGATCTCACCGCTGGGCGAGCGGGCACACAATCGCTGCCCGGCCCGCGAGTGCTCCGTCGGATCATGAACATCTACCCGCCACTCTTGGGTGCCGGTGTCCGCGTCACGCATATCGCGGACGACTGGACCCGCGTAGAAGCTACGCACAAAGTTCGCCGATGGAACCGCAACCCGAACCGGGCAGCCTTCGGCGGCACTTTGTACGCGATGACCGATCCATTTTTCGGGCTCATGGCACGTGGTCAACTCGGAGCCGGCTATCGCGTTTGGACCAGTGGCGCGAGCATCGAGTTCATCGCACCCGGCCGTGAACTGGTGACCGCCTCCATGTCGCTCCCGCTCGATGAGGTCGCGACGATCCGTGCCGTCACCGACGATGGCAGCAAGTCGATAACCACGCACACCACTGAAATCGTCTCCAATACAGGCGTTCTCGTTGCACGAGCCACTCAGCAGCTGTACGTGCGTCGCGCCAAGTAGCGACCTCACAACGTCGTTCCACTTTCTGAACGCATCGCCGAAAGAGGCATTGACGCGGGCGCTCGAGGCCGCCGACGGCAAGGACGTCCGCAGCGGCGGGGGAGTGGCCACGGTCCGGGATTTCCTCGACGCCGATCTCATCGACCAGATGCCGATCTCATCGACCAGATGCCGATCTCATCGACCAGATGCATGTCGCGGTCGCGCCGGTCGAACTCGATCACGGCGAACGGCTGTGGACGACCCCGGACGAACTCACCGACCGCTTCCATCTGGAGCGGATCCCGAGCCCGAGCGGGGTGGTTCACCACTTCTTCTGGCGAAGGTGACCGGGCGCGCTGCCCTTACTTGTCGAACAGCGCCAGGTACTTGGTCTGTCCGAACATCTCGGCCGCGTCCCGGGCGGACGGGTTTCCCGCGTTCGGGTCCGCGCCGGCCGCGAGCAGAGCTTGGACGATCACGTCCGAGCCCTTGAACACCGCGGCGGACAGCGGAGTCTGGCCCTTCTCATTGCCGAAGTTGGGATCGGCCTTGCGTTCGAGGATGGCGTTCACCACCTCTGGGTGCGAGTAGTACGCGGCCAGCATGAGCGGCGTGTCGCCATTCTCGTTGGTCAGGTTCACCGGCACCCCGGCGTCGAGGTACGAGCCCAGGGCGGCGGCATCGCCGCTGCGCGCCAGCTCGAAGATCTTGCTCGCCAGCTCGAACACTTCCGGATCCAGGTCTTTGGGTTCCACCAGGCCACTCTATCGAGGGGAAGCGGCGTGGCCGGACCAACTTTCGTAGATGACCGCCTGGGGTGTCATCCGGTGCGTGTGAATGCCCCTCCTCATCCTTGTGCGCTTTGGTCGGGATCCCTCCCATCGCGGTGGATTCCGGCCGACAACGTGCCGGAATGACAAGAGGGTCTGTCGGAATGACGGAAGAGTCTCCCGCGCCTCAGGACGTGATGATGTGCAGCTCGGTCGGCGAGGCGATCTCGGTGCGCAGCCCCGACTTCTCGGCCACGCGGGCCAGCCCGTCGATATCCGACGGCTCCGACCGGGACAGCACCAGCGCCCGAGCCAGCAGGCCCTTGTGGTGTTTGTTGAAGTGGCTCACCACGGTTCGTCTGCCGTCCGGTCGCTCGGTCAGCACTGTCGCGGTGACCGCGCCCGGGATGCGGCCGAGATTCTGGTAGGTGCCCGACCGCAGGTCCACCACCAGGTGACCGGCCGCCTCGGCGCGCAGCGCCTGCGGCAGCACCGGCTTCCACAGCGATTGCAGCGTCGGCAGGCCGGGCAGCTTGGAACCGCCGGAAAGCCGGTAGGCCGGAATCCGATCGCCCGCGCGTATCACCCCGAACAGCGCCGAGCCGATGCCCAGGCGGGCCTCCGCCTTGGCGCGCTGGGCCTTGGTGAACCTGGCCGCGTCGAGAGCGTCGTAGAGCACGCCCGTGTAGCGGTCCAGGGCCGGGCAGGTGGCGGAGGTGCGCAGGGCGGCATTGCGCGCGATCTCGGTCTCAGCCCCCTTGCCCAGTCCCAGGGCGGCGCGCGAGGCGTCGGGATCGGCGGCCAGCCCGATCAGCTCGGCGACGAGTTTGTCGCGCACCGCTGTGAGCTGCGGCATCGCGAGGGAATCCAGGTCCAGGGGACCGCCCGAACCGCCGTCGGACTTGGTTTCGGAGGGAGGCAGCAGCACCAGCACGAGCCAACACGGTAATGCCTTGTGAGCTGTGTGCGAGCAGGGGCTACTGTGTTGAGCCGTGATCACCCGCCTCTCCCACCTGTTCCTGCGCACCCTGCGCGACGACCCCGCCGATGCCGAGGTGCCCAGTCACAAGCTGCTGGTGCGTGCCGGATACGTGCGTCGCATCGCGCCAGGCGTCTACTCGTGGCTGCCGCTCGGCCTGCGCACGCTGCGCAAGGTCGAGGATGTCGTCCGGACGGAAATGGACGCCATCGGGGCGCAGGAGATCTCGCTGCCGGCACTGCTACCGCGCGAACCGTACGAGACCACGAACCGCTGGACCGAATACGGCGACGGCCTGTTCCGGCTCAAGGACCGCAAGGGCCAGGACTACCTGCTCGGCCCCACCCATGAGGAGCTGTTCGCGCTCACCGTGAAGGGTGAGTACAACTCCTACAAGGATCTGCCGGTCACGCTGTATCAGATCCAGACCAAGTACCGCGACGAAGGTCGTCCGCGCGCGGGCATCCTGCGCGGGCGCGAGTTCATCATGAAGGACTCGTACTCGTTCGACCTCGACGAGGACGGGCTGAAGAAGAGCTACAACGCCCACCGCGAGGCGTACCAGAAGATCTTCGACCGGCTCGGTGTGAAGTACGTGATCGTGGCCGCCACCTCCGGCGCCATGGGCGGCTCCGCGTCGGAGGAGTTCCTGGCCGACAGCCCGGTGGGTGAGGACACCTACGTCATCTGCCGCGAATCCGGTTACGCCGCAAATGTGGAGGCCGTGGTCACCGCCGCGCCCGCCGAGATCCCGATCGAGGGCCAGGCCGAGGCCGTCGTCCACGACACCCCCGACACCCCGACCATCGCCACCCTGGTCGACTGGGCCAATGGCGCGAACGTGCTGGGCCGTGAGGCCACCGCCGCCGATACGCTCAAGAACGTCATGGTCAAGCTGGTCTATCCGGACGGCAAGACCGAGCTCCTCGGCGTGGGCATTCCGGGCGACCGCGAGGTCGACGAGAAGCGTCTCGAGGCGTCGGTCGAGCCCGCCGCGGTGGAACTGCTCGACGAGGCCGACTTCAAGGCCAACCCGTTCCTGGTCAAGGGCTACATCGGCCCGAAGGCTCTGCTGGCCAACGGCGTTCGCTACCTGGTCGACCCGCGCGTGGTCTCCGGCACCAGCTGGATCACCGGCGCGGACGAGCTCGGCAAGCACTACGTCGGCCTGGTCGCCGGCCGTGACTTCACCCCCGACGGCACCATCGAGGCCGCCGAGGTCCGCGACGGAGACCCCTCGCCCGACGGCCGCGGCGTCCTGGAAGCCGCGCGCGGCATCGAGATCGGCCACATCTTCCAGCTCGGCCAGAAGTACACCGACGCCTTCGAGGTCGACGTGCTGGGCGAGAACGGCAAGCCGGTCCGCCTGACCATGGGCTCCTACGGCATCGGCGTCTCCCGCATGGTCGCCGTTCTCGCCGAGCAGATGCACGACGACAAGGGCCTGCGCTGGCCCCGCGCGGTCGCTCCCTTCGACGTCCACGTCGTCATCGCCAACAAGGACGACGCCGCCCGCGCGGGCGCCGAACAGGTTGCCGCCGAACTCGATTCACTCGGCTTCGAGGTCCTCCTCGACGATCGCACCGCCTCCCCGGGCGTGAAGTTCAAGGACGCCGAACTCCTCGGCATGCCATACATCGTGGTCGTCGGCCGCGGCTGGGCGGAAGGCAAGATCGAACTCCGCGACCGCTTCGCCGGCACCAGCGAGGAACTCCCCGCCGACACCGCCGTCGCCTCGATCGCGGCCAAGATCCGCGGCTGACACTTTCTACAACGAAACCCTGAGTGGCGCATCATCTTCCGGTGATGCGCCACTTTCCTCACCGCGTCCCTTCGTTGTCGGGTCGCCAGATGTTCCAGCCCCGACCGGGCCCGCGAACCATCTCCGTGACGGCGTTCTCGTAGTACTTCTTCGCTTCGCAATCATTCGCGCAGGCCATGTGCCGTTCGAGGCCGCTCTTCGCGTCGGCGAGAGTGGCGGGACGCCGGTAGGGTGCGCGGTGCCGATTACGGGTCACACGTGCCACAACCCGGCTCCATCCGACTCGCCGGAAACCGAATGACCCTCGCGGACGTGATCTTCTCGGCGTCGATCTTGATGATCTGCCCCGCCGCCATCTTCCGCTCACACATCGCGGTGACGCAATCATGGTGCAGAACAAGCGATTCCATCGCTTCAGTGGACGTCATCGCGGGTTCCCGGTCCCCGACGTCGCAGCTTTCCAGCCTTTCGTAGATATCCACGGCCCATTCACCTCCCGACGCCCGCTCAATTCTTATCGCCCACGGCGGTGGCGGCCATGGTCTCTTTTTTCGTACCGACCGGAATTTCTAATATCCTCAGCGAGGCAGGCGGTGGAGACCACTGCCCCAACCAATGTCAAGATCATCAAAGCCCAAGCATCCCACGGCATTGCGACTCCTAGTTGCTTTCTGATGAATTCCCCGGCGCGGCTGATCTGGTGTCGTCGCCAGGTGCTGACTGCTTGTGTCGCTGGGTGTTGTCGTGTTGGTGGATACCAAAATATTGTCTGCGAACCGAGCGCGGTGCTCAGTTCGCGGAATAAGATAGATGTGCAGAAAGCACGTGTGCGCGACGAACATTCACCTTGATTGTGAGGCTAACGAAGTGGTCGGATCTGCGAAGACATCCGTTTCCCGGCTGGATTTCGGTAATTTCATGCAACGACTCCGCAAGCGTGCCAACAAGAACACGACCGTCGCCGGGCTGCACTTGGGTGAGGTCTCTCGCTTCGTCATCGGACGACTGGAAGACGGGACGCCGACGAAGCTCACCACACCACAGATCGAAAGCCTGCTCTGGTTCTACGACGCCACCGACTGTGAGCGGGAAGAGGCGCTGACGCTGTGGGCGGATATCAAGCGGCAGGAAAAGGTCGCGCGGGCAGAGGGTGGTGCGAAAGGGTTCTGGACCGAGTACACAGACCAGGTCGCACCTAACTTCTCGAAATTCCTGCGACTCGAGGAACTCGCAATCAGCATGGTCGCCTACCACCCGACGATCGTTCCGGGCTTGCTGCAGGGGCCGGACTATCGGCGCGTGATCGTCCTCATCGACAACCCGGGGCTGTCGGCCGTGAACGTTGAGCGCCGCCTCGAGCTCACGGCGCTGCGACAGAACCGACTGAACGAGAAGGATTTTCGCGTCCGCGTACTGATGTCGGCCGCAGTACTCCGGAATCTGGTCGGCGGCACGGCCGTCATGTCAGCGCAACTGCGGTGGTTGGCCGATATGAGCGAGCGCGAGAACGTCAGCATCCGCCTCATCGACTTCGGGGTCGCGTCGCATCGAGGGCTGACGATCCAACCCTTCACACGCCTCGAGTTCGCGCCTGGTGTGAGCGGTCTGACGAAGGCGCCGGTCGTATATGTCGAAGGCGCCTTCAGTATCGGCTACCACGAGCGGGAAGACGTCGTGACGAAGTACGACGAGGCGATCGCCGCTCTCGAAGCGGTAGCGTTGACAGAAGCCGGCACCAAAGACCTGCTGGTGCAGACAGCGAAGGAGTATGCGGCGTGAAGAATCCGCCAAAAGGCATGTGGTACAAGTCGAGCAGGTCCGATGGGGGGAACGCCTGTGTCGAGGTCTGTCACACGGCAGCCGCCACGCTGGTCCGAGACACGAAGGACAACGGCCGCGGTCCGATCCTCGAGTTCCCGGCCGACGTCTGGACCGACTTCATCGACAGCGGCATCTGGAAATGCTGACGAACCGGTAGAACCACGAAAATCCCCCGGCGGAATGTCGGAACGTTCCAGGGTCCGGTTCAGGGGAGATTGCGATGGGCTTCTGGATCGCCCGTCGAATCAGAGCCGCTTGCTGAGCAGGCGACGGCCGTCGTCGTGGAAACCGCGTGCGAGGTAATAAGCGAACAGATGCCCCACATCGCGACCGTTCGGTGCTACGACCAACTCCAGACACGGGCAACCTCGCTCGCGCGCCCACTCGGAGCTGTCCTCGATGAGTCGACCTGCCAGCCCGCACTGCCGTGCCGTCGGCACCACGAACAGATCGTCGAGTACGGCGATCAGCCCGTTTTCCAGACCGAAGCCGGTGGTGGTGACGGCGTAGCCGAGTAACCGATCCCCTGAATCCGCCACGGCGACTCGCGCCGCGGGCGATGCGAGCAACGTCGCGAGGTTGTTGCCCAACTCCTGCTCGTCGATGGCGAAACCGTCCTCTGTGTAGAACGCGACGGCCAACGCTGACACGGCGGCCAGATCGACCGGGTCGGCGGCACGCACGGTGGGAGATGAAATCGTCATACCCGCAGTACATTCGGCCGGTCCGAATCGGACAACCGAATTTACCTACCGTGCTTACCCCGGAACCGCTCGCAAACCGATTGCTCGCCACGTCGGATGTATTCATGCCGCAATGTCAGAGCTCCAGATACCGGGTCCGCGTCGCGCGGCTCCATCTCCCTCAGTGGCGACCGAACCACGCCCGCGCCTGTTTCAGCCGTGTGGTCTTCTGCCGGACCGTGCCGCCCGCTCGTATCGAGCGGGCGGCACCCTGTGGTATTCAGGCCACGGTATCTGTGCGAGGACGAGCGCATTCACATCGCCGACCGGTAGTGGGAAAGGTCGGAATCCACACGGCCACAAACGAATTGGGAATGCACCCGGCGCGATCCGCCGGGAGATCGCGCATAACGCCACCGTTGAGCCGGGCCGGACAGGCGATCTGTCGCCGGCCCGCCCGCACCGAAGCCCGCCGGCGCAGGCCGAAGATCTCCCAAGACCATGCGGCGGCAGAATCTTCACGTCCGACTCGACTCAGGTCAGTGGTGGATCGCCTCGCCGAGTCGCGGCAGAACGAGGCGCTTCCAACTGCGCTCCATCGCGTTGCGTACCATTTTCTGTCGACGATCTTCGATGTCGAATCCTGTCTGCGTCAGCAGAAGTCGTGTACCACGACCCTGCGGCTGCAGCGTCCAGTCGACAATCCACCGGGCGGGATACTCGGCCCGCGGATACATCCAGCTGTACGTCAACTGCTTGCACCGCCGGGCTGCCAGCACCTCGCAGATGATCTCGTTGATCGATGAGTCCGGGATGATGAATCGAAAGTGGGTTCCGACCGAGGCGGCGAACCCGGTCGGTCGAAGCAGCCACCGCTCCAGCAGATCCGGCTCTGTCAACGCGCGCCATACAGCGTCGGGTGGCGGTCGGAAGAAGCTGCCGAGCTCGACTGCGGCGGGATTCAACCGCGGATCAGCGATCATCGGCTCACCACCTCACCGAGGCACGAGACCGCCCCGAGCTGCTCAATTGGCCTGGCCTTCCTTGTATTTCGCTTCCATCTCCGCCGCGAGCCGCGGCTTCTCGGCCTCCATCTTCTGGACGTAGGCAACCGCGTCGCCGACGGTTCTCAGGCTCGCAAGATCCTCGTCGGGGACCTTCACGCTGTATTTATCCTCGAGTTGTACGGCGATCTCCACCAGCGACAACGAGTCGATGTCCAGATCGTCGACGAAAGACTTCTCGATCACCACCTCGGCGGCGTCGATACCGGTCACCTCCTCGACGATCTCCGCGATGCCGGCGACGATTTCTTCTTTCGTGGCAGCCACGAAACACCCTCCTCGGTGTGACGACGTATACGTAGGTCTCCACCGTCCTCCGCGACCGCTGTTTCGGCTGTCGGCGGCGGACGGCAGTGTCAGTACGCTAAGAGCTCCAGTGGGGTGGAGGTTCAATAGGTTGTGACGGACGGCACACGATCCGGTGTGCTGGTGAGCATCGGGGAGTTGGCGCGCAGCACCGGGTTCGCGGTGCGAACGATCCGGTTCTACTGCGACGAAGGAATTCTGGAATCCCAGCGCAGCGCAGGCGGGCATCGGATGTTCGACGCCGACAGCGCCACCGAACGACTGCGATTGGTGCGGCGGTTGCGTGCGCTGGGTATCGGGCTGAGCTCGATCATCGATGTGCTGCGAGAAGAGCGGTCGATGACAGAGGTCATCGCTGCCGAAAGTGCGCGGCTCGATATCGAATTCAGGTCAGTGGCATGGCGGCGGGCATCACTGCGGGCCATCGAGACGGTTGCGCCGGCGCAGCGGGCCGAGCGGCTCGCCTTGCTGGCCGCCGCGCAGGACGGTGGTGCGGTACACGATTGCCTCGTACGGTTCTGGCGGCGAATCCTCGCACCCATACCCCGGCATGAGATCGACAGGTGGGTGGGCTGGAATGTCCCGGAGCCACCGGCCGATCCGTCCATCGACGAGGTCGTCGCGTATGCCGAGCTGGCGGCTATCGTCGCTGATCCCGATATGAACAATGTTGTGCGACAGCAATACTGGCGAAGTCAGCCGGAGCTGATCCGCGACGATCACGGATTGTACGTCGAAGTAGGCGACGTGTTGACGGACGTTGTGCCACTTGTATCGGAAGGCGTGCGACCGCACGCCGGAAGCGAACTTGATCGATTCGTCAACGCCCACGCTCACGCGCGAGGGGAACGTGATTCCCCGCGCTTCCGCGAGCAATTATTGATCGACGCAACCGATTCCGACCACCGGGTTCATCGTTACTGGGCTCTGACAGCACGGTTCTTCGGAACTCGTGTCAGTGTCGGACGAGCCCACGACTGGGTGTATAACGCGTTGGCTCACCCCACCGATGTCGCCGATGCACAAGCACAGCACCACCGTTCACTTCCATCAATTCGCGAACGCTGATCCGCCACCGACGCCGCGCGGCAGGCCTGGCCGCGCGAAACTCTAATGGCGATTCGCGTGGTTCGAAGCGGCCACGGAACCGGCCGACTAACACACGGACATGGTGAGTTCTGTACGACTGCCCGAATCGGGCTCACTACCCCCCACCGATCGGTCCGCTTCCCGTTAATTCTGCTGTCCTAGTGCAGATTCAAGGGCCAGTCTTGGGATGTGGCGAACGGGCGAGGGTTTCGCCGGTGTGATGCGATGGCCGCGGCCCGGCGCGATGCGCCGGGCCGGTGGGATCAGTTGATCATGAAGCTGCCGGCCATCGGGGGCGTGCCATCGGTGCCGGCGGCCACGGTGCCGATGGGATCGCCCGAGCAGTCGATGCTGGCGTAGAAGGTGGCATCCTGGTCGGTGCCGTTGGACACCACCGTGGTGCTCAGGTCGGTGAGCAGGATGCGGACGCACCCGGTCGGATTGACCAGGACCCGACCGTTGGAGACCAGCGTGCCGGTCGCCGCACCGGCGGTTCCCTGGACGAGGACCGCCACCATCCCGGCCACCGCGGCAGCGCCCAGAACTCCGGCAATACGCAACTTCATTGAATCCTCCGTGGTGAATCTGCGCCCGACGACTCGGGCACCGTGACCCTGGCAACCTACCGCCGTCCTCGCACCGCGATGTAGCCGCCAGGAAACGACTGTATTTCGTCATTCGGCCGATAGCCGCCCACACCGAAGCACTATGACCTGCACCTGTGCCTTCGTATCGGTCACCGAATGGGCCGGTGGCCATGCTCATCACGCGATTCGAAGCGGCCGCGGCACCCGCAGACGAACGCACCATCACACCGAATGTCATGTGTTCGCCGAACGGTGTGTGCGTTGCCTCCCGACGCGCGACTCATGACTTTCGAGTCACCCGGAGGTAGCGCCAAAACATGTCGAATGCCGAGCCTTTGAGCTCGGGCGACTCCCCCGGAGCGCCGCACACTGATCCTGGCCTGGATCGAGCCCAGCCCCACCACCGGTCTCGGAGGAGCAGAGTTCGGGTGTTGCATGGGCGTGGAAGCGATCTCGGACGCGCCGATGCGCAGGTACGACGGCATTCGTGGACGCGTCCCCGAACGGGTTGAAACGACAGTGGATACACTTGGCCGTGCCGCTCACCTTTCCGTCGCATGCGTTCGCAGTGCTCCCGTTGAAAATCCGGTGGCCTCGTCATCTGGATGGTGTCGCGTTGGTGGTCGGCTCAGCGGTTCCCGATGCCTCCTATCCGGTGGCAGGGTTCTTTTCGATGCCGGAGACGCATGCACTACCGGCGTTGCTGTGGTGGTGTCTACCCATGGGAATCGTCGCAACGGTCGTGATCCGTTGGGGTGCCGCGCAGATTGCCGCACATCTGCCACGGCTGGGGTCGTTCGATCTGCCCGCCTATGGCGTACTCGGTGCCGTGCGATATCGGTGGTATGTCACGGGATACTCGATTCTGATCGGTGCGTTCACTCATATCTTCTGGGACGGGTTCACCCATGATCCGGCCGGCGGGCATGGCTGGGGAGTAGCCAGATTTCCCGTGCTGTTGCAGCCAGGTCCGCTCGGCAGGCCCTGGTGGTACCTGCTGCAGCAGACATCGACCCTGGGCGGTGGGGCACTCGCGGTCGGGTTGTTCTACTACATCGGCCGGCACGGACTACTGCGAGCCTGGCACGGTGACCCACCGCCCACCCGGCGCGCACCGAGGCGGTTCTGGCTGGCGGCCGGACTGGTCGCCGTGTTGACCTTGTCGTTTATTCCGCTGATGCCCTTGGCATTCCAGCCGTTCGTGTTGGGAGTCCGTTTGCTCTATGTAGGGGCGCTGTCGTTGCTGGCAGGCGCAGCGTCGATGCGCCTGGCAGGTCGCGAATCCCACAACGCCGACGCCAACAAACCAGACCTCGGCGTTCACGGTCTCGAAGACGACATGCCAAGGCGATGAGACCTCGGGACTCGCCGTATGGGCGGGCACACCGGCATCCCGGCGTCCGAGGCGGATGAAGGAAGCCGGTTCTTCGCCCGGCATCTGAAGTGAGGCCGGTCGGTCGGGCCAGCGGTAGACGATAGGAGCTGTCGGCCAGGATGCCGCTATCGAGGGCAGGCCCCCGGCCTTCGCGATCACTGTGGCCGCAGTCAATGCACTCTCGTGCCGCATATCGCGCTGACCGAACCGGCCAGCGCGGGGTGCCGTCGGAACGTGGTGCGGTGCGTAGCGTTGGAGCCAAGGGGGTGCTCTCTTGGTTGCCGAGTTCCGTAATCAACTGTGCAGGGGAAGGATTCGTTTCTGCCAAGTGCGACGAACATCGATGTTCCACATCTCGGGCTCGCGAGTTCGGGTTCGTCGTCGGTGAGGCACGCGAACCGTTCGCATAGCCATGAGACCGACTGCGGCTCAGTCGAATCCACTATTGCAGATGTACGGCCATAGGCAACCAGACTTTCACCAACATCAGAAGGAACCTCGTCAGCGAAGAATCGCTTGACTGGGTCGAGGCAGGGCCAGGACTTACGCTAGAGCTCCACCGGGGTGGAGGTTTAACAGATCGTGACGGATAACACGCAGACGCGCGTGCTGGTGAGCATCGGGGAGTTGGCGCGCAGCACCGGGATTGCGGTGCGCACGATCCGATTCTACTGCGACGAGGGCATTCTGGAATCCTGCCGCAGTTCGGGCGGGCATCGGATGTTCGATGCCCAGACCGCGACCGACCGACTGCTGCTGGTCCGGCGGCTGCGCACGCTCGGCCTCGGACTGGGCTCGATCACCGATGTGCTTCACGCACAGCGGTCGATCGCCGAGGCCATCGCCGCCGAAAGCGCGCGAGTCGATGTCGAATTCAGGTCGCTGGCCTGGCGGCGGGCATCGCTGCGGGCCATCGCCGCGGCCGGCCCGACGCAACAGACAGAGCGAATGGCGCTGCTGGCCGCTGTACAAGACGGCGACGCGGCATACGATTGTCTCCTCCGATTCTGGCGGCGCATCCTCGCACCGATACCGCAGCGCGAATTCGACATCTATGTGTACTGGAATATCCCGGAACCGCCCGTCGATCCGTCTGTCGACGAGATTGTCGCGTATGCGGAATTGGCGGCTCTCGTCTCTGATCCCGAAATGGACAGTGCGGTGCGACAGCAACTCTGGCGGGGTCGATCGGAGCTGATCCGCGACCGCCGAGGCCTGTACACCGATGTGGGTGACATCTTGGTGGACGTGGTGGCACTGGTCATGGAAGGAGTGCTGCCACACGGCGGCAGCGAACTCGATCGATTCGTCCACGCCCATGCCGGCGCACGAGGTGAACGCGATACCCCTAGTTTCCGCGAACAATTGCTGATCGACGCCACCGACGCCGACCATCGAATTCGTCGTTACTGGGCCCTGACCGCGCTATTCCTCGGAACTCGCGTAACTGTCGGGCAGGCCCACAACTGGCTGTTCGACGCCCTGGCCAGCGGCACCGAGGCAGCCGACCGACCAGCAGCTCAGCTATCCGCACCCTCGATGGGTGATCTGATCAGTTCCGGCAACGAGCACGACAGTGCACGGCGCCGCGCTGGCCGGCGAGCCGAACTGCTGCGGCAGCTCCTGTAGCACCGGCTCACATCTCGACTCGCCGCGAGGCTGGACCGCAGATGAACGCACTGTCATGGCGCACCTCGAGCACATCCGCCAGCCTGGTCGTGAAGGTGGACGTACTCCAAGGCCGCAGCCCCGCGCTGACCGAACCGGCCAGCGCACGTCTGGGGAAGATCAACTCGCCGAGACAATCTCGGTGTACGTCCCACTGCCCCCAAAGCACTGAAATGCCGAGCTTCGTGCGCTGGTCCTGACCTTGCGGATCGGAGGGAGTCCACTGGCGGGGCACATCATGCAAGGCGGCGTCGAGCTTGCTCGGGCGCGATGAACATTCATTCATCGTCGCCCGCTACCCGACGGAGGCAGCGCCGCCGATCGATCGCGATTTCGGCGGAGATCCGCAGTTCACCGCGTATGCGGTGGTTGTGGATGCTGTTCGGACCAACCCCGAGAGCACAGTCGGTCCGTTGATCCCCATGCCCCGTGTGCCCGTCGATTCCCAAACTGACTCACGATCATTTCAGAAACTGGTCCACCGACCACTTCGCCGTGATCTAATGCTGCCCAACTCGGGTGCGACAACACCTCGACGACCACGTCAAGGGACACCCGACATATGTGGGAGAAATGATGGTGGACAGTAGTATTCGGCGCACGGCCGGTTCGGTGGCCGCGTTCGCGGTGGCGGCCGGTTTCGCGGTGGCGGCGATCCCCGGCACGGCCTCGGCCGCAGCGGGAACAACCACCTGGACCGACGGGAACAGCAAGTTCACCCGGACGGTCTCGGACACCAACCCGATCGCGGGCGAAACTATCACCGTCACGACCATGTTCGAGCGGACCGGCATTCCGGTCGAGTACATCTACTCCGTCAAGGACATGCACCCCACCTGCCTGACCCCGGTCCCGGGCTCGGGCAAGATGGGCGGCGACCAGGTCTCGCTCGACACCTCGGCCCCGGACTCGGTCAGCGCCTCCTTCAGCATCATCAAATACCCCGTGTACCCGAACATCTCGCCGAAGTCCCAGACCTTCGAGGTGCAGTACACCGTGGGCGTCAACTGTGCCCGCGACACTCCGCTGCCGACTTCGATGAGCTACACCGGCTCCCTCGGCGCCGGCAACTACACCGACAAGGGCCCGGCCATCACCGTGTCCAGCGACGCCGTGTCGACCACCACGCTCGCGACGGTGAGCGGCGCCCAGGTCAACCAGGCCGTCACCCTGCAGGCGACCGTGTCCCCGGCGGCCGCGGGCGGCACCATCCAGTTCAAGGCGGGCGACCAGGTTCTCGGTGACATCCCCGTCGCCGCGAACGGCACCGCATCGATCGTCTGGACCCCGGGCGCCGCGGGCACGTACAACATCGGAGCCACCTTCTCCGGCCGCACCGGCGTAGCCGGATCGACCACCACCCAAGCGGTCACCGTGGCCGACGTCCCGACCCCGACTCCGACCCCCACCCCGAAGCCCAGCACCGGCTCCTTCGGCTGATCGCCGCACTCGGCACGCCGTGACCACTGTGGTCGGGGGCCCCAACTCTCGACCACAGTCACGTACAGGCGATGCCGCAGCGCAGGCTGCCAAATCTGTTGCGATAGTGCACGTTCAGGCCGTTGCCGAGCCAGATGAGTCATTCGCACAACAAACTCACACCCGGCAACCCGCCGACCGAACGCCTTGAAATGCCGAATGTCGTGCGGTCAGCAAAGTGGTGGCGCCCGATGCATGGGGTGGCGGCAGTTGGTCAGGAATTGCTGCGAGTGAGTCCCAATTCGACGTCGAGGTATGTCATAGTGCCAGGTCCCCACGAGGAGAAGGTGATTTCGTCCGGCCCGGCGACGCCGAGGACGTCTCGGAACGTGGCGACCGTTCGGTGAGCAACATCGCCCAAGGTCGTATGCCACCACGTGCGTACTCGCGGACCGATCCATCCCGGGTGCTCGACGCCGTAGGCTTCCTGGGGTGCCCATTTGCAGCCGAGCCGCGTCATCCGCTGATGAAACTCTTCTCGAGTGAGTCCAGCCGATTCCCACATGACCGATTCATTGGCGATGGCGAAGTTGTGGTTGATGAACTGGTTGAAACATTTGTCGCGGTCCGGGCCCGGCGCCGACATCGTCAGCAGCGCGCCCTGCGGGAGTGTGGTGAGCACCCATTCGAAACGCTCGACGAAATCCCGCCATTCGAGACATCTGTTGGGCGCACCCCGGTCACTGGGACGATCCGCTGCTACTGACGTCAACTTGCGCGTGATCCCATAGAGCGCCGCGACCGGGCCGTGACAGTCGAAAGTGCTGTAGCGCAACCGCTCCGGTGTCGCTCCCAGCCCATCACGCAGAACCTCGACAACCGCGGCGGCGATCCTCGAGCGGCCCGCTGGGTCGTCCGGCCAGTAGGTGCCCCATTGCAGTGCTGTCTCGGGGCGCCGGGCAACCCGCTCGCGTGCTCGACTGTCGGCCGGGTACGCCAGCTCCTCCGCAGTCCATCCTTCGCTGGCTTCCTCGGCCGTGGTGACCCATCGCGGTTCGGGGTTCCACAGGGGCAACTCGGATACGACGCGCTTGCTCGATTCCGCCTCGATATAAATTGCCACAGAGTTCTTTCGATGTGATCGCATCACGGATAGAAGACGGTCCCGGACGTTGTGGTCGGCGGGAACAGGAATTTTGATCTCTGCCTCGTCTCCGGCGGCGCGGAACAGCCACCTCGTAGCCGGTCTCGGCGTCGCGGAGCCGAATTCCTTTCCCCGCGCGCGGTTCTGCCTCGACAAAGTTGAACAGGTGCTCCGGCATGTCCTCGAGCACCCGCGCCCAGCTGAATTCGGTCATCGCCCACTCCTCGATCCATCGTCAGCGCGAACAGTACTGTTCGGTACCGACATGGCGGCAAGACCGAGTGTCGGGATAATGGCTCTGTCCCTCTCTTGGTGGTGGCTGCGCGTCTGTGACGGCACGATGTTTCGGTGCGTGAGGTGAATGTGCCTGCCGCCATCACCTTTTCAGGGTTATGGCCATTGGTGGTCGAGGATGTGGTCGATGAGGGTGAGCGGATCCTGGTGCGGGCGAGGACTCCGGGCGGTTCGGCCGCTTGCCCTGGCTGCGGAACGGACTCTGCACGGTTGCATGCCTACCATCACCGGACCGTGGTCGACGTTCCGCTCGACAGCCGGGCGGTGGTGCTGCAGGTCCGTGTTCGCCGCCCGGTGCGCCTGACATTGAACTGCTGCAGGACATTTCGAGAACAGGTTCCCAGCGTCCTGGATCGTTATCAGCGTCGCACTACGCTCAACCGCCGCCGTATGTCTTGGGCGTGGACCACCTCGCCGAGTCGGTCGCCCGTGTGGCCGAACGGCGCAATCATGCGCGTGAGTACAGCCGGAACACATCGGCCGACTACACGGTCAGGGGCGGGTGGAAGTGCCCGGGTGGAAGTCGGGGGTTCCGGCCTGCTGGATGATGGCGGCGGCGAGACTTGCGTAGTTGGCGGCCATGTCGCGGGCGGGGAGAGGTTGGTTGTTTGTGAGCCACCAGGTGACGGTCTGCACGAACATGCTGCCCAACAGTGTGGCGACCAAGTTGTCCACGGGTGTGGGGAGGGGAAGATGGGTGGCCGTCATCCCGGTGACCGTGTCCTGAATCCGGGTGGCGAACCACCGGCTGCCCTTGGGGCCGAGCAGCGCACGATATAGATGCGTGAATTGGGCGACGTGCTCGAAGAACAGCTCGAGCCGCCGCAGTCGGTCGGTGTCGGAATCGCTGTCGCTGGCGTCGGTCAGGGCCGCGGCCGCCTCGTCGAAGATCTGCTCGACCAGCTGATACTTGTCGCGGTAGTTGCGGTAGAAGGCGGCGCGGCTCACCATGGCCCGCTCGGTGATCTGCCCGACGGTCACGCGTTCGAATCCGTGCTCCTCGATGAGATCGATCAGCGCCTCCCGCAACAGGATTCGGGTGCGTCGCACGCGAACGTTCTCCGGTGAGCGAGACAATTCATGCTCCTTGTCCGCTTCGAGACGACTCGGCGGGTTTGTGACTGTCACCGCGCCGCCCCGGAAGCAAGCATTGATTGCGGACAGTATGACCAAGAAGAGACAACATGTCTCGGACATAAGGAGTTCGTTGAACCACGCAACTTCACAACTGATGCGCGCCGCTGTATACGACCGCTACGGCGATCCGGAGGTGCTCTCGGTTCGCGATGTGCACCGCCCGCAGCCGGGTCCGCGGCAGGTGCAGGTGCGAGTGCGCGCGACTGCGGTGAATCCGGTGGACGCGAAGATCCGTTCCGGTGCAATGAAACTCATGTCGGGACGCCGCTTCCCCAAGCGGACGGGCGGCGAGTTCTCGGGCGAGATCACCATGCTCGGCTCCGGCGTCAGCGACCTCGCCCCTGGAACGCAGGTCTGGGGCTTTCTCGGCGAGGTTTCCGGAAAAGCTGGGTCGGCGGCACAATACCTCGTCGCCGATGCCAGCTCGATCGGTCCAGCGCCGACCACGATCGATCCCGTAGCCGCCGCGGCACTGCCAACCGGCGGCGTGACCGCGCTGCTGGCCCTGCGGGATACGCTGAAAGTGACACCCGGCCACCGGCTGCTTGTAGTCGGGGCCAGCGGTGGTGTGGGTAGCGCGGCCATTCAGCTCGGTGTCGCGTTCGGGGCGGAGGTGACCGCAGTTTCCAGTCCAGCCAACCACGATTTGTGCCAGCATTTGGGTGCCACCAAGGTTTTCGACTACGCCGACCCTGCCGCCGTCAGCGGCCGGTTCGACGCGATACTCGATTGCCACGGCACAGCGCTGGCCACCTACCGCCGCCTGGTGCGCCGCGGCGGCAGAATGCTGAGCACCGATCCGAGCGGCATGAAATACGCCGTGCTCAGCACCGTGCTGCCCGGACCACGGGTGCGGATGATCATGGCCAAATCCCGCCGCGCCGATCTCGTCGCACTCGCCGAATTCGTCGACTCCGGGCGACTTCAGCCCGTTATCGATGACGTCTACGCGCTCGACGACATCGCCAAGGCGCATCAGTTGGCCGAGACCGGGCATGCCCGTGGGAAGCGGCTCGTCACCATCGACTGACCGGACCCGCCAACGGGTACGAGGCGATCTCCAGAGGACTCCTGTGTCTTGCTCGACTCGAGCGCGCAGTCGGCGGACGTGCCCCGATCCAGCGGTCGTGGGATTCCGGATCGGTGATCGCCGGTGGTCGATCCGTCGCTGGGGATGTCGCGGTTGACGTGGTTGTCGACCGGCCCGGTGGAGGCTTCCGCGGCTGCGGCTGCGGTGAAGGCCGAGGTCGACAAGCTGGGGTTCCTGCGCGGGCTGGGCCGACACCCTGGACATCTCGGTGCTGCCCGCGGAGCGGCGGCGGTTCCTGGCCACGATGGGCCGCCGCCTGACCGGTCAAGCACTGGAACGGCGGGATCCCCAGCGGCGGTATCCGATCCTGCTTGTGCCACGCCTGAGAGCGTCCGGCCCGGTAGGTGCTTTCCAGGCGATGGCCGATGACGCCCTCGATGTCGTGCTCGGCGGCGACTTCCAGCATCCGCTGGACCGGGATGTCCCGGTTAGGACAGCGGGACCGGGCCATGGGGCAGTCCCAGCCGTTCGAGGTGCTCACGGCGTTCCAGGTGGGTCACGAGTGGCCGCTGTACCGTCGGCGAACCGCTCCGATGACAACACCGCCGGAGTGGACTGCCGCATGTCGGCGCACACAGAACTCAGGTGTCTTGTGTAGCTGTCTCAGGCGCGCAGGGCTTCCTCGACGCTGTGGTAGAGCGCGAGAAACTCTTCCAGACCGGTGATTTCGATCGGACGAACCACCGGCCGGTTGCTGTCGACGACGATACGCAAGGGCTGCTGCAGTTTTTCGGCACTGCGACTGACCTCGAGAAGAGCCGCGAGGCCATGGCCGCCCAGGAAACGCACGTCGGTCAGATCCAGGACACAGAACCCGCCGCGAGTGCGGGCCAGGCAGGTACGCACTGCCTGCTCGAGCTGCGCGCGGGTAGCGATGTCGACCTCACCACGTACCGTCACGATCGCGACCTCGCCGGCCATCCGATGTTCGGCCACCAGCTCGGAAACCGCCGACTCATCATTTCGGTCAGTCATAGACAAGACCCTAAACCTCGGCCATCAGCTGGCAGCACCGGCCCGGCCGGGCACGAATGGATCGTGCGACCCATCCCAGCGGCGCTGCCACACCTGCGCGCCGCAGTCGCGGGGCCAGCCCATATGCCGAATTCTGTTGGATTTTCGACGGATTCGACCAAACGACAACTGACCCCGCGGGTCCGTGCCCGTGCCTTGTCCGGCAGGTAGCGTCAGGACGATGTGTCGAGACCGGCCTTGACGGGCTGCTCCGGCGACGACCCCATCATCGACGCACCATAGATTCCAATCCTGTCACCCCGACTGTGTGGATGAGACACAAGAAAAGGTCCTGACCATTTCATATGGTCAGGACCATTCTTCTATTCGGGGAGGGCGAGAGTACACGTCATGATGCGATATGGCCGCGTGCCGAGAAGGACCACAACAGCGGGATCCCCCGGCGGTCGATTACTCGGCACCCAACGTCCAACATCGCCGCATACCGCGCTGGCCGAAACGGCCTGGCACCGGGCATCGGAACATGAAGTGGCCGTGCCGATCTGAGGATGGCAGAACGTCCGCTACCGCCGATTTCAGTGTGGTTTGCAGAACTGCCGGTCGCGTAGGCTCACCACGCAAAGCTCACGTCTTCGGAGTGGACCGTAGGAAGCGCCGAAATATGATTATCGCCGAATAGCCCTCGAACATTCAGGCCACGTCGAAGTAGTGGCCCTCCTCCAGATCTTCGAGGAGACCGGGATGGGTGGGTTTCCAGCTCATAACCTCCCGGGTGAGAGAGCTGTCGGTCGGATTGTCCGCGCCTGCGATGAAACTCAGGAAGCCGAAGTGCTCAGCGGCCTGGTCCGGCTCGATGGGGGCAGCGGGGAGCCCGAGGCGGCGGCCGATAGTCTCGGCGATCTCCCGGAACGGGATGCCTTCGTCGCCGACAGCATGCAGGCGAGTGCCCGCGGGTGCGGATTCGACAGCCAGACGGAACAATTCGGCCGCATCCAGGGTATGGCAGGCAGGCCAGCGGTTCGCGCCGTCGCCAAGATACCCGGCCACGCCCGTGCGGCGCGCGATGCCGATGAGGACATGGGCGAAGCCGTGGTGGTCGAGGTGACTGTGCACGATGGGCGGCAGCCGCACCATCGACGACCGGACACCCCGCCCGGCCAGTCCGATGACAAGGTTCTCGGTCGCCACACGTGGCGAACTCTCCGCTGCCACATCGGTTTCCAGCCCGGGCCTGTTCAGGCCCAGAGAGGCCAGCAACAGCGTCCCGGAGGCAGCCGTGAATGGCTTGCCGCTGCCGGCCAACGCGTCCCCGATGGCCTCTGCGACGCGCAAATCCGTCGCCGCCGCGCCCGCGATATCGCCGGAGACCAGGGCCTCATGGTCATAGGCCAGGTGCACGACGCCGTCGGCGGCCGCGGCGGCCGTGGCCAGAAGCTCGAGATCGGTCAGGCTGCCGCGGACGACCTCGACACCGCGGGCTTGCAGCACAGCGGCGGCAGCGTCGGAACGGGCCAGACCGACGATCTGGTGACCGGCGGCCCGCAACGCGGGGACGACGGCGGATCCAAGATGACCGGACGCACCGGTGACGAATACACGCATGGGAATCACTCCGGGTAGAAGGGAAGATGAGTCGCTGATGTCAGGTTCTGACATCAGGTTACGCCTTCATGTCAGCTCCTGTCATCACCTCGTGTAACATCGAGTCGTGAGCCGGTGGGAACCCAATGCGCGCGGCCGCCTGGAGACGGCGGCTCTGGAGCTGTTTCGTGAGAACGGGTTCGATAGCACCACGGTCACCGAGATTGCCGCCCGCGCCGGACTGACCGAGCGCACCTTCTTCCGCCACTTCGCCGATAAGCGCGAAGTGCTGTTCGGCGGCTCGCAGCTAGTGCGAGACCTGCTGATCTCCAAGGTCGGCGCGGCTCCCGCCCATGCCACGCCCTGGGCTGCGGTGGTGTACGCGCTCGAGGAGATCGCGGCCGAGGTCTTCGAACCGAGACGGCCGCTGGTGCTGCAACGGCAGGTCGTCGTTGATGCCAATCCCGAACTGCGGGAACGGGAATTGATCAAGAGCGCCACCTTCGCCGCGGCCATCGCGGACGCACTGCGGGACCGAGGCGTGGCCGACACTGCGGCGGAGCTGGCCGGTCAGGCGGGAATAGCGGTGCTGCACACCGCCTTCGGGCGATGGACCCGCCAGGACGGCGACCGTGAACTGTCCCGGTTCATTGGCGAGACAGCAGACGAGATGCACACACTCACCGCGCGGGAAAGCCCCACCGGACGTCGATAGCGAGTGCGCCTCTGCGCACCCTCAGCGCCTGACACAGCTGAGCCGTTGCATGTCGGCTGGTGACGGGGCCGGCCACGACCAGATCCGGTGTCAGCGTCGCATGGGTATCCAGCGCCCGCTGAACTCGAGTGCGCGCTCATGCCGAATGTCGTGCATCCTGTTCCGTTGATCTGGACAGCGCGGCAGACTGCGAGGGCCAGGATCCGTACGTGCTCCATGAGATAGGCAGGGTCACATACGCGGTGGATGTAGCGGCGTGATTCGACTGGACTTGGGCTGGTCCGGATCTGGAGAGATTCCCGCAGCGAAGGGTGGGGCGATTGCGCAGTCCTCACCGTGCTCGCGCAGGCCACGGCCTGCGCCTGTGTCTCCCGACTCGGCCGCGAGATTTACGGTTGGGCGAGCTCCTTCGGCACTACGTTCGCGTGGTGGTCCTCGGGTGTGCCGGAGCGGCGGGCGGGCCGAAGACGGCGCGCAGCACCGTTTGTGTGCCCGGCGCCTGGCCGATGTCGGCCAGCATGGTGATGAATTCGTGGAAGTTCGTCTTGATGGGGTTGAAGGTTCCGATGTTCTTGGTCAGGCCGTAGGTGATGGGGCTGGTTTCGTGCGCGTAGCTGCCGAAGATGCGGTCCCAGATGATGAGGACGCCTCCGTAGTTCTTGTCCAGGTAGGGGTTGTTGGAGCCGTGGTGAACGCGGTGGTGGGAGGGGGTGTTGAAGACGTATTCGATCGGTGTGGGCAGGAAGCCGATGCGTTGTGTGTGCAAGGGCCACTGGAAGATTGTGCTGGCGAGCTGCCAGAACAGGATGATGAACGGTGGGACTCCGATCACGGCCGCGGGCACGAACGCCGCGTTGTGCAGGAAGGTGGCGAAGGGCATCAGGGCGGGCATTCGGAGTGCGGTGGACATGTTGAACTGCTCGCTGGAGTGATGCACGCTGTGGGCGGTCCAGAGGATGCGGACCCGGTGGTCGGCTCGGTGTCCCCAGTAGTAGCAGAAATCGGTGGCCACGAACGCGGTGATCCAGGTCCACCAGCGGTCGGCGGGCAGGTGAATCGGCGTCAACGCGGCGGCGACGAGGACGAACGAGAATGGGACGAGCAGGTTCTCCAGCGGGCCGGTTGCTTTGCTTGCGATGCCGATGACCAGGCTGTTCATGGTATCGGGGCCATGGAATCCGTTCTTGCGATCACTGCCCGCGATGTGACGCCAGGAAATCCATTCGGCGGTCACGAGGACAAGATATGCGGGTATCGCAATCGTGAAGATACGAGCGTAATCCACCGTTGGGGTCCTCGTCGGGTGTGTGTGGCGGGTGCTGCAGGAGATCGATTCTCGGACGCGCGGACCTCCCGCAGGGATTGTGCTGCGGGAGGTTTCGGTGACGGCGAAACGGCTCGGAATCCCAGTTCCAGCTGGGATTTCGATTATCCGGACCCGATGCCCCAGCAGGGGCCCAGGCCGCATCGGAGGATGTTGTCGAGGTAGGCCGACCCGGTCGACGATCCTGTTGCCGACACCGTCGCGGGCGAGGTCGAGTTCCCAATCGGTGCGGCGGGCTGAAGGGTAATCGGTGCAGCAGCTACGGCGGCGCCTTTGGCTGCGGCCAGTCCGGCGAGAAGCGCTGCGGCGGCGAGTGATGCGCGAAGCATCGTTCGAGTGTCAAATTTGGACACGGTAGGTCCCCCAGCTAGGTAGGTGCAGAGGTTCCCGAGGCTATCGACTGTGAAGCACTTATGTTTCATATTGTGTGCCCCGATTTTTCGGGGCACTGTTCCGGCTGAAGGTCCCCCAAGACCTGAACGACCAGCGCGCGGACATGCGCATTCAGCGAACACACTGTTTGCGCGCTCACGGGGTGGCTCGGACCGGCCGAGACGCGGCCGGCCGAACGCACGGAACTGCCGATTACACGACGTCTGGCCGAGGCCGATTCTTCTAAGGTTTGGTCATGTCGTTTACACCGCTAGCCGCGTTGACCCCAGCCGCCTATCTGGCAGACGACCCAATCATCGAGGTCGACCATCCGGAGGTTCGTGCGCTCGGGGCCCAGATTCGGTCGAGATCCGACGGTGAGATCGATTGTGCCCGGAGGTCATTCGAATGGGTACGGGACAACGTCGCACACTCCTACGATGTACGCGATCCTCATGTGACGCTGCGTGCGTCGGACGTTCTCGACCAGCGAGTGGGCCTCTGCTACGCGAAATCTCATCTGCTCGCCGCCATTCTGCGAGGCAACGGGATCCCCACCGCACTGTGCTACCAGCGGTTGACTCACGGTGATGGGCACGTTCTCCACGGTCTGGTTGCCGTGCATCTCGAGGGGGCCTGGCATCGGCAAGACCCCCGCGGCAACCGCGCCGATGTTGCGGTGGAATTCTCGCTGGGCGAGGAACGGCTCGCATTCCCCGTCGACTCCCGGCGCGGCGAGATCGACTATCCAGAGCTTTACCGCACACCGGCAGAATCTGTCGTCGACGCGCTGTCGAATGCAACTGACATTCTCGCGATCTATGACCGGGGACTGCCGTCGCAGCTCGCTTGATCTGGTGCGTTCACTGGGGGGATGTCCGCTACTGGCACCCCTCTATGTCAAGACGTCGGTGTAGGTGCGGAGCTAGCCTTGTTGGTGGGTCCGGGATGTGGCTTGTCCGAAGGACCGGTGCGCGGGTTGGAGCCGGTCACGCTGGAGTCAGGAGTCGTCCCCGATTGCCCTCCCGGGCCTGCTAATTCGCGGCGCTGCTGATCGGCGAGCATCCGGGTGTAGATGGTGTTCGACAGGCGGCGTTTGAGGGCGCGCAGTGCTTCCATCGAGGTCTTCCCGCCCGCTCTGCGGGTGTCGTAGTAGACGCGGCCGGCGGTGTGGTTGCGTAGTTGGACGATCGCCATGATGTGCAGGGCCCGGTTGATCTTGCGGTTGCCGGCGCGGGAGAGCCGATGCCGTTGTTGGTCGCCGGAGGAGGCGTCCAGGGGTGCGGTGCCGTTCCAGGACGCGAACCGGTCCCGGGTGGCGAAGCGGCCGATGTCGCCGGTATCGGCCAGAAGCCGTGCCGCGCCGGAAGGCCCGATGCCGTGTAGATCCATCAGGGTCGACCCGCGTTCGAGGACCAGCGCCCGCAACTCTTTGTCGGCGGCCTTGGTCTTGCGGTCGATGGTTTCCAGATCCTCGATCAGCTCGGTGATCAGGCGCAGCCGGACTCGGGCGGCCGCGTCCCGCGGCAGGATCGAGGCGATGGCCTCGCGGGCTTGTCTGGCCGACAGGAACTGTTTGGCGCCGCCGGGAACCAGCTCGAGTAGCCGGTGCAGCCGGCACAGGGTCTCGGTGCGGGCCCGGCCGAGTTCGTCGCGGCGGTCGGCGAGCATACCCAGAGCGACCAGTTCCGGGTCGGCTTCGACGCGACGCAGGTTCGGTGCGTGCAGGGCGGCCAGGGCGACCGAGTGGGCGTCGACGGGATCGGTTTTGCGGCCGTTGCCGGTGGCGAAGACCCGGACCTGGGCCGACAGTTTCGCGGGCACGTCGATCACGGTCTCGCCGTCGTGGACCAGCCGGTGCGCCAGGTGGCGTCCGATGCCGTTGCAGCCCTCGATGGCCCAGACCCGATCGGTGAACTACTCTCCCGCAGAAAGCATTTCGTTGCATCCGGCGGTGTCGGTGGCATACCGGCCGCCGGTCACTCGGCGAAGAAGGTGCCGTTCGGAATCAGGAAGTTCTGTCCCGCAAGGATTCCGGTAGAGGCCATGGCTTACTTGCCCGGGGCCGCGAAGGCGAACAGCGCCATGAAGGTCAGGTTGATGAAGTACACGGCATCGACCAGGCTGACCGCCATCAGGTAGTTTCCGCGCAGTTTGCCTTCGTGCTCGGGTTGCCGGGAGACGCCGGTGATCAGTGCCGAGTCGGCCATTCCATTGCCGTAGCCCGCCCCGTCACGCCCCGACCTCGTGTGGCGCGATCCTCACCGGCACGAGTGGGCAGAATCGGATGGGTGAGGCTAGCCGAGATCTTGTTTTGTTTTGCGAATGCCGCAGGTTTGGCCGCGTTGTGGGCACCGTTGCGGGGTCGGCTGCGCCAGCTTCGGCATCTACCCACTATCCCGCCCCTTGCGGCGGTTGCCCAAGTGATGGTCGATGGATACCGCTGGCCCATGATTCCGGCGTACGCGCTGGGTGCCGCGATCGGGGTGTCATGGCTGCTGCGGGTCGCCCGCCCCGCGCACCGGTCACGATGGGGCCGCTGTGTCGGGATGAGCATCGGGATCGTCGTGTTCGTCGTCTCTGCGACGGCGCCGGTTGTTGTTCCGGTTTTTCGGCTTCCACAACCTGCTGGGCCATACGCGATCGGCACGGTGACCTACCATTGGCGCGACGCTGATCGACGGGAAATCTTCAGCACTGATCCCGCTGCCCGCCGCGAGCTGATGGCACAGGTCTGGTATCCAGCCGACCCCGGGGCCAAAGCCCCTACAGCGCCCTACGTTTCGGACGCAACGACACTGTCGGGCGCAGCAGGCCGGCTTCTTCATATCCCCGGATTCGTCTTCGACTTCTGGGACATGGTTCCCACCCATGCTACTCAGATGCCGCCGATGGCATCGACTCGTCCCAAATACCCTGTGCTGGTCTTCGCCTCAGGGCTCGGTGGTTTCCGTCAGTCCAACATGTTCCAAGTCGAGCAACTGGTGTCACGCGGCTTCGTCGTGGTCGGTCTCGATCAGCCATACACCGCCGCTGCGACCGTATTTCCTGACGGGCGCACGATTGCCGGATGGA
The DNA here is from genome assembly GCF_009708175.1 of Nocardia aurantiaca. Classification (GTDB taxonomy): domain Bacteria; phylum Actinomycetota; class Actinomycetes; order Mycobacteriales; family Mycobacteriaceae; genus Nocardia; species Nocardia aurantiaca. The sequence continues at coordinate 56,003 of NZ_WMBB01000005.1, forward strand.
CCAAGGATCGGGTGTACCCCGCCATCGAGCAGAGCATCACACCGATCACGCCTGCACCCACACTCGGTGGTGTCGAGTTACCGAACGGTCTAATCCCCTATCTCGCACAGGATGTCAGCTTCGCCCTGGATCAGCTGGCGCGGTTGAATACCTCGGATCCGCAGGGGCTGCTTACCCATCGACTCGACCTGGATCAGGTCGGCGCATTCGGTATCTCACTCGGCGCCATGGTGGTCGGCCAGGCATGTCACGCCGACACGCGGCTGCGGGCATGCTTGATGATGGATGCTGCAATGCCCGCGGATGCTGTGCGCGATGGCCTGCGGCAGCCGAGCATGTTTCTGACTCGCGATGCCGATTCCATGCTGCTGGAACGGAGCCGTAGCGGCGGCTGGCCGGACCACGATATCGACGAAACCCTCACCACTCAGCGAAAAGTGTTCGCGCTGAGCCCTCCGGGATACGGTTACTACGTCGAGATCCCTGGCATGTTCCATGTGAACTTCACCGACGCCCCGAGCTGGACACCGATGGCGGAGCTGCTCGCGCTCTCAGGACCGATTGGTGGAAAGCTCGGCCACGAGATCGTCGCCGCATACTCCGTAGCCTTCTTCGACCGGTTCCTGGCCGGCAACGATCCAGCGCTACTTGATGCCCCACCGCCCTGGAACGGCGTCCGCATCGATAAGCGGTGAGCACTGGCTGCCCGCGCTGGCGCAGTGTGTTGAAACGGCGTTCCGACCGGTGCGAAAGACAACGGCGACCGTCGCCGATGCCGGCCCTCGCTCTGCTGGTGAAATCCGACATCGATTATCGGCCATTGACGACGTCACGCAGCACGGTCGAGATCCGTTGGCATCGGCGAAAACTGATGACGCCAGCTGGGGCCTGATCTCCTCGAGCCGCAGCGACGGCTCGTCATCGACTGCTGCAGCGGTTGCCGTAGAAAGACCCATCCGTGGTACTGGAACATCGCGACAGCCCAGTTCTACGCATCCGGAATTGCCGCATACCGCGCTGACCGAAGCGGCCGTCGCGTGGTGTCACAAGACCAACGGGCAGAGGGTCTCACGCTGTGGGCAATGCGCGCACATGCCGATGACCGTGCCGTCGCCATGATCGACTGTGGCCGTGGTACGACAACGCACGCCTGCTCGGGACTCGTGATCCTCACCTTTGTCGTGGGCGGAGTTGAGGAGTCCTTATGCGTGGTGGGCGCGGGTGGTGAATCGGTCGGCGAATTCGGTGACCAGGGAACGTAATTCGGTAGGCCGGTCGATGGTGAAGGGCCGGTCGAGGGCTGCCAGTATCGAGGGTAGCCAGTCGAGTCGCTCGGCGCGGATCTCGACGCGGTACCAGCGTTCGGTGGCGGGATCGGGTGCCCGGTGTGGTTCGAGGTCTTCCAAAACAGCGATGCTCGCGGGCAGCTGATGCCGGATGTGGTCGAGGGTGGCGTGGATGCGCACGATCACCTCGTGCCGGTAGGGCGCGGTGGCGAATCCGGTCAGCAGCGATTGCGCCGGGTCTGAGTCGGCGGCGGGCTCGAACGATCCTGGCAGTGTTCTCGCGTCGGTGATGCGGTCGAGCCGGAATGTGCGGCCCTGCGCCAGGTCGGGGTCGGTGGCGGTGACGTACCAGCGGCCCGCGTGCGCGATGACGCCGTGTGGATGCACGATGCGTCGGGTGGGCCGGCCGTGGCGGTCGGTGTATCGGATCGAGAGCGGGCGGTGGTGGTGTACGGCGTCGGTGACGGCGAGCAGGACCGCGGCCTCGGGGGCCTCGGATCGGCCGGGCGGTTCGGTGAACGACACCGATTCCAGGACGCTGGTGAGCCGATCGGCCAAGCGGGCCGGTAGTACTCGCCGGATTTTGGCGGCCGCCGTCTCGTTCGCGGTGGCCGCTGCCGCGGTCAGTCCGGTCCTCTGTCCGGCGATCAGCCCGAGCAGGACCACGAGGGCTTCGTCGTCGCTGAACATCAATGGCGGCAACCGGAAGCCTGGGGTGAGGCGATAGCCGCCGTAGCGTCCGCGTACCGCCTCGACCGGGACCTCGAGATCGATCAGGTGGTCGATATAGCGGCGCACCGTCCGTGTGTCGACCCCAAGGTGCTCAGCCAATTCGGTCATGGTTCGGGTGCCGCCCGATTGCAGCAGTTCGAGCAGGGCCAGCACCCGCACAGTCGGTCGAGTCACGGTCACAACGCTAGCGCGAATAGTGGACCGGATCTGTCCACTATTGGTTCTAGCATCGGGAAAGTAGCAGTTCAGCGAGCAAAGGAGAACGCCATGGACTTCCTCTCGGTCCGGATCATCACCGACGACGTGGCACGCCTGGCAGGGTTCTACGAGAAGGCCACCGGGCTCACCGCGGTGTGGTCCACACCGGAATTCGCCGAGATCCGCACTCGCCGCGCCACATTGGCGCTGTCGAGCCTGGGCAATATCGAACCGCTCGTCCCGGGTGCGACTGCCCCATCTGCCAACCGCAGCGTGATCATCGAGTTCCTCGTCGAGGACGTGGACGCGATCTACGCGAATGTCTCCGGCTTGGCGACCGAGGTCGTCAAGCAACCGACCACGATGCCGTGGGGTAACCGGTCGCTGCTGGTCCGCGACGCCGACGGCAACCTGCTCAACTTCTTCGCTCCGGTCACCGCCGCCGCGAAGGAGAAATTCGCGCACTGACACCGTGCCCCTTACCCCAGAGCGCAACCTGTGGGCCCGAGTTTGCACCTGATCACACGCTCGTGGCTGCGGGTTCGAGCGGTTCGGAACTCGCGGCCGATGGCTGGAAGATCAACTGTCCCTGGCGGTCTCGGCGCCGAAGAAGTGCCCTGCATTGCCGCATGCCGCGCTGGCCGAACCGGCCAGCGCCGGGCATTGGAAGATCAACTGGCCGTGCGGATCCGAGGCCGGCGGAACGTCCGCTACTGCCGTTGCGACACGATGTCGCACGATGCGAGTGAACGCAGATAGGGGGCCGAGTTTGGTTTCGGCTGTGTGAGTTTCGGGCTGGTGCTCGAGGCCCGGCCCCGCTCTGACGTGCGTTGCTGGTAACGGCAGGGTGCGAAGCTCAGGGAAACACCGAAGGGCTCCCGTGCCATCCGGGGGCCACGGGCCGGGGGTAGACCGGACGGGTGAATCGCGTGAACCTTAGTTGATGTCTGCTAAAGCGGACCTTGTCGATGGACAGCAGTTGGCAGGGGATAGGGACCGGCCGTTGAAAGGCGGCGGGCGCCGGTCGGGGACGGCACCCGACCGGATGAGCACCGCCGTCCCCGGGATAGAGGAGGCACCCACCCCGGTCGTATCCCGCACGTGTGGAACGTGGGAACCCCGACGGGGTCCGGACACGACAGCATGGTGTCCGATAAGCCGACACAGGCGGTGGGCAGCCGAATATTGGGAGCATCCCACCGGGCACCTGGATCAGATCCTGGCCGGGATCTGATCCTGACACCGGTCTCTTACCAGCCGATGACAGGATGGTTATCCCACGGTCACCGAGTGTTCGGCCGGTTGGATTTGTGTCGGGATGCCAACACTGCGGGCATCAATCGTGGTAGCGGCGGCAGTGGCGCGGACTCGGAGGAGGTCTGGAACGCTCGGATCATGAGTGCGGCGAAGCGTCGGGAGGCCGCGAGGCGTGTTGCCGGCGTGGTCGCGTGAATGCCGTTGTTGGCCATGATCATGAGGATGAGGTCGTCGAGCGTTATGTCGGGGCGTAGGTGCCCGGTGGCCTTGGCACGGCGGATCAGTTCGGCGGCGGCGGTCAGCGAGGATGTGCGGATCGCGGCGAAATCCAGCGCGTGGGGGTAGGTGGACATGAAGGCCGCGGTAAAGCCGTGGTCGCGTGCCTGCAGTTCGCAGAGCTTCTCGATCGTGAGGCAGAACCCGTGCCAGGGATCGGGGTCGGCGAGCCCCTCGTCCACGAGGGACCGGCAGGCCAGCATCTGATCGGTGAACGCCTCCGCGACCAGCATCTCCTTGGTCGGGAAATGACGGTAGAGGGTCGCGGGCCCGACCTCGGCACGTCGGGCGATCTCTCGTATCGGCACGTCCAGGCCAGCGCGGACAAATATGGTGCGAGCCGCTTCGAGGATGCGTTCGCGATTGTCACGCGCGTCCGAACGCAGTGTGTGAGGCAAATGAGCAGTCACCGCTCTCACTTTAGCTAAACGGACGGGAGCGTCCGTTACGGTCCGCTCGTTGGTTCCGATCGAAAAGAAGATGGAGAAACCGGTGAAAGCAGTGATGGTCCAGGCATTCGGAGGTCCCGAGGTGCTCGCGGTCGCCGACCTCCCCGACCCGCATCCGGCCGCCGGACAGGTGTTGATCACAACCGAGGCGATCGGCGTCGGCGGTGTCGACGCCCTGATCCGAAGCGGTGCGCTGGCCGCGTACGGCGCCGCGCCCGGTCGCATCCTCGGTAGCGAGGTCGCGGGCACCGTGACCGAGGTTGGCGAGGGCGTCGACACCACCTGGGTCGGCCGGCGCGTGTGGGCGCTCACCGGTGAGAGCGGCGGCTATGCCGAACAGGCCCTCGCACCGGCTGAGACGCTCGTCCCCATCCCGGCCGGCCTGTCGGCCGTCGCCGCGGTGACGCTGGGCGGCTCGGCGACGGTGGCCCACTTCGCCCTGCGTCACGCCCACTTCACTCGCGGTGAGTCGGTGCTGGTGCGCGGCGCGGCCGGCGGCATCGGGGTCATGGCGGTCCAGATCGCGGCCCGTGGCGGTGCCGGTGCGGTGGCGGTCACGACCTCCTCGACCGAGCGTGGCGATCGCCTGCGAGAGCTGGGCGCCACGCATGTGCTGGATCGGCTCGGCCGGGGTGCACCGGATGCTCCGGGGGGCTACGACGTCATCCTCGACATCGTCGCCGGTGCGGACCTGCCTTCCTTCTTCGCCAGGCTCGAGCCGAACGGTCGCATGGTGGCCGTCGGCGTGATGGCTGGTCCGCCACCGGCGGACTTCGGCATGGAGATGGTCGCGGCGTTCCGGAAGTCGATGTCGTTCGCCACCTTCAGCGCCGACACCGTGCCCGCACCCGACCGACGCGCCGCGACCGCCGAACTCTTCACTGCCGCCAGTCGTGGCGAGCTGAAAGCCGTTGTGCACGAAACACTTCCCTTGAAACAGGCGGTTTTGGCCCACCAGAAAATGGAAACAGGCGAGGTGTTCGGCAGGCTCGCGCTCACACCGTCGCGGAAATAGACGACATCGCCTCTCATTCGAAAACCACGCACGCACATGCCGCTACCCGCGCTATTCGCCCTGACTAGTGCGGCAGCACCGGGCGATTTGGCAGATCCGATCACGCATCGCTTGATCGGTCTTCGCCGGCCTGCCCCCTCCATTTTGAGTCCAGAGCGTCGAATCCCTTCTTGTTGAAGTCGTGGATCACTTGCCGCACATACGACTCCGACACCTGCATCAGCTTCGCGATGAACCCGACCGGCTGATGCTGCGCCGACGCCATGACCACCACTGCCCGCCGCATCCGGACCGGCTGCCTGCTGCGCCGCGCGATTTGAGCGAGCTTGCGACCCTCCTCGGGCATCACCGCTCTGACCAACAATTTCGGCTTCCGAGCCACCGGCACCACCTCCACCGGTCGCACGCCGATGATCAACCCGCCACCCCGAGCCAGGGTTTCAACATCAAACTTCTTGGACGCGGCACTAGCGCGCCCGATTTTGCGGCCGCGCTTCACTCTCGGTCACGGCATCAATGGCGGCTCGCAGCGGTGTGCCCGGCCTCCCCAGTAGCGCCCAGGTGATCGCGATTGCACGGATCGTGCTTGTGCCACGCTCGACCAGGAAGGTTTGGACCGCTTGCATCCCGTCGTTTGCGAGGATGGGGCGGCACTGCTCGACGAGAGCGGTCCACCGTACGGCATCCTCCGGGCTCAGGCCGATGACGTCGTCGAACACAAGCTCTCCTCTCCGCGTCCTTGGCACTGTAAGTGCTACGTGTGCGCACACCGCGCGCTCATGGCGCATACCGCGCTGGCCAAAGCGGTCAGCGCGGGGAGTCGGAAGACCAACGGGCAGAACGTCATGCGGCCGACGGAGGAAGGAGCATTTTGACGAATTCCCAGGTGATGTAGCGTTTCCGGCTCCGTGGGGGGCGAAAGCGGCCTCGGACCGCAAACGCCCTGGATCCGACCAAGCGATCACGACGGAGGCGACGACGACAGCTCCGACGCCGGGTGTCGAGGTCAGGTCCGCTGCGGTGGTTTCGACCAATACAGGCGATGCTCACCGGGACGAGCACGTTCACGCTCACTTGCGCGCCCGGCGCAAGACAGCCGTGAATCGCTGTCGGCGGGTGGCGAGCAAGGCGTAGAGCCCACCGGCGACGACGCTGCCCGACAGCCAGGAGAAGTCGGTATTGCCCAGGGAATTGGCCAGGGGGCCTTGCATACTGGGGACCAGACCGTATTGCCAAACCCAGCTGGCGATCAAGCCGGCCACGAGGCTTGCCAGGCCCGGGATATTGAGCTTGCCGTAGGCGGAGGAGCTCGCGTCACGGTAGAGGTCGGGGATCGACAGGGTGCGGCGGCGGATCAGGAAATAGTCCACGAGCAGGATGGACATCCAGGGACTGATCCACATGAGGATGGAGACCATCCAGTTGTCGAAGGCGTGGGCGAAGCTGGATGAGTTGATGAAGACGGCGAGAACTATGGAGGCGATCGCGCCGGCGAAGAGGGTGATCTTCCAGCGGTCGATGCGGATGCCGATGGTCAGGGCTGCCAAGGAGCATGAATAGAGGTTGAGGATGTTCGTGGCGACCGGGCCGTGCATGATCAGCAGGAGTACCGGGATCGCCAGGGCTCCGAAAGTGCCGACCACCAGGGTGGACGGGTCGGCGCTGCCGCCGGCGCTCGCGAGACAGGCGCCGAGCGCGGCGAGCCAGACTGTCGGAACGTACATTCCGGAGGCCGAAGCCCAAAAGACAGTTCGGGCGGGCAGCTTCGGACGGGCGAAGCGGCTGTAGTCGGCGGCGTAGGGAATCCACGTCAAGCCCCAGCCCACGCCGATGGCGGTGATCAGCTGTGTGATGGCCGTGAGCTTCTCGGCGGGGCTGTCGGCTTTGGCGGATGACCAGTCCAAATGGGTTCGGGCGAGCGCCACCAATGTCATCACCACCATGACCGCGACCGTGAGCGGCACCGTGTACTTCTCGAAGGAGCGGATGGCGTAGAAGCCGTACAGGGCGAGGACGAGCTGCACAGCCATGATCACCGCCGCGACAGCGATCTTCAGCGCCAGACCACCTCGGATGCCTACCTGTTCGAGCACGGCCAGCACCAGGTCGAGCACCACCCAGCTGTTCACGCCGACCCAGGCCATGGTCAGCAGGCCCTGCACGATGGCGGGCAGAGCGGCGCCGGTGATGCCGAAGGCCGAGCGTCCCAGCACCATCTGATTCACGGCGGTGCGGTGGCCGATGACATTGAACAGGCCGAATATCGCGCACCCGAACAGATTTCCGACCACGACGACGATCAGGGTGTCGAACAGGCTGAGCCCGAGGGTGATGCCGAGCGCGCCGAGCACCCAGTTGATGGGGGCGATATTCGCGCCGCACCAGATCCAGAAGAGTTCCCAGGGGGAGCAGTCGCGTTCCTGGTCGGGGATGGGCAGGACGCCGTGCTGGTCGAAACGGACGCCAGGATCGACGGGGGAGGTGATCTCAGTGGTGCCAGGGGGTTGCGGTGAGGACATAGCTGCATTCCTTCATAGTGAGGTACTTCATAACAGCACCGTCGCAGCCATGAGGGGGATGGATGTTCATCCACCAATCACCCTTAGCCCGTGTACATTCCACCAGATGTTGACCATTAGCCGACTAGTCGCGGATCCCGCCCTCGGATTACGGGTGGTGACGTCGGAACTCACCGAACCCCTGGGGGAGGAGATTCACTGGCTGCATACCACGGAGCTCGCCGACCCGTCGCCCTACGTCCGGTCCGGTGAACTGGTGCTGACCAACGGGCTGTGGCTGTCCCACGTCTCCCCGGACCGGTTCGTGGCGGCGGTTGCGCGGGCGGGTGCGGCCGGGCTGGTGTTCGGCCTCACGGCACAAACCCCCACGCTGCCCGAAGGGCTTGCCGCGCTGTGCCTTTCCCACCGTCTACCGCTGATCGAGCTGTGTGTCGGGGTGCCGTTCGCCGCGCTCACCCGCGCCGCCGCCCGGATCCAGAACGAGGTGCTACAGGCGGAGCTCACCGCCACCGTCCATCGTGGTGACGCCCTCGCCACCGCTCTCTCGCGAGGCAGCGGCGCGGCGGGGGTACTCGAAATCCTGCGCGGTGAAACCGAATTGCCGTTGCTCGTGGTGGACCGCAAAGGTCGCCGCCTGGCCAGTATCGGCTGTGAGCCGACTGATGAGCAGGTGCGGCTGGCCGCGGCCGCGCTCAATCGCACCCCGCCGCCGATCGAGGTCGATCTGCTCGGACGCGGGCCGGCGGTGCTGTATCTCGTGGAGGGCGCGATGGGGGAGGTCGACGCCGGGCTCTACTGCCTGGAGCCGGCCGAGACTCTCGCCGCGGCCGATCGGGAGGCGCTCGCGCAGGCCGCGCGCTTCTTGAGCCTCGAGGTCACCAAACAGCAAGCCGTGCACGCCATCGAGGCGCGGTTCGCCGCAGAGCTGTTGGAGATGATCCTGTCCGGGCCGCGAAGCAGCGGTGAGGTGATTCGCCGCCTGCGCGCCTACGGCGTGCCGCCGGACCGGCCGCTGGGCGTGCTGGTGTCCGCACCGGTCGCAGCCTCCGACCCCGATACCCTGCCCGGCGATATCACTCACGCAGTCGGCGCGTTCTTCGCGACCCACGGCATACCTGTATTCACCGCGGCGGGCAGCCGGGATGTGGTGTCCATCTGCCTGTGGGAGCGCTCGGCCGAGGAGTTGGCGCGCTTCGCCCGCGACCTGGCCGCGGAGGTCGGCAGGCGTGTTCCCACCGGAAGGGTCGTGATCGGCATAGGCGATATCGCCACGGCCGGTGTACTCCGGGAATCGCTGGTCCGCGCCCGCGAGGTGTGCCAGATCCTGCGGGCGCAGCCTGCCCCCGACATCGCTGCCTTCGCCGATATCGCGACCTTCCGCATGCTGCTCGGTTTACTCGATAATCAAGTACGGCAACGATTTTCGGAGCAGGTGCTGGGCGCCATCCGGGACCATGACGCCCGCGCCCACACCGACCTCGAACACACCCTGCGCACCTTCCTCGCCCACGACGGCCAATGGGCGGTCACGGCCACCGCCTTGCACGTCCACGTCAACACCCTGCGCAACCGCATGGCCCGCATCACCGAGCTGACCGGTCGCAATGTCAACCGCCTCGAGGACACCATCGACCTGTACCTGGCCCTGGTAGCCGAACCCTCCGGCCCCGCCACGGGCACGTCAGCCCACTGACCGGAGGGCATGATCGGCACACGGCACCGACTTCGCGCAGGTGTCACCGCGGGTAGACGGCCTCGTCCAGGTCGTAGGTCGGCAGGGGGCGGGTCGGAATGTGGGTGTCCTCCCGCGCCCAGGCCGCCACATCGCGGCAGCGGGCGAAGGTGACGTCCGCGCGGTCCTGGGCATAGATGATCAGGTTGCGCAGGGCCAGCATTCGGCCCGGGCGACCGGTCAGGAACGGATGCATGCACACGTTGAACAGACAGCCGTAGTGACGCATGCCATCGAGTTCGGCCCGCCACATCTGCTCGACCTTGACCGGGGACTCGATGACCGAGCCGATGCGCGGGGCGGGCAGGTAGGCGTACTGCTCCCAGTCGTCCAACGACCAGTGCACGGGCAGCTCCACGACCGGCCCGTGCGGAGTATCCACGTGGTACGGCCGGTCATCACCCATCAGTGAAGAGTCGTAGGCCAGGCCGTATTCCGCTATCAGGGACAGGGTTTCGTGACTGGCGCTCCACATGGCGGCGCGATGTCCGGCGATCTCGATGCCCTGTGCCGTGAAGACCTTCAGAGCGCGTTCGAAATCTGCGCGCTCGGCACCGGCGGGCAGCGAGGTGGGTGGCCGGTGGCTGTAGGAGTGATGCCCGACCTCATGGCCGCGTTCGATGATCGACGCGGCCAGACCCGGGCGCTGCTCGGCGACCCAGCCGGGCACGAAGAACGTTGCGGGGACCCTCATCTCGTCGAGAAGATCGAGAATGCGCGGTACCCCCACATCCGGTCCATACGTCTGGTGTGACATCACCATGGGCTGATCTGCGTAATGCCGGCCCTCCGCGAGGATAGGCGTCTCCGCATCCACGTCGAAGGTCAGCGTCGCCACGGCGGCCGCGCCGCGACTCCAGGTCCGTTCGCTCATTTGCCGGCGCGCTCGCGCCAGGCCGCGGCGCAGTCCAAGGTGGCCATGGGGTGCAGCATCTCATGATCGAACGCGGAGAGTGCGGCTCCGGTCTCGACACGGCGCGGCAGGTCCGGATTGGCCAGTGCGCCGGTGCCCAGCGACAAGACGTCGGCGTGCCCGCCGGTCAGCACACCGGCGGCCTGGCCAAGATCGTGCATACCGCCATTGGCGATGACGGGGCGGCCGGACACCTCGCGGGCCAGTTCGGTGATCGTCGCGCCGCTCGGGAGTTTCGCGGTTTCGAGGAAATCCCGGCCCTCGCTGGCGATGTGCAGGTAGGTCGCGTCGGTCAAGGCCGCGAAGATGGTCCGCGCGTCGGCTTCGCCACCCGGCCAGCGATAGGTGAAGTCGTTGACCTTGGTCTGCGACAGCCGCACACCGACGGGGAAGTCGCCGAGGGAGTCTCGAATCGCGTGCAGCACCCGCGCGGTGAGCCGAACGCGATTCTCCACCGGCCCGCCGTATTCATCGGTGCGCTGATTGGTGTAGTCGGTCAGGAATTGATCGAGCAGATAGCCGTTCGCCCCGTGGATCTCGACTCCGTCGAAACCGGCCACACGGGCGTTCTCGGCCGCGGCGACGAAACCGGCAATGACATCGTCGATATCGTGCGCGGTCATCTCCCGGGGTGCGTTCCATGCTCCACCGACACCGCCATAATCGACCATCATCTGCCCCCGCGGCTGAATTGCGGACGGTCCGATGGTCTCGAATCCCTTTGCATTGCCCTGCGAAAGGGCTCCGGCGTGCATCAGCTGCGCGACGATCGGAGTGCCGGACGCGTGCACGGCGTCGACCACCGCGCGCCAGCCCGCGACGTGCTGTTCGGTGACCAGACCGGGCTGGTTGAAGTAACCCTGGCTGTGGACGGCGTCGGGATAGATGCCCTCGGTGATGATCAGGCCGAATCCGCCCATCGCGTATTCGCGGTAATACGCGGCCATCTGCTCGGTGGGCGTGCCGTCGGGGGTGGCCGAGACCCGGGTCATCGGTGCCACGGCGAATCGGTTGCGCAGTTGCAGAGTATCCAGCCCGAATGGCTCGAGTGCGGGGTGGGCGAGTTCGGTGGTGGTCATCGGGGGGTCTCCTCACTGATAGGGGAAAGGATGGTCAGAGCCAGTGGCGTCGGCCGGGACCCATTGATCGGGTTGTGGTCTTGTGGACAGGCCGAAACGACCACCAGACAGTCCATTTCGGCGCGCAAGGTGATGCTGTCTCCGGGCGCGGTAATGGCCTCGAGCCAGGTCAGACTCTCGTCCGCCGCCACCGGAATGCGCATGAACACGTTGATCGGTTGCGGAATGAATGGCGGCGCACCGTATCCCAGCTCGGCGATGATTCGGCGCAGATTGTCGGCGCAGTTGGCGTGTTCCGGATCTCCGTACGCCGCATAGCGTTCCGGATCGCAGGCGGCGATCAGCATGTCATGCACTCCCGGTGAGGTATCGGCCACATACGTGAGGATGGGCCGACGCCGGTTTGTCACGAACGATTCGCCGAGCGTGGGAAACAATCGTGCGGTGTGAGTGCGCGTATGCGAGGCGCTGTGGTGCTCGGTGAGGTCATCGGCGTTGTAGGCGAACACGTCACCCACCTGGCCGCCATCGACGTCGGTGATCCGCAGGCTCTGCCCGGCGCGCAGGGTCACCGCTCGGGCCTGCCCGGCCGGCACGGTGACCGCCTCCGGATAGCTCAACACTGTCATGGGTGTGAGTCAACCGAACGGCAGGCTGCTCTCGTAATGGATGATCGTACAGCGTCTGTGGCGGATAATGGATTTTCATCCATACCGCAGGGGGAACATTGCTCGGTAGCGTCCAGTCCATGACCACCGCCACCGACATGGCTCAGGCGCTCGCGGCAGGCGAGACGACCTCGGCCCAGCTGGCCGCCGCCGCCATCGACCGGGCGCGGCAACCGGATTCGACCGCGGTACTGATCACCGTGACCGCCGAGCGCGCCGGAAACCAGGCCGAGGCCGCCGATCGCCGCCGTCTGCGCGACGCCCAGCGTGGCCCGCTCGACGGAGTCCCGATCGCGTGGAAGGACGTGTTCGATATCCAGGGCACGGTCACGACCAGCGGTTCGGCCAGCCACCTGTACGACGAACCCGCCGCCGTGGACAGCCGTCTCGTCCGGCGTGCCCGCGACAGCGGATTGGTCACCATCGGCAAGACCAACCTCAGTGAGTTCGCTTTCTCCGGCCTCGGGGTCAACCTCCACTTCGGCACTCCCGCCAATCCCGCGGACCCGCAACGAGTCCCGGGCGGATCCTCATCCGGATCCGCGGTGGCGGTCGCGCGCGGCATCGTCCCGCTGGCGGTCGGCACCGACACCTCGGGCTCGGTCCGAGTGCCTGCCGCCTACTGCGGAATCATCGGGTATCGCGCCAGTCCGGGACGCTACGGTGCGAACGACTTCGCGCCGCTGTCCGTCACCCTCGACAGCGTCGGCGTCTTCGCCACCGCCATGAACGACATCATCGCTCTCGACCGGATTTTCGCGCCCACTCGACGCGATCAGCCCGCCCCGCCCCGGCGGTTCGTCGTGCCGGGCGGTGAGTGGACAGCGGACGTCACGCCCGGGATCGCCGCCGACTTCGAAGCCGCTCTCGCCGAAATTCGATGCGCCGGAGCCGATATCCGCGCGCGGGACATGGCATCGCTGAGTGCCGCACAGGACTTGATGGACGGAGTCGGCACCATCGTGGGCGCCGAGGCGTACCGCCTGCATCGCCACCGTCTCGACTCCAGCCTGCCGATCGAGCCCGCCACTCGGCGAAGGCTCGAAACCAACTCGCACACGGCCGATTTCATCGGCCCCGTGTATGCCCGAATGAGCGACTTGCGCGAGGAGTTCGCCGCCGAACTCGATGGTGCGACACTACTGTGCCCCACCGTGCGCCACCCACCGCCGCGTCTGGCCGATCTCCGCGACCCGGCCGACTACGACCGCGCGAATATCACGACCCTGCGCACAACGATGGTCCTCAGCTACCTGGGCGCCTGCGGAATTACGCTACCTGTCGGTACTTCGGCGGGCGGGCTACTGCTGTCGCTGCCGTCCGGGCGCGACGGCGACCTGCTCGCGCACGCAGATTGGGCGGAGCGCGTCTTCGCGAATGCGAAGACATCGTGACGTCTCTCAACCCACTGTGTCACCTTGGGGCACAGTGCATCTGATCAACTTTTGGACATTCGAATCGCGGCGGCCGCCGATCGCGGTGCCCTCACAGTGGGTACCCATGGCGCCACGGCCCGGACGCTGCGGAGACGGCGTCCGGGCCGCGCTGCCCTGGCACTGCATGCGCTGCCGGCGCAACTGCTGGGCACCGGAGGTCCTACGGCGACATCGGTGGCGGGAGTCTGAATTCTGCCGCCGGTGACGCGGGGGTGCATTCCCTGCGCGGTGCCGCGCGCAGCGTGCGACATAGTGCCGGATCAATTCCGGCGGGCGCGAAGTTCCGCCGGTGTCAACGAGTTTCGCGTATCCGGCTGGGCGCGGCACTCCGGGAAAGGCTGGTAGGCACGCAAGGTCGCTGGCTTGGCACGACTGGTCGGTCGATTCGGCCGGTATGCGGCCGTGCCCGCCACGGGTCGAGCATCCCGCGGAGCGGGCGGCCGTGGCGTGCTCTGCTCGAGAATCCGGCTGATCGGTGAGGTGTGGGTGGGCGAATTCGGGTGTCGCTGTCCGGCTGAGATCCGGTGTCACTGGACGGCCGCACCGGGGGCGGGCGCGACCAGGCCGTGCGCTCGCGATCCGCAGGGGGTGGCACAGTGGACCAGTGTCGGGCCCGAGTGAGGAGAACAGATGAGCGGACGTACCCCGAGCCGGTGGGAGGAGCTCACTGCCGCCGACCCTGCGCATTCGACGTGGTACGTGGAGCGGTTCCGGGCATTGGCGGCCGAAGGCACCGATATCGTCGGGGAGGCTCGGCTGGTCGACGCGATGCTCGACCGCGGCAGCCGAGTCCTGGATGCGGGGTGCGGTCCGGGGCGTGTGGGTGGCTACCTGCACCGAGCTGGTCATGTCGTGGTCGGCGTCGACGTCGATCCGGTGTTGATCGCTGCGGCGGAACAGGACTATCCCGGCCCGACCTGGATAGTCGGTGATCTCGCCGAACTCGACTTGCCGGGCCGTGGGATCGCCGCCGATTTCGATGTCATCGTGTGCGCGGGGAACGTGATGACATTCCTGGCGCCGTCTACCAGGGAGACGGTGCTGGCCGGGTTCGCCCGCAATCTCGCCCCAGCCGGTCGGGTGGTTGTGGGGTTCGGTGCCGATCGCGGTTACGAATTCTCGCAGTTCCTGACAGACGCCGAGAACGCCGGACTCACGGTGGATTTGCGGCTGTCGACGTGGGATCTACGCCCATTCACCGATGAGTCCGACTTTCTGGTGGCGGTGTTGTCGCGCGCGGTGTGATACCGGCGAATCCCGAATCCCACTGCGCTCTGTCCGTTCCGCCGCAGCGCCTGAACCCGCACTGTTGAGCGCCCACTACGAAACGGTCGCACTGCTCAGCCGGGAGCCAATCGGCCGCGACAGTCTTGAATAGTCGCCCACTCACAGAACTGGTGATTCGCCGGCCTGTTTTCAGGCAGGGCATACGCCGCGGCACCCGCACCCCGAAGCCGAACCGGCCATGAGCAGCCGTCGTGGCCTGGCGCGGCAGAGGAGGCGGAGGGCATGGGCTGTCTCCTCGAATCACGGGTACGGGTGGTATTGCGGAGTGGCGCGCGCCACTCCTACACTCCGCAAGTGAATCTGCACTAGTTTCACATGCCTGGAGAGAACAACGATGTATCTGACCCAGTCCCTGCACCGCGCCCTCCAGCAGGACCCCGGGGCGATCGCGACCATCCACGGGGAGCGTGTGCGCACCGTCGCCGAGTCGGTGGACCGGATCGCGCGGCTCGCCGGAGCGCTGCGCGAGCTGGGGGTCGGCAAGGGCGACCGTGTCGCCATCCTGGCGTTGAATTCGGACCGGTACCACGAGTACTTCTTCGCCGTCGCGTGGCTGGGGGCGGTGGTCAATCCGGTCAACATTCGCTGGAGCTCGGACGAGATCTCCTACTCGCTGACCGATTCGGGTACCCGGATCCTGTTGGTGGACGACACTTTCGCCGCGACAGTTCCGGCGATTCGCCGGGCTTGCCCCGGACTGTCGCAGGTGATCTTCCTCGGCGACGGCGCTCGACCGGAGGACATGCTCGACTACGAGTCACTGATCGCGCGGGCCGACCCGATCGAGGACACCCGGACCGGCGGTGACGAGTTGTTCGGCGTCTTCTATACCGGCGGCACCACCGGACACCCCAAGGGCGTCATGCTCAGCCACCGCAACGTGATCGCCTCCGCGACCGGAACTTTGATCACCGACGAGGTGGTGACCAGGGGCGGTCGGGTGCTGCATGCGGCGCCGATGTTTCATCTGGCGGATTTCGCGATGTGGTCGATGGGAAATCTCGTAGGCGCCACTCATGTCACCATTGCGGCGTTCACTCCGGCCGGCGTACGGGAGGCTGTCGCGGCGCACGGTATCACCGACCTGCTGCTGGTGCCGACCATGATTCAGATGCTGGTGGACGATCCCGCCACCGCCGAGGTCGATCTCAGCAGTGTGCGCCACATCCTGTACGGCGCGTCGCCGATCTCCGAAGCGGTGCTGCAGCGCGCGCGGGCCGCCTTCCCCACGGCCGGGTTCGCACAGGCCTACGGCATGACCGAATTATCGCCGGTCGCAACGCTGCTGACCGTCGCGGACCACGATAGAAGCGACTTGCTGCGAGCGGCCGGCCGCGCGGCCGCGCACGTGGAGGTGCGCATCGTGGACCCGGAGGGCCTCGAAGTTCCACGTGGCGCCATCGGCGAGGTGGTGGCGCGCGGTGACGGGGTGATGGCGGGCTATTGGAACCGTCCCGGCGAAACCGCCGACGCGATCCGAGGCGGCTGGATGCACACCGGCGACGGCGGCCGGATGGACGAGCACGGCTACGTCTACATCGTCGACCGGATCAAGGACATGATCATCACCGGCGGCGAGAACGTGTACTCGGTCGAGGTGGAAAACGCGCTGGCCAAGCACCCGGCCGTCGCCTCCTGCGCGGTCATCGGAATTCCCGACCCTCGGTGGGGCGAACGCGTGCACGCGGTGATCGTCCCGCATCCCGGGCACACGGTGTCCGAGGAGCAGGTCACTGCGCACTGTAAGGCACTGATCGCCAACTACAAGATCCCGCGCAGTATCACCATCGCCACCGAGCTGCCACTCTCGGGCGCCGGCAAGATCCTCAAACGCGAACTGCGCAAACAGTTCTGGGATCAGTCGGGAACGCAGGTGTCCTGACCCGGGTGGCGGACGCGGTCAGCACGGCCGCGGCCGCTCGCACTTGCGTGCCGTTGGCGCAAAGTGCTTAGCTAAGTGAATTCGTATTAGTTTTCTGTGATTGGGAGAACTCATGAAGCACCGCGTTGTCGTCGCGGGCGTGGGCATGATTCCGTTCACCACACCCAGCCGTACTCAGACCTATGACGTCATGGGCGAGCTCGCGGCCAGGGCCGCGCTGACGGACGCCGGCATCGACTACTCCGCCGTCCAGCAGGCCTACGCCGGGTACGTCTACGGTGACTCCACCGCCGGTCAGGCGACGCTGTATCGCGTCGGCCCCACAGGCATCCCCGTGGTGAACGTCAACAACAACTGCTCGACCGGGTCGTCGGCGTTGTTCCTGGCCCGGCAGGCGATCGAGCAGGGCATCGCCGACGTCGTCATGGCACTGGGGTTCGAACAGATGCAGCGGGGCGCGCTGGCCATGGCCTTCACCGACCGCCCGTCCCCGTTCGACTCGTTCTCCACGGTGGTGAACCGTCTGCAGGGTGAGAGCGAAGCCCCTTTCGCCGCGCAGTTCTTCGGCGGCGCCGGACGTGAATACGCCGACAAGTACGGGATGGACCCCGCCGTCTTCGCGCGCATCGCGGTGAAGGCGCGCCGGCATGCCGCGAACAATCCCTACGCGGTTTTCCGCGACGCGGTCACCGTGGACGACGTGCGCTCCTCGCCCCAGATCTACGGCCCGCTCACCCGGCTGCAGTGCTGCCCGCCGACCTGCGGTGCGGCCGCGGCCGTTCTGGTCAGCGAGGAATACGCGCGCACCCACGGTCTGCGCGCCGACGTGGTCATCCGAGCCCAGGCGATGACCACCGATTCGGCATCCACCTTCGACAGTGATTCCATGGCGGCGATCGTCGGCTACGACATGTCGAGGGCCGCCGCGCGGCAGGTGTACGAGACGTCCGGCGTCGATCCGCGCGACATTCCGGTCGTGGAACTGCACGACTGTTTCACCACCAACGAACTGCTCAGCTACGAGTCGCTGGGGCTCACACCGGAGGGCACCGCCGAGAAGTTCATCGCCGACGGTGACAACACCTACGGCGGACGCGTGGTCACCAACCCTTCCGGGGGACTGCTGTCCAAGGGGCACCCACTGGGCGCGACCGGTCTCGCACAGTGCACGGAGCTGGTCTGGCAGTTGCGCGGGCAAGCCGATGCGCGGCAGGTCGACGGTGCGCGAATCGCCCTGCAGCACAACATCGGACTCGGCGGCGCGGCTGTGGTGACCCTGTACGAGAAGGTCAGCTGAATGTGGCCGTGAATCCGAATGCGATCGGCATTGTCCATCCGATGGCGACCATGACGCTGGACCCGGGCCGATCGACGTTCTTCGTCAAGACGATCGGCGAGACCAACCCCATCTTCACCGATGAGTCCGCTGCCGCCGAAGCGGGATATCGACCGCTGCCGGTTCCGCCGGTCGAGCTCGAACACACTGATCCCTGTGCCTGGATCACCGCCGTCGGCGTGGATCTGCGGCGGATCCTGCATGGCGAAAAGGAATTCGCCTGTTACTCGACAGCCTATGCCGGCGAGTCTGCAGCGGCGGCTTCAACTTCCAGGAGCGACACATGAATGGCACGTACCGGTCCCCGTGGATGGACGACGACGTCGTCGCCCTGAAGGAGATGGCGACCAAGTTCATCGAAACCGAAGCACTGCCTCACCGCGAACGCTGGAACGAGCAGAAGCATGTCGACCGCGAATTCTGGCGCACGGCGGGCGAACTCGGCCTGCTGTGCGCGTCGATCCCGGCCGAATACG
This sequence comes from Nocardia aurantiaca, assembly GCF_009708175.1. GTDB lineage: Bacteria > Actinomycetota > Actinomycetes > Mycobacteriales > Mycobacteriaceae > Nocardia > Nocardia aurantiaca. The sequence goes on from NZ_WMBB01000005.1 coordinate 74,544, forward strand.
GCGGCGGAGGCGGCAGCCACGTGCACGACCTCGCCATATTTCAGGCATCACTGCAGCTCACCGAGACCGGATTCGGATTGGGCAACGCGGTTCACAGCGGCTTGGTCGCGCACTATCTGCTCGCCTACGGCACCGAGGAACAGAAGCGGACGTGGCTGCCGAAAATGGCGTCCGGCGAATACATCGGCGCCATCGCCATGACCGAGCCCGGTGGCGGTTCAGACCTGAAAGCGCTGCGCACCACCGCGATCCGCGACGGCGACCACTATGTGGTGAACGGTTCGAAAACCTTCATCACCAACGGAATGCAAGCCGATCTGGTGATACTCGTCGTGCGGACCGACCCGTCGGCCGGCACCAAAGGCATCTCGCTTCTGGTGGTCGAGACCGCCGGGGCCGAAGGATTCCGCGTCGGCCGGGTCTTGGACAAGGTGGGCTTGAAATCGCAGGACACCGCCGAATTGTTCTTCGACGACCTGCGCGTGCCCGCGGCGAACCTGCTCGGTGAAGAGGGCAAGGGCTTCTACTACGCCATGCGGCAGCTCCCACACGAACGCCTCATCATCTCCGATGGCGCCGTCGCCGTCGCCGAGGCGGCGCTCGCCGAAACCGTGCGATATTCCAAGCAGCGCAGAGCATTCGGCACCCCACTGTTCGAAATGCAAAACACCCGCTTCGAACTCGCGCAATGCGCGATCCTGGTGCGCACCGCCCGGGTGTTCGTCGACGACTGCATCGCGCGCCATCTGAGAGGTGAGCTCGACGCGGCCACGGCGTCCATGGCCAAGGCGCATTCCACGGACGTGCAATGCGAAGTGATCGACCGATGCGTCCAATTGTTCGGCGGATACGGGTACATGCTCGAATACCCCATCGCGCGCATGTACGCCGACGCCCGAGTCCAGAAGATCTACGCCGGCGCGAACGAGGTCATGCGCGAGCTCATCGCACGCTCGCTCTGAAGCCTTCGTCGTCCCCGGCGGCCCTCCCGGCATCCACCGGCCGGGAGGGCTGGCAGAATCTGATCGAGTGAGCCCAGAGTCCGAACAGCACCGGAGCCCCACCCGGAGAGGCTCGAAGAGATGACCACCAGCGGAACGGCTCCAGCCAAAGGGACCCGCCCACGCAACCGCCGGGCGCTGATCATCGCCGCCGCCGGCGAGCTTTTCTATCGTGACGGCTACGCCGCGACCAGCATGAACGCCATCGCCGACGCCGTGGCGATCCGGCCGTCCGCCCTGTACCGTCATTTTCGCAGCAAACAGGACCTGCTCGCCGCCGTTGTCGTGGAGGCCAGCCAGGCCGTCCGCGAACAACTCAACTCGACCGCCGCCGACGACCTGGCCACCACCGTGGGGCACGCCGCCGTCGCGCACCGCACCGTCGGAGTGATCCTCCAGCGCGAATCGCGCTACCTCTCCCTCAATTCGCAAAGCGAGGTCGGCGATGTGGTACGGACGGTCCGCGGACGGATCGCCGACCTGATTCGCATCGAACACCGGCATGCGACACCCGACCAGGCCGATTTCCTGGCCACCTGTGTGCTCGCCGTCATGACGAGCATCTCGTATCAGTCCGTGCAGATGCCCGACGAGCGGCTGGCCCGCCTCATCGCTGATCTCGTCTCCGCCGTCACGGCAACCGAATTCAGCGACACGACCGGCGCGGTCCCGCCCTCGAAGCCGCCGCGTCTGACCGAGACTTCGCGCCGCAGTGCGATCCTCACCACCTCGAGTGAGCTGTTCGCACGGGAGGGCTTCTCCAATGTCTCGATCGAGGATATCGGCCGAGCCGTCGGAATCGCCGGCCCCAGTGTGTACAACCACTTCACCGGCAAGATCGAGATCCTCGAAGCAGCGTTCGTCCGCGGCAACGAATGGCTGCGACTCGATATGAACCGAGCCCTCGCCGAGGCCACCGGTCATGAGGACGCATTGCGCCAACTGCTCGGCGGATACATCGATTTCGCCCTGGACTGGCCCGCCTTCGCCCACCTCCTGCTGACCGAGGTGGTGGAGCTACCCGAAGACACCCGCCACCGCATCCGCGTGATGCAACGCGACTACATCAATGAATGGGTCCATCTGCTGCGCAGTCTGCGTCCGCGACTCGATGCCACGTCCGCCCGCATCAGAGTGCAGGCGACCATACACATCGCCAACCAGATCGCTTTGACACCTCACTTGCAGCAGGCCTCCGACAGCCGCGCGCGACTGCTCGCCGTCGGAAGCAACACAATCGGAATCCGCTCCGCGTCAATGTGATCATTGGTCGCGGAGTCCGGGTGAAAGCAGGGTGCTTCCGGCCCCGGGCACCATGCCGGCCGCACATGAGTCGGTGGCTTCGAACGCGGATCGGGCCGGGCATCGAGTGATGCCCGGCCCGATCCGCGGCGTCGAGTCAGTTGTAGGACTTGGCGACGCCGTCGAGGAGATGCTCGAGGGTGTCGTAATCGGGCGGGCTCACCTGGTTGACGAGGTTCGCGTCGACCGGGACCTGGTGCGCCGCGGTGACATTCGTGAACAGGCCGACGTCGGTGGGGCGGAAGCCGTGTTCGGCGGCCAGGCGCTGCAGATCGGGATCGGTGGTCAGGAGCTTGCCGATCTGATCGCCCTTGTCGTTGAGCGGGACCACCGTGTGCTGGGACATGACGGTCGGCGTGGGATACATCAGGACCATGTCCGGCTTGAGCTGGTTGTGCACGGCCGCGTCGACATACTGGGCTTCGTAGATCCAGGCCATCGGGACCGTGCCCATGCCATTGGACAGGTAGTCCTTGAAGGGGCCGTCGCTGCTGGACTCGGTGTAGCCCTGCCGGGTGAACAGGCGCGAAACGCGGGACACCGCATAGTCTTCCGCCTTGGCGCCGCGCACGATGGTGTTGTCATTGGCGACGTAGGCGGTCACCGCCAGATACATGGCCGCCGAATTGGAGGTGCGCGGATCGGTCGTGGAGACCAGCACGTTCTTGGGCACCGAATAGGTCGAATTGCCCTGCAACTGGGTCCATTGCACGCCCTTCTCGGCCAGCCCGAGGTACTTCCCGACATCGAAAGTCGTCGTCGCGCCGGGCTGCACGATTCCGGCCTGGGTCAGCAGGTCGGCGATCGGCTTGAACGTGGCAATGGCCATGGGGGAGGAGAACGGCACATACTTGCCGCTCACCTTGCTCTGCCGCTGAATCCGCTCCGCGGCGGCCGAACTGGACGGAAACGCGAAATCATACTTGCCCAGATCCACCGAGGTGGCGATCTGCCGCGACCCCGCGGGCTCCACCTCCACCTTGAACCCGTGCTTGGCCAGCGCGTCGGCCACCTTCGGATCGTCGAAGAACGCCGACTTCTCCGAGCCGACGACACCGTGCACAGTGGTCAGCGCAGCCGCTGCCGTCGCGGTCGACGGCGAATCAGGTTGCCGCACAGCCATGATCGCCGCCACCGCCAGCACGGCCACGATTCCCGCCGTGACCACCCCGAGTGCCCGCTTGTTCTCGACCAGCCGCGCTGGAATGAATCGCCCGGCGACAGCGGCGAACACGCTCGAAGCGTCCGCCTGGTCTCCCTCCCGCGAATTCTCCTCACCCGCTTCACGGGCCGCCGTGGACTTCGTCAAATCCACTTCCGCGGCAGGGTTTTTGGCCCGCGTCGGATCCAACTCCCGTCGCGCAATCCGCTCGACGAGAATCGGTACGAACTCCCGCACCGAATGCCCCTCGAACCGCTTGCGCACCGCCCCGACCACGGCCTCGACCCGCTCCGCCGGATGCGCCTCGCCATAGTCCTCGACCAGGCGATTCGTCACCTCCCGCAGTGCCTTCTCTTCCCTCGCAGCATCCACCGCCACAACATCTCCCTCGACCTCACACCGAAATGGTCTGCACGGCAGGAAATTACGAGAAGCCGCGCCGCTTGGACCCTAATCACCCAGGGTGCCCAGTCATGATCGAGAACGGAAACGTCAAGTACGCCCGGGCGAATTCTCGGTGACCGCAACCCTTCTCCGGGCTGGGCTGCGATGCGGCCATCCGGTCACCGCCTCGCCCTGCTCGACCGGCTCGACCGCGCCGAAGCGGCCTTCACCACCGGAATCGATGCCACTCCGACCATCGCGACCTCTGCCTGAAATCGGTCCAACTGGTCCGCGACCTGCGCGGGGCGCAATTCATCCCGATCAGAATTCGAGTTCGGCCCAAGGGATGCGGATGGGGAAGGGATGGTCGGAAATGATTCCGGTCGACGTATTGGGCTCCCACTCGCACACCAGGATGTAGTTCGAGGGATGGAGTGGGGCCACCCCGGGCGGCAGTTGGCCGTGACTCAACTCGAGAGCATAGGCGCGAACGCTCTCGATGCCGCCTGGGTCCTGTACGAGGGAAACCTCCCAGTACCAAGGGATCCCCGCACTCGCGTAGCGGGCCTTCTTCGCCTCGATGACATGCGGGGTATTCGAGGGCGATATCACCTCGCCGGCGATGAGCACGTTCGCGGCGCGTATATCCTGGTGGCGCTGCTCCAGGCAGCGGTAGACGAGAAAGTCCGGTGTAACGAAGTCGGACTTTCCGGTCGCGCCGAAGAAGACGTCGCATTCGACGGAAACGCGCCAACAGTGTTCGGGTCGCCTCGACATCTCCTCACGTGCGCACCGACGCAGAGCGTTGCGAAACTCCACCGAGCAGTCCTGACGGTCCGCGGGGCCGCGGCGCATCCATACAACCCGGCCTTCCCACAGTTCGATTTCCCCGGCGATCTCGTCCGGCAACTCCTCGAGTTTCTCCCAGGTCATGAACTCGGGGAGGTTCGGACGATCGACATCCGAGGTCGGCATATCGGCCATGTTACCGAGACCATCGTGTGGTTCGACGCCTGCGCAACTGCCTGTCATGGGTCCCCTCCAGCTGGACGTCTTCAGCTGAAGGGGATTCGGTCCCGACGGGGCGCAGGATTGCTGTGGGTCAGGGCTTGCCCGGGAACGCTGCCGTCGCGGGGTTGGTCCCGAGGATGGACTGCCAGGTGGCAAGGCGCACAGCGCATTCGGTGAGGGCCTCGATGCCGGTGCGCCGCACGTCCGTTGTGTCGGCCTGCTCGACCACCGAGCGCCACGCTGCCGCGGTGTCGGACTCGACGGTGACCGCCAGCTTCGCCGCCGGGATCGGGTCGTTCACCGGTATCGGCGAGGTGTAGGCGGCGGCGGGCTCGGGAACCGTTGCGCCGGAAGCCTTCAGCGCGTCGATGGTGGCGTCGCGGCGCGCGCGGTGCGCGGCGGTGTATTCGGCCACCAGACTGTCGCGATCGTGGTTGGCGTAGGCGGCGATCACGCCGTAGGCGTAGACAGCGGCGTACTCGGCGCTCAACGCATCGATGAGCGCCTGCTGATCCGTCGTGGTCATCCGAGCAGAACCCCCGAGTGGGTCGCGCAGCATGCGCTGATAGAGGAGAGCAGGCCGGCGCGGTAGCCGGTGAGCTGGACGCACAGGTCGGCGGCCGAGCGCTGGGACTGCTGGAGCTGGGTACGCAGGGCGGCCACTGTCGGTGGCGGCACCGGCGCGACCGGCGTGACCGGCGGGATGCGGCGGCTGGGGGTAGTGCCGTCGCCGTAAACACCTGTGGCGCGGTCGATTTCGGTGCGCAGCGCATCGGCGTGCGCGGTGCGCTGGGTGGCGACGGTCTGCAGAGCCCCGGCCTTGTCCGGGCTGGTCGCGATCGCCGCGGTGGCGGCGGCCGCATCCGTGCGCGCCGCGGTCTCTTGCGTGATCAGCGGATCCGGCGTGGCGGGAGTCTCGTCCTTCGTGCAGGCGGCCAGCGCGCCCACCGCCGCCATCGCCAGCGCGCCGCCGCCGGCAAGCCGCAGCGCGGAGCGGCGGTTCACGGCGGGGAGGGAAGGCGGGGTGGGGGACGACCCGGTCCGGTCCGGCTGGACCGTGAGACCGACGACACCGGCCGGAAGGCCGCTCTGACTGCTGGGCACGGCATACATGGTGCCAGCCGTCGCGGGCAGCTTGCTGCACGAGGGTCGTCGGATAGGCTGTGATCTGGAACGACGGGAAACCGTCATGGGCGCGTCGCTGCTGGATATGCCGACAGCACCGCTGCGCCGACCATGCCGAACTCGAGCGAGTTGGCTGGTCCTTTACACTCTTTCCGCGCGTTACGCTAGATCTTCGGCACGGTATTTCGCCGAATCCGCCCTCGCCAGGGCGGAGACAGGCCTGCCGACCGTGCCCGACCAGTATCGATACCGACAACTCAACCCGTGACAACTGAACCAGGAGCCGCCCCACATGCCGATGCCGACCGAGGAAAGGGTGAGCCAGCTAGTTGCTGGGCTCGTCGAACGCCGAGGATTCGACCTCGAAGGCGTCGCGATTTCGGCTGCCGGTACAGCGCAGGCCAAGGTCAAGGTCACCGTCGACAGTGATGGATCTCCCGACCTGGACGCGGTCGCGGAACTCAGCTCGGAGATCTCGCAAGCCCTCGACGACGCCGGTGACTTCGGCGAGACCGCCTACCTGCTCGAGATCACCACCCCCGGCATCGACCGGCCTCTCACCTCCCCGCGCCACTGGCGGCGCGCCCAGGGACGCAAGGTGCAGATCGTCCTGCGCTCCGGCGCCGAATCACCGGAAGAGAAGGGCAGAACCACGTTCGAGGCCCGCGTCGGCGTCGTCACCGACAACGACGTCGCCCTGGTCCTCGGCGGCAAGCGGAAGCCACACCGGGTGACGGTGCCGCTGGCCGATATCCAATCCGCTGTCGTCCAGGTGGAATTCAATCCACCCGGCGCGGCCGAACTGGAGCTCGCAGGGGGAGTAGCGCCGGGCCGTCCCCAGCCCGGCGCACAGGAGGGATCCGAAGCCGACACAGCAGCGTCCGATTCACTGACCGAAGGGATCGTGGAATGAACATCGAAATCGAAGCCCTGCGCGCGATTGTCGCCGACAAGGGGATCTCGATGGAGACGGTGATCTCCGCGATCGAGTCCGCCTTGCTCACCGCCTACCGGCACACCGAGGGCCACCAGCCCAACGCCCGCATCGACATCAATCAGAAGACGGGTGTCGTGCGGGTGATGGCCCGCGAACTCGACGCCGACGGGAACGTCATCTCCGAATGGGACGACACCCCCGAAGGTTTCGGCCGCATCGCCGCCACCACCGCCCGCCAGGTCGTCCTGCAGCGGCTGCGCGACGCCGAGAACGAGAAGTCCTTCGGCGAATTCTCCACCCACGAGGGCGACATCGTCGGCGGTGTGGTGCAGCGCGACGCCCGGATGAACGCCCGCGGCACCGTCGTGGTCCGCATCGGTTCGGAAGCCCATGGCGCCGAAGGTGTCATCCCGCCCGCCGAGCAGGTGCCGGGCGAGACCTACGAACACGGCGACCGCATCAAGTGCTACGTGGTCGGCGTCTCCCGCGGCCCGCGCGGCCCGCAGATCACCCTCTCGCGCACCCACCCGAACCTGGTGCGCCGCCTGTTCGCGCTGGAGGTCCCCGAGATCGCCGACGGCTCGGTGGAGATCGTGGCCGTGGCCCGCGAGGCCGGGCACCGCTCCAAGATCGCGGTGCGCTCCACGGTCCCCGGCGTCAACGCCAAGGGCGCCTGTATCGGCCCGATGGGCCAGCGGGTGCGCAATGTGATGAGCGAGCTGGCCGGCGAGAAGATCGACATCATCGACTACGCCGAGGACCCCGCCGCCTTCGTCGGGAATGCGCTGTCCCCCTCGAAGGTTGTATCCGTAACGATCGTGGACCCCGAAGCCCGCGCCGCGCGGGTGGTGGTTCCGGACTTCCAGCTCTCGCTCGCCATCGGCAAGGAGGGCCAGAACGCCCGACTGGCGGCCCGGCTCACCGGCTGGCGGATCGACATTCGCTCCGATGCGGCCCCCGATGTACAGGGCGGTGTCCGGCCGGCGGCGGCCGCGGGTGGGTCCGATCGCGCGTGAGGCGGCCGCTCACCGGGGTTGATCGTGCCGGATCGATCGGGTCCGGCCGGTCCCGAGATTTGTGAAACAGACCCCTGGGATGACAGGTTGGTAACTTCCAAGGGGTACGGATGCGGAGATCGGGACGTGACAGCGGTAGAGTGGACGCAGGCTCAGCGCGAGTCTTCGGCTTCTCTGCGCGCCGAGCGGGTGTCAGCAAGATCAACACCCGTCCGGACCTGCATCGGATGTCGCAGACGCGAGCTGGCCGCCGATCTGATGCGGGTCGTGGCGCAAGGGACTGCCCCCGGTGGGCAGGACATTGCGGTCATTCCGGATCCGCGGCGCAGACTTCCCGGAAGGGGTGCGTGGTTGCACCCCTCTTCGGCTTGTCTGAGCCAAGCAGTTCGGCGCCGAGCATTCGGCAGAGCACTACGAGTGTCCGGACATCTGGATATCTCAGCCCTGGAGCATTACGTAGAGAACAGGCACGAGCACTCATGAGCAAACCGTGAAGTCCCAGAAATGATCGGCCTTCGAAATTAGTCGAGGTCGTGCGGGCGTCCCGTCGTGAAACGGGCTGTCGCGCTCGACCTCTGAGTGAGGAGAGCAGTGGCAGGCAAGGCCCGCGTGCACGAGTTGGCGAAAGAACTCGGTGTCACGAGCAAAGAACTACTCGCGCGGCTCAAGGAGCAGGGCGAGTTCGTGAAGTCGGCGAGCTCGACGGTGGAAGCACCCGTCGCGCGCCGGCTTCGGGAGTCGCTCGCACCCAAGAGCGCCCCGTCCAATGGGACCGCCAAGCCGGCGGCCCCCAAGCCCAGCGGTGACGGTGCCGCGCGTCCGGCCGCCAAGCCGGCCACCCCGGGTGCGTCCGGTCCCCGGCCCGGTCCGCGTCCGACGCCGCAGGCCCCGGCCCCCGCGCCGCAGGCTCCGGCCGCACAGGTCGCTCCGGCTGCCCGCGCCGAGACCCCCGCGTCTCCGGCTACGGCGGCTCGCCCGGCCCCCGGTCCCAAGCCCGCCGCTCGCGAAAACGCTGCTCCGGCAGCGGCTTCCGCGTCGGCTACCCCGTCGGCTCCGGCTCCGCAGGCCCAGCGTCCGAACGCGCCGCGTCCGGGTGCTCCGGCCCCGCGTCCGGCGCAGGCGGGCAATGCCCCGGCGCAGCAGGGCACCCCGCGTCCGGGCGGACCCAAGCCGGGTCCGAAGCCGCCGCGGGTCGGTAACAACCCCTTCTCCTCGGCTCCGGAGCGTCCGGCGCCGCGTCCGGCTCCCCGTCCGGGTCCGGCCCAGGGTGGCCCGCGTCCCGGTCCGCAACAGGGCGGCCCGCGTCCGGGTCCGGCCCAGGGTGGCCCACGTCCCGGTCCGCAGGGCGCTCCCCGTCCGGGTCCGGCCCAGGGCGGCCCGCGTCCCGGTCCGCAGGGCGGCCCGCGTCCCGGCCCGGGTCAGGGTGGCCCGCGTCCGGCCGCCGGCCAAGGTGGCGGTCCCCGTCCGGGTGGCCCGCGTCCGAGCCCCGGCTCGATGCCGCCTCGGCCCAACCCGGGTGCCATGCCCGCTCGCGCTCAGCGTCCGGCCGGTCCGGGTGGCGCAGGCCGTCCGCCGCGTCCGGGTGGTCCGGGCGGTGCGGGTGCCGGTCGTCCCGGCGGCGGTGGCGGCGGCTACCGCGGTGGCGGCGCTCCCGGTGGTGGCCAGGGTGCCGGCGCCGGTGCCGGTGCCGGTGCACCGGGTGGTTTCCGCGGTCGCCCCGGTGGTGGCGGCGGTGGCCGTCCCGGTTCCGGTGGCGGTCGCGGCGGTGCCGCGGGTGCCTTCGGACGTCCGGGTGGCGCTCCCCGCAAGGGTCGCAAGTCGAAGCGGGCCAAGCGCGCCGAGTACGAGAACCAGCAGGCGCCCATCGCCGGTGGCGTGCGGCTGCCGCGCGGTAACGGCGAGGTCGTTCGCCTCGCTCGCGGCGCGTCGCTGTCGGACTTCGCCGAGAAGATCGGTGCCAACCCGGCCTCGCTGGTGCAGGCGTTGTTCAACCTCGGCGAGATGGTCACCGCTACCCAGTCGGTGAACGAGGAGACCCTCGAGCTGCTGGGTTCGGAGATGAACTACGTCGTGAACGTGGTCTCTCCGGAGGACGAGGACCGCGAGTTGCTCGCCAACTTCGACCTCACCTATGGCGAGGACGCCGGCGATGAGGGCGACCTGCAGGTCCGTCCTCCGGTGGTGACCGTCATGGGCCACGTCGACCACGGTAAGACCCGACTGCTGGACACCATCCGCAAGGCCAACGTCCGCGAGGGCGAGGCCGGCGGCATCACCCAGCACATCGGCGCCTACCAGGTCGAGGCCGAGGTGAATGGCGACGAGCGTCTGATCACCTTCATCGACACCCCCGGTCACGAGGCGTTCACCGCCATGCGTGCCCGTGGTGCGAAGGCGACCGACATCGCGATCCTGGTCGTGGCCGCCGACGACGGCGTCATGCCGCAGACGGTGGAGGCCATCAACCACGCCCAGGCCGCGGACGTGCCGATCGTGGTGGCGGTCAACAAGATCGACAAGGAAGGCGCGAACCCGCAGAAGATCCGCCAGCAGCTGACCGAATACGGTCTGGTGGCCGAGGAATACGGTGGCGACACCATGTTCGTCGACATCTCCGCCAAGCAGGGCACGAACATCGAGCAGCTGCTCGAGGCCGTCGTCCTGACCGCGGACGCTGCCCTGGATCTGCGGGCGAACCCGGACATGGACGCGCAGGGTGTGGCCATCGAAGCCCACCTCGACCGCGGTCGCGGCCCGGTGGCCACCGTCCTCATCCAGCGCGGCACGCTGCGCGTCGGTGACTCGATCGTGGCGGGCGACGCCTACGGTCGTGTGCGCCGCATGGTCGACGAGCACGGCGACGATGTCGAGGCGGCGCTGCCGTCGCGGCCCGTCCAGGTCATCGGTTTCACCTCGGTGCCGGGCGCGGGTGACAACCTGCTCGTGGTCGAGGAAGACCGCATCGCGCGTCAGATCGCCGACCGCCGCAACGCTCGCAAGCGCAACGCCCTGGCCGCGCGCAGCCGCAAGCGGATCTCCCTGGAAGATCTGGATGCCGCTCTGAAGGAGACCTCGGAGCTGAACCTGATCCTCAAGGGCGACAACTCCGGTACCGTCGAGGCCCTCGAAGAGGCGCTGCTCGGTATCGATGTCGGCGACGAGGTGCGACTGCGCGTCATCGACCGCGGTGTCGGTGGCGTCACCGAGACCAACGTCAACCTGGCGTCGGCGTCGAACGCGATCATCATCGGGTTCAACGTCCGGGCCGAGGGCAAGGCGACCGAGCTGGCGAACCGCGAAGGCGTGGACATTCGCTACTACTCGGTCATCTACCAGGCCATCGACGAGATCGAGAAGGCCCTCAAGGGTCTGCTCAAGCCGATCTACGAGGAGCACGAGCTGGGCCGGGCGGAGATCCGCCAGATCTTCCGCTCTTCCAAGTTCGGCAATATCGCCGGTTGCATGGTGCTCTCGGGCATCGTCAAGCGGAATGCCAAGGCGCGCCTGCTCCGCGACAACATGGTGGTCGCCGAGACCACCATCCAGTCGCTGCGTCGCGAGAAGGACGACGTGACCGAGGTCCGCGAGGGCTACGAATGCGGTCTGACCGTCGGCTTCAACGACATCAAGGACGGCGACATCATCGAGGCCTACGAGCTGCGGGAGAAGCCGCGCGACTAGGAGGCAGTACACGATCCCGCCGGGCCTTCGGGTCCGGCGGGGTGGTGCCCCTTTTCCTTTCCGGGTAACCATGCGCGCATTCCCCGGGGCGCGTTCATATGACTGAAAAGATGTTCTTCGGAGCGCTCGAGTTCGATATCTTGCTCGGTGATGTGCATTCACTGAAAGAGAAGCGCTCTGTCATCCGCCCTATCCTCGCGGACCTGAAGAGGTTCGGCGTGAGTGTCACCGAGGGCGGAGATCATGACCGGTATCGGCGGGCATTGCTCGGTGTGGCAATGGTCAGCTACGGCATGAATCACCTGACCGAGGTGCTGGACAAGTGTGAACGGCACGTCGCCAATCGTCCGGAGCTACAGTTGCTGGCGGTACGCCGCCGCATCTTCGGACCCGAAGACTAGACAGGCGCGGGGAGAGACAGAGGGCTCCTCCGCCAGGAGAAGTGAGGAGGGCTCGGCATGGCTGATCAGGCCCGAGCACGCCGACTCGCGAAGCGCATCTCGTCGATCGTGGCCACCGCGATCGAATACGAGATCAAGGATCCGCGACTGCGGTTCGTCACCATCACCGACGCCAAGGTGACCGGCGACCTACGCGAGGCGACCATCTACTACACCGTCATGGGCGAAACCATCGACGCCGAACCCGATTACGCGGAGGCCGCGGCCGGTTTGAAGAAGGCCGCCGGCATTCTGCGCTCCAAGGTCGGCGCGGGCACCGGGGTGAAGTTCACCCCGACCCTGGCGTTCACGCTGGACACCGTGCCGAACGCGGCTCGCGAGATGGAAGAGCTGTTGGCCAAGGCCCGCGCGAGTGACGCGCGCGTGGCCCAGGTGGCTGTCGGCGCGAGCTACGCCGGCGACGCGGACCCGTACAGGAGCGACGAGGACGACGAAGACGACGAAGCCTGACACGCCGTGCCTCCCGTCGATGTCACCCCTGCCGTCGAGGTTCTCGATGCCGCGAAATCGGTGACGATTCTCTGCCACGTCCAGCCCGATGCCGATACCGTCGGCAGCGGGCTGGCCTTGGCGCAGGTGCTGCGTCGACGCGGGGTTCCGGTCGTCGTCTCCTTCGCCGAACCGGCCGAGCTGCCGGCCTCCATGCGCTCGCTGCCCGGCACCGACCTGCTGGTCGCTGCCGATCGGGTGCCGCGCGAGGTGGATGTGCTGGTCACGGTGGACTGCGGCAGCGCCGGTCGACTCGGTGCACTGCGTGACCGATTGGCCGGTGCCGCAACCACTCTGGTGATCGACCACCACAGCTCGAACACCCGCTTCGGCGCGGTCAATGTCGTCGACGAGGCCGCCGAATCCACCGCGGGCGTCATCGCCCGCATCCTCGACGCGTGGTCCGAGCCCATCGACCGCGATATCGCGCACTGCCTCTACGCCGGATTGGTCACCGACACCGGCTCTTTCAAATGGCCGCGCGCTGGTTCCCATACTCTCGCCGAACGACTCCTGGCGACCGGCATCGACGGCGCGGCCATCACCCGCACCCTCATGGACACCCACCCCTTCGCGTGGCTGCCCATGCTGTCCCGAGTTCTGGCCTCGGCCCAGTTGATCCCCGACGCCGCCGCCGGTGCGGGCCTGGTCTACGTCGTGGTCCGCCGCCAGGACATCGAATCCGTCCGCTCCGAAGAGGTCGAATCCGTCATCGACATCGTTCGCACCACCGCCGAAGCCCAGGTCGCCGCCGTCTTCAAGGAAGCCCGCACGGACCCCGACCACTGGACGGTCTCGCTGCGTTCCCACGCCGATACCGACGGCTCGCCCGGCCTGGACGTCGCCCGGATCGCCATCGCCCTCGGCGGCGGCGGACACCGCTACGCCGCAGGGTATTCCACCACCGGCACCGCACCGGAGCTCCTCGCCGACCTTCTGCGCGAACTCGGCTGATCCGGCGGCGTCGACGACCGGATTCCGGCGGGCGGTTTCCGGAGTTCGTGCGCGGGTGGCCAGACGTGCGTTCGAGCGGGTGCGCCGATCGAGTGTGAGATGGTTGGCGGGTGAGCTGTACCGAGGTGTTCGACGGGGCAGGGGAGGAACCCGGGTCTTCGGCGGCCGCGCGTGGGGCGCAGGCCGCGGGGGCGGGGCCGCGGCGGATTCTGGGGATCGCGGTGCCGACGCTCGGGGTGCTGGTCGCGGAACCGGTCTATCTGCTGTTCGACATGGCGGTTGTGGGGCGGTTGGGCGCGTTGGCGCTGGCCGGACTGGCGGTGGGCGGTTTGATTCTGGCGCAGGTCAGTTCGCAGCTGACGTTCTTGAGCTATGGGACGACGGCTCGGGCCGCGCGGCGGCACGGGGCGGGGGATGTGCGGGGGGCGGTGATCGAAGGGGCGCAGGCCAGTTGGCTCGCGGTGGGGGTGGGGTCGACGATCGTGCTGGTGGTGCAGGTGTTCGCGGGGCCGATCACCCGGGCCATCGCGGGTGGGGGTGACATCGCGTCGGCGGCGGAGTCCTGGGTGCGGATCGCCTTGTTCGGGGTGCCGTTGATTCTGTTGTCGATGGCGGGGAACGGGTGGATGCGCGGGGTGCAGCAGACCCGGCGGCCGCTGGCCTATGTGCTGGCGGGGCTGGTGATTTCGGCGATCCTGTGCCCGACGCTGGTGCATGGGCTGCTGGGTGCGCCGCGGATGGAGCTGGCGGGGTCGGCGGTCGCGAATCTGATGGGGCAGTTGGTTTCCGGCGGATTGTTCGTGCGGGCGCTGCGGCGGGCGCAGGCGCCGCTCGCGCCGCACCTCACGATCATGAGGGCGCAGTTGGTGCTGGGCCGGGATCTGATCGTGCGGAGCTTGGCGTTCCAGGCGTCGTTCGTGTCGGCGGCGGCGGTGGCCTCGCGGTTCGGGGCGGCCTCGGTGGCCGCGCATCAGCTGGTGTTGCAGATCTGGAATTTCCTGGCGCTGACGCTGGATTCGCTGGCCATCGCGGCGCAGACCCTGGTGGGCGCGGCGCTCGGGGCCGGAAACGCGCGCGGCGCTCAGGGTTTGGCGCGGCGGATCACCGGTTGGTCGACGGTGTTCGCGGTGGTGCTGGCGGCCGTTTTCGCGGCCGGATACGCGGTGATCCCGCGACTGTTCACCGAGGATCCGTCGGTGCTCGATCGCACGCACGTGGTCTGGTGGTTCTTCGTCGCCATGATCCCGGTGGCGGGCGTGGTGTTCGCGCTCGACGGCGTGCTGCTGGGCGCGGGTGACGCGGCGTTCCTGCGCAATGCCACGCTGGGGTCGGCGCTGCTGGGGTTCCTGCCGATGATCTGGTTGTCGCTGGCCTTCGATTGGGGGATCGGCGGAATCTGGACCGGCCTGGTCGCTTTCATGCTGCTGCGTGTGGTCGCGGTCGGCTGGCGGGCGCTGTCGGGACGGTGGGCGCGGGTCGGGGCGGAGGTGCCGGGACGACTGTCGTGACCCGTCCCGGCGGTCGCGGAATCAGTCGGTGGAGCCGTTCGCCTGCGCGGCGGCCCGCCTTTCGAGGTTCTCGGCGACCTCCGCCTGCCAGTTCTCATTGGCGTGGGTGGTGTCGACCTCGTATTCGAAACGGTCGGTCATCTCCGGTTTCACATCGGCGACGTCGACATAGAACTGTTCGTACCAGCGCCGGTGCTGATAGACCGGCCCGTCCTCCTGAGTGAGCAGTGGATTGTCGATGCGGGTCTTGTGTTTCCAGATCTCCACGTCCTGCAGGAAGCCGACGCCGAAGCTCTTGCCGAATGCCTTGGCCAGTTTCTCGGACTTCTCCGGCGGCAGGCCCTTGATGCGCTGCACGCTCACACCCCATTGCAGGACGAAGGAATTGTGCGTCACCGGGTAGTGGCAGTTGATGAGCACCACCTCCACGGTATTGTCGCCGAAGTCGTTGTGCAGGTAGTTGATCATGTACGACGGCCCGAAATATGAAGCCTCCGAACGCAATAGCGACATCTCCTGCGAGTAGTTCGACGTCGTGTGCACGTCCGGCCGCCCCTTGGAGTGCAGGAACTGCGTGGCGACGTGCCCCTCGAACACATTCTTGAAGTACACCGGGTACGCGTGGTGAATGTAGAAGAAGTGCGCCATATCGACGTTGTTGTCGATGATTTCGCGGCAGTGCGAGCCCTCGATGAGCAGGCTGTTCCAGTCCCAGTCGCTCCACTCGCCGGTGCCGATGCCCGTGATGTGCGGAATGGCGACCTCGGGCGGCGGCGGATTGCCCTCCGGGTCGTTCCACACGAAGAACTGCCCGTTCTCCTCGCAGGTGGTCCAGGATTTGGTGCGCGCCAAGGGCGGAACGCGGCGCGCGTAGGGAATGGCGGCGCATTTGCCGTCGCCGCGCCAGCGCCAATCGTGGAAGGGACAGGCGATGTTGTCGTCCTTGACGCTGCCGTAGGACAGATCCGCGCCCATGTGCCGGCAGTAGCCGTCCAGGGCGTGCAGTTCGCCCTTGCTGTCGGACCAGATCACCAGCTTGGTGCCGAAGGCGTCGACCGAGTGCGGTTTTCCGTCGCGGAAGCTTTCCGCGAGCCCGAGGCAGTGCCAGCCCCGGGCGAATCGCGTCATCGGTTCGCCGACATCGATACTGCGATAGTGCTGACTCATGTGTGCCTCCGCGTTCGATTATCAGGGTCATCACATCGGGCGGGAGCCGATTGAGACCGATGATGCGGCGCGGAATTGACGTCCACGACCTGGCGTCAGGCGGTGTCGGTCATTCGGCGAAGTCGGGGCCGACCACGATGCCGGTGTGGTCGAACGTGAAGTCGAGCCGCCGGTGCTCGGTCACGGCGCGCTCCACCAGGTCGGCCGGCGTCTCGTGATCGGTCACGTCGGCGACCAGGGCGGCGAGGTCCCGGCGCTGCTCGCGGCGGGCGAGTCCTGGCCCGTCACCTCGCGATCGACGGCGTAGACGCGCGGGCCCGCTGCGGCGGCCGGGTCACGAGCGCCCTCCCCATGCCCGAGGCGGCGCCCGTGACGATCGCGGTGGCGGCGGAACAGGTTACGAGCCCGAGGACGAGCACTTGTGAATACCGGAACAAGCGTCAGTTTCTCGGGCGATGCCGGATCGGGGCGGTTCAGGCCCTGCGATACCGGCGCACAACGACTTTGGCGGGCCGGATGGAGCGATCCCCTATGGACAGTCCCGGCTGGATGACCGACTCCACGGTCCGGTCCGCGGTCGGATCGTCGGTGGCGGTGAGCTCGGCGGCCTCCATGGTCTCCGGATCGAAGGCCGTGCCCCGGAACGGTGTCACCAGCTCGCCGCCCCGCTCGGCCAGCATGCGCTCGACCCGGCGGCTCATGGCCTCGAAGCCCTGCCGATCCGGCTCCGAGTTCGAGGTGGAGGCGAAGGTCTGCGCCAGGCCGTGCAGGGCGAACAGATCGCGGATCAGGGGCGCGTCGGCCTCGGCCCGCTCGTCCTGGATCTTCAGCTTCGCCGCGTCGGCGAGTCGTTCGATGGTGGCGGCCTGCCGGGCGATGACGCGCGCGAGGTCGTCGATGCGTTCGGTGATGCGGTCGAGTGTCGCCGCGGGCGCGTCGGTCATGGCGGGCACCTCGTGGAGCGTGGCCGCCGGGGCTGGATCGGTCATGCTCGAACGATAGACCCGGCAGTCGGCTACGGCTGCTACCATCGCCGCCATGGGGGTCTATGGAATCGATCTGGGCACAACGAATTCGGCAATTGCGGCAATAGCGGCAGATGGTCGGCCGGAGGTGCTGATCGGGCTCACTGGTGAACCGACCGTCCCGTCGGTGGTGTTGTTCGCCTCCGCCACCGACCATGTGGTGGGCGAGGGCGCGCGGCGGCAGGCCCGCCTGGATCCCGATCACGTGTGCACACTGGTGAAGCGCCGCATGGGGGATGCGGAGTGGCGATTCGGCGCGCATGGACAGCTGTGGTCGGCGCCCGTGGTGTCCGCGCTCATCCTGAAAAGCCTTGCCGCCGATGCCGAATTCGCCGGCGGCGAACCGGTGCGGCGGGTCGTGATCACGGTGCCCGCCTACTTCGGCGACGAGGAGCGCCGCGCCACCATGCAGGCCGGCACCTATGCCGGATTCGATGTGGCGGGCGTGCTGTCCGAGCCCATCGCGGCGGCGCTGTCCTACGGCTTCGGTCGCCTGGACGGCAGCATCGACATCGGCAAGACGGCCGCGCGCGAGACCGTGCTGGTCTATGACCTCGGCGGCGGCACCTTCGACGCGACCGTCATCGAACTGTCCGACCGGCGCATCTCGGTGCTGGCCGTGGAGGGCGACCATCAACTCGGTGGCGCGGACTGGGACGAGCGTTTGGCGCTGCACCTGTCACAGCAATTCTGTGCGGCCAACCCGGATGCCGAAGACCCCCTAGACGATTCGGTCGGCTCGCAGCTGCTGGTGCTGGCGGCCGAACAGGCCAAGCGGGAGCTCACCACCGCCGACAGCACCGAGGTGGTGATCGCGCACGATGGCGCACGGGCGGTGATCCCGCTGACCCGGGCCGAAGTCGAGTCGCTGACGGCCTCGCTCATGCGGCGCACCCTGGACCTGACCAAGGCGGTGCTGGCCGCGGCGAAGCAGCGCGGGGTGCGGCAGGTGGATCGGCTGCTGCTGGTCGGCGGCTCCTCGCGCATGCCGATGGTGGCCGAGCAACTGCACAAGGAATTCGGGCTGGCCGGTGAGCTGCGCGATCCGGATCTGTCAGTGGCGCGCGGGGCCGCGCTCTACGGCGAGAAGCTGGAAATGGAGCGGCTGGTGCTCGCCGATCTGGTCACCCGGGGCCGACTACGCGACGGCGCCGAACTGCGTGACGCGGATCCGCGCGATCTGGAGGCCTCTCTGGCCCGGGTGGCCGATTCGTTCGGGCAGCCGGTGGGGCTGGTGCGGCGCATGATCGAGATCCAGGTGGACACCGTGGTGTCGCGCGGATTCGGGGTGCTGGCGCTGGATCCGTTCAACGGGCTGGCCGCGAGCTGGCTGGTGCATCGCAATCAGACGCTGCCCATCAAGGTGCGGCGTTCCTACGGCACGGTGCGCGCGGATCAGGATCAGATCGAGCTGACCATTGTCGAGCAGCAGGGACAGGCGGCCTCGACGCGGCCCGAGGACACGAAGGTGTTGGTGGAGGGCAGGATTCGTGATATCCCGCCCGGGTACCCGGAGGGCAGTGAAGTCCGGGTGACCTTCGAGATGGGATTCGACGGCGTCCTGCACGTGACCGCCTACCATGTGGACGCCGATCTGCCGCTGACGCTGTCGGTGCAGACCGGGGCCACCCTGTCGCAGGCGGATGTGGAGCGTGAACTGGATCAGCTGCAACGCACCCGCCGCCGCAACTCCTGACCGATATACGCTGTCCGCCGAAAAGCCATGCACGCCTTCGATCCCAATGACTACCGCAAACGCGTCCTCGCCGCCGTCGAACGACGAGGCGGCCTCGAGGAGTCGGATGCCTTCGAGCTGTACGACCTTCCGCTCGCGGAGGCGGCGCGGCTGACCGACGCCGAGGTGGCGGCGCGGGTCGAGGACGTCTGGGCCTGCTGGCAGAAGCTGCGCGACCATCCCAAGTTCCGGGTGCTGGCGGGGTTGCTGGTGGACGCGCACAAGGAACTCTCGGAACCCTTGCTGCACACCAGCTCCCGGCTTCTCGAGGCGGACCGGGTGACGCAGGTGCGGGCGCGGCGCGAGGCCGAGCGCTACGAGATGCTGGACGCGGCCATCGAGCGACTGGTGCAGCGGCACGGCGGAATTCCCGCGGGCAAGATTCCGGGCCTGGAGGACATCGGCCGGATGGGCGGGCTGACCGTGGCCGAGATCAGCACCCGGGTGCGCCGCCACCGCATCATCGACGAGCCCCCCGCACCGACGCCGCCCGCCGCGCCGGGAGTGAGTCCCGAACGCCGCCAGCAGATTCGCAAACTCCTCGCGGAATACGAGCGTCTGCTTCCCGGTGATCCGGTCCCGACCCTGCTGGCCCTGCTCGGTATGAACTTCTCCTCCGCGCACCACACCGGCGAGATCCGGCTGCGCGCCGCCGCGCTGCGCGCCCGCACCCGTGAACTCCCGCCCGGCCGCGTGCGGGTCGTGCTCGACGAACTCCTCATCCATATCGGCGACCTCCTCGAACCGGGTGGCGCCATGGTCGACGCCTATCTGCTCACCATCACCGAGACCGTCACCGACCAGCTCCGCCCTCAGGTCCGGGCCGCGATCCTGGTCGAAGACCTGCTGGTGGCACCGGATTTCGACTATCTGCTCGGTGTGGCCATCGCCGGGGGCCTCGACCGCGCCACCGCCGAGCGCGTCCTCATCGGCCTCGCCGATGAACTCGGCACCACGGTCGAAGGCCGCGAACACCTCGCTGCCCCGCACCGATCCGGTGGTTCCCCACAACCTCACTTCGCCACAACTCCTTCGGCCCATTCGCCAACCGGCGTCGTGTCCGCCGGTGACCCGCCCGAGTCCGCGGCAACAGCGGCCCGCAGCGCCGGCCGCGAATCCGCGGAGGCGACCGGCGGGCGCGAAACGCCGTCCGCCGCGGCGCGCGATGGCGGATTCGGAGCCGACCACGGCCCCACGAACAACCCGCGGCGTGACAACTCCGCCGCCTCCGATTCCGGCGGCTCCCCGGGCGCCGCATCGGAAAGCCCTGACGCGCAGGAGGATTCAGGGTCGAGTCTTCCGGGCCGCGGTGGGGGATCGCGGGCCGACGGCGCTGCGGGGCCAAGGCGTTCGCAGGGCGACGCGGCTCCGCATGACGGGGCGAGCTCGTCGGGTCCGCCGGCGGCGCAGTGGCAGCGGACGCCCTACGCCGGTGGGTCAGCCCACTCGGGGCGGCCGTGGGAGGCCGCGTTGCGGGCGGCCCGGGCCTCGTTGCGGGCGGGGCGCCCCAAGGAGGCGGCCGGATTCGTGACGGATGCGCGGCGGAGCGTGGGGGATGACAGCCTGGGGGCGCGGTCGGTGCGGGCCATGGGGGAGGAAGTCGAGCGGGTGCTGGCGGAGGCGGCCGTGCACTGGCGCGGGGCTGTGTCCTGTTGTGCCGCACGGCGGTTCGTGGAGGCGCTGGCGGAGCACCTGGATTTCCTGGATCGGCGGGCGGCCGATGTGCCCAATCCGGATCCGCGCGGTGCCACCCGGGAGCTGCTGATCGGGCGAGCGCGCGCGGCGGTGACCGAGGCGGCACGGCTGTTCGAGGCGCTGCCCGTGGATCCCGGGCTGCGCATGCAGGCCGTGCGGGCGGTGCTCGAGGTGTGCGCCGACCATGCCGGGGCGCTCGGTGCGCTGGCCGAATTGCAGGTGGGCGCGCCGGGGCAGGTGAAAGCCAGCCGGAAACCCGACGGGACGGTGGTGATCACCTGGACCCAGTCGGCGACCGAGCAGGTGGAATACCGGGTCACCCGGTTACTGGTCGACGGGTCATGGCGAGTGGTGGGCCGCACTCGCGGTACCGCGCTGGAGGACGGCGGGGCCCTGACCGGGCCGGTACCGGTGTACGGCGTGGTCGCGTCGATCTCTGGGCGCGCCTCGGAAATGGCCCGGTCCGACCGGAATTCGCCGGTCGCCGAGGCGGATGCCGATCCGGCCGGCGGCCTGCCCACCGTGCGCGGCCTGTCCGAGCGCGGTGGCCTGCTGGTCTTCGTCTGGCCGACGGGCATCACCGAGGTGATGGTGGTGGCCCGCCACGACGCGCCGCCGGTCGACCCGGAGGATCCGCGGGCGCGGCGCTGGAAGGTCACCAATATGCGCTATGAGATCGACGGCGGCGTCCGCATCCCCGCCGAGATCCCGCGTCCCTGCCATGTGGCGGTGGCCTCCTGCCGCCGGGAGCCCTCCGGAACGCTCACCGTGGCGGCCGTATTCGCCCCGGACGCCCGCATCCGCTGGGTGCGGTGACCGGCGGCGGGATCCAGCATGGGAATCTGTTGGGGGCCGGGACGGTTGCTGCGAGGACCGGTCGGAGACAGAGAGGCGGAACCGGGTGATTCCGAAGTTGATGGCGGTGAGCGACATCCATGTCGGTCATCAGGGCAACAAGCCGGTGGTCGAGGCGATCCGCGCGGACTCCCCCGAGGACTGGCTGATCCTGGCCGGTGACGTCGGCGAGAAGGCCGATGACATCCGCTGGGCCCTGGAGACCCTGCGCGGCCGCTTCGCCAAGGTGGTCTGGGTCCCCGGCAACCACGAATTGTGGACCACCGCAAAGGATCCCGTGCAGATGCACGGCGCGGCCCGCTACGACTACCTGGTCTCGCTGTGCCGCGACCTCGACGTCGTCACCCCGGAGGACCCGTTTCCGGTGTGGGAGGGCGCGGGCGCGGAGGAGTACGGCGGCGCGGTCACCCTGGCTCCGCTGTTCATGCTCTACGACTACTCATGGCTGCCGGAGGGCGCGAAGACCAAGTCCGAGGGGCTGGCCATCGCCCGGGACCGCAATGTGGTCGCCACCGACGAATTCCTGCTCTCCTCCGAGCCCTATCTGACCCGCGACGCCTGGTGCCACGCCCGTGTCCAGTACACCCAGCGCCGCCTGGACGCCCTGCCCGCCGAAACCCCGCTGGTCCTCATCAACCACTTCCCGCTGCTGCGCAAACCGGTCGACATGATGTGGTACCCGGAGTTCTCCCTCTGGTGCGGCACCGATCTCACCTCCGACTGGCACACCAGCTACAACGTGGTCTGCGCCGTCTACGGCCACCTTCACATCCCCCGCACCACCTGGTACGACGGCGTCCGTTTCGAAGAGGTCTCGCTCGGCTACCCCCGGGAATGGCAGCGCCGCGGCCTGCCCGACAAACTTCTCCGCCAGATTCTGCCCGCGCCCGACTATGGTGACACCCTCAACGAGTGGGGCGGCCACTTCAAGGTCACCCCCGAAATGCGGGCCGCAGCACTGAAAATGAAGGAGGCCGCCGAACGCCGTCGCGGCTCGGCCTGAGCGTCGACGCCGGCGGGCGGAGCTGGCGAAAGCCTGGCCATGCACCGGCGAGCGTGCGCGGCGAAAGAGCGCACCCGGATGACGGGCGGACCTCTGCCCGCCTGCCCGGTAGGCTCGATCCGGCAGTGTCGGAAGCGAGCAGGAGGCAGGTCATCGAGGAGCGGGCAGTCGCGGCGACGGAATCGGCGCGCATACTCGGCAGGATTCTCCCGGGCGGGGTCGCCGCGGCCGAACTGACGGCATACCCGGAGGACCTGAAACCGCATCCCGGCGAGGAACATCTGATCTCCCGCGCGGTGGAGAAGCGGCGGCGGGACTTCATCGGCGCCCGTTATTGCGCCCGGCGGGCCCTGGCCCAGCTGGGCGAGCCGGCCGTCGCCATCGGCAAGGGCGGCACCGGGGAACCGGTATTCCCGCGCGGGGTCGTCGGCAGCCTGACCCACTGTGAGGGCTACCGGGCCGCCGCGCTCGGCCACAAACTGCGCTTCCGCTCCATCGGCATCGACGCCGAACCACACGCTCGGCTACCCGAGGGTGTCCTGGACTCGGTGAGCCTGGCGCCCGAACGGCAGTGGCTGAAGACCGTGCTGCCCGGCACGGATCTGCACCTGGACCGGCTGCTGTTCTGCGCCAAGGAGGCCACCTACAAGGCGTGGTTCCCCCTCACCGGCCTGTGGCTCGGCTTCGAGGACGCGCACATCACCTTCACCGTCGACGAGGAGTCTGCGGAGGGCGGTTCCGGCGCCTTCCACACCGACCTGCTCATCCCCGGCCCCGTCACCGACGGCGGCGCACCCCTGACCTCCTTCGACGGTCGCTGGCTGATCTCCGACGGCCTCATCCTGACCGCGATCGTGGCGGCCTGATGGGCGCGGCGCAGGCCAAACGCGAGAAGCTGCCGCCGCTGGTCGACGCCTTGGGCGGACTGTTGATCGTCGACAAGGACGGTGGCTGGACCAGCCACGATGTGGTCGCCAAGTGTCGAAGGCTGTTGCGCACCAAGAAGGTCGGGCATGCCGGCACCCTGGACCCCATGGCCACCGGCGTGCTGGTGCTGGGTGTCGAGCGCGCCACCAAACTGCTCGGGCAGCTCACCCTGACCACCAAGGCGTACACCGCCACCATCAGGCTGGGCCAGTCGACGATCACCGACGATGCCGAGGGTGAGGTGACCGCCACGGCCGCGGCCGGGCATCTCACCGATGCCGAAATCGGCTCGTGCATAGCCGAATTGACCGGCGACATCCGACAGGTGCCCGCCACCGTCAGCGCCATCAAGGTCAATGGCGAGCGTGCCTACGCCCGGGCCCGCGCCGGTGAGGAGGTCGAGCTGGCCGCCCGGCCCATCACGGTCAGCCGCTTCGATGTGCTCGCCCGTCGTGATATCGACGCCGGCGCAACCCGATTCGTCGATCTGGACGTGGAAGTGGAATGCTCCTCGGGCACCTACATCCGCGCCTTGGCCCGCGATCTCGGCGAGAAGCTCGGTGTCGGCGGCCATCTCACCGCGCTGCGCCGCACCCGCGTCGGGCCCTTCACCCTCGAGCACGCCCGCACCCTGGACCAGCTGGCCGCGGCCGCCGAGGCGGGCGAAGCGCTGCTCAGCCTGGATATCGACACGGCCGTGCGCACCGCTTTCCCGGTCCGCGACATCACCGCGGCCCAGGCCGAGGATCTGCGCAATGGCCGCTGGCTCGAACCGGTCGGTCTGCCAGGGGTTTACGCCGCCATCGACCCGGCGGGTCATGCCATCGCGCTGCTCCAGGAGTCCGGCAAGCGCGCCTCGTCGGTCATGGTCGTGCGCCCGGCGAATCTCTGAGCCGCCCACCGATCCCGGCGCGGCGATGCCGGGCAGCGCGCCGCTCGTGCGGAAGTGCGCGCTGATCGATAGGTTTCGCGCCGTGATCGAGGAGCCCCACTCTGCAGACGTCGGGCGGCGGGGCGATGTCGGCCGGCGTGGATGACGGCGGGGACATGGTGTTGTCGCGCGGCATGGCCGGTATTGCCGGCGGGGTGTCGTCGGGCGGCGTGGCGAGACGCGGTGGGGTGGGTGATGTCGGACAGGTGGAACGTTGGGCGTTGGGGCGATAGTGGGGCTGTGCTGCCCAATCTCTGACCCGCTGTTGCCCAATCGCTTACCCGGTCGGGTGGGGCGGTGGACGATGAGAAGGTCGTTCGACCGCGCAGAGGAGGCGATCATGCCCACCGACCTCTCCCTCGAATCCATGAAGCAGTTCGTCGCCGACCACTTCGAGGAATTCGTGAACCGGCGCAATGCCGCCGTCATCCACCGCAATATGACCCCCGACTTCCTCGACCACGACGGTCCCGGTGGCAAGCCCACCGACCTGACCGGCGACGAGAAGATGATGCTCGGCATGTACGAGGCCATGCCCGACCTGCACGTCACCGTGGTGGAGATGCTCGCCGAGGGCGACCGGGTCATGTGCCGCAATATCTGGCGGTGGACCGACCGCGCCACCGGGCAGCCCCTGACCTTTCAGGGCTTCGTGCTCTGGCGATTCCAGGGCCGCCGTATCGCCGAACGCTGGGCTACTGTCACCTCGCCCTCCCCGAATCCGGGTTGGGTGTAGATCGAGCTCGAATCCGGAGCTGTTCCCGCACCCCGGCTGGGTATCGTCCCGGCAGCCATGACGCCTACCCTTCAAGGGTGGAATTGCGGCAATTGCGGTATTTCGTGGCGGTGGCGGAGGAGCTGCATTTCCGCCGCGCGGCCGAGCGGTTGTTCATCTCCACGCCGACGCTGAGCCAGCAGATCCGCGCCATCGAACGCGAGGTGGGCGGACCGCTGCTGATTCGCGGCAATCACGGGGTGGAACTGACCGCCGCGGGCGAGGTGCTGTTGAAGACGGCCCGAAATGTCGTGGAGGCGGCCGAGACCGCGCTGCGCGAGACGCGGGCCGTGGCCCAGCCCGGCAACGCGGTGTTCCGTCTCGGCATCGTCAACGGCGCGCCCGCCTGGCTGCCCGGCCGGATCGAGGCGCTGCTGAAGGCGCGCCGGCCCGGGGTCCGGGTCGCGCTCGCCACCGGCAGCAGTGGCGAACAGGCCAGGCTGCTGGATCGGGAGGAGGTCGACCTGGCGGTACTGCGGCTGCCGGTGCGGCTGGCCGAACATCTCACCTGCACGCCCATTGCCGACGAGGAGCTCGGCATCGTCATGTCTCGCGAGAATCCGCTCGCCGCAGCGGTTTCGGTCGAACCGCAGCGCATCGGCGATCACGAGCTCATCATGTTCGCGCGCGACGCGGCCCCCGAGGTCCACGACTCGGTGCTGTCGCAGTTGCGTGAGCGCGGCGCGACGGTCGTGCTCAGCGACAGCGCCATGAGCCACGCCCAGATGCTGCAACTGTTGCCGCTGCGCCCCGAGGCCATCGGTGTCGGCTCCGCCCGCACCGCCTCGGTATCCGGCCTGGTCTGGCGGCCTCTGGATCCTCGCCCGTTGGTAATCACCTATGCCGCCGCGTGGCGTTCCGCCACGCGGAACCCCTTGCTGCACACCATGGCCGATGCCCTCGCCGGCGGCCTCCGCCTCACCTCCAGCTGATCCTCTCCCGCCCGGGCGTCGGCTTCTGCAGTGACGCGGCTCGCACTCCTGATCGTGTCAGGTGAACTACGCGCGAGACGAAGGGCCGAACGTCATGAGGCGACCCGGCGGGAGATTCCGGATATCGCGTGGTCACCGGTTCGGGAGCACAGCCTCGCCCAAGTGGAGTCTTTCGACCCTGCCGCGGGAGAGGGGCGCGCAGCAGCCTGTAACCGTGATCATGACTCTTGCCGTCGAGGAACCGCCCCGGACGATCGAGCCTCGGATATTCGACCAAACAATTGAACGGTTGTGCGTCGAGTTCGGCGGTACCACCGCGCGGCAGTACGTGGAATCGGTGCTGCGATGGAGCCTGGCCGATCTGGCCGGCAGTCCGGTCGGCGCCATGCCCGAACTCGGCGAACGCCTGGCGAGGCAACGGCTCTCGGAGGACGCGGCCGGCGCCGGCCTCGGTGTACCACTGTCCATCGGGTGAAGTCGGTGTGGCGCTTCGGTCATTGCGCCGGAACGGCCGCCCGAGTGAATGTGGTTGTGTCGCTATCCGTTTCGGCCAATTCAGGACCGGTATCCTTCTTCTGCGCCGGGTTTGGAGCCGAGGTCGGTGACGGTGTCGCGGATCCGGCGCATGATGGCGTCGAGACCATTGATCACGTCATCGATGCGAGCGGCCACGCCGGGGGTGCGGGCCTGAGAGCGAACGCTGCCGAGCTGCATGCTGAGGGCGAACAGATTGTCGATGACGGTGCGGTGCAGTTCCAGGGCGATGCGGTCGCGCTCGTTGACGACCCGCAGGGCACGCAGCCGGGCCTCGGCCAGCCGCACGTTCACCAGGTTGTCGGCGCGAGCCCGCAATTCGGCGAGGGGGAAGGGCTTGGCCAGGAAGTCATTGGCTCCGGCGCGCAGCAGGGCCAGCCGGGTGTCCTCGTCGGCGCGGGCGCTCATGATGAGGACGGGAGTGTTCATCAGTTCCGGGTCGGTACGCACCCGCTGCAGCAGTTCGTCACCGCTCAACAGCGGCATCATGATGTCGCACACGATCAGATCGGGCCGGCACGTGCGCGCCATGCGCAATCCGGCAGAACCGTCGAAGGCGGACATGACCTGGTATGAAGGCGACAGCGACTCACCGATCGCATTGTTCAGATCGATATTGTCCTCGATCAGCACCACCAGCGGTTTGGCGAGCTCTTCCTCGTCGCCGCGCACGGCCTCACTCGGGGTGCTCAGTTCAGCGAGCAATCCCGCCGCGGCCGCCCGGTTGCGCACCGAGTCGTCGTGCGCGCTCGTCCGCACCTCGGCGCCCGCGGGCGCGGTGCGCGGCAGATCGACCACCACCATCGCCCCGCCCTCGGGTGCATCGGTGATCGACACGTCCCCCCGATGCAGCAGGACCAGATCGCGAACAATGCTCAGCCCCAGGCCTGTTCCGCCCACCGTGCGGGTGGCGCCACCGTCGACCTGACGGAACCGCTCGAACACGGTGGCCCGGTCTTGGGCCGCGATGCCGGGGCCACTGTCGGCGACCTCGATCAGGACACGGTCATCGGCGGGCCGGACGCTGCATCGAATGACGCCGCCCGCGTCGGTGAACTTGAACGCGTTGGACAACAGATTGAGCAGTATCCGTTGCAGATGCTCCGGGTCCAGTTCCGCGGGAACCGCCTGCGGGGCATCCACACTCAGCGTGATGTGCCGGTCGGCGGCCAGGGCTTCGAAATAGCCGGTCGCCGACCGCAGTTGGGCGGCGGTGTCGATTCGTGCGTAATCCGGGTGCAGCGCACCGGCTTCCAGCTTCGAGGCGTCCAGCAGGTTGTTCACCTGCCCCAGCAGCATGCGCGCGTTGCGGATGATCACCTCGAGCTCGGCACGCTGGGTGTCGTCGGCATGGGTCTCGAGCAGCTTCTCCGCCGGGGCGAGGATCAGCATCAGCGGGGTGCGCAACTCATGGCTGACATTGGCGAAGAACTGGCTCTTCAGCTCATCGAGTTCCTTGGTGCGCGCATACAATTCGACCAGCTCGGCGTTGGCCTCCTTGAGCTGGCGGCTGGTCTCGGCGACCTCATGGGCCCGGGCGAACACCTCGCTCTCCATGCGCCGAGCCGACTCACGCAACGCCGCCGCCTCTCGCTGTTGTACGGCGTCGGAGGCTTGCAGGCGCATGTAGTCGGTGACGTCTTCCACGCGGTGGATGATGTAGCGCAGCGCGCCGTCCTCGGCCAGGACCGGAGAGTTCGACGGACTCCAGAATCGCTGCTCGAATCCCCCGTCGGGGCGGCGCACATCGTAGCGCTGCACCGGCATGTCATCCACGATCCGCTCCCGCGACACCCGCTCGAGCGACACCCGCAGATTCCGCACCCCCTCCGCGTCGGGATCATCCGGGTTGTCGGGAAACACCTCGAAGATGCCCTTGCCCACGATCGCCTCGCGATCGGTCATGGTCGCATGCGCATAAGCGTCGGTCACCGCGACAATGCGCAGCTCCGGATCCAGCACCAGAAACAACCCCGGTGCCGATTCGAACACGACGCGAAAATCCACGCCCGCACTCACCGGGTCTCCCTCCACACCATCACCACACCTGGGCAATTGATCGAACACAGAATAATCCGGCATTCCGCCCACGGCCCGCTGACCGCGACGACCGGCACGGGCTCGACCGCGTCTCGTACTCCGTGATCGGCGGCCGGCCTATGCGTGTTCGGCTATTCACCTCGGGTCAGGGTACGGGTTTGGTTGTGTGCGGCTGGTTTTGGCGCGGTAGAGCGCACGGTCGGCGGCGTCCAGCAATGTGTCGGCCGCCCTGCCGGCGATGGGGCTCACCACGACGCCGATGCTGGCCGACACCGGCAGCCGGTGTGCGCCGACGGTGACCGGAGGGGTCAGTGCGGATCGCAGTCGGTCGGCGACCTCGCTGACCTTGCGGTCGTCGGCGGGCGGGGCGACGAGGGTGATGAATTCGTCGCCGCCGAGGCGAGCGATCATACAGTCGCATTCGCGCAGGCTCTCGCGAAGCCGGTCGGCGACGGTGACCAGGACCTGGTCGCCGGTGGCGTGGCCGTAGTGGTCGTTGATCTGTTTGAACCGGTCCAGATCGATGAAACACAGCCCGATCCGGTCGCCCCGGGTCGCGGTGGCGGCGATCTTTTCGATCCGATCCAGTAACTGGCGGCGGTTGGGCAGGCCCGTGAGCTGGTCGTGACGGGCCTGCCAGTGCAGTTGCTCCTGCAGCCGGTGTCGTTCGGTGACGTCTTCGACCACGCCGAGGCCGAAGTCGTCCTGCCCGCCGCTGGCCGGCACATAGGTGACCGCGAATGAGGCCCATCGGACGCTGCCGTCGGCGCGCACGAGCCGCCGCTCCATGCACACGGTCCCCGTACGCGCCGCGAGCAACCGGCCGAAGATCATCGCGTTGACCTCGACCTGATCTTCCGGATGGGAGAACTCGCCAACCGTGATCCGCTCCAATGTCTCGATCGGTACGCCGAGCAGCTCGCCCATGGCCCGGTTGGCGTAGAGCAGCTCGCCGTCGGTGTCGCCGAAAGCGATCGCGATCGGTGAGTTCTCAACGGCGATCCGGAACATCTCGTCCGGAACCCGCCACGGCGGCTCCGGCTCCCCGTCGGGCCCGGTCGCCGGGGTCCGCGGCTGCCGTGGTGCCTGCCGGTGGCCTTGGGCGATCGCGCCGAGCAGCGCGTCGGCCCGTTCGTCGGCATCCGGTCGTGGGCTGCGGGCGGCGATGCGGTACAGCACCGCCGCCGCGGTGGCCGGTGCCGCAGGATCGAGCAGGCCCGCGGCCACCAGGGCCGCGCCGGCCCGCACGCCCACCGCGTCGTCGAAGCGCTCGCTGTCCACCCCGGCCGCCAGATCGTCGACCAACGTGTCCAGCACCTCTCGCGCGGGCGGCGGCATCGGCATCCCACCGGCATTCGTCAGCGCCCGCCACCACAGCGCCACCAGCGCCGCTCGCTCGAGTTCCTCCATCGCGTGGTCCCTCGGTCATCGTCCATCGTCCGGCGCCCGGTCGAGGGACGCCAGCGTCCAACCACCACCATAGGGGCCAGACCCTTTTCCATCGAAAATAGTCCCGATGACAAGTGCCTCTACCCGATAAATTTCGGTCAGGGGGTGCGGTCCCATGCTCCGCCGCTGGTCGATCAACGGTATGCGGCCGCGGCATGTGCGAGGAACCTCGGTACGGTCAGCGCGAATTGCGTCGCTGCGGCCCTATTCCTGGAAGGGGACGGCAAACGCAGCGCGACGCCGACCATCCGGTCTCCAGCACCGTCGGTCCTCGCCCGGACTCGGGGCTCCCGCCTGCGCATATCCGATCAGAAGTTCGTCACTCTGGCGAGGCTTGATCGACAGGTGACGGGGTAGTTCCCGACGGAAGGGACCGGTTCGAAGGAGGGTGTATGGAGCAGGTTCCGCACTATCCGCTGTTCGTGGTCATTACGCATGGGCTGAATATCTTGTTCGTCACCTTGCTCATGCGCTCGGGCGTCGAGGTGCTGTCGTCGATGCCGAAGCTGTACTGGAGCGATGGCTGTCCGCCGGGACGGGAATGGCTTCGGTTGTCCGGCAAGAACTTCGGCGGCGATTCGCGCCGGCCATGGGTATCGCTGGACGAAGAGGAGTCCTGGCATCCGGTTATCGCGCTGCCGGGTCGCAAGAATCTGGGCGTCGGGCGGCATTGGCATTTCCTGACAGTGCCATTCTGGATTCTCACCGGCGCGGTCTACGTGGCGATGGTTTTCGTCTCCGGATATTGGAGTTATCTGGTGCCCACGCATTGGAGCATCGTGCCGCAGGCCATTCGCGATATCGGCACGTATCTGCATTTCCAGTTGGCGCCTCAGCTTCCCGGACAGCCGTTCGACGCCGCTCAGAAACTCACCTATTTCGGTGTCGTCTTCGTGCTGGCCCCGCTGCAGATCGCCTCCGGAGTGGCGATGTCACCGGCGATGCTGGCCCGATTCCCTTGGTATGGAAGGCTGTTCGGCGGTAAGCAGGGCGCGCGCAGCGTCCACTTCCTCGGATTGTGCGCGATGCTCGCCTTCGTCGTCGTCCACCTGTTCATGGTCGTCGTGCACGGTATTCCGGGCGAATTCGCCAAGATCTTCCTGGGCTCCGAGGACGGCGACCGAGTTCTCGCGACCGTGGTCGGCTCGCTGACGTTGCTGGCCGTGGTGATCGTTCACGTCGGGGCCACCGTGTATTCCCGGATCGATCCCCGCCGCACCCAACGGCTGCTGGGCAAGCTTGTGCACCGCTTCGAGCACATGCTGTCGCGGCTGGGCCGGTCTCGACAGCATTACCGGCGACGCGACATCTCCGAATACCACCGCGTCAACGGCTACCCGCCGACCGACATGGGATATCGGCAACTGGCCGCCGACGGATTCGGCGGATACCAACTGCCCGTGGGAGGTCTGGTCGACCATCCGGTGACGCTGTCGTTGCCCGAATTGGCGCGGCTGGGCATGACTCGCCAGATCACCAACCACAACTGCATCCAGGGCTGGAACGGCATAGCCGAATGGGGCGGCGTGCCGCTGTCGGCACTCATCGACCTCGTCCAGCCGTCGAAATCGGTGAGCCACATCGTGTTCTACGCCATGGACGACAAGGCGCTCACCGAGGGCCGAGGGCGATACGGATATTTCTACGAGGCTGTTCCGATCGCCATCGCCCGACAGCCACAAGCCCTGCTCGCACTGGAGATGAACGGCGCGCCGCTCCCCATCGAACACGGCGCTCCGCTGCGGCTGCGACTGGAAAGTCAGCTCGGCTACAAGATGGTCAAATGGATCAAGGCCATCGAATTCGTCGACGGCATCGCCGATATCGGCATGGGGCAGGGCGGCTACCGCGAGGACCAACTGTATTACGGCAGCAGCCCCGGAATCTGAGTCACCCGACTGGGACGACAGAAGGGAAGCGCTCATGACCGGACCTATCGAACAAGCACTGGACGCCACCCAGCTCACGGTCGCCCGAGCGCGCGCCGAAGTCCTGCAGGGCTGCGGCCCCGATGCCTCACCCGCCGAACAAGCCGCCGCACAACACGATCGCGACCTGCTCGGCGCGCTCCCGGCCCCACTGGAACGCGAACTGGTCCACCTGGCCACCACGCTGATCAGGCAAACACCACACGGACCGATATCGGAACCCTTGCGCGCCCAATTCGACCGGCTCCGCACAGCGTGGCAGGTGCCGGAAGGCCCGGCGACCGCGCGACTGCGCCGGCGGGACGGGTGAAGATCATGGGTCTTCGGGTCGCAGGCGCGGGCTTTCGATTTGTGGGTCGATCATGATGTGGTCCCGTCATGTGGTAACCGGGCCCGCAGCGGCGACGTGGGTGCACCACGTTGAAAGGCTTCGACTCCACACAGCGCGGCGAACAACGATGTCTCCGACCACCGGTGTCGTCGGCCCGCGCTGAGGCCGAAGTTGCGGCTGGGCTGGGGCGTTAGGGCGTGCCTCAGGGGCGTTCGGTCGCGCGTCGTGGACGGTGGGTCACGCCGTGGGTTGGCTGAATGGCATGACAGACAAGGGATTTTCAGGTGCGGCCGGGCGTGCCGTGGTTGTGGGCGGGGGGTCCGGGATGGGGCAGGCCATTGCCGACGCGCTGCTGGCGGAGGGGTT
The DNA here is from genome assembly GCF_009708175.1 of Nocardia aurantiaca. GTDB lineage: Bacteria > Actinomycetota > Actinomycetes > Mycobacteriales > Mycobacteriaceae > Nocardia > Nocardia aurantiaca. The sequence goes on from NZ_WMBB01000005.1 coordinate 107,268, forward strand.
CGAGGTGGTGATTGTCGGGCGGTCCGAACAGCGGCTGGCCGATGCGATGCGCGAGCTGGGGGAGGGCAAGCTCACTGCCATCGCCGCGGATATCACTGACGAGGAACAGGTTTCGCGGTTGTTCGAGACGGTCGGCGTCGTCGATCACGTGATCAGCACGGCCGCCGATCTGACGGGCGCCTACGGCCCTATCGCCACCTTCGACTTCGAGCACGGCCGCGGCTTCCTCGACGTCAAACTGATCGGATCGATGCTGCTGGCCAAGCACGCGCGCCTGAGCGAAACCGGTTCGCTCACCTTCATTTCCGGTATAGCCGCCTATCGCCCGGCGGTCGGAGGCGCCATGGTGGCGACGGTGAACGCCGCCCTGGAGGGCCTGGCCCGGGCCCTCGCGGTGGAGCTCAGCCCGATTCGGGTGAACGTGGTGTCGCCCGGCTGGGTCTTGACCGACATCTGGCAGTCGATGCCGTGGGACGACAGGGAGGAGCGGCTGCGAGCCATGGCGGACAAGCTCCCCGTCAAGCGACTCGGAAATCCGGACGACATTGCGTCGGCGGTGGTTTCACTGCTCGGCAACGGCTTCGTCACCGGCACCATCCTGCACGTCGACGGCGGCCACCGCCTCGTCTGAGCGCGTGCGGCTAGTGCGCCTCGCTGAGCCAGATGGCCTCGGCGGCGATGCTGCCGAGGTCGATGGTGCGCTCCCGCACCCGCACCGCGATGGTGCCCGCGAAATCGCGGCGCTCCACCACCGTGATCAGGGTGTCGAGAGCGATTCCCAGCGAATCGAAGTAGCGCAGCATGGCCGGGTCGGAGTCGGAAATCCGTGCTACCCGGCCTGATTCGCCGGCGCCGAAATCACTGAGCTGGCGGGCCGGAGGTGTGGGCACCGCGCCGTCCACCGACGGGATGGGGTCGCCGTGCGGATCCCGGTCGGGGTGGCCGAGTTTGGCGTCGATGCGCTCTATGAGCGTTTCCGAGACGGCGTGCTCGAGCACCTCGGCCTCGTCGTGCACCTCGTCCCAGCCGTAGCCGAGTTCGTTCACGAGGAAGGTCTCGATGAGCCGGTGCCGGCGCACCATGGCGACGGCGGCGCGGCGGCCGTCCTCGGTGAGCGTGATGGCTCCGTAGCGGGCGTGCTCGACCAGGCCCTGGTCGGCGAGCTTGCGGACGGCCTCGGACACCGTGGACGCGGAAACGCCGATCTTCTCGGCGAGCAGCTTGGTCGACACCTTCTCCTGCGACCACTCCTGCGCGCTCCAGATCACTTTCAGATAATCCTGCGCGACCGACGACAGCACCGGTGCGACAGTGGTGGTCCCGTGGGGTTCGGAAGGTGCGGACGGATCGGCCAGCTCGCGGCGGGTGGCGATGTCTCGTTTTCCGGGCACGCACCCGAGCTTAGGCACACCCCACGCGGTTTCACACATCGGCGCGCTCGCTGGTAGGGGCGCGGTTCCGCGTCGAGGGCGGAGTGGTGAACACACGGTGACGGGCATGCTTCCGGTCGTGAAGATCCGCACCGCCGAATATTGTCTGTGACGCGCTTTGCGTAGGCTTCCGGTGTGCAGAGATGGCGAAGTCTCGACGAGATGCCCGCGGACTGGGGCCGGTGTGTCCTCACCATCGGTGTGTTCGACGGCGTGCATCGCGGTCACGCCCAGCTCATCAGCCGTGCGGTGAAATCCGCTGCGGTGCGGGGTGTTCCGTCGGTGCTCATGACGTTCGACCCGCACCCGGTGGATGTGGTGCGACCCGGGTCGCATCCGGCGCAGCTGTCCACCTTGGACCGGCGCGCGGAACTGGTCGAGGAACTCGGCATCGACGTGTTCGTGGTGATGCCGTTCACCCGCGACTTCATGAAGCTCACGCCCGAGGAATACGTCGAGGAACTCCTCGTCAACCGCCTGCATGTGGCCGAGGTCGTGGTGGGCGACAACTTCACCTTCGGCAAGCAGGCCGCCGGCACCCTGGACACCATGCGTGAGCTCGGCGCCCGTTACGGCTTCGACGTCGACGGCGTGCAGCTGCTCGGCGAACACGCGGTCACCTTCTCCTCCACCTACATCCGCGGCTGTCTGGCCGACGGCAATGTGGGCGCGGCCGCCGAGGCGCTGGGCCGGCCGCACCGGGTGGAGGGCGTGGTCGTGCACGGCGACGGACGCGGCAAGGGTCTGGGCTTCCCGACCGCCAATGTGGCCCCGGCCATGCATGCCGCCATCCCCGCCGACGGCGTCTACGCGGGCTGGTTCACCGTTCTCGAACCCGGCGACGAATTCGAGGGCACGCGGCATATGGCCGCCATCTCGGTCGGCACCAACCCGACCTTCGACGGCAGCAACCGCACGGTCGAGCCGCACCTGCTGGATTTCGACGGCGACCTGTACGGCAAGCATGTGGCCGTCGACTTCGTCGAACAGCTGCGCGGCATGCGGAGGTTCGGGTCGATCGAGGAGCTGGTCGAGGCCATCGGCAAGGATGTCGACCAGGCCCGCAAGGTGCTCGGCGACGGCACCGACGACTAGGGCTCGACAGGGCCGATTTCCGCGATAGCGGGCACTCCGGTAAGCTGTCCCGTCGGGTTTGCTGCGGTCCGCGGTGGCGCCCAACCGGATTTCATCCGGTCCCTCGGAGCGCGGACTGAAACAAGGAGATTCTGTGGCTCTCACCACTGAGCAGAAGTCGGCGATCCTCGCCGAGTACGGCGTGCACGAGAAGGACACCGGTTCTCCGGAGGCGCAGATCGCGCTGCTGTCCAAGCGGATCGCCGACATCACCGAGCACCTCAAGAAGCACAAGCACGACCACCACACCCGCCACGGTCTGATGGCGCTGATCGGTCGTCGCAAGCGGCTCTCGAAGTACCTGCAGGACAAGGACATCGAGCGTTACCGTTCGCTGATCGAGCGTCTCGGCCTGCGTCGCTGATCCAAGCCGCAGAGCTTCTGCCGGTCGAGGTGACACACCTCGAGAGCAGAGGTAGTTGACGAACCGGCCAACGAGGAGGCATAGAATCTCCTCGTTGGCTTTACGTATATGTGGCCGGTAGTCCCCATGAGGGGGAGGCCCGGCCGGATATACGCCAACATGAGCCGTATGCACCCGTCGCGTGGCGTCGGTCTTCGGTAGTGGCTTTTCGGGGCGCGAGATTGAGATGAACCATGCGCGCCCGGAGGGCTTCGATCGATGACCGCCTCCGCGTCGCCGTTCATTCGAAGATCCCAAGGGGATATCGGCCGGGTGTGCGTGTTGTGGCCAGGAGGGCTGCCGCGCGCCCATGCCGGGTACGGCTCACGAGTCGGGTCGCGCGCGAAGGAACGCGTGCTGGACCCGGCGAAGACGAGAGGTTGAGATAACAAAGATGTCTGACACCCAGATCAGTTCCGCCGCCGAGGTCGAGCCCGGCGTCTTCGAGTCCGTCGCCCTGATCGACAATGGCGCCTTCGGGACTCGCACCATCCGTTTCGAGACCGGCCGGCTGGCCAAGCAGGCCGCGGGTTCCGTGGTCGCCTATCTCGACGAGGAGACCATGCTGCTGTCGGCCACCACGGCGTCGAAGCAGCCCAAGGACCAGTTCGACTTCTTCCCGCTGACGGTGGACGTCGAGGAGCGCATGTACGCCGCGGGCCGCATCCCTGGCTCGTTCTTCCGTCGGGAAGGTCGCCCCTCCACCGACGCCATCCTGACCTGCCGCCTGATCGACCGCCCGCTGCGCCCGTCCTTCGTCGACGGCCTGCGCAACGAGATCCAGGTCGTCGTCACCGTCATGTCGCTGGATCCGAAGGATCTGTACGACGTGGTCGCGATCAACGCGGCCTCGGCGTCCACCCAGATCGCGGGCCTGCCGTTCTCCGGCCCGGTCGGCGGCGTGCGCGTCGCGCTGATCGAGGGCCAGTGGGTCGCCTTCCCGACCGTGGAGCAGCTCGAGGGCGCCGTGTTCGACATGGTGGTCGCGGGCCGCGTGGTCGACGGTGACGTCGCCATCATGATGGTCGAGGCCGAGGCCACCGACAATGTGCTCGCCCTGATCGCCGGCGGCGCCTCCGCTCCGACGGAGGTCGTTGTGGCCGAGGGCCTCGAGGCAGCCAAGCCGTTCATCGCCCGCCTGTGCAAGGCGCAGTCGGACCTGGCGTCCCTGGCCGCCAAGCCGACCGAGGAATTCCCGATCTTCCTGCCGTACCAGCCCGACGCCTACGAGGCCGTCGAGGGCACTGCCAAGCGGGAGCTGCACGAGGCGCTGTCCATCGCGGGCAAGCAGGAGCGCGAGGAGAAGATCGACGAGATCAAGCTCGCCGTGCTGTCCGAGCTGGCCGAGTCCTTCGAGGGCCGCGAGAAGGAGATCGGCGCGGCGTTCCGCTCGGTCACCAAGAAGCTGGTGCGCCAACGCATCCTGACCGACAGCTTCCGCATCGACGGCCGCGGCCTTGCCGACATCCGCGCGCTCTCGGCCGAGGTCGCGGTCGTCCCGCGCGCCCACGGTTCGGCGCTGTTCGAGCGTGGCGAGACCCAGATCCTGGGCGTCACCACCCTGGACATGGTGAAGATGGCGCAGCAGGTCGACTCGCTCGGCCCGGAGACCTCCAAGCGCTACATGCACCACTACAACTTCCCGCCGTTCTCCACCGGTGAGACCGGCCGCGTGGGTTCGCCCAAGCGCCGCGAGATCGGCCACGGCGCGCTCGCCGAGCGTGCGCTGATGCCGGTGCTGCCGTCGCAGGAGGAGTTCCCGTACGCCATCCGTCAGGTGTCGGAGGCGCTGGGCTCCAACGGCTCCACCTCGATGGGTTCGGTCTGCGCCTCGACCCTGTCGCTGCTGAACGCCGGTGTGCCGCTGAAGGCCCCGGTCGCCGGTATCGCCATGGGTCTGGTGTCGGACACCGTGAAGAACGACAAGGGTGAGGACGAGGTCCGCTACGTGGCCCTCACCGACATCCTGGGCGCCGAGGATGCCTTCGGCGACATGGACTTCAAGGTCGCCGGCACCCGCGAGTTCGTCACCGCCCTGCAGCTGGACACCAAGCTCGACGGCATCCCGTCGCAGGTGCTGGCCGGTGCGCTGAACCAGGCCAAGGACGCACGCAACACGATCCTGGACGTGATGGCCGAGGCCATCAACACCCCGGACGAGATGAGCCCCTACGCTCCGCGCGTCACCGCCATCAAGATCCCGGTGGACAAGATCGGCGAGGTGATCGGACCCAAGGGCAAGGTCATCAACCAGATCACCGAGGACACCGGCGCCAACATCTCCATCGAGGACGACGGCACCGTCTTCGTCGGCGCGACCGACGGCCCGTCGGCGCAGGCCGCGATCGACGCGATCAACGCCATCGCCAACCCGCAGCTGCCGAAGGTCGGCGAGCGCTTCCTGGGCACGGTCGTGAAGACCACCGCCTTCGGCGCGTTCGTCTCGCTGCTGCCGGGCCGCGACGGTCTGGTCCACATCTCGAAGCTGGGCAACGGCAAGCGCGTCGCCAAGGTCGAGGATGTGGTCAACGTGGGTGACAAGATCCGCGTGGAGATCGCCGACATCGACAACCGCGGCAAGATCTCGCTGGTGCCGATCGATGAGGATTCGGACAAGTCCGAGGCCTCTGCTGCGGCAGAGGCGAGCGCAGAGTAATTATTTCTCTGTGACGAAGAAGCAGTCCAAGCCCCCCTTGCTCCGAAATCTGGAGCAAGGGGGTTCTTCACTGGTGATCGCCCGGAACGAGGCGCCCGCAATGGATGTCGGCGGCGTGCGCCGCACCGTGCTGCCCGGTGGTCTGCGGGTGGTCACCGAGCATGTGCCGGGCGTGCGCTCGGCGTCGATCGGCGTGTGGGTCGGTGTCGGCTCACGGGACGAGGGCCCGACTGTGGCCGGCGCCGCGCACTTCCTCGAGCATCTGCTCTTCAAGGCCACGCCCTCGCGCTCGGCGCTGGACATCGCGCAGGCCATGGACGCGGTCGGCGGTGAGCTGAACGCGTTCACCGCCAAGGAACAGACCTGCTACTACGCGCACGTGCTGGACGAGGACCTCCCGCTGGCGGTGGACCTGGTTACCGATGTGGTGATGAACGGGCTGTGCCGCGCCGAGGACGTGTCGGTGGAGCGTCAGGTGGTGCTGGAGGAGATCTCCATGCGCGACGACGATCCCGAGGACATGGTCGGCGACGCCTTCCTGACCGCCCTGTTCGGCGATCATCCGATCGGCCGTCCGGTGATCGGCAGCGTCGAGACCGTCGAGGCCATGCAGGCCCACCAGTTGCGCTCGTTCCACGTGCGCCGCTACCGGCCCGACCGCATGGTGGTGGCGGTGGCGGGCAATATCGAGCATGAGCACACCGTCGAACTGGTGTACCGCGCTTTCGGGGATCGGCTCGAGTCCGGCCTGGAGCCGGCGCCGCGGCGCGAGGGCAAGTTCCGCCCGCGCGGCAATCCAGAGTTGCTGCGTATCCACCGCGACAGCGAGCAGACGCATCTGGTGTTCGGCACCCGCGCCTTCGGCCGGCACGAGGGTGAGAAGCGCTGGCCGCTGTCGGTGCTCAACACCGTGCTGGGCGGCGGCCTGAGTTCGCGCCTGTTCCAGCGTATTCGGGAGGAACGCGGCCTGGCGTACTCGGTGTACTCCAGCGTCGACACCTTCGCCGACACCGGCGCGTTCTCGGTGTACATCGGCTGCCAGCCCGAAAACCTGGGCCGGGTCGCATCTTTGGCGCGCGGCGTGCTCGAGGAGGTGGCGGCCAATGGCATCACCGACGCCGAATGCGCTCGCGCCAAGGGTTCGCTGCGCGGTGGACTGGTGCTGGGGCTGGAGGATTCCGGCTCGCGCATGAACCGCATCGGGCGTTCCGAGCTCAGTTACGGCAATCACCGCAGCGTGTCCGAAACCCTCGCGCGCATAGACGAAGTCACCACCGACGAGGTGTCGCGGACGGCGGCGAGCCTGCTCGCGCGGCCCTTCGGGGTGGCTGTGGCGGGGCCGCACCGGCGCACCCGTGATCTCCCCGCGGCGGTCCGCCATCTCGTCCCCTGAGATCGCTACTCGGAAGTAGTCCCGCGCACGCGGTCAGGTATGCCGGTTTGTGGCTATGATCACCTCGCCGGAATGGGAGGGGTTGTGCTCGAACCAGGTGAGATCTTCGCCGGGTATGTCATCGAACGGGAGCTGGGCCGCGGCGGGATGGGCGCGGTGTACCTGGCTCGGCACCCGCGCCTGCCCCGGTGGATCGCGCTCAAACTGCTGAACTCGGAGTACCACGGCGACACCGAGACTCACGCCCGCTTCGTGCGCGAGGCCGACCTGGCCGCGCGATTGAATCACCCGGGCGTGGTCACCGTGTACGACCGGGGTGTCGAGCACGGTCGGCTGTGGATCGCCATGCAGTACGTCGACGGCGTCGAGGCCGAGGCGGTGACTGATATGTCTCCCGAGCGGGCGGTGGCGATCGTCACCGCCACCGCCGACGCTCTCGACTACGCGCATCGGGTCGGCGTGCTGCACCGGGATGTCAAGCCCGCCAATATCCTGCTGGCCCGCGAGACCCGGGAGCAGCAGGCGGGGGTGCTGCTCACCGACTTCGGCATCGCGCGGTTGCAGGAGGAGACGGGTCGGCTCACCGGCTCGGGATCGGTGATGGCGACGCTGGCCTACGCCGCGCCGGAGCAGTTGCGGAATCAGCCGGTTGATCATCGCTCGGATCAATATGCGCTGGCCTGCACGCTGTTTCGGTTGTTGACCGGGGTGACGCTGTTCCCGGCCGCGGATCTCGGGGCCATTGTGAAGTCGCATCTGTACGACAGTCCGCCGCCGGTGGGGAGGATCCGGCCGGGGTTGCCCGCGTCGCTGGATCCGGTGCTGGCGCGGGCGCTGGCGAAGAATCCAGATGACCGGTATCTGTCGTGTACGGAGTTCGCGGTGGCGGCCCGGCGGGCCCTGGAGGCGGGCACCGCGACCGCCGCAAGGCCGGGACCGCGCGAGAAGATTCCGGAAATGCCTGTGCGACGGGCGAATTCACCAGCGGTCCGTCGGACCGGCAACAGCGCGCCGGGCTCGCGAGTGCCGACGTCGGAGACACCGGTGCCACGCCGTGCATCGCAGTCGTCGGTGGCGGTGCGTTCGGGACGGCTGGTCGACATCCCGGATCTGTTCGGGCCGCGCACCGAACGGCACCTCGAGGCATCGTCCGGCGATACTGAATCGCCTCGTACGGAACGTCATTGGCCGGCGAAGACGCGGACCGTGGTGCTGCTCGGCGCCTGCCTGGCCGCGGCGCTGGGATTGGCGGCCTTCCTGTTCACGCCGTCGGGGAACACGGAGAAACCGAAAGCGCCCGCCGCCGAGATCGCCGAGATCAGCGCGAATTTCCCGGGGCTGGTCCCGCGCACGCCCGAACTGGGCGCGGGCTTCGCCGCCGCGAGTTGCCGGGTGGTGGATCACGACACCAAGGACTTCCTGCCGCCCTGGGCCTTCGAGGGGTGGTCGGCCGCCTGGGACTGCCAGTACTCGGCCGACCACGACGTCCGCGAGTATGTCCTGTTCGCCTACGGCTCGGGGGCGGCTGCCCGCTCCGTGGCCAATCGAATTCACCCGGCCGGCAGCGCCTCGGAGAATTTGAGCTTCAAGGAGTCGTGCGGGGCAAAGCAATACACCAATCTGCGCTTCGACGCCTCCCCCGATACTCCCTCCACCATCTTTGCCACTACCTTCTTCGATGATCCCGCGCGGGAGAAGTTCCTCCTGTACACCCGCGGCACGCCCACCACGCCGAGCGGTGTCCTGGATTGGTGGAAGTCCCTGCCGCTCACCCGATCCTGATCGACGGCGACGAGCGCCACACTGCGCGCGGACCAGCCAGAACGTACTGATAGGTTCGATTCTGGGACGGCAGAAGGGAACGCCATGTCGAATCGCTACGCGCGGATCGCCTTCTCGGCGGCGGCGCGGGAACGCCAGAAACTCGCGGGCAGCTACCGGGACTACGGCGCCCAGCTCGAGCACGGCCGCGACGAGCCGCAGCCGCTCGAGCCGCGGGAGATGGGTTTCATCCGCGCCGCGGACTCCTTCTTCCTCGGCACCGCCACCCCCGACGGCTGGCCCTACATCCAGCACCGCGGCGGCCCCAAGGGCTTCGTCCAGATCCTCGACGAGCGCACCCTCGCCTTCGCCGACTTGTCGGGCAATCGCCAGTACGTGACCGTGGGCAACCTGACCGAGAACGACCGCGTCGCCCTGTTCTTCATCGATTACCCGCTGCGCGAGCGTCTGAAGGTCTACGGCCGCGCCCGCATGGTCGAGCGCACCGAGGACCCCGAGCTGGTCGACCGGGTGTCCGGGGCCTACAGCGGCGCGATCCGGAAGATCGCCGAGCGCGCCCTCGTCATCACCGTCGAGGCCTGCAACTGGAACTGCGTCAAGTACATCCGCCCGCGCTTCACCAAGGAGCGCCTCGACGAGGCCATCGCCCTGGAGCGCCGTGACGCCGCGGCCGAACACCAGCGGCTCACCGCGGAACTGGAGGAGCTGCGCCGCGAGAACGAAACGCTGCGTGTGCGAGTGGAGGCACTGAGCTCCGTCGCGAAATAGGTTCGGCCATCTCGTCGGCACGCTCATTCGGTGGACGTGCGCGCGGCGGGCCGATGTCATCGGGCGGGGTCCCGGCAGCGCTGCTCAGTCGGTCGTCGGGGCGGCCTCGTTCGCGGCGGCCAGCACGGCGGCCAGCAGGCCGGGCAGTGCGGCGTTCAGGTCGTCGGCGCGCAGGCGGAGGTGCGTATTGCCGTCGATTGTCACGCGCGTGGTGACGCCGGCTTCGCGCAGGATCTTGAAGTGGTGGGCGGCGGTGGACTTGCTGATGCCGTCGTAGGTCATCCCGCAGCGCAGCGGGGTTCCGGCATTGGCCAGTCGCCGGACTATCTCGAGGCGGATCGGGTCCTGCAGTGCGCCGAGCACCGCGGGTAGCGGGGCCACCGCGGGCAGCGCTTCGGTGTCGGGCATGAGCTACCTCACTCGGATACCTAGTTTGATAATCGTCGAACCTCGCGTAGGGTTTGGTTCGATCAGAATCAAACTTACCTGATGGAGGGTTCGATGACATCGACGGCGGCGATGGCGACTCGAGCCGAACAAAGCAGCCAGACCTGGGCGTACGCGCTCGTGCTCGCGGCCAGTGGAGTAGCGCTGGGGGTTTCGGGCGCGCCCGCCCCGCTGTACGGAATTTATCAGCAGAGCTGGCATTTCTCCCCGCTCACAACGACATTCGTATTCGCCGCCTACGCGGTGGCGGCCCTGGGCGCGGTGCTGGTGTCGGGGCGCATCTCGGATGTGGTGGGCCGCAAGCCGGTCCTGCTGGGCGCCTTCGCGACCATGATCGTGGGCCTGGTGGTGTTCCTGCTCGCCGACAATGTCGCCATGCTGCTGCTGGCTCGGACGCTGCACGGGGCGGCGGTCGGCGCGACCGTGGTGGCCGGCGCGGCGGCGCTGCTGGATTTGCGCCCGCACCAGGGTGCGCGGTCCGGGCAGTTGTCCGGGGTGGCCTTCAATGTCGGTATGGCCGTGGCGATTCTGGGTTCGGCGGTGCTGGCCCAGTACGCGCCGCATCCGCTGCGCACGCCGTATGTGGTGATCACACTGGTATGCGTCCTCATCGCGGCGGGCGTGCTGGCGCTGCGCGAGCCACACGGGGCGCGGCGGAAGCAGCGCATCACCATCGCCAAACCGGCTGTGCCGCAGGAGATCCGCGGCGACTTCTGGTTCTCGGCGCTGGGCGTGATGGCGGCCTGGTCGGTGCTGGGCGTGCTGTTGTCGCTGTATCCGTCGCTGGCCTCGGCCGAGACGGGTATTCACAATCTGGTCTTCGGCGGTGCGGTGGTGGCCTCCACGGCGACCGCGGGCGCGGTGGCCCAGGCCGTCGCGGGCGGGATTCCGGCGCGGCGCGCGGCCATCGTCGGCGATATCGGCATGGCGATCGCGCTGGTGCTCACGATCCCGGCGCTCGACACCCACAGCTGGGTGCTGGTGCTGCTGGCCGGATTCGCCCTCGGCGGCACCTTCGGTCTCGGCTTCGGCGGCTCGCTGCGGCACCTGTCCAACGTTGTGCCGCAACACAAGCGGGGCGAGACCATGTCGGCCTATTACCTGCTGGCCTACTCGGCCATGGCGGTGCCCACGGTGGTGGCGGGCTGGGCGGCCACCACCTGGGGACTGAGCACGGTCTTTCCGTGGTTCGTGGTCGTGGTGGCGCTGGCCTGCCTGGGGGCCGCCGCGATCGGGCTGCGGCGCGATGCGGAGGCCGCCTGACCACTGGCGACAATTGCCGCATCCGATGCGTGATCCGGCCGGGATCGCTATTCTTCGGCTATGCGGCGGCGGAGGTTGGGTGGGGCGGTGAGCCGGACGGCACACAGGTCGGGACCGCCGGTGTCGGCGCTGGTCGCCGTGGTCGGCGGGCTCGCCCTAGCGGGGGTTACCTGGTGGGGGCTGTTCCATTTCCTCGGCGCCACCGCCGAGACGCCGAATCAGCTTGATCTGGGCAAGATTTCGCTCGCGGTGACCGCGGGCGTCTTCGGCGCGGTCGCCCTGGTGGTGGCGTACCGGCGGCAGCGCGATGCCGAACGCGGGCGCTTCGCGGAGGTCTTCGCCGCCGCCGCCCGCCAGCTCGGGGATCCCGATGTGGCGGTGCGCATCGCCGGGGTCTACGCCATGGCCGGGGTGGCCGACGAATTCTCCGCCCGCTGGCGGCGGCAGCAGTGCGTGGACGTGCTATGCGGGTATCTGCGGCTGCCGTATCAGCCGGAGGAGGGCGCCAGCCACCTGGTCTCCAAATCGCAGCGCATCGAGGATCACGGCACCGCGGTGGAGCGGGTGTACACCTTCCGGCAGAACGATCGGCAGGTGCGCGACACCATCGTGCGGGTGATCGCCGAGCGGCTGCGGCCCGCCGCCGAAACACAGTGGTGCGACTGTGATTTCGACTTCTCGGACGCGGTGTTCGAGGACGCCGACTTCCGGCACGCCGTCTTCGCGGGCCGCAATACCCGCTTCACCAACGCCGTGTTCCTCAGCGGCCGCACCGTCACCTTCGAGCAGGCGCGCTTCGTCGGCGAGCGGGTCACCTTCCGCGGGGCCGTCTTCCGCAGCGCCGCCGTCTTCGATCGGGCCGTCTTCGCGCACACCGAGGCCGGCGGGACCGACCGAGACAACGTCGGCGCCACCTTCACCGAGGCCACTTTCGGCGCCGGGGTCAGCTTCGAGAGCGCGCAATTCCGCGGCGCGCGAACGGCGTTCGATCGCACAACGTTCGCGGGGGAGCGCACCGGCTTCGCCAACGCGTCCTTCGCCGCCGCCCTGACCACCTTCGAACGCGCGGTCTTCGACGGCCGGCGGGTCACCTTCACCGGGGCCGAATTCACCGGTGCGCGAGTCACGTTCGCGGATTCCCGGTTCTACGCGGAGTCGGCCTCCTTCGAGTGCGCGCATCTGGGCGCGCAGGTCCGCTGGCGCACCGGCCGCACCCAGGAGGTGTCCTTCGCCCGCACCGAGTACCACGGCAAGGTCTCCTTCGCCGATGCGGTCTTCGCGGGCCGTTCGGTGACCTTCGTCGGCGGCGACTTCTTCGGCGACATCTCCTTCCGCCGCGCCGCCTTCGACGCCCGCGCCATCACCTTCGAACGGCCGAAGGCATGGGTCGGTGTCCAGTTCGACTGGGACGCCAGTCCCGCCACCAAACCGGCCAATATCACCCCGACCGCGTGGCCGCCCACCCTCGCCGAATCCACCCCCGAACTCACCTCCTGAGCGCTCGCGGACTGTCCGCCGGTTTTGCCCGGAACTCACTCATGCGATAGTTTGCAAGCGAAATGAGTTGAGACAGGGGATCGTGTGGTGGGGAGCCACGGCGTCGGTTGGGTTGTCGGTCTGGGGGTGCTGTTGCCCGGCATCGCGGCGGCGCTCGCGCGCCGCAGCGGCGCCCGCGGACGCATGGTGACGGCGGGCCTGGCCGTCGTGGGCTGGGTGCTCTTGTTCGCCGCGGCGACCGTCGTCATCTCGCCCGTGCCCCGGGACACCATCGCGGGCACCGCCATTGCCGCGCCCCCGGAACTCGTGCAGGCCGTTCAGCCCACCACCTCCGCCAAACCGGATGCCCCCGATCCCATGGCCGCGTTGAAAGCCGGGGACTGCGTCGAGGTGCCCATCGAACAGGCCAAGGACGTTACCGGCGCCCCCACCTGGAAGGCCGGTTCGCCGGAGCCGTCCGACTGCAATTCGGTGGACGCGAACTACCGGGTGCTGCAGAACGGCCCGGACCCGTGTGCGGGACCGCTGTACACGCTGGAATCCGCCCCGAAGGACAAGGCCGGCAAGGCCCGCTACCACCTGTGCCTCACCTTCGACTGGCGCGCCGGAGTCTGTTACGACACCACCACCATGGACGTCCCGTCCAAGGTCGACTGCGGGGTGCCGGGCGACCACATCGTCCAGGCGACCGCGGTCCTCGAGAACGCCACCTCGGGGGCGGGCTGTCCCCGGGACGGTCGCGGCGCGGTCTGGGTGGTCTGGAGCAAACTCCAGCTCACCGTCTGCTTTCGCGGCGGCGACAACCCCGGGAAGTGACCGCCTACCTCCGCCGCCCGACGGTGATGACGTCGGGAATCAGCCACGAGGGCATGGGCCGGGCGATCTTGCGCTGATCGACGACCTCGAAACCCGCGTCCTCGAGCAGTTTCCGGGTTTCGCGCGGTGAGGGCGCGTGCGCCGGGAAGCGCGGGCTGCGAGTCAGCCGCTGAATCGGCCGCGACATCGGGCCGGAGGGACGCATGGTCGTGATGGCCACCAGGCCGCCGGGCGCCAGCACGCGATGGAACTCGCGCAGCGCGACCGGATGGTCGAAGAAGTGAAAGGCGCTGGTGGAGACCACCGCGTCCAGCTCGCCCGTGGTGAAGGGCAGCTGCTCGGCGGCGGCCTGCCGCCACTGGACGGCCGCGGACCGGGCGCGGGCCTGGGCCAGCATGCCGGGGGAGGCGTCCACGCCGTAGACGGCCTCGGGGCGCAGGTCGCGCTGGATGCGGGAGGTGAGAATGCCGGTGCCGCAGCCGATATCGGCTATGCGGCGCGATCCGGCGGTGCGGAGTTCGGCGAGGACCTGATCCTGCGGCGGGCGGTAGACGATCTGCTGCAGGGCGGCGGTGTCATAGACGCGGGCGACCTTCCCGAAGAACTGCGTCACCACGTGATTGAAGGCTCGATTGCCGGTGGTCAGCGATGTGCTCATGGATGCTCCTGTCCAGCCTCCATGGAATCAGATTTCAAACTGTCTGGGAAGGTCTGATGGAGTAGCGTCGGGCGCATGAGGATTCGTGGTGCCGTCCTGGAACGCATCGGGGCGGAAATGCCGTTCGCCGACTCGAAACCGATCGCCATCAGTGAGCTGGAGCTGGGCGAACCCGGGGCCGGTGAACTGCTGGTCCGGATCGAGGCGGCGGGGCTGTGCCATTCGGATCTGTCGGTGGTCGACGGCAATCGCGTCCGGCCGGTGCCCATGCTGCTGGGCCACGAGGCCGCCGGGCGCGTCGAGGCGGTCGGGCCGGGAGACGCCGATATTCGTGTCGGCCAGCGGGTGGTCATGACCTTCCTGCCGCGCTGTGGCGCGTGCGCGGGCTGCGCCACCGAGGGCCGCACCCCCTGTGAGCCCGGCAGCCTGGCCAATAATGCGGGCGAATTGCTCTCCGGCGGAAGGCGATTGCTGCGCGACGGCGCGGAAGTCCATCACCACCTGGGTGTTTCGGCCTTCGCGACGCACGCCGTGGTGGACCGCCGCTCGGTGGTCCCGGTCGATGATGACGTCCCGCCGGAGGTGGCGGCCGTCCTCGGCTGTGCGGTGCTGACCGGCGGTGGGGCCCTGCTGAATTCGGCGAAGCCCGGGCCCGCGGACCGCATCATGGTGGTCGGTCTCGGCGGTGTCGGCATGGCCGCGGTCCTGGTGGCCGCCGCGCTGCGCGCGGGCACCGGCGGCGAGGTGATCGCCGTGGACACCGTCCCCGAGAAGCTGACGATCGCCAGGGAGCTGGGCGCGACCGCCGCCTACACCCCGCAGGAGATCGCGGCCGGGAACATCCAGGCCGATGCGGTGATCGAAGCGGCGGGCAATATCCGCGCCTTCGAAACCGCGGTCGCCGCCACCGCCCCCGGCGGCGTCACGGTCACCGTCGGCCTGCCCGCCCCCGACGCCCGGGCCAGCATCTCCCCGCTGGGCCTGGTGGCTCACGGCCGTGCGATCATCGGCAGCTATCTCGGCTCGGCCGTCCCCGCCCGCGACATCCCGGAATTCGTGCGCATGTGGCGCGAGGGCAGGCTCCCGGTGGAA
This sequence comes from Nocardia aurantiaca, assembly GCF_009708175.1. GTDB lineage: Bacteria > Actinomycetota > Actinomycetes > Mycobacteriales > Mycobacteriaceae > Nocardia > Nocardia aurantiaca. The sequence continues at coordinate 122,607 of NZ_WMBB01000005.1, forward strand.
CGCCTGGTCTCCTCCCGCATCCGCCTCGAGGAGATCAACCAGGCCATGGACGAACTCGCCGCCGGCCACGCCCTCCGGCAGATCATCGTCTTCGACTGACCGCGTTACCGGGATGTCCGCCCGGGCCCCGCTCCGCGGACCACTGGCCGACTCGCATCGGGTTGTCGGGCCGGACGAGATCGCCCGGCTCGTGACCTTCGTCGCCCCGCCGCCGTGTCGATCAATGGCGCGAACGTCCGGGTCAACGGGGGCGACACCGACCCTCACGCGGATCGAGGCATGCCCGGCGCGAACCCCGCCTGAGTCACTTGACCGTCAGGCTGACGGTCTTGGTCTCGGTCTTGGCGGGCAGCTTGGTGGTGTCGACCGCGAGGATCTCGCCGGTGTCCTGGACGCCGTTGGCGAGGATCTTGGCCTTCAGACCGAAGGGCGGTTGGTCGCCGGTGACGGCCTCGATGCCGAAGTCGCTGTCATTGGAGATGTAGAGCGTCTTGCCGCCGTCGGTGGTGGCCACGCCCTCGATCTTGTCGTGGCCGAAGAATTTGCCGTCCGGGTTCAGGCCGTCGAGCAGACCGCCCAGGTCGAGGCTGGTGGTCTTGGCGACGGGGGTGATGCCCGCTTTCTTCAGGGCGGCGATACCGTCGGCGGTGGTGACGGTGCCGACATAGACCTCGAGCGGTTTGCCCTCGATCAGCAGGCCCTTCTCCGGATCGTATTGCGCGCCGGGGATTTTCGCCTGCGGCCCGATGTCGGTCGCGCCGGAGATGTCGATGGTCCACAGCTTCTTGTCGGCCTTGGGGGCCTTGTTGCCGTCGCGCTCGTCGACCAGGAAGGTGGTGTTGGACAGCGCGGTGATCTCCGAGACGGCCAGCTTCTCCTTGGGCGCCTCGAGCGGGTAGGCGAATTCCTTGACCGCCTTGGTCTTCAGGTCCACGGTGACGATGCGGGTCACCGGGGTCTCACGCGCGTTGGTGACGCCGGGCTCGTTCAGCGCGCTCTGGATCATCCCGACCAGGGTGTTGCCGTCGGGGGTGATGGTGAGGCCCTCCATGCCCTGGTTCGGGGTGCGGAACGAGAGTTCCTTGGGCAGACCGCGTCCCGGCGCGAGCCGCTCCAGTTCACCGCCCTTGGCGTCGAAATGCACCAGGAACGGGCCGTATTCGTCGGAGACCCAGAAGGTGCCGTCGGGCAGGGCGACCAGGCCCTCGCTGTCGATGCCGTGATCGGTGGGGGCCAGCGTCTTTCCGCTCAGGTCGCGCATGGTCTCACCGGTGGAGGCGGAGGTATCGACCAGGCCGTTGAACGGCTGTCCGGCCGGATTCTCGAGCAGGATGGTCGATTCCACCACGGCCTTGTTGCCGACCAGCTTGAACTTGGCGATCTGCGGGGTGAAGTCCGGGACGGGAGCGATCTTCTCGTTCTTGCCCTTGCCGTCCACGTTCGGGCCGCGGTCGGTGAGCCCGTAGAACTCGTCATGGGAGCCGGGCGCCGGCGTGAACGCGGAACCGTAGCCGCTGGCCTGCACCGTCACTCCGCCGAACTCGCCGAGCGGCGGAATGTCGGTGGTGAACAGCCGCACCGCGTCGGTGGTGGCGACGGTGATGCTGTCCGAACCGGTGTACCCCGCGGTGGGCGTGTACACCAGCGCGCCGTCGGTGCGCCGGCTCAGCGTGCCGTGCTGCGGGTCGGCGACGGCGACCGCGGCCCGGCCGCCGGTCTTGGCCAGCAGCTGGTCCAGCGAGATCACCAGCGGCTGGCCGGCCGTGGCGGTGAAGTCTGCGGAGTCGGACCCCGAGGAGCAGGCGGTTGTGACTGCGGAGGCGCAGACGACGGCGGCGACGAAGGCGCGGCGGGTGGCGGGACGAATTCTCACCTGGGTGTCGTATATGTCCGATCACACAGTTGGTTGACGTGTACTTGAACACCCTTCGCCCAGCTCGTGAACCATGCGGCCACCGGCCTGTCGTCCCAGCGTTTCGCCGACCCGATAGGCTCGACGCAGTCTTTCATGGGTCATAGCGAAGGAGACCAGGTGACCACGAACCGGATCCGGGTGGGTGTGCTCGGGGCGCGCGGCAAGGTCGGGCAGGCCATCTGCGCCGGCGTCGAGGCGGCCGCCGATCTGGAGCTGGTCGCGCAGGTCGACAAGGGCGATCCGCTGGGGGCGTTCACCGCCGCGGGCGCCGAGGTCGTGGTCGACTTCACCCACCCCGATGTGGTGATGCCCAATCTGAAGTGGCTGGTGGAGAACGGGATTCACGCCGTGGTCGGCACCACCGGCTTCGACGCCGAGCGGATCGAGCAGGTCAAGGGCTGGCTGGCCGCCAAGCCCGAGGTCGGCGTGCTGATCGCGCCGAATTTCGCCATCGGCGCGGTGCTCACTATGCGCTTCGCCGAGCAGGCCGCGCGCTTCTTCGACTCGGTCGAGGTCATCGAACTGCACCACCCGAACAAGGCGGATGCGCCGTCGGGCACCGCCTTCCGCACGGCCGGGCTCATCGCGGCCGCCCGTGAGAAGGCCGGGGTGGGCCGCAGTCCCGACGCCACCTCCCAGGAGCTGGAGGGCGCGCGCGGCGCGGACGTGGACGGGGTGCGGGTGCACTCGGTGCGGCTGGCCGGACTGGTCGCGCACCAGGAGGTGTTGTTCGGCACCCAGGGCGAGACGCTCACCATCCGCCACGACTCCCTCGACCGCACCTCGTTCGTGCCTGGTGTGCTGCTGGGCGTGCGCAAGACGCCGCTGCGCCCCGGCCTGACCGTGGGCCTCGACCCGCTGCTCGACCTGTGAGCGCGAACGCCGAGAACAATTCCCGCGAGGTCCTCGAGCGGGTCGGTTTCATCGCCGCCCTGGTGGTGGTGCTCGGGTTCTATTTCGTCCTGCTGGGCCGGATCGCGATCGACCTGATCGCGTCCGGCAAGGCGGCGGCAGTGGGACTGGGCGTCGGCGTGTTCATCCTGCCGGTGCTCGGCGTGTGGATCGTGGCGACCAGCGTCCGCGCCGCCTTCGCCCACCAGCACCTGGCCCGGCGCATGCATGAGGAAGGCGGCGAGCTGGATGTGTCCGACCTGCCCCGTCGTCCGTCCGGGCGGATCGAGAAGGCCGCCGCCGACGCGCTTTTCGAGCAGGTGAAGCAGGAGTTCGAGGCGGACCCGGAGAACTGGCGCACCAACTACCGCGCCGCCCGCGCCTACGACTACGCCGGCGATCGCACCCGCGCCCGCGAAATGATGAAGCGCGCAGTGGAATTGGAGCGCGCGGAGCGCTCCGGCGCGCGGTAGCCGGGATTTCGCAGGAAACCTGCCGGTAGGTTGCGACCGGGGTAAAGTCCGCCGGGTGAGGTTCATGGTGGGTTATGCGCTGGCGATAGCCTGCGCGACGATGGGGTCGCCTGCGGCGGGATCGGCCGTGGCGCGCGCGGACCCCGCGCCGTCATGCGTCGAGTCGGAGAACGGCTACAAACTGGAATGGCAGGTCAGCTGGTCGATCTATGAAGCCGAGCAGCAGAATCCGGCGGACGGGCGCTCGGTGACCGAAGTGGATCTGCCGATCACCATCGCCGCGCCACTGGACAAGGTGTGGGACGTGTACACCGATCTCCGCAACGACATCGGCCGCCACTCCTTCCTCAGGGACATCATCGTTCACCGCGGCTGCGATGACGGCGATACGGTCATCACGGATTTCACCGCGCTCGAGGACATTCCGATAGGCCCGGTGACCTTCCCGGGTCACACCCAGGCCGAGCAGCGCCTGCACCCGAACGAGCACTACTACACCGCCGACAGCTGGGACGTCCCGAATGTGACCACCCACCAGCTGATCACCTTCACCGACAATGGCGACGGCACCACCACCGTCAACGAGCACCTGACGTTCGTCGCCGACGCGGCCCTGATCGACTTCACCACCGACAATGGCGTGGCCGCACACCGGGCCACCCAGGCGGGTATCAAGCAGGACATCGAAAGCGGCGCGCTCTGAGGCGATTTCGCTTTCGGAACGCCAGGGCGGTGCTCAGGATGCCGGGTGCACGGTGCGCCAATGCTCGGCGATGTCGATGCGCCGGGCCAGCCACACCTTCTGGTGCGACCGCACGTGATCGAGGAAGCGCTCGAGCGCCTTCGCCCGGGCGGGCTTGCCGATGATCCGGCAGTGCAGGCCCACCGACAGCATCTTCGGCGTGCCCGCCTCACCCTCGGCGTAGAGCATGTCGAAGGCGTCCTTCAGGTAGGTGAAGAACTCTTCGCCATTGGCGAATCCGGCGGGGGAGGAGAACCGCATGTCATTGGATTCCAGGGTGTAGGGCACCACCAAATGGTTCTTGTCGCCGACCTTCACCCAGTAGGGCAGATCGTCGGCATAGGAGTCGGAGTCGTAGACGAATCCACCGTGCTCGACCACCAGCTCTCGGGTCCGCGGCGAGTCGCGGCCGGTGTACCAGCCCTTGGGCGCCTCACCGAAGAGCTCGGTGATGATGCGTACCGCCTCTTCCAGGTGCGCGCGCTCGGTCTCGGCGTCCATCATCTGGTAGGAGATCCAGCGCAGGCCGTGCGAGCAGATGTCGTAGCCGTTCCGCTTGAAGGCCGCGACCGCCTGCGGATTGCGCTCCAGCGCCCGCGCCACCCCGAAGATGGTCAGCGGGATGGCGCGCGATTCGAACAGCCGCAGCACCCGCCACAGTCCGGCGCGGGAGCCGTACTCGTAGATGCTCTCCATCGACATGTGCCGGTTCGGGAACGCCGCCGCCGGAACGATATCCGACAGGAAGGTCTCCGAGGCCTGGTCGCCGTCGAGCACATTGTTCTCGCCGCCCTCCTCGTAGTTGAGGACGAAGTTGACGGCGATGTTCGCCTTGCCCGGCCACTGCGGGTGCGGCGGGTTGGGGCCGTAGCCGACCATGTCCCGTGGGTAGTTCTGATCGACATCGCTCATGCCGGCTCATTTTCCAGCTCGGCGCGCAGTCGCGTCCGAGCTTCGTCGGTAAGGCTGCCGTACAGCCGCAGCCGGGCCAGCCCGCCGTCGGGGAAGGCGTCCAGGCGTACCTGCACGACCGACGCGCCGGAGTCGATGAGGAAGCGGTGGCGGGTGTCGGGTTGCAGGCGGGTGCGGCCCAGCAGTTCGACCTCGGTGCCGTCGGCGCGAATTCCGGTGAGGGAGCCCGCGCCCGGGCTGTTGAACAAGAAGTACGAGGTGTCGATCTCGACGGCGGTGATCACGCCCTCACCGGCCAACCGCACCAGCACCCAGTCGTTGGTGTTCTTGTCGCGGCGGCGCGCGGTCTCCCAGCCGTCGTCCATGCTGCGGGCGCGGCCGGGCATGAGCACGTTCTGGGGGTGTGAGAAGAAGCGGTTCGAGCAGTCGGCGATCAGGCCGCCGTTCTCCACCGCGGCCAGGTCGAACGGGCCGGACTCCAGCCAGTCCAGGTCCGGCTTGGCGATGCCGTGCACGCGCAGGCGGGCAATGCCGCCGTCGGGGAACATGCGCAGCCGCACGTGGGTCCAGCGCTTGGGGGAGTCCACCGCGAACGGGTTCCGCGCATCCCCGGACACCTTGGCGCGCTCGACGATAGTGGTCCAGCGCTCGGCGGAGACGAGCTCGTCGACCGACGGATTGCCCTCCACCGCAATGGCTTCCACCGACGCCTCGGGCGGGTAGTTGCCTTTGAACCAGGCGGTGTCCACCACGACGCCCCCGATCACACCGGGCACGCCCAGCCGGATGATCGCGGTGTCGCAGTCGTCGCCGGACGGATGGCCGCCGTCGCCGCCGCGGCGCCGACGGGTCTCCCAGCCGTCGTACACCTGGCCCTTGTGGCCGAAGGTGGCGGGGGAGTAGGTGGCCTGTTCGGGCCGGATGAGGTTCTCCTTCTCGGCGAAGGACTCGTCATTGGCCCACAGCACGGCGCCGCCCAGGGTGCGCACGGCCAGATCGGGAAGCAGTGTGAAGTCAGCGTCGCTCATAGCGCCGGAACCGTCCTTTCTCGCAGTTGACGCAATACCTCGACGGTGGCTTCGGGGGAGATCGCGGTCACCTCGGCGGGATCGAAGGCGCCGCACTCCAATCCGCGCAGCACCACGGTCGCCAGCGCCTGCGCGGTGGCCGGCTCGTCCATCACCGCGCCGCCCTGGCGGTCCAGGTAGCGGCCGATACGTGGGGCGGCGATGCCCAGGCCCGCACGGAAGAAGGCGAAGGTGGCCAGCCAGCGGGTGACCAGGTGACCGGCGCCCATGTCCCAGCCCTGGTAGTAGCCGCGCTCGAGCGAGCGGGTGACCAGGCGGAAGTGCCGCGATAACGCCGCGCGCACCTCCGCGTCGGCGCCGAGGGGCAGCACCTGGGTGGAGCCGTCGCACACCCACACCCCGGTGGCGGCGGCAGCGGCCTGCATGACGGCCTTGGCGTGGTCGGCGACCGGATGCTCCAGTGACTGGAAACTGGGCGCGATACCGCAGGCGGCGCTGTAATCGTAAGTGCCGTAGTGCAATCCGGTGCAGCGTCCGGCCGAGCGCTGGATCAGCCGCGCGACCGGCGCGGTGCCGTCGGCGGCGATGATGGCCTGCGGGCTCTCGATCTGCAGCTCGAACCTCAGCGACCCGGCTGCCAGCTCGTGCGCGGATTCGATGGCCTCGCACAGGTCCACGGCCAGAGCGGCCTGCTCGACGTGGCGGATCTTGGGCACGGTGAACACGAAGCCCCCGGGCACGCCACCCGCGCCTTCGAGGACCTTCTCCAGGGTGCGCACGGCGCGTGCCCATTCCGGGGTGGTGAGGCCCTTCATGCGAATGCCGCGCGAGGATACCTCGGAGGGAAGGGCTTTCAATACCGCACCGGCGTGCAGGGCATCGCGGTCCTCGATCTCGTCGCCGCGGGAGCCGTAGCCGTCCTCGAAATCGAAGCGCAGGTCCTGGATGGGGCGCTCGCGCAGGGTCGTGAAAACCCGGTCCACGACGTCCGCACCCGCCAGCCCGATCAGCAGGTCGTGCTGGCTGTGCGCGAGTTCCACTGCGGCCGCGCCCCATTGGGCGGGCAGGTCGGCCGAGGCGTTCGCACCGCAGACGTACGCGGTGTGCACCGGCTGGCCCGGGCGGTCGCCCGGATAGAGCCGCAGCAGCTCCGAATCCACGGCCTGCAAACGGGATTCGATCCCGTTCACTGTCTCCGGTGACAGCGTCACGCTCGGGCCTCCTGTTCCTCGAGGGCGAAATCGGCGAGCGATCTCACGGACGTCTGCGGTAACGGAACCGCCAATTCCCCGCGGTCGGACTTACGCAGCCTCATGGTGGCCGACGACTGCGCGGTCAGTGTGGTGGCGGCGCCCCGTCCGCCACGGGCACCCCGACCTTCTCGGTGTATTCACACAGATCCCCCATCCCCCCGTAGCCGAGCACGATGGCGTCCGAGCTGTCGGCCTGCGCGGCCTCGCGGCAGGCGTCGGCGATGACCTTGCGCGCCTCGTGGTCCTCGAGTTCCCGGGATCTCGCGGGCGCGCGCCTTCGCGCGAATGCGTTCCCACGGACCCAACCCTAGTCCGTCGACGAGCCGAGCCCGCGGCTCTCACCGGTGGTGACCGAGGGTGTGGCGGGTGCCCGACCGAGTGTGGGTCAGCTCTCGTCGGTGTCGTAGCCGAGGGCCTTGAGCGAAAGGCGGTGCAGGGTTTCCCTTTCCGTCGGCGTCAGGCGGGCGAGCAGCACATCGGTAGCGGCGAATATCTTCGCGTCGGTCTCCTCACGGACCCTATTGCCCGCGGCGGTGATGGCCAGACGGTATTTCCGGCGGTCCTCCGGGTCGCGATTGCGGGTGACCAGTCCGGCCTGCTCGAGGCTGTCGATCAGCCGCACCACCTCGCTGCGGTCGATCTCCATGACGTTGGCCATCTCCTGCTGGGAGATCTCGTTGCGCTCGGCGAGGTAGGTGAGCACCCAGTGCTCGCGCAGCGGCGTCCCGAGCTGGGCGTGCATGGCCTTGTGCAGTTTGCCCAGGGCGTAGGTCGGGTGGCGCAGCAGGCCGGTGGGGTGGAACTCGGCCGGGCCGGAAGGTTCTTCGGTCACCCGCCGATTATATCTATTGTTGAGTAGTTCAATCATTGTTAGTCTCTGCAATTGAGTTGCTCATCAACTATCGAAGGAGAGGTCCGATGACGCAAATGCGTTCGGACACCGAGACATCCGGCGTCGGAGTGCCGGCTGATGTTCCCGCGCCCGCCGATTCCGAGAAGATCCCCGCGCATGTCTGGCGCACCGCCGCGGTGGTGGTGTTCGGCGCGGTCATGGGCATGTTGGACACCTCACTGGTCAATATCGGCCTGCGCACCATCGGGTCCGATCTCGGCGCGTCGCTGGCCACGATTCAGTGGGTGGCGAGCGGATATCTGCTCGCCCTTGGTGTTTCGCTCACCGTGTGCGGATGGCTGGCGCGGCGCGTGGGCGTGACCCGGCTGTGGCTGTGGGCGCTGGTCGCCTTCACCGTGACCTCGGCGGTGTGCGCCTTCGCGCCGACCGCCGGCTGGCTGATCGGCCTGCGCATCCTGCAGGGGCTCGCCGCGGGTCTGATGATCCCGGCCGGGCAGACGATCCTGGGTCAGGCGGCCGGGCCGCAGCGCATGGGCCGGGTGATGGGCGTGGTCGGCATCGCCGTCGTGGGCGCACCCGCCATCGGGCCGACCATCGGCGGGGTCATGCTGGCGCACTGGAACTGGAAGTGGTTGTTCCTCATCAACATTCCGTTCGGGCTGGCCGGAATGGCGCTCGGGTTGCGATATCTGCCACGGTCCACCGGCGCGGCGGTGCAGCGGCTGGATGTGATCGGACTGGTGCTCGCGGGAGGCGGGGTGTCCGCGATCGTGTTCGGACTGTCCGAGATCGGCACGACCGGGTCGGTGACCTCGCTGTCGGTATGGCTGCCGGTGGTGTTGGGCCTCGCCGGTCTGACCGGGTTCCTCGTTCGCGCCCGGCGTACTGCGCGGCCGCTGCTGGATATCCGGTTGTTCGGCAACCGGGCCTTCGCCGCCGCCACCGGTGCCGGCTTCTTCGCGGGCGGGGCCATGTTCGGCGTGATGGTGTTGCTGCCCTTGTACTTCCAGGTCCTGCACGGCTCCGGACTGATCCGCACCGGCGTGGATCTGCTCGGCTACGGCCTCGGCGGCATCATCATGCTGCCGTTGGGCGGACGGTTGACCGACCGGTTCGGCGGCGGCCGGGTCGCGGTGATCGGCAATCTCTGCATTGCCGCCGCCGTGCTGCCGTTCGCCTTTCTGCCGGTCGACGCGAACGGGATCCTGATCCAGTTCCTGCTGTTCGCGGCGGGTATGGCCACGGGTGTGGGCGCCATGCCACTGGTGTCGGCGGCGTACGCGGCGGTCCGGCACGACCAGCTTCCCGACGCCACCGCCTTCGTGAACATCCTGCAGCGGGTGGGGGGCGCGGTCGGCGTGGCGCTGGTCGCGGTAATCCTCTCCCGCGCAACGGCATTCGGATGGGCGACCGTGTCCGGCTATCACCTCGCCTTCGGTGGCCTGGCCGTCCTCTCGATGGTGGCCTCCGCCGCCTCCACGGTCCTGCGCAGCCATCAGCGGCAGGCCTGATGTGACGAACGGGCCTGTCGCCGGTCGGGGTTCCGCGCGACACTGACCTGGTGAAGGATTCCGAACCCCTCGCATCCCGCAGCAGCCGCGTCGAGCGGTTCCTGCGGGATCGCGGCGCGGACACCATCGACCACCCGGGCGGCACCCTCCTAGCGCATTTGCGGCGCGTCGCCGGCACCCTCGCGGCATGGGGCCACGACGGCGATCTCCAGCTCGCCGGGCTCGCCCACGCCGTATACGGCACCGACGGGTTCGACCTCGCGCTGGTCGAATTGCCGGACCGCCCAATGGTTGTCGAGCTGGTCGGCGCCCGCGCCGAGGCCCTGATCTACCAGTACGCCGCCTGCGACCGTGGAACCGTCTATCCTCGTATCGACGCGACTCCCGTTGTCTTCCTGGACCGGTTCACCGGCGGCGAATTCGAGCCCACCGCACTGGATTTCAAGGCATTCCTCGAGCTTTCCGTCGCCAACGAGCTCGATGTGGTCACCCAGAACGCGAAACTGGGAGCCGAATACGGCCCAGGGCTGTATCAGCTCTTCTCCCGCATCCGCCCGCACCTCACTCTGGCCGCGTGGTCGGCCTGCGGGTCCCGACTCGCGTCCTTCGCCGTCCGTGATCCCCGCTCCAGCTAGGTTGGAGCCAACCGAGGCGACTGCCACCGAAACCCGATCCGAAGGAGCGGCATGCGCGCAGCAATCGTCTTCCCGGTACTGGCCGCACTGGTTGTAGCGGCGTGCGGCACATCCTCTCAGACGCACGCGCCGAAGACGGACTCGCCCGGATCCCTGGTATCACAGCGAGCAATGGGCAATCTGGATTCCACGCTGACGGCGGCCATGTCGTCGGCCACCTACATCCGGTACCGGTCGACCTCCCCGGCGGGAAAGCCGATCGAGGTATCGGGGGCCGTCTTCCTCCCCATCGGCGAGCCGCCGCCGGGCGGGTGGCCGGTCATCGCCTTCGGGCACGGCACCTCCGGCGTCGTAAGCGCCTGTGCCCCGACCAATTCGCCCACCCTGTTCGGGTCCGCGCCCACGGTGGCTCAACTCCTGGCCGGTCACCGAGCCGTGGTGATGACCAACTATCAGGGCCTGGACGGTCCCGGTGACGCGCCATATCTGGACACCCCGTCCTCCGGCTACGACGTTCTCGATTCGATCCGTGCCGCGCGCTCCACCGGGCTGCCGCTGTCGCCCGATGCCGTCCTCGTCGGCGCCTCCCAGGGCGGCCGCGCCGCCGAATCGGCCGCCGAGACCGTGAAATCCTATGCGCCGGAACTGAAGTTCCGCGGTGTCGTGCTGCTGTCGCCCGCCCTGGAACTCCAGCTCGTCGACACCGTCCGCACGGGCGCCCTCAAAGCTCCCGATCAATATCTGATCATCCCGTATGTTGTTGCGGCAGTGCGCTACAGCACCCCGGGGTACCGCTACGACCAGATCCTGCACGGCGATCTCCTCACCGCCGCGCCGCATCTCGAAGCACACTGCGCCGGCAATCTCACACCCGCCGATCTCGCTCTGGGCGTCACCGCAACCCCCGCCGAGGCCCGCTTCGTCGACGACGCCGCGGCCCGTCCCTTCATCGATCTCCAGTCCCGGACCAACCTCCCCCAATCCGCGACCCCGCTGCCGACCTACATAGTCCGCGGCGACGCCGACAAGCTGGTGGATACCGCCTGGTCCACCGCCGCGATCGCCAAGATGTGCACCCTCGGCACCCCTGTCCACGACCTGACGATCCCCGGCGGCCACGACGCTCCCGCGACGGTGACCGCCCAATGGCTGTCCTGGATCGACGATCTGTTCGCGGACAAGCCCTTTCCATCGACCTGCCCGCGCTGATCGAGTGATCTGGTTCGACGGTTCCGTCGTGCGACCTTCGGCGAGGGCGACCAGTGTGTCGATGGTCGACGACGGCGCCCGGGAAAGATCTTGAGCCGCTGTACGCCATAGGCAGGCGACGCCGCGTCGGACAACCGGTTCGGAGTCAGGAGTCGGCCCAGCTCAGTAGTTTGTCGACCGGCCAGGTGTTGATGATGCGGTCGGCGGGGACGGCGTTGTCGAGGGCTCGTTGGGCGCCGTAGCCGAGGAAGTCGAGTTGGCCGGGGGCGTGCGCGTCGGTGTCGATGGAGAAGTGGCAGCCCAGGTCGAGGGCTAGTTTCATGAGGCGGGTGGGTGGGTCTCGGCGTTCGGGGCGGGAGTTGATCTCGACGGCTACGTTGTGGTCGCGGCAGGCGGAGAAGACCCGTTCGGGATCGAATGCGGATTCGGGGCGAGTGCCGCGGTTGCCATCCACGAGGCGGCCGGTGCAGTGGCCGAGGACGGTGGCCCGATTGCCGGAGACCGCGCGGACCATGCGCCGGGTCATGGCGGCGGGGTCCATCCTGAGTTTGGAATGGACGCTGGCGACCACGATGTCGAGTCGGTCGAGTAGTCCGGGCTCCTGGTCGAGGGTGCCGTCGTCGAGGATGTCGACCTCGATGCCGCTGAGGATGCGCATGGGCGCGAACCGGTCTCGGAGCTCGTCGATGACGTCGAGTTGCTGTCGCAGGCGGTCGGGGGAGAGGCCGTTGGCGACGGTCAGACGGGGGGAGTGGTCGGTGACTGCGCAGTATTCGTGGCCGAGCGCCCGCGCAGTGGCCATCATCTCCACGATCGAGGCCGAGCCGTCCGACCAGTTCGAATGCACGTGGAGGTCGCCCTTCAGGGCGGCTCGCAGCTCACCGCCACCGAGATCCTTTGCCGCGGAGCGCAATTGGACCAGCGTGTCGGGCTCTCGCCCGGACCACGCCTGCGCGATCACGGCCGCTGTCTTCGGTCCGATTCCGGGCAGCGACTGCCAATCGCCGGAACGTCCCAACCGCTCCCGCTCCGCATCGTCGAGGCCCTCGACGATATCGGCGGCGTTCCGGTAAGCCATCACCCGGCGGGAATTCTCCCGGGCCCGGTCCTTGAAGAACGCGATCATCCGTAACGCGACGACGGGATCCATGCCTCTCAGTGTGCCCGCGGATCCCGGCGACGTCGTCGCGGCTACGGACGTGTGGTGCGGTGCAGCAGGACGGCGGAACCCGTCACGACCACCAGACCGCCGACGATGAGGAATCCGTCCGTCGTATCGCGCAGGGACCGTTGCTCATCGAAGGTCCGGACCACCGCGCGGCCTTTGACGGTGTCGTGACACACCTGCCCAGCCTCGAGGGCGTGTCCGGAGCATTCCAGTGGCAGGAACAACCGAACGATTCCGACGATCAGAAGCACCAGGCCGACGCCGATTCCGATGATGTGTGCGATCGTCAGTGAGTGCCGGGTAGGCCGCATGGCATTCCTCAGAGCGTGGATCAGGCTCCCGGAAGCGTAGAGGTTGTGGTCGCCATGCGCAGCCCTGTGTGACAGCCACCGCTCGTAAGCGGGGGATCCCAGCCGGTTACGCCGAGCGGCGCGATGCGTCCGGTCATGCTTGCGGGGCTCCTTCCGGAGTCAGGGCTACGTGGCGGCGCAGGAAGTCGAGTTGGTCGGCGACGACGCGTTCGAAGGCCGCGCCGCGGTAGATGTCGAAATGGCCGTCGGCACAGGTGCGAACCTCACCGCGTGGCGCCCGCGCCGCGTAGCGCAGCGTGGGTTTCGCCGGTGCGACGGAATCGGTTTCGCAGACCGCGAAGAGGATCGGCACCTCGATGCGATCGGTGAGCCTGCCCGGTCGATCGGTCAGGATGTCGAACACGACGCGGGCCGCGGCCTCGTTACGGAAATCCGACCCGGGCGGAACCAGCGCCAAATAGCCGGATTCGGCGTCGGGCGCGGTCATCAGGGCGGTGCCGTGCACGGGCCCGGCGGTGGTGATCATGTACGGGGCTCGGCCCAGCAGAGCGCCGACGACGTCTCGGACACCGGCGAGAGTGGCCTTCACCGAATTGATCGGCGGAATCGCCAGGGTGGAGGCGATGCCATCGGTGAAGGGGCACTGGGCGATGGCGGCGACCAGCCCGGCCGGGCGCTGGGCCGCGGTGTAGATGGCGTGCCCGCCGCCGAAGGAAGTGCCCCAGGCCACGATTCGATCGCCGTCCACCTGCGGCAGCCGGCGCGCGAAGGCGATCGCGGCGGCCCAGTCGGCGCGCTGTTCGCGTGTCGAGAGCAGGTAGCGCGGCATGCCCTCGCTGTCGCCGAAGTGGCGGTAGTCGAACACCAGGCACGCGTACCCGGCGGCGGTGAACCGTTCGGCGTAGGCGGCCAGGCCCATGGCGCGGATCGCGCCGAGCCCGTGCGCCATGACGATCACCGGCGGGCGCGCGCCGGATCGGCCGTCGGGCAGGTAGAGGGTCGCGGCGCAGCGAGCGCCGTCCTCGGACGGGAACCACACGTCGTGTCGGGTTGCGCCCGTACCGGTTTCGCTCATCGCCCCACCGCCTCGGCGTCGCGGTTCCGGCGCGCGGCGACGCTGGCGGTCGGGCGGTCGGCGCGCGAGAGCCCGCCCGGGCGGGTGGCGCCGCGTCGGCGTTCCAGGCGCAGATCGCGCATGTAGTCGTCGAAGTCGACCTGGATGGTGTGGCGTTTGGAGGCGACGTAGCGACGCTGGAGGCCGCGCTGGTGCGCGGTGATCTCCCGCTGCATCTCGGCCGGTCGGGGCAGGTGATAACGGCCCTCGAGATGGTCGGCGATGAGGTGGGCCTGGCGTTCGGCGATCGGCATGATCGCGCCCAGCGGCTGCACGAGTCCGACGAAGTACAGGCCCGGCACCTCGGGGTGGAACAGACGGCGGTACAGACGGATCCGGTTGTCGTCGGACGGGTCCAGGAATCCGGGGTCGAAGAACGGGAAGCTGATCTTGTAGCCCGTGCAGAACACCACCAGATCCGCGGTCACGCGGCGGCCGTCGGTGAACACCACCTCGTCGCCGTCGAAGCGGTCGATGTTCGGCATCGGGGTGATGGCGCCGTGCGCGAGCCGGTCCAGGATGCGGCTGGACATGGTCGGATGTGCCTGAGCGAACTTGTGATTCGGCTCCGGCAATCCGTAGCGGGTCATCGGGCCGGTCGCCGCGGCCATCAGCTTGCGCGCCAGCGGCCAGCGCAGCAGCGACGGGAACCATTCGGCGGCCCCGATCTGATCGTAGGGGCGGCCCCACACGTACTTGGGGATCACATGCACGCCGCTGCGCGCCGAAAGATAGGTCTGGGCAGCGTGATAGGAGGCGTCCACCGCGATGTCCATCGCGGAGTTGCCCATGCCCAGCACCACGACCCGGCGACCGGTCAACTGGGCTTCCTCGGTGTAGGCGTGCGAATGCATGATCTCGCCGCGGAATTCGCTCGCGCCCGGGAACATGGGCTCGGGCAGGCGCGGATCCCAGTGATGACCGTTGGCGACCAAGACCGCGTCATACAGCACGGTCTCACCGGTCGAGAGGGTCACCTCGAAGGTGCCGTCCGGCTGGGGCGCGACGTGGTCGACGCCGACACGGAAGCGGATGCGGTCGGCGAATCCGAAATGCCGCACGTACGAGTCGAAGTAGTCCGCGATCTGATCGTGGCGGGCGAAGTCGGGCAGATGCCCCGGCATCGGGAAATCGCTGAACTCCATGCGCTGGCGCGAGGTGTTGATGTGCAGCGACGTGTACGCCGCTGACACACCGTTGCTGTTGCCCCACACCCAGTTGCCGCCGACCCGGTCGGACAGCTCGTAGCAGTCGACGTCGATGCCGCGTTCGGCCAGCACCTTCACCGCGGCGATCCCCGAGGAGCCCGCGCCGATGACGCAGACCCTCGGCTCGTTGGAATTGATGGACATGACTCGCACTCCTTTATGACCGGCGGTCATATGACCGGTGGTCACTGTAAGATCGGAGCCGTCGCCCAGTCAATAGACCGCAGGCAGAGGAGGTCGGTCGTGCCGACAGGAACATGGGACCGGCTCGCGCCACAGCGCCGCGCCGCGGTGGTCGCCGCGGCCGAGGCCGAATTCGCCGCGCGCGGGTTCAGCGGAGGCAGCCTCAACACCATCTGCCGCGAGGCCGGCGTCTCCAAGGGCAGCCTGTTCCAGTACTTCGCCGACAAGGCCGACATGTACGTCCACCTGGCCGAACTGTCCAGCGAACGGATCCGCTCCGCCATCGAGGCCGTCGCGAACGAACTCGACTGGGAGGCCGACTTCTTCGGCTCCCTCGAGTCCCTGCTCGAAGCCTGGGTCCGCTACTTCTACGACCACCCGCTCGAACGCGCGATGACCGCCGCCGCCAATCTCGAGCCCGACCCGGTCGCCCGCACCGCGGTCCGCGAAGCCGTCAACCGCCACTACCTGGCCGTCCTGCAACCCCTGTTCGACGCGGCGTCCGCTCTCGGAGCCCTCCGCCCCGGCACCGACACCCAGGTCCTGCTCTCCCTGCTGCTCCTGCTGCTCCCGCACCTGGCCATAGCCCCCCACGTCCCCGGCCTGGACCCGCTGCTCGGCCTGGCAGACGGCGACGCCGACCACGCCGTCGCCATCGCCCACCGCATGGTGAACACGGTGTTGGACCCGTACCGCGCCGACGGCTGACCGGTAGGATCGGGTCATGACCGAGCGCAAACCGCCCGGGCTCTCCTTCGAATCATGGATCGACAAACAGGTTCGCGAGGCAACGGAGCGGGGCGAATTCGACAACCTCAGGGGTGCGGGCCAACCCATCCCGTCCGGCGCCGCCGACGAAGACTGGTGGCTCCGAAGCTATTTGAAGCGTGAGGGCGTTGGTGCCGACGCTCTCCTGCCGGAATCGATCGTCCTCCGCCGGGAACGCGAACGCATCCAGGAAACCGTCCGAGACATGCCCTCCGAGAGGGAAGTTCGCGAAACGGTGACCTCCCTCAACGACCGCATAGTCAGCTATCTTCGCATGCCCAGCGGCCCGCACGTCCCGATCGGCCCGCTGAAGGTGGACGAGGTCGTCCAAACCTGGCGTGGCGAACGTGATGCGGCCCGAGCAGCGCGCACATCGGCCGTACCGACGCCTGCCTCCACATCCGAGCAAACCGTCGGACGCCGATGGTGGCGTAGAGGTCCGAAAGGCGAATAGCCGACGCCGATCGGGCCTCCAGCAGGATTTCGACACGGCCGACAGGGATCTCATCTTTGCGCTCGGTCAGCGGCCGGTGAAGGTTTCGTCGTCCCAGTCCGCACGGTCTCGCCGTGCCCGGATGTCATCGGTCGAGAAGAGGGGCCTCTTCACGGGCTCGCATCTGCGGTGAATTCGCCTGGGCCTCATCTTCTTCACGGAACGGCCAACGGCAGGGCGGGCGGGAAGATCACCGGCACCGACACGGGTGCGCGGTGGAACGCGCTCGTCCGCCATTCGAGCTGGTCTGTCGGCATGGCCAATTCGAAATCGGGTAGCGCGTCGAGAAGTTGGTCGAGTGCCTCCTGCACGATGACCATGGCCACGGATTGGGCCGGGCACGAGCGTGATCCGGCCCCCCAGGCCAGATGAGAGCGGTTGCCGGTGCGGTCGCCCGCCACCGCGGGATCGGAATTGCACCCGGTCGAACTGATGATCACCGGTTGGTCGACCGGCAGCCACGCATTCTCGACCGCCTGGGGTTGACGGGGATAGCGAGCGCACGAATTGGCCAATGGGGGATTGGCGAACAACACCTCGTCGATCGCGTCCCGCACGGTCAGCGCGCCGGCGAGCAGGTCATCGTGGAACTGCCTGTCCGTCAGCATCAACAGCACCGTGTTGACGATCAGATTCCAGGTGGGTTCACCGCCTCGGGCATAGAGGACCGCGAGCTGCGCGACGATCTCGGTATCGTCGAGCCCGGCCGGATGGGAAACGAGCCGTGAGATCACGTCCGGGCCGGGATCGCGCCGCTTGGTGGCAACGGCCTCGCGCAGGATCTCGTTCCAGCTCTGGTTGCGCCGGTCCGAGGTCTCCGCGTCGGGCGCGTCGCGCAGGGCGGCCATCGCGACGAATACCCGCTCGCCCATCTCCTGCGACAGGCCGAGCACGCTGTTGACCACCCGCATGGTCAGCGGCACCGCGTACTGGTCGAGCAGATCGGCCTGTCCCGCACTGCAGAATTCGTTGATCAACGGCACCGCGACGGCCTCGACCTCGCGACGCAACTTGAAGAGATCGACAGCTCGCAGTGTCTCGAGGTACGCGGGCCGATAGCGTGTGCGGTGTTCGTTCTCCGCCCCGGATCCCACCGTGCCCCACTCCATGAGCGGCAGGACGGGGCAATGCTCGGGAAGACTCGACTGCCATCCTCGCGAATCGGCGGGAAACCGGTCCGGATCACTCAAAATGCGCAGTGCCGCGCGGTATCCGATCACCAGGGTCGCCGAAACCCCCTGCGCCACTTCCACGGGGACGAGCGGACCGTACCGGCTCCGCATCCGGTCGTACGCGGTATGGGGATCGGCTGCGAACTCGGGCGAATGCAATCTCATGCGCCCTCATCCCTCACCGCGTGGTGAGCATCTGACTCCGAACCCACACGCGCTCGGAAAACATAAGTTACCAAGGTGTAGCTCCCATGAACGGACGGTATGCGACCGTCTCCACGAGCCTCGGCGCAACGATCACCCAGGATCGAGAAAGGTCCCATCTTGCTGCTGGAACGCCAGCGGCACGTATCCACTTGCCTCGCGATGGGATACGTCGACGCCGTCGTCGGTTCGCCAGCGGCACTCCCACTTCGAGAAAACATTCAGCGCACACGCGTGAGACACGTCGACCTACGAGATGCGTTTCGCTGGAACGTGTTTCGATCGTGCCGGAATGGTACCGCAAACAATGGTGAAGGCGCAGCGAACACTGCGGTGCCAACCGCCGCCTCATCCGCCCTCACCCGCCACCGCCAATCGCCGAGGCCCGGCCCCGTCGACCCGACACCGCCCCACCCGCAACCCATCCCGACGTTCAACCCGATGTTGCGGCCCGTTCACCACCGCGCGATCCCGCCCACCCTCCCGTCCTCGAGTCACGTCCGTGCGTAGGAGACGTGAACTCCTCGAAAAGCAGGGGCCTTCGGACGAATTCTGGCTTTGGTCAACGACGTCTCCGACGCCGGCAAGACAAGGCTGCCGCCACCTGGATGAGCGGCCGGTTCGGCGGGTGAGGGCGGGTTAGGCTCGGGGGGTGCCGACTCTGTTGATCATTCATCACACGCCGTCGCCGTTCATGCAGGAGATGTTCGAGGCCGTGGTGGCGGGGGCTACGGATCCAGAGATCGAGGGGGTTGATGTCGTGCGGCGGGCGGCGCTGGGGGTCACTGCCAGCGATGTGCTCGAGGCGGACGGGTATCTGCTTGGGACGCCCGCGAATCTCGGATACATGAGTGGGGCGCTCAAGCACGCGTTCGACACCTTCTATTACCCGTGCCTGGATTCGACCGAGGGCCGGCCCTATGGGCTGTACATCCATGGGAATCAGGGGACCGAGGGGGCCCAGCGAAGTGTGGAGGGGGCCACTACCGGGCTCGGGTGGGAGAAGGTGGCGGCGCCGGTGATCGTCTCGGGGAAACCGGAGAAGGCGGATATCGAGCGGTGCTGGGAGCTTGGGGCTACGGTCGCGGCGCGGCTCATGGGGTGAGAGTCTGGTTCCCCCGAATTCTGGTGGCTGACACATTCGGCGGGGTGGCGGTCATACTCGAGAGGGCGTTCTCGGGGAACGTCGCTTTGGAGTGTGGGAAGAGGTGACGGCCGCCGTGGAGGCGCAAGAGTCGGGGATACGCCGGATCGGGCTGGTCGAGGACCATGAGTCGGTGGCGATCGGGTTGTCGGCCATGTTGGCTCCCGAGGCCGATCTGGAGTTGGTGATCACTGCGGGCACCGTGGCGGAATTGCTATCGGCAGGGCCACGATTGGATCTGGTGGTGCTGGATCTGCGGCTCGCGGACGGGTCCTCGCCCGAAGACAATGTGCGGGCGCTGCGGGCGCGGGGGATCGAGGTGCTGGTGTTCACCGGGGCGGACAATCCGTTCCTGGTGCGGTCGGCCGCTCGGGCGGGCGTGTTGGGTGTGGTCCGCAAGTCCGAGGACATGCCGACGGTGGTCGCGGCGGTGCGCCGGGCCGCGCACGGCGAACAGGTGGTGACCACCGACTGGGCCGCCGCGATCGACGGTGACCCGCAGCTGTCGGATGTCGGGTTGAGCCCGCGTCAGCAGCAGGTGCTGCAGCTGTACGCCTCGGGGGAGAAGGCATCGCGGGTCGCCCGCATGACCGGCCTGTCCGAGCAGACCGTCAACGACTATCTGGGTCGTATCCGGCAGAAGTACGCCGACGCCGGCCGCCCTGCCCCCACCAAGACCGATCTGTACAAGCGGGCCGTCGAGGACGGGTGGCTGCCCGTTCCCGAGCGGAATCCGCGGACATGACCGCCTCCGGCGCCCTCGATGCCCCGGCCGCATCCCGGCCGATGCCCTCCCTCGCGGCGTTCACCCAACGCTTGCGCGACCGCCTCATCATGCAAGAGGATCCGGCCACCGCCGCCTACGACCGCATCATGCGACGGCTGGGCATCTCGATCGGCATCGCCGGCATCATCGTCGGCGGTGTCGAGCTGCCGGAGGTCGCCGAGCAGGGCCGGTACGCACCGGCCTGGTGGACGGTGGCGGCGGTGGTGCTGGCCTTCGGGTGGTACCCGATCATCGCCGTGGTGTCGGCGGTGTCCGGCCCGCGGGCCATTCGTTTCGTCTGCGGTTGCGCCGCCATGAGTTTCCTCGGTGCGCTCGCCTCCATCCCGTTCGGGCTGAAACTGCACACCGTCGATGCCACCACCGTGTGGCCGTTCCGCGTGACCGCGCTGGCGGTGACCGCGGCCGTGCTGGCCTGGACCAGCCGGGTGACCGTCGTCTACCTGCTGACCGCTGCGACCTCGGCCGCCCTCGCCACGGTGTACACGGTCAGCGCGGTCACTCCGCAGCACGTCACCGAGAACTTCCTGCGCTCAGCGGGTTTGGCGGCCCTGTTCGTCTGGTGCGGCACCGCCGCCACCGGCGCCGCGGCCCGCGTCGACCGCGAATCCGCCATCGCCAGCCGCCGCGCCGCCTCCCAGGCCGCCGCGCATTCCCGCGATCGCGAACGTGCCCGCTTCGCCGCCCTCATCCACGACGCCGTGCTCTCCACGCTGCTCGAGGCGTCCCGCGCGGGCACCAAATCCGATGTGCTGCAACGCCAGGCCGAACGCACCCTCGAGCAGCTCGACGAATGTCGCGGCGCGCAACGAGATCCCGATCTGCTCGACGCCCGCTCGGCAGTGCTGTTCCTTCGCGCCGCCGTGCACGAGATCAATCCGAGCATCCGGTTCGCCACCCGCACCTGGCCCGGCTACGACGACCTGCGCATGCCCGTGCACTCGGCCAGCACGATCGCCGCCGCCCTCACCGAGGCCGTGCGAAACAGCCTGCGCCACGCCGCGGTTCCGGGCCGGGAGGTACGGCGCACCGTCACCGCCACGGTCAGCGCGGGCAGCATCCGCATCGTCTTCACCGATGACGGCGCGGGTTTCGACCTCGCCGCCGTCTCCGCAGACCGCCTCGGCATCTCCATGAGCATTCTGGGCCGCATGCGCCAGCTGGCGGGCGGCTCGGCGTTCGTGGAATCCCAGCGGGGCGAAGGCACCACCGTGACCCTGGTGTGGGGTGGCGATGGTTCCCGCTGACAACTCCGCGCTCGATCTCGAGCCCCGGTTCGGGCTGCGCGACCTGCTCGGCCTGCGCGGCAGCGCCGCCTGGCTGTTCCTGCTCATCCTGGAAGCCGTCATCGCGCTGTACATGATGCGCAATTTCGGCCAGACACCGCCCTGGGCGGCGTTCGTGAGCCTGGTGCTCATGCTCAGCGCGGGCGCACTGGTGACCGCGATTCCGGTGGATCCGCTCCCGGTTCCGGTGGCCCTGTACGCGGTCGCCGCACCGGCGGTCGCCACCGCCCTGACGGTCATGACCCCCACCCATGAACTCCCGAACGACACGGTGTGGTCGGCCTTCGCCTCGTCCTATGTGCTCGCGGTGCTGGTGCTGCGCGGGCGCATTCGCGCCGCGTGGGTGGGCGTCATCGCCGTCGCGGTCGTGCTGGTGACGCTCGGACTGGGCTCGCACCTGCAACCCGCCACCCTGGTCGGCTCACTCGTCCCCGTCGGCACGGTCAGCGCCATCTCGGTCTTCACCGCGGTCATGCGTCCCATGCAGCGTTCCCTGCGCGTCCTGCGCGAGGATGCCATGATGCGCGCCGCCGCCGAGGCCACCATGGCCGCCGCCGACGGCGAACGCACCCGCCAGCTCGCGCGGCTGGACCGGGTCGCCCGTCCGATCCTGGAACGCATCGCCGACGGTGCGGAGCTGACCGCCTCCGAACGCGAGGAATGCCGGTTGCTGGAAGCCGAACTCCGCGACGGGTTGCGCGCGCCCCAGCTGGTCACCGATGAGCTCAGCGGCGCGGCGCGCGGTGCGCGGGCCCGCGGGGTGGAGGTCGTGCTCCTGGACGACGGTGGTTTCTCGGGCGTCCCCGAATGGGTGCGTAAACGCGTAATCGATGCCGCCACAAGGGAACTCGACGCCATCAACTCGGGTCGCATCACCGTGCGCGTGCTGCCGCTGGGCCGTCACGTGCTGGCCACGGTTCTGGCCACCGCCCCCGACCAGGACCGCCGCACCGAGATCGACACCGACGGCAAGGTCACCACCATCACCGACTGACAGGGTCAGGGGGTGTCGCAACGACCCGGGCCGCCCTTCTTCATCTGATCGCGCAGCGCGGACTGGACGGTGGTGGACAGCCAGGAGTTCAGCGACTGCCCGCTCTGCGCGGCCGCCTCTTCGGCACGCGCCTTGATCTGCTCGACCAGGCGCAGGGTGACGCGGCTGATATCGCCGGTGACCTCCTCGAAGGTCGGGTGGTCCTCCTCGGCTGCGGTCTTGCGCACATCGACGTGGGCGTCGGTCCCGTCGACCGACACGTGGACCGTGCGATCGGGGAGGGTGGCGTTCACCTCCGCGGCCAGCTCGGAGAGCGCGGCCAGCAACACCAGCCGGGCGGAATTCTCGGTGGCGGCGGCCAGGGCCGCGGCCGTAGCCTGGGTTTTCTCATCGCCGAGAGCCGCGGCGGCAATCAGGTTCTCGCGTAGCTGGGCGGTGTACTTATTCAGATCCATGACACCAGTGTGGCGTCAAATCTGACGCCATTCAAGGAAGCTTTCGACGCCAGAAATGGGCGCTTGACGCGAATCGTCATCGCGCCGGGCACGGTTCGGGTATAACGATGCAAATCCCGTTCGGGCGACGCTGTAGCCTTCTGACTATGACGAACGGTGAATCGACGCAAACCGAGCTGCGCGCGTCCGGCACAGTAGGTGTCGCGATGGTGACCCCCTTTACCGCCGAAGGCAAGCTCGACGTCGATGCCGGTGTCGCGCTGGCCGCCCGCCTGATCGACGGCGGCGTCGATCTGCTCGCCATCTCGGGCACCACCGGCGAGTCGCCGACCACCACCGAGTCCGAGAAGTTCGATCTGCTGCACGCCGTCGTCGACGCCGTGGGCGACCGCGCCACCGTCATCGCGGGCGCCGGCACCTACGACACCGCCCACAGCATCGAGCTGGCCCGCAATGCCCAGCGCGCGGGCGCGCACGGTCTGCTGGTCGTCACCCCGTACTACTCGCGTCCCAGCCAGGACGGTCTGTTCGCCCACTTCACCGCCGTCGCGAACGCGACCGACCTCCCGGTCACCCTCTACGACATTCCGCCGCGCTCGGTGGTTCCCATCGCCACCGACACCATTCGCCGGCTCGCCGAACATCCGCGCATCGTCGCGGTCAAGGACGCCAAGGGCGACCTGGGCGCCGGCGCCGAGCTGATCGCCGAGACCGGACTGTCCTTCTACTCCGGTGACGATGTGCTCAACCTGCCGTGGCTGTCGGTGGGCGCGACCGGATTCATCAGCGTCATCGGCCATCTCGTGCCGGACCGCCTGCGCGCTCTGATCGACGCCTATCGCGCTGGTGACGTGCGGCGGGCCCGTGAGATCAATGTGAGCATGGCCCCGCTGAACCGGGCCATGGCCCGCCTCGGCGGTGTCGCTATGACCAAGGGGTCGCTGCGCCTGCTCGGCATCGAGACCGGGGAGCCGCGACTGCCGCAACTCATGCCGTCCCCGGAACAACTCGACGAACTCGCCCGGGACCTGCGCGCGGCCGGGGTGCTTGCATGACCGGCCCCGTTCGTCGCCCGCGCCGCACTGCCAGCCGCGCCGCCGGCGCCCCGACCCCGGCTCCGGAGACTCCGGTGCAGCCCGCTCCGACCGCGGCTGCGGCGGAGCCCGCCGTCGAGACCGCGAGTTCCGCTGCCGCCCAGCAGGAGTCGGTGAGCGCTCGCGCGGAATCGGCTGCGGCCGAACCGGTTCGGGAGCGTGGCGGCCGTGGCCGCGCCGGCGCGTCGGAGCGTAGGACCGCGCAGACCAGGCCGGCCGAGGACGCTTCGCGCTCGCGCCAGGACGATTCCCGCTCGCGCGGTGACCGCACCCGCCGCGGCGGCCGGTCCCGCCAGGGCGGCCGCGATCGCGAGCCGGCCCTGCGGCCGCACGACCCGCATGCGCTCGGCACCCCGCCCAAGGCCCCCAAGGGCGGCCTGCGGGTGTTCGCGCTCGGCGGCATCGGTGAAATCGGCCGCAACATGACCGTTTTCGAGTACGACGGCAAACTGCTCATCGTCGACTGCGGTGTGCTGTTCCCGGAGGATCAGCAGCCCGGCGTCGACCTGATCCTGCCCGACTTCGGTCCGATCGAGAACCGCATGGACGATATCGTCGCGGTTATCCTCACCCACGGTCACGAGGATCACATCGGCGCGGTGCCGTTCCTGCTGCGCCTGCGACGCGACATTCCGGTCATCGGCGCGAAGTTCACGCTGGCGCTGGTGGCGGCCAAATGCCGCGAACATCGGTTGCAGCCCAACCTTGTCGAGGTCACCGAGGGTGAGCGTACCCGGCACGGCGCCTTCGACTGCGAGTACTTCGCGGTCAACCACTCGATCCCGGACGCCATCGCGGTGTCCATCCGCACCCCCGCGGGCATCGCGCTGCACACCGGTGACATCAAGCTCGACCAGCTGCCGCTCGACGGTCGCCTGACCGACCTCGCCGGTTTCTCGCGCCTCGGTGACGAGGGCGTGGACCTGTTCCTGGTCGACTCCACCAATGCCGAGGTGCCGGGCTTCGTGACGCCCGAGCGTGAGATCGGCCCCGTGCTCGACAATGTCATCGGCAAGGCCAAGGGCCGGGTCATCGTGGCCTCCTTCGCCTCGCACGTGCACCGCATTCAGCAGGTGGTGGACGTCGCGCAGCGCTACGACCGCCGGGTGTGTTTCGTGGGCCGGTCCATGGTCCGCAATATGCAGATCGCGCAGGACCTCGGCTACCTGGACATCCCGGACGCTCTGGTGGTCGATCTGGACCAGGCCGCCAACCTGCCGGTGCACAAGCTGGTGCTGATCTCCACCGGCTCGCAGGGCGAGCCGCTGTCGGCGCTGTCGCGCATGGCGCGCGGCGACCACCGCCAGATCAACATCCGCCCGGACGATCTGGTGGTGCTGGCCTCCTCGCTGATCCCCGGCAACGAGAACGCGGTCTTCGCGGTCGTGAACGGCCTGGTCCGGCTGGGCGCGACGGTCGTCACCCAACAGAACGCGAAAGTCCATGTCTCCGGCCACGCTTCGGCCGGTGAGCTGCTCTACCTCTACAACGCGGTCCGCCCCACCAATGCCATGCCGGTGCACGGCGAGTGGCGGCACCTGCGCGCCAACGGCGCGCTCGCGGTGGCCACGGGCGTTCCCGAGGAACGGGTCATCCTGGCGGAGAACGGCGTGGTGGTGGACCTGGTGGACGGTATCGCCTCCGTCACCGGCCGCGTGCCGGTCGGCCAGGTCTATGTCGACGGTCTGTCGGTCGGCGATGTCGGCGAGTCCACCCTCTCCGACCGCCTGGTTCTCGGTGAGGGCGGCTTCGTCTCCATCAATGTCGCCGTCGACTCGGCCACAGGAAAGGCAGTCAGCACACCGGAGGTGAGCGGCCGGGGCTTCTCCGACGACCCCGAGGCCCTCTCCGGCGCGCAGGAGCTCGTCGAGAGCGAACTCCACCGCCTGGCCGTCGAGGGCGTCACCGACACTCACCGCATCGCCCAGGCGGTCCGCCGCGTGGTCGGCCGCTGGGTCGCCGAAACCTACCGCCGCCGCCCCATGATCGTTCCCACGGTCATCGGCGTCTAGGTCGCGAAAGGTTCAGCAGCACAAAGCGAATCGCTCCGGCTGTCGGGGTGATTCGCTTCTCCGGCAGCCAGTCTCGCCGCCGGAGAAGTGGCCGCAGACCCGCGCCGTCGGAATACGCGGGCCGCGGTCCTTGCGAGCTGCCGGCCGCGCCGCCACCGGGCGATACCGGTGACAGAGGCGGCGGGTGGAGCCATGAAACAGGCCGCCCCGACAGCATGTGCTGTCGGGGCGCGACATCTCCGCCAGAGGCGGGGCTACAAGGGTTCTCTACTTGTCCTGGCAGGCGGCCGAATCGAGCTTGGCGGCCTTGACGATGCTGCACGCGTAGTTGTGGTCGATCTTCCATTCGGTGCCGTCGGCGACGAAGGAGACGGTGGCGTTCTGGACCGGCTTGCCATCGATGGTGACGTCGGCGTCGGCCTTGAGCTTGCCGTCCTTGGGGTCACCGACGTTGGTGATCTTGACCTTCACGTTGTTGGCCTTGGCGGCGTCGACCAGCTTCTGAGCCAGCTGGGGATCCAGAGCGGCGTCTTCGATCCAGCCGGTCTTGGTCTTGGAGTCGATGGACGGGTCGAACGCCTTGGTGACCTTGTCGTTCAGGTCCTGCACGCTCGGCTTGGGCAGGTCGGCGACGGTGGTGGGCGCGGGGGCCGCGCCGGTGAGCTTGCCGTCGCCCTCGGTATTGCCGTCGAACTTGCCGGACGGGGCGGCGGCCGAGGTGGTGGACGCGGCCTTGGTGCTGTCATCGGACTTGCTGCAGGCCACCAGACCGAAGGCCGACGTGGCCAGCATCAGCGCGGCGGTCGCGCGAAAGATGGTGTGTTTCAAAGAAATTCTCCCCGTGTCTTTGGAATGTCGCCGTCGGATTACAGCTGGTAGCCGGTAGTGCAATTCCAGTGAATGATGGTGGCGTCGCCGGAGTTCCGGTTCAGCGCCTGGTTCTTCGCCGCGACCCGCGAGGACGCCGCGCCGAAGGTGTAGTAGCCATCGCGCGCCGAGTAGGCGATGGCGCCGCAGCCGTTGGCGAAGCGCGCCACGATCTTGCAGTCATCGAGCGTGCACGAGCTCATGGCGGCGTTCTGCGCAGAGGGACTGTCGGAGTAGTCGTAGGAGTAGCCGATTCGACCGGTGGACACCGACAGCGCGATGGCGCCGTAGTAGTAGTCCTGGTAGGCATTGGCCGGCGCCGCGGTCCCCGCCAGGAGGGAACCGGCGGCCGCGACCATCACGGCTGCGCCGCTGACGATCTTCTTCAAGTTGTTGCCCTTCTTGTGCTTTCGGGTCCACGACCCAATGGACCGAGGGATCAAGCTACCGATACGGAAACGTCGACGCCAACCCGGATCTGTGTTTCGTGAGCGGCACCGAGGCGGGCATCGCATCCGGATGCGCTGTCACAACCGGAGCCGGGATCGTGATCGACGGCGGGCCTTATGGCCGACCGAGTGGCTCGCGGGATGCCCCCGTGCGCAATCGGAGATCCCGGACTAAGGTTCCCCTTATGACTTTGGCTCAACGGGAGCGCCAGGCCCTGGTCCAAGCGATGTCCGAGGTCGGTCCGGACGCGCCCACGTTGTGCGGGGCATGGACGGTGCGAGATCTGGCCGCACACTTGATCGTCCGTGAACGCCGGCCCGACGCCGCCCCCGGCATCCTGTTGAAGCCCTTCGCGCCCCATCTGGAGAGCGTGCAGCGCAAGGTTGCCCAGCGCCCGTTCGCCGACCTGCTCGACGAGGTGCGCAGCGGCCCGCCGTTCTTCCTGCGCCCGGTCGACTCGCTGATGAACACCACCGAGATGTTCGTCCACCATGAGGATGTCCGCCGCGGCGTTCCTGGCTGGAAACCGCGCACCCTGTCCGCCGCCGACGAGAACCAACTCTGGAAGCTGCTGACGCGCTTGGCGCGCATGGCCTATCGCGCATCGCCGGTGACGGTCGCGCTCTCCACCCCGGACGGCCGCCGCACCGTGGCACGCCGGGCCGGTGAGCGCACCGTGGTGCTGGCCGGGCCGCCGTCGGAGCTGCTGCTGCACGCCTTCGGCCGCAATGCCGTCGAGCTCGAGGCCACCGGTGCGCCCGAGGACGTGGCTCTGGTGCACGCCCTCGATCGCAGCATCTGATCTCCCGGCGCTGGAATCGCTGTCCCGGCGCAAGTGGCAGCGCGCACGCCCGTCATGAAACGATCACGCGCCGAGCGGTAGCTTGCGTGCTCGGCGGTGGCCCGTGGGTGATGAGGTGGTAGGCGATGTCTTGGCGACCGGCGGTGCTCGGACCGGTCGAGTTGACGGCCGATGGCGTGCCGATTCCACCCAAACAGCGGGCGGCGCTGGCCATGCCGGCGTGTGCGCGCGGGCGCACGGTGTCGGTCGTCATCCCCGACTTCCACGCCGTACTCACCGCCTGGACCGCCGGCACCGCCCGCCCCGTGGCCCGCTGATCCACCGCGCCCATCGCACGCGCACCCGCCACGCCTGACGACTGGGCAACGGCGCAGGCGAATGCCGAGCGCGTTCTCGAGCACGCGCTTGCCGCGGACGCGGGTTTGCGTGGACATGGTTCGTGGGACGTGGTTTGCGCGGACGTGATGCTCGGTACCCTATTGCCGCGCAGGAGATCTCGATCAGGCCGCTACCTCGGCGCCGGCTCCGTGGCATGGGCCGCAGGCGGCGGGCCTCCGCGTTCTTCCGGCGCGGGTGGGCTTGGGCTCGGCATGGCGTGACGGGTGGCTTCGGGCCGCCTCGAGGTCGGTGATCGCGCCGTCGGTGCGGGTTTTCGGTTGTCTGCGCCACAGTTTCTGATTCGGGTGGGCCGGGTGTTGCGGATGGTCCGGGTGGTGCTGTTGCGGCTAGCCTGGGACGCATGGCAGGTAAGGCCCGCACCGGAACGTCACGTTCGCGAGCGGGGGCCACGCGGGGGCAGGCTCCTGCACAGGCCCGCGCACGCGGTCCGCGCACACCCACGAAGGGGCGCGGGGGAACGGGACGGAAGGCGCCGGCGCGGCGGCCCGCACCGCGGCGGGGGTCGAATACCGCACCGCTCGCGGTGGTCCGGCGGGGTGTGATCAGCGGCTGGACCATGATGGCCAAGGGATTGGGCGCTACGACGCGGGCGGTCAGCCGGGCGGGAGACATCGAGCACGGGCATCGGCGGGACGGGATCGCGCTGGGGCTGGTGGCTTTCGCCTTCGTCATCGCGGCGGCCGTGTGGATGTCGGCGGGCGGCCCGGTCGGGCACTGGGTGGATACGGCGGTGCGGTGGATCGCCGGATCCGCTTCGGCGGCATTGCCGTTCGTGGCGGTGGCCATCGCCGTGATTTTGATGCGGACCGAACCGCAGCCGGAGATCCGCCCGCGGCTGGTGTTGGGTGGCCTGCTCGCCGGGCTGCCGCTATTGGGCCTGTGGCATATGGCCGCGGGTTCGCCGACGGACGCGCACGGCCGCGCGCACGGCGCCGGGTTCGTCGGCTATGTGGTGGGCGGTCCGCTGCGCGATGGTTTGAGTGCTTTCCTGGCGGTGCCATTGCTGATGCTGGCCATCGGTTTCGGCCTGCTGCTGCTCACCGGCACCCAGGCGCGTGATGTGCCCGACCGCCTGCGGGAGATCTTCGGCACCGGTGCGGGCGGTGACGAATACGAGAGGTACTCCGAGGAACGCGGCCTCTATGACCCGGACAGTTACGACGCGGACGGCTTCCCGCTGCACCGTCCCGAGGTGCGCAAGCGCCGCGGCCGCACCCCGTCGGAGAACTACCCGACCGACGAGTTCGCTGGCTCCGACGCGGCCACCGAGGTCATCGGCGAGCCGCCGCTGCAGGACGCCAAGGACATCGCCCTGCCGGAGGAGAAGCCGAAGCCCAAGCCGCGCAAGGCCGCTCCGAAGGTCGTCGACCAGACCCCGCCGCCCCCGGAGCCGCAGCAGTTGGAGTTCGTCACCGACCGCGAGGTGGACGGCGACTACACCCTGCCGTCGCTGTCGCTGCTCACCGACGGCGATCCGCCGAAGAAGCGCAGCGCCGCAAACGAATCCATGATCGAGGCCATCACCGAGGTCCTGGTGCAGTTCAAGATCGACGCCGCGGTCACCGGTTTCGTGCGCGGCCCGACGGTCACCCGCTACGAGGTGGAGTTGGGTCCCGGCGTGAAGGTCGAGAAGATCACCGCGCTGGCCCGCAATATCGCCTACGCGGTGGCCACCGAGAATGTGCGCCTGCTGGCCCCCATTCCGGGCAAGTCGGCCGTCGGCATCGAGGTGCCGAACGCCGACCGCGAACTGGTGCGCCTGGCGGACGTACTGAAGGCATCGACCACCCGCAACGACCACCATCCGCTGGTGATCGGTCTGGGCAAGAACATCGAGGGCGAGTTCGTGGCGGCGAACCTGGCCAAGATGCCGCACCTGCTGGTGGCGGGTTCCACAGGTTCGGGTAAGTCCAGCTTCGTCAACTCCATGCTGGTCTCGCTGCTGTGCCGGGCCACCCCCGATGAGGTCCGCATGATCCTCATCGACCCCAAAATGGTGGAATTGACGCCCTACGAGGGCATTCCGCATCTGATCACGCCCATCATCACCCAGCCGAAGAAGGCCGCGGCGGCGCTGGCCTGGCTGGTGGAGGAGATGGAGCAGCGGTATCAGGACATGCAGGCCAACAAGGTCCGGCACATCGACGACTTCAACCGCAAGGTGAAGTCCGGCCAGATCACCGCGCCACTGGGCAGCGAAAGGATGTACCGCCCCTACCCGTACATCCTCGCGATCGTTGACGAGCTCGCCGACCTCATGATGACCGCGCCGCGTGACGTCGAGGACGCCATCGTCCGCATCACCCAGAAGGCCCGTGCGGCAGGCATTCACCTCGTGCTGGCCACCCAGCGGCCCTCGGTGGACGTCGTGACGGGTCTGATCAAGACGAATGTCCCGTCCCGCCTGGCGTTCGCGACCTCCTCACTGACCGACTCGCGCGTCATCCTGGATCAGCCGGGCGCGGAGAAGCTCATCGGCATGGGCGATGGCCTGTTCCTGCCCATGGGCGCGAGCAAGCCCACTCGTCTGCAGGGCGCGTTCATCTCCGACGAGGAGATCGCCGGGGTCGTCGACTTCGCCAAGAC
The DNA here is from genome assembly GCF_009708175.1 of Nocardia aurantiaca. GTDB lineage: Bacteria > Actinomycetota > Actinomycetes > Mycobacteriales > Mycobacteriaceae > Nocardia > Nocardia aurantiaca. The sequence continues at coordinate 153,523 of NZ_WMBB01000005.1, forward strand.
CCAGGCCGAACCCGACTATCAGGAAGGCGTCACGGCCGGAAAGCCCGGCGAGAAGAAGGACGTCGACCCGGACATCGGCGACGATCTTGACCTGCTGTTGCAGGCCATCGAGCTGGTGGTCACCTCCCAGTTCGGTTCCACCTCCATGTTGCAGCGCAAACTGCGCGTCGGCTTCGCCAAGGCGGGCCGGCTCATGGATCTGATGGAAACCAGGGGAGTGGTCGGCCCCTCGGAAGGCTCCAAGGCCCGCGACGTCCTCATCAAGCCCGATGAACTCGACGGCCTGCTCTGGACCATCCGAGGCGGCGACGGTGCACCGCCCCCCTCGGATGGTGCGGAGTCCGAGGACCTTTAGGCGCTTACTTTCCACCGGCACGGCGCCCAACAGCGGATTCAGCTATTGCCGCTGGCCTCGATCAGGGCGGGTGTGGCGTGGCGACGAGCACCGACGGATAGTGGCATGGTGCTCACCGGCCGAGGCCGAAATGCCCTGCCGATTCGCGGCGGTGCCCCGTGACCATGAGATATGACTTCCACGACCGAGGCTCGTCCGGCCGCCGCACCGGTGGTGGCCTGTAGCGGGTTGACCAAGGATTTCGGTTCCGGCCGTGGCGTATTCGACGTGGAACTGGTTGTCGCACGCGGTGAGACGTTCGGGTTCATCGGTCCCAACGGGGCCGGGAAGACGACCACGATCCGACTGCTGATGGATTTCACGCGTCCGGATCGAGGGCATGCGACCATCTTCGGTCTGGACACCCACGCCGACAGTGCCGAGATCAAACGCCGGGTCGGCTACCTGCCGGGCGAACTGGTGCAGTGGCCGCGAGTGACCGCGGGCTATGTGATCGGGCTGCTGGCGGGTCTGCGCGGCGGTGTGGACGAGGGATACATTCACGCCCTGGCCGAACGGCTGCGGCTGGACCTCGGTCGCCGCTACGAGGACCTGTCGCACGGCAACAAGCAGAAGGTCGGATTGATCCAGGCGTTCATGCATCGGCCCGAACTGCTGATCCTGGATGAGCCGACCCTGGGCCTGGATCCTTTGATACAGAGGGTCTTTCACGAAATGCTGCACGAGGCGGTCGCGGGCGGAGCGACGGTGTTGCTGTCCTCGCACGTGCTGTCGGAGGTGGAGTCGGTCTGCGACCGCATCGGTTTGATCCGCGACGGCCGGGTCTGGAAGGTCGGGTCGCTGAACGAGTTGCGGGCCAAACGGATTCATCGCGTCGAAGCGATCGTGACCGAGCCGTTGGATGCGATGCGGCTGCGTGAGATTCCAGGTGTCGGCGATCCCCGCTGCGATGGGCGGCTGCTCACCTGCTCGGTGCAGGGCTCGATCGGGCCGCTGCTGCAGGCGCTGAGTGCCGCCGGCGTGGTCGAACTCGACAGCCGCGAGCTCTCGCTCGAGGAGGTGTTCCTGCATGAGTACGAAACTGCCGCCCAGCCCGCGCCTGGCCATTGACACGCTCCGTGCCCATCGACGTGGCATCCTGGCGTGGATCCTGGGCGGCGCACTCGCCATGGTCTCGATCGCCGCCGGATTCCACAGCGAGGCAGGACGTTTCGAAGGCGGAGCGAAGGGGATGGCCGAAAGCATGCAGGCGGGGGTACAGGCGATGCGCCTGCTGCGCTGGCCGGGCGATCGGCTCGACACCCTGGGCGGGTACCTGACTTACCATAACGTCACGCTTTTCGTGTTGTTCCTCACCCTCTACGCGGCGGTGAACGGTGTCGGCGCCGTGCGCGCCGCCGAGGCCGGGCACTCGGTCGAGGTGATCCTCGCGACCGGCCGGACACGCGCCCAGCTGGTCCGCGCCCGCGCCCTAGGATTTGCGCTGGTCTCGGTAACTATCGGGCTTGGTTTGGGAGCGGGGCTGGCGTCGGCGATGATGCTCGGTGGCGAGCCCGATGTCGCGGGATCGTTCGCGATCGCGTTCGCCGCGGCGGCCTGCGCCATTGCCGGGTACGGCGTCGGCGCGGTGATCGGGCAGATCGGCGGCACCGCCCGATCGTCGAGTGCGGTGTCGGCGCTGATCGTGGTAGTGCTCTATCTCTACACCAATGTGTGGGATCGTTTCGGGCCGTTCGGGGCGCTGCGGTTCGTATCGCCGTTCTACTACTTCGTGCGCTGCCGGGCGCTGGTTCCCGGGGCAGGCTTCGATGTGCTGTCGTTGACGGCTCTGCTGCTGGGGGCGGCGCTGCTGGTGGGCGTCGCGGCATGGCTGTCCGAACGCCGCGATGTCGGACGCGCGCTCTGGTCGCGGCCCGAACGGGCTGCCGGTTCGAGGGTGCGCGTGCGGCACCCGGTGCTGAATCGACTGTGGTCGGCGACGCTGCTCCGCGAGCGCACCGGGTTGTCGGTATGGGCGGTGTCCGCCGCGGCCGCGCTCGGACTGATGGCATGGCTGGAACCCGAAGTGATCGATATGTGGGACAAATTCGACATCACCACTCGCATGCTGCAGGTCGACCCCGGTTTCAGCGCAGGCACCCAATATCTGGGCTTCATCTCCGAATTCACCGCCCCCATAGTGGCGGGATTCGTCGTCACCCAGGCCGCGGGCTGGGTGAGCGACCGTGAGGAGGGCCGACTCGCCATGGTCCTGTCCACTCCTCTGAGCCGCACCGCGCTGCTTCGACAGCGGTTGATCACGTTGCTCGCCGGCGCCGCGATCGTCGTCCTCGCCGCGCTCGCCGGACTGTTCATCGGCGCGCGGATCGTCGATGTCGATCTCGACGCCGCAGGAACGATTCGGGTGGCCGCGAGCGCGCTCCTGCTCGCAGTCGGACTGGGTGCGGTCGCGGTCTGGCTCGCCATGTGGATCCCGCGCTATGCCATTGCGGCGCTGTCGATCACGCTCGGAGCGTCCTACCTGCTGGTTCTGCTGGTGCCCATGTTCGACTGGCCGTCCTGGATCGCACGGCTGTCGCTGTTCGGCGCGACCGGGCACCCGTATCTGCAGATGCCCGCATGGGGCGGGACGCTGTTCCTGGCGGCGTCGGCGGTCGTGGGCTTCACGCTCGCCGCCACCGTTGCCGCGCGTGCCGAGGCCATCGCGTAATCCTGCGGCCGATGCCCGGGACTTCACGCAGCCACTCCGCGTCACCGCCCAGCGCCAGATGATCCGCGTGGTCCCGGTCTCGGTCAGTTCCGCCGCCGACCCCTGGGCGACCGCCCGCCCGTTCGCCAAACGCGACACAGGGACCCGCGATTACTTCGCAGTGTCTCTGGCCGCCTCCAGCGCGAGCTTCACCGAGGCCTACCGCGCGGTGCCCGGGCCGGCCCGGACGGTCCGCGGTCCCGTCATGTCGGCGACGCCGGGCAAGGTCGTCGTCGACGGCGTTACACCACGGTCGCGGACCGTCGCGACTTTGCTCTCCGATTCCTCCAGGCTCGCAACGAATCCCTGGTCGGCACCCCTTCTTCGCGGACTTCAGTGACACCGCGGGCCCGGTTTGACGACCTCGCACTCGCCTTCGCCGACCGCTTCCCCCGACCTGGAATCTCACTGATGTGGCGGTGGAGTCCCTCTCCACTCAGGATCGGCTCGAGGAGCTCGACGCCGGTGAACGTGCGGTCCGCGCCGCGTTCACGCTGTCATACCAGGATTTGCCGCCGCGTCGGCAGCGTCTGTTCCGGCGACTCGGACTGCATCCGGGCGACGATTTCGACGCGCCCGCCGCTGCCGCGCTGGACAATATCCCGGTCCCGGTCGCGCGGCGGGAACTTGGTGCCCTGTATGTGGATCACCTGCTGGAGGAGACCGCGGCCGGGCGGTTCCGGCTGCACGATCTACTGCGCGACTACGCGCGCACTCTGGTGGCTGAGGACGCGGACGACGATCGGGAGCGAGCGCAGGCGCGCTTGCTGTCGTACTACGAGCACACCGCGTTCCGGGCCAGCCGCCGCCTGGCCCGGATAACTCGCCTACGGGCCGTTCCGGTCGATGTTCCGCCATCATCGGTCCGGGTGTTCACGAACGCGCGGGAGGCGGCCCGATGGCTGCGCGTCGAGCAAGATAACCTGTTGGCTTGGCTCGATCATGGGGCCCGGCAACAGCTTTCGGAAATCACGATGCGTTGACGGCGGTTCTGGCGGAGTCGCTCGACCTGAACGGCGTACGCGCGAGTGCGATCGCGGTGCACGAGCGCGCCGCCGGTATCGCCCGCCTTCTCGGCGACCGTGTGGCCGAGTCCGACGCTCTGTTCAATCTCGGCGAAACATACTTGCGCACCGACGATTACGTGACCGGCATGGATCTGCTGGACCGGGCGCGCATAGGCTATCGGACCGCGAGTGAAGCCCTCGGCGAGGCGAACGCCCTGTGCTACTTGGGATTAGGGCGCTATCTGTCCGCCGATTACCCGGCGGCGATCACGATCCTGGAGCAGGCCATCGAGATGTACCGCGAACTCGGCGACCGTCGACGACGCGATGGTGCGCTGCCTCGAATCCGGGACGTCATCCTCGCCTCGACTCGGGCAGCGGCTATCACCGGCCCCAACCCGCCCGCCCGAGTTCCCGAGCTGATCTTCGCACCGGCCGAAGTAGAACGTGTTCTATATTCGGGGTGACTGACCGTTCCGCGAGCCCTCAGGAGTTCCGTACATGTACCAGTGGTCCGACGAAGACCTGATGTTCCGCGATGTGCTGCGGGGTTTCATCGACAAGGAGATCAAGCCACACGTCGATCAGCTGGAAAGCGGTGCGCTGCCGCCGTTCGACATCATTCGGAAGCTGTACGCCACCTTCGGGCTGGACGAGATGGCGCGCGAGGGGCTCGAGAAGGCGATTGCCCGGGAAGAGGCCGGGACCACGGGCAAGTCCGGTGGCGGGTTCAGCGGGTCGGGGTCGATGGGTGTCATTCTCAATAGCGAGCTGGCCGGGATCAGCCTCGGACTGGTGGCCTCGATGGGCGTGAGTCTCGGGCTGACCGCCGGCACCATTCGCAGCCGAGGCACGCTCGCGCAGAAGAAGCGTTGGCTGCCCGAGCTGGTCACCTTCGAGAAGGTCGGAGCGTGGGCCATCACCGAACCCGATTCGGGCTCGGACGCTTTCGGCGGCATGAAGTCCTACGTGCGCCGCGACGGCGAGGACTACATCCTCAACGGCCGCAAGACCTTCATCACCAACGGCCCGTACGCGGACGTCACCGTCGTCTACGCCAAGCTGGACGAGGAGGACGGCACCGACCGCCGCGACCGCAAGGTGCTGACCTTCGTGCTCGACAGGGGCATGCCCGGTTTCACTCAGAGCGCGCCGTTCAAGAAGATGGGCATGAACTCCTCGCCCACCGGCGAGCTGTTCTTCGACAATGTCCGCATCACCCCGGACCGTCTGCTCGGGGAGACCGAGAATCCGGCCAAGGGCGACGGAAAAGACAGTGCCAAGGAGTCTTTCGCCGCCGAGCGCATCGGCATCGCCTCGCTGGCGCTGGGCATCATCAACGAATGCCACCGGCTCTGTGTCGATTACGCGAAGTCGCGCAAGCTGTGGGGCAAGGAGATCGCCCAGTTCCAGCTCATCCAGCTCAAGCTGGCCGAGATGGAGATCGCGCGGATCAATGTGCAGAACATGGTGTTCAACGCCATCGAGCGCACCGCCGCGGGCGAGAAGGTGTCCCTCGCCGAGGCCTCGGCCATGAAGCTGTACTCCTCGCGCGCGGCCACCGAGGTCGCCATGGAGGCGGTGCAGTTGTTCGGCGGCAACGGCTACATGGCCGAGTACAAGGTCGAGCAGCTCGCCCGCGACGCCAAGTCGCTCATGATCTACGCGGGCAGCAATGAAATTCAGGTCACCCACATCGCCAAGGGTCTGCTCGGCGGATAGGCGCAGCTGATTCCTCAGCCCGTGCGTCCCGTCGACCCGTGCAGTGTTCGATCCCGGTCTCGGTTGCCGAGGGAACGAATGCTGCACGCGGGCAAGCTGTTCGATGATTGCATGATCGAGCGTCGGCTCGGTGCCCACGCGACCGGGGCCCATGACCTCAGGGCAATCGTTCTGCGCGCCAGCGCATCCGGCCGCCCGGCCCGGGCTGACCCGCTCGGCTTCCTGCAGACTTACGTCGGCGACGGCATTGCCTGGACCGCCGCGGGCGAACTCACGTCCCGGGTGTGGCTGTACAGGCGGTCGAAGTTCCCGTGAAACCATTCCGATCGCCACAGTGAAGCACTATTGTTTCTCATCGCTCACGTTCGTGTGGGCGATACGTGAGGAGCACAGTCATGAAGAATTCCCGCCGGGCCGGAATCGGTGCGACCGCATTCGGCGCCGTGGCCGCCGTCGCAGCCCTGACCGCCCCCAACGCCAGCGCACTGGTCACTGGAATCAGCGTCAGTGGCACCCAGTACTGCGTCAACCAGACCTACACCGTCACCGTCGACGTCACCGCCACCTCGTTCCTGTTCGATGTCTCCCTGACCGACAACGACACGTCGGTCGGCAGCTCCAAGGTCTCCAACAGCCAGGCCACCTTCTCCTGGACGCCCACCACCACCGGTTCCCACACCCTCAAGGCGACCCAGGAGGTGGTCAGCACCAAGTCCACCACCGTCAGCGTCGTCGACTGCACCCCCGCCGGCGGCAGCGGCTCCTCCGCCTCCAACCCCCTCGCGGGGCTGCTCAGCACCCTCTCGGCGCACTGAGCCCACCAATTCTCCTCGAAAGCCGCTGCAATGCAGCGGCTTTCGTGCTGCGTGGGAATCAGATTCCGTCGAGTTGGGCCACGATGTCGAAGGCGTGTTCGGCGGTTTGGTGTTCGAGTTCGATCTCGGCGGCTGTGACCTGGGTCAGCGCGGGGTTTTCGAGGGCCAGGCCATTGGCGAAGATGGTGACATTGGCTCCGAGGTCGCTGGCGACGAGCAGGGGTTTGGTGGCCACGCCCCTGCCCAGTACACGATCGAGGCCTTCACCGAAGAAGTAGAAGCGCCACAGCGGGCCCATTTTCGCGTTGTAGGTCCGGTCGGTGCGGTCGGTGATGAGGTCGCCGGTTTCGGCGATGTTGGCGACGATCTTGAAGTAGTCGCCGGCATTGGCCGGTGTCGATCCGGCCTCCGCGACGGCGCGGGGCAGATCGACAACGAGGTGGGCGTCGTATCCGGCGAGTGCGACGCGGGCGGGGGAGGCAGAGCAGTCGGCGGCGAGCGCGAAATAGTGGGCCCAGTGCGGTTCCGGTGTGCCACCGCTGAATTCGGCGTGCACATTGTCGAGGAAACGGCGGAGCAGGTCGAAGCTGATCCGGTGCGCGTATTCGGGGTCGGCGAACGACCGCGGGTCGCTTTGCAGCGGCATCACCGCGGCGCCTTCGACGGTATCGAGACCGCTGGCGAACGTGCCGCGGCGGTCGGCGTGCCGCTCGAAGATTTCGGTGATCCGGTGCTCGCGAGCGACCGCGTCCTGAAGTCTCGCGAGTTCGTCCTCGTCGTCGAGGGTGCTCGTATCGGACAGTCGGGCGATGTCGGCGTTCTCGGCGGGCGACAGTGTCGTCGTGCATTCGGAGGTCGAGGGCGGATCGGCGAGGGCCGTCGCCGGCGCGAGGACCGCGGCAGCGGTCATGGACAGTGTGGCAGCGAAACGCCAAAATGCGTCGGGCACGATGGAGTTTTAGCAGCGGCTGCCGGTCGGCACCGCCCGGACGAACCTGCCCGGGGTGGGGTTGGCATCGAAATCATCTGTCGTACAACGCCTTTTCGCGATCATGTGATCGCCATCACATCGGCGAGTCGCTGAGCCGCGCGGCCGGGTCGCGGCGTCCAGGACTTCGCCGGCCGCGACAGGCTCCTCCCTGTCGGGGGCGCGAGGATTGTCGGGATACATTTGCGCGGTCCGCATTCTCCTCAATGAAAGGGTTACCGCCATGTCGATCGCCGCTGACAAGGTCGTCGCCATCGAATACACCTTGACGGCCGATGACGGCGAGGTGCTGGACACTTCCGTCGGCGACGCGCCGCTGATCTACCTGCACGGGGCGGACAACATCGTGCCGGGCCTGGAACGTGCGCTGGAGGGCAAGGCCGTCGGCGACGAGGTTGTCGTCGTGGTGGAGCCCGAGGACGGTTACGGCGACTATCTGCCCGAACTGGTCAGCACGGTGGGCCGCGACATGTTCGAGGGTATCGACGAGATCGAGCCCGGCATGGAATTCCACGCCGAGGCGCCGGACGGCGAGTCCCAGATCGTCACCGTCCGTCAGGTGGACGGCCAGGATGTCACCATCGACGCCAACCACCCCCTCGCCGGCCAGCGCCTCCACTTCGCCGTCAAGGTCGTCGACATCCGTGATGCCGCCGAAGAGGAACTCGCCCACGGCCACCCTCACGATGAGGATGATCACGACCACTGAGATCAACCGCCGAGGCGGCATGAGGTCGTGCTCGTGCCGCTGCCGCCGTCGTGGCGCTGGTTCCAGTTCGGGCTCACCGTGGTCGGGGCAGTGCTCGGCGCGATCACGGCCATGCGCGTGATTCACGTCGAAATACGCTGCCCCGCAGCTGAATCGATGATCGGCGGGACCGCTACGCCCGGCTGAACGCCGATCGGAGCGAGGGCATCGGTTCCTGCTCGATCAGGTACAGCGGGGCGCTGGTATCCCGTTCGAGGACGCGATCGAGGTCGGCGAAGAATCGGGCGGGATCGATGACGGCGTCGGGGGCATGCGCCCCGGGACGGCGCGCGATCCCGTCGATCACCTGCGACATCCCCAATGCCAGCGGTATCCCCGTGACGCGAGCCATGTCGCCGAGTAGGCCGTGGGCCGGATCCGTCTGCGGGAGAGCCAGATTCAGGTGGGCGAGCGCCATGTGCGGGAGACCGCGCCTGAGTCCGGAGACCGCGGCGAAGAACGGCGGCAGCGTGCCGGGGCCCTTCGAACACATCGCTGTCGGCAGCGAGCGCAGGATGCGTCGCGTCTGCGGCTTGGCGAAGGCCAGCGCCGCTTGCTCGTTCGTCAATCTGCCGCGGTCGATGTCGCGGCGCAGGGTATCGAGGTGCGCCACGGTCCACGGGGTGATGACCATCAGGTTCACCGCCTCAGTCGCCCCGCGCACCGCCGTGATCGAGCCGCTGCTCTGCTCCGTCATTATCTATCATTTAAAATACGATCGTATATGAAATGATAGATACCGGGACTCGGATGCTTGGGTCGCTCATTCAGGAGGTCGCGAGCTCGCCGCCAGGTCCAGCGCCCACATCGAGCAGGTGAGCACCTGGTAGTTCGGCGAGGCGGAGCGAGGCGTGGGTCATGGGGGCCTCGTGAAAGGCCATTCGGCCGCATCGGTGAAACCTGACGTCGTTCATCGGCGAATCCCATCCCGCGCCGATGACAGCCGCCCGCATCATTCGGGAAATCCTCGGAGTAGCGCGGTGACGAGATCGGCGTGGACATCTGCAACCCTGGCCGCCTGAATATCCAGCGCGCCAACGCTTTCCGGAGCGCGCTAACCTCTTGCCCGCTGCCGAACGCGGCTGTATTCGGCATCGCCGCTTATCCACCGTCCACGAAACTCGGCCGAGAGCCGGAGCAGCCGGGTCACCACTCACCGGAGGCAACAAGCCGAACACCGGTCATGGTTCGTGCTCGGGGGTGAGATCAGTCGGCGATATGGCGCATCGCCCGATTCGGCAGGACTCCGGCCCGGACCAGTTCCTCGTAGATCCGCTGCTGCTCATCGTCGAGATTCGAGTACAGCATGTCGTACGCCAGATCCTCCTCGGCGAGCACCGCGACCGGATCCCAGTCGTCACCGAGCGCCGCGACGACAGCGGCGCGCCGTCGTACCTCGTCCAGCGTGAGGTCGTAAGCAAAATTGTGGTCGGCCATTCAGGCATCTCCAACCAGGCTCTTTCCAGAAACGAATTGCCGACGATGCCCAAGCACGCCTTCTCGGGCAATGACCTGCATCACGTTCCGCGGTTGGACTTCGTCACATTTGACGCCCGTGCGCGGACTGAACCGCGGAGTGAATGCGTCCACACAAATTCCAGCAGGCGCTCACGGGTTCCAGCAGGCGCTCACGGGACGGATCGGTGGTGTCCGCACCTTTCCGTAGCCTGGACGGGTGGGAACTGAGGACTCGGATCGCGATTCTGATGCGGGGTGGGATTTCGCGGGTCGGGCCGGCACCGTGCCGCCGGGCGCCGCGATCATCGGGTACCGCGACGTGCGCGACGCCGGGTTGGATCTTCGGGTCGCCGGGACCGCGGCGATCACCGTGCTGATCGAATTCGGGGATGGCGGGCTGATCGTCGACGATGCTCTCGGGCGGCGAACCCTCGGCGGCTTCGCCGTCGGGCTTCCTCTCGAGTCCATGCGCGTTCGTGGCGAGCGGGCAGAATGCATCGAGGTTCGCTTGTCGCCGATACAGGCCTATTCGGTATTGGGTGTTTCGCCAACGGAATTGGGCCGGGGCGTTGTCGCGCTGGAGGACCTGTGGGGTGTGCGAGTTCGGCGACTGCGTGAGCAACTCGCGTCCACCGGAACCTGGGACGACCGGTTCGCATTGACGGAATCGTTTCTGGCACAGTGTGACAAGCCGATGCGGACTCCTGACCCGGAGGTGGTCGAAGGCTGGAATCGCATAGTTGCCTCTCGCGGCCAGGTGCGGATCGGCGGGCTCGCCGAATCCCTCGGCTGGAGCCATAAGCGGCTGTGGGCGCGGTTCGAGTCGCAGATCGGCCTGACACCCAAGCGGGCGGCGATGCTGGTCCGATTCCGTTCCGCGGTCGACGGTCTGCTGGCGGGCAGGCCGGCCGCCGACGTCGCGATGGAGTGCGGGTACACCGATCAGGCTCATCTGTGCCGAGACGTATCGCTCTTCGCCGACCGCACGCCAGGGTCACTGACGGCGCACTACACGCCCGCCATCGCCCGGCACCGGTACCGGGCCTGGGGAAGATTCTTCCAATACGATGCGGGATCGCGCGGTCGATAGTGGTGCCGTGACCACCACATTCGATCCCGAGAAGCTACAGACCGCCCTGGAGACCCTCCACCTCGCGGGCATGCCCGGAGCATTCGCCGAGGTGCGCGACGACAACCGAATCTGGCGCGGCGCAGCCGGAGTCGCCGATGTCGCCACCGAACGTCCCGTCACGGCCGATATGCGACACCGTGTCGGCAGCATCACCAAGACGTTCACCGCTGCCGCCGTGCTGCAGCAGATCGACGATGGCGAAATAGAGCTCGATCGACCGATCGGCCACTACCTGCCAAGACTGGTCCCCGGCGAACGCGGTGCGGCGATCACGGTCCGGATGCTGATCAACCACACCAGCGGCCTCGCCGATTACCTCGCACATGCCTACCCTTCCCTCGCGGCCTTCCCCGCCCTGTCGAAAACGACACCGGAAAGCCTCGATGACAGCCGGTTCACCCGGTTTCATCCGACCGAACTGATCGAGATGGGCGTCTCGGCGCCCGCGACCGGGACCCCGGGTGGGACACCGGGGGTGTACTCGAACACCAATTACCTGCTCCTGTGCCAACTCTTGGAGTCTGTGACCGGTACGTCAGCGGAGAAATGCATCACCCGAAACGTCATCGAGCGCGCCGGGCTGCGGGGCACCGAACTCCCAGCCGGAACACATATCAACGGACCGCATGCACTGCACTATGAAGCGTGGTTCGGCATGATCGATCCGCCGCGCGACTACAGCGTCTATGACATGTCGTGGGTGGGGCCGGCGGCTTCGCTGATATCGACCGTCGCCGACCTGAACCGCTTCTTCGGGTTGCTGTTGTCCGGCGAGATCATCAGCCGATCGTCGCTGGCGCAGATGCAACACACCGTTCCGGTCGTCTCATTCGAGGGAAAGACACTCGACTACGGCCTGGGCCTGCAGAAGATGACGGTGCCCGGTCACGGAACCTACTGGGGCCATGAGGGTTCCGTCTGGGGCGGCGGAGCGATCTCCATGACCGGCGCGGACGGCAAACGGCAAGTGTCCATCGCAGTGAATCTGCAGCGATGGAATCGACTCGACTCGTCAGGGAACCCGCAGCCGCATCCCATCGACGACGCGCTCCGGGCTCTCATTCAGTTGGCGTTGTGTGGTTGATACATCGCATAGCGTCCTGAATTCGGCTGGTCAGAGACTGGTGTCGGGATACGAACCCGGCCAAGGACGCGATGGTCCGGCGGATTAACTTGTCCGCCAGCAGTATTCCCAGTCGATGCCGGAGAATCGGACCGGAGGGCGGCTCGACCCTGACAGGCCGGGAGGAGCCGCTCGCCGATCCGCCGGCGCGGCCGTCAGTCGTGCAGCGCCTGGCTCAGGACGCTGACCGCCTGGGCCACTGCGGCTTTGGCCGCGTTGGTGTCGTGCAGGGTATTGAGCATGACGAAGTCGTGGGTGATGGCGCCGTAACGGACCTGGGTGACGGGCACACCCGCGGCGCGCAGCTTGGCCGCGTACGCCTCACCCTCGTCACGCAGCACGTCGGCCTCGGCGGTGATGATCAGGGCGGGCGGAAGATCGGCCAATTGCGCCGGTGTGGCGCGCAGCGGGGATACGGTGATCCGCGCGCGCTCCTCCGCGCTGGTGGTGTACTGATCCCAGAACCATTGCATGCCTTCGCGGGTCAGGAAGTAGCCGGTCGCGAACTCGTGATAGGAGCCGGTGTCGAAGTTGGCGTCGGTGACGGGGTAGAACAGCACCTGCTGGCGGAAGGACACGTCACCGCGTTCCTTGGCCATGAGGGTCAGCGCGATGGCCATATTGCCGCCGACCGAGTCGCCCGCGACCGCGATGCGGGTGCTGTCCAGGCCCTTCTCGGTGCCTTCGGTGGTGACCCATTGGGCCACGCGGTAGGACTGCTCGTTGGCGACCGGGTAGCGCGCCTCGGGCGAGCGGTCGTATTCGGGGAACACCACGGCCGCGCCGACGCCGACGGCCAGATCGCGGACCAGCCGGTCGTGGGTGTGGGCGTCACCGAAAACCCAGCCCGCGCCGTGGGTGTAGACGATGACCGGCAGCGTGCCGGTCGCACCCCGCGGCTTGACGATACGCACCCGCACCGAGCCGGTCGGGCCGCCCGCGACGGTGACCCACTCCTCGTCGATCTCCGGTTTGAAGATGGGCGAATCCTGGACGCCGTCGACCGTCTTACGGCCCTCCTCCGGCGAAAGCTGATACAGGAAGGGCGGCTCCGAGGTCGCGTCCACAAATGCCTGGGCCGCGGGCTCGAGTGAGATGCCGTGCGGATTGCCTGCCATGGTCGTTTCTGCCTTTCGTCGCGTCGGCGTGCGCGCAGCGGGCGAGCACGCAGTCCAGTCTTCACGGCGCCGGCAGGCGACCGCACCGCTTCACGGGTCACGAATCCCTGAAAACGGGACACCGTGAATCGGTCAGCGGGAGGCGGCCTTTCGGGCCTCTAGGCGGTGGCGTCGACGCGGTCCGCCCAGGTGGCGGGAAGGGCGGTCAGGGAGATTTCGGCGATCTCATGCAGGCGCCGAACCGGGACGCCCAGCCGGCTCAACTGGATCAAGCCCTGGGCCACCACAATGATGTGGGCGCTGAGCGCTGGCACGGCATTGTCGCCGGGGGCGGTTCGGTGCAGCCGCTCGGCGACGCCGCCCTCCATGGCAGCGGTGGTGCGTGCCCCCAGTTCGGAGACTTCCGGGATCCGGCCACCGAGCGCGGCGATGCTGTTGATCATGAGGCAGCCGCGTCGATTCGGTTGTGCGGCGCAGTCTTCGACGATGGCGCGCAGCAGCGTCAGCACCGCCGTCCGCGCGGAGCCCGGTGCGGCGAGGACGGTGTCGCGGACGAAGGCGGCCCGACGTTCGCAGTAGCGTTCGAAGGCCGCGAGGAACAGCCCGCGCTTGCTGCCGTACGCAGCGTAGATGCTCCCGTTGCCGACACCGGCGACGAGCGAGACGTCCTCTACCGACGTGTCGTCGAATCCCTTGGACCAGAACTGCTCGATCGCGGCGTCGAGCAGTGTCGATTCATCGAACTGTCGCGGCCGTCCCATGGGGTCACCGTACCAATCGACGTGTGAGGATCCGCATAGCCCTTGTTCTGGAGGCGTGCCTCCAGAATACTGGTTGCCATGTCTTCCTCATTCGAAGGAAAGTCTCGTCGCCGCATCGGCTTCCTGGTCTTCGATGGCGTCAAAACGCTCGACTTCGTCGGTCCGGCGGAAGTTTTCGTCGAGGCGAATCAGTCGGTGTCCGACTACGAGGTGGTGCTGGTCTCGCCCGACGGATGCAGTGTGCTGACCTCATTGGGCAGCCGGATCGAGGTGAGCGGCGCGGCGGCCGATGCCGGACGCTTCGACACGGTCGTGATCCCGGGCAGCGAGCTGCCGCCCACGCGCTTCGTCACCGAGGAGTTGCTGGCCGCGGCGTGCGCGCTCTCCTCCAACACCCGGCGACTGGTGTCGGTCTGCAGCGGCGCGTTCGTGCTGGCCCGGCTCGGCCTACTGAACGGCAGGCAGGCCACCACGCACTGGAAGTTCACACGGGACCTGGCACACCGGTATCCCGAGATCGACGTGCGGCCCGATGCCATCTTCGTGCGCGACGGGAACCTGTACAGCTCAGCAGGTGTGGCGGCGGGTGTCGATGTGGCGCTGGCGCTCGTCGAAGAGGACCTCGGGGCCGATGTCGCGCGGCGGGTGGCGCAGTCACTGGTCGTCTACATGCAGCGGGCGGGTGGACAGTCGCAGTTCTCGGTATCGCTGACCGGACCCGCGCCGCGCAGCGCGCTGGTACGGCGAGTGGTGGACCTGATCTGCGCGGACCCGGCGTATCCGCACACCGTGCAGACGCTGGCCGCGCACGCGCAGGTCAGTCCGCGCCACCTCACCCGCCTGTTCCGTTCCGAGCTGGAACGGTCGCCCGCCGAATACGTCGGATTCGTTAGGTTCTGTACCGCCCGCGATCTGCTGCATGCCGGGCATTCCGTCACCGAGGCGGCCATCGCCACCGGCTACGGCAACAGCGAGGCCCTACGTCGGGCATTCATTGCGCGCCTGGGTATTTCACCACGCAAGTATCAGCAGCGGTTCCGTTCGACCGGCTCGGCGGTGTGGACCGAGGACGTGGTCGGGTTCGAGGACGAGGAGGCCATGGCAGTCTCCTGATCCGGCGGTGGCCGCCTTCGCCTTCACCGAGCCCGCTCGGCCCCATCGAAGGCCCGAGCGGGCTGGGGCATCGTCTCCGCCGCCGACGACACCATCAACCCTGATGTCGAGCGGTTCGGCTACCAGCGCGCCGGCCTGCGCAAAATAGTTGAACCCGACGCACCTCTCCTGGTCATGAAGACCCACCCCGAGGCCGCCGCTGTCATCGCCGGTGCCCTCGCCGCGTTGTCCTGACAACCCGAACGGGTGATCGACCCGCATTGAGCGGCGGCTCTATCCCCTCTGTACAGAACGTCTTTCCATGCCTGATGAGCGTATGACCGTCATGGTGAATCCAGAGCGAGCCGATCGCCGACGTTCGGGAGGCGACCTGTGCTGTGCATGTTGCGCGCAGATGCCAAGGAGTTACTTCTGGGCGGCCAGGAGGATGAGGTCGGCGACCGCGGTGGGGTTGGAGACGGAGACCGCGTGGGATGCGGGGATTTCGACGGTGTGCGCGGCGGCTCGGGCGGACATGAAACGCTGGGATTCCAGTGGGATGTTCTTGTCGTCGGTGGTCACGAGAGAGTAGGCGGGGATGCTGCGCCACGCCGCGGCCGTAGCCGATTGTTGAAGGGCGGCAAGGGAAACCGGGCGCTGGGTGATCGCCATGTTGTCCGCGACGTGGGCGGGCACGTCGGCGGCGAATTGGGCGGGAAACTCGTTCTGGCGAATGTAGAGTTCGGTACCCGCCGTGTCGCCGGGAAGCGGGCGCGAGACGGTGGTGGGTGCGAGGGTGGAGCCGGCGAACTTGTCGGTCAGTTCGAGGGCGTTCTCGCCCTCGGCGGGGATGAAGGCGGCGATGTAGACCAAGGCCTTGACGGAGGCCATTTCATGGGCGGCCACCGTGATGACACTGCCGCCGTAGGAATGGCCCGCGAGGACGATCGGGCCCTCGATGGTGTCGAGAACCGAAGCCACGTAGGCGGCGTCGGCGTCGAGGCCACGCAACGGGTTGGCGGCGGCCAGAACGGAATAGCCCTCGGCGCGCAGCCGTGCGATGACGCCGTTCCAACTGGAGGAATCGGCGAAGGCGCCGTGAACGAGGACGATGGTCGGCTTCGTAGTCATGCAGGTGCTCCTGTGGAGTATCGGGTCGAGGGTCAGCTCGGTTCGGAGAAGGTGGCGGTGATGAGCGACGACCGTCTCGGAACCCCGCGACAGCGAGTGGCTGTGCGTCTCCTAGAGTTTCGATCACGCGCCGTGTTGTCGGCCCCTCGCCGCGGGCCAGGAATCCACTGAATCGGGACACGGCGTGACACGTGACCGTCGTGTGTCCAGGTGAGCCGGTCAGCCTGGCCGGTCTCTCGGTCGCCCACTGGCAACGCGGAGCCGTGTGGCCAATCGATGGTGCGCGGCAACGACTTCCGCGTGCCATGTCAGGTCCGCGTTGGTGATGGATTCGGGCAGGACGGCGGCCTCGACGAGGACGCGCCGACTCGTTCGGGTCGGCGGTCGACAGCCGGTTCGCGCCGGCCGAACGATACCCGCGGCGCTCTGAAGGGAAGGTCGTAAATGATTGGCAGAGCGAGCAATTCGGTCGATCTTCGTACCCGTAGGGGTGTCATCGCTGCGGCGGAACACTCATGCGAAACTCGTGCCGATGATCACCTACTTGCAAGCCGCTGTCATCGGCGCCGTACAGGGTGTCACCGAACTCTTCCCGATCTCGAGCCTGGGGCACTCGGTGCTGGTCGCGGACTGGATCGGGGGTAGCTGGAAGCAGGTGACCCTGGGCAGATCCGGCAGGGGCGCAACGTATCTGGCCTTCGTGGTGGCGTTGCACGTGGCCACGGCGGTAACGCTGCTGGGCTACTACTGGCGTGATTGGCTGGCCATCATCGCCGGTTTCGTATCCACGCTGCGGACCGGGCGCGCGGTCACCGTTCCGCAGCGCCTCGCGTGGCTGATCGTTCTCGCCACCCTCCCCGTCGCGGTCCTGGGCCCCCTGCTGGACCGTTCGCTGCACGCGCTGACCGATTCCCCCGTCGACACCGGCTTCTTCCTGACCTTGAACGGTGTCGTGCTCGTCCTCGGCGAGGGATTGCGCAGGCGCAACGAACCGACGCTGGTGGAATACGGTCGCCGATTCGGCCGGCGTGAGGCCCACCGGTCGGTTCTCGCTACCGAACCGAATCTTCCCCGCCAGGCAGACCGCCCGCTGGCGGCCTTGGGAGCCGTGGACGCCATCGGTATCGGCTTCGCCCAAGCCGGCGCGCTGCTGACCGGGTTCAGTCGCGCCGGGCTCACCATGGTCGGCGGTCTGTGGCGTGGTCTGGAAAACGAGCATGCCGCCAAATTCGCTTTTCTGCTCGCCACCCCGACGATTCTGGGCGCGGGGCTGGTCGAACTGCCGGAACTCGCCGAACCGAGGATCGCCGCCATCCGTGGCCCGGTACTGCTCGGCGCCTTCGTATCCGGAACATGCTCATGGCTGGCGGTGCGATACCTGGAACGATACTTCCGGACCCGCACACTTCTTCCGTTCGCGACCTACTGCATCATCGCGGGAACGCTGTCGATCATCCGATTCCTGTGAGGCCTCCGCCATCCCGCCGCGCGCCGGCCTCCGGCACGCAACGCCGGAAACCGGCCGCGCGGAGGCCTGCCGAGCGGCATCCACATCAGGCCATAGAGGGATCCGAATGGTGGCGTCTCGCGCTGCCGGGCCTTCCGGTCCGCCGTGAGTCCGAAGCCATCGGCGTGCACCGCCCTGGGCTCGGTGGTCCGAGAACGAGAGGTCAAATTCTGTTATAGAACAAGCTTTGTCTGATAGGAGAGGATAAATGCACCAGCATTCAAGGCGAGATCATTCTGTTCTAGAATAATCTCGCTGAATGGTTGTGTGCGGAGGTTGTGGTGTTCGTCGAGTCGGCTCGTCCGCTGCTCGTCCGTGAGCATCCGAACGCCGGTTGGCTCGCGGTCGGGGCGGTATGCCTGGGCGCGTTCATGGGCCAGCTCGACGCCAGCATCGTGACCTTGACCTTCCCGGCGGTCCAACGGGAATTCGGGGCGCCGCTGGCCGGCGTGCAATGGGTGTCGCTGGCGTACCTGCTGACCGTCGTCGGGCTGGTCGTCTCGGCGGGGCGGGTGGCGGATGCGGTGGGGCGCAAGTTCGTCTATCTGCAGGGCTTCGTGGTGTTCACGCTCGCGTCGGCGGCATGTGCGCTCGCGCCCGGACTGGGATGGCTGATCGGGTTCCGGGTGGTGCAGGCCGTGGGGGCGGCGATGTTGCAGGCCAACAGCGTGGCGCTGGTGGTGACGAGTGTGCCGCCGCACCGCATGCGGTCCGCGCTGGGCGTGCAGGCCGGGGCGCAGGCGTTGGGGCTGGCATTGGGCCCGGCCCTCGGCGGTGTGCTGGTGGCGTCGGCCGGGTGGCGCTGGGTGTACGGAGTGAACGTGCCCATCGGAGTGCTGGCGCTGGCGGCGGGCCGCTATCTGCTTCCGCGGACCCGTGAGCGCAACGCCCTGCGGGAATTCGACTGGCGTGGACTGCTTCTGCTGATCGGCAGCACGACCGGCGCCCTGGTGGCGGTGTCGGCGATGTCCGGCCTGCCGCTGCCGGTGTGGGCCGCCGTCGCGGCGGCGGCCCTCGCGGCGGCGTGCGCGACCGGCGCGGTCTGGTGGGCGCGACGCGCCCGCGATCCCCTCGTGGATCCGGTGCTGCTGCGGCCACCGGCGGTATCGGCCGGGCTGGTCGGGGCGTTCGCGGCGTATCTGGTGCTGTTCGGTCCGCTGGCACTGTTCCCGCAGCTGCACGAGGCGACACCCGCGGCGACCGGCGTGGTGCTCACCGCGCTCCCGACGGGTTTCGCGGTGGCCGCCGTCGCCGGGGCCCGCCTGCTCCCGCGCCACGGGGACGGCCGTCAACGCCTGGGAGTGCTCGCCATGGTGACAGCGCTCGGCGCGCTTGCCCTGTCACCGACCACGCCATGGTGGGCGTTCGCCTGCCTCTGGCTGCTGGGCTTGGGGCTCGGGGTGTTCATCCCCAGCAACAACGCGGGCATCATGAGCGCCATCGCCCCGGGCCGATCGGGAACCAGCGGCGGACTGGTGAATATGAGCCGGGGGCTGGGAACCGCCGGTGGCGTCGCCGTGGTCACCTTGGCCCTGCACCTCGGCGGCCATGCCGAAAGCCCTTCGACCGCACCGCGGATCGCCTTGCTGGGACTACTGGCCTTCGCGGTCCTGGCGGCGGGGACGACCTTCGTGAACGGCAGGGCACAATTCCAGGGATCATCCGAGCGTGAGGAGTCATCGATGACCACATCCGCCGCCGAACCGCTGCCCGCGTTGCTGGTGCGGCCGGACGAGAGCGCGCTCGCGGAGGTCATCGCCTGCCTGCGGCGGGCCATGCGCCGCGCCGCCCGCGCCACCGATCCGGCCAACACGCTCTCGGTCGCCCAATTGGAGTTGCTGTCCTGCGTCTGCGAGCATCCCGGGATCCGCCCCGGGCAGCTGGCCCGCCAGCTGCGCCTGGCTCCGAACTCGGTCACCACGCTGGTCAACGGTCTGGCCGGACAGGGCATGATCATCCGGGGCGCGGGGGAGGCGGGCGAGGATCGGCGCGCGGTCACCTTGACCCTGACCGAGGCGGGGCGGGAAGCGGTGCGATCCTGGCAGTCCACCAACACCGATATCCTGCGCGCCGCCCTGGCCGACCTGCACCCCGGATGGCAGCACTTGCTCAGTGCCGCCATGCCCGCGCTCGAGGAACTCACGCGCGCGATCGACACCCGGGCCGACCCGCCCGCGCAGTCGAGCTCGCCGGCCCACGCCTGAGGTCGCGCCGGTCACACCGGATCTCGGCGAGTCATCGTCGAATACGGCTGAGCCGAGCAATCCGACCAGTAGCCTCGTAAGGTCGATTACTTCGCATTTGGCTGTGCGGCGGAACGTTTGCCGCCGATCGGGTTGTGGAAGACCGGGTTCGTCGATGACTCCGGAGGAACCGTGCTCGGTGTGCTGCTCGCGTCGACCATGTGGGGTTTGTCATCGGTTTTCATGAAGGTGGCGCTGCCGGGGATGCCGCCGTTCGGGGTGGCGTTCATTCGCGTGCTGCTGTCCGGATTGATCCTGACACCGGCCGCGCTGCTGCGCGCCCGCGGCCGGACCGCGCCCGAAGTGCCCGCGTCCGGCGGGCGCGAGCGCGTGCATCTGGCCGTGCTGGCCGTGACCACCGTGGCGTTGCCGTTCTGCCTGACCGCCTGGGCGCAGCAGCAGGTCGAAGCCTCCCTGTCGGCCGTGCTGCACGCGACGGTGCCGCTGTGGACCCTCGGCTTCGCGATCCTCATGCTGGGGCATCGCCCATGCGGGCGGCAACTCGGAGCCGTCGCGATCGGATTGCTCGGCGTCGCCGTGCTGGCGGGACCGGGCTCGCACGACCTCACCGGCTGCTCATGGGGCGGATGCCTGGCCGTGCTCGCCGCATCGGCGTGCTACGGATTCGGCTGGACCTACATGCGCCGCAACCTGTCTCACCGGCAGCCGCTCTACATCACGGCCGTCATCCAGGTCGGCGCGCTCCTGGTACTGGCACCACTGGCGGCCGCCACCACCGACACCGGCCACGTCGAGCTGACGCCGGTGCGCATCGCGAGCCTGCTCGCCCTGGGCGTGATCAGCACCGCCGGGGCCGAACTGCTGAACTACCGCAATGTCATCCGGCTGGGCCCCACCAGCGCGGCGCTGACCGCGTACCTGATCCCGGTCGTCGGCGTATCCGCGGGCATCTGCGTCCTCGGCGAGCCGCTGACGGCACGGTTGCTGATCGGTGCGGCGATCGTGCTCGGATCAGTGGGACTCGCGGTGCAGCGACGTCACGATCGGGAGAAGCCGTCGGACCGTCATGGCCGGACGAAACCCGCATGGGCAGAATAGGATTCAGTTGAAATCCGACGCATCGCATGGAAGGGCACGGTTCTCGCTCGATACTGTGACCGCCTGCTGCGGGCGTGGGGTGGGCGAGCGGACCGGGCACCCGCCGGACCGGGGCCGCCAACTCCGAGGGCTCGACGGACAACGCGGCGAAGGGCGCGATGGTCCCGAACGCGCGCACGATCGGAGCCGGATCTCATGCCGCGATGAGGAGGTTCTCGATCCGAGTGGCTGCCTCATGCCGAAGGCCGGAACCCTCGCAGGTCGGCGCTGACCGGGCCGAACGCCACGCACACCGGCAGCCTGGACGAATTCCACCTCATTACCGCTGCGCGGGCAGCCCGGTGCGAACCGGCCAGCGTCTGACGGCGGCGTTACGATCGTGCTGTCGGGGCCGATTCTCACGGCAAGAGGTGAGCAGGCCATGGTCGAGCGAGACGTCGAAGGCACGCAACGGGACCTGCGTATCGGGGTGGACGCGGAGTTGGCCGCTGCGGGATTCGATGACGCGCGGGAAATCGGGCGCGGGGGGTTCGGGGTCGTTTACCGGTGCGTCGAACATCTGCTGAATCGGCCGGTTGCGGTGAAGGTGCTCGAGGCGTCGTCGAGCGCGGAGGAGCGGGAGCGGTTTCTGCGAGAGCAGCGGGCGCTGGGGCTGTTCAGCGGCCATCCGCACATCGTGCAGGTGCTGTCCGCGGATATCACCCCTACGGGTCGGCCCTACCTGGTCATGCCGTACTTCGCGCTCGGGTCGCTGCTGACGCGAATCCGGGAGCACGGGCCGCTGCCCTGGCAGGAGGTCCTGTCCATCGGAGTGAAGATCGCCGGGGCGCTGGCGGCCGCGCACGCCTATGGCATGGTGCATCGGGATGTGAATCCATCCAACATCCTGGTGTCGGACTACGGCGAGCCCCAGCTGAGCGATTTCGGCATCGCCCGCATGCGAGGTGCGTTCGAGACCGCGGCGGGGCTGGTGGCGGGAACCCCGGCGTTCACCGCGCCCGAGGTGTTTCGCGGTGAGCAGCCGACGGCGGCCGCGGACGTGTACGGGCTGGGCGCGACGATGTTCTGTCTGCTGACCGCGCATGCGGCGTTCGAACGCCGCGAAGGCGAATCGCTGGTCACGCAGTTCGTGCGGATCGCCTCCGAGCCGGTGCCGGATCTGCGCCACCACGGGGTGCCCGCCCAACTCGCCGCCGCGCTCGAAGCGGCCATGGCACAGGACCCGGGGGAGCGACCCTCCTCCGCCAGGGAGTTCGGCGATCGGCTGCGCAATATCCAGTTCTCGTCCGGCCTGACGGTGGATTCCATGGCATTGCCTGCCGAGGACGGCGACAAACGGGGAGCAGAGCCCGTCGTGCCGTCCGCACCGGCGGAGACCACGGGCGGCATCACGCAGTGCGCGGGGCCGACACCGTCGACCCGGTACCGGCCGCCGAGTTCGCCGCGCCGGCCGGTGCAACGGGAGCGGCTGCTCGGGCGACTGCGGGACGGGGGCGCGCGGCGGCTCGTGCTGATCCATGGTCCGGTCGGGTTCGGCAAGAGCACCCTCGCCGCGGAATGGGTGAATATGCTTGCCGCCGAAGGCATCCGGGTCGCCTGGCTCAGCGTGGACAGCGACGACGACAATGTCGTGTGGTTCCTGTCCCACGTGATCGAGGCGATTCGCTACGCGCATCCGGGCGTCGCGGCCGACCTGGAAAGGCTGCTCGAGGAGCATGCCAGCGATGCCGCACGGCACGTGATGACCACCCTCATCGACGAGATCCATCGCAGCGGCGAGACAGTGGCCCTGGTCATCGACGACTGGAATCGGGTGACCGGGCCCGCCACCATCGCGGCGCTCGAATTCCTGCTCGACCACGGCTGCCATCACCTACGGCTCATCGTCACCAGCCGCAGCCGCACCGGACTTCCCCTGGGCCGCATGCGAGTTCACGACGAGCTCACCGAGATCGACGAGTCCGACCTGCGCTTCGACCGCACCGAGACCTCGGAGTTCCTGGCGGACACGAGTGGGCTGTCGCTGGGGTCCACGGACGTCGAGCGACTGCGCGAGTCGACCGAAGGCTGGGCCGCCGCACTGCAATTGGCGACACTGTCGCTGCGCGGGCGCGACGACCCCGGCGCCTACATCGATCAGATCTCCGGGCGGCACTACGCCATCGGCGAGTACCTGATGGAGAACGTGATCGACTCGCTCGAACCCGACCTGCTCGACTTCGTCATGCGCACCGCGGTGCCCGACCGCATCTGCGGCGAACTCGCCGAGGCGCTGACCGGCGTCGACTCCGGACAGGACATGCTCGAGCAGGTGCGAGCGCAGGACCTGTTCCTGCGCAGCATCGATGACGATCTGCGCTGGTTCCGCTACCACGGACTGTTCGCGCAGTTCCTGCGCAATCGGCTCGCTCGCAAGCACCCCGGGCTGCTCGAAGAGTTGCACCTGATCGCCTCGCAGTGGTTCGCCGCCCACGACAAGCTCACCGAGGCCGTGGACCATGCGCTCGCCGCCAACGCGCCGGAACGTGCCACGACGATCGTGGCCGAACACGCCGAACGGCTGATGGAGCAGTCGCGCACCGCGACCCTGCTCGGACTCGCGGCCAAGCTGCCCGACTCCTACCTGGCGCTGAACGCGCCGTTGCAGGTCCGGATCGCCTGGGCGAATGTCGCTGTGCAACGCCCGGCTCCCGCGCTGGCCGCCCTGGATCGCGCCGACCTGGCCTTGGCGGCGGCGCCGCAGGACGAGCGGTCGGCGCACACGCGAACCGAGCTCGAGTTTGTCCGCACCGCCGTGGATCTGATCAGCGACCGGGCCGCGGAAGCTCCCGTCCGCACGCCACCGCAGGGCCCGCTGCGGCCCTTCCTGGCGCACGGAATCGCCGTGGTGGCAATGGTTTCCGCGTTGTACCGTTTCGACTTCGACGAGGTGCAGCGTTGGCACCGATGGATCGAGCCGTACCGGTTGCAGGCGCGCGGTCCCTTCGGGGTGATGTACTGCGACTGCATCGCCGGGATCGCCTCGTACGAGCAACTCGACATCCACGGAGCCGAATCCTGCTTCCGGACGGCGCGCCGGCTGGCCCTGGAGACGGGAGAACGGTCCCACGCCACCCGGCTGGCCGGCGCCCTGCTCGGCGAATTGCTCTATGAGAAAGGGCAATTCATCGAAGCCGAGGAACTGCTGGCAGCCGGGCTCACCCTCGAGGGCGGCACGGTCGAATTCCTCATGGCCGCGTACGCCACCGGCGCCCGGCTGGCCGCGGTGCGCGGGGATCTCGACACCCTGCACGCGCGTCTCGACGAAGGCTCGAAAATCGCGACCAACTCGTCACTTCCGCGCCTGGCCGCCCAAATCCTCAACGAGCGGATCCGCTGCGGCCTGCCGATCGACGACGACGACCGCCGTGAACTCGAGCAACTCGAGCCCTATACCGCCCATCCCGACCTGCCCTCCGCGAGAACCGCGGAGATCGAACACGACTCCGCCATCCGGCTGCTGCTCGCGACCGGCACCCCGGCCGCGGCGGAGCTGGCCACCGGTCGCGCCGAACAATTGCGCCGGGTCATCGCCACGCAAGACCGTCCGCATGCACTGCTCAACGCCGAACTCATGCACGCCTGCTGCCTGGCGGCGACCGGCCGTATCGAGCAAGCGGCCGAACAGGTGACCCCTGCGCTGATCCGATGCGCGGAGCTGGGATTGGTGCGGTGCGTCGTCGACACCGGGGTGCAACTCCAACCGGTGATCGAAAACATCTCCAGCACAATGGAATCCATGCCACACCCGCTGCGCGCATTTCTGAATCAGGTGCAAGCGGAGTTCGAGCGATGACCGCCGACGTCCCCCTGAGGTTGTGGCCGCCCGCATCAGACGCGCCGTATTCGTGACAGTTTCCGCGTCGGGTGCTGTGTCATCGGCATGGAGGGTCACCGAACCCGAAGACCTCTCCGGGCGGTAACCGATCTTGCCGAACAGTTCAGCGGTCGTGACCCCCGGCGTCCGGGTCCCGGGCCGCTGCTCTCGGCCGATCACCGTGATATGTGGCGTTGCCCAGGTATTGCCGGCATTCACGTGCGCGGGCACACTCCTCCCTATGCGCAGCGCACTGGATTCGCCGGAAATCGTGGAGTTGATGGGCGCGGTCGCCGAGGTGGCGCTCGCCGAGCTCGACGAGCTCGTCGTGGAGATGGACGCCGACGAGATCGCCCGTAATCCCGCCATGGGCGCCGATGCGGCCTTCCTGGCGGACATGTCGGCGAGCAACCGCGCCAATGCCGCGCGGGTGCTGACCACCTTCGCCCGTCGGGAGGCGCCGACCGCGGTCGACATCCCGCCGGAGGCGCTCGACGTCGCGCGCACGGTCGCGCGGCGCGGGTTCGATCTCAATGCGATCTTCCAGTCCTACCGGCGGGGTCAGAACATCGTGTGGCGGCGCTACATGATGCATGCCATCCGGCTTTCGCCATCGGGCCCGGTGCTGGGGCAGCTGCTCGAGGCGGCCTCGGAGCGCATGTTCGAATACGTCGATGGCGTGATCGGCAAGGTCATCGCGGCGGCCCAGCGAGAACGTGAGGAACTGCTCGGCGGCGTGCTCGCGCGCCGCACCGAGACGGTGCGGCTGATCCTCGACGGGGCGCCGATCGACAGCCACCGGGCGAGTGAACGGTTGGGCTACGCGCTGTCGCGTCGGCATACCGCGCTGGTGGTGTGGACGAGTTCCGCTGCCGCGCAAGGTGTTCTCGAATCGACAGCCACGCTGTTGGCGCGGTCGGTCGGGGCGCGGCAGCCGCTGACCGTGAGCGCGGGTGCGTCGACCCTGTGGGCGTGGCTGGGCACCGATTCCGATCCGGACACCGCCGCGTTCCACGCCGCGGTCGCGGCCGCGCCGGCGGAGGTTCGGGTGGCGGTCGGCCCGACGGCTCCGGGGATCGCCGGTTTCCGGCGTTCGCACGCCGCGGCGCTGGACCTGCAGGGCCTGCTCGCCGGTTATCCAGACGGCGGGCGGCTGGCGTTGCATCGCGACCTGGAGGTCACCGTGCTGGCCGCGCAGGATCACGGCCGGGCGGTTGATTTCGTCGCCTCGACACTGGGCCCGCTCGCCACGGACACCCCGGCCGCGGCGCGGCTGCGGGAGACGCTGCGGGTCTTCCTCGACGAGGCCGAGAACGCGCCTCGTGCCGCCGCCCGGCTGCACACGCACCGGAACACGGTGCTGCAGCGGGTCGCTCGGGCGGCGACGCTGCTCGGTTACCGGCCCGGTGAACACCGGTTGGCGGTCGAACTCGCGCTCGAACTCGCGCACCAGCTCAGCCCACGGGTGCTCTCGCCGCGGGCACGCCACGACTGAGTGTGCCCCCGCACATTGTCCTCGGCGAAGACTGGGCGGCTCCACATGTACCGGTGAATGACTCTGTTCTAGCGTGAACCAACGTCACCGGCGGCAGCCCGAAGCCCGCCTGCCTCGGTGCCGCAACGCCCGCAGACGCGCCCGGAAAGAGAACCACGCATGGACACAGATCCGCTTCGCTCGCAGCCACGAGGCGTGCCCGTGACCAGTGCGGTCCGGCCGATCGAGCGATCGCGTAATCCGTTCCCGCGCACGGCGACCGCGCCGCAGACGCACGGGGTTCAGCACTATCCGAACCTGCCGGCGATCTCGACATCGACGACGTGATCGCGCATTGCCGGGAACGGCTGGCCGACTTCGAGGCTCCCGGCAGTCACGTGTCCGGCGAGCCGTTGCCGCGCAATGCCGACGGCAAGCTGCGCCAGAGCGAGCTGCGCCGGCACGCACCGCTGCGCTGAATCCCTGAGATCTGAGGAGTTTTCGATGTCGTTGCACCCTGCACCGCCCGTCGGTATCGACGTCGTCGCGGTCGAACGGTGGCTGGCCGAGCTGGGAATCCCGGCCGTGGCGCCGCTGCGGTTCGAGCGGATCGGTCTGGGGCAGTCGAATCTGACCTACCGGGTCACCGATGCCTCCGGCGCCGCATGGGTGCTGCGCCGGCCTCCGCTCGGGCGGATTCTGGCCTCGGCGCACGATGTCGCGCGCGAGGCGCGCATCATGGCGGCCCTGGCGGACACCGGGGTGCGCGTGCCGCGCATCTTCGGCGTCACCGCCGAGTCCGAGTACTCACAGGTGCCGTTGGCGCTCATGGAGTTCATCGACGGCATGACCGTCGACACCATGAACAGCGCGCGCGCCCTGACACCGCGGCAACGGCACGCGATCGCCTCGACCCTGCCGGGTGCTCTCGCCGCCGTGCACGCGATCGATCTCGACGAGACCGGTCTGCGAAACCTCGCGGGGCACAAGCCCTATGCGCCACGCCAGCTCGCCCGCTGGGCAAAACAGCTCGAACAGTCCAAGACTCGCGAACTGCCCGAACTGGACGATCTCACTGGCCGACTGGCCGCCGCGGTGCCCGAACAGCGGGATCTGACCCTGGTGCACGGTGACTTCCATCTGCGGAACCTGATCTTCTCCCGGGACACGGAGGAGATCGTGGCCGTCCTCGACTGGGAACTATCCACCCTGGGCGACCCGCTGGCCGATATGGGGACCCTGCTCACCTATTGGCCGGAGCCGGGTGAGACGACGGGCGGCGACTTCGCGCCCTCGACCCTGGAAGGGTTCCCGGACCGCGCGGAAATGGCGAAGTTGTACCTGGCCGAAACCGGTCGCGACCCCGACGCACTCGCCTACTGGCACGTGCTCGGACTGTGGAAGCTCGCCATCATCGGCGAAGGCGTGCGACGAAGGGCGCTCGACGACCCACGCAACGACGGCGGCGCGGGCATCCCCACCGTCGCCCGTATCGACGCGGTGGTCGAGAAGGCTCTGGAAGTCGCGGCCTCAGTGGGACTCTGATCCTCTCCCGGAATCACCGACCGATGAACAGACACGAGAACGACATCCTGGAATTCGCCACCGCCTGGGCGCCTTATGGCGGCAATGACGCAGAGGCCTTCGTCCGATTCGGTTTGTCCTCCAGGGAATTCCACACGCGCCTGCTGCGCCTGCTGTGTTCCCCCGCCGCACGCATACTCGCCAACACCACGGTCGCACGGCTCCGCGCCCAATGCGTCGACCGCCTCGAACACCGCTGAATTCGGCCGGTGCACTCCATGCCGCACACGGTATGGAGTGCACCGAATTCGTTTGCCCCCCAGGCTATTCGAGGATCAGCGGAAAGCGGTAGGCCACCGCGGCGACCAGCGAATCCGTCCATTGCGTCAGCACCTCGTGCCCGGCGGCGCGGTCAGCATCGTTTCGGCGTCCGCACCTCTGGAAGCCGTCGGCGATCAGGATGACGCCGAGGGGTAGGCCGGGCATGTCGTCGATGTTCATCGGGGAGCGGTTGCCTTGCGGGCAAGCAGGAACGGCCCATCCGGTGCGAGAGGACCGCCGGTATCACGGCCGCGAGGACGACGACGGCGGCCGCCGCGGGTGTGGCGCGCAGCCGGCCCGCGTTCACCATGACCCCGCCGAGCGCGGAGCCGGCGGCGATGCCGATGTTGAACGCGGCGATGTTGAGGGTGGCCGCCAGGGTGCTGGTCGGCCCGGCGATGGTGACCACCCGGGCCTGCAGCGCGGGGACCAGGGCGAAGGCGCTGACGCCCCAGCCGATCAGCAGGATCACCGTCAGGGCCTGGCTGTGATCGGCGGCGCGCACCAGGGCCAGCACGGTGGCGAGCAGCAGGAGGATGACGGGCAGCGCGGCGAGGGGGTGGCGGTCGTCGGCCCTCCCACCCAGTACACCGCCGACGGCGGAGGCCGTGCCGAACAGCAGCAGTAGGAGCGTGACCGCGCTCTGGTCGAATCCGCTCACCGTCTCCAGATAGGGGGCGATGAAGGTGTAGGGCACGAAGATCGCTCCCCAGCCGAGGACGGTCGTCATCAGCGCAAGCGCGAGAGCGGCCGGCGCCCGCCGCGTCGCCGCGACGGGCCCGCCGACCGCAGGCGCGGTCTGTGGCCCGGGCAGCAGACGGTGCAGAGTGAGGGCGGCGACGGCCGAGAGGATGGCGACCGCGGCGAACGGTGCTCGCCAGGAGAGATGCTGCCCGAGCAGGGTGCCGCCGGGGACGCCGATCACGGTGGCCACGCTGAGGCCGGTGAACATCAGGGCGATCGCCGCGCCGCGCCGCGCCTGCGGCACGGCGGCTGCCGCGACCACGGAACCGGTGCCGAAGAATGCTCCGTGCGCGGAGGCGGTCACCAGTCGGGCGACCAACAGCACTGGGAAGTCGGGCGCCAGTGCCATCACCAGGTGTCCGGCGCTGAAAAGCGTCATCAGGGCGAGGAGGGTGGTGCGCGGTGGCAGCCGCCGGGCCGCGAGGGCCAGGACCGGCCCGCCGATCGCGACGCCGGCGGCGTAGCCGGTCACCAGGTAGCCGGCGGTCGGCACCGAGACCGACAGCGTGTCGGCCAGTGTGGGCAGCAGGCCGACGACAACGAACTCGGTGGTGCCGATGGCGAAGGCCGCGAGGGCGAGGGCGTACAGGAGCAGAGGCATCAGCCGTTGACACCCAACTGGGCCAGCAGGGTCTGGTTGTCCTCGATATGCCAGTCCTCGATGATCTTGTCGGTGCCGACGTGCTGGATGTCGATGGCGTTGAAGTCGACGTTCTGGCCCTTGCCCTGGGCGCCATTGAAGATACCCGTGAAGTGGCCGCGGAAGACCAGCCGGGCGGTGATCTTGTCTCCGGTGACCAACAGGTCCGACAGCTCGCAGGTCAGGTCCGGCACGGCGGTGCGGAAATTCTTCGAGGCGAAGGCCGGGCCGGTGGGCCCCTGCGGTCGTCCGGTGGGCAGGGTGTTGTCCCTGAACTGGGGGCTGACGGCGGCGTCGAGGTACGTCTGCTGACCGGTGTTCCAGAAGGTGTACAGCTGCTGGGCCAGCTGAACCTCCTGGGCCGCTCGCTTCTCGCCGATCGAGCGGTCCACGGTGAGCGCCTGGGGCTGCACCAAGCCGGGCGAACGGTCGATCAGATTCTGCGGCCAGGGGTCCGAGGACCGGTAGTGGGCGTGGGCGGCCGCGGCGGTGCCACCGGCCAGGCAGGCGGCGAGGACAGCGGTGAGGATCAGGGTGCGCGAACGCATGGGATCACTCCTCGAATCAGTCGGTCACGCATCCGGTTTCGGGCGTGCCGGGGTGGCCGGCCAGCCTTCTCGACAGGCCGGAATGGATTGAGCTGTGCGTCAGATCTGGCGCAGTGCGCCGCCGTCGACGGCCCATTCGGCGCCGGTGACCTGGCCTGCGAGCGGGGAGAGCAGGTAGGTGATGACCCGGGCGACGTCTTCGGGTTCGCCGAGCCGGGCGCTGGGCAGTCGCCGCACCTCGTGCACGAAGTGGTCGATCGCCGCTTCCGGCGCGAGGCCGAACTGGGCGCCGAGCTGCTCGGCGAACCCGCCCGGGGCGTCCCACAGCCTGGTGCGGGTCGGGCCGGGTGCGACCACATTGGAGCGCACCCCGCGTGGGCCGAACTCGCTCGCGAGGGTCTTGTTCAGTGACAGCAGGGCCGTCTTGGCGGAGGCGTAGTCCACCAGGGGCACGTCGGGCAGCCGGGCGGCCTCGCTTGTCACGTGGACCAGTGAGCCGCCGTGCTCCAGCAGGGCAGGCAGCGCTGCGCGGGTCATCCGGACGACCGAGTGGAAATTGAGGTCGAATGCGGCCTGCCACTGTTCGTCGGTCACCTCCAGGAAGCCGGCGCGTGCGTGAAGACCGCCGACATTGTTGACCAGGCCGTCCAGGCGTCCGTGGCGGGTCAGTACTTCGGCCACGACCTGCGCGGGCGCTTGCGGATCGGTCGCGTCGGCCGCGAGGACGCTCGCCCGCTCGCTGAGCCCCGCGATGCCCTCGATGCTGCGGGCCGTGCCGATCACGGTGGCCCCCTCGGCGACGAGGGTGCGGACCGTGGCCGCGCCGATGCCGGCGGAGGCTCCCGTGACCAGGAAGACCTTGCCGTCCAGTTGGAGATCCATCAGCTGTTCCTTCGCGTCATTGGGATCGGCCGCCGTCTTTCCGGCGGCCACACCACAACCCTCGCTCAGGCTCCACTGATAAGTCCAAGGCTTGTTTTCTACGTCAACGATAAAATCTGCTCATGGCAATACCGACCTTCCGGCAGCTCGAATACCTGGTCACGGTCGTCGACACCGGTTCCTTCACCCGCGCCGCCGAGCACCTGCATGTCACCCAGCCCGCGCTCTCCCATCAGATGCGGGCCTTGGAGAGCGCGGTCGGCGGCCCGCTGCTCGAGCGCCTGCCGCGCTCGGTGCGGCTGACTCCGATGGGCCGGGCGGTACTGCCGCATGCCCGCGCCGCGCTCGCCGAGGCCGGACGCCTGCACACCGTCGCACGGCGCACGGCCGGCCTCGAGGAAGGCGAGCTGGAGATCGCCGCCATCTACTCGGTCAGCCTCGGCATCCTGCCGCCCGTCCTGCGCGCCTGGCGCCAGCGTCACCCGGGTGTGCGGATCCGGCTGCGCGAGTACCCGCACACCGATCGGCTCCAGGCCGCCATCGCCGGAGGCCGCGCCGACCTCGCCATCGGTCCCGTTCCGGTCGCCTGGGAGGGGCCGATCCACGAACTCGGCGCCGAGGAGTTCGCGATCGTCCTGTCGGCCGACGATCCGCTGGCCGACCACCCCACGGGCAGCGTCGTGCTCACCGATCTCGCGGACCGTGCCTGGGTCCACTACGCCCCCGACCATGGTCTCGCCGATCTGCTCGACCACGTCTGCGTTGAGGCCGGCTTTCATCCGCAGGCGGCGATCCGCGTCGAACAGACCTCCGCCGCACCCCTGCTCGCCGCCGCCGGGCTCGGCCCGGCTCTGGTACCGGCCAACATCATCCCGCCTCACTTCGACGGCGTCCTGCTCCGCCCCGATCCTCCGGTTCGCCGCACTCTCACCGCCTACACCCGCGCCCGGCCAGACCCTCTCACGGTGGCTTTCGCCGACTTCCTGGCCGACCAGGCCCGCGTCGACCCGACCGGATTCGCGGCGGCCGCCACGCTTGTCGACCGGACGGACACCCCCGCGCGCGGACAGAACCTCTAATGCCGCAATGTCGCGCTCGCACACCGTGTTCCGCACATCCACGGTCGCGCGCGCCTTGCGGGAACCGCGGGTTCGCCTCGAACTGCTACGACCGAGTCGATGTCCGCGTCGGCCAGCACATCCAGGCCGGCACCCATCGTGACCGGATGCCGGACTGCTTCGTCAGCGACGCCGCCTGATCCCTGCGAGGACACCGCGACTCATCCCTGCGGGTCACAAGCCGACCAGTGTGAACAGCCCCGGATCCCGTTCCGGAAGTCGTGCCGGATGTGTTCCGCAATGACCGTATGGCGACGATGTCAGTCGCTACTCGATCTCGGATGTGTGAGGTCGGGCGATGCCGGATTCGACCGGGCCTGTGGGGGATCCAGCGTCACCGCCCGAGATGGCGGAGCGCTGCGGCGGCGGCATTGGCGCCGCACATGCCGTGGGCGCCGGGGCCGGGCGGGGTTGCCGCCGAGCAGATGTACATGCCTGGCACGCCGACGCTGTAGGGCGACACTGTGATTCGCGGACCGAAGATGAGTTGGCGAATGTCCTTGGACCCGGTCATGATGTCGCCGCCGACGTAATTGGGGTTGTAGGCGGTCATATCGGTGGCGGTGCGGACGGTGTGGCCGATGATCCGGTCGCGGAAACCGGGGGCGAAACGTTCGATCTGGGCGATGATCGCGGCGGTCGCGTCTCCGGTATAGCCGTGGGGAACATGGGCATAGGTCCACACCGGCTGGATGTCGCCGATCGAGCGTTGCGGATCGGCCAGGTACTGCTGGCCCACCAGGACGAACGGCCGCTGCGGCATACGGCCGATGTGGATGTCGCGTTCGGCGGCGGCCAGTTCGGCGTACGCGCCCGCGAGATGGACGGTCCCGGCGCGGCGGGCGTCCGGATTGGTCCACGGCACACCGCCCTGCACGGCGAAGTCGACCTTGAACGCGCCGGGGCCACGTCGGAATCGCCGGTAGGCGCGGGCGATTCGTGCGGGCAGCCGGTCGCCGAGGATGTTCGCGACCGCGTCGGGTGCGAGGTCGAACAGGGTCAGGTCGGCGCTCGGCAGCTGTGATGCGGCGTCGATACGGACCCCGGTTTCGATCTTGCCGCCCAGGTCGGTCAGCAGGGCGGCCAGCGCGTCGGCGATCGACTGGGAACCGCCCGCCGCGACCGGCCAGCCGTGGCGGTGCCCGGCGGTGATGATGCCGAGCCCGATGGCGGAGGTCATCGGATAGTGCAGCGGCCGGAAGGCATGGGCGGCAATGCCTCCGAAGAGTGCGCGGGCCTGTTCGGTGCGGAAGGTCCGGGCCAGGGTGGACGCGGGGAGCAGGGTCGGTGCGCCGAACCGCGCCAGCGTCAGCGGATGGCGCGGAATCCGCAGCAGGGGCCGCATGATGTCCGCGCCCAAATCGTCGTACCGGGCGGCCGGGCCTTCGAACAGCGTCCGCCAGCGCCGTCCGTCCGCGCCGAGTCCTGCCGCGGTGTGCCCGACCGAGCGGTGCAATACTCCGGCCGAACCATCGTCGAGTGGATGCACGCAGTCCAGTTCCGCGGTGCGCCAGGACAATCCGTACTTCTCCAGCCCGAGCTCGGCCAGGAACGGCGACCCGACGGCCATCGGGTGGATGGCCGAGCACTGGTCGTGGAACAGTCCGGGCAGGATGGCCTCCTGGGTGCGGGTGCCGCCGCCGATCTCGGCCATCGCCTCCAGAACGGTGACCTGCACGCCCGACCGCGCGAGCGCGACCGCCGCGGCGAGCCCGTTGGGGCCCGCCCCGACCACGGTCGCCGTGCTCATGCCGTCGCCTCGTATTCGCCCCGGGGAACCGCCTCGGCGGCACCGGTTTCCGGCCTGGTCCATGTGACCTGCACCGGGATGGGGCCGTTGGGCAGCCAGGGCTGTTCGGCGACGGCGTCGGCCACCTTCCAGGCTCCGCGTTCGACCACGCCGAGTGCCGCATCGATCACCTTGTAATGCTGCACCTTGCTGCCCCAGGCCTGCGACTCCACCCAGACGATGACGAGTTCACCCGGTTCGAACCGGGCCTCGCTCTGCACCGCGGCGATGAGGTCCTCGTTGTGCAGGTGACCGTCACCGAAGTTGAAGCCGATCAGCGAGTTGCAGGTGAACTCGGCCTCGCGCACGGTGCGGGTGTCGATGTCGGGCAGGTTCTTCAGCAGCACCGAGAACAGGCCGCGGCCCTGGCTGTGCATGGTCCGCCAGCCGATGGTCTGTTGCATGGTGATCTCGGCCCATAGCGGTTCATAGCCGAACGCGACGAACTGGTCGACCTGGTTGGCCGCCGAACGGGTGACCCGGTTCAGTTTGGCCTCCGCGCCCGGCGCGAACGCCCACACCGCCGAGGCCCAGTTGCCCGCGTACTGCCGCATCGACGGCAGGAACGACACCTTGTCGGGCCGGAAGTTGCCCAGGATCGGGAAGAACAGCAGCCCGGCCAGCAGCGCCGCGGCCAGCCACGGCGAGGAGAGGTCGGTGACGGCGTAGCCCTGCTGGTTGGGGAAACCGAGGAACAGGAACACCGACGTGTAGGCGAACAGGACATTCCATTCGAGCGGCACCGCCAGCGGGAAGGTGGAGGCGATGAACAGGTGGAACAGCACCATGACCGCCACGGCGACGCCGGTGAGCCACGGGTAGGGGGAGAACAGCAGCGTCAGCGGGGCGAGGATCTCGACGGTCGTGCCGCCCACGTGCGCCATCAGATCCGCGAGGCGGGAGGGCCGCAGGTCGCGCGGGAAGTCGCGATAGTGCGCGCGCTTGATCCAGGCGAACGGAATCGACGGGCTGTTGCTGACCATCGGCGGCACCACATGGGAGAAGTGCTTGCCCAGCTTGGAAACTCCCGCGCCGATCCACACGACCACGATCAGCAGTTTGAGCGCGATGATCATGTCGACGAACGGCAGCACGGCGAAGAAGAACAGCGCGGGCAGGTACTGCTCACCGCGGGCGGCGAGGAAAACGGTCTTGTCCCGCAGGCCGTTGAGGATCAGCAGCGCGATCGGTGCGACGAGCAGCGCGGGATTCACCAGGCCGGAGGTGTTCGCGGGCAGCGCGGCCACCAGCGAATCGCTGTGCACCCCTGGGGAGAGCAGCGCCACCGCGACGCTCAGCAGCAGCCCGGCGTAGAGCGCCACGTCGAACGCGCCGCGCCGGTCGCCCGCGGTGAAAGGCACCCATTTCCACGGGCGTAGCCGGATGGTGCCGCGACGCGCCCAGAACAGGATGCCGCCGGTCATCGGTTTGACCTTGCCCGCCAGCGGACCCCAGGACCCCGCCACGCCGATCGCCTCCAGCAGCACGGTCCACAGGATGAGCTTCTGATAGACGATCGGCTGATTCCACCACTGCGAAACATGCCAGAAGGCGGGCAGATTCGAGGTGGCGGTCGCGACGATCACGCCGCCGAGCGCGTACAGCGCGATCAGCTTGACGATGTAGACGACGTGCACCATGCGCGGTGACCCGAATCCCTGCTCCGCCCAGGTGGTGGCGAGGATTCGCATGCGCTCCATGAGCGGCAGGTGCAGGAACGTCTCCGGATCGACCTTCGGCAGATCCGGTGTGGTGAACCCCATGGTTCGTTCTCCTTGTCGGCGAGAGGTTTTCGTTGGTCAGGACGCGGCGGCGAGACGGCGCAGCGCGGGTTTGTCGATCTTTCCGACCGGGTTCTTGGGCAGATCGTCGAGAATCGTGATCGAGCGGGGCAGCTTGTATTTCGACAGAGAGCGCCGCAGATGCCGATCGATCTCGGCGGGTTCGAGGTCGCCGCCGGCGGTGAGCGCGACGTACAGGGCCGGTTGCTCGCCGTACAGCGGATCCGCGACTCCGATGGCGGCGGCCTCGGCGATCTGCGGCAATTGGTATGCGGCGGTCTCGATTTCCTTGGGATAGATGTTCTCGCCGCCGCGAATGATCATGTCCTTGGCGCGATCGACCAGCACCAGGTAGCCGTCGGAGTCGATGCGGCCGATATCGCCGGTCCGCAGCCAGCCGTCGACCACCGTGCGCGCGGTGTCCTCGGGACGATTCAGGTAGCCGCGCATGACATTCGGGCCCGCGATCCACACCTCGCCGGGCGTTCCGTCGGTGACCGGAGACCCGTCCTGGTCGGCGATGCGAATCCGCTGTCCGGGCAAGGGCGGACCGACCGTTCCCGGCTTGCGGAGTCCGGTCGCCGGGTTGAGCGTGCTGGCGCAGGTGCCCTCCGACAGCCCGTAGCCCTCGATGATCGGTACGCCGTACCGGGACTCGAAGCTGTCGAGTAGTTCCACGCTCGCCGGCGCCGCCCCGCAGATCGCGAACCGCACCGCTGACAGGTCCGGCCGCACCGAGGGGGGCAGATTCGACAGCATCGTGTAGATCGTCGGCACCGCCGAGAAGTACGTGGCGCGTGCGGCTTCGAGCCGGCCGAAGAAGGTCTGTGCGTCGAACCGCCCGGCAATGGTGGTGCGGCCGCCCGCCAGCAGCGGCGACAATACCGAGACGACGATGCCGTTGACGTGGAACAGCGGCAGGATCAGCAGGCAGTGGTCGGTGGCGGACAGCGACAGCGCGTCGATCACCATGCCGCACATGGCGTTCAGATTCGAGTGGTCGAGCATGACGCCCTTGGGGCGGCCGGTGGTGCCACTGGTGTAGATCACCAGCGCCAGTTCGTCTCCGGCGCATTCCGACGGCGGCACGGCATCCGGTTCGGCATCGGCCAGGTCGTGCACGGGGATCGTCACCGCCGCCGGGAGGTTCTCCGAGCGGTCCAGAGCGACCAGGACTTTCGCCCCGGAATCGGTGATCTGATAGGACGCCTCCGACGTGACCAGCGACGGGTTGAGCGGTGTCACGGCCGCACCGAGCCGCCAGGCGGCGAACAGGATGACGACGAGGTCGGCGGTATTGGGCAGCATGACCGCGACCACATCGCCCGCCGAGACGCCGTGTGCGCGCAGCGCACTCGCGGCCCGGCGCACCGCGATCAGGAACTCGGTGTTGTTCAGGTCGCCGCCGTCGTCGCTGAGAGCCGGCGCGTGCGGATTCACGGCGGCCCGGAGATCGGGAAGGGCGGGAAGGTTCATGGCGCTCCTCGCTGAGTGATGCGGTGGAGCGCCCACGGTAGGAGTGTGACCGGCAACCCGTCTTCGTCCGGAAGTGACGACGTTCACATCCGGTTTCGTCTCCGGAGGACGAACCTGCGGCGAATTGCCCATCTCGTCCGGCCAGGTTCTAGGGTGAGGCTGTGACGAGCACACGTCACGATGACGTCGACGCAGACCGCTACATCGAGGCGATTGCCGCCCGGATGTCCGAACGGGTGACCGATGTCAGCGTGTCCATCCGCGAATTCCTGGAGAGCGACATCGCCGAACTGCGCGGCGATGTGCGCACCGGTGAGCTACTCGGCGCCAGCGTCGAGGCCAATGTCGGCACGATCCTGCACGCGCTGCGCTACGACCTGCCGGTCGCCGGAATCCACGCACCGCCCGCCGCCGTGGAATACGCCAGACGCCTTGCCCAGCAAGCGGTGCCGGCCACCGCCCTGATCCGGGCCTACCGGCTCGGCCAGCGTCGCATGACCGAGTTGGTCTTCGCCGAACTCCGTGCCCTGACCATTCCGGCGGCTGAGCGGATCACCGTGGTCGAGCGGATCACCGCGATGCTGTTCGAGTACATCGATCGCATTACCGAGCAGGTCGTGGCCATCTACGCCGAGGAGCGGGAACGCTGGCTCGAACACCAGAACAGCCTGCGGGCCGTGCGCGTGCGCGAAATCCTGGCCGGCCACAAGAGCATCGACGTGGAAGCGGTCGGCGAGACCATCCGCTACCCCCTGCGCTGGTATCACCTCGCGCTCGTGGCCTGGTATCCCGAGGGCGACGGCGATGCCATCGCCCGCCTGCAACGCGTCATCGGGGACCTCGCCGAGAGCGTCGGCGCGGAATCCGCCCCGCTCATCATCGCCATCGACCGCGCCACCACCTGGGCATGGCTGCCCTACCGCGCCGAACCGGCCGACGTGGCCGCCCGAATCCGCGCCTTCGCCACCGCCCACCGCGACACCCCGGCCATCGCGCTCGGTACCCTCGCCGCCGGACTCGACGGATTTCGCCTGTCCCACCGAGCGGCTCAACGCGCCCGCTCCGTCGCGATGGTGCGCGGCCTGTCGGCGGCCACGGTCGTCGCCGTGGACGATCCGGGCCTCGCCGCCGCCGGCCTCTTGGGTGGCAACCTCCCCGAAGCCCGCGAATGGGTCGCCGAGGTTCTCGGCGACCTGGCCGCCGACACCGACAACGACTCCCGCCTCCGCGACACCCTCCGAGTCTTCCTGCGCGCCGGTTCCAGCTACAAAGCCGCTTCCGCCGAACTGGACCTCCACGTCAACTCGGTCAAATACCGCATCAGCCGCGCCATAGCCCGCCGCGGCCGCCCGATCGCCGACGACCGCCTCGATGTGGAACTGGCCCTCCTGCTGTGCCATTGGTACGGCCCGGCCGTGTTGCGGTCGACGACTTCTTGACGCCCGGCTCGTTCAGGGTTTGCGGCCGATTCCCGCCCAATACCAGGCGCTTTCGGCATCGGCCACGGGGGTGGGGCGGTCGGTGAGTTCGGGGTGCCAGGTCGCCACCGGGACCAGGCCCGGGTCCACGAGAGTGGTTCCGGCGAAAAGCTTTCCGGTGTCGGATTTGCTGCGGGGTTCGAAGGGGATTCCCGACGATTCGGCGGCGGCCTTGACCCCGGCCATGGCTTGCGGGGCGAAATCGGCTGTGGGATGGGTGATCACGATATAGCTGCCGGAGGGGACCGCGTCGAGGAGGGTGGCGATGATGTCGGAGGGATGGTCGCTGTCGCGGAAGTACATCATGATCGCGATCAGCATGATGGCGACCGGTTCGGACAGGTCCAGCGTCGCGGCCAGGTCGGGATGGTCCAGGATCGACCGCGGATCGTGCAGGTCGGCGTGGATGAATCGGGTGCGGCCCTGCGGGGTGCTCGCCATCAGCGCCCGCGCATGGGCCAGCACGATGGGATCCTTGTCGACGTAGACGACGCGCGCCCCGGGATCGAGGACCTGCGCGACCTCGTGGGTGTTTCCGGCTGTCGGAATGCCGGTACCGATGTCGAGGAACTGGGTGATGCCGGCCTCGGCGACGAGGTGGCGGACCGCCCGGCCGAGGAATGCGCGATTGGCGCGGGCCATCGTCTTGATGGTGGGCACGTGCTGGGCGATGGCATCGCCCAGCGCGCGGTCGGCCGGATAGTTCTCCTTGCCGCCGAGCCAGTAGTCGTAGACGCGGGCCTCGTGGGCGACGGTGGTGTCGATCTCGATCGGCAGGTGTCCACCGAAGGGACTGTCGGACATGGATTCTCTGTTCTGGTCGAGACGCTAGTTCGCGTCGGGAGGAAGGGGTGTGCGAAGCCGGTCGAGGAAGTCGGCGGTCTGCATCGGCGGTGCCGCGCAGACACACAGCCGGTCCCAGACCTCGTTGAAACGATCCAGGTCACCGCGTTTGTCCAGGAACTGTGCGCCGTTCGGATGTTGCAGGTAGGCGATATCGCCGAATTCGGGCGCCGCGAAACGCAGCAGGGTGAAGGCGGAGCCGCTGATGGCGGGGCCGCCCACGTGGTCGGGCAGCACCTGCACGGTGACACTGGGCCGGGCCGACAGTTCGGCGAGATGCTCCAATTGCCCCTGCCAGACCTCGAATCCACCGATCGGCCGCCGCAGCGCGGCCTCCTCGATGACGAGCCACACCCGGGGGGAATCGGCTCGGTCGAGCAGTTGCTGACGGCGGACCAGCAATTCGACGCGCCGGTGGATCTCGATCGCCGAGCCGCGCTCCGCGATGGCGAGCAGGGTGTGCGCGTATGACGGCGTGCGCGCCAGATCGGGCACCAGACACGGTGCGTAACAGCGGATCAGTGACGAGGCGTCCTCGAGCGCCAGATAGGTGTCCGCCCGTGCCGTCGTCAGATCCGGACCCGCCTGCCAGCGCCCGACCGCATTCGCCCGCTGCGCCAGTCGTAGCAGCTCGGTCCGGGCGCCGTCCTCGTCGACACCGTATCGCGTCAGCAGGTCCTCGATATCCCTCGCGCGGAAGGTGACTCGGCCCGCTTCCATCCGGCTGATCTTCGAATGCGAAGCCCGGATCGCCCTCCCCGCGGCCTCCCCGCTGATACCGGCGTCTTCCCGCAGTCTTCGCAGACGCAGCCCGACGGCGCGCCGCAATAGGGCCGGATCATCGTCCGAGTCGGGCTCATCGTCGGCCCCCACATCCACGGACTCGTTGATCACTGGCACTCCTGTCGGCGTGAGCATCGCGTATCAGAGTGTGCCACAACGTATTACCGGGCACCTGTCGAAGACTTGCACGTGCCGATGCACGTGCATCCCGGTAGACTCGGCACGAGATCAGCTTGGGGGAACGGTGGAAACACCCAGCATCACACGAGAATTCAACTCGAACATGGATCGCCGAATCGGAATCGCCGATGTCGTCCTCGCATACGGCATCCAGGAGGTTCGGCGCAGAGTCGAACAGCTGCGCGCTGCCGGGCAGTACTACGCCGCCACGGCCATCGAACGTGAACTTCGGGCGGTAGCTCCTCCCGTCGCTCGTGACGACGACGTGGATGCCCCTCGACGTCGGCCGGACGCGACCGAGACGGGCAGAGCGCACGGGACTGCCGCGCTGCTGGCCCGCTGAGCGGAGGTATGACAAGGGCCGCTGTCCGTGGCGGAGTGCCCGCTGAGCGGCCCTTGCCGACTCGAAGGTCAGTAGGTGTAGAAGCCGCGGCCGGTCTTGCGGCCGAGGTAGCCCGCGTCGACCATGCGGCGCAACAGCACCGGGGGTGCGTACTGGGGTTCGCCGAATTCGGCGTACAGCGATTCGGCCACCGCGAGAGTGACGTCGAGGCCGACGGTGTCGGTCAGGCGCAGCGGGCCCATGGGGTGGGCGCAGCCGCTGACCATGCCCTCGTCGATGTCCTCGGCGCTGGCGAAGCCGGTCTCGAACATCCGGATGGCATTGCAGAGGTAGGGGATCAGCAGGGCGTTGACGATGAAGCCCGCCTGGTCCTTGGACTCGATGGTGCGCTTGCCCAGCACGTCGCGGGCGTAGGCGGTCACCTTGTCCACGACCTCGCGATCGGTCTTGAGGGTCACCACGATTTCGACCAGCGGCAGCACCGGAACCGGGTTGAAGAAGTGGACGCCCACCACGCGGCCCGGGTTGGCGGTGGCGTTGGCCAGGCGGATGACCGGGATGGAGGAGGTGTTGGTGGCCAGGATGGTCTCGGGCGAGACGATGGCGTCCAGCTTGGCGAAGAACTCGGTCTTGAGCGCCTCGATCTCCGGGGCCGCCTCGATGACCAGCTCGCGGTCGGCGAAGTCATCGATCGAGGTGGTGACGGTGATGCGGGCGCGCGCCTCGTCGGCCGCGGCCTGCTCGAGCCGGCCGGACTTCACCGCGCGCGCCAGCGACGTCTCGATGCGCGCGACGGCGGCGTCGGCCGCCTCGGTGTCGCGTTCCAGAACCAGGACCGACCCGCCTGCGCGGGCGGCCACCTCGGCGATACCGGCACCCATGGTGCCGCCGCCGATCACGCCGATGCGTTGCACTTGCTTCTCCTTGTACCTGGGGGAAATCGCCGTCTATCTTGCTCGACCGGAAAGCCCGGCCGTCCGCCGGGCGGCTGTCGTGAGCTTCGCCACGCCCCTTGCCGTCCCCACAGCCACTGGACAGTGTGCGTGTCGCAGGCCACAGCACCCGCGAACAAGGGCACAAAGCCCGGTACTGTCCTGATGCGTCAAACATGCTGAGCGATCACCATGGGCGATTACCCCCGAGCGAGCCCCGAGCCGACGCAGACCGGTCCGGGGCTCGATCGGTCACAGTTCGTCGGAGCGCCGGATATCGACTGTGCGGCGGTGGTTTCCGTAACTGTCACAGCTTCGGCGCCATGCCCCGGCGGCGAACGGTTCGGGCCCCGATTTCCGCACGCCTTTCACCGGCTCGGACATCTTCGGACGCTGGATCGATTCTTTGACCATGTCCGGCGCGACAACCGGCAGCGCCGGCGACCCAGGCGTCGGCGCGGTGGAGGACGCACAACCACTTCTGTGTTGTACTCGTCGAATCCGAGCACGGAAGGAGACCTTCGCGGGATGGTCGATCGAATGGTGGTGTCACGGCTGATGGCGGCGTGTGCGGTTCCGGTGCTCCTCACCGCGGGGTGCGGTAGGGGCGAGACGGCATCGGACGGCAGCATCCCGAACGGCGAGGTGCAGGCCGTCACCACGACCTTCGAGCGGTTCTTCGACAGCTCGATCGCCGTCGACCAGAAGGCGGCGCTGCTGGAGAACGGTCAGGCTTTCACGGAAACACTGGAGCGCCAGGCGAATTCGTCGATCGCGGGCGGTGCGACGGCGAGTGTCTCGCAGGTGGACGGGGCCGGGCCCGCTCGCGCGACGGTCACCTTCACCATCAAGAAGCATGGGATTCCGCTGCTTGTCAACCGCCATGGCATCGCACTGCAGATCGACGGCTCGTGGAAGGTCGCCGCGCAAACCTTCTGCGATCTCCTACGGGTCCAGGGCAGTCCTCCGGCGGTCTGCGACGCCGGGCCGACGACCACGCCGTCACCGACCAGCTGACCGCCCTCGATTCGGCCCGAGAGGCCGTGGTGGCGCTGTCGGATGGCGCCGCGCGCCCGATCGGAATCGGCCTGTTCACGATGCCGCGCGGACGACTCGGTGCGGTTCGCACACCTCACGGTCCGACATGGGGTGCTATCTGTTTCGTCGGATAGCGACGAGCTCCCACGTCATTAGGCATATGACCAGCCGCGGATCGAGTCGACGGCAATCTGGACGAGCGGCCCCGCCGGTGGAACAGCTTGGTACTGAGAGTATTTCGCTGCCAACCAGCTGAGGGGGAGCGCGCGGGCGGCCGGGTCGGTGAGGATTTCGGCGATGC
Organism: Nocardia aurantiaca; assembly: GCF_009708175.1. Classification (GTDB taxonomy): domain Bacteria; phylum Actinomycetota; class Actinomycetes; order Mycobacteriales; family Mycobacteriaceae; genus Nocardia; species Nocardia aurantiaca. The sequence continues at coordinate 196,582 of NZ_WMBB01000005.1, forward strand.
CGTCCAGCCGGGACCACCACAGCCGGGTCCAGTCTTCGTCGTAGTGATCCGCGAGCAATGAGACGCGGGGGTTGGCGGCGATATTGCGAAGGCGGCGGAGATCGGTGGTGGTCTTGGGTTTGTGGTCGATCGCAAAGACCACGAGCAGCGGCGAATCGGTAGGGGAGACCGCGAAAGTGACGGGGACCAGGTGAGGTAGGCCCGCGGCGTCGGCGGTGGCCAGGCGGGCCACCCGAGCGGCGCGGAACCGGGACACGGCGGTGGATTCGTCCGATCGCACGGATCGACGGTAGACCGCCGGTGGCGATGCACGGTGACCGGTCCCGCCAGCGGGCTCGGGGGAGATGGGACAGCGGCGCGCGGACAGGCCGTCCACCACGATGCGCAGGTCGCGGTGCCACTGGTCGGCAGCGGCGCTGGGGCCGACAGTGTAGCCGACGATGGGACTTCGGCCAGCGCGAAAGCCACGTCCTCCCCAGTGATGTCGCCTCGCATCGAGCCGATTTTCCGTGCCCTGCCGGCCAATTCGCGCAGCTCTCCGATGCGGCGGTCCGCATCGCGGCTGCCCGCGCCGCCCAGGTCATCGTTCACACCACGGCTTTCGGCCGGCCGGTCTCGGCTCAGATCCACGACGCCAAGGTCGTCGGCGGCCGCACCCGGATCGAAATCTCCGGCGCCGAAGACGATCTGGCCACCCGCACGGCGGGTGGGATTCGTGCCTCGCTCAGGACACGAACGCGCCCATGGTCGGCAGCCACTCGACGATGCGCTTGTCGGTCAGCAGCCCCTGCCGGTTGAACGGGTCGTCCTCGAAGAGCTCGGTCACCGACTCCAGGTCGTCGGCCTTGACCAGGATCAGCGCGCCCGAACCATCCGGGTACGGACCGCTGGTGAGCACGGTGCCCGCGTCGACGAGGCTGTTCAGCCAGGCGCGGTGGTCGGGCCGGTGGATGTCACGGGCGGGGACGGTGGCGTCGGAGTAGACGTAGTGGACGGCGAAGACGGCCATGGGCTCATCGCTCCTGATCGAAGTCGGTACGGATACGGAAAGGTCAGAGCGTCAACAGCATTCGGGTATTCCCGAGCGTGTTCGGCTTGACGTAGGACAGGTCCAGGAATTCGGCGACACCGGTGTCGTAGGACCGGCACATCTCCGCGTACACCTCGGCGGTCACCGGCGTGCCCTCGATCTCCACGAACCCGTGCCGGGCGAAGAAATCCACTTCGAATGTCAGCACGAACAACCGCTTCAGCTGCAGTTCCCGCGCGACCGCGATGAGTTGCTCCACGATCAGCCGCCCCGCGCCCGTCCCCTTGATATCCGGATGGACCGCGACAGTGCGCACCTCACCGAGGTCGGCCCACAGCACGTGCAGCGCGCCGCAGCCGAGGATCTGCCCATCGCGTTCGGCCACCCAGAATTCCTGTACCGCCTCGTACAGGGTCACCAGATTCTTCTCGAGCAGGATCCGGCCGGCGTAGATGTCGATGAGCCGCTTGATCTCGGGCACGTCAGAGGTTCGCGCTCGACGGACGATCGGCGCGACCGCCGCCTGCCCGTCGATCGAACCACTGTCAGGTGCCCGTGTTGTCATGGGGTGCACAGTAGTCGGCCCGCGTACCGATAGGCTTGTCGGTGTGTCACTCATCCAGCTCTCCCGCACACCGGCATGGTCCGGAAACCATGGCCGGTGTCTCGGCCGGTGGGGGCGCTGGTGACTGTGCAGCGTGACGAGTTGGAGGGTCGCTGGACCGATGCCGGTCCCGCGGTGAGTCCGGGATTCGCATCCGTGCCCCGGCCCGACGCGACGGTGGAACCGGCGCCGGTGCCGGTGATGAACATCGCCAATGTGCTCACCGTGCTGCGCATCCTGGTCGTCCCCCTGTTCCTGCTGGCCCTGTTCGTCGGCGGCGGGCATGAGACCGAGTGGCGCTGGATCGCGGCCGGGCTGTTCGGCGTCGCCGCCATCACCGACCGCATCGACGGGCAGTTGGCTCGCAAATACGGCCTGGTCACCGACTTCGGCAAGCTGGCCGACCCGATCGCCGACAAGGCGCTCATCGGCGCGGCGCTCGTCGGGCTGTCGATGCTGCACGACCTGCCCTGGTGGATCACGATCGTGATCGTGGCCCGGGAATTGGGCGTCACGCTGCTGCGGCTGGCCGTGGTCCGGCGCGGGGTGATTCCCGCGGGCCGGGGCGGCAAACTCAAGACGCTGGTCCAGTCGGTCGCCATCGCCGTGCTGCTGCTGCCGCTCTCCGGCGGATTCGCTTCGGCCGGAATGGACTTGATGTATGGGGCCGTGGTGCTGACGGTCGTCACCGGCGTGGATTACGTCGTGCAAGCGGCCCGCCTCTGGTTCGGGTCGCCGGGCGGCAGTCGTGCGCCCTGACGTCGAGGCCGCGCTGTCCCGCGTAGCGACCGCTGCGCCGATTCCGCCGGACTTGCTGGTCACCTCGGCACCCGCCGCCGACCTGGTGGCCGCTCTGGCCGCCGCTGGTCAGACCGTGGCCACCGCGGAATCGCTGACCGCCGGGCTGCTCAGCGCCACCATCGCGGGAATTCCGGGCGCGAGCGCGGTGTTGCGGGGTGGACTGATCGTTTACGCCACCGACCTCAAGGAGTCACTCGCCGGTGTGAGTGCGGACACCCTGGCAGCCGACGGACCGGTGGCCGCGACCACCGCCGAACAGCTGGCGGTCGGGGCTCGTCGCCGCTGCGGAGCGGACTGGGGAATCGCACTCACCGGCGTCGCCGGACCGGAACCTCAGGACGGCAGGCCGGTCGGCACGGTATTTCTTGGTATAGCGGGTCCGGAGTCCACCGAGGTACTGCGGTTGAAGTTGTCGGGGGACCGGTGGACGATCAGGGTGGGCGCGGTTCGCGCCGCGGTCACCGAGCTCGTCCGCATCGTCAGGGACGAGTGACGAGGCCGGGAACGCGCGGCCGACGCCGGACGTTGTCCAGTCAAACGCTGAGTCCGGCGAGACGAGTGTGAGGAGAACGAGATGACGCTGCTGCGAGAAGCGATCGGGGAAAGCCTGCGGCGCGCTCGGGTCGCCCAGAGCCGGACGCTGCGTGAGGTCTCCACCTCCGCGCGCGTGAGCCTGGGGTATCTGTCGGAAGTCGAGCGCGGCCGCAAGGAAGCGTCCAGTGAACTGCTGGCCGCCATCTGCCAGGCATTGGACGTGCCGCTATCGCAGGTGCTCTTCGATGTGAGCGCGGCCATGGCCGACGCCGACAAAGCCACCGCGCTGGCCGCCGGCAAGGCCACCGCGAGCGTGGCGACCGGCAAGGCCGCCGCGAAGGTTACTCCCCGGGGTGGCGATGGTGACGTGGCACTGGCCGCGGACGGAACTTTCGGCCCCCGCATTGTGATTCCGGCCCCGAAGTCGGATCGTCTGGTACTGGTGGCCGCCAAGTGATCACTGTGCTGTGGAGCCGAAAGGGATAAATTCTCTGTAGGCTTCGTGCCGGAGACGTCGTGCTGCTGCCGAAATCTCCGGAACAGCCGTTGCACAGTGGAGATAGGGACAACAGGGGTGCGCGAGGGTCGCGCACTACTGTCGCGCTACCGGGCGCGGCACGTCATATGGAGGCGGGATCAATCGATGGCTAATCCGTTCGTGAAGGCCTGGAAGTACCTGATGGCCCTCTTCGATTCGAAGATCGAGGAGCATGCGGATCCGAAGGTTCAGATCCAGCAGGCCATCGAGGAAGCCCAGCGCCAGCATCAGGCTCTGTCGCAGCAGGCCGCGTCGGTGATCGGCAACCAGCGCCAGCTGGAGATGAAGCTGAACCGCCAGCTGGACGAGGTCGAGAAGCTCAATGCCAATGCGCGCCAGGCGGTTATGCTGGCCGACCAGGCGACCGGCGCCGGTGACACCGAGAAGGCGATCCAGTACACCAATGCCGCAGAGGCTTTCGCCGCGCAGCTGGTGACCGCCGAGCAGGCCGTCGAGGATCTGAAGGTGCTGCACGACCAGTCGCTGCAGGCCGCCGCGCAGGCCAAGAAGGCCGTCGAGCAGAACGCCATGCTGCTGCAGCAGAAGGTCGCCGAGCGCACCAAGCTGCTGTCCCAGCTGGAGCAGGCCAAGATGCAGGAGCAGGTCTCCGCCTCCCTGCAGCAGATGGACTCCACCCTGTCGGCCCCCGGCACCACCCCGAGCCTGGACGCGGTGCGCGAGAAGATCGAGCGCCGCTACGCCAACGCCCTCGGCGCCGCCGAGCTGGCCCAGAACACGGTCCAGGGCCGCATGATGGAGGTCCAGCAGGCGTCGGTCCAGATGGCCGGCCACAACCGCCTCGAGCAGATCCGCGCCTCCATGCGCGGCGACTCCCTCCCCGCCGGCGGCGCCCAGCCCCAGATCCAGCAGGGGCAGCCCGCCCAGCCGGCCGCCCAGCCCAACTTCAACAAGGGTCAGGCCGCCCAGCAGTAACTGCTGCGCGAAAGGTAGTACGACGATGGGGAGATCGCGGGCCGACAACAGTCCCGCGAACTCCCCTGTGCGCTTTCTGCGCCGAACCCGCGCCGAAACCCCCGACTCCATCCCCGGTTTCCCTTCCTCCTTCCCCCCGCCCGTTACCCCTCAGCCGCCTGCCCCGACCGAAACCGCCGGGCATGGAATGGCTTCCGCCCCGATGGCGGGCACTGTCCCCGCGCCGGAGTACCCCGCGAATCCTCACCAGGATTCCGCCGCGCGGGCGCCGCAACCGAATTCGCCGACGGCCTCGACCGACCGGTCCGCGCGGAAGCGTCTGATCGGACGCAAGCCGGATGTCCGCCCATCGGCGCCCGCGGCGCGATCACAATCGAGTGCGGACCAGACCTCCGGCGCCACACGGCAATTCGACGCCGGCTCTGCGGGCATGAGTCCGGCGGGAACCCCGAACGCGAATCCTGCCATGCAGCCGCGGTCGACGACGGGGCCGGAGATGGGCTGGGCCGCACAATCCGACGCTCATCGAACCGACCACCGATCGCCGCTGGGTGCCGGGCGGTCACCGCATGGGTCCGCGGTGCAGCCACCCGGGTACCCGCGGCCGATGTCCGGGTCCGAGGCGGGCATGGGCGATGCCGAGTTCGCCGATGGCGGCGGCCGCCGGAAACGGGCGCGGCGGGAGCGGGTTGCCGAGACGGTACGGGAGGTGTTGGCTCCCACCGGGTTCGAACCCGAGGAAGTGGCGCAGCGATTGCCGGATACTCTGCGGGGCGTGGGGGAGCAGGCGTTGGTGGCTGTGCGGAAGTGGGCGGATCCGCGGGAGCGCGAACTGCGCAGGCGTCGCCGGGCCCGGCGTCGAAGCTTCCGGCTGGGGACGGCATCCGGTTTGACGACGGCCGGAACCGTTGGACTGGTATTGATTTCGGCGCCGGCCTGGGCGGTGGTCGTGGTCGGCAGCGGTGCGGTCGCGCTCGTCACCGGTACGGCGGTGACCGCCCGCCGCTATTTGGAGATGCGCAAGCAACCCTTGCCGCAGGCCACGTTCGTCCCTCGTAAGCTGCCGCCCATCCGCTCCGCCGCGCGGGCCTCCATCGCCCGATTGGTCCGGGCTGAGCGCGCGCTCCACGGCCTGCATTCGCAGATCGCACGTTCAGGGCGACTCTCCGAAGACGACCTCGACGACACTCTGGAAACAGCTGCCTCCGGTGCTGCCGCACTGCACGCCTTGGCGCAGGATGTCGTCGCCATGGAGCGCGCAGCCGAGGCCCTCGGCGCGAATTCGCCCCTGGGCGAGCACGTCCGAGCCGTCTCCATCCGCCTGGACGGCGGAGTCATCGAGTACGAGGGCATGGTCGCCGCCGCGGCCCGGGTCCTCGCCGTCCCCGAGAGCGCGGCCGTCACCGACGATCTCGGCTGGGCCATGGTTCACCTCCGCGACGCCGCCGACCGCCTCGACGGCTGGGCGCAGGCCCTCACCGAGCTCGCCGACAACCGCTACCGCGCCAATCCATAAGGCCCGGAGCGGCATTGGGGCGCCGGGCGCACTACACGGTGCCGCGTCGGGCCCGGTGAGACCATCGAAGCGTGGGAGTCCTCAGCGTCTGGCACCTTCTGATCATCCTGCTCGTTCTGCCGGTCGTCGTCGGCCCAGTTGGGGCGGTGCGTCGAGTTCGGGCCCCCGATCCGGGTGGGGAGTGCTGGTGCGTCAACTGCGGGCTGGTCTTCCGATAACCTCCGGCACGGTTGCGCTGGTTCGATGGATACCGGTGGACGGATCAGACCAGAACTCGGTGACCCCGATTGCGGCTCGGAGTTGCGCCGCGGACTCGGGGTGAACCCTGATTCTGTCCCGGATATTGGTGCTGACCTGGTGATTTTGTGACGTGAGGGACGCAGTATGGATGGTGTCGAATCGCGCGGACGGCGGTTCGGAGACTAGGGAGGTCAGTTATGTTCTGGAAGATCCTCGGCGTCGTCGTCCTCGTATGGATCGCCTTCGCGGTGCTCGGGTGGCTGATCAAGGCGCTGTTCCCGATCCTGCTGGTGAGCGCCATTATTTTCGGTCTGTACGTGCTGTACAAGGCGCTGTCGGGGTCCAAGGACAAGTCGCCGCTGAGCAAGTTCTGAACGGTCGAGTCGTGGACCGTCCCCCCTGGATGGCCAGGGGGGACGGTCTTTTTTCGTATGATCGCCACATGGCTATCGCTGTCGTTGCCACCGCCTACGGTGGACCGGAAGTCTTGTCGCTCATCGAGGTCGAGGTTCCCGAGCCGGGGCCGGGTGAGGTCACCATCGCGGTGCGTGCCGCGGGAGTGAATCCCTTCGACTACAAGCTCTATAGCGGCGCGTTCGGGACGGATCCGGGCAAGCTGCCGATCCGGCTCGGGTTGGAGGTGGCCGGCGTGGTCACCGCCGTCGGTCCGGACGCGGTGGGTCCGGCCGGGCCGATCTCGGTCGGCGACGAGGTGATCGCGCCGGTGGTCGGCGGCTACGCGACCGCCGTCACCGCGAACGCCGCCCGCGTCGTGCCCAAGCCCGCCGACGTGGACTGGAAACAGGCGGCCGGTGTGCTCAGCGTAGGCGCGACCGCCGTGCACATGCTCGCCGCGACCGGCGTCGGCCCGGGCGATACCGTGCTGATCCACGGCGCCGCGGGCAGTGTCGGCGCATTGGCGGCGCAGTTGGCGGTGGCGCGGGGTGCGCGGGTGATCGGCACGGCCTCGCCGAGCCGCCACGAACGGTTGCGCGCCTACGGCGTCGAGCCTGTCGAGTACGGCCCCGGGCTGGCCGATCGCGTCAAGGCGTTGGCCCCCAACGGAATCGACGCCGCTCTCGACACGGTCGCCACCGATGAGGCCGTCGATGTCTCCCTCGAACTGGTCCCCGACCGGAGCCGGATCGCGACCATCGTCGCATTCGGCCGGGCGGCCGCGGACGGCTTCAAGGCGCTCGGCCAGGCGCCGGGCGCAGATCCGGGCACCGAGATTCGCGGCAATGCCTGGCGCGAATTGCTGCCGCTCTTGTCGGCGGGCAAGCTCGATCTGGCGATCGCGAAGACGTTCCCCTTGGCCGAGGTGGCCGCGGCGCACGAGTTCGTGATGGCGGGCCACGCGGGCGGAAAGGTCATCCTGCTGCCCTGAACCGGTCCGCATCTATTTGACGAAACGTCCCATATGAGTGACGCATACGGCATATGTTGTTGCCCACAACATATGCCGTGTGCGCGGTCGCAACCCAGTGGCCGCCGCGTGAAAGGTCACCCTGATGAGGACGAAAAGCGCGCTCCCGCCGAAGAAGTCCGGACGCCGACGGGGTTGCGCCGCCGCGTTGGCCCTGTCCGGCCTGCTCACCCTCACCGCCTGCGGATCCAACTCCAGCAGCACGACCTCCTCGTCGAACGCGCCCTCCGGCGGCGGTGCCAATGGCACGGTCGGGGTCATCCTCCCCGAGACCGCCACCTCGGCCCGCTGGGAGTCCTTCGACAAACCGCTGCTCCGGAAAGCCTTGAACGAGGCCGGTTTCGACGCCGACGTGCAGAACGCGCAGGGCGACGTCCAGAAGTTCTCCACCCTCGCCGACGGCATGATCGCCAAGGGCGTGAAGGTGCTGCTCATCGCCTCGATCAATGGCGAGGTCGGCAGCGCGGTAGCCGCCAAGGCCAAGAAGGCGGGCATCCCGACCATCGACTACGACCGCCTCAACCTCGGCGGATCCTCCGACTACTACGTGTCTTTCGACAATGTGAAGGTCGGCGAGCTGCAGGGCCAGGGTCTGGCCAAGGCGCTCGCGGACAAGCCGGGCGCGCAGGTCGTGGAGATCGAGGGCGCCCCGACCGACAACAACGCCACCCTGTTCCATCAGGGCCAGCGGAAAGTCTTGCAGCCCCTCTATGATTCGGGCGCGCTGAAGCTGGTGCGCAGTCAGGCCATCGACGACTGGAACAACCAGAAGGGTGGCACCACCTTCGAGCAGATCCTCACCGGCAACAACGGCAAGGTCGACGGCGTGGTCGCGGCCAATGACGGCCTGGCCGGCGCGGTGATCACGGTGTTGAAGAAGAACGGCCTCAACGGCAAGGTGCCGGTCACCGGTCAGGACGCCACCGTCGACGGGCTCCAGGCCGTCCTGCGCGGGGACCAGTACATGACCGTGTTCAAGCCCATCGAGGACGAGGCCAGGAACGCCGCCGAACTCGCTGTGGCCCTGGCCAAGGGCGACACGGCCGCCGCGGATGCGCTGGCGCAAGGCGTGAGTCAGGATCCCAAGGGCAAGCGTGATGTGAAATCGGTGTTGCTGCAACCGAAGTTGATCACCAAGTCCGAGGTCAAGCAGGTGGTGGACTCGGGCTTCGTGAAGGCCTCCGACGTCTGTTCGGGCGACGTGAAGTCCGTCTGCGCCGAACTCGGCATCGGCTGAGGATCGAGACATGAGTGAGCCGCTGCTCCAGATCACCGGCCTGAACAAGAGTTTCGGACCGGTGCGCGTGCTGTACGACGTGGACCTCACCGTGCCGGCGGGAGAGGTCACCGCGCTCGTCGGAGACAATGGCGCGGGCAAATCCACGCTGGTGAAATGTGTTGCCGGAATCCACGCCGCCGACTCCGGCGAGGTGCGATTCCGTGGCGAACCCGTGCACCTGCGTGGCGCCAAGGACGCGGCGGCGCTCGGCATCGAGGTGGTCTACCAGGACCTGGCCCTGGCCGACAACCTCGACATCGTGGCCAATATGTTCCTCGGCCGGGAGCGCGGCAAGCCGTGGCTGCTGGACGAGGCGAGCATGGAGGAGGCGGCGCGGCGCACCCTGGCCTCGTTGGGGGTGCGCACCGTGAAATCGGTGCGCACCCCGGTCGCAGCTCTCTCCGGCGGGCAACGCCAGACCGTGGCGATCGCGAAGGCCGTGCTGTGGAACAGCAATCTGGTATTGCTGGACGAACCCACCGCGGCGCTCGGTGTGGCGCAGACGCGGCAGGTGCTGGATCTGGTCCGGCGGCTGGCCGAGCAGGGACTGGGAGTGGTGCTGATCAGCCACAACCTGGCCGACGTGTTCGAGGTCGCCGATCGGATCGCGGTGCTGTACCTGGGCCGGATGGCCGCGCAGGTGCGGACCGCGGATGTCACCACCGGCCAGGTGGTGGAGTTGATCACCGCCGGGCGCTCCGGCGATCTTGGCTTGGCGCGGCCGGAAGCCGCGGTGCTGTGAGGAAACCACTGCCATGACCAATGTTTCGGAATCGGCGGCCGAACCGGGCACCGCCATCACCGACTTCGGCATCGACACCACCACACTGTCGACCCGAGATGCCCTGCGCGACTACGCGTCCCGGCTGCGTGGCGGCGATATCGGGTCACTGCCCGCGATCCTCGGCCTGATCGCGCTGGTGGTGCTGTTCTCGTTGATGTCGAATGTGTTCTTCTCGCTCAACAACATCGCGAACCTGCTGGCACAGGGGGCAGGGCAGACCATCATCGCCATCGGGATCGTGTTCGTGCTGCTGATCGGGGAGATCGATCTGTCGGCGGGCACCGCGTCCGGCGTGGCGGGGGCGGTGCTGGCCATGCACTACGTGGACAACGGAAACCTGTTGAACGGCATGGGTTCCACGGTGTTCTACATCTTCAACGCCATGCTGGTGCTGGCCGCGATCCTGGCGGGGCTGCTGCGGATCTGGCCGGGCGTGGCATTCTCGGTGCTGGGGATAGTGCTGACAGTCATCGGATTCCAGGCGAATCCGTGGATCGAGATGCTGCTCGCGGTGTGCGTGGGCGCGGCCATCGGCTGCATCACCGGGTTTCTGATCGCCAAGATCGGGATGCCGTCGTTCGTGGTGACGCTGGCGTTGTTCCTCGCGTGGCAGGGTGTGATTCTGCAGCTCATCGGTGAGGGCGGGGTCCTCGGGATCAGTTCCTCGCACGTGCTCAACGAGGTGGCGAACGGGAACCTGTCCACGGCGGGGAGCTGGGTGCTGTGCGCGGTGGCGGCCGGTGGGTACACGGCGGTCACGCTGGGCGGGCATCTGCGACGCAGGCGTCGCGGGCTGGTCACCGCGCCGACGCCGCTGGTGGTCGCGAAAGTGGTGGCGCTCGGCGGGTTCGCGGTCGCGGTGACGGCGCTGCTCACCGCGAATCGTTCGCCGAGCAAGCTGATCGTGATTTCCGGTGTGCCGTATGTGGTTCCGATCGTGCTGGTGCTGCTGGTCGCGGGAACCTATGTGCTGACTCGCACGACCTACGGCCGTCACATCTACGCCATCGGCGGCAATATGGAGGCGGCGCGGCGCGCGGGTATCGACGTGACCCAGCTGCGGGCAAGCGTTTTCGTGATCTGCTCGGCGTGTGCGGCGGTCGGGGCCATCGTCTACTCCTCGAAGGTCGGCTCGGTCGACCCGCAGGCAGGCGGGCTCAATACCCTGCTGTTCGCGGTCGGCGCGGCCGTGATCGGCGGCACCTCGCTGTTCGGCGGCCGGGGTCGGGTGGCGGACGCGGTGATCGGTGGTGCGGTGCTGGCCGTCGTGTCCAATGGCCTGGGCCTGCTGCGGCAGCCCGCGGCGGTGGTGTCCATCGTGACCGGGCTGGTGCTGCTGCTCGCCGCGACCGTCGACGCGCTCTCGAGACGCCGCGTGGCGATTGCGGGTCATTGAGCCGCGCGATGGTATTACCGAATCCATGACCGTCGCCCGACCGGACGAGGTGCGCCGGTTCAACCGGTCGAGCCTCCTGCGGCTGCTACACATCCGAGGCCCCGCCACCCGGGCGGCGCTGGCGGCCGAGCTCGGGCTCAATCGGTCCACCATCAAGATGCTCGTCGACGGGCTCGCCGAGGACGGCGTGGTGGAGGAGAAGGTGCCGCGGATGGCGCGCGGGGCCGGGCGGCCGTCGCTGCTGGTGCTGCCGCAACCGCAGGCGGCGGTGGTGCTGGCGGTGGACGTGCAGGTCGAGCACGTGGGGATCGCGCTGGTCGGTTTCGGTGGGCAGATCATGGGACGCAACAGTTGGAATCTGCGTGGGCGGCAACGGGAACCGGACGAGCTGATCACGCACGTCGCGGAATCCTCGGCCATGCTCGCCGAGGATCTCGGGTTGCGGCCGGTGGCGGCAGGGGTGTGCGTGCCCGGCGTGGTGCGGCGCGCGGATGGGCTGGTGCACAATGCCGCCAACCTGCGCTGGGGTGAGGTGGCGCTCGGGCAGCGGTTGCGCACGGTGTTGGACCTGCCCGTCACTGTCGGCAACGATGCCGAATTCGGTGCGCTCGCAGAGCATGCCAGGGGTGTCGGGCGCGCGGCCGCCGACGCGGTCTTCGTCTCCGCCGATGTCGGCGTCGGGGGCGGTCTCATCGCCCAGCGCGCGCTGCTGCGCGGGTCCGCCGGCTACCTCGGTGAGATCGGCCATATGACCGTGCGACCCGGCGGTCGAAAGTGCTACTGCGGCAACGAGGGCTGCTGGGAAACCGAGGTGGGCGAGGCCGCCCTGTGCCGCGCCCTGGGCATGCCCGAGCACGGCCCCCGCGGCGCCATCGTGGCCGAACTGCGTGAACTGCACGGCGATTGGGAAACCCGCCTCGCCGACTATCTCGGCTGGATGACCCTCGGCCTGGTGAACGTCGTCAACATCCTCGGCCCCGAACTGGTGGTGCTCGGCGATCTCTTCGCCGCCCTCCCCGAACCGGCCATCGCCCGAGTCCGCGACCAGGTCCACCGCCGTAGCATGGTCAGCCGCGCCTTCGGTGGGGTACGCATCGAAAAGTCCGGTCTGGGGCCCGATCTGAAACTGCTCGGTGCCGCCGAGGCCGCCTTCGAAGGCGTCCTCACCATGCTCTGACGGGGCGCAAGGGTGCGGAGTTCGCGGCTCCCCTCCAGGGCGACCGCGGCTCGTGTTCAATCGAGATATGGAGCAGCTTCCCGAGGACTGGCAGCGCGGGATCGTCATCGCCGCGCATCCCGACGACATCGAATACGGGGCGGCCGCGGCGGTCGCGCGGTGGACCGGACAGGGCAAGGACATTCGCTATGTACTGGTCAGCAGTGGTGAGGCCGGGATCGCCGGGCTACCACCCGCGGAGTGCGGGCCATTGCGGGAGGACGAGGAGCGGGCCTCCGCCAAGATCGTCGGCGTCAGCGAGGTGGAGTTCCTCGGGCATCCGGACGGCCGGATCGAGGAATCCCTGGCCCTGCGCCGGGATCTGGCCGCCGCCATCCGCCGCCACCGCCCGGAGATGGTGGTGCTGTTCAACTTCAGCGGCACCTGGGCCCGCGGCTACGCCAACTCCGCCGACCACCGTGCCGTCGGCCGCGCAGCCCTCGACGCGGTGTCCGACGCCGGCAACGAATGGATCCACCCTGACCTCACGGATCTCCCCATCTGGTCGCCTCGCTGGGCGGCCGTCTACGGCGTCGCCGACGGCAGCCACGGCCTGGACGTCACCGACACCTTCGAGACCGCCGTCGCATCCCTCACCGCCCACCACCGGTACCTCGAGGCCCTGAGTCCCGAACCCGTCGCAGCGCAGGCCCGCGCCGTCCTCGAGATGACAGCCGGTCCGAAGGAAGGGATACCCGCCGCCCACGCTCTCACCTTCGAGCTCTACTACTTCGCCGGCTGAACTCGACGTCCTGGCGGGTCTGTAGGGGGCCGGTCTCCTCACCGCCGCCGCGTACGCGAGTGACGCGGGTCGCCGAATCGGGTGATGTGCCGGTGGCGTCGGTGGGGTGTGGCACCCTGGGGCCGTGCGAGTAGCGGTGGTGGCCGGGCCTGATCCCGGGCATGCGTTCCCAGCGATTGCGTTGTGCGTGCGATTGCTGGCGGCGGGCGATGAGCCGGTGTTGTTCACCAGCCCGCGCTGGTTCGACGCGGCGCGGGAGATCGGGATCGGGGTGCGGCGGCTCAAGGGGCTCGCGCCCCGGGCCGAGGATGACGACAATGACGCTGGCTCGAAGATTCATCAACGCGCCGCGCATATTTCGACCGAGATCCTGCCCGACCTGAGCGCCATGCTGCCGGAACTGGTGGTGTCGGACGTGCTCACCGCCGGGGGCGGCATGGCCGCGGAGCGGCTCAAGCTGCCCTGGGTCGAGCTGTCGCCGCATCCGCTGTACCTGCCGTCGAAGGGATTGCCGCCCATCGGGAGTGGGCTCGCCGCGGGGGAGGGCATGCGCGGACGCGCTCGCGATTCGGTGCTGCGCGGGCTGAGTTCGCGGTCCATCCGGCGTGGAGAACTGCAACGCGAGCAGGCGCGAGCGAGCATCGGCCTGCCACCGCAGGATCCGGGGCCCACCGCCCGCCTCGTCGCCACCCTGCCCGCCCTCGAGGTGCCGCGCCCCGACTGGCCGGACAACGCGCACCTGGTCGGCCCCCTGCTGTGGGAGCCCACCGACCACATTCTCGAGCTGCCGCCCGGCGACGAACCGCTGGTCATGGTCGCCCCCTCCACCGCCCAGACCGGCACCGCGGGCCTGGCCGACCTCGCCCTCGAGGCCCTCGAAGGCGCGGGCGTCCGTGTCGCCATTTCCATGCTCGACACCCCGCCCGCCGACCTTCCGCCCTGGGCCACAGCCGGTTTGGGCCGCCAGGACGAACTCCTCCGCCACGCCTCGGTTGTCATCGGCGGCGGCGGCCACGGCCTGCTCGCCAAAACCCTGCTCGCCGGCGTCCCCATCGTCACCGTTCCCGGCGGCGGCGATCAGTGGGAACTCGCCAATCGTGCCGCTCGCCAAGGCAGTTCGATCCTGGTCCGCCCCGTCACCTCCGAATCCCTTCGAGACGCCGTCGAACGCGTCCTCGACGATCCCTCCTACACCGCCGCCGCCCGCTCCGCCGCCACCGGTATAGCGGTCGTCTCGGACCCGGTCGAGGTTTGCCACGCCGTCGTCGAATCCCCCCACACCAGCTGACTTCCGGTCATGCGCGCGACGGTCGTCTCAGGTCCGTCGTGCCCCGCTCCCTCGCGCCCCGGCATCACGGCGGTCTGCGATCCGGTCGAGATCTGGGCGCGTGCGCGTCATCGGATCGTGCGGGCCTGAGGTCGAGAGCGGGACGGTGGTCGGATCCGGGCCGGCGCGTGGGTTCTCGCGGACTGCGTGCGTGGTGCGCCCGCAACTGACCGCCGGGCTGGGCGTGGTCGGGCGTGGGGTGGTTGTGGGACCGTGGCGTAGGCTCGCGGCCGTGCGGTTGACGGAGTTCCAGGAGCTGTTGCATACCGAGTTCGGAACGGCGCGGGGAGATGCGCTGCTGACCGATCACGTGTTGCCGTCCATGGGGCGGACGGGGGCGCAGGCCATTGAGGCCGGGGTGGATCCGCGCGATGTGTGGCGGGCGCTGTGCGCGGAATTCGACGTGCCGAAGTCGCGATGGTGACGGTGGAGTGATCGCCGCCGCGGGTGAGCGCGCTGCTCGGCACCGATCCCGTGCGGTCGGGTGATCGCGAGGGGCTCACGGGCGGGGTTGTCCAGGTCAACGGCACCCATGGGTCCGTAGGCCGTGGCGGAGTTCGAGCGGTACTGCCGAGCGGGCGATCTCCGCGACTGGCCCACTACCGCCCGCTCGGCGAATCGTTCTGAGCCTCAGCGGATTCGCCTACTCCGAGTGCCTCTTCTTGGCGTAATGCCGCGTGGCCTTGGCGCGGTTGCCGCAGGAGGCCATGGAATGCCAGCGTCGGGCGCCGTTCTTCGACGTGTCCAGGAAGAACAGGACGCACTGCGGGTGAGCGCACTGCTTGATGCGATCCGGGGTGCTCGCCAGCAGATGCAGCAGATTGTCGGCGGCGAGCCAGCCGGGTAGCCAGGCCGGATCGCCGACTTCCGGGAGCGAGGCCGGGCCGTTCGGGGTGAGGCTGCGGCGGATGCGGCCGTGTGCGAGGACGGCGTTGAGATCCTCGGCGGTCTCACCCTTGACCGCGCGCAGGATCGCCTCGCGCGTCCGCACCAGCGCGTGCAGCGTCGCCTCGTCGGCGGGCAGGTCGAGGCCGTTGTCGGCCAGCCACTCCCGCAGCCCGGTCAGATCAGTGAGCAGGTCCTGTGGGCCCGTCGCCGCGATCCAGCGGGTATTGAGCAGATCCAGGGCGAGCGGTTCACCCAGGTGGGGGCGTGGTTCTGGCACGCCTGAGGGTAACCGCCGCATTGCGCTCATCGGATCCGCTACTCCCTTCTAACCGACAAAACAGCGATAGGGGTTGACGGCAGCTACTCGCCGTCGCTAACTTCTAACTTGTCAAACAATCTAAGATGGTTAGATAATCCGAAGGGGTTCACCATGACCACACCTGTTCTCGCCACCGGGCACATCGGCCTCAATGTCACCGACCTCGACCGTTCGCTGGACTTCTACCGCCGCGCCCTCGGCTTCGAACAGCTCGGCGCCGGTGGTGAAGGCGCCCAGCGATTCGCCTTCCTCGGCCGCGACGGCAAGCTCCAGGTCACCCTGTGGCAACAGAGCGATGGCGAGTTCTCACCGAAAACCCCTGGCCTGCACCATCTCTCGTTCCAGGTGGACAGCATCGACCAGGTGCGCGCGATCGAATCGGCCCTGAAGGCCCTGGATGTCGCCTTCGCCCACGATGGCGTGGTCGCCCACCGCGAGGGCGCGGCCTCGGGCGGCATCTTCTTCATCGACCCCGACGGCATCCGTCTCGAGGTCTACGCCCCCACCGGCGCCGACCACGCCCCGGCCCCGTCCGGCGCCGCCCCCACCTGCGGCTTCTTCTGAGCCGGAACATCGGCCACCATCGGAATTCGCGGCCGCGGCGCGACAGGCCCTGAGGGGAGCTCACATGAACGACATATCGACCCGGGTCGCGTACCACCCGGGTGAGCTGGCCGTGCAGCAGCGGATGGGGCAGGCCGATATCGCTCAGCGCGTCGGCCGGATGATCCGGGCCGATATTCCGGCCGCCGCGGCGCAATTCCTGGCCGAGCAGCCCATGATCGTGGTGGCCACGGCCGATGACGCCGGGAGGATGTGGGCGAGTCAGCTGGTCGGCCCGCCCGGCTTCGTCCACGCCTCCGGTGCGCGCACCATCGAGGTGGAGGCGGTCCCGGTGGATGGTGATCCGCTCGCTGAATCGCTGCGGGGCCCGAGGCACGTCGGCATGATCGCGCTGCGGCCGCAACTGCGCCGGCGTATGCGGGTCAATGGCGTGATCACACCCACCGCGACCGGTCTGCGCATCGACACCGACCAGGTGTATTCGAACTGCCCGAAATACATCTCCCGGCGCGGCATCGAGGCCGTGGCGACCGGCGAAACCTCCTCGGTCCGCCGCGCCACCGCGCTGAATGACGCCCAGCGGCATCTCATCTCACGCGCCGACGCCTTCTTCGTCGCCTCCGCCGACGCCGACGGCAATGCCGACGCCTCCCATCGCGGCGGCAATCCCGGCTTCCTGCAGGTGCTTTCCTCGACCCGCCTGCGCTGGCCCGACTACCGCGGCAACTCCATGTTCATGACCCTCGGCAATATCGCCGCCGACCCCCGCTGCGGCCTGCTCATCCCCGATTGGCGTACGGGCGCCACCCTGCAGCTCACCGGCACCGCCGAGATCACCTGGGACGATGCCGCTTTCACCGCCGGTGCCCAATGCGCCATCGACTTCACCCTCACCGAGGTCGTCGAGATCTCGGCAGCCACTCCGCTGCGGTGGAGCGCCCCCGAGCTGTCCCCGGCCAACCCCTGACCGCTCCCTGGCGGGTGTCCCCGCGCACCACGATGAACACACGCCGGCCGATCCCGGCCGACCACTCGACTCGAAAGGTCCCGACCCATGCGTCCTCCACTGCCGCCCTTCGACCTCGAATCCGCCGAACTCAAGGTTCGAGCCGCCGAAAATGCCTGGAACACACGCGATCCCGAGAAGGTCGCGCAGGCGTATACCGAGGATTCCGTCTGGCGCAACCGCGACGAGTTCCTCACCGGTCACGCCGAAATCGTCGACTTCCTGAAGCGCAAGTGGGCCAAGGAGAACGGCTACGCCCTCCGCAAGGATCTCTGGACCTACACGGGCAACCGCATCGCCGTCCGCTTCCAATACGAATGGCACGACGACAACGGCCAGTGGCACCGCAGCTATGGCAACGAACTCTGGGAATTCGCCCCCGACGGCCGCATGTCCCGCCGCGAGGCCAGCATCAACGACGTCCCCATTGCCGAGGATGAGCGCCGGATCTTCGGCCCCCGCACCCCGGAAGAGGACTCCGAAGCCCTCCCCCTTCAGTGATACCGAGATCAAGGGGCTCTGCCGTGGTGAATGTCGCCACCAGACCGGTGTGACGCAGTAGGGGCAGCGGCAGCATCGATGCGGTGCTGCGGGATTCGATGATCAGGAACGAAATCGATGCCGCCGCACCGGGTGGCGCTCCACCCCGTCGCGGCGGCCGGCCCGCGACGGGCGGGTGCATCCGGCGCATCTGGAACAGGTCGGCACGGCGATCAGCGAGCATCCGGAGGTCGCGTATCTGGCCGCGGTCACCGGGCCCGCGAATCTGACGGCGTCGGTGGTGTGCCGGGACAATGCGCACCTCTACCGGTATGTCACCGAGCGGCTGGGGGCGCTGCCGGGGATCAATGACATCGAGGTGACGCCCGCGCTGCGCATCTTCAAGCAGTCACAGAGCCTGATCGACGCTCGCAAGATCGCGGTCGCGCCCTGAGCGCTCGGGGAGACGAATGGGCGCTTGCCGATCGTTTGCTATCAGGTCATTCGTGTGTCGTCCAGCGCGTCACTTGCATCGAACACCTGTTCGTCTAAGCTCGTCGTCGGAACTTGTCGGTGCCTCCCTCTAACGTGAGCGCCAACCACAGCATGAGACAACCCGTCGAGAAGGGGACCAGACGATGGCACCACAGGCTTTCGACCGCGACAAAGCGCTCGAACTGGCGTTGGCCCAGGTCGAGAAGAGCTTCGGCAAGGGCGCGGTGATGCGCCTGGGGGAGGAGCAGCGTCAGCCGATCGCGGTGATCCCCACCGGATCCATCTCGCTGGACGTCGCCCTGGGCATCGGTGGTCTGCCGCGTGGCCGCGTCGTCGAGATCTACGGTCCGGAATCTTCGGGTAAGACCACCGTCGCCCTGCACGCGGTCGCCAACGCGCAGGCCGCCGGCGGTGTCGCCGCCTTCATCGACGCCGAGCACGCGCTGGATCCCGACTACGCCCGCAAGCTGGGTGTCGACACCGACGCACTGCTGGTCTCCCAGCCCGATACCGGTGAGCAGGCCCTCGAAATCGCCGACATGCTGGTGCGTTCCGGCGCCATCGACATCATCGTCATCGACTCCGTCGCCGCCCTGGTGCCGCGCGCCGAGATCGAGGGCGAAATGGGCGATAGCCACGTCGGCCTCCAGGCCCGCCTGATGAGCCAGGCCCTGCGCAAGATGACCAGCGCCCTGAACAACTCCGGCACCACCGCCATCTTCATCAACCAGTTGCGCGAGAAGATCGGTGTCATGTTCGGCTGTTTCAACTACGGCACTCGGGTGCAGTTGGCGGACGGCACCACCGAGAAGATCGGCAAGATCGTCAACCAGAGGATGGATGTCGAGGTGCTGTCCTACGACCCCGACACGAACCGGGTCGTGCCGCGCCGTGTGGTGAACTGGTTCGACAATGGTCCGGCCGATCACTTCCTGCAGTTCACCGTTGAAAAGTCCAGTGGCAACGGACGTTCCCAATTCGCCGCTACCCCGAACCATCTCATCCGCACACCGGGCGGTTGGGCCGAAGCAAGTGACATCATCGCCGGTGACCGGGTGCTCGCAGCGGAGACCTTCCGGCTGAGCGAGCAACAGCTGCAGGTCGTGCTCGGCTCGTTGATGGGTGATGGCAACCTGTCGCCGAACCGCAACGACCGCAACGGAGTTCACTTCCGGATGGGGCATGGCGCGAAGCAGCATGAGTACCTGGATTGGAAGTTGTCGCTGCTCAGCAACATCGAGCATTCGGTCCGAGTGAACGACAAGGGTGCGAAGTTCGCCGACTTCACCCCGTTGCCCGAACTGGGTGACCTTCAACGCGCTGTGTACCTGGGCGATGGCAAGAAGTTCCTCTCCGAGGAGTACCTGAAGGCTCTCACCCCCTTGGCCTTGGCCATCTGGTACATGGATGATGGTTCGTTCACCTTGCGCTCCAAGGGATTGCAGGAGCGGACCGCTGGCGGCAGCGGCCGCATCGAAATCTGTGTCGAAGCCATGAGTGAGGGCTCACGCACACGTTTGCGCGACTACCTGCGTGACACCTACCGATTGAATGTGCGGCTGCGCGAGGCGGGTACCGCGGGTAAAGCGGTCCTTGTCTTCTCGACTGAGGCGACCGCACAGTTCCAGGAACTCGTGGCCCCATATATGGCACCGTCGATGGAATACAAGTTGCTGCCGCGCTTCCGTGGCCAGAGCACCGTCGTTGCGGAGTTTGTCGAACCCGTTCAGAAGCTGGTCCCCGCACGAGTTCTCGATGTGCATGTCAAGCCGCGGACCGGCTCGATGCACCGTTTCGATATCGAGGTCGAGGGTAATCACAACTACTTCGTCGACGGCGTCATGGTGCACAACTCCCCCGAAACCACCACCGGTGGTAAAGCGCTGAAGTTCTACGCTTCGGTCCGTCTGGACGTCCGCCGTATCGAGACGTTGAAGGACGGTTCGGACGCGGTCGGTAACCGCACCCGCGTGAAGGTCGTCAAGAACAAGGTGAGCCCGCCGTTCAAGCAGGCCGAGTTCGACATCCTCTACGGCATCGGCATCTCCAAGGAGGGCTCGATCATCGACATGGGTGTCGACCAGGGCTTCATTCGCAAGTCGGGCTCCTGGTACACCTACGAGGGCGACCAGCTCGGCCAGGGCAAGGAGAACGCCCGCAAGTTCCTTATCGAGAACACCGACGTCCGCGACGAGATCGAGAAGAAGATCAAGGAGAAGCTCGGCATCGGCGCCGACGTCACCGCCGACGAGGCTCCCGCAGACTTCTGACCATGACCTCTCGGGAAGAAGGGCCCCGGCCGAACTCGCCGGGGCCCCGCCTGGAAGCAGTGGAACGCCTCCGCCGCCAACTGGAGTCGACCGCCGACCGAGCGTCGCGCCCCACCGCTTCCAGGCTCCGGCACCCCGAGCCCGGCCACGACCTCTTCGGCGACAGCTCCGACGACCCCTACACCGCCGGCATCGGCACCTGGAACTACGGCCCCGCCGACCACCCCGCGTCCTATCTTCCTGTCCCCGAAGACAATTCGGTGGATGCCCATCGCTCCACCTGGCGAACAACAGACGACGCGCCCTCCGTAACCGAACCCTTCCTGTCACAACGGCCCCTGCCCTCCGACGAATCCCGGCGGCGGATCTCCAACCCTTCGCGGCCGGAATCCCCCGACTCGAGTTCGCCCATCGCGGAACCTGCGGCCGCAGAGCCGATCTCGCCGATTGCGAACCGGGATGACAAGTTGCGCGCGGCGCGGGCTGCGTTGGCCGAGGCGACTGCGGCGGTGGCGGCGAAGGCGGCGGGGGAGACGGCGGGCTCGGAGCGGGATCGTCACCGGAGGACTCGCACATCCGAGTCGGCCTCCTTCGAGCGGGAGAGGCGGGGCTTCCGCGACGAGGCGCCCGCGGCGGAGGAGTTCACGAATGGGGGAGATGGGGACGTCGGTCAGGTTCCTGTGGCGAAACGAGATGGCGCGCAAGCGGATCGGCGGGCACGTGGAGGGCGGCCGCGGCGCGGGGCGGAGCCGACGAGCGGCGGAGATGGTCGTGGCGCTTCTGGCGACATTGATCAGGAGGGGGCCGGCCCGGCGGAGGACGAGTTCGGGCAGGGCACCCGGTGGGGTAGACGTGGTCGGGCGCGGCCGGATTCCGGAGGGGGCTCGGGGGAGCCGGGTGTTGCGACGGGTGGGGGGACCGACGCGCAGGCGAAGGATGTGTGTCTGCGGTTGCTGACCGATCGGTCTCGGAGCCGGGCCGAGTTGGCGGATCGATTGGCGGAGCAGGGGTTCAGTGCCGCGGTCGTGAAGCGGGTGCTGGATCGGCTGGCCGAGGTGGGGTTGGTCGATGACGCGGCCTTCGCTCAGCAATGGGTGCGGTCGCGGCACACCTATTCGGGCAAGGGCAAGAAGGTTCTGGCCGAGGAGTTGCGGCGCAAGGGAATCGCGCCCGAGCATGCCGAGCCAGCCCTCGAGTCGTTGACCGCCGAGGACGAGACCATCCGCGCGGCGGAGCTGGTCCGCCGCAAACTGCAAACCCTCGCCCCGGACCTCGACCGCGACAAAGCCATCCGCCGCCTCGTGGCGATGCTGGCCCGCCGCGGATACAACCCTGTCACCGCCTACGCGGTGGTGACGGCAGAGCTCCCCGCACCACGTCCCCGTGACGCGGAAGCCTCGCCTGTCCAGCGTCCCGCCGCATCCCGCCACGAGTCCCCTTGCGACGACGCGGATTCCGCGACGGAGCTGGTCCGCGCCAAGCTCCGCACCCTCTCCCCGCGCCTCGACCGCGACACGGCCACCCGCCGCCTGGTAGGCATGCTGGCCCGCCGCGGCTACAACTCCGGCACCGCCTACGCCGTGGTGACGGCGGAGCTGGCCGCGTCAGCCGTACTCGACACGACCGAGCAGAGGCCCGATCGCCGCGAACAGACCGGCGAGAGCCCGGGCCCGTCCGCGACTCGCCGCGCCGGGTTCGCGCCGCGTCGCGAGCCTGTTCCGATCGACGATTCGGGCGACGATGATTCCGCGGACGCGTCGGAGCCCAGCTCATTCGATGACGAGCAGGCCCGCGCGGCCGAACTGGTTCGCGCCAAACTTCGCACCCTGCCCCGAGACCTGGACCGCGAGAAGGCCATACGGCGCCTGGTCGGTGTGCTGGCCCGCCGCGGCTTCAGCCAATCCCTCGCCTACACAGTAGTGAAGGCCGAATTGGCGGATGCCGGGCCGGGTGGTGACTGACAGAATCGGGGGATGAACGAGGGGGTCGTCGCGGCCTTGCGGGAGCTCGGGCGGGTGTTCACCGGGTATCCCCGGCGTCCGGTGCTCGAGCGGTGCCCGCATTGCGGGCCGCCGGTGCGGGTCGAGGATGTGGACCTGTTCTGGCTGAGCATCAAGCTCGGGAACACCGTTGGAGATGGTGATGATGTGAAGGCGCTCTTGCCCTCGCTATTCGAGCGACTCGTCATGAGCGATGAGCTCGATCCCGGCGTCGTGCTGAACAAGCTTCCGCATCAGAATTGGCAGTCTTGGCCGGCGGCGGAACAGTCGGCCGTCCACGGATTCCTCGATCAGGTGTGGCGGGCGGTCCTCTCCGAATTCCCTTCCAGAACAGGCGCCTTCGCCGATCCCGCCGATTTCCTGCGAGCAGTGGCCGCTGCGGACCTACCACTCGACCGGTTCTTGGCGATCTGGGACGAGCAGGCCGGCGAGGCCCCGGACCGCCATCTCGCCGAGTTCGTGAACAACACCCTGCCCTCGTGCCGCGTCGAGACGGTGATTCTCGTCTGGGTCGGCCGGAAAGCAGTACGGAACAGGCTGTTTCGCGCATACGAGCGTGAGCATGAGAATCCGGAATGGGCGGACATCTTCGCGCGCGCTTACGATCTCGCGGCCACTTTCGGCGCGGACCTCGGGTCTATCTCCACTTGAACGCCAAGGTGATCACCGCGGCCACGATGGCGAGTCCGAGGGAGGCCGCGCCCCAGACCGGACCACGTCGTGCCCACGGCCGGTTGTGGTCGAGCGAGAATCGGCCCGGCCCTGCGATCGCGATGGTCAGCGCGGCGACGGCGAACAACAGGGCGCTCTCATAGCCCATCAGCCCGTGATGCCAGGTCGCGTTCATGGCATTGATCATGGTGCCGATGGCGACAGCCGCCCCGAGCGGCGTGAGCAGGCCGAGAAACAGCAGTGTGCCGCCTGTGAATTCGCACAGCCCGGCCAGCGTGCCGAACAACCGGCCGGGGTGATACCCGAGCTTCTCGAAACCCGCGGTGGTCTGCCGCCACCCGGCCCCATTGAACCAGCCGAACAGCTTCTGGCTCCCGTGCACGAACATCAGCCCGCCGAAGAACACCCGCAACACCAGCAACCCGACATCAACGGCGACGGAATCGGTGTTCTCGCGCGGACCGCTGATGTGCTTGCCGGTGACGTTGGTGGCCATGACGCCCCACTTCGATCGATGAAGCGGATTGATGAAACAATCCGTTTTCCGTCCCACGGATAGATACGCGGCAGCCCCCGAGATGGTTCAACCGCGGGTTCGCCGCCTCTCCGTGTCGGTGATTCTGGCTGATTCCCGGGGAGGCCGCCGAAATGAACTGGTTTCGGGGTGCGTCGCCGATGAGTACGCGGTGCAGGAACGCCACCCGTCATGACGGCTGAGATCGTCGGATGGGCGAATTGGTTCCGCGATTTCGACCGATGGGCGACGGTGCTGACGGATCAGGGCACGATCGTCCAGGTGGCCGACCGGCGGGAAGGAGGTTGTTGTTCCTGCCGGAGTAGCCGCTCGCGATCGGTCGATGCGGGGGGGGGGGGGGGTCAGTGCAGGACGCCGCCCGGTCGCCGGGTGGACAGGGCTCGTCGGGCGTGGCGGTGGCCGGTGTGCCGCAGGGCGCGTTGGGTGGCGGAGGGCGGTGGGGAGAGCCGACCGGGAGGGGCGGGTTTCCGGCGGCGCGCGGCCAGAACGCGTTCCAGCCCTTCGGAGATGAAGAATGCGCCGAGGATCGCGGCGAAGGCGGCGAGGCCCGCGATCAGCGGCGTGGCAATGGTGATCAGAAACAGCCCGAGGACGAATTCTCTTCGAGCGCTGTCGTCTTCGTTCATGAAAATCAGTATGCGAGCTGGGCGGACCACTTGTCCGCCGGACGGGCGAGCATTCCCGGAATGGCCGGTCCCGGTTCGGAGACGGAGCTCGCGAACCGGGACGAGCGGGTCACTTCGGCGGCTGGACCGCGTTCGAGATCGCGCCCAGGGCGGTCTGCTCGGCCATGACGACGTCCATGCCGGGCGGAGCGGCGACGGTGCCCGCCGCGAGAACGGCCCGTGAGCCGCGCTTGCGGGTGCGCAGCCACTTCTCCACGCGTGTGGCGATCACGGTCAGCGCGTAGTTGATGATGATCATGATGATCGCCACCACCATCAGCGACGGGATCGGATTCTGTTCCGCCGCACCGAGTTGCGCGCCCGCGCGCACCATCTCCAGATAGGTGATCTGGTAGGCCAGCGCGGAGTCCTTCAGCGCCACCACCATCTGCGAGATGAGCGCCGGCAGCATGGCGGTGACGGCCTGCGGCAGCAGGATCGACACCATCACCTGCGTTTTGCGCATGCCCAGCGCGACCGCCGCCTCGTTCTGCCCCTTGGGCAGCGAACGAATGCCGGAGCGCACGATCTCGGCGATGACCGACCCGTTGTAGATGGTCAATGCCGCCACCGCGGCCGAGAGCGCCAGCTGGTTCGAGGGAAAGACGTTCTGCTTGGCGAACAGGTTGTACAGGAAGATCATCAGGATCAGCACCGGAATGGCCCGCGAGATCTCGACGATGAATCCCGCCACCCACCGGACCACGCGATGGTCCGAGAGCCGCAGAATTCCGAATGTCATGCCCAGCACCAGCGCCAGCACGATCGACAGCGCCGCCGCCTCCAGCGTGCCGCGCAGACCCGGCAGCAGGTAGGTATTCCAGACCTGGCTCTCGGCGAATGGCTTCCACTTGGCGGAGGTGAACTGCCCCTTATCGGCGAGCCCGTGGTACACGAACCACATCGCCGCCACCACCGCCACGACGACGAGGACCGAATAGACGCGGTTGCGCAGCCGCGCGCGGGGACCCGGCGCGTCGTAGAGGACCGATGCCGCGGTCATCGCGCCACCTCGAATCGCTTGGCCAGCCAACCGAACAACAGACCGGTCGGCAGGGTCAGAATGATGAACCCGAGCGCGAAGATGGCGCCGATGTTCAGCACCGCCGCCTCGTTCTCGTTCATCTCCGACATGAGCAGCGCGGCCTCACCGACGCCGATGGCCGAGGCGATGGTCGAATTCTTGGTCAGCGCGATGAACACGCTGCCCAGCGGTGCGATGACCGCCCGAAACGCCTGCGGCAGCACCACGAAGCGCAGATTCTGCCCGAAGGTGAACCCCAGCGAGCGCCCCGCCTCCGACTGCCCGAACGGCACGGTATTGATGCCCGACCGCAGCGACTCGCACACGAAAGCCGCGGTGTAGACGCTCAATCCGACGATGGCGAACCGGAAACTGTTCTCCGAGATGCTGTCCGGCCCCTCGGGCGCGAGCCGCAGCCCGAGCGTCGAGTACAGGCCCAGCGAGCAGAACACGATGATCAGCGTGAGCGGCGTATTGCGAATGATGTTGACGTACAGGGTGCCGATCCAGCGGGCGATCGGAATCGGTGACACCCGCATGGCCGCGACGACGGTGCCGAGAATCAGCGCCCAGAATGCCGAATACAGCGTCAATTCGATGGTCACCCAGAACGCATTGAGCAGTTTGGTGTGATAGTTGGAGATCAAGTCGAACACGACTGCCCCATTCCTCCGATCGGAAAACGAAGCGGGCCAGATGATTTCGACAACCGATGCCGGTCGAAATCACCCGGCCCGCGTCCGTGCATCAGTACCGGTCGACCTTGGGCGGCTCCGGGATCTGGAAGCCGGTGCTGCCGAAGTTCTTCTCCAGCGCGGCCTTCCACGCGCCGGAGGTGATCATGGCGTCGATGGCGTCATTGATCTTGCCGCGCGACTCGGTGTCGCCCTTCTTCACGCCGATGCCGTACTTCTCGGTGGTGAAGGTGTTGCCGACCACCTTCAGCGCGCCCGGCGACTGCGCCGCGTAACCGCGCAGGATGATGTCGTCGGTGCTGACCGCGTCGACCGCGCCGGACTTCAGCGCCTCCACACACAGCGAGTAGGTGTCGTACTCCTGCAGCTGAACTTCCTTGGCGCTGACGTACTTCTCCTTGATGTTCTGCGCCGGGGTGGAGCCCTTGACCGAGCACAGCTTCTTGTTGCCGTTCAGCGATTCCGGCCCGGTGATGTCGGTGTTGTCCGACCGCACCAGCAGCGACTGCCCGGTAATGAAGTAGGGGCCCGCGAAGTCGACCTTCTGCTTGCGCGCATCGGTGATCGAGTAGGTGGCGACAATGAAGTCGACCTGCCCGTTCTGGATCAGCGTCTCGCGCTGCGCCGACGGCGATTCCTTGAATGTGATGTTCTCCGGCTTCACACCCATCTTGTCGGCCACGTACGTGGCGACGTCGACGTCGAAACCGCTGTGGCTGCCGTCCTTGTTCAGCAGTCCCAGACCCGGCTGGTCGTACTTGATGCCGATGGTGAGTTTGCCGTCGGCCGCATGCTGGCTGGCAGTCTTGTTGCTGCTGCCGCCACAGGCGGTGACGGTGAGCGCCAGGGCAGCCACTCCGGCGGCGATCCGGATTGCGTGGTTGATCCTCATCGAACGTCCTGTTCTCTCGTGGAGTGCGGGAGTCTTCCCTTGTGGAGTGGAATCAGTGGGAGAGGATCTTGCCCAGGAAGTCCCTGGCGCGATCCGATTTCGGTGCGGTGAAGAAGGATTCGGGCTCGGTGTCCTCGACGATCTGCCCGTCGGCCATGAACAGCACCCGATTGCCCGCGCGCCGTGCGAACCCCATCTCGTGCGTGACGACCAGCATGGTCATGCCGTCCTTGGCCAGTCCGACCATGACCTCGAGCACCTCGGACACCATCTCCGGGTCCAGCGCGGAGGTCGGCTCGTCGAACAGCATCACCTTCGGGCTCATGGCCAGTGCGCGCGCGATGGCAACGCGCTGCTGCTGCCCGCCGGACAGCTGCGCCGGATACTTGTCGGCCTGATTGGCGATGCCCACCCGGTCGAGCAACTCCAGCGCCCTGGCGCGGGCCGCGGTCTTGTCGACGCGCCGCACCTTGACCGGCGCGAGCATGACGTTGTCGAGAATGGTCTTGTGCGCGAACAGGTTGAACTGCTGGAACACCATGCCCACGTCGGCGCGCAGCTTCGCGAGGGCCTTGCCTTCCTCGGGCAGTTTCACGCCGTCGACGGCGATTTCCCCGGAGTCGATGGTCTCGAGCCGGTTGATGGTTCGGCACAGGGTCGACTTGCCGGAGCCCGAGGGTCCCACCACGATCACGACCTGCCCCTTGGGCACCTCGAGATTGATGTCACGCAATACGTGCAGCGAGCCGAAGTGCTTGTCCACGTTCCGCATCGAGATCATCGGCGCGGGAATGCTGATGGGATCGGCCACGTCGGTCATGACCAGTGACCCTAACCACCTCGCGCCCGAAATGCTTGCCTTTGCCGGGGTAGCTCGCACTGTGGCAGGACTCGTATACCCGCGCAACCAGCGATTGACGCTGCTGAGAACACCGCCGCCCGGTCGGACGATGATTCGGTGACGATTCCATGACCGCCACCCGGCCGCTGCGAGACCCGGATCACGCAGCCCGGACGGGGTTCATGGTCTCCGCGGGGCAGCTATTACCCTGGTTGGGTGAATTCCCCGGCCCGGACCTACGAGGTCCGCACCTATGGCTGCCAGATGAACGTGCACGACTCCGAGCGGCTCTCGGGTCTGCTCGAGGACGCCGGTTACGTCAAAGCCGTGGCCGGCGACACCGCTGACCTGGTCGTCTTCAATACCTGCGCGGTGCGTGAGAACGCCGACAACAAGCTGTACGGCACCCTCGGCCACCTCGCGCCCATCAAGGCCGGCCGTCCGGGCATGCAGATCGCCGTCGGCGGCTGCCTGGCGCAGAAGGACCGCGACACCGTGGTCAAGAAGGCGCCCTGGGTGGATGTGGTGTTCGGCACCCACAACATCGGCTCGCTGCCGGTGCTGCTGGAGCGGGCCCGCCACAATGAGGAAGCCCAGGTCGAGATCATCGAATCCCTGGAGGCGTTCCCGTCGACGCTGCCCGCCAAGCGCGAGTCCGCGTACGCGGGCTGGGTGTCGATCTCGGTGGGCTGCAACAACACCTGCACGTTCTGCATCGTCCCGGCACTGCGTGGCAAGGAGGTCGACCGGAGGCCCGGCGACGTGCTCGCCGAGGTGCAGGCGCTGGTCGAGCAGGGCGTGCTGGAGGTGACGCTGCTCGGCCAGAACGTGAACTCCTACGGCGTCTCCTTCGCCGATCCCGAGGAGCCCCGCGACCGCGGCGCTTTCGCGAAACTGTTGCGCGCCACCGGAAATATCGAGGGCCTCGAGCGCGTGCGCTTCACCTCCCCGCACCCGGCCGAGTTCACCGACGACGTCATCGAGGCCATGGCCGAGACCCCGAACGTCTGCCCGCAGCTGCACATGCCGCTGCAGTCCGGCTCGGACCGGGTGCTCAAGGCCATGCGCCGCTCGTACCGCAGCGCCAAGTTCCTGGGGATCATCGAGAAGGTGCGCGCGGCCATGCCGCATGCCGCCATCACCACCGACATCATCGTCGGCTTCCCGGGCGAGACCGAGGAGGACTTCCAGGCGACGCTGGATGTGGTGCGGCAGGCGCGATTCACCAGCGCCTACACCTTCCAGTACTCGATCCGGCCGGGCACGCCCGCGGCGACCATGCCGGATCAGCTGCCGAAGGAGGTCGTGCAGGAGCGCTACGACCGGCTCATCGCACTGCAGGAGCAGATTTCGCTCGAGGGCAATCAGGCGTTGATCGGCTCGACGGTCGAACTGCTGGTCGCCGAGGGCGCGGGCAAGAAGAACGACAGGACCGCGCGCATGTCGGGTCGCGCTCGCGACGGCCGCCTCGTGCACTTCCGGCCGCCCGTGGATCCGGCTTCGGGCAATGAGATCCGGCCCGGCGATGTGATCACCGTCGATGTCACCGGTGCGGCTCCGCACTACCTGATCGCCGACGGCGAGGTGCTGAGCCACCGCCGGACCCGGGCCGGTGACGCGCATGAGCGGGGCATCACGCCCAAGACCGCGCCCATTGGCGTCGGCCTGGGCTTGCCGCGCGTCGGCGTGCCCGTGGTGGAGCCGGTGGCGTCGGGCTGCGGCTCCGCCTGCGGTGAGTAGCGGCCCCGTCATACGGCATGCTGTCGGCCGGGGTCCAGGATTCCACGGCGGACCGGTGGATTCCGGCCGACAACGCGCCGGAGGGACAAGGGATCGCTGGCGACGTCGCGCGGCGGATCCCGGCAATCGTGGGGTCGGTGTCAACTACGCAACGTCATAGGGCAGGATCCCTGGGGGGACGTGCGGTGGATTCGCCGTCGCGGGAACTCCGCCCACGCCGACCCATCAGCGCGGCGCGGGAGCGCTGTGCAGGAATTCGAGCAGCCACCGGCGTGAGCGAGGATCGCAGCGGTTATGACCGAGCAGCAGCCCACCGGCCCCGACGAGCCTCGTGACCGGCCGGAGAACCCGGAAGACGAAGCAGCACAATCGGACACGGCGTCGGAGCAGGCGCCCGAGGCGAATGAGGAGAGCATGAAGGCCGCCGAGAACAGTCAAGACTTCGAGGCGTTCCGCGCGGACCTCGAGGCCGTCGAACGCAAGATCGCCGGAGAGATCGACCCGGGCATGCGCGCCATGGTCGTGGCCGGCTCGGTGTTCGTGCTGCTGGCCACGCTGGTGCTGCCGCACGCGGGCAAGACCCGCGGCTTCGATGTGCTGCTGTACGACACGGTCGCCCAGAGCGACCACATCGGACTGCCCTCCCGTGTGTTCGTCTGGTTCGTGGTCGTCTTCGGCATCGGCTTCTCCATGCTGGCGCTCATCACCCGCCGCTGGCTGCTCGCCTGGATCGCGGTCGCGGGTTCGGCCGTCGGCAGCGTGTTCGGCGTGCTGTCCATCTGGCACCGCCAGACCCCGGGCCTCGGCAACTACCACGGCGCGGGCCCGGGCATCGGCCTGATCATCGCCACCATCGCCATCATCGTGCTGACCTTCCACTGGGTCCGGGTAGTGTGGGCGCGCACCTCGGTGCAGCTGGCCGCCGAGGAACAGCGCCGCTCGGCCGAGGCCCACGCCGAGGAGCAGCGGCGCCGCCGCCTGTTCGGCGAGGACTGAGATTTCCGCGAGAGGCTCGGCGGCAACCGAATGAGGTTGCCGCCGAGCCTTTTTCGTGCCGGCTTGCCGGGTCAGGCCGATGCGCGGTCGGGACGGTAGGCGAGTCCGGCGATCATGGCTGCCAGGCCTGCGACCACCATGTAGAGCCAGCCCGCGCGGAACTCGGTCATGGTGCGGTGGGCGGCGTCGCCGAGGATGGCGGTCAGGATGGCGACGCCGAGGGCGGAGCTGGTCTGGCGGGCCATCATCACGGTGCCGGAGCCCAGCGAGATCTGGTCGGCGGGCAGCAGGGTCGACGCGCCGAACAGCGGCGGTTGCAGCAGCGCGGTGCTGGCGCCGGCCAGGATCGCGCCCGGGACCATCACCACCGCATACGAGTTCGAGAAGCCGCTGGCCAGCACCCACCAGGCGCAGCCCAGGGCGATGGTCGCGCCGCCCAGCGCGGCCGAGGCGCGGGGCCCGACCAGGGCGATGAAACGGCCGGACAGCGGGGACAGCAGCAGACAGGTGATCGGCATGGCGGCCACGCCGAGGCTGGCACGCAGGGTCGAATAGTGCCATTCCTCGGTCATGAACAGCGTCGCCTCCAGGATCATGGCGGCGAAGGCCAGGTAGTAGCAGAAGACGCCGAGGGTAGCGGTGCGAAACGGGCGGTGCCGCAACACGATCGGGCTCACCACCGGGTCGGGGTGGTGGCGCACGTGGCGGGCGAACAGGGCGGTCGACGCGATGGCGGCGACGAGGCAGCCCAGGGTGCCCGGCGCGGTGTAGCCCCAGTCGGTGGCCTGCACGAACACCGTGGTGAAGGCAGCGGTGGCCCCGAGGATCAGGGCCGCGCCCAGCAGATCCAATCGGCGGTTGGCCCGCTGCCGGATATCGGGCAGCACGCGCAGTCCGAAGGCGAAGGCCACCACCGCGAACGGCACGTTCAGCAGGAAGATCCAGCGCCATCCGGCCTGGAGCAGCAGCCCGCCGATGACCGGGCCGCTCGCGCCGCCCGCCGCGGCGATGGCGGTCCAGATGCCCATGACGGTGGCGTGCTCGTGCTTCGGGAAGACCGGCAGCACCAGGCCGAGGCCGGTCGGAATGAGCAGGGCGGCGGCCGCGGCCTGGAGCACGCGGGCGACGATGAGCACCGCCAGGTTCGGGGCCAGGCCACAGGCGACGGAGGCCAGACCGAAAAGCGCTATGCCGAGCAGGAATCCGCGCTTGCGACCGGTATCGTCGGCGAACCGACCGGCCGGAACCAGCAGCGCGGCCATCACGATGGTGTAGGCGTTCAGGGTCCACGAGACCGCGCCGGTCGAGGCGTGCCCGAAGGACTGCTCCAGGGCGGGGAAGGCGACGATGACCGCGAACAGATCCAGAATGGCCAGGTATTGGGCGATCGCGGCGATCGCCAGCACCCGCCATCGACGCGGGTCGGCAAACGTATCCGATTGGGGGAGTGCGGGTATCGATTCGGTCGTCGTGGTCATGTCTTCGACTATGCGAAGCCGCGGACCGATCCACGAGTGGCAGGAATGCCACACAGCGCTAGATTTCTGACATCTTGCGGCGTTAGATTCGAGCCATGGATTCGAACGGTGCTGGAACCCTGGCGGTCGCCGTCGCGCCCGGCATGCCCATCTTCGAGGTGGCCATCCCCTATCAGGTCTTCTACGAGCCGCCCCTCGGAGTCGACCCCGCCACCTGGTACGACTTCCGGCTCTGCGGCCCCCGCGCCACCCGGCACGCCACCCTGCGAGATCCGTTCGTGGCCTTGACCGATCACGACTACGACGACCTCATTCGAGCCGACACCGTGATCGTCCCCTCCACCCCGAACGTCCGCGAGGATCCGCCCGCCGACCTGGTCGACGCCGTCCACGCCGCCTACGAGCGCGGCGCCCGCATCGCCTCCCTGTGCACCGGCGCCTTCGTCCTGGCCGCCGCGGGTCTGCTCGACGGCCGCCGCATGACCACCCACTGGCGTCACATCGCCGCCCTCCGCGACCGCCACCCCCACCTCGACATCGACCCCGGCGTCCTCTACATCGACGACGGCCGCATCCTCACCAGCGCCGGCACCATGGCCGGCATGGACCTGTGCATCCACCTGATCCGCAAGGACCTCGGCGCCCAGGCCGCCAATGCCGCCGCCCGCTACCTGGTCGTCTCACCCCACCGCGCCGGCGGCCAGGCCCAATACCTGCAATCCCCGGTCCCCGCCCACCCCGCCGACTCCGGCCTGGCCGCCACCCTCGAATGGGCCCTCACCAATCTCGAATGCGCCCTGACAGTTTCGGACCTGGCCGCCCACGCCAACCTCAGCGAACGCACCCTCGCCCGTCGCTTCCACGCCGAACTCGGCGGTACCCCCCTGCGATGGCTCCTCACCCAACGCCTCATCCGCGCCCGAGAACTCCTGGAACGCACCGACCTCCCCGTCGACGTCGTAGCCGCCCGCTGCGGGCTCGGCACCGCAGCCAACCTTCGCATCCACTTCAACCGCGAGGTAGGCCTCTCCCCGAGCGAATACCGCCGCTCCCACCGCCCCACCCGCCACGAGGTCATCACCGACCCGGCCCGACTCTCCTGACAGGTAGCGGTCCGGCAGCCTCGATCGAGACCTGTTTCCTGAAGGGCGGAAATTGGATTCGGACGCCACGGAATTCGGCGTTCTGGCCGATGCCGTGGGAGGCTGCAACGCCCTGTCCGCCAATGACTCTCCAGCCAAGGCGGGGGCGAGATCGTTCTCCGGGGGCGCGACCTGACCGGCCACGCCGGTCGCGATCGGCTCTTCTCGATTCGGCGCCATACACCGAGCCGGATCACCGACCGCACACCCGAGACGGTAATCGCCTGGGCCGCAGGGGAACCCAGGCGATCGGCTCAGCGCTGGCTGACGGCGCCCTCGGCGGCCTCGGCCCATTCGCGCCACTGTTTGGCCTGTTCCAGGGCTTTCTCGGCGTCGCGGGTCTTGCCCGCGGCCTGGGCCTTGGCGGCCTGCTCCTCGAATTGGGCGACGCGCTCGCGGAATTGGGCGGCGCGCGCCATGGCCTCCGGATCGGTGCGGCGCCACTGGGCGTCGGCGGCCTCGCGGACCCTCTTCTCGATGGCGCGCAGGCGCGATTCCAGGTCGTGCATGCGCTCGCGCGGGACCTTGCCGATGGCGTCCCATTTCTCCTGCAGTTCACGCAGGGCGGAGCGGGCGGCGTCGAGGCCGGCGTCGGGGTTGATGTGCTCGTAGGCGTGCAGCAGTTCTTCCTTGGCCGTCGCGTTCTGCTCGAACTCCTGGTCCCGTTCGTTGGCGGCGGCATTGCGCGCGGCGAAGAAGACGTCCTGGGCGGCCTTGAAGCGGCGCCACAACTGCTCGTCGGCCTCGCGCGGCGCGCGGCCGGCGGCCTTCCATTCGGCCAGCAGGTCTCGGAAGGTGGCGGCGGTGCCGGACCAGTCGGTCGAGCCGGACAGCTCTTCGGCGCGCAGGCAGAGTTCTTCCTTACGGCCCTTGGCGGCGGCCCGCTCCCGGTCGAGTTCGGCGAAGTGGGCGCCGCGGCGGCGGTTGAAGGCCTCGCGGGCCTTGGAGAAGCGCCGCCACAGCGCGTCGTCGACCTTGCGGTCCACACCGCGAATGGTCTTCCACTCGTCCAGGATCTCTCGCAGCCGGTCGCCGGCGGCCTTCCACTGGGTGGAATCGGCGGCGATCTGCTCGGCCTCGGCGGCCAGGGCCTCTTTGCGCTCGGTTTGCTCGTGCCGGGTGCGCTCCTTCTCCTCCTTGGCGTGCAGGGCCGCCTCGTCGGAGTGTTCGATGATGGCCTGCAGCCGGGCCGCCAAACCGTCGATATCGCCGATGACCGAGGCGGTCGGCAACGTTTCGGCAAGCGCGGTGGCGGCGGCTTTGGTCTTGCGCGCGTCGGTTCCGGCGGCGAGCCGGGCTTCCAGCAGCGCGACCTCGGTGGCCAGATCGTCGTAGCGGCGGCCGAAGTGGGCCAGGCCCTCGGCGGCGTCGCCGGCCTGCCAGGAACCGATGACGCGTTCGCCCTCGGCGGTCTTGACCCAGGCGGTGCCGTCGTCGTCGACCCGTCCCCACTGGCTGGGGTCGCTCACGCTCGGCACGACCACCGGATGCGGATGCTGAGCCGCCGGGCCGGGCGTGGGCTTGACGGCATGGGGTTTGGGCGATTCGGGTTTGCGGCGCGGGCCCCCAGGACGGGGTGCGGCGGCGGCCGCGGGTGATGGCGTGGCGCTCTCGCTCGGGGTGGGCATCGGCGCGCCGGGCTTGGGCGTCGGGGTCGACTCCGGGTGGGTAGCCTTCTCGTTTCCTTTGTTGTCGGTCATTGCTCCTCGTCCCTGCCGCGCGTCACGGCTGCCTGGTTACGCCCTAGCTCATCGGTCTAGCTCATCCCATTCAACCAGGCTGAGATGGGAAATGCTGTCTTTGAGCCCGCTTCGGCGGCGCGGCGATCGGCCGGGGTGGGGCTGGTGAGGTGCGTTAGCGCTACGGTTGTCGGCGTGTTCTGTGTTGCGTCACTGATCCCCTCCCCGCCCGTGCTGGTGCCCGAACTCGAGGGTGCTGCCGGTACGGCCACCGAGGGGGCGGTCGCGGCGTTGCGAGCTGCGATGTTGCGGGCCGCGGGGGAATTGGCCGCTCGCGCGTCGCGGTGGATCGTCGTCGGCGTGGCGGAGTCGGCGGAGGTCGTCGGCGGGGGCGTTTCCGCCGGCGTGATCGGTTCGGATGCGGTGGGCACGTTCCGGGGATACGGCGTGGATGTTCGCGTCGGCTTGTCTGGGGTGGTTGCCGAGCGTGTCGCGGATCCGATGCTGCCGCTGCCGGCCTTGATCGCGGGCTGGCTGCGCGAGCGGGTCGCGCCGGAGATCACCGCCGAATGCCGCCTGATCTCGGCCGACGCGTCGGCCGACGAGAGCCTGGTCTTCGGGCGGTATCTGCGGGCCGAACTCGACGCCGAGACCGAATCGGTCGCTGTTCTGGTCGTGGGCGACGGTGCGGCAACCCTTTCGCTGAAGGCGCCGCGCTATCTCGACGAGCGCGCCGAGGGCGTGCAGGGGGCCATCGACCGCGCGCTGAGCGCGGGGGACCGGCAGGCCATCGCGGCCCTGGACACGGGGCTGTGCGCCGAGGTCGAGGTGGAGGGCCGCCCCGCCTACCAGGTGCTGGCCGGCCTCTTCGCCGTCGATCCGGCCGACCCGGATGTCGAAACCCTTTACGCCGCAGCCCCTTTCGGTGTGTCCTACCATGTGAGCGTATGGCGTCCGCGTGAGCTCGGTGGAGCCGCCACGTGACCCGGCCCATCGCCGTCATCGGCCCCACCGCCACCGGAAAATCCGAACTGGCCCTGGATCTGGCGCAGCGTCTGAACGGCGAAATCGTCAATGTCGACGCCATGCAGCTCTACCGCGGCATGGACATCGGCACCGCCAAACTGCCGGTGGCCGAACGCCGTGGCATCCCGCACCACCAGCTCGACGTCCTCGACATCACCGAGACCGCCACCGTCGCCTCGTATCAGGCCGCCGCCCGCGCCGATGTCGAGGCCATCATGGCGCGCGGGCACACGCCGATCATCGTCGGCGGCTCCATGATGTACGTCCAAGCGCTGCTGGACGATTGGGATTTCCCCGCCACCGATCCGGCGATCCGCGCCAAATGGGAAACGGTGCTGGCCGATCGCGGCACCGTCGCCGTGCACGAGGCGCTCAAACAGGCCGATCCCGTGGCCGCGCAGACGATTCTGCCCACCGACGGCCGCCGCATGGTGCGCGCGCTGGAGGTGGTGGAGCTGACCGGCAAGCCGTTCGCCGCCTCGGCGCCCCGGATCGGTGAACCACGTTGGGGGACGGTCATCGTCGGTGTCGATCGGGACACCTCCGCATTGGATGCCCGCATCGAGCTGCGCACGGCGACCATGTTCGAGTCCGGTCTCGTCGAGGAGGTCGAGGGCCTCATCGCGCAGGGGCTGCGCCATGGCCAAACCGCCCGGCGCGCCATCGGCTACGCCCAAGTCCTCGATTTCCTGGACAACGAATACGACCTGAACGAAGCTCAGGAGCGCACCTTCATCGGCACCCGGCGCTACGTCCGGCGCCAACGTTCGTGGTTCCGCCGAGACCAGCGGGTGCGATGGGTGGACGGCGCGGATCCCGCCTTGGCGGACGCCGTGCTGGCCCTCGTCAACTCCTCACCGATGAGGGATGAACAGGAACCCCAGTGACGCGTCGCGCGAATACTCGCACCGCCGCGGTCCAGGTGTGGCAGGCCTACCTGACCACCCGGGCCGCCCGTATCCGGGACAGCCGATTCCTGGTGCAGGGCGTGCGGCCCATCAGCCGTGCACTCGAATGCCGTTGGCCGCTGGAGACTCTCGTCTATCGGCTGCCCGAGCCCTCGCCGTGGGCGCGGCAGGTACTCGATTACAGCGGCGTGCCCAGCGTCGGACTGGTGCCGGAGGTGATGGCCGGGTTGGCCGAACCGGGTGAGGCGGTGCCGGAACTGGTGGCGGTGGCCGTGACGCGGCGGTCCGAGCTCGAGGATTTCGCGCCGGGCACGCCGGCGGACCCGGCCACCGTGGTGGTCATCGACCGGCCGGCCTCGGCGATCCGGCTGGGTGCGCTGATCCGCTCGGCGGTGGCGTTCGGGGCGGGCGGGGTGATCGTGACCGGTTCCGGCGTCGACCATTACGACCCGCAGAGCGTGCGCGCCTCCGACGGCGCGCTCTTCGCCGTCCCCGTGCTGCGCGCGTCGGGTTCGGCTCAGGTCGCCGCGTTCCGCGACCGGCAGCGGGCACGCGGCGTCCCTACCCGCATCGTCGGCAGCGACGACCGCGGTGGCCTCGCCCTCGACGACGCGGCGTTCGACGGCGGCACGGTCCTGGTGCTCGGCGACGAGAACGCGTCCCTCGCCCCCGGCTGGCGGCAGGTGTGCGACGAACTGATCCGCATTCCGACCGACGGCACCCTCGGCGCGCCGGCGGCGGCCGCGGTGGCCCTCTATGAAATATCCCGGCAGCGCCGGGCGCTACGGTGAGGACCATGACGAGCGACAACATCGCCGCTGACATCGAATTCAGCAAGGGCCACGGCACCGAGAACGATTTCGTGGTGCTGCCCGACCCCGACGTGTGGCTGGAGCTCACCGAATCCCGGATCTCCGCGCTGTGCGACCGGCAGCGCGGGCTCGGCGCGGACGGGGTGCTGCGGGTGGCCCGCGCGGGCGCGCTCATCTCGTCCGGCGTGCTGGCGCAGCTGCCCGAGGGCGTCAGCGCGGAGGACTGGTTCATGGACTACCGCAATGCGGACGGGTCCATCGCCGAGATGTGCGGCAATGGGGTGCGGGTGTTCGCGCACTATCTGGTCGCGACCGGGATGGAGACGCGCGAGGAATTCGTCGTCGGCTCCCGCGCGGGCGCGCGCCCGGTGGTGGTGCATCACGCCGATCCCGTCCATGGCGAGGTGACCGTCGCGATGGGCACGGTGAAGACGCTGGGCACCTCGACGGCGACGCTGGGCGGCCGCGAATTCACCGGTGTCGGAATCGATGTGGGCAATCCGCACCTGGCCTGCGTGGATCCGGAGCTGACCCCGGCATCACTTTCCGAGCTCGACTTGGAACACCTGCCGGGCTTCGACCACACCATGTTCCCGCACGGTGTGAATGTCGAGATCCTCACCGCGCTGAGCGTCGGCTCGGACGGCGAGAAGGGTGTGGACATGCGCGTGTACGAGCGCGGTGTCGGCGAAACCCGCTCCTGCGGAACGGGAACCGTCGCGGCGGCGGCCGCCGCCCTGGTCCGTGACGGCTTCGACCTGACCTCGGATGTCGGGCACGTGAAGGTCCGCATTCCCGGCGGCGTGGTGACGGTCGGCATGGAGAACGGGGCGGCCTGGCTGCGCGGTCCGTCAGTGCTGGTGGCGACGGGCCGCATTGCGGCCAAGTGGTGGCAGGACGCCTGACCCGCTGATCACGCCGCCGCAGTGGTGCTCCGCGCCGCGTCGGCAACGCCGATGAACGCGCCACTCCCGACCTCGTCGACGAAGTGCGCGCCGAACGCGACCGCACCACCACCGACCTTCTGCGCTCCCACGGGTCCTCGACGAGGTCGTCTCCCGGGCGGGTGAGCGCTCAGCGGCGCACTGATCGCGTCGGTCTCCTAGTCTCGGTCCTTCGGGTCCCGGGGGCCTGATCGCCGGTTTCCTCCGGTGGGGTAGGGGGTGCTTGTCCCGACCCGGCCGCGGTAGGGCTTCGCCGCGAAATAACCGAATGCGTCCATACGTTGAGAGATGGGATTATGGAGGTGTATGAGTAAGTCAGAAACATATGAGTTCACTCCCGCCGAAGACCTCGACGAGGAGATGAACGACGCTACCGAGACCGGCCGCAACGGCTGGTCGGCGGCCGCGCCGACGGTCGGCGAGCTTCAGCTCGAGGATCGCAGCGCACTGCGCCGCGTCGCGGGTCTGTCCACCGAACTCACCGACGTCACCGAGGTCGAGTACCGGCAGCTGCGCTTGGAGCGTGTGGTGCTCGTCGGCGTGTGGACCGAGGGCACGGCCACCCAGGCCGAGGCCAGCATGTCCGAGCTGGCCGCACTCGCCGAGACCGCGGGTTCGGAGGTGCTCGACGCGTTGATCCAGCGCCGCGACCGCCCCGACAAGTCCACCTACATCGGCTCCGGCAAGGCCGAGGAGCTGCGCGCCATCGTCCTCGAGACCGGCGCCGACACCGTCATCTGCGACGGTGAACTGACCCCCGCGCAGCTGACCGCGCTGGAGAAGGTCGTCAAGGTGAAGGTCATCGACCGCACCGCGCTGATCCTGGACATCTTCGCTCAGCACGCCACCTCGCGGGAGGGCAAGGCGCAGGTCTCGCTCGCGCAGATGGAGTACATGCTCCCGCGTCTGCGCGGTTGGGGTGAGTCCATGTCCCGGCAGGCCGGTGGCCGCGCCGGCAGCAATGGCGGTGTGGGTCTGCGTGGTCCCGGTGAGACCAAGATCGAGACCGATCGTCGCCGCATTCGTGAGCGAATGGCCAAGCTGCGCCGCGAGATTCGCGAGATGAAGACCGCCCGTGACACCAAGCGCGCCAAGCGCTCGGCCAGCGGCATCCCGCAGGTGGCCATTGTCGGCTACACCAACGCGGGCAAGTCCTCGCTGATGAACGCGCTGACCGACGCCGGAATCCTGGTGCAGGACGCCCTGTTCGCCACCCTGGATCCGACGACGCGTCGCGCCGCCCTCGAGGACGGCCGCGAGGTCGTGTTCACCGACACCGTCGGTTTCGTCCGCCACCTGCCCACCCAGCTGGTCGAGGCGTTCCGCTCCACCCTGGAAGAGGTGACGGGCGCGGACCTGCTGTTGCATGTGGTCGACGGTTCGGACCCGCTACCGGATCAGCAGATCAAGGCCGTCCGCGAGGTCATCAGCGACGTCCTGCGGGAATCGAACACTCCGGCCCCGCCGGAGTTCCTGGTGGTCAACAAGATCGACGCCCTCGACCCCCTGGAGTTGACCCAGCTCCGCGGCTGGCTTCCCGACGCGGCCTTCGTGTCGGCCCGCACCGGCGAGGGCCTCGATCAACTCCGCGACCGCCTCGGCCAGATCCTCGGCGGCCTGGATGTCGAGGTCAGCGTCCTGCTGCCCTACACCCGTGGTGATCTTCTCGCCCGCATCCATGCCGACGGCAAGATCATCAGCTCCGAGCATGAGGAATCCGGCACCCGGGTCCGCGCCAGAGTCCCCAACGCCCTCGCCGGCCAGCTGACCGAGTTCGCTTACGCGGGCGGTTCGAACGGCAAGGCCGACCCGAACGGCATCACCTTGTCCACCGGCGCCGTCTCGACGAACGGCGTCGCGTCGGACGTCGGCGCGTCTCTGGACGCTTCGCAGGTCTGAGCCGCCCGGTCGGAGGCATCCGAACGTCCCTGTCGCACGGGGTATTCCGTCCGCGCGGGCATTCCTCAGCGGTGACTGCGGTGGGCGGTCTCGGGGCCGATGAGGCGGAGGCGGTCGAGGGCCTCGATGCTCGTGGATCCGGGCGGCGGCGTGAAGAGGCGGAGGCGCTGATCCGCCGCCTGGGTCTGGAGCATTTCGAAGTCGAATTCGATGAGGCCGATGGCGGGATGCATGACGCGCAGCCGGCTGTCTCGGCGAATGGCGACCTCATGCCGCTGCCAGAGCGCGGCGAATTCCGGACTGGCCGCCTCGAGCCGGTCGATGAGGGCGGTCGAGGGGAGGTCATAGCCGCGACGTGTCGCGGCGGCCCGCAGGTCCGCGACGTGCAGGCGGCCGAGA
Organism: Nocardia aurantiaca; assembly: GCF_009708175.1. Classification (GTDB taxonomy): domain Bacteria; phylum Actinomycetota; class Actinomycetes; order Mycobacteriales; family Mycobacteriaceae; genus Nocardia; species Nocardia aurantiaca. The sequence goes on from NZ_WMBB01000005.1 coordinate 237,317, forward strand.
TGATCGTGTGCCTCGACAGGGTAGGGCTCGCGCACCAGCGGGTCGGTGAACCAGCGCCACAGGATGTTCCGGTCCGGCTCCTCGATCGTGCACACGCACCCGAACAGGGCCTCGGCCATGGCGTTCTGGGCGAGGAGGTCGCCGAGATCGGTGAGGAGCTGGGCCGGTGTGTCGCCGAGCCGGTCGAGCAGGTAGAGCAGGCTGGGGCGGACGTGGTTTCCGGCGCGGGCCCCCTCGGGCGGGCGATGACCCGCCAGCAGATGCAGGTGGTCCCGTTCGTCCTCGGTCAGCCGCAACGCCTGAGCGAGCGCGGCGAGCAGTTGGGTCGACGGCTGCGAGCTGCGGGCCTGTTCGAGCCGCATCACGTAATCGGCCGACACCCCGGCCAGTTGGGCCAGTTCCTCGCGGCGCAGTCCGGGCGTGCGGCGACGCGGTCCGGCGGCGAGCCCGACCTCCTCCGGCCGGAGCCGCTCACGTGAACGGCGAAGGAAGTCCGCCAGTTTGGCGCGGTCCATCTTCATGTCATCCATCCTCGCGTCCTCGGCCCAGCCCCTGCCACGCACGCTAGGAGAGCCGATCCTAGGGAAACCGCTCCCCTCCTCTTCGCCATCCGCCGCTGGCAATGTCGCTGGCATGCAGCCGATGAAGACAGAGACAGACATGCGAGAGCTCACCGTGGGCGCCGCGACCGTGCCGTATCGGGTGATGGGTGCGGGCCGCCCACTCGTCCTGGTGCACGGGGGCGGTCCGGGCGCGAAGGCCTGGGACGGCGTGGCCGGGGCGTTCGCGGACGCCAATACGATTGCGCTTCCGAATCTTTCGGGAAGCGATTTGGCGCGTGACGATGACCGTGAGCTCACGGTCGAACTGCTCGCCGAACAGGTAGCCGCCGTGATCACCGATCTCGGGGCGGGACCCGCCGACGTGGTGGGTCACTCGCTCGGCGCGGTGGTGGTCGCCGCGCTCGCCGCCCTCCGGCCCGATCTGGTCCGCCGTGCTGTCCTGGTCGCGGGCTTCGCCGGGCCCGGCGACGATTACACCCGGCACGCCATGACCGCCTGGCGTGATCTGCTCGATGACGCGGACACTTTCGCGCGATTCTCGATGCTGCTCGCCTTCAGTCGCGCCCATCTGGGGTCGATCGGGCGCGCGGCCGTGGACGAGCTCGCCAGGGCCTTCCGGTCGACTCCGGGCCGCCGCCGGCAGATCGAACTCGCCCTGCGCCTGGACATCCGCGACCTGCTGCCCCGCATCCAAGCGCCGACGCTGGTGATCGGAGGCACCTACGATGGGCTGGCCGCCGTCGAGAATTCCCGCGAGGTGGCCGCCCTCGTTCCGAGAGCGGCGTACCGAGAACTGGACAGCGGTCACGTCGTGATGGCCGAGCGCCCACAGGAATTCGTGCGACTCGTCCGCGACTTCATTCAGTGATCCCTCGGGGTGGACGGCGGCGCGGCGGGCTCAGGAAGTCCAGTACTGCACTTGCTTTCCGTCGGTGTCGGCGATGAACACGACCGCGTCGGCGTCGTTCACATCCGCCGGGGTGAGCGGGATGTGGCCGCGCACGATCGGTGCGCTCGTGCCGATGGACGGCGGCAGGGCGGCGCGCAGGGCCGGTGCCGGGAACAGGGTGCGGCGGGTGGTGGATTCGGCCAGCAGCCGCTGGAGAGTGTCCGGATCACTGTCAGGGGCGGCATCGGCGGCCAGGACCAGATAGCGGTCGCCGAGGGCGAGGCCGACGAGCGCACCGGCGTTCGGCCACGCGTCGCCATTCGGTCTGTGGCGCAACAGATGCGCGTTGTGCGCGAACACCAGGCTCGGCCCTCGGTGCTGCTCCTGAGCGACGATCGCGAGCAGGTTCTCGGCCATCATCTCGGCGCGCAGGCTGAGCAGGGTCGCGATGCGATCGCGGGCGGGACGGGCCATGGCGGCGTGATACCGCAGCAGGCCCTGGGCGGTGCGCGCGTGGGCGAGGGCGAGGTCGCACCCGGCCGGATCGATGGGACGCAGGCCGGGAGCCGCGCGGTGCAGCGCGCTGGCGAGGTCGTCGGCGACGAGGCGCAGGGCGCGAGCGCGGTCGGAGTCGCCGACGGATGCGGCCGGATCGTACATGGCCACCGGGTTCGACCAGTCCGCGTCCTCACCGACCAGCGCGTCGAGGTCACGGACCGATTCGGGCCGCAGCGCGGTGGGCAGATAGTCGCTGACCCGGGTCAGCGCGCGTCGGGGACTCGGTGCGCCGGAATACTCCACCGGCGCGTCGAATCCGTGGATACGCACCCGATCCCGCGGCGCGCGCCCCGCATTGTGCGCGCGCAACCATTCGACGAGTTCGCGGTTGCCCGGCACCGCCCCGAACTCGTGGCTCAACCCGGTCGCGAGCACCGTGTCGATATCGGCCGTTGCCCCGGCCACGTAGTCGTCGACGATGGATGCGGCGAAGAAGTCGGTCTCCAGCACGATCGACCGGTACCCCCGGCCGACCAAGTGCGCGAGAAACTCGTTGCGCAGCAACGGGAAAGCCTCGATGCCGTGCGTCGGTTCGCCGAGGCCGAACAGGGCCGGCGGTTCGATCCGCGCGGCCAGCAGTTCGTCGAGGGCTCGGCCCAGACTCGCCGGGTCGTCGAGTCGGCGGCCGATTTCACGCAGTGCGGTGGCTATGGACATGAGTACCCCTTTCGGAAGAAACTCCCTTCGAGACTATCGTTGAAGATTCGGTTGAAACTTCTTCGAGGAATGCCTCGGTATGCCGCGTAAAGCCTCAACGGGAGGTACGAGCTGCGACCCATCGACCTCGCCCGGGAGCACGGATTGTCCGCCCAGGCGATCCGCAACTACGACGATGCGGGCATCCTCCCGCCCGCCGAGCGCAGCGCGACCGGCTACCGGATCTACACACCTCTGCACGCGCAGGCCCTGCGCGCCTTTCTGGCATTGCGCGGCGGCCACGGACATCGGCGCGCCGTGGAGATCATGCGCGCGACCAACAGCGGCGACACCGAGTCCGCCTACCGGCTCATCGATGCCACGCATGCCGCGTTGCGGACCGAACGCGACACCCGCGCCGAGGTCGCGACGGCCCTGGGGGCGCTGTCCACCACGCTGCCGATCCCAGCGCACGGCAGACCTGTCACCGTGGGCGAGCTCGCGCATCGGCTCGGTGTGCACCCGGCGACGCTGCGCACCTGGGAGACCGAGGGAATCCTGCACCCCGACCGTGACCGGGCGACGGGATACCGCCTCTACGGCCCGGATTGCGTCCGCGACGCCGAGATCGCCCGGCAGCTCCGCCGCGGCGGCTACCTGCTGTCCCAGATCGCGCAGTTCCTCGAGGCTCTGCGTGAGGCGGGCGGCGCGGAAGCGTTGCGCACTTTCCTCGGCTCCTGGCAGGACCGGCTGACCATGCGCAGCCGCCACCTGCTCGCCGGTGCCGCCCAGCTCGACGCCTACCTCACCCTGCGCGACCAGACCTAGCGCGTGTCAGCGGACGTGTCGGGCCGGTGTCAGGTCGGCATCAGCGATGTCCGCGAGAGTAATTCGCATGAACAGCACGGCGATCGCAGCCTCCGTGGAGCGAAAGCTACACGCGGACAACGGTATCCAGCTGTTCGAACGAATGAATTCCGCAACGGATCGCAAGGAGTGCACCATGACCATCACCCTGACCGACCAGGACACGCTCACCCTGCGCACCGCCGCCTACGGCGCGGTCTCGCTGATCTCCGCCGCTGACGCCGCGGGTGGCTCGCCGCACAAGGCCGCCACCCAGGGCAGCATCGCTCTCGGCTCGGCGACCGGACTGGTCGGGCACGTCCTCGCCGAGAAGGCGACCGGGGTCAGCCTGAAGAGCAAGTCCGTCGCCGAGCTGGCGGACCAGGTGCTGCCCGCTCTGACCGCGGCCATGGGCCTGCTCGGCAAGCAGGATCCGGCCGAGGCCGACAACTTCCGTAGCACCGTCCTCGTCGCTGTCGAGGCGGCCGCTCGGAGCCACGAAGGCCGGCCGGGCCCCACCGTGGCCGACATGACGAGCAAGATCATCGCGGCTCTCGACGCCGCGTGCTGAGTGGCGCAGGCGCGTCACGGCGTCCGCCTTCCGGATGCCGTGACGCGTGCGGTGCGCCGAACCAACCGGCGCGGGGGAATGTCAGACGTCCAGCCCCGCGGTGAAGACGGCCGGGTCAGGGCCGATTCGATTGCCCTGATCGAGGCCGTCGATGCGCTGCATCTGGTCCGCGGTCAGCTCGAAGGAGAACACGTCGAAGTTCTCCCGAATGCGGGACGGCGTGACCGACTTCGGGATCACCACATTGCCGAGCTGGAGATGCCAGCGAATGATCACCTGGGCCGGGGTCCGGCCGGTCTCGCCGGCGATATCGACGACGACCGGGTCCTTCAGACCCGCACCCTGGCCGAGCGGACTCCAGGCCTCGGTCGCGATGCCGTGCTCGGCGTGGAAGGCCCGGAGCTCGGCCTGAGCCAGGTGCGGATGCAGTTCGATCTGGTTCACCACCGGGGTTTCGCCGGTCTCGGCGATCACGCGCTCGAGGTGGTCGCGGTTGAAGTTCGAGACGCCGATCGACCTGATCCGGCCCTGGGATTTCAGTTCCTGGAAGGCGCGGAAGGTGTCGACGAAACGACCGGCCCGCGCCACCGGCCAGTGAATGAGGTACAGGTCCAGATAGTCCATGCCCAGCCGTTTCATGCTGGCGTCGAAGGCGCGCAGGGTGGAGTCGTAGCCCTGCTCGGAGTTCCACAGCTTGGTGGTCAGGTAGACCTCCTCGCGCGGCAGGCCGAATTCGCGGATGGCGCGGCCCACTTCGACCTCGTTGCCGTAGATCGCGGCGGTATCGATGCTGCGGTAACCGGTTTCCAGTGCGGTGGTGACGGCGTCGAACGCTTCCGCGTCGGCGATCTGGAACACTCCGAAACCAAGCGTCGGAATCGCGTTTCCGTCGTTCAGGACGTGCGATGGCACTGCGCTGGTCTCACTTCGAAAGGTCATGCCAATCGACTATAGAAGCCGAGTCCGCACCAAGATCGAGCGGTTGGCTGGGGTCGGACGGTGAGGCTCTGCTGGGCATAGTCGACGGGGCCGCGGACGTCGGTCTTCTGTCGGCTGTCGCCATGGCCGGTCGACGCGAACGGCCTGATCGTCGGCGAGGACTCCTATCATTCGGGCCCGGTGGAGATCCGCACGCTGTCCTTCGACGAACTGTCCGGGAATTACGTCGAACTCGTGCACCAGGGGGTGTGGCAGCGGTGAGACTCGGCATATGGAAGGCGAATCGGACATGACGGACCTATCGGTGGCACCCCCGGCCGGGTCGATGGAGAACCCACCCGTGCGGCGCGCGGATATCGCGACCCTGCTGCTGGACCGCCTCGGCGACGAGTGGTTGGGCCTGCGCACCCGTGAACGGGATTGGACCTGGGACGCGGTGGTGCGGGAGTCGGCGGCGCGCGCCGAACTGGCTCGGGACCTGCGGCGCGACGGGCCCTTTCACATCGGGGTGCTGCTGGACAATGTGCCCGATTTCGTCTTCTGGCTGGGCGCCGCCGCGCTGGCGGGCGCGACCCTCGTCGGCATCAACCCGACGCGCGGAAAGGCCCAGCTGGAGGCCGACATTCGCTATGTCGACTGCCAGCTGATCGTGACCGACGCGGCGGGGATGGCCCGCCTGCGCGAGCTGGATCTGGGGCTGGAACCCGAGCGGTTCCTGCTGGTCGACGATCCGGCCTACGCCGAGTCGGTCCAGGCGCACCGGGTGGAGCCCGCCGCCCATGCGGGCCCGGAAGCTCTGCTGCTGTTGCTGTTCACCTCCGGCACCACCGGCACCTCCAAGGCGGTCAAGTGCACGCAGCGCCGCCTGGCGATGATCGCGTACGCGGCCACCGACAAGTTCGGGCACGTGCGCGAGGACGTCGACTACTGCTGTATGCCGCTGTTCCATGGCAACGCCATCATGGCGCTGTGGGCTCCCGCGCTGGCCAACGGCGCGACCGTGTGCCTCACCCCGAAGTTCTCGGCCTCCGGATTCCTCTCGGACGTGCGGTATTTCGGTGCGACGTTCTTCACCTACGTGGGCAAGGCCCTGGGTTATCTGCTGGCCACCCCGGCGACGCCGGAGGATGCCGACAACAGCCTGGTGCGGGGTTTCGGCACCGAGGCGTCGGTGGCCGACCAGGCCGAATTCCACCGCCGTTTCGGGGCCGAGCTGTTCGAGGGCTATGGCTCCAGCGAGGGCCCGGCGCTGGCCGCGCTCGACCCGAGGGCGCCCGCCTCGGCGCTCGGGCGTCCGGCCCATCCGGGTGTCGCCGTGGTGAATCCGGAGACCCTCGCCGATTGCGCGCGAGCGGTATTGGATGAATACGGCCGTGTGTTGAATCCCGACGAATCGGTTGGCGAGATGATCGACAAGGCGGGCGCACTCGTCTTCGAGGGCTATTACAAAAACGAAGCCGCGGATGCTGAACGTTTGCGGAACGGTTGGTATTGGACCGGCGACCTGGGATATATCGACGAAGCCGGATTCCTGTATTTCGCCGGACGAAAAGGCGACTGGCTGCGCGTCGACGGCGAGAACACCTCGACACTGTTGATCGAACAGGTGATCCGCCGGCATCCCGCGGTCATCGCGGCCGCGGTGTACGGGGTGCCCGATCCGCGTTCGGGTGACCAGGTGATGGCGGCTATCGAGGTGGCCGACCCGGCGGCCTTCGATGTCGCCGAGTTCGCCGAATTCCTCGCCGCCCAGGACGATCTCGGCAGCAAGGGTGCGCCCCGGCTGCTGCGTGTCTCGGGCAACCTCCCGGTGACCGGCTCGAACAAGGTGCTCAAACGCGAACTCCAGGAACAGCGTTGGCACACCGCTGAGCTGATCTATCGCTGGATCGGTCGCGGCAGGCCGGAGTACGCCCCTTTCACCGATTCGGACAAATTGGAACTCGAGGCCGAGTTCGCCTCATTCGGGCGCTCGAACCTGTTCTAACCCTGACTCTATGACTCGCGCGGACTTTCGTTACGATGCGATTATCGAAGGCTCTGCAGGGAGGGTTTGTCTTGTCTCGCCATGACGATCGATTGTCCGAAGCCGATACGCCGAGGGGGCTGACCGACGGCGCACCGCTGCACATCGATCTCACCGATACCGATCGCCGCATTATCGACCTGCTGGTCGCTCCCTCGCGGGCCTGGTTCAGCCCGCGCTTCTACGGCATGGAGAACTTCCCGGAGCAGGGCCCGGTGCTGCTCGTCGGCAACCACAGCCTGGCGGGCGGCACCGACGCCCCGCTGCTCGCGCATGAGATTCTGGTGCAGCACGGTCGGCTGGTGCGGGGGCTCGCCGAAAATGTGCTCATCGATGTGCCTGGACTACGAGATGTGTTGCACCGCTGGGGAATTGTCCGCGGCAACCGCCACAACTGCACCACCCTGCTGGAGCAGGGCGAGGCCGTGGCGGTCTTTCCGGGCGGCGGCCGTGAGGCAATGCGCGGCAAGGGGCAGAAGTACAAGCTGCTCTGGGAGGGGCGCACCGGCTTCGCCAAGATGGCGATCCGGGCCGGCGCGCCCATTGTCCCCATCGCCATGGTCGGCGGCGACGACATCTACGACATCGTCTTCGACGGCGACCACCCGGTCATGCTGCCGTTGCGCAAGACCGTCGAGGGGCTGGGCCTGCGCTCGACCCTGACGCCCCCGCTCATCCGCGGCCTCGGCCCCACCCTGGTGCCCAAGCCGGAGCGTTTCTACTACTCCCTCGGCACCCCGATCGACACCAGCCCGTGGCGTGACGTCGAGGATCTCGAGGCCGCCGCCGGTGAGCTGCAGGCCGTGGTGAAGAAGGCGCTGGAAGGCGAACTGGACTTCCTGCTGGCCGAGCGCGACCGTGACCGGGGTCGCAGTCTGCTGGGTCGCACGCTGACCCGCTTCGGCCTCTGAGCGCACTCCGAGCTGCCCGTAGGTTTACCGGGGTTCAGCAGCTCCGTTCCGCGACGTCAAAGGCGACCGTCGCAGTTCGGACCACTTTCTCCGCCCGTGAAGTTAACCTCCGTTCGACTTTCGAGTACCGTATTGAGCACAGGCGATGGTGCCGATGTGGTCACTGTAGGAGGTTGGCGTGGAGCGCACCCTTTTCGAACCCGAACATGAGCTGTTCCGGGAGTCGTTCCGTAAGTTTCTCGATCAGCATGTGGCTTCCCGGCATGAGCAGTGGGAGCACGATGGCATCGTCGATCGCTCGGTCTGGCTGGAGGCCGGCAAGCAGGGGTTCCTCGGCATGGCCGTGCCGGAGCAGTACGGCGGCGGAGGCGTGCAGGATTTCCGCTACAACGCCATCGTGACCGAGGAGGTCACCAAGGGCTTCTACTCCGGCCTGGGTTTCGGTCTGCACAATGACGTGATCGCGCCCTACCTGCTGGAGCTGGCCAACGAGGAGCAGAAGCAGCGCTGGCTGCCGGGCTTCTGTTCCGGCGAGATCATCACCGCCATCGCCATGACCGAGCCCGGCACCGGCTCGGATCTGCAGGGCATCAAGACCCGCGCGGTCCGCGACGGCGACGACTGGATTCTCAACGGCGCCAAGACCTTCATCACCAATGGCATCAATGCCGACATCGTGATCGTGGTCGCCCAGACCGATCCGTCGAAGGGCGCGATGGGCTTCTCGCTGCTCGTGGTCGAGCGCGGCATGCCCGGCTTCGAGCGCGGCCGCAACCTGGACAAGATCGGCCTCAAGGCGCAGGACACCGCCGAGCTGTCCTTCACCGATGTCCGCGTCCCCGGCAAGAACCTGCTGGGCACCGAGGGGCAGGGCTTCATCCACCTGATGCAGAACCTGCCGCAGGAGCGCCTGTCCATCGCCGTCATGGCCGCCGCCGCCATGGAGGCCTGCCTGGACCTGACCTGCCAGTACGTGCGCGATCGCAAGGCGTTCGGCAAGCCCATCGGCGCCCAGCAGAACACCCGTTTCGTGCTGGCCGAGCTGGCCACCAAGACCACCGCCGTGCGCGTGTTCGTGGATCGCTGCATCGAACTGCTGAACCAGAGCAAGCTGACCGTCGAGGAAGCCGCCATGGCCAAGTGGTGGTCCAGCGAGGAGCAGGTCGACCTCATCACCAGGTGCCTGCAGCTGCACGGCGGCTACGGCTACATGCGTGAGTACCCGATCGCCAAGGCGTACATGGACGCGCGCGTCCAGACCATCTACGGCGGCACCACCGAGATCATGAAGGAGATCATCGGGCGCAGCTTGAAGCTTGCCTGATCAGAGGCGTTTCCTCGACTCAGGAGGCGGCCGGTGTCCCGTCTGCGTCCCGTCTCAGCTCTGAAATTTGTTCGTTTCGAACGGGGTACTCAGTGGGGGTATCCCCTTCGGGGCGGGTGAAGACGGACTCGATCGCGGCGCGCGTGTGCGCGTCCTGATCGGGCCACAGATGCGTGCAGACCCTCAATGTGGTTTCGGCGTCGGCGTGCCCCAACCGGACCTGAACGGTCTTGACCGACGCACCGTTCTGGATGAGCGCTGAGGCGTAGAAATGCCGCAGATCGTGCCAGGTGAAGCAGCTGGGCACCTTCGGTTGCTTGGCTGCCGCGCGAAAGCGTTCACCCATCCCGTCCGCGCACCACGGATTCCCTGCCTTGGTGCTGAAGACGAGGTCATGCCGCTCGCGCTCCACACAGGACAGAAAACCACTGAGCGCTTCGTGTGCGTCCGCCGGCACGCGCTTCTCGACGATCTTGGGTTCGAACGAGGAGCTCGTGTCACGAGGGACATCGATCTCGACGGGCCCAATCTCGGTGACGACGGTTTTCGATCGAGTTCCGTTGCGGGAGTTGCCAGTTCCGCGTCCGGCTGGGTCGTGCTTCTCATAGCCGATGTGCTCGGTCATCTCCGCCTCGAGGGCGGTTTCGAGCACGGTCTTGGTGAGCTGGTTGAGTAACCCGCCCGGCCCGACCAGATCGATGCCCTGGGATTTGGCCTGGGCCAGCAGCTGTTCGGCCAGTTTCTTGGTCTCCACCGCGTCGTTCGCCACGGCGGCCAGTGTCTCCGACATCAGTCGGTCCTTCCCGCCGAACCGTCAGGTTCGGCCGATCGGACCGAGATCAAGATCCGCCGTTATCCCGGCTCTGTCGCACTTCCGGTGGTGATCGACGCTAGCCCAGAAGGATGCGGTGGCGAAGTAGCTGGAAGCTGGCCCGGCCATACATTTGTCGTTTGATCAGTTTGGTTTTGGTGTTGACGCCTTCGATTGGCCCGTTGCTGTAGGACAGGGTGAGGCCGGCGACCGCAGCGGCGTGGTCCTTTTCAAGGCCGCGCAGGAAAGGATCGAGCTCTGCGAGTCCTGCTTCACGGACCTGCTTGATCCATGCGTCGAGGTCGCTGCCGCGCCGTTCGGTCATGATCGCAGCGAATTCGCCGACGAGCCTGGCCAGGTCGGTCATCTCCGGGCAGGCGGCCAGGAGTTCGTCGAGGTGGGTGCGCCGCCCGGCGGGCAGATCGGCAGGCTTGCTCAGGATCCAGGAGGTGAGCCGCCTCGGTGAGGGCATCAGCCGGTCGCCCTCGGCGCGGCCCTGGTTGAGGTATTTGTGCAGTAGATTGATGCCGCCGGTATAGCCGAGAGCTTTAATCTCGCCGAACAGGTGCAGCACCGGGACACCTGGCTCGGCTTCGCGGCGCCTGCGCAGATGGTCGCGGTAAGGATCCACCAGGCAGGCACGATATTGCGGCGGGCGACGCAGCTGATTCGGTTCGGCCGCGCGAGCGTAGCGCTTGACGGTGTTGAGCGCCAAGCCCAGACGCCGGGCGCAGTCCAGCAGTCCGACACCGTTGTCGAGCAGATTGTGAACCGCATGCCAGCGCTCCAAAGTCGTTGTCTCGCGGGTCAATGTCTGGCGTTTCGGCCCGGCCGCCGCCCAGCATCGAGCGTGCGCGGCGACAGCGGTCTCGACCGCTCCGGCCAAGCCGTGCCACAGGTGCCAGCGATCGCTGGCCTGCACCGCCGCAGGCAAAGACCGTCGGATCGCTTCGGCGTAAGCGGCCGAACCGTCCCGGACGACGATCTCGACACCCGAGTGTTCGCGCAGCCATGCCTCGAGCGTTTCGGACCGACGATCCGGCAGCACATCGACCCTTTGATGGGTGACGGCATCGATAAGCACTGTGCCATAATGGTTTCCACGGCGAATTGCGAAATCGTCCACGCTCGCCACCCGAGGAACCGGCCGTTGCGGCACCGGGATGCGCAGCAACACCCGCACTGCGGTGTCGCGGGACATGCGAATCGGCAAGGCCGCGAGCACGCGGACCGCGGCTCGCCCGGCCAGTTCCCGCACGACCGCCCGCACCTGGCCGGTCAGGCGGGCGGTGCGGCGCTGGTAGCGCTCGAGCACGCCCGGAACCTGTTCGCGAAACGTCTTGCAGCACTGCGGCGTCGAGCACATCAGTCGCCGGACGCGCACCCGCACGAACACCAGCCGACCGTCCAGCGGCAGGTCCGCGACTGTCCGGTCGTGGTAGCTGTGCACCCGCGCCGACTCGGCACCACACCGTGAGCACACAGCCGGGTACGAGGCCGTCCTGGCTCTCACGACAACCCGCTCACCCTCTACCGCCACACCCTCCATGACCAGCGGCGACAGCCCCGAAAATGCCAGTCGGACACCACTATTCACCTCAACCACCGAGGCATCATGCCGTCAACCCGCCCCAAATCACCACCGGAAGTGCGACAGAGCCGTTATCCCGACACTCCCAATCCGAAGGACTGACCAGCGGATGTCGCGTCGGTCGTTCGGCTCGATGCGGGCGCGGAAGATGTGACAGCGCCGTGAGGTCGGCGGTGACGAACCACAGGGCGGTGTGGGTCATTGCACGCGGATGTTGTTTTTCTGGCTGGTACCTCTGGTTGAGGTTATGGTCATCGACGTGTTGGACGCTGGGTGTTCGCGCGAGGCGAGGCGAAGTGTCATGGTCTGGTCTGGTGACCCGGATTGTGGAGTGGTTGCGGGCGGGGTATTCCGACGGTGTGCCCGAGCGTGATTACGTGCCGTTGTTCGCGTTGCTGGCCCGGCGCTTGTCCGAGGACGACGTGCGGTTGGTGGGTCGACGCGCTCGTCGAGCGCGGGGCGCTGCCCGCGGGCAAGGTCGACGTGGGTGTCTTGATCACCAGGCTGACACACGACATGCCGCGGGAGTCCGACCTGGAACGGGTACGCGCCCAGTTGCGTAGGGGCGGTTTGCTTATCGATGAGCGCTGGCTCGAACCTGGGTCGGCGTCGTGAGAATGGTGACCTGCACCGCGGGCCGCTTCGAACCGTCCCGCTCGCGGCAATGCACCGCGTTTGTCGGTACTGTCGCGCGGTGGGGAACGAATGTCTGATCTGTGAAAAGCATCGTGGCGTGGGGCGCTTGATCGGCCCGGTCATCTGATCCGATGGCTTGGTGGTGGTGACGCACCGTCCGCTCTCCGAGGGCGTACCGATGCCTGGCTACCTCTTCGTCGAAACAGTCCGTCACGCAGCGACTTTGGCTGACTTGACCGACGCCGAGGGTGCTGCCATCGGATGGGCGGTGCAGCGCGCGGCTTGCGCGCTGCGCACCGATCCGCGATTACGGGCCGCAGCGTCGCGCACTTCCACCGACATGTGTTCGTCCGGCCCGCAGGCACTCCCGACACCGTGAGCTGGTTCGCGTCCTGGAGCGATGGACCGCGCATCGATGAAGCCATGCTGGCTGCGCGAACGGCTCGCTGCATCTTTCACGAAAAACGACGCACGGTTCCAACTCCTCGCCAACCCGGGCGGCTCCTCGGATCCGCCGTGAGCGGTATCGTGCCCCTGCAGGTCAGCAGTACACTGATGTTTTCCTTGGCGGTAGTCGACCGGACCGCGTCCCCGAGCACGTCGAAGCAGCTGCCACCTCTCGGTCTGCGAAACCGGAACCAATGGTCGTCTGGATGCCTCGCTCGCCGCGTCGGTGCACACGGTGATCAGAGGTCGACTGCGGCGCGCGGCGTCAGAATGCCAGAACTGATGCTTTCTGGTCGGAGGTCGCATGGGCGAGGTATCCACCGGTGAATCGCTCATCCTCGGTGACCTCCTTGCCGATTGGTGCCGGAAGGGACAGGTCGTAGGGGCCCTCGGGCAGCTCGATCTCGGCCAGGATCAGACCGGTTAGGTCGCCGTGGAACTCGTCGACGACGAAGGTGTGGTGGCCGACCTGCCAGACGTGGCGTGTTTTGCGCAATGTTGCGGCGGGTAGCAGGCAGAGGGTTTCGTACTCGGCCTCGTCGAGGTAGATGTTGGTGATCGCAGCTGTGGATGGTGTGTTCTCGTCCGGGCGAACCTTTTGACAGAACTTGTAGACGACCTGCGAGCCGACCTCGACGCGGCGCAATCTGAGCCGGGTACTGAGGATATAGCGATCCTCGATGACCCGAGGGGCCGAGGCTTGGGTCGGCAAACTTCTGAGCAGGAAACGTCTCTCGCTTTCGATCTTGGCGTATTTTCCCAGGCCGGGCCGTCTCAGCCAGTTCATCACATCATCGTTCACGCTCGCGAGGCTATCGGGCTTCGCGCACGGTCGGATCTGTGGTGGTGGCGCCGGATCATCCACCACCACAACACACACGCGAGTCCTGCGGCGGTGCTGCCGCAGTCCGGGGACCTGGCGGCGGGATGTCGTCGACTGGCTGGCGCGCGAGGCGAGCACGGACAGGGTTCACCTCGCGGTGCCGGCGTGCCGGCGATCGGAGGTTCCGGAACGGACCGGTGGCAGTCCGAGGTTGTCGCGCAGCGTGGTTCCGGTGTAGTCGGCACGCAGTACGCCGCGGTCCTGGAGCAATGGGACCACTCGATCGACGAACTCGTCGAGACCCCATGGCACCAGGTGGGATCCGAGGATGAAGCCGTCGGAACCGTCGTCGTTCACGAATTCGTCGATGTGCCGCGCCACCTGGGCCGGGGTGCCGACCAGGGGACCGCGTTCGAACTGGTCGATGACCACCTCGCGCAGGCTCAGCTTCTTGGTCTCGGCGACCTCGCGCAGGCGTCGTGCGGTGGCGAAGCGGTCCTGGTGAACGAAGGCGCGGCCCTGGATGATCGGCGCGGCATCGGGATCCGGATCGATGGTCGGCACGGGGCCGTCGGGGTCGTAGCCGGACAGGTCGCGGTTCCAGATCTGCTCCAGCAGAATCAGCGCGGTCTGGCCTGTGACCTGTTCGTTTCTGATGGCGTGATACTTCTCGACCGCCTCGGCTTCGGTGTCTCCGAGTACGAAGCTCGCCGACGGCAGAATCTTGATCTCGTCGGCTGAGCGACCCGCCGCCACCGCGCGCGTCTTGACGTCGCGGTAGAACTCGGCCGCCTCGGGCAGCTTGCCGTAGGGAGAGAAGATGGCATCGGCGTTCGCGGCGGCGAAGGCGCGGCCCTGCGGCGAGACGCCCGCCTGCAAGATCACCGGCCGCCCCTGTGGGCTGCGCGGCACGGTGAATCGGCCGGCGATGTCGAATTGGGTGCCGTGGAAGGCGAATTTCCCGGCGTCGGCGCGGGCCAGGAAGCGGCCGGAGCTCTGGTCCGCCACCAGATCGTCGTCGTTCCACGAATCCCACAGCGCGTGTACGGCATTCAGGGTTTCCTCGGCGCGGGCATAGCGGTCGGCCGGGTCGAGGTAGCCGCCGCGGCGGAAGTTCTGCCCGGTGAACGCGTCGAAGGAGGTGACCACATTCCACGCGGCGCGCCCACCGGAGAGGTGATCGAGGCTGGCGAACTGGCGGGCGAGTTCGTAGGGCTCGTTGAAGGTGGTGTTGATGGTGCCCGCCAACCCGAGGTGCTCGGTGACCGCCGCGATCGAGGCCAGCACGGTGAGGGTGTCGGGGCGGCCGATGATGTCCTGATCGAAGATCTGCCCGGCGCGCTCGCGCAGGATGAGTCCTTCCGCGAGGAAGAAGAAGTCGAACCTGCCGCGTTCGGCGGTGCGTGCGGTGTGCTCGAAGGTGGCGAAGTCGATCTGGCTGCCGGCCCGCGGATGCCACCAGGCGGTGTGATGGTTCACCCCACCGAGGTAGGCGCCGAGGATTACCTGCTTACGGGATGTGCTCATGGGTGACCTCGCTCAGGCGTTCGCGTATCGATTGGGGACGACGGTGGGCAGGCCGAGCAGGCCCCGCAGGGTGGTCTCGGCATAGCCGGTCCGGAACCGGCCGCGGCGTTGCAGGACCGGCACCAGGACCTCGGCGATGGCGCTCAGATCATCGACGGCCACCCCGGGCCGCAGGCGCACGCCGTCCACACCGGCGTCGTGCCATGCGATGAGCAGATCGGCCAGTGCTTCGGCGCTGCCCGCGAAGACCGCTGCGTCGGAACGGAATTCGCTGCCGGTGAGAGTGTCGAGGCGAACGAGTCGTTGCGGACCGGTGGCGTCGGCGGTGTCGAGGAATACCACCAGGTCGGCGTAGACGCGCAGCGGTTCACCGAGCCGCCCGACGCGTTCGGCGGCCGCCGCGACTTGACGCAGCAGCGGAGCGGGCCCCTCGTCGAGGGTCGGGGTGACGAATACCAGATCCGCACCGCGGGCGGCGAATTCGTAGATCAGTGGCGCGTGCGCCAGTGCGGTCACCACCGGCTGACCTTGCGGCGGGCGCGGTGTGATGGAGGGGCCGCGCACGCTGAAGAAGCGCCCCTGGAAGTCGACGTAGTGCAGTTTGCCGCGGTCGATGAAGCGCCGGGTGGCGACATCGCGGATCTCGGCGTCGTCCTCCCAGCTGTCCCACAATCGGCGCGCCACCTCGACTGCGTCGGCTGCCTCGTCGAACAATTCGCTCACTGCGGGCGGGAACCGGCCTGAGGCGACCGCCTCGGCCAGCTCGGCGGTGCTCAGGTCCTCGATGTCGCGCCGACCGAAATGGCCTGCTTCCGCGGCGGTTCCGGACACCCGGACCTGCCATCCGGCCCTGCCGCGCGAGGTGTAGTCGAGTGTGGCGATCGCCTTGGAGACGTGGAACGGTTCGGTGTGGGTGGTGGTGACCACCGGGACGAGCCCGAGATGACCGGTCACCGGCGCGAGGCGGGCGGCGATCAGTTCGGCATCGAGGCGGGCACGGACCCGGTCGACCGCGCCGTCGGGCGCCGGTGGCACGGTCAGGGTGTCCTCGATGGTCACGAAATCCAGGAGTCCGCCTTCGGCGGTGGCGACGAGGTCGGTCCAGTAGCGTGCGCCGAACAAATCGGCGGGCCGGGAGTTCGGTTCTCGCCAGGCCGCCGGATGCCAGCCCGCGCCGTCGAGCGCCGCGCCCAGGTGCAATGGTGTCGCCATAGTTCTCGGTTTCCGTTCTCGTGCCTCGCGCCACGCCGGACCGGCGTGCGCCCCCGTCACGACCCTGGCCTGGGGCCGTCGGGCGGTCAATGTTTGAGATCGGGCTGATCGTGTGGAAATACCCTGGCGTACAGTGGAATTGACGATGTGAGGGGTACCTCGTCGCGAATCGTTCAGTTTTCCGCGACGGTTGGTGGTGTTCGGCTCGAGCTGCGGTCAATGCCGGACTCGGGCGACGGCGGCGGCCACGATACGCGGCACATGACTCAGATCGCCTTTTCCCCGGATCAGCTGGTGGCGCAACGCTATCGCGACCTCGATCCGACCTCACCCCCAGAATGGAACCCGGCTGCTGCGGGTGCTGCACGAGCATCGCTCGATACGCCGCTACCTCCCCGATCCAGTGCCGGACGAGGTGCTGCGCCTGATCGTCTCGGCCGCCCCGTATGCGCCGACCTCGTCCAATCTGCAGGTGTGGAGCGTGATCACGAACGCAAGGCACGGCTGGCCGCCCTGGCCGGTGATCAGGAACACATCCGGCAGGCCCCGGTGCTGCTGGTCTGGACGGCGGATCTGGCCCGGCTGCGCGGGCTGGCCGCCCAGCGCGGGGCCCAACTGGACGGAGCCGACTTCCTGGAGTCGAGCTTCGTGGCGTTCCTCGACGCGGGGCTGGCCGCGCAGAATGCGGTCACGGCAGCCGAATCCCTGGGCCTGGGCACCGTCTACATCGGTGCGATTCGCAACAACCCCGAGCAGGTGACAGCCGAATTATCGCTACCGCCCGGGGTTTTCGCGGTGGTCGGCCTCGTCGTCAGGATCCCGGACCCGAGTGAGGACGCGCGCGTCAAACCGCGGCTGCCGCAGGCCGTCGTGCTGCACGAGGAGACCTACGACGCGACCGGTGAGGCCGAGCACATCGGCGAGTACGAGACGCGCGTCGCCGCGTTCTACGCCGAGCAGACCCTGGCGCATTCCTGGATCGGCCGGGTGCTGGACCGGCTGGGCTCCTCCGCCGCGCTAGAGGGTCGCGATCGGTTGCGCGACCACCTTACGGCCCAGGGCTTCCCGCTGCGCTGAAGCCGAGCGGGATTCGGATCAGCCCGAGCGGGATCGGTGCCGATCCGGGAGCCCACTGATTACCGTTGGACCGGTGAATCTGGATCTCGAGGGTAAACGCGCGATCGTCACCGGCGGCAGCCGCGGCATCGGATTGGCGGTGGCGCGCGGGTTGGCGGCCGAGGGCGCGGATGTGGTGATCGCCGCCCGCACCGCCGAAACGCTGGAGACCGCCGCACGTGCCGTGGCCGCGGAATCGGGCCGGCGCGTGATCGCGGTGCCGACCGACACCGGTGACGACGAGCAGGTACGGGAATTGGTCCGGCGCACCGTGTCCGAGCTGGGCGGCGTCGACATCCTGGTCAACGCGGCCGCGACGCCGTGGAGCGCGGGCGCGCCCGCCGACCTGGCAGCCACCGGCGACGACGTCGTCCGCCGTGAGGTGGAGATCAAGGTGCTCGGGTATCTGCGCACCGCCCGCGCCGTCGCCCCGCACCTGGTGGCGCAGGGCTGGGGCCGGATCATCAATATCAGCGGACTCGGTGCCCGCCAGGCCAATTCGATCGCCCAGACCATCCGCAATGTCGGTGTCTCGGCACTGACCAAGAACCTAGCCGACGAACTGGGGCCGCACGGCGTCAACGTCACCGTGGTGCATCCCGGCCTCACCCGGACCGAGCGGCTCACCGAGCGCTTGGGACAGGAATCCGCTCGCACCGGCCGGCCGGTGGCCGAGCTGGAGCAAGAGGCGGCACGAAACTCCTTGCGGCGCATCATCGACGCCGAAGAGCTCGCGCACGTGGTGACGTTCCTGGCGTCACCCCGTGCGGTGGCCATTACCGGCGATGCCATCGCCGCGGGCGGCGGTGTGCCGGGTCCGGTCTACTACTGACCACGGCTCTACTACTGGCCATGGTGGCCGGGTACTGCCCGGCCACCATGGTTCACCCGCGTATGCGGGAGTTCACCGGCGCGCGCGGGCGAGTTGCTCGACGGCGGTGATCATGCGGTCGATCTCCTCGTTCGGCGATATTGCCGGTGCCTGCCTCGAATCGGCCGGGCGGGGTCTGGAACAGCGATCGTTCCACGGTCACGTCGCTGATCACGTTCCCGCCGCCTTGCCGGGTCGGAAGGTCCTGGAGCACTCCGGATTTGCCGTAGACCGCACCGATTCCCGTCGGGCCGAACAGCTTGTGGCCGGAGAACACGCGGTATCTGCTGCGGCGCTGTGCGCGTCATCGCACGACCGTGATCGTGGTGTGTGCGGGCGCGCTGGTGTCCAACCTGCTCACCGCGGCGCTGTCGATGCTGGTCCGCCACATTGTCGACACCCTCACCGCGACAGCTGATTCGGTGCTGCCGTGGGTGGCGGCGCTGCTCACGCTCGGGATCGTCCGCTTCGCCGCCGGATACGGGCGGCGGGTCGGGGCCTCGCGGCTGTCGCTGGACGTCCAGCACGATCTGCGGCGCGACCTGTTCGCGGCGCTGCTGCGGCTGGACGGGCGGCAGCGAGCGGGTCTCTATACCGGGCAGGTGGTCAGCCGCACCATCACCGATGTGACGCTGATTCAGATGTTCCTGCAACTGCTTCCGCTGGTCGCGGGCAGTGTGGTGCTTCTGGTGGCCTCGCTGGCGCTGATACCGGACGGGTTGTGGATGCCGGTCCCGCGACAGGGGTTCTCGACGTCCCGAGCCACGACTACACCCGTCGGCTGTTGTCGGCGGTGCCGGGACCGCCGGTGGCGAAGGCGGATCTGGTCCGCGCTGTCTGAGAGTGGATTCACCGCACCCATCGACGAAGACATCACGTGTGCTTCACGGCTCCGGTGAGCAGATGGTCAGCGCCGCAAGGGCGGTCCTCTCGGCCAGGATCCAGGGTCCTGGCCGAGAGGGTGGGCTAGGGTAGGGGGCAGGTCAGGCCGCGAAGAAGTCGAGGCGCGAAGCGGACTGGATTTCGCTGTAGTGGGAGGCGTCGCCTTCGATGACCTGGCTGGGGTTGCCGTTGACGTCGACGGGGATGTCGCCGGCGAGGGTGATGCGGTGCAGTTTGCGTTGCTGGTCGCCGAAGTCGGCGATTCCGTAGTGCTGGGTGGCGCGATTGTCCCAGATCGCGACGTCACCGAGTCGCCAATTCCAGCGGAATGTATTCTCCAGTTTGGTGATTCGTGCTTGCAGCAGGTTGTAGAGGCTGTGGAACTCGGGCGTGGCCAGGTCGCGGAAGCTCTTGGCGAAGTGGCCGAGTAGCAGCGAGCGTTCACCGGTTTCCGGGTGCACCCGGACGACGGGGTGCAGGGTCTTGTATTCGGTGCTGGTGAATTCCTCGTACTGTTTGCCGATGTTGGACTGGCCGGACTGGGCGACGTAGTCGTAGAGGTTGCTGTGGGTGGCCCACAGCTGCTCGGTCAACGCGCGCAGCGATGTCGGCAGCTGTTCGTAGGCAGCGACGGTCGATGCCCACGTGGTGGCTCCACCATAGCTGGGGAGGGTTACCGAGCGCAGGATCGACGCTTTGGGGATGCGGTCGACGAAGGTGACGTCGGTGTGCCAGCTGTTGGCGGCGCCTTCGATGGTCAGCAGCTTGGTGCCGAGGGAGGTGAGGGTC
Organism: Nocardia aurantiaca; assembly: GCF_009708175.1. Lineage (GTDB taxonomy): Bacteria > Actinomycetota > Actinomycetes > Mycobacteriales > Mycobacteriaceae > Nocardia > Nocardia aurantiaca. The sequence continues at coordinate 257,285 of NZ_WMBB01000005.1, forward strand.
GGATGCGGTTCGGTCGGAGTGCCCAGCAGCTGGGCGAATTCGTACTGCGATTCGTCGTCGAGGTGTTGCTGTTCGGTGAACACGATGACCTTGTGGATCGCCAGCGCCAGCCGGATCGCTTCCACCTGCTCGGCGGGGATGCCACCGTCGAGCCGCGGGCCGGTGATCCGTGCGCCGATGTGCTCGCCCAGCTTGTCCACGGTGATTCCCGCCTGAGCGAAAGTGGCCGCGGCGTCGGCCTCCCGGGCCGCTCGGTCGTCGATGTGTGCCAATGTCATTGCCTGTACTCCTTTTCCGGATTCACTCGCCGAGCAGGAAGTTGCCGATGTACTCGCGGACGCTGTCGCTGCTGGGCGGATGGATGCTTCCCGCCCGCACATCGCGGTAGAGCCGCTCCAATTCGTTGCGGCGGTGGATCGATCCGCCACCGCCGATCTCGAGCGCGATATCGACGACGGTGCGTGCGGTGCGGGTGCCGTTTTCCTTCACCGCGAACAGCGCCAGCAGCAACCGATCCCCGAGGTCGTCACCGCGGGCGAGCACCTCGGTGATGTGATCGAGGTGCGCAGTGGCCGCCTCCAGCGCCAATTCGGCCTCGGCCGCGTGATACTGCACGAACGGCTTGCCCGCGACGGGCCGGTTGCCGAGGCTCAGTACATTGCGTGTCCGGGCGGATTCGAGCGCGACATCGACTGCGCGGCGGGCGATTCCGAGATAAACGTTCACCAGCGCCGGGATCGCCCACGGCAGGATCGAGGAGATGAACGGTCCGGGCTCCGCGCCCCGCTCGTGGACCTCGGCCACGTGTTCCTGAGCGACGAACACATCGGTGAGCACGGTGTCGTGGCTGGCCGTCGCGCGTACGCCGAGGGTGTCCCACGTCTCCACGGTGCGGACGCCCGCACTGTCACGGGGTACGAAAGCATGGATGATGCGTGGATGCTCCGGATCGCTGTCGTCGCGAGCGTGGATGCCCAGCCAGGCCCACGCCGGGGACAGCGAGGTGAAGATCTTGTGCCCGTTGACGAGATAGCCGCCGTCGACCGGCACCGCGCTGGTGGTGGAATCGTCGATGGCCAGGTCGTTGCCGCGCTCACCATGCCCGGCCGCGATGACCTTCCCGGCCGAGACCTCACGCGCGAGCCACTCCAGTGTGGTGTCCCCGGCGGCGATTCGGTCGGCCAGCGGACCTGTCCAGTACAGGTGCATGTTCACACCGAGCGCGGTGGCGGGCGCCCAATACGCGAGGGCGCGCTGAGCGCGGTTGAAGTCGGTGAGCGTCCAGCCGAGTCCACCGTGGCTGACCGGGATCGCCGCCCTCAGATATCCGATCTCCCGCAGTTCGTCGAGATCCTCTGCGAAGAAACGATTGTCGCGATCGTATTCCGCGGCGCGACCGTGGAAACGATGGAGCAGTGCTTCGGGCAGGACGCCGGGCGTCAGTACCTCCGGAGCGGGTGAATCAGTGGGTTCCACGGCGAGATCTGTCATGGCGCAACTGCTTTCGGGGAGATGGCGATGGCCTTGCCGCACCCGGAAGCGGGCGACGGCGGCGAGGCCGACGCTAGGACGGGGCGAGTGCCGGTGGAAGCAAACCATTCACGAAGAGTCAAATGATGGGGGACTCTCGGCGGTCGATGTATTCGATCGCCGGTGGGTCGGCTGCTTCTGCTATTCATGATCGGATTCGCCGATAAGAATCGAATCGAAGAGTCGATCTATTTTGTTGATCAACCTGATTCTTATTCTCCGTTGCCACCGGTGCGTGGCCAATGCTTGCTGCTGTCCGCATATTCGACAGTAGAAAGCAGGACGCAACACATGCGCATCAAGAAATTCGCCGGCACTGCGGTACTGGCCAGTGCCGCGCTGGCCGCGGGGACCGGCATCGCCGGGGCCGCACCTGGTCAAGCCGACGAAGGCGCCGTCGCCTACAACGCGACGGTGACCGACGAGAGCACGACCATCGTGACCGATTCGGGTTCGCTGGTGGTCGAGAACGGCGTCTTCAAGGTGAAGGCGGCGAATGGCGCCACCTTGGCGGGAACCGAATTGTCTTTCCGGGTGGATGATTACGTCTTCCCGATCGCCGCTGAAATCAAGGACCGAACCGCGACCCTCACCCCGCAATTCGATCTCGCGCACGCGGTGTATCGGCCAGTGGCCCTGCCCTATGAGGATCAGGCGCCTTTCAAGACCCAGTACGACCGGGAACAGGCGGCCTGGAACCGGCTGGTCACCACGATCGGCACCGGTGCGACGATCGGCACCGCCGTCGGCGGCCTGGCCGGCGCCGCGATCGGCTGCGTCATCGGCGGAGTGGTAGGCGGAACTCTCACCGGTGCGCTGACCGCCCTGTTCGGCGGGCTGCCCGGAGCGGTCGGCGGCTGCATCGGCGGAGTGGCCGTGGTCGGGTTCCTCGGCACGGTGATCGGGCAATTGTTCATTACCGCACCGATCACGATTCTCGCTGCGGCACAGTACTTCACGACCATCAACGCACCGTTCACGCCGGTCAAGTAGGCCACCTGTCTCGCCCGGTCACGAACGCTCGCGGTCCGTCCTGCTCTGGCACGGGCGGGTCGCGGGGTGCGCGGTTCAGGCCACGCCGCGAAGGCCGTCGCGCGAGATCGATCGATAGTGCTCGGTGATGGCTTCGACCGCGACGGCCTCGATATGGTCTTCGAGTCCACGCCGGGTGACCAGGCGGACATCGATTGCTCCCACCTGCGGCAGCTGGCTGATCTCGGCCAGGTCGCAAGGCCCGGCGGACAGAAACGGCAACAGTGCGACCCCGAGTCCCGCCTTCGCGGCCGACAGCAGACCGTCGAGATTGCCGGACTCCGCCGTCACCGACACCTCATAGCCGAGCTCACCGAGAGCGTGGACGGCCCGGCGGCGCAGGCCGCACGGTTCGGCGAAGGCGACGAGGGAAATCGGTCCCGGCGCGGGCGGCAGCTGCCAGTTCTGGGCGGCGAACCATTGCAGGTCCAGCAGTCCCACCTCGGTTCCGACCGGCTCGGCGGTATTGCCGCCCAGGACGACCACCAGGTCCAGGACGCCCTTGATCACGGCATCGGTGAGTGCGGTGGAGCGATCGATCCGGAAGTGCAGGCTCGCCTCGGGGTAGGTGGTGGTCAGCACGCCGAGGAGATCGGTCAGCAGGCCGTCGGCCGCGTGCTCGGTCGAACCGATATTGATCTGCGGACGCGGAGATTCGGCGAAGCGCTCCAACACCCGGTCCTGGGCGGCCAGCAGCCGTCTGGCCTCCGACACCAGGAGCTCCCCTTCTGGCGTGAAACGTGAAGTGCGACCGTCTTTTTCGACCAGTGTGCACTTCAGCCTACGTTCCAGCATGCGGATGTGCTGGCTGACGGTGGGCTGGCTCAGATGTAACGCGTCGGCCGCGCGCCGGAAGCCGCCTGTGTCGGCGATGGTCACGAGCGTGCGCAGGTGCAGCAAATCCAGCGGATCAGGCATACCGTACAGTCACCTTCGGGTCGGTCGACGCTGAAGGACCATCCAACCCTGGATCGAATCAGATTGCCTCCCTTTGAATCTCCGAGATTGCAATGAATTCGAGCGGGCGGCTCGCATGCTCGGTCGTACCTTCTGTAATCGAATCGATCGGAATTCTGGATGGTGTCATATCAGCGATCGCGATTGCGCGACGAAAATGACTGGTGCACAGCAAGATTCGTGATATTGATGCAGGTGTGACCTCTGACACCTCCGGTTGGTGGTTCGTTGATATCGCTCGCACAATGGCTGCACGGGGCATTCCGGGCGGGGGTGGTGCTCGAATTCTCTCCGGCTCAAAAGGAGATCTGATCTGCTGTGAATGAAATTCGATATGCGGGTGACTCCCGTGCGGTTGCCGTGGTGGGTGTCTCGTGCCGACTTCCGGGCGCGGACAATCCCGCCGAATTCTGGAATCTGCTGAAGAGCGGCAAGAATGCGATCGGCGCGCCCGGTCCGATTCGATCCGGCGCCGGAGGCGAGGTTGCGGGCCTGGTCGGCGGCTTTCTCGGTCAGGTGGACCGCTTCGACGCCGCGTTCTTCGGGATCTCGCCCGCCGAGGCTCGGCTGATGGACCCGCAGCAGCGGCTGCTGCTCGAATTGTCCTGGGAGGCGGCCGAAGACGCCAACATTCCGATCGCTGGGCTGCAGGACGGCGCGACCGGGGTGTTCGCCGGGGCGATGGCCTCGGACTACGCCGCGCTGGTGGGTGAACGCGGTGCGGAGGCGATCACCCGGCATACGTTGACGGGCTCGAGTCGCGGTACGCTCGCCAACCGCGTCTCCTTCGCCTTCGGCCTGCGCGGACCGAGCTTCACCGTCGATTCCGGCCAGTCTTCGGGCCTCACCGCGGTTCATCTCGCCTGCGCGAGTCTCGCTGCGGGCGAATCGGATTCGGCCTTTGCCGCCGCGGTGAACCTGAACCTGACCCGGGACGGCGCATTGGTGGCGGAACGATTCGGCGGCGTCTCGGCGAGCGGGAGGGCCTCGCTGTTCGACGCGGACCGGGACGGTTACGTCCGCGGCGAAGGGGCGGTGGTGCTCCTGCTGCGAACCGTGGAACGTGCTGTCGCGGAGGGTGATCGGGTCCTCGCGGTGATCCGGTCCACCGCGCTGTCCAACGACGGCGGCGGGCGGTCGTTCACGGTGCCGACCGCTGCCGGGCAGTCGGCGGCCATCCGGCGTGCCCTGGAGCTGGCGGGGATCGGCCCGGGGGATGTGCAGTATGTGGAACTGCACGGGACCGGGACCCGAGCCGGGGATCCGGTGGAGGCGACCGCGCTGGGCGACACGCTCGGCCGGGACCGGGCCGCGGCGGATCCGCTGCTGGTCGGATCCGTCAAGCCCACGATCGGCCATCTCGAAGGCGCGGCCGGGCTGGCGGGATTGCTGAAGACGGTGCTCAGCCTGCGTCACCGTGAACTGCCCCCGACTCTCGGACACGAAAAGCCGGATCCGGCACTGGATCTGGAGGCATCCCACCTGCGCGTGGTGACCGCCGCGCGGCCGTGGCCGCACCCGGACCGCACTCTGATCGCCGGGGTGAGTTCCTTCGGGATGGGGGGTACCAATGCGCATGTGATCGTCGAGCAGGCCCCGGCCGGCGCCGATGATTGGCGACAGTTTCTCGCTGCCGAGGGACGCGAGGAGTCCGGTATCACCGCGGTTGTGCCGTTCGTGGTGTCGGGGGCTTCCGGCCCGGCGCTGCGCGATCAGGGTGCTCGGCTGGCCGAGTTCGCGGCCGTCGACGCGCCCGTCCTGGCCGGGCTCGCCTCGGGACTGGTGCGTGATCGAGTCGAGTTCGACACGCGTGCGGTGATCCTCGCAGCGGATCGAGACAGTCTGGTGACGCGTCTGCGGGCACTGTCGGAAGGGCGCTCGGCGGCCGGGATGGTCACCGGTTCCGGTGCGCAGGGCAGTGTCGGCGTGGTGTTCGGCGGGCAGGGCAGCCAGCGCGCCGGAGCCGGGCGAGATCTATACGAGCGGTTCCCGGCGTTCCGCGCGTCTTTCGATGCTTCGGCCGAGCTGCTCGACCGGTACCTCGGCGCGGCCGTGCGGTTTTCGGTCCGCGAGGTGGCCTTCGGCGCACCGGGCACCGAAGGGCTGATCGACCGGACGGTCTACACCCAGCCGGTGATCTTCGCCGTCGAGGTCGCGCTGTACCGGCTGCTGGAATCCTGGGGTGTCGAGGTCGCGGCGGTGGCCGGGCATTCGATCGGCGGGGTGGTCGCCGCGCATGTAGCCGGTGCCCTGTCGCATGCGGACGCCGCGCGTCTGGTGGCCGCACGCGGCCGCCTCATGGGCGCATTGCCCACCGGTGGGGCGATGGTGGCGGTGGAGGCCACCGAGGCCGAGGTCGAGTCGGCGATCACCGCGGCCGGTCTGCGCGGCATCGTCGCGGTGGCCGCGGTGAACGGTCCCCGCGCAGTGGTGATTTCGGGACCCGAAGCCGAGGTCTCCGCGATCTCCGGCACATTGTCGGAATCTGGTCGCAGGGTGAAGCGCCTGACGGTGTCGCATGCCTTCCACTCCGCCGCGATGGATCCGGTGCTCGCGGAGTTCGAGGCGGAGATCACCGAGTTGTCCTGGAGCGCACCGCAACTGGTGTTCGTTTCGGACGCGACGGGTGTTCGGATCAGCACGGCGCAGGAACTCGGCCCGCGGTACTGGTCCGGTCACCTGCGTGGGACAGTACGCTTCGCCGACACCGTGCGGGCCCTGCGGGCCGCGGGAGTGGGCACCTTCGTGGAGCTCGGTGCCGATGCCGTTCTCACGCCCTTGGTGGCGGCCGCGCTGGCCGATCCCGAGGGTGTCGTCGCGACCGCGGCACTGCGACGCGACCGCGACGAGGTGACCGGTCTGCTGACCGCGGCGGCCGTCGTCCACGTCAACGGCAATCGGGTCAACTGGACGGCGATCATTCCACCTGCGGCGCGAATCGAGCTGCCCACCTATGCCTTCCAGCGCGAACGGTATTGGCTCGACACGCCTGCGGAGCGCACGCCGCGGGGTGAATCCGCATCCTCCGCGGTCACGCCCGCACCGCAGCCCGATCCTCACCCCGCACCGCCAGGCGGGCAGCGGGCCGTTCCGGTCGAGGGCATCGTCCGAGCGGCCACCGCCGCGGTGCTGGGCCACGGTGACCCGCAGCAGATCGAATTCGCAAGCGCCTACCGGGAACTGGGCCTGGACTCCTTGGGTGCGGCCGAACTGGCGACCCTGCTGACCCGCGACCTCGGCATCACCGTGACCGCCACCGCCGTCTACGACTATCCGACCCCGCGCGCGCTCACCGCGCATCTCGATGATCGTCTGCGCACCGTGTCTGCTCGGAGCACGCGGGTGGAAAGCGGTGCGGATACCGACAGTCGCGCAGCGGGCTCGAGCCGCACCGGCACCACGGCGGAGCCCATCGCCATCGTGGCGGTGAGTGGCCGATTCCCCGGCTGCCACGGGTCGCCCGAGGCGCTCTGGGATCTGCTCGCAGCCGGCGGTGAGGCGATAGCGGAGCTGCCCGCGGACCGGGACTGGGACCTCGCCGTCCTCTCCGATGTGCTGGGCGGATCGGGCGCGCGCGGCGGATTCCTCGACGGTGCGGCCGATTTCGACGCCGACTTCTTCGGCATCTCACCGCGCGAGGCCGTCGCGATGGATCCCCAGCAGCGGCTGGTCCTGGAATCGGTGTGGGAGCTGTTCGAGCGCGCGGGCATCGTCCCGGAATCACTCGGCGGCACCCGGACCGCGGTCTATCTCGGCGCGAGCCCCTCCGAATACGGGCCGAGGCTGCACGAGATCACCGGCACGGCAGCCGGATTCGGTCTCACCGGCACCTCGCCGAGCGTCTTGTCGGGCCGGGTGTCCTACACGTTCGGGCTGGCCGGACCCGCCCTGACCGTGGACACGGCCTGCTCCTCATCGCTGGTCGCGCTGCATCTGGCGGTGCGCGCCCTGCGGACGGGGGAAACGGATCTCGCGATCGCCGGAGGCGTGACGGTGATGGCCGGGCCCGGCATGTTCACCGAATTCGCGCGGCAGGGCGGCCTGGCGGCGGACGGCCGGTGCAAGGCGTTCGGCGCCGACGCGGACGGCACCGGCTGGTCGGAGGCGGTGAGTGTGGTGCTGGTGGAAAGACTCTCCGACGCGCGACGGCTCGGGCATGAGGTGCTGGCCCTCGTGCGCGGCAGCGCGGTGAACCAGGACGGCGCGTCCAACGGCCTGACCGCTCCCAACGGTCCTGCGCAGCAGCGGGTCATCCGCGCGGCGCTCGCCGACGCGGGACTGGCTGCGACCGAGGTGGATCTGATCGAGGCGCACGGCACCGGGACCGCGCTCGGCGATCCGATCGAGGCTCAGGCGCTACAGGAGGTATACGGACGAGATCGCGCCGAGCCGGTCTGGCTGGGCTCGCTGAAATCGAACATCGGTCACACGCAGGCTGCCGCGGGTACCGCGGGAATCACGAAAGCCGTGCTCGCGCTGCGAAATCAGATCATCCCCGCCACCCTGCACGCACAACCGGCTTCCCCGTTCGTCGATTGGCAGGCGGGAGCGCTGCGGCTGGTGAGCCAACCTCGGCCGTGGCCGCGCGGCGCGCGACCCCGGCGGGCGGCGATCTCGTCCTTCGGCATCAGCGGCACCAACGCGCACGTGATCGTGGAGGAAGCGCCCGGCAGTGCGGTCACCGCGCCGTCCGCGGCGACGACCGAGCCCCTGCCGTTCGTGCTGTCGGGCCGGACCCCGGACGCGCTGCGGGCACAGGCGGATCGGCTCGCCGCCCACGATCCCGGTGCGGGAGTGCTGGCCACCGCGGATATCGCCGCCGCGTTGATCCGGCACAGAACAGTTTTCACGGCCCGTGCGGTGGTGATCGCCGACGGTGACGTGTCCTTGCGCTCGGGCCTGAAAGCCCTCGCGGGCGAGTCCACCGCAGCACAGGTCGTCACCGGCCCGGGCAGCTCACGTGGTGCGGTCGGCGTCGTTTTCGGGGGACAGGGCAGTCAGCGAGCCGGTACCGGACGGCAGTTGTCCGCGCGGTTCCCGGTCTTCCGGGAAGCTTTCGAAAACACCGTGGCGCTGCTCGATCGGCATCTCAGTGCTGCCGTCGAGTTCCCGCTGCGGGCGGTGGCCTTCGGCGAGCCCGGTACCGAAGGGCTCATCGATCGCACCGTGTACACCCAATCGGTGGTGTTCGCCGTCGAGGTCGCGCTCTATCGGCTCTGGGAATCCTGGGGCGTTGAAGTGGCCGCGGTGGCGGGGCATTCGATCGGCGGGGTGGTCGCCGCGCATGTCGGGGGCGTGCTGTCGCTCGAGGACGCGACTCGCCTGGTGGCGACCCGCGCCCGTCTGATGGACGCACTGCCCGCGGGTGGCGCGATGGTCGCGGTGGAGGCCGGAGAGTCCGACGTGCTGGCCGCGATCAGCGGCTCCGCGACGGCGGACGCGGTATCGATCGCCGCGGTCAACGGACCTCGGGCAGTGGTGATCTCCGGGCCGGACGCACCGGTGTCCCGGGTCGCGGGCGAGCTGAAGGCAGCGGGCCGGAGGGCGAAGCGGCTGGCGGTCTCGCACGCTTTCCATTCCGCCGCCATGGACCCTGTCCTCGACGAATTCCGTGCCGTGGTAGCGGATTTGACGTTCGGCGAGGTTACCGGCCCGCGCATCGTCTCCGACCACACAGGCCGTGAGAGCACCGCCGCCGAACTCGCCGATCCCGAATACTGGGTGCGGCACCTGCGCGGCACGGTGCGCTTCGCCGACGCCGCTCGGACCCTGGCCGATATCGGTGTCGGGGTGATCGTCGAGCTGGGCGCGGACGCCGTGCTGGCCCCGGCCCTGTCGAGCGCACTCGAGGACATCACCGTGGTCTCGGCGGTCCGCCGCGACCGCGACGAGGTCACCGGCCTGCTGCACGCCGCCGCCACCCTGTTCACCCACGGCCAGCACGTGGACTGGTCGGCGGTCGTGCCCGAATCCGGCCGGGTCGCGCTGCCCACCTACGCGTTTCAACGACAGCGCTACTGGACCGGGCCCGCCCGCGCTCTCCCCGATCGATTCCCCGGTGAGTGGGTCCACCGCATCGCATGGGAGCCGGTCGCGCTCACTGCGCCGGCACCGGACGACGCCCGAACCTGGGCGCTGGTCGTCCCCGACGACGGCCTCGCCGACGATTGGGCCCGATCGCTGCGGGCGGCGCTGGGCACCGCACGGGTCTCGACGCTTCGTGTGAACCCCTCGACCGCAACGAGATCCGCGTTGACAGTGGCGCTCGAGGAAACCGCGGGGGAGACCCTCACGGTGATCTCGCTGCTGCCCTTGGCGGCCGGTGATTCGGGATTCGACCTCGACCGCGTCGCCGCCACGACGGCCCTGACCCAATCCGCCGCCGCCACACCGCGAGTCACCGCTTTCGCGATTCTCACCGAGGCGGGGGTGGTCCTCGACGACGCAGGCGCATCGGTCGCCGGGATCGATCCGGCCGGGGCGTGGCACGCGGGTTTCACCGCCGCAGCGGCGACCGAGGGCGGCCTGGGCGCGGGTGTCGTCATCGATGTGCCCGCCACACCTGACAGTCACAGCGCCGAGCAGGTCGTGCGGGCGCTCGCGAACGCCGAGGGCGAACGTGAATTCGCGATTCGCGCCGATCGAGCCTGGGTGAAACGGTTGCGTCCGGGCAGCCTGCGCGGCAGCGGCCGGTGGCGGCCGACCGGGACCGTCCTGATCACCGGCGGCACCGGTGCGCTGGGCGCGCAGCTGGCAAGGCGGCTGGTCCGGAACGGGGCCACCGATCTGCTCCTGGTGAGCAGGCAGGGGCCGCAGGCGCCGGGCGCGGCAGAGCTGGTCGCCGAATTGTCCGCTGCCGGAGCGCGTCCGGTGGTGGCGGCCTGTGATGTCGGCGATCGGTCCGCGCTGGCGGCACTGCTGGCCGGCATCCCGGCCGACCGGCAGCTCACCGACGTGGTGCACGCCGCCGCCGTGCTCGACGACGGACTGGTGGACGATCTCGATCGCGAGCGCATCGAACGCGTGCATCGGGTCAAAGTGGGCGCGGCACTGCATCTGCACGAGCTGACCTGTGATCTCGGGCTTTCGTCCTTCGTGCTGTTCGCGTCGGTCACCGGCGTGATTCCGGCACCGGGACAGGCGAATTACGCACCGGGCAACGCGGTGCTCGAGGCGCTGGCCGCGCACCGCCGGGGCCTCGGACTGCCCGCCACCGCCATCGCGTGGGGTCACTGGGCGGGCGCGGGGATCGCCGGCGCGGCCGCGGGTCAATTGCGCCGAGGTGGATTGCGGGCGATGCCACCGGCCCAGGCGCTCACCGCACTGGAGCAGGCCGTGACAGCGGGCGAGTCCGACATCGTCATCGCCGATGTCGATTGGGCGGCGGCCGATCCGCTGCATGCCCGCCTGCTCGCCGAACTGCGTCCCGCGGCCGAGCCCGCGTCCCCGGCGGGGCTTGCGCAGCAGCTCGCCGCCCTCGACGACGCCGAACGGCAGCGGCGCGTCCACGCCCTCGTCCAGGAGGAGACCGCCGCGGCGCTGGGCCACTCCGATCCGCACGCCGTCGACGCGGACCGTGGACTCCGCGATCAAGGCTTCACCTCGCTGTCATCAGTGGAGCTGCGCAACCGGCTGCGGCAGCGCACCGGCATCGATCTGCCCGCGACCCTGGTCTTCGACCATCCGACGGTCTCGGCTCTGACCGCGTTCATCGTCGATGCCGTGGTCCCCGCGCGTCCGGCCCTGCTGGACGTCCTGCTCACCGACCTGGAGCGGATCGCCGCCGGATTGGCCGACACCGGGCTCACGGCCGCCGATCGCGCGGCCGCGCTCGACCGGCTGCGGCGGCTGGCAGGCGAGTCCGGCGGCGCAGCAACCGAACTCGAAACCACCTCCGCCCTGTCCGAGTCCGCCACCGACGCCGATCTCATCGACTTCATCGGCTCCGAGCTCGGCATCTCCTGATCTCCCCGCGAATCGTGAAAGGCTCCGCTGTGAACGCTGTTGACGACGCCCCCGGCGACGACAAGATCCGGCATCTGCTGCGCCGGGTGAGCGAGGAACTGTACAAGACCCGTCGGCAACTGCAGGAGGTCACCGCCGCGCAGCAGGAGCCGATCGCCATCGTCTCGATGGGCTGCCGGTTCCCCGGCGGAGCCGATACCCCGGAGCGGTTCTGGGAGCTGCTCACCGACGGGCGCGACGCGCTGACCGAATTCCCCGGCGACCGCGGCTGGGATCTGGCCAACCTGTACCACCCGGATCCCGACCATCCCGGCACCGCCTACACCCGTCACGGTGGATTCCTCGACGGCGCGGCCGATTTCGATCCCGGATTCTTCGGCATCTCCCGCCGTGAGGCGCTGGCCATGGACCCGCAGCAGCGGCTGCTGTTGCACACCACCTGGGAGGCGTTCGAGCGAGCGGGCATCGATCCGCGCACCCTGCGCGGCAGCCGCACCGGCGTGTACGTCGGAACCAACGGCCAGGACTACGTCACCGGCACCGGTAAGGTGCCCGCCGCCGTGGAGGGCTACCTGGTCACCGGCACGGCCGCCAGTGTGCTGTCGGGGCGCATCGCCTACACCCTCGGATTCGAGGGTCCGGCGCTGACCGTCGACACTGCGTGCTCGTCGTCGCTGGTTGCTCTGCACCTGGCGGTGCGCGCCCTGCGGGCGGGCGAGGTGGACTTCGCCGTCGCGGGTGGCGCGACGATCATGGCGACCCCGGCGATCTTCGTCGAATTCTCCCGCCAGCGGGGCCTCTCGGTGGACGGCCGGTGCAAGGCGTTCGCCGACGGGGCGGACGGCACCGGCTGGGGTGAGGGCGCCGGAGTGGTGCTGGTGGAACGGCTTTCGGATGCGCGACGGCTCGGCCACGAGGTGCTCGCGGTGATCCGCGGCACCGCGGTGAACCAGGACGGCGCGTCCAACGGCCTGACCGCCCCCAACGGACCGGCGCAGCAGCAGGTGATCCGGGACGCGCTCGCCGACGCCGGGGTGAGCGCCGCGGAGGTGGACGCGGTCGAGGCGCACGGCACCGGTACCGAACTCGGTGATCCGATCGAGGCGCAGGCGCTGTTGGCGACCTACGGGCGGCACCGGTCCGAGCCGCTGTTGCTGGGGGCGGTGAAATCGAATATCGGGCACACCCAGGCCGCCGCCGGGGTAGCCGGAGTCATCAAGATGGTGCTGGCACTGCGTCACGGGCTGCTGCCGGCCACCCTGCACGTGGAAAAGCCTTCCGCCCTGGTGGATTGGGCTGCCGGTGCGGTCGAACTGGTCACCCGGGCACGGACATGGCGGCATACGGACCGACCCTTGCGCGCCGGTGTCTCCGCCTTCGGTGTGTCGGGTACCAACGCGCACGTGATCCTCGAACAGGCCGAGGCCGTCGATGCCACGACGGACCCGGTACCGCAACCGACCGCCGATTCGGTTGCGGCGCAATCCGAGCCGTCCGGCGGTGTGCTGCCTTTCGTGCTCTCGGGGACGTCCGAGGACGCCGTGCGCGCTCAGGCCGCGGCACTGGCGCACCATGTATCGACCGTCGGCGACGTCGATCTCTCCTCGATCGCGTCCGCGCTCATCCGCGACCGGGTGACCTTCGGTACGCGCGCTGTCGTCACCGCCGCCGATCGTCGTGGCCTGCTCACCGCTCTGACCGGATTGGCGGAGGGCTCTCCCGGACCCGGGGTGACGGTCGCGACCGAGGCGGCGGGCACCGTCGGGGTGGTGTTCGGCGGTCAGGGCAGTCAGCGCGCCGGTGCGGGAGCTGTTCTCTACGAGAGCTTTCCGGTGTTCCGCGCGGCGTTCGACGAATCGGTGGCGCTGCTCGACGAACACCTCGGCGCGGCGGTGGAGTTCTCGATCAAGGATGTCGCCTTCGGCGCGAAGGGCACCGCGGGCCTCATCGACGACACCACCTATACCCAGCCGGTCATCTTCGCCGTCGAGGTCGCGTGGTTCCGGCTGCTGGAATCCTGGGGCGTCGAGATCGCCGCGGTAGCGGGACATTCCATCGGCGGCGTGGTGGCCGCGCATGTGGCGGGCGCGCTGTCGCTGGCGGATGCCGCCCGGCTCGTGGCGGCGCGCGGCCGGCTGATGGGCGCGCTGCCGCGCGGGGGAGCGATGGTCGCCGTCGAAGCCGGCGAGGACGAGATCCGCGCGGAGATCGAGCGGGCGGGTGCGCACGAGACGGTCTCGCTGGCGGCGGTCAACGGCCCGCGCGCCGTGGTGATCTCCGGCACGGAGCAGGCGGTGCTCGAGCTGTCCGCCACGCTCGCCGCGTCGGGGCGGCGGGTGAAGCGCCTAGTGGTGTCGCATGCCTTCCATTCGGCGGCAATGGAACCCGTGCTCGAGGAGTTCGGGCGGGTGGTCGCCGAGCTGAAGCTCTCCGAGTCGTTGACGCGCACGCTGATCTCGGACTCGACGGGTGCGCCCATCACGACGGCCGAACTGTCGGATCCGGGCTACTGGGTGCGTCACCTGCGCGGCACGGTCCGATTCGCCGATGCGGTCGCCGGGCTCCGCGCCGAGGGTGTCGGAGTATTCGTCGAGCTCGGCGCGGAGGCCGTCCTCACCCCGATGGTGTCGGCGTCGCTGGCCGACGATCCGGATCCCTGGACCGCGGTGGCCGTGCGCCGCACGGGCCGGGACGAGATCGCCACGGTACTCGCGGCGGCGGCCACCGTGCACGTCGCCGGCCGGCCGGTGGACTGGGCGGCCGTCGTCGCGCCGCGACCGCGGATCGCGTTGCCTACCTATGCATTCCGATACGAGCGGTTCTGGGCTACGACGACGGCGGTGACCGAAGCGGCCCGGGGCGAGCATCCGCTGCTGGCCACCATGGTGCGGCTGGCCTCCGGCGACGGCGTCGTCGCGACCGGGCGGCTGTCGATCACGGGTCAGCCCTGGCTGGCCGACCACGTCGTATCGGGCCGCGTGTACGTGCCCGGGACCGCGCTCGCGGAATTGGCGCTGCACGTGGCCGACGCGGTGGGAACCGAGGCGGTCGACGAGCTCGTCATCGAGACCCCGTTGGTCCTGAATCCGGAGTCGGACACAGAAGTGCAGGTGAGCGCACAGCGCGCGGACGACCACCACACCGTGGAGATCCACTCGCGCCCCGGCGGCGACCCGCAGGCGCCGTGGACCCGGCACGCCGTCGGCAGGCTCAGCGGCTCCGCGGCGACATCGGTGGTGGCGCTCCCGGATTCGTGGCCGCCGGCCGGAGCCGAACCCGTCGACCTTACCGACGCCTATGCGCGGCTTCAGGCCACGGGCCTGGACTACGGGCCCAGCTTCCAGGGCGTGCGGGCAATCTGGCAGCGTGGTCGCACCCGGTACGCCGAGATCGTGCTTCCCGAGACCGGATCGGTGGATCCGGTGGGCTATCTGGTGCATCCGGCTCTGTTCGATGCCGCCTTGCACCCGGTTGCGCTCACCGGGGCCGATGTCGGCGCACCGCGGATTCCGTTTCTGTGGAACGACTTCCGGGCATACTCCACCGGGGCAACCGCGTTGCGGGTGAGCTTCACTCTCACGGCCGACGGCCTGAGCGATCTGATCGCCACCGACGGGTCCGGGCAACCGGTGCTCACCGTGGGCACTCTGGTGCTGCGCGCCGCGCGAGCCGAGCGGGCCTCGGCCCGGGACGGACTCTACGAACCCGTATGGGTGGAATATCCGCTGCCCGAGCCCTCGCCCGGCGGTGAACGTGGCGTATGGGATTCGGCGGAGGCGGGTTCATCGGTGCACACCGCGCTGGAGGTGGTCCGCTCGACGGAATCTAATGAGCGAATTCTGCTGACACACAATGCCGTTGCCGTCATCGAGGGTGATCGTCCGGAGCTCGGCCGTGCTCCGGTATGGGGGCTGGCGCGGGTAGCGGCCACCGAGCGCGCGGGCGCGATTGCCATCGTCGACACCGACGATTCGGCGGCCTCCACGGCGGTGCTGCCCCGGGCGTTCGCGGCGGCCGGGGAGGAACCGCAACTCGCGGTGCGCGCGGGCCGCGCCTACGTGCCCCGGTTGGCGTATTCCAGTGAGGCCATCGAATCCCGGGCATGGGATCCGCAAAGCACGGTGCTGGTGACCGGCGGGACCGGCGGACTGGGAGCACTGCTGGCGCGACATCTCGTGCGCCGCCATGGAATCCGGCATCTGGTCCTGGCCAGCCGGCGCGGGGCCGGTGCGCCCGGGGCCGCCGAGCTGGCCGCCGAGTTGCGCCACCTCGGCGTGCGGGTCCTGGTGGTGTCCGCGGACCTGACCGATCGCGATACCGTCGCGCGAGTGCTGGCCGCCGTCAACCCCGCGCACCCGCTGACCGCGGTCGTGCACACCGCCGGGATCGTGGACGACGGAATACTGGACACGCTCACCCCGCAGCGGTTCGACGCCGTGCTCGCCCCGAAATTCGGTGCGGCACAGCTGCTGGACGAGTTGACGCGCGAGCTCGATCTCGCCGGGTTCGTGCTGTACTCCTCGATCGCCGGACTGCTGGGCACGGCCGGGCAGGCCGCCTACGCCGCCGCCAACACCGGCCTGGACGCGCTGGCCGCCCGCCGTCGCGCCGATGGACTGCCCGCGGTATCGCTGGCCTGGGGGCTGTGGGCCGAAACCAGCGGTGTGACAGCTCATCTCACGGACGTGGATCGAGCTCGGCTGGCCCGCCAGGGGGTGCGGGCGCTGTCTGCCGAACACGGACTCGACCTGTTCGACGCCGCCGTGTTCCACCGCGACCAGCCGGTGCTGGCTCCCGCGCCGCTGGACCTGTCGGCCTTCACCAGGCCCGGCACCGTGGTGCCGCCGCTGCTGCGCGGTCTGGTCCGGGCACCGCGCAGACGAGCGGAATCGGCTGCCCAGCAGCAGGACTCCGGCCTGGCTGCCGCATTGGCCGGGCGGTCCGTCGCGGAGCAGCAGTCGCTGTTGCTCGACCTGGTACGCCGCGAGGCCGCCGTCGCCCTCGATCATCCGGACGCCACCGGCATTCGCGGCGATCGCGCGCTGACCGAACTCGGCCTGGATTCGATGACCGCCGTGGAGCTGCGCAACCGGCTGGCGGCGGCGACCGGACTGCGGCTGCCGGCCACGCTCACCTTCGACCACCCGACCCCGCAGGGCATCGCAGAACTGTTGCGCGCCAAGCTCACCGGCGCGGCGGACACCGGAACGGTCGCCGCGCGCACCGGAGCCTCGGCCGACGAGGATCCGATCGTGATCGTGGGCATGGCGTTGCGCCTGCCCGGCGGCATCGAGACCCCCGACGCGCTGTGGCGGCTGCTCGACAGCGGCGGGGACGCCATCGGTGAGTTCCCCGCCGACCGCGGCTGGGACCTGGAGACCCTCTTCGACGCCGACCCGGAGCGTCCCGGCACCTCCTACACCCGCCACGGCGGTTTCCTGGTGGACGCGGCCGATTTCGATGCTGGACTCTTCGGCATCTCCCCGCGCGAGGCGCTGGCCACCGATCCGCAGCAGCGACTGCTGCTCGAGACCAGCTGGGAGGCGCTGGAGCGGGCCGGGATCGACCCGACCTCGTTGCGCGGCAGCCGGACCGGGGTGTTCGCGGGCACCATGTATCACGACTACGCCCCGCACATCCAGGACGCTCCCGCGGAGCTGGAGGGCTATCTGGTCAACGGCAGCGCGGGCAGTGTCGCCAGCGGCCGCATCGCCTACACCTTCGGATTCGAGGGGCCCGCGCTCAGCGTCGATACCGCCTGCTCCTCCTCGCTGGTCGCGTTGCACCTGGCGGCGCAGTCGCTGCGCTCGGGGGAGAGCGACCTGGCGCTGGCCGGTGGGGTGGCGATCATGGCCAGCCCGGCCACGTTCGTGGAGTTCTCCCGGCAGCGCGCCCTGGCCGCCGACGGCCGCTGCAAGGCCTTCGCCGCGGCCGCGGACGGGACCGGCTGGGCCGAGGGCGTCAGCATGCTGGTGCTCGAAAGGCTCTCGGACGCAGGGCGGTCCGGTCATCCGGTGCTGGCGGTGGTACGTGGTTCCGCGGTCAACCAGGACGGCGCGTCCAGCGGGCTCACCGCACCCAACGGTCCTGCCCAGCAGCGTGTGATCCGGCAGGCGCTGGCCAACGCCGGCCTGAGCGCGTCGGAGGTCGACGCGGTCGAGGCGCACGGCACCGGCACCCGGCTGGGCGATCCGATCGAAGCCGAGGCGATCATCGCCACCTACGGCGCGGAACACACACCCGACCGACCGCTGTGGCTGGGTTCGCTGAAGTCGAACGTGGGCCACACCCAGGCTGCGGCCGGTGGCGCGGGGATCATCAAAATGATTCTGGCACTGCGCAATCGGCGACTGCCCCGGACGCTACACATCGACGAGCCGACACCGCACGTGGACTGGTCAGCCGGAACGGTGGCACTGCTGGGCGAGGCCCGGCCGTGGGAGCAGCGGGATGTCCCGCGCCGGGCGGGCATCTCCTCCTTCGGCGTGAGCGGCACCAACGCGCACGTCATCATCGAGGAGCCGCCCGCGCTCCTCGCGGCTGCCACCGCACCGCAGGATGGGCAGTCCCCGCTGGTGTGGGCGCTTTCCGGGCACGACGCGGCCGCGCTGCGCGGGCAGGCGGTGGCGCTGGCGACCTACCTGAGCGCGCGACCCGAAGTGGCCGCCGCCGATATCGCACGCACCCTGTGGGATTCGCGCGCCGCACTCGGCGAGCGGGCGCTGATCGCCGGGGACCCGAGCGAACTCCGCGCGGGTCTCGAGGCCCTCGCCTCGGGGGCGGCGCTGCCCGCCCATGTCGTCACCGGCACCGCCGACGTGACCGGCCGGACCGTGTTCGTCTTCCCCGGCCAGGGCGGTCAGTGGCCGGGCATGGCGGCCGAGCTGTACCGCACCACACCGGTTTTCGCGCACCGGCTCGAGGAATGCGCGTCGGCACTGACGCCTTTTGTCGACTGGCCGGTGCTGGAGGTCCTGCTCGGGCGCTCCGATATCGACGCCGACCGGGTCGACGTGGTGCAACCGGCGCTGTGGGCGGTCATGGTCGCTCTGGCCGAGCTGTGGACCGCGCACGGGGTGCGCCCGGACGCGGTGGTCGGCCACTCGCAGGGCGAGATCGCCGCCGCCGTGGTCGCCGGGGCGCTCTCGCTCGAGGACGGCGCGCGGGTGGTCGCGCTGCGCAGCAGAGCGATCGCCGCCCACGCGGGACACGGTGCGATGGCGGCCGTCTCGTTGTCGGCGACGGCCGCAAGGGAACTGGTCGCCGAGTACGGTGACCGGATCTCGGTGGCGGTGGTGAATTCGCCCACCTCCGTGGTGCTCTCGGGTGCGGTGGAGGCCATCGAAGAGGTGCTCGCCCGGCTGGAGGCCGAGGGCGTGCGCAATCGGCGGGTCGCGGTCGACTACGCCTCGCACTCCGCTCAGATGCTGGTACTGCGCGACGCGCTGCACGAACCGCTGGCCCCGGTGCGGCCCACCGCCGCGGAGGTGCCCATCCTGTCGACGGTGTCGGCGGACTGGCTCAGCGGCCCGGAGCTGACCGGCGAGTACTGGTTCGAGAACCTCAGCAGCACAGTGCGGTTCGAGGAGGTCACCAGGTCGCTACTGGACGGCGGGTATCGGGCTTTCATCGAGATCGGACCACACCCCGTGCTGTCGTCGGTGCTCGAGGAGACGATCGCCGACTCGGGCGTCACCGCCACCGCCGTGGTGGGCACACTGCGGCGGGACGAGGGCGGCCCGCAGCGCTTCGCGCTGTCGGTGGCCACCGCGTCCGGGCGCGGCGTGAGCGTGGACGGCGAGGTGCTGCTCGGCGGGCGCGGTGAGCGCATCGAGTTGCCCACCTATGCCTTCCAGCGCAGCCGGTACTGGATCGACGCGGATCGCTCGGCGTCGCGGCGTGACGAACGATCCGGGCGTGCGGTGAGCGTCGTCCTGGAACCCACGAATCCCGTGGTCCTGGACCGCTTCTCCGGCCTCGGCGAGATCGAGCGGCGCGGCGCGGTGCTCGAACTGGTGCGCGCCGAGACCGCCGCGGTGCTCAAACACGGCAGCGCCGCCGACGTCCCGCCCACGCGTGCCTTCCGCGAACTGGGTCTGGACTCGCTCACGGCGGTGGACCTGCGCAACCGGTTGCGCAGCGCGACCGGACTGCCATTGCCAGCCACGCTGATCTTCGACCACCCCGCTCCCGAAGCGGTCGCCGACTATATCGCCACCGCGCTACCCCGCGGCGGCGACGGTGCCGAGCGCAGCGGCGCGATCGGTGCCGACGACGCCCTGCGGACGCTCGAGGAACTGCTCACCGGCGGCGAGCCCGGGACCGACGCGCTCGCCGAACGCCTGCGTGCGCTCGTCGACCGGCTCGCAGCGCCCGCAGCGGATTTCGATCTCGACGGCGCCTCCGATGACGAACTATTCGACCTGGTAGACAGGAACTGACCGAGATGGCCACCGAAGAGAAACTTCGCGAATACCTCAAGCGCTCCATCGCCAAGGAGCAGCGGCTGCAGCAGCGCCTCGACGAGATCGAGGCCCGCTCCCGCGAGCCGATCGCCATCGTGAGCACGGCGTGCCTGCTGCCGGGTGGGGTCTCCTCACCCGAGCAACTCTGGGACCTCGTCGCGCACGGTCGCGACGCGGTCGGCGACTTCCCCGCCGATCGCGGCTGGGATCTCGAGGCGCTCTACGATCCGGACCCCGACGTGCCGGGCACCTCCTATGCCAGGCAGGGCGGATTCCTCACCGGCGCTGCCGAATTCGATCCGGACTTCTTCGGCATCTCACACCGCGAGGCGCTGTCGATGGATCCACAGCAGCGGCTGCTGCTGCGGGTGACGTGGGAGGCCTTCGAGCGTGCAGGTCTGAACCCACACGCGTTCAAGGGCTCTCGCACGGGGGTGTATGCGGGACTAGCCGGACACGATTACGGTTCGCGTCTGGATCCGGTGCCCGAGGAGCTCGAAGGCTACCTGGCGATCAACAACCTCGGCAGCGTGGTGTCCGGGCGCATCGCGTACACGTTCGGATTCGCCGGACCGGCGGTCACCGTCGATACGGCCTGCTCGTCGTCGCTGGTGGCGCTGCATCTGGCGGTGCGGGCGTTGCGGGCCGGGGAAGTCGATCTCGCTGTCGCGGGCGGGGCGTCGGTGATGTCGACCCCGATCGGATTCACCGAGTTCTCCCGGCAGCGCGGGCTCGCGGCCGACGGCCGATGCAAGGCGTTCTCCGACGCCGCCGATGGCACCGGCTGGTCGGAGGGTGTGGGAATCGTCCTGCTGGAACGGCTTTCCGACGCCCGCCGCCTCGGTCACCGGGTGCTGGCGGTGGTGCGCGGCAGCGCGATCAACCAGGACGGCGCGTCCAACGGCCTGACCGCACCCAACGGGCCCGCCCAGCAGCGGGTGATCCGCGAGGCGCTCGCCGACGCGGGACTGGGCGTGGGTGAGGTGGACGCGGTCGAGGCGCACGGCACCGGCACCGTGCTCGGCGACCCGATCGAGGCACAGGCCATTCTGGCGACGTACGGTTCGCGCACCGAGGGCGAACCGCTGTGGCTGGGTTCCCTCAAATCCAATATCGGCCACGCGCAGGCCGCCGCCGGAGTGGCGGGCGTGATCAAGCTCGTCGAGGCCATCCGGCACGGGCGGCTGCCCGAAACCCTGCATCTGGGCACACCGTCCACGCTGGTGGACTGGGATTCCGGGCGAGTGGAACTGCTCGCGCGGGCACGCGACTGGCCCGAGACCGGCCGCGCCCGCCGCGCCGGGGTGTCCGCGTTCGGCGTCTCGGGTACCAACGCGCACGTCATCATCGAGCAGGCAGCCGACGACGGCGAGGCCGTCACTGGTCTCGGCGCTCCGGAAAATGATGTCGCGGGGCCCTTTCCGTTCGTGGTGTCGGGTAACGGTCCCGACGGGCTGCGCACTCAAGCCGGACAGCTCGCCGAATTCGTCACGGCCGGTGCGATCGCTCCCGTGTCGATCGCGTCGGCACTGATCCGCGACCGGGTCCCGCACGACACGCGAGCGGTGATCGTGGCGTCCGAGCGTGCGGAACTGGCCACCGCGCTGGAGGCGGTGGCGCGGGGGCGTGCCAACCCCGCTGCGGCACTCGCGGGCAGCGCCGTCGGCGGCACGGTCGCCGTGGTGTTCGCGGGGCAGGGCAGCCAGCGCGCCGGAGCCGGAGCCGAACTCTACGAACGGTTCCCGGTGTTCGCGACGGCTTTCGACGCGGCGAGTTCGGCGCTGGACCGCTATCTGGGTGCGGCCGTGCGGCATTCGGTGCGCGATGTCGCCTTCGGCGCACCGGGGACCGCGGACCTCATCGATTCCACCGTCTACACCCAGCCGGTGATCTTCGCGTTCGAGACCGCGCTGTACCGACTGCTGATCTCGTGGGGCATCGAGATCACCGCTGTCGCAGGCCATTCCATCGGTGGAATCGTGGCCGCGCACGCTGCGGGCGTGCTGTCGTTGGAAGACGCCGCCCGGCTGGTGGCCGCCCGTGCACGGTTGATGGGGGCGCTGCCTGCGGGCGGTGCCATGGTGGCCATCGAGGCCACCGAGGCGGAGGTTCGGGAGGTCATCGACCGGGTGACCGCGCGCCTTTGCAGCGTGGCGCAACTCGGCGAGGGCACCGGTGTGGCCCTGGAGAACGCACCGGCCGTATCGATCGCAGCGGTCAATGCGCCGCGGGCAGTGGTGGTCTCCGGGGACGAGGACGCGGTGGTGGAAGTAGCCGCCGAACTCACCGGGTCGGGCCGACGAGTGAAACGGCTCAGTGTCTCGCACGCCTTCCACTCGCCGCTGATGGAACCGGTCCTCGCCGAATTCGCCAGTGTGGTAGCCGAACTCGACTTCACCGAACCCCAGGGCGTCACCGTGGTGTCGGACAGGACCGGCGCGGTGGTCGGCCGGGCGGAGCTGGCCGATCCCGAATACTGGGTCCGGCACCTGCGCGGCACCGTTCGTTTCGCTGACGCGGTCCGCACCCTGCGCGCGCAGGGGGTAGGCGTCTTTCTAGAGGTCGGAGCCGAGGCCGTACTGGCACCCATGATCTCGGCGACGATGGCCGAGCAGGAGATCGCGGTGACGCCGCTGGTGCGCGGCGGTCGTCCCGAGACCGCCACGGCGCTGACCGCGGCCGGTGTCGTCTTCGCTCACGGCCACCGGGTCGACTGGACCTCGATCGTGCCGGTGGCGGAACGTATCGCGCTGCCCACCTATGCTTTCCAGCGGCAGCGTTTCTGGGCCGCACCCGTCGCGTCCACCCGCACGGCCGCGGCTCCCGGTGTGCAAACGGTCGACCATCCCCTGCTGTCGGCGGTGATCACCGCGGCCGAGGGAGGCCTGTCGCTGCTCACCGGACAGCTGTCACTGCGCACTCATCCGTGGCTGGCCGACCACGCCGTGCTGGGCACGGTCATCGTGCCCGGCACGGCGCTGCTCGAATTGGCGGCCCGCGCCGGGCAGGAGGCCGGACTGCCGACGGTCGAGGAACTGATCGTGGAATCCCCGCTGCTGCTCGGCGCCGACGTCGTCGATGTGCAGGTCGAGGTGAGCCCCAATGGCGACGGAACGTCCTCGGTCGTGATCCACTCGCGGGCCGCGGGTGGTGCGGCCGACAGGTGGATCAGGCACGCGACCGCCGTACTCGGTCCGGAAAGTGCCTCCACGGCACCGGGTCTCACCGCGTGGCCGCCGCCGGGAGCCGAGCCGGTCGACGTCAGCGGTATCTACCCCACGCTGCTGGAAACAGGGCTGGCCTACGGTCCCGCCTTCCAGGGCCTGCGACACGCCTGGGAACGCGCGGATGAACTATTCGTGGAGATCGAACTGCCCGAGGCACAACGCATCCACGCCGGCGCGTTCGCCGTGCATCCGGCGCTGCTCGACGCCGCCGTGCATCTACCCGCGCTGCGGGCGCTGGCCGACGTACCGCCCGGCCAGAATCGCCTGCCCTTCGCCTGGAACGACGTTCGGGTGCACGCGGCCGGTGCGGCGGCCCTGCGGGTCCGCATCGCAGCCAACGGGCCGGACACTGTCACCCTCGAGGCCGTCGATCCATCCGGGGCGCCGGTATTGAGCATCGGCGGACTCGTCGCCCGACGAGTATCCACCGCCCAATTGCGCTCGGCCCGGGCCGAATTGCGGGACGCGCTGTTCGAGGTGGTCTGGACCGAGCAGGCGATCTCCGTCGAACCGGCCCAATGGCTCGTCCTCGGAGCAGGCACCGCGACCGACACGACGCTCGATGCGTTGCGGCTGGGCGGCCATCGCGCCGAGCGCGCGGCCGACGATGCCGCTACGGCAGCGGGTTTCACTCCCTCCGCCGCGGTGGTGGCCGCCGACGCTATCGACTCGTTGCTGCCGCTGCTGCGTGGATGGCTCACCGATCCCGAACGCGAGGGCGTGCCGCTGGTCGTGCTCACCCGCCGGGCGGTCGGGACCGAAGACGCCGAGGTGTCCGATCCCGCCGCTGCCGCGGTGTGGGGTCTGGTCCGGTCGGTGCAGGCTGAACAGCCGGATCGCCTGCTGCTCAGCGATATCGACGATGCGCCCGAATCCTGGTCCGCCCTGGGTGGTGTCCTCACCCTGGCGGGCGGTGGTGATACCCAGACCGCAGTGCGGGACGGTCGCGTCTCGGTGCCCAGGCTGCGGCGCTGGGATCCGCCTACCGCCGAGGAGGCTCCGGCCTGGAATTCCACCGGTACCACCTTGATCACCGGTGGTCTCGGCGGTCTCGGCGCGGAGGTGGCACGCCACCTGGTCACGGTGCACGGGGTGCGGTCGCTGGTGCTGGCAGGTCGGCGCGGCGCGGCCACCGACGGTGCGACGGAACTCGTCGGCGAGCTCGAATCCGCCGGTGCGGCCGTTACTCTAGCCGCCGTCGATGTCGCCGATCGGGCCGCCCTGGCGCGGGTGTTGGCCGATATCCCGCCGGATCGGCCGTTGACCACCGTCGTCCACGCCGCGGGAGTGGTCGACGACGGGCTGTTCGACACGATCACCGCCGAGCGGATCGCCGCGGTCGCCGCGTCCAAGAGCGGAGGAGCCCGCGCGCTCGACGAGCTGACGGCCACCCTGCCGTCCGTGACGCGGTTCGTGCTGTTCTCCTCGGTGTCGGCGCAACTGGGCGGTCCGGGACAGACCGCCTACACCGCCGCCAACGCCGAGCTGGATGCACTAGCCGCGCAACGGCATTCGCGTGGACTACCCGCCGTCTCGATCTCCTGGGGGCTGTGGGAACGCGCGAGCGGCACCACGGCCGCATTGTCGGTGGCCGATCGCGCCCGCATCGCCCGCAACGGTCTGCGCGCTCTGCCCACCGCCACCGCCCTGGCTTTGCTCGATGCCGCTGCCGTCGGCGGGCCGGTCGTCGTCGCGGCCGGTTTCGACGGGCGGGCACTGGCGCGCCGCAGCGACGAATTGCCGCCGGTGCTGCGATCACTGGTGCCCGCGCGCCGACGCGCCGCAGGCGGCTCCGGCGACACCGGATCGGCGCTGCGCGAGATCGCCGGGCTCGACGGCGATGCCCGCCGGCGCGCGCTGCTCGACCTCGTGCGCGCCGAAGTCGGTGTGGCACTCGCGCATCCGTCTCCAGAGGACATCGCCGCCGATCGAGCGCTGATCGAACTCGGGCTCGATTCGCTCAGCGCCGTCGAACTGCGCAACGGCCTGGGCCGGGTGACCGGTCTGCGCTTGCCCGCCACCCTCACCTTCGACCATCCCACGCCGGGAGCCATCGCGGAATTCCTCGGCACACAGATCGGGAGCACCGCCGCACCCACGGCCGCCGCTCCCGCCACGGGACTGTCGGCCATCCATCGCCGCATGCACGACGCGGGAAAGCATTTCGAAGCAGCACAGTTGCTCATCGCCGCCTCGCACGCGCGCACCACGTTCGACGTGGACGAGCGCCACCGGCACGCGCTCGCGCCGATCCGGCTGGCGCAGGGACCGGGGGAGACCGTGGTGGTCGCCTTCCCCGCCGTCAGCGCGATCTCCGGACCGCACGAATACTCGCGCATGGCACAGGAACTGCGTGGCGAGCGCGATGTGTTCGTCGTCCCCGCACCCGGATTCACCGCGGGCAGTGACGACCTCCCGGATTCCGTGGACACTCTGGTACGGCTGGGCGTCGAGGCGCTGACCGAGGTAGTCGGTGATCGGCCGTTCGTGGTGCTGGGCCGCTCCATGGGCGGCTGCGTGGCGCACGCGGTCGTCGCGGCCCTCGAGTCGGCGGGCCGGCGGCCGCGCGGGCTGCTGCTCATCGACAGCTATCCGGTCGAGGCGGCACTGGAACCCGGAATGGAATGGTGGACCGGGGCCATGATCGGCGGCATGCTCGCCCGCGTCGACCGATTCGATATGGCGGTGCAGGACGAACGGCTCACCGCCATGGGCACCTACAACCGGCTGTTTCTGGACTGGCGGGCCACCCCGGTCGAGACGCCCATCCAATTGCTGCGGTCGAACACGCCGCTGTCGGGAACCCGCACCGATGGGCCGCGGGACTGGCGGGCCTTCTGGCCGGTCGCGCACGGCACCGCCGACATTCCCGGCGACCATTTCACGGTGCTCGAGGAGGACGCGACCACTACGGCCGCGGCCGTGCGCGCGTGGATCGACACCCTGGAGCATCCGGTGGACTGACCCCCGCCCTCGGAAACGCGAAGCCCGGCACGGAAATCCGTGTCGGGCTTCGCTCGCCTCGCGGGATGCTCAGTGGGTGAGCTGGGCGATGATGCCGTAGCGGTCGGGCAGCACGCCGTATTCGACGATGCGGCCGTCCTGAAAGCGGATGGTGCTGATGCTGACTCCGGTGAACCGGCGGCCCGCGCCGGTGTCGGGCACCCCGAAGATCTCGCCGCGCTGCACACCGTCGATTGTCCAGTACACGACCACCCGATCGTCCTCGGCGATCAGGTCGTCCACCGTGGCGGTGACGCCCTCGACATTGTCGCGCAGCCAGGTGATGTGCTCGACGAAACCGGCCCGGCCCTTGATGTTCCCGGCCGGCACCGCCGTATCGCGGCCGTCCTCGGCGATGATCTCGTCGAGCACCTCCAGTTTTCCCTGCGAGACCACCTCCTCGTAGAACCGGCGGGCCGCGGCCTTGTTGGCCTCGAGGACGGAGATCGTGGTCATGATCTGCTCCTTCGTGAGTAGTGCGGCACTATCGGAAATTGGGAGAGGGTTCACAAGCTTTGGCCGGGCAACGGCAGGATGCCGAGATTGGCGTCCAGGCCGCCGTCCACGACGAGAGTGGTGCCGGTGATGTAGCCGGCGGCGGGCGAGGCCAGGAACCAGATAGCCTCGGCCTGCTCGACGGGTTCGGCGAAGCGGCCCAGCGGAATCCGGCGCTCGATGGCGGCGAGCAGCCGAGGATCCTGGTGCACGTTGGCGGTGATGCCGGTGCGGGTCAGGCCGGGCGCCAGGGCGTTGACCCTAACTCCCTGCGCCGCATAGTCGATCGCGAACGCCCGCACCAGATTGATCAGCGCGCCCTTGGACGCGTTGTAGGCCCAGTTGCCGGGATCACCGCGCAGCCCGGCCACCGACGCCGTGAAGATCGCCGACCCGCCGGTGGCGCGCAGCGCCGGGATCGCCGCGCGCAGTCCGTGGATTGGGCCGCGCAGGTTCACCCCGAAGATGCGGTCGGCGGCATCGACCGCGCCGGGCGTCTCGAGCGGGGGAGTGCCGCCGGTGCCGGCGTTCAGGACCACCGTGTCGATGCGACCGAACAGATCCAGCGCGGTCTGCACCGCGGCCTGGTTGACCGGTTCGGCGGACACGTCTCCGGCCAGGGTCACCAGATCACCGGCCAGCCCGGCCAGACCGCGCTCGTCGATATCCACGGCCAGGACCCGGTGCCCGCGTTCGGCGAACAGTTCGGCGGTGGCGCGGCCGATGCCGGACGCCGCGCCGGTGACGATCGCGACCCGGCGGTCATCGGTCGAAGTCATGCGATTCCTTTCGAGAGTGAATGTTGCGACAGGGGATCGATGGGTTCGGGGCCGATCGCCGACGGCGGGCGTGGCACGGCCGCGAGCAGCTCCCGGGTGTACTCGTGCTGCGGATCGGCGAAAACCGCTGCCGTGTCCCCGATCTCGACAATGCGGCCGTGTCGGATGACGGCGACCCGCCGGCACAGCCTGCGCACCACCGCGAGATCGTGGGAGATGAACAGCAGCGCGGCCGCTCGCTCGCGCCGCACCCGGTCGAATAGCTCGAGGATCTGGGCCTGGATGGTGATGTCCAGCGCGGAGACCGGCTCGTCGGCCACGATCAGATCGGGTGCGGCCGCCAGCGCCCGCGCGACGGCCACCCGCTGCCGCTGCCCGCCGGAGAGCCGGGCCGGGCGGATGTCGCGTACGCCGTGGGAGAGTCCGACATCGTCGAGCAGTTCATCGACTCGCCTGGCCCGCTCGGCGCGCGATCCGCCGCGCGGCAAGGCCTCCGCGATGATCGACGCCACCGAATAGCGGGGGTCGAACGAACTCAGCGGATCCTGGTCGATGAGCTGCACCCGGTGCCGGTGCGGCCGGCGCTCCCGCTCGCGCAGCCTCGACCAGGGCGCGCCGTCGAAGAGCACCTCGCCGCTGTCGGGCGTCAGATGCGCGAGCGCCAGCCGGGCGAGAGTGCTCTTGCCGGAACCGGATTCGCCGACGATCCCCAGCGAATCCCCGGACCGGAGTGTGAACGAGACCGGCTCCAGGGCCACATTGCGACCACCGCCGGAGAGGCGATAATGCCTGCTGGCGTCCCGGAATTCCAGCAGCGGAACCGAATCCGGTGTCGTGACCGGTTCGGGCGGCACGGTCACGGGCGCGATCGGCACGGTCACCGAGCCGGGGTGCAGACAGCGCACCGTGCGCGCGCCGGGCAGCGCGATCGCATCCGGTAGGCGGGTGCGGCAGTCGTCGTCGGCGAGCGGACAGCGCGGCGCGAAGGGGCAGCCGGTGGCGGCGGGCGCGGCCCAGCGCGGTGCGGCCGAGGCCGCCACCGGGCCATCCAATCGTGGTGCGGCGGCGATCAATTCGGCGGTGTACGGATGCGCGGGTGCGCCAAATACCGCGGCGGCAGGCCCCTGCTCGACCACGACACCGGCGTACATGACCGCGACCGTATCCGCCGTCTCGGCGACCACCGCCAGATCATGGCTGATCAGCAGCACCGCCGTCCCCGCCGCACGCAGTTTCCGCAACAGATCCAGAATCTGCTGCTGCACAACGACATCGAGGGCGGTAGTGGGTTCGTCGGCGATCAGCAGTCGCGGACCGCCGGCGAGCGCGGACGCGATGAGGGCGCGCTGGCGCAGGCCGCCGGAGAGCTCGTGCGGATACTGCCGCCAACGCCGTTCCGGATCGGCGATACCGGCCCGGCGCAGCAGCCCGAACACCGCGTCATCGAGGTCGTCGGCGGTGGCGAGCCGGTGGATCTCGAGTGGCTCGGCCACCTCGTAGCCGATGCGGCGCAGGGGATCGAGCGAGGTCAGCGCATCCTGGAGGACGAGTCCTATACTGCGGCCACGGATCCGGCGCCATCGTCCGGCACCGGCGCGCAGCAGATCCTCGGACTCGAGGGTGAGCTCACGTGCCCGGACGCGGGCGCGCGCACCGGCCAGCCCGAGCAGGGCCCGTGCCGTCACGCTCTTGCCGGAGCCGGATTCGCCCACCAGCGCGACACAGCCGCCCCGATCCACGTCGAGGTCGACCGAGCGCACCGCGGCCACCGCACCGAAGTCCACCGACAGCTCGCGCACTCGCAACAACGGTTCGCTCATTCGATGACTCCCTCCGCGCGTTCGCGCAGAGCCCGACCGGCCACGCTGATCGACATCACAGTGAGGGTGACCGCGAGCCCGGGAAACAGCGCCAGTGTCCACGCCGCGCTCAGATAGTTGCGCGACTGCGAGAGCATCGCGCCCCACTCCGGAACCTCGGTATCGGGGCCGAGCCCCAGGAAGCTGAGCGAAGAACCGATGATGATCGCGGTCCCGATATTGATCACCACCAGAACGCTCAACGGCAGCAGCACATTCGGCACGATGTGGCGCATCGTCACCCGCCACCGCGCGGTGCCCAGATCCAGAGCCGCACGGACATAAGCGAATTGGCGCACCAGGTGGGTGCGGACCCGCACCAGCCGGGCGAAACCCGGAGTCAGCGCCACGGTGATGGCCAGCACCACATTGCCGGTGCCCGGCCCGAGCACCGCCACCACCAGCAGCGCCATCAGAATCGTCGGAAACGCCAGCAGCACATCGGCCGCTCGCATACCGATCTGGTCGGCGACCCGTCCGCCCAGGGCGGAGGCCAGGCCCCACAGGGTGCCCGCCACGGTCGCCAGCAGGGTCGAGCCGATGCCCACCAGCAGCGAGGCGCGCGCGCCGTGCACAACCCTCGCGTATTCGTCGCGGCCCAGCCAGTCGGTGCCGAACAGGTGTGCCCCGCCGGGGGGACGCAGGGCGGTGCCGGGGTCGATGAGTTCGGGCGAACCGGCCAGCAGATTCGGCGCGACGACCGCGATCGCCGCCAGCAGCAGGATCAGCGCGGCGGCCACCCGGCCGAACCGCAGGGCGGACAGTCTGTCTCGCAACGAGATTCGCGCGATCGCGAGCCTGAGTGGGGAGCCGGTCATCGTGCCACCTCCCGGATGCGGGGGTCCACGAGCCGGTAGAGCTGATCGAGCACGATCGAGATGACCGCGAACACCGCGGCGGTCAACATCACCGTGCCGGTCACGACCGGATAGTCACGGCCGCGGACCGCGGTCACCAGCAGCTGGCCCAGACCGCGCCGGGCGAAGACGGTTTCGACGACCACGACGCCGCCGAGCAGGTTGCCCAGCATCCACCCCGACAGCGTCAGCACCGGCGCGGCGGCGTGGCGCAGCGCGTGCCGGACCCGCACCCGCAGTTCGGTCGCGCCCCGGGCGCGCACGCTCAGCGCGAACGGCTGCTCCAGCGCCGCTTCGAGCCCGTCGCGGGTGACCTGCGACAGCACCCCGGCCACGGCCACGGCGAGGGTCAGCCAGGGCAGGGTCAGCCCGCGCAGTCCGGTCTCGCCGACCACCGGGAACAGCTGCCAATGGAACGAGAACAGCGCCAGCAGTACGAAACCCACCCAGTAGGTGGGCATGGACAGCGCCGTGAACTCGGCCGCCCGCGCCAGCGCCCGCGTCCGCGGCCGCTGCGCGGTGCAGACCGCTACCGCGACCGAGAGCGCCAGACCGAGCACGAGCCCGCCGACGGCGAGTTCGATGGTGGGGCCCAACTGCTCGGCGATGAGTGCGCGCACCGGGCGGTGCTGCTGATACGAGGTGCCCAGATCCCCGTGCGCCAACCGGCCCAGGAACCGGGCGTACTGCACGTGGACGGGGGAATCGAGTCCGTACTCGGCCCGGATCTGCGCCAGCACCTGCGGCGAGCTGGTCGCGGCGACACCACCGGCGATGGCGCGGGCCGGATCGCCCGGAATCGCCTGCAGCCCGGCGAAAGTCAGGGTGGCGGCGGCCCAGATCACCAGCACCGCCAACGCGATCCGGCCGATCAGCCACCGCAGCGGCTCGGGCAACCGGCTCACGCCGCCAGCCACGCGTCGTAGAAGCGGGGATAGGTTTGCGCGTCGAAGCTCAACTCGTGCACCGACTTCGCGTATCCGGTCAGGCTCACCGGGGTGTAGATGGGGATGATGTACGCCTGCTTCAGAACCTCGTGCTGCACCGAGGAGTAGTCGCCCGCGGCCTGCTTCGGGTCGCTGGTGGCAGCCGCCCCGGTCACCCAGGAGTCGAGCTGCGGTGAATTCACCAGCGCCACATTGCCGCCGGCCTTGGCGTAGGTGTTGGCGGAGAAGAACGCGAAGCGCAGTACATCGGGCGTGGGCCGCGCGAAGCTCACGTCCACCAGGTCGTAGCCGCCGCCGATCAGGTACTTGTCGACATAGGTGCCGGTGTCGACGGTGGGTCGCTGAATATCGATCCCCACCGCGTGCGCCTGTGCCCGGATGCCGTCGGCGACCACGTCACGCTGTTCGCGCGTGCCATCGGGCCAGTACGGCCACACCAGTGACAGGCGTGCGCCGTCCTTGACCCGGATGCCGTCGGAATCGGTGCGATTCCAGCCCGCTTGGTCGAGCAGCCGTTTGGCGTTGTCCGGGCCGTAGCCCGTGAGGTCATTGCGGGCCGAGGCGTCGTACCCTGCGGTGACCTTGCTGATCGGATTGTCGGCGACCGGGAAATGGCCGAAATAGATGCTGTTCACCAGTTTCGCGACATCCACCGAAGCGCTCAGCGCGCGGCGGACCAGCGGATCGGTCAGCGGCCCGCGCGACTGGTTGAGGTAGACGTTGTAGTTCAGGCCCGGGGTCTCGTCCGAATGCAGGGTGAAGTCCTTGCGCTTGGACAGGTCGTCCGCCGAGACGGGCGGGACACCGCCGATGGCCTGGACCTGTCCGCTGGTGAGCGCGCCGTAGCGGGTGGCGTCCTCGTTGATGAACTGGAACACCAGCCTGCCCAGATGCGCGGGCCCGGTGTGCGTCGCGCCGGGGGCGGGCCAGCGGTAGCCGTCGAATCGGGTCAGCGTTTCGGCCTTGCCCTGCTCCCAGCTGTCGAAAGCGAAGGGGCCGGTGCCCACCGGCCGGTAGGTCGCCTCGGTGAGGGCCTTGGGGCTCTGAATGCCCAGGCTCGGCGTCGAGAGCGCTTGCAGGAACGGTGTGAACGGTTGTTTGAGAACGACTTCCACGGTGTGCGGGTCGATGATCCGCGTCTCCTGATAAGCGCTGATCAACGAGGCCGCGTACGCCGACTTGGTCTTCGGGTCCACCACGTGGTCGAGGCTGGCGCGCACCGCGTCGGCGGTGAACGGGGTGCCGTCGTGGAAGGTGACCCCGTCGCGCAGGGCGAACCGGTAGGTCTTGCCGTCGTCGGACACGGTCCAGGAGGTCGCCAGCCACGGCCCGAAGGTATCCGGACCGGTCTGCGCCACCAGGGAATCGAAGATATTGCGGTTGACCAGGCTGGTCACCGCGGTCGCCGCGACCGCCGGGTCCAGCGAGACCTGGGTGCCCGCCACCCCGTACACCAGCGTGCCGTTCTCGGCGACCGCGCCGCCGCCCGAGTCCTTGCCGGGGACCCCGGCGAACACTCCCGCCGCCACGGCCACTCCGGCCAGTACCCCGACAGTGATCCACCCGGTGCGCCGCCGGCGCGAACGGATCCGGGGCCGCGCCGCCGGACGATCGGTCTCTTCGTGAGTAGACATTTCACCCGTTCTTCGAAAGTGAGAGTTGGGCCGGAATCGACACCCCGCCGACCGATGAAAACTCAACACGCCGAATGTGTTCGGGTCAATCCTTTTGCGATCGCCTGAATTCAATTCGATCGATCGAATTCGACCATCGAAAAGGATCGGAATTTCTGATCGGACGGGCCCGGTGCGGGGCTTGCGGGCAGCAGCGCCAGTACGGTGTCGAGGCCAGCCAGTTCCAGGCCGCCGCCGCGCCGGGCGGCCAGTCTGAGCAGGCGTTGCACGGCCATGTCGAGCGGCGCGCGGATGCCGTGTTCTCTTGCCACCACGGCGATTTCACCGTTGAGGTAGTCGATCTCGTTGGAGGCCGCACCCCGGGCGAAGCTCTGCCAGGTCGACTGGCGGGCGTCCACGGGCCGGTAGTCGCCGACCGGCCCGGCCTCGGCGGTCAGGGCTGTCAAGGGATGAAACGGAATTCCGGCCGCGGTGAGCACGGCGCGTGCCTCTGCGATCAAAGCCGAACCGGCTCTGGCCTTGTCGGCTCGGTCCCCGGCGAGGACCTCGAGCGCGTTGGTGACGCTGTAGACGAGTTTGGTGGCTTTGTAAGCGGAAATATCGGCGACCTGCTCGGCCCGGAAGTTCGCGTCTCGCAGGTCTTCGGTGAGAGTCTTCGCCACGGCCTCCCCGAGGCCCGCGGCATCGGTGGCCGTCGCGGCGAACACCGCGCCGGTCTCCGCCACCGTGCCCGCACGGATTTCACCCCAATCGATTCGACTACCTGTGCGCGACGCCATGCTATGAGTCGGGTGCGGGGGAAAGAAGAGTTCGAATCAGGGGAACGAATTAGTTCTCGGATAACGATCGATAGCCGGAAACAGGGGTCGAATTCGGGTCCCGGAGATCGGAAAGGTTGTCAGAACACCTTGCCGGGATTGAACAATCCGCCCGGATCTACTGCCTGCCGGATCGTTCGCTGCAACCGCAGCGCGTCGGGTCCCAGCTCACGGGCCAGCCAGTCCCGCTTCAACAGTCCGACCCCGTGCTCGCCGGTGATCGTGCCACCCAATTCCAGTGCGGTCGCGAAGATCTCGGCGGCCGCGCCCTGTGCGCGCGCACCGGCGTCGTCATCGTCGGGGGGAATGACGATGATGGGGTGCAGGTTGCCGTCACCGGCGTGACCGAAGGTGAAGATCGTGCTGTCGTGGTCCCGGGCGATCGCGGA
The DNA here is from genome assembly GCF_009708175.1 of Nocardia aurantiaca. Lineage (GTDB taxonomy): Bacteria > Actinomycetota > Actinomycetes > Mycobacteriales > Mycobacteriaceae > Nocardia > Nocardia aurantiaca. The sequence continues at coordinate 291,242 of NZ_WMBB01000005.1, forward strand.
GATGCGGCGCACGGCCCGCGCGATCCGTGAACGCGGCACCGCGATGTCCTCGATCAGCACGCGGCCGTGCCGCTCCAACGCGGGCAAGGCGGCACGGCGCACCGCCAGCAGCGCCTCCGCGGCAGCCGGATCCTCCTCGACCGACACCCGCGAGGTGAACCGCGCGAAGCAGGCCCGCACCGCGGCGGCCTCGGCGTCCGCACCGAAACCGTCGGTCTGGGCCACCACGAACGCGCCGGCGTCGCGGCCCCGCACGCGCAATAGATCCTGAGCCTCTCGCAAGGAGCCGGCGTCGAGCAGCTCGAGCATGGCAGGCCGGACCCGGGCTGCCAGCACCGCGGCCGAAGCCGCAGCGGCGGTCTCCACTTCGTCGAAGTAGGCCGCGATCGTCACCGTCCGCACCGGGATCGGTTGCAGGCGCACCGTCGCCGAGACGATGACGCCCAGGGTGCCCTCCGACCCGGTGAACAGGCTGGTCAGATCCAGTCCCGCAACACCTTTCGCGGTTCTGCGGCCGGTGTGCACGAGGGTGCCGTCGGCCAGGACCACGCTCAGCCCCAGCACCGCGTCGCTGGTCACCCCGTATTTCACACAGCGCAGCCCGCCGGCGTTGGTCGCGATATTGCCGCCGATGGTCGAGATCGCCGCGCTCGCCGGGTCCGGAGCGTACCGCAGCCCCACCTCGGACGCGGCGGCATCCAGCGTCGTGGCCGCGACTCCGGGTTCGACCACCGCCAGCTCGTCGTCCGCGGACAGTTCCACGATCCGGTTCAATCCGCTGACGTCGAGCACCAGCGCGCCCGCGCCCGCCGCGGCCCCGCCCGCGAGCCCGGTTCCGGCACCGCGGACCACCACCGAAAGGCGTTCCCGCGCCGCGAGTCTCACCGCGTGGCGAACGTCGTCGACATCCGCGGCCCTGATCAGCAGGGCGGGATCACCGGCGACCACGTGACCGGATCTGTCTTGCGTGGCCCCGGCCGGAATATCGGGGGTGTGCAGAATCGCGCCGGTGAACGATTGCGCCGCGTGGGAAGCCACGGTCATCCCGGATTCCTCCGATTCGATGGCATGCGCCCGTCCTGATCGCGGGCGAGCCTCCATGATCTCCGGCGGCCCGCCCGGATGGCGGCGTGCAACGATCGCGATTCCGGATGCGTACCGATCGCGAATCTAGGGATGCGGGTGGATCGGGTCCACCCAGTGCACGGCTTCGGGGGCCTCCACCGGCTTGATATCGAGATTGACGACGACCGCTTCGCTGTCGCTGCGGACCAGCACGCATTCCAGCGGCTCGTCGGTGCTGGCGTTGATCTCCTGATGCGGAACGTAGGGCGGCACGAAGATGAAGTCGCCGGGCTCGGCCTCGGCGACGAACTCGAGCCGTTCGCCCCACCGCATGCGGGCGCGCCCGCGTACCACGTAGATGACGCTCTCCAGCGCACCATGGTGGTGTGCGCCGGTTTTCGCGTCCGGATGGATGGTGACCGTGCCGGCCCAGATCCGCTGTGCGCCCACCCGAGCCGCGTCGATCGCGGCAGCCCGGTCCATGCCGGGGGTCTGAGCCGTATTCGGATCGAGCTGCCCGGCCTTCACGACACGGACTCCGTGCTCACGCCATTCGGAGGTCGCGGCATCCGAATCATCCTGCTGCCCAGGCGTTGTCATAGATTGTCCTCCCTATGGGCTGGGGGTTGTGATCGGCGATGGTACGCCCGCCCTCGCTATTCTGTGCACCGCGAAGAGCCGAGTCCCGCTGCGCTGCGAGAAGTTGGGATTGCCGTGATTTCAAGGATTCATCCGGCTGGCTCGGTGGGGTTGGCTCGGACCGGAGAGGAGTCCGTGATGACCGCGATGTGGAATTGTTGGGCATCGACGGTTTGTGTCGGGACTTATCGAGGATGCGTTCATGCAAGTAGATGGCAGAACTGCCTCTGATCAGGTGTCCCCAAAAACCCACCCGAGATTATGAAGGAGATCATCGGGCGCAGCTTGAAACTGTCCTGATCGAGGGCGGTTTCCCGGCTCGACTGGCGGCCGCTGTCCCGAGACACGGTCGTCAGCGGAAAGTCGCCGCCCGGCGGCGGACCGGCGATTCCGAGGTCCGGGGCTGGTGATCGATCACTGAGGGACCAAGGACCCTCATGACCGGCGACCACCGGATCTGCCGTGCGGCGGTCGCGGCTGTGAGGCTGGAGGCACCTGTTCCAGGAGGTTCCGATGTTCTTCGAGGATCGTGCCGAGGCGGGCCGACGGCTCGCCGAACAGTTGGCTGCGCTGCGCGGCACGGATTTCGTCGTGCTGGGGCTGCCCCGGGGCGGAGTCCCGGTCGCATTCGAGGTCGCTCGCTCGCTGGATGTACCGCTGGACGTCATCGTGGTGCGCAAACTCGGTGTTCCCCACCAGCCCGAACTCGCCTTCGGTGCCATTGGTGAGGACGGGGCCCGGGTGATCAACGCCACCGTGGTGGATCGGGCGGAGCTGACCCGCGAGGAGATGTCGCGGGTGGAGCAGCGGGAGCGCACGGAACTGGAGCGTCGCGTAGTCCGCTTCCGTGCCGGGCGCTCGCGCGTCCCGCTGACCGGCCGTACCGCTGTGATCGTGGACGATGGCGTCGCGACCGGCGCCACCGCCCGTGCCGCCTGCCAGGTCGCTCGCGCGCAGGGCGCCGCGCGGGTCGTGCTGGCCGTGCCGGTCGCGTCGCGCGACGCGCTGCACATATTGCAGCGGGAGGCCGACGAGGTGATCTGCCTCGAGCAGCCGATGTTCTTCTACGCGGTCGGGCAGTGGTATCACCACTTCGGACAGACCACCGATGAGGAGGTCGTCGAATTGCTGACCCGCGCCGCTGCCGGGGCGACGCCGCAACCGGTGTCGGCCGCGGATCCGCCGCTGCGTGACGACGAGGTCCGCGTGCGAGCCGGAGATGTCGAGCTGGCAGGGCATCTCACCATTCCCGAGCATCCGATCGGTGTGGTCTTGTTCGCGCACGGCAGCGGCAGCAGCCGCCACAGTCCCCGCAACCGCTATGTCGCCGAGGTCCTGCAACAGGCCGGATTGGGCACGCTGTTGTTCGATCTGCTCACCCGCGAGGAGGAGATCAACCGTGCCAACGTGTTCGACATCGGCCTGCTCGCCGGGCGACTGGTCGATGTGACCGAATGGCTGGCCCAGCAGCAGTACGCCGCGGATCTGCCGGTCGGGTACTTCGGGGCGAGCACGGGTGCCGCCGCGGCTCTGTGTGCGGCAGCCGATCCGCGCGTGCATGTGGGTGCCGTGGTTTCGCGCGGCGGGCGACCCGATCTGGCGGGCCGCGCGCTGTCCGCGGTGCGGGCGCCGACGCTGCTCATTGTGGGCGGGCACGACTACGCGGTGATGGAATTGAATCGCCAAGCGGCCAAGGCGATGTCATGTGAAATCGCGCTTGCCGAGGTGCCCGGCGCGACTCACCTGTTCGAGGAACCGGGCACCCTGCGCAAGGCGGCGGAACTCGCGCGGGACTGGTTCACTACCCGACTGCCCGCGACCGAGTCGGCGGGCCCGGCATGACCGAGCCGACAGCCGGATACCGATATATCCCCCATCCGGCCGATCTGTGTGTCGAAGCGTGGGCCCCGACACAGAAGCAGTGCCTGGTCCAAGTGGTGGATGCGCTGGTGGACAGTTTCATCGAGCGCCCACGACCGCGAGCATCGGAGGCGATCGAGTGGGTGCTGCCCGACGACCAGACGGAGAATCTGCTCGGCACACTCCTGGAGGAGGTCATCTATCAGTTGGAGGTTCACTCCCGCATCCCGGTCGCGACGGCGATCGAGCGGGAGGAAAACGGCTGGCGCGTGCGGTTCGAGATGGCCGATCTCGACCAGGCCACGCCGTGTGGTGCGGTGCCGAAAGCGGTCTCGTTGCACGGCATGCGGTTGCGGCCCGAGGGGAACCGTTGGCGATGTGTGGTGACGATCGATGTATGAAGTGCAATCCCTGGGCGAGTTGATCGAGGAGACCCCGTTCCGGTTTCGTATTCCGCGACATGGCCGGATGCGAGTGCCCGGTGTGGTGTTCGCGTCTCGCGCCCTGCTGCCGGAGGCCGCGGGCGATAAGGCGCTCGAGCAGGTCGTGAATGTGGCCACGCTGCCCGGAATCGTGCGCGCCTCCTACGCGATGCCGGATGTGCACTGGGGCTACGGGTTTCCCATCGGGGGAGTCGCCGCCACCGACGTGGAGGCCGGCGGGGTGGTATCGCCGGGCGGGGTGGGATTCGACATCTCCTGCGGGGTGCGGCTGCTCGCCGCCGACCTCGACGGCGTGGCGCTGGCCCCGCACCTGACCGCCGTGATGGACGATCTCGACGTCGCCATTCCACGCGGCTTCCGGCACGGCGGGATCTGGCCGGTCCCGCGCGGCGTATTGCATGAGATCCTGGCGGGCGGAGCGGTTTACGCGGTAGGCCGCGGCCACGGAGTAGCCCGGGATCTGGAGCGCTGCGAGGACGGCGGCGCGGTCGCCGGAGCCGGTCCCGGCCTGGTCTCCGATCGCGCGCTCGAACGCGGTCTGGGGCAGGTGGGCAGTCTCGGATCAGGCAATCACTTCCTGGAATTGCAGACCGTCGCCGAGGTCTACGACGAGCACGCCGCGGCGGTCTTCGGGCTGCGCCACGGTCAGGTGTGCGTGATGATCCATTGCGGCTCACGCGGTCTGGGCCATCAAGTGTGCGGCGATTATGTGCGCATGATGGAAGCTGCCATGACTCGCTATGGGATCGAGGTTCCCGACCGCCAGCTCGCCTGCGCGCCCGTGGAATCGCGGCCGGGCCGGGAGTATCTGGCGGCCATGGCGGCGGCCACGAACTACGCTCGCGCCAACCGGCAACTGCTGACCGAGGCCGTCCGGAGAATCTTCGACTCCCACACCGGATCCCGCCTGGACCTGGTGTACGACGTTTCGCACAACCTCGCTGCCCTCGAGACCCACGAGATCGACGGCCGCCCACGCCGACTGTGCGTGCACCGTAAGGGCGCCACCCGCGCCCTGCCGCCCGGGCACCCGGATCTGCCCGCCGATCTGGCACCGGTCGGTCAGCCCACACTGATCCCTGGCACGATGGGCACCGCCTCCTATGTGTTGACCGGAGTCGCTCCCGGACACGCTTTCCACTCCACCTGCCACGGCGCGGGCCGCGTGTGGAGCCGCCATGCCGCAGTTCGCCAAATCAGCGGCAGGGCCCTGCAATCCGAGCTGGAACAGCACCACATCGCGGTCCGTGGCGCGTCCTGGAAAGGTCTCGCCGAGGAGGCACCGGCAGCCTACAAGGACATCACCGCGGTCATCGCCGCCAGCGAAGGCGCGGGACTGTGCCGCAAGGTGGCCCGTCTCGTACCAATCGGCGTTGTCAAAGGGTGACGGGGGTGGACGACGCGGTCCGGGTCGATGTGCGCGTTCGCCGACGGCATCCCGCGCCAAGGTCTCCTGGCCCGTATCCGTCGTTTCCTGTCGCTGTCCGCCCCTGCGGATTTGTGGGGCATCGGCGGGGGACGTGATACCGTTCATGCAGGTAGAAGGCATGAAGACCGCCTCCTGTCAGGCGGTCTCAAACTTACCTGGGATCATGAGGGAGACCATTGGCCGCAGCCTGAAGCCGGCCTGAGACAGTCGAATTCGATATCCGGTCGATGGCGCACGCGTCATCGACCGGATGTGGTTGAGGGAAGGTATTTCTCATGAGCGCTGAGCTCGTCATCCGTACGGTCGAGGACGGCATCGCCACCCTGACCCTGAATCGCCCCGAGAAGCTGAACGCGTTGACGGCGGCCTCGTTCGAGGAGCTGCGGGCGCATCTGGACGCCTTGGCCGGCGAGGATGTCCGATGCCTGATCCTGACCGGCGCGGGCCGATCCTTCTGCGCCGGGCACGATCTGGAGGCCCTCGCCGGCGGCGACGCCCTGGCCTCCCGTCATGCCGAGGCGGAAACCATCGCCCAGCTCGAGGCGTTCGCGGCCCCGGTGATCGGCAAGGTCCGCGGGCACTGCTTCACCGGTGGACTCGAATTGGCCTTGGCCTGCGACATTCTGGTCGCCGGGGAGAACGCGCAATTCGGTGATACGCACAGTCAGTGGGGTCTGGTTCCGTTGTGGGGCATGTCTGTTCGCCTGCCCGAGCGTGTGGGCATGGCCCGGGCCAAGGAGCTCAGCTTCACCGCGCGCCGGTTCAGCGGTGTCGAGGCCGCGGACATGGGACTGGTGAATCACGCCGTACCCGATGAGGGCCTGGACGAATTCGTGGCCCACCTGGCCGCCCAGATCAGCGCCAATTCCAGTGGGTCGAATCGAATCTACAAATCGCTCTACGCGAATTCGCGTGCGCTCGGCCGCGCCGAGGCGCTGCGGGCGGAGACGGATATGCCGTTCGGCATGCCGGGGGACGCCCTGGAGCGGCTGACCCGGCGCTGAGCTCGCCGCACCGAGTCGTCCCCGGCCGGGGTTGGGTCCGCCGGGTCAGTCTCGGTGGGGCGCCTCGGCGCGGGCGATGAGGAACTCGCGCTCGGTGTCATTGCGGGCGCGGGCGATCGCGGCGTGGTAAGCCCGCGCGGCTTCGGTATTCCGGCCGAGGCGGCGCAGGAGATCGGCGCGGACGGCGTGGAAGAGGTGCTGGGCGTCGAGGTCGAGCCGGTCCAGTTCGGCCGGCGCGGCCTCGGGCGTCCTGCACCGCGTCTTCGGCGATATCGATATCGCCGAAGACGCGAATCAGGGAGGCGACGGCGCGGCCGTAGTGCTCGGCGAAGACGGCAGCGACTTCGACTGTGCCGGAAGGCATATCACGCGATCTGGATCGGCCGCACCTCGATCGGCAGCCCGATGACGCGCGGTTTTCGCCAGCTCGCTCATGATCTCGTCGAGATCCGGGTTCATCCACTACACGAACGGGTGGTCGCGATCACGACACCGCCGCGGAGAATGTTCGCCGTGTCAGATCTCGAGGTTCTCCTCGATGTCGCGGAGCCGATGCCGGGCGAGTGCCAGATTGCCGCGCGTACGGTCCAGCGCGACGTACAGGAACAGTCCACGCGAGCGCCGTCCGTGCAGTGGCCGCACCAGGTGGTACTGACTGTTGAGGGTGATGAGCACGTCCTCGATCTCCTCGTTGAGCCCGAGTTGCTCGATGGTGCGCAGCTTGGCCCGCACCACCTCGGTATTGCCGGCCGCGGCGATCTCCAGGTCCAGGCTCTTCGAGCCGCCGAGCACGCCCAGGGGCATACCGCTGTTGTAGTCGACGACGGCGGCGCCGATGGCGCCGTCCAGCATCATCAGGTCCTTCAGGGCAACTTCCAAGTCCGCCATGGATTTTCCTCTCGTACGCCGTGACGGGTTGTCGCGTGCCGTGACGCTACGCCCGCACGGGATCGGCGGGAGGTGGTTTGCTGAAGAATTCCGCAAGGTATGCAATTAACAACTTACGCAATCAGATAGCGCTGTTTCGCCAAGGAAAAACAACGGGCGCAGCCATTTCCGGCGGCGCCCGCAGTCTCCCTATGCCACCCGCTCAGCCGCACAGGCTCCCCGGCGCGGTGGCCGCGTCGAGGAACAATACGGCCTCCTCCTTCTCCGCCGCCCCACCCGGAAGCTGTTCGGACAGCTGCGCCTTGGTCAGCCCCGTCGCGAGGGCATTGCAGTCGGCCTTGCCGACATCGATGGCCGCGAGCTGCTGATCCTGATCGGTCAGGAGCTCCCCGTGTGCCTGCAGGTAACTCACGAACACCTGCTCCGGTGCGGTCAGCGCCCGCTCAGCCCCGGCCACCCCCGTGGCCGCCCCCAGCAACGCGACCCCTGCAGCCACCACTCCGAAACCCGAAGCGAGACGGCTCTTTTTACCCACGAACTCTCCTTCAACATCGAACGAACCCGGCGAGCCTACCCCGCCCGCCCGTCGGTCCGCCCCGAAGCGGGCATGAGGCCACCGGAGCGCCCGGAGCGCCCGGGGCGGGCGGGGCTGGGGTCAGTCGCGTTCGAGGATGCTGGTCACCAGCATGGTGTGGTCCTCGAGCCGCCGCCGCACGGTCCAGCCGAGCTCGGCGAAGGCCTGTTCGTACTCCTGCCGTGTCCACAGCCGCACGCCGGTGACGGCGTGATAGATCTCGTAGGTGGGCGAGAACCACGGCTGCTGCGCCCAATACGGGGCCTCGAGAAGGTAGCCGTCGCCGATCACGAGGCGCCGCAGGTTGGGGAACCAGTCCATCCAGCCACGCAGGACCGCGGCGATGCCGTCGCCGTCGCTGGCCAACTGGTGCAGCAGGAAGAACGACATGGCGGTGGTGACGGCGCCGCGGTCGACGGTGGCCAGCCAGGCGGGCGGTTCCGGTTCGGGCTGCACGGATCCGGCGAGCAGGCTGATGCGGTCGTCCAGCCCTCGCTCAGCGAGTTCGGCTGCGGCCGTGGCGATCACGCCGTCCTCGATGTCCACGCCGAGGAAGCGTTCCTGCTCGGCTATCCCGGCCAGCGCCATCACCCGTCCCGCATCCGCGCAGCCGAGATCGACGGTGCAGCCCGGTGCCCCGGTCGCGAGGGCGCGCCCGATGGCCTCGAGGATCTCCGGCCGTCGCCGCGCGATATCGGTGCAGCCTCGGGCGACCTCGCCGGGTTCGGTCGCGGCGGGAATGTATTCGCGGTGCGGGCTGTCCGACAACTGCCGGAAGGTGGGCTCCCAGCCGCGCACCGCGACCCGCACGAAGCCGCGGTTCTTGCCGACGTCGTGGCCGGTGTGGGTGAGCTGATAGCGGTGCCCGCGCCGGATGAGGAAGCCGGCGCGCACCAGCCCCTCGGCGACGGTCTGCGCGATGCCGGTGGTGGGTGCGATGGTGTCGCCGCTCAGCAAGGTGGCCCACCAGCCCCAATCGTCGGCGGCGACGATGAGCTGGCCGGCGGTCTGGCCCTCGATGACATCTCGGATAGTGAAATCGCCGAGGCCGGAATGCTGCGGCACGAGTGGGGTGACTGCGGTCATGATCGATCTTCCTGAGTGGTGGCGACGGCGATCGCCTGGATTTCGATGAGCAGCCCGTCGATGGGCAGGGTGGTGACGGTGGTGATCCGCGCCGGTGCGGCCGTCGGGAAGTGCGTGCGGAAGGCGGAGTTCCAGCCGGGGAACCAGCGGCGGTCGGACAGGTGGCAGTCCAGCCTCAGGACCTGTGCGCGGCTGCTGCCTGCGGCGGCGAGGGCGGCGTCGAGCTGCCGGAACACCTCGGTGGTCTGACCCTCGAAGGACTCGGTGGTGACGGTGAGGGTTTCCGGATCGACGGCGGCCAGGCCGGAGGTGAACACAAGACCGGAAGCGCTGCGGGCCAGCGGGAACGGGCTCATGCGGCGGCCCGCGTGATTCGGGTGGCGTCGATCTCGGCGAGGGTCGCCGCACCGGACAGGATCATGAGCGTGCGCAGCTCCTCGGTGAGCAGCTCCAGCACCCGGTCCACGCCGGATTCCCCGGCCGCGGCCAGCCCGTAGATGGCCGCGCGGCCGAGGACGACCGCGTCCGCACCCAGCGCGAGCGCCAGGTACACATCACTGCCGGTGCGAATGCCGCTGTCCAGCAGGATGGGTATCTCCGGGCCCACGGCGGCGCGAATGCGCGGCAGCATGTCCAGGCTGGCCGGGGCCGGATCCACTTGGCGGCCACCGTGATTGGAGACGACCAATGCGCTCGCGCCGATGGCCAGCGCGCGCTCGGCCGCCGCCGGGGTGAGCACGCCCTTGGCGATCCACGGCAGCCCGAAACCGGCGGCGGCGGCCGCCAGCTCGGACCAATCCCACACCATGCCGCCGCGTTTGAGCAGCTGCCCGAAGACCTCCGCCACCCCGGGCGCACCGTCCTCGCCGGTCAGATTGCCCGCGAAATGCCGCTGGTCGGGATCGAAGCGATTGGCCATATTGCGGGTGCGGAACCCGCCGACCGGGCAGTCGAGGGTCACGCACAGCGCCTCGTACCCCAGCCGCGCCACCCGCGCGGCGACGGTGGCGGCATGCCCGAAGGGATGCACCTGCGCGATCCGCGCGGCGCGCGGTGCGGCCGCGCGCACCCGCTGGTAGGAGAAGCTGCCCGCCTCCGGCACGACGGACAGCGCTCCCCGGGCCTGTGCGGCCCGGGCCACGGCCGGATGCCCGTCCGGATGGAACAGCGCGTCGCCGCCGAAGGGTGCGGTGAGCAGCGGTGTCTGCAAGGGCATTCCGAGGAATTCGGTGCGGGTGGACGGTGTGCCCACTCCGCTCATGGGGGTGGGCAGGATGCGCCAGCGGTCGAAGGCGAGCAGGTTCTCCCGCAGGGTGATCTCCTTGCCCGCACCTCCTTCCACGAAGTCCAGGACCTCGGCGGGCAGTACGGCCGCGGCGGCGCGGTGGATCTCGTCGAGGGTGCCGAAGTCGACGCGAGTGGGATAGAAGCTGTCCAGCTGCGCGGTCACGCGACACCTCCGGCACTCAGGTCGGCCGGGGCTGCGACGGCCGTGCCGTGGCCGCGCCCGTAGAACAGATACAGCGCCAGTCCGGCGGCACTCCAGATCACGAACCGCAGCCAGGTCAGCGCCTCGAACGTGGTTGCCAGCCAGACACATCCGGCTATCGCGCACACCGCCACCACGGGCAGGAAAGGCGTGCGGAACGGGCGCGGGCGGTCGGGTGCGGTACGGCGCAGGACGAGCACGCCGATCGACACGATCACGAAGGCGAACAGCGCCCCGATATTGACCAGCTCGGCCACCGTGCCGATGGGCAGCAGACCGGCCACCGCCGCGATCACGACGCCCAGCACCAGGCTCAACCGGACCGGCGCGCCCCGGGAATTGGTGCGGCACAGCGTCTTCGGCAGCATTCCGTCCCTGCTCATGGCGAAGACCAGGCGGGTCTGGCCGTAGCACACCATGAGCAGGCCCTTGGTGAGTGCCACGACGGAGGCCACCAGGATCACCTTGCCGATCCAGCCCGCTCCGACGGCGGCCAGCGCGGTCGCCACCGGCGCGGCGTTGTTCAGGCTGGAATAGGGTGCGACACCGGTCAATACGCCGCTCACGGCCACGTAGAGCGCGGTGGCGAGGACGACCGACCCGATGATTCCCCAGGGCAGATTCCGGCGCGGATCGCGGGTCTCCTCGGCCGAGGTGGCCACGATATCGAAGCCGAGATACGCGAAGAAGGCCAAGGCCGCCCCGGCCGCGATGCCGTGCACTCCGAACGGCAGGAACGGCGACCAATTGCCCGGATGCAGATGCGGCGCACCGACCGCGATCACCAGCGCCAAGACGCCGATGGTCAGCGCCACCAGGGTTTTCACCACGGCGGCGGCAATCCTTACTTCGAAAATCAGGACGCCCACCAGTGCGGCGACGATGAGGACCGCCGGCAAATTGACGACACCGCCGTCACTGGGCCCGGCGGAGATCGCGTGCGGCAGCGTCGCTCCGAACAATGAATCGAGCATGGCCGAGAACAAACCCGACCATCCGATGGCGATCGCCGACGCCGCCACCGCGTATTCGAGCAGCAGATTCCAGCCGACCAGGAACGCGGGCGCCGCACCGAGCGTGTCACGGGTATAGGTATAGGCGCTGCCCGACACGGGCGTCATCGACGCGAGTTCGCTGTAGCACAGCGCCACCAGCACGCAGATGGCTCCGGCCAGGACGAACGACAGGACGATGGCCGGGCCTGCCTTGGTGGCCGCGGCAATGCCGGTGGTGACGAAAATGCCCGCGCCCACAATGGATCCGACGCCCATGGCGACGAGATCCAGGCGACCGAGACTGCGGTGGAGGGTGCCGTCGGTGACCGCCGGGATGACCGGTGCCGCGCTGACCCGAGTTGGTGCTGCCATTTCTGGAATCCATTCGGAGAGAATGTCTTTGAGGAGGATGCATTCCAGTGAAGCGACCGGAGTTTATGTGCCGGTGAACTCGAGTAACTACTTTGTTTCGCCGATTTGGAGAAATTGCTCGCGCAATGAACTGCGGACATGCGGAATTGCACACGATCTGAATTCGTGCGCGAAGAATTCCGCCGATGGATTCGAATCATCGAATATGGCGGCCGGGAAAGTTATGCGATTGTCGGGATCTGTGGAACGGGAACGGAGTCCGCGGCGTGCGCCATTGCGCGCCGGCGGACGACGGCGGTGGCCACGGCCACCAGGATCAGAACCGCCGCGGCCGCGAGCACCGCGTCGCGCATGGACGCCACCGTGGCGACGGCGCCCAAGCCGACCGTCGTGATCGCGGCGCATGCGTAGGCCACACCGGCGAATCGTGCGGCGGCCCGCGCATGCTGATCGGGGGGCGTTGCGGCGCTGACGATTCGGAGCCCGGCGCGATAGGCGATGCCCTGCCCGGATCCGGCCACCACACCCCCGCACAGCAGCAGCGCCAGGCTGGGCGTCCACGCCATCGCCGCCGCCAGGGCGACCCCGGCGATGATGATCCACTGTGCCGAAACCGGTTCGGCGGCAAGCCTGTTGGGCGCGATCAGGCGCTGCGCCAGCCAGGCGCTCACCAGATACAGCGTCACCGGCAGGGCCAGCAGGGCGAGGTTCGTCGTGCCCAGCAGCTCCGCGCCGTAACTCGGCAGCAGCGCGACGACCAGTCCCGCCGACACCCAGGCGGCAATGCCGCTGAGGTAGCCGGTGATTCGTGATTCGGCAGCGGCCGCGGTCGCGGATGTCGGATCGGCGATCGCCGCCGGGCGTACGGCTCGATCGCTCACCACCGCCATCGCGATGACCCCGAGCAGCACTGCGTGTCCGAGGTACACGGTCACCCCCGGCGCGGGTAGATACTCCGCCACGACCGCGGCCGCGAGGGTCCCCAGCGCCGAGCCGAGGACGGTCGCCACCGCCATGGCCGTGCGCCCGCGTTCGCCGGTGCGCTCCAGGATCAATCCGGCCAGTGATCCGGTCACCAGCCCCACCGACAATCCGGCGCAGATCCGTGCCACGACCACCGGTTCCGGCGAATCCGCCACGGCCATGGCGAGATCCGCGACGATGCCGAACCCGCTGCCCACCCCGATGCGCCACCACCAGGCCCGCCGGGTGGGCGGCGTGCCCACCAGCGATAGCGCCGGGGTCAGCGCGAACAGGTAGGCGGCGAAGATCGCGGTGATGAGCAGCGGCGCCAGCGTCCATGCGTGGCGGTAGTACGGCATCATGCCGGTCGCCATATTCGGCTGCGCCATGATCAGCATGAGCAGCGCACCCGGTGCGGCTGTCCGCATCCCGGCCTCCTAATTGAGGAGATCTTCTCTATTGCAGAATACGAAACTGAGAAGAACTTCTCTACTCGAGCGCCGCGCCGCGATTTCCGGCCGTACTCGCGCAGGATGGGAGGCGTGCCCGTGAACACCCGCAGTGACGCCCAGCGCAGCCGAGTGCTGCTGGTCGACGCGGTCCAGAGCCTGCTGGAAGCCGGCCGGATCGGCTTCTCCATCCCGGAACTCGCCGCCGCGGCCGGCGTTGGCGTGGCCACCGCGTACCGGCATTTCCCGACCCCGCAGGACGCGCTGCAGGCCTTCCATCGCCGTGCCATCGAGCATCTGGTGGAGGCGCTGGCCGCCGTCGACGCCGGACCCGATCCGGTGGACCGCTTTCACCGCTGCTGCCGCACCTGGGTCGACCAGGCCGTGCAGTGGGGTCCGGCCGTGCGCTACATCCGCAGCTCCAAGGGCTTCATCGAACGGCTCGCCGCGGGAGACGAATCCATCACCGCCCTGCACGACATGCTCGCCGAAGTGCTCAACGCCCTTGCGCTGCAGGGCAAGACCGCCGAATACGATGTCACCTACGCGGTGCTGCTGTGGATCACCATCTTCGACGAACGCGTGGTCTACGACCTCACCGAGCATCGCCGGTGGAGTACCGCCGAGGTGACCGATCACCTCACCGGCGCCGTCGCCGGGGCGCTGGGCATCACTGTCTGACGCCTCAGCCGACCGGCCGGCCCGCCAGGGCCGCCGCCACTCCGCACCACCGGGCCGGGTGTGATCTGGCCGAGTGCAACGGCATTCAGGAATTGCGCACCGGTCATCCAGCAGTAGCGGTCGACGGCGTCGGCCTGCGTGAGCGGAATGATCACGAAGCCGCCACCGTGGGACAGGGCGCCCACCTTCAAGGCCACCCAGGACAGGGCGGGTACGCGGGTCGTCGACAGGCCGCCGCGTACCCCGACCTCCAGCAGACCGGACCCGATCAGAACCAGCACGAGCCATGGCCCGAACAGTGCGGCCAAGGCGACTCCCAGGGCGGCATAGGCGATTCAACGGGCCCGCGCTGCCCGGATGTCCCCGGCGCGCGCCCAGCTCGCCGGAATCAGGCCGGTGGCCGCGTGCGCGGCGACGGCCGCGACCGCCGCGCCCGCGCCGGCCGCCGCTCCGTGCACCCACCGGGGGCTGCCCGCCGCCAGCGTCGCCGCCGGGGTCAGTGCAGGGTGGCGTGCAGCAGGGCCACCCCGGCCGTGAGCGCCGCGCCCGCTACCGACCAGCTGGTGCCCGCGGGCTGCGTGGACAGCACCACCACCGCGTACCGGTACGGCTGATCGGGGGAGGGTCCGACCAGACCGGTGGTGTCCAGCGTGATCGAGGAATCCAGGTCCATCCAGCCCTGTTTGACCGCCCAGTTCGCGCCGGCGAGGGCGTCGGGAATGCCGAAGTACTGATCGGTGCCGTCCGCGGCGGTCTCGGAGGTGTCGTGCAGCGCGCCGAGGATCAGGTCGCGGGCCGAGGCCGGGACCGCGGTGGTGATGTAGTGAAAGATGGAGACGACATCCCTTGGCGTGGTGAGGGTTTCGCCCCACTGGGCGATGTCGTCGGGCGCGGTGGTCGCCGACAGTCCGATGGTGGAGACCATGCGGTCGATGATGGCGTTGTTCCCGCCCGCGTCCCAGAGCCCGTCGGCGATATCGTCATCGCTGGTGGACAGCATCTGGGTGATCTCCGCGGCGGTGTCCGGGTCCGGTTGCCAGCCCTGCGTTTTCAGCTGGTCCAGGGCGATGAGCAGTTTCACCACCGAGGCCGTGTAGAACTGCTGATCGGCGTTGAGGCTGGCGATGGCCGCCCCGGTGGTGGTGTCCACCACGTCGATGCCGACGGTACTGCCGGGCGAGGCCGCCTGGATGGCGGTCTGCATCTGCTGCGCGATGGCCGTTACCGAGATCGGGTGCGCGGCGATGACAGTCGTGCTGGGAGCCGTGGTCTCGGGGACCTGGCCGACACCGACCTGATCGTGAGACGTGGCGAGCGCTTCGGGCGCGCTGAGGGCTGCCAGGGAGATCACGGCGACGATACTGCCGGCCGCGATCCAGAACCACCGTGCGCGCGGTGAACCGGCCTGAATCGAGGTCATAGTCCATTACATCGACACGAACCCCGAGACATTTCCAGTCGAAACCTGTCAATTTCCTGTCAACTGTGGATGATCCGATCCCGGTTCGGGGGGCGGTTGGGGTCAGCTATTTGACCGCGAACTAAGATCGTGGTCGGGCGGGGGCCCATCCCCAGTGGAGACAGCAATGGGTGCAAGTCGTGAGATCATCCGAAATGTCCTTGTAAAAAGCCTCGTTCCCCTCGGGCTCGGGGTGCTGGTGACGTTCGTCCCAATGCCCGCTCATGCTGACGCGGACTACGGAACGGGCTGTGTCCTGTTCTCTGACAACACATCAGCAACCGTGGCCTCCTTGCGGTTCAGATGCTCGCCCGGTCAGTTGGACGCCCTCTACCGCGCCGCCCCGCGCGGCGACGTGCCCGTCGGCGTGAAGAACGGCTGGGTCGCCTCGCCCCGGGAGATGCAGTCTTGGGTGCCTCTGGTGTGGAGTGGCAAGGACTTCTATACCGGCCCCGAGGGCGGATACCTGATGAACCGTCTCACCACAGCCGGATTGGAGGCCTGGCCCGCCAACGTCTATGCCGGTCCGTCCGTGGTGGACGGTAAACCGACCTGGGTCCTCGACTACACGCCGTCGCCGACCCCGCGGCTCTACGACGAGATTCGCGAAGTCACGCCCGGTGTCTGGTTCGGCTACTCATGGTGGCGCGAGGACGACGAACTCATCCAGGAAGCGAGTTTCATCCTGAGCTGAGCGCACCGGAGTCGTTGCGCTCGTGGGTGGCCGGGCGGCGGCGGGGTGAGAGACCCTGCCGCCCGGCTGTTCTCATGCCCAGCGACCGCCGCCGTCGACGTGCAGGGTGGTGCCGGTCAAGAACGGATTGGTCAGCGCCAGCAGGGCCGCGGACGAGATGTCCTCCGGCGCGCCGACGCGACGCGCCGGATTCTTCGCGGCCACACCGGCGAGGAAGTCCGCCTTGCCCGGCCCGTCCCATGCGCCCGAATCCACGATTCCCGGTGAAATGGCATTCACCCGAATGGGAGCCAGCTCCACGGCGAGCGCGGCGGCCAGCGTGGCGGCGGCGGCATTGGCGGCGGCCATGACCGCGCGGCCGGGCGCGGGCCGCCAAGCGGCCACGCCGGAGAACACCAGCAGGGCACCGTCCGGGCGGAAGCGCGGCGCGAAATGCTTGGCCAGCAGCAGTGGGCCGATCACCTTGGCGTCGAAGGCCCGGTGCACGGCGGCGCGGTCGAGTTCGGTCACCGGGCCATTGGCCGGATCGGAGGCCAGCGTGACCAGGTAGTCGAGTTCGCCGACCCGCTCGGCCAGGGCCGCGATGGTGGACTCATCGGTCAGATCGACCTCCGGCCTACCCACCGAGAGCACCTGCGCGCCTGCCGCTTCCGCATCGGCCGCCAGCTGCCGTCCGATGCCGGAACCGGCCCCGATGATCACCAGTTTCTTGTTCTGCATAGTCGTCATGCCACAGGTGAGCGCGCGGAGACGCACCGATCATCCCGTCGCGATCTGAACATTTTGGATTTATTCCATAGAATTCCCGAATGCCTACCCTACGAGCCCTGGAATGCCTGGTCGCCGTGCTCGACGCCGGATCGATCACCGAAGCGGCGGCGGCATTGCATATGTCACAGCCCGCGTTGTCGCATCAACTGGCCGCGCTGGAGAAGGAGATCGGCGCACCGGTGCTGGAACGTCTGCCGCGCGGCGTGCGGGCAACCGTCGTCGGCCGGGCCGTGGCCGTGGATGCTCGCACCGCGCTGGCGGCGGCGCAGCGTGTGGTGACCACGGGCCGGGCCACCGCCCGTGGCGCGGGCGGGCATCTGAGCGTGGCCTGTGCGGAGAGCATGACCGCCGGTCTGCTCGCCCCGGTGCTGCGGACCTGGCTGCGGCGGAATCCCTTGGTGGGCTTGGGCCTCACCGAGGCCGCCAGCGCCGACGAGCTGGCCCGGCTGGTCGAATCGGGGGCGGCGGATGTGGCCATCGGCCCGCGGCCGACCCGCTGGACGGGTGGTGTCGAGGTGATCGGTGTCGAGGAGATCGTCGCGGTACTGCCGCTCGAGCATCCGCTCGCCGCCTATAAGCGAATCGGGTTCGAGCAGTTGCGGGATGAACCGCTCGTGCACTACCACCCCGACAATGGACTGGCCGGTTGGCTCGATGCCGAGGCCGCCCGTCGGGGCGTGACACTCACCGCGGCCGTGCGTACCCGCCAGGCGGTGACGGCAGCCCGATTGGCCGCGGCGGGCATCGGTGTGGCGCTGGTGCCCACGTCCGCCCTGAGCGGCGGATCGGCGGTGGTCCGCCGGTTGCGTCCCGACCTCGCACGGGACGTGGTGTGCCTCATCGGAACTCCGAGCGATGTGCTCGTCGGTCGCTTCGTCGCGGAGGTCGTGCGCCGGGGGATCCCGCTGCCCGCCGCGGTGACGGCCGCACTCGGGTAGCGGTTCGTCGTTCCGGCCGCTACCGAGAGCGCCCCATGCTGGTGGAAAACTCCCGCCTTCACGCAGGAGAGGACCTCAAACGCCGCGATAGACCGTGCGGGCGGCGGTGACCAGCGGGATCTGGAGCGGGAGGCGCAGGAGGGCAATGATTTTCAAGGGCAGGGGCCGGTTGCTACGCAGCCAGTCCCGGGCCATCTGCACATTGCCGGGGAAGACGGCGATGAAGATGAGCGCAGCCAGTCGAGCGCCGAGGCCGCGGGTTCGCGGCAGTGCCAGCAGAGCCCCGGCCGTCAGCTCGGCCGCGCCCGAAATGTGCGTATAGGTGCGGGGTTCGCCGGGAAGCTGGGGTGGGATCAGCGCGTCGAAGAACTTGGGCATGACGAAATGCAAGCTGCCCGCGCCGAGCAGTAGGGCTGTCAGGGCCAGCGCGCGGGCCCGAATTCCATTGGTGCCGACCGGTTGGATTGCCGTTGCGGAGTGCGACAGATCTGCCGTCATCGGTGCAGCATAACCGGCCGGTATGTATTGTCCGGCGGGTGGCCGAGATCCGCGTTTCCGCTCGGTGTGTCGGCACGGCGATTGGCCGATCGCCAAGGGATAACGCACAATTAGGCTGCTGTCCGGCTCGAGCAGGGGAAGTTATGAAGGCGCACAAGGGGCTTGCGATAGTCCTGATGGTCGTGAGTTTGACGGTCGGTTGCTCGAAGGAAGAGGCCAAGCATCCGGCCAACGCACCGGCACAGGCGGTTCCCCAGCCCGCGCCCAAGGAGCAGGAAGGCGCGGTTCCCGTCGGCCCGGGCCCCCAGGGCACCTATACGGTGCAGGCGCAGCCCGCGCCCGGCAGCTGCCATTACGGCAAGACCTCCGATGGGCAGCCGCTGCCCGATCACACCTGCACCCCGGGCGCGACGAATCCCAAAGTGACGGCGGCGAATCTGGCCGACACCATCTGCAGGTCGGGGTACACCGCGTCGATTCGGCCGAACACATCCATCACCGGCCCGGAGAAGACCGCCAATATCAAGTCCTATGACTACACCGGCGACCCCCGCGACGCCGAGTACGACCATCTGATCTCGCTGGAGCTGGGCGGCGACCCCAATGATCCGCGCAACCTGTGGGTCGAGCCGCCGTCGCCGGGCCACCAGTCCGGCGCGGGGCCGAACAATCCCAAGGACGGCGTCGAGTCCAAGCTGCACACCCTGATCTGCAACGGCAAGGTCGCCCTCGTCGACGCCCAGGTGGCCATCGCCGGCGACTGGACCACGGCCTTGGCGAAGGTCGGCTTCCCCAACGGCAACTAGTCCACGACGCACCGGGCGCGCGTCGCGTCCGGCGTGGCGTTCCGAAACCCCTCAGGAGCGGATACCGCGGGCCTACCATCGAACGATGTCAGCGCCGCAGGCCGCCTCGACGATGATCGAGGGCCGGGTCGTGCACGAGGTGAACAACGCTCTGAAGATCACCTTCAGTGCGGGTCCCGGTGATCGGCTGGCGACCGGGGTGCAGGGGGCGGGCAACAGTCTCGGGGCCAAGGCCGCCATCCTGCTCGGCTTCAAGACCGGCGGCGCCGGCAAGCACCGCATCACCTACGCCGACGGCTCGGTGGTCTGGGTGGAATCCAAGGACGCCGCACCCACCGTACTCAGCCGCGGGGACGGGACCGTCCTGGGCACCGTGCAGCGCGCCGACACCTCCACGGCCGTGGGATCAACGGCGGGAACGCTTTTCCACTTCGTACCCGATCCCGAGGAGGCCCGCACTCCGGAGCTGTTCCGGCTGGTGCTGCTGGACCGCATGGGGGTGCAGGTCGGCCGCCTCGATGTGGTGCGCAAAGTAGGCGGCTGGACCTCGCGCCGGTTCGTCGACGACCTCCACAACGAGCCGTTCTGGTGGGATCAGGCGGGACAGCCGCTCCCGGTCCCGATCCTGGGCACCCGGCTCTGGGTGAAACACCCGCTCGACCCGGTGGAGCGGGATGTCCTGCTGGGCGTGTGCGTGGACATCGGACTCGGCTTGCGGCCCTATATCGCGGTCATGAAGGAGGAGACCGGCTTCCGAAACTCCCGCCTGTTCGCGCGGGAGTCCCGCAAGCCCGGGCTCAGTCGGAGACCTTGATGACCAGCTTGCCCAGATTCTTGCCGGTCAGCAGACCCTGGAACGCCTCGACGGCATGGTCGAGGCCGTCGACGATGTCCTCGAGGTAGGCGAGCTTGCCCTGCGCGATCCACTGCGCCGCCGCCGAATAGAACTCACCGGCCTGATCCGCGAACTCGGAGACGATGAAGCCGCGCACGGTCAGGCTCCGGCGCAGAATGCTCGACATGAGCAGCGGCAGCCGGTCCGGGCCGGGCGGCAGGTCGGTGTCGTTGTAATTGGCGATCAAGCCGCACACCGGAATCCGGGCGAACGGGTTGAGCCGCGGCAGGATCGCGTCGAAGACAGCGCCGCCGACATTCTCGTAGTAGACGTCGATGCCGTCCGGGGTGGCGGCGGCCAGCTGCTCGGCGAAATCGGGGGCGCGGTGGTCGACGGCGGCGTCGAAGCCGAAACGCTCGCGCAGCAGCGCCACCTTCTCCGGGCCGCCCGCGATGCCGACGGCCCGCGCGCCCTTGATCTTCGCGATCTGGCCGACGGTCGCGCCGACCGGTCCGGTGGCGGCGGCGACCACCACCGTCTCACCCGGCTTCGGCTGCCCGATGGTGAGCAGGCCGCTGTACGCGGTGAGGCCTGGCATGCCCAGCACGCCCAGTGCCGTGGTGAGAGGCGCGGCATTCGGGTCCAACTTCCGCAGGGCCCGCACCTTCTCGACGGAATGGGTCTGCCAGCCGCCCCAGCCGAGCACGACATCGCCCGGGCCCAGTGCGGGATCGGTGGATTCGAGGACGCGGGAGATGGTTGCGCCGCACATGGTCTCGTCGATCTGGACCGGCGGGGCGTAGGAGGGCGCGTCGCTCATGCGGCCGCGCATGTACGGATCCAGCGACAGGTACAGCGTCTGCAACAGCGCTTCGCCCGGCTGTGGCGACTCCAACTCGACCGTCTCGGTGCGGAAATTCTCAGGCTCCGGCATGCCGATCGGGCGGGACGCCAGGACTATGCGGGTGGACTTCATCGTCGGAACGACCTTTCGATGGGCGACCCCTTCATTCTGGACATTGTGGACCAGTGTCAGGACAAGTCCACACACCAGGTCGTTACGGGCGGGCGTTCGGACCTGCGAGCGTCGGTTCGAACCAGTGTGTGAAACACCACAAGTCCACTATCTTGCCCGGTTGAGCTGCGCACCGATCCAGCCGCTGGCGGAAATAATCTCGGCCCGTTGCCCTTCCGCCCCTGCGGTGTAACCGTTTCGGCGGGTTTTCGCGGTCCGCCGGGTCTACCGTTGATCGGTATGGCGAGCAGGGACATTGTGGTGACGGTGGGCGAGGGCGACTGGCTCACGTTGAACGATGCCGCCGAGTGTGCGGGGATGAGCGTGGAGGCGTACGTCTCTTGGGGCGTGCGGGTGCTGGCGTTGCAAGCTCGGCCCGGCGGAATGAAGCAGGGTGGGTGCGTGGGTCGCCCGAAGCCGGGCAGGCGTGCGTCCAAGGCCATCGACGAATCCGAGTCGGTCGCCTGGACGGAAACATTCACCGAGCGTCTCTCGCATCGCGCCGACCGTTACCCCGGACGCTGAGCTGCGGCTGACCGGTGAGATTGTCGAATCCGGTTGGGAGACTGGGCAGTTGATTGTGAATGGACGGTGACGGTCTGCGGTGAGTCGGGCGGCTTCTGGCGGCATGAGATGCGGGCGCTGGCCGCTTGCGTGATCGCGGCGTCCACCGCGGTGGCGGGCATGTGGATCACCGTGCCGTTCGCCGTGCAGCTCATCTACGACAATGACTTCCGCGGCGTGGTCCCGCTGCTGCGGGTGGAGGTGTGCATCCTGCTCGCCACCGCCACCACGTCGTTCGTCACCCACCGCCGTCCTGCCGGTCCGGCGGGACACTGTCGGCATCATGATCGACGCGGTGATCGGGACCGCGGTGTCCGCCAACGCCCTGCCTCACCCCGCGCACCCACGGATATGGGGGCGTGGCCGCCGAATTCTGTGTCGCGCTTGGGATCTCGCGCGCACCGGACAGCTCGCGGCCCGCATGCGGCTTCGCCCGGCGCGCGTGAACCGAGGCTGTCACCGGGTGGCAGCTGAGATCGGCCACCCGGTGACGACGTGGGGTTGCGGTGAGGGCTTTACACGACCGCGGGACGCCGGGCGGCGTTTTCGGCGATGGCCTCGACGATTTCGCCGAACAGCGGAGCGGGGATGTCGTGCCCCATCGCCGCCAGCGGCAGGTAGTTCGATCCGGGGATCGCCGCGTGGGTCGCCTCGCCGCCGGCGATCTTGATCAGCGAATCCTCCGCACCGTGGACAACCAGCGTGGGCGTCTGCAAGTGATGAAGCTTCGCCGTGCGGTCGGGGGCGATGAGGGCCGCGGTCACCTGACGAGCCGCCCCCTCGGGATTGCGCGCGCGGTCGTACGCGCGGATCGCGAGCATGTAGCGGCGCTCGAGCTCGCTCTCGGCGTAGGTCTTCGACCCGATGAGGGTGTACAGGGCGACGATCTGCTCGATCGCTTCGTCGCGATCGGGCGGAAGCGGTTTCATCAGCTCTTGGAGCACGTCGCCGTCGGCCATGCCGATGCCGGCGTGCGGGGTGCTCATCATCGAGCACAGCGACTGCACCCGTGCGGCGTGCTCGATCGCGATCAGCTGGGCGACCATGCCGCCCATCGACGCGCCGACGACGTGCGCCCGCTCGATGTCGAGGTGATCGAGCAGCTCCACGCAGTCGCGCGCGATCGCTCTGAGGTAGTACTGGCTCGGAGCGATCTTCCACTCGGTCAGGCCGCTGTCGCGGTTGTCGGGACGGATGACGCGGTAGCCGCGCGCGCCGAGATCATCGACGATTTCCTGAGGCCAGTGGATCAGCTGCGAGTTGAGCCCCATGATCAGCAGCATCGGTTGCCCCGCGGGATCACCCTCGTCGCGGTAGCACATCTTGACCTCAGACAGTTCAGCGAATTGGTCGATCCCATCGCTCATGAGAAACCTCCCGAAGTTGTGGCCGACGATTGCAGACATTGAGCATGCAAGGCGTACTGCACCCGGGTGTTCATGAAACTCTCGACCGCGACAGGCCTGTTCATCGATCCGATGCCGTCGCTCGTTCATGATCTCACAACAGGCTCACCGCGGATCAAGTTCCGCGATAGCTCCACGATGGTCTCGTTCAACTCGGTGCGTGACCGGGCGAAGAACACTTCGGCCGTGGTCCGCGTTCGTGAATGGGATGCCTTCGCCGTGCGTTTCGGGATCGCTGAAGACGCGCACGACGCTCGAGACGATCCGCTACAACGGCCTCGCGCGGGACATGGTGGTCACTCCGCCCGATTCCCCACCCTCGAGGACGCGCGCGGACGTTCGGCGGTTGGGCCGCAAGGTCGGCATCCGTCGATACGCCACAGCCGCAACGAGGAAGGCCCTCTCGCTCAGCAGTTGCGCTGGTGAGAGTGGCCTTCGGAGGTGTTCGATCAGAGCGCGGAGCCCTGAACCCACTGATCCCAGCTCAGCGTCCAGTCGCCGTTCTGCCACACCTCGAGCGGCGCGCCGCCGGTGTTGTGCACCTCCACCACATCTCCGGGTTGCGCGAAGTTGAAGAACCACTGCGCATTCTCGGCATTGAGGTTGAGGCACCCGTGTGAGGTATCGGTATTGCCCTGCGCCCACACCGTGGACTCCAGCTCGTGCAGATAGATGCCATCGGTGCTGATGCGGGTGGCCCAGTTGATGGACTCCTTGTACCCGAGTCGCGAATTGATCGGCAGGCCATAGGAAGAGGAGTCCATGATGACCGGGTTGGCCTTGTCCATGACCGTATACGTGCCCGGCATGGTCCAGAACGTGAACGTCTTGCCCGCGATGGTCTCGCTGCCGCCGCGGCCCATCGAGGTCGGCATGGTGCGGATCAGCTGACCGTTCTCGAAGACCTGCACCTGATGGGTGTTGTCGTCGGCGATGGACACGTGCGACGGGCCGATGACGAAGTTGGCCTTGGAGTCCTCCTGGCCGAACAGGCCGTTGCCGACTTCGACGCCGTAGAGGTTGGCCGCCACGCTCACCTTGGTGCCGGTCTTCCAGTACTCCTTGGGCCGCCAGTGCGCGTTGCGGTTGTCCATCCAGTACCACGCGCCGTCCACTGGCGGATCGGTGGTGACCACCAGACGCTTCTGCGCCGCGGCCCGGTCAGGGATGTCCTCGTCGAAGTGCGCGACGATGACCATGCCCACGCCGTAGCTGTTGCCGTCGACGATCGCCTGCCCGCCGGTGGTGTTCAGATACACCTTGGTCTGATTCTTGGGGGCGATGGTCGTGAAGGTGGATGTGACCGGACCGGTGGGACCGGTCACATCCATCCCGGAGGCTTTCAGCGTGTACGTGCGTCCGTAGCCCAGCTGATCGTTCGGCTTCCAGGCCGTCTTGTCGGGCGTGAAGGTGCCGTCGATGACCCTGCCGTCCTCATTGGTGAGCGACACATCGGTCAGCACACCGCTGGAGGTGCTCACCTTCACCGGAGCCGACGGATCCACCTTGTCCGTGCCCTGGGCCGGGGCGACGGTGATGGTCTGCGCTACCGGAGTGCGCGGACCGACCTTCCCGCTCGGAAGATTGGACGAGCAGGCCGCCAGCACCAGCATTAGCGCGGCCAACACGCTCGCTGCGGCGTTCGTCCGAAAACGGCGGGGTGGCATAGCTTCCCTCCTGTAATCGCCGTGCGCCGCACTGCTGCACAGCATCTTGTTACTGCTCAGCGTAGTAGATTACCCTTCCCTTTCGATCTGCCATCGCCAGGTCATGCTGTCGAAATGACAACGATGTGAGACGAGCGTGCGACACACCGTTCGGCAGTGGTCATTTCAGCGTTTGTTCTTTGATAGCGAGCTGCTGTTGACCCCTCTGATACGTGACCTCGCGAATACCCAAGGCGTCGTGTAACTTGCCCGCGGGCAGCGTCACCGGCTTGGGCGCGGGGCCATCACCCGGCTTGGGTAGCGGGTAGGCGGTGGTGGTGCCGCTGTAGAAGGTCACATTGCCCTCGGTCTTCGTGAACAGCTGGTGCACATGGCCATTGAGGCAGGTGACCGACGAGAACCGCTTCAGGTAGCTCAGCGCTTGGGCGGCATCGTCTGTGCCCCAGCCCCATTGGGGGTACATCGCGAACAGCGGGATGTGGCTGAAAACGATGATCGGTGTGTCACTGGATAATCCGGCCACGTCCTTCTGTACGAAGTCCAACTGGTCCTGCCCGAGATGACCGAGGTCCGCGAGATTGAGCGTATTGACCAGTCCGATCACATGGACGCCCGCGATATCGAAGCTGTACCAGCCGTCCCCGCGGGTGCCGTCACCGAAGGTCGTCCGGTACCGGGAACCGCCGTCATCGCTCGAATCATGTTCTCCCGGAACGGTGAACACGTGCGGAGTCTTCAACCCCCGCATCATCTGCTTGACCTGATCGAACTGCTCGGGCGTGGCCAGATGGGTGAGATCGCCGGTGTGGATGACGAAATCGGGCTCGTAGCCCAGCGAGTTCACCTGTGAGATGGCCTCGGCGAAGGTGTCGGTCACACTGGTGTTGGCGGTGCCGGTGAAGCCGATGTGACTGTCACTGACCTGCGCGAATCGCAGGGTGGGCCGGGCGGGAGCGGCCAGCGCGGTGCCGGCCACGTGCGAGACCACCTCGCCGCCCACCACCGCCAGGCCCACCGCCGCGCCGAACCAGGCGCTGTGCCGCATGAGCTGGCGGCGGGTCATCCGCTGCGGGTCCCGGGCGGCGTCCTCGTCCTCGAAGTCCGCGTACCTATCGTCGGGATTGCGGGTGATCATCGGGTCACCACCACGGTCGCGTGCATGAAGGGATGAATCGAGCAGACGTAGGCGAAGGTGCCCGCCTTGGCGAAGGTGAAGGTATAGGTCGCGTTGTCGCCCAGCGTCGGCGAGCGGAAGCTGCCGTCATCGGCGACCACGGTGTGCGGTTCCTCGTCGTGATTGGTCCAGGTCACCGTGGCGCCGACCTTGACGGTCAGGGAGCTGGGCCCGAAGGCGAAATTGTCGATGGCGACGGCATCGGGTCCGGCCGGTGCCGCGGCCGCCGAGGCGGAGGTGGCCGCCGTCGAGGTCATGCCGGGCATGGCCGGACCCGCGCCGTCCGGCACCATGCCGGGCGTTGCGATGCCGGAAGCGAAGGTGAAGCCGGGAGCGGCAGTGTCCGTGGCTCTGCCGCCGCCGCTCGAGCTGCATGCGCTCGCCGTCAGCAGGGTTGTCGCGGCGACGGTGGCGGCGACGGCTACGCGCCGCCGGCTGCGGGTGGGTCTCATGGGGTCCGGGCCTCCGTCCGGGATGGTTCCGTTCGCTGCCGCGAACCGGTCATCCATGGATAGGGGCAGGGGTTACACGAGACGGAAACCGCTGTGCGCGAAAACTATCGGAAGCTATGCGGGCTCGGTCGGCGCGAAAACCTCGATGGTGCCGTTGTTCTCGCGGACCTGGACGGTGGGCAGCGGCGCGGGCGCCACCGGCAGTTGATGTGTGACCACCTGGCCCTCGATGGAGAAGGAGGTGGAATGGCAGGGGCAGCGCAGCCGTCGGGCCGGAGCGTCCAGCCACAGCTTGCAACCCTGATGCGTGCACACGCCGGAAACCGCGACCGGACTTCCCTTGTCGCGGCGGACGAATCCGTTGACCGCGCCGACATCGAAGGCGATCGTTGCGCCCTCCGGCAGATCCGAGGAGCGGGCGATCGGCAGCCACACACCGGTATTGGGGTTCAGTGGCGCCTGCCGGGCGGCGGGCGGGGAACCCTGCTGCCCGTGGCCGATCAGGGTGCGGTCCACCACCGCGCCGACCGTCGCGGCGGCCGCGGCGGCGGAGGTGCCGATCAGCAGGTTCCGGCGGCGGTAGCCGTTCGCCGGACGGGATTCGGCCGGCTCGTCGTCCATCTCGGCCGCGAGGCGTCGCTGCAGATTGCCGAGGAACTCCTCGCTGGGGGTGTCGCTGCCCAGACGCGCGGCGCGCAGTTCGATGGCCGCGCGCATTTCCTCGGCCTCGGCCTCGTCGGGCCGGAAGCCCGTGGGCTTCTTGCCGGCCAGTAGTTCGTCGACGAACCGCCGCACTTCCCGCCCGCTCACCGCACACCTCGCTCATTCAGCCGGGACGCCATCCGCAACGCCCGATGCTGCAACACCTTCGCATTCGCCACCGTCACACCGAGGCTCTGCGCCGCCTCCCGGACCGAGAGTCCTTGCAGGAAGCGCAGTTCCAGAATGCGCCGGTAGCGGTCGGGGAGTTCGGCCAGCACTTCCTTCGCTCGGGTCTCGGCCCCGGAGTCGTGGAACTCTTCGGGCGGGTCATCGCGGATATCGCCCTCGATGGTGGTGATCTCCCGGCCCATGCGCGCCTTCCAGTGCGCGGCCAGCACCGTGCGCGCGGTGGCGCGTAGGTAGGCCCGCACCTCGGGGGCGCTCGCTGTGATGCGCAGCGGTTTGAGTGCTGCCGTGAACACTTCGGCGGTGAGATCCTCGGCGTCGGGCCGATTGCCGACCTTGCCGAACATCAACCCGTACACCCAGGTGACATTGTCCCGGTACACCGCTTCCCAGCTGGCGTAGCTGTCACCGGGCACCAGCCGCAACTCCCGACCCGAGCTGGAACTCGTGACCGTATGCGCCCGGCGCTCGGATTCGACCCGTCGCACCATGAACCGCCGCTTCCCGCATCCACCGAATACACCGACGCGTGTTCACGTCTGTCAGTAAATAGCGGATGGGGTTACGGTGCGAGCGTTTCGGCGGTTCGGGCGGTCCGCACGGCGCACGCACGTGCAGGTGGGCATACGGACGTTTAAACTGTCTGGGACGTCTCCGAAAGTTGTCGAGAGGTTGACAGGGGATGCGTGCTCAGACCGTCGTCGCCGATGTCGCGGACGAGCTCGCTCGCCGCGTCGCGACGGGCGAGTACCCGCCCGGTGATCTGATGCCGTCGGTCCGCCAGGTCGCCGGCGAATTCGATATGAATCGGGCCACCGCGCAATTGGTGCTGGGTCGCCTGGAGTCCTACGGCTTCGTGGACGCGCATCGCGGTCGCGGATTCACCGTCCGGGATGTGCGCCACGCCGGCGGCGTGGACGTGTACCGGCGGCTGTTCCGGCTGTCCAGGCACGAGCCCGGGGTGGCCTCGGAGATGTTCGGCAATATCGTGGCCGCCGGGCGCGCCATCGTGCTGGAGGCCCTGCTCGACTACACCGCCGCCGAGCGCGGTATCGAGCCAGCGGTGCTCTCCGCCGTGGTCGACGAACTCGAAACCGAGGCCCGCAGTGCCGAACCCGATCACGACCGCATGCTCGCGCTCGAGGTCGGTCTGGTGCGGGCGGTGCTCACCGACCTCGGCCGCACCATGCAGCGCGCGGTGCTGAACTCGGTGGGGGAGATGCTGTTCGAGGTGCCGGAGGCGGTGGCGGCCTACTTCGCGATCTCGGCCGATCGGCACGTGCTGGTGTGGCGGGCACTGCTCGCGGTGTGGGAGTCGACCGCCGGTCCGTCGCAGGCGCAATTGGCCATGTTCGAGGACCTGTTCGCCATGTATCACGAGAAGGTGCGGGCCAGATTCGACGAATTGGTCGGCATGGACGCCGGTTCCGACGTGCGTCGGCACAGTGCGACGGCCTGAATTCGGCGGAGGTGCTGTGCCGTCCACCGATTGGGCAGGTGTCCGAGTCTGTTCGGGTTCCGCGGGATGCCCGGATGCCGAGGGCCGCGTCCTCGGGCTGGTCGAGGAGCGGTCCCCGGCTATCGCGTCGCGGGCGAGACCGCCTGATCAGCCGGCAGCGGCCATGGCCGCCGCCACCAGCGCGCTGATGATGGCCAGCGCCAGCACCGCCAGGATCACCAGGTTGCCCTTGGTGGGCGGCTCGGCGGGTGGGTGATCGGCCATGGTGCTGTCTCCTCATCGGTGTGGATGGTGCTGGTGGGTCATCGTATTCCGGCGGCTCCCAATATGTTTGGGGTCCCCGACATTGGCGCGCAAACTCGGCCACTTCCCGGGTCGCGCCGAGGAACCGGGGGGTCGATAGCGAAACGCACCACCCGCTCCACCTCGGGTCCGCTCGACACCGACATGAGCGCCCGGCTGATGCGGGGGAAGGCACGGGTCGCCGGTAGGCCGCCGGGATTCCATGCGCTACGGCAGTAGGGCGGGCGGCGCAGGCGCCTCGGCCCGCGTGCCCCGCGGAGCGTGCCGAGCCGGATCGAGGACGACGGGGCCCGCGGACCGGAGGGCGGTCAGTAGCGGCCGAACAGCACCGCGGCATTGTGGCCGCCGAAGCCGAACGAATTGTTCATCGCGAACTCGACATCGGTGTGGCGGGGCTTGGTGTGGACCACGTCCAGGTCCACCTCGGGGTCCTGGTTCTCCAGGTTCAGCGTCGGCGGGATCACCTGATCGCGCAGGGTGAGCACGGAGATGATGGCCTCCAGCGCGCCTACCGCGCCCACCGAGTGCCCCAGCGCGGATTTGGGCGCGTATACCGACGGATGCGTGCCGATGGCTGCGGCAATGCCCTTGGCCTCGGCCAGATCTCCGATACTGGTACCGGTGGCATGCGCGTTCACGTGGTCCACCTCGGAGGGACTGACCCCGGCGGATTCGATGGCACGTCGCATGGCGCGGGCACAGCCCAGGCCCTCGGGATCCGGGGCGACCATGTGGTAGCCGTCGGCGGTGAGCCCGGCCCCGAGCAGTCGGGCGAGCGGCTTGGCGCCGCGGGCCCGCGCATGGTCCTCGGACTCGACCATCAGTAGCGCGGCGGCCTCGCCGAAGACGAAGCCGTCGCGGTCGCGGTCGAAGGGCCGGGAGGCGCGCTCGGGTTCATCGAGGCGGGTGCTGAGGGCGCGCGCCATGGAGAATCCAGCGAGGGCAACGGGATTGATGTAGCCCTCGACGCCGCCGGCCACGATCATGTCGGCCTCGCCCAGCACGATGGATCGCCAGGCGTGCACCAGCGCCTCGTTGCCGGACGCGCACGCCGAGACCGGTGTGACCAGGGCGGCGCGCGCCCCGATCTCGAGCCCGACCACGCCGGAGACGCCATTGGGCATGGACATGGGCACCGCGAACGGCGACACCTTGCGGTAACCGTGATCGCGCATCGCGTCATTGGCGTCCACGATGCTGTCCGCGCCGCCGAGGCCGGTGCCGATGCACACACCCAGCCGGTCCTTGTCGACCTCGGGTTCGCCCGCGGTGGCCCACAGTCGTTTTCCCATCACATACGACATCTGCTGCACGTAACACATGCGGCGCTTCTTGATTCGATCGAGTTCGTCGGTCGGATCGGCGGTGAGTTTGCCGCCGATGGTGACCGGGAGATCGAGCCGGGTGATGTCCGGGTCGGTGAGAGTCTTGATGCCGCTGGCTCCGGACAGCAGTCCCTGCCAGGTGCCTTCCGTGTCGGGCGCGATCGAGGTGGTCATCTCGACCGCGGTGACCACGACATTGCGGAATCCGCCGTTGCGGGTGGAGAAGTCTGCGAGGCTATTCACTTTCGTATCCTTCTTTTCGACCAATTGGCAAGTCCTGCAGAGATTTCGCGATCGCTTGCGAGGCTAACCCGAAATTGACGGTAGAACAGGACGACACTCAGGTACGAGACGCCGATCCTCGAGCGCGATCGCGAGAAAAACCGGACGAAGGGCGCTGTCCAGCGCGGTGGCAGGGAGGTCCCGATCCCCGGCCGGATGGCGATTGTCCAGGTCAGCGTGGTGCCGGCGAAGTGTTTCGGCGACCGATGGTCCTCGCGGCGGATTCGACGGCGAATGGAATCGAGATTCTCGTGCCAGCGGCGAGCCGCTTGTCCTCTGCGATTGTGACGACCTTTTCCATATAGGACGACCGCATTCCGTCCAAGGTGCGCGCGGTGCCGTCGCGGCGATAGTCGTCGCGACAGCGGATGCCGTCGATGAGCGGCATCCAGGAGAAGGCGCCGTCGATTTGAAGCGCATTTCAGACTTGGTCGGCGGAAAGGGATTCGCGTCGCCCGTGCGAAATGTCGTGCCCTGCGTGGGAATTCCTACTGCGGCCCGGCCTTCGGGGCCTTCGGGTACCCGTGCCGAGCCCTGCGAAACCCTCTCGCCTACAGCCGATTCCAGGCGCGCCGACTATGGGAGCTCAGCGAGAGACTGACCGGCATCGAACATCGGTGGTCCTGACCACACCTCGCGTTACGACGGGTAGACGGCGATCTCGATGAGATTGCCGTCCAGGTCACGGCAGTAGTGGGAGATCATTTCGCCCAGTGCCCCGATCTTCACCACCGGGCCGTTGACGATATCGACTCCGCACGCGGTCAGATGTTCCGCCACCTCCGTCGGAGTGGCGGTGGTGACGAAGCAAAGGTCCTGCGTTCCGGCCGCTTCGGTGGCCGCGGTGGTCCAGTTCGGGTCGGTGTCGAGGGCGCCGACCGGCCGCAGATTGATCTTCTGAGTGCCGAAGGTGAGCGCGAGCCGACCGGCGGGGCCGAACCGCTCCACGCCCATGCCCAGTACGCGGGCGTACCAGTCGGCCGTCGCTATCGGGTCGTGGCAGTTGATGACCACGTGATCGAATCGCTCCACGGTGAATCCCATGTCCGCATTCTCCGTGGCGAGCAGACCGAGATCAACGTCGGCGCAACAGCATTCCGCGGATGTAGGCAGCCTGGCCGGAGTGCTGGATATCATCGTCGATGACGCTGATCAGGCGGACGCCGAGGGTCACCGGGGGATCCCAGCGAGTGTCGACAATGCGCGGGAGGTCGGCGTCGGTGAGGGCGGTCACGTAGCCGATGGTCTGATCATGGACGGCGTCGAAATAGCCGAGCAGCAGGTCGGCGGAAACACCGTCCAGCTGAGCCACTTCGGCGGAGCTGTGGGCGTATCCGGTGGCGGAGTCGTCGAAGGGCAGCGCGAATCGCTCGGCCCAGCCCTGCGCGGTCCACACCTGGTCGAGGCCCGCCACGTCCGCGATATGGTCGTCCTGGACGCGGGTGAGGTGCCAGATCAGCCAGGCGATGGAGTTGGAATCCCCGTCGGGTCGCGTCGTGAGCTCCGCCTGGGTGAGCCCGGCCACCGCGCCGTGCACGTTCTCCTTGATTCGTCCGAAGGCGTCCACCAGCAAGTCAGCGCTCGTCATGCCTCCATCCAATCATCGGTGACCCGAGGTTATTCCGAGGCGCGCCACCGATCCGGAGTCCAGGCGCCGGTTCGGTGAAGGAGAGCCTCGAGATGCCTGTGACGAGCGCGTTTCGTACAACATCCGGTTGTGGCTCGCGGGCGGTCCGGTTGTTTGATCCCGTCGTCGGCGGTCTGCTTCGATCTGGCGGAACAACGGTGATGGACGACAAGAGGCGGACGGGTATGGCGGGCAGAACGTCGCTGGGGCGAGAATTCGGTTGGTTGTGGGCGGCCTTCGCGGTCAGCACCGCGGGTACGTGGCTGGCCTTCGATGCCGTTCCCCTGATCGCCGTGCTCGTTCTGCATACGGGTCCAGGCCAGGTGTCGCTGCTGGCCGCCGCCGGGCTGGCGGTGGGTGCGGTGGTGGCGGTGCCGCTGGGGCCGTGGATGGAATTCCGGCGCAAGCGGCCGGTCATGATCGCCACCGATGTGCTGCGATTCGCGGTGGTGCTGAGCGTGCCACTGGCTTTCGTGGCGGGTGTCCTGAGTTTCCCGCAGCTACTGGTGGTTTCGGTGGTCGTGGCGGCGTCGGACCTCGCGTTCAAGGCCGCCTCGGGGGCATATCTGAAATCGCTGGTGGCCAAGGAGGATCTGCTCCTCGCGAACGGGCGGTTCGAGTCGACGATGTGGACGGCCGCGGTGCTGGGGCCTCCGCTCGGGGGTGCGGCGATCGGGATATTCGGGCCGGTGACCACGGTCGCGGCGAACGCGGTCAGTTTTCTGCTGTCCGCGTTGGGCATTCGGGCGATCGGCGGCAAGGAGGAGCGTCCCGAGCCGAGCAGGAGCAGCGGATTCCGGATGAGCGACATGGTGGAGGGCTGGCGATACATCCTGACCCACCGCGAGCTGCGCCCCTTGTTCTTCAACTCCATTCTGGTCAATGCGCTGATCATGGCGACCTCGCCATTGCTCGCCGTCATCATGCTGGGTGAACTCGGTTTCACGCCGTGGCAATACGGCTTGGCGTTCGGAATCCCTTGTCTCGGTGGCCTGATCGGCTCGCGGCTGGCCGCGCCCCTGGCAACTCGATTCGGTCAGCGCAGGGCGCTGGTCGCAGCCGGTGTCGCACGGGTCTGCTGGGTGCCCGCCCTGGCGTTCATCGGCCCCGGCTTCGGCGGCCTGCTCCTGGTGATCCTGGTGGAATTCGGCCTCATCACCTGCTGCGGCGTGTTCAACCCGGTATACGCCACATTCCGCCTGGAACACACCGCACCCGACCGCATCACCCGCACCCTGTCCGCTTGGTCGATCACCAGCAACGCGAACACCGCCGCCCTCACAGCCCTGTGGGGCCTGCTCGCCGCTTTCACCGGCCCCCGCACAGCCATCGGCCTGGCCGGGCTCCTCATGCTCGCGACCATTCCTTTATTGCGCTCGAACCGTTTGCCCGAGCCCGAATACACCGAAGAGCTGGCCTCCGCGAATCCGAGCTGAATATCGGCGACAGTCCCGGGCCCTTTCTATTTCCCCAGGCTGAATGCGATCGCGCGCAGGACCAGTACCGCGATGAATACGACGGTGAAGGCGAGGTCGATGGAGACGCCGCCGAGCCGAACCGGCTTCAGCACTTTTCGGACGGGTGCGATCACGGGTTCGGTGAGGCGATGGACGACGTCTCGCGCTCTGCGCAACGCGGGCGGGGTATCTCCGAGCACACCGATCCAGTCGATGATCAGGCGCGCGAGCAGCAGCAGCATGAACAACGTCAGGGCGAGCCCGAGCAGAGAACCGAGGAATGACATGGCGAACTCCTTCGTCGTGGCCGCCTTACGCAGATCAACGCTTCAACGCCGGCGAAAGTGCCTGACGCTCGACCATGGTCGCCAGGTTGGGCGGCGGGCTCGCCCTGGCCGTGCGAGAATTTGGGCTGCTGTTCGCCCAGCTCACCCCGAGATCGCACAAGGAGTCGTCGTGAGCAAGAAGTATCTGGTCGGCCTGCCTCTGGCCGTCTTCGCGATGTCACCGGCGCTGGCGGCTGTCGGTGCGCCTGCTCGAGCCTCCGTACCGACCTATACCTGCAATGCGCAGACGTGGGCCGGGGAGCGGTTGCCGACGCTCACCATCGAGGCCAAGCACGGGAAGAGTCAGGCGCAGGGCGTCGCGCAGACCACCTGGGGTGGAGTCGCCAAGTTCGCGACCATCGATTGCACGCTCAACAAGTGATTCCGGAACGGCCGCGCGCTCAGATCGCGCGGCGGTGGTTCAGGTAGGCGAAGGAGGCGAGGCCCAGCGGGATCTGGCACCAGAAGGTGAGGAGCCGGAATCCCAGGGCCGCGCCGATCGCCACCCCGCCGGTCAGGCCCGCGACAGCGGTGAGCCCCGCCGCGATGGTGATCTCCTTGGTGGCGACCCCATTGGGGGAGGGCAGTAGCGGGGCCAGGGCCACGGTCACCAGTTCGACGACGAACGTATCGGGGAGACTCAGGTTCGCCCCGACCGCGTGTAGCACCGCCCACAGGGCTACCACCATGAGCAGCGGCTGAATCAGGGCGCAGATCCACAGGGCGGCCGCGCGACGTGGACGGACGGCGGTCGCGGCCACCGATTTCCAGGCCAGCTCGGCATCGGAGCGTGCGTGCCGCAGGCGCGCGGGGAGATGCCGCCACCCGCCGTGCGCGCCTACCCTGCGGTGCAGGATCCGGCCGCAGACGACGATGACCGAGCCGCCCACGAAAAGCGCGACAGTCACGATTCCGGCTGTGCGCCAAGGGTTCTCGCCGATGAGGTGATGCCACCAGCCCGAAGTGCGGGCCCCGAGGTCGTGCCACGGCGGTTGCGCGCCATTGCGGCTCATCAGGCCGGGCGCGGCGAGCGCGGCGATCACCACCAGCGGAACCCGCACCATGAGCGCGGCGAATCCCATCAGGGCCATGGACGCGACCGCGCCGGTGTGGCTGAGCCCGGTGCGGCGCAGGAAACGCAGCCGCAGCAGCAGCGAGGCCGCGGGCACCAAACCGATCGCCGGCACGGCGAGCTGGAGCGCGAAGAGCTGCCGGGCAGAGGTCTCGGCCGGGATCGAACCGCGCAGCATGTACACCGAGGTGGGCCAGAGTGCGAGGGTGGCGAGCCCGGCCACGACCAGCCAGCGCGGGTCGGCTCCGGCGAGGGCGTGGACTCCGGTCAGCACCGCATCCCGTTGCCATACGGCCGCGGCCGCCACCAGGACGGTGAAAACTACGGTGGGTAGTGCCTTTCTCGCAGATGCGGGAACGGCCGCCATCCGCCCTCCTCAGGTATCGCAGATATTTTCCCGGGTGAATCGCTTACGCGCAGATCGCCATTGATGCGATCGGACGTGCGTCGACCCACGTTGCCCGAAGAGTCCTGTGGGCATACGCCTGGCGTCCCGCCTCTTGATCCGGACCGCGGCGCGGGACCAATCGTAGATTCGAGCCGATGGCTATGGGATTGCCGGGTTCATTCAACACGATGTGAAGATCGAAATCGAGTGGCGTGCCGAACACGGGCAACTCGCCTACCATATCTGCCCCATATCTGCCCCATATCTGCCGCCGTATCCGGGGCGAAGCAGCCGGCTGCCGACTGTGAGGCGGCCGACGCCGGCGCTCGCGAGCCGTCGGCTGCCCGACCTGGGGGTCGCTCGGCCAGATCAGCATCGGTCGGCCCTCTCGGGTGCGCGAGCGGCGTCGGGGCGGCCGCTCCGGTCCTTCGGCGAGGTCGCGGTGAATCGTCGAGGGCGTCCGAATATTCGAGGATCGTTAGTACCGACAGGTCTTCGTGTGCCGCGAATGAATTTCCATCGATTTCGTATTCAGCCCCGCTCGATTCGGGATTGCAATCGTTTCGCCCATTGCGGCGCCCACCAGTAGTGGTCACCCGGGAATTCGCATAACGAGGACCGGATTCGAAAGTCCGAATGCTTCGACACCATGATCGATACCAATGCCGTCGCGATAATGGTCCCGCGGTGCCGCACCGAATTACCTGCGGCCCGCGCCGCCCGTGACCCACGGCTGTGTCTCGCGGGTTCGTTCTGGGGCCGCCGCCGCGGCTACGGAACGGTCGTCTTCCAAGAGCGGCACGGCGACTCGCCGGATATCCGGGTAGGCTCGCGGACGGATGGCGGCCGGAGACGGCCATGATCGAGGCAAGTCGTCATCAGGGGAACACGTGGCGAAATCCATGACTCCAACAGCATTGCTGGCAGCACTCGAACCGGTCGCGGAAGCGAATCTGGACCGGCACCTCTCACTGGCCAAGGAATGGCACCCGCACGATTACGTGCCCTGGGACGAGGGCCGCAACTTCGCGGCCATGGGCGGAATCGACTGGGCGCCCGGACAGTCCCGGCTCGGTGAGGTGGCGCGGGCCGCCATGGTCACCAACCTCCTCACCGAGGACAACCTGCCCTCCTATCACCGGCTCATCTCCGAATCGTTCTCGCGCGACGGCGCCTGGGGCACCTGGGTGGACCGCTGGACTGCCGAGGAGAACCGGCACGGCATCGCCATGCGCGACTACCTGGTGGTCACCCGCGGCGTCGACCCGGTGGCGCTGGAGCGGGCCCGCATGATCTGCGTCGGCCAGGGCGTCGACGACCCCACCGGCACCGGCGATCACGCCGTCCTGCACGGCGTCGCGTACGTGACCTTCCAGGAACTGGCCACCCGTGTCTCCCACCGCAATACCGGCAAGGTCTGCCAGGACCCGGTCGCCGACCGGATGCTCGCCCGCATCGCCGCCGACGAGAACCTGCACATGGTCTTCTACCGCAATATCTGCGGCGCGGCTTTGGATCTGGTTCCCGACGATGCTCTGGAAGCCATCGTCGCGGTCATCGAGAACTTCCGCATGCCCGGCGCCGGCATGCCCGACTTCCGCCGCAACAGCGTCCTCCTCGCCAAACACGGCATCTACGATCTGCGCCAGCACCTCGACGAGGTCATCCTCCCGGTACTGCGCAAGTGGAATATCTTCGACCGCACGGACTTCACGCCGCGGGGTGAGCGGATCCGCGAGAACCTCGCGACCTTCCTGGAGAAGCTCGGCAAGGACGTGGTCCGCTTCGAAGAACACCGCGACCGTGCCCTGGCACGCGAGACCGCGCGCCGCGGCTGACCACCGCCTCACCCACATGTGAACACCCATCGAACTGTCCACACGCCCCGATTTCTCGCCGAGCCCCCGCGCTCCACCCTCGCTAGGGTGTGGAGCACGACGAAGGGGGAGGCATGTCAGACATGTTGCGCGCCGACATCATGGCGCTCCGAATCATGGCGGCGGGCATCCGCGCCGAAGCCGACGCCATCACCGCGATCGACCCGATCGACCTCATTGCGAAAGTCGGCCGGGCCATGCCCAATTCGGCCATCGGCGCCGCCGCCGTCACGGTCGGCGAACCTCTGTTGACGGTCGTGCGCCGCCTGGCCACCCACCTTCGAACCTTCGCCGACACCACCGACCATGGCGTGACCACCTACGAGGCCACCGAACTAGCCCTGAGAACCCAGTTGGACGGCTATCTGCACAGCACGTCCTGACGTCGGCGTGATTGCGCGCCGACTTCCCGAGGTGTGCACCACGACGCGAGGGAGGGCCGATGGCGCGAGCGAGATTCTCGCAGGTGCGAGGGTGGGATCCCGGGACCGCGACCCGGGCCGGTTCGGCTGTGGCAGCGGCTGATTCGGCCTTCTCGGCGGCGATGGCGCGGGTGGGGCGTGCGGTCGACACGGCGGTTTCGGGATGGCGGGGAGCGGCCGGAACAGCGGCGGCACTGCGGGCGCTCGAATCGCAACTGGCAGCCAACCACATCGGCGCGGCACTGCTGGATATCGCGGACGCGTTCGCCGAGGCGGGGGCGCTCGAGCGAGTGCGCGTGCTGGTCGGGCAGATCGGGGACGAGGCTCGCGCCAGCGGCTGCCGGATCGCGGAGGACGGTACGGTGTCCGCGCCGCGCTCGGATACCGGGAACCTGGCGCTGGACTTGATCTTTCAGGCGGGATTCGACGCGAAGGCGAAGGAGCTGCAGGCGCGGCTGGTGCCGCTGCTCGATTCGGCTGGGGAGATCGACGAGCGGGCCGGGGCGCGGCTCGACGCGGCTGTGCGCGCCCTGGCCGGGTTGAACGCGGACCCGACCGGTGGTGGTCCGAGTTTTCGGGTCGCAGGGTTGCTCGACGGGACCGCGCTCTTGCCGGAGGATCCGAAAGCTCTTTGTGCACTGTGGAAATCGCTGCCACCCGCGGATCAGGACGCGCTGTTCGCGGCCGACCCCTTGATCGGGGATCACGACGGGATACCCGTCCTCGCCCGGGATCACTACAACCGACTCGCGATGCGACGCTTGCGGGCCGACGCCGCCGCGGACGATCAGCGGCTGGCCGATCAGCACCGCGATTGGCTGCGAGGTGAGAACCTTCCGGCCACCGGCGACGGCTGGGTTCGGCTGCGGGCGTGGGAAGCCGCCCGAGGCGAGGCACTGACGCGGGCTGCCGGGTATGCGGCGCTGGAGGAACAGGCCGGGGACGCGGCCGCTGGGCGGTTGTTGCTGGCGGTGGACGGGAATGGGCATGGCGCTGTCGCGCTGAATAATCCGGACACCGCCGTCAATGTCGCGACCTTCGTTCCGGGCACGGGCTCGTCGCTCACCGACATCGGGCGCGGGATGGATCGGGCCGCCGCGCTGCTCGCCGCGGCGGAGCGGGCCGATCCGGGCGCGCGGACATCGGTCATCGCCTGGTACGGATACGACGCGCCGCCGAATCTGGCCGAGGCCGCGCGGGATCGGCGAGCCCGGGCGGGAGCGCCCGCACTGGACCGGTTCGAGTCCGGGCTGCGGGCCACGCACCCGGGGCCGGCGGCCCATCAGACGGTCATCGGGCACAGCTACGGGAGCACGCTGATCGGAGCGGCGGCCAGCGGAGCGAACTCTCTCGAGGCAGACGATGTGGTGTTCGTGGGAAGCCCGGGAGTGGATGTTCGCGACGTTTCGGAATTGCGGTTGTCGGGTATTCCTGCGGGCCACAACGGTGCGCATGTCTTCGCGACCGCCGACCCCGCGGATCCCGTCCCGAGGTTCGGTCAGTTTCTGCACGGGGTCGATCCGGTCGATCGCGAATTTTCCGCAACGGTTTTCACATCTTCGGGCGACAGTATCGGGCTTCCGGTGTTGAGCGCCATGCCGTTCGACGTCTCGTCTCACGGAAACTACTGGGAACCTGGCAATCCGGGCCTGTGGCATCAGGGCGAAATCATCGCCGGACGCTATGTCAGATGATGCCGAACGGGCGGTTCGTTGCGTCGTGATAGCCGTAACCGCTGGTAGCGGATTCGTTGCTGAAGCTCACGTGCCGCTACCCTGAGCGGCCGACCAAACTGGTTTGAAACGGTCTGGTTCATGCTAGGGTGCCGTGAGGTTGGATTGGGAAGTCGGAGACAAATGCGCACTGAGAACATCAATAGGAAGTTCAAACTGCATGACGAGCGCAGGATTGCCGCCCAACTTCCAGAGCAACTTCATGGTTTGGATGTCATCGGTTTTGGGAAGTTAGAAGAGTTTCCGGGTGAGTTGCTGAACTCCTTCGGGGAATTCGCGAACGGCTCGGTGTCTCCGCGCTCGCGCATCTATCGCAATGCTCAGCCGAACCTGATCGACGCCTGGCTGCTGGAGTTGTTGCGCGGCGCGCGCATCGGCGACCGCTTCTACCTACGTACCGGGCTCGAGTACTTCCCCTGGGCGGACTGCCGGGTCCTCGACCACCGCTGGCTGGAGTCCCTGCGCCGCGTGATGGGCACGAACCAGGGTTACATCGCGCACGACAAGAATTCGGCCGTCATGACCCTCGGCACACAGTACGAGGTGCTCGGCTTCGTCACCGGCTCCGATCTGCCGAGCGCGTCCGACCTCGCGCCGGTCGAGGAGACCCCCACCCGCCGCATCGTCCACGCTCCCGCCGGATCGCCCGATCAGGTGACCACCGTGCTGAGCGACGACCTGCGGGCCCGTCGCCTGGCGTCCCTGACCTCGGACGCGCCCGCTGCCCGCGATCAGAACCCGGCCTCGGCGCCGATGTCCATGCCGGACCCGCCCGCGACCCCCTCCCAGGACGGATCGGCCCCCGAGATCGTCGAGGTGCGCCCGGCTCCAGAGCCGGACGCGGCCACCGCTCCCGAGGACTCGACGCCGGAGCCTGCCGTGCCGGAGACCGCCGAGCCCGTCGCCGCGGAACCGGTGGCCCTGGCCGACGAGGCGCCCACCCAGCTGATCACCCGCATCAAGGACTGACTGTCGCGCCACCCATGACCGTCCAGCGAACTCGCCGAACGATCGTGGGTCCAGAGCGAACCGGCAGGGCCCGGCCTACGTTGTTCTGATACGCCGGGCTTCGTTCGCCGAGTTCGAAAGAGCCGATATGTCGACATTCAATGGGCTGCCCGCCCATGTCCTACTCGTGCACGTGATTGTCGTGCTGGTCCCGCTGACCGCGGCACTGCTGATCCTGTGCGCATTGTGGCCCGCGGCCCGCGGCCGGTTGATCTG
This sequence comes from Nocardia aurantiaca, assembly GCF_009708175.1. Lineage (GTDB taxonomy): Bacteria > Actinomycetota > Actinomycetes > Mycobacteriales > Mycobacteriaceae > Nocardia > Nocardia aurantiaca. The sequence goes on from NZ_WMBB01000005.1 coordinate 331,841, forward strand.
GCCCGTGGTCGGGCTGGCGGTGCTGGTCACGGCCCTGACGCCGGTGACCGTGGAGGCGGGGGAGTGGTTCCAGCGTCAGCTCGGCATGCCGCCGGTGGTGGACGAGCACGCCAGGCTCGGGCATCAGATGCTGTATTTCGTTCCGCCGCTGCTGATTTCGGCTGTGGTACTCGCGTTCGCGCATCTGCGGCAGGAGCGCGGGAAAGCGGTGGGCCGGGCGGCGGTGGCGGTGATCGCGCTGCTGGCGATCGCGACCGGTGCGGCGGCCGTGTGGCAGACCTACCGGGTCGGGGATTCAGGAGCGCACGCGGTCTGGAACGGCGTACTCAACCACTAGCGACGATGACTGTCGTGACCCGGCGGCCGGTCTGCGGGGCGGTCGCCGGGTCACGACAGCGCGGGCACGGTCAGATCTTGCGGATGACCGTGACGACCTTGCCGAGAATCTGGGCGTCATTGCCCGGAATCGGCTCGAACAGGGGATTGTGCGGCATCAGCCACACCTGGGAACCGGTGCGCTTGAAGGTCTTCACGGTGGCCTCGCCCTCGATCATGGCGGCCACGATGTCACCGTTGTCGGCCACGTTCTGCTGGCGCACGACCACCCAGTCGCCGTCGCAGATGGCGGCGTCGATCATGGACTGACCGACGACCTTCAGTAGGAAAAGCGAACCCTCGCCGACCAGTTCACGCGGCAGCGGGAAGACATCCTCGACGGCCTGCTCGGCCAGGATCGGACCACCGGCGGCGATCCGGCCCAGCACCGGAACATAGGTCGGGATGGGGTGCTCGTCGGAGGACTCGGTCTCGGCATTGACCGCGCGCAGCTGCGACACCCCGGCGGTGGCGCGCACCGCCGTCTCGTCCAGACCCCGGACGTCCACGGCGCGTGGACGATTCGGGTCGCGGCGTAGATAACCCTTGCGCTCGAGCGCTCGGAGCTGGTGCGCCACCGAGGAAGTCGAGGTGAGGCCGACGGCATCACCGATTTCGCGGATGCTGGGCGGATAGCCACGATCGTGCACCGAGGTGCGGATGACCTCCAGCACCTTGCGTTGGCGCACGGTCAGATCGGCGCCGGCGCCGGATGATTCGGACAGGGGGTCGTCACCGTCGGGACCAAGGGGTCCGTTCTCACCGTCCACGCCGCCGTGTTCGCTCACCGCCGCCGTCCTCCGTTCACTGCTGTCGCTCACCGGAATTCGTTCCCGAACACGGTCGGTCGTGCGTCCGGGGAACTCGTGTCTCGACTGTAGTCCGTGTGACGCGTGTGATCAAACATCTGTTCGACGCATGTCGGGGAAATCAGTGACATTGTCGGTGCGTCGTGGTAGAACTTCGAACATCAGTTCTTCGAACACATGATCGAGTCAGTCGTCCAGCATCATTCGGTCCGCCCTACCTTGGAGGTTTCTTCGATGCGCGCCGTGGTCAGCGAAATCGACACTCTCGGAAGTGATCTGGGATTCGACAGCATCCCCTGGGGGCTGCGTTCCGACCGGTCTCCGGACCGCATGACGGAGGTCGCGACACATCCCGTGGCGGACCGCCGCCCCTGTCGCGCCCGGGTGCGGCCCACGGCTCGCCAGAGTGTTCGGCCCGACCACCTCGTGGCGCGACACGCCGCCCGGCGCGCCCGGGGCATGCATCCACTGGAGCGGGTGCGGCGCGCCCAGATCGGCCTCGCGGCGCTGGCCGTTTCCGCGCTGGTGAGCGCGCTGGCCGTGGCCGCCCTGATCGGCCTGGCGCAACTGCGTTCCGGCGACTTCGATTCGCAGACCGCTCCGCCCTCGGTGCGGATGGTCCAGGCGCCGGCGCGGTAGCGGCGCCGATGCTCCACTGGTTGCCGCGTCGTAACCATTGTGCGAGATAGGGATCAACGGTCATCGTCGTGGCCGAAAATGCAGATTGAAAACTGAGACGCGTTGCTAGCCTCCCCCTGAATGTGACGCAGGCTACATCCGCGCGGATCGGCATCCGACCCGCGCGCACAGCGACAGGGGGCGTGATGCCGAGAGTTCGGGGGCTGGTTCGGGTGGCCGGTGTCCTCATCGGCCTGATGATCGGGCTGGTGACCACACCGGCGGCACACGGGGAATCCGCCTATGCCGCGTATCTTGACCTGCCGTCGGTCAATGGTGACGGTGCGGGCGGCGGCGGATTGAATCCCGCCTTGCCCCTCGAACCGGACACGCTGCGCGCCGCGCTCGACGAGGCGCGTGCCGCGGGTGTCGAGCCGCGGCATTATGCGACGCTGTTGCACCAGTACTGGCTCGTGACCGCCACCCGTAATGCCGATATCGATCTGGCCGGGTGGGATCCCGCGCGCGGCGTCGCGGCCAATACCCGCACCTTCACCCAGGTGTACGTGAATTACCTGCGGCTCAACAATGCTCATCCGGACTACTGGTGGACCGGGCTGGCCGGACTGGCGGGCGGTTCGTTCGCCTCGGGGTTTTTCGATATGGGCGATGCGTCGGCCATCGTCAGCGTGCCGGGCGTCCATCAACTCGGCGGTGGTGTGGCCGATCTGCTGCGCGACACCCCGCCGCAGCTGCTGGACCAGCTGCCGGGCGACATCCGAACCCTCGTCACCGAGGGCGAGCGGCTCACCGCCGAGGATCTGTCGTGGTATCAGACCCGGCTGATGATCATGCAGAAGCACATTTTCATCGATCAGGTGCCCATGCACGAGGCGTACGCGGCCGCGGGCCTGGCCGGGGTCGAGGAGATGTACCGGGCCGGCGTGCTCGATGAGAATGCCATCACGGCTTGGCGGGAGATCGACGCGGGCACCGCCGACGGGCTGGCCGATGCCGCGTTGCGCATGACCGACCGGGAACAGAACCAGATCATCGCCGACCAGTGGGACCTCACCTCGCAGGGGCGCGGGTCCATGGGCCGGGTCATGACCTATGTGAGCACCATCGCCGGCAAGGCCGCCGTCCCCGGCGTGCGTGCGCCGGGCGTCTTCGCACCCACCACGCTCACCTCGGGCACGATGTCGCTGCGCGCCCCGCTGCCGGACTTCAACTGGGCCGACCGCGACACGCGGTGGAACTACATCGTCCATGATCTGCTGCCGCGCTATCTGGAGCTGTGCGCGAATCCGGCCGCCGCGAGACCGGTTCTGGCCGTACCGTTCTCGGTCATGCTGGCCAAGGGCAGGCTGATGCAGCGGCTGCCGGACCTGCTCGCGGACATGACCGCGCAATGGCAGCTGACCACCTGATCGGGGCCTGGTGACACGGGCGGACGCCGCCGACCGCATCCGCCACGGTATCCTCGAGATTGCTCGAGGTTGCTGTGGAGCCCAGGCATCGACGAAGGATCCCGGATGCATTGCCCGTACTGTCGTCATCCCGATTCGAGGGTGGTCGACTCGCGTGAAGCCGAGGAAGGCACCGCCATCAGGAGGCGACGTGCCTGTCCGGAGTGTGGGCGCAGGTTCACCACCGTCGAGACCGCGATCCTGTCGGTGGTGAAGCGCAGCGGCGTCACCGAGCCGTTCAGCCGTGAGAAGGTCATCCGCGGCGTCAGCCGCGCCTGTCAGGGCCGCGAGGTCGACTCCGATGCCCTGAACCTCCTGGCCCAGCAGGTGGAGGATGCCGTGCGCGCCAAGGGTTCCCCCGAGGTGCCCAGCCATGAGGTCGGCCTCGCCATCCTCGGCCCGCTGCGCGACCTCGACGAGGTCGCCTACCTCCGCTTCGCCTCGGTCTACCGTTCCTTCAGCTCCGCCGAGGATTTCGAACGCGAGATCGCGGACCTGCGCAAGCACCGCGCCGAGCACGCGGTCGGCGCGGTCACGAAGTAATCCCGGCGACCGCTACCAATGGTCACCACCCAGATCGATTACGGTCCGGCCCTGAGTAATTAGGAGCCGGACCGCTTCATGTCCGTCCGTCGTATGCCCTGTCCGATGCTCGGATGTCCTCGGCCGCGTTCGGTCGAAATCGGCCGGGTGCCGCGGTGCGCGGCGCGGACAAATCCAGCCGGGCGTCATTCGCCGCCGATCGGACGATCCGCGCTCAGAGGTGACGCAACGCCGGGCAAGCAGGTGCACAGTGCATGCTCATGAGGTCCAGCGGCCGGTATCGGGCCGCGATCGGGTGCGCGCCGGTCAACGCCGCTGCTGAGGCGGGCGGCGGGCGGTGTCGATGGCCCTCTCGATGCGTTTGGCCGAGACAGGGTAGGGGGTGCCGAGTTGCTGGGCGAACAGGCTCACCCGGAGTTCTTCGATCATCCACCAGATTTCGACGATGTCGCGGCCGCCCCGGCGGGATTCGGGGAGGCTGCTGACGAGGCGGTCGTAGGCGGCGTGAACGCGATCGAGGTCGGCCATGCCCGCGCGGTCGCGATTGGCGGAGGCGGGTAGCGCTTCCAGGCGGAGGCGGGCGGCCTCCAGATAGCGTGGGAGTTCCCGCAAGCGGGCGCTGCCCCATTCGGAGATGAAGCCGGGGAAGATCAGGTCGTCGAGTTGGTGGGCGACATCGTCGGTCGCGTCGGGGTCGCGGGACTCGGCGAGGACGGCGCGCAGGCGATGCGCCTCGGCGAGGACCGGGACCACTGAGCGGACGATTGTCGCTACGGCCGTGGTGAATTGCGGGCGCACCTTTTCCACCAACGCCCGGAACTGCTCCGGACTCCGCACCGGTCCGCCATGGGCGGCGATGAGTTCGTCGGCGGCGCAGGCGCGGCAGTCCTCGACCAGGGCGTCGAGGGAGCCGTACGGATTCTGGCTCAGTGCAAGCCGATCGGTGGGTGGCAAGCCAGCGGTGACCGCACGGGTATTGGTGGTGATCGCGCCCAGCAGCAGGGCACGGGTGCCGGTGCGCATGGCGGTGGCCTGGGCGGCGGGTGAGCTGAGCACGCGCACCGCCACGCCCTCCGGCTCGGCGACCAGCGCCGGGTATCCGGTAATGGTCTGGCCGCCGACCTGGCGCTTCACCGCGGGCGGCAGGGTGCCCAGCGATTCCGAGGTCCACACCGTGGACGGGGCTCGCTCGGCGGCGGTATTGGCGCGGGCCACCGACTTCGAGACCTGATCGGCCAGCGTGGTTTTCAACTCGGCCAGGCTCTTGTTGCGGGCGACGATCCGGCCCGACGGATCCGTGGCCGCGAAGGTCATGCGCAGGTGGTCGGGCAGGCCCGCCGGATCCAGATTGGCGGCGGCGATGGTCACCGAACCGAGCTGGGACAACTCCCGGGCCAAGCCGGTGCGCAGTGGTTCGGCGCGCGGGGTGAGGCGGTCGAGTGCCGCCTTGGCGAAGTCCGGGGCCGGAACCACGGTGCGGCGCAACTGTTTCGGTAGCGTCTTGATGAACGCGGCCGCCAGCTCCTCGCGCATGCCGGGGACCAGCCAGTCGAAGCCGACCGAGCGCACATGCGCCAGCTGAGCGATCGGAATGTGCACGGTGACACCGTCATCGGCCTGACCTGGCTCGAACTGGTAGGTGAGCGGGAAGGTCAGCTCCCCCTGCCGCCAGCTGTCGGGGTAGGCGGTCGGATCGAGCAGCGCCGCATCCTCGTTCACCACCGTCGACGCGGTGAAGTCCAGCAGGTTGGGGTCCTTGCGCTGGGTCTTGCGCCACCAGCTGTCGAAGTGCCGCACCGACACGATGTCGGACGGAATTCGCTGATCGTAGAAGTCGAACAGCACCTGATCGTCGACCAGGATGTCGCGCCGCCGCGCCCGATGCTCCAGATCCGCGACGTCGTCGAGCAGTTCGCGATTCCGCGCGAAGAAATCGTGCTTGGTCTGCCACTCGCCCTGCACCAGCGCGTGCCGGATGAACAGCTCCCGCGACAGCTCCGGATCGATCCGCCCGAAGTCCACCCGTCGCTGCGTCACCAGCGGAACGCCATAGAGCGTGACCCGCTCGTAGGCCGCCGCCGCACCCCGCTTGGCCGACCAATGTGGTTCGGAGTAGGTGCGTTTCACCAGGTCGCCCGCCAGTCGCTCGGCCCACTCCGGCTCGATCCGCGCCGCCGTCCGGCCCCACAACCGTGAGGTCTCCACCAACTCCGCCGCCATCACCCATCGTGGCGGCTTCTTGGCCAGCGACGACCCCGGGAAGATCATGAACCTGGCATTGCGAGCGCCCAGGAATTCCCGAGTCTCGGCCTCCCGCAGCCCGATGTGCGACAGCATGCCCGCCAGCAGCGCCTGATGAATCGACGTCACATCCCAAGGCAGCGAATCTCTGTCCTGTCCCGCCTTCGCCGCGAGCGATTCGGCGAGCCCGGACGCACCGCCGGAACGGGCGCCACGCCCGGATCCCGTGCCACGCCGCGCCGATGACCCGCGACCCGCGTCGCCGCCGCGGCCCGGCTGCCCAGCGACATTGGTGCGGCCCGTGTCACCCGCGGTCGGACCGCGGCGGTTACGACCGCTGGCACCGCCGTCGGAAGTCGCCGCGGTGCGGTCGAATTGGGCGTCGGAGCCCCCGGTGTTCCAGCCGAGGCCGCGGGTGATGGTGCGGAGTTGGCCGTGCAGGTCCTGCCATTCGCGAATGCGGAGGTAATGAAGGAATTCGTCGCGGCACAGGCGGCGGAACTGGTTGGAGGACAGGGCGTTCCGCTGTTCGCGGAGGTAATCCCAGAGGCGCAGGTAGGCCAGGAAGTCGGAGCCCTCGACGGTGAAGCGCGCGTGTTTGGCGTCGGCGGCCTGCTGGTGTTCGACGGGGCGTTCGCGGACGTCCTGAATGGACAGCGCCGCGACGATGATGAGGACCTCGGCGAGGCAGCCGCCGCGATTGGCCTCGACCAGCATGCGCGCCATGCGGGGATCGACCGGAATCTGTGCCATTTCGCGGCCGATGGGGGTCAGGATCAGGCCGGCGTCGGGGAGGTCGCCGCGCACATCGGCTGCGGCACGGCCCAGCGCGCCGAGCTCCTCGAGCAGTGCGATGCCGTCGCGAATGGCGCGATTGTCGGGCGCCTCCACGAACGGGAAGCTCTCGATATCCCCGAGCCCGAGCGCCGTCATCTGGAGAATGACCGCGGCCAGATTGGTGCGCAGGATCTCCGGTTCGGTGAACTGCGGCCGGGATTCGAAGTCGTCCTCGGAGTACAGCCGGATGGCGATGCCGTCCGCCACCCGGCCACAGCGGCCCGACCGCTGCCGCGCCGACGCCTGCGAGATGGACTCGATGGGCAGTCGTTGCACCTTGGTGCGCATGGAGTAGCGCGAAATGCGTGCGGTACCAGGGTCGATCACGTACCGGATGCCCGGCACCGTCAACGAGGTCTCGGCCACGTTGGTGGCCAGCACCACGCGTCGCCCGGTGTGCGATTCGAAGACTCTGTGCTGCTCGGCCGCCGACAGCCGCGCGTACAGCGGAAGGATCTCGGTGCGCGGCAGGCGCATATCCCGCAGCGAGTCGGCGGTGTCGCGGATCTCGCGTTCACCGGACAGGAAGACCAGGATGTCGCCGTCGCCCTCGGCCTGCAGTTCCCGCACCGCGTCGCCGATGGCGTCGGTGGGGTCGCGGTCGACGATCTCGGTGTCCTCGTCGTCGGGATCCTCGGAGGTGACCGGCAGCTCCAGTGACAGTGGCCGATACCGGACCTCCACCGGATACGAGCGACCCGACACCTCGACAATCGGTGCGGGCGTGCCGTTCTCGTCGCTGAAGTGCCGCGCGAACAGCTCTGGATCGATGGTCGCCGAGGTGATGACGATCTTCAGATCCGGTCGCGCGGGCAGCAGTTGCTTGAGATAACCCAGCAGGAAGTCGATATTGAGGCTGCGCTCGTGCGCCTCGTCGATGATGATCGTGTCGTAGCGGCGCAGCAGCCGGTCGCGTTGGATCTCGGCGAGCAGGATGCCGTCGGTCATGAGTTTGACCAGCGTGCGGTCCGACGCCTGATCGGTGAAACGGACCGTATAACCCACCACATCGCCCAGTTCGGTGCCCAGCTCCTCGGCAATGCGCTCGGCGACCGTGCGCGCGGCAAGTCGGCGCGGCTGCGTGTGGCCGATGGTGCCGCGGATCCCGCGCCCGAGCTCGAGGCAGATCTTGGGTAGCTGGGTGGTCTTGCCGGAGCCGGTCTCGCCGGCCACGATCACGACCTGGTGTTCGGCAATGGCCTTGGCGATGTCGTCGCGGCGCGCGGAGACCGGTAGCTGCTCGGGATACCGGATGATCGGGACTGCCGCGCGGCGGGCATCCACCCGGCGCTGGGCGGCGTCGATATCGGCTTCGAGGTGGGTGAGATCGTCGCCGCGGGCCTTGTCGAGCCTGCGACGCAATCGGTGCTCGTCGCGGATCGAGAGATCGGCCAGGCGGGAACGAAGCTCGCGAGAAGTGGCGGCGGTCCTGGTCATTGCACCGTCAACGATAGCGAAGAGTCGGTCCGGGCCGGTCGGCGCGGTGCCTGCGGGCTGATCGAGGGCTTGCCGGAAGCGCGCCGCATCGGCGTATCGTCCGGATTCATCGGAGCGCGCGGGTCATGAACACACTGTGCGGATCCTCGGTGTACTCCGCGAACGGCCCGCAGCGTTCGAACCCGTACCGCTCGTACAACCGCACCGCGGGCAGATAGAACTCCGATGATCCGGTCTCCAGGCTCACCCGGTCGTACCCGCGCCCGGCGGCCTCGGCGAGGATGTGCCGCAACACCTGTGACGCCACCCCGCGCCCCCGGTAGGCGGCCGCGGTCCGCATGGACTTGATCTCCCCGTGCTTCGGGTCCAACTCCGCGAGGGCTCCGCATCCGGCCAGCGCGTCGCCCTCCCACGCCGACCAGAAGGTGATCGCAGGCTTCCGTAACGCCGCCACGTCGAGTGCGTGCATGCTCTCCTCCGGCGAGTTCTCGAGCATCTCCGCCACGTGGGTCGCGAGCAGCTCGATCACCTCGGCCCCGGTCAGATCGTCGACCATGATGCGCATGCCGCCAGGCTAGCCAGCGATCTCGATAGCATGACCGCACGGGGCTGCACCCCCTTCGCGGGCATACCGGTCCACGATTTCGCCGGCGCGCCGGCCTGGTACGAGCGACTGTTCGGATCCCCGCCGTCCCCGTTCCCGCACGAGACCGAGGCAGTGTGGGAGTTGGCCGGCGGCAGGCTGGTTTTCGTGGTGCGACGACCGGAGGACGCCCGTCACGCCACCCACGCTCTGACCTCGACGATCTCGACGAGCGGGTCGCGGCCACCGCCGCGCGGCACCTCGAACCCGCGATACGAGAGCACTGTCCCTACGCCGTTCGCATATCCATCTACCTCGATCCCGAGGGCGATAAAGCTCGAATTCGGTGGGCGGCCCGACACTTCCGGCGACTGACCGCCCGCGCCAACCCGCCGACCTACCGTGCCATCCGTCTCGTTGCGGTGCGCATTCATTCCACGAACCGGTAACACTCGGTGTGGCCGGACGGGTTTCGTGATCATTTCGGGATTCCCGCCCCGGTTGTTCGGGACGTCGTGGGGCGAACCGCGGCCGGCACTTCTCCGAGGGCGCCATCGCGGGGCGTCGGGATACGTGCACGGCGACTCGAAGCATGAAGACGGCCCGGCAGCCGAAAGGCTCCGGGCCGTTGCCATGCGGACATGGCCAGTGGTCATCGTTCGTGGGTTTCCTCCAGGATGGTCCGGCCGACGAGGGCGTAGCGGTCGGGAGACCTACGTCGCAGATACTCGGCGAACCCGAAGCCGCCGACAGCGATTGCCGCGACCAGCCACGGGGTGGCCTTCAGCACGAGGGAACTGGATTCGGTGCCCGCGGCCGTACCCATATTGAGCACCAGCAGCAGGACCACACCGGCCATGGCCAGGCCGCCGAGCAGCGGGGCCAGGAAGGTGCGGAACCAGTGCCGGGTTTCGGGATGGTGGGTGCGGAAGTAGGCCAGCACCGCGAAGGAACAGGTGGCCTGCACGACCAGAATTGCCATGGTGCCGAGGATGGCCAGCAGATTGTAGATGCCGGTGTAGGGGTCCTTTCCCGCGAGGCCGAACCCGGCCACGAGGGCGCTGGCGATGACCGTCTGCACCAGCCCCGCGATGTGCGGTGAGCCGTGCCTGGGGTGCGTGCGGCCCACGGTGTGCGCGAGCGAAGGGAAAACGCCTTCGCGGCCGAGTGCGTAGAGGTAGCGGGCCGCACAGTTGTGGAAGGCCATGCCGCAGGCCAGCGAACCGGTCATCATGAGCCACTGCATGGCGGTCACCGCCCAGTGGCCCACATAGGTCTGGGTCGGGTGGAAGAACAGGTCCATCGGATTGTCCGAGGCCGCCAGTGCCGCCGATTCGGCAATGCCATTGCCGGACATGGCCATCCACGACACGAGCACATAGAACACGCCCACGCCGAGGACGGCGATCATGGTCGCCTTGGGGATGATCCGCTTGGGGTCGCGCGACTCCTCGCCGTACATGGCCGTCGACTCGAATCCGACCCACGACCAGAACGCGAAGAACAGTCCCAGCCCCGCCGACGGCCCGGTGAAGGCATTGACCGGATTCAGCGGCGCGAACGAGAACCCGTGCGGCCCACCGCCGTGCAGTGCCACCGCGATACCCATGATCGCCAGCACCGCGCACTCGGTGCCCAGCAACACCACCAGGAATTTCTCCGCCACGGCCACCCCGAACCAGGTGCCCAGGGCATTGATCGCCAGCATACCGATCGCGAACACCCACCACGGCACGTGCGCCCCGAACTGCGCCGCAACGGTATTCGTGCCGAAGCTGGAGAAGATGCCGACGAGCGATCCCTCGAACACCATGTACGCGAAGGTCGCCAGCAGCCCCGCCGCCAGCCCGGCCGAGCGGCCCAACCCGAACGAGATGAACCCGTAGAACGCGCCCGTCGCGGTGATGTGCTTGGACATGGTGGTGAAGCCCACCGAGAACACCGCCAGCACCACCATGGCGATGAGAAACGCGGCGGGTGTGCCCGTCCCGGTGCCGGCCGAGATCATGAATGGCACATTGCCGGTCATGGCGGTGATCGGCGCGGCCGTGGCGATGGCCATGAACACCACACCGAGCAAACCCACGGCATTGGCTTTGAGGCGGTGCACGCCGTCGGGTCGACCGGCGTCGGGTGGCGCGGCGGTAGCGCGTTCGATCTGCTGCGTCATGGAACCGTCTTTCTGCTGCACCCGCCCCCGAATCGCCGGTGGCGGGGTCTTTTCCGATGGCGCGGAACGCTATAGGTGGTCTGTAACGGCGGCGTGCGTGCGGCGGTGACCGGTGGCGAGAAACGCGCGAGCATTTTGTCTCGAGCGCCGACAAGCCGTCGTTACCCGCGTTTACGTCGGTGCAATACGGGTTGGCGATGCTGTGGCAACCCCGAGTGAGCCCCTCCAGCGAAAGATGTGTGCGGATGAGATCGGCTGCGTCCAGCCCACCCCCGGTGGCCGAGCGGTCGCCCCTGCGCGGATTGTCCCGACGCGAACTGCCTTTCGTGCCGGTGTTCGCGCAGTCGGTGGCGGCCATCGCGCCATCCGGAACCGCCGTGGTCACTCCGGCGTTCGTCATCGGCGCGGCCGGCGGCGGGGCGAGCGTTGCCGCGTTCCTGGCGGCGGCGGTGCTGGCCTGGGGTGTGGCGCTGGTGATCCGCCCGATGGCACAGCGGCTGGCGGTGAGCGGCGGGCTGTACACCTACGTGGCCAAGGGACTCGGGCCCGCGGTCGCGGTGCCGGTCGGCTGGTCGGCGATCGTCGGGTACGCGAGCGTCAGCGTGGCGGGCTTGATGGCGGTGGGCACGTATCTGGACCAGATCGCGGTCACCGCGGGGTTGGCCGGATTCGGCGGCACCGCAACGATCATCGCTCTGTTACTGGGCGCGGCGGTGGTGGCGGCCGTGCTCATGGTGCGCGGCATCCGGCTGTCAGCCTCGGCGACGCTGCTGGTCGAATGCGTCTCGGTGGTGACGGTGCTGGCGCTGATGGGCTATCTGCTCACCCGAGACAGCCGTGGCCCCTTCGGCAGCGCGGGTGCGCACACCGCCTTCGAATGGCACGGCGGCACTGGCACTCTCGCCATGAGCGCGGTGGTGGCCGTCAGCGCCTTCGTCGGATTCGAGAGCGCCACCACGCTGTCCGCCGAGGCATACCGGCCGTTCCGCTCGGTACCGCGCACGCTGGCCTGGACGCCGCTGGCCGCGGCGGTCATCTACCTGATCGCGGTGTCCGCGCAGGCGGTCGCGCTGGCCTCCGCGCCGCTGGGCACCGCGTCGAGTTCGACCCCCGTCACCGACCTGCTGCTACAGGACAATTCGCGATTCCTCGGCGCCGTCCTGGATCTCGGGGTGGCGGCGTCGTTCTTCGCGTGCACCGTGGCCTCGATCAATGCCCTGGTCCGGGTGTTGTTCACCATGGGCCGCGAAGGGATCGCCCCGGCCGCGGCCGGTCGCGCGCACCCGCGCTTTCACACTCCCGCGCCCGCCATTGTGGCGGCCGTGGGCGCCGTGACCGTCGGCGCGGTCGGGTACCTGCTCTCGGGAGCCGAACCGCAGGACGGGATCCGGAGCTTCCTCACGCTGAGCGCACTCGGCTATCTGGGCTCGTACCTGCCCGCCTGCCTCGCAACCCCGGCACTGCTGCGCCGCATCGGCGAATCCAGCCGCGGCATGGCGATACTCGGCCCGGTGACGGCGACCCTGCTCGGGGTGCTCATGGTCGCCGCCGCGGTTACGGCCGGCAACGACTCTGTGACCGTAGTGATCGCCTACGCCGCCGTCCTGGTGACCGCCGCGGTGTTCACCGCCGCCCTGCGTGTGTTCACACCGGATCGGTTGCGCGGCATCGGCATCTACGACGAGCCACAGCGCGCCGACCTGCTGCCGACCGTGACGTTCCGGTAGGCATTGTGAAGGATTCCAGCCGGACCACCACGGTCACCAACTCCATCGCCATTCTCGAGGCAGTCGCCGACTGCGGGGTGGGTGTGACCGCCAAGGAGATCGCCGCACGGCTCGGTATCGCACCTGCCACCACCTATCGCTTGCTCAATTCCCTTGTCGCCGACGAGTATCTGGTCCGCACCGCCGATCTGCGCGGCTTCGCCCTGGGCGCGCGGCTGCGCGGTTTCGCCGCGGCGGTCACTGTGCCGGTGGTGCCGACCGCCGCCCGCATCGTGCTCGACGACTTCCGCGTCTCCACCCGATTCGCCGTGCACCTCATGAACTTCCGACCGGCGGCGGTCCAGGTGGTGAGCGAGGATCCCGACCATCCGATCTCGGGCAAGCGTGAGCTGTCGCGCCACCTGCACGCCTCCGCCGCGGGCAAACTGCTGCTCGCCTCCCGTACCGAATGGCGCACCCTGGTCGGTCAGCCGGTCCGGATCGCCGCCCGCACCAAGATCGATCACGTAGCCCTCGCGGGTGACCTCCAGAATGTCCGCGACGCCGGATACGCCAGGGCCGCCGACGAACTCGTACCGGGCATCGCTTGCCTGGCCCTACCCATCTACAACGGCGTCGGCAGTCTCGCGGGCGCCCTGTGCCTGACCGGTCCGAGCAACCGCCTGCCCGCCCTGGAGACCCACCGCGACCCGGCCCGCGGCTGCGCCGACCGGCTGGGCCCACTGCTCTATTGACCGGCCGTTGCCGAAAACTCATTGGCAGACGTTCAGTGCGCCTCGCCTCGCTGCGAGGTGTGCGAGCACCGGCGCAAGTTAGGAGTGCCGGTCGGATCCCTGGTCCGGTTGGTGCCGCGGAAGGCGCCGCCGGATTCGGGCGATGGCCCGCAACGGGGTTACCCGGCTGCTGACGAAGGAGGTGTCGCCACGTGAACGGACGCTGTGGACGATGCGGCCGGTGAGGTCGGGTCATCACGTTGACGGCAGCGCCCGAGCGGTGCCGAGCGTCGGCGGGCGGGGTCGCTGTCGAATCCGATCGGGCTTCAGAAGGTGAACTGGTCGCCGTAGGCCGTGGTCTGCACCACTCCCTGTGCGGTGCTCACCGTGGTGGTGACGAAGGGGACGGCCGCCACCGGCGACGCGCATTGGGCCACGTTCAACGCCGCGTTGTTGAATGTGATGTGGAACGGGAACGCGGTGTTGTTGTCCAGGGCCGCGGTGGCCGTGGTCGCGGTGGTGACCTGGCCGGGCCCCAACGCGGCCGTCAAGACCTCTGTGACGCCCAGCGTCCCGCCGACGCTGGGTCCGAGGCTGAGCTGGGGTGTGTTGCCGGAGTCGCTGGGTGGGTTGACGAAGTTGCTGGGTGGACTGAGGAGGTCGGTGGGTGGACTGAGGAGGTCGGTGGGTGGACTGAGGAGGTCGGTGGGTGGGCTGAGGAGGTCGCTGGGTTGGCTGATAGCGATGTTCAAATGACCGGCGGCGGCACTAGCCGTAAGCGTCTCACTCGGTGGGGTGACCGCGGTGCTGGTTGGGGCGACGGTGGTGATTGGGGTGGTGGTGGTTGGGGCGACGGTGGTGATGGCTGGAGTGACGGCGGTGCTGGCTGGAGTGACGGCGGTGCTGGCTGGAGTGACGGCGGTGCTGGCTGGAGTGATGGTCGTAGTTGGGGTGATCGTGGTTGTGGTAGTTGGGGTGACCGTGGTGGTGGTAGTTGGGGTAACGGTGGTGGTGGTAGTTGGGGTGACCGTGGTGGTGGTTGGGGTGACCGTGGTGGTGCTGGGTGGAGTGACCGAGGTGCTGGGTGGGCTGCTGGAGGTGCTCGGTGGGTTCAGCGTCGGGGAAATGCTGCCGTCCAACGCTTGGCTGGGCTCGATTCCGACGGTGACGCCGCCGGCCACACTGATCCCGCAGCCGAGGATGAACCCTGCGACGGCCTCACCGGACGTGATGGGGTCACCCTCCACATTGACCGAGTAATTGCCTGACATCTGCGCGGCATGCGAGAACGTCATGAGGAAGTTCGGAGTCCGGTTACCGGGCGGATTCACCCCGATATTGTCGACCGATGCCGTCACATGAATTCCCGGACCGGACACATCCGCGCTGGGCGGCTGGGCTTGGCCTGGTTCGGCGCCCCAGACCCACAGGCCCAAGGTGGCCAGGGGTGCCGCGGCCGTTCCCACCGCGGCGATAATGAGCGGACGCCGCATACCCGGTCCTTTCTCGAAGATGTGCCCTAACGGTTTTCCACAACTCGATATCGCGGCAACAGTCGCTATGACCAGCGGTCGAAGCATAACGGAGATATCGGGCTGGACAGCGTACGCGGCGGCAAGGCGTGTCGGCCAAGGTATCCCGGCCGGTCGGCCGACTCCGCGAGGAAAGCCACTGCCGGAAAATAGATTTCGAGCCGCGCAAGCCCCGGAACTGATCGCTGGACCCTCATCGCCTGGGACGGGGTGCGCTTTCTCGGCTCGGTGCGGGGGCGCGACCGAATCGTCTTGTGCCGCTCAATATTACGGCGGGCGTTGCGGCTGTCTCGGGCTGAGCTGCGTCCGGCGACCCCGGCGCAGCTCGATGAATATTGCTGCCTTACCGAATTACGGGCATGAACTCATCGACCCGATATCGGCACCGAGCGGTCGCATCGGAGTGCGGGCCATACGCGGCGAACTCCCGGACGGCCGGTAGCCCCGCGCTCACGCAGATCCAGCCAGGGTCAGCCGGTGATTTCCTTGGCCGCGCGCAGGCCTGAGCTGTAGGCACCGTGGACGGTACCGAAGGATTTGCGGTCGGTGGCCTCCCCCGCGAAGTGGACGCGGTCGTCGATGCCGGCGGCGAGGTGGTCGCGCATGTCGGGTGTGGAGCCGAGCTTGTTGAACGAGTAGGACCCGCGTGCGAAGGGGTCGGTAGACCAACGGGTGATCTGGTGTACCACGGGCGCGGGGATACCGGGCCCGTAGATGGTGCGCAGGGTCACCATGGCGCTGGCGACGAGGTCGGCCTCGCTCCAGGTTTCGCTGGTGCGGCCGAAGTCGGCGGCGTTGAACCCCAACAGAATTGGCTGGTCGGCGGCGCGGGAGTAATTGATCCACTGCCCCCACTGTCCCGCCTTGTCCTGGCCGGGCACGTAGGTCAGCCAGTCGGTGTCGGGCCAGAACTTGGTGGGGAACCGCAGATAGCACTTGTCGAGAACGCCCATGCCCAGCTTGCCGATCGCGGTGGTCTTGTCGGCGGGCAGGCCGGGACCGAATTCGACCGCGCCGCTCTGCAATACCCCCAGCGGCAGCGTGACCACGACGTGGTCGCCGTCGAAGGTGTGCGCGCCGGTGGTGACGGTGACACCGATGTCGTTCCAGTCGATACGAGTGACAACCTCGCCGGTGTGGACGGTCAGTCCTTTGGCGAGGTAGTCGGTGATCGCGCCGTAGCCGGCGGGGAACAGGACGTCCTTGCCTTTGATCTTGTCGTCGTCGTCGAAGTACAGGCTCGACAGGTCATCGACGCTGCCGGAGTATTCGTGTTCATAGTCGTTGAGCACCGAGGAGACCAGCGCCTTGTCGCGGTCGGACAGTGCGGGCCAGTTCACCGCGCGCTCCGCTACGGCTCGCAGTGACGCATCCCGAGCCTCGTCGGTGTCGTCGGCTTCGTCCTGGGCGTCGGTGAGGGCTTTGGCGATCTGGGTGCGCCAGTGTTCGATCGCCGCGGCGGTGGCCTTGTCGACCGGGTGGCCGTCGGTGCCGTAGTCGGTGCCGTTGTCGTAGCTGGTCGACACCGTGCGCGCGCCGGCCTTGCGGGCCAGGTCGGCGATGGGGTTGCCGTCGACGCCGTGTATCCAGGACGCGCCGAGATCGACCGGGACGTCGGGCCATTGGGTGCTGGTCCAGATGCGGCCGCCGATGCGGTCGCGGGCTTCGAGCACCACCACGTCCTGGCCGCGGTCGGCCAGGGCGCGGGCCGCGGCCAGACCGGCGATCCCGGCCCCGACCACGATCACCCGCCGCCGCCCACCCGCCGGGGTGGTGCCGGAATCGTCGTCGTCGCAGGCGGCCAACGCCAACAAGGCCAGAGCCGACAGGCCGGTGGTCTGCAGGAACCGGCGACGGTGCATCGTCATGGCCACCGAACCAATCTGTCACAGACTCTTCGCCGCGAGGGCCGGTCGTGCGACGTCGTAGAATGAAACGCTGATACGCCAAAGAATATCCTGAGACATCTGTGTGTCAAATGAGACCTATGGAGTTCGTTTAACGATGCGTACCGTTGCCGCGCAGGTGCTGGATTCGGCGATCCCGGTCCTGGCCAAGGACCGCGGGGCGTCGATGCAGGTCATCGCCACCCGCGCGGGTATCAGCCGCGCCACGCTGACCCGCATGTTCCCCACCCGTCAGCTCCTCGTGCAGGCCATGGCCGAGAAAATCCTCGACGACTGCGATCGGGCCCTGACCCGGGCCGAAGCCCACACCGGCTTCACCGACCAGGTCCTGGCCGGGCTCGTCGGCGAGTACCGGCCCTTCGCGCAACTGTGGAACCTGGTCTACGTCGAACCCGACGTGCTGGGCGCGCCCGCGGCCACCGAACGCGCCGAGGGGATTTTCGCCCGCACCATCGCGCTGCTGGCCGTCGGGCAGGACGCGGGCGTGTTGCGCACCGACATGCCCGCCACCTGGTTGGCCTCCACCTTCTGCGGGCTGGCCGAGACCGCGTGGGAACTCACCCTCGAAGGCCACATGGGCACCCGACAGGCCCCCGACTTCATCACCACCGTCCTCCTCCACGGCCTCAGCACCGCCACCACGACGGCGTCACGGATGCGATGACCACACCGGGCTGAGGTTCGCGCGCAGATCGGTGATCGGGTCGATGTGGTCGTTTCGGCTCGGACGCCTCGGTGACTCCTCTATTCGATCTCTCCATTACGAACGGTTCAGAGGAGGGTGCGGAGTGCATCAGCCGGGCAGTCGGTCACTCAGTGGCGGTATCCGGGCGGGAGATCAGGCAGGGAAAGGGCGGGGAACCGAGTTCGGACGGTGTCACCATGAAAGGGGAGCCGGTCGCCATGATGAGAGGTGGTGAGTGTGGCGGCAGTTGTGGAGCAGTACGCGGCGGTGCGGTGGGCCGCGGTGATCGCCTTCTGCCTGGCCGCCGCCCTGGTGGGCGCCAGGTTGGGGGCGGTGCGGCCGGATATGGGCGCCGGGTCCGGCGCGGATCGGGAGTCGGATGCCGCGCACCTGATGATGTGCCTGGTCATGCTGGGAATGCTGGTGTTTCCGACCGCCGCCGACCCGCACGCCGTGCGCGGGGTGTTGACGGCCATGGTGGTCGTGTACACGCTGGTGCTGGGAGATCGAATGCTGCGGTGGCGCAGCGGGATTCCGTGCGCGGGCACCGGGGGAGACCGGGTGGGCGCGTTCGTGTATCACGTGGTGGCCGCCGCGGCGATGCTGTACGCGATGAGCGGGCACGGGCCGCATGAGCACGGTATGCACGGGAACGGGGGGCCGGCGCCCGGACCCATGTTGGCCCTGGCAGCCCTGTTCACGGTGGATGCGGTGCTCATGGCGGCGCCGGGCCTGCGTCGCCGATTGCCGCATGTCTTCCCGCATCCCACGGGCGGGGCCGGATCGCTGGCCGTGGTGCCGCACCTGGTAATGGATCTCGGTACCGCCTACATGCTGGTCGCTGCCGCAGCTGGGTGACCCGGGGCCGTTCGACCTGTTCACCGTCCTAATGGTGAGATGGTGAGGGAAGGTCGGTTCGCCCGGATGGGCGTGGTCGCTATCGGGTGATGGAGGTGCGCTGGATGGGTTCGCTGTGGCATGGCTTCGCCGATATGGGTGCGGTCGAGCGGGATGGGGCGTTCGTGGTGGCGCGCGGCGAGGGCGCCTATATCTGGGACGAGAGTGGCACGCAGTATCTGGACGCCACCGGGGGTCTCTGGTTCGCCAATGTCGGCCACGGCCGTCGCGAGATCGCCGACGCGGTCGCCACGCAGCTGACCCAGGTCGCGCACTATTCCAACTTCGGTGACCTGGCCTCCCCGGTGACCCGGGATCTGGCGGAGCGGCTCTCGGTCCTCGCGCCGGTGCCCGGCAGCAAGATCTTCTTCACCTCCGGCGGCTCCGACGGCATCGACACCGCCGCCAAGCTGGCTCGCCGGTACTGGCAGGAGATGGGCCGCCCGGAAAAGACCATCCTGGTCGGCCGCCAGAAGGCATACCACGGCATGCATGTCGGCGGCACCGCGCTGGCCGGAATCCCGGTCAATGCCGAGGGCTACACCGGCGTCTTCATATCCGACACCCGCACCATCGAATGGGATCAGGCCAAGGCGCTGACCGCCCTCATCGAGGAGATCGGCGCGGACCGCATCGCGGCCTTCTTCGCCGAACCCATCATCGGCGCGGGCGGGGTCTACCTGCCGCCGGAGGGCTACCTCACCGAGGTCCGGCAGATCTGCCGCGACAACGACATCCTCTTCGTCGCCGACGAGGTCGTCACCGGCTTCGGCCGCATCGGCGGATCCTGGTTCGCCTCCTCGCGTTTCGGCCTCGAACCCGACCTCATGACCACCGCCAAGGGCCTCACCTCCGGGTACGTCCCGATGGGCGCGGTCTTCATCGCACCCCGTATCGCCGAACCGTTCTTCGCGGGCGGCGTGTGGTGGCGGCACGGCTACACCTACGGCGGCCACGCCGGCGCGGCAGCCGCGGCCATGGCCAACCTCGACATCTTCGAGCGCGAGAACCTGCTGGACGCCAGCAAGAACCTGGAATCGCTGCTGCACCAGTACTTCTCGCCGCTGGCCGAGCATCGGCGGGTGGCCGAGGTCCGCAGCGGGCTGGGCGCGGTGGCCGCCGTCCAGCTCGCCGACCCGGCCGAGGCGCCGGCCATGGTGAAAGCGCTGCGCGCCCAAAGGGTTTCGACCCGAGCGGCGGGTCAGGGCGCGCTCCAGATCTCCCCGTCGTTCGTCATCACCGAGGCGCAGGTCGCGGAAATGGCCGACCGCTTCACCCGCGCCCTGGGTTGAGCGCGGCCGGAACGGATCGCCTGACGCCTCATCCGGCCGTCGACGAGACACCGCCGGATACGCCGGAGCCGACGATGTGGACGCGCTCTACGCGTGAGCCACAGTGGCGTGATCACCAGCGAGCTCACCGAAGTCCCTTGGGAGCTGTGGGATTTCGCACCGCACATCCTGGGCGGTCACCGGCTCGCCCACGGGCCGGGGATCGGCCCGGCCGCCTGAGAATAACCAAGCCATCCGGTCACACGGTGCCGAAAAGGGCTGTGCCACCGCTAGAGGAGGATCGGATGATCGGCGACCACGCGGCCGCCGACGCGCGCCCAACCGTCGGAATCCCATTCGGTGAAGATCTGCGAGCCCTCACCCTGGGTGATGTTCAGGCCGCGGGTGAGCAGGGCGGTCAACGCGATGGCGGCCGCGCCGGTGGCCTGGTCCTCGGGAATTCCCATGGCGGGGGCGAACATTCGCGCGCGGACCGCGCCGCGCGGCTCGTTGGTCCAGGCCCAGCAGTAGTGCTGGCCTTCCGGGAAGTCGGCCGGATCCAGGGTGGCGATCTCGGCCGGATCCTCGAACTGGTGGAATTGGAACGCCGGGGTCCATTCGGCCCGGGCTCGGGCCCAGGTCAGGCCCTCGGAGAGGGTCACCTCGACCGGCCCGGCGGGTACGTCGATGATCTTGACAGGACGCTGCTGATCATTGAGCCACCATGCGGTGCCGACAGTGGGGTGCCCGGCGAAGCGCAGCTCGGTGGTGGGGGTGTAGATGCGCATCTTCACTCGCCCGTTGACCGGTTCGTCGACCACCACGGTCTCGCTGTAGCCGACGCGGGCCGCCAGCGCCTGATGGTCGGCATTCTCGACGGCGGAGCGGCGGACGATGCCGAGCAGATTGCCGAAACGCCCGGCCGCATCGGTGAACACACGCACGACTTCGATTTGAGCGCCATCACTTTCCGGAACGGTCATGTCAGGCGAGCTTACCGACAGTTATCGATTCGCGGGAGGGGCGAAGGTGTCGAGGATGTCGGTCAGGGCGCTCTTCTCGGTGGGAGGAGGCACGGTCAATTCCCAGCGCGTCTTCACTCTCATCCACCGCCGCGTGTCATCGCACCGGCGGGTTCGCCGCCGCGCCCCGACCGACCCGGGCCGAAGGCATTGCGGTCGTAGGATTCCCGGTCGCGGGTTCCGGGCGAGGGTGAGCCGATCCATTTTGGTCCCGCCTGCGCTGCGTCCAGTACCGGCGTACCCGCCGGTTCGACGGTCCGCGACGCGTCTTCGGGTGGGGCCTCACGCCGGTTCGGCCACAGCGTCATCCCGATCGCGGCGACCGCGCGGAAAGGGACGGACGTGGCGAGGAGTCTGCGTCGGCGCAGGGTCCGGGAGCGCGGGAAGGCCGGGCCTGTCCAGGCGATCCGGGCATTCCGCTCATTGGCGCCGACCAACGACTCGATTGCGGCAATTTATTAGCAAACATGCTGGGTCGGGCTGTGCCGACGAGATAAGGGGCCGTGCATCGCAGGATGCGCGGCCCCTTTCGCGGTAGTGCGAACTCAGACGGTGGCCGTGGCCAGCGCCTCGGTCGTCGTGACGGCCTGGCCCACGCCCGCCATGATCGCGGCCGCGCGCAGCGCCTCGAAGATCACCTCGCGTGACACGCCCGCCTCGCGCAACGTGTGCTCATGTGCCTCCAGGCAGTGCTGGCAGCCGTTGATCGAGGAGACCGCGAACGACCACAGCTCGAAATCGGCCTTGTCCACACCCGGATTGCCGATGATCTGCATGCGCAGGCCCGCGCGCAGATCGTCGTAGCGGCCCTCCAGGAACGCCTTGCCGCGGTAGAACACATTGTTCATGCCCATGATCGACGCGGCGCCCAGCGCGGCGTTGTAGGCCTCCGCCGACAGCACGTCGGCGGCTTCCTCGGCGACCTCCCGCAGCGTGGTGGCCGACCGGGTGGCCGCGGCGGTCGCCAGCAGCGTGCCCCACAGCTGCTGCTCGTTGAGCACGGTGGTGCGCGCCAGTGAGGACAGGTTGAGCTTCAGATCCTTGGCGTACTCGGGTAGCGAGTTCTTCAGATTTTCGATGGTCACGACGAATTCCCTTGCGAGCCTTGTTACACCGACGCGGTCATGAGCTCGCCGGCCTTGATGGTCGGGTCGCCCTTCTTCCAGTTGCAGGCGCACAGTTCGTCGGACTGCAGCGCGTCCAGCACCCGAAGCACCTCGTCGACATTGCGGCCCACCGAGCCGGCGGTGACGGACACGAACTGGATCTCGTTGTTCGGGTCGACGATGAAGGTGGCGCGGTCGGCGACGCCGTCGGCATTGAGAACGCCGGTGGCGGTGGCCAGTTCGCGCTTGAGGTCGCTCATCATCGGGAAGGGCAGAGTCTTGAGGTCCTCGTGCTGGGCGCGCCACTGGAAGTGGACGAACTCGTTGTCCACCGAAGCCCCCAGGACCTGGGCGTCGCGGTCGGCGAACTCATCGTTCAGCTTGCCGAACGCGGCGATCTCGGTCGGGCACACGAAGGTGAAGTCCTTGGGCCAGAAGAAGACGATGCGCCACTTGCCGACGTAGTCGTCGCTCGAGATCTGGGTGAAGTAGTCGTCGGGCTGCTGAGCGTTCACCTTCGAGAGGTCACCGCCGATGACAGCCTTCAGGTTGTAGGCGGGGAACTGATCGCCGATGGTCAGCAGGGCCATGCTTGCTCTCCTCATATGTAGTCGTGCCGATTGGGTCGAGACGTATACGATCTTCGCCGAACTGCGCTAAGAGGTAAACGTGATCGGTCGCACTATACTGATAGGCGTGACTGATCAAACTTATCAGCCCACCCTGTCACAGCTGCGTGCGTTCGCGGCCGTCGCGGAATTTCGGCACTTCGGCACCGCGGCGACGCGGCTCGGTGTGAGCCAGCCCACGTTATCGCAGGCGCTGGCATCACTGGAAAACGGACTCGGGCTGCAGTTGATCGAGCGCAGTACGCGCCGGGTCCTGGTCACCGCCGACGGCAAACGGCTGCTGCCGCAAGCCATCGCCACCCTCGAGGCCGCTGACCGATTCGTCGCCTCCGCCGCTGGTGAGGGGCTGCGCGGAACCCTGCGCCTGGGCATCATTCCGACCGTCGCGCCGTACGTGCTGCCCAAGCTACTGCCCGAATTGCGTACGCGGGTGCCCGCGCTGGCGCCGCATGTCATCGAGGATCAGACGGCGCGGCTGCTCGACGGGCTGCGCTCCGGCGTCCTGGACGTGGCAGTGCTGGCCCTGCCCGCCGAGGCGGCGGGCCTGGTCGAGATACCGCTCTATGCAGAGGAGTTCGTGCTCGTCCTGCCGCGCGGGCACGAGCTGGCCGGGCGCGACGACCTGAAACCGGCCGACCTCGACGCGCTGCCGCTGCTTTTGCTCGACGAGGGGCACTGCCTGCGCGAGCAGACCCTGGAGCTGTGCCGGGCCAATGAGGCGCACCCGAGCGCGGTCGGCGACACCCGGGCGGCTTCGCTGGCCACGGTGGTGCAGTGCGTCGCCGGTGATCTCGGGGTCACCCTGATCCCGGCCATGGCGGTGGCCGCCGAAACCTCGCGCGGCACCTTGGACATCGCGACGTTCGCCGCGCCCGCGCCGGGGCGCACGGTGGGGCTGGCGTTCCGGTCGTCCACGGCGCGGGGCGATGACTACGGTCTGCTCGCCGAGATCATCCGGGAGTGCCGGCCGTGCTGAGGACTCGTCCGACAACACCGACAAATCCGGCAACCTGCGCGGTTGCGTCGCTCGAGGGTGTCTGAAACGCTCTGGCCTATGCGGATTCACCAATGCTTCAGGCAACTCGGCACCTAGGACAACCGGATACCGACTGGATACGTGGGGCAAATGAAAATTCACCACCTGAACTGCGGCACCATGGGATTCGGACTCATCGACCATTGCCTGCTCATCGAGACCCGGGACACGCTGGCGCTCGTCGACACCGGGTTCGGGCTGGAGGCCGTGCGGCAGCCCGGGAAGATGCTGGGTGCCGGCCGTTTCCTGATGGGGGCGAAACCGACCGAGGCCGAGACGGCGGTGCGCCAGATCCAGCGGCTGGGCTATGACCCGCGCGATGTCCGCCACGTCATCCTCACCCATCTCGACCTGGACCACTCCGGCGGGCTGTCGGACTTCCCCGAGGCGACCGTGCACGTCCACGGCCCCGAATTCCGGGCCGCCACCGCCACTCCCACGCTGTCCGAACGACTGCGGTATCGCGCCGCGCAGTGGGCGCACGGGCCCAAGTGGATGGTGAACGAGGTCGAGGGCGGGCAGGACTGGTTCGGGTTCACCGCGGTGCGCGATCTGCCAGGGCTGCCGTCGGAGATCCTGGTGGTGCCGCTGGCCGGGCACACCCGCGGGCACGCCGGGGTCGCGATCGACCATGGCAATGGATGGCTGCTGCACGCGGGTGACTCGTTCTTCGCTGAGTCCAGCGTCCATCCGGAAGAGCCGTTCACGCCGTTCTGGTGGAAGGTCTACGAGACCGGAGCCATTGTGGGCGACGCCTATCGGGCCAATCAGCGGCGGCTACGCGAGCTGAGAAAGCTGCACGGGCACCAGGTGACCATCATCAACTCGCACGACGCGGGCATCTTCGCACGGACAGTCGGCAGATGACGGACCGGTGGGCGCGGAAACTCCCCTCTGCGAGTGATCCGCTTTTCGTGTACGGGACCTTGCAGTTCGGCTCGGTGCTCACCGCATTGATCGGGCGCGAACCGGCAATGGAGCCGGCGCGGTCGATCGGGCGCCGCGCCGCCGCGCTGCCCGGTCGCGCGTATCCGGGATTGGTAACCGCCGCCGACTCCATGGCAGACGGGTTCCTGCTCACCGGGCTCACCGCCGAGGAGTGGCGGGTGCTCGATGCCTTCGAGGACGACGAATACGACCTGCTGCCGGTATCGGTGCAGGTGGGGGAGCGAACCGAGTACGCGTGGACCTACGCCTGGACCGCCGAGGTCGAGGAGCACGATTGGTCGGCCGCGGTGTTCGCGTCCGAGCACCTGCCGCGATACCTGAGGAAAAGCGCTGGGCGACTCTGAGCGCCGACCTTGCTGTTCTGCTGAGCCGATCACGAGTCCCTCCCGGAGCTTGTTTCGAACGGATTCGAGGCTCGGCCCGACGCGCCACTCGACGTGGGTGATGCGCAATCGTCCACGCGCGGCATCGTAGGCCGTGACACGCCGAGACCTGTTGTCAGCGGGAAGGATTCGCCCACCTCACGGCGCTCGCATGTGCCGCTGGGCGCTGGTGCTCCGAGGCGTTGATCGGCCGATGGGCTGTGCTCGAGCTGGTCGAGTGACGTAGAGACTCGGCGGCGTTCGGCCACCTGGCACCGGCCGTGGACGATCGTGAAATCTGATGTGCCGGTAGTTCTTCCCGGAGGTTCACCGGCGCAAGCGCAACCGCGGGGCATTTCCGGGGACGGGCCGTGCCCGGGATCATGGCACGAGTGTGCGCTGCCTGAATCGTCAGGCAGCGCACAAGGTTTCAGGAGACGGAGCGCGGGGGCAACCCGAGATGACCTCGGTCGTGTGGCTCGCTCATTGCCGTCCGTTCAGCTGGCGCGGGTTGCTGCGTGGCGGCTCCAACCGGCGCCGATGACGGCGGCATTCAGTGCGTCGAGGCCGAACGCCTCGACCGGGCCCAGAGCGCCAGTGTCGAGGAGACCGCCGTCCAGCGCTGTGTGCGCTGCCCAGGCCAGCATCGTCGCGGTGAATTCATACGGGTCGCCGCCACCGAGAGTGACCGTGGCCACGAGGTTTTCGGAGTCGTCGAAGGCCTCGGCGACCGCCCAGCCGCGTGTACGGGCCCGAGCCTGGGCGTCAGGTCCTCCCCCGGAGCCTTGGACGGTTCGAGCCAGCGCGACGTCGAATCCGTGCGCGAGCGGTGCGAGCCGTCCCACGGCCGCGGCCAACCTCGAACCGATCCGCAGGCCACGAGCCGCGACCGGAGGTAGGCCGAGGAAGACGTCGACCGCACGCAGGTTCGGGTGGGAGCGAGCCAAGGCGAAGTGCTCGGATCCGGGGATCGACACGCCCGTGCGGGCTCTTCCGGCAACCTCGAAGCTGCGCAGGCGCGCTGCGGCGGGCTCGGTGGCGACCTTGCCGTCACGCAGGGCGAAGCCACGTTCGAACAGCATCCCGGCTATGGAGGCGCGGGTTCCGCCGCTGGTGCTGGGGGCGTCCATGAAGTAGCCGACGTCGACCCGGACCGCGGTGGGTGCCTCACGCAGCGCCAGCCCGGCGGCCAGATTGCCTGGCACGTAATCGAACCCCACCGCGGTCAGCAGTGCTGCGCCGGCGGCGCGGGCCTGGTCGTCGCGCTCGAATACGGTGCGGATGAAGGGCCCTTCCCCGGTGGAGTCGATGTAGTGGGCGCCGGCGGAGATCGCCGCGTCCAGCGCGGGTCCGCCGTGGCGCAAGAACGGCCCGACCGTTGTCACCAATACATCTCCGCGATCGAGCAGAGCCTTCACCGAGGCAGGGTCGGTGACATCAGCGACGGCGGTTCGGGCGCCGCCGAGGTCGGTGGCGAGTTTCGCGAGGGCGGTGGCGTTGCGCCCGGCCAGCACCGGCGAATCGCCGCGTGCGGTCAGGGCTTCGGCGGTCAGGCGCCCGGTATACCCGGTCGCCCCGAACAATACGATCTTCGGCATTGTCGTCCTACCTGCTCTTCTGCTCGTGGTCGAGGATTGCCAGCCGGTCGTCCGGGACCAGATGGGTGATACGGAGATCGCGCAGCACGATGCCGGGCTTGCTCGCGCGGACCGGGCGGACCGCCCTCAGCAGTTCCACACAGGTCAAATGATCGGCCGGGTGGACGTCGTCAGTGGGATGGAAATCGACGGTGGCCGTCGCGGTTCCGGACGCGGTGGTGGTGACGAGGCGGTAGCGCAGCGGGCCGGCGCCGGTGCCCCGCGTTCGGATCGAGCGGTAGCTGATCCGGTCGCCGAGGGTGTGCACGGCACCGGACTCCTCGGTGTCGACGACCGGGGCTTCGGAACGGACATCGGCGAAGGCGGCGTCCTCCAGCACGCGCAGGCCGGCGAAGTAGTAAGCGGTCAATACGTGGTCGGGCACCGTATCCCACGGATAGACGGCGTCCTCGGGGAGGTTGATCTCCTCGTGCAAGTCGATCCGGGTGATCTCTTTGGTCGCGGCGGCGAGCGAGCGGGTGAGCCGGGCCGCCACCGCCGATTGGAAGCCGCCGGTGGCGTGCAGTGTGGACGCTCCGGCGCGGCAGGCATCCCGGACTTCGTCCAGTGGCAAGGCGTCGAGGGGAAGCGCGGTGACCACGTCGCGGCCCGCGCCGAGATGGAAAGGGATCTCGCTGACATCGGCGGACAGGTGGAGGACCACCGCGGCCGAGGAAGGTTCCGCGACAACGACATCCGGGTGCGCGGCGATCCGATCGGCCAGACGCCCGGCGCCGAGCACCGCGATCGGAAACGGGGAGTTCATGCGGTCTCCAGACGAAATCGAGGGCTCAGATCGGGCATCGCGACACCGGGCGGCGCCGCGCACAGTTCCGGGATGACATCGAGCATCGCCTTGACCGAGATATCAGTGACCGCGGACCAGTCACCGCCGTACGACTCGTCGTCGAGTTCGTTACGCATCTCGATCCGGGCCGGGCTGCCGTCGAGCGTGATCACGTGCCCACCGGTCAGGCTGCGGGGATGATCCGGCCCGAGGTGGGCATTGCCCAGCCCGACGTGCCAGCATTCCGCATTGGTCATGAACAGCCGGTCGCCGATGTAGCCGCGGTAGCTCATATGGATGGCGCCGACCGAACCGGGCTCGATCACGCTGCCGCCCGCCCGCACCCGTATCCGCGCCGGCACCGGATACACGTGCCGCTCCACCCGAACCTGATCGGCGCCGACGCCGAACAGCGTGTGCGCGACATTGGCGAGCACCGCGTCGAAGTAGAAGTGCTGCATGAGCGCGATCGCGTGATTGGAGTCGACCGCGCTCAGCGGCATCCCGAAACCGAGACTGGCCAGCCCGCCCCACATCCCGTCCGGCGCCTGCGACAGATCGCCGACCTCCAGGAACTTCACCTCGCGCACCTCGTTCAGCAGCCCGGCCAAGCGCAGCAGCAGTTGCTCCACCATAAGCCCCGGATGCAGGCCGGTGCCGTGCAGCGACACCCCGCCCCGCAGGCAGGCCGCCTGGAGTCGTTCGCCGGACGCGCGGCGCGGAACAGCCAGATCCACCATCGGTCCGGCCAGCCGATCGAGGACCGGCCGAGCGAACCGGGCCGGACTCGAATCCACCACGCGCATCAGCGTTTTCAGTGCCGACAATGCCCTGGGCAAGTGCGACCCGAAGGCGCTGCCGGTCACCCGTATCTGCGACACCGTGCGCAATACTTCCAGCGGGGAACGCGATTCGGACAACCAGGTCGGCATGGCAGGATTGTGGTAGGACGCTGCGGACACCACGTTCTTGCCGGATTCCAGCAGATCCAGCACATCGGCGTCCGCGCCCTGCACGAGCGCGGGCGTGGTGGGCGTGTGCACCACGCAATCTGCCTCCAGCGCAAGGATTTCCGCCTTCGATGTGGTCGCCCTGGTTCCCACCGGCGGCAGCCCTGCCAGCTCGCCGATATCCCTCCCGTGCTTGTTCGGGTTGAACACCTTGACCCCGACTACTTCGAAGTCGGGCGATTCCAGCGCTGTGCGCAGCGCCCGCCCTCCCATGTCGCCGGGACCCCAGATGATCAGTCGATACGGACGTGTCACAACTGCCTCCTAGCCGTCCGCGGTATATCTAGCACGTCAGGATATGAGATACAAAGAGTTTGACTCTCTTATCATCTCGCGCCGGGTGCTGCGTTCTCATGGAGAGACGCGAACCGAGCTCGACATCGATGCATACGACTCGAGCGACGATGACGAGAAAGCCTGACGGCCGGCGACGCCAGTCGTCGAGATGGTCGCGCGATGACCGAATCTGATCCGATCCGAGTGGAACTCAGCGCCGCTGGCAGGATGTCCCCGGTCGGCGACCGTGTTTCCGGGGTGGTCACGCTGACCCCGCACCCGGGTGCGGTTGGTTTGTTCGTCGACTCGGGTCGGCCGTCCCGGCCGCGGTCCGCGCAGTCCTGCGACGACTTCGACAGAGATTGCCGGCACTCACCCGTCTGCTCGGGCGGGAAGACGACGCTGTGGTCGGTGCCACCACGCGGTGTGGCGGGAGAATTCGGTCCTGCTCAGCGAGACTGTATGACACTGGACACATTCGTGCGGTAGAAGTTGGTCGCATGGATGCAGAGGGCACTGGTCAACTGGTGGCAAGCGCGCGGTCGCAGGCGCTCGGGGATCTTTTGCGGCGCAGCGCCGCCCGGGTCCCGGACAAGATCGCGCTGGTCTGGCGGGAACGGCGGGAGAGCTACGCCGACCTGGACGCGGCGGTGAACCGGGTCGCGCACAGCCTGGCCGATCGCGGTGTGACGCAGGGCGATCGGATCGCGATCTACTCGCACAACTGCCGCGAATTCGTGCTCGCTTACTTCGCGCTGGCACGGCTGGGCGCGATTTCGGTGCCCATCAACTTCATGCTCACCGCCGATGAGGTCGCGTTCATCCTCGAGCACTCCGGTGCCGTGGGCCTGGTCACCGAGGACGGGCTGGCAGGGGAGGCCGAGGCCGCGGTGAAGCAGCTGGGCGACAGTGAGATCCGGCTGTTCGGATGGATCGGGCTTTCGGGACTGCCCGCGGCGGCCGGGTGGGAGGACGTGAGCGCCTGGGAGCACCACGCCGATACCTCGGCGCCGGAGGTGTTCGTCGGCGACGACGATCCCATCCAGATCATGTACACCTCCGGCACGGAGTCGCGCCCCAAGGGCGCGACGCTGTCCAGCCGTGGGCTCATCGCGCAGTACACCAGCGCGGTCGTGGACGGGCGCATGAGCGCGGACGATATCGAGGTGCACGCGCTGCCGCTATACCACTGCGCCCAGCTGCACTGCTTCCTCACGCCCGACCTGTGGCTGGGGGCGACCAGCATCCTGTTGCCGGGCCCCGACCCGGCGACCGTCCTGCGCACCATCGAAACCGAGCGCGCCACCAAACTGTTCTGCCCGCCCACCGTGTGGGTCTCGCTGCTGCGGCATCCCGACTTCGACAGCTTCGACCTGTCCTCGCTGCGCAAGGGCTACTACGGCGCGAGCATCATGCCGGTCGAGGTGCTGATCGAACTCTCCGAGCGACTGCCCGGCGTGGGTCTCACCAATTTCTACGGCCAGACCGAACTCGCCCCGCTGGCAACGGTTCTCGCCCCCGAGGACCAGCTGACCAAGCCCGGCTCGGCGGGCCGGCCGGCCCTCAACGTCGAAACCCGCGTGGTCGATGACGACGACGTCCCGGTGGGCGTCGGCGTGGTCGGCGAGATCGTGCACCGCTCCCCGCAGGCGATGCTCTGCTACTGGAACGATCCCGCCAAAACCGCGGAAACCTTCCGCGGCGGCTGGTTCCACAGCGGCGACCTCGGCGTCATGGACGCCGACGGCTACCTCAGCGTCGTCGACCGCAAGAAGGACATGATCAAGTCCGGCGGCGAGAACGTCGCCAGCCGCGAGGTCGAAGAGGTCCTCTACGAGCACCCCGATGTCTCCGAGGCCGCCGTGGTCGGCATCCCGCATCCGCACTGGATCGAGGCCGTCACCGCGATCGTGGTGACGCGCGACGGAACCGACCCGGCCGTCGCCGACATCATCACCCACTGCAAACAACGCCTGGCGGGCTACAAGGTCCCCAAATACGTGACATTCGTTGCGGCCCTGCCCAAGAACCCCAGCGGCAAGATCCTCAAACGCGAACTGCGCACCGCCCACGCCCATCTCGCCGCCGAGGCCTGATCAGGCGATCCCGTCCGCGATATTCGCGCGATCGCCGGGGTCCGCACTCGGGGCCCCGGCGAACCAGGCATCGATCTCGCGCGGCTGTGCCCGCGCCGTCGGTCGCAGGGGTCGAGGCCGGCACATTGGCGTCGTTCCATTTCGAGCGCTCGGGCTCATGCCCGGGACGGCATCCGGCCGAGACACCAGCGGTCGGTCATCGACCGGCCGCGCGAGCCAGTTCCTCGGGGTAGCGGGCGCCGGCGATGGCGTCGGAGGGCGCGGCGGCTTCGATCCGGGCCAGGTCGTCGGTGGTCAGTGTGATGTCGGTGGCCGCGACGTTCTGCTCGAGGTAGGCGCGGCGTTTGGTGCCGGGGATGGGGACTACGTCGTCGCCGCGGGATTGGACCCAGGCGAGCGCCAATTGGCCGGGGGTGACGCCCTTTTCGTCAGCGAGGGCGCGGAGGGCCTCGACGATGGCGAGGTTGGCGTCGAGGTTGCCGTCGGTGAAGCGGGGCAGGCGGCGGCGCATGTCGCCGACGGGCAGGTCGGCGGTGGAAGTGATTGCGCCGGTGAGGAAGCCGCGGCCCAGTGGGGAGAACGGGACGATGCCGATACCGAGCTCGCGGCAGGTGGGCAGGACCTCGGCTTCGATGTCCCGGGTCCACAGGGACCATTCGCTCTGCAGGGCGGTCACCGGGTGGACGGCGTGGGCGCGGCGGATGGTCGCGGCCGAGGCCTCGGAGATGCCGAGGTAGCGCACCTTGCCGGCCTGGACCAGTTCCGAGAGCGCTCCCCAGGTTTCCTCCACGGGCACATCGGGGTCGACGCGGTGCTGGTAGTAGAGGTCGATGTGGTCGACGCCCAGGCGGGAGAGGGACTCGTCGCAGGACTGCTTGACGTAGGCGGCGTCGCCGCGGGCGCCCATCGCGCCCTTCTCGCCCCAGACGATGCCGAACTTGGTGGCCAGCACGACCCGGTCGCGGCGGTCGGCGATGGCGCGGCCGACCAGGCGCTCATTGGTTTCGGGGCCGTAGATGTCGGCGGTGTCGAGCAGGGTGACGCCGAGGTCCAGGGCGCGGTGGATGGTGGCGATGGACTCGGCGTCATTGTCGCGCACGCCGTAGGCGCTGCTCATGCCCATGCAGCCGAGGCCCTGCGCGCCGATGGTCAGTTCGCCGAGCTTTCTGGTCGCGATCATGCGGTGAATCCTCCTCGGTAAGGCTGGAATTCGTGGCGGGAGCCGCTCACGGACACGACGCTACGACCTGGAGCGCACTCCAAGTCAACCGCGGATCAGCGACGGTTGGGCAGGTGATGGCGCAGCAGCACCGTGAGCTGGGTGCTGGCGTCGGTGAAGGGCAGCGCGGACTTCAGCGCCCGGCTCTGCACGATCGCGCCCTCGATCACCGACAGCGTGAAACCGGACAGCGAGCATGCCGTCGCCCGCTCGATCCCGGCCTCCACCAACCCGTCGGCCAGCCGTGCGGTCCATTCGGAGAATGCCTGCCCGGCGGCGGACTGCAGGGTCGGATCGAGTTCGTCGAGGGCGGCGGCCATCATGAACGATCCCGCGCGGAACTCGCTGGTCTCCAATTGGCCGCGCCAGAAGCCCAGCAGCTCGTCGACCCACTCCTCCAGCGACGGTGCGACCGGGAGCGCGTCGGACATCCGGCTCACATGCGAGTAGACCATGCGGGACACGATGCGGGCCGCGGTCGCGACCAATTCGCCCTTGCCCGAAGGGAAGTGCTGATAGAGCGAGTTTCTGGACGCATTGCTGCGCTTGAGCAGCTCGTTCAGGCCGGCGGCGTGCACGCCGTGCTCCTGGACCGTGGTGATGGTGCTCGCGATCAATCGGGCGCGCGGTCCGGCCGTCATGCAAATCCCTCCAGCCCTTGTGTGAACCGATCGGTCCATGTTAAACCTTTTCCTATGTGAACCGATCGGTTCACGTCGAGAGGAATCCGCGCATGCCAGTCCAGATCGCCACCGCCGCCCCGGTCGCCCACGCCGCGTTGCTCGGCCTGGGCGTCTATCGCCCACGCCGGGTGGTCCCCAATGCCGAGATCGTCGAGCGCATCGACTCCTCGGACGAATGGATCCGGACCCGCTCCGGCATCGAGGCCCGCCACTGGGCCGAACCCGACGAGACCATCGTCAGCATGAGCACCGCCGCCGCCGCCGACGCTCTCGCCGCCGCCGGCGTCACCGCGCAGCAGATCGACGCGGTCATCCTGGCCACGTCCTCGCAGATGGTGCTCGGCCCGTCGGCCGGGGCCGTGGTCGCCACCGAACTCGGCATGCACGACACCGCCGCCTTCGACGTGTCGGCCGGGTGCGCGGGCTTCTGCTACGCGCTGGCCAATGGCGCCAACCTGGTGCGCGCCGGGCAGGCCCGGCACGTGCTGGTGATCGGCGTGGAGCGGCTCTCGGACCTGCTCGATCGGGACGACCGCACCTGTGCGTTCATCTTCGCCGACGGAGCGGGCGCGGTCGTGGTGGGCCCGTCGGACGCCGAGGGCATCGGCCCGGTGGCCTGGGGCTCGGACGGCAGCCAAACCGCGGCGATCAAGCAGGACAAGGACTTTCAGCAGTACTTCGCCGAGGTGGCCGAGGCCGAGGCCACCGGTGGCACCACGGTGCGGCCTTACATCCGAATGAACGGGACCGCCGTATTCCGTTGGGCCGTAACATTTTTGGAGAAGGCGTGCCGCGACGCGCTGGATCAGGCGGGCCTCACCGTCGAGGATCTGGACGCGTTCGTCCCGCACCAGGCCAACAGCCGCATCACCGACGCGCTGGTGCGCGCCCTGCACATGCCCGAAAACATCGCTGTCGCAAGGGATATCGCCGAAACCGGCAACACCAGTGCCGCCTCCATCCCGATGGCCATGGAGCAACTGCTGCGCTCCGGTGCCGCCCAGCCGGGCGACACCGCGCTGCTGCTGGGCTTCGGCGCGGGCCTGGCCTACGCCGGTCAGGTGGTCAAGCTCCCCGCCATCGCCTGAGGATCGGCCCGAAGACAACGAAATCCGTTGTGTCAGACCACGGAAACCGTAGCAATCGCAAAGCGCCCCCGCACGAGTTCGTGCGGGGGCGCTTCGGGACAGAGCTGATCGACTAGACGGTCACGCCCACACGCAGCGCGTGCGGCTCGATCGCGCCACGGACGAGGGCCTGCTCGTCGATGGTCTGCGCCTTGTAGGGAAGGGTCGGCAGGGTGCCGGTCATCTTGGCCACGGGATCCGCGATCGCCTTCGGAGTGCCGAAGATGAAGGTCCACTCGTGCTCGTCGCTCACATACGGGACGACGGTCTCGAACAGGTTGTGGAAGCGGGTCCACGAGCGCTTGAGCGTCTCGTTGCGCCACATGGTCTGACAGCCGGCCTGCGCGGCGAGCACCCCGCCTTCGGCCAGCAGCGCCTTGCAGCGGTTGAGGAAGTCGTCCTCGTAGAGGCGGTTGTGCTGCGCGTCCTCGACCCGCTCGTCCGGCAGGTCGATGCAGATCATGTCGTAGCGCACGCCCGCGGCCTCGGCCTCGGCCAGGAAGTCCCAGCCGTCGGCATAGTGCATCTTGATCGGGCCGGTCTGCGCGACCGCCTCGGCCAGGTCGGCCCGGGTGTAGCCGTAGGGGAGGTGCTCGGCGCACAACTCCACCTCCAACTGGTCGATGTCGACGTGATCGACGAGCGATGCGCCCGCGGCCACCGACATCTGTGAGGCGACGCCCTCACCGGAACCGATGATCAGCACCTTGTCCAGCTTCTCGGCCAGCGCGTAGCCCGGGACCAGCATGGCCTCGTGGTAGGTGAGCTGCGAGAACTCGGTGGACTGGCGGTCGTCGTCGGAGAACAGGGAGATGCCCTGCTCGGTGCGCGCGATCACCATGTGCTGGAACGGGGTGTTGGTGTCCACGATGGTTTCCGTGGTGTTCCACACCCGGGTCAGGCCCTCGCCGACGGGTTCGTGGATCCGGCGGGCGGTGTGGCCGCGCTGGATGACCTCGATATTGACCGAACCCGGCGACAGCTCCTGCTGCAGCAGTTCGACCGCCTTGGTGGCGCCGGAACCGATGCTGCCGCAAGTGAATACGTCGACGAAAATGTCGCCGGACTCAGGGTAGGTGTGAATCGAGGCGTGCGACTCGGCCAGGAGGGCCAGGATGGTGACACCCTGCGGCTCGAACTTCTTGCTCACCACATCGCAGATGGTCACCCCCGCGGCGACCAGCGATTTTCGAAGCGCGGTTTCGAGTCGTTCGAGGTCGTCACAGAGGCCAGCGTCGACACCACCGAACTCGGCCAGCACATGCCAGCCGGTGAATTCTGCCGTGATCATGGCTAAAACTCACTCTCGCTCAGCGCCAGTGACATGAACAGTCAAAGGCGGAAAACCGTTGAAGGACACCGACGAATAGCTCGCCGTATAGGCGCCGGTCTCGAGGATCCGAACGGGATCACCGGCTCGCAACGTGGTCGGAAGGAGGACACGAGTGCGTTGATAGAGTACATCGTCGCCGTCACAAGTAGGACCAGCTACCACTGCTTCGTCCTTCGGATCCGTGTCCCGATCGGTTTCGAATCGGTAGGCGATGTACTCGTTCTCAGTCTCGGCCATACCGTTGTAGCGGCCGATATCGAGGTATACCCAGCGCCGCCCGTCCGGCGCGATGCGAACATTCACCACTTCGGCGTGAATCACACCGGTGTTGCCCACCAGGGCGCGACCGGGCTCCACGACGAGTTCGGTGTGTTCCGGGAGATAGCGGGCCGCCGAGTCGGCGATCGCCGCGCCCAGCTCCGCGAGTCCGGGAGCTGGGTCGGCGTACGAAATCGGCAGTCCCCCACCGATATTCACCGCAGTGACAGGAATGTCCTTGACAGCCAACGCTTCTGCGATGGCCCCCGCCTGCTCGATGCCGATGCCCCACGCGTTCGGGTCCAGCTGCTGCGAACCGACGTGGAAATAGGGGCCGACCACCTGCAAGCCGAGATCGCGGGCGCGCACCAGCAGGCGCGTGGCCTCGCCGGGCGCGCAGCCGAACTTGGTCCCGAACGGCGTCTGCGACTGCGGAGCCGACGACAGGAACCGGCACTCGACCTCCGAGCCCGGCGCATGCTCGGCGATGCGTTCCAGGTCGTCCTCGGTGTCGAAGGCGTAGCGGCGCACACCCGCCGCGGAGGCGGTGGCGATCTGCGAGGCCTTCTTGATCGGGTTGCCGTAGCACATGACGGCCGGATCGACGCCCTGCTCCAGGCAGAGTTCGATCTCGCCGACGCTGGCGACGTCGAACTCGGCGCCCTCGTCATTCAGCAGCCGGATGATCTCCGGCAACGGACTCGCCTTGACGGCGAAGCGAATTCGCGCCGAAGGTAGCGCGGCACGCAGTGCGCGGAAGTTCGCGCGCACCCGGTTCAGGTCGACGACCAGACAGGGCGACTCGGGCAGGTTTCGATCGGTCAATCTAAGGGAACTCTCCGTGGTTCGGTGGGCGAGCCGGAATTTGGCAACAGTGCGCGAGAATAGCAGCGTTCGGCCTCGAAAAACGAACCGGTGCTGGGTCGACTGCATCACGCTATCGCGGCCGGAGCCCGGCGGCGACGTCCAGCGGCTTACAGGAGTGTGACAGGAAGAGGGCCGCGAGCGGCCCCGGTGTTCTCCGGGTCAGCCCGCGCTGACCGAGACCTCGTCGAACACAACCTCGCCCGCGGCATCGGATTCGGACAGGTCGACGACGGCGTCGATGGACCAGCCGTGATCCCCGGCCGGATCGTCGAGCACCTGCCGCACCCGCCAGAAGCCGGGCCGCTGCTCGACCTGGAACAGCTTCGGGCCTCGGGCGTTCGGGCCGGTGCCGATGGTGTCGTATTCGGCGAAATAGGGGCCGAATTCGGCCTCCCAGTCCAGCTCGTCGCCCAGTTCGGCGAGCGCCTCCCAACGCCGCAGCGCCGCCAGGTCCACGCGCCGGAACATCGCATTGCGTACCAGCACCCGGAAGGCGCGCTCGTTGGCGGAGATGGGTCGCACCGTCTCGGCCCCGAAGGCCACCTGCTGCTCGTCGGATTCGGCGCCCGGATTCGTGAGCTGCTCCCATTCGTCGAGCAGGCTGGAATCCACCTGCCGGATCAGCTCGCCCAGCCATTCGGTGATGTCGTCGAGTTCCTCGGTGCGCGCCTGCTCCGGCACGGTCCGGCGCAGCGCGCGGTAGGCGTCGGCCAGATAGCGCAGCACCACGCCCTCGGAGCGGGCCAGCTCGTAGCCGGATACCAATTCGGCGAAGGTCATGGAGCGCTCGACCATTTCGCGCACCACGGATTTGGGGGAGGGCTCGAACTCCGAGACCCAGGGGTGTCCGCCCTTGTAGGTCTCGAACGCGGGCTCGATGAGCTCGGCCAGGGGCTTGGGCCAGGTGACCTCTTCGAGCAGTTCCATGCGCTCTTCGTATTCGATGCCGTCGGCCTTCATCTCCGCGACGGCCTCGCCGCGCGCCTTGTGCTGCTGGGCCATGAGCAGTTGGCGCGGGTCCTCGAGGGTGGACTCGATGAGCGAGATGACATCGACGGTGTAGGTCGGCGACTCCTTGTCCAGCAGCTCCAATGCGGCCAGCGCGAACGGTGACAGCGGCTGGTCCAGGGCGAAGTCGCGTTGCAGGTCCACGGTCAGCCGCGCCCGGCGGCCGTACTGGTCGGGTTCGTCGAGTTGCTGCACCACACCGGCGTCCCGCAGCGCCCGGTACAGCCGGATCGCCTTGAGGATGTGCTTGCGCTGCGCGGGCCGCGGCTCATGGTTCTCCTCCAGCAGATGCCGCATGGCGTCGAAACAATTGCCTTTGCGCGCAATCACATTCAGCAGCATGGAGTTGGTCACGTTGAACCGCGAGACCATGGGTTCGGGCGAGGCCGCGACCAGCCTGTCGAAGGTCTCCTCCGACCAGGACACGAAGCCCTCCGGTGGCTTGCGCTTCTGGACCTTCTTCAGCTTCTTGGGGTCGTCGCCGGCCTTGGCGATCAGCCGCGCGTTCTCCACCTCGTGCTCGGGCGCCTGCACCACGACCGTGCCCATGGTGTCGTAGCCCGCGCGCCCGGCCCGGCCCGCGATCTGATGGAACTCGCGGGCATTGAGCCGGCGGGTGCGCACGCCGTCGAACTTGGTGAGCCCGGTGAGCAGCACTGTGCGGATCGGCACATTGATGCCGACACCGAGGGTGTCTGTGCCGCACACCACTTTCAGCAGCCCGTCCTGCGCGAGCTTCTCGACCAGTCGCCGGTACTTGGGCAGCATGCCCGCGTGGTGCACGCCGATGCCGTGGCGGATGAACCGCGACAGCGTCTTGCCGAAGCCGGTCGCGAAGCGGAACTCTCCGATGGCCGCGGCGATGGCCTCCTTCTCCGCCTTGGAGGAGATGTTCACGCTCATCAGCGCCTGCGCCCGCTCCATGGCCGCCGCCTGGGTGAAGTGCACGACGTACACCGGCGCGAGGCTGGTGGTCACCAGATCCTCGAGCGTCTCGGTGATCGGGGTGCGCACATACGAAAAGCTCAGCGGCACCGGCCGTTCGGAGCCGGAGACGATGGCGGTCTCGCGGCCGGTGCGCTCGGTGAGGTCCGCGGAGAAGAAGTCGACCTCGCCCAGGGTCGCCGACATGAGCAGGAACTGCGCCTTGGGCAGTTCGATCAGCGGCACCTGCCACGCCCAGCCGCGATCCGGGTCGGCGTAGTAGTGGAACTCGTCCATGACGACCTGGCCGACATTGGCCGCCGCGCCCTCGCGCAACGCCAGATTCGCCAGGATCTCCGCGGTGGCGCAGATGATCGGCGCCTCCGGGTTCACCGCCGCGTCGCCGGTCACCATGCCCACCCGGTCGGCTCCGAAGATGTCGCACAGCGCGAAGAACTTCTCGCTCACCAGCGCCTTGATCGGCGCGGTGTAGTAACTGCGCTCGCCCTTGTTCAAGGCGGCGAAGTGCGCGCCCAGCGCGACCAGCGACTTACCGGAACCGGTCGGGGTGTTCAGGATGACGTTGGACCCCGTCACCAGCTCCAGCAGCGCTTCTTCCTGCGCCGGGTACAGCTTCAGGCCCGCCGAGCTCGCCCAGTCGGCGAAGGTCTCGTACAACCACTCCGGGTCCACGTCGGATATGGCACGGTCGGGAACCAAGTCGGACAGCTGCACGCCGTCCAACGTTACCGGTCGGCGCCGGGAAAGCCGGTAGCGGCCACTACCGTAGCGGCGGGTTCTCCGGTCCGTCGCCGTCGGCGTACCCAGCCTGCTCGGCCAGGAAGCGCTCGAACTCCGCACCCAGCTCGTCACCGGTGGGCAGGTCGTTCTCGCTGGCCAGCAGGCTGGACTGGCGTTCCTGGGCGGTGATGAAGCTGTCGTACTGGCGTTCCAGGGCCTCGACCACCGTCTCCACCTCGGAATTGCCTGCGATGTGCTCGTTGACCTGTTCGCGCACCCGTGCGGCGGCGTCGGTGAGCGCGGCGAGGGGAAGTTCGAGTCCCGCGTTCTCGGCGACGTTCTCCAGCAGCGTCTGCGCGGCCTCCGGGTAGGCGGTCTGGGTCAGGTAGTGCGGCACATGCACCGAGAAGCCGACCGACTCGTGCCCGTGCTGGGCCATCCGGAACTCCAGCAGCGAGGACGCGCTGCCCGGCACCTGCAGCTCACCCGGCCAGCGCTGGTGATCGCCGATCAGGTCGGAGTCGGAGGCGTGCGCGGTGACGCCGAGCGGACGGGTATGCGGGATCGCCATGGGAATCGCGCTCAGCCCGATGGTGCGGCGCACGCCGAGCTGTTCGGCCAGCAGACGCACCGCCGTGACGAACCGTTCCCAGCGCAGGTCCGGTTCCAGCCCGGCCAGCAGCAGGAACGGCGTGCCGGCGGTGTCCTTGAGCGCCCATAGGCTCAGTTCCGGCTCGGTGTAGTCGGAGAAGTGGTCGGTCTTGAATGTCATGAGCGGACGCCGCGAGCGATAGTCGAGCAGCTCGTCCATGTCGAAGGAGGCCACCAGTTCGTGCTCGAGGCTTTCCTTCAGATGCGTGGTGGCGAGGCGTACCGCGTGCCCGGCGTCGGTGAAACCCTCGAGACCGTGCACCAGAACCGGACCCGAGCCGTCGGCGGACGACAGCTGCGGAGCCGGGAACTCCAGCTCGTACATTCGCGACTCGTAGTCCATCGCGTACTCCTTCCTGCGTGGCCCACTTACGCGACCAACCACATTGTCCCTCACGGGCATGACAGGTGTGCAGCACCCGCACCAGGTGTGCAACACGCCGAACCCGAACACGCATTCCCGGGTGTTTGCCGCGCGGCGTGGCATTCGGTGTGAACAGCCGATTTTCGGCATAGTGGGCGGAGTGACCGCGCCTTTCCGAACCACCGCACGCAGCAGCCGCAAGACCGCTCGCACCGTGGGGGTCATGGCGCTGGGCGGGCTGCTCGCCGCCTGTGGGACCACGGTCTCCGGTCACCCGACCGACGCCCGCGATCCGGTGCCGACGGCCGCCGCCGACAGCGGTCTGGCGAGGTTGCTGCCGGATCCGTCGCAGTTCCCCTCGCAGTACACCGCCGTCATGCTGCCCGTCGACGCCGCGAGCCAGGCCGCCAACGATTTGGAAGGCTACCTGCCGGGGGCACAAGTGGATCCGAGCAGCTGTGCACCGGTCGCGCCGACCGCCGGACCGGTCGTCTCGGTGGGCACCAACGATGCCACCCGCGCCACTCTCACCGTGGCGCTCACCCGCTCCGGCACGCCGCTGTCGGCGCTGCGAGATCAGTTGCGGCGCTGCGGGACCGTGCGCGTCGGTCATTCGGGCGTGACCTCGGTGGTGGCCACGCAATTGGATCCGCCGCCGCCGGTCGATGCCGACGACTCACTCGCCCTGCGCCGCACGGTCGGCACCGAGAACAGCGCGCCCGGGCTCACCCGCACGATGCAGACCCTGGTGGGTCAGATCGGCGATGTGCGAATCGCTGTGACGTACATGACCTCCGGGTCCACCACGGACAGCGAGGCCCTCGACACCCTGTTCACGACGGCGGTGCGCAAGGTCCGCAGGGGCTGAGAACCCGGTGGGGGGAGCCGACCCCTGCCTGTCTCGGCTCCCGGGCCCGATCAGCAGACCGGAAGCGGCTGGTCCGAACCCGATGCGGAGCCGCTGCCCGCCGAACCCGTTCCGGCCGAGCCGCTCCCGCCCGAGCCGCTCGCCGAACCACTGCCCGCGGAACCGCTGGCCGAGCCGCTGCCCGCGGAACCGGAACTCGACGAACCTGGGAACAGCGAGGAGACCGGCGGGCAGGCGCCGCCCTTGCCCACGACGTAGACGATGGACGAGTTGCTGAACCCCTGCCGGACGCCGACGGTGTAGGTGCCGTCGTTGGCCGGGTGCCAGGGCAGGTTCGCGGCGGCGCCCGAGCCGTAGGAGGTCGGGGTCAGGGTGCCGATGACCGCACCGTTCACCAGGAAGTCGACCGGGCTGAGCTGGTCGGTGCCGCCCAGCGCGGCCTGGATGACGCAGCCGTCGGCGACACTGCACGGCTTGTCGCTGGTGAGCCCGGCGACGCTGATGTTCTCGACGGACGCGCCGGCCGGACCGGCCAGCATCGAGCCGGCCAGGAGAGCGAGGGCCGCGGCCGCGCTCGCGCCCACGGCGGGCGCTCTCAGGCCTCGGAATGGGTGATTGCTCATGGGGTGATTCCTTTCGGCGCGTTGAAGGGGTCGCGCCGGGCGGACTGTAACAGTGGCGGACTGTGAAAGTTCACGAAATCGCCACTGCTGCAACATTATTCGGTTATCGAATAACCTCGAAGCGCTTACCCGCCGGTCGCATAGCGCCGGACCAGCTCCGCGCCCAGCCGCGCCAGCTCGGCGCGCACCGACTCCGGCTCGACGACCTCCACGGCCGCGCCCCAGCCCGCCAGCTGCTGCGCGATCATGAGCG
This sequence comes from Nocardia aurantiaca, assembly GCF_009708175.1. GTDB lineage: Bacteria > Actinomycetota > Actinomycetes > Mycobacteriales > Mycobacteriaceae > Nocardia > Nocardia aurantiaca. The sequence goes on from NZ_WMBB01000005.1 coordinate 373,483, forward strand.
GCGTCGGCGCGGTGACCCGGGCGCGCACCCGCCCGTCGTCGGCCGGGCCGTCCAGAACGCAGTGCCGCCCTTGCTGTTCGCGCAGCACGGGCGCGAGTGACGCCGTGACCAGCACGGTCGCCGAGAGCGTCGAGCGCTGCCGTTCGACCTCCTCCACCACCTCCGACCAGGCCGCGGACAAATCGAACTCCTCCGGCCGATGGGCCATCTCGTCGGTGAGCTCCACGCTCGAGATCCGGTCCACGCGGAAGGTTCGGCGCCCGCGCTCGGTTCCGGCCACCAGGTACCAGATGCCGTCCTTGTCGACCAGGCCCCACGGATCCACCAGCCGCAGGGTCCGCTGCCCGGCCCGGTCGTAGTCGAGCCGGATCCGGCGGCGGAGCACCACCGCACGCTGGAGCTCGTCCACCCGAGCAGGTGGCCGATCATCCGATTCGCCCCAGCGGGCCGGGTCCACCACGATCGCGCCCGCCGCCGCCTCGGCCTCGGTCCGGAACGGTTGCGGCAAGGCCCGCAACAGCTTTCGCAGCGCCAACCGGGTGGCGTGGGTGGTCGTGGCCACCGGGCCCAGCATCAGGAACAGGGCCTGGGCCTCGGTGGCGGTGAGGCCGCTGAGATCTGTGCGCGCGCCGCCGACCAGCGCCCAGCCGCCACCGCGTCCAGGCTGCGGATAGACCGGAATCCCGGCCGCGGAGAGGGCTTCCAGATCCCGGCGGGCGGTCGCCACCGACACCTCGAGCTCGGCCGCGACCTCGGCCGCGGTCACCCGGCCCCGGATCTGCATGAAGAGCAGGGTGGCCACCAGTCGATCCGCGCGCATATCCGGAATTCTGCCCGCGAAAGTGCTCATTTGGTGAGCACTTTGGAGGTGATGATGATTTCCAGACCAGCACCCCCGACCGAGGAGAACGACCATGCTGCGTGGAATGGCCACCGTCAACTACTTCGCCGACGATCTGGAGGCGGCCAAGGACTGGTACAGCGAACTGCTCGGTGTCACGCCGTATTTCACCGTGCCGGGCGGGTACCACGAGTTCCGCATCGGCGACTACCAGGCCGAGTTGGGCATCATCAACAGGAAGTTCGCGCCCTCCCACCCGGATCGCCCGGGCGGCCAGATCGTGAACTGGCATGTCGACGATGTGGCGGCCACCTTCGAGCGCCTGCTCGACATGGGGGCCACCGTCTACGAGCCGATCATCGAACGCGGCGCGGGGACCGGATTCGTGACGGCCTCGGTGGTGGACCCGTTCGGCAATGTCCTCGCCATCATGACCAATCCGCACTATCTGGCGGTTCTGGCCGAGTCCCGGGCCGATCGGTAGGGCTTGCCGACCGATCCGGCTCGGGCTGCCGTCACGGCGGTGAATGTCGTGGTCTCCATTGCACGTGATACTCCTTCCGGCACTTCGCATCACGAGTGCCGAGGCGGACTGTAACAGTGGGAACGCGCTTACTCGGCCAAAATGAAACGAATGCATTTCAAGTCGGGATCCAGTGGTTCGGGGCGCAAGATAACAGCGGGTACCGACAAAGGCGGGGCACGGCGGCCCTGGCCACGCGGAGTAGTCCACGGCGCGCCGAAACATCCACAGCCTCGGTGAATCCCGAGGTCGGGCGCCGGGCGCGGTCCGGGATCCGGCGCACGCTCGACGCCATGAACACGCCCATCGAACCCACGCCACCCATCGAACCCACGCCGCCCGGCGGTGCGCCGCCACCGGGCGAGCCCGACTCCGCCGCCGATCCGCTGTTCGAGAATCCGGTGGCGCCCGGGCCGCGCCTGCGGGCGCCCGGTGATCTGATCGCCGCGGTTCCGGCCATGCTCGGATTCATGCCCGCTCGTTCGCTGGTGGTGACCGTGCTGAGATCGGATCCGGCGCTGGCGGGTGCGGCCGCGGTCGAGGTGGTAACCCGCATGGATCTCGACAATCCGGGTCGGAGCGCGACCGGGATGCTGGTCGAGCGGGTCGCGGGAGTCTGTGTGCGGCACCGGGCCGTCGCGGCGCTGGCGCTCATCGTCGACGACCGAGCCACCGTGCCGACCCGGAAGCATCGGGGAGCGCGCGGGCGCAAGCATCGCGACCTCGCCGCGGCGCTGGAACATCGGCTGGATGTCTGCGCCGTGCCGTTGGCCGGGGCCTGGGCGGTGCGGGCCATCGGGGCGGAACTGCCGTGGTGGACCGTGTCCGGGCCGTGGTCGCGCGGGGTGCAGCCCGATCCGGCGGCATCGATGGTGACGTTGCGGCACGTGCTGGAGGGCAGGCCGTTGCGGGGATCCCGGCAGGAGTTGACCGATGTGCTCGCCGTCGATCCGGTGGCGCGGGATGCGACCGCCGCGGCCCTGGAGGTCACGGTCGCCGCCGCGGCCCGGCCGCCGGCACGCGTTGATCCGCGGGTGGGGTTGCGGCTCGAGGTGTGCCGGATGCTGCGCTATCTGAAACGCGTCGAGGAGGGGGCGCGGCTCATGCCCGCCGAGATGGCGGATGTGGCGGTGGCGCTGCGGGATTCGACGCTGCGCGACATCATGTTCGGGCTCGCGCCGGGCCCGCGCGCCAACGGAGCGGAGGCGCTGTGGCTGCAACTGGTCCGGGCACTGCCGGACCCCGATCGCGCGGAAGCGGCGGCGCTGCTGGGCTATTGCGCCTACGTGCGCGGCGACGGACCGTTCGCGGGGGTTGCGCTGGATGCCGCGCTGGCCGCGGATCCCGAGCATCGCATGGCGATGTTGCTGGAAGTGGGCTTGCGGACGGGCATGCGGCCGGAGCGGCTACAGCGCCTCGCTGACTCCGGCCGGGAGGCGGCCGCCGAACTCGGCATTCGCCTCGGGCCGGAGCCGCGGTGAGGAGTCAGCGCGCGCTGTGCGCGCGGTCGCCCAGGGTGCGCAGGAAATCCCAGGCGTCGGCGACGATCTCATCGAGATCGGTGTGCTCGGGCCGCCAGCCGAGTTCGGCGATGGCCTTGGCGCTGGAGGCGACCAGCACGGCCGGGTCACCGGCGCGGCGCGGCGCGTCCACCGAATTGATGGGCAGCCCCGTCACCCGTTCGCACGCCGAAATGACCTCGCGTACCGAGAAACCGGTGCCGCTACCCAGATTGAAGATGCGGTGCGCACCCGGCTGAGACTCCGCCAGCGCTCGCAGGTGCGCCTGCGCCAGGTCCCGGATATGGATGTAGTCGCGCACCGCGGTGCCGTCCGGCGTCGGGTAGTCGGTGCCGAATACCGAGATCGACTCGCGATGACCCAGGGCGGTCTGCAATACCAGGGGGATGAGATGGGTTTCCACCACACGGTTCTCGCCGAGTCCGGCGTAGGCGCCGGCCACATTGAAATAGCGCAGGCTGGTCGCGGCCAGGCCGTGGGCCGCCGCGTACGAGGTGATGGCGTAGTCGATGGACAGCTTGGACGCACCGTAGGGGTTGGTCGGCTGCTTCGCGGCGTCCTCGACGATCGGCACCTGCTCCGGCTCGCCGTACACGGCCGCCGTGGAGGAGAACACCAGCCGCGGGGTGCCGGCCGCGCGCATGGCTTCGAGCAGCGCGAAGGTCTTCACCACATTGCCGTGCCAGTACTTCTCCGGCGCCACCACCGATTCGCCGACCAGCGACTGCGCCGCGAAATGCAGCACGCCGTCGAAGGATTCGGCTGCGACGAGCTCGACGCCCGCGGTGGCGATATCGCCCTCGACGAACTTGGCCCCGACAGGGACGCCGTCGGCATTGCCGGTGGACAGATCATCGACGACCACGACCTCATGGCCGTCCTCGAGCAGAACCTGCGCGCAGACGCTACCGACGTAGCCGGCGCCTCCGGTAACCAGAAGCTTCACGTATCAGACCAACTTCACTTGGACGGCGTGCGCCATCTCATCGGACAGTTCGAATCCCTCATGACCGGGCACGGAGATGATCACCGCACCGGGCTTGGTCTCCACGGTCACGCGGGCATTGGGCACCACGCCCGCCTCCCGGAGCTGATTGATGGTCTCCGGATCGGTCTGGATGTGCTCCGACAGCCGGCGCACCACCACGGCCTGCGCCTGCCCGGTGGGCAGGTCACTGAGCCGGACCAGCCTCTCATCGCCCGAGGAATTGGGCACGATGCCCAGCTCGTCCAAGCCCGGAATGGGATTGCCGTAAGGGGAGGTGGTGGGGTGGTTGAGCACCTCCACCAGGCGGCGCTCCACTTCCTCGCTCATCACATGCTCCCAGCGGCACGCCTCGGCGTGCACGTTCTCCCAGTCCAGTCCGATGATGTCGACCAGCAACCGTTCGGCCAGCCGGTGCTTGCGCATCACCGCGACCGCCATGGAGCGGCCCTTCTCGGTCAGTTCGAGGTGGCGATCACCGGCGACGGTCAGCAGACCGTCGCGCTCCATCCGCGCGACCGTCTGGCTCACTGTGGGCCCGCTCTGCTCGAGGCGTTCGGCGATGCGGGCGCGCAGCGGCGTGACACCCTCTTCCTCGAGGTCGTAGATGGTACGGAGATACATCTCCGTGGTGTCGACCAGATCCTTCACCTGTTAAACCCCTTCGTCGGCACGAATTCTACCCATGCACGGCGGCTGCACCGGGCGACAGCTTATTTTGCGAACGCACCGTCAACACCCAGGACGGGCAGCGTGTTCCCTGCGGGTTTCGTCGGTGACACCCTGCCATCCCGGTACGACAGCATTGCGGTGTCCAAAGCCTACGAACCCCGACGACGCATTAGCGTGGCAGGTATGCCTGGCCGAGCTCATGGTGACGGATTCCTGTCTGGCGACGGAAACCCTTCCCGCGACGGAACCATTGTCTGGACCGATAGGTTCCTCGACTACACCTGGACCCCGGAGCATCCGATGCGGCCGGTCCGGCTGCGGTTCACCATGGCGCTCGCCGAGGGGCTCGGACTGCTCGACGGCGTGGAGCGGCTCACACCCGTCGCGGCCGGGGAAACGGAACTGTTGCGGGTGCACACCCCCGACTACATCGAGGCGGTCAAGCACGCTCAGCAACCTCCGGGCCCCACCCCGACCGCGCCGCCCTACGGGCTCGGGTCGGCGGACAATCCGGTGTTCCCGCACATGCACGAGGCGGCGTCGGTGATCGTGGGCGGCACGCTCGCGGCCGCGCAGGAGATCGCCGCCGGACGCACCCGGCGGGCGGTGAGCATCGGTGGTGGCATGCATCACGCCATGCCGGCCTCGGCAGCGGGGTTCTGTGTGTACAACGATGTAGCGGTGGCGATTTCCTGGTTGCTGGACAACGGCTTCGACCGCATCGCCTACATCGATGTGGACGTGCACCATGGTGACGGCGTGCAGCGGGTCTTCTACGGTGACCCACGCGTGCTGACCATTTCGGTGCACCAGCACCCGGCGACGTTGTGGCCCAACACCGGCTGGCCGGAGGAGACCGGGGCGGGTCCGGCCGAGGGCACGGCCATCAACCTGCCGATAATGCCCGGAACCCGGGACCCGCTGTGGCTGCGCGGTTTCCACGCGGTGGTGCCGGGCGCGCTGGCGGCGTTCCGGCCGCAGATCGTGATCAGCCAGTGCGGTGTCGACACCCATCGCGAGGATCCGCTCGCGGATCTGGAACTCAGCGTGGATGGCCAGCGCGCGGCCTTCATCGCCATGCGCGATCTCGCGGACCGGTATGCCGAGGGCCGCTGGCTGGCGGTCGGCGGCGGCGGGTATGGGCTCATCCGGGTGGTGCCCCGGGCCTGGACCCATCTACTGGCTACGGCTCTGGACCGCACCATCGATCCGGCCACTCCGACGCCGACCCCGTGGCGTGAGCAGGTCGGCAACTACGCGCCCATGGTCGCCGCGCCCGAGACCATGGGCGATGGCGCCGACACCAGTTACGTACGCTGGGACGGCCCCGGCGGCGGCCGTGATACCGGCGATGAGCGCATCGACCGCGCCCGCCGGGCTCTCGACACATCCGTATTGGCTACGCGCCGGGCGAGTTTCGGCCTGCTCGGCCTGGATCCGGAGGATCCCCGTGACTGACCCCGTCGATTCCGTCTCGCTGTCCGGCGATGGCAGCACGCCTCCGGCGCCCGCCCCGCCGCTGCCGCCGGACACCCCCGGCACCCCGGTGAATCCGCCTCCGCCGCCGGAGCATTGGTTCGCCGACGTGCTCGCCTCGGACGGCGGCGTGGTCCGGCTGCGGCCGATCACGCCGGATGACGCGGAGGCGTTGGAGCGGTTCCACGAGCGGCTTTCGGATCGCACCCGGTATCTGCGGTACTTCGGGCCGTACCCGCGCATGACGCCGAAGGATCTGTACCGGAGCACGCACGTGGACTATCGGGATCGGGTCGGGCTGGTGACCGAGCTCGGCGACGAGATCATCGCGGTGGGCCGCTATGAGTATCTGGCCGACCGGCCGCAACCGCGCGCGGCCGAGGTGGCTTTCGTGGTGGCCGATGGGCATCAGGGGCGCGGGCTGGGCTCGATCCTGCTCGAGCATCTGGCGGGCGCGGCGGCCGAGAACGATATCGAGACCTTCGTGGCCGAGGTGCTGGCCGAGAACAACGCCATGGTGCAGGTCTTCCGCGACGCCGGATATCAAGTGCAGCGCAGCCGCGACGGGTCGGTGCTACATCTGGAATTCGCCATCGACCCCACCGAGGCGCTGCTGTCGGTGCGGGATTCGCGCGAGCGAGCCTCGGAGGCGCGCAGTGTCGGGAATCTGCTGTCGCCCAGGTCCATCGCGGTGATCGGGGCGACCCCGTCGACCAGCCGGGTGGGTGGCGCGGTACTGGCCAACCTGCTGTCGGGGGCCTACCAGGGGCCGGTTTTCCCGGTGAATCGCAATCGCACCGCTGTGCGCGGGGTGCGTGCCTACCCGACGGTGCGCGACATTCCGGACGAGGTCGATCTGGCGGTGATCGCGGTGCCGGCCACCGAGATCGGTTCGGTGCTCGACGACTGTATGGCCAAGGGCGTCAAGGGTTTGGTGGTGCTGACCGCCGGATTCTCCGAGACCGGACCGTACGGCTATCAGGCGGAGCGGGACCTGGTCGACGCCGCGCGGGCGCACGGGATGCGGGTGGTGGGGCCGAGCGCGCTCGGCATTGCCAATACCGATCCCGGAATCGCCCTGAACGCCACGCTCGCACCGGTGCTGCCCGGCCGCGGCCGCATCGGATTCTTCTGTCAGTCCGGGCCTTTGGGCGCGGCCATTCTCGGTGAGGCGGCGGCGCGGCAGCTGGGGCTGTCCACCTTCGTGTCCGCGGGCAACCGCGCCGATGTGTCCGGCAACGACCTGCTTCAGTACTGGGACAGCGACCCGGATACCGATGTGGTGCTGCTGTATCTGGAGACCTTCGGCAATCCGCGCAAGTTCTCCCGCATCGCGCGCCGGGTCGCCCACACCAAACCCATTGTGGCCGTGAACAGCGGTCGCAATGTCGCCCGCGTGGGCGGGGACCGGGATCTGGATCAGTCGCTGGTGCGCAATCTGTTCGCACAGGCGGGGATCATCCAGGTCGATTCCATCACCGAGCTTTTCGACTGCGCCATGCTGCTGGCCTATCAGCCACTCCCCGCCGGGCCGCGGCTGGCGGTGGTCGGCAACAGTGCCGCGCTGAGCTGGCTGGCGGTCGACGCCGCACGCGGTGAGGGACTCGAGGCGGGTGAGCCCATCGATCTCGGGCCGCAGGCCGGCCCGGCCGACTATCTGACCGCGGTCGCCGCGGCCGTCACCGATGAGTCGGTGGACGCGGTCATCGTCATCTACTCGCCGCCGGTCCCCGCGGCTGTCGCCTCCTACGCCGAGGCCATTCGCTCCGGGGCCCAATCAGACCCGGCCACACCGGTTCTCACCACCTTCGTCGCCGACCAGGGCATGCCCAACCTGCTCGCCACGCGCGGGCTGGCCGGGATCCTCGAGCGTGGCTCCATTCCCTCCTACGGGGATCCGGAGCGGGCCGCGCGGGCGCTGGCGCGGGCGCGGCGCTATGCCGACTGGCGCACCCGTCCGCTGTCGCCGGTGGCCCGCCCCGGCGGCGTCGATCCTGCGCGGGCCCGGGAACTGGTGACCGAGTGGATGTCCGAGGACGCCGCGCACTGGCTCACCGATCTACAGGCGGCGGAACTGCTGGGCTGCTATGGGATTCGCGTGGTGGAGTTCCGCGAGGTGATCGACGCCGGCGCCGCGGTGGAGGCCGCCAAGGAACTCGGCTTCCCGGTGGCGGCCAAGGCCACCGGCGAAATGTGGCGCAACCGGCCGGATCTCACGGGAGTTCGCCTGGATCTGTGGCGGCCGGACGCGGTGCGGCGGGCCTTCACCGACCTGTCCGAGATCTCGGGCAATCCGGTGCACATTCAGCGCATGGCCACCAAGGGCGTCGGCTGTACCTTCCGGGTACAGGATGACCCGTCGTTCGGCTCGGTCATCAGCTTCGGCCTCTCGGGCACCATCATCGACCTGCTGGGCGACCGGGTGTACCGGGCGCTGCCGCTGACCGAGGCGGAATCGGCCGAACTCATCGACGCGCCGCGCGCCGCCCCGCTGCTATCGGGCACGGTGGGCGGGCGCGATATCGGCGAGCCGGTCGACAAGGACGCGCTGGCCGAACTGGCGCAAAGGATCTCGGCGCTCTGCGACCACTTGCCGGAGGTGCGGGAGTTGCAGTGCGAACCGGTACTGGCCTCGCCGGAGGGCGCGGCCGTGCTGTACGGGCGGGTGCGGATCGGGCCGGAACCCAACAGGTTCGACATCGGTCCGCGCCGGATGGGTTGAGCAGCCGCCATGAGCGGCCGCGGGCACAGACAAGCATTGCTTCGGAGAGGTGAACGTAGTGCAGGCAAACCAGATCGAGACAGCGACCGCGCCGCTGCGCGACGACATCCGGTTCCTGGGCGGGATCCTCGGCGACACCATTCGCGACCACGAGGGCGCGGACATTTTCGACCTGATCGAGCGGGTCCGGGTGGAGGCGTTCAAGATTCGCCGTTCCGAGGTGGACCGCAGCGCGGTGGCCGACATGCTGCGCGACGTCGACATCCGCACCGCCATCCCGGTCATCCGCGCCTTCAGCCACTTCCTGCTGCTGGCCAATCTGGCCGAGGATCTGCAGCGCGATCGGCGGCGCGCGGTGCACGTGGCGGCGGGTGAGCCGCCCCAGGACTCGAGCCTGGCCGCCACTTACCGCAAGCTCGACGCGACCGGACCGCACGGCGAGGTGGTGGCCGACCTGCTCGCCGACGCGCTGGTGTCCCCGGTCATCACCGCGCATCCGACCGAGACCCGGCGGCGCACCATCTTCGATGTGCAGGGCCGCATCACCGAGCTCATGCGGCGGCGGGCGCGCTACAACCGGTATGAGCCGGAGTTCGCCGAACTCGAGGTCGACATCCGCAGGCAGGTGCTGCAGCTGTGGCGGGCGGCGCTGATTCGGTTGGCGCGCTTGAGGATTCAGGACGAGATCGAAGTGGGGCTGCGCTACTACGACCTGACGCTGTTCGATGTCATCCCGCGCATCAACGATCAGGTGCGGGCCGCGCTGCGCTCGCGGTGGCCCGGGCACGACCTGCTGGCGCGCCCGATCCTGCGGCCCGGCTCGTGGATCGGTGGCGACCGCGACGGCAATCCCTTCGTCACCGCCGACGTGGTGCGCCGCGCCACCCACCGCGCGGGCGCGGTCGCGTTCGAGCGGTATCTGAAATCGCTGCTGGAGCTGGAGAAGACGCTGTCGCAGTCGGCGCGGCTGGTCCCGGTGACGCCCGAGCTCTCGGCCCTGGCCAACGCCGGATTCGACGATTCACCCCAGCGCGCCGACGAGCCGTATCGGCGTGCGCTTCGTGGTATCCGGGCGCGGCTCAGTGCCACCGCACGCCGGGCATTGGGGGAGATCCCGGCGGACGGAATCGATGTCGGCGCGGAGCCCTACGCGGGGCCCGAGGAACTGCTGGCCGATCTGGGCGTGGTCGACGCGTCCATGCGCGCCTCCGGTGACGGTCTGCTGGCCGATGATCAGCTGGCCACGTTGCGGGCAGCGGTGGAGACCTTCGGTTTTCACCTTCAGGGCCTGGATATGCGGCAGAACTCCGAATCCCATGAGCAGGTGGTGGCCGAGCTGTTCGCCTGGGCGGGAGTGCATTCCGACTACGCCTCCCTCGACGAGGCGCAGCGCGTCGAGCTGCTGTCCGCGGAACTGACCACGCGTCGGCCGCTCGTCGGGCCCACCGCACAGCTGAGCGAGCTCGCGACCAAAGAGCTCGCGGTCGTGCGCGCCGCCAAGGCCGCGCTGGACGATCTGGGCCCCGACACCGTGCCCAACTACATCATCAGCATGTGCACCTCGGTCAGCGACATGCTCGAGGCCGCGCTGCTGCTGAAGGAGGCGGGCATCCTCGATCCAGGCGATGCGGACACCCCGCCGTCCAGTCCGGTGGGCGTGGTGCCGCTGTTCGAGACCATCGACGACCTGCGCCATGGCGCCGAGATCCTCTCGGCCGCCCTGGAGGTGCCCGCCTACCACCGCTTGGTGGCCGCGCGCGGCATGCGGCAGGAGGTCATGCTCGGCTATTCCGACTCGAACAAGGACGGCGGTTATCTGGCTGCCAACTGGGCGCTGTATCGGGCCGAGCTGAACCTGGTGGACGTGGCCAACAAGACCGGAATCCGCCTGCGGCTCTTCCACGGTCGCGGCGGCACGATCGGCCGTGGTGGCGGACGCAGTTACGACGCCATCCTGGCCCAGCCCGCCGGTGCGGTGCGCGGTGCGCTGCGCCTGACCGAACAGGGCGAGGTCATCTCCACCAAGTACGCCGACCCAGGTACCGCCTACCGCAATCTCGAGGCCCTGGTCGCGGGGACCCTGGAATCCACCCTCCTCGATGTCGAGGGCCTGGGCGCGGATGCCGAACCCGCCTACGAAATACTGGACGAGCTGGCCGAATCGGCGCGCGCGGCGTATTCGACGCTGGTGCATGAGACCCCCGGTTTCGTCGACTACTTCCGCGCCTCCACCCCCATCGCGGAGGTCGCCGACCTGAACCTGGGCAGCCGTCCCGCCTCCCGCAAACCCACCAACTCCGTCTACGACCTGCGCGCCATTCCGTGGGTCATGGCCTGGAGCCAGTCCCGCGTCATGCTCCCCGGCTGGTATGGCACCGGCACCGCCTTCGAACAGTGGATCGGCGACGACCCGTCCCGCCTGGCCACCCTCTCCGACCTCTACGGCCGCTGGCCCTTCTTCCGCACTGTGCTCTCCAACCTGGCCCAGGTCATGGCCAAGGCGGATATGGACATCGCCGCCCGCTACGCCGACCTGGTCCCCGACAAAGCCTTGCGCGACACCGTCTTCCACATGATCTGCGACGAGTTCGCCCGCACCGTCCGCATGCACGCCGCCATCACCGGTACCGACGAACTCCTCGCCGACAACCCGGCGCTGGCGGAATCCATCCACAACCGCTTCCCCTATCTCGAACCTCTCAATCAGCTCCAGATCGAACTGCTGCGCCGCCGCCGCGCGGGCGACACCTCCGAACTGGCCGAGCGCGGCATCCTGCTCACCATGAACGGCCTGGCTACGGCCCTTCGCAACTCCGGCTAGCCCCGGGCGAACACGGACCTGCTGCCCCTGGCACTGGGGCTGCGGCGATATGTGGAGCCGGTTAGTGGTCGTCGACCTCATCTCGGCCGCCTTTCGCTCATATGGGTAGACGAACTCCTACGGTTGACGGGTAGGTGAAATCCTACCTATTGTGCTGTCATGCCCTACCGCTTGAAGTCCGGAACCGCCGATCGGGTGTTCGGGGCGCTCGCCAATCCCACCAGGCGCGACATTCTCGAGCTGTTGCTCGAGGGAGAGCAGTCGGTGCAGGTGATCGCCGAGCGCTTCGATATGGCGCGGCCCAGTGTGTCCGAGCATCTGAAGGTGCTGCGGGACGCGGGGCTGGTGGCCGAGAACAAGCGCGGCAGGCAGCGGTTCTATCGAGTGGAACCGGATCCCTTGCATGACCTGCAGTCCTGGCTCGATCCGTTCGAACGATTCTGGCGGGCCCGGCTGCGCGATCTGGGCGCGGTGCTCGACGCCATGCCCGACGAGCTCGAGGAGAAGGGCCGATGACCGACGACATCACCAGGATCGAACTCGATCACTACTACCCGTATCCGCCGGAGAAGGTCTGGCGAGCGCTCATCACGCCGGAACTCATGGGGCAGTGGATGATGCAGCCGATCGGCTTCGAGCCGGTGGTGGGCACTGTCTTCGAGATGAAGACCCAGCCCATGCCGGGCCAGAACTTCTCCGGCGACATTCGTGGCGAGGTGCTGGAAGTCATTGCGCCGCAACTGCTCAGCGTCAGCTGGAACGATGCGAACTCCGACCGGCCGACCGGCTGGGTGATCAGCTGGAGCCTGCGGCCCGAGGGGCATGGCACTCGAATCCTGTTCAGCCACAGTGGTTTCGACCCGGAGGATCCGGACATGCGGCGGGCGCGCAACATTATGGGCGGCGGCTGGCAGCGCATGCTGGACCGCCTCGAGTCCGTCATCGCCGCCGCCTGACGGACCGTCGCTTCCCGCGGCGGCGGTACTGTCGAGCTGGTTCCGCATCATGTGGCAGCGGCGCGAGGGCGCACTCGCATGGGCCATCGCCGAGGACCTGGGCCGCGACCCCGCGACATGGCGGTGATCGCCTTGGCGCACGTCATTCTCGGCGCCTTGGAGGGCGCCCGCCGCAGCGACGATCCGGCGGGCGCTCTCGTGCGCATCGACGACATGCCCAAACCGGATGGTGCGCGGTCGTCAGTCCGTGAAGGCGGCGGCGTGGTCACGCACCCAGTCGGCGTAGCTGCGCGGTGCCCGACCGAGCACCTGCTCGACATCGCCGGTCACGATCTCGTTGCGTCCGGCGCGCACATAGGCCCGCCCGGCGAGAGACCCGTCGGCGAATTCCTCGGACATGCCCGCGTCGAGCATGAATTCGCGCGCCTGCGTTTCCGAGATGTCGACGACTTCGACCGCGCGGCCCAGCACGGCGGCGAGCGCCGCGGCCTGATCGTGGACGCTGAGCACCTCGGGTCCGGTGAGGGTGTACACCTGCCCGGAGTGCGTGTCCGACAGCAGCGCCGTGGTCGCGACCTCGGAGACATCCCGGGGATCGACGACGCCCTGCCCGCCCGTGCCGGTCATATTCGGCACCGGCTGTCCCGCCCGCAGCATCGGCGCCCAGCTCAGGGTGTTCGAGGCGAAACTGCTGGGCCGCAGGATCGTCCATGCCGCACCGCTGTCCCGGACGGCCTGCTCGCCCGGCATGTGCCAGGTGCCGACTCGCCCCAGTTCGGTGTCGCCGGTGCCGATGGCGGACAGCTTGACCAAGCGCCGCACCCCGGCCGCACATGCCGCCGCGACCAGTGCGCGATCCAGCTCGACATAGTCCGGACCCAGCAGCCCGACCAGGAATGCGGCCTCCGCGCCGGCGAAGGCGGCGGTCATGGATTCGATATCCGCGTAGTCGCCGCGGACCACCTCGGCCTCGGCCGGCAGCTGCGCGTGCTCCGGATCCCGGGTCACCGCACGAACTTTCACATCCTTGTCCGCCAACAGCCGGACGACTTCACTGCCGATGGTGCCCGTCGCACCCGTGATAACGATCATGCTCATCACCCTGCCGAGCCCGCGCCCTCGCACTCTAGGAAAAACCGGCACAGCCCCGGCGCGCGGCGATGCCTACAGTTGATCGGGTGACCACCCCGCAACTCCAGGCCCCCGTCGTCACGGCCGACGAGCTCGAGCGCCGCTCGAGTCCGCCGGAGTCGCTGCGTCCGTGGATCACCGAGGTCGCCCAGATCCCGATGGTCCAGCCGGGTTCCATGGCCTTCACCCATGTGCCCCAGGCGGTCACCACGATCGTGCTGCGCACCGAGGCATCCGGTCGTCGCGACGCCCTCGTGGTCGGTCCACGGACCCGGGCCACCTATGCCAATCCGGACAAGTCCGCTGGCTGCACGCGAATTCGGCTGGCTCCCGGCGCATCCCAGCCGCTGCTCGGCATTCCCGCCGTCGACCTCACCAACCGGGTCACGATGCTGGCCGACGTGCCCGGCGCTGCGGCGGATCTCGCCGACGCCCTCACCGAGCTGGCTCCTGCCGAGATCGTGCCCTTCCTGGAATCCGAACTCCCGCAACGCCTCTCCGAAGACCGAACCCGGCGCGACCACCGCCGTCTGCTCGGCTCCGCCGTGGCGGCCATGGACGCCACCGCGTCCATCACGGATCTGGCCGCCGCCCTCGCTGTCAGCGAGCGTCAGCTGCGCAATCTCTTCACCAGTGGAATCGGCGTCTCACCGAAGCATTACGCCCGCATCACCCGCATCCGCCGCATCCTCTCCGCGGCGGGCAACACCCCCTGGTCCCACCTCGCCACCGCCGCGGGCTACTACGACCAGTCACACATGACGGCTGATTTTCGATCGCTCATGGGAGTTGCGCCCACCGCGTACTTCCGCGGCGACATCCCCGCTCCCACGCCCTGCCAATCCCTGACCAGTCTGTAAGACCCCGGATACGACATCCGCCGACCGACTCCGCTCGCCCGGAGAGGAACCTACGGGGAGCGGAATCGATCGGCGGAGATCGGGCCGTCGCCTCGAGGACGGCCCGATGATCAGGGGGTGGAGCCGGGCAGGGGGACCGGTTCCACGGCGTGCGAACTAGCTCGCGTAGGCACGCAGGCGGTCGGCGCGCTCGCCCTTGCGGAGCTTGGACATGACCTCGCGCTCGATCTGGCGGACGCGCTCCCGGGACAGGCCGAAGAGCTTGCCGATCTGGTCGAGGGTACGCGGCTGGCCGTCGTCGAGGCCGTAGCGCAGGCGGATGACCTGCTGTTCGCGCTCGTCCAGGGTGGCCAGCACGCTGCGCACGTCGCGGTGCAGCAGGCCGGCGATGACCGCGCTCTCGGCGGAGGTCGCCTCGGAGTCCTCGATGAAGTCGCCGAGCGGCGCCTCTTCGTCATTGCCGACCGGCATGTCCAGGGATACCGGGTCGCGGCTGTGGTCGAGCAGGTCGGCGATCTTGTCGACCGGAATGCCCGACTCCGCGGCCAGTTCCGCGTCGGTGGCCTCACGGCCCAGCTGCTGGTGCAGCTCACGCTTGATGCGGGCCAGCTTGTTCACTTGCTCGACCAGGTGGACGGGGAGGCGGATGGTGCGGGACTGATCGGCCATACCCCGGGTGATGGCCTGGCGAATCCACCAGGTGGCGTAGGTCGAGAACTTGAAGCCCTTGGTGTAATCGAACTTCTCCATGGCGCGGATGAGACCCAAATTGCCCTCCTGGATCAGGTCCAGCAGGGGCATGCCACGGCCGGTGTAGCGCTTGGCCAATGAGACCACGAGGCGGAGGTTGGCTTCCAGCAGGTGCTGGCGGGCTGCCTGACCCTCGCGAACCAGGATCGCCAGATCCTTCTTCTTCGCGGCGGACAGGCGCTTGCTCGTCTCCAGCAGGTGCTGAGCGTAGAGGCCCGCCTCGATGCGCTTGGCCAGCTCAACCTCGTCGGCCGCCGTGAGCAGCGCCGTCTTACCGATCCCATTCAGGTACACGCGTACCAGGTCAGCGGCGGGGCTCTGGGCATCGAGATCTTGTTCGCTGGTGCGCACGTCAGTGGTGGCGGGGCTTGTCATGACTTGCCTCCTGTCGGTGGTGTCTCGTTCCGTTCAACGGACCCGACCTCAGGAAAGTTCCCCGCCGGAACACTGGTAAACCGCATCTGAGCTGCGGTTTTCACGTCGCACGGCTGAGAAGTTCCTGAGAAGCGCGCATCGGGGAGGAACGCGCACCGCCGGCGGAGGGCCCTCGGTGTCCGGGTGGTTGCCACCGCCGGGCTCGAACTTCTCGACGCGCCAATCGAATACGTGTGAACGGGCCTTGCCCGGGCGCCGTGATTCGAGCACGTGTTAGAACGATCCGCAGGTCGCCCGCATTCCCGGGCCGCGCCACATCGATATCCGAGCGACACGTGATCGTGACGGACCGCACTACCCCTCAGCGGCGATTCCCGGGCGTCAGCACGGGTGGATCAGGCCGTGGCGGACCAGCCCGGACACCACCGTCATGGCCGCGGTCTCGAACTCGGGGGTGGCGGCGTCGCCGGTCTCGCCGAAGGCGAGCAGATCCACGAGTTCGCGCAGCGGCAGCCCGTCGGGGCGCATCCCGGCCAGCAGCGCGGCGATGGTGTCGTCGATCTCATGCTGCCAGCGCGGGCCGTCGCCGCGGTGCAGCCGAGCCACGGCCTGCGCCCAGCCCTCGTCGCCGGGGAGGTAGACGCGTTCGAGGGCCGTGGCCCGATCGACCGCGTAGCGCGCGTCGAGGATGCGGTCCGGGTCGGCGGCCGCGGCCCGCAGCCAGGCCGAACGCTCGAAGTAGGCGATGGCCTCCGGGCCGAGTGGGTCGTCGAAGCCGTGGGTGAGGTCCTCGGCGAGCAGTTCGGTCGGGCCGTCGATGGCGCGCAGGTAGACGAAGCCGAAGCCGATGCCCTCGACCTCCGCGTCATGGAAGGCGTCGAGCCAGCGTTCGGCACGGGCCTGCGCGGCGCTCTCGCGCGGGTCCAATCCGGCATCGCGCAGCCACGTGCCGACGTACAGGGCCGGATCGGCGATATCGCGCTGCACGATCCAGGCGTCCACGCCGTGGTCGGGCAGCCAGCTCGCGACGCGGCTGCGCCAGTCCTGGCCTTCGATGTGCACCCACGAGGCGAGCAGCGCGGCGGTGCCGCCCGGGTTCAGCAGGTCCGGCATGCCGGAGATGACGAGTTCGCTCGCGCCGTCGAGGGCGAGGCCGGAGTCGCGGTAGGTGTGCTCGACCCGGGCCGGTCCCACCACGAACGGGGGATTGGCCACCACCTGATCGAAGCGGCGACCTGCCACCGGTTCGAACCAGGAGCCCTCCAGCAGTTCGATATCGAGGCCGTTGAGCGCGGCGGTGGCCTCGGCGAGCCACAGGGCGCGCTGGTTCACGTCGGTACCGGTGACGGTGCGGCCGTAGGCGGCGGCGTGCACTGCCTGCACCCCGCAGCCGGTGCCCAGATCCAGGACGGTGCCGACCCGGCGGGTCGGAGTGGCGCGCAGCAGCGATAGCGAGGCCTGGCCCACGCCGAGCACGTGATCGGCGTCGAGGCTGCGGCGGCGCATGGAGTCGTCGAGATCGGACAGCACCCAGCGGGTGCCCTCGCCGAGGTCGAGGGGCCGCAGGTCCAGCGCGGCGCGCACTTCGCCGCCGTCGCGCTCCACCAGACCCGCCGCGGTGGCGCGGTCGATGCTCACGGGTGAAAGGGCTACTGCCGCTTCGCGTTCGGGGACGGGATCGCCGAGCAGCAGCAGGCGTACCAGGGTGCCGAGCTCGCCGAGATCGGCGGCCGCGCGGCGGACGGGGACGGGTTCGCCGCGGCCGAGGGCGGCGTGGGCGGCGTCGCCCAGCGCGTCGAGCAAGGTGTCCGCGTCGTAGCGGACGCGGGTCAGCGCCGCGCGTAGGTCGGGCGCGAGGTCGGCGAGCAGGGACGATCTGGTCGGCGAGCGCAGGTCCATGGAGCGATTCGTCGGCATGAGTGGGAACTCTGCCACCGCAACCGGTGGGCATCCGGCAGCGGGCCCGACTCGGCTGGTCGGATGGGATGGAAACCGGTTGGTTGCTGGTGGCGGCACCCCAGGAATTCCGGCTCACTTATCGATTAATTTGCGATCTCACCTGCGGTTATTCGACCCGCTCGCGTCGGCCTTCGTTGCTAATGTGACCTGGATCACCAGGAGGTATCGCAGTTGACAACTGAAACCCAGACCGGCCGCCCGGATCCCGATTGGCCCAAGGTCTTCGACAGCCCCGAGTTCCAGCGCCTGCGGCATCGCTTCCGGCGCTTCGTCCTCCCCATGACCGCCCTGTTCCTGGCCTGGTACGCGCTGTATGTCCTGCTCGCCGACTACGCGCACGGATTCATGTCGCACAGGGTGGGCGGGAACATCACCGTCGGGCTGATCCTCGGCTTGCTGCAGTTCCTTTCGACCTTCGTCATCACCGGTCTCTATGTCCGTTACGCCGACCGCACCCTCGACCCGATGGCCGAGCAGATCCGCGCCGAACTGGAAGGACCGAACCGATGACCGCGCATCTGGCCGCCGCCGTGGAGGGCAGCCGACCCGGGCTCAATATCACCATCTTCGCGATCTTCGTGGTCATCACGCTCGGTATCGTGGTGTGGGCCAGCCGCGACAACCGCACGGCCGCAGACTATTACGCCGCCGGGCGCGCCTTCTCCGGGCCGCAGAACGGCATCGCCATCTCCGGTGACTACCTGTCCGCGGCCAGCTTCCTGGGCATCGCCGGGGCCATCGCGGTGTACGGCTACGACGGGTTCCTCTATTCCATCGGCTTCCTGGTGGCCTGGCTGCTGGCTTTGCTGCTGGTGGCCGAATTACTACGCAATACCGGCAAATTCACCCTCGGTGACGTGCTGGCCTTCCGCATGCGACAGCGGCCGGTGCGCGCCGCGGCCGCCACCTCGACGCTCGCGGTGAGCCTGTTCTACCTGCTCGCGCAGATGGCGGGCGCGGGCGTGCTGATCTCACTGCTGCTGGGCGTATCCGGTTCGGCGGGACAGAATCTGGTGATCGCCATCGTCGGGGCGATCATGATCGTCTACGTGCTCGTCGGCGGGATGAAGGGCACGACCTGGGTGCAGATCGTGAAGGCGGTATTGCTGATCGGCGCGGCCGCAGCCATGACCGTATGGGTGCTGGGGCGCTACGACTTCAACTTCTCCAGCATGCTGCAGGACGCGGTGCACCACGGCGGCAAGACGGGCGCGAAGCTGCTCGAACCGGGTGTGCGTTATGGCAAGAACGGCACCAGCAAGCTCGACTTCCTCTCTCTGGCACTGGCTCTGGTGCTGGGCACGGCCGGGCTGCCGCATGTCCTGATGCGTTTCTATACGGTGCCGACCGCCAAGGACGCGCGGCGCTCGGTCGTGTGGGCGATCGGGCTGATCGGCGTCTTCTATCTGTTCACCCTGGTGCTCGGTTACGGGGCGGGCGCACTGGTGGGCCCGGAGAAGATCGCAAGGGCGCCGGGCAAGGAGAACGCGGCCGCGCCGCTGCTGGCCCTCGAACTGGGCGGGCCGGTGCTGTTGGGATTCGTTGCGGCCGTGGCGTTCGCGACGATCCTGGCGGTGGTCGCGGGTCTGACCATCACGGCGTCGGCGTCGTTCGCGCACGACGTCTATGCCAATGTCGTCAAGCGTGGGAACGGGGAAAGCAAGGACGGCGAGGTGCGGGTCGCGCGGATCACCGCGGTGGTGATCGGGGCGCTGGCCATTGTGGGCGGGATTCTGGCAAAGAATCAGAATGTGGCGTTCCTGGTGGCGCTGGCCTTCGCGGTGGCGGCTTCAGCAAACCTACCGACCATTTTGTATTCGTTGTTCTGGCGGCGCTTCAACACCGCCGGCGCACTGTGGAGCATCTACGGCGGACTGGCGGTCACCATCGTGTTGATCGTGTTCTCTCCAGCGGTCTCCGGAGCGCCCACCGCCATGATCAAATCTCATGACTTCCACCGATTCCCGCTCGCCAACCCGGGCCTGGTGTCCATCCCGGTATCGTTCGCTCTGGGCTGGCTGGGAACCGTGTTGTCGAGGGAGCGTGACGGCGCCAAGTACGCCGAGATGCAAGTGCGGTCGCTGACCGGCATCGGAGCGGAAAAAGCTGTACGACATTGACATCCAGATAAAGTGGCGGGAAGTTCGCTGAAAAGCGTTCGAGCATTTCAAGATCAATAATTCGAAGATCAAAAATACTGCCCCGCAACGAGGTTGGGCTGTGTATGCTATTGATCATGCACGGCCCCACTACGAGGTGGGATGACGGCGAGGCGGTGTCGTATTGGACCTCAACAGGCTACGGATGCGTAGGGCGACTATGATCGCAATCGCTTTCGGCATACTGGCATTGATGGTCACCGGGGCGTTCGATCGATTGTTGCTGGGTGTTTTCATGGTCACCGGCCTGACGCTCGGTTGGGTAAACGCCAGGCTTACCTGGATGTCCATCGTGCGCATCACCGATGCGGAAACTCCCAGCAAACAGAAATTGGCGCTGTCGTCGGCGTCGCGGTTGCTCATTCTGACCGCGCTGTCGATTCTGGTGGCATTCCTGACTCGGCCCTATGGCGTCGGAATCTTCTTCGGGCTGGCGGTCTTTCAGCTGATTCTGGTTCTCCATACCGCTCTGCCCGAGGTGAAAGGGCTTCGACAGCAGTCATGAGCATTCCCGTCGCTTCCCTCGCCCATCTGCCGGCGCCGGTGACACTGGCCGCCGAAGAATCCTCGGGGGAGTCCAAGATTCATGTCGGCGAGCACGCCCAGGCCCACCTGTGGGGCATGACCTTCAATGTGGACACCATCGTGTCCACCTCGGTGGCCGCGCTGATCGTCCTGGCGCTGGCCTTCTACCTGCGAGCGAAGATCACCTCGGGCGTGCCCAACGGGGTGCAGTTGTTCTTCGAGACCATCACCGTGCAGATGCGCTCCCAGGTGGAAACCGCCATCGGCATGAAGGTCGCGCCGTTCGTGCTGCCGCTGGCGGTCACACTGTTCACCTTCATCCTGTTGTCGAACTGGTTGTCGGTCTTGCCCGTTCAGTACGGTTCGGGGGAATTGATCGCGCCGCCGGCGTCGGATTTCAACTTCACGCTCGCACTCGCGCTGTTCGTGTTCCTGCTCTATCACGCCGCGGGCGCTTGGCGGCGCGGTCCGGGCGGGCACGCGAAACAGTTGCTCAAGGGCCACACCGGCTGGGGCCCCATGGTTTTCATCAATGTGGTCGAGGAAATCGCCAAACCGTTGTCGCTCTCGTTGCGACTTTTCGGCAACATGTTCGCGGGCGGCGTCATGGTTTCGGTGATCACGTTGTTCCCCTTCTGGATCAGCTGGGGTCCGAATGCCGTCTGGAAACTCTTCGACCTGTTCGTCGGAGCCATTCAGGCATTCATCTTCGCCCTGCTGACCATCCTCTACTTCAGCCAGTCGATGTCGCTGGAGAGTGAAAACCACTGAGCGACGTCGGTCGTTCAGCGTTGCAACCATTTTGCAAAAGGAAGTGAACAATGGCAGACCCAGCAACCGCGAGTATCGTCCAGGGCGCTCTCATCGGCGGCGGCATCATTCTGGCGGGCGGTGCCATCGGCGCTGGCATCGGTGACGGTCTGGCCGGCGCGGCGTTGATCAACGGCGTCACCCGGCAACCGGAGGCGGAAGGCCGCCTGCGCGTCAACTTCTTCCTGACCGTCGGCCTGGTCGAAGCGGCATACTTCATCAATCTAGCGTTCATGGCATTGTTCGTATTCGCTACTCCAGGTAAGTAGACGTCATCATGTCTCCCCGAACGGATGTGGAGGCCGCGGGGAACTTCCTGGTTCCCAACGGCACCTTCTTCGCTGAGTTATTGATCTTCCTGGTCGTGCTCGGAGTCATCTGGTTCTTCGTGGTTCCGCCCATACGAAAGGTATTGGCGGAACGGGAGGCACGTGTCGAGGTCACGACGGCGACCGCGAAGGAAGCCAGCGAAACCTTCGCCGAAGCCGAGGCGCGCTACGAGTCCGCGCTCGAGAAAGCCCGTACGGAAGCGGCCGACATCCGCAACCAGGCACGGGCCCAAGGGCGCGCGATTCTCGAGGAAATGCGCGGCGAGGCACAGAAAGAGGCCGACCAGATCGTGGCCGAGTCCACGGCGCAGCTGCGCGCCGAGGCCGACCAGGTCGCCGCCGAACTACGCGAAGCCGTCGAACCACTCGCTCAGGACCTGGCCGGCCGGGTCCTGGGCGGGAACGATCGTGCCCGGACCAGCGCGGGCCGACAGAGAGGACGGGGGTCTGCATGATCCTCACCGATACCCATCTCGCCGAGGGCATTTACCACATCACCTTCGATTGGCCCGTCTTCTTCAGTCAGCTGTTCGGCTTCGCCGTCATCGTCTGGTTCGTCGTGAAATACGTTGTGCCACCTGTGAAGAGGATCATGAACAACGCCCAGGACCAGATCCGGCGGCAGCTCGAGGAGAGCGAGGCGGCGGCGCAGCGTCTGGCCACCGCCAAGGCCGCCTATGACAATGCCGTCGCCGAGGCGCAGGCCGAACTCGAACGCATGCGCGAGGAGGCACGCGCCGACGCCGATCGCATCATTCTCCAGATGCGCGAGGCCGCCGCCGCCGAGGTGGAGCGGGTGCGCAAGCAGGGCCGCGATCAGATCTTGCAGTACCGCAGGCAGATGATCCGGGACCTGGAACAGGATCTGGCCGCCGCCATGCTGGCGCTTACCGAGGAGAAGGTGCGCGAGCAGATCGGCACGCCCCAGGCCCGGGCAGACAGTATCGAGAAGTTCCTCGAGGACCTCGAGGCGCTGGCCAACTCCGGCGAGGTGCCCCGCCAGGCCCAAACCGAAAGGAAGTAGGGAAAGCCAACTCTCGGGGCTCACTGAGAGTCCGCCCGCGGGAGTTCCACGCCGAAGCCCCTGACCTTCCCGGCTCCGAGGAGCCGCGAAGCCTCAGGGGCTGCGGCGCGTTCCGAGCACTGTCTGCCGACTCCGGCGTCCAGCGAGCCCGAGAGCCTTCGTGAGTTACCCGGCAGGTCTGGAGTTCGTGCGCACCGGGCCGGGCCCCCGAATGTCGCGAATGCCCAAATCGCTTATTCCGTTCGGTACCCCGGATCCTCTTCGCGAAGCATGCTCAGGCCGGTTTGCGGCTGGTCAGACAGTAGGGTGCGCCGCACGGATCTGCCATCACCAGCCAGTGCTTGCCGCGCTCGCCACGGTGCGCGCCCAGCTGCTCGTGCCAGTCCGCGGTAGCGTCGATGTCGGTGCACGCCAGGTCCGGGTGCGCGGAGGTGGGGCGATCGTCGCCGAGGCGTTGCAGCAGCAGGTCGATCGGAATCTCCGGGCGGGCGGACAGGCGGGCGAATTCGGGCAGGGTGCCGGGGCGCCACGCCCAGCCGGTCAATGCGGTCCAGAAGCGGGCTTCTTCGGCATAGTCGCTCGTGCCGATGTCCAGGCAGATCTGGTCGAGGCGGCTGCGGTCGCGGGCGGGACCGGTCACGGTCGGGGCGAGCGGGCCGGCGGAATCACGGAAAGGCGTGAAGCAGAAAGGCATTCCGGCGGGGGAGTGCAGGACTGCGTAGCCGATTCGCTCGGTGAGGATGTAGTCGGCGGCGAGGGTGGCGCCGAGCTTCTCGGCGCGTTCGGTGGCCGCGCCGACATCGTCGACATCGAGATCCAGGTGGACGCGGGCGGGGCCGTCGATGGACTGCATCTTGAGGGTCGCCGCACCGGAATCGGGTAACAGCGTGACGAATTCGTCGTGCTCGCCGCGCCGGGGCGAGAGCTCGGTGCCGGTGATGGTGGTCCAGAACTCGGCGGCGGCGTCGAATTGTGCGGCGGGACGGTCCAGGAAGGCCCACACCCAGCGAATGGTCATGCTGTCTCCAGGGTTTCGCGCCTACGGAAGGTCTTGCGGTAGGTCAGCGGGGGCACACCCAGCTCCAGGCGCATGTGGTGGCGCAGCGAGGCGGCGGTGCCCATGCCCGCGCCGCGTGCCACCTCGCCGACGCTCAGGTCGGTGGTTTCCAGCAGGTGCCGGGCGTGCTGGATGCGCTGTCGCAGGATCCACGCGCCCGGGGCCATACCGGTCTCGGCCTTGAACCGTCGGGTGAAGGTCCGCACGCTCATATGAGCGTGCGCGGCAAGGGAGTTCAGGTCCAGGTCGCGATCCAGATGGTGCAGCGCCCAGTGGCGGGTCGGCGCGGTGCCGTCGCTACCCGGTTCCGGGACCTGCCGTTCGATGAACTGCGACTGCCCGCCTTCGCGCCACGGCGGCACCACGCAGTAGCGGGCCGCGCCATTGGCGGCGGCGCTGCCGTGGTCGGTACGGATCAAGTGCAGGCACAGGTCGATCCCGGCCGCCAAACCCGCTGAGGACCAGACATTTCCGTCCTGGACGAACAGCAGGTTCTCGTCCAGCAGGACCTTCGGGTACAGGGCGCGGAAGCGGTCCGCGAACCGCCAGTGGGTGGTGGCGCGGCGGCCGTCGAGAATGCCCGCCGCGCCGAGCACGAACGCGCCGGTGCAGATGGAGACGATGCGTGCGTCGGGCCGGACGGTGGCCAGGACCTCGGCCACGTGCGGCGGCAGGGTGCCGTCCTGCCGCGGCTTGGTGATGCGGGTCCCCGGCACGATCACGGTGTCGGCGCGGGCCAGCAGCTCCGGGCCGAATTCGGGAATGACGGCGTATCCGCCGGTGGCGGTGACAGCGCGGGTGTCGATGCCGCAGGTGTGCACCGCGTAGAGCGGATTGCCGTCGTCATCGACGGCCGCGCCGAGCACCAAAGGCGGGATCGACATGTCGAAGCCGACGGTCGGCTCCAGGACGAGGACGGCGACGAGATGGGGTGTCGGCACGATGCTCCTCTCGCATGGCTCAATCTTGACGCATTGTGGCATTCTGGCCACTCGTTCCGAAAGAGCTTTTCCGTCACGCTCGATCGGGTGAGCGAACTGAAGGATGATCTCGACCGGGAATCACCGCGCGGCACAACCCCGTTGGACGCCGGGTCGGGCGGTTCGAGCGCGAGTGGCATACCCACGGCGCCGCCGGCGGTCGCGCGGCCGGGACTGCACCCGGCGTGGATCGTGGCCGTGGTGGGCTTCATCGCGCTGCTGGGCGCGGCCGGCTTCCGCTCGGTGCCAGGCGTGCTCATGGACCCGCTGCATGAGGAGTTCGGCTGGTCGCATGGCACCATCGGCGCGGCGGTGTCGGTGAATGTGCTGCTGTACGGCCTGATCTCGCCGTTCGCGGCGGCGCTCATGGATCGCTTCGGCATTCGCCGAGTGGTGGCTTGCGCGCTGGTGCTGATCGCGGCGGGCAGCGGGCTCACGGTGTTCATGACGCGGCCGTGGCAGCTCATGGCCACCTGGGGTCTGCTGGTCGGTGTCGGTGTGGGCTCGATGTCCATGCCGTTCGTCGCCACCATCACCGGGCGCTGGTTCGTGAAGCACCGGGGCCTGGTGACCGGTGTCCTCACCGCCGCGGGCGCGACCGGGCAGCTGGTCTTCCTGCCGCTGATCGCGAGCCTGGCCCGCGATCACGGTTGGCGTACTCCGTCGCTCGTGGTGTCGGCGACGGCCTTGGCGGTGGTGCCGCTGGTGCTGCTGTTCATTCGCGACTTCCCGAGCGATGCCGGGGTGCGGGCCTATGGAGCCGAACCCGGCAGCGACGCCGGGGTGCGCACCGCGGCCCCCGGCGGCGCGGCCCGCGCCGTCACGGTGTTGGCAGCCATCGTCCGCAAGCCCGTGTTCTGGCTGCTGGCAGGCGGTTTCGCCATCTGCGGCGCGTCGACCAACGGCCTGATCGGCACCCATTTCGTCAGCGCCGCCCACGACCACGGCATGCCCGCCACTACCGCGGCCGGACTGCTTGCGCTGGTGGGCATTTTCGACGTCGCCGGCACCATCGCCTCGGGCTGGCTCACCGACCGCCTGGATTCCCGGTACCTGCTGGTCGCCTACTACTCCCTGCGCGGCGTCTCGCTGCTGTTCCTGCCGGTTCTCTTCGGACCCGACGTGCACCCCAGCATGTGGGCCTTCATCATCTTCTATGGTCTGGACTGGATCGCCACCGTCCCGCCCACCGTCACCCTCTGCCGCACCCACTTCGGCGCCGACGGCCCGGTCGCTTTCGGCTGGGTCTTCGCCTCACACCAGATCGGCGCGGCCCTGGCCGCCTTCGGCGCGGGCGTCATCCGCGATATCCAGGGGACTTACACCACCGCCTGGTTCATCGCGGGCGGACTGTGCGGCCTGGCCGCCCTGCTGTCGGCGGGCATCCGCCGCGCGCCGTCAGCTGTCGATGGCCTTGTGCGGGTGTGATTCGAGCGCTGCCCGGTTGCTCCGTCCGTCCCAGCGACTGGGCTCGTCCTTGGTGCGGGGCGGGCGGTCGTTGGCGATGAGGACCGCGATCCACGGGAGCGGGATGGAGACGCCGATGATGAGCAGCGACAACCACCAGCTGTGCCAGGCGCTGTAGGCGACGGCCGCGCCGATCAGGCACGGGATGCGGAACGACATGATGGTGATGTACCGCCGCACCCGATCACGATGCTGCTGCTCGAGCGAGGGCGCGGCCACGGTGATCAGCGCCGGATGCTGTTTCTCCTCGCCCGGGAAGTAGCCCTGCGACGGGCGCGGTGGTTTCGGGATGGAACCGGCCGGATGGAACTCGACGTCCGGGCGATCCTCACCGCTCATGCCGTCGGCTTGGGATTCGCCGTCACGCTGCATACCCCCGAGTCTTCCACTACCGCGCGTCGGATGCACACGCCGCCTGGCATGATTGAACCCGTGAGCGCAGACACCCTGGTACGTCCGGACGAGACCACCGACGAGTCGACCGACAACGACACTCCCAAGGTCTTCCACTACGTCAAGAAGGACAAGATCGCCGAGTCCGCCGTCATGGGCACCCACGTGGTGGCCCTGTGCGGCGAGGTCTTTCCGGTCACCCGTTCCCCCAAGCCCGGCTCCCCGGTCTGCCCGGACTGCAAGCGAATCTACGAGATGATGAAGAAGTGATGCGCTAGCAGGTATTTCGGCAGTTCAGCTGGCTGTTTTTGGCTGAGGAGTGCCATTTTGAATCGGTTCAGGAGCTGTCTGCTGCAGTCGAGTCCTTGCTCATCGAGGGGATGAGGAAGGACTAGCTGTTTCTGCTGGTCAGCGGGCTGTGAACTGCTGAATTGGGCCAGAGAGTGTCATTTTGAATGGATTCAGCAGTTCCGGATTTCCTCGCTGTCGACGGCCGCCATCGGGAGCAAGCAGTTCGCGAGAGACCTTTCCGGTCCCCCAGAAACAGGCTCGCGGGCGAAGCACAGGCAGATGTCGGCCCGGGAGACTTTCGGTTGCCGTCGGATGTGCCGCCAAGCGGATCTCATGCGCGCCGCCGCTGCAGTGCAGAGGCAACGAAGAAGCCAGCCAGGGTGGAGGTCACTGCCGATTCCACGGCCATGATCACATAGCCCACGGTCCGGGGTGACCCGGGCGTCGACACGACAAACAGCGCCAAGGCCACCGGCGTGGGAACGATGTAGGAGAGCAAGAATGTCGCTACATCCGCGATCCAGCGGATTCGCGGCCGCAGCAGTCCCTTGTTGCTGGTTTCCCACGCGCTCGCCACGTCGGCGGGTCTCACCTGCAGCCGAAGATGACGCGCAATGGCGGATACCTTGTCGTCGTTGGACAGGTAGGCCCACCCCAGAATGGCGGTGATCCAGGGCACGACCAGCCATATGCCAGCGGGCCGCTGTCCCGGCAGTGCCACGGCCATCACCACGCCCAGCGCGACGATGTTCAGGTTGAGAAAGGTGTCGCGCTGTTTGATTCGTTCCAGCTGTTCACTCTTGAGTGCGGCACGCTCGTCTGTCACCGCCGACCACTCTCTTCGCGCATACGATCGACTCACAGCTAGGCGCTGTCATCCCTGACAACTATAACCAGTGCGGCGCAATCGATCTCGAAGAAGCAAGGACGGTCGCCCCCGCGTGCCGGGTAAGCTCTGCGCCATGCCGCTGCCTTTCCCCTCGGAATCGGCACCCATCATCGACACCGTCATCCTGGCAGCGCTCGAACTCGAACGTGCCGCTGTCGTTCGCGCATTGGGCGAGTACGTCGAATATCCCTGGCGCGGACGCAAACTCCAGATGGGTACGATAGGCGACCGAAGGATACTGGTCGTCCCGTTGGATGGTATGGGGAATGTGAATTCCGCATACGTCGCTCAGCGCGCGATCGGTATCTGGAACCCTGCCCAGGTTTTGCTGGTCGGCATTGCGGGCGGAGCCCGCGCCGGCGCCGGCGATTTGGCGCTCGGTGATGTGCTGGTCCCCGAACAGGTGGTCGGCTACGAGTTGGCCAAGGTGACCCCGACCGGTGCTGTTCCTCGTTACGAGGTGTACCGGCCGGATCAGGAGTTGCTCGCCGTGGCGCGCGGCGTGGCTGCCGACGACTGGACTACCGGTATCCGCATCGCCCGCCCGGACGATTCACTGGCCGTTCCGTGTGCCCGGTTCGGGCCCGTGCTGTGCGGCGAGAAGGTGGTGGCGGACGAGACGTTCCTCGCGTCGCTGCAGACTTCGTGGCCCAAGGCGATCGGCATCGAAATGGAAGCCTTGGGTGTCGCATTGGCCGCCTATCGCGGTGGTCCGGGGTTCCTCATGGTCAAAGCGGTCTGCGACTTCGCAGGTGAGGACAAAGACGATCTGTGGCAACGGTACGCCGCCGATGCTGCGGCGCGTTTTGCCGTCGCAGTGTTACACGCGTTCTCGGCGCCTGGTGCGGCAGGGCAGCGCGTGCAGGCCAAGCCGCTGGGAGCGGTGAATACCTTCCCGGGAACCGTGAAACTCGTGGTATGCCAACGGCTGCTCGATGACTGGGAGAAGGTCGCCGACTATTTCGACGTCCCTCCCCATAACCGTGCACCGTTTCGGCACGGCAGACAAGCGCGAGACCTGTGGGTATGGCTGGAAATTCGGGACAAGCTGCATGAGCTACCGGATGCACTGACCGTGATCGGGCGTGCTGACTTGGCCGAGATCCTGCGGGATTCCCAGGCATGACCAACCTCGCCAGAGCCCGATTGGAGTTCCAGTGTCGTCTCGGCGCTAGTTGGGAGGACCTGGCTGTCCTCCTCGGCATCAAACCCTACGTATCCGATGGGTTCGCACAGGGCCGTGAAGCCTCCGGCATCTGGCGATGGCTCGAAGAACGTCAGCGCCTGGCCGAACTGCCGGATGCGCTGATTCACATCGACAGAACCGATCTCGCTGCTCTGTTCGCCGAGATGAACCTCGCGGCGGCGACCGACAGCATGGAATCGTCGGTGAGCGTAACCGCCTTCGATCTCGATCCCGACCTCGATCATCCGGTCGTCGAGCCTCGGTCTTCTGTGCCCGCGGCGTTGCTGTCGGATCAGATCGTGGTGGGCGAGATCCCTGGTGCGCCCATGGCATTCGTCGAGCGGGAGACGTTGGACCAGCTGGCACGGGCTCTGGATCGTAATCGGGTTGCGGTGGTGGTCTGCACGCTGACCGGTATGCGTGGCGTGGGCAAGACACAGCTCGCCGCAGCCTATGCTCGATCGAGGATCGCAGACGGCTGCGGCGTCGTCGGGTGGGTCAACGCCGAGACTTCCAGCGAGTTGATCGCTGGACTGACCCGCATCGCCGAGCGGCTGAATGTCGCAGATCCGCAAGGAGATTCGGCTGAGTCGGCGCGGCGGTTGACCGAGCATCTTGCGACGAGGCGCGGTGACGCGGTGATCGTCTTTGACAACGCGACCGATCCCGATGCGTTGAACCAGTACGTCCCCGCATCGGGCGCCAGGGTGATCATCACCAGTACCAACCGTTCCTTCACCGAGCTCGGCACACCGATCGATGTCGGAACCTACACCCGGCAGGAATCCCTCGGCTATCTGGCCGAGCGCACCGGACGCGACGAGGACCCCGGCGCATCCACCATCGCCGAAGAGCTCGGTGATCTACCGCTTGCACTTGCCTCGGCCGCCGCAACGATCAAGGCGCGCCGCCTCGACTACGACGCATACTGCACGCTGTTGCGCGATCAACCTGTCGTCGAGACCATGCGCCGCCGTAAGGGCGACAGCTATCCGGGATCGACGGCCGGTGCGTTGCTGCTGAACGTCGAAACCGTCGCCGCCGGTGACGCTACCGGCCTGTGCGCAACGCTGATCGGCATCATTGCATTGTTGTCACCCGAGGGTGTGCCTCGCGAGCTGCTGCACGGTGTCGCGACGGCTCGCCAGGTCACGACCGAGGCCATCGAGAGCGCGCTGGAGCAGTGTGTCGACGGGTCCGTGTTGACGTGGTCGTTCAGCGGCGACGCGGTGATAATGCATCGGCTGATGGCGCGCGTGCTGTGGGAAAAGTACCGGGCGGACGGGGATTTCGTCGCGATCGCCACCGAGGTGCTCGACCTCATCGAGCCCAGAATGTTCGATTCCTCGCAGGCATGGGACCGCCGGCACGAGGGGTCCTGGCTCATCTCGCACGCCGAAGCCTTGTGGGAGGCGCTGCAGGAAGAAGGGCTCACGTGACCGCGATCGTCGAGCGGGCCCTCGCGACGCGGCAGTGGGCACTACGCCAGCTCATCGGAGCCGTGGACTTGGCGCGCGCCATCGAACTCGGCGAGCATGTCGTCGCCGATGCCGTGCGTATCCTCGGTGCCGATCACCCCGACGCTCTTGCTTCCCGGGGCGATCTCGCCCGCGCTTACGAGTCGGCCGGGCGAGTCGACGAAGCGATCGCCCAGTACGAAGCGGTGCTGCGCGACTACCAACGGACACTGGGCCACGAACATCCCGACACGCTGTCCACCCGTAACAATCTCGCTGATGCTCTGGAGGCTGCCGGGCGGGTCGACGAAGCCATCGAGGTCTATGAAAGTGTTGTCGCCCAACGTGCTCGCATTCTCGGTCCCGAGCATCCCGACACGCTCTCCTCCCTTAACAATCTCGCTGATGCTCTGGAATCCGCCGGGTGCGTCGAGGAGGCGATCGAGATGTACGAAGGTGTTGTCGCCCGACGTGTTCGCGTGTTGGGTGCTGACCATCCCGACACGCTGATCTCTCGCAACAACCTCGCCAGTGCCCACGACACGGCGGGGCGAGTCGAGGAGGCGATGGCGCAGTTCGAAGCGGTTCTCGCCGACCAGCAACGGGTTCTGGGCAGCGATCATCCCGACACGCTCGCCACCCGAAACAATCTCGCCTACGTCTACGAATCCGCCCAGCGCATCGAGGAGGCCGTCGCACTGTATGAGCACGTATTCGCCGATCGCGTCCGAATCCTGGGCGCCGATCATCCCGACACGCTGATCTCTCGAAACAATGTCGCGTTCGGTTATTTGTCGGCGGGACGGCTACCCGAGGCGATCGCTGAACACGAAGCCCTCCTCGACGACCGCATTCGCATTCTCGGGGCCAACCACCCCGATACCTTGACCTCGCGCAACAACCTCGCCATCGCCTACCAGTCGGCCAGACGAATCGACGACGCCATCACGATTCTCGAAGCAGTTGTTCCACTGCGCACCCAAGTCTTGGGCGCGGATCACCCGCACACCCTGCGCAGCCGACACAACATCGCCAACGCCTATCGCTTGGCCGGGCGCACCACCGAAGCCGTCGCATTGTTTGCCTCCGTGCTCGCCGACACAGAGCGAGCACTCGGCACCGAATCCCCGTTGACCCAACTGATCCGCGAAAACCTCGCCGCGGCGCAAACCGCGCCGGTCGAGGAGTCGATGGACGATCCTGGTGGTGATCGGGGCAGGACGGTGTGAGCCTCCGCGACGTCATCGAGCGGGCACTGGCGGCGCGGCAATGGGCGATGCGGCAATTGCTCGAAGTCGAAGACCTCACGCGCGCCATCGAACTCGGCGAACGAGTCGTCGCTGATGCCGAGCGGATGCTCGGTTCACGCCATCCCAACACCCTCGCTTCCCGCAACAGCCTTGCCTACGCCTACGAATCGGCAGGGCGACTCGTCGAGGCGATCCCGCTATTCGAGGCCAACGTCGCCGACCACGTCACCATCTTCGGCGAGAACCATGCCCGGACGTTTGCGGCCCGCAACAACCTGGCCTACGCCTACCAATCGGCCGGTCGAATCGAGGCGGCCATCGGCCTGTTCACTGCGGTTGCCGCGGACCGCGCACAGATCCTCGGTACCGATCACCCCGCCACACTGCGCAGCCGAAACAACCTTGCCGGCGCCTACATGGCAGCCGGTCGCCCCGAGCAGGCGATCCCGCTGCTCAGGGAAATTGCTTCCGACCGCGCGCGAGTCCTTGGCGCGGACGACCCGGCCACTCTGCGTAGTCGTAACAATCTCGCGGGTGCGCTGAGAGAGACCGGGCAATTCGACGACGCGTTGGCACTGATCGAAGCTGTCGTTGTCGATACCGAGCGGGTGCGCGACATCGACCACCCTGATGTCTTCACCGCGCGCAGCAACGTAGCCGCCGTTCACCGCGCGGCAGGCCGCGGCGCCGTGGCAATTCCACTGTTCGAATCGGTTCTTGCCGACCGCACTCGCGTGCTGGGCGCTGATCACCCCGACACCCTCGCGACTCGCCGCAATCTCGCGGACGCCTTCTGCTCGGTGGGACAACTTGAGGAGGCCGTCGAATTGTTCGAAGCTGTTGTGGCAGATCACGTCCGCGTGCTGGGCGAGGACCACCCAGAGACCGCTGCCGCCCGTGACGGCCTTGCCGAGGCACTCACACGGGTGGCCGAACAGATCTAGCCGAGCCGACGGAACGGTGTCGCCGCCTTACTTCGTGCATGCGGTGTCGACTAACGGATTACGAGGCTCGATGGTGTGGGTCGAGGCATCGGCGCCAACGCCGCGATGGAGTCGCCGAGGACTATGCCCGAGCCGGTCTGCCCGGGTGGTGCCCAGAACTCGGCGAGCCGATCGTCCCATACAGACGTCATCGAGTGTGCCTCCAATGCCGGAATCGCCTACATCGGACAGGGTTACAAGAATCGCACTCGGTACTCGGTCTGGTCGCCCACTGGCCTCGTGCCGAAGGGATCGTGGAAATTGTGCGCCTGGATCAGATAGCTGGCCAGAAGGACGTGACATTCTGGCTACTCGTCCCGACCGTCCAGCGCGGCTGCGAGCGATGGCCCGGGTGACTCAACCCAGTGGAGTGCATTCGATGAACATACCTGTTCGCACTCGAGGCATCGATTTCTGCCCGCAGGCCGAATCCTGTTGAGCAACTGCGCAACCCGATTCACCGGTGGTCCGCCTCCATGGATCCGCCGCGGTGGGGCCGCGCACGGTGCGGCGGCGAACCGACCATTGTGCCGCCCGCCGTCGTCGACGCCATGCACACCTTGCGGATCATCGTCGATACGCAGACCTGGAAGGTCGTGGAGCCGCTCGCGTGTGCCGGCAAGTCCGGGGGGTCAGTACAGATGGCCAGGCGTTACGGCTGTTCTCGGGTCAGCTGGGTGTGAGCAAGGTACGGGCGCGGTCGGTGCCGAGCGACAGCAGCAACGTCGGCAGTCGGGGGCCGGTGTCGCGCGATACCAGCAGCTGATAGAGAGCCTTGAAGAAGGCGCGCTGCTGCTTCTTCAGCTCGGGCGTCGGGTCGGCGTCTGCGGGGAGTCCGGCCATCAGCTTGGGCACCGCGTACACGGTGGTCGTCAGGCCGGGCAGTGTCCAGTCGTCGCCCATCCGGTCCACGAGCAGCGCGATACCGTTACGGGTCTCGGCGTCGAGCCCGTTCCACGCTTGCGCGTTGAATTCGGTCCGGACGATCGTGCGGTCGCTCTCCGGCAAGGACTCGGTGTACCGGATTGCGTTGCTCAGGCGGGGCTCCAACTCTGCCAGCAGCGCCTCGTCGGTCTCGGGCAGAGCGCGATCGGTGCCCTCTGCGGCGAGTTGTTCGCGCAGCAGTCGTGCGATCTGGGCGGTGTTTCCGGCGGTGAGGTCGACGAGCGCGGACAACAGGCGGAACGACACGGGGCGGGCGGATTGCTCGACCGCGCCGACATGAGTCCGTACGCACAACTCGTGCAAATGTGCTTCCACCGCAGACGCGTGTCCCCCAGCAACTTTCGCGCTGTAGCGGTCCCACTCGTCATAGAGTCGGACGATGGCCGAGGGGGACAGGTCGATGGTGAATCCGTTGGACGGGAGCCGACGCGCGTACAGCCACCGCACCATCGGAGGTTCGAGAATCTCGAGGATGGCGTCCGGCGTGGCCGCCCCGCCCGCGCTGCTCGACAGCTTCCCCCCGCCTCCGGCGGGCCGAACGAACGAATACACCACGGTCGACGGCGCTTGCGCGTCGTAGAGCGCGCGGATCAGAACCCGACCGGACGCGAATGAGCTGTTCGGTGCGTGGTGGTCCTCGCCCGCCGGCTCGAACTGGACGCCCTCGAACGCCCACCGCATCGGCCAGTCCACCTTCCACACCAGCTTCCCGGAGGGTCGGCTGCCGTCGGCGAGGCTGTGACCGCCTGCGTGCCCGCAGCGGCACGTGTAGGTGATGGTGGTGCCGTCCCACCCGGTCACCTCGGTCGAGTCCTTCCCGCACACCTCGCAGTAGGGCTTGTACGGGTAATAGGCCGCACGTCGTTCCTCGACCGGGGTTTCGTGGCGGCCCTCGGTTTGGAAGGTCTCCAGAATGTCGAAAATCTCGCCGCGCCGATCCAATGCCACTCGGATCTGGGAGTTGTAGGTCCCCGCGGGATAGGCGACGGACTGCCGTACCTCTCGCATGCGGACGCCCAGACGAGCCAGTGCATCGACGAAGCGCGTCATATGCCGCACCGCGTACGACTCGTACTCCCCGCCTGGATCGGGGACGACGGCGAGCGGCTTGCCGACGTGCTCGGCCCACTGTTTCGGCACTCCGGCCGGCACCTTCCGGAACCGGTCATAGTCGTCCCACGAGTGGTGGTGGATCGCGTCGAGGCCCCGGGCGAGGAGCTCCTCAGCGACGAGATGTGCCGTCATCGCCTCACGCAGATTGCCGAGGTGGATGTCGCCGGAGGGACTGATACCCGACGCGCACACCAGCGTGGTCGCGCCCGTCTGTCTCGCGTGCTCGATCACGGCGTCGGCGGTACGGGCGATCCACGATGCCTCATTGGTGGCGTCGGATGTGTTCGAGGGAGCGGGACTGGACAGCACCGGTACACGCTACCAGCGGTGACCAGCCGATATTCGGTGGCGTCCTACTTTGTCCCCACGTCGCTGCGGGCGGCCGAGGCACCGCGCTACCGGTCAGCCGGCTTCCCGCGGTCGAATGATCGCCACCGGGCAGTCGGCGGCGTGCATGACCGCCTCCCCGGTCGATCCGAGTGTCATGCCCGGAAATCCGCCCCTGCCGTGACTGCCGATCACGATGAGCTGTGCCCGGCGCGACTCTTCCAGCAGCTGTCGCAGCGGGCGCCCCTCGGCGACGACGGACCACACCTTCACATTCGGGTACTCGGCGATCGGGGCGGAGAGGCTGCGAGCCAGCAGATCGTGCGCGTCCGATGCCGAGTACACCGGATCCCGGGTGCGATCGCCCCAGGCGTGCACCGCGACCACTTCGACCCCACGCCGCGAGGCCTCATCGAAGGCGACCTCGATGGCATGGGTGCTGAGCGGCGAGCCGTCCACACCGACGACCACGGGTAGGCTCGCGTCGGGCAGTTCTTCCGGAACGATCACGACCGGCCCCAGCGCGTGTCGCGCCAACGCCGTACTGACCGAGCCCAACAGGCTGCGGTGATAGGACGTCAACCCCCGTGCCCCGACCACCACGTATCGCGCGGTCTGCGCGAGTTCACACAGCACCGGAATGGGTTCGGCGTCGACGATGAGGGTCGACACGTCGAGCGATCCGAGGTCCGCGGTGCTCGACTTCGCCAGGTCGGCGGCATCCTCGAGTGTCGTCTGCACGGTGTCGCGGTAGTCGCTGTGGAACAGCTCGACCGGACTGTCGTCGAGGGGCCGGTCCGCGAGCCGCGGTGTGGCACAGACCAATTGCAGCGGCGCGCCCCGTAGTACGGCATCGTGGGCTGCCCAGCGCACCGCCCGTAGCGCGGCCGCGGACATGTCCATACCCACGATGATCGGCTGATCGACATCGTTCGTCGGCATGATCACCTTCCTTCCGCCTCCTACGGTCCCAGGCGCGCACGGGCTGGACAACGGGCCAATGAACGATTCGCGCGGGGCCGAAGGTCCCACCCCGCGGAGAAACCGGCCATCGACAGCGACGCTGTGTGGTGGTCGGTGGCGTCGGCGGCGCGGTCGCCACCGACCGGCGGAAATGATGAAGCGCGACTAGGGGTTTCCGCTGGTCGTCCCCCCGGTTCGCCGACTCTGCTCGGGCCGGTCGGGTTCTTCGCTGCCCAGCAGCTCATCCTGGATCACCTCGAGCATGCAGGTGTTGTTGTCCATCAGCCCGAGGAGTTCGTCCAACCGGTCGTACTTCACACACCGATGGTCGCCCCGTGCCGCCCATGAGGCAAGGTCGGTTCGTCGGCCGGCATCGGTTCTCGCCGAAATAGTTCATTGGACAGGGAATTTCCCGGTATTGGTGCCCCGGGCGCGCGCCATCCACGACGACGCGGCGGGACGGATTCCTCGACGCGTTGCCGAATCGGTGATCGGCGAGATCCTGGACCGGCCGGAGCAGTCCGCTGTCAGACGCCCGCGGCGATGCGGCGATCGATGACCGTGAGGGCGAACTCCGCCCAGCGCTGATTCTCCTGCTCGAACGAGATGCCTCGCAGCAGGGTCAGATAGGGGCCGACCCGTTCGGCCTCTTCCAGGTAGGCCGGCTCGCTGCGACCGGCGAGCAGCCGGGTGCGCAGACGTTCGTAGCGGGCGAGCTTGGCCCTGGACCATTCGAGATGCTCGGCCACCGCGGCGCGTACGGCCGGGGCATCGGCGTCGGTCATGGCCTGGACCTTCACCATCATCTCGTCGCGAATGGCGGTGGGCTTGGCCGGTGCGTCGATGAATTCGTGCAGGGCGGCGCGACCGGCGGGAGTGATGGCGTGCAGGCGCTTGTTGGGTCGGCGCTCCTGCTGCACCACCCGCGTCTGGATGAGGCCCTCGGCGGCCATGCGGTCGAGTTCCTTGTACAGCTGCTGCGGTGTGGCCATCCAGAAGTTGGCCACCGACGCGTCGAATCCCTTCGCCAGGTCGTAGCCCGAGGCCTCACCTTCCAGCAGTGCGGCCAGGACCGCGTTACGAAGCGCCATCGGGCCAGCGTATCACCGGTAGAGATTATTCAATTTATTGTCTGTTTTGATCTGAACAGGAATCGTCATAACGCAAGATGCCTATTCAAATAATTGAGGGGGGTGTAGCCCTTGCGCGCCGCCGGCGGCCGTTCGAGGCGGTGCGCGCGACGGGCCGACATCCTCGGCGCCGGCAACGCCGGGCTGACCGCCGCGGCCGCCCTTGCCACGCTCGGTGCGCGAACCCTGTTGCTGGAGCGGCGAAATCTCCCCGGCGGCTGCCGAAGCTCCTTCCGCCGTGGACCTTTCGATTTCGAGGTGGCGGTGCGCCGGCTGGCTGTCGTCGGAGGCTCGGCTCGGACCTCCCGGTGCGATGCCGTGCTCGGCTCGTCACTCGATGTCGGGTCGGCGCCGGTAAACCCGCACGCGTACCGGACTACTCGTTTCCGCATTTATTGAGTTACAACTCAGTAAACGGCTATCCTGAGTCGGAACTCAGGAAAGGTTGTCCCGATGGCGAATCCGCTACTGCTGGCCACTCACATCACCATTGCGCTCGCGCTGACCATCCTGGTCGGCGTCCAGAGCACCGAACTGGCACGAATCCGACTGCTTCCCAACGAAACTCCCACCGCTGAGGGAGTCGTCCGCACGGTCCGTCTCACCCTGCTGTCGATCCCGGTGTTCACCCTGCTCACCGCGGTCACCGGCGTCGCCGTTCTGGCCGACGGAGCCAAGGGCGGACCGTGGATCGGCGCGGGACTGCTCTCCACCGCTGTCATCGGCGCGAGCTCGGGCTGGACCCGCCGACGTCTGAACAAGCCCGAAGCGCACCGCACGGGCGTTCTGGCCGCCGTCCAATGGGGCGTCCCCGCACAAACATTGGTCGCCGCGTTCCTCATGGCCGACCGCCCGGACAATCCCGCCCTCGCCTTCGCCCCCGTGCTGCTGGCGCTGGCGGTCACCGTGACCGCCTACCTCTCGGCCCGCCGTGTCGCGTCCGGCGTCTACGGCATGGTTCGCACGGACCGCTGATCGGTGGCGGGCGGCGGCGGAGGATCCTCCGGTTTCGGTGACGGGGCTGCCGCGGCCGCCGCCCGGCGGTGCTCGCGGCTACTCCACCACATTCGGAGTTGCTCGAATCGGGTGGCCCGGGAAGGCCAGAATTCCTCGACGCTGGCATTGAATTCGGCGCCGAGGATGATGGCGAAGCCGAGGAAGAAGGTGAACAGGAGAAAGGCGATGGGGGTGGCGAGCGCGCCGTAGGAGATGCCGGTTCTGGTCACCCAGGCCAGATAGCGGCGCAGGCCTTCGCTGGCGGCCATGAAGAAGACGCCGGCGACCAGCGCACCGCCGAACAGTCGGTGCCAGGGCAGGGTGCGGTGCAGAGCCGTCTTGTAGAGGAAGGTCAGGCCGACGATCAAGACGAGGCCGGTGCCCGGGTAATAGAAGGCGTCGATCAGGCGCAGGCCGGGTTCGCGCCAGGCGTGGGGGAGGACCCGGCCGATGAGGGTGGGGCCCAGGGCGATCAGGGGGAGGATCAGAACGGCGACCATGAGGAAGCCGACATAGAGCAGCAGCGCGAAGATGCGTTGCCAGACGGGGTGGCGGGCGGCGGCCTGGCCGTGCGCGGCGGTGATGGCGTCGACGAAGGTGGCCATGGCCGAGGAGCCGGCCCACAGGGACAGCACGAAGCCGCCCGAGACCACTCCGCCGTGGCCGCGTTGCAGGACATCATTGACCGTGGGCTGGACCAGACTGTCGACCACACTGGGGCTGAACGCCTTCCGCGCGAAGCTGACGATCTTCGATTGCACGATGTTCAGCGTGTTCGGCCCGAACCAGTGACCGACGTACCCGAGGCTGCCGAGCAGTCCCAGCAGCAGCGGGGCCAGCGAGAGCGTCTGCCAGAAGGCCGCCGCCGCGGATTTGGCGAAGATGGAGTCGCTCCACGCCTTGGCCGCGACGTGGACGACGAGCTGGCGGACGCGGCCCCAGCGGGTGGCGGCGAGCACAACGGGTGTCGTCGGCGCGGACGCGTCGGCGTGTTGCTGGGATTCGTCGTGCGCGTTCATCGTGGCCTAAGCATCGCCTACCAGCGCTTCGAATGGGACCGGACCCGCAATGTGTCGTGCGGCACTCCACGGGGCTGTGTCGGATTGGAAAGCTGTCGGGATCGATCGCTACTCTCTACCGAGTGACTTCGGGTGGTGGCGGTTCGTTACGTGCATGGCAGCGCAGGGCACTCACCAAATATCTGACGACCAAGCCACGCGACTTCCTTGCCGTCGCCACTCCCGGCGCGGGTAAGACCACGTTCGCGCTGCGCGTGGCCGCTGAGCTGCTCAACGACCGAACGGTCGACCAGGTGACGGTGGTGGCCCCCACCGAGCACCTCAAGCATCAGTGGGCGGCGTCCGCTGCGCGCAACGGGATTGCGCTGGATTCGAACTTCTCCAACTCGACCGGCTCCACGTCGTCGGACTACCACGGTGTGGTCGTCACCTACGCGCAGATCGCGTCGCACCCGTTCAAGCACCGGGTGCGCACCGAGAATCGACGCACGCTGGTGATCATGGATGAGATCCATCACGCCGGTGACGCCAAGAGCTGGGGTGAGGCGGTCGAGGAGGCGTTCGGCGACGCCACCCGCCGGCTGGCGCTGACCGGTACCCCGTTCCGCAGCGACGACTCCAAGATCCCGTTCATCACCTACGAGGCCGATGAGTCCGGTTTCGAGAAGTCGCGCGCCGACCACACCTACGGCTACTCCGAGGCGCTCGCCGACGGCGTCGTCAGACCCGTGGTCTTCCTCGCCTACTCCGGCGAGGCGCATTGGCGCGACAGCGCGGGCGAGGAGTACTCGGCCCGCCTGGGTGAGCCCCTCAATGCCGAGCAGACCGCCCGCGCCTGGCGCACGGCCCTCGACCCGGCGGGCGACTGGATGTCGAAGGTGCTCACCGCCGCCGACACCCGCCTGCGCCAGCTGCGCGCCACCGGCATGCCCGACGCCGGCGGCCTGGTGATCGCCACCGACCAGGAGAAGGCGCGCGACTACGCCGAACTGCTGGAACACATTTCGGGCACCAAACCGACCGTCGTCCTGTCCGACGATCCGGACTCCTCCGACCGCATCGGCCAGTTCAGCGAGAACAACGACCCGTGGATGGTCGCGGTGCGCATGGTGTCCGAGGGCGTCGACGTCCCGCGCCTGGCGGTCGGCGTATACGCCACCAGCGCATCGACCCCGCTGTACTTCGCGCAGGCCATCGGCCGTTTCGTGCGCGCCCGCAAGGCCGGTGAGACCGCCAGCGTCTTCCTGCCCTCGGTGCCGGTGCTGCTGGATCTGGCCGCCCAGCTGGAATTGCAGCGCGACCATGTCATCGGCAAGCCGCACCGCGAGGCGAATTCGCTCGAGGACGAACTGCTCATCGACGCCAATCGGCAGAAGGACGAGCCGGGCGAGGAGGAGAAGAAGTTCATCGCCCTTGCCGCCGACGCCGAGCTCGACCAGGTCATCTACGATGGCGACTCCTTCGGCACCGCGACCTTCTCCGGCAGTGACGAGGAGGCCGACTACCTCGGCATACCCGGCCTGCTCGATGCCGACCAGATGCGCGCCCTCCTGCGCGAACGCCAGTCACGTCAGCTTCAGGAGCGCAGCGCCGCCGCCGAGGCCCGACCATCCGGTCCGTCCGTCGAGGCCGCCGCGGAACGCGCCGCCACCGCGGACCGTCTCTCCGAGCTGCGCCGCGAACTCAACAGCCTGGTCGCCATGCACCACCACCGCACGGGCAGACCGCACGGCGTCATCCACGGCGATCTGCGCCGCGAATGCGGCGGCCCCCCAACCGCTCTCGCCACCGCCGACCAGCTCTCCCAGCGGATCGCGGCGCTGCGTCGCCTCTGACCAGCGCGTCGCGCCGGTTCCGGCCATGCGGTCACACGACGTGTAGCTCGACGTCGACCGGGTCGCCCGGAGGGGGCCAGCCCGCCCCGCTTGCGGGGGCGGTCGCTCGCGTCGACTCGATTGCCGCGCCGGCGAGCGACCGTTC
The DNA here is from genome assembly GCF_009708175.1 of Nocardia aurantiaca. Lineage (GTDB taxonomy): Bacteria > Actinomycetota > Actinomycetes > Mycobacteriales > Mycobacteriaceae > Nocardia > Nocardia aurantiaca. The sequence continues at coordinate 414,347 of NZ_WMBB01000005.1, forward strand.
CCGCGTCGTGCCCTCAGCCGAAGTACACCGCGGGATCGAGCGCGTCGATCGGCGTCCAGTGCGGGATCGATACCGGGGCGTCGGTGCGCGTGTCGGGTGGCGCGCTGCGGTAGCCCTGGAGATCCAAGGCCAGCCAGGGGTTTTCGTCGATCAGCCGGACCACCGCGTAGCAGGTGGCCAGCATGTGGAGGCAGCGGGCGCCGCGGGCCCGGCAGGAGCAGTCGGTGCCGGCGAGCACCGGGGTGACCGAGATCCCCGCCCCGATGACCGCGGCGTGCAGTTCATCGCTGAGCGTGAGGGTGTCCGCGGGCACCACCGCGGCGATGGCCTCGATGGTCGCGCGCGGGAGGGACGTCAGCTCCAGATGCGTCACCGAGGCCTCGGACCCGCGATGAATGTGCGCCCGCACCATGGTGCCCTCGATCTCGGTCCGGACCGCGTTGTTGCGGGCGATGCTGCGCGCTCGGGGGAGCAGTGGCTCGGGTTTGATGAGGCTGAGCGGTTCCGCGAGCCGCACCCAGTCCCTGCCCCAGGCCGTGTACCCGAATTCGTCGTCCGCCATGTCAGTTCCCACGCTTCCGGCGCAGCAGTTCCAGCAGTCGTTCGTCGTCGAGCCGAGCGAGCTCCGCGACGCCCGCCGCGTCCGTGAGATCGGAGAGGGCCGACTTGCGGTCGTGCATGCCCGCGATGTGTTCCTCGATGGTCGTGCTCGAGGTCAGCGTGGTGACGGTGACGGTGCGGGTCTGTCCGATGCGGTGCACGCGGTCGGTGGCCTGGGCCTCCACGGCCGGATTCCACCAGCGGTCGAAGTGGATGACGTCGGCGGCCCGGGTCAGCGTCAGTCCGGTGCCGGCCGCCCGGAGGCTCAGTACCACAACCGGTGGGCCGTCCGGGGATTGGAAGTCCGCGACGATTTCCCCGCGCTGCTCGGAGTCGAGTCCGCCGTGGAAGAACGGCACCCGCACTCCGAACTGCTCGGCGCAGTGCCGAACGAGCAGTTCGCCGGTCTTGCGGTACTGGGTGAACACCAGTGTGGGTGCACGCACGTCGAGATTGTTGGCCAGAATATCGGAGCAGACGTCGAATTTCCCGGAGCGCCCGGTCAATTCGTCCAGGTCGCCAGTGATCAGTCCGGGGTGATTGCACACCTGCTTGAGCTCGGTCAGCACCGTCAGCACCCGCGTGTGCCGCTGAGCCCCGGTCCCGAAGCCTTCCGCCTCGGCCTTGTCGAGCAGCCGGTCGTACAGCTGTTCCTGCTCGGAGGTCAGGTCGCACACCACATCGCAGTGGATCTTGGCGGGCAGCGCCGCGGCCACCTGGGACTTGCGGCGGCCCAGCACAATCGGCTCGATCGCATCCCGCAACCGCAGCACCGCGCCGGCCGACCCTTCGCTGATCGGCCGCACGAATCGCCGCCGGAACTGTGCCTTGTGCGTGAACTCCTGCGGCACGACCAGATTCAGCAGTGCCCACAGCTCATCGAGGTGGTTCTCCACCGGCGTACCGGTCAGGGCGATCCGCGCGTTCGCAGAAATCGCCCGCGCCGCCTGGGCGACCTGGGTGCGGGGATTCTTCAGCACCTGCGCCTCATCGAAAACCGCACTGGCCCACCGCTGTCCGGCCAGCGCGGAGCCGTGCCCGCGCAGCGTCGGATACCCCGTCACCACAATGGTCCCCGCCTCTGCCGTCGGCGGCTGCCCGCCCCGCCAGGCCACCGCCCGCAGTCCTGGCGCGAACCGTTCGATCTCATGCGCCCAGTTGCCCACCAGTGAGGTCGGGCATACCACGAGTTGTGGTCCGTCTCCGGCCTTCCCGAGCAGATACCCGATGGCCTGCAGGGTCTTGCCCAGACCCATCTCATCGGCCAGCACCGCACCGCCGTGCGCCGCGGTGGTCTCCCGCAGCCAGGTGATGCCCCGCGCCTGATACGGCCGCAGTTCGGCCTTCAACCCCGAACGCAGCTCGGCGCTGAGCGCGACGGTGTCCCGCAGCGCGCGCACTGCGCGGCCCGCCGATACGACGGCGGTCCCGGTGGCATTCGGTACGGCATGCGCGGCCGCGGGCACACGCCGCACCTCGATGTCCGTCTCGAGCGCCTCGCGCAGTGTGTGCACCGACTCCCCCGGATTGACGATAGCGAGAGTGCATAACCGTTCCGGTTCCACGAGAGCGCATTCCACGTCCGTGACGCCGATGCCGTCACGGCCCGGAATCGCGAGGGCGAGAGTCTCCATCTCGCCCAGGTCTCGAGGTGCGCGCCCGGGGGCGTGGCCGGTCCACGTCCAGAGCGCGACCATATGTCGATCCTGCAGGTAGGTGGCTTGCGAGGTCTGCGGCACCCATCCGTTCTACCCGGCGGATCTCGCCGTGCGTACATGACGATTCTCGCCTTGCGCGCAGTGTGATTCGTGTGTCCTCGACCACATCTGTGACCGTGGCCACAATGGGGAGTCCGAAATGGCAACAGCGGGCGACCGAATGGTCGCCCGCTGTCGGGTTTTCTGTTGGGAAGATTCAATTGTCGAGCGGGCTCCTCGGAGAACGGCGACTCCTGATCGAGTCCCCCTCCGAGGTGGAGGAGCTGTTACAGCGCCGGCGCCGACTCCGTGTCGATCACGGCCTCGAGCTCACGAAGACGGTCCATGTGCTCATTGGCGTGATGCTGGCAGAAGAGCAACTCTCCACCGGCGGGAAGGGTTGCGCGCACGCGCGCAGCCGCTCCGCAGCGGTCGCAACGATCGACCGCGGTCAGTGGGGTGCTTGTCAGGGTTCCTGGCATGACTCCTCCGTCCTGGCTCCGGGCGCTCATGCGCCGTTCGCCTGGTGTGGGGGCCCGCGGTCCATTCCGCGAACCTCGCTACCGCTACTTCCCAGCAGTGGCTGTTGACTACTCTGTCAGACGTTCGGCGCGAGGACTTTGTTCCCGTGCAGTTTCCCGTGTGTTTTCTGTAACACGACCTGGGATTTCGCTCAAAGCGAACAGGTCCCGATGACCACCCGCGGAGACGTCGATACCTCCCGTTCGAACACGCTGATCGAGTTGTCTATCGGGAGACTACCCGGGCGCACTGACACTCACACCACGATTGGTCTCTGTGGCCGGGACGCCAGCAAACCGTCATCGAGGCGGGTGGATCGGAGATCTGATCCCGACCCGTGCGACCTCGATCCATGGTCCCGCGCCGATACTGTCGGGGCGCGGCGTGCCGGACGTTCGCGCAGCGCGATGGACAAACCGCTCAGAACCAGGACTCGTCGAACTCCGAGGTGGTGCGGTCGCCGGAATCGAGCAGGTCGAATTGCGGTGCGGTGCGGGGGAGTTCCCAGCGGAAGAAATACCGGGCGGCCAGTCGCTTGCCCTGGCGGAAAGCCTCCCACTCGGCCGCGTGCGGACGGTCCTGCGCGGGCAGGGCATTCGCGGTGACGGCCTGCGCGAGCCAGATCCAGGCCAGCACCACATGGCCGAATGCCTCCAGGTACACCGCCGAATTGGCCAGGGCCGCCTCGGGATCGCCCGTGCGCCACAGGCCCGCCGTGGTCGCGGCCAGGCGGCCGGTGGCGGCCTCGAGGGCGGCGGCGAACTCGGCCAGCTCGGCGTCGCCGCCGTCGCGGGCGTCGGCGATGGTGGCGGCCATGGTCTCCAGCAGGGCCGCCAGCGCCGCGCCATTGTCGAGGGTGACCTGGCGGCCGAGCAGGTCCATGCTCTGAATGCCGTGGGTGCCTTCGTGAATGGGGTTGAGGCGGTTGTCGCGGTAATGCTGCTCGACGTCGTAGTCGCGGGTGTAGCCGGCGCCGCCGTGGATCTGGATGGCCAGATCGTTGGCGGCCAGGCACCACTGGCTGGGCCAGGACTTGGCGATGGGGGTCAGGATGCGCAGCAGGGTGGCCGCCCGGTCCCGGCCGGGTTCGGTTGTCGCGGTGCGGTGTTCGTCGACCAGCTTGCCGCAGTAGAGCTGCAGCGCCAGCGCGCCTTCGGCGTAGGACTTCTGGGCCAGCAGCATGCGGCGCACGTCGGGGTGTTCGATGATCGGCACCTGCGCGCCGCCGCGAGCGCTGACCGGGCGGCCCTGCGGGCGGGAGCGGGCATACTCCAGCGACTTGAGGTAGCCGGTGTAGCCGAGTGCCGTGGAGGCCAGTCCGACGCCGATACGGGCCTCGTTCATCATCGTGAACATCTGGGCCAGACCGTGATTCGGTTCGCCCACCAGATACCCGATCGCACCGGGCTCCCCGCCGGGGATGAAGTTGCCGCCGCCGAAGACGGGCGCGGTGTTGACGGTGCCGCGCCAGCCCATCTTGTGGTTGATGCCCGACAGCGCGACGTCATTGTGGACGGTCGCGTTGCCGTCCGCGTCGGGCAGGAACTTGGGGACGACGAACAGCGAGATGCCGCGGGTGCCTTCCGGCGCACCCGGGATGCGGGCCAGCACCAGATGCACGATGTTGTCCGAGAGCTCGTGATCGCCGCCGGAGATCCACATCTTGTGCCCGAACACTCGGTAGGAGCCGTCTGCGGCGGGGACGGCGCGGGTGGTGATGTCGGCCAGACTGGAACCCGCCTGCGGCTCCGACAGCGCCATGGTGCCGAAGCTGCGGCCCTCCAGCATGGGCCGCACGTAGGCGTCGATCTGCTCCGGACTACCGTGCGCGGCAAGCAGATTCGCATTGCCGGTGGTGAGCAGAACGTAGGCTGCCGTGCCGACGTTGGCGGCGTGGAACCACGACATGCACGCGGTGTAGACCGCGTGCGGCAGCTGCATGCCGCCGATCTCGTAATCCATTGCCGCGCCGATCATTCCGGCATCGGCGAAGGCACGAAGCGCCTTGCCGACCGCGGGGATGATGTGCACGCGCTCGCCGTCGAAGGTGGGCTCGTGCAGATCGTTCTCGCGATTGTGCGGTGCGAAGTAGGTGGTGGCCAGGTCCTGGCACAGCCGCAGCACTTGGTCGAAGGTGTCGCGGGAGTGGTCGGCGAAGCGGTCCCGGCTCGTCAGCGACACCACGTCCAGCCAGTCGTAGAGCAGGAACTCGAGGTCACGGGCGGACATGATGCTGGACGGATTCATGGTTCCTCGGACGGTCGGGTACGGGGTCGTACCTGCCGGTCTACCAGATGGCGCGCCGCCGTCCGAAGGGGTGGGTGGCGATAGCCCGGTCGAGGCGCGATCTCGGTGGGTTTGGCGATGCTGCGCCGGGCCAGCAGCCAGTGCCCGCGCCCGCTTTTCGAGGTGTCCTCGATCTGGCGGCGCGCCCAGTCGTATTCGAGGGGACCGTGCGCGCCCGCGCCGACCGAGAGCCGCTGCCAGGCGCAGTCGGCGAACTCGGCGACCAGTTCGTCGGCGCGGGCGATGCGGTCGGCGCGGGTGGACACCTGCTGGTCGCAGCGGGTGGCCAGCACATAGTCGTCACACCTCTGTCGAGTCGGACCGTGAACGGAGACCAGGCGGTGGACATATCGCGAGCAAGTCAGCCGCACCGGCGACAGACAGTTGACGAGTCACCCCGCCCGGCCACCTGCGGGACTTAACGGGGTAGCGAACCCCGACCACGAACCGCTGCGAATGGATAAGTCGACAGTTGAATACGCGATCTCACCGGTCGGCGACCCCGAGGAGGCCCGGCAGCGCGAACCTGTCCGTTGCGATGACCTGGCTCACGCGATGTCACAGCCTGTGACCGCGCGGCGTCTCGATGCCGCATGGCCTTCGGAGACGCCGGGGCCACCTGGACGACGCACGGAGCACCCCATGAACATCGCTCTCCGGATCGCCGCAGGACTGCTGGCTCTGGTCGCTTTCGGCAGTGGCATCAGCAAGACCTTCCTACCCAAGGAAAAGCTCGCCGCGCAGCCGGGCGGCGAATGGACCCACAGCGTCAGCGGCGGGTTCCTCGAGGCCCTCGGTTGCCTGGAACTGCTCTCCGTCGTCGGCCTGATCCTGCCCGCAGTGCTCGACATCGCACCGGTCATGGTGCCGGTCACCTCCGTGTGCTGGGTCCTGCTCTTGACCGGCGCGATGATCACACGCGGCCGGCTCGGCCAGGTCAAGCTCATGGCGGGCGATGCCGCGTACTTCGCGATCGCCGTCTTCGTCGCCTACGGCCGCTTCGTCCTCGAGCCGTTCTCCAGCTGACCAGAATGTCCCGCATTCCCGATCAAATCCTCGAAAGGGTCATCCATCATGATCGGCGATACCAGCGTGGTCGTCATCGGCATCGACGACGCCCGCGCCATCGCCGCCGGTGACTGCGTCGCTCCGTCTGACCTGCCGCTCCGGATGTGCAGGGTCCAAGTGAACAACGTTGTCCGCCAACACCGGATGCGCCGAACCACGAGGTAACCGACTCGAGCGTCAACTCAACCCGCGCCATCGGGCCCGCGTGGTTACAGTGAGGATCGACGTTCGGGCGGGGTGGCCGTCTGGTCTGCAGACCGCCCCTGTGGTTTTGGGTTGCCGCTGGCCTGCTCCACGCCTCGCCGTCGGTGGTGGTCGAATGCCGCTGCAGCAGTTGCTCATACAGGGCGACATCGGGCAGTGGCCGGCGGTCGGCAGGTACCTCGAACCGGGCCCGCGCTCAGCTAAATTGGACGGGTGGGAACCGATCAGGACACGACGCCGCCGACCCTGCTGCACATCTGCTCCCGGGACGAATGGGAAACCGCCCGCGCCGCAGGCGAATACCGCGCCCCGTCTCTGGCCGAGGTCGGCTTCATCCACCTCTCCGCCCCCTACCAGGCCCACCTCCCCGCCAACCGCCTCTTCACGGGCCGCACCGATCTCGTGCTGCTGCATCTGGACCCCGCCCGCCTCGGCGCACCGGTACGGTGGGAGCCGGGCGTCCGCACCGACCCCGAATCCATGCTCTTCCCACACCTGTACGGTCCGCTGCCGCTCGGGGCGGTCGTCGAGGTCACCGATTTCCGGCCCGGCTCCGACGGATCGTTCGCGCCGCTCGCGCGCGGGTGACCCGACGCCCGCCGGCGTCCTTCGAATTGCGCTGCCGCACGAGGCTCCTTGCGCCGCAGGTCCCGCGCGATTCCGCGGTCGGCCGTGGCGGACACGGGTATTCGGAATGGTGGATCGGAGGCGGCTCTGTGCCGTCCGGTGTGAACGGTCCTGTCGGCAGATCGGGACAGTGCCGGTGACCGCGACCGCCGCGCTCGGCGCGGATGCGCTCGACCGTAGCTCCGCGGGATTCGGGCGGGTTGTCCTAGTCTGGACGGCGTGAACGTCGATGTGACAGCGCTGCCCGGTATCGGTGTGCGGAAGGATTTCGAGGTCAGATCGGGGCGGCGGATCGGGGTGGTGGCGCACCGGGACGGCGGGATCGATCTCATCGTGTCGCAGCGAGACGATCCGGACGCGTGCCTGGCGCAGGTGCCGTTGACCACCGATGAGGCGGCGGTGCTGGCCAATCTGCTGGGTGCGCCGCAGCTGGTGCAACAGTTGAAGGAAGAGCACTCGGACCTGCCCGGGATCACCACCAGACAGCTCACCATCGGCGGGGATTCGCCGTATCGGGGTCGCATGCTCGGCGAGACCGGCATGCGGACCCGGACCAAGTCCTCCATCGTCGCCATCATGCGGGCGGGGCAACTGCATCCCTCGCCGGGACCCGATCAAGTTCTCGACTCCGGGGACGTGCTCGTCGTCGTCGGCACGCCGCACGGGCTGGACGCAGCCGCCCGCATTCTGGCCGACGGCTGAACCGGTGGACGCCCCCGGCCTAGCCCTGGTCGAACTCGGCGCGATCTTGTTCGCGCTCGGCATGCTGGGGCGACTGGCCGCCCGCTTCGGCATGTCGCCGATCCCCCTCTATCTCCTGGGCGGCCTGGCCTTCGGTGAGGGCGGCATCGTGAAGATGCACGCCGCCACCGAATTCGGGCGGATGGGCGGCGAGATCGGCGTGGTGCTGCTGCTCCTGCTGCTCGGATTGGAGTACACCGCCGCCGAATTGATGACCGGACTGCGGCGGTCGTGGCTGGCAGGGCTGCTCGACATCGTCGCCAATGCCACGCCCGGCGTTGTGGTGGCGCTGATCCTGGACTGGGGTGTGGTCGGCGCGGTCACCATGGGCGGCATCACCTATATCTCGTCCTCCGGCATCGTCGCCAAGGTGCTCAACGACCTGGGCCGACTCGGTAACCGCGAGACACCGGTGGTGCTGTCCATCCTGGTGTTCGAGGACCTGGCCATGGCGGTGTATCTGCCGATCCTCACCATGATGCTGGCAGGGCTGAGCGTCGCCAGCGGGCTGCGGTCGCTGGCCATCGCGCTGGTGGCGATCGCCGTGGTGCTCATCGTGGCGTTGCGCCACGGCCGCTACGTGTCGGCCATCGTGGACAGCAACGACCGGGAAGTGTTCCTGCTGCAGCTGCTCGGCGCGGCGCTGCTGGTGTCGGGCGCGGCCTCGGCGCTGAATGTGTCGGCGGCGGTCGGCGCGTTCCTGCTCGGCATCGCCATCTCCGGGTCGACCGCGCAGGAGGCGGCGAAGCTCCTGGAGCCGCTGCGGGATCTGTTCGCCGCCATCTTCTTCGTGGCCTTCGGGCTCGGCACCGATCCGCGGGCCATCCCGCCGGTAGTGGGCTGGGCGCTGCTGCTGGCGGTCGTGACCACGCTGACCAAACTCTGCACCGGCTGGTGGGCGGCGTCACGGCAGGGCATTCGCCGGATGGGCCGGGCGCGCGCGGGCGCGGCGCTGGTGGCACACGGTGAATTCTCCATCGTCATTGCCGGACTGGCGGTTTCGCTGGGCGGGGTGAGCGGTCGGCTGGCCGCGCTGGCCTCCGCCTATGTGCTAATGATGGCCGTGCTCGGCCCGATCGCGGCGCGCGTGGTGGAGCCGGCCATCCGGTTCCTCCAGCGCGACCGCATCGACCCCGTCCCGGGCTGAACCCGGCCTCGACATCGGATTCGGCTCCGCTCGGACCGGTTTCGCCGCGGTCTTGCGCGCTCGCACCGCGACCAAGCGGTGTGAGAGAGCCACCGCGATCGCGCCCACCGTGAACCCGATGAGCAGCGCGAAGAAATGGCCGTAATCGGTGAAGGTGCGCCCGTGCCAGACCCCGTACGCGTAATAGACCAGCATGCTGAGCGCCCACAACCAGCGGGCCGGGCCGCGCAGTCGGAAGGTCAGGGCGGCCATCATGGCCGAGATGCCGTAGCTGGGGCCGACATCCGAGGCGAACGCCACGCGGGTGGGGATCAGCTGTTTGTCCAGCTTGTGCGCGATCCCGATCACCGTGATCAGGGTCGCCCCGACATGGCCGGTGGCCACCACCAGGATCCAGCGCAGTGACCCCAGCCAGCGTTCGGCCAGCGCCATGAGGGTGATCAGGATGAGGATGTCGGGCCACGGGAAGCCGCCATCGGTCCAGAAGGCCGACGCCACCAGCACCTGGATCGGATCCTTCTGCATGTTCCGCAGATTCGTGGAGGCGGAGAAGATCAGCCGCCGGCCCACGATGTCACTGGCCCCGCGCAGGGTCCACCAGGTGATGAACAGGGTGAAGGCGTAGGCGATGCACGCCGGGGTGACAGCCAGCAGATCGCGGTACGCCTGGACCGCACGCCGCAACCGGTGCGGACACCGCCACCAGCCGCCGAGGGCGCGGATTTGCTCGCCGAGATCGACGGTGCGCAGCCAGGGCGGCTGATAGGTGCCTGCCATTTCGCCATGGTAGCCCGGGTCCAGGGTCGCCCCCGCGCATCACCGCGTGCGTTCGGGCGCGCACCGGTTCGGGCGGTTCGGCACGCGTTACGCGCATTAATGCCGGGGGAAAGCGGCGGTTACGTGCCGGCAACATGGGGCCGGACCATCGGGATGGTGATCTTCCATCAACGCCTGGGCGGCAGCACCTACACCTTCGACGGGCTGGTCGAGTTGCTGGCCAAGGCCACGCCGCGGCGCAGCGGGGACGAACTGGCCGGATGCGCGGCGCATTCCGATGCCGAGCGGGCGGCGGCGCAGTGGGCACTGGCCGAGGTGCCGCTGACCACCTTCCTGCAGGAAATGGTGGTGCCCTACGAGACCGACGAGGTCACCCGACTGATCATCGACGGGCACGATCGCGGTGCGTTCCAGGCGATTTCGCATCTCACCGTGGGCGGGCTGCGGGACTGGCTGCTCACCGTGGCCGCCACGCCCGGGTCCGCGGCCACGCTGGCGGCGGTCGCGCCCGGCCTCACGCCCGAAATGGTCGCGGCCGTCAGCAAACTCATGCGCAATCAGGATCTGATCGCGGTGGCGCGGGCGGCGGAGGTGCGCTCCGGATTTCGCACCAGTATCGGGGTGCCGGGCACGCTGGCCACCCGGTTGCAGCCCAACCATCCCACCGACAATCCGCGGGGGATCGCGGCGGCGGTGCTCGACGGGCTGCTGCTGGGCTGCGGGGACGCGGTCATCGGCATCAATCCGGCCACTGATTCGCCGCGGGCCACGGCGGATCTGCTGTCCCTGCTCGACGAGGTGCGGCAGCGGTTCGAGATTCCGGCGCAGTCGTGTGTGCTCTCGCACGTCACCACCACGCTCGGGCTGATCGAGGCGGGTGCGCCGGTGGATCTGGTGTTCCAGTCCATCGCGGGCACCGAGGGCGCGAATTCCGGTTTCGGCGTGGACATCTCGCTTCTGCGCGAGGCCAACGAGGCGGGCCGGTCGCTGCGCCGGGGCACCGTCGGCGACAATGTCATGTATCTGGAAACCGGTCAGGGCTCGGCACTTTCGGCCGGGGCGCACCTCGGCACCGGCGACAGGCCGGTGGATCAGCAGACTCTCGAGGCCCGCGCCTACGCCATCGCCCGCGACCTGGATCCGCTCCTGATCAACACCGTGGTCGGCTTCATCGGCCCCGAGTACCTCTACGACGGCAAACAGATCATCCGCGCGGGCCTCGAAGACCATTTCTGCGGCAAACTCCTCGGCCTCCCCATGGGCGTCGACGTCTGCTACACCAATCACGCCGAAGCCGACCAGGACGATATGGATACCCTCCTCACCCTGCTCGCCGCGGCGGGCTGCGCCTTCGTCATCGCGGTCCCCGGCGCCGACGACGTCATGCTCGGCTATCAGAGCCTCGCCTACCACGACGCCCTCTACGCCCGCCGAACCCTGAACCTCGGCCCGGCCCCCGAATTCGCCGCCTGGCTCGACGGCCTCGGCATGATCGACCCCCACGGGCGCATCCTCCCCGTCGAACCCCTGTCCTCCCCGCTGCGCGCCCTCGCCGCCAAGGGGGCGGCGTGAGCACCGGCATCACCCGCCGCACCGAGGACGCTGCCGCGCGAGCGTTCTGGGACGGGTTGCGGCGGAGCACGCAGGCGCGCATCGGGCTCGGGCGGACCGGGGACACGCTGTCCATCGCGGAGGTGCTGGAGTTTCGGGCGGCGCATGCGGCGGCCCGAGACGCGGTGCACAGTCCACTCCATGTCGCGGGACTGGCCGCCGAGGTGGCGGCGCTCGGGCTGGGGGAGGCGGTGCATGTGCGCAGTCTGGCGCGCGACCGGTCCGAATATCTGCGCCGACCGGACCTGGGACGTCTACCGGGAAGTGCCGTGGCCGCCCGGGAGGAGGGAATCGGCGCGGCGAATTCAGCTGGGGGACATACTATCTGGTCGGGCGCGGGTGCCCGGGGCGCGATGTCCGCGGTGCCGCACAGCGGAGCCGATGTGGGTTTCGTCCTGGCCGACGGACTTTCGCCGCGGGCACTCGCCGATCACGGCGTTCCCATGCTCGCCGCGCTGATCGAGGCGCTCGGTGATCGGTATACCGTGGCCCCGCCGGTGATCGCCACCCAGGCGCGCGTAGCCCTGGGCGATCACATCGGCGCGGCGCTCGGCGTCGGCATGGTGCTGGTGCTCATCGGTGAGCGGCCCGGCCTTTCCGTGGCCGACAGCCTCGGCATCTACCTGACCCATCGGCCGCGTCCGGGGCGCGCCGACTCCGAGCGCAATTGCGTCTCCAACATCCATCCGCCCGAGGGACTTTCGTACGCGCGTGCGGCGCGGGTCGCCACCGGCCTGGTCGACGGCGCTCGCCGCCTCGGCCGCTCGGGCGTGGACCTGAAGGACACCTCCGGCGGGAAGACGCTCGTGAGCGAGGCTTCGCCGGAGGCGCCCGGCCTCGGGCACGCGCTGGTCTCGGACGCGAAAGGCGACTAGGCGTCTGCCGGTATCGCCGGCCCGGCGTTGGCGCTCGACGCGGTGGATCCCGTGTAACGCGTTGCCGACGTCTCGCCTTGGGGATGAAGACCTCCAGGCGTTCCCGGCCGATGAGCTGCCCTCTGCCGCGGGGTACGTTCACCCCCGTAGGTGCCGGGACGAGTACCGGTGCGACTACGGTCGAGTCCGGGAGCGCTGAAAGCGGTCAGTGCCGAATCCGTGTCCGGGAGGTGCGGCAGAGGTGAGGGTGTCGGGTGTGGCAGTCGTGCCGGCCGGAATGGTCCTGGTGCCGTTGCTGAGTTTCGCCGGGTACACGGTGGGCCGCGCGCGCCGGCCCGCGCGGCCGGGCGCGGACGTGGTGGTCGTTCTCGGTTGCCGACTGCGCCATGATCGGGTCGCTCCGATGCTCGCCAGGCGGCTCGATCGGGCGCTCGAGGTGGTGGCGGACGAACACCGCCGGGGGCGCAGACCGCTGCTGGTGGTCTCCGGCGGGCAGAGCGGTCGTGAGACGGTGACCGAAGCCGAGGCGATGGCGGACTATCTGCTGGCGGAAGGATTTCCGGCCGAATCGATCATCCGGGAGACCCGGTCGCGCAATACCGAGGAGAACCTGCGCTGCACCGAGGAGGTGTTGCGGCGGCGCGGGATCGATCCGGATACGGTGCGGATGACAGTGGTCACCAGTGACTTTCACGTGCTTCGCACGATCCGGCTGACCCGGCGTCTGGGGTTGCGGGCTGAGGTCGCCGGTGCGCGGACCTCCCGCTTGTTGACGCGTAAATCCTTCCTGCGGGAATTCGCCGCCGTGCTGGTGTCAGTCGGCAGGGCCCGACACCGGCGGCCGGTCATCTGCGCAGGTCCGGGCGGCGCATGACACGGCGGTCAGTTTGCGGGCGATGTGCTCGAATGTCGAACACCGAGCGTGGATTCTCAGTGAACCGAGTCGGCGATTTCAGCTGATCCGGCGCGCACCGGAATTACTCACAGCCGGGCGGCCGCGGCTATGAATAGCGGGGACCGCGCTGCGGCGGAACCGGGTTCCGGTCGGGGTAGCTCCCCGGGCTCGCCGTCGCCGGGAAGTATTGGTCGGAGCGTCGGCCGCCGGGCGCGGCCAGCTCGTGGCGGCCGGGCGCCTGATAGTCGGCGGCGGGCGGATACAGGCCCGCCGTCCGGTAGTCCTTGGGGCCGGGTTCGTCCTGGCCCGAGCCGTGCTCGGCGGCCGTGGACGCGACCACGGCGGCTGCCGCGGCCGAGGACGACCGCAGCGACCAGCCCGCGCGCGCCGGTTCGGTCCGCTGCGGTTCGGGCACCATGGCGCGCTCGTCCACCTCGGTGAGGCCGACGTGGATGAGCAGGATCAGCGTCACCATGCTGACGCTGATCATCAACGGCGCCAGCAATTCCATCGGGCCCGCACCGCTCGGGGAGCTCGGGTGATCCATGTGGTGCGCGCTCATCGACGCCATACCGGTGTAGTGCATGCCGGACACCGCCACACCCATGATCAGGGCCGCGCCGATGGTGGCCCAGATGCCGGTGATGATCAGCGTGAACCACAGCGCCACCGTGGCCGCGACCACCGCGATCACCATGGACAGCGTGACCATCGCGGCGTTGTAGCTGATTCCGGCGTCGGACCTCATGGCGTACATGCCCGAGTAGTGCATGGCGCCGACGCCCAGCCCGGTGACCGCGCCGCCGGCGAACAGCGACCAGCGGCCGAAGGGCTCGCGTGCCACCACGAACAGGCCGATCCACACCACGCTGACCGAGATCACGGCGCTGAGCAGGGTGAGCGGCACGTTGTATTTGATCACCGCGCCGCGAATGGTGAAGCCCAGCATGGCGACGAAGTGCATGACCCAGATCCCGGTGCCGCCGATGGCGACCGCCGCCGAGATCAGCCAGCTACTGCCGCCGTCCCCTGTCCGGGCGCGCGCCGTGCATCGCAGACCGAGCAGTGACCCGATGACGGACATGACATAGGCCAGCACGGGGGTGATCCAACCGTAGCTGAAGTGGTGAATTTCCAGCACTCGAACTCCATTGCCAGAACAGGGGTTTCGCAATCGCAGACGCGATGTGGGCACACTACCGGGCAAGGTTCGAATTGGGAAATTGAAAGGGGAAGCTTCATTCAAATTACTTCCGGCTGGGAAGTTTTGACCGGGTCGGCAATCCGCGCGCCTTCTGAATATCATGTCTCCGTTGGAGTTTGGACATCCGAGCATGCCGTTCGCATGTGCCGACCGCTCGCGGCGGCGGTGGCACATGCGCGGCGGCTATCACGCGGCACCCAAGTCGGCGAACATCTTTCGCTTCATGGTCGGAATCGCGTTGGCGGTGCGGAAGAAGAGTCTGCCGGCACTGCGCGCGAACCGGTTGTCGGAGACCGACTGATCGGCCGCGGCCAGTGAGGTGCGTACAGCCGCGAAGCCGTAGTCGATCATGTCGGCCTCGTATGACCGGATGCCCTCGAGCAGGCCGTGTTCCCGGCGGTCGGCGGCCACCAGCGCGCGGCACAGCCCCTGGGCGTCGCGCAGTGCGGTGTTCGCGCCGATGCCGGCGAACGGGGTCATGCTGTGGATGGCATCGCCGAGCAAGGTGACATTGGTGGTCTCCCAGGCGGGGAGCGGCACCGAGGTCTTGATCGGCAGCAGGGTGGCGGTCTCCGGGTCGGAATCGGCGACCAGCGTGCGCAATTCGGGAGCCCACCCCGCGGTCATGCGCACCGCGAGCTCGTGGAGATCCGCGGCCGGCAGCGCTTCGAGTTCGGCGCCGTAGCGTTCGCGCTTGGCGGCGAATGCCCAGAAGACGTAGGGCTGGGTGTTGTCGAGCAGCAGCCCGGCGGGCCGCCCGGGGGAGTTCTCGACGATCTGCTCGGCCCCCGCGGGGATGTCGAATTCGTGCGGGGCGAGGAACATTCCGCAGCCGCTGGGCGGGATGACGCTGAGCGGGTTGCGCAGCAGCCGCGCGTCCAGGCGGGCCCGGGACCGCGGAGTCAGTCCGTATTTGCCGGCGATGGTGACGATTCCGGTGTCCACGCGCTCTGCGTGCGGCAGGTGCTGCGCCCGGACCCGCGAGCTGCCGCCGTCCGCGCCGACCAGTACATCACCGATTTCCGAGGCGCCGTCGGCGAAGTACGCCCGGATCCGGCCGTCGGGCAGGCGCTCATAGCGGTCGAACATGCTGCCATAGCGGACGATATCGCCCAGATCGGCGAGCAGGAGCCGCCGCAGCGTGATCCGGCTGATGCCGAAGTGCCCGCCGGCGGTGTGCTCGCCCTCCTCCGGATCGATCTGGAGGAGCTCGCGCAATTGTTCCGTGACGAAACCGAATCCGTTGCCGCCCTTGCCCGCGCACGCGACGAAGGTCGAATACATCTCGGGTGCGAGCAGTTCGGCGAGAGCATTGCTGCCGTGCGGGTTGATGTGGATGCGGAAACCCTGCAGCCGGTCGGTGCGCTGGGTCTCGCGTTCATGCACGCTCACGCTCACGCCTGCGCGGCGCAGTCCGTTGGCGAGCGCCAGCCCGCCGATGCCGCCGCCGGCGATGATCACGTGCAGAGGTGTGTTGGTGGCCATGGCAATTGTCCTCTCCTGCCGTCAGATCCGGCTCCAGCCGAACCTGCCGGGGCGTTTGCGGTTCGCCCGTTGCTGTTGGTGTGCTCCCGCCGCGGCCCATGCCTCGATCATGCGATCGAGGAGCCGGGTGAGAGTTTCGACATCGTCGGCGGACCAGTCGGCGATCACCTCGCCGAAGACCTGATCGCCGATCTCCAGGAACTGCGCGAGCTCCGTCCGCCCCGCCTCGGTGGCCTCCACCAGCACGGCCCGCCGATCTGCGGGATCGGGGGAGGTGCTGACCAGGCCGGAGTCGATCAGTGCCTGAACATGACGGGTGATGGAAGAGGGCAGCGCGTCGAGGCACTCGGCGATCTCCCCGGCCCGCAGCGGCCCCGACTCGACCGCGCACTGCAGCACGCCGACTCGGACCGGGTCGTAGGCACGAGAGGTGCCCTGCCGCATGGCTTCTGTGAACCGTGCGGTGGCGCGAGCCAGTCGCGATACCTGGTCTTTGTTTGCTTCAATGAAGCAACTATAAAGATTGATTCCATGAAACAAAAGAATGTCGCAAACGGACATCCGGCCGCGGCGGCGCCACGCCCGAGTTGTTCAGCTTTTCAGGAAGTTCCGTACGCTGCTGAGCACATAGGCGGGGTTCTCCTCGAGTACCCAGTGGTTGGCGCCGGGTACTACGTCGGTGGTGACGTGTTCGGCGACGCGGGCGGTGAGGGTGCCGATGGCGGGGCCCATGCTGTGTTCGCCGCCGATGCCCAGTACCGGGATGGTGAGTTTGCCGTCCTTGGCGATGAGCGCGTCGACGGCCTTGTTGCCGGTGTCCTGCTCGCGGAAGTACTCCAGGCCGGCATGAGTGTGGCCGGGTTTGCTGAAAACGGCGATCAGGCCGTCGCTTTCGGCCTTGTCGATGGCGCCGTCGGCCTCCTTGTAGAAGGACCCGTAGAAGGCGGATTCCTTGCCGTCGATGAGCTGTTCGGCCAGGTCATCTTTCGGGCCGTTGGCCAGCCAATCCCACCAGAACGTCCCTGGCCTGGTCTGTACCAGGTTGAGGTAGTCGGTGGTCGGCGGGGCTTCGAGGATCGCCAGATGTCCTAGGTCGGAACGATATTCGGCGGCGTACGCCAGGGCGATCGCCCCGCCCCAGTCGTGGCCGAGGAGATCGAAGCGGCCCAGGTTCAGGCTTCGGGTGACCGCGTGCACATCGGCCGCGACAGCCAGCGCCTGATAGCCATCATCGGTCTTGGGGAAGCCGGAGTCGCCGAAGCCGGGAAGGTCGATGGCGACCACGGTGTGGTCCTTCGCCAGATCGGGGGCGATCTTCTGAAACGCTTGCAGGTCTTCGGGCCAGCCGTGCAGCAGCACGATCGCCGGGCCCTGCCCGCCCTTGACGTAGTGCATTGTCGTCCCGTCCGCGTCGACGGTTCCGTCCTGAAATCCGGGGAATGCCGCGGGTTTCGGTACCGCGGTGTCATGTGATGAGGAGCAGGAGACCGCGATGAGGGCGGCTGTGGCCAGTAGCGCGGCAAACGGGGCGCCCCGCCTTACTGATAGTGCGAATCGCATCGGAGTATCGGAACCTAACGTGTGTGGGAGGGAATTGTTCTGCTGACCCGCGGCAGTCTCGTGGGTCCCGGGCGATGCTCGCGTCATCGGCTTCGCCTCGCGCGAATTTATCAGGGGCACAGTCTGTTTGCCGAGCGCATTGTCGTGGAACCCGGTGTCGAACCCGGATCGGCGACCTCCGTTCGCGCGGCGGTGACGCCGAATCCTCCGAGCCGCCGGTCTTGGACGAGGAGATCCCCGACCCGCCGGCGGCTCCGAACCCACCGGCATCCTGATCGCTCTGCGCGAACACGTCGTAGCCGGTGATGACGGTCTCGAAGGGCCGGCGGTTGGCCGGCATCGCGGCGGTCGAGATGAAGGTGGCGTTCGCGACCTACCGGACGTACCCGAGCTCGCCGGCCCCGAGGAACGTCCCGCCGACTCGCAGCGATCATCCAGCCGCGAACGCCTCGGCCTGACGCGTCCGCTCAGCGGTCATTGCCCGCCTCTTCTGGCAATGGATGTATGACGTCTCGTGCGCTCACCGGACGGGTGGCGGTCGCGCCTACAAATGGACGCGTGACATGTCGCGCGCGGTCAGTGGGCTGTGGCGTGTCGCAGGGGTTGCCCGACGGCGAGGAAGGGCCATCATGGTGAGCGAGTGAAACCCGGTGCATTCCGGCTGTGGAAGCACCCCGGCCAAGGAGTCGACCATGAGCGACCACGAAGTGAAGATGATCATCCTGTCCACCGACGACCTCGATGAGTCCATCAAGTTCTACAGCGAAACCCTCGGCATGCCCCTCAAGTTCCGCGACGGTACCCATTTCGCCGCCCTCGACGGCGGCCCCATCACCCTCGCCCTCGCCACCGCCGTCGACCACCCCATCCACGGCCAGGTAGTCGTAGGCATCAAAACCGCCGACGTAGACGCCGCCGCCAAAGCGATCGAGGCCAGCGGCGGCGGCATCGTGAAGGGCCCCTACGACGACGCCCACGAACGCCGAGCCGTCGTCTACGACAACAAGGGCAACGGCCTCGTCTTCTACAGCCCCCTGTCGCGGTGACCAATCCCCGCATCACCGTCGAGCCCGTCGTCGACCACGAATACCACGTCCAGGTCGACGACGGCACCGACTCCGCCGAATCCCAATTCGTCGTCGCCCCGGACGTTTTGGCGGACCTGGGATTCACCGCCGCCGATGAGCAACGCGTCGTAGAACTCACCGCCGCATTCCTGATCGACCACCAGCCGATCATCGACTATCCCCAGCTCGTCTACCTCGACGAGGTCGCCGCCGCCTACGCCGACTACCGCATCCAGCTCCGCCGCTGGCTCGGCTGACCGCAGCCCCGCACGTCGCTCAGTGGGTGCGATTCGATCGGCGCTGGGCCGCTGCGCGACGGCGCGCCATTTCCTCGCGGTCCAGTACCGCGGCCCGCTCGGGATCGGGTGCGGCGCCGCCGAATCGTGCGGGCACCCAGCGAGCGCCAGCGGGCATGTCGTAGTCCTGCTGTGCCTGTGCCAGTAGATCCGCCATGCGCGAACGCAATTCGGCGGTGAGCGCCTCGGCTGCCGCGGTGGTGACTGCGCCGGCGGGTGCGGCGATGGGCTCGCCGATCCGGATATGGATCGGAAAATGGTGGCGTCCCAGTCGTTTCGGGATGTCCTTGGTCCAGATGCGCTGGGCTCCCCAGATTGTCATGGGCACGATCGGAACCCCGGCCTCGATCGCCATCCGCGCCGCCCCGGACTTGAATTCCTTCAGTTCGAAACTACGGCTGATGGTGGCCTCCGGATACACGACCACGATCTCGCCCGCGCGCAGCGCCGCCACCGCCCGCCCATAGGATTCCGCACCGTGACCGCGGTCCACCCCGATCGCCTTGCAGTGCTTCATCAACCACCCCACGACGCCGTGCTCGAGCTCGGCCTTCATCATGAACCGCACATTCCGCTTCGAGTTCCGTCCGACCACTCCGACCTCCATGAAGTCGAGATATGCGGTGTGATTCACGGCCAGCACCGCCCCTCCGCGCCGCGGAACATTCGCCTGCCCATGGATGTCGACCCGCAGCCCCTGTGCCCAGAGCACCCCGCGGGCCAGCCCGGCCAGCACATCGAATACCGGTTCGCGCACCATTCCCACATCATTCCCCGTGCAGGCCGATGCTCGGATGCCGACAGCGCTGTCGGGCCGATGAATATGGGCGAGCCCCGTCGTCAGTAGAGGGAAACAACGAACTGCGGCCGTGCCGCGGCGATGTGACGGATGGATGGTCGGGCCATCGCCGCGCTCGCCCCGGCAAGCTGCCTATAGCTGGGAGGTTTCTCGCGTGTCGAACGCTGTTTCTCGTGCGCGGCTGTGGGCGATGGCTCACGCCGAACGCGCGGCGTTGGCCGATGATCTCGCCGATCTGAACGACAGCCGGTGGGCTCGCCAGTCGCTGTGCGGGCACTGGACAATAGAGGAGGTCGTCGCTCATCTCACCGCGGCGGCAAGCACCGGTCGGCTCCGCTGGCTGATCAGCGTCCTGGGGGCCCGCTTCGACTTCGACGAACACAATGCTCGACAGCTGGCCGAACACCGTGGCGCGACTCCCGCGCAAACCCTGGACCGGTTCCGGGCGATCATCTCCAACACCACCTCGCCGTCCGGCCACACGGCGGCCTGGCTCGGCGAGGTGATCGTCCATGGCCAGGACATCCGACGCCCACTGGGTCTATCGCGCGAACCCGCGGTCGAGGCCGCCACCGAGGTCGCCCGCTTCTACGCACGCCGGAACTTCACCGTTTCCAGCCGCAGTTCGATCGAGAACCTGCGCTTGGAAGCAACCGACGGACCCTTCGCCACCGGAACAGGCCCGCTCGTCAGCGGAACGACGATCGCCCTGACCATGGCGATGGCGGGTCGGGCCGCCTACTGTGACGACCTCACCGGACCAGGCTTGCCAACCCTGCGCAGCCGCCTGTGGGTCTCCCCCGAATCGGGTGCTCGGGGCGGACTCGGCGAGTAGCTCGCGAACCGGTGTCGAGCATGCGAGGCTAGGCGCTGTCAGCGTGTTGGCCGAGCGCGGTGACGATGGGCGCGATGACGGTGCGGGCGATAGTGCGGACCGTGTGTGGGTCGGACAGATCGAAGCGGCGGTCGGGGGTGGCGAGGTAGCCGAGGGTGATGCGGATGAGGGCGTCGGCCTTCATGTCCGGGTCGACGGAGGGGATGCGACCGTCCTCTTGGCCGTCGGCTATTTGCCCGGCGACGAATTGGTGGGCGAGGTCCATCACGGAGGGGGTGCCGCGGGTGAGCACCTCGAGCATGTCGGCGGTGTGGTGGGGATCGGCGTCGGCGGGCACGACCGTGGACCCGAAACGCATGCAGGCGGCGAAGGTCTCCACGATGCGCTCGGTGGAGTCGGGGACGGCGACGAAGATTCGACCGACTTTCGACAGCATCGAGTGGACGGCGAAACGTAGTGCGCGCTCGAACAATTCGTCCTTGTTGCCGTAACGCCGGAACAGCGTCGCGCGGCTGACCGAGGAGGCGGCGGCGATGTCGTCCATGGTCGCCGCGTGGGTGAGTCAGTTCCACCGGCCCCTTGGGGCTACGTGCTGTCATATCTCGAATCACTGCCGTGCCGCGCCGGGAGCATGATGAGTCCATGACGAAGCCGGCACAGTCCCCGGTCGGGGTGAATGGCCGAAGGCCGACAAGTCGACTGTTCCTCGGACTGATCGCCGGTTCGGTTGGGGGCGCGATCGTTACGACCGTGGCGGCGATCGGTCTGTTCATGCATCGCACCGATACGATTCAGACGTATCCGGCGTCATCGGCCGGCAACTACGCCGCTGCGGTGAAGAGAGTGCACAGCCCGATGGATATCGACCGCTACGAAGTCTGGCTCGGACGGTTGGTTGACGGTGGGGTACCACGCGGTCACGTCGTGACGGTACCGCTCGCCTGGAGCACCGAGCCGCGCATCGACTGGAACCAGGACATGGTTGTCCTGCACTTCCAGCCTGGCGGCGAGATCCGTGTTCCCATGACGATGGTGCTGGATGACCGGTAGCCGGGAATTGGCCGAGCGCGATCGGGGTTCAGCGCCCGCGGCCGCAGCCAGTCGAAAAGGCTCGAGGCAGGGTTCGCGTCAATACACTGTGCGATGAACTCCTAGGCAGGAGGGGGCTTTTGGGCACGCTCTGGAATTTCGTCGTCGATCATCGCAGGCAGCTGCTCACCGACTCGTACCTGCATGTATCCGCGGTGGTGCAGTCGATGCTGATCGCGACCGCGTTGGCGGTGTTGATCGGGATCGCGGTGCACCGCAGCCCGTGGGGGTCGGCGCTGGCGACTGCGCTGGCCAGCATCATTCTCACCGTGCCGTCATTCGCGTTGCTGGGCTTGCTGATTCCGGTACTGGGACTGGGCGTGCGGCCGACGGTGGTCGCGCTGGTGCTGTACGCGCTGCTGCCGATCCTGCGCAATACGATCATCGGGCTGGGCGGGGTCGATCCGGCGGTGTCGAACGCGGCCCGCGGGGTCGGAATGAACCCGCTGCGGGTACTGGTCGGCATCGAACTGCCGCTGGCGTGGCCGTCCATCCTCACCGGGATGCGGGTCAGCACCCAGATGATCATGGGGATTCTGGCCATGGCCGCCTACGCGAAAGGGCCCGGACTGGGGAACCTGATCTTCTCCGGGCTGGCCCGGCTGGGCAGCCCGACCGCGGTGCCGCAGGCCCTCACCGGCACGGTGCTGATCATCGTGCTGGCGTTGCTGCTCGACGCCCTGCTGGCCGGCGTCGGCCGGTTCACTACCCCGAGGGGGATTCGTGACTGAAACCGTCACCGCGGCGAACGATGCCGCGCACGCGCCACGTGGCGCGCGGATCGTGCTCGACAAGATAACCAAACGCTATCCGGGGCAACGGGATCCGGCGGTCGACGAATTCTCGATCACCATTCCGGCCGGGGAGATCGTGGTGTTCGTCGGCCCGTCGGGGTGCGGCAAGACCACCATCATGCGCATGATCAACCGGCTCATCGAGCCGAGTTCGGGCACCATCACCATCGACGGGCGTGATATCGGTCGTCAGGATCCGGACCAGCTGCGCAGACAGATCGGGTACTCGATCCAGCAGGCCGGGCTGTTCCCGCATCAGACGGTGGCGCGCAACGTGGCGACGGTGCCCGCGCTACTCGGCTGGAATCGCGCGAAGATCAACGCCCGCGTCGACGAGATGCTCGACCTGGTCGGCCTGGATCCGGGCACCTTCCGCCGCCGCTACCCGCGCCAGCTGTCCGGCGGTCAGCAGCAGCGCGTCGGCGTCGCGCGCGCACTCGCCGCGGACCCGCCCGTCCTGCTGATGGACGAGCCGTTCGGCGCGGTCGACCCGATCACCCGCGGGCTCCTCCAGGACGAACTGCTGCGCCTACAGGCCGAACTGCGCAAGACGATCGTCTTCGTCACCCATGATTTCAACGAAGCCGTCAAACTCGGCGATCGAATCGCTGTGCTGGGCAACGGCTCCCGACTGCTGCAATACGACACCCCGGCCGCCATCCTGGCCGCACCCGCCGACGACACCGTCGCCGGATTCATCGGAGCGGACGCCCGGCTCAAACAGCTCACGCTCACCCGCGTCGGGGACGTCGCACTCGGGCAGTGCCCGACGGCCGCCGAAACCGATGAGATACAACCCCTGCGCAACGCCCTCGCCGAGTGTGACTGGCACTGGGGCCTTGTGCTGGACGCGGAACACCGCCCCCTGCGCTGGGTTTCGGCCGAAGAGCTGGCCCACGCCCCCTCACTGCGCGAGGCCGGACGCCCGGTCGCCGGCACGGTCGCCCTGCGCTCGTCCCTGCAGGAGGCGCTGGAAATGCTGCTCACCGAGAGCACCGCCCACGCCGTGGTCACTGGCGATCACGGCGAATACGCGGGCTTGATCGCGATCGACACCCTCGTCGCCCACCTCGCCACCACCCGCGCCGAGAGCGGCCGAGCCACCACCGAACCCGCCGATGTGGTCGAGGATTCCAGCGCGGCGGAAGCGGGCGAGCGGGCATGAGGGGGCGGAGTACCGAGCGGCGGTCGGAGCTGATTCGGCTGGTGGCGCAGCCGGTGTTGGCAGTCGGGCTGGGGGCGGCGGTGCTGGTGTGGGCATTCGATCGAGATCTGACAGCCACACAGCAGGCGAGTATGAATGCGACGAATATCGTGACCGTCACCCGACAGCATGTGGTGATCACGGCGACGGTGGCGGCCATCGTCGCCGCTATCGCGGTTCCATTGGGGACCTTGCTCACCCGGCCCGGATTCCGCAGGCTGGCACCGCTTTTCGTGGGGCTGGCCAATACCGGTGCGGCCGCGCCGGCGATCGGGCTCATCGTGCTGTATTACCTGGTGACCGAGCGGACGGGGTTCTGGGTCGGGGTGGCGCCGATCGCGTTCTACGGGTTGTTGCCGGTGCTGCGGAACACCATTCTCGGGTATCAGCAGGTTGATCCGACGCTGGTGGATGCTGGACGGGGGCAGGGGATGTCCGAGGCAATGGTGTTGCGGCGCATCGAGTTTCCGCTTGCCGTGCCGTACATTCTCGCGGGTCTGCGGACCTCGCTGGTGCTGGCGGTGGGTACGGCGACGCTGTCGTTCCTGGTCAGCGCGGGTGGACTGGGAATTCTCATCGATACCGGATACAAGTTGCGCGACAACGTGACGCTGTGGGTGGGGGCGATTCTGGCGGTGGCGCTCGCGCTGCTGGTGGATTGGCTGGGAGCGCTCGCCGAACAGTTCCTCGGCCCACGGGGCCTGCGATGAGGAGGCGATGGACGGCGGTGCTGGCCGCGCTCGGGCTGATGCTGGTGGCGGGATGCGGGCTCGAGTCCGGCGGGGCGGTGCCGTTACAGGTCGGAGCGGGCAGCATCCGGCCGGATCCGGGATTGCAGGACGTGGCGATCACGGTGGGGTCCAAGGATTTCACCGAGCAGAACATTCTCGGCTATGTCATCGAATTCGCCCTCACCGCGGCAGGCGCTCGAGTGCGCGATCTCACCAATATCACCGGGTCCAACAGTTTGCGCGATGCCCAGTTGCACGGACAGGTCGACATCGCCTACGACTACACCGGCACCGGCTGGATCAACTATCTGGGCAACGAGAAGCCGATTCCGGACTCGCGGCAGCAGTTCGAAGCGGTACGCGACGCCGACCTGGCCGCGCACGGCATGCTGTGGGCGGACGTCGCCCCGATGAACAACACCTACGCGCTGGTCACCAATGCGGCAAGCGCACAGCGGACCGGGACGAAGACGCTCTCCGACTACGCGCGGGCCGTGAACACCGAACCCGGTACCGGACCCACCTGCCTGGGCACCGAATTCAGTGTCCGCCAGGACGGATTCCCGGGCATGGCCCGCACGTACGGCGTCGACACCGGCAAGGTGCACAAGCAGATCATGCAGGACGCGCTGGTCTACACCTCCACCGCGAACGGCGGTTGCCAGTTCGGTTCGGTCGCCACCACCGACGGCCGCATCAAAGCCCTCGACCTGCGCGTTCTGGACGACGATCTCGGATTCTTCCCGAAATACAATGCGGCACTGGTGATGCGGAAATCCTTCGCCGACGCCCACCCCCAGGTGGCCACGGTGATGGAGCCGATCTCACGGTTGCTGACCAACGAGACGATCACCGAACTCAACCGCAAGGTCGACCTCGAAGGCGCCGAACCCGCTACCGTCGCGCGCGACTGGCTGATTTCCCAGGGGTTCGTCACGGCCCGATGAGCCCGCTGCCCCACCCGCCGTCCCCGCATCGCGAAGAGCTCGACGCATACGGTTCTGCTGTTGCACACCCCTCGGAGATCGTGCGCGGGTCTTGATACGAGATCGGGCCGCTGAGCTGCAGCTCAGCGGCCCGAACTCGGGTGATCGCTAGTCGAGGTAATCGCGCAGGACCTGGCTGCGGCTGGGGTGGCGCAGTTTGCTCATGGTCTTGGACTCGATTTGGCGGATGCGTTCGCGGGTGACGCCGTAGACCTGGCCGATTTCGTCCAGGGTTCGGGGTTGGCCGTCGGTGAGGCCGAAGCGGAGGCGCACGACGCCCGCCTCACGCTCGGATAGTGTCTCGAGGACCGACTGGAGTTGGTCCTGGAGGAGGGTGAAGGAGACCGCGTCGACGGCCACCACGGCTTCGGAGTCTTCGATGAAGTCGCCGAGTTGGGAATCGCCTTCGTCGCCGATGGTCTGGTCCAGGGAGATGGGTTCGCGCGCGTACTGCTGGATTTCCAGCACCTTTTCGGGCGTGATGTCCATTTCCTTGGCGAGCTCTTCGGGGGTGGGCTCGCGGCCCAGGTCCTGGAGGAGTTCGCGCTGGATGCGGCCGAGCTTGTTGATGACCTCGACCATGTGCACGGGGATGCGGATGGTGCGGGCCTGGTCGGCCATGGCGCGGGTGATGGCCTGGCGGATCCACCACGTCGCGTAGGTCGAGAACTTGTAACCCTTGGTGTAGTCGAACTTCTCGACCGCACGGATCAGACCGAGGTTGCCTTCCTGGATCAGGTCCAGGAACGCCATGCCGCGTCCGGTGTAGCGCTTGGCCAGCGAAACCACCAGTCGCAGGTTGGCTTCCAGCAGGTGGTTCTTGGCGCGGTTGCCGTCGCGCATGATCCACTGCAGGTCGCGGCGCGACTGCACGGGCAGCTTCTCGCCCTTCTCGGCGAACTCGCGCAGCTTCTCCGTGGCGTAGAGGCCGGCCTCGATGCGCTTGGCGAGCTCGACCTCCTCCTCGGCATTGAGCAGCGCGACCTTGCCGATCTGCTTGAGGTAGGCGCGGACCGAGTCGGCGGAAGCGGTGAGCTCGGCATCCTTGCGGGCCTGGCGCAGCGCCTCGGATTCCTCTTCGTCCCAGACGAAATCGCCGGACGCCTTGTCCTTCTCCGACGGCTCGTCGGCCTCCTCGGCCTCCTCGCCCTCGGCGGCGGGAGTGGCCGCGGCGGTTTCCTCGTCCTCTTCGACCTCGTCGACGAGTTCCTCGTCCTCGTCGAGGTCGTCCTCGTCGATTTCGAGGTCACCCAGGTCGTCGAGCTCGATCGAGTCGTCGTCGAGGACCTCGTCGACCTCGCCGCCCTCGACGCCGGGCTCCGCGGCCTTCTTCGGCGAGGCCTTCTTCGCCCCCGCCTTCTTGGCGGTGGCCTTGGTGGCCTTCTTCGCCGCGGTCTTCTTGGCCGCGGTCTTCTTCGCCGCGACCTTCTTGGCCGGGGCCTTCTTCGCGGCAGCCTTCTTGACCGGCCGTGCTGCGGTGGTGTCTGCTGAGTCGGCGGCCTCGGCCGATTCGGCGGTCTCTCGGGTATTCGTGGCTACCACGTACGCCCTTTCGTGACGGTCTCGTGCGGCGTCACGCCAGAGTGGTGATCCGGCGGAGCGGTTCTGTCGGGGGGTAAACCGGCTCTCGTGCCGGTGTCGGTTTCCGGCTCACCGCCGGGCATGTGTTCCATTGTAACGATCGAACCAGCTTACTTACGGTGCGATGCCTGCCGACACCGCCATGGCTGCTCCGACGATGCCCGCGGTATTGCGCAGCGCGGCCGGCACCACGGGGGTTCTGTTGGTGAGCAACGGAATCCACTCCTGATAGTCACGGCTGATGCCGCCGCCCGCCACGAACACGTTCGGCCAGAACAGGTTTTCCAGGGTAACCAGCACCTTGCTGACCTCCCACGCCCACTCCGGGTAGCTCATGCCGACCCGGTCCTTGACCGAGGCGGCGGCCCGGTGCTCGGCCTCGCGGCCGTCCACCTCGATATGCCCGAGCTCGCTGTTGGGCACGAGCACGCCGTTGTACAACACGGCCGATCCGATACCGGTGCCGAAGGTGAGCAGCATTACCAAGCCGTCGAGATCCTTTGCCGCGCCGTATCGGTCCTCGGCCATGCCCGCCGCGTCGGCGTCGTTGAGGACGGTCACCTCGCGGCCGCCGAGCGCCACCGAGAACAGGTGCCGGGCGTCGATGCCGATCCAGGTCTTGTCGATATTGGCGGCCGTGCGGACCAGGCCGCGCAGCACCACGCTCGGCATGGTGATGCCGACCGGGCCCGACCAACCCGATTGAGCGACCAGTTTGGCCACCGCCTCGGCGATCGCGTTCGGAGTGGCCGGGTGCGGCGTCGCGATCTTGATGCGCTCGTAGATCAGTTCACCGGTCGCGAGATCGACCTCGGCACCCTTCACACCGCTGCCACCGATGTCGATGCCGAACGCGTGCCCAGGATCGGACATGGACCACTCCTCGTTCTCCAGTGATTGCCGGCGAATCGCAGCTACCGGCCGATGACGGCTCCATGGGCCTGCGGCCCTGTGTCGTGCACGACAAGCCTAATGCGCGGAATGCCGGATCTGTGCTGCGATGGTCCTCGTGCCGGAATCGAATTTCACGTCCACCGTCCCCGCCGCCGCGTTCACCGACACCTCCGACATCGCCGAACTCCGCCGGGTCGCGGTGTTTCTGGCCGAGACCGCCGCCGCGCACGTGCGCGAACGCAGACCACAGGTCTTCGGACCGGGCGCGCACGAGCAGGACGCCGTGCAGTCCAAGAGCACCCCCACCGACCCGGTCACCATCGTCGACACCGAGACCGAGCAGCTGGTCCGCAAGCTGGTCGCCGAACTGCGTCCCGGCGACCGCGTGGTCGGCGAGGAGGACGGCGGCGTTCTGTCCGACGACCCGGACCTGGCGAACTGGGTCGTCGATCCCATCGACGGCACCGTCAACTTCGTCTACGGCATCCCGTCCTACTCGGTGTCGGTGGCCGTAGTGCGCGGCGGCCGTCCGGTCGCGGGCGCGGTCGCCGATGTCGCGCACGCGGTCACGTTCAGTGCCGGGCTGGGTCTGGGCGCGCACCGCGCCGAGTCGAGCGTGGATGGCACCGCCCCGGGCGGTACTCCGATTCTCTTGCGTGCCAACCCGGTCGACACGATGTCCATGGCGCTGGTCGCGACCGGTTTCGCTTATGCGACCGAGCGCCGCAGCCGTCAGGGCGAGCTGGTGGCGCAGGTGCTGCCGCACATCCGTGACATCCGCCGCTTCGGTTCGGCGGCGCTGGACCTGTGCGCGGTGGCCGAGGGTCGTGCCGACGCCTACTACGAGCATGGCCTCAACCTGTGGGACTGGGCCGCGGGCGCGCTCATCGCCACCGAGGCGGGCGCACGTCTGATCCTGCCACCCGGACCCGACTCGCCGGGCGCCGCAGGCGATTTGGTGTCGGCGGCCGCCCCGGGCATCGCTGACGAACTGTTCGGTCTGTTCGATCGTCTGGATGTCACCATCCCTATCCCGGTTCCCTGACAGAGGGCTGGACAGGTCCGGACACCGGACGAGCCATACACAACGAAATCGCCGCGACCTGCCGATCGCGGCGATTCCTTTGTCCGTATTCATCTATTCAGTTGCACCGGTGGGGGTTTCGCGGCGGCTCGCGAATCAGAGCCGCGCTCTCGCGAAAGAGACTTTCAGCACTTGGCGTGCCGTGCGGCCTCCAGCAGCTTCGGGTCGATGGCGGGCGCGGTGCCGGGCGTCGGGTTCTTCAGCGACTTCAGCACCTCCTCGGCGTCCGTGCTGGGGCGGATATCGCGGAACAGCGAGCCCAGCACCATGTCCACGGTGTCGTCCTGGCGCTGATCCTCGATGAGCTCAGCGCACGGCGCCACCAGTTGCACGGACGCGGCCGCGGGCCGGCCCTTCACGCCGAATCGGATCTGCCCGGTGCACTCCAGGTCACCGTTCACATAGACCGCGTCATTGCCGATCTGCACATCCGGCGCGCTGGCGAAACCGAGGTCGCCCAGCTCGGAGGCCACGTGCGCGGCCTGACCGCGCTGGCCGTTGGCATTGAGGACGCGTACCTTCGATTGGGCGAGGGCGGCGGGCTCGACATCCCGCAACCGCGAGGCCGATACCCGCTCACCCAGTGGGGCGGGCTTGGCGGCGGACGTACTCGAGGCGGGGCTGGGGGAGTTGCAGGACATCGCACCCTGGTCACCCTCGCTGGTGGTCAGCGCCTTGAACCACACGCCGACGCAGATCAGAGCGATGACGCCCACCATGGCCGCCCAGGGTTCCCAGCGCCGGCGAATGAAGGGCCGTCCGTTCGGATCGGTCGAGTTACCTTGGGTGATCAGTGAAACCACGCCCACACTCTACGAAAACGTCGGGATTGTCGCGTGAACGGCCACGGCAAGTCGGGCATCGGGTGTGGCGGGCGGGTCTCGAAGGATCCCAGAAAGATCTCAGCGAGTATCCGTATCGGTGACGATTGTCCCTCAGTTTCGACTCGCAGGGGTTTTGATTGCGACTTTTGACCCGGGGTCCGCTATTGTCTGGCGGCCCAGATCGTACAAGCCAGGTGAAACTGGGGTTCGGTTTCGGGAACAACAAGGGCATGTCCTGCGTTGACCGAGCGCGATCCGGTGCGGATGAGCAGTATCCGGCTCGGATCTGTGACCGGTGTACGCGTGACGTACACCACGGGCGGGGCGGCATCCCCACCCGATCCGGCTCCGCGAGGAGCCGGTCAGGCGGGTGCCGGTCCGGGATATACGGAGTAAGGACGAGGGGAAGACGACATGGCAACCGACTATGACGCACCGAGGCGCAGTGAAACCGACGAGGTTTCGGAGGACTCGCTGGAGGAGCTGAAGGCTCGCCGCAACGAAGCCGCGTCCGCCGTCGTGGATATCGACGAATCCGATACCGCGGAGTCGTTCGAGCTTCCCGGCGCGGACCTTTCCGAGGAGGTGCTCTCGGTTCGGGTCATCCCGAAGCAGGCCGACGAGTTCACGTGTTCGAGCTGCTTCCTGGTGCACCACCGCAGCCGACTCGCCAGCGAGTCCGGCGGTCAGATGATCTGCATGGACTGCGCCGCGTAAGGCACGGTCCCGGATTGCATTCCGTCAGCCCGCGCTCGGTCCGCCGAGCGCGGTCCGGGCGGTTTGCGCGGAAATCGAATAATCAGGATGGCTCGGCCGCGTTCTTCAGGCCGAGCGCGGCGATGATCCGTTCCGGATGACGCGTACTGACCAGCCAGTACGGCGTCGGATCGTCCGGATCGTCGAGCACGAGCAACACCATGGGCCCAACCCAGGCCCGATGCTGGACGAAGGCGGCGGGGTCGAGCTGGCGGCCCAGCGCCGCGCTCTTCGCGCTGGTCGGCACCGGCGCGGCACGCTTGACGAAGGTCGCGGGCAGGTGGGCGCGATCGGTCCGCAGTTCCGGGACGCCGCCGGCGTCGAGGGTCACTTCCACGCGATGGCGTGAGAACCACAGCAACAGCCAGACCGGGACCGGGAACAGCAGCACGTATGGCAGCCAGGCCCGCAGTCCCGGTGCGCCCATGTGGATCTCGGCGGCGAGCAGCCCCGTCACGACGAGCGCGGCGGGCCACCACCACAGCGGCACCCAGAGGCGCTCGGTGTAGAGGGGCTCGGTTCGCTGCTGAGGTTCCATGGTCACCTGAGGGGGCTGGTCGGACACGACATCAGACTAGGTCAAGCTCCGGGGACGGGAACGCGTAGGCTCGGCCTACGTGACCGGTATTCCACCTATTCCCCTGCTGCGGCTCGATCCCGGCATCCCCGTACCGACGCGTGCCCATGAGGGCGATGCCGGCGTGGACCTGTGCACCACCGAGGACGTCATCATCGAACCGGGGGAGCGGGTACTCGTGGGCACCGGCATCGCGGTGGCGCTCCCGATCGGTACGGTCGGGTTGATCCATCCGAGGTCGGGCCTGGCGGCGAAGGCGGGGCTGTCCGTTGTCAATACCCCCGGCACGGTGGACGCGGGTTACCGCGGTGAGATCAAGGTGTGCCTGATCAATCACGATCCGCGCACGGCCATCGAGCTCCGGCGGGGTGACCGCATCGCCCAGCTGCTGGTGCAGAAGGTCGAACTGGTGGATTTCGTGGAGGTCGAGGCACTCGACGACACCGCGCGCGGCGCAGGAGGATACGGATCCAGCGGTGGGCACGCCAGCCTGTCCGCGCGGTCCGGCGGGGCGGGTCAGGCGACCGGCAAGGAGGCATGACGATGGTTTTCGGACGCAAGAAGAGCAAGGGCGGCGACACAGACGACGCGTCGCGGTACGAGGACGAGTACATCGAATACGACGAGTACGGGGACTCGGACGAATACGACGAGACCGATTACGCGGCAGACGAATACGACGCGCAGTTCGGTGAACCGGCTGCCCGCGGCCCGGAGACCGGCCCCTTCGACTTCGCGGACGTGGCCGACCGGCTCGAGTCCATCGCCGAGCAACGCCTGGATCTGGGCTCGGTCATCGTGCCGGTGCCGCCGGGCGGGCAATTGCAGGTCGAGATGACCCCCGACGGCGCCCCGCAGGCGGTGCACCTGGCCACGCAGCACGGCCGGATCACGGTGGCGGCCTACGCCGCGCCCAAGTCGGCGGGCCAATGGCGTTCGGTGGCAGCCGATCTGGCCGAGACGCTGCGCAAGGACGGCGCGCAGGTGTCGGTGGTGCAGGGCCCGTGGGGTCGGGAGCTGCACGCCGTCACCCAGGGCGCGGATCTGCGTTTCATCGGCGTGGACGGCTACCGCTGGATGGTGCGCCTGGTCGCGGCCGGCCCGTCCGGCGCTGCCGACGAGAACACCCCGCTGGTGGCCGCCGCCCGCGCGGTCATGAGTGAGACCGTGGTCCGCCGCGGTGACGAGCCGCTGCCGGTGCGCGAACCGCTGCCGGTGGTCCTGCCCCAGGAGCTGGCCGACCAGCTCGCCGCTGCCCATCAGCAGCAGTTGGCCGCCCAGCAGCAGGCCATGCAGGCCCAGATGGCCGCCATGCAGGGCGGGCCGGCCTACCAGCCGGAGCAGGCGCCCGCCGAACCGCGCCGCGGTGCGGAGGGCTCGGCCATGCAGCAGCTCGGCCTGAGCTGACCGGACGGTCCGGACCGAATCCGGCTGTCGGACAAGACAAACGGGGCATCGCCGCAGTGACGGTGCCCCGTTTCGTTATGCGGGCGCGGCCACCGTCGGCGCTGTGCCCGGCGAGCCGCGGCGACCGTCGGCGTGGCCGGTGGTTGTCAGACATCCGAGCCGGGCTACGGCCAGCGGTGCTGGGGCCGCGACAAATCCGAGGTCCCGGAGACCGGCGGGCGGAGCCGGGGGCCGCCCGCCCCCAGCAGCCATGAGGTGCGCTGTGGCGGAAGCGGATTCGGGTCAGGGGGCGGGAATGCGGCGGGGCAGGAGGGCGTTGATGCCGAGGGCGCCGAGGACGGACGGGTCGGCGCCCAATTCGTCGAGCGTGATGGCGTGCAAGGTGGCGTGAGGGAGTGCGGCGGTCCAGCGTTCGGCGACGGCGAAGGGATGGACGGGGTCGTCGATCGCGCCGATGATCTCGACCGGGGCGGTGACGGCGGCCAGCACCTCAGGTTCGGGCCAGCGATAGGCGGCGGCTTCCTCCAGGGCGGCGGGCAGGTCGGGCCACTGGGAGGTCCAGGAGCGGGTGAGGGCATCGGCGAGCCAGGCGGGGCTGGATTCGCGCATGCGGGCGATGACGGCGTCGAGGCCGTCGGCGCGCAGCTGGGCCGCGGTGGCGGCGGCGCTCAGGGCCGCGGGGCAGCCGGTGGTGTCGGCGCCGGTCCAGGCGGGCAGCGCGGCGACCACGCCGTACACCGAGTCCGGGTGGTGGGCGGCCCAGTCGAGGGCCACCGCCGCGCCCAATGAGATGCCCGCGATGAGCACCGCCCCCGAGCGGGCGGCGGCGTCCAGGGCGCTGCGGTAGCTGTCGATCACACCGCGCGGGTCCGGTTCCACCGCCAGGAACGGCAGATCCAGTGCGGCGCAGGCGGATCCGAAGGCGCGGCTGGCGAAATGGGCGTCGGAGCCGGTTCCGGGCAGGGCGACGGCCACCGCCGGACCTGCCGGGGCGACCGCCGGACGTGAGAGATCGGGCACCGGCCGAGCGTAGCGGCGACGGGCACGCGTGGCGGGTGCAGGCCGGTCCATCTACAGTGGCCCTTGTACGGCCACGGGCCGCCGGGTGGCAAACCACCGGGCGTCGTGGAAGGAAACGAACGACGTGAGACCCACGCCGTCGAGCTCTACAGGAGAGCGTGCGAGATGCGATCCGCGGGTGGGAAAGACACCCCGTCAGGCTATTTCCGGCGGCTCGGCCGGCGCCTGACCGAGGACCTGGATCGTTTGGATGCCGAGGAACTCGCCGAGACATCGGAGGCGTCGGGTGCGTGCCGGGCATCGGAGTGCCGGCGCGGTGAAGAGGTCACGATGGTGGGTCGGCTCCGCAGTGTCGAGGCCTGTCCCAAGTCCGGGGGCGCCGAAGTGGAAGCCGAGTTCTTCGACGGCACCGACAGCGTCGCGCTGGTGTTCATCGGTCGGCGTCGCATTCCGGGAATCGAACCCGGGCGTCGTATCCTGGTCCGCGGCCGGGTCGGCGAACGCGACGGCGGCAAGGTCATCTTCAACCCCTACTACGAACTCCGCGGGAATTCCTGACACTTATGCCTAACCCCACCAGCAGCAGCGACGAGGGCCACACCACCGAGGCCTTCGGCGCGCCGGTTCCGTTCGATCCGCCCACGGTCCAGCTCAATGCGGTACCGAGCGCCGACGAGCCGCCACTGCGCCTGGACAATGCGCTGCTGGACGAGGACATGCAGGCCCTTGTCGACGCGGAACGGGCCGCGCTCGACGCCGAGGAGGGCGAGGAGGAGGGTCTGCCCGAGCCCACGCTGCTCGAGCAGATGGGCGGCCTCAGCGGCCTGATCTACTCTTCGCTGCCGGTGCTGGTGTTCGTGCCGGTGAATTCG
Source organism: Nocardia aurantiaca (assembly GCF_009708175.1). GTDB lineage: Bacteria > Actinomycetota > Actinomycetes > Mycobacteriales > Mycobacteriaceae > Nocardia > Nocardia aurantiaca. The sequence goes on from NZ_WMBB01000005.1 coordinate 448,462, forward strand.
CTGCGCGGGCTCACCGCGGCCATCTGGGCGTCGCTGGGGGTGGCCGCGGTGATCCTGATATGGCGTTTGGTGCGTCGTGGTCCGATCCAGCCCGCCATCTCGGGCTTCCTGGGCGTGGGCGTGTGCGCGTTCATCGCCTACCGGATGGGGGAGGCCAAGGGCTTCTTCCTGTTCGGCATCTACGCCAGCCTGATCTACGGCGGCGCGTTCCTGCTCTCGCTGGTGGTGCGCTGGCCGCTGGCGGGCGTGATCTGGGGTGCGCTCAACGGGCACGGCACAGAGTGGCGTTCGGACAAGCGCGCGATGCGGCTCTACGACATCGCGACCGCGGTGTGGGCGATGGTGTTCGTGGCCCGCTATCTGGTTCAGAACCATCTCTACGACGCCAACAGCACCGGTCTGCTGGCCATTGCGCGCATCGCCATGGGTTGGCCGCTGACCGCTGTCGCGGCCCTGGTGACATTCTGGGCGGTCCGCAAGGCGGGGCATCTGCCCTCCTCGTCGGCCAAGGCCCCCGAGTCTGCCGTCTAGACACGCGCCCGATCGGCCCCTTATCGCGCGAAACGACCACCGCGCAACACCTTCGGGGCCATGGGGGGACAAAAGGGGGTGACCAACCCACCCCTGGGGTGCCTATTTCGGCGGCCCTCAGGCGAGCACGATCTTTCTCAGAGGCTCTCAGCAGCTCATTCGGAGAAAGGAACGCGGAGTTGGTTACCGACGGCAAGGCAGTGGCAGCGCAGGACCGGGGCGAGGGGCTCGGAACCGCGGTGCAGACGGCAGCCTCGCGCCGGCACCCGGCGGGGCGGGGAGGCAAGACGGGCAGCGTGGCGACTTCGGAGTCCCGGCGCGCCGCAGCGGAATTGGAGAAGCTGATCGGCCCGGCCGCCGCCGGTGACCGGGAGGCGGTCTCGGAGATTCTCAAGATCGTGTACCCGCTGGTGCGGCGCTACTGCGCGGCACGCATGGGCGGGGCTGGTCACCTGCACGTGACCGCGGACGATGTGGCGCAGGAGATCTGCCTGGCGACGGTGCAGGCCATCCCGCGCTATCGGGACCAGGGCAAGTCGTTCCTGGCCTTCGTCTACGGCATCTCGGCGAACAAGGTGGCCGACGCGTTCCGGCGGGCGCAGCTGCATCCGGCCTACCCGGTCGCGGAGTTCCCGGACGCGCCGATGAATGAGGCGGGCCCGGAGGAGCGGGCGCTGGCGATGGAGACCCGTCGGGCGGCGCGCGATCTCATGCAGGTGCTGTCCTCGACCCACCGCGAGGTGCTGGTCATGCGGATCGTGCTGGGGTGGACGGCGGCGCAGACCGCCGAGGCCATCGGCACCAGCCCGGGTGTGGTGCGGGTCATGCAGCACCGCGCGCTGAACCGGCTGCGGGCCGAACTGCGGGCGGCGTCCTGACGGTTCGATGATCACGATGGCGAGTGGGCCGGACGCAGGGGGTGCGCCCGGCCCACTGTCGTGTCCGGATCGGTCGTCGGGTCCCGGTCAGGCGGGGGCGTCGACCGGGCTGTCGAAGCCGTTGACGCCGAGCGCCTTCCGCAGGTCGTCCTCGGCCTCGACGGAGGCGACGAACAGCAGCTCGTCCTCGCCCTCCAGCGGATCGTCGGCCTGCGGGACGATGACGCGGCCGCCGCGCAGGATGGTGACCAGGGCGGCGTCGCGGGGCAGGGTGAGGGTGCGAACGGCCTTGCCCGCCAAGGGGGTATCGGTGGGCAGGGTGATCTCGACCAGGTTGGCCTGACCCTGCCGCAGCGTCATGAGCCGGACCAGGTCGCCGACCGACACCGCTTCCTCGACCAGCGAGGCCAGCAGGCGCGGGGTGGACACGGCGACGTCCACGCCCCATGAGGAGTCGAACAGCCATTCGTTGCGCGGGTCGTTGACGCGGGCCACCACCCGCCCCACGCCGAATTCGGTCTTGGCAAGCAGGCTGAACACCAGGTTCACCTTGTCGTCGCCGGTGGCGGCGATGACCACGTCGTAGGTCTCCAGCCCGGCCTCTTCGAGGGTTTCGAGTTCGCAGGCGTCGGCGTGGGTCCAGACCGCGCTGGGCGCGACGGTGGGGTCGATGTGGTCGAGGCGGCGTTCCAGCAGCATGACCTGGTGGCCGCCGCGCAGCAGTTCCTGGGCGATGGAGCGTCCGACGGCTCCGGCGCCGGCGATGGCTACCTTCATGATCAGTCCTCGCTAGCGGGGGGATTGGCGGCCAGCGCGACGGCCTCGCCGACCGTGCCGGAGGTGGCGGCGACATACACCAGGTCGTCGGCCTGAAGCATGGACTTGCCATTGGGCAGCACGCCCTGCCCGAACCGGATGATGAAGGCGACTCGCGCGCCGATGGCGTCCTCGAGCGCGTGCACCGAACGCCCGTACCAGTTCTCGTGCAGCACGAGTTCGGTGACCGCGACGGTGCCGGTGGGATCGCGCCAGGTGGTGGTGGACTGATCGGCGACCAGGCTGCGCAGGAAGCGGTCGGTGGTCCAGGGCACGGTGGCGATGGTGGGGATGCCCAGGCGCTCGTATACCGCGGCGCGCTTGGCGTCGTAGATGCGCGCCACCACGCGCTCGACGCCGAAGGTCTCGCGCGCGACGCGGGCGGAGATGATGTTGGAGTTGTCGCCGGAGGACACTGCGGCGAAGGCCCCGGCGCGTTCGATTCCGGCGCGGGTCAAGACATCTCGATCGAAGCCGACGCCGGTGATGCACAAGCCCGGGAAGTCGCGGCCCAGGCGAAGGAAGGCGCTCGAGTTCTGATCGATCACCGCGACCTCATGGCCGATGCGGACGAGGGCGCGGGCGAGCGAGGAGCCGACCCGCCCGCAACCCATGATCACGACGTACACCGTACGAACCCCATTCCCGAAAACCGTGGTGTGCGGTCTGGTTGCTTGCTCGGGTCGCAACCGTACCGCTCGAGTTTCACTGCGGGCACTTTCCCCCTCTGAATGGAGTTCAAACCGGAACCGGAAAAACCTCACAGCCCTCGCTCCCACCCTACGACCGTCAGGTGTCCCGGTCGCGCCGCGAACGCGGCCATCCGCGCACTGCCTTATGCTGCGTGGAGTGTCGAAGTTGACGACGGCCGCCAAGCGCATGCTGGTCGGCCGCCCATTCCGCAGCGACTCTCTCGGGCATACGCTGCTGCCCAAGCGGATCGCGCTCCCGGTCTTCGCCTCGGACGCCCTGTCATCGGTGGCATACGCGCCCGAGGAGATCTTTCTGGTGTTGTCGGTCGCCGGTCTCTCGGCCTACGCTTACGCGCCCTGGATCGGGCTGGCGGTCGCGTTGGTGATGGCCGTGGTGGTTGCCAGCTACCGCCAGAACGTGCACGCCTACCCGTCCGGCGGCGGCGATTACGAGGTCGCCACCAAGAATCTCGGCCCCACCGCGGGCTTGACCGTCGGCAGCGCGCTGCTGGTCGACTACGTGCTGACGGTGGCGGTGTCGATCTCGTCGGCGGCCTCCAATATCGGCTCGGCCGTGCCGTTCGTCGCGACGCACAAGGTGCTGTTCGCGGTGAGCGCGATCGTGATCCTCACCGCCGTGAATCTGCGCGGCGTGCGCGAATCCGGCACGGCCTTCGCGATTCCCACCTACGCCTTCATGATCGGCATGTTCGTCATGCTGGTGTGGGGGTTTGCCCGCATCGGGCTGGGCCAGACCGTGCACGCCGAGTCCTATGGGTTCGGGTTGAAGGCCGAGGACGAGCATCTGTTCGGGCTGGCGTTCGTGTTCCTCATCGCGCGCGCCTTCTCCTCCGGCTGTGCGGCGCTGACCGGTGTCGAGGCGATCAGCAATGGCGTGCCCGCCTTCCGCAAACCCAAGTCCCGCAATGCCGCGACCACGCTGCTGCTGCTCGGCTGCATCGCGGTGACGCTGTTCATGGGGATGATCGTGCTCACCCAGAAGGTGGGCATCGTGTACGCGCACAATGCCGACGACCTGATCGGCGCGCCCGCCGGATACGTGCAGAAAACCCTGGTGGCGCAGCTGGCGGGCGCGGTGTTCTCCGGGTTCCCGGCCGGGTTCTACTTCATCACCATCGTCACCGCGCTGATCCTGGTGCTGGCCGCGAACACGGCCTTCAACGGCTTCCCGGTGCTGGGTTCGATTCTGGCGCAGGACCGCTTCCTGCCACGCCAGTTGCACACCCGCGGTGATCGGCTGGCGTTCAGCAACGGCATCCTGTTCCTGGCGAGCGCGGCCGTCGCCTTCGTGGTGCTCTTCGGCGCCGAGGTGACCCGCCTGATCCAGCTCTACATCGTCGGCGTGTTCGTGTCGTTCGTGCTGAGCCAGACCGGCATGCTGCGGCACTGGACGCGGCTGCTGCGCACCGAGACCGATCCGGCGCAGCGGGCGCGGATGAAGCGGTCGCGGGTGATCAACGCGATCGGCCTGACCATGACCGCGACCGTGCTGCTCATCGTGCTGGTCACCAAGTTCCTGGCGGGCGCGTGGATCGCCATCGTCACCATGGCGGCGATCTTCGGGTTGATGAAGCTCATTCGCCGCCATTACGACACGGTGTCGCGGGAGCTGGACGAGAGCGAGTGGGACAGCGTGCTGCCCAGCCGCACCCATTCCATCGTGCTGGTGTCGAGACTGCATCTGCCCACCAAGCGCGCGCTGGCCTATGCCCGCGCCACCCGGCCCGACACTCTCGAGGCCATCACCGTGAACGTCGACGAGCCCGACACCCGGGCGCTGGTGCGGGAGTGGGAGCGCAGCGATATCGCGGTGCCGCTCAAGGTGATCGAATCGCCGTACCGCGAGATCACCAAACCGGTGGTGGACTACGTGAAGCGGGTGCGCAAGGACTCCCCGCGCGACGTGGTGACCGTGTTCATTCCCGAATACGTGGTCGGCCACTGGTGGGAACAGCTGTTGCACAACCAGAGCGCACTGCGCTTGAAGGGCCGCCTGCTGTTCGAGCCCGGCGTCATGGTGACCAGCGTGCCCTGGCAGCTGTCCTCCTCAGCCGGCAAGGCTCGCCCGGGCCGCGTGGTCAATGCCCCCGGTTCGGTGCGGCGCGGCTTCGGGGACAACGCGTGAGCGCCGGTTCCGATTGGTACGGCGAGGTCTTCGAGGTTCGCCTCGGCCCGCCCGGCCACGGTGGCTTCTGTGTGGCCCGCCATGAGGGCCGCGTCCTGTTCGTCCGGCACGGTCTGCCCGGCGAACTGGTCCGCGCCCTCGTCACCGAGGACCGCGGCGGCTCCTTCTGCCGCGCCGACGCCATCGAGATTCTCACTCCCTCGCCCGACCGCATCCCGGCCACTTGCCCGGTCTCCGGTCCCGGCGGCGCGGGCTGCTGCGATTTCACCTTCGCGACCCCCGACGCCCAGCGCGCGCTCAAACACCAGGTCGTCGCCGACCAGCTCCGCCGGCTCGCCGGCTGGGAGCCGGACTTCACCGTCGAGGTGATCCCCGCACCCCCGGGCCTGCCGAGTGGCGTGGTGGCGCATCGGGTCTCACCCGCCGGCCTGACCGCGCATGCGGACGGCGCCGGGCGGCTCGGCCGCGTCGCTCCGGGTCGGATCGGCGCAGTGGCGACCCCTTTCGCGCGCGGCCTGATCACCCGCCCCGACGCGAGCGACGGATCGGGCGTCGCCGGACCGAGCGGCAGCGCCGTGCCGCGCGAGGGTGTGCCGTCGTCGGCGGCGTACACGGCCGGGTGGCGTAGCCGGGTGCGGTTGGTGGTGGACGCGCACGGACGGGCCGGGGTGCACCGGTATCGGAGCACCGAGGTGATCGCGGATCTGCGGTGCCCGCAGCCGATGGCCGGGGCCATGGCGGGAATCGCCGAGCGGCGGTGGACGCCCGGGGCGGATCTTGTGGTGGCCGTGGATGGGGACGGCATGCGGCATGTCGTCGAGCTGGCTCCGGCCGAAGCGGAACACGTTGACCGGGGCGGACGGCGCGAGCGGGGTGATCGGCGCAGTACCGCCGCGCGGCGCTCGGCGGCGCACAGTGCGCGGACCGAGCGCGTGGTGGATGGCACGGGGCGGGCGGTGCAGTATGTGGGGGAGCGGCGCTGGGAACTGTCGGCGACCGGCTTCTGGCAGCCGCATTACGGTGCGGCGCAGTGCTATTCGGATGTGGTTGGGGAGTGGGCGGATGCCGCGCCCGGGTCGCTGGTGTGGGATCTGTACTGCGGTGTGGGTGTGTTCGCGGCGCGGCTGGCGGAGCGGGTCGGGCGGACCGGGGCGGTGCACGGCGTGGAGTCGGCGCGCGGTGCGGTCATCGAAGGGCGTGCCGCACTGCGGGATATGCCGTGGGTGGAGCTGAGTGCCGAGCGGGTCGAGCGGTGGATTCACCAGCAGCCGAGTGCCGTACCGGATGTCGTCGTCCTCGATCCGCCGCGAGCCGGCGCGGGCAAGGACGTGATCAACGCGCTGAGTGAGCGCTCTCCGCGCCGTATCATCCACATCGGTTGCGACCCCGCCGCTTTCGCGCGAGATATCGGCCTCTACGGTGCTGCCGGCTACGAGCCCGCGGGCCTGCGCGTCTTCGACGCGTTCCCGGGCACCCACCACGTCGAGTGCATCGCGGTGCTGGAACGTTGACGGAAGTTTCGAGATCAGGGAACGCTCACCGCGGAGTGTGACCGGTGAGCGCTCCCCGATCTATTGTGCCGCTGGGGCGGTTGACCTCCGTGGGATGGGTTGGGGCGGTGGGGGTTTGCGGGCGCACCGAGATGTCGCCCGTGGCTATGTTGTCCGATCCGACGCCGGCGTCGGTCGTCGAGCTGCCCGATGGGGCCTCGGTTCCGCTGTCAGGGGACCCGGACGCTGGTGAACGGTTCGCTCTCGCGGAGCTCCACCGGCACTCGGGTCCGGCCGGGGCGGCTATGTCGGCGGCGAACGCGACCCTCGGTGGGCGTCGGCCCGGAGAGGGTCCGGCCGCCACCCCGCTCCGGGAGGCGGTTCAGGCGACCGGTTGCCCGGTTCCGGCCGCCTCGAGGGCTGTGGCGAGTGAGGTTGTCCCCGTGGCGATCTCGCGCGCCGTGGCGAGGTCGAGGCGGATGTCGAGGTCCGGTGCGGCGGCCGGGCCGTCGTGGTGGGTGAGCCCGGTTTCGGTGATCACATAGTGGAGGGCGGTGTCGCCGATGCGGACGGTCACGGTGCCGGTGGACACGAGTTCGGCGACGGCGTGGCCCAACGGCAGGGCAAACCAGTGCGCCCGCACGGCGTCGGTGGCGCGCTGTTCGCCGAGCTGTCCCGCGCCCCAGACCGACAGCGAGTCCAGCACCGGCCGCAGCGCGGCGCCGGAGTCGGTGAGCTCGTAGACGGCGGTGCCCGCGCGCGGCCCGACGCGGCGCTTGGTGAGAATCCCGTCACGCTCGAGGTCCTTGAGCCGGGCGGCCAGCACGTCGGTGCTGATGCCGGGCAGGTCGGCGAACAGGTCGCTGTATCGGCGCGGGCCCGAACACAATTCGCGGACCACCAGCAGGTTCCACCGGTCGCCGACGATATCGAGGGCGCGGCTCACAGTGCAGTAGTGGTCGTAGCTTCGGCGTGGCACGATCCCACTGTAACCAATAACTTGGAAATACCAAGTGCAAACTTGGAAATTCCAAGTAGAGTGTGCGGCAACCACACCGAGAAGGGGTCGTTTCATGCAGGTGAAGCAGTCGAGCAAGCTGGCGGGCGTGTCCTATGAGATCCGCGGACCGGTCGCCGAGCATGCCGCACGGCTGGAGGCCGAGGGGCATCATGTCGTGAAGCTCAACACCGGCAACCCGCTCCCGTTCGGCTTCGAAGCGCCTGCGGAACTGCTCCAGGACATGGTGCGCAACCTGCCGCAGTCGAGCGGCTACTCCACCTCCAAGGGCCTGCTCTCGGCGCGGCGCGCGGTGGTGCAGTACTACCAGACGCTCGGGCTGTCCGAGATCGACGTCGAGCAGGTCTTCCTGGGCAACGGCGTCTCCGAGCTCATCATGATGGCCATGACCGCGCTGCTGGAGAACGGCGACGAAGTCCTCGTTCCCGCACCGGATTTCCCGCTCTGGACCGCCGCCACCGCCCTCAACGGCGGTCGGCCCGTGCACTACATCTGTGATGAGGCCTCGGACTGGATGCCGGATCTGGCCGATATCGAGTCCAAGATCACCGACCGCACCCGGGCCCTGGTGATCATCAACCCGAACAACCCCACGGGCGCGGTGTATTCACCCGAGGTGGTGCGCCAGATGCTCGAGATCGCCCGCCGCCACAACCTGGTGGTGTTCTCCGACGAGATCTACGACAAGATCCTCTACGACGGCCTGACCCACACCGCGACCGCGTCCCTGGCCCCGGATCTGCTGTGCCTCACCTTCTCCGGGCTCTCCAAGTCCTACCGGGCCGCGGGATTCCGCGGTGGCTGGATGGTGGTGTCGGGCCCGATCGAGCACGCCGAGAACTATCTGGAGGGCCTGACCATGCTGGCGGGTCTGCGGTTGTGCGCGAATGTCCCCGCGCAGCAGGCGATTCAGGCCGCGCTCGGCGGGCGTCAGAGCATCTACGACCTCACCCTGCCCGGCGGCCGCCTGCGCGAGCAGCGCGACCGGGCGTGGGAGGCGCTCAATGCCATCCCGGGCGTCTCGTGCGTGAAGCCCAAGGGCGCGCTGTACGCCTTCCCGCGCATCGACCTCGACATGTACCGGATCCACGACGACGAGCGGTTGGTGCTGGATCTGCTGCTGCGCGAGAAGATCCACATCGTGCAGGGCACCGGCTTCAATTGGCCGCGCCCCGACCACTTCCGGATCGTGACGCTGCCGCACGCCGATGAGCTCGAGGCGATCATCGAGCGCATCGGACGCTTTCTGGCGACCTACCGGCAGTAGGGGTCAGCCGGCACGACCCGCGGTCATGCCGCCGTCGACGACGTACTCGCCGCCATTGCAGTAACTGGATTCGTGGCTGGCGAGGAACACGACGAGCGGCGTCACCTCCTCGGGCAGCCCGAGTCGGGTCAGCGTGTTCTCACCGCGGTCCAGGGTAATGCCCGCCGGCGCACCCAGCATCGGGGTCAGAATGCCGCCCGGGTGCACGGAATTCACCCGCACCCCGTGCGGGGCGAGCTCGAGCGCCGCGGACTTGGTGAGCCCGCGCAACCCGAATTTCGAGGCGGTGTAGGCGTGTGCGCCCGCCACACCCTGGATCCCGGCGGCGGAGGAGATGTTCACCACCGCCGCCGGCCGGGCCGCCACCAGGGCGTCGCGGGCCGCGGTCAGGCCCAGGAACGGGCCGGTGAGATTGACGGAAAGCGTGCGCTGCCACTGCTCTTCGGTGTAGGTGCCCAGCGGGCCGCCGTCCAGGATGCCCGCGTTGTTGACCAGCACGTCGAGCTTGCCGAAGCGCTCGACGGCGGTGTCCACGGCCGCCCGCCAGTCCTCGGCGCGGGTGACGTCGAGGTGGATGAACGCCGCGGCGTCACCGAGCTCGGCCGCCAGTTTCGCGCCCGCCTCGTCGGAGATGTCGCCGATGAGCACCGAGGCGCCCTCGGCTACGAACGCGCGGGCGTGCGAGGCCCCCATTCCCGAAGCGCCGCCGCTGATCAGCGCCACGCGCCCGTCGAGTCGTCCACTCATGCTCGCTGCCTTCCGTCCAGGTCGATAATGGTCCGCTCCGGCCGGTACACGCAGCGGGTGGTGGTGTAGATGGTGGGCATGCACTTGTTGCAGTGCACGCACGCCGAGCGGGTGGCCGCGTCGGATTGGATGCGGCGCAACAGGTTCGGCTCGCGCAACAGCGCCCGGCCCATGGCCACGAAGTCGAAGCCCTCGGTCAGGGCCAGGTTCATGGTGTCCAGATTGGTGATGCCGCCCAGCAGGATCAGCGGCATGGACAGTTCGCGGCGGAACTGGCGGGCCTGCTCCAGCAGGTAGGCCTCCTGATACGGGTACTCCTTCAGGAAGGCGCGTCCGACCAGGCGGAAACCCAGCCGGGCCGGACCGGGCAGCACTTTCGCGAATTCGCGGCGCGGCGCGTCGCCGTGGAAGAGCAGCATGGGGTTGAGCAGTGAGCTGCCCGCGGTCAATTCGAGGGCGTCGAGTGCGCCGTCGGCCTCCAGCCAGGCGGCCACCTGCAGGCTCTCCGGCACGGTGAGGCCGCCGCGGCGGCCGTCCTCCATGTTCAGTTTGGCGGTCACCGCGAGCCGGTCGCCCACGGCATCCCGTACGGCGCAGGCGATTTCGCGGGCCAGCCGGGCGCGATTGGTGAGCGTGCCGCCCCATTTGTCGCGGCGGTGGTTGAGCAGCGGGCTCAGGAACGAGCTCACCAGATAGTTGTGGCCGAAATGGATTTCGACCGCATCGAATCCGGCTTGCTCGGCCAGCAGCGCCGCGTTCGCATGGGCCGCGATGAGTTCCCGGATCTCGGCCTCGCCGGGCACCTTCATGGCTTTCATGCTCAGCGGACTGAACATGCGGCTCGGCGAGAGCGCGGGCGCCCGATTGGAGGCGGCATTGGCCACCGGCCCGGCATGCCCGATCTGAGCGCTGGCGGCCGCGCCCTCGGCGTGCACGGCGTCGGTCAATTCGCGCAGTCCCGCAACGGCTTCCGGCCGCATCCAGATCTGGTGCCGGTCGGTGCGCCCGCCCGGGGCGACCGCGCAGTAGGCAACGGTGGTCATGCCCACCCCGCCCGCGGCGACCTCGCGGTGGAAGTCGATGAGTTGGGGGGTGACCAGCGCGTCGGGGGTGCGTCCCTCGAAGGTAGCGGCCTTGATCACCCGGTTGCGCAGGGTGATCGGGCCGAGCTTCGCCGGTGCGAAGATCTCGTTCATGATTGTTCTCCCGGTGCGGTGAGTCCGGCCACCACGAAGTTCCGCAGGGCCGCGTACGCCGGTTCGGGCATCCCGTGATCGTCGATCTCGGGACTGCCGAATCGCATGATGATCAGGTCGAAGGCCAGCATCCAGCGCCGCCGCGCCACATTGGCCGGCAGTTCGGGCAGCAGTCCGGTCCACGAATCCATTCGGAACCACGGCCCCTGCCATGAGGTCAGATGCCGGCCCAGCACGAACCGCGCCAGCAACCGAAGATGCAATCGCCCCAAGGGATCCGCGGCCAGCTTCTGGAACGGGGCGAGGATGGTGTCCACCACCGCGGGCGCCGAATCCCGCCCGCCCGTGGCCTGGGCCAGCCCCTCCGCCCACAGCGGCCCGAGCCGGGCCTCGAGGAGCGCGCCGACCAGCGCCTCCTTGGACCCGAAGTGGTAATGCACCGCCGCGGGGTTGGCCCCCGCGGCCGCGCAGACCGCCCGAACCGACACCTCGTCATAGGGTTCGGTCAGCAACAGTTGCTCGGCCGCGGCCAGGAGCCGTTCGCGAGTCCCCGCGGACGCCTTTTCGACCATGCCCAGTAGTGAAACACGTTTCAAACATTAATTCAATCATTGATTGAAAGTGACCGTGGGCACCCGCGGTCCCGTCGGCGGCTATTCGCTCTGCGACCAGGCGGCGATCGGGAGGGTCAGGTAGACGCCGATATTCCCGTCGACGAACTTCTCGATATCGGCGAGCAGCCGATCGCAGCGCTCCTGCCGGTTCTCGGCGCGGCTGCCGAAATACTTCGAGCGCACCTCGATGACCAGGTCCATGCCGGAGCGGTCGAACTTGCCCAGCGGGTGGAAGCGGATCTCCACATCACCGGGCTGAAGGTCGCCGTCGTAGGGCTCTTCGGGGCATTCGACGGCGGTGGAGACCAGGTGAGGCAACCATTCGCCCAGCTCACGCAGCACTGTCTCGGGTAGCTTCGGGTTGTAGGTCACCTCGACGAGGGGCATTCGACGAGTCTATTGCCGGGCGTGTGATCGATCATCGATCCCGGCGGCACACATGTCCGCTGTCGTTGCGTCGGTTCGCCGACGCGTGGGCGATCTCGTTCATGGCGGCCGCGGCCCTGGTCGCCCCGGCGGGGTCAGGATTTGCGGATGCTGGCGATGATCTGTTCGGCCTGGCCGGCGGCGAGTTCGCCCTGAGTGCCGCGGTCGGCCAGGATGGCCAGGACCAGCAGGGCGTTGTTGGGGCCGGAGAAGGCGAAGGCGTAGACCGAGTAGGCGGTTGTGGTGCAGCCGGGGGCGGAGGGTTTCCAGTCGCCGGACGCTTCGACCCGCTGGCCGGTGAGGCCGCTCGTGGTGGTGACCGCGATCGGCGCGCCCGGGTTGCCGCCGGTCGCGTCCGAATAGCCGCCCTCCGCGGAGATTTTCGCCACCTTGGTTGCCGCGGCGGCGGGATCGCTGCCGTCGGCGCGGGTGACGAAGGCGAGGGTCCGGTACGCCGAACCCGCACAGTAGTCGTCGCCCTCGGTGGCTTTGCCGTGTCCGATGACGGAGCCGTCCGCGCCGGTCTGAACGGTGATGTCGGTCGGATCGGCGATCGTCCACCCGGTGGGCACGTCGTAGCTGATGCCCAGCGTGGGCGCGACCACGGTGGTGCCGCCGGGTTCGGGGGAGCCCGACTTCGACGGCCCGGTGGCGGACGGGTGGCCCGGGGCGGAGTCCGCGGTGGTACTGGGCACGGCGGTCGCGCTGTCGGAGGAGCCGCGGGTCAGCGCGTAGGCCGCGATACCGCCGCCGACCAGCACGATCACCGCCGCCACGGCGGCGAGGATCAGCGAGATGCGAGTGGGGCCGCCGCCGCCCGGCGCGGGCGGCTGTCCGTACCCCGGAATCGGTTGCTGCCCTGTGTAATTCGGCATCGGCTGCTGGCCGGTGACATACTGCGCGGGAGTGGGCTGGTATCCGAAGGGCTGCTGCGGTGCGTACGGCGGGTACTCGGTCGGCTGCTGCGCGTCACCCGCGGAGTGACCCCAGCCCTGGTGTTCCACATCCGGATAGCCCCAGCCCTGCTGCGCGGGCTCGCTGTACGCGGGCTGCTGATACGGGGCCCGCGGCGAATACCCGCCCGGCGCACCGGGTGTCGCGGGACCGTAGAGGTTCGCCCAGTGATCGTTGTCGTCGGTCACGCGTTGTCACCCCTCCGGCCGCGCCGAGCACGTGTCGGGGCATACCCTATCGGGTGCGTCCTAGCCGTGTGCGGCGGCCGCGTCGGGGTCGGAGTGCGGCTGGGCGGGGCTCGCGGCCGGGGACACCCGGATCACTCCGGCGTCCAGATCGAGGCTGACCCGCGGCCGGTGCCCCTCGCCGCCGCTGTCCTCGCTGCCCTCGTCTTCCAGCTTCTTGCCGGGGAACAGTTCGCCTATGACACCCACGAATCCACCCTAGCCCTCACATCCGGTGGTAATGCGGACCGCGATAGCCGCCGCGGTACCCGTAGCCGCGCCGCCCCCGCGCGAACACGAAGAACAGCACCGGGAACAGGAAGAACGGGAAGAAGTGGGTGGCCACCGCGAACACGATCGCGAAGACCAGCACGATGCCCACGCCGAACGGGACCAGCGTCAGCGTGCGCTGCGGGCCGGTCGCCGGGGTGAGCTGCGGCGCCGGCGGCTGCGGCCGGGGCAGGTCGCCGAAGAGGGCGGCCAGTTCGCCCGCGGTTTTGGCGGCATAGGCGCGGCCCACCCGGTCGTCGTATTCGGCGACGTCGAGGCGGCCGGCCGCGAAATGCTCGCCCAGCGCCGCGGCCGCCTGCTCGCGTTCCGCGGTGCCGACGCGGACGGTGGGCGGTCCGTAGACCGCCGGGTCGAAATCGGTCATGACATCCGCCTCATGGGAGGGAAGGAATCTCGTTGTCCGCCAGCGTAGGCGCGTTCGCGGCGACGCGCCTGCACACGATGGCGTAATCCGGGGCTACGCCTGCTCACGTACGTCCGCCGCGCGCTGTTCGACGGCCAGCCCGGCGAATTCGGCGACCTTGGGATGATCGGTGTCGGCCCGCCACACCAGCCGGATCCGTGCCTCGGGCAGTCCGGTGAGCGGGACGAACGCCACCTCAGGATGGGTGAAGTAGGTGGGCATGGCGGTGGTGGTCGCGAAGACCGCGTCGTTGTGGGCTACCGCGGTGAGCATCTCGGGTTCGGTGCGTGCGGGCGCGACCCGCGCAATCGGGCGTCCCGCCGGGGTGGTGGCGGGCGGCCAGAAGCTGCGCGCGAATTCGGGCGCGACATCCGGATGCGGTCCGATCACGCGCAGGTCGGCCAAATCCTCGACATCGATGTGCTCGCGGGTGGACCACGGATGGCTGCGGGCGATGGCCAGCAACCGCGGGAACACGCCCACCTCGGGGCCGACGGTCAGGCCGAGTTGCTCGATCGGGGCCAGGCAGATCTGGATGTCCACCTCTCCGCGCCGCAGCGGTCCGAAGATGTCGGTCCACGCGAGCTGCGTCAGCGTGATTGGACATTCCGGATGCCGCGCCCGGAACCCGGCCAGCGCCCCATCCAGGGTGGAAGCGTAGGGCCCGAGGAAGCCGATGCGCAGTCCCCGTGCGGCGGTGCGGGTTTCGGCGAAGGCGCGCTGCAGATCCTGGAAGGCGGGTCGCGCGCGGGCCAGCAGATGCTCGCCCAGCGGATTGAGGGTGACCCGGCGGCTGGTGCGCTCCACCAGGCGTCGGCCGATGCGGCGCTCCAGGCTGCGGATCAGCTGGCTCACCCGGGGCTGGGACAGTCCGAGGCGGTCGGCGGTCCGGCCGAAGTGCAGCTCTTCGGCGAGGACGACGAAGGCTTCCAGTTCGGCCGGGTCGACGCGGTTTTCGCGGGGCGAGTCTTCGATCAGCATTTCTTATCAATCTTCGCGGATTTCGGCGTTGATGGCCATCCGATGGCTGACCGATGCTGGTGCGGTGAGCGGAACACGGCGACTTGTAGTGGGGATCAGCGGGGCAACCGGAATCGCGTACGGGATCCGGGTGCTGGAGCTGGCCCGCAAGGCCGGCGTGGAAACGCATCTGGTGGTGACCCCGGCCGGGCAGCAGACCCGGGCCTTTGAAACAGCGCTGAGCGCAGCCGATCTGGCGGCCACGGCCGATGTCGTCTACCGGCCCGCCGATATCGGCGCGGCCATCGCGTCGGGTTCGTTCCGGACCATCGGAATGATCGTGGCCCCCTGCTCGATTCGCACCCTGTCCGCGGTCGCCTACGCCAATAACGACAATCTGCTCACCCGTGCGGCGGATGTGACGCTGAAGGAGCGTCGCCGCCTGGTGCTGATGGTGCGTGAGACCCCGCTCACCCTGGCGCATCTGCGCGCCATGACGGCGGTCACCGAGATGGGCGGCATCGTCATGCCGCCGGTGCCCGCCTTCTACCTGAATCCGGAATCGGTCGCCGACATCGTCGACCACACCGCCGGACGCGCCCTGGACCTGTTGGGCATCGACGTGCCCGACCTGCCCCGCTGGGGCGAATAGCCGACAACGCCGAACAACCACGCGAAGGAAAACCCCTGTGCCGCATTTGAAGAGCCTGCGCGAGTTCATCGAGGCGCTCGACGCCCTCGGCGAAGTCCAACACATCGACACCGAGGTCGATTGGAATCTGGAGATCGGCGCGATCATTCGTCGCTCCTACGATCTGAAGGCCCCCGCGCCGCTGTTCAGCAGGATCACCGGTTACGCGGACAGCGGATTCCGTGTGCTCGGCGCGCCCGGCGGACTGTCCGGGCCCGCGCACCCGCTGGCGCGAATCGCCTTGGCGCTCGGCCTGTCCGCGGGCGCGCCCGGGCAGGAGATCGTCGAGACCATCGTCGCGGCCCGCCGCAAGCCCGGCATTCCGCCGGTGCAGGTGGACGCGGAGACCGCGCCGTGCAAGCAGAACATCGTGCGCGGTGACGACATCGATCTGCTGGCCTTCCCGACGCCGCTGATCCACGGCAACGACGGCGGCCGCTACATCCAGACCTACGGCATGAACATCGCCAGGACCCCCGACGGCTCGTGGACCAACTGGTCGATCAATCGCATGATGATCGCGAGCCGGAACACCTTGGCCTGCCTCATTCCCGGGCCGCAGCACCTGGGCATCATCCGCGCGAAGTGGGCCGAGGAGGGCAAGCCCATGCCCATCGCGCTCGCGCTGGGCGTCGAACCCGGCCTGCCGTTCGTGGGCGCCATGCCGCTGCCCGAGGGCGCGGACGAATCCCATTTCCTGGGCGCGCTGTATGGCGAGGGCATCGAGGTGGTGCCCGCCGAGACCGTCGACATCATGGTTCCCGCCACCGCCGAGATCGTGATCGAGGGTCACATCGCCTTCGACGAGACGGTGATGGAGGGCCCGATGAACGAATACCCGGGCTACAAGGCGGTCGAAGCCTCGGCCAAACCGGTCTTCCACGTCTCCGCCATCACCTACCGCGACGGCGCGATCCTGCCCGTGGTGGCCGCGGGCCCGCCGGTGGAGGAGGACCACACCGCGACCGGCACCATGCACGCCGCCGAAATCCTGTACCAGCTGCGCGAATCCGGGCTGCCGGTCGCCTCGGCCTGGTTCTCCTACGAGTCGGCGCTGCACTGGCTGATCGTGGCGGCCGACTCCGACTGGCACGACAAGCTGCCGGTGTCCTCGGGAGAGTTCGCCGGGCGCGTCGGCGAAGTGGTCTTCGCGGGCAAGGCCGGTTTCGGCGTTCCCAAGGTGCTGCTGGTCGAGAACGACATCGACATCACCAATGTGAACGAGGTGGTGTGGGCGTTCGCGACCCGGGCCCATCCCGAGCATGGTGAGGTTCATTTCCCGGCCGAGTTGACCGCGGCGCTGTCGGTGTATCTGTCCGAGGTGGAACAGCACTCGTATCGGGCGGGCAAGGTCATCTACAACTGCCTGCTGGCCGACCTGTTCGACGAGACCCAGCGTCCGATCAAGGGCAGCTTCGAGAACGGCTGGCCCGCCGAGGTCCAGCAGCGCGTTCTCGACCGCTGGCACGACTACGGCTACCGCTGAGCCGCACCGGAGGACTCGCGGCGGGGCACTCCCGGACTTCCCGCCGCGCTGTCCAGCGGCCGGCAGCCTACACCGCCTCGTTCCTGGCCGGCTCACGCCTGGCGAATCGGCTGCAACTCCGGCGGATTCGGGCAAATCGGTCAGCCGCGTCGGTGCCCTCGACCAGCGAGTCCGCCGCGATGGCTCCGCATTGATCATCGGATCGCGCGGCCGGTGTGTCGTGGGGGTCCGGGCTGATTCGAAGAACGGCCCCCGGAGGGCCCCGCATCGATGCGCGCCGCCACCTTCACCCGGCCGCGATCGCCAGGGTCGGCGCATACGTGAACGGTGTGGAGATCGACTGAATCGTGAAGGCGGCGTCCAGGTCTTCGCCGCCGTAGCTCCGCTCGTCCGCGGTTGCCGGGCAGATGCCGACCGAATCGGGTTGCACCGCCGCCAGTTCCGGAATGCGGCCGCCGCGTTCCCGACGCGTCGGCCCGGCACAGCTCGTACACTTCGTCGATGATGCGGGCCACGACGTCGCGGAGGTGACCACCGGGCCACTGTAACCGGCGTACTGTGTGTGGAGCCTCACATCTGTTGCGGATGTCGCAGGTGGCGTTTCGTTCCTGGCATCGGGGGCCGGAAAGGGCTCCGTAGACTGTTGCAAACACAGGAGACATCCGGAGGGAGCAATAGCCGTGGGAGTGCTTTCCCGGGTCGACACGCCCGAGGACCTGCGCCGGCTGTCGGTACCGGAGCTGCATGAGCTGGCCGAGGAGATTCGCGAGTTCCTGGTGCGGAAGGTCGCCGTCACCGGCGGGCACCTGGGGCCGAATCTCGGCGTCGTGGAGCTGACCATCGCGTTGCACCGGGTCTTCGACTCGCCGGCCGACCCGATCATCTTCGATACCGGGCATCAGGCCTACGTGCACAAGATCCTCACCGGCCGCAAGGACGGGTTCGACAGGCTGCGCAAAGAGGGTGGCCTGTCGGGATATCCGTCGCGGGCCGAGAGCGCCCACGACTGGGTGGAGTCCTCGCACGCCTCGGCGTCGCTGTCCTACGCCGACGGGCTCGCCAAGGCGTTCGCGCTGACGCGGCAGAAGCGGCACGTGATCGCGGTCGTCGGCGACGGCGCGTTGACCGGCGGCATGTGCTGGGAGGCGTTGAACAATATCGCCGCCGGGCCGGATCGCTCGGTCATCGTGGTGGTCAATGACAATGGACGCTCCTACGCGCCGACCATCGGCGGCCTGGCCGAGCGGCTCGCCGGACTGCGCACCCAGCCCGCCTACGAGCACGCGCTCGACGCCACCAAGCGGATCGTCCAGAGCATTCCGCGTGTGGGGGATTCGGCGTATTCGATGCTGCACGCCATCAAGACCGGGATCAAGGACGCGGTCGCACCGCAGGAACTGTTCAGCGATCTCGGCCTGAAGTACGTGGGCCCGGTCGACGGGCACGATCAGGTGCAGCTCGAGGCCGCGCTCAAGCGGGCCAAGGACTTCGGCGGCCCGGTCATCGTGCACGCGGTGACGCAGAAGGGGCGCGGCTACAAACCGGCCGTGGATCATGAAGCCGACCAGATGCATTCGATCGGCGTGATCGATCCCGAGACCGGCGAACCGCTGGCCGGATCCTCCGGAGTCAGCTGGACCTCGGTATTCTCCAAGGAACTCATCGCCCAGGCCGAGCAGCGCGACGACATTGTGGCGATCACCGCCGCGATGCCCGGGCCGACCGGTCTGACGCCGTTCGGCAATCGCTTCCCGGACCGCATGTTCGATGTCGGCATCGCCGAACAGCACGCCATGACCTCCGCCGCCGGCATGGCCCTGGGCGGCCTGCACCCAGTGGTCGCCATCTACTCCACCTTCCTCAACCGGGCCTTCGACCAGCTGCTCATGGACGTGGCGCTGCTCGAGCTCCCGGTGACGCTGGTGCTCGACCGCGCGGGCATCACCGGCGATGACGGCGCCTCGCACAACGGCATGTGGGACCTGTCGGTGCTCGGCATCGTCCCCGGCATTCGGGTCGCCGCCCCCCGCGATGCCGCCCGTCTGCGGGAGGAATTGGGGGAGGCCCTGCAGATCAGCGACGGCCCCACCGCCATTCGCTTCCCCAAGGGTCCTGCCATCGAGGAGATTCCGGCGGTGGAACGCTTCGAGGGCGTGGACGTGCTGCGCCTGCCCGATGTGAAAGACGCTGCCGCGTACTCGGTGCGCGCCGATGTGCTGCTGGTCGCGGTCGGGCCCTTCGCCGAACTGGCCCTCAAGGTCGCGGATCTGCTGGACGCCGAAGGCGTGTCGGTGACCGTGGTCGACCCGCGCTGGGTGCTTCCGGTGTCCGACACCGTCGTGAAGCTGGCCGAGAACCACCGTTTGGTGGTCACCCTCGAGGACAGCGGCCTGCACGGCGGCATCGGTTCCACCGTCTCCGCCCGGCTCCGCAGCTCGGGCGTCGACGTCCCCACCCGTGATCTCGGCGTCCCGCAGCACTTCCTGGACCATTCCAGTCGCGCGAAGATCCACCAGGACCTCGGCCTCACCCCGGGCGAGGTGGCCCAGCGCGTCCACGTCTGGCTCGGCGCCGCGGACACGTCCGGCAGCGAGATCGAGCAGGCTCTGCTCCCGGCGGCCGAGTAGCGCCCCTCGAGCCCGGAACGGGCCCGCGATCATCCGATCGTGGGCCCGTTTTTCTGTGCGGAGCTGGGGTTCTCGCGTAGATTCTGAAACAGGTTACAGTTTCGGGACGGGAGTTCGGATGTCGTTTGTGCTTGTCGAGAAGCCGCGGCCGGGGATCGCGCTGGTGACGTTGAACCGGCCGGACCGGATGAACGCCATGGCGTTCGACGTGATGGTGCCACTGCGGGAGACCCTCGAAGGCGTGGCGGCCGACAATGAGGTGCGGGTGGTGGTGCTCACCGGGGCCGGGCACGGGTTCTGCTCGGGCGCGGATCTGCAGCATGCCGGCAAGGTGCCCGGGGTAGAGGGGTTGACGCGCACCAGCATCGCGCGCCGCTCCATGGAGCTGCTGAACAATGTGATGCTCACGATCAAGCGGATGCATCAGCCGGTGATCAGCGCCATCAACGGCGCGGCCATCGGCGGCGGGTTCTGCCTGGCCATGGGGACCGATATCCGAATCGCCTCGGAGGACGCGTATTTCCGCGCCGCGGGCATCAATAACGGCCTGACCTCGGCCGAACTCGGGATCAGCTACACGCTGCCCCGGGCCATCGGCTCCACCCGAGCGTTCGAGATCATGCTCACCGGCCGTGACGTCGACGCCGCGGAAGCCGAGCGCATCGGCATCGTCTCCCGCGTCGTCCCCGGCGACAAGCTTCTCGAGGCCGCCTACGACACCGCCGACCAGATCATCCGCTGGAGCCGGGTCGGCGGCGAGCTCACCAAGCGCCTGCTGTGGGCCGGCCTGGAGGCGGGCAGTTTCGAGTCCCACATGCAGAACGAGGGCATGGCCCAGCTCTACGTCCGCCTCACCACCGAGAACTTCGATGAGGCCATCCGTGCCCGCCGCGACCGCCGTCCACCCGAATTCCAGGACTGAGCAGCGCTCACGCCCGCCTCGCCAACTGTGAAATGGGTCCCACTTCAGAAAGCTGGTGTGGCCCAACGTCCTAGGGCGATACTCCTCGGGTCAGGCCTTCGGGTAGAGGGCTTCACTCAGGCGTGGGACCGTCAGGGTGCGCTGCCACGGTCGTGCGCCGCCCGCCGCGAGGTAGCCCTCGATGAGGGTCGGGGCCTCGCCATTGGCGACCGACTTGGGCAGCCCGTCCCAGCACATGCGGCGCAGTAGGTCCGGGGTGAGCAGGTTCTCGACCGGGATCGACACCTCGGTGGACAGGTCGGTCATGGCCGCGCGGGCGAGCTGGAGACGCTCGGCGGCGGCCGGGTCGCGGCGCTCCCAGCGGTTGACCGGAGGCGGGCCGTCGAAGGGCTGGGTCAGCGGCGGGAGCTCGTTGTCGGGGAGGGCGCGGGCGCGCTCCACGGCGCCGAGCCATTCGCGGGAGTAGCGCCGCTGGCGGGGGCCGCCGAAGATCGGCAGGGTGCGCAGCTGGGCGATGGACCTGGGCTCGTTGGTGGCGGCGGCCACGATGGCCGAATCCGGGAGGATGCGGGCGGGGGCCACGTCGCGCAGGCGGGCCAGGCGGTCGCGGGTGATCCATAGTTCGCGGACGATCGCGAGTTGGCGGGTGCGGCGCAGGGTGTGGATGCCGGAGGTCCGCCGCCATCGGTCGGCCTTGGGCGCGGCCGGCTCGGCGGTGCGGACGTGCTCGAATTCCTCTGCGGCCCATTCGGATTTGCCCTGGTCGGCCAGATCCGCGGCGACCGCATCGCGCAGCTCGACGAGTAGCTCGACATCGAGGGCCGCGTAGTTGAGCCAGTCGTCGGGCAGCGGCCGGGTGGACCAGTCGGCCGCGCCGTGGCCCTTGCGGAGCTCACGTCCGAGCAGCTTCTCCACCATGGCGGCCAGGCCCACCCGCTCGTAGCCCGCGAGGCGGCCGCCGAGTTCGGTGTCGAAGAGCTTGGCCGGATACAGCCCCAGTTCGGCCAGCCCGGGCAGGTCCTGATCGGCGGAGTGCAGCACCCATTCCAGGCCATTGATCGCCTCGGCGAGCGGGGAGAGGTCCCCGTCCACGGGAATCGGATCGATGAGGAAGCTGCCCGAACCCGCGCGCCGCAGCTGGATCAGGTAGGCGCGATTGGAGTAGCGGAAGCCGGAGGCGCGCTCGGCGTCCACCGCGAGCGGACCGGTGCCGGCGGCGAGCCGGCGGGCGGCCGCGGCCACTTCGGCGGCAGAGTCCAGTACCGGCGGTACACCGTCCACTGGCGCGAGCAACGGTACCGCGGCAGTGGCTTCGTGTTCATCTGGTACGGACATGGTCTTGAACTCTACGGGTAGGACAATGGCGAGCCGCGTCACGTCGGTGAAACGACCGGCCGTGACACTGCGTCGGGCCATGGGGAATCGTACGCGGCGACCGTCGATTTCGTTGCAGTACAGATGTTCTCGCAGGCGAGAGGGGATTTCCCGGCAGCGGGGGCGGGAATTCGGGGCTCGGCCGCCCCGATTTCGCACGCAATTACTCGGTGCTCTCGTCCCGGCGCACGTCCAGCCGGGTGACCCCGGCGGGCGGCAGTCCGGCCGCGTACGCGAGCACCTCGCAGAAGGCCTCCACGTGCGGTCGCATGGCGGTGTCGGCGACGGTCCAGGAGGCGCGCAGTTCGAGCTGATGCGCGCGCGGCGGACCGGCGATATCGCCGTAGCGCACCGAGCTGGTGGCGGTGACCGTGCCGCCCAGGGCGGTGAACGGGGTGCGCGAGTCCAGGGCGTCCACCAGCCAGCTCCAGGCCACCTCGGGCAGCAGCGGGTCGGCGGCGAGGGCCGAGTCGATGTCGGCCTGGATGTAGGCGACCAAGCGGAACACTCCATGCCAGGCCTCCTGCCCGGCCGGGTCGTGCAGCAGGATCAGCCGGCCGAACGCGTCGCCCTCGGAGTCGACGGGCACCACATTCGTGTCAGGTCGCGTGACTTCCGCGCCGAGAGCGTAGGAATACGGGGCGAGGCGCTGCGGCGGGCGGATCGGTGCCAGCTCGATTCGAGGATGCACAGATGCGGTTCCCATGGCCTCGACCGCGGCGCGGAACCGGGCTGGTTCTTCGGGCTCCGGGGTCGGGGCAGCGCCGTCGCGAAAGTCGAGCGGTGTCACGAATGGCACCGTAGACCTCTCGGGTGCCCAGTAGTGCGAGGCGCGCCGCCGGGCCCCTTTACGATGGGCGGTGATGAGTACTCATACCCGCCGCCCGCTGACCGATGCCCCGTTCCTCGCCGCCGCCACCGGTGGCGTGCCGCATCGGCGTCCGGTGTGGTTCATGAGGCAGGCGGGTCGGTCCCTTCCGGAGTATCGGGAGGTGCGCGCCGGAATCGGCATGCTGGAGTCGTGCTTCGATCCGGAGCTGGTGTGTGAGATCACCATGCAGCCCGTCCGCCGCCACCGGGTGGACGCGGCAATCCTGTTCTCGGACATCGTGGTTCCGCTCAAGGCCGCCGGGATCGATCTCGATATCGTGGCGGGTGTCGGCCCGGTGGTCACGAATCCCGTGCGCACGGTCGCCGATGTGCGCGCGCTGCCGCGCCTGCGCGCCGAGGAGGTGGGCGCGGTCACCGCGGGTGTGAAGCTGCTGCTCGACGCGCTCGGCGACACCCCGCTCATCGGATTCGCCGGTGCCCCATTCACTTTGGCGTCCTACCTGGTCGAGGGCGGTCCGAGCAAGAATCACGAGCGCACCAAGGCGATGATGCTCGCCGATCCCGAGACCTGGCACCAGTTGCTGGGCGTGCTCACCGACATCACCATCGAGTTCTTGTGCGCGCAGATCGACGCGGGCGTGGACGCGGTCCAGGTGTTCGACTCCTGGGCGGGCGCGCTGAGCCTGGCGCAATACCGGAAATACGTTCTGCCGCACTCGGAACGGGTCTTCGCCGAGATCGCCTCGGCGGGCATTCCGCGCATCCACTTCGGTGTCGGCACCGGAGAACTGTTGGGCGCCATGGGCGAAGCCGGCGCGGATGTCGTCGGCGTGGACTGGCGGATTCCGCTGACCGAGGCAGCGCGCCGCGTCGGCCCCGGAAAAGCGTTGCAGGGCAACCTCGATCCGGCCGTGCTCTTCGCAGGTTCCGCGGCCATCGAATCCGAGGTGCGCCGCATCGCCCGCGAGGCCGACGAGGCGATCGCCTTGGGCGCCAAGGGCCATATTTTCAACCTCGGCCACGGCGTGCTCCCCAACACCGACCCGGGCGTCATCACCGAAACCGTCGCCCTGATCCACAGCCTCCCCGCCCCGCTCTGAGCCAGGCCCTCGTCCCGCGCGGGAACGAAAACCATGCGGGAGCGACAACTCGTCGGCGTCGTCTCGCCGCGGGGGCGCAAGAGCAGGGCGCGTCGCCGAGAATCGCGGATCGAGTTCGGACCTGAAGAGTCGGATGAGATCAGACGGGCCGTCCCGAGGGCGCGGTGATGATTTTGCGCGGCGTCGGTCACGTTTCGGCGGGGTCCTGTCCGCGCGGGGAGATGCCCGGCTGTCACCTCGGCCTGCGAAAGGCCAGGTGAGAGTGGATTGCCGGGTGGCTGGACGGGGGTCCTTGGCGGCCGGGCCGGGCGCGGGTGGCCCTGGGCCGCGGGAGTAGGTTGGCGGGAGCGACTCGTCGTCGAGGTGCGGGTCGCGGGCCGCGGATACGCGGATGGTGTGACCGCGGCCGATCACGAGGTGACGAGGAGTGGTCGATGCGGGTCGCGGTTGTCGGTGGTGGCATCAGTGGGCTGGTGGCGGCGTATCGGCTGCGGAAGGCGTTGGGGGAGTCGGCGGAGCTGGTTCTGGTGGAGCGCCGGGATCGGGTCGGGGGGATCCTGCGGACCGTCGAGATCGAGGGCGATCCGGTCGATCTGGGGGCCGAGGCTTTTGTAGGGCGGCGGCCCGAGATTCCGGAATTGATGCGGGAGCTCGGGATCGACGAGCAGTTGGTGTATCCGGCGGGGAAGCGGCCGCTGGTGTGGTCGGAGGGGGCCGGGCATCGGTTGCCGGAGCGGACGCTGATGGGGATTCCCGCCGCCGCGGAATCGGTGGCGGGACTGGTGGATGCGCGGACCTTGGCCGCCATCGAGGAGGAGCCGTCCCGGCCGCTGCACTGGGAAGTCGGCGCGGATGTGTCGGTGGGGGAGCTGGTGCGGGATCGGTTCGGGGAGCAGGTTGTTCGCCGCAGTGTCGACCCGCTTCTCGGCGGAGTCTATGCCGGACTTGCGGATTCGATCGGGGTGCGCGCCGCGCTGCCGACCTTGGCCGCCGCGCTGGATCAGGGCGCGGCCAGTCTCACCCGGGCGGTGTCCGATGCCTTGCCGCCGCCGAGTGCGACCCCGGTCTTCGGCGGCCTCCGCGACGGCTACCGGGTCCTGCTGGACGCTCTGCGCGCGGCCGCCGATGTGAAGTCCGAAATCGGCACGGCCGCAACCGGTCTCACTCGCACGGCGAATGGCTGGCGTCTGGATCCGGTCGGCGAGGTGGACGCCGTGATTCTCGCGACCCCCGCCCCGGTGACCGCCGAACTGCTGCGCGCGGTGGCCCCGCGAGCCTCGGAACTCGCCGCCGGCATCGAGCTGGCCTCCTCGGCCGTCGTGGCCCTGGCCCTCCCGGCCGAGACGGCCCTGCCCGATAATTCGGGCATCCTGGTGGCCACCGGTGAACCGTTGCGCGCCAAGGCTTTCACTCTCTCGAGCCGCAAATGGCCCCACCTCGCCGCCCGCGGGGTCGCCCTGGTCCGCGCCTCGTTCGGCCGCTTCGGCGACGACTCGCCGCTGTCCTGGCCCGACGCCGATCTCGTCACCGCCGCCGTCGAGGACCTCGCCACCGTCACCGGTGCGGAGATCCGGCCGCTGCGCACGGTGGTCCAGCGCTGGCCCGGCGGCCTCCCGCAGTACGCGCCCGGCCACACCACCCGCATCGCCGAGCTGCGTTCGGCCACAGCCGATCTCCCCGGTCTGGCCCTGGCCGGCGCCTACCTCGACGGCGTCGGCGTCCCCGCCTGCGCCGCCACCGGCACCGACGCCGCCGCCCACATCATCGACCACTTCGGCTGACCACGTCGACGGTCATCGACCGGCTTCGGCCGGACCGTGTGACGCCGCGCCGTGGGCCTTCGACCGCCTTCGGCCAGATGGCGTGGCGCTCTGCCGGGGGGCCTTCGACTACCGGGATGCTGTGCGACGGTGCGTTGTTCGCGTCGTCCGGCCCGCGCATCGGGACGTCGATCAGCGGGCTACCAGGTCGATCGGGTCGGTGTTGGCGCCGCAGATGATCACGGCGACGCGTTCGCCGGGGGCTGGGACGTAGGCGCCGGACAGCAGGGCGGCCAGCGCGGCGGCGGCGGCGTGCTCCACGGCGAGCCGGCGGCAGTCCCACAGGGTTCGGCGAGCGGCGATGATCTGCTTGTCGGTGACGAGGACCGAGCGGACATCGCCCTCCGCCGCGGCGGACAGCGCCATGGGGGTGACTCGGCGCGCGCCGAGGGAATCGGCTGCGACGGAGTCGATCTCGACGTCGACAGTTTCACCGGCCTCGAGGGCGGCGTTGAAGGCGCGGCAGCGCTCGGGCTCGACCGCCACCACTCGCACGCCATGATGGTTGGCGGACACCGTGATTCCGGTGAGCAGCCCGCCACCGCCGACCGCGACCACCACGGTGTCGAGACCGGGCAACTGCGCGACGATTTCGTCCAGCAGGGTGCCCGCGCCCGCCGCGATATAGGGGTCGTTGTAGGCGTGTGAGCGCAGCGCGCCGCTGGTCGCGGCATAGCGCTCGCATTCGGCGGCCGCGTCGGCGTAGGCGTCGCCGCCGCACAGCACCTGCGCCCCCAGCGCCCGCAGCCGTGACACCTTCACCGCGGGCGCGGAGTCGGGCAGGAAGACGGTGGCTGTCGAGTCCACCAGTCGCGCCGCCCACGCGCACGCCACGCCCGCGTTCCCGCCGGAGGCGATGGTGATCCCCACCTTCGGCAGCAGCCCCTGTTCCCGCTGTGCCAGTGCGAAATTCGCCGCGCCGCGCGCCTTGAAGCTGCCGGTGTGCTGCATGTGCTCCAGCGCGAGCCAGACCTCCCCCGCGATCGGGACGGTGTCGGCGTCCGCCCGGGCCGCCACCACCGGCCGGGTATAGCCGGAGATACGTTCCGCTGCCGCTGTCACCTCGGCATATGTCGGATGCACGTGTGCTTCTTTCGTTCCCGTGGCTGATTGGCGTCCGGCCGAGTGGCCCTCCGTCACGGCCTGCGGGACACGCCCGGGCCGATCGACCCCCTTGGCAGCCTAACGGCCGACGCCGTTTTCCACGCCGGATCGTGTCGGCTCAGCGCCTCCCGGGCAGTCGCTGTGAGCTGAATCACCATGTCCGCCGTGCCCCATTTCGGGCGCGCTTCGGCGCAGTGGCACGATGGGGGCCATGGCGCGACTCGACTATAAGGCCCTCAACGACACCATCCGCTACCTCATGTTCTCGGTGTTCCAGGTGGAGCCCGGCGTGCTCGGCGAGGATCGCCAGGCGGCGATCAAGCAGGCGCGGGCCTTCTTCGATTCGCTCGAGGAGCGCGGCGTGGTGGTGCGCGGCATCTACGACGTCGCCGGCCTGCGCGCCGACGCCGACTTCATGATCTGGTGGCACGCGGAGAAGATCGAGGATCTGCAGGCCGCCTACGCCGACTTCCGCCGCACCACCGAGCTGGGCGAGGCCTCCACTCCGGTCTGGAGCAATGCCGCCCTGCACCGACCGGCCGAGTTCAACAAGTCCCACATCCCCGCCTTCCTCGCGGGTGAGGAGCCGGGCAACTACATCTGCGTCTACCCGTTCGTGCGCTCCTACGACTGGTACCTGCTGCCCGACGAAGAGCGCCGCAAGATGCTGGCCGATCACGGCAAGGAGGCCCGCGACTATCCGGACGTGCGCGCCAACACCGTGGCGTCCTTCGCCCTGGGCGATTACGAGTGGATCCTCGCCTTCGAGGCCCCCGAGCTGCACCGCATCGTGGACCTCATGCGCGATCTGCGCGCTACCGAGGCGCGTCGCCATGTGCGCGAGGAGGTTCCGTTCTTCACCGGCCCGCGGGTGGAGCTCGAGCAGCTCATGGCCGCACTGCCGTAAGGCGATCCGACCTGGAATGCGATCGGGTCCGGGCGCATACCGCGGCCGGGCCCGATATCGTTCGCCGGATGGTAGCTGGCGTTCTGCCCGCATAATTCGGGGCATGCGCGAATTCGCGCATGCCCCTTAGTGTTTCTGCGACTCACTCAGCTGCGCTGTCCGAGGGGTGCAATCGGAGCGAGATCGAGTTGATGCAGTAGCGCTTGTCCGTGGGCGTGGGATATCCCTCGCCCTCGAACACGTGCCCCAGATGACTGTGGCAGTTGGCGCACAGCACCTCGACGCGCCGCATGCCCAGTGAGTTGTCCTCCCGCAGCAGCACCGCCTCCGATCCGGCCGGATCGAAGAACGATGGCCAGCCGCAGTGCGAGTGGAATTTCTCGGTGCTGCGGAACAATTCGGCCCCGCAGGCCCGGCAGGAGTAGACGCCCTCGGTCTCGGTGTCGGTGTATTCGCCCGTGAACGCCCGCTCGGTGCCGGCTTCGCGCAGCACCCGGTACTCGTCCGGGGTCAGCTTGGCCCGCCACTGCTGCGGGGTCAGCTGGATGCGCGGGGCGGGCAGCTTCTCGGTCCCCGTTGTCGATGTATCAGCATCGGAACTCATGGTTCCACGCTAGTACGCGGCACCGGCCTTGGTGCGCGCGGCGACGGCGGGCTCGGAGTCCTCGGGGGACCATTCCGGGTGCATCCACGCCGGATCCAGCGACGTGCCGGGCTGCAGCCGGCCCTCGCGCTTGGCGGCCAGGTAGCGGTCGCCGAGCACGCAGAACGCCACGATGAGCAGCAGCGCCCAGCCGAAGGTGGTGCGCAGGTACTCGAGTTCGCGGCCGATGTGCTGCCAGCGGTCCGACAGCCACTTGTCGTAGGACATGAATCCGAACACCGCCACCCAGGCGGGCCAGTTGCGCATCACCGAGTTGCGCAGCACCACGGTCATCAGCAGCGGGAAGAGGAACATCGAGTAGTACATCTGGCCCAGCGGGCCGAGCAGCAGCACCGTGGTGATCATGATGCCGGCGGAGGTGCAGACGAAGAACACTTCGTCGTCGCGGTAGTACCGGTACAGCAGCCACAGCGTGATCGCCACCATGGCGGCCAGGGTGAGGCGGATGGTCCAGACCAGCCAGTCGGCCACACCGTAGTACGCGCCGTTGCCGACGATGGCGCTGTTGAAGTAGTCGCGCGACTCCGATAGGTACGGCAGCGTGTGCGTCCAGAACTGCTTGTAGTCGACGATGAACGGCCAGGCGAGGAGGTTGAGCGCCACCGGGATTCCGAGTGCGGTGATGAACACCTTCCATTGCCCGCGGACCAGCGGGATCAACAGCAGTGGCGCCAGCAGGGGTCCCTTGACGGCGATGGTCAGACCCAGTGCCGCACCGGCCCAGAGGTCCTTGCGCTGCAGGATGAGGTGCAGGAACGCGACCATCATCAGGAACAGGCAGCCGTTGATGTTGGTGAAGACCAGCGTGTTGGTCACCGTCTCCGAGCTGAACATCGCGAGCAGCAGCGCCGGTGCGGCCACGGTGTCGAGCGTGAAGTTGAACAGCTTCAGCAGCAGGTACCAGGCCAGCAGGATGGCGAGGGCGTTGACGATGATGAAGCACCATCGCGACTTCTCGGGGTCGATGACGGCCAGCGGTGAGATCAGCAGTGTTCCGCCGGGCGGGTACAGGTAGTGCGGGTCGGTCGTATTGTAGTTCTCGCCGTAGACGGCCCGATGGTTCAGAAACGCCAGCGAGGCGTTGTACACCGGCCGGAAGTCGTCGGTGATGTACCCGTTGACAGCCTTGATGAACACCCGGTTGAGCACGGTGAGTATCGCGATCGGCCACAGGGCGAAGTTCGCTACTTCGGCGGTGGTGCGAGCAGTGCGGGGCTCGAGCTGGCGAAGGAACACTCGGGCACGGTACACCGAAAGCCCCCGTCACACATGCGCCGACCCGTCTTTCGCGTCGTGTGGCGCACAGGAGACCAACTGGTCGGATCATCCCCCTAACCTGCCCCGAACGATCAGGCGGGGCAGGCGGTGCCGTCCGCGGGGAGCTTGGCGTCCTTCAGATAATCGGCCAGGGACTGCTGGGCGCAGCCGGAGTGGGCGAAGCTCGGGTGACCCCAGCCCTGCCAGACCACGGTGGCGGTGCGCGCACCGGCGGCGCCCAGCGCGCCGGTGACGGTGGGGCGGCCGTCCTGGCCGGTCACCGGGTCGGCGCTGCCGCCCAGCACCAGCACCGGCAGGTCGAGCTTGTCGGGCAGGCTCATGGGAGTGGCCGCGGGCCAGGCCGAGCAGGCCATCAGCTCGATGGCCGCGACCTTGCCGAACACCGGATACTGTGTGCCCCAGGTGGTTTCGAGCTCCTTGGCCTTGTCGGGCGTGGAAGGTTCGTGATTGTCGCTGCAACGGTTGACGAATTCGCCGTCATTGGCGACCCCGGCGGCGGCCCGCAGCACGAACGGGGTGATCGGACCGTGGTCGCCCTTGCCGAGCGCGGTGAGGGCGTCGGCGAATTCGGTGATCTGCGGATTACCCATGGACCGCGAGTCGCCGAGGAACCCGCTCAGCGTGGTCACCAGCGCCGCGGCCGACAGATCCGCGAGCTGCCCGGCTCCGGCCCGGCGGACCAGGTCGATGACCGCCGCTCGCGGATCGGCCCCGAGCGAGCAGCTCAGCGAGGCGCAGCGCTGCCCGAAGGCGGTGAGCGCGGCCTCCTGCCCCTTGACCCGCTGCTCGGCGCGACCGTTGGCGTCCAGTCCGACGGCCTGCGGCGAGTCCAGCACCAGTCGTCCCAGGTGCTGGCCGTACTTGCGCGCGTAATTCAGGGCCATGTTCGCGCCGGTGCCGGTGCCCAGCAGGGCGAGGTGGTCGACCTGCAACTGCTTGCGCAACTGTTCGATGTCGTCGGCGGCGTGCGGGGCGTCGAAGGTGGCCTGGGCGGGGGCGAGGAAGTCCAGGCAGGCCACGGTGGCATCGCGTCCGGCGGTGCTCATGGCATCCACGGCATCGGTTGCGCCGCGGGTGAATTGGCCCTGGTCGGCGATGGCCTTTCGCTGCGGGTCGGTCATGCAGGTCACCGGCTGGGAGCTGCCGATGCCGCGCCGGTCCACCGCGATGACGGGCCGCGCGGCCAGCAGCGCGCTACCGGGTCCGGCGGCGAGCCCGGCCAGGGT
This sequence comes from Nocardia aurantiaca, assembly GCF_009708175.1. Lineage (GTDB taxonomy): Bacteria > Actinomycetota > Actinomycetes > Mycobacteriales > Mycobacteriaceae > Nocardia > Nocardia aurantiaca. Next base: position 479,145 of record NZ_WMBB01000005.1, read on the forward strand.
GGCCGTCGATGACCGGTCCGAGCCGGAGGTGAGGATCAGCGGCGCGGCGTCCTTCGGGGTCCGGTCGTATCGGGCCCGCATGGCGGCGTTCTTGAAGTTGCCGGCCACATTGCCCGCCACATCCACCTGGGTGACGTACTCCGCGCACTCGAGGATCAGACCCTGCGGCGGCGCGCCCAGCGTGAGCAGGTTGAAAGTCGGTGCGGTGCAGTCCTTCCAGGCCAGATCGGCCTTGGGCGTCTCGGGCGCGGGCGGCGTGGAGTCGGTGGGCGCGGTGGAGGTGACCGCGGCTCCGGCCTGGTGAGGCTTCTCCACGGCGACGGCGGGCCGGTCGGACGGCCCGGCACCGCAGGCGGTGGTCACCAATACCGACAGTGTCGACGCCAGCAGAGCGGCCCGAGTCCAGCGCATGCGGTACAGCCTGCCAGGTCCGGCACGCGGTTTCAGCCTCGGGTGTGCGCGCGTTCCCATCTGGTCAAGATCGTGCCGTCGTGGTCGAGCAGCAGGTGGCACGGGTTCATCGGGGTGGGCAGTGCCTCGGGGGACACCGCGATTCGGCCCGCGGTCCCGCCCACCAGCTGCGGGGATATGGTGAGGCAGAGTTCGTCCACGGCTCCGGCGGTGAGGAATTGCCCGAACAGTGAGGGGCCGCCCTCGCAGAGCACGCGCCGCAGTCCCAGGCCGTCCAGAGCCTCGAGTATGCCGGTGGTGGCTGCGTTCTCGTCGTACCCGATCACGTCGGCGCCCGCGTCGATGAGCCGCTTCTTGCGGTCGTCGGGCGCGGCGGTGGTGGTGAAAATGATCGGCCGCGCCCCGGTGTCGGTGAACAGCTTGCTCGCCGGATCCAGGTACGCGGACGCGGTGACGATCGCGATGCGTGGGGGTGTCCCGTCGGGATCGCCGCCGAACCCCTCCCGGTGCAGTCGCTTGCGCAGCTCCGAATCGGTGTGCGCGGCTCCGTAGTTCTCCGCCCGCGCGGTGCCCGCCCCGACCAGCACCACGTCGGCCAGATCCCGCAGCAGACCGAACACCCGCTTGTCGGCGGGCGTACCCAGCCGACCCGAGCGCCCGTCCACGCTGGCCGCGCCATCGATGCTGGTGATGAAGTTGACCCGGACATACGGTGCGGATGGCTCGACCGGATACGCGTACAACTCCACCAGGTCGTCGCGGGTGAGATCTGTGAGCTGAATCGCATTCGGCATACGCTGCATAAGACCCCATCCCACCACGCATCTACGCTGACGTAGTGCAACAACGCCTCGTCCATCGCCACCCGGAGGTTCCGGCAGACCAGCTCGTGGCCCAGATGGTTCCCCCGCCCACCTTCGACGAGGTGAGCTTCGGTTCCTATATCCCGGATCCGAAGGAACCGTCCCAGTCCGCGGCCGTGCTGAAGGCCGAGCTGTTCGCGGATCAGGTGACCAAGCTGCGCAAGGCCGCGGACAAGAAGAGCCTGTTCGGCAAGAAGAAGCCGGTGCGCGGCATCGGCCTGTACCTGGACGGCGGCTTCGGTGTGGGCAAGACCCACCTGCTGGCCTCGATCTTCCACAGTGTGCCGGGCCCCAAATCGTTCGGCACCTTCGGCGAGGTCACCAATCTGGTGGGCGCGCTGGGTTTCAACAATGCCGTCGAGCGGCTTTCGGGCAACAGCGTGCTGTGCATCGACGAGTTCGAGCTCGACGATCCGGGCGACACCATGCTGGTCTCGCGCCTGCTGACCGAGCTGACCGACCGCAGCGTGTCCGTGGTCGCCACCTCCAACACGCTGCCGGGTCAGCTGGGTGAGGGCCGTTTCGCCGCACAGGACTTCCTGCGCGAGATCAAGAAGCTGGGCGCGCTGTTCGAGGCGGTCCGGGTCGACGGTCCCGACTACCGTCACCGCGACCTCCCGCCCGCCCCCGAACCCACCGCGTCCGATCTGCTGGTCGAGCAGGCCGCCGCCACAACGGGTTCCACGCTCGACGACTTCGACGAGCTGGTCGAGCACCTGAGCACGCTGCACCCGTCCCGCTACGGCGCCCTCATCCACGACGTTTCGGCGGTGTACATCTCCGGCGTCCATCCGGTCACCGATCAGGCGGTCGCCCTGCGCATCGTGGTTCTCGCGGACCGTCTCTACGACGCGGGCATCCCGGTCACCATCTCGGGCGCGAGGCTGGACCAGATCTTCACCCAGGAGATGCTCGACGGCGGCTACCGCAAGAAGTATCTCCGCGCCATTTCCCGCCTCCTGGCTCTCTCGCGCTTCGAGGTCCCTGCCCACGTCTGACCTCACGCCCGAGCGCCACCGCGATCGGTGGGCTCGGGCGTCGCCTTTTTGCGGCCCGCCCCGCGTTCGAAGCTTCGGGCTCTGCGGGTTTCGGGCGGCCCGGCGGTTCTCATCGTTGCCTTAGGTAATAAATTCCGGAGGTCAGCGAAAGCCGGGCTGGATTCGGTTTTCAGCCCCGGAAGGAGAATTACCTTGCGTAACCGTGCTGTCCAAGCCGCCGCGGTGGTCGCCATCGCGCTCTCCGCCGGCCTCGGACCGGTGGCGATCGCCTTCGCCGTCGATCCGCCCGCCGCGACCAGCAGTGTTCTGGTCGACACCGACAGCCGCGTCCTCGGCCTGACCGGCGTGCTCAACGCCCGTGACGCGGGCGGCTACCGGACCGTCGACGGCCACACCGTGCGCACCGGGCTGGTCCTGCGCACCGGCGACCTGAGCAAGGCCACCGACGCCGACCTGGCCAAGCTGGCCGCCCTGAACGTGACGTCTGTCCATGACCTGCGCACCGGCTACGAGCAGCGGCTCATGGGCGTGGACAAGGTCCCGGCCGGAGCCACCGAGCACCACGACGACATCATCGGCCAGGCCCCGCCGCAGGTGATGGCCTCCACCCTGTCCGCGGGCACCGACCTGTACCGTGCCTTCATCACGGCGCCCGGCGCCGGCGAGGGCTTCGCGAACGTGCTGCGTGACATCGCCGACAACCCGGGCGGCGTGCTGTTCCACTGCACCGCGGGCAAGGATCGCACCGGTTGGACCTCGGCGGTGCTGCTGACCATCCTCGGCGTCGACAAGGACACGGTCTACTACGACTACCTGCTGTCGAACTACTACCGGGGCGCCGGGGACGGCGACATGATGAACGGCGTCACCGCCGCGGCCCTGGACTCGGCCTTCGACCAGGTGACCAAGAGCTACGGCAGCTTCGACGACTACGTCCGTGACGGCCTGAAGCTCACCGACGCCGATGTGGCCGCGCTGAAGGCGAAACTACTGTCCTGAGAACCACTTTCGCAGCCGGTTCTTGTTCGCCGGGGTCGCCGGCACGGACCCGATCAACATGCGGTCAGCTGCAGCAGTTCGGGTCGAGGACCAGGCACAGTGCGGCGAGGGCGTCGCGGCGGGCGCGGTGGACGACGTTCATGCCGCGCCGCTCGGACTCGACGAGACCGGCCTTGCGCAGCTGTGAAAGGTGATGGCTGACCGTGGATTCCGACAGGGCGACCGCGGCGGCGAGTTCGCCGCCGTTCTCTTGTCCGGCCACGCTGGTCAGCAGCAGCGACATCAGCTTGACGCGGACCGGATCGGCGAGCGCCTTGAGCCGCAGCGCCACTTCCAGGGCCGCGGTGTCGTCCACGGGACCGGCCGCGACCGGTGCGCAGCAGACGGGGGCGGACATATCGATCACGGGCAACGCCTTGGGCATGGCGCCGAGAATACCCGGAATGTTGACATATGTCGAAAAGGTGGCACACTCGGCATCGTCAGCTTTTCGATATATGTCTCACGCATGGAGGTTGTGTCATGTCCCGTGTCCAGCTCGCCCTCAACGTCGACGACCTCGATCAGGCCGTCACCTTCTATTCGACCCTGTTCAACGCCGAGCCGGCCAAGCGCAAGCCGGGCTATGCCAACTTCGCGATCGCCGAGCCGCCGCTGAAGCTGGTGCTGATCGAGAACCCCGGCCACGGCGGCAGTGTCAATCACCTCGGGGTCGAGGTCGAGTCCTCCGAGCAGGTGCACGCCGAGATCGCACGGCTTTCGGAGGCGGGTTTGTTCACCGAGGAGCAGATCGCGACGACGTGTTGTTTCGCGACTCAGGACAAGGTGTGGGTGACCGCGCCCGATGCCGAGCGGTGGGAGGTGTACACGGTGCTGGCCGACAGTGAAACCTTCGGTACCGCACCGGAACTCGCCGCCACCTCTGGCGATGCGGAGGCGGTGGCCGTGTGTTGCGGTACCGCCGAGGAGGCTGCCGCCGAGGGTGCGTGCTGTGGATCGGCCGCGAAGGAGCAGGCGGTCGCCTCGGGCGCTGGCTGCTGCGGCTGAGGCGACCGGACCGGGCGCGACCGCATGCAACGGTCGCGCACGCCGGGGGTTCTCCTCGGCGGTGTGGCCCCACGCAAGCCGCCGCCGGCCATCTGCCCGAACCTGTGTGCCTCATTCGATCGCACTCTCGCCGGGCGCGGCAGGGCCGAGCGGTCCGCGGGTGGGGGGTCGAGACCGCCTCGGCTGGGTTGTCGGGACCGTCACCGGACGTTCATTTGCCTAGAGGTTCGACAATCGTCAATATCAATGCATGTCGAAATCAGAGTTGGTGGTGACGCCGGTGTCGCAGTGCGCCGCGGCGCCGCTGATGCGTGAACCGCTGTCGGCGCGGTCCGCGGCCGAGCTGGCGGCGGCGTTCAAGGCGCTGGCCGATCCGGCGCGGCTGCGGGTGTTGTCCGCGATCGCCAGCCGCGCGGGCGGCGAGGCGTGCGTGTGCGACGTGTCCGAGGGCATCGACCTGAGCCAGCCCACCATCTCCCACCATTTGAAGGTGCTGCGCGAAGCGGGCCTGTTGACCAGTGAACGTCGCGCTTCCTGGGTGTACTACCGGGTGGTTCCCGATGCGCTGCAACGACTCTCGGCCGTGCTGGCAGTCGAAAGCGGGCCGGAGGTGACCGCGTGAGCGCCACCGTCGAACACCCTGCCGTGGTGGGCAAGCTGTCGACACTGGATCGGTTGCTGCCGGTATGGATCGGCGCGGCCATGGCCGTCGGCCTGGTGCTGGGCCGGGTCGTCCCGGGCCTGGGCGACGCGTTGTCGGCGGTCGAGATCGACGGGATCTCGCTGCCGATCGCGCTCGGGCTGCTGATCATGATGTATCCGGTGCTGGCCAAGGTGCGCTACGACAGCCTCGACGCGGTCACCGGCGACCGCCGTCTGATGGCCGGGTCGCTGGTGTTGAACTGGGTGATCGGCCCGGCGCTGATGTTCGCCCTGGCCTGGCTGCTGCTGCCGGATCTGCCCGAGTACCGGACCGGTCTGATCATCGTCGGACTCGCGCGGTGTATCGCGATGGTGATCATCTGGAACGACCTCGCGTGCGGCGACCGTGAAGCCGCCGCCGTGCTGGTCGCGCTGAACTCGATCTTTCAGGTCGTGATGTTCGCGGTGCTGGGCTGGTTCTATCTGTCGGTGCTGCCCGGCTGGCTCGGCCTCGAGCAGACCAGCATCCATACCTCGCCGTGGCAGATCGCGAAGTCGGTGCTGATCTTCCTCGGCATCCCCCTCGTGGCCGGATTCCTCACCCGCCGGTTGGGTGAGAAAGCCCGTGGCCGTGACTGGTACGAGTCGAGGCTGCTGCCTCGGGTCGGGCCGTGGGCGCTGTACGGGCTGCTGTTCACGATCGTGATCCTGTTCGCCCTGCAGGGCCACCAGATCACCTCCCGCCCTTGGGATGTCGTGCGGATCGCGGTCCCGCTGCTGGCGTACTTCGCGATCATGTGGGGCGGTGGCTACCTCTACGGCCGTCTGGTCGGCCTGGGCTACGAGCGCACCACCACCCTGGCATTCACCGCGGCAGGCAACAACTTCGAACTCGCCATCGCCGTCGCGATCGCCACCTACGGCGCGACCTCGGGCCAAGCTCTCGCCGGAGTCGTCGGCCCGCTCATCGAAGTGCCCGTCCTCGTCGGCCTGGTCTATGTTTCCCTCGCTCTGCGCAAACGCTTCACCCCCATCGACACTGCCGCTTCAGCGGGGGTGGGCCGGTGACCGCGACACCGTCGGTGTTGTTCGTGTGCGTGAAGAACAGCGGCAAGTCGCAGATGGCGGCCGCGCTGATGCGCCACCGGGCCGGGGACGGTCTGCGGGTGTATTCGGCCGGTACCCACCCCGGCCAGACCCTGAACGCGCTGTCGGTGCAGACGTTGACAGAGGTCGGCGTCGACGTCGGTGACGAGTACCCCAAACCCATCGATCCCGCCCTCGCCGCCGGGGTGGACGCGATCGTGGTCATCGGGCGTCAGGCCCGCCTCGACCCGCCGCCCGGGCCGCGAATGCTGGTGTGGGACACCGACGAACCCTCCGAACGCGGCATCGACGGCATCGAGCGTATGCGCCTGATCCGCGACGACCTCACCGCCCGCGTCGGCACCCTGTGCCTCGAACTCACCACACCCCGCCGGCCCGTTCGGAGCACCCCATGACCAACACAGACCCCGCCGGAGCCGACCCCGCCACCCTGCGCGGCATCCGCGACGACATCGAGACCCGGGTCCGTGCCCTGGTCGCCGAATAGACCCTGCTGTTCCCTGTGGAATAATCGCGAAAGGTATTGCCCCTCATGGCATCCAAGCCCAGTGTCCTGTTCGTGTGCGTCCACAACGCCGGACGCTCCCAGATGGCCCAAGGCTTCCTCGCTCACCTCGCCGGCGACGCCATCGAGGTCCGCTCCGCCGGCACCGCACCCGCCGAGGCGATCAATCCCGCCGCCGTCGAGGCCATGGCCGAACTCGGCATCGACATCACCGCCCAGACCCCGAAGATCCTGACTCCCGACACCGTGGCGACCTCCGATGTGGTGATCACCATGGGCTGCGGGGACAACTGCCCCTTTTTCCCGGGTGTCGACTATCGGGACTGGAAACTCGACGACCCCGCCGGGAAAGGCGTCGACGCGGTGCGCCCGATCCGCGACCAGATTCGCACGCTGGTCGAAGAGCTCGTCGCCGAACTGCTGCCCGCTCGCGCCTGACCGCCCCCGGGTATCGCGAAACCGTTCCGGGGACAGGATTTCCGCGATGAAGGCCGCCATGTCCGCGGGTGCGGATCGGGGCGGGCGGGCCAGAGGGAAGGTCGCGGCGGCGAGTTCGTCGGCGTCGGCCGTGACCGCCGTCGCGGGCTACGGTGCCGCTCACCGTTGCGGTCAAGCAGGCTCCGCGGCGGACTCCGCGGACGCGGCGGGGGAGGGGGTGGCGGTGGTGCGGGTGTGGAAGACTCCCGCGAAGCCGATCAGCGCCACCGCGAAGGCGAGCGGAATCGCGAATCCGGCGCGCAGATTGGCGGCGTCGGCCACCGTGCCCACCACCGCGCCGCCGACCAGTGTGCCCGCGTAGTTGAACAGGTTGAGGCGGGCGATGAGCGCGTCGAGGTTGCGGCCGCTGGTGAGTTGCCCGGCCTCGCTGAAGCACAGCGGCGCGATCACCGGCAATCCGATTCCGGCGACCAGGAATCCGAGAATGGCGATCACCGGCCCCGGTGCGACGACCACGATCACCAGGCCGACCGAGCCGACTGCGGCGGCCACCCGCACCACCGCGCGCGGCCCGAGCCGCCGCACCCACAGGTCGCCGGTGAGGCGTCCGACCAGCGACGCGCCCTGGTAGGCGGCCAGCGCCAGCGCTGCGGTTGCGGAGGAGGACAGCAGTTCGTCTTTGAGGTACAGCGCCGACCAGTTGCCGACCGCGAGGTCGATGGCGAAGGCCAGCGCGATCACCGCGCCGAAGATCCAGAAGATGCGCATCGGCACCGAGTCGGCCGGTTCGTGTTCGGCCGGACCGGCTTCCGCCTCGTCGGTGCCCAGCAGTCGCGGTCCCGCGGCCAGGCAACCCGCCAGCACCACGGCCGCGGCGGTCGCGATCGAGGCCCACAGCGGCACGTGCAGCGCCTCGAAGGCCGAGACGAACAACGCGCCGGTGATCGAGCCCGCGCTCCACGCCGCGTAGAAGGACACCAGAATGAATCGGCCGTAACCGTGTTGAATGAATACCGCCTGCATATTGGTACCGGCGTCCACGATGCCCACCGCCACGCCGTACGCGCCCAATGCGAGGAAGGCCGTGATCGTGTTCGGCGACACCGCGATCGCGACGCCGGATACCGCGATGAGCGCCAGTCCGACCCGCAGGGCCGTCCGGCTGGACCAGCGCAGCGCGATCTGTTCGGCCGTTATGCTGCCGACGCCCGCGAGGAGCGAGATCAGTGCGACGATCGCGACGATCAGGCCGTCGGAGAGCGCGAATTTGTCCTTCAGCTGCGGGAGTTCGGTGAGAATCACGGCCAGGAAGAATCCCTGGAGCGCGAACGCCATCGAGTTCGCGCCGCGGGCCGCCCTCAGCGTCGGGTGGAGAGCGCTGAGCTGCGTATTCCGGGACTGAGGCGGAAGCATTTCGAAAGAGTAGCGGCGCCGGGCAGGTCCGGCATCCCGAGCATGGTCACGATCCGCGCCGCGCTTGATCACATGCGGCTCGCGGTTGGGTAACGAATCTGGTCGCTTCCGTATCTGTGGGTGCATGCCCTGCGGCACTCTGGATTGTGACGGCCCGGGCTGATGGTTTCCGATACGGCGGAAGCGGCCCGTGCGGTGTGTGTTGGTGGTTGGGGTGATCTTGTGAGCACGAGGCGAGTGGAAGTTCCGCGGGAGCGGTCGGTGGCACTTGCCGATCCGGATCCGCGCTTGAATCCGACGATGGCAGTGGGGGATTCGACCCTCGGCCATGCGGCGGGGGAGCGCTGCCGGGAAGCCGAGTGCGCGGACTGCCGCTGGGATGTGCAGCGGCTCAAATTCTGGCTGCGTGGGAGACTGCTCGCGGCCGGTGCCGAGGACGTTCAGGTGGACGTGGTCATCGGCGCGCAGACCTCGGACGTGCTGTGGCGCAAGGGGGATCGCACCGGTGCCATCGAGGTGTCAAGCGCCCCACCCGAATTGGCCCGCGCCCGGCGGATCACCGCTGAGCTCCGGGCCGCGGGATGCGGCGAAGTGCTGTGGATCTGCCCGCCCGGTTTCTGGACCGGGCAGCTGCCCGCCCTGGGCATCGACGACTTCGCGGCCGACGGTTGCGAGTACCGGGTGGTCGGCGGGCTGCTGGCCTCCGGCCCGGGCGGTGTGGTGGCGGCCCGCCAGTCCGCCGGTGAACTGCGTGAATTCATGACGGGCTGGGTGGCCGGGGAGATAGCGTTCGGCTGCCGCGACGAGCACACGGGAGGATGGGCGATGGTGACCGACTGGGAACGCCACACCCGGACACAGGCGGCCGTCATCGCACGGCAGCGCCAGGAACTCACCAACCAGCGAGCCGCACTGGCCTTGGCCCGCAAGGCCACCCGGGACAAGACCAAACAGCTCATGCGACTGACGCACCGGCTCGAACGCGCCGAGGTCGCCGCCCAGCAGCAGGCCGATGATCTGGCCCAGACCCGACGCCAGATCGCCGACCACAACCGTGTCGACGCCACCCTGCGATTGACGGTGGCGAGCCAGAAGTCCGCGATTCTGCACTGGCAGTTGATCACCTGGTTCGCGGTCATGGTGATCATCACGTTCATCGCCGCGGGCCTGGTCCTGAGATAACCGCCGCTTCCGGCATGTGCTCGGGCCGGGATTCGCGCGTATTCCGGGGTTTTCCGCGGATCGATTGTCCCGATCGGATGCGTGGGGCGAATGCTGATTTCCCGCCCCTTTCAACGTATATCGGAGTGGGGGGCTTGTGGCAAGGCCCGGGGCGTGCCGCAGAATCGTCGGCCGAAAGGCGATTACCTGCGGAAATCAAGGGATGGGCGATTCATGGTCGACGTCATCATTGCTGGGGCCGGGCCGACGGGGTTGATGCTCGCCGCGGAGTTGCGGCTGCACGGGGTCGCGGTGCTGGTGCTGGATCGGGATCCGGAGCCGACCAAGGTGGTGCGCGCGATGGGGTTGCACGCGCGCAGCATCGAGGTGCTGGATCAGCGCGGAGTGGCGGACCGGTTCCTGGCGCTGGGCAAGCGGCACGACCCGAGTGCGTTCTTCGCCGGGATCCGCCCGCCGCGTCCGGTGCGGCTGGATACGACGTTTCCGTTCGTGCTGGGTCTTCCCCAGCCCGTCACGGATCGTCTGCTGGCCGAGCGTGCCGTGGAGCTGGGCGCCGAGTTCCGGCGCGGCTGCGAGGTGACCGGGTTGAGCCAGGACGCGGACGGGGTGGTGGTCGAGCTGGCCGGCGACGGCCGGCTGCGCTCACGGTATCTGGTCGGCTGCGACGGCGGCCGCTCCACGGTGCGCAATCTGCTCGGCATCGGTTTTCCGGGCGAGCCCTCCCGCATCGAGACGCTGCTGGGCGAGGTGGAGCTCACCACACCGCAGGAGGAGGTGATCGCACTGGTCACCGAACTCCACAAGACGCACAGGCGTTTCGGCGCGGTGCCCCTCGGCAACGGTGTGTACCGGCTGATTGCCCCGGCGGACGGGTTGGCCGGGGATCGCGATACCCCACCCACCCTGGACGAGCTCAAACGTCAGGTGCGGGCCGTGGCGGGCACCGACTTCGGGGCCCACTCACCCCGCTGGCTCTCCCGCTTCGGCGACGCCACCCGCCTCGCCGACCGCTACCGCGTCGACCGCGTCTTCCTGGCGGGCGACGCGGCGCACATCCATCCGCCGATCGGCGGCCAGGGCCTGAACCTGGGTCTTCAGGACGCCTTCAACCTCGGCTGGAAACTGGCCGCCGCGGTGCACGGCTGGGCCCCGGCCGATCTGCTCGACACCTACGAGACCGAACGTCGGCCGGTGGCCGCCGACGTCCTCGACAACACCCGGGCCCTAACCGAGCTCTCCTCCCGCGAACCCGGTCCCGAGTCCCTGCGCCGGCTGCTCACGGATCTGATGGATTTCGAAGAGGTCCACCGGTTCCTGATCGAGAGGATCACCGCCCTCGGCGTCCGCTACGACTTCGGCCCATCTCCGGAACTCGACTCCACGGCAGGTCATGTCCTACTCGGCCGTCGCCAACGGGATGTGACCCTGAAACGCGGCCGCCTCTATGAGCTCATGCACGAGGGCCGCGGCCTGCTCCTCGATCAGACCGGCCGGCTCTCGGTCGAGGGCTGGTCGGACCGCGTCGACCACGTCGTCGACGTCAGCGAGGAACTCACGGCCCCCGCGGTCCTGCTGCGCCCGGACGGCCACGTGGCCTGGGCCGGCGCCGATCAACGGGAGCTCCTCACGGTACTGCCACGCTGGTTCGGCTCCGCCCACTATTCCGCTCTGCCCCAGGCTGATTCGGTGCGGTAGGCCGCCGAGAGACTCCGGCCACGGTTGGCGCGGGGTCCGCGCTCTCGGCGGCTTGTGATGCGCGCGTGCCGATTTCGTGCAGTGGCGGTGCGAGGATCGAGCAGGGTGTGGGGCATGGGCAGCGACGGTGCGGCGGCGTACCTGGCCGTCGCGCTGCACCCGCACCAACCCTTCCCTTGGGGCGCTCTTCACACGGTCGAGGTCTGGGTCGGTTATGGGCGCGACTGGCGTGGATTCGGGCAGGGCGTGGCGGGCGGTGTCGGAACTCCGGGATCGCGGGCCCGATACGCACGCCCGCGTGGTGCGAACCCACGGGCCGAAACCTTCACCGCGCGAGGGCGGTGGGGCCGCCGCCACGTGCCCGCCCTCGTCGCCGTGGCTGGGTCAGCGGTGGGCAGCGCTTCTGGCCGGCCGGGATCGGCGCGGGTAGGGGTTTCGGGCCCGCGGGTGGCGGGGGTCGGGTGATCTGGGGACGGCCGGGTCGGCCGGCATGGCGGGTTGCATGATCGCGTCCCACCACGGGCGTAGGTGGCTGGGTTCGGGCCAGTGCACTACCGGCGTGTCCGGTTCGCTGGTGTGGTCGGTGTCCGGGGTTGCGGTGGTCATGGAGGATTTCCGATCTGGGTGTGATGTCCACGTGTCAGGCTGCGCGGGTCAGGCAGCGGGGTCTGCGTGTTGCCGCGCCCCGCCTGCTCTGGCGCCGGCGGCCCGGGTCACGGTCGGCGGTGATGTGGGGGTAGGGGATGACGCGGGTGGCTTCGGGTCCGCGTCCGGTGTCGGTGGCGGTGTAGATGACCGGTTGCCCAGCGATGAGGGTCTTGTAGCCGGGGATCTCGATCACGCTGTAGTCGACGAACACGGGAGGGCCGGTGACGGGGGTGAGGAATCCGAAGCCCTTCTCGGTGTCGAACCAGGCCACGCGTGCCGGGCGCCAGTGCGGCAGTTCGGTTTCCGGGCCGGTGTGGGCGGGGTCAACAGGCGAGGCAGTCGTAGTCATCGTCATGGTGTGGAGCGATCCAGGCTTGCTCGATACGGTCGGCGAGGTCGGCGCTGTCCAACACCCTCCGCGCGTGTTCGACCGGCGGGCGCAGAACACCGGTGTCCAGGCCGATGTCGTCGTCGCGGCGGTCGGCGAGGATGTGCTGCTCCGCGTGGTCGAGGTCGCTACCGGCGGGAAAGTTGGTGGTCATGGCGGTTGTCCTTCCTCGAACGTGACGGATGCGTGTGCATCGGCGTGAAAGATCGGGAAAGGGCCGGGTGGGCCCGCAAGTTCACTGCTGAACGGGCCCACCCGTCGACGGAAGGGATCGAAAATGATCTTTGCGGTGTCTGCTCGCGAGGGTGGGAACCGCACCCGGCCCGCGGCTGCCATGCGTGGTGGCCGGGCACCCGCCGGAGAAATGTTCCGGACGCTGCGGTGCTGAGATTCAGGCTCGGGGTCGATGCGCCCCGCCCGACGCGAGAACCGTCGTGGTGTTTTCCGACAGGCATCACCTCGCTCTCCTATGTCCGTGGTTACCGGCACGGCGTCGGCGCGGGCGGACCGCGCTGGCACGCCGATGCGGGACGTGGTCGGCGTCCGCGGCGACGTATGGCCCATCCTCGTCGCCGGCGACTGTCCGGACGCGACCGTGGAATGGGCACCCCGCGCCGTCGCCCCGGCCGCTGCCGACGCCTTGCCGCACAGAGGACCTCGTCGATCTCGGCGAACAACTCCTCCAGGTCGGGATCCGACGCCGACAACCGGGCGGCCGGCCATGACAGACCTTCAGCAGTGATCTGCGCCGCGGCGGCGGGACCGGTCGAACTCCTCATCACAGGACCTCCCGTGATGCCGACTCGGCTCAGGCGTTGATGGCCTGACGCTGCCCGTCGTGGCGGGCGATCTCGATCTTGCGGGGTTTGGCCTTCTCGGCGACCGGGATCGTCAACCGCAGCACCCCGTCGCGGTAGTCGGCCCGGATCTGATCGGTGTCGAGGTTCTCGCCCAGGAACAGCTGGCGGCTGAAGACCCCGCGGGTGCGTTCCGCGGCGATCATCGACCGCCCCGGATCGAGTTCCGGGCGCGAGGCTCGCACGGTCACCACATTGCGTTCGACGTCCAGGTCGAGAGAGTCCGGGTCGATCCCGGGCAGGTCGAATTCGACGAAGAACTCGTCGCCGTCGCGCCAGGCGTCCATCGGCATCACGGCCGGGCGGGCCGGAGTGCCGAAGACCTGCTGCGTCAATCGATCCAAGTCGCGGAAGGGATCCGTGCGCATCAGCATGGTCGCCACCTCCAACTCACTCCATTCTCGATCGAAGGGAACTCAGATAACCTATGCCATCTGACATAGATATTATTTAGCACTCATCCTAGGAGAGTGCAAGACGTTGGGAAAGGTGCCGCCCGCGGCCGCATCGTGAACACCGTCGCGATCAGCATCGCCGGCAGATGCTCCCGCCACCTGCGCCGCAGCTGGCCACCCGCCTCGACAACCCGAGCGTGGCCAACCCCAACAGTCGCCGTGGAGAGGCATGGCCGACGTGTCCACGGCCTCCGGAAGCGGCTATCCGGCCGCGTCTCATCGCCCACAGCGGTACACGAAACCGCCAGCGCCACAACCACGCTCACGGCTTTCGAACCAAACCAAGCCGTCCGTCGAGGCTTACCGCCGGATCCCAAATGATCAGCGCCGGATCCCGTTCGGTTACCCGGTGCGGCTGGGCGTGTGGTGAACAGGCAGGTGTCGGCGTCGAGTTCCTCGGAAACGCCCTGCCAGGTGGCGCCTGCTCGATCGGCGCGTGTATCCAGGCACGCCCGCACCGTCCCGGCGCGGTGCGGGAAGCGGTTGCGGCAGGTGGCGGACGGCGGCCCCCGGCGTTCAGGAAGTGAGGCGGAAGGGGCCTCGATGCCAGTGCCAGTGATGGCGGAGGACCAGGGCGGCGAGGTCCAGGAGCTCGAGGCCCGTCTCGGTGCGGTAGGCGTCGAGGGCGGGCCAGGTCATGGGGCCGGAGGACAGGCGGCTCGTGAGGGTGGATTCGTAGTAAGGATTCACCTTGCGGGACAGGAGTTCTGGGATGCCGTCGTGGCTGCCGGTCCAGGTGAGCCAGCCCCAGCCTCGGGAGAAGGCGTGGGCGCGGCCGGCGGCGGCGCGGGCGCGCTGGGGGTGCAGGGCGGCATGGGCGAGGGGGAGGACGTCGATGAGTGCGATGCGGCCATCGGTGAATTGGGCTGCGGCGGTGGGGTAGTGGACGCGGTCGGTGCCGTCGAGTTCATAGGTGACGGCGGCGGGCAGTTCGCGGAAGGAGGCCACGCGGGGGCTGGCGTCGAGGAGTCGGAGCAGCCGGGCCTGCAACGCGGTGTCGAAAGTGACTTCGCGGCCGAGTTTTTCCGAGTGCATGCGGCCGCGACTGTCGTCGTCGTAGTCGAGGCGTCCGGCGGGGAGGACCGGGAGTTCCTCGGGGGCGCCGTCGGCCCATTCGACGCGGCGCAGCCACGTGTTCCACATGTCGTCGGGTGCGTCGGCCTCGGGCGCGGGCAGCGGATGCCAGCGCCCCTTCTGCTGCCAGCCCGCGATGCGCTGAAAGACGAAGCCCGCCAGTCGTTTCGAGCCTTGCAGATCGTGCCCTGCGAGACGGAGCTTCAGATACGCCCAGTCCTGTGCGGCGATATCGCCGTCTGTGGCGTAGGTTTCCGCGAGCAGGGTGCGCACCAGCCGCTCGTCGCCCCACCCCACCGGATATCGCTCGGCGAACACCCCCAGATCATGGTGCCCGGTCGCCGACTGCTGGCGCAGCATGGTGCCCACGGCCCGCGTGTACAGCTGCCGCGCCCGATCTCGGGACACCCCGAATCGCGCTCCCAGCAGTGTCAACGTCTCGGGACTCTCCCCGTCCAGCCCCAGCCGGCAGGTGATCAGCTCCGCATCCCGCGGCCGATCCGCCACCACCTCGCCGACCATTCCGGCCAGCACCTCATTGACGTGCTCCAGCCCGAAGCCGACCCCCTCGGCCGGGTCGTCGCGCAGTATGGTGCGCGCGGTGCGTGCATCGCTCGTCGTCAAGGCGGCCCCTACCCATCTTCGCCAGTCTGTTCGACGAGCCTAACTGCGCCCACCGACAGTCGACGCACCACGCGCGCGACGGTCAGGATCCGATGACTGCATTCATGATGGTGCCCGCGCTGGTGGCGACGATCCCGCCGATCATCGCTCCCGCCACCATCTTCGGTGAGGCGAGGCCGCCGCCGGACCACTTCTCCCACGCGAAGCGGCCACCGGCGTAGGTAATGCCCAGGACACCCGACAGCAACACGAACCAGGTGAAGTACCGGACCAGCTTCATGAGCTTGTCGGCCACCGGCGGTGTCTCGGGTGTCGGATTGCCGAGCTGGGCGAGCACGGCGTGTTGGGAAAGCACAGTGTCGTGGAAGGCGCTGAGCAACATGGTCACCCTGAAAAGGTACCGCGAAATCATCGCGACATGCCCGGGATTGTGTGCGAGATCAATTGCGCGGGAACGACTTTCGAAGGTCGTGTGGAGCGGATGACGGGATTCGAACCCGCGACCCTCACCTTGGCAAGGTGATGCGCTACCAGCTGCGCTACATCCGCATCGCATCCGTTCCGGCCTGGTCGGCCGTCCGGCTGCGAGAGAGAACACTAGCCCACCCACTCCGCATTTCCAAAACGCCTGGCAAACCCCGAGTTCTCCCGCCGCGCCGCCGGAGCGGGGTGTCGTGGTGGGGCGGCTATTTGGGCGTGTCCTCGTTCATGGGGACGATGGCGGAGATGAGGGTGGCGTCGCCGATTCTGGTGGTGATCACCAGCTGGGGGGACCAGGTGCGTTTGGTGGCGTCGGGGTGTTGTTCGGTGACGACCATGATGTGCTGGCCGTCGAAGGGGCCGGGCATGATCTGGACGCAGTAGGTGGTGCCCACCGGGATGCTGTCGATGCCCGCTTGGATCTGTTCGATGCTCGGGGCGGGCGCGTCGGGGGCGAACATCTCGCGCACGGCCTTGCCGGAGCGGTCGACGTAGTAGCGGCTCTGCAGGGCGAGGATGGCATCCGGCCCGGTCTTGGTGCTGCCGGGACCGTTACCGCGGACATTGCCGCCCTTCGCCTCGTTGGGGCAGAGGTTGGCGGGCAGGCCCGCGGCCGGTTGGTCGGTGGTCGAGGGCGAGGCGGGTGCGGTCGCGGCCGGAGCGGCCTGGGGCGTGGCGACGTGGGGTTTCGCTGGTGGGTGGCCGCCGGTGACCTTGGCGATCTGCACCGCGACCGCCGCCGTCACCGCGAGCACGGCGAGCAGGCCGAGCAGGGGAACGGCCCACTGCCGTCCGCCGCGCTCGGCGGAGAGGCCGAATCGCGGCCGCGTCGAGCTCGGACGCGTTCGTTTCAGGGGACGTCGGACGGTCGATCCCGGCCCATGGTCGTTCACGGACCGCCAGGCGGCGTCGTAGGCCGCCCGAGGCGTGGCCTGCTCCGTGCGCGCTCGGCCGGGGTACTCGTCCTCGTCGTCGAATTCGTCGTACTCGTCGTCGAATTCACCGGCCTCGTACTCGTCGTCGTATCCCTCGCGGTATCTGTCGTCGTATCCTTCGCGGTATCTGTCGTCGTATCCTTCGCGGTATTTGTCGTCGTATCCGGCTCCGGCGGTGCCGTGGTGCTCTCGACCGCCTGTGCGGCCCGGGCCGGCCGCGCCGCTGATCCAGTCCGACCACCGCCCGGTGTACGCGTCCGTGCCCTCGTGCGCCGGCGCGAGCGGTTCGGATTCCGATGCTGTTGTCCGAGATCCTGATTCGGTGCTCATGGCGTCGCCCGCGGGCTGGGGTTGGGGATCAGCGGGGTCCCGCTGACAGTGGGTGTGGTCGGCGCGGGGGAGAAGGACAGCGCCGGGACGCCGCTGGTGGGCGAGGTGGTGCCGGAGCCGCCGCCGAGCGGGAACTGGCCGTTGGGCGGGACGCTGGTGGGCGTGGTGGAGGTGGCCGCGAAATCCATTCCCAGTGTGGGTTTGTCGCTGCCGCCGCTCGGGACCGCGCCGGGCGTGCCGGCGGCGGACAGGTCGTGGGCGAGGGCCGCGAACCACTGGCCGACCCAGTCGGTCGGGCTCTCCCCGAATCCGGCGCCCTGCGCGTGGGTGTAATCGTGCTTCTGGGCGGTGTCCCAGTACCGCACCCAGGTGGTGATGTCGAGCAGATCCTTGTTGTCGGTGACGTTCTGGGTGACGGCCGTGAACGCCTGCGTGGTGAGCCGGCTGATGGTGGTGGGCGGCACCAGGTTGGTGACCGCGCCGACCAGTTTGGCACCGAATACCGTCAGCCCGGCGAGCGGATTGGCGAGTCCGGCGGTGGCGATCTCGGTGATATTGGTCGGGGTCAGGATGTCCTTCACCACGGCCACAATGGAATTGATGGCGATGGTCCCGACCTTGAGCAGCGCCTGGAACGCGCCGGGGAGGTCGAGCTGATTGTTCGGGTTGGAGGCTTCGGCGATGCGCTGCGAGATGGATTTCTGCGGCTGGTACGACAGATCCGTGAGCGAGTTGCCGGACAGGTCGTTGTTCACCACCGAGGTGACCGTCTTGATCGAGGTGAAGGCCAGCGCCTCGGCGATGGACTTCAGCGACCCGATCGGGTCGCCGGCCGAAAGCTCCACCTGCCCGGCGATATTGGCGACGGTCCGCACCAGCGGCGCGCCCACCGGGGTATCGCAGGCCAGATCGCCCTCGGTGCAGAATTCGGCGACCCGCCCGACCAGGGTTCCGAAGTTCTCGAGCGTGGCGCTGTCGGGTGCGATGCCCGCGCCGGAGGCGGTCTTGGTGGCGGGCGGATCCCCCAGCGCCGCCACCGATTTGCCGTTCGTGCCGGGTGCGGCGGTGGGCAGCTTCTGATCCGGCTTGCCCGGGAACAGCGGCGCGTTGGCGTTGCGGTTGGGGTCGCCGAACAGCGCCACGGCCGCGATCTTCTCGGCGGGCACGGCGCCCTTGCCGGTGCCGACCTCCTGTGCGAACTGTGAAGCCACGTGCGCGCCTTGCGAATACCCCGCGATGGCGAGCTGGGTGGTGGGGCAGCGGTCGACGATTTGTTTGGCCATGGAGCGCAGCCGGTCCAGGCCGCCGCTCACCGACTGGCTGTAGGTGGTGGTGGAGATCGACACCGCGCCGCCGAAGGATGCCTCGTAGGGCACGTAGGCGCGGTCCACCAGACCGGCGTCGCTGGCGTCGGCCATCATGGGCCGGAAGACTTCCGACAGCATGCCCGTGTCGGTGGTGACGGCCGCGTCGGGGGAGGATTCGCCGGTGCCCTGGATGCCGAGCGCGAACAGCGCCGGGCATGTGTCGATGGGCACCGTGGTGTCCGGCGGCCCGCCGCGGGCCGGCCCGATGGCTGCCGTCGCCACGATGCAGACGGCCGCGGTCAAGAGTGCTGAACTTCGAAACCTCAGGATGGGCAGCAGTTTTCGATGCACGTCGCACCTCGTTCAGGTCATGGACTGGGTTCCGCGCCGTGCTGCGCGCGTTCGGTGATCCGCGCCCCGGCGGTCCTCGCCGCGGTGAGGATCTGCTCGGCGAGAAGCCGAACCGGTTGCGGGGGCGTACGAGTGGGATCTCCGTCCGCCACCGGCGAGACACCGGCGCTGGGATCCCATTCCGCCATTTCGTAGGGTTCGAGGGCACGCCACTGTTCGAGCCAGCCCAGCCGCCAGGTGCGGGCGCCCAGTGCGACGGCCAGGCCTTCCATCTCCTCGCGCCGCTGCGCGACCGGAATCGGCAGCGGCCGAGCCGAATCCGCCACGGTCAGCACCCCGACCACCTGGCTGCCGACCGGCGTGGCGCGGGCCTGATGCGCCAGCAGCGCGCGATGCAGCGCGTTCACCCCGCGCAGATGACTGCGCCCGACCAGCACCACGAGCGGCGAATCCATGTCCGCGGTCAGCCCGATTCGCGCGGGCCAGCGCTGCCCCGCATCCCCGGCCCAGCTCAAACTGGCCGCGAGACTGCTGACACCCGCACCCCCGTGGACGCCCACCAGCCACACCAGCGGTGGTCGCGGTGGCCGATTGGGAACGGCCCGATGCCACATCGGCACGGGAGGAACGGCGAGCGCGGGCGCACTCGCGGCTTCCGCCTGGAAAGGCCCTGTGCCGTTGGGAGATCGCCGAGCGCCGCTGTCCTCCGGTTCCTCCGGGGACCGGGTGAACGGTCTCGCGATCTCCCCTGATCCCTGTGTGTCGCCGCCGGTCCGCCACGCGCCACGGCCCAGCGGCTGCCACGGGGTGCGCGGTGCGGAGTGCGGCTGAGACGCGATGTCGCCGTTGTCCGGCGGTGGTCGTCGTGCGTCTTGTGCCACCGAGGGAGTTGAGGCCGACATGGGGGATTCAGGGGCGGTAGCCCCTGAGAGTCCGGAAAGTGGGGTGGTCCTCATCGGAGCGCTCCCACGAGAGTCAAGTAGGCGTCGCGGGTTTCGGCGGTGAGGTGGTGCCAGGTAATGGGCCCGCCGGTGGCGAGGTGGATGTCGAAGGGAATGCGGACGATGGCGCGAACCCACGAGCCGAGGTGGGTGCGGACGTGGTCCAGGACCGCCGCGGCGGAGCCGGGCACCTGTTCGGTGAGGACGATGACGGCATCGCCGACGACGAATTCGCTGAAGTTCTCGTCCAGCCAGGTGAGGGCGGGCTGGAGGCGGTTGATGGCATCGGGGCGGGCGGCGACGGTGATGACCAGGCCGACTCGCGGGTCGGCCAGCAGCGGGGCGGCCAGGCGGCTGGTGACCGGTGCGCCGGCGTCGAAAACGCCCAGCAGTCCGGCGGTTTCGAGATGGCGCGCGACCGACACCAGGGATTCCCTGCGCGGCAGGGGGTCCGGGGTTCGCGACAATACCCGCACCCCGGTGGACGTCTGGCCCGAGCACGCGCCCACACTGGAGGCCAGCCCCGGATACGGTGTGCCGAGCCATTTCTGGAGGGTGCTCACCGGCGCGGCCGCATCGCAGCCGCGCAATGCCACGTCTCCGCCGCCGAGCGTGGCGTCCACCACGACCGGCCACAATTCGCCGTCACTGTCGACGGCCGCCGCCGCGGCCAGCCCCAGCGCCGTCGTGGTCGCTCCCGAGGCCCCGGACCCGCCCAGTACCAGCACCGGCGGCACCGCCGCCCGCACCAGCCGTCCCTGACCGCCCCGCAACGGCACCCCATCGGTGGGCGACCCCGCGGGGGCCGGCTGCATCAGGTCGATGAAGTCTGAATCTCCATCGCCCCCGGCCTCACTCGCCCGTACCGCCTCCACGAGCCGCGCCGCCACTTCGGTCTGCCGCCCCGTTTCGGCGTGCTGTCGCGCTTGGGTGTGCTGTCGCGTTTCGACATGCTGTCGCGTTTCGGTGTGCTGTCGCGCTTCGGCATGCTGCCGTACTTCGGCGTGCTGTCGCGAATCGGCGTGCTGTTGCGAATCACGTTGGTGGCGTTCCGGATCGAGGTTGCGTGTTGAATCTGTCCGGGGCGCGGTGTCATGCACCGTTTCGGGGTCGTTTCGGGGTGTCGCTCCCGCGTGGGCCGGATTCTCCGGGTGGCCGGGAAGCGGCGCGGCGCGGAGCCGGTCGTCGATGTCGACCATGGGCTCACCGGCTTCCGGCGACGATGGAGGTGATGCGGACCTGGCCATCGCGATCGGCGGTGGTGATGACCTGCTGCCAGGAGCTCTGGGTGCCGTCGGGGTGCTTCTCGTCGACGGTGACGTTCCAGCGGTCCGGATCGGCGTTGGTGATGGTAACGCAGTGCTGGGTGCCGGACGGGGTGGCCGAAATCGCGTCGCGGGTGGCCTGTTCCGGGGCGACCCGGGCGTCGGGGGAGAGCAGGGCACGCACGGCGGCCGCGTCGCGCTGCACGTACCAGGCGTATTCGAGGCGCATGATCACGCCGGGGCCACTGGAGAGGTCACCCGCGCTGGCGCCGCTCACCCGCTGCGGTGTGCTGAGTTCCTGACACCAGGTGACCAGCCCCGGCTGATTCGCGGCGGTCGTGCTCGTGGCCGCGGTGGTCTCCGGAACGGCCTGCGGCCCCTGCGAATCGCCCGGTGCGAGCGCCAGCCATGCCACCGCCGCCACGATCACGAGCGCCAGCGAAACCCCGGCTATCGCTAGTGCCCGGTTGCGTATCCGCAGCCGACGCTGTGTCCGCGCCGCCCGCCGCCGTGCCTCGAACACCAGCGCGGCCATCGGATCCTCGGCCATCAGGTCGCGCGCGCGGACCGGCCCGCGCGCCGCGCCAACCGGTTCCGCCACCGACCCTTCGGTCAACCAGGAAGCCCATCCAGGCGCCTCGGCCATCGCCTCTTCCGCCACGCGCACGGGCTCCCCGCCGGAGGGAGTGAGCACAGGGATGGGTGGTCGCACCGGACCTTTGGCGAGTCCATCCCGTCCTTCGTCATCGGAACCGCCGACCGCGCCGGACCCATTCCGATCGGCCCCGGTCCGCTCGGATCCGGTCCGACCCGCCGCGAGGCCACCTTGGTCGCTGTCGGCCCGATGCCGTCCCGTCACCGCTCCGCCACGTTCCCCATCGTTTCCGAGTCGACCAGTGTCCGCCTCGTCCTGCCCGCCTTCGACGGCATCGGGCCCCAGCCGGGTGGTCCCGCCGCTCGGAGCGAAATCGAATCCGTGCGTGGTGGATTCGAGCCGCGTCCGGGTACCGTCCCGCTCGACCGCAGCCGGCTCGCGTTCATGCCCTGCCGCCGTGGACCCGTGCCCACCAGTCCGGCGCTCGGCCCGCGCCGTGCCGGACAGTCGCGGCGATACCGGTGGCTTGTGTCGTGCGGAGTTGCGTTCCGCCCGGGTGTCGTCGGGTTCCGGGCGGGGGGAGGTGGGTTCGGGCTGAGTGGTGCTGGATTCGGCCCGGGTGGCGTCGGGTTCCCGGCTGGCAGAGGTGGGTTCGGGTCGAGTGGTGCTGGATTCGGCCCGGGTCGCGTCGGGTTCCCAGCGGGCGGAGGTGGGTTCGGGTCGAGTGGTGCTGGATTCGGGCCGAATCGCGCTGGGCTCGAGGCGGATGAAATCGTGCTCGGCCCGAGTTGTGCCGGATTCGTGTCCGGCGGGGCGCGGGTCCGCGGGGGTGGTGGGGGAGAGGTCGGAGGAGGCGCTGTCGTCTGCGGTCACGGCGTCACCGTGTCGTTCCGGTCACGCACCCGGCGGGGCGGGTTGGAGGGCGGCCATGAACGCTTCGGGGGTGAGCGCGGGCATCTGCGCCACCGCGGTGCGGAACGAGTCGACCTGGGCGTTCACCCCGTCCACCACCTGCTCGACTACGGGCGCGGCCTGCGGCGCCACCGCGGCCGCCTGCTGGCCGACACTGGCGGCGACCTGTTCCACCATTGGCGTCGCGGCCTCCGCCACCGGCGCGACCTGCTGCTGGACGGTGGCGGCGACCTGCTGCACAATGGGCGCGGCCACCTGCGCGATCGGCGCGGGCAGACCAGCGATCGACGAAACCGGCTGCACCCCGGGCGAACCCGTCGCCGGATCCGAAACCGGCACCTGCGCAGCGGTATCGATCAGGGGCGGCACAGACGCGGGAGGCTGGGCATCGTTCTGCGGCGAGGCAAATCCGCCCCACGCGCCTCCGAAGATCGTGCCTGCTGTCGCGCCGACCAACACACCAGGAACGCCTAGTGCCGCAGCACCGAGAGCGCATCCGGCCACGCCGCCGACGACTGCGCCGACGGGAGCGCCCACGCCGCCGGTGGGAACACCGCCGACCAGCGCACCTGCAAGGGCTCCCATCGCCGCGCCAGTGGCGCATCCACCGGCCACGCCGATTGCAGCGACAGCCGGTGCGCCCGTGACGCCGCCGAGGATGCCACCGGCGAGTGTCGAGGCAGCTCGACGATCGGATTCATCTCGCGGCAAACCGAGACCGTCGTATGCCGCTGCCAGTTGCCACTCGGCCATGTCTACATAGGCCTGAGCTTTGTTGCGCGTCTTCGTATCAACCCAGTCGGGAAGCGCGACCGTATTGCTGCCCAACCGAAGCTGGTGTGGGTCACTGGGCATTACTTCAGGCGCATTGGCTGCGGGCTGATCAGTCTGCGGTTCTGTGGTCTGCGGCGCATCTGCCTGCGGTTGGGTCACCTGCGGCTGAATGATGGTGTCCTGCTGCGGCGTTGTCTGCTGCTTCGGACGGGGCCGGTTCGGGGGAGCGACGGGAGGATCAGGGATGTAATCCGCCGGACTCGGCGCGGAATTCGCGGGCGGCTGTTGTGGCTGGGTGCTCAATCCCGGTTGCCCGTCGCCGGGTACGGCGAGCCCGGGCTGTCCCGGGGCCGCGGCGGCCACGCCCTGGCCCGCCACCAGCGCGATGGGCAGCATGGACAACAGGATGGAAGTTCGTTTGGTCTTCATGTCCCCAGTTCCCCTTCCCCGAACGGACAACAGCGGGCGCGCGGCCCGAATCCCCCGGATGCCATGGCATTCCGCACCACCGGCCGACTACACAGGTGTCCCACCGGAACCAGGTTCCGATGATCCATCATGGCACCCCACCACCTGCGATGATCATGTTGCGGCCCTGATCTTACTCGGATCGTCAGCGCCCACAACCGGATCCGTGACAGGAGTGATCAATTGTTAAACCGAGCCGGTCGACATCTTGAGGATCATTCGCGTTCGCCTGCCCGCGCTTGTACCCGAACCCGCGTCATCGCAACATTTCTCGACGGTTCGAACGGTCTACCTGAAGGAATTCTCATGCGCGCCAAGCCAGCACACTACGCGCAAACTTTCGTCTCCGCAGTCGCGGTCTTACTCGTCTCCTCAGCCGTCCTCGCCGTCTCTGCCTGCGGTGTCAGTGATGACAGCGTCCCGAAAGCGACTACCACACCGGTCGACCCGGGCCGTACCCCCGCCGATGTGCACTGGGAGAACTACCAGGGTGTGCAGCTGCCCGTCGGAAGCCATGACGGCCCCAGCAAACTCGGTACCACGGCCGCGGGCTTTTCCCGCACTCCGCAGGGCGCCGCCCTGGCCGCCATCAATCACAGCACGCGGCTGTCACTGGCCCCCGACGGCGCATGGCCGCAGGTGGCGGCCATTTCGCTGATTTCCGGTCCCGCCAAGGACTCCTGGGTGCTGGCTCGCGCGCAGGTCTCCATCACCGCCCCCGCCAATCCGGCCGTCGCCCCGCGCATCACCGCCTACAAGATCACCGCCTACACCCCCGATCGCACCGACCTCACCGTCTATGCCACTTACTCCGATGCCAGCATCACCGCGACCTCGGAAACGGTGCTGTGGGTCTCGGAGGATTGGCGACTCCTCCTCCCGGACCCCGCCGCCAAAACCCAGACCGTGCAATCGGTTCCCAGCGTCCCCGCGGACGCGGTGAAACTGGAACCGCCGAAATAGCGGTTACGCGACCAGCTTCACCCGATCACGCAGGCACGATGCCGCCGAGCAGCAGCAGTCTGATCACACTGATGGCGGCCCAGCCGGTGGCCATGGAATGGACGACGGTCAACACCGCCGTGATCCCGACCCACACCGCGTGCGCCGTCCGATGGGCACCCCCGCGCATGGCATAGGTCGGCCCCGCCATGCTCGCCACGAGCGCCAGCCCGAACACCAACCGTCGGCCCGGACCCCTCCGACTTCCCGACCGCGCTGGCCCACACGGCGTCGAAAACGCGGGACACGACCAACACCGGCCGCGACATGACAACCCTCCGAAGGCCGCCTTGCCGCACGCCAGGTACGGCTCCCTCGTCCGGGCCTCCGATTGGGGACTACCCGCACAATGGCGAATACTCAGCGACCAGAGCGAAATTCTCAGCCTGGTGTATCGGCTGACCCCATGCCACCGCTCAGGGTCACCCCCGCCAGATCCCGCTGCCCAGGAATCGATCCCACTGCTCGCCGGAGAAGACGAGCACCGGACCCGCCGGATCCTTGGAATCGCGCACGCCGACGAACCCGGCGTCCTCGGCGAAGGCGACCTCGACGCACTCCGAAGCGTTTGGAGACTTGCTGGACTTGAACCACGTGGCATTGGAAAGGTCGAAGCTCACGCTGTGCACTCCTTTGCGATGCGCCATACCAGCTCGCGGCTGGCGTCCTCACTCAACGCTACCCGCCGGAGGCCGGCGATAGCTCGCCGATGCCGTGCGATGACCTCACGCTGTTCTAGATAGATCGCACCTTCATAGCCTTCGACGTAGACGATGGGTGGTTCGACCAATTTGTTTGCGAGCGGTGGGAATTCGAGCAGGGTGAAGGATCGCACCACGAGACCGCAGTTCGTCTCCGTGGCGCACGGCACGACTCGAATCGAAACATTCTCGCGTTCACCGGCCTCGTTGAGCCGCCGCAGCTGACAGGCCATGACCGCTGGTCCGCCGGGGCGATGTCGCAGCACCGCTTCCGACAGCAGTGCATCGAGTCGGAAGTCGTATTGCTCGAGCCGCGCCTGCCGCCTGACGGAGAACTCGAGCCGACGCTCGATATCGACGGCGGACAGCCCCAGGTCGGCGAAGCCGATCAGGGTTCGACGGTAGTCGTCGGTTTGCAGCAGGCCTGGTATCAGTGAAAGTTGATGTGTCGTCAGATGGTCGGCGGCTTCCTCCAGCCGCAGGTAGTGATCGAAGTGCGCATCGAACTGATCGCTGTAGGCCCGCCACCAACCTGCGGTCCCTCCTTGCGCTTTCATGATGAGGTCCTGCTGTTTGACCTCCTCCCACAGCCCGAGCACCTCGTCCCGTTCCGGGCTCGGATCTGGGACGCCGTAGAACTGGAGCAGGTCCCTGATTTGCGCCGTGCAAATCTTGACCCGCTGTCCATCTTCCAGACGGCCCACGCTCTGTGGCGACATCTCGATATGTCGGCCTGCTGCTAACCTCGGCCAATCATGGCGGTTGAGCTGGTCGTCGCGTAGAAATGGCGAAAGGTGCTCTGAACTGCGATAATTCGATTTGCTGAAGATCGAAGTACGCAGTGTGAGGAGCACCTTTCTGGTGCGAGAG
>NZ_WMBB01000006.1 GCF_009708175.1 Nocardia aurantiaca
CAGCCGGAAATTAGCTGACTTCAATGTCCGACCCTCACACGGGGGGTGAGAATCGGAACCAAATTACAAAAATTTGGCACTGACATTCATCGACACACTATTGAGTTCTCAAAGAACACACGCACAAGCCTTTCATCCGAACTTGATCGAATGTCCAGCGAGGCAACTTTTCCAGTCTAGCCACGAGACCCCGCAGAGTCAAGGACCAATATTCTGGCTGATGTGTTCGTGTCCGGCGCTCCTCGTCCAACCTCGTATCCGATCCCGATTTCCAGCCTCTGAGCTGGGCTTTCGGTCCCGGTCGGCGTCCGTGTCGCTCTGACCTGGACTAAGTTACGCGGCGGATAACGCGAGGTCAAATCCGCTGGTCGCGGAGGTGTTTACGCTGGTGAACGAGGTGCGGATCGGCCGATCAGCGACCTGAGCCACCGGTTTGTGACTCAGGTCATCTCGATCTTGTTTTCGTATCGTCGACCCGATCAGTTGCCCGCGCGGCGTACGCCGGCGAAGTTCTTCTTCCCACGGCGCAGCACCAGCCAGCGTCCGTGCAGGTAGTCGGCGTCGGACGGGGTCCACTCCGGGTCCGAGATCTTCTCGTTGTTGACCGACGCGCCGCCCTCGTTGACCGCGCGACGGGCCGCGCTACGGCCCTCGCACAGGCCTGACTCGACCAGCAGATCGACGATGGTCGAGGCGCCGGCGACCTCGGCGACCTTGCCGTCGACAGCGGACTCGGCGAGCGCCGCCGACAGCGTGGACTCGTCGAGCTCGCGCAGGTCACCGCGACCGAACAGGGCCTGACTGGCCAGCTGCACCGCGCGGGTGTTCTCCTCACCGTGCACGAGCGTGGTCATCTCGGCGGCGAGGCGCTTCTGGGCCTCGCGGGCGAACGGGCGCTCGGCGGTGGCCTTCTCCAGTTCGTCGAGCTCCTCGCGAGACAGGAAGGTGAACCAGCGCAGGTAGCGGACCACGTCGGCGTCGGCCGTGTTCACGAAGTACTGGTACCAGGCGTAGGGGCTGGTCATCTCCGGGTCGAGCCAGAGGCTGCCGCCGCCGGTGGACTTGCCGAACTTCTTGCCGTCGGCCGAGGTGACGAGCGGGACAGTCAGAGCGTGCACATGCTCGCTGTCAACGCGGCGGTTGAGCTCCACGCCCGCGATGATGTTGCCCCACTGGTCCGAGCCGCCGACCTGCAGCGTGCAGCCGTATTCGCGGCGCAACTGCAGGAAGTCGTTGGCCTGCAGGAGCATGTAGCTGAACTCGGTGTAGGACATGCCATCCGACTCGAGACGGCGCTTGACGGTGTCGCGGGCCAGCATGACGTTCACCGAGAAGTGCTTGCCTATGTCGCGCAGGAACGACACCGTGCTCAGCGAGCCGGTCCAGTCCATGTTGTTGGCGATGATCGCCGAGTTCGGGCCGTCCAGATCCACGAAGCGCTCGAGCTGCGAGCGGATGCGGCCGGCCCATTCGGCGACGGTGTCGGTGGAGTTCATGGTGCGCTCGCCGACATCGCGGGGATCGCCGATGAGACCGGTCGCGCCACCAGCGAGCACGATCGGGCGGTGACCCGCGCGCTGGAAGCGCTTGAGCGCCAGCAGGGGAACCAGGTGTCCGGCATGCAGGCTGGCCGCGGTCGGGTCGAACCCGGCATAGAGGGTGATCGGGCCCTCGGCCGCGGCCGCACGCAGGGCGTCCAGGTCGGTGGACTGCGCGATCAACCCGCGCCAGGTCAGTTCATCGATGATGTCGCCGCTCACGCTTCCCTATCTTTCCATTCCGCCACTGCGCGACTTTTTCGCCCGGCTGCGGTGCCGTCGCCGGTACTGCATGCGGCCACCAGCGGAGAGCCGAAACATTTTCCGCGGCACCCGACGGTTTACCCCGATCGCAGCGAAATCGGGTGTCTCGTGACATACCAACAAGCCCGTCACCGAGTGCGATCGGTGACGGGCAGGGTGCGATCGATTATTCGAGGTCACTTCACCAGGTCGGTGAAGGTGGCGAAGGAGGCGCGCCGCTCGTAGGCGATCCAGGCGAAGACGCCGACCAGGATCAACGGGAAGATCGCCAGGGCCGGGGAGCCGAGGACGAAGGCCTGGGTGGCGGCGGCACAGACCATGGTGATGGACAGGCCCGCGGCGGCCGGGCCATTCAGGCGCGGGACCAGCAGGCCGATGCCGCCGGAGATTTCGACCAGGCCGGTGAGGTAGCGAAACCAGTCGCCCCAGCCGATCTGGTGGAACACACGGACGGCGTCGGCCTGGCCCACGAACTTCGGCAGGCCGGAGGCGACGATGAAGAACAGGCCGAGCACGATCTGAAGGGTCCACAGCACGCGGTTGCGGAGCTTGCTCGGGGTGGCGATGGTCGGGGTGGCGGCGAGGGCGGTCATGTCGCATGTCCTTCCGGGGCTTGTCGGTTCGGTGTCGAACTCGCTTGCTCCATAGGACGGGGGCTGCCGCGGAAACTCATCGGCGCTCGAGAGGAATTTCCGGCCAGGCGCCGAAGGCCGCCTCGAGCGCCGTCAGATGGACGCGGCTGGCGGTGGCGGCGGCCTCGGGATCGCGGGCGCGAATGGCGCTGTAGAGGTGTTCGTGCGCGTCGTGGTCGCCAGCGGGATCGCGCATGGGGCGGATGCGGAGCATGTCGATCATGGCGTGGCGCGAGCGCGGGACGAAGGCGTTGAAGAGCTCGAGCAGGATGTCGTTGTGCGCGGCGGCTACCACAGTGCGATGGAAGGCGGTGTCGGCGTCGACCAATTCTTCGACGCGATCGCCGCTTTCGGCCCGGGCGGCCAGGGCGCGGAGCATGGCGCGCAGGTCGGCGGGGGTGCGGCGGCGGGCGGCCAGGGCCGCGCTCTCGGCCTCGATGGCGATGCGGGCCTCGAGAACGGTGACGATGTCGGAACGCCGCAGCACCGTGTCCCAGTCCTCGGCGACGTCCAGGGCGGTGACGAAAACTCCTGCGCCCTGGCGGCTTTCGAGCACACCCTTGCCCGCCAGTTCGCGAATGGCCTCGCGCAGCGTCGAACGGCCGACGCCGAGCTGGGCGGCGAGCGTGGTCTCGCCGGGTAGGCGGTGGCCCAGCTGCCACTCCCCCGCGCGTATGCGCGACAGCAGGACCTCGGCGGCTTGGGCGGCCAGCGGATGCCTCTGTACCTGCGCCACTATTGCTCGGCCTCTCTACTTGTCTGAGGAGTGAATCCCCTCTAGTCTAGTCCACATGCTTCTGGGCGCCCTGCTTCTCCTTCACCGCCGCGGCGGGGTCTGACCGACCGGCACCCCGCTAGCGGGTTCGCTGTGCTGCGCCGGTCACCTCCTCCGACGCGAAAGCGAATTCCCGTGAGCACTCCCCTGATCTGGAATCGTCAGCAGCCTTCCGTCATGCCATCGCATCGGTATCGCGATGTATACCAACGAGTTTCGGTGCCATTGACCGAGCGTGCATGGCCCGCCTACCGGATCACCGCGGCCCCGCTCTGGGTGCCGGTGGATCTGCGTGACGGCAATCAGGCCCTGGCCGAGCCGATGGATCCCGACCGCAAGCGGCGGTTCTTCGAACTGCTGGTGACGATGGGCTACAAGGAGATCGAGGTCGGCTATCCGAGCGCCTCGCAGACCGACTTCGACTTCGTGCGGCTGATCGGAGCCGAACGGCTGGCCCCCGCGGACGTCACCATTGTCGTCTTCACACCCGCGCGCCGGGATCTGATCGAGCGGACCGTGGAATCGGTGCGCGACATTCCCAACAATGTGGTCGTCCACATGTACACCGCCACTGCTCCGACCTGGCGGAATGTGGTGCTGGGCAAGACCCGTGAGGAGCTGGCCGAGCTGATCACCGCCGGCGGGCGCGATGTGCTGGAGCTGGCCGGGGACATGCCGAACGTGCGGTTCCAGTTCTCGCCCGAGGTGTTCATGCTGACCGAACCGGACTTCGTGCTCGATATCTGCGACCGCATGACGACCCTGTGGGACGCCACGCCCGAGCGGCCGGTGACGCTGAACCTGCCCGCGACGGTCGAGGTGGCGACGCCGAACGTGTACGCCGATCAGATCGAGTACATGCACCGGAATCTGGCGCGGCGCGAGAGCGTGATCCTGTCGGTGCATCCGCACAATGACCGCGGGACCGGGATCGCGTGCGCGGAGCTGGCGGTGCTGGCCGGGGCGCAGCGGGTCGAGGGGTGCGTGTTCGGCAATGGCGAGCGCACCGGCAATGTGGATCTGGCGACGCTTGCGTTGAATCTGCATGCGCAGGGCGTGGATCCGATGATCGACTTCTCCGATATCGACGAGGTGCGGCGGACCGTGGAGCACTGCACGCGGCTGCCCGTGCACGAACGGCATCCCTACGCCGGTGATCTGGTGTACACGGCGTACTCCGGAACGCATCAGGACGCCATCAAGAAGGGGTTCGCCGAGCATCGCGAGCGGGCGGCCGGGCTGGGTCTGTCCGAGCGCGAAATCGCCTGGGAGGTTCCGTATCTGCCGATCGATCCGGCTGACGTCGGACGGTCCTACGATGCGGTGATCCGGGTCAATTCGCAGTCCGGCAAGGGCGGGATCGCGTATCTGCTGGAGACGGAGTACGGCCTGGACCTGCCGCGTCGCTTGCAGATCGACTTCGCCCGTCACGTCCAGCGCCACACCGACCGCACCGGGACCGAGGTGGCGGCGCGGGCGCTGTGGGAGCTGTTCACCGCCACATACACAGCCGACGCGGGTAGCGGCCCCGCCGCCGCGGAGATACCCGCCGACGCCACGATCGACGAGGCGATCGGCGTGCTGAACCGGCACGGTTGCCCCGTGGAGGTGCTGTCGGTGACGCACCAGAGCGTGGTCCGTGCGGATTCCGATCCAGCCGTCGCCTATCTGGAGTACCGCACCGCCGACGGCGCGGCCTGGGCGGTCGGAACGGGCGAAACCGCTTCCCACGCAACGATTGCCGCGGTCCTGGCTGCCGCTGCGAAATCGCGTGCCACAGTCCTGATCTAACCGATGACGTCGCCCTGGATGGTCCCCGCGCCGGGTCCGTCCAGGCGGCGTTCGAGTTCGGCGACCCGGTGCTCCAGTTCGGAAATACGGTGACGGAGTTCGGCTTCGACGGAGGGCTCGGCGGTCGGGCCGGCGGTGGCCGCCATGCGGGCGCTGACCCGGCGGCGGATCTCGTCGGGGCCGGCGCCCTCGCTGATGAGGACCTGCGAGGCCACGCCCGAGCCCTCCGCAGCCAAGGCGAGCAGCAGGTGTTCGGGGCCGATGTAATTGTGCTGCAATCGCATTGCCTCGCGCAGCGACATTTCGAGCACCTTCTTGGAGCGGGGCGTGAAGGGTATGTGCTCGGCGGGGGTGCGCTGCTCCTGCACACCCACCGCCTGCTTCACGCGTTCACGTAGGCCGGACAGGTCCATGCCCAGGTCCGCCAGGGTCTGCCCGGCGATCGGGTCGCTGCCGTTCATGAGGCCGAGCAGCAGGTGTTCCGTCCCGATCCAGTCGTGGCGGAGCAGGCGGGCCTCCTCCTGGGCGAGCACGATGGTGCGGCGCGCGGTGTCGGTGAACCGTTCGAACATGGGCTTTTCCACCTAGGGTGAGCTGTCGATCCGTCCACCGTAGTCCTCCGATCCGTCTACGCGGAACGATCCAGCTTGGGTGCGCGCGGACTGCGGCGATACGCGGACACGGCCGGGGAGTCCGGCAGCCACAGCCGCCACGGGCGGTCGGCGGCGAGGCTCACCCCGACCCGGGGACCGGCTGACACGGCGGCGGTGTCGGTGATTTCGGGGCCGAGTTCCAGGCGGATGGGCGCATCCTGGTCGAACAGACGGGTGCCGTAGTCGTCCAGGACGACGCCGAGGACGCTGCCGACATTGCCGGGGCCGCGGGCCAGGTCGGCGTCGGTCTTGGCGGCCGGACGGCGCGCGCGGGCGAGGTCGTGGCCCGCGGTGATCTCCCCCGCCCGGATGAGGACGGCGCTGGCGATGCCGTCGGGGCCACTGGTGACGTTCACACAGGTGTGCATGCCGTAGCTGAAATAGACGTAGAGCACGCCGGGCGGGCCGAACATCACCGCGTTACGCGGAGTGCGCCCGCGACCGGAGTGAGCGGCCGGGTCGTGCCAGGGTCCGGCGGGGTCGCCGCCGTAGGCCTCGACCTCGACGATGCGCAGGCTCACCGGTCCGGACCGGAGCGTGCCGCCGAGCAGTCGCCGCGCGGCGCGCAGTGGTTCGACGGCAAGCTGTTCGGCACTCACGCCGAGCATTGTTCCGCACGGCCGTCCCGCCCGGAGTGCCGGGACGGCCGTGCGGATCTCAGCGCGACCGAGTGGCTAGAGCCATTCGGCGACGCCACCGTGGTGCGAGCAGGTGCCATTGCGATGCCGGCTGAAGCTGTAGGTGCCGTCCTTGCAATGGGCGGTGGCTCCGTCGGGGGCGGTGGGAGCCTGTTCCGGTCGCGGCACGCAGGCGCCGTCAACGTTCTCGTATTCGCTTGCGGCGCACGCGGCGTGGAGCACCGGCGCGGCGACCGCGGGACCGGCGAGCGCACTGCTCGCACCGATGAAGGCCGCGGCGGCCCAGGGCAGAATATGTCGCGCGGCACGGCGCGTTATAGAGCCGATCACTACGAAATCCCTTGCAGAATGGCGGTGTCGAATCGGGGGCGGACGCCCCCGACGAGCGCCGAATAGTACGGGACCGCTCTCGCCTCGACACCGAATTCCTGTTGGCCGACCGATTCAGCGGCCTATTCGCCGCCGACCCGCCGCTGTATGCCGGCAAGCTTGTCCGGGTTGACCTGGAAGCGAATGTTTTCGATGTGACCGTCGCGAATGTCGTAGGTCAGCGCGCCCACCCGATAGTCGCCGATCATAGCCAGCACACCGAGTTCGCCGTTGATGTGAGCGGATTCGAGGCGGATGCCCGCACTGATCGGCTTGGCCATGGCGCCGAGCATCCAGCGCGCCACATGGTCCGGGCCGTAGAGCGGACGGCGCGCGGCGGTGACCTTCCCGCCGCCGTCGTTCCACAGCGTCACCTCGGGGGCGAGCAGTTCCATGAGCGCGTTGACATCCCCGCCCTGGGCCGCGGCCATGAACTTCTCGGTGATCTCCGTGCGGGTCGCCACATCGGTGTCGAAGCGGGGGCGGCGCGAGTGCACATGGGAGCGGGCGCGGTGGGAGATCTGGCGAACGGCGACCTCGGGCCGGTCCAGGAAACCCGCGATCTCGGCGTGCGAGTAGCCGAAGACCTCGCGCAGCACGAAGACCGCGCGCTCGACCGGGCTCAAGGTTTCGAGGACGACCAGCATGGCGGTCGACACGGTGTCGGCCATCTCGGTCTCCTCCGCGGCGTCGGCGGTGCCGGTGAGCAGGGGTTCGGGCAGCCAGGGCCCGACATAGGTCTCGCGGGTGGCGCGCGCCGAGGTGAGGCGGTTGAGCGCCAGGTTGGTGACGGTGCGGACCAGGTAGGACTTGGGGTGGGTGACGGTATCCCGATCCACCTCATGCCATTTGATCCAGGCGTCCTGCAGGATGTCCTCGGCGTCGGTGACGGTGCCGAGCATCTGGTACGCGGTGGCGAACAGCAGCCGGCGGTGGGCGACGAAGGGATCGATCGAATCGTCGCGCCGCCCAGTGGGTGTGGGCTGGTCGGGCGTGTGGTCCTGCATGGGACTCATACCTACCGGGTCTTGCGAGTCGAATCCATCACAGGGCCGGGACATCGCGCCGATGTCCCGGCTACCTGGGCAGACGCGAACCGGACAGCGGTTCGTGTCATGCGATCGCGCGGGTGGAGCGGCCGCCGTTGGTGAACTGCACCCGCATGGTCATGTGCTTGCTCATCGTGAAGGTCGGCACCGGGCTGCTGCTGACGGTCTCCTTGTAGGCGACGGCGGCGCGGCCCTTCAGGTACCAGCGGCGCGGGGTGTCGTCGGCCTTGGTGAACTGGATGACCGCGTCCTTGCGGCCCAGGCTGACCGGTTGGTGGATGTAGCCGAAACGGAAGGGTTTCACGGTCTTTCCGCGCAGCCGGCGGGTCAGGCTGTCGGCGGCGTAGGCGGCGGTGGGCATGCCGCTCTGGCAGGTGCCGTGCAGGACGCCGAAGGGCATGCGCACCGCGGCGGCGTCACCGATGGCCAGGATCTCCGGGTGCGAGACCGAGCGCAGGGTGGGATCGGTGAGGATCAGTCCGCGCTCGTCCACGGCGATGCCGGCCCGGGCGGCCAGCGGCGAGACCTTCATACCAGCGGTCCACAGGGTCAGATCCGAGGCGATCAGTTCACCGGTGCTCAGGCGCACCGCGTCCGGCAGCACCTTGGCGACCCGCACACCGACCTCGCGGACGATGCCGAGCCGGTCGAGGGCGCGATTCAGATGGGCGCGGGCCTTGTCGCCCATCATGTGGCCGGGCTCCTGCGCGCTGATCAGGGTGACGGTCAGGCCGGGGTGCGATTCGGCGATCTCGGTGACGGCCTCGATTCCGGTCAGGCCGCCGCCGACCACGGTGACGGCGCCCGCGGCAGCGGTGATTTCGGCGAGCCGGTGCGAGAAGCGGCGGGCCTGGCGCGGAGCGTCGAGGGTCCACGCGTGGTGGTCGGCGCCGGGGACGAGCGAGGTGTCGGTGGTGCTGCCGAGCGCGTAGATCAGAGTGTCGTAGGGTATCTCGGCGGCGTCGTCGAGGGTGACGACGCGGGCGTCGGCGTCGATCGCGACGGCGGCGGCCCGGTGGAAGACCACGCCCGAACCGGCCAACAGGTCGGGGATGCGGTGGTCGGCCAGTTCCTGTCCGGCGGCGATCTGGTGCATGCGCAGCCGCTCGGTGAAGCGGTCCGAGGGGTTCACCAGGGTGATGCGGACATCCAGCTTGCGGGTGCGGCGGGCCAGGCGGACGGCGGCCAGCATGCCGGTGTAGCCGGCACCGAGGACGACGATCTCGTGAGTGTTGGCGGTGGCGTTCATGGTCGGCTCCATGGGCTCGTTCCTTGGGGGTCGGGCATGAGACAGGACAGCCCTCCAGAACGTGACAACCCGTAAATGTGCACTGGGTCACAGTGGAACACTCGAACCCAGTGCCGTTCGTCGTGCTCGACCACAAGTACGGGGTGTCGGGCGCGCAGCCGTCGGAGGTGTTCGCGCAGGCGCTGGAGCGGGCCCGGAGCGATCACGCGCCGGACCTCGAGATCGTCGCGGACGCCGATGCCCGCGGACCCGACGGATGCGCGCTGCCGCAGCGGGACCGAGCGCTAGCGCTCACCGTCGCGCACGATGCGGCGCCCGATCGGCGACACCGTCTCGGTGTAGGCGCTGCGCTCGCCGGATCGGATGCCGAGCAGGTCATCGGCGATCACGAAGCCATAGGCGACCAGGACCAGCAGCACCAGCTGTCCCCAGGCCACCCCGGCGATTCCCATCGGCGCGGTGGCCACGATGGCGACGGCGCCGGCCAGTCGCAGCCACGGCCGCGGTATGCCGAGCGTCAGCCGGAACAGGCACTGGCCCAGGAAGAACACGGCCACGCCACCCGAAAGCGCCAGTGCCGCGGCCGTACTCGCGGGCTGGTTGCCGTGCGAGATGGTCATGGAGATGCCGGCGGCGGTCAGGATGATGCCGAGCACCAGCACGAACAGTGAGTAGCCGTAGGCGAGGACGGCCGGGCGAATACGCGCCGGACCCGGCATCGCCGCCAGCCGGCGTTCGCCGCGCTCGTCGTCGAAGCCGAAATAGGCCCACCACAGCACATATCCGAGGGTCAGGCCGAGACCGGCGGTGGCGGCCAGGCCGACGGTGAGGTCCATACCGGTCAGGTTCGCGCCGATGGCCACCACCGATTCGCCCAGTGCGATGATGACGACCAGGCCGTGGCGTTCACAGAAGTGGCTGGGGCGGATCACGAATCCCTCGGTGCGGGCCAGATACGGCGAAACCACCTGCACCACAACGGCAATCGTCCACAGTGTGGCGCGAACCCGGTCCTCGGCGATACCACCCGCCAGTACCAGCGCAGCGGAGAGGGCGTTCAACGGTGCGAGGCGCAGGATCGCCGAGCTCGCGCTCGCACCACCCGAGGTCGCGAACATGATGCTGTGCACGGTGTTCACGACGAAGTACCCGATCCCGAAGGCCAGCCCGGACCCCTGGAAGGCGCTCGGAATCGCCATGGCGACGACGAAGAAGCCGAACATGCCGAGCAGCAGGAAGGTACGGCGTGAGGAACTGCTCGGCGCGACCTCGTTGGTGAGGAAAACGTAGCCGCTGTACATCCACCAGATGATGGCGAACATGAGCGCCACATGCCCCAGCTCACCCCAGCCCGGGTGGTGGGTGAAGGCGTGGGTGAGCTGGGTGATGGTGAAGACGAATACGAGGTCGAAGAACAGTTCCAGGGTCGAGGCCCGGACCTGCCCGCCCTGCGCCTCGATCTCGGCCGCCGAGCCGGACGTATCGCTGGTCACGTGCAGAGCGTAGAGCTGTCGCGCGTGGACCGCCGCACTCGCCGGTCCGGCGATCCTGACGCTCCGAGTCCGCCGGCACCGAGCCCACGGGACTCCGCATGCGCCTTCCCGGCGGGCACTTCACGTTCGACGGTAGGCCCCAGGGAGCGTTCGAGCTGGTCACGACCGGTGACGAAACCATGACGGCGAGTGCGGATATGGCTCGGACCAGGTGGTTCGGGGGCGGGAGCGGCCTAGGGTGGGGTGATGCGGATTCTGGTGGCGGATGACGATCCGATGGTGCGCGAGGTGGTGCGGCGGTATCTGGAGCGGGACGGTCTCGAGGTTGTCGAGACCGCGGATGGACCCGCGACGGCCGCGGTGCTGGAGCGCAATGAGATCGATCTGGCCGTGCTGGATGTGATGATGCCGCCGCCGGATGGGATCGAGCTGACGCGGGCGGTGCGTGCGGGGGCGCATCCGCAGACGCCGATCATTCTGCTGACCGCGCTCGGAGAGGAGGACGATCGGGTGATCGGGTTGCAGGCGGGGGCCGATGACTATGTGACCAAGCCGTTCAGTCCGCGGGAGCTGGCGTTGCGGGTGGCGTCCGTGCTGCGGCGGACGAATCCGCAGCCGGTGGCCCAGGAGGTGCTGCGCGGGGACGGAGTGGAGTTGAATCGGGCGGCTCGGACCGTGGCGGCGGGCGGGATGCCGGTCGAATTGACCGCGCGCGAATTCGATCTGCTGGCCTTCCTGCTGGCGAATCAGCGACGGGTGTTCAGCAGACAGGAGCTGCTGGCCGAGGTGTGGGGGTGGAACTTCGGTGACCTGTCCACGGTCACCGTGCACGTGAAGCGGTTGCGGGCCAAGCTGGGTGCCGCACACCGGATCGAGACGGTGTGGGGTCGCGGATATGCCTGGGGCCGCGCCGATGTCGGCACCGACCCGGACGCGGAGGAGGTGGGCCGTGCCGACTGAGACCCCCGGGCTGATCGGCTACGCGCTGGCGGGGACGCTGCCGGTGGTGGTGATCGGCGCACTGCTGCTGCGCTACACCCGCAATCGCGCGATGACCACCAGCATGGCCGTGCTGGTACTGATTCCGACACTGGCCACGCTATGCGGGGTGGTGGCGGTGAGCGGGCTCATGTTCGGGGCCGAATTCGAGCGCACGGCGGTGGTTCTCGCGGTGGTCACCGCCGTCACGGTGCCGGCGGCCATTCTGCTGGGCCGCGAGCAGGCGCGGGCCACGGTGTGGGAGCGCGAGATGCTCGCGCAGGAGCGCGCGGCGGAACGCTCGCGGCGGGAGCTGGTGGCCTGGGTCAGCCATGATCTGCGCACGCCGCTGGCGGGCATTCGCGCCATGGGCGAGGCGCTGCTGGACGGGGTGGTGTCACAGCCCGAGGACATTCAGCGCTACGCGGAACAGATTGTGCGCGAGACGAATCGGCTGTCCTCCATGGTGGACGACCTGTTCGAGATGTCGAAGATCAATGCGGGGGCGCTGCGGCTGCGACTCGAGCCGGTGGATCTGCGCGAGCTCATCGACGAGGTGCTGGCGGCCAATCAGCCGACGGCCGGACGCGCCCAGGTCACCTTGGCCGCCACGCAACCCGAAAACAAGATCGTGGTGGCGGGCAGTGATCGGGCGCTGGGCCGGGTGCTGACCAATCTGGTGGCCAATGCCATCGCGCACACACCGCCCGGCGGGCGCATCGACATCTCGGCGGGCACGGAGGGCGGGCAGGCCTGGACCCGGGTGGACGACACCGGGCCCGGCATTTCCGAGGCCGATCTGCCGCGCATCTTCGAGGTCGCGTATCGCGGCAGCTCCGCCCGCTCCCCCGGCGCGGCCGAACTGGGCAGCAGCAGCGGTATGGGATTGGCCATCGCCGCGGGGCTGGTGGCGGCGCACCACGGTGACATCACCGCGCAGAACCGTGCGGACGGTGCGCGATTCGAGGTTCGGCTGCCGTTGCTGGAGACCGCCGACCGCGCGTGAGCAGCAGGTAGGCGGCGACAACGGCCCAGACGACCGCGAGCGAAACGATCAGGCCGACGGTGTAATCGCGGTCCAGAACGGTGTCGTTGCCAGGGACCGCTCCCTCACGGCCGAGCACCGGGATCGCGAGGAGGATCAGGGCGAGGCTGATGAACGCGCCGACGGTGTAGGCGGACCACCAGCGGGCGGGGAGCACATGGTGGCCGAGCACGCCCGCCAGGGCCGCGACCGGGCCGAACACCAGATTCTCGGCGAGGATCGCGCCGATGAACCAGACGGCGACCGAGCGCAGGTCGGTGGTGCTCATCTTCAGCAGCAGGTCGACGCCGTAGGCCGCTAGCCCGATACCCGATACGCACAGCAGGATTCGGGTGATCGTCATGGGAGTTCCTCGATCGATTCGAGCCATTTGGTCTGGAGGACGCCCGGGCGATCGGGAGCGATCAGTCGGCAGGGATAGCCGTGGTCGAGGGCGAGGTCCTCACCATTGAGGCGCAGGGCGATCAGCGTGGCGGCATCCACCACGAAGTTGCGGGGCAGTACCGACGAGCCGTAGATGCCCGTCGTCTCCAGGGAGACGAAACGGACATCGCCGCCACGGTATTCGCCCACCTGGGCGAGCAGGTCGCGCAAACGGACGCCGGACCAGTGGCCCTGCGCGCTCCAGCCCTCGACACAGGCGATGGGCAGCGCGCTGTCGCGCTGCGGCAGTGCCTCCAGATCGGCGCGGGAGAAACCGCGTTCGCGACCGCCGACTTTCACGGTCAGCGTGTACTGCGGCGAGCGGGCGGATTCGGTGACGGCCGCGGCCGCGGCCGTCCGGTTGATCGGAACGCTTTGCGGGCCTTGACCACTGCGCGGCGCGAGGAGGGAGACCCAACGCAGGAACGGGATCGACTGCCCGGCCACCGCCATCCCCGCCACGACCGCGCCCAGCCCGGCCGCGATGAGCACCGCACGGCGCGAAACGCCCTGGGGCTCGGTATGCTCGTCGTCCGGGTCCGCGGCCGCTCGAGCGACGGAGTCCGGGGCATCGACCGGCTTCGAAAGCGCTTGTCGCACAATCGGAAGCTTGACCGCCAAGTGCACCACGACCGCGCCGAGGGCCACATACGCCGTGGCGTGATGCGTGGTGGTGAAGAAGAACTTCCACGGGTAGTACTGCGCGGTATTGAACAGCCCGGTGACGATCTGGAACAGCACCACCCCGATGAGCACCGCCACCGACAGGCGCTCCACGACTTCAGGAAGTCCGCGGCGCAGCGACGGTTTGCGGAAGAACCGCGGATACACCGACCACAGCTTCACCAGTAGCAGCGGGATCATCATGACCCCGACCGTCACGTGAGTGCCCTGGGTGACGCGGTACAGCCACACCGGGTGCGCGGGCCACCGGAACCAGTCCGGCGGATGCTGGATGAGGTGACTGATCAACCCGGTCACGAACAGGATCGTGATGCCGGCGCCGAGGGCGATACCGGCCCGCGCGGCCACCGCCGTCGATCGGGCCGGGCTCAGACGCTGGGAAAGCGCGCCCGGCAGCAATAGTTCGGACTGCCCGGACCGCTCGTCCCGGGCAGGCTCGCCGTTCTGCTCGAGCGCAGCGGGCTGGTCCG
The DNA here is from genome assembly GCF_009708175.1 of Nocardia aurantiaca. Classification (GTDB taxonomy): domain Bacteria; phylum Actinomycetota; class Actinomycetes; order Mycobacteriales; family Mycobacteriaceae; genus Nocardia; species Nocardia aurantiaca. The sequence continues at coordinate 14,052 of NZ_WMBB01000006.1, forward strand.
ATACTGCGGTCTGGTCTGGCACGGCGTCCGCGGTTTCGGTGTGCTCGACTGGCTGCACCGCGGGCTCCTTTCGAAACTCGGATCTCAGAGTGCGACAGGGGTTTTCGCCGTCACCAGCTCGGCGACGGCCCGCGCGAAGCGCCCCCGGGACACCGCTGCCACCGAGACGGCGTCGGCGTAGGTGTCCACATCGGTCAGGGTCGGCAGGGCGTGAACTCGGAATCCGCTGTGGCGCAAGGCCGTCTCGGTGAGTTCGCCGGTACGGTTCGTCGACATCGGAATGTCGGCGAGCAGATGCGCCGGGCTGGATTCGGTGAGGCCCAGAGCCCACCAGCCGCCGTCCGTGGCGGGCCCGAGCACGGTGTCGCCCGTGGCCACCAGGCGGGCGGCCGAGCGGGCGAGCAGGTCCGAATCGACCTGCGGGGTGTCCATGCCGATCTGCAGCACCGGAACGCCGAATTCGGCCGCATCGGCGTGGGCGTTGGCGAGTCGCTCGCCGAAGCTGTCGCCACGCTGCGTTACCACGGTCACGTCGCGCAGGGCGGCGGCCAGCTCGATCGAGCGTTCGGCGCGATCGAGATCGCCGGTCCAGGCGACGACGCGGTGGCGAATCCCGCTCTCGCTCATCGCGTCCAGGGTGTCGAGCAGGGCGCAGGCCGCCAGATAGGCGGCGTCCACCGGCGAGAAGGGCGGGGTGAGGCGGGTTTTGGCGAATCCCGCGATCGGCGATTTGGCTACCACCAGCATGGTGGCGGGAATCTCGGTCGGGTTCATCGGACACTCCAGAAGTCGCGGGCGGCACGCAGGGTGCCGAGCCAGGAACCGGAGACCTTGGACTCGCCGTGAGTCCGCGGCCGATAGGTGATGTCGCGTTCCAGCACCAGCCAGCCGGCGCGGGCGGCGCCGGTGAGCAGGGCCAACGGGTAGCCGGAGCGGGCGTGCAGGTGGCCGAGCGCCTGCAGTCGGTCGCGGCGGGCCACCCGCATGGCGGCGATATCGTGCACCGGCAACCCGTAGTGGCGGCGTAGCCGGAAGGCGAAGGCCCAGTTGCCGATTCGTGCGTGCAGCGGTAGGGCGCCGGGCGCCGCGGCGCGGCGGCGGCCGACCACCATGTCGACGCCGGGGCCGAATTCGGCCACCAGGCGGGGCAGTTCGCCGGGATCCAGGGAGCCGTCGCCGTCCAGGACCGCGACCAGTTCGGTGCGGGCGGCATCGACGCCGGTGTGCACGGCGCTGCCGTAGCCGGGAGTCGGTTCGGTCACCACGGTCGCGCCGGCGGCGCGCGCCACGTCGGCGGTGCCATCGGTGGAACCGTTGTCCACCACGATCACCCGGTAGCCCATGGGAATTGCTGACAGTACGCCAGGCAAGGCTTCCGCTTCGTCCCGGCACGGGATCACCACCGTGACCCCGGGTTCGGAGTCCAACTCGGTCATGGCCTCGACCGTACGGCCAATCGGGGCCTTCCGACCACGGGACACGCATGACGAAAGTATGACAAGAGCAGGAGAAACGCCGATCCGGACAGTTCCGGCGGTTTCGGGGCCTAGGGTTTCCGGCATGGCGAACGCTTCCGCGACCAGGGTCGCGCGCTCTGTCTCCACCCGCGTCGACGCCTACTGCGCGCTCGCGGCCTTCTGTTTCGTCCTCGCCGCGTTCCTGATTCCGCGAATCGAGGGCAAACCCTGGCGAGACAGGTTGTACGCCGGGGCCGCACCGATCTTCGGCGGCTGGCTGCCGCATTTGGGGTGGGGCACCGTGCCGGCCGTCGCCCTCGCCACGGCCGTGGTGCGGTTCGGACCGGACCTGGCGCGGCGGCTGTCATGGACGCGGCTGCTGCTGACCACCTGGGCGACGGCGGCGGCATGGGCGTTCGCGCTGGCCATGGTGGACGGCTGGCAGCGCGGCTTCGCGGGGCGGCTCACCACCCGCGACGAATACCTGCACGAGGTCGGCGGAGTGCACGACATCGGGGCCATGCTGCGCGGATTCTCCGGACGCATCCTGGATTTCCAGCCGGATTCGTGGACCACACACGTGTCCGGGCATCCGCCGGGCGCGCTGCTGGTGTTCGTACTGCTGGACCGGATCGGGCTGGGCGGCGGGGCATGGGCCGGACTGTTGTGTCTGCTCGTCGGGACCAGCGCCGCGGCGGCGGTGCCGTTCACCATTCGGGCGCTCGGGTCCGAACATCGCGCCCGGAGCGCTGCGCCCTTTCTGGCGCTCATGCCCGCGGTCATCTGGATCGCGGTGTCGGCGGACGGGCTCTTCGCCGGGGTGGGCGCCTGGTCGGTTGCGCTGCTGGCGCTGGCGACCCGGCTCGAGCCGGGGTGGATCCTCACCGCGGTGGCGTCCGGGCTGTTGTTCGGGTGCACCGTCTTCCTGAATTACGGCCTTGTGCTCATGGCGATTCCGGCCGCGGCGGTGCTGCTGGCTCGCTCGTTCCAGCCCGCCATTCCGGCGCTGGTGGGTGCGCTGGCCGTGGTGGCGGCCTTCGCGGCGGCGGGATTCTGGTGGCTGACCGGCTATCACCTCGTGGTCGAACGCTATTACCAGGGCATTGCCAGCGAGCGGCCCTACGCGTACTGGGTGTGGGGCAATCTCGCCGCGACCGTGTGCGCGGTGGGTCTGGCCACCGTCGCGGCGAGCTGCCGGGTGCTGGTCGAGCTGAAGATCCAGCCGGTGCATCCGTGGCAAGACCGGCTGTCGCGCTGGCGATCCCGGGTGGATCCGGCGGCGCTGCTGGCGGCCGCGGGCGTCACCGCCATCCTGATCGCGGACTTCAGCGGACTGAGCAAGGCCGAGACCGAACGCATCTGGCTGCCGTTCGATGTCTGTGCGCTGTCGGCGACCGCCCTGCTCCCCCGCCACAGCTCACGCTTCTGGCTCGTCGCGCAGGCGGCGGGGGCGTTGCTCATCAATCATGTGATCCTGACGAACTGGTAACCGCCACAGGCGCATTCACCGCCAGGTCGGCGCTCCGTTCCCGGCGGCGGAACGCAGCGGGGCGGTGGCGAATTCGGCGAGTCCCACGCCGGGGGTGATGGCGGCGACGAAACCCAGTGCGCGGCGGGCCCGTTCGGGGCTCGCCACGATGTGGCGGACATCGCCGGGACGGTAGTCGCCGGTGACCACGGGTTGTTTGCCGCCGTAGGCGGTGGCCAGGGTCGTAGCGACCTCGCCGATGGTGATCGGGGCGCCCGAGGCGATGTTGAGTGGAGTGAACCCGCCGAGCGGATGCTCGAGGGCGACGACATTGGCGGCGGCGATATCGCGGACGTGCACGAAATCGCGGGCCTGCGCGCCGTCTTCGAACACGCGCGGGGCCTCGTTCGCCTCGAGCGCGGAGCGGAAGATGGCGGCCACGCCGGAATACGGTGTGTCCCTGGGCATATCGGGGCCGTACACATTGTGGTACCGCAGCGCGGTGACGGTGCCGCCGGTGGCCGCCGCCCAGGCGATGGCGTAGTGCTCCTGCGCCACCTTGGCGGCGGCGTAGAGGCTGCGCGGGCGCAGGGGTGCGTCCTCGTCGATCGCGGCCCAGGTGAGGGGGCGGCCGTCGGGGCCGCGGTGGTCGAAGCGGCCGTTGTCGAGATCGGTGCGCATACGCGGGGCCGGGTCGGCCGCGACGCCCGCGGAATCGACGTAGCGGCCCTCGCCGTAGACCACCATCGAGGAGGCCAGCACCAGGCGGCGGCAGCGGGCGCGGTCCATGGCGGCGAGCAGGACCGCGGTGCCGAGATCGTTGTGGCTGGCGTAGGCGGGCGCGTCCTGGGCGCTCACGCCCGCGCCGACCACGGCCGCCTGATGGCAGACCACGTCGACGCCGCGCAGCACCGTGTCGAGGGCGTCCGGATCGCGTACGTCCACTCTGGCGATGCCGGGTGGCGGCACGGCCGCGGATCCGTGGGCGGCGGCGAGCATGACGTCGACCGCGATGACGTCGTGTCCGGCGGCCTGTGCCGCGCGGTGAATGTGCGAGCCGATGAATCCGGCTGCGCCGGTCAGGAGTACACGCATGCGGCGATTCTGGACGGAGCGCCGCCGGAATGCGTCGGGACTGGCCGAGCTCGCCCGGTTCGTCATGATTTGGTCAGATCGCGGCCGCACGCGAGCCGGGATGCGACACGCACACGGGTCTTGCCCTCGGCACCGGAGGGGCGCACAATTCACCACGTAGTGAATTCAACACTCGATGAATTGAGGGTGACCGTGACGGCACCAGCGACGACAACCGACGCCATCGCCATCGAGCACCTCGAAGTGCGGCGCGGCGGGCAACAGGTTCTGCGGGACATCTCCCTCACCGTCCCCCGGGGCAGCATCACCGGGCTGCTGGGGCCGTCGGGGAGCGGGAAGACGACGCTCATGCGCAGCATCGTCGGGACGCAGATCATCGAATCCGGCTCGGTGCGCGTCCTCGGTGAGGAGGCCGGATCGCGTGGGTTGCGGCGGCGCGTCGGGTATGTGACCCAGGCGCCGAGCATCTACGACGACCTCACCGTGGCCGACAATATCTCGTATTTCGGTGCGCTCTACGGGGCTTCGTCCGCCGATGTCGAAACCGCCCTGGCCGCGGTGGGTCTCGGCAGCCATGCCCGGCATCGCGGCAGCGAGCTCTCCGGCGGGCAGCGCACCCGGGCATCGCTGGCCTGCGCGCTGGTGGCGGATCCGGAGCTGCTGGTGCTGGACGAGCCGACCGTCGGCCTCGACCCGGTGTTGCGCGCGGATCTGTGGGAGCAGTTCGACGCGCTGGTGAAACAGGGCCGGACACTGCTGGTTTCGAGCCATGTGATGGACGAGGCCGAACATTGCGACCAGCTGCTGCTCATGCGCGAAGGCCGATTACTGGCCCAGCTCACACCCGCCGAATTACGGTCCGACACCGGCGAATCCAGTCTGGAGAACGCCTTCCTCACGCTGATCCGGATGGGAGAAGAGCTGTGACCGCGACCCTTTCGCGCCCGACGGGTCCACGCCCGATCGGCTGCTACACCGCCACCACCGTGCGCATCCTGCGACAGCTGCGCGCCGACCACCGCACGGTCGCCATGATCGTGCTGGTGCCCGCGCTGCTCATGACGCTGCTGTACTTCGTGTACAAGAACTATCCGGTCGCGCCCGGCGCGCCGCGGCTGTTCGACCGGGTCGGCATCACCATGCTCGGCATCCTGCCGTTCGTGGTCATGTTCCTCATCACCGCCATCGCCATGCAGCGCGAACGGGTTTCGGGCACCCTGGAGCGACTCATGACCACGCCGCTGTCCAAACTGGACCTGCTGGCCGGGTACGGCACCGCCTTCTCCATCGCGGCGGCGGTGCAGGCGGCGGCGGCCTGCCTGGTGGCCTTCTGGCTGCTGGGCCTGAAGGCGGCGGGCAGTCCGGGCCTGGTCGTGCTCATCGCCGTGATCGACGCCGTCCTGGGCGTGGCGCTCGGCCTGCTGGCAAGCGCGTTCGCGCGCACCGAGTTTCAGGCCGTTCAGTTCATGCCCGTGGTCGTGCTGCCGCAATTCTTCCTGTGCGGCCTGCTGGTCCCGCGCGGCCAGCTCCCCGGCTGGCTGGAGACGATCAGCAACGTCCTGCCCCTCAGTTACGCGGTCGAGGCCCTCCAACAGGTCTCCACCCACACCGGAGCCACCGGCCAGATGTGGCGCGATGCCCTGATCGTGGCCGTCTTCGCCGCTGTCGCACTCGGTTTGGGCGCCGCCACCCTTCGTCGGCGCACGGTATGACCTCGGGGACGCGCGGCATGAGCGCAGGCAGCGGCACCCGCAGCGGACGGCGTCCGGGCAATTCGGGCACCCGGGAGGCGATTCTGGACGCCGCCCGGATCCGTTTCGCCGCCGTCGGCTTCGACAAAGCCTCCATCCGCTCCATCGCCACGGCCGCCGAGGTCGACCCCGCCCTGGTCCATCACTACTTCGGCACCAAACACCAATTGTTCGCCGCCGCACTCCAATTGCCCGTGGACCCCCAGGACATCCTGTCCGGCTTCGCCGCCGTCCCGATCGAAAACCTCGGCGAACACATCATCCGCACAGTGCTAGGCATCTGGGACTCCCCCGTCGGCATGCCCGCCGTAGCCGCCTTCCGCAGCCTCCTCGCCAGCGACGACCCCACCCTGGCGCGCACCTTCCTACTGGAAGTCGTCCTGAAAGAGATTCGCCCCCTGGTGGATTCCCCGCCCGGCACCGGCGCGAAGCGCGCCGGCCTGGCCGCCTCCCAACTCGCGGGCCTGCTGGTGACCCGCAAGATCCTGAAGCTGGAGCCGATCGCCTCCATGGCCATCGACGACCTGGCCGCCCTGGTCGGCCCCACCCTCCAGCGCTACTTCACCGGCGATCTCGACAGGCTTCTGCCGTCGGAATGATCGGCGGCAGCGCCGAGCAGCCGACGCGTTCAGTCCTGGGTGAGGAAGAAGGCGTGTTCTTCGTCGGAGACATCGCGGGCCTCGTCGATGAGGAGGACCGGGATGCCGTTGTCGACGGGGTAGGCGCGGCGCAGGCGGGGGTTGTAGAGCACGGTGTCACCGGTGGCGGTGTGGGCGAGCTGCAGGGGGCCCTTGTCCTGGGGGCAGGCGATGAGGCTCAGCAGGGTGGCGTCCAGGGTTTCCTCCGACATGTCCGACAACCTACCGGTCGGCGTCGGCGGGGCGGGAATCGGCGGGGCGGCGGAAGGAGATGTGGCGGTGGCCGAAGAAACTGGCCACCGCGACCAGGCCCATGACCACGACGGCGGCCGGCTTGGCGGGGGCGTGCAGGAGCGAGACGGCCAACTGCAGCAGCACCATGTTCAGGACCATGCCGACCGCGTTCACGCCGACGAAGGCCACGAAGTCGCGCAGCAGGTGGCCGCGGACCCGGAACACCAGGGTGCGGTGCAGAACGAAGGCCACCACCATGCTCACCGCGTAGGCCAGCGCCACGGACAGCGCGGCGGCCACGTCCTTGGACACCACACTGTCGAGCACGGTCAGCCACACGATGGTGAGGACCATGCCCAGCAATGTGTTGAATCCGCCGACCAGGGCGAAGGCGACCTCCTGGCGTCGCACCAGCCGCAGCAGCGGTCCGGCCGGCGCGTTCTCGCCGGGCGCGGATTCGGTCAGCGAGGGGTGCGAGTCGGTCACTTGGCCGTGCCCACCAATTCGCGATCCGGATCGTCGTCGCGCTGCTCGGCCGCGGGCGCGTCAAGACCGCGGCGGCGCGAGCGGATGTACAGCCACTCCAGCACCCCGAGGCCGACGAGTCCGGCCCCGGCACTGGCCATGCCGATCTTCCAGCCCGGCGGCCGCCAGCTCACCTCGAGCACGGCATTGTGGGTGCCGCCCGGAATGTCCACCGCCACGAAGACTTTCGACACGGTCTTGAACGGAACGGGCTTGCCGTCGAGGGTGACGCGGTAGCCGGGCCAGCCCAGGCGCGCGAAGGTGACGCGGCCGCCGGTCTCCGAGGAGACGCGCACGCGGCTTGTCATGTCGGTCTCGTCGAGTGAGGTGGCGGTGACATCGTGGGCGTCGCCGACGCGGCCGTTCACGGTGGAGATCGGGCCGCCGTCTCGCTCGAGCACCCAGATGTACCTCTCATGGCCGGGCACGTCGACGAAGTGCCAGCCCTCGGGCGCGGGGTGGTCGCCGGCATCGGGGAACATGGCCTTCTGTAGCACGACCCGATCGATCAGCATGAGATCGGCGAGGGTGCGGCCGGTGGTCGGCTCAGCGCCGAACAGGCGGCGGTACGCGTCCGGGCAGACGCTCGAGTCCCAGCGCATGCACAGCATTTCGCCGAAGTAGAAGTGGCCGTTGGGCGTATAGCCGTTGACGTAGTCCTGCTCCAGGTCCTTGGCGTAGTTGCCCCACACCAGCGACCCGTACGCCCCCCGAAGGCTCTTGTCGGCGGGCTGCAGCAGACCGCGATCGGAGAGCTGAATGGTGGTGCCGCCCTGGAACTTCGGGAACGCCGCCATGGCCTCGTTGCGATCGGCCGGCAGGTTCCACGACATGGGTGTGGGCTGCACCCACCACACCTGGAACCAGGCGATCGGCACCATGGCCGCGATCACCAGCGCGGTGGCCGCGCTGCTCCCGCGGGTGCGGCCCAGCCACACCGCGCCGAGCCCGAGCGCGATCACCACGGCCGCCGAACCCAGGTGCCACAGCACGTCGTGCGGATCGGCGGAGAAGGTGCGCACCCACAGCAGCAGGACCAACACCAGCGCCGCGATGATCCGCTTGTCACGGTCCTTCGACGTGGCGAAGCGGCCCAGCAGCACGCACACCAGCACCAGCAGCCCCAGCGCCAGCATGGGCAGCACGCGCGCGGGCCAGCGTAGCGGGCCGACGGTGCCCGGTCCGGCGGTCCACATGAGCGCCATCATGGCGAACAGGGCGATCGCGACGAACTGCTTCCAGTGCTTCTGCGCCGCCTTCCAATCCACGAAGGCCAGCGCCGGAATCAGGAACCAGGCGACATAGGTCATGGGCAGCGGCTGGACGTAACCCCACCATGAGGTGAACGCCGGCATGGTGGTGGGCAGACTGGCGTTCAGCGACTCCGACCACGGCACGGTCAGGAACTGGTCGTTATTGATCTGCGAGTTGCCGCGCCAGCTGACCTGCGCCGACAGCATGGACGGCAGGAAGGTCAGCAGACCCGCCGCACCCGCGCACACCGCGGCGGCGGCCAGCCGCAGCAGCGGGCCGAACGCCTCACGCCACTGCGGCCAACTACGCGGACTCCGGCACACCAGGTAGCCGACCGCCACCGCGATCAGCATGAGTACGGCCTCGACGGCCGGGAACACGTACTGCACCGAAATCGCCAGGTACAGGTACACGAAGACCGGGATGGGCCCACCCTTGCCGCGCAGGTAGCGCTCCGAGGACGCCCACGCGTGGATCATCCACGCGGTGCCGGACATGGCGGTGAACCAGCTGGCCTCGTCGAAGAACAGGAAGAACCCGGTGAACGGCATGGCCACGCCGGCCACCGCGGCCCACTGCGGGCGCGCGCCGTAGACCAGGCAGACCCGGTACACGCCGAGCCCGGCGATGATCGCGAAGACAAGCTTCACAACGGTGGCGTACACGGCCAGGTTCGGCACCGAGGGCGCGATCAGATCGATCAGCAGCTGCGGCGGGTTGAACAGTCCCGCTTCCTCATTGGTGTAGTTGCCGGTCATCCACTGCTGCGGAATCAGGAACGGGAAGTGGCCGTCGCGGAAGGCGCGGCCGAAGAACACCCACAGCCCGGTGTACTGGGATTCGGTGTCGTCGGTGAAGAAGTGGCGGGAGTTGGCCAGGATGACGGCGAGGTAGCCGAGCGTCACCCCGATCGAGGTGACGATGCCCCAGCGGTACACCTCGCGCCGGGCCGCGCGTTCCGAAGGCTGGGCCGTACGCTCCGCGGGCCGCACCGACCTTTCGTCCAGTCCGGCACCGCCGTCCTGCCCGGATTCAGTGGCCCCGACCACCTTGGAAACTGAGCTTTCCACCACGAGTTCCAAACCCTACAGGGTGGTGCTGTCGATGGCGCTTACGCCGGTCCATCGCCAGGTTTCGGCATGGGGAATGATGGGCGAGTGTCAATGCTTCGCGCCGAAGGCCGGTCCGAGCAGCGTGTTAGAGTTCACCGCGGCTCGGACTCCGGTTTCCGGTGGGGAGTTCCGGCGCACACCGTCATCGAAAGTACATTCAGCTGATGCCGATTCCGTCCGCCCGCACCCACGCGAGCGACCCCAGCGTGACCTCCGGCAGCGAACACCCGGCGCGGGTGCACGCGGTCTCCGTCGTGGTGCCCGTGTACCGCGGTGAGCAAACCATCGCCTCGCTGGTCAGCGAGCTCGACAAGCTCGGGGAGCCGGTCACCACGCCGCGGGGCGCCAGCTTCCGGGTCGAGGAGATCGTGCTGGTGCACGACCACGGCCCCGACCGCTCGGACGTGGTGCTGCGGGAACTCGTCGAGACCTACCCGCAGGTGCGGGTGGTCTGGCTGAGCCGCAACTACGGCCAGGACGCCGCCACCATCGCCGGCATGGCCGCCGCGCAGGGCGACTGGACCGTCACCATGGACGAGGACGGCCAGCACGATCCGGCCTTCATCGCCGACTTCCTCGACACGGCCCTGGCGCAGCGCGCCGATCTGGTCTACTCCAAGCCGGTCAACACCCGCCCGCACGGGTTCCTGCGCAACGTCACCTCGCGCGGGGCGAAGATCGTACTGGCGACCGTGTTCGCTTTCCCGGATTCGACCCGCTTCGAGAGCTACCGGTTGATCCGCGGCGACATCGCGCGGCAGCTGGCACAGGTGGCTTCCAATGGCGTGTACCTGGATGTGGCGCTCACCTGGGTGGTGGGCGAGGCGGCGCAGGTGCCGGTGCAGCTGCGCGCCGAGGGCCGCGAAGAGTCCGGTTACAACTACCGGCGGCTGTTCTCGCTGTTCTGGAAGATGGTGCTGTGCAGCGGAACTCGCGGCCTGCGGCTGGTGAGCCTGCTGGGCTTGACGCTGGCCCTGGGCGGACTGGGTATGGCGGGGTGGGTGGTGTACCACGCGCTGACCGACAGCGGCACCGATCCCGAGGGCTGGGCTTCGCTCATGACGGTGCTGCTGCTGTGCTCGGGCGCGGTGCTGTTCTCGCTGGGGCTGATCGCCGAATACCTCGGTGTGGCACTGCATGTGCTGGTCGGCAAACCCCTGTATCTGACGGTGGATTCACCGACACCGCGGCCGGAGCAGCTGCGAGCCCGGGAAATGCGCCGCGACGGCGACGCACATCGGTTGGACGACGACATCGAGGGGGATCCCCGCGCGTGAGCAGTGACCGCATCATCTTCAGTCGCCCGTTCCGCGCCGCGCGCGAGCTGCCGAATGTGGAGGCCGTGCTGTCTTCGGACCACAGCCACGGCGACGGTCCCTTCACCGCGGCCGCCACCGCCAAACTGCGTGATATCACCGGTGCGCCGCACGCCCTGATCACCACCTCGTGCACGCACGCGCTCGAAATGGCCGGGCTGCTGCTGGAACTCGGGCCCGAGGACGAGGTGATCGTGCCCAGCTTCGCGTTCACCTCCAGCGCGACGGCCATGGCGCTGCGCGGCGCGACCGTCGTGTTCGCCGACATCGATTCCGCCACCGGCAATCTCGATCCGGAGTCGGTGGCCGCGGCCGTCACCCCGCGCACCAAGGCCGTCATGGTCATCCACTACGGCGGTGTGGCGGCCGACATGGAGGGGCTGCAGCGGCTGGCCGACACGCACGGCTTCGCGATCATCGAGGACAACGCGCACGGCCTCGGCGGCTACTACCGCGGCCGCCCGCTGGGCACCATCGGCACCGTCGGCGCGCTCTCCTTCCACGACACCAAGAACGTGCACTGCGGTGAGGGCGGCGCGGTCCTGCTCACCGACGAAATCCTCATGGCGCGCGCGGAAATCATCCGGGAGAAGGGCACCGACCGCGCCCGCTTCCTCCGCGGCGCAGTGGACAAATACTCCTGGCAGGACATCGGATCCTCCTACCTTCCCAGCGAATTGAACGCCGCCGTCCTCGACGCCCAGCTCGCCGAGTTCGACACCATTCAAAACAACCGCCACCGCGTCTGGAACACCTACGCCGCCGCCCTCCCGGACTGGGCCGCCCGCAACGATGTTCAACTCATGACGGTCCCGTCCGATCGCGAGCACACAGCGCACCTCTACTATGTGCGCGTCCCCACCGAACACCGCCGCGACGCCCTCATCGCGCACCTGTCCCAGCGCGGCATCGTGGCCCCCTTCCACTACATCCCGCTCGACTCCTCTCCCGCGGGACTGAAACTCGGCCGCACCCCCTTCCCCTGCGTCCGCAGCGCCGAGTTCTCCTCGACCCTGGTCCGCCTCCCCCTGTGGCCCGGCCTGACCGAGGAACAGCTGACCCGCGTCGTCGACGGAGTCACCAGCTTCACTGTCTAGCACCGAGCGCGAAGGCCCGGTCATCGGCCGGGCCTTCGTCATGTGCGATCCCGGGCGGCTGCCGCGCCCCGCCATGATGGCGAAGCGCGGTCCAGCCCGATCCGACGCCGTCAGGCGAAGAGGCGGGCGGCGAGGTCGGGGGTGAGGATTTCGTAGGCGTCGGTGGTGCGGTTGTACCACCAGGTGCGGTCGTCGGGCTCGGCTCGGACCGTTGCCTGGACCGCACGCGTCGAAGGACGGAAGGTGGAGCTGCGGGGGATGTCGTCCACCACGTAGACGATGTCGGGGCGCTGGTCCGGGGCGAGGGCTCGGACCGCTTCGGTGACGTCCTTGGGTGCCAATGTGAAGCCTGCGCGGACGCTCACCGCGGCTACGGCGAGGATGCGTTCGCCGACGGGGAGGGCGAAGGCCACTTCCATGTCGACGGCGGTGATGTCGTTCAGGACGTCGACGATGGGCTGGGTGTAGACGGGGCCGCGGGGGGTGAGGATGACGGTGTCGCGGCGGTCCATGAGCCAGTAGTCGCCGTCGCTGTCGCGGCGGAAGAGGTTCTCGGTGGGCATCCAGGCGTCACCGGGGGCGAAGACGCCGCGGAGCCCGCCCGCGGAGATGTCGACGGTGTCGGAGACCGTGCCGATGAGCAGACCTACCTCGTTGTCGGCGCAGCGGCGGGCAAAGCCGGTGTCCTCGACCAGGATTTCATCGGTCAACGGATCGTAGGCGATGAGTTCGACCTTGGCGGTGCCGGGGACCGGACGTCCCTTGGAGCCGATCTTGGCGCCGGAGACGTTGGCGAGCACCACATCTCCCTCGATGGAGGCGTAGAACTCCAGCACCTTGGCGGGGGTGAACCGCTCCTCGGTGCGGCGCCACAGGCCCGCGGGCATGCCGGAGCCGATGAACAGGCGGATCGGGTGCGGGTGCCCGGCGGCGAAGGTCTCGGTGTCGAGGATGTCGCGCAGCATGGTCCAGGTGTAGGTAACCACGGTGACGCCGTAGCGGTGCACCTCCTCGGCGAACCGGGTCGGCTCCAGCGAGCGGGCCAGCGCGATGCGGCTGCCACCGGCCACCGCGCCGCCCAGGCTCACCAGTAGTCCCGACGAATGATGCAGTGGCGCAAGGCAGTACACGGTGTCGTGGCGGCCCAGATCGGCGGCGGAGGCGGTGCCGAAGGCCGACAGCGCCCAGCGGTGGTTGGTGACGTACTTGACGTCGAACTTGTCGCCGGTGCCGGTGACCAGGATGAACGCCAACTCGCGAGCCAGACCCGGATCCGGCCGGTACCAGGCCGGCAGCTCCACCTGGGCGGGATCGATCTGCTCCAGATCCACCACCTCGGCGCCCGGTGGAATGTCGAGGCCGCGCGAGTCGCCGCCGCCGAGCACCAGCACTCGGTGACCGGCGGCGGCCGCGGTGGCCAGGTTCTCCGGATCGGCGATGAGCAGCCTGGTCCCGGTCAGCTCGGCGGCCTTGGACAGTTCACTGCCCGGCGCGAGCAGCACCGCGACCGCGCCCAGCCGCGACAGTGCGGCGATCGCGGCCAGCGCGCTCGGCCGGGTCTCCATGACGACGCCGACCCGGGTGGCCGGACGCACGCCGACGGAGATCAGCCCGGCCACGACATTGTCGATGCGCTGATTCACCGCCTCCTGGGTGTGCACGCGGTCGTCGAACACGAACAGGTCGCGCTGCGGCGCGCGCGCCGCCTGCTCGGCGAGCAAGCGGCCCAACGAGATTCGCGTGTGGGGCTGGATCATGCCCAGCCGGGTCAACCGGGGCAGCGCGCGGGCGGCCTCGCTGGTGAGTTCGATGGTGCCGCGCAGCGTCTGCCCGGCCACGCCCTCGATGGTCTTGCCCACGCTGGTGCCGGCCTCGGCCAGGGTGCCGAGGGCGTGCACGACCCGGGTGACCCCGGTGCGCGGCCCCTTGCGGACCACCTCGGTGCTCATTCGCTCGACCTGTCCGGGCAGCTCGCCGCGGCCGCTGAGGTAATTGACCCAGTCACGCACGACCGGCCAGGTCTGCCTGGTGGCTGTGGAACCCGAGACCAGTCCGAAATGTCCGGCGACAATGCTGGTCTCGTACACCTCGGCATTGGGGGCGGCGCGCACGATGCCGCGCACGGCGGCGGGCTGACCGATGTCGTCGACCTCGCCGACGAAGGCCAGGATCGGACACTTGATCTCCGCCAGCGAGATGAGCTGATCGCGGATCACGAAGCCGCCCAGCATCATTCGATTGTGCTTGACGAACTGCTGGAGCAGATCGGTGAGCGCGGGACCCGGGTAACCGAGCCAGCCCTCGGCCTCCAGGAACCGGCGCTGACGCTCCTTGGGCAGCAGCGCCTCGCGGTTGTGCAGCTGGCGCAGGAAGTCGATGCGCGCGCGGGCCGTCTTGACCGGGTCCAGGGCCTGGAAGCCCAGGCGCACCATGGAATCGGTGATGGGCAGCCGGTTGAGCACATGGTCGGTGAGGAAGTCCGCGGCGTCGGAGACCAGCCCGTGCGGCAGGCCGAACGGCATGCCCGCGACGGCGTCGACCGGGCTGCCGAAGGTCACGATGGACTCGATACCCTTGCCGTAGCGGTAGGCCGCGGTCTGGTAGGCGAACATGCCGCCCTGCGAATAGCCCATGAGATGCACTGCGCGGCCGGTGATTTCGGTGACAGTGTCGATGACGCTCGAGACGGCCAGCACGTGGTCGGCCAGATCCCGGTCCCAGCCGCCCTCTTCGGTCGCGGGCGAGCCGAAATCGACCACCCAGCAATCTATTCCGCCCTCGTGGAGAATGCCGACCGCCCCGTCGGCGGCATTGACGTCCCAGATTTCGGCGGTCACCATGATGGGCGGCACCAGCACCACCACCGGACGGTCCGCCCCGGTGTCGTCCGGGAAGTAATGCCGCAGGCGGTACATCCGCTTCCGCTCCACCACCTCGTATGGCGACGATTCGATGTCGTGAACCAGCCCCCCGAACCGGATCACCTCGAGCCCGTTCTGTGCGGTCGCGACGAGTCGTTCGATCGGACCCATGACGGACCTCGTATTGAATTTCACGGCTTCTCTCCCAGACATTCCTGGCCCTGACCAGCGTCACCCGCCCCGACGCGTCCCGATGAGCTTGCCATACCTCCACCCTACTGCGCCGACGCTGTGACCAGTACCATGCGGGCCGCGCGCGCCGAAGCAAGCCGGTCCGTTCGAGGCGTCCGAGATGCAGCAACATTCCAGTCATCATGTTTTGGTGTTTCGGCACGCGCACCGAACCTGAGCTCTACCATCGGAATCGCTGGACACGCACTGTCGCGCTTGTCAATTCACTCACTTGCCCCCAATTCCCGCAGGCCCCGTTCGGGTCTGCTGTTTCGCCGTGGACTCCACCGCCTTCCTCGCGGTGGCCCTTCGAGGTGAGGACCGCAGCATGACCATCGAAATGCCCGCTCAGACCGAAAACGGCCAACGCAAGTCCCTGAGTACGACTGCCGCCCATCAACTCGCGCACACCACCAAATCCGAACCGCAGATGCAGGGCATCAGCTCCCGCTGGCTGACCCGCTCGCTGCCGTGGACACAGGTGAAAGGCGGTGTCTACCGCGTCAACCGGCGACTCACCCACACCCTCGGCAACGGCGAGGTGGAGTACGTCATCAGCGGCCCGCACGCCAAGGTCATCCCGCTCGAGCTGCGGGAGCTGCCGCAGCTGCGCGGCTTCGCGGATGAGGAGATCCTGGCCACCGTGGCCGGGCGCTTCGAGCAGCGGGATCTGCCCGCCGGCACGGTGGTCGCCGAATTCGGCAATCCCATGGACCAGGTGTTGCTGATCGTGCACGGCAAGCTCGCCAAGATGGGCGCCGGAGAGTACGGGGAGACCACCAAGGTCGGCATGCTGGGCGGCGGCGACTTCTTCGGCGACGCGACCCTCACCGATCCCGACGCCATCTGGCCGGTCACCATCAAGACCGTCACGCCCACCACCATGCTGGTGCTGTCCCGCTCCACCGTGGCGCAGCTCACCGAGAACATTCCGGCACTGGCGGAACACCTTTCCGCCGTCGCGCAGGCGCCGGCCCCGCCGCAGAACAAGTACGGCGAGGCCGAGATCGTCATCTCCTCCGGCCATTCCGGGGAGCCGATGCTCGAGGGCACCTACGTCGACTACGACGGCCGGCCACGCGAATACGAGCTGAGCCTGGGCCAGTCGGTGCTGCGGGTGCACACCCGCGTCGCCGACCTGTTCAACGACCCGATGGATCAGATCGAACAACAGTTGCGCCTGACCATCGAGGCCCTCTACGAGCGCCGCGAGTACGACTTGGTCAACAACCCTGACTTCGGGCTGCTCAACAACTGTGATCTCAAACAGCGCATCTACACCGAATCCGGCGCGCCCACTCCGGACGATATGGACGAGCTGCTCTCCATGCGGCGCAGCACCAAGCTGTTCCTGGCCCACCCCAAGGCAATTGCCGCGTTCGGCCGCGAATGCTCCGAGCGCGGACTCTATCCCGACCCGGTGGAGGTGGACGGCCACCGCGTGCCCGCCTGGCGGGGGGTGCCGATCTTCCCATGCGGCAAGATCCCGGTCAGTGACACCCAGACCACGTCGATTCTCGCCATGCGCACCGGTGAGAAGGACCAGGGCGTGATCGGCTTGCACCAGACCGGAATTCCCGACGAGTACGAGCCGAGCCTGAACGTCCGATTCAAGGGCATCGACGATCAGTCGATCATCTCCTACCTGGTCAGTTGCTACTACTCGGCCGCCGTTTTGGTCCCCGACGCGCTCGGCATTCTCGACAATGTGCTGGTCGCCCGTCAGTCCGACTGAGCGAGGTGTCCCATCATGTCGGTGCTCTCACGCGCAACGGCCCCGCCTGCCACCTCCGAGGTGGCGGCGTCCATCGCCGCCCTGCTGAACAACCTCGACACCACCGCACCCCAGACCCTGTCGGCGACAACGGAAGCCATCGCCACCCTCGGTGATGATCCCCGCCTCGGCGCCATGGCCGCCGCCGAGGCAGATTCCCCCCGACGGCTACTCGGTCCCTCCGGCCTCGGGGCTTCGAGCCTGCGCGTGAACCTACCCACCCCCCAGGTGATCACGGAGCTCGCGGGACGGGCATCGCGTCCGCCGTCGCCTGCCGGCGGCGCGGTGCCGATGCCCCGTCCCCCCACCTCACCGATCGCCGAACCCCTCCGCCCCATCCCCCGCGCCCTGGGCTCGGGCCGACTTTCCACCCCATCGGCAGAAACCCACACCACCGTCCGGACCGAACCCGCCGCTTCTCGCCGAATCACCAACGCCCGCACCGGAATCGGCGGAGAAGTACCCGGGCCGCTCGAGCCGGCTCGCGGGATTCCCGGTTCGACAGCGCTCGAGCCCGGGGCCACCACGTCGGCAAACCCGGCACAGGCCGCGAGCTCTCGTGGAGTCACGCGAATTTCGCGAGGTCCGAGCGGGCTCGGGACCAGCTCGACACGGCGGGCACAGGGGTCGACGATTCCGACGCTCTACTGCCCACCCCCCGTGCGGGACAATCCGGCGCTGGCGGAGGCGGTGAACGTCGGGATCATCGCCTGGGCCGAGGCGATCGGGCTCTACGAGGGACGGCTGGACGATCTGCGCAAGGCCGACTTCGGGCGGCTGATCATGCTGGCACATCCGGATTGCGATGACGCCGATCGATTGCTGGCGGCGGCCAAGTGCGCGGTGTCGGAGTGGTCGGTGGACGACTACTACTGCGAGGCGGACGCCAGCGATATCGCGCCGGACGGAAGCAAATCCAGCGCGGAGGCGGAGCTGGGTCCGCGGCTCGAATTGGCCGCCGCGGCCATGGATCCGGTGCACCTGCCGTCGCGGTACCAGGTCAAGGTCGAGGAGGCGCTGCAGAGCGATCCGATTCTGCGGGCCTTCCGGACCTCCTTCGAGCACCTCTCGCAGTTCGCCACGCCGCCCCAGGTAGCGCGCCTGCGCACCGAGATCGCCGGCTGGTTCATCGCGCTCGGCGCCGAGGCCGGGTGGCGGGCGGCGGGCCGGATGCCGCCGGTATGGGAGTATCTGATGAACCGGCAACCGCACAGCTTCCTGCCCTGCATGGCTCCGATCGACGCGGTCGGCGGCTACGAAGTACCGGCCGCGGAGTACACCGATCCGCGGGTGCGGCGGGTGGTCACCACCGCCGCATTGGCCGCCCAGATGGTCAACGACCTCTATTCGATGGCCCGCGAAGATCTCTCCAACGGACGGGAATTCAATCTCCCCACCGTGCTGGCCACCGAGGAGCAGTGCTCCCGCCCCGAAGCCGTGCGGCGCACCGCCGAGGTCCACGACGAACTGGTGCACCGCTTCGAGGCCGAGGCGGGCACGCTCGCCGCCGCCGGATCCCCGGAGCTGCGCCGCTTCCTGACCGGCCTCTGGGCCTGGATGGGCGGCAACCGGGCCTGGCACGCGGACAGCCGCCGCTACAACCAAAGCTCTTGAACCACAGCCTCTTCCGTGCGCAGTAGTTCCAGCGTCATATCACCCATTCGAGAGGATGACCTGCCATGACCGCGCTCCGCCCCCAGCCCGACACCGTCCTGAAAACCGAATACCAGAAATCGGTCGCGTCCTACTGGAACAACAATCCCAACGACGACCGCGTGAACACCGAACTCGGCGAGGTGGACGGGCTCTATCACCACCACTACGGCATCGGCGAGCCCGATCTGTCGGTGCTCGAGGGCCCCGAGGAGACCCGGCAGGAACGCATCGTCAAGGAACTGCACCGGCTCGAGACCGCCCAGGCCGACGTCCTGCTCGACCAACTCGGCGATGTCCGTCCCGGCGATCACCTCATGGACGGCGGCTCCGGTCGCGGCGGCACCAGTTTCATGGCCAATCAGCGCTTCGGCTGCCGGGTGGACGGCGTCACGATCTCCGAGTACCAGGTGCGCTTCGCCAATGAGCAGGCCGACAAGCGCGGCGTCGCCGACAAGGTGCGCTTCCACTTCAAGAACATGCTCGACACCGGTTTCGAGTCGGGCTCCATGCACGGCATCTGGACCAATGAAACCACCATGTATGTGGACCTTTTCGAGCTGTTCGCGGAATTCTCCCGCCTGCTCGAGCCGGGCGGTCGCTACGTCTGCGTCACCGGCTGCTCCAATGACGTGTTCGGCGCCCGCTCGGCCTCGGTGAGCTGGATCGACGCCCACTACGGCTGCAATATCCACCCGCGCAGCCGGTACTTCCAGGCCTTGGCCGCCAACAACCTGATCCCCGTCGCGGTCACCGACCTCACACCGGCGACCATCCCCTACTGGGAGCTGCGCACCAGGTCGGAGCTCGCGACCGGTGTCGAGAAGCCGTTCCTGACCTCCTACAGGGAGGGCAGCTTCCAGTACCTGATGATCACCGCCGATAAGGTGGGTAGGTGACCGGCACCCTCGACACATCCGACGCGACCCCGGTGGTGGACCGCGAGACCCTGCTCGTCGAGCTGGTCGACGAGCAGGGTCGGACGCAGGGCGAACTGTCGGTGGCGGTGGCGCACACCGCCCCCGGCCGATTGCATCGAGCCTTCTCGATCCTGCTGTTCGATGCCACCGGGCGAGTGCTGTTGCAGCAGCGGGCCGCGGTGAAAACCCGTTTCCCGCTGCTGTGGACCAACACGTGCTGCGGGCATCCGGAGCCGGGCCAGGCGGTGGTGGACGCGGCCGCCAAGCGGCTGGACGAGGAACTCGGCCTCACCGCCGACCTGTCCGAGGTGGGCACCTTCATCTACCAGGCCACCGACCCGAACACCGGCCGCGTCGAATTCGAATACGACCACGTCCTGATCGGACGCCCGGAAGACATCACGCCCCGGCCGAACCCGGACGAGGTGGCCGACATCGCGTGGATCCGCCTCGACGCCCTCGCCGAGGACGTCGCGGCCGAACCGGCCCGGTACACGCCGTGGCTGAGTGGAGTGCTCGACACCATCACCGCCCGGCACTGAGCCCGGGCCGCTCGCGGCTAGGCGAGAACCGGCTCCTGATCGGCGTCCAGCAGCCAGTCATTGGGAGCGAAGAGCTCGAAATGGACTCGGTCCGTGGGGATTCCGGCGGACATGAGCTGGGAGCGGACGTGCTGGAGGAAGCCGGTGCCGCCGCACAGGTAGTAGTCCGCGTCCTCCGGGAGGTCGACCCGGGTCACATCCAGCAGGCCGTCGCCGCCGGCCTCGTACCAGGCGTGGAAGTACACGTCCGCCAGGCGGGTGGCCAGATCGGCGACCGTCTCGCGCAGGGGGTGCGTGTCGGCGGACCGGTCGGCGTGCAGGATGACCGTTCGGCGCGCCGGAGTTTCGGCGGCCAGGTATTCCAGAATGCCCGCCATCGGTGTGACGCCGATGCCCGCGGAGATCAGCACGACCGGGGTGGTGGCTTCGGTGTCGATGGTGAGATCACCGAAGGGCAGCGTGATTTCGAGGGAATCGCCCGCACCGACGCTGTCGTGCAGCCAGTTCGAGACCTCACCGGCCGGGATGTTCGCCTCGGCCGGCACCCTGCGCACGGTGAAGGCGAGCCGGCCGTCTCCACCACGGTTGATCAGGCTGTACTGACGCAGCTGCCGAGCGCCGTCGGGCAGCTTGGCCCCGACCGAGATGTACTGTCCCGGAAGAAATCCCGGCAGCGGGCGAGCCGGGTCGGCGGACTCCACCACGAAGGTGGCCACACCCGACGGATCGTCGATGCGCTCCACCACCCGGGTCTCGCGGAACACGTCGCCGGGCTCGACGCCCGCCGCATCGTAGAGCTCCCGCTCGAAATCGATGAGTGTCGTTGCCATCAGCCAGTACACGCGATCCCAGGCCGCCGCGATCTCCGGGGTCACCACGTCCGCGCCGAGCACCTCGACGATGGCCGCGAACAAATGCTCGTGGACGATGCGGTATTCCGGTTCGGTGACGCCCAGCGAGGCGTGCTTGTGGCCGATGCGGGCCAGCAGTTCCCGCGGATGCGGGAGGCTCGGATCCACGAGGTGGGTCGCGAAGGTGGCGATGGAGGCGGCGAGCGCCTTCTGCTGCGCGCCCTGATGCTGGTTGCCGCGGTTGAAGCGGTCACGCAGCAGCTCCGGGTGGGCGGTGAACATCTTGGTGTAGAACAGCGGGGTGATCTGGTCGATGTGCGCGGCCACCAGGGGCAGAGTCGCGCGGATCACCTCGGCGTGCTCGGGTGCCAGCTCGGGGAGGTTGTGCAGCGTGGAATCCGGCGCGAGCCTCATGAGGTCTCCTAGATGTCGATGAGTGAAGCAGCCGGAAATACCGGCATATGCAGCAACTCCACGGTGCGCTGATCCACCAGATCGGACAGGAGGTACCGATCGAGTTCGGCGTAGAAGGCGTTCTGTGCGGTGGCGAGAACGCCTCGCAAACGGCACGCATTCGCCAATCGGCACGGATTGTCGCCGCCACATTCGATGACTTCGTTATCACATTCGAGCTGGCGAACAATAGTGCCAATGGTGGTTTTTCTGCCCGCCTCGGTCAGGAAGATCCCGCCGGTGCGCCCGCGCTGCGACTCGACATAACCGAGTTCCGCGAGCCTCGAGACGGCCTTGGCAACGTAGTTTTCGGAAGCATTCACCTGTCGCGCAATGAGTTTGACGGTGACCCTTTCCTCGGCACCACTACTGACCGCCAGACGCATGAGCGACCGTAAGCCGAGATCGGTGAACCGGGAGAGCTGCATGAGCCCTACGGTACTTATTCCGCTTGGTAAAAGCAGGTTTTCAGACTGTGCGCTTTAATACGCAAATCCATGCGGAATATGTAACCTCGGACACATTATTCACGGCTAGCCTATTACTGAGACAGCAAATTACTGGCAGCGGTGGGCGCCGCTGCCCGGGACATCGCCTCGGGCCCAGGCCATGAGCGTGCCGCGGGTGGCCGACACGTGTTAGATGACCAGCGCCACACGGCATCCGATGAACCAGCTGCACTGCGCCGCGGTGCGCATGCCGTACAGGTTCTCGGCCGATACCGGGAAGACCGCCGCGACGGCGCCGACCAAGGCGGCGATCACCGCGACCCATTACAGGTTTCGATGGCGCTCCACCCGGCCTTGTCGATCGGGTAGCCGGCGGGGTCGCAGAAGTGCGGATGAACTCCGTGCCTTGACAGAACACGGGGAATGAATACCTGGCAACATGGCCCATATGGAGCTCATGGCGCGGATCGAAGCGGCGGCGACCCTGCTGGCGCCGGTGATCCGGCGGACTCCTGTGGTGGCCTCGCGGGTGTTGTCCGAGCGCAGCGGGCACGAGGTCTGGCTCAAGTGCGAGAACCTGCAGCGCACCGGATCGTTCAAGCCACGCGGAGCCTACAACCGCATCGCCAATCTGTCCGAGGCCGAGCGGGCGCGGGGTGTGGTGGCGGCCAGCGCGGGCAATCACGCGCAGGGGGTGGCCTGGTCGGCGACCTCGCTCGGAATCCCGGCAACGGTGTTCATGCCGGTCGGCGCGGCGCTGCCGAAGCTGGTGGCCACCAGGGCATACGGGGCGACCGTGCACCAGGTCGGCGATACCATCGATCAATCACTTTCCGCCGCAAAAGAATTCGCCGAGCACACCGGGGCGACGCTGGTGCACCCGTTCGATCACATCGACATCGTGGCCGGGCAGGCGACGGCCGGGCTCGAAATCCTCGACCAGCTACCGGATGTCGGCACCGTGCTGGTGCCGACGGGCGGGGGCGGCCTGCTGGCCGGGGTGGCCGCGGCGATGCGGCGGTGGAAGCCGCAGGTCCGGGTGATCGGCGTGCAGGCCGCCGAGGCCGCCGCCTGGCCCGCCTCGCTGGCCGCGGGTAAGCCGGTGGCGCTGGAGCAGATGTCCACCATGGCCGACGGCATCGCGGTCGGCCTGCCCGGGGAGGTGCCCTTCGAGCACATCGTCGAGTTCGCACCCGCCATCGTCACCGTCGACGAGGACGCCCTGTCCAAGGCGCTGCTGCTGTGCATGGAGCGCGCCAAGCTGATCGTCGAACCGGCGGGCGCGGCGGCCGTCGCGGCCCTGATGGCTTGCGCCCCGGGCCAACTCGCGCTCGAGGGCCCGGTATGCGCCATCCTTTCCGGCGGCAATATCGACCCGCTGCTGCTGACCAGGGTCATCGGCCACGGTCTCAGCGCCGCCGGCCGCTACCTCGCCGCCCGCGTCACCATCTCCGACCGCCCCGGCAGCCTGTCGCGCCTGCTCGGCGAACTCGGCCGTACCGGCGCGAGCGTCCTCGACGTGGTTCACTCCCGCACCGGCGCCTGGCTGGCCATCGATGAGGTGGAGGTGCTGCTCACCCTCGAGACCCGCGGTCCCACCCATCGCGACGAGGTCCTGGCGGCCCTGTCCGACGCGGGATACCTGGTGCGCGTGCAGGACTGACCGAGTTCAGCGCGCCCCGCCGAGTTCCAGCGCCAGCACCCCGGCGATCACCAGCACGATCCCCCCGATCTGCACCGGCGTGATGCGCTCATTCAGGAACAGCGCCCCGAGGGTCGCCACCGCGACCACGCCGACCGCCGACCAGATCCCATACGCCACCCCGATGGCCATCCCGCGCTTCAGCGCCTGCGACAGAAAGTAGAACGCCGCCCCGTACCCGATCACGACGATGATCGACGGCGCCGGCTTGCTGAACCCCTCCGAGATCTTCAGCGAAACAGTCGCTGTCACTTCGCAAGCGATCGCCAACGCCAGTAACACCAAGGTCATAGCCGAAGGATAGCCATACATCCGATGGCAGTGGACGCCGCACGAGAAGGACGCTGCGGTCCATGCGGTACGGCGCGCCCACCGCGGTCGGCCGCCTGCCCGGCCCAGATGCAGTGCGGGCGACCAAAATTCCCGCCCTGGTCGCCTCCGGTGCGCACACCGGCCCTGGAACGCCTTGGCGACGCCCTCGCCGCCGGGCTCGACGCCGAATCCCGCATTACCGACCTGCTGAAGAAGGCGCTGAGTTGATGCTCATCCCCCCGCACGGACACCTGCCCCCAGCTCGGCCCGAATAAATGAGGTGCGGCAGGTGTCCGCCCGTGGCTACAGTGCTCGGCATGTGGCTGCAGCTGTTCTCCTGAGCGCGATTCGCTTCTGACGCCCGGCGGTCTTCCAGTCGACCGCGTTGTGGCATTCCCGATTTCGACCGGCGATCGATCCGGTTGGCCGGTCACGCATATCTGTAGGAGGACCTGTGCCCGAGCGCTTTTCGCTGCCCGAAATTCCCTCTGATGAACCTGCCGATCGGCCGCTGTCGCGGCGGGAGCGGCGGGGCAAGGGGGATCGGAAGCAACAGCAGATCGGTGGTGGGAAGGTGCACGATTCCGGTCGCACTGCCGTGCCCGCCACGAAACACATGAACTATCGGCGTGGATGACGAACGGCCCGTCGGGGTTTCCATTGCGGAACCCCAACGGGCCGTTCTCGTCGATGCGGCAGCCGGGTCAGCTCAGCCAGGCGCGCTGGGTGGCGGCAGTTCCGCGAACCTCTTCGAGCTGCTTGGCGACCTGGGTGCCGGCGGTGCCGCCACGGGCATTGCGCGAGGCGATGGAGCCCGCGACGGTGAGCACGTCGCGGACGCCGGGGGTCAGGGCCGGGTCGACGGCGGCGAACTCCTCGTCGGTCAGCTCGTCCAGCCCGACGCCGCGGGACTCGGCGGCACGGACGCAACCACCGGCGGCCTCATGGGCGACGCGGAACGGAACACCCTGGCGGACAAGCCATTCGGCAATGTCGGTGGCGAGGGTGAAGCCCGCGGGGGCGAGTTGGGCCATGCGATCGGTGTGGAAGGTCAGGGTCGATACCAGCCCCGCGATGGCGGGCAGCAGAAGTTCGAGCTGGGCCACCGAGTCGAAGACGGGCTCCTTGTCCTCCTGCAGGTCACGGTTGTAGGCCAGCGGCTGGGCCTTGAGAGTGGCGAGCAGGCCGGTGAGGTTGCCGATCAGGCGGCCGGCCTTGCCGCGAGTGAGTTCGGAGACGTCCGGGTTCTTCTTCTGCGGCATGATCGAGGAGCCGGTGGACCAGGCGTCGGCGAGGGTGATGTAACCGAATTCCGGTGTGCTCCAGATGATCACCTCTTCAGCCATGCGGCTCAGGTCGACGGCTGTCATGGCCAGCACGAAGGCGGCCTCGGCGGCGAAGTCGCGAGACGAGGTGGCGTCGATCGAATTCGCGGCGGAGGAATCGAAATTCAGTTCGGCGGCAATGGCTTCCGGATCCAGGCCCAGCGAGGAACCCGCCAGCGCGCCGGAACCATACGGCGACACCGCGGCCCGCTTGTCGAAGTCACGAATCCGGTCGATATCGCGCAGTAGCGGATGCGCGTGCGCGAGCAGGTGATGGGCCAGTAGCACCGGCTGGGCGGCCTGCAGGTGGGTCTTGCCCGGCATGACCGCGTCCGGTTGCGCGGCGGCCTGCTCGACGAGGGCGTCCACGACATCCAGGACCCCGGAGGCGATGCGCCGCACCGCGTCCCGCAGCCACATGCGGAACAGCGTGGCGACCTGGTCATTGCGGGAACGGCCGGCACGCAGCCGGCCGCCGAGTTCGGTGCCGACCCGGTCGATCAGTCCGCGTTCCAGCGCGCCGTGCACGTCCTCATCGGATTCGAGCGGGCCGAACGCGCCCGAGTCCACGTCCGCCGCGAGCTGATCCAGGCCCGCGAGCATGCCCGCCAAGTCGGTCTCCGACAGCAGCCCGGCCTTGTGCAGCACGCGTGCGTGAGCCTTGGAGGCGCGAATGTCGTACGGCGCGAGCGCCCAGTCGAAGTGGGTCGACTTGCTCAGCGCCGCCATCGCCGCGGCCGGACCGGACGCGAAGCGTCCACCCCACAGCGCGCCTTCATTGGTGCTGCCGCCCTGGGTCATAGCGTGTCGTCTCCTCGCGGTTTCGTCGCGGTCATCAGAATGTGTGCGCCCATACCGGCCTTGGCCGCATCGGGGACGGTACGGCCGTGGTCTTCGAGCAGGGTGACCGGGTCGCCCTGCGTCACCAGCCAGCGGTGCATGGCGAACCAGTCGCGGGGGTCCTTGCGGTCCTCCCACGGGTAGAAGAGGTTCTCCAGGTCGATGTGGATTCCGGCCTCCGCCATGACCTTCCTGCGCCGTTCGCGGAACTCGTCGGCCATGTCACCGTCCATGCTCAGGTTCAACGCCATCCGGCTGCCGGGCGCACTGAGTTCCACCACTTTCTCCAGCAGCTGATCCTGGGCATGGCCGGGCAGATACCGCAGCAGCCCCTCCGCCAGCCACGCGGTCGGCTCCCCGAGTTCGAAACCCTTGTCCAGCAGGGCTTTCGGCCAGTCCTGCCGCAGGTCGATCGCCACCTCACGGCGGTCGGCAGCGGGCTCGTCCCCGGCCAGCGCCCGCGCCTTGAACGCCAGGACCTTCGGCTGGTCGAGCTCGAAAATCCTGGTGCCCGAAGGCCATTCGAGCCGGTATGCGCGAGCGTCGAGACCGGCGGCCAGGATCACGATCTGCCGGATACCGGCACGCAGGGCGTCGGCGAAATACTCGTCGAAGTACAGCGTGCGGGCGACGAGGACACTTCCCATCGACCAGCCGCGCAGATCAGCGTCGCTGACACCCTGCCCGCTCAGCGCTCCGGTCATGAGGGCGTTCCAGCCCTCCGAACCGACCGCGCCCACCAGTTTCGCCGCGTACGGATCCCGGAAAAGGGCGTCCTCGCGGCTGGTTTCGTAGGCCCGGATGGCGGCCACACCCAGGGCGGTCGCGCCCACGCTCTCCGTGATGTCCCAACTGTCGTCATCGGTTCGCATGGGCGCGTCTCCTTCGGCCGGTGCTCGGAACAAAATCCGCCCCGGTCGCAGGCTACTACTTGCTGCTGAGATCCCGCCGCGCCGCGACCTTGGAGGACAGGCCGTGGATCTGCACGAAGCCCTTGGCCAGCGACTGGTCGAAGGTGTCACCCTCGTCGTAGGTGGCGAGGTTGAAGTCGTAGAGCGACTCGTCGGAGCGACGGCCGTTGACCACGACGCTGCCGCCGTGCAGGACCATCCGGACATCGCCGGACACGTGCTGCTGGGTCTCGGCCACGAAGGCATCCAGGGCCCGCTTCAGCGGCGAGTACCACAGGCCGTCGTACACCAGCTCGCCCCAGCGCTGCTCGACCTGCCGCTTGTAGCGGCCCAGCTCGCGCTCGATGGTGACCGCTTCCATCTCCTGGTGCGCGGTGATCAGCGCGATGGCGCCCGGGGCCTCGTAGATCTCGCGGCTCTTGATGCCGACGAGCCGGTCCTCGACCATGTCGAGGCGGCCCACACCCTGACGGCCGGCCCGCTTGTTCAGCTCGGTGATGGCCTCGAGCATGGTGACCGGGCGGCCGTCGATGGCCACCGGCACACCCTTGTCGAAGGTGACGATGAGCTCGTCGGGAGCCTCGAAGTTGACGGTCGGGTCGACGGTGTAGTCGTAGACGTCCTTGGTCGGGGCGTTCCACAGGTCCTCGAGGAACCCGGTTTCGACCGCGCGGCCCCACAGGTTCTGATCGATGGAGAACGGCGACTTCTTGGACACATTGATCGGCAGGTTGTTCTCACCCGCGAACTCGATGGCCTTCTCACGCGTCCAGGCGTAGTCACGGACCGGCGCGATGACCTTGAGGTCGGGCGCGAGCGCGCCGATGCCGACCTCGAAGCGGACCTGGTCGTTGCCCTTGCCGGTGCAGCCGTGCGAGACGGTATCGGCGCCGTGGTACTCGGCGGCCTCGACCAGGTGCTTGACGATCAGCGGCCGGGAAATGGCCGACACCAGCGGGTAGCGGCCCATGTAGAGGGCGTTGGCCTGCACGGTCGGCAGGCAGTACTCGTTGGCGAACTCGTCGCGGGCATCGACGACGATGGATTCGACGGCGCCGCAGTCCAGCGCGCGCTGGCGCACGTCGTTCATGTCCTCGCCACCCTGGCCGAGGTCGATGGCGACGGCGACGACCTCGGCGCCGGTCTCCTTACCGATCCAGCTGATGGCGACTGAGGTGTCCAGCCCGCCGGAGTAGGCGAGTACGACGCGCTTGGTCATAGTCCGTGTGCTCCTCGATTGTTCGTATAGGCCCTCGGCCGGTGCGCTGCCCCGAGGTTCCGTCCCGGTCCCACTGGCGCGCTCCGTTGTCCTGCAAATGATTATGCATGATGATGCAATCCCATTCATAACTGGGGTCCCCGCCTGCACGGACCCCGCCGTCAGGGGACCATCTCATCCTTGCACCGGAACCCGAGGAAGAATACAGTACGTACGTACGGTTTGGGAAAATCGACGTTGACGCGGAGGGCCCATGTGGGATCCGGATAAATACCTCGCCTTCGACGACCTGCGTGCGCGGCCGTTCTTCGATCTGATGGGCCGAGTGGGGGCCGACCAGCCCCGACGGGTGGTCGATGTCGGCTGCGGACCGGGCAATCTCACGGTGACGCTCGCGCAGCGATGGCCGGGGGCCGCCCTCGAGGCTTTCGATTCGTCGCCCGAAATGGTCGCCGCGGCAAGGGAACACGGGATCGCCGCGACCGTGGCCGATGTCCATGACTGGCGGCCCGCGCCGGACACCGATGTTGTCGTGACCAACGCGGTATTGCAGTGGGTGCCGGATCACCTTGCGCTGCTGCCGGATTGGGTGGCGGCGCTGCCGGGCGGGGCGTGGCTGGCGATCCAGGTGCCCGGCAACTTCGACGCGCCTTCGCATGTGACGATTCGGGAGCTCGCCCGGTCGCAGCGGTGGCGGCAGCGGCTGGGAGCGGCGGGGATTCTCGATCGGCAGGCGGTGCCCGACCCCGCCGGGTATGCCGCGGTGCTGACGGCCGCGGGCTGCCGTGTGGATGCCTGGGAGACCACCTATCTGCAGCCGCTGACCGGGGCCGATCCGGTGCTCGAATGGGTGACGGGCACGGCCTTGCGGCCGATTCGGGACGCGCTCGACGACGCCGAGTGGCAGCGGTTCCGCGCCGAGCTCGCGCCGCTGCTGCGGACCGCCTACCCGCGAGAAGAGGACGGCACGACCTGGTTGCCGTTCCGTCGCGTGTTCGCCGTGGCGCACAAGGCCGAGTGACGACGACCGGTCGGCCCTGATTCCGGCATACCTCCGAAAACCCGCTCTTCGATTCGATTCACGATCACATAGGGCACCACTGTGCCACGCTGAGAGTCGACACTTCCGGGCCAACCGAAGGGATTCCGCCATGCTCTCGACATTCACCCAGAACATAGGCACCCTCGGCAGCGACATCCTGGCCATCGGATCGGCAACACTCCAGTTCGCGCAGGACCTCCTCTCCTCCGGCGGATACGGCCAGGGCGGAGGCGCCTTCCCGCCCGGGCAGTACCCGTTCAGCTGAGCGCTCACGGAACAGCCGAGGATCCGAATCACGCATCGTGACGTTCGGCTACTACCGCGCCACAGGCTGCGCCACGTCCATCTCGTGAGGCGGCCGCCCGCGCAGGACAGGTCTCAGGCCAGCTGTTCGATCTTGGCGGCGAGTTCGGCGCCGGTCATGGGCTCGCGGGCGATGACGGCGATGGTGTCGTCACCGGCGATGGTGCCGACCACCTCGGGGAGGGCGGCGCGGTCGAGGGCGCTGGCGAGAAAGTGGGCGGCGCCCGGTGGGGTGCGCAGGACCGCGATATTGCCGCTGGCATCGGTGGAGACCAGCAGGTCACCCAGGAGTTTGGAGAGGCGTTCGGTGCCGCCGGTGACGCCGCGGACGGGGCTGCCGTCCTCGGGGACCACGTACACGCCCGCGCCGCCGTCGGCCGCGCGCAGCTTGACCGCGCCCAGTTCGTCGAGGTCGCGGGACAGCGTGGCCTGGGTGGTCTCGATGCCCTCGCCGGACAGCAGCACGGCCAGCTCCGATTGGCTGCGCACCTCATGCTGGGCGAGGATGGCGACGATGCGGGCCTGCCGCCCGGCCCGGGTGCGGGCGATGGCCGCACCCGATCTGCCGGACGCCGGAGCCGTCACGCGGCGTTCGCCGCTGCTCACCTCTCGCCTCGCGCGAATCGCTCCAGCAGCCACACCAGCAGCGCCTTCTGCGCGTGCAGGCGGTTCTCGGCCTCGTCCCAGACCGCGCTGCGCGGGCCGTCGATGACGTCGTCGGTGATCTCCTCACCACGGTGCGCCGGAAGACAGTGCAGCACGGTCACATCCGCGGCCGCACGGGCCAGCAGCTCGGCATTGACCTGGAAGGGCCGGAACGGCGCCACCCGGTCACGACCGTCGTTCTCCTGGCCCATGGAGGTCCAGGCGTCGGTGACGAGCGCGTCCGCGCCGTCGGCCGCGGCCCGGGGGTCATTGGTGAGGGTGATGGTCGCGCCGGTCTCGGCGGCGCGTTTCTGGGCGGCGTCGACGATCCAGCCGAACGGCTCGAAACCCTCGGGGGCGGCGATGGTCACGTTCATGCCCGCGGTCACGCCGCCCAGCATCAGCGAGTGCGCCATATTGTTGGCGCCGTCACCGAGGTAGGTCAGGTTGCGGCCGGTGAGGTCGGAGCCCTTGCGCTCCTTCAGCGTCTGGAGGTCCGCCAGCACCTGGCACGGATGGAACTCGTTGGACAGTGCGTTGACAACGGGAACCGTTGCGGCGCTGGCCATCTCGTCCAAGCGGGTCTGCTCGAAGGTGCGCCAGACGATAGCGTCCACATAGCGGGACAGCACCCGGCCGGTGTCGGCGAGGGTCTCCTCGCGACCCAATTGGGTGTCGCGACCGTCCACCACGACGGCGTGCCCGCCGAGCTGGGCGATGCCCATCTCGAAGGAGAAACGCGTCCGGGTGGAGTTCTTCTCGAACATGACCGCCACGCCGCGCGGGCCCTCCAGCGGCCGCCGCGACAGCGGCGCGGCCTTCAATTCCGCTGCCAGCGCGAGGATCTCGGCCTGTTCGGCAGGGGTGACGTCGTCGTCACGCAGGAAATGCCGGATGGTCACTTGGTCTCCTTCTGGGCCTGGGCGGCATCGAGGATGCCGGGCAGGTCGGACAGGAAGTTCTCGGCCTGGGTCTCGGTGAGCACCAGGGGCGGAGCGAGGCGGATCACGTTGGGCTTGGCGGGATTCAGCAGGTACCCGGCTTCCCGGGCCGCCGCCTCCACCTGCGCGGAGGCATCGCTGGTCAGCTGGATGCCGATCAGCAGACCCGCACCCCGCACGTGATCGACCAGCGGGTGGCCGAGGTTCTCGATCCCGTCGACGAGGATCTTGCCGACCGTCTCCACATGCGAGAGCAAACCTTCTTCGTCGATGGTCCGCAACACGGCCAGCGCCGCCGCGGCGCACACCGGATTGCCACCGAAGGTGCTGCCGTGCGTGCCCGGCTGCAACAGCTCCGCCGCCGCGCCCTGGGCCAGTACCGCGCCGATGGGCAGGCCGCCGCCGAGCCCCTTGGCCAGGGTGATGACATCGGGCACGATGCCCGCGGCCTGGTGCGCGTAGAACGCGCCGGTGCGGCCGATGCCGGTCTGCACCTCGTCCAGGATCAGCAGCGCGCCTTGCTCTTTGGTGATGGCGCGGGCCTTGGCCAGGTAGTCGGCCGGGGGCACCACGACACCGCTCTCACCCATGATGGGTTCGAGGAACACCGCGGCCGTGTCCTTGTCGACGGCGGCGGCCAGCGCCAGCGCGTCGCCGTAGGGCACGTGCACCACGCCCGGCGGCATGGGCTCGAACGGCTCCCGCTTCGAGGGCTGACCGGTCAGCGCGAGCGCGCCCATGGTGCGCCCGTGGAATGCCTCCTCGCAGGCGATGATCTTCTTGCGCCCGGTCAGCCGCGCCATCTTGAAGGCGGCCTCGTTGGCCTCGGTGCCGGAGTTGCAGAAGAACGCCTTGCCGTGCCCGTCGCCGAAGTGCGCGAGCAGACGCTCGGCCAGCTCGATGACCGGTTCGCTGGCATACAGATTCGACACATGGCCGAGGGTGCCGAGCTGCTGGGTGACCGCCGACAGGATGGCCGGGTGCGCGTGACCGAGGCTGTTGACGGCGATGCCGCCCAGGAAATCGAGGTAGCGCTTGCCGTCCGCGTCGTAGACGACCGCGCCGGCGCCGCGGACCAGCGCCACCTTGGGGGTGCCGTAATTGTTCATCAGGGCGGTGTTCCACCGCTGCTGAATGTCGGCTGTGCTCATGAGATCTCCTGTGCGGGGGTGACCATCGTGCCGATGCCCTCCCCGGTGAACAGTTCCAGCAGGACCGAATGGGCGACCCGCCCGTCGATCACGTGCGCGGTGGGGACGCCGCCCTCGACGGCGCGCAGGCAGGCTTCCATCTTGGGGACCATGCCCTCATCCAGCGACGGCAGCAACTCGGCGAGCGCCTTGGTGTCGATGCGGGAGGTCAGCGAGGATCGGTCGGGCCAGTCGGTGTAGAGGCCCTCCACATCGGTGAGGATGACCAGTTTCTCCGCGCCGATGCCCTCGGCCAGCGCGGCCGCGGCGGTGTCGGCATTGATGTTGTGCACCACGCCGTCGGCGTCCGGGGCGATGGTGGAGACCACCGGAATCCGGCCCGCCGCAATGAGGTCCAGCACGGCCTCGGGCTTCACCTCGGTGACGTCGCCGACCAGGCCGATATCGGTGGCCGCGCCGTCGACCTGCACGGTGCGGCGGGTGGCGGTGAACAGCCGGGCATCCTCACCGGAGATGCCGACGGCGTACGGGCCGTGGGCGTTGATGAGCCCCACCAGTTCCCGGCCCACCTGCCCGAACAGCACCATGCGCACGACATCCATGACCTCGGGGGTGGTGACCCGGAAGCCGCCGCGGAATTCGCCCGTCATTCCGAGTTTGTTCAGCATGGCGCTGATCTGCGGCCCGCCGCCGTGCACCACCACCGGATGTACGCCGACCGTGCGCAGGAACGCCATATCGGCGGCGAACGCCCGCTTGAGCTCGTCGTCGATCATGGCGTTGCCGCCATACTTCACGACCACGATCTTGTCGCGGAACTTCTGCAGCCACGGCAGCGCGTCGGCGAGGACGTGCGCCTTGTCGAGGGCCGAAAGCTGTTGCACCACATCGCTCATGAGCTGTAGGCCGAGTTCTCTTCGACGTAGCCGTGCGAGAGGTCCGTGGTGCGGATGGTCGCCTCGCCGGCGCCCAGACCCAGCTCCACGAGCACCTGGATATCCGGGCCGGACAGGTCCACCTCGCGCGCCCCCGGCGCGCCCACGCCGTCGATGCACACCGGAGATCCGTTGAACGACACCGAAACCCGGTTCGGGTCCAGTTCGATGGGCGCGATGCCGATCGACGCCAGCACCCGGCCCCAGTTCGGGTCGGAGCCGAAGAAGGCGGTCTTGACCAGGCTGTCGCGAGCCAGCGCCCGCGCACCGATGAGCGCTTGCTCTTCGGTGACAGCGCCCTTCACGGTGATGTGCACGCGCTTGGTGACGCCCTCGGCGTCGGACATGAGCTGTTCGGCCAGGTCGTCGCAGATCGCGAGCACGGCGGCGTTGAGGTCCGCCTGGCTCGGGGTGACGCCGGACGCGCCGTTGGCCAGCAGCAGCACGGTGTCATTGGTGGAGCAGGAGCCGTCCACGTCGAGGCGGTCGAAGGTGTACTCGGTCGCCTTGCGCAGCGCTTCGTCCAACTGCTGCGGCGTGGCGATCACATCGGTGGTCAGCACGACGAGCATGGTGGCCAGCGACGGCGCGAGCATGCCCGCGCCCTTGGCCATGCCGCCAACGTTCCACTTGTCCCGGTGGTGGAACGCGGCCTCTTTCGGCACGGTGTCGGTGGTCATGATGGCCCGCGCCGCCTCGGCGCCGCCGGAGAGCCCGCCGCCCATCTCGTGCACGATCTCGGTGACGGCCGGGATCAGCTTGTCCATCGGCAGCCGGTCACCGATCAAACCGGTGGAGCAGACCGCGATCTCGCCCGCGCCGGTCTCGGTTCCCCAGTTGCTCAACGCCTTCGCCAATTCTTCGGCCGTGGCGTGGGTGTCCTGGAAACCGCCCGGCCCGGTACACGCGTTGGCGCCACCGGAATTCAGGATGACCGCGCGCAAGTGGCCGCCGGTCAACACCTGCTGCGACCACAGCACCGGCGCGGCCTTGACCTTGTTGCGGGTGAACACGCCCGCTGCCGCGTACTCCGGGCCCTCGTTGAACACCAGCGCCAGATCGGGCTTGCCGCTGTGCTTGATGCCCGCGGCAATACCCGCGGCCCGGAAGCCCAACGGCGCGGTGACGCCCTGGGTCCGAACCAGCTTGCCGTTGTCGATAGTCACGGTGCCACTCCTACGGTGGAAAGTCCTGCGGTCTCGTCGAGGCCGAGAGCCAGATTCATCGATTGGACCGCGGCGCCCGCGGTGCCCTTGGTCAGGTTGTCGATCGCGCCGATGACCACCAGCAACCCGGCGTCGGTGTCCACGGTCACCTGGAGGGTGACGGCATTGGAGCCGAGCACCGAACCAGTCTGCGGCAGGACGCCTTCCGGCAGCAGGTGCACGAAAGGCTCGTCGGCGTAGGCCTTCTCGTAGACGGCACGGGCCTGCGCGGCGTCCACGGTGGTCGGGGCGGTGCAGGTCGCCAGGATGCCGCGCGGCAGCGGGGCCAGCACGGGGGTGAACGAGACGCTCACGTCCGCACCGGATCCGCTGGCGGCCCTGAGGTTCTGCGCGATCTCGGGGGTGTGCCGGTGCGCGCCCGCGATGCCGTAGGCCCGCAGCGAGCCCATGACCTCCGAACCCAGCAGGCCGACATCGAGTTTGCGGCCCGCACCCGACGTGCCGCTCACCGCGACCACATTCACGCGCGGCTCGATGATCCCGGCCGCGACGGCGGGGGCCAGCGCCAGGCTCGATACGGTCGGATAGCAACCGGGCACCGCGATGCGGGTTGCGCCGCGCAGCTTCTCGCGCCCGCCCGGCAGCTCGGGCAGCCCGTAGGGCCAGCTACCGGCGTGCGGGGTGCCGTAGTACTTCTCCCATGCGCCCGCGTCCGTGAGCCGGAAGTCGGCGCCGCAGTCGATAATGACCGTGGATTCCGGCAACGCCGTGGCGATCGCCGCGGACTGACCGTGCGGCAGACCCAGGAAGATCACATCGTGGCCCGACAGCTCTTCGACGGTGGTGGGCGCGAGCACCCGATCGGCCAGCGGCAGCAGGTGTGGCTGCAGCTCACCCAGGGTGGTCCCGGCATTGGACCCCGCGGTCAGCGCCCCGATCTCGAGGCGCCCGCTTCGGTAGGCTGGATGCCCGAGCAGCAGTCGCAGGACTTCGCCGCCCGCGTACCCGCTCGCACCAGCTACCGCGACCCGCAGGGGCCCGTTCGAGGTATCCACCATGTGATGATTATGCACGACTGTGCAAGCTCATTCACAACCGGGCGGAAATCTGACAGAGAGCGCCGCTTACGGCACACTCGACAGCGCCATGTACGACGACGCCACCCAACCGCTGCCGGTCGTCGGCCCCCAGCCGGGCCGCACCCGCCGGGCACCGGAGACGCCAAACCCGACTCCCGGCCGCTCGCGGCGCACCGAGGCGGACTCCGCTCGCCGGCGCGCGGACAAGCGGCGCACCGCGGGCAAGCGTGATCGCGGTGAGGGCAAGCCGGAGCGCACCGACGCGCAGCGCGAGCGCGACAAGCGGCTGCGACTGGCCGGACGCGGCATCATGGCGCTGGTCGCCACCGGCGTGATGGGTATCACCGGCGTGGTCTGGTACGGCGAGACCACCCTGGATCAGGGCTTCACCCGCTCGGGCGCGATCTCGCCCGAGGACGTGAACCTCGACGGCGATATCAATATGCTGCTGATCGGTCTGGACACCCGAAAAGACCTGAACGGCAACGATCTTCCCAAGGAGATACTGGACCAGCTGCACGCCGGCGACGGCACGGAGGGCGGCTACAACGCCAATTCGCTCATCCTGGTGCACATTCCGAAGGACCTGAAGCACATCGTCGCGTTCTCGATCCCGCGTGACGACTACGTGGCGGTGCAGGGCATCCCGGGTTACGACCACGCCAAGATCAAGGAGTCCTACGGCCTCAAGAAGTACACGGTCGAGGAGAAGCTCAAGGCGAAGGGCATGGCCGAGGGACCCGAGCTGGAGCGTCAGGGCCGGGAAGCGGGCCGCGCCAGCATCGTTCAGACCGTGAAAGCGCTCACAGGCGTGCCCATCAACCGGTTCGCCGAGATCTCCCTGGCGGGCTTCTACGATCTGGCGACCGCGCTGGGCGGCGTGGATGTGTGCCTCAATCACGCCGTGGACGACAGCTACTACTCGGGTGCGCAGTTCCCCGCCGGGCCGCAGCATCTGGACGGCTCCGACGCGCTGGCGTTCGTGCGGCAGCGGCACGGGCTGGAGAACGGCGACCTCGACCGCACCCACCGCCAGCAGGCGTTCCTCACCTCGGTCGCCAATGCCATGAAGGGCTCGGGCACGCTGGCCAATCCGGTGCGGCTCAAGGCGCTGATCGATGTGGCGCACAAGGACGTGGTGCTCTCCGACGGCTGGAGCCTCACCGATTTCGCGAGCACCTTGGGCCGCGCGGAGTCGCCGACGGTCGAGTTCCGCACGCTGCCGGTGCTGCGTTACGACACTGTCGACGGCCAGGACGTGAACATCATCGACCCGGTCGCCATCAAGAAGACCGTGCGCGAGGCGTTCGGCGTCTCGACCCCGGCGGCGCCCAGCGCCCCGGCCACCACGCCCACCTCGACCCTGGACGTGGTCAACGCCAGTGGTACCCCCGGCCAGGCCGCCAAGGTGTCGAAGTTGCTGAACGCCAAGGGATTCCCGCCCGGTGACGTGGGCAATGCCTCCTACGCGGACGGCACCACCTCGACCGTCTACTACGGCACGGGTGCGGACACCGACGCCAAGCAGCTGTCGGAGATGTTCGGCGGCCTTCCGGTGAGCCCGTCCACCGAGGTGTCCTCCGGGCATGTGAAGCTGGTCGTCGGCAGTGATCTGGAGATTCCGCCCACGCTGGACCCGACGGCGGCCACCACCAGCCCGACCACCACGGCGGGCGGCACCGCCACCACCGCCGCCGCCACCGACGCGACCACGTCGGACGCGCCCGATTCCGGGAAGCCCGTCACCACTACGATCGGCTCGAAGATCCCCTGTGTGAACTGATTCGCGTGATCTGACCGTCGATTTACGGAGCTCCGCAATGACGAAGACCGAGTTGTTCCGCAGTCTGCACCACGGTGACCGTCCGCTGGTCCTGCCCAACGCGTGGGACTACGGGTCGGCGGCCATGCTGGCCGAGGCGGGTTTCGCGGCGTTGGGCACCACCAGCCTCGGGGTGGCCGCGGCGGCGGGGCTGCCGGATGGCACGGCCGCCACGCGCGACGAAACCCTGGCTCTGGCACGGCGACTCGGGCGGCTGCCGGTGCCGGTGACCGTGGATGTCGAGGGCGGATTCAGCGATGACGCGGGCGAGGTGGCGGAGTTCTGCGCCGAGCTCGCCGGGGCGGGCATCGCGGGAATCAATCTGGAGGACAGCCGATCCAATGCGGAGCTGGCCGATCCCCGCGAGCACGG
The DNA here is from genome assembly GCF_009708175.1 of Nocardia aurantiaca. Classification (GTDB taxonomy): domain Bacteria; phylum Actinomycetota; class Actinomycetes; order Mycobacteriales; family Mycobacteriaceae; genus Nocardia; species Nocardia aurantiaca. The sequence continues at coordinate 51,498 of NZ_WMBB01000006.1, forward strand.
CGCGCTGATCGCGGCCGTGAAGGCCGCGACGCCCGAGCTTTTCGTCAATGCGCGGACCGACACGTACTGGCTCGGGATCGACGGGGACTCCACGCTGGAGCGGGTGCAGCACTACGAGAAGTGCGGTGCGGACGGGATTTTCGTGCCCGGCGTCACCGATCCCGAGCGGATCCGGGCGCTCGCCGCCGCGCTGACCGTGCCGCTGAACATCCTCTTCTCTCCCGCCGGCGCGACCGTCGCCGAACTCGGAGCCCTGGGTGTGCGGCGGATCAGCACCGGGTCGCTACTGTATCGCGCGGCGCTGGCGGCCGCGGTGCACACCGCCGAGTCCGTGGCCCACGGCCAGCAGCTGGTCGCCGAAATCCCCAGTTACGCAACGATTCAGCGATTGCTCGAGGGCTAGTCACCGGTCGATCGCACGGTCGGTCCGGCGGTGCGCAGCCGGCCCGGGTTGCGGATCGCGTACAGGTCGGCGATGCGGTCATCGGACGTCCATCAGCGCCGGCCGACCGCTTCAACCTCCAGCGCCTACCCCGGCGGCGTCTCCCGCCGCTACGCCCACATCGACCGCCGCCTCTTCGACCACCTGGGCGGCATCGGGCATGGACGAGAACTGCGCGGTCCCACAGGCGGGCATGAACGGCAGTCGCCGAGAATTAGTTCTTGAATCTGGTTCAAGAAGTCGGTTACGCTGCGGCGGTGGGCAAAGTTGAACGGGATTCAAAAAGCGGGGTGCGGACGGTTCAGGTGAATCGACGGGGGCGGGAGTCTCGGGCGGCACTGCTGGATGCGGGGCGGAACGCGTTCTCGACCAAGCGGTACGAGGAGGTGTCGATCGCGGAGATCGCGGCGGCGGCGGGGGCCGCGGTGGGGTCGATCGGGTACCACTTCGGGGGGAAGTACGAGCTGTATCTGGCTGTGCACGAGGCCGTGTTCGAGGACTTCTGGGGGCGGCTGCAGGAGTTGCGGGGATCGGCGATGCAGCGGCTGACGCAGGGGTTCGGGATCTACCTGGATTTCGTGCAGCAGCACGGTACGGCGCTGATCATGACACCGCGCACGGGGGCCGACGAGCGGCTGCTGGCACAGCACGAACGGCATCGGGACCGGCTGGTCGCGGCACTGCTCACCGAAATCGTCTCCGCGGGCGGCAGTTCGGCCATTCGCATCGCCATGGACGGGTGGCTGGCATTCGTGGAGGGCGCCACCGCACGCTGGCTCACCGAGCCGGATTCGGACCGCGTTCAGTTGCAGAGCCTGGTGCTCGCCGCCGGATTCGCCACGGTGCAAACGACTCTCACGCTCGACCCTTCCATCACCCTGACCTCCCGCACCATCGCCGCCCTGCTGGATCTGCACGGCGGGCAGCGCACCGAACGAACAGAGAAGAGCTAGTGGACACCATCCACCGACCCAACAATGCCCTGGCGGCGGGACCGATCGGCCGGGCCGCGGCCTGGGCCATCGGTCCGCGCGGCGTCTCCGACCCGAAACGGCTGCGCCGCGAGGTCGAGGGCAAGATCGCCGTGGTCACCGGGGCCTCGCACGGCTTGGGCGCCGAGACGGCCCGCATGCTGGCCGCCGCCGGAGCCACCGTCGTGCTGGGCGCGCGCTCGCTCGACCAACTCGAGGCGGTGGCCGCCGAGATCGCCGCGGCGGGCGGCAGCGCGGTCGCCATCCACGTGGATCTGGCCGAGCCGGAATCGATTTCGGCCTTCGCCGAGGCCATCCTCACCCGCTTCGGCCACGTGGACTATCTGATCCACAACGCGGGCAAGTCATTGCGCCGTTCCATCCACCTGTCCTACGACCGGCCGAAGGATCTCGCCGCCACCTCCTCCGCCAACTACCTCGGCCCGATCCGGCTCACCCTGGCGCTGCTGCCCGGCATGCGGGAGCGCCGCAGTGGCCACATCGTGAACGTCTCCACGGTCGGCGTACTCTTTCCGGCGGTTCCGAAGTGGGGCTTCTACCTGTCGTCCAAGGCCGCCTTCGACGTGTGGATGCGGGCGGTGGGCATGGAGGCGCGCCCCGACGGGGTCACCCTCACCACCGTCTACGCCGGGCTCATGCACACCCGGATGAGCGCACCCAGCCGGTGGATGTCGGCGCTGCCGGGCCAGTCCCCGACCGAGGCCGCCACCGGCATCGCGCGGGCGCTGATCTCCAAGCCGCGCATCATGATTCCCGCCTACGGGTATCTGTCCTCGATGCTGACACCATTCCTGCGGGTGCCGCTGGAGGTCGCCCTCACCGCGGTGTACAAGCGGCTCGGCGACACCGACGCGGCGCTGCGCGCGGTCAACGGGAAGGGCGCCGGCGATGCGGCGTAGTACGATCTTCGATTGGGGCACAGCTTTTTCCGCTGTCGCGACGTCGGGCGCCCTCAACCCCATCGGCCCGAGAGCCGCGCTGTCGATCGCGCGCGGTTACCAGGCCTACGGACCATCGCTCGGCCTGCTCATCGCCACTTCCGCGGCCCGCCATCCGAATCGGATCGCCCTGATCGACGAATCCGGCGCGGTCACCTACGGCGAACTCATGCGCCGCTCCGAAGCCATTGCCGCCGCCCTGCATTCGCTCGCACCGAGCCTGCGCACGCTGGGCATTCTCTGTCGCAATCACCGCGGTTTCGTCGAGGCGGTGATCGCGGGCAGCCGCCTCGGCTGCGAGCTGGTCTTCCTCAATACCGAACTGCCCGCCGCCCAACTGGCCCGCATCCTGGAACGCCACGCGCCCGACATCCTCGTCCACGATGACGAATACCTCGCGGCGGTCGCCGAAGCGGGCTATCCCGGCCTGCAGGTGCGCGGCTGGCGCGAGCCCGACGTCCGATCCGGCATACCTGCCTTGGATCAGCTCGGTCGGCAACAGCATCCGTCCCCGCCACCGGCCCGACAGCCCGCCCGGATCACCCTGCTCACCTCCGGCACCTCCGGTATGGCCAAGGGCGTGGCCCGCAGGATCGGCCTGCGCCCCGCGCTCGAGGCCGCCGCCTCGCTCGCGGCGGCCAGCCGCCTGAACCACCGCGATATCGCGATCGTCGCGCCCCCGTTCTTCCACGGTTTCGGTCTCGGCGCGCTCGCCGGTCAACTGGCCCTGGGCGCCACCGCGGTCACCCGCCGCCGCTTCGATCCCGAGCTGGCCCTGGCGGATATCCAGCGCCACCGCGCGACGGTGTTCATCGGCGTCCCGATCATGATCCAGCGCCTCACCGCGCTGCCGGCGCAGGTCCGCCGCCGCCACGACCTGTCGTCACTTCGCCTGGCCTTGACGGGCGCGGCGCCGATCTCGCCGAAGACCATCGAGAAGTTCCTGCGCGACTACGGTCCCAGGTTGGTCAACGGCTACGGCTCCACCGAGGCGGGCGTCATCTCCATCGCCACCCCGGCGGACCTGAAGCACTCCCCCAGAACCGTCGGCCGCCCGATTCTCGGTGTCTCCGTACGCATTCTGCGCGCCGACCGCAGCGCCGCCGCCGTCGGCGAGACCGGCACCGTCTTCGTGCGCGGCGGTCTGGGCTTCAACGGCTACACCGCCGACCGCGCCGGCGCCGCCCCGGCCAAGGAGATCCGCGACGGCTATGTCAATGTCGGCGACATGGGCCACCTGGACGCGCGGGGCCGCCTCTACATCGACGGCCGCGACGACGAGATGATCGTCTCCGGCGGCGAGAACATCTACCCCCGCGAGGTGGAGAACGTCCTGGCCGAGCATGCGACCGTCACCGACGTCATCGTGGTCGGCGTCCCCGACCCGGAATACGGTCAGGTGCTGCGCGCCTACCTCGTCACCACCGACGCGGATCCCGGCGACGAGGCCCTCGCGGCTCACATCCGCACCCGCCTCGAACGCTACAAGGTGCCCAAACAGTTCGTCCGCCTTCCGGAGCTCCCCCGCAACCCCAGCGGAAAGGTGCTGCGGCACAAGCTCGGAGAACAAGCCGCCTCCTGAATCAGACCGCTTGCCACTTTCCGCCCGCGTTGGTACCACATCGCTGGACCGCGATGGCCGGCAAGTCCTCGGACACCACCGCGCCTATTCGATGCCGATGTGCTGATGGTCGGTGCGGATGCGGCCGTCATCGTCCAGGGCGAGGACATCCATCCCACCGCCCACCACGGTGCCACCGGCGGTCACCATGGACCAGGTGAAGGCGACGACCTGCTTCAGCAGTGGCGTCACCTCTCCGCGCTGGACGAAGCGGTGTTCACCCGGACCGACGAACATGTCGTAGGCCCGTTCCACCCGGCGCTCCAGCGCGTGATGCCCGCGCACCTCGAGCGGCGGGATCGGAAAGCTCGAGCGGGTAGCGGCATTGCGCATGTCCTCGGGCGGATCCACGAGGATCTGTGCGCCGTCCTCGGCCCAGAGTTCGCGAATGAGCTTGCGGCGCAGCTCCGGATCGGATTCGTTCCACTGGGCCAGATAGCGTCCGGCGAGATCGTTGAGGTTCGTCATGACCACGAGTCTGTGCGGAATGAATGCGCTGAGCGATTCCCTCCGGGGAATGAGACAGGGCCGCACGCGGTTACAGTGCGGCCCTGCTCGTGCGGAGGTCAATTCCCCGCGAGCACCGCGAGCACCTGCTCGGACAGGAAGAACGGCTCCAGGCGCTCGCGAATCAGCTTGGCCAGCACGCCGTTCCGCTTCCCGGCCTCCACCACGGCCGGTCCGTAACGCAGGATCTCCTCGGCGATGACCGCCTCGGACAATCCCAGCTCCGGCAGCAGGGCGGCCAGGGTATGGCCGCCGTACTTCTCGAAGAAGACCTCGACGCCCTGGTCCACCAGCACGCCGACGTACTCCTTGTTTCGGGTGGTCAGCCCGATGCGGTAGACGATCAGCGCCAGCTCGTACAGGTCCTGCTGGGACAGGTAGTCGCGCAGCCCGCTGATTGGCTCGCCGGCGTGCAGATCCCAGAACTCCATGGCCGCGTCGTGCACGGGGGCGTCACGCAACATTTCGCGAATGGCGTTATTGGTGCGCTTGAGCGCGAATTGCGCGCCCTTGCCCGCCATCTCGCCGATGAAGGTGCCGCCGGCCTTCTCCGCCGCCTTGCGCGCGGACTTGGCGGCATTGGTGCCCATGGAGACCAGCGACCCGACGCCGGGAATCTTTCCGGCGATCTGCTTGTTGGTCTCCATGAAATCGTCGACCAGCTTGTCCACGAACTTGGCGGCCACGGTCGCGATGAGGGGGCTCTCGGTCAGCCGTTCCAGGATGCGTTCCTGGGCCTGGTGCATGCTGAAGAGCTTCTCCAGCAGCTGCTCGACCGGCTCGCGTTCGACCACGTCACCGAGGGTGTAGTCATGACTCCCGGCGATGTTCTCGTACAGCGAGTTGGCCAGCGTGCCGACCATCTCGCCCAGCACCGGGCTGCCGCCGATCAGGTCGATCACAGTGGCGACGGTCTGCTTGGCCTGATCGACCTCCACCACATCGCGGAAGATGATGGTGTCGGCGACACCGACCACGGCTTCCACATCGCGGGCGATCACTTCGGCGAAGCGGTCACCGCTGACTTCGGCGATAATGAAGTCGACCTGGAGATCCAGCAGCTTCTCGGCGATTTCGCGGGGCGTCCGCGACGGCGAATCGGACTCGGTCAAGGTTCCACCCATCAAACTCGATGGAACGCCGGATTACTCGGAATCGTTGCCGTGCACCGATTTTCGAATCTGTTCCAGTCGTTCCCGCGCGGCCTCGGCTCGCGCATCCCACTGTTCCTCTACGCTACGGCCCACTGGTGTCTGCCGATCGAGCTCGCCCATCCCCTGCGATATCCCGTAGCGCTGTTCGACCTTATCGCGAACTGACTCGAAAGTAGGGACGCCCGCCGAGGTATACCCGCCAATGGAGGGCGCGGTGGGAATACCCGCAGGCGGTACCGGTATTCCGGAGACCACAGGACCCACTCCCACCTGCCCGGATGGGCCGAGCGTCTCAGACTGGGGATAGCCTTCCATCGGTAGAGTGTCAGGAGTCACATCGATGACATCGGGCGCATGACCCAGGGTGTCGACCAGTGACTGGGCCACCGCGTGCAGCGCGGCCAGCCCGGCCCTACCCTCGGTGGCGGCCTCGACCACCGCCGCGAGTTCGGCGTCCGGCAGCTGCGCCAACAACGCCACGAGTTCCTTGGCATCGCTCATGCTTCCAGGCTACGCATTGCAAGGCATTCGGGGACCGCGTACCGTGGTGGAGTCGCGATCCCGTGGATGCAGGTCGACGCCAAGTCCCTCCCACGCGATTTCTTCCCTCCCCGAGCCGGTTCCCACGGTGGCGCTGCCTGTCGCGGACAGCGCGGTATCGCGCCCACGAGCCACTCGGACTCACCGGCGGGTACCTGCCGCCCGTCGGCCGCATCCGGCCATGCCAATCACACACGCCCGGTGCACAAATCACCTGATCCCGCAGAGGAGAACACATCATGACCACCATCGAACCCATGCCGCGGGTTGCCACCGCCGCGACCCCGGCTCTCGAACACATCGAAACCCTGTCGCCCGCAACGGGAATCCTGGACATCCACGGCCAGAACAGTGTGCTGCGCCACGACGGATACCTGCCAGGCCCCGGCGATATCCACGTGCCGACCCGGCTGATTCGCCAGTTCGGCCTGCGCCGCGGCGACCTGATCACCGGGCTGGCGCAGCCGAATCGCAAGGGCGGCAAGCTCGCTCCCCTGGTGCGAGTCGACAGCGTCAACGGCCGGCCGAGCGCCGAGGTCGGCATTCGGCCGCACTTCAAGGACCTGACACCTATCCACCCCGACGAGCGGCTGCGGCTGGAAACCGAGCCGAAGAAACTCACCACCCGCGTCACCGACCTCGTCATGCCGATCGGCAAGGGCCAGCGCGCTCTGATCGTGGCTCCGCCCAAGGCCGGCAAAACCTCTGTGCTGCAAGCGATCGCGCACGGCATCGCGGCCAATCACCCGGAGGTGCACCTCATGCTGGTGCTCGTCGGCGAACGGCCGGAGGAAGTCACCGACCTCTCGCGCGGCGTCCCCGCCGAGGTCGTCGCCGCCACCTTCGACCGCTCCCCAGCGGAGCAGACCGCGCTGGCGGAACTCGCCATCGAGCGGGCGCAACGGCTGGTCGAGGAGGGCAAGGACGTCGTCGTCCTGCTCGATTCCCTCACCCGGCTCGCCCGCGCCTACAACACGTCCGGACCGGCCTCGGGTCGAATCCTTTCCGGCGGTGTGGATTCCACGGCACTGGCGCCGCCGAAACGATTCCTGGGCGCGGCCCGCAATATCGAGCACGGCGGCTCGCTGACCATCGTGGCCAGCGCCCTGGTCGAAACCGGCTCACTCGCCGACACCGTCATCTTCGAGGAGTACAAGGGCACCGGCAATGCGGAGCTCAAACTCGACCGCACCCTGGCGAGCCGCCACATCTTCCCGGCGGTGGATATCGCCAAGTCCGGTACCCGCCGCGACGAACTCCTGTTCAACCCGGCCGAACGACTGGCCGTGGACAAACTCCGCCGCACCCTGGCCGAACTCGACGATCAGCGCGCCCTCGACCTGCTCCTCGACGGCCTGCGCAAGACCGCCGGCAATGCCGAATTCCTCGCCAATATCATCCGGAAGTGAGCCGCTTGGGCGGCAACACCCCGGCTGCCCAGGTCGCGACGGTCTCCGCCCAACCCGGGAATCCGATGAGATTATTGTGCTGCGCCCCGGGGTAGATCACGAGCTGCTTGGGCTCGGGCGCGGCGGCGTACAGGTCACGGCCCATCTGCACGGGCAGGAGTTCATCGGCATCGCCGTGCATGATCATCAGCGGGCAGCTCAGCGTGCGAATCCGCTGCAGGCTCGGATAAGCGTTGGGCACGAACACCTTCGGCAGGAACGGATACACGGTCGTCGCCGCGTTCCGCATGCCGGTGAAAGTCGACATGAGCAGCAGCGCGGCAGGCGGAAACGCATTCGCCAGCTCGAGCATCACTCCCCCGCCCAGAGACTTCCCCAGGTACACCAGCCGGTTGGCATCCACACTGGGCCGCGCGAGCAAGGCCTCCCGAGCGGCCCGGACATCCAAATACGTCCCACGCTCGTGCGTCCGCCCGGTGCTGCGCCCATACCCTCGGTAATCGAAGACCATCACGTCGAACCCGACGGCCGCGAGCATGCCCAACATCGGCGACCGGTCTCCGATATTCCCGCCATTCCCATGCGCGAACAAGATGTGCCCCAGCGGCTCCCCCGCCGCCCGCACGAACCACGCGTTTATCGTCTCGCCATCCCTCGTGCGCAGGGAAAGATCCTCATACCCGATCCCATACATTTCCGGATTCGACAGGATCCTCCGATCGCCCGGTTGATAACTGAGCGCATTGAGGATGGGAGTCGCCGGATGCCACATGCTTCTTTCTTACCTCCCCGTCGCCACAACCCGGCATTCGGGTAGCAAGAAACGTCCGAATATTCTGAAACACGTTCCATTACAACAGAATTCGGCTTCATAGGCGGTCGTGTAAGCGGTAGAATTGGTGTATGGGTTCGAAGGGGGAAACGAAACGCTCGACACGTGCGGCATCGCCGAATTGGCGGCCGCGATGGCGGCCCTGTCCGAATCGGTCCTGCACGGGAACCTGACCCCGTTTACCGACGGTGAGGTCGTGGATTTGATGCAGCGCCTCGAAATCAGGCAGCTTGAGATAACCAAAACCTCGCTGTCCGAAAACTTTCCGGCCCCTCAATCTGACCTTGGCGTGCGACCACTGTCATGCGTTGGTCAATGACAGTGCCGGGGGTTGGAGAACGGTTGTGATGGGTGAGGGTTCGCGGTATCGGGGGCGGACGGGGTGGATCGCGCCGAAGAGTCTCGATCCGTCGGGTGTTCCGCGGGTGAACGAGCGGCATCACGTGGGGGAGCGGGTCGCTGTGGCGGTCGAGTCGAGCTGCCAGCGGCGGGGTTCACGGGGGTGGGGTTCACGGGTGGCGTGACCCTGGGGGCTGCTCGTGCCCGGCTGGGGTGGGCAGGACAACGGGAAGCCGTGGTTGCTTCACCTGTCTCCCTGCCCTGCCGGGCATGGGCGGGCTTGCGCTGCCAGGGCTTGGGCGCCGGGTTTGGGCTGCCCAACGTGGGCTGAGGCCGGGTTGGAAGCGATGACCCGCCGATCCCGGCCCGACATGGCAGCGACCATCGGCCCCGGCATCGATGACCACCTTCCTACGGCCACCCCACCATCGGGATGTGAGGATCACCCCCAGCAGCGACCCCAGCCCACGGCTTCAAAGGTGAGGTGGCCGGCCGGCGAGTTCGGCCTCCCAAGCCAGCCCCCTCCCTCCTCCAGGCGTCTTTCAGTCTTTTGTCTCTTTGTCTTTGTCTTTGTCTTTGTCTTTGTCTTCGAGCGTTTCCGGCTTCCTCAGCCCCGCAACACAGCCCCCACCGAGTCAGCAGCACGAGCCACCGCGGCATCACGAGCGGCGCTGGCCTCATCCTCGGTCAACGTACGGTCGATAGCACGGAACCGCAGAGCATAGGTCAACGACTTACGTCCCTCACCAGCCTGCGCGCCCTCGTAAACATCGAACAGAGAGATGTTTTCGAGCAACTCACCCGCACCAACTCGAAGGGCGTCCTCCACAGCGGCGGCAGGAACCGCCTTGTCGACGCTCACCGAGACGTCCTGAAGCACCGCCGGGAACGCGGAAATCACAGGGGTAGGCCGGATTTCACGCAGCGGCAGCGCATCGAGGTCGATCTGTACAGCACAGGTGCGCGGGGGCAGATCCGAGCGCTCCAGTACCGCGGGGTGCAGTTCGCCCGCGTGGCCGACGACGACCCCGTCGACAACGAGCTCGGCGCAACGACCCGGGTGCCACGGAAGGAACTGCGCGGCACGACGTTCGATGGTGACACCCGAGGCGTCGGCGACCGCATCCACCAGAGCGAAGGCGTCCGCGGCCTCCACCGAGCGGCCCGGTCCCCAGGGACCGCGCGGTTCGCGGCGACCGGTCAGGACCGCGCCGACACGGATCGGCTGCTTCGGCAGCGAGCGCAGCAGCGCCTCGATCTCGTCCTCGGTGGGACGGCGATCCACCGGCAGCGGGCCGACGGGCGCGGTCTCATCGGTCGGCAGGGTGACCTGACCGATGGCGTAGATCGCGAGATCGCGTTCGCCGCGGGAGATATTGCGCGCGGCGATCTCCAGCAGGCCCGGCAGCAGTGTGGTGGACAGTTCGGCGCGCTCGACATCGAGCGGGTTCAGCACCCTCAAGGTCTTGCGGCGCGGGTCGTCCGCGTCCAGGCCCCAGGTGTCGAAGACGCCCGCGGGCATGAACACCGGGGCGGGCACCTCGACGCAACCCTCGAAGGCCAGGGCCTTGCTCACCGCGCGGCGGCGACGCTGCCCGGCGCTGAGGCCGCGGCCGGCGGGGGCGGTGGGCAGCACCGATGGGATCTTGTCCAGACCCTCCAGGCGCAGCACCTCCTCCACCAGGTCGGCGGGTTGGGTCAGGTCGGGCCGCCAGCTCGGCGGGGTCACGATCAGCTGGCCGTGGCCGGATTCGCTGACGCCGACCTCGATGGAGCAGCCCACCTGCTGCAGCCGGCGGGTGGCCGCGCCGGGCGCGTAGTGCACGCCCGCGGTGCGGTCGGCCAGGTCGATGTCCATGACGATCGGCTGCGGGGCCGGGCCGGTCACCCGCACGTCGGTCAGGACGGATTCGACTGTGCCACCGGCGATCTCGGCCAGCAGGGTGGCCGCGCGATCCAGGGCGGCCAGGTTGATCTCGGGGTCCACGACCCGTTCGAACCGGCGGCTGGCCTCGGAACCGAGCTTGTGGCGGCGCGCGGTGCGGGCCACGGCCACCGGATTCCAGGTGGCGGCCTCGAGCAGGATGTCGGTCGAGCTGTCCGAGACCTCGGTGCTCGCGCCGCCCATGATGCCCGCGAGGGAGATGACGCCGGTGTCGTCGGCGATCACCACGTCCTCGGCGTCCAGGGTGCGCTCGGCCTCGTCGAGGGTACGCAGTGTTTCGCCCTTGTGGGCGCGGCGCACCACGAAGCCGCCCCGCACCTTGGCCGCGTCGAAGGCGTGCAGCGGCTGACCCAGCTCGAGCATCACGTAGTTCGTGACGTCCACGGCCGGGGAGATCGGGCGCACACCCGACAGCAGCAGGCGACGCTGCAACCACCACGGGCTCACGGCCTTCGGATCGATGCCGGTGACGCGGCGCACGGCGAAACGCGTGCACAGCGACTCGGGCTCGATTTTCACCGACCACGCCTCGGTCTCGTCGTCGGGCAGCAGACGCACGGCCGGGTCGCTGTATTCCAGATCGAAGCCGCAGGCCAGTTCGCGCGCCAGGCCGCGCGCCGAGAAGGCATAGCCGCGGTCGGGGGTGATGGCCAGCTCGATGACCGTATCGTCCATGCCCAGCAGCTCATTGGCGTCCGCGCCGGGCTCGGCGGTGCCGGGCTCGAGCACCAGGATGCCGCTGTGGTCCTTGCCGATGCCCAGTTCGGCGACCGAGCAGATCATGCCGTTGCTGGTGTGGCCGTAGGTCTTCCGCGACGCGATCTTGAAGCCGCCGGGCAGCACACCACCCGGCAGCACCACGACAACCAGATCGCCGACGGCGAAATTCCGTGCGCCGCAAACGATCTCCTGCAGCTGTGTGGAATCGCCCGCCGGCCCGCCCCGGCCGATATCGACCTTGCAGAACCGGATCGGCTTCTTGAACTCGGTCAACTCGGTGATCTCCGCGACCCGGCCCACCACCAGCGGGTGCTCGATGTCACCGGTCACCGGCTCCAGCGGGTCGACCTCTTCGACTTCCAGACCGACCCGGACGAACCCCGCGTCGAGCTCCTCCGGCGTCACCGACCACCCGGGGGTGGTCCGCTGCAGGATTTCCGTCAGCCAGGACTGCGCTACTCGCACTTGACGTTTCGCTTCCTCGTATCGGGGTCAGGTCAGGACTGGATGCCGAACGGCAGCGTGAAGCGCACATCGCCCTCGACGATGTCGCGCATGTCCGGCAGGCCGTTGCGGAACTGCAGGGTCCGCTCCAGACCCATGCCGAACGCGAAACCGCTGTACACCTCCGGATCGATGCCGCTGGCGATGAGCACCTTCGGATTCACCATGCCGCAGCCGCCCCACTCGACCCAGCCGGGGCCGCCCTTCTTGTCCTCGAACCACACGTCCACCTCGGCGGACGGCTCGGTGAAGGGGAAGAAGCTGGGCCGCATACGCGTGGTCGTATTGGGGCCGAACAGCGCCCGCGCGAACGCGTCCAGGGTGCCTTTGAGGTGGGCCATGGTCAGGCCCTTGTCGATGGCCAGACCCTCGACCTGCGAGAACACCGGGGTGTGGGTGGCGTCCAGCTCGTCGGTCCGGAAGGTGCGACCCGGGCAGACCACATAGATCGGCAGCTCGCGAGACAGCATGGAACGCACCTGAACCGGCGAGGTGTGGGTGCGCAGCACCTGCCGCGAACCCTCCGGCGCGATGTGGAAGGTGTCCTGCATGGTGCGGGCCGGATGGTCCGGCAGGAAGTTCAGGGCGTCGAAGTTGAAGTGCTCGGTCTCGACCTCGGGCCCCTCCGCGACCTCCCAGCCCATGGCCGCGAACACATCCGCGACCCGCTCGGACAGCACCGAGATCGGGTGCCGCGCGCCCGCGGCGTGCCGACGGGCGGGCAGGGTGACGTCGATCGTCTCGGCGACCAGGACCGCCGCGTCGCGCTCGGCGAGCAGCTCGGCCTGGCGGGACTCGTACGCCTGCGACACCCGCCCGCGGGCGACGTTCACGCGCTTACCGGCCTCGGCCTTCTCCTCCTTGGGCAGCGTGCCCAGTGACCGCTGCGCCAGCGAGATCGGCGACTTACCGCCCATGTACTCGGTCTTGGCGGCGGCCAGTTCGTCCAGGGTCGAGGCGGAGGCGAACGCCTTCTCAGCAGCTTCCGCGGCAGCGGAGAGCGACTCCTCGCTCAACGCAGCGGTCTGCTCGGCACTGTTGTCATCGGCCACGATGGTTCGTCACTCCCCAGGCTGGTTACGGGTCGGGCGGAATTGCACCCCCATTCTTGCTGGTCGCATCGTAATCCTTGTAATCAGGCCACCTCACCTGGATTTTCCCAGCTCGTGACCGCCTTCCGGGCGTGGCGTGCCCAGCTGGGCACGCAGTTCGGTGATTTCGGCACGCAACGAGCGAACTTCTCCGATCAGCTCATCCAGTTCGCGGTCGGCCCGTTCGACGCCCTCGTCCACCGTGCGCAGTCGGTCGATGACCCAGCTGGTGACGGTACCGATGACGAAGGAGATCAACCCGATTCCGACGGTCATCAGCACCACCGCGATCAGCCTGCCCTCGAGCGTCACCGGGTAGAAGTCTCCGTAGCCGACCGTGGTGACCGACACCACCGACCACCACGCGGCCTCACCGAGACTGTGGATATTGCTGCCCGGGGCGTCCCGCTCGGCGTCGAACATCGCGACACTGCAGAGCAGTACGAGCAGCATCGAACTCACCCCGACGAACATCGCCAACCGCACCCGCGCCTGGAATCGGGTGTGCCGGTCGACCGCATCGATGATCAGCAGTGCCGCACGCAGCAGTCGCAGTGGGCGCAACGGGGGCACCAACACGATCGACAGGTCCAGCCAGTTGTTGCGCAGAAACCGCCGGCGAGCGGTCGAAATGCGCAGGCGATACAGGAAATCAGCGGAGAACAGCAGCCAGATGACGATATCGACCCGGGTCAGCCAGACATCCAGCGACGGGGTGCGGCCATGGTCGAGCACCTGCCACACATAGGAGACCAGGAAAGCGATGGCCAGAATCGTGAAGGGGACGGTGGTCGCCCGCTCCCAGACCACACGACGGCTTTGGTGGCGAATGAGCATCGGCGGGGAAACGGCGGGGACGAACGTCTCGACCGTGCTATCGGTCTCTGGCATGGCTGGCCATCTCATGTCGGATCGGCGGGATGTCGATGAAAGCAGCGTCGACACCCAGCAGGATCGCATTGGCGGCTGGGCCCGAGCACGGCGGGCTGCGGTGGTACCAATGAACTCGTGAAGTCCCGGCCCGTGACCCTCATCGACGACACCGATCGCCTCATCGAGTATGCGGCGGCGATGGACCGCATGCAGGAAATGTGGGAGGAGCGCGTCGCCGACCAGCGGCCCGACACCCTGTGGCTGCTGAGCCACGAACCCGTCTTCACCGCCGGGGCCCGCACCCCCGAGGCCCACTTCCCGGCGCCCGAGTCCGATATCCCGGTTTACATGACCCGGCGCGGCGGTCAGCTCACCTATCACGGGCCCGGCCAGCTGGTCGGCTACCTGATCGTGAAGCTGCGACCCGGAGAAGGCGTCGTCGATCTGATCCGCGATGTCGAACACCGAATCGTCGCGGCTCTGGCCGAACTCGGCATTCCCGCCGAACGCCGCGACACCCCGGCCGGCTCCGAACTCCTCACCGGCGTCTGGACCCGCGACACCGGCCGCAAGATCACCTCGATCGGCATGCGGGTCGGCCGCAATGTCTCCACCCACGGCTTCGCCCTCAATGTCACAGGCGACCTCAGCCCCTGGAAGCTCGCCGTCGCCTGCGGCATGCCCGATGTCGACATGACCTCGGTGGAAAGGGAGCTGGACGGCAAGCAGACCCCGACGATGGAGCGAGTTGTCGCGACCATCGCCGGGGCCTTCGAGGCGAGCCCTACATCGACTCCCCTGCCCTGACCGGCGTACGCCGAGCGACTCCGGCGACGCGCGCAGCTCCCAGAGCGGCGAACAGGGCTACCGCGATGTAGACCAGCTGCTCGGGAACACGGAACCACAGCGGTGTGGCGGGCTCACCGTTGAAGGGGACGTTGTCCACCGCCGCATGGATATTCGCGGGCAGGAGCAGGACGAACAGCAGCGCCAGGGCCAGGCCCGCGAGGCGGCGGGTGGGGGCGAGGACCAGGCCGAGTGCGCCCAGGTATTCGAGGACGCCGGTGGCGTAGACGGTGAAATCGGGGAACGGGACGAAGGACGGGACCATGGCGACCAGGTCGCTGTGGTGCGGCATGACCGTCACCGAATCGGGGACGAAGTGGGCGGTGCCGGTCATGACGAGCATGAACGCCAGGCCGTGGGCGGCCGAGGACTGCCAGGTGGCGAAGCGGGTGACGCCGAACGCGCCCAGCAGTCGCAGGGCCAGGGTGGGGATGGCGCAGAGCAGAAGGGTCTCGAACATGATGCACTTCCGGTGAGGTGATCGTGGTCAGCGGGCGAGAGCGGTTGCGCCGGAGGATGATTCGGCCATGGACCGACGGCCGGGCAGCAGTAGCGAGATGAACGCGCCCACCGCGACGATGACCGCGCCGAGCTCGATGGCGGGAATCAGGCCATCGACGTAGCGCTGCGGGCTCAGATAGGAACCGTGCGAGGCGAACACCGAGGCCAGCACCGCGACGCCCATGGCCACCCCGACCTCACGGATGGTGTTGTTGGCGCCGGAGGCCATGCCCTGATCGGCCGGAGCGGCGCCGGCCATGACCGCGGTGGCGGCGGGAGCGAAGGTCAGGCCCATGCCGATGCCGGCGAGCACGAACGGCGGAACGAAGGCGCCGTACGCGGCGTCCACGCCGGTGACCAGCGCCATCCAACCGAGCGCGGCGGCCAGCAGAGCCTGACCGATCGCGATGAGCGTGCGCGGGCCCACCCGGTCCACGATCAACCCGGCCAGCGGCGCCACTACCATCGGGGCCATGGTCCAGGGCAGCGTGCGGACGCCGGAGGCCAGCGGCGTGTAGCCCTGCACCACCTGGAAGTACTGGGCCAGCAGGAAGATCGAACCGAAGACGCCGACGGAGAACGTGAACGAGACCGCGTTGATGACGTAGCCGCGGTGGCGGAACAGCCGCAGCGGCAGCATCGGATCGGGGACGCGGCGCTCCCACAGGACGAAGGCGGTCAGCAGTGTCGCGCCGCCGATCAATCCGGTCAGCACCTTGGCGGAGGTCCAGCCGTCGTCCGCGCCGTGCACGACGCCCCACACCACCGCGAGCACGCCCCCGGCCGACAGCAGCAGGCCGAGCATATCCAGTTTCCTAGCGCCGCCGAAGGATTCGTTCAGCACGCGGGCGGCCAGCGGCATCGCGATGATGCCGATCGGCACGTTCAGCCAGAAGATCCACTGCCAGTTGAGGCCGTCCACGACCGCGCCGCCGACCACCGGGCCGAGCGCCACACCGAGTCCGGAGATGCCGCCCCAGATGCCGATGGCGGCGCTGCGCATCTTCTCCGGCACCGCGGCCGAGAGCAGCGTGAGTGACAGCGGCATGATCGCCGCACCGCCGAAGCCCTGCCCCGCGCGGGCGGCGATCAGCATCCAGGGTTCGGTGGCCAGCGCACAGGCGGCCGAGCCGATGGTGAACAGCGTGATGCCGGCGAGGAAGACCCGGCGCCGGCCGAGCCGGTCACCGATCGCGGCGGCCGTGAGCAGCATCGAAGCGAACGACAGCGTGTACGCGTTCACGAACCATTGCAGGTCGGACAGCGACGCGTGCAGTTCGGTGCGAATGACCGGCAGTGCCATCGTCACGACGAGATTGTCGAGCGTGGCCATGAACATCGGGATGCCCACCGCCGCGAGCACCGCCGCCAGCGGCCGTTGCCGGGCGGCGTTCGCGAGCTTGCCGGTGAGAGTCGAGGTTTCGAGTGTTTCAGTCATGACCAATCCTTGTTGTTATCGACTGATAACTAGAGAGTATGCATCGACTGATAACATGTCAATGACGACCGCATTTCCCGACGGCGAGGAGACTCGACAACCATGACCAGGACCCGGATGACGGCGACCGAACGCAGCGCGGAAGTCCTCACGGCAGCAACCTCCGCCTTCGCCGAATCCGGTTACGCCGCAACGAAAACCGACGATATCGCACGCCGTGCGGGGGTCTCGCAGCCCTATGTGATCCGGCTGTTCGGCACCAAGCAGCAACTGTTCCTCGCGGTGCTGGACCAGGTGTGCGGGCGCATCGAGGAACTCTTCCGCGCCGGGGCCACCCAGGCCGCACCTGACGCCTCCCCCAAAGACCGCCTCGACTCCCTGGGCAGCCATTTCGGCGACCACTTCCTCACCGACCGCAATCTGCCGAGGGTCTTCCTGCAGGGCATCGCGGCGGCAAGCGAGCCGGCCATCGGCGAGAACATCCGCGATCACTTCGGACGCCTCTACAACCTCGCCAAGGAGCTCACCGGCGCGACGACCTACGAGGTCCGCCGCTTCTTCGGCACCGGCATGCTGCTCATCGACCTGACAGCGCTACAGGTCACCGACATCGACGACGCCGACACCCCGCCGTGGGCCACCGAGATCCTCACCAACCTCGGCGAGGACGGCATCTGATCAGATCCCGACCTGCTCCGGTGCCCCTGGACCGTCAAAACTGCGCGCACACCACCAGCACACCGGATTGGGGCCGGGTCACTCGGCGTGCTGGACCCGTGAACTCGCGTAGAGGCAAATGGCCGCGGCGGCGGCCAGATTCAGGCTCTCGGCGCGGCCGTGGATGGGGATGCGGACACGGTGGGTGGCGCGGGCGGCAATGGCCTTGTCCAGGCCGTGGGCCTCGTTGCCGAAGAGCCACGCGACCGGGCCGCGCAGGATCTCGTCGGCGTCGTCCAGGTCCACCTCGCCCTTGGCGGTGGTGGCGAGAATGGCGATGCCCGCCTCTTCGAGCGCCGTGAGGGTGGCCTCGATGTCGCGGGCGCGGGCGACGGGCACATGGAAAAGGCTTCCGGCGCAGGCGCGTACGCATTTGCCATTGTGCGGATCGACCGAATCACCGGCCAGCACAACGCCATCCGCGCCGACCGCGTCGGCGACCCGGATGAGGGTGCCCGCATTGCCGGGGTCGGCGATCTCGACGGGAACGGCGAGCATGCGCGGGGACGCGTCCACGATCTCGCGCAGCGGGACGTCCACCTGGCGGCACACCGCGATCAGCCCGGGCGGAGTCACGGTCTCCCCCAGCATTTCCGCGGCCCGATCGCTGACCAGCGTGGTGCGCACACGCTGGGCGGCGGCCCCGGCCACCAGCTCGTGCTCGCGCTCGGCGGCCCTGGAGGAGAAGAACAGCTCCTCGATCCGACCCGTATCCAACGCGGCCGCAACCGAATTCGCACCCTCGGCCAGAAACAGGCCGGTCTTGCGGCGCATCGGGCCGCGGTGCAGCTTGACAGCCGAAACGACCCGCGGGTTGCGCTCGGAGAGCGCGTCCGCGGGTCGTTTCGAGTCGTGTGTCGTCACGCAGGCCGAATCAGGCGGCCGGGGCGTTGACGTCGGCCGGCAGCGCGGCCTTGGCGGCGGCGACCAGCTGGGCGAACGCCTCGGCGTCGGACACCGCGAGCTCGGCCAGGATCTTGCGGTCGACCTCGATGCCGGCGGCCTTCAGGCCCTGCATGAAGCGGTTGTAGGTCATGTCGTTCAGACGCGCGGCGGCGTTGATACGAGTGATCCACAGCTGGCGGAAGTCACCCTTGCGCGCGCGACGGTCGCGGTAGGCGTAGGTGAGCGAGTGCAGCTGCTGTTCCTTGGCCTTGCGGTACAGGCGCGACCGCTGGCCACGGTAGCCCTTGGAGGCCTCGAGAACGGAACGGCGCTTCTTCTGAGCGTTGACGGCCCTTTTGACGCGTGCCACTTGTCAGTCCTTGATCGATTAGGGGCGCGGGGTCCTTCGCGTGGACCCGGCGGTTGCGCCCGAGGTTGGTCGGTGATGCGTTCCTCGAACGGATCGCGAGGGCTGGCTCAGCCTGTGATTACTTGGCGAGCAGCTTCTTGACGCGACGGACGTCCGCCTTCGCGACGACCTCCACGCCGTCCAGACGACGAGTCCGGGTGGTCGGCTTGTGCTCGAGCAGGTGGCGACGGTTCGCCTGCTGACGCAGCAGCTTGCCGCTGCCCGACACCTTGAATCGCTTCGAGGCGCCGCTGTGGCTCTTCATCTTCGGCATGGATTCCTCAATCTGTCGTGCCGGAGGCGCGCGTCAGCACGCCACCGGAGCTTCTCGTCATTACTGCTGCGGGGCGGCGGCCTCGGCGGCCTGTTCGGCAGCCGGAGCGGCAGTCTCGGCGGGGGCGGTGCCGCCCTGGGCCGCGGACTGCTGGGCCTTCGCCCGCGTCTTCGCGCCCTTGTGCGGCGCGAGGACCATGGTCATGTTCCGGCCGTCCTGCTTGGCCGAAGTTTCGACGAAACCGAATTCGGCGACGTCGGAAGCCAGTCGCTGCAGCAACCGGAACCCGAGCTCGGGCCGCGACTGCTCGCGACCGCGGAACATGATCGTCACCTTGACCTTCGAGCCGGCCTGCAGGAAGCGCAGGACATGACCCTTCTTGGTCTCGTAGTCGTGGTCATCGATCTTCGGGCGGAGCTTCTGCTCCTTGATCACGGTCTGAACCTGGTTCTTCCGGGACTCGCGCGCCTTCTGCGCGGTCTCGTACTTGAACTTGCCGTAGTCCATGATCTTGCACACCGGCGGGCGTGCATCCGGGGCGACCTCGACCAGGTCGAGGTCAGCTTCCTGAGCGACGCGTAGTGCATCTTCAACACGCACGATCCCAACCTGCTCGCCACCCGGTCCGATGAGTCGGACCTCGGGAACGCGGATGCGATCGTTGATGCGGGTCTCAGTGCTGATGGGGCCTCCTAGGTCAAGCGGTTCGTCAACGACCGCAAGCAATAACTGCAACCCCAATTCCAACACGAAAGCCCCGTGTTGGTATTTCACCACCACGGGGCCCGAGTCGACCGATCCACGAAGCGAATGGCTCGCATCGCACCGCACGCAGGACGAACCCACGCGCAAAACCCATCAGGTCAATGATGGGCGACCGGACCGCCGAATCTGACTGCCGCGTTCTACAGAAAGAACAGCCGATTGACGGTGGGAGTCGGGCTCCACTTGATGCCCCGAGTCGGTTACAGGAACCAGTCCGGGACGGTCGTCGCGGAAGAGTCTAACACTCATAGCCGTGAGCTCCGAATCGGCGGCCCCCGCGACCAGCGTCGACCCGCGCGATGGGATGCTCTATCCCATGAGCGAGGCAACCACGAACGACGATCCGGCCGGCATGGACGACACCGCGCTGCTCGATGGTGAGGTGGTCCGCGAACTGGCCGACATCCCCGCCGTCGAGGTGATCAGCCGCGCCGCGGTCATGCTGATGAGCTCCGCCGCCGAGAAGCTCGGCCTCGGCGAGGCCGATCCTGCCACCAGCCCTCACCTCGACCTCGACGAGGCCCGCCGCGTCATCACCGCCCTCGCCGGCCTGGTCACCGCGTCCGTGGAGTACCTCGGCCCGCACGCCGGCCCGATCCGCGAGGGCCTCCAGTCACTCCAGCGCGCCTTCCGCGAATCCTCCGCCTACCCCGACGCCCCCGGCGCGGGTCCGGGCGAGAAGTACACCGGACCTGTGTACTGACGACCTCTCCGCGGCCCGGCCCGACCGCTTCGGTTGAGCCGGGACCGTTTTCTCTAGGCGCGTTCTGTACGCGGCGCGATCCCGGTCAGAACAGTGGTGATGACCGCGTCGGCGTCGACGGGGTGTGGGGACATGCCCGGCAACAGCGTGGCCAGGACCTGGTCGTGACAGATGCCGACGAGGACCGCGGCGGCAGCGGCGGTGTCGGCGTCAGGGGCGATGCGGCCGAGTTCCCGTTCGCCGTTCAGGTAGCGCGCGAGAAGGATGCGCCAGTCGGGCTGGTCGGTCGGCAGCTCGGTGAAGCGGGTCAGCACGGCCGGAGTGGCGAGCAGGCCCGCGACGACCGGGAGGACCGCGCGGTGGAGGGCGAGTCCGGCGGACAGGTACGCGCGCAGGTTCCGCTCGACGGTGGCCGCGCCCGGGGCGGGCAGGGGGCCGAGGGCACGGTGGGCGGCGTCCACGTGGGCGCGGACGGCGGCGGCGAGGAGGGCGTCCTTGTCGGGGAAGTGGTTGTAGAGGACGCCGTCGGCCACGCCCGCGGCGCGGGCGATGCCGCGGACGGTGAGGGTGGCGGCGCCCTGGTCGGCGAGCAGGCGTTGCGCGGTGGTGACGAGGTGGTCGCGAAGGGTGCGGTCGTCGGCGGCGCCGCGCAGCGCTGCTGCCTTTCGAGGGGACATGGGTGGTTACGGTAGCGCGGTGGTCGCACTGACGAGCCAGGCCGCCACACGCAGCCGAATGCCGTCAGGGGTGACGTAGGGGGCCAGTGCGGCCGAGATCGCCTGGCGCACCTGGTCGTCGGTGGCGAAGTCGGCGAGGGAACGGTGGTAGTGGAGCGGACCCCAGCCCATGATGAACTCGGTGGCGTCGGGGATGTCATTGCCCCAGATGCCTTCGACCTCACGGTATTCGACGTCGATAGCGCGGAATCCAGTTTCGGACAACAGGTTCCGGATGCGTTCTGGATCGGTGAACTGACCCTCGGCGGCGCCGACGGCGAAGGTGTCGAGATGAGCTGCGGCGGCTCCGAATACGGCGCCCAGATCGGTACCGGGCATGGGCGACATGGCGACGAAAGCGAGGCGGCCGCCGGGACGCAGGGCGCGGGCGATATTGGCGAAGGCGGCCATGGGGTCGGCGAAGAACATGATGCCGAAGCGGCTCAACGCGGCGTCGAAAGCGTTGTCGAGGAAGGGGAATACCTGGGCGTCGCCTTGTTCGAAGGTGACGTTGGGGATCTGTTCGGCCGCGGCGAGGGCACGGGCCCGGCCGAGCATCGGGCCGGAGAGGTCGACGCCGGTGGCGGATCCGCTTCCAGCTCGCCGGGCGGCGGCACGAGTCAATTGGCCGTTGCCGCAACCGATGTCGAGGACGCGGTCACCGTCGGAGATACACGCGGCGGTCAGCAGCGGTTCGTTGAAGCCGCGGTTCACCGCGTCGTAGCGGTCGTGATTGCCTGCCCAGTATTCGCCCTCGTAGCCGTTCCAGGCCTCGAATTGGGCGGTATTGACGATCTCGGTCATGATCGACTCCTATATGAACGATAGTTCATGAACGCAAGTTCATAATGAGCTTCGATCCCCGATCGAGTCAAGAGCCCCGTCGGACAAAGGTTTCGGCTGTCGGTGGCCCGTGCGATCCTCTGGGCATGGCACGGATACTGCTGATTCCCGGCTTCTGGCTGGGCGCGTGGGCATGGGAGGACGTGGCCGGACCGCTGCGGTCGCTCGGGGACGAGGTCGACGCACTGACCCTGCCGGGACTGGATCCGGGCGATCCGGAGCGGCTGTCGGCAACCTTGCAGACACAGGCGCGGGCCATCGTCGACGCCGCCCGGGCGGCCGATGTCCTGGTGGCACATTCGGGCGCCGGCGCGGCGGCCTACATGGCGACGGACCTGGCGCCGGAACACTTTTCGAGGGTGATCTATGCCGATAGCGCACCCATGCCGGCCGGGTTCATCCTGAACCCCGCCCTGGGGGACACGGCGGAGTTCCCACTGCCCGAGACCTGGGAAGAGGTGGAGGCGGCGGGGAGCAGCCTGGCAGGCCTGAACGAGGCGATGCTGGCCCGATTCCGCGAGCGGGCGGTGCCGGTCCCGGCCGGGGTGGCCGCACGGCCGGTGACGCTCGGCGATTCGGCTGCGCGACTGAAGGTTCCGACCACGGTCATCTGTTGTAGCTTCCCCTCGGAGCTGGTCCAGCAGCTACGCGATGCCGGGGAGCTGCCGCTGTTCCGAGAGCTGCGGAACATCGACGCCGAGTACGTGGACCTGCCGACGGGACACTGGCCGATGTGGTCGAAGCCGACGGAACTCGCGGAACTGATTCACCATGCGGTACAGCGCTGAGCTTTCCGGCCGGGCGCCGAACAATCAGCGACCAATTGGCAAATATTCAGCGACGGAACACATCCGGATAGGCGGTCGCTCGGCTTGCTGCAAGCTCAGCGAAGCTGTTAACACTTGCCGCCACATGCGACATTTCAGGGTTGCAGGGTAATCGCTTGCGTGGCTGGATGATCAAATTTCTTGGCGGCGCGAACATGGTGCTGGTTGGATGCCGGAGTATCGCCTCGTTCGACGCGGACGCGAGCGAAGTCCTGCATACTACGACGGGCAGCGGCAAGGCTGTCCTCACTACGAGATCGATGAACTCTTCGGGGGTTTGTACATGAATGAACTGATGTCCCACGACAAGCGCGCGTCTGGACGCCGGATCCGACGCGGCGTCCTCCCGATCATGATCGCGGCGGCCGCGGCGGCCGCGCTCGTGACGGGCTGCTCCTCGTCCAGTTCGGACAGCAAGGCCACCACCTCCCAGGCGGCGCCGCCGTCGCAGCTGCCCGACGGCGCGCAGATCGTCGCCGAATCCGCCAAGACCACCCAGACCTTGCAGTCGGTGCACGTGGTGATGGACGTCAAGAACCTCCCGACCCTCCCGGTCGAGAGCATCAAGGCCGACGTCACCAACCAGCCACAGGGCCAGGGCCAGGCCATCGGTGAGGCCAAGGTCAAGGTCAAGCAGGACGCCGACTTCACCGACACCAAGTTCATGGTCGTCGACAAGACCCTCTACACCGGCGACGGCAGCAAATACGCTCCCGTCGGCCCCGCCGAGAAGGTCTACGACCCGGGCGTCCTCCTGGACAAGGACAAGGGTCTCGCCAATGTCATTGCGCAGGTGAAGAACGCGAAGGCCGAGGGCCGCGAGAAGATCGACGGCGTTGACACCGTGAAGGTGACCGGCACCATCGACGCCTCGGTGTTCGACCCGGTCGTGCCTCAGATCGGCAAGGACGGCGGCAGCTTCCCGATCACCCTGTACATCAAGGACGTCGCTCCGCCGAGCGGCTCGGGCACCACACTGCCGTCCACGGCCGCCTCGCCGGGCACCGGCCCGAACCTGGTGCGCGCCGTGGTGACCAAGGATGCCGGCACCGTCACAGTTACCTTGTCCGACTGGGCGAAGCCGGTTCACGTCACCAAGCCCGGCGGCTAAACAAGTACCTGCCTGTCATGTGAGTTCGGAGCCGGTTCGGGGAAAGAGCGACGGCGGCAACGGCTGTCGTCCGCCCACCCCCGGACCGGCTTTCGCGTTTCGGCAAACCGTCCGAAACCGCATTGCCTACAACAAATTCCGGCTCGTCCCGCGAGCTGGTTGATCCGCAGCCGACCGAGGCTGCACGCTTAAGAGATTGTTCAGTGAAATGCAAGGCGCGGCAACGACTATTTCGTCCGAAGGTTCAAACGTCGTGCTTGCGTGTGGAGGGATGAAATGACGATCGAACGCCCGGAAGCCGAAGCGACGATCGAGCGCCAGGAGCCCCAGGGGGAGGACGAGTTCCGTCGGCCCCCGCTGGACGGCCCCCCGCCGGCATCGAATGTCTGGGTCTACAACGGCAAAGCCTACGACCTCAGCGACTGGATTTCCAAGCATCCGGGCGGCGAGTTCTTCATCGGCCGGACCAAGAACCGCGACATCACCTCGATCGTCGGTTCGTATCACAAGAACCCGGAGGCCATCGGCCGCATCCTGAAGAAGTACGCGCTGGATCGCGACGCCCTGCCCGAGGACATCCACCCCAAGGCCAACGCGCCGGCGTTCCTCTTCAACGAGGGATTCGACAGCTGGCGCGACACCCCGAAGTTCACCTTCGACAACACCGATGACCTCCTACACAAGGTCAAGGCGCGGCTCAAGGAACCCGCGCTGGCCGCCCGAATCCGGCGCATGGACACCTACTTCAACATCGTGGTGGCCACGCTTGCGGTGCTGTACTTCGCGGTGCAGGGCGTGCGGCTGTTCGAGCGCAGCTGGATGCCGTTGCCGGTGTTCGTGATCGCCATGGTGCTGCTGCGCAGCTCACTGGCCGGCTTCGGGCACTACGCCATCCACCGCGCCCAGAAGGGCATGAACAAGATCTATACGAATGCCTTCGACTTCAATTACGTCGCACTGGCTTTCGTGACCGCGGACGGCCACGCGCTGCTGCACCACCCGCACACCCAGAGTGAAGTCGACATCAAGAAGAACGTCTTCACCATGATGATGCGGATCCCGCGGCTGTACCGGGTGCCGATCCACACCCTGCACAAGTTCGGTCACACCGTCACCGGCATGACCTTCCGCCTGGTCGATGTCTGCCGCCTCACCCGCAAGGTGGGCATCAAGGACATGTACGGCACCTGGGGCGGTGCGCTGCCGCACTTCATCGGCTCCTTCGGCGTGCGCTTGCTGCTGCTGGGCGAGCTGATCGTCTTCACCGTGATGGGCGACTTCTGGGCCTGGGCACTGCAATTCGTGATCACACTGTGGATCTCCACCTTCCTGGTGGTGGCCAGCCACGACTTCGAGCTAGAGACCGAGGAGATCGAATCCAACTCCGAGGATTGGGGCGTCAATCAAATCGAGCAGGCCTACGACCTGAAAGTGATCGGCAACCGCTACATCGACTGCTTCCTGTCCGCCGGCCTGAGCTCGCACCGGGTACATCACGTATTGCCCTACCAGCGCAGTGGTTTCGCGAACATCGCGACCGAGGACGTGCTGCGCGAGGAGTCCGCGAACTTCGGGGTGGAGTGGCTGCCGGCCAAGAGTTTCTTCACCGACCGCTTCCCCAAGCAGATCCGCACCTACATTCTCGCGCCGTCCGACGACGCGGTGGAGCGCAAGTGGGGGTTCGTCAAGGAGCACTTCTCACCACTTGCCCTGAAGACCTGCGCCGTCTACACGGTTCAGGGCTTCACCGGAATCGGAACCGTCTGAACCGATTCCACTTACCGCGGTGCGTTCACGCATGCGCCGACCGCACCGCGGGTCGTCATATCGAAACGAGGGGAGTAATTTCATGTCTATCACCATCGATGAGGGGAGCGCCCGCCGCTCGGCGGCGACCCGGCTCGCGGGGGGCAAGCCCGGCCGCAACTTCGCAACGACCCCGTTGCCGCCCACCCCGCCGACCACCGTCGGCGTGATCGAATCCATCGCTACCGGTTCGCCGGGCCAGATCTTCTCGCAGGCCGACGCCGCCGCCCAGGTGGCCGGACTGTTCGCCGATCCGGTGCAGCAGGCGCGGATTCCGCGGATCTACCAGAAGACCCGCATCACCACCCGCCACCTGGCGGTCAACCCGGTCGAACCCGAATTCCTCTCCTACAGCAAGGAATCCGGCACCATCCGGGACCGCATGAACACCTTCTACGAACACGCGGTGCCGCTGGCCGTGGATGTGGCCGGACGCGCCACCGCCCACCTGGAGGACCCTGCCTCGGAGATCGGCATGCTGGTCTTCGCCACCAGCACCGGGTTCATCGCGCCGGGCGTGGACGTGGCCGTGGTCAAGCAGCTGGGCCTATCCCCCGCCGTCAACCGCGTCATCGTGAACTTCATGGGCTGCGCCGCGGCCATGAACTCGGTGCGCGCCGCGGTGGATTTCGTCCGGGCGCACCCGGACAAGAAGGCGCTGGTCGTCTGCATCGAAATCAGCTCGGTGAACGCCGTGTTCGACGACAACATCAATGACGTCATCATCCACAGCCTCTTCGGTGACGGCTGCGGCGCGGTGGTCATCGGGGCCAGCCAGCCGCGGCAGCATCTGCCGGCCGGCACCGTGGTCATCCGCGACAGCTTCAGCTACCTGTTCGACGACGCGGAGGACGGAATCGTCCTTGGCGTCAACGACAATGGCATCACCTGCGAGCTGTCGGAGAATCTGCCGCAGTACATTCTGCGCGGGGTAGACCCGGTCGTGACCACCGTGCTGGCGCGCAATGGCATGACCAAGTCCGACATCGATCTGTGGGCGATCCACCCGGGTGGCCCGAAGATCATCGAGGAGTCGGTCCGCTCGCTGGGCATCGGCTCCGAGCAGGCCGCGACCAGCTGGGACGTGCTCGCCGAATACGGCAACATGCTCAGCGTCTCACTGATCTTCGTGCTCGAGCAGATGATCGCGCAGCACGCGACCAAGCCGATCTCGACCGGAGTGGCATTCTCCTTCGCACCGGGCGTCACCCTCGAAGGCGTCATCTTCGACATCATCCGCCCCTGACAAGCCCATCTGTCAGAAAACAGGCGTCAGTTCCGTCCAGAGAGACCAGCAGTCATGCAACTCATCAGATTCCTCATCTCCATCTCGTGGATGCGGATCGCCGGCGTCATCGCCTCCGGTCTCATCTGCGGTGCGGCCAATACCTACCTGGTGACATTGATTCGGGGAGTGGTGTCACCAGAACCGCATCCGGGCGTCACGGTACAAGCGTTCGTCGCGACCGCGCTGGTCATCCTGATCAGCGGCGTGATCTCGCAGGTGCTGCTGATCCGCCTGGCACAGGACGCCATCTACCGGTTGCGAGCCGATCTGAGCTCGCGCATCGTGTCCGCTCCGCTCGAGCACCTCGAGCGGCTCGGACAGCACCGCCTGATCGCGACGCTGACCGAGGACGTGCGGTCGCTGTCGCAGGCGGTGACGGCCATCCCGAGCATCTGCATCGATCTGGCCACCATCATCGGGTGCTTCGTGTTCCTGGCGATAGTGTCCGGCTGGATCTTCGCCACCACGGTGGCGGGCACGCTACTCGGAATCGCCTGTGTCGAACTGGTTCTCAAGCGGGTGCGCGCCCTGTACAAGTCCGCGCGCGAGAACGAGGACGGGCTGCTGCGCTCCTTCCAGGCGGTGTCGCTGGGCATCAAGGAGCTCAAGCTGCACCGCGGCCGGCGCCGCGACTTCATGGACAAGCATCTGCTGGGCTCCGCCGAGACGCTGCGCACGCAGAATATCGAGGCCGGCTCGAAATTCACCGTCGCCCAGGGCTTCGGGCAGCTGCTGCAGCTGGCCACCATGGCGCTCATCCTCTTCGGGCTCGCCCGGGCCCTCGACCTGCCGCAGAACGTGATGTTCGGATACGTCCTCGTCACAACCTTTTTGGCAATGCCCATGCAGAACTTCATGCACCGGATCCCGGACCTGCTGCGCGGTGACGTCGCGCTCTCCAAGATCCGTTCCCTCAACCTGTCCATTCAGACGGCACACGACGAATCGACCCTGCCCTACACCGAGCGGCCGGTCGTCGAGGCGGCCCGGCTGGAGCTGAACGACGTCAGCTACAGCTACCTGACCGAGGCGCCGCCCGCCTTCCCGCCCGTGCCGGGTGGCCCGCCGCCCGGAACCGGATCCCACCCGGGTGGAGGTGCGCGGCCGCACCCGGGTGGGGGCAATCGCCCCGGCGCGCCGGGTGCGCCGATGGGCGGACGGCCCGGACCGCATCCGGGTGGACGGCCCGGCGGTCCGCCGCCCGGTCACGCCGCGGCGTCGCCCGATCGCCCGGATGTCAACGGGCACCGGTTCATCGAGCACGGCGGCCACAACGGACGACCCGTCCCGATGGGCGCGCCCGTGTCCCCGCCCGAGGCCGACGGCTCCGGCTTCCACCTCGGACCGCTGGACCTGACCTTCGAGCCCGGCCGGATCACCTTCATCGTGGGCGGCAACGGCAGCGGCAAATCGACCCTGGCCAAACTGATCACGGGCCTCTACGTCCCGCAGCACGGCCACCTGTCGCTCAACGGCGAGACCGTCGACCACGAGAATATCGAGTGGTTCCGGCAGAACTCGTCGGCGGTCTTCACCGACTTCCACCTGTTCGAGGATTACCTGGGCTTCGAGCCGGGCATCGACGACGAGGTCCGGAAGTACCTGAAGGAACTGCAGATCGACCACAAGGTCACCGTGGAGAACGGGCGGCTGTCCACCATCGCGCTGTCCCAGGGGCAGCGCAAGCGGCTGGCGCTGCTGACCGCGCTGCTCGAGGATCGCCCGATCTACATGTTCGACGAGTGGGCAGCGGATCAGGAACCCAAGTTCCGTGACGTCTTCTACCGCGAGATCCTGGTCAATCTCAAGAACCGCGGCAAGACCGTCATCGTGATCACCCACGACGACCGCTACTTCGACTGCGCCGACCAGATCGTGAAACTCGACTTCGGCCGCATCGCCGAGGTCAAGGAACTCAGCCCGCCGCTGGCGGCTGCCGAGTAGGCACGAAACACGAAGGCCCCGCATCGATTTCGGTGCGGGGCCGCGTCATGTCGGGGGCAGTGCTCAGTCAACGTCCAGCAGGGTACGCGCGTGGAATAGGCGCGGCGATGGTCGTGGCCCGGCGAGCGCTTCAGGATCGGCCTCGGCCGACTCCGCACGACAACGGCCTCGAGAATTCGACGATGGCACTGTGCCTCGACGGGTTCGAGGTGGCTGCCGCTCGGCTGTTCGCCGATCAGACATCGTCGAGCTCCAGTTTTCACACCTTGGCCCCGCTACAGCGGTGAATCACACCATCAGCGGAGGGCGGCTGCCTTTCGGCGGGCGGCGGCTGCCTTTTTCGCGGCGGCGGCCTGGGAGTCGGTCTTCGGGGCGGCCTTCTTGGCGGGAGTCTTCTTCGCAGCCCTCTTCGCCGGCTCGGGCTCGGCGAGGGAGGCGGGCTGGGCGGCGAGGACGTTCTTCAAGAACTGGCCGGTGTAGCTTTCCGGAACGGCCGCGATGTCTTCCGGGGCGCCCTGAGCGATGACGGTGCCGCCGCCGGCGCCGCCTTCGGGGCCCATGTCGATGACCCAGTCGGAGGTCTTGATGACGTCCAGGTTGTGCTCGATGACGATGACCGTATTGCCCTTGTCCACCAGGCCATTGATCACCGTGAGCAGCTTGCGGATGTCCTCGAAGTGCAGACCCGTTGTCGGCTCGTCGAGGATGTAGATGGTGCGGCCGGTCGAGCGCTTCTGGAGCTCGGCGGCCAGCTTCACACGTTGGGCCTCACCACCGGAGAGCGTCGGCGCGGACTGGCCCAGGCGCACATAGCCCAGGCCGACATCCACCAGGGTCTTGAGGTAGCGATGGATGGAGGTCACCGGCTCGAAGAATTCCGCGGCCTCCTCGATCGGCATATCGAGGACCTCGGCAATGGTCTTGCCCTTGTAGTGGACTTCCAGGGTCTCGCGGTTGTAGCGCGCGCCGTGGCAGACCTCGCACGGGACGTACACATCCGGGAGGAAGTTCATCTCGATCTTCAAGGTGCCGTCACCCGAGCACGCCTCGCAGCGGCCGCCCTTCACATTGAAGGAGAACCGGCCCGGCTGATAGCCGCGCACCTTGGCCTCGGTGGTGGCCGCGAACAGGGTGCGGATCTTGTCGAAAACGCCGGTGTACGTGGCCGGATTCGAGCGAGGAGTGCGGCCGATCGGCGACTGGTCGACCTGCACCAGCTTGTCCAGATGATCGAGGCCGTTGACCCGGGTGTGGCGGCCCGGCACCTGGCGCGCGCCGTTCAACTTGTTCTGGAGAACGGTCGCCAGAATGTCGTTGACCAACGTCGATTTACCGGAACCGGAGACGCCGGTGATCGAGGTGAGCACGCCCAGCGGGAAACTCACGTCGATGTTCTTCAGGTTGTGCTCGACCGCGCCGACCACGGTGAGCTGCTTCTTCTTGTCGATCGGCCGCCGCACCAGCGGCACCTCGATCTGCTCGCGGCCGGAAAGGTAAGCGCCCGTGAGCGATCCCCTATCCTTCAACAACCCCTCGTACGGACCCGAGTACACCACCTGGCCGCCGTGCTCACCGGCCAGCGGGCCGATGTCGACCACCCAGTCCGAGGCGTGAATGGTGTCCTCGTCGTGCTCTACCACGATGAGGGTGTTGCCGAGATTCTTCAGGCGCGTCAGGGTTTCGATGAGGCGGCGATTGTCGCGCTGGTGCAGGCCGATGGACGGTTCGTCCAGCACGTACAACACCCCCACCAGGCCGGAACCGATCTGGGTGGCGAGTCGGATGCGCTGCGCCTCACCACCGGACAGCGTGGCCGCGGCGCGTGAGAGCGTCAGGTATTGCAGACCGACATCCAGCAGGAAGCCCAGGCGCGCCTGGATCTCCTTGATCACCTGCGCGGCGATCGCGGCCTGGCGATCATCGAGGGTCAGCGTGTTCAGGAAGTTGGCGGCATCACCGATCGACAGATCCGACAGATCCGCGATCGACTTGCGCTCCTGGCCCGCCGACAGCGTGACCGCCAGGATCTCCGGCCGCAGCCTGGCGCCATTGCAGACGGGGCACGGAATGTCCCGCATGTACCCGTCGTAGTGCTCTTTCATCGCCTCCGACTCGGTGGCGTCCATACGCCGCTGCAAGAACGGCATCACGCCTTCGAAATCGGCGTAGTACGAGCGCTTACGGCCGTAGCGGTTGGTGTAGGACACGTGCACCTGCTCGGAGCTGCCCTCCAGCACGGCCTTGCGGGCCTTGAGCGGCAACTGACTCCACGGTGTGTCCATGGAGAAGCCGATGGCCTCGGCCAGACCCGACAGCAGCCGGGTGAAGTATTCGGCGGTCTGCCCGCGCGACCATGGCGCGATAGCACCGTCCGCGAGGCTCAGATCCGGATCCGGCACCACCAGATCCGGATCGACCTCCTTGCGGATGCCCAGACCGGTGCAGTCCGGGCAGGCGCCGTAGGGCGAGTTGAAGGAGAACGACCGCGGCTCCAGATCCTCGATATCGAGCGGGTGCCCGTTCGGGCAGGCCAGCCGCTCCGAGAAGCGGCGCTCCCGATCGTGGGCGTGCTCGTCGCGGTCCACGAAGTCCAGCACCACGATGCCGTCGGCCAGCCGCAGGGCGGTCTCGATCGAATCCGTCAGGCGCTGTTTGGAACTCGGCTTCACCGCGAGGCGGTCCACGACCACCTCGACATCATGCTTCTCCTGCTTCTTCAGCTTGGGCGGGTCGGTTAGCGAATGCACCACGCCGTCGACCCGGACACGCGAATAGCCCTGGGAGTTCAGTGACTCGAACAGGTCCACGAATTCGCCCTTGCGGGTTCGCACCACGGGGGCGAGCACCTGGAACTTGGTGCCCTCCTCCATGGCCAGCACCTGATCCACGATCTGCTGCGGGGTCTGCTTGGCGATCAGGTGACCGCAGATCGGGCAGTGCGGAGTGCCCGCGCGCGCGAACAGCAGTCGCAGGTAGTCGTAGACCTCGGTGATGGTGCCGACCGTGGACCGCGGATTGCGGTTCGTCGACTTCTGGTCGATGGACACCGCCGGGGACAGGCCCTCGATGAAGTCCACATCCGGCTTGTCCATCTGGCCCAGGAACTGCCGCGCGTATGCCGACAGCGATTCCACGTACCGCCGCTGCCCCTCGGCGAAGATGGTGTCGAAGGCCAAAGAGGACTTGCCGGAGCCGGACAGACCAGTGAAAACGATGAGACTGTCGCGGGGTAGGTCCAGATCGACCCCTTTGAGGTTGTGCTCCCGCGCTCCGCGCACCGTCAGGCGATCCGCCACTGGCCATCCTTCCAACGTTTCAGCATCCAGACTTACCCCCGACGCCATGCTAGGGGCATCCACCGACAAGTTTGCTCGCGCCCGCTGAAACGCTGGTCACACTGTGTTTATTGCACGGTCGCGCCGCTCCGCGCCCGCGGCGGGCAACAGAGTCGGCCGACATCGGCAACCCCGTGCCGACGATCGGGTGCGCACCGATTCCGGACGCCCCCGGCGGGCTATCCTCGGCTCACGAAACCAGTCGCCGCCTCGGGCAAGGTCGCGGGCAGCGCCCGCCGCCCGCAGCTCGCGATCGCCCGCGGCTGGCGCCCCCGGTCCCGATCGCGCGAGCGGTCCTCGGCGCCGGCCGCGGTGACCAGGGCGAGATCGCCGTCGAAGCGGCGGTACAGCAAACGGCCGCGGCGGGTGTCGGCGTCGGTGAAGAACAGGTAAGGAAGCCCGCCCAGGCACAGCCGGTCCACCGCCTCATCCTCGACCAGGACGGGCGCGCTGTCGCGTAGCCGGCCCAGGGTCCGCACCCCGAGCGGTCCGGTCCAGCAGACCACCGCCTCGGATCCGGTCGTGGCGTCGATGAACAGGTGCGCGTCGTAGTCCATGGCATCCAGCACCCGCGCCGCCGCGGCGGGCGTGGTCACCTGGAGGCGGCAGTCCTTGCGCCGCACGATCGGTCGTAGCTCGGTCACCGCGGACAGCGAGGGCCGCGCGGGATCCGGCCAGGGCCGGGACAATTCATCCGGCGGACAGCCCAGCCGCAGATCCAGGCGCTCCAGGGCGAAGGTGGACGCGAACCGCCCCGGCGCGGCGACCTGCACCCGGAATGCCTTCCCCGGTGCCCGGACACCGGCCTGGACCAGGGTGGCCTCGTCCTCGGCGCCGGGCCAGCGCAGGCGTACCCGCACCGGCCCCTCGACCCCGTGACGGCGCAGGATCCTGCTCAGTCCGCGCACGACCCTTGTCACCTCACCCGACGGAACGGGCCCGTGCGTGGTCACCACGAAATCCGGATCGATTCCACTCGACCACCCATCGAACGTGCCCATCGCCGACCCCCGCTTTCCCTGTTCCGACCCGGCAACCCGAGGTCCATGGCAACACAGCGCAGCCACCCTCGACAGTGCCGAAGGTCCCAAACCAGACGACTTTCGGGGAATATTCTCCGACAAAAGATCGGCGCCGGTCCGAGCATCGGAAATTAGGGACCTTCGGCAATATCTGCTCGCCGCCCCGCGAGATACGTTGGCCAGACCCATTCGCGTGCCCGCGACCCTGAGCTTGGAGGCAGTCGTGATCAAAGTCTTCCTGGTCGACGATCACGAGATCGTCCGCCGAGGTCTGACCGACCTGTTGGAGGAGGATCCCGAACTGACCGTGGTCGGCGAGGCCGGTGACGTCGCCCAAGCCCTGGCCCGGATCCCGGCGCTGCATCCGGATGTGGCGGTCCTGGACGTGCGGCTGCCCGACGGCAACGGCATCGAGCTGTGCCGGGACCTGCTGGCCGACATCGACGACCTGCGCTGCCTGATCCTCACCTCCTACACCGACGAGCAAGCCATGATGGACGCCATCCTGGCAGGCGCCAGCGGCTACGTGGTCAAGGACATCAAGGGCATGGAGCTGGCCAAGGCCATCAAGGAGGTGGGCGCCGGCCGTTCGCTGCTGGACAATCGCGCGGCCGCCGCCCTCATGGCGCGGCTGCGGCGCAGCACCGAATTCGACGGTCCGCTGTCTGGTTTGACCGATCAGGAACGCAAGCTGCTGGACCTGCTCGGAGACGGTCTGACCAACCGGCAGATCGCGGAACGAATGTTCCTGGCTGAGAAGACCGTCAAGAACTATGTGTCCCGGCTGCTGGCCAAACTGGGCATGGAACGCCGCACCCAGGCGGCCGTGCTGGCCTCGAAATTGCGTACGGGACAGTCACGTTCGGCATGACGACCCTGCGGCAACCTCGGTCCGAATAGAATTCCGCTTGCCGTGTCGTATCCTCCGGACCGCAGGACAACCATGCACGACACACCCAGCGCCGGTCCCCGCTCAGTGCGTGAAACGCTGTCGCAGCTGCGATTACGCGAATTGCTCACCGAGGTCAAGGACCGGGTCGAACAGATCATCGATGCCCGTGACCGCATCGACGGGCTGGTCGAGGCCATGCTGGCGGTCACGTCCGGGCTCGACCTGGACCAGACCCTGAGCACGATCGTGCGCGCCGCCACCATCCTGGTCGACGCCCGCTTCGGGGCGCTCGCGGTGCGCGGGCACGAACAGCAGCCCAGTCAGTTCATCTTCCACGGCATCGACGAGCCGACGCGGGTCTTGATCGGCGCGCTGCCCGAGGGCCATGGCGTCCTCGGCCTGATGCTCGACAAGCCCGAACCACTGCGCGTGGACGACCTCGCCCGCCACCCCGACGCGACCGGATTCCCCGAGCACCATCCCGTCATGCGCACCTTCCTCGGCGTGCCGGTGCGGATCCGCGGC
The DNA here is from genome assembly GCF_009708175.1 of Nocardia aurantiaca. Lineage (GTDB taxonomy): Bacteria > Actinomycetota > Actinomycetes > Mycobacteriales > Mycobacteriaceae > Nocardia > Nocardia aurantiaca. The sequence goes on from NZ_WMBB01000006.1 coordinate 86,252, forward strand.
GAGGTCTTCGGAAACCTGTATCTCACCGAGAAATCCGGCGCGCACCCCTTCACCGAGGACGACGAGGTGCTGCTGCAGGCGCTCGCCGCCGCGGCCGGTATCGCCGTCGACAATGCCCGGCTCTACGAGCAGGCCCGCACCCGGCAAGCATGGATCGAGGCCACCCGCGATATCGCCACCGAATTCCTGGCCGACACCGAACCCGGCAAGGTACTGGCCCACGTGGTCGAGCACGCGCGCGAGCTCACCGGGTCGCAGCGGGCGCTGCTGGCTGTGGTCCCCGATCTCGACGTGGCCGCCGAGGAGATCGCCGAACTCGTTGTGGCGCAGTGGTCCGGCCCCGGTGATCCGGCGTCCGGGCACGCGGTGCGCACCGCGGACACCGCCGTCGGCCAGGCGCTCACCACCCGCACCCCGCTGCGCTTCGACGACGCCCGCCACATCGACCTGGGCACGCCGATCACCGATATCGGCCCGGCCCTGGTGCTGCCACTGCACACCCCCGATTCCACCCTGGGCGTGCTGATCACGCTGCGCGCCGCCGAATCCGCGCCCTACACCGACGAATTGATGGAGCTGATCGCCGCCTTCACCGATCAGGCCGCGCTGGCCATGCAGCTGGCGGTGGCGCAGCGACGCATGCGCGAACTCGACATCCTCACCGACCGCGACCGCATTGCCCGCGACCTGCACGATCACGTCATCCAGCGGCTGTTCGCCGTCGGGCTCTCACTCCAGGGCACCGTGCCGCGCGCCCGCGTGCCCGAGGTGCAGAAGCGTATCGCCGAAGCCATCAACGATCTGCAGGACGTGGTGGAGGAGATCCGCACTTCCATCTTCGATCTGCACGGCGGCGACGGGCGCGGCACTCGGCTGCGCCGGCGCGTCGAACGGGCGGTCGAACAGCAGACCACCGCCACCGACATCCGAGCGCTCACGCACATCACCGGATCACTGTCGGTGGTCGAACCCGCACTCGCCGATCACGCGGAAGCTGTGGTGCGCGAAGCGGTCTCCAATGCCGTCCGGCATTCCGGGGCGGACACCGTCACCATCGACATCAGCGTGGCCGACGATCTCACCATCGTGGTCTCCGACAACGGCCGCGGCATTCCCGACGACATCACCCCCAGCGGGCTGACGAATCTGGCGCGGCGCGCCGAGCAGTCGGGCGGCAGCCTGGCGGTGTATCCACGCCGCGATCCCAGCGGCGACGGCTCCGGCACGAAGCTGCACTGGTCGGTTCCGCTGCACTAGCCGACCGGGCCGAGTACCACCGCGGAGTTGTTGCCTCCCATGCCGAGCGCGGTCTTGACCGTGATTCCGTCGACCCCCGACCGTACGCCGTCGACCAGGCGCACCTGGGCGGGTGCGACGATCGGCGCGGATACCAGGAGTCCCCGCTCATAACCCAGGGCCGCGGCGGCCACTTCGACACCGGCCGAGGCGGCCTGGCAGTGCCCGGCCAGCGGTTTGAGCGCCACCACCTCCGGGCGATCGTCGAAAATCGCCGCCAGCAGGGCGGTTTCGGCCATATCGCACTGGGCAGTGCCGGAACCGTGGCTGTTGAGGTAGGCCACCTCGTCGGGACGGACGTCGGCGTTGGCGAGGGCGCGGCGCACGCACTCGAAGATCTGCTCATAGGACGGCTCCACCGAGATCACGTGGTGGCCATCGTTGGACATGGCCCCGCCGAGCATCGCCGCGTACGGGTCCGCGGCCTCCCGGGTCACCAGGAACGAGACCGACGCCTCACCGAAACCGAAGCCACGGCTGCCTTCTTGGAACGGACGGCAGGCGTCGAGCGGATCGGCATCGTCGACCGCCGCGCCCAGCGACACGAACGGCTGCACCATCTCCGGAATCGCGGACAGGTCGGTCGTCAGCACCAGCACGTCGTCGGCGATGCCCTGGGCCAGCCACAACTGCGCGATGATCAAAGCCACATTCGAGGAGGAACAGGCGGCGGTCACATTCATGGCCGGGCCGTGGAAACCGAACTCGCTCATCAGCATCGATATCGGGGTCGAGGGCAGCAGCCGTAGATAGTCGCGGTTGGCCCGCTGTCCCGCGTCGACGGTGTAGAAATCCCGCCACTCGTGGGCGTTTCCGAGCACGATCGCATGCAGCAAACCGACCGTCCGGCCGGGCCGCCAGCCGCGATCGCGCGCATCGGCCACGGCCTCCCGCGCCGAGCCCAGGACCGCGCGGAGGTAGCGGCTGAGCGGTAGATCCGGATCGCCACCTTCCGGCACGCGGGCAACCCACCCCTGCCGATCGCGCCCGAGACCGTACCCTGGAAAGAGCCGGGCTGCTGGTTTGCCGCTCAGCAAACCTTCCCAGAGGGTTTCTCGGCCCCAGCCATACCCGGACACGGCACCGATGCCGGCGATCGTCATATGATCTTGATGCCGACCTGCTGTCATCGGGACGGGGATAACGCCAGGCATTTGCATCGCTCCTTTCGGGCCATTACCCGTAATGATCACCAATCGCGGGCCGATGCTGTGCGGAACTGTGATTCATTCAATACGGTCGGCAAGGTGCACCAGCAACTTTTCAGATAACAGAATGGGCGCCGCGCTCCGGGGCGTGTCGGAACGACGATCAGGGGGTGCATGTGATGATGGGTAACGATCGGGCAAATGCCCCGGCCAATGTCGAACAGCTGGCCCAGCGGTACCGGTCCCTGGTGGACTACAGCCCCGACGGGGTGGTGGTCCATGAGCGCGGCACCGTCGTCTACGCCAACCCGGCGATGCTGCGTCTCCTGGCGGCCGGGAATCCGGACGAGGTGATCGGACAACCGGTCACGAATTTCGTCGAGCCCCACTCCGTCGAACCCATGCTCGACCGCATCCGCCGCCTCACCATCGCCGGCACCGCCTCCGACCCCAGCGAGATGACCCTGGTGCGCTGCGACGGCGGCAGCATCGAGGTGGAGACCGTGTCGGTGCTCACGGCCTGGCACGAACACCTCGCCTACCAGGTCGTCGTGCATGATCTCACCCAGCAGCGCCGCGCCGAGGCCGCCCAGCGGCGCGCCGAGCAGTTCTTCGCCAGCGTGGTCTCGCAGCTGGAGGAGGGCGTGGTGGTGATCGATCGGGAAGGGCGCATCGAATCCGCCAATCCGGCCGCGCGGCGCATCTTCGGGTACGAGGCCGACGACCTCGTCGGCACCCACATCTACGACCTTCCGCTATGCCTGCTCGACGCCAATGCCCAGCCCATGCCCACGTCCTGGTATCCGGTGATCCGTACCCTCGCCACCGGGGAAACCGTGACCCGCTTCGTGTTCGGGCTGGACCGGCCCGACGGGCTTCGGCGCTGGCTGTCGGCCAACAGCCGCCTGCTCAATCCCAGCGATCCGGATTCACCGGCGGTGTCCTCGTTCAACGACATCACCGAATTCCGAGCCAGCCGAAGGCAATTGGAGTACCAGGCCACCCACGACCCGCTCACCGGGCTGGCCAATCGGGCGCTGGTGCTGTCCCGGCTGGCGGCGGCGCTGGGCACCACCGAGAACCTTCCGGTGTCCAGCGTGCTGTTCATCGACCTGGACGGGTTCAAGACCATCAACGACACCCTCGGGCACGCCATCGGCGACACCGTCCTGCAGATCGTGGCGCAGCGGCTGCAGCGCGGGCTGCGCTCCGACGACATCGTGGGCCGCATCGGCGGTGACGAATTCCTGGTGCTGCTGTCCGGTCGCACCCTCGGCGACGATCTCGACTCGCTGATCGCGCGGCTGCGGCAGGCCATGGCCGAGCCGATCATCGCGCGCGGCCACCGCATCCAGGTCGACGCCTCCATCGGCGTGACCCACCTGCACGCCGGCGACAATCGCACGCCCGAGGCCGTCCTGCACGATGCCGACCTCGCCATGTACCGCGCCAAACCCCCGAATCACCAGAGCGGAACCCTCAGCCGCCGCAGCGACAGCACCCACGCCTCCTGAGCTTCTCATCACGATTACCTGGGGATACGGCGCTGGATGGAAACGCGAACTAGACTCGACAACTCTGTTCTCGATGCTTCGCGCGCCGTACCCGACACGGCGGATGTGGTGAACAAGGAGTTCCGTTTTGCCCGACCTCACCGAGGAGCGTTCCGTGTCCGATTCCGCCAGCGCGGCTTCCCCGGACCTGGAACGCGAGCAGCAGTACCTCACGAAGCTCTACGAACAGCTCGACGGCATGCGCGCCTACGCCCAGCGGCGGCTGCGGACCGTGCTGCTGGAGACCGGCGGCACCCCGCAGGCGCGCAGTGAGCGGGAATCGTTCACCCAGCTCTACTCCGAGGACCTGGCCAAATACGACGCCGCCGAACACGGCCTGTGCTTCGGCCGCATCGACATCGCCGACAACGGTGACAGCGAACAGCGCTACATCGGCCGCATCGGCATCCTCGACGAGAGCGCCGATTACGAGACGCTGCTCCTGGATTGGCGCGCTCCCCTGGCCCGGCCCTTCTACCTCGCCACCACCGCCGCGCCCGACGGAGTGACCCGGCGGCGCCATATTCGCTCACGCAATCGCAAGGTCACCGCGGTCAATGACGAGTACCTGGACCTGGATGCCGCCCAGCACGCCGGGGTGATCGGCGGCGACGGCGGCGTCGGCAGTGAGAGCGCGCTGCTGGCCGCGCTCAATGCCGCCCGCACCGGGCATATGAACGACATCGTCGAAACCATCCAGAGCGAGCAGGACGCCATCATCCGCTCCGAACACAAGAGCGTGCTCGTGGTGCAGGGTGGGCCCGGCACCGGCAAGACCGCGGTGGCGTTGCACCGCGCGGCCTATCTGCTGTACACGTACCGGCAGCAGCTGGACAAGGCCGGCGTGCTCATCATCGGCCCGAACTCCACCTTCCTCGACTACATCGGCCAGGTGCTGCCCTCGCTGGGTGAGACCGGCGTGCTGCTGTCCACCATTGGCAACCTATACCCGGGAGTGCAAGCGACACTGGAGGATTCGCTGCGCGCCGGGGAGCTCAAGGGCTCACTGGACATGCTCGAGGTGCTCAAGAAGGCGGTGCGGGACTGGCAGGAGGTGCCCCGGGAGCCGATCCGGCTGTACTTCGACGGACATCAGCTGGAACTGGATCGCAAGATCGCCACGAAGGCCCGCGGCCGCGCCCGCTCCTCGCGTCGCGCGCACAACCTGGCTCGGCCGATTTTCGCCGCCGCCGTGGTGGACGCGCTCACCGACCAGTTGGCCGAAGCCATCGGCGCCAACCCGCTGGGCGGGCGAAACCTGCTGAGCCAGACCGATCTCACCGAGATCCGCGACGAGATGCGGGCGGATCCGGAGATCCAGCGTGCCATCGCCGGGCTGTGGCCCATCCTCACCCCACAGGAGGTGCTGGGCGGGCTGTGGGCAGACCCGAAGCGCCTGGCCGGTGCCGCCGGACAGCTGAGCGAGGCCGACCGGGCAGCGCTGCGCCGGCCCGACACCGGCGAATTCAGTGACGCCGACGCGCCGCTGCTGGACGAGCTGGCCGAATTGCTCGGCATCGACGACAGCGAGGAGCGCGAGCGCGCCCGCCGCCGCTGGCGCGCCCAGCTGGCCGAGGCCCAGGACGCCCTCGACATCCTCACCGGTTCCGCGCCGCAGGACCTCGAGGACGACCTCGATCCGGAACTGCTCATGGCCTACGACCTCATCGATGCCTCCCAGCTGGCCGAACGCCAGCAGGTACGCACCCGGCAGACCACCGCCGAACGCGCCGCCGGCGACCGCACCTGGACCTACGGCCACGTCATCGTGGATGAGGCGCAGGAGCTTTCGGCCATGGCGTGGCGAATGGTCATGCGCCGCATCCCGAATCGCTGGATCACCGCGGTCGGCGATGTCGCCCAGACCGGCGACCCGGCGGGCGCCTCCTCGTGGCAGCAGGTGCTGGAACCGTATGTGGCCAAACGCTGGAAGCTCACCGAATTGACCGTCAACTACCGCACGCCATCGGAGATCATGGCGGTGGCGAGCGACGTGCTGGCCGCCATCGACCCGGCGGCGCCCGCGCCGCGCTCGGTCCGCGACTCCGGCTTCGAACCGACCGCGACCCGGGTTGCGGCCACCGAACTGGCCGACGAGATCAAGCGGCTGATCACCGCGGAGGCCGAGCATCCCGGCACCACCGTGGTCATCGTGCCGCACGACCTCGCCCCGGAACTCGGCCACCTGACCGATGATTCGGTGCGCGTGCTCACCGTCCACGACGTCAAGGGCCTGGAGTTCGACGCGGTCGTCCTCGCCGAACCGCACCGGATCCTGGACGAGTCGCCGCGCGGGCTCAACGACCTGTACGTGGCGCTCACCCGCGCCACCCAGCGCCTGGTGGTCGTGCATTCCGAGGACCTTCCGGAGGTCCTGCAGCGGCTGCGCTGACCAGCCTGGCGAATGGCGAAGCGGCCGAGCCCGATCGGGCTCGGCCGCTTCGTATGAGCGAGATTCGGGGCTGGCCCCGGTTTTCCCGAGTGTGAGCGAAGCCGCGCTCAGCGCACGGTATGCACGATCAGCACGTCGCAGCGGGACTTGCGGGCCACATCCGAGGGAACCGAGCCGAGCAGGCGGCCGGTCAGGGTGTTGAGGCCCCGGTTGCCGACGACCAGCAGGTCGGCCTCCACCTCCTTCACCAGGTCCAGCAGCGACTCGACCGGTTCGCCGACCACCGCTTTCTCCACCACGTTCACCGCGCCGACGGCGACGGCCTTGTCGCGCGCGACGCGCAGGATCTCGCTGGTGGGCGCGGAGCCGCGCACCTGGTAGGCCTCGTCCTTCAGCACGTCCGCGGCGGCGGCCACATCGCGGTCGTCGGTCGGGAAATACGCACAGGCGATGTGCAGCGTGGCGCCCTCGTCGCCGGCCAGAGCCGCGGCCCGCTCGACGGCGACGTACGACGAGTCCGAGCCATCGGTACCGACGACGATCGTCCGGTAGGCGGTCATTTCTCCTCCAAGTACAAGGGTCGGGGCCGCGGCATCCTCGAAGGTGGGGTTTTCACCGCGACAACTTCGCCTGACAATAGCGGCATAACCGGCGGAAATATTCGATATCGCAACACATCACACTTCTGTGGCGCGTTCGGTTCATGGCACTTTCCGGTCGCGGCGCGAACACGGCCTCGGCTACCAGCGAATTTCCGAGCCACCGCGACCTGGCCCACATAATGTCAACCATGTTGCGCACCTGGGAGATTCGTCACAAGTCCGATATCCACCGGAACCACGGCGGTCCGTTCGTTGTGACAGCGCACAACGAACGGCTCGCGAAACAGTGACTTCGTCTCGGCTCACAGGTCGCGATATTCGGCCCACAACCAGCCGAGAATCGCACTGAGGATGTCCATGCGATCCTCTCCCCTCCGGCCGATCAATGCTGCGCAATACTAACGCGCGGATCGGATCAGAGACTGAAAAGCGGTCCGGTGAGGGTCAATCCGAGATCACCGCCGGTGTGGGCGAAGAAGGCGAACAGCATGAGTGCCGCGCCCGCCAGGGCGATGTCCTTGTTGAACTGGATCATCTCGGTCTGCTTGGCCTGCGCGTCGGTCTCCTTCCAGAAGTTGTGCATGAGGAAGGCGGTCGGCACCAGGAAGACGAACAGCAGCAACGCGCCCAGGTCGGCCCAGACGCCCAGCAGCACGCTCAGCGCGCCGGCCAGTAACAGGACGCCGGAGGCGGGCACGGCCAGCTTCGGGGCGGGCACGCCCTTGGACTGGGCGTATTGCGCCATCGGGGCACGCTGCGCGAGGTGCCCGAAACCCGAGATGAGGAACAGCAGCGCGAACAGGATCCGTCCGATCAATACCAGCACATCCATGGCCCGCTCCTTCGATGATCGATCTGCCATTGGGTGACACGGCAACCAACTTGTCGGGCGGCGCGATTATTCCCGGACCAGTGTTCTCAGGATGGTAGCGAGATCTTCGCGTATTCCAGCGGAGGCATTCCGATCTCCTTGGCGAACTCATTGGAGAAGTGCGCCTGGTCGAAGTAGCCGAGTTCGAGGGCGAGCGCGGCCAGGTCCGAGGCGCGGCCCTCGGCCAGCAGGTGCGCGCCGTCCTGGAGGCGATACCGGCGCAGCACCCACTTCGGGCCGGCGCCGACGTAGCGGCGGAACAGGCGTTGCAGGGTGCGGACCGGAATGCCGAAACGCGCGGCGACCTGGTCGACCCGCGTCAGATCGCGATCGTGTTCCATGGCCTCGATGATCGCCAGCACCTGGCGGTACGCCTGGTCGTCGCCGTGCGATTCCTCGTCGCGCTGTGCCGCGACCAGGAAATCCTCGATCAGATCGCGGCGGATCTCGGCATCGGCCGTGGCGAGCACGGCGTCGGCCAACGTGTCGGCTGCCGGGAAGATATCGGTTGCTGGGACCGAGGTGTCGCTCAGCGCCCCGACGTCCAGCCCCGTGAACGCGCCGAAGCCGCCGGCCCGGAACTTCACCCCGAAGGTCTCACCCTCCCCGGCCAATTCACGCCTGTACTTGGTGGTCCACACGCCGGTGACGAAGGCGCCGGTGCGCTCATGGGTGCGCTCGAAGGTCAGGTTCACGCAGGGATACGACAGCACCTCGGCCTGGAACGGCGGCTGCCCCCGCCGATCCCAGCGGACCGCCCAGTACCACTCGACATAGCGAGCCACCCGTTCGCCCGCGGCGAGGCGGGCATGGTTATTGGCCGCGTTCTGCTGACGTGGCCGCAGAATGCCCTTGGCGGTCTCCGGCGGCGGCACCGGCCGCGGCGAGAACCGGCCCCGCGCACCGTTATTGCTGGTCATCGCTCCTGTCGCTTTCTTACAAGACCGTCGCCGCCGCGGCAACGAGAGTCGTACCCATGAGCAACGCAGTGAATCCGATTCCCGAGGGATACCACTCCATCACCTGCTTCCTGGCAGTCCCGGACGCCAATGCGGCCATCGAGTTCTACGCCATCGTCTTCGGCGCGAAGGTGCTGAGCCGCAACGATCTTCCCGACGGCCAGGCCGCGCATGCCGAACTCCTGATCGGCGACTCCACCATTCAGGTCGGCATGCCCATTCCCGACGAGGGCCTGCGCTCCCCCGCCGACGACTGGGTGCACACCAGCGTCGTCCACTACTGCCCCGATGTGGACGCCGTCTCGAAGCTGGCCTCCGAGAACGGCGCCCGCTTCGTCTCCGAGCCCCAGACCTTCGTCACCGGCGACCGCTACGGCCGCGTCATGGACCCGTTCGGCCATCGCTGGATCGTCATGACGCGAGTCGAGGACGTCTCCCGCCAGGAGGCGGAGCGCCGAGTCAACGAATGGATGGCCAAGGGCTGACGTATCGACTGATTCCGTGAGACGAGGGCAACTCGCCGGGTACGTCCACAATCGGCTCGGTTCCCAGCCGCTGGCACGGGTTGCCGAGTGCCAGCGGCTCCCGGCCGCCCGCTGACGGTGCGAGGAGGCGGTCAAGCCAACCCGGCGGCATCCATGCCGCGTAGTTCCTTCTTCAGATCGGCGATCTCGTCGCGGAGCCGGCCGGCCAGCTCGAACTGTAGCTCGCGGGCAGCGTTCATCATCTGCTCGGTCATGTCCTTGATCAGGTCGGCGAGTTCGGCGCGCGGCATGTTCTTCACATCGCGACCCTCGTAGACACCGGCGCTCACCGCACGCCCGGGCTCGCCCTGGGCGCGGCGGCCGCGGCTGGCATTGCGGCCCGAGCCGCCCACCTCGACGTCGGTCTCCTCGGCCTCGCGATACACCTGATCGAGAATGTCGGCGATCTTCTTGCGCAATGGTTTCGGATCGATGCCGCGCTCTTCGTTGTAAGCGATCTGCTTGGCGCGGCGACGCTCGGTCTCGTCGATGGCGTGACGCATGGAGTCGGTGATCTTGTCCGCGTACATGTGGACCTCACCGGAGACATTGCGCGCCGCGCGGCCGATGGTCTGAATGAGGCTGGTGGCCGAACGCAGGAAGCCTTCCTTGTCGGCATCCAGAATCGCGACCAGCGAGACCTCGGGCAGGTCCAGACCCTCCCGCAGCAGGTTGATGCCGACCAGTACGTCGTACTCACCCAGTCGCAACTGCCGCAGCAATTCGACGCGGCGCAGGGTATCGATCTCCGAGTGCAGATATCGCACGCGCACACCGAGTCCCAGCAGATAGTCGGTGAGATCCTCGGCCATCTTCTTGGTCAGCGTGGTGACCAGCACGCGTTCGTCGCGCTCGGTACGCAGCCGGATCTCATGCACCAGATCGTCGATCTGACCCTTGGTCGGTTTGACCACCACGTGCGGATCCACCAGGCCGGTGGGGCGAATGACCTGCTCGACGAATTCGCCCCCGGTCCGGCCCAACTCGTACGGGCCGGGAGTGGCGGACAGGTACACCGCCTGCCCGATGCGATCGGCGAATTCCTCCCAGGTGAGCGGCCGGTTGTCCACCGCCGACGGTAGCCGGAAGCCGTACTCCACCAGGTTCCGCTTGCGCGACATATCGCCCTCGTACATCCCTCCGATCTGCGGCACGGTCACATGCGATTCGTCGATGACGAGCAGGAAATCCTCGGGAAAGTAATCCAACAGCGTGGCCGGCGCGGATCCGGCGGGACGGCCGTCGATATGCCGCGAATAGTTTTCGATACCGGAGCAGAATCCGACCTGCTTGATCATCTCCAGGTCGTATTGGGTGCGCATCCGAAGCCGTTGCGCCTCCAGCAATTTGCCCTGCTTCTCCAGATCTGCGAGCCGCTCGTCGAGCTCCGCCTCGATATCACGCACCGCCCGCTCCATCCGATCCGGACCCGCCACGTAATGGGTGGCCGGGAAAATCCGGAGCATATCCACCTGCCGAACCACATCACCGGTCAGCGGGTGCAGATAATAGAGCGCCTCGATCTCGTCACCGAAGAATTCGATGCGCACCGCCAATTCCTCATACGAGGGAATGATTTCGACGGTGTCGCCGCGTACCCGGAAACTTCCGCGAGTGAACGACATGTCATTGCGGGTGTATTGCACATCCACCAGCAATCGCAAGAGCCGATCGCGATCGATCTCGGTGCCGACCTCCAGCTGCACCGACCGATCCAGGTACGACTGCGGCGTACCGAGGCCATAGATGCACGACACCGACGCGACCACCACCACATCCCGCCGCGAGAGCAGGCTCGACGTGGCCGAGTGCCGCAACCGCTCGACATCGTCGTTGATCGAGCTGTCCTTCTCGATGTAGGTGTCGGTCTGCGCGATGTACGCCTCGGGTTGGTAGTAGTCGTAGTACGACACGAAGTACTCGACCGCGTTGTTCGGCAGCATCTCGCGCAGCTCGTTGGCCAGCTGCGCGGCGAGGGTCTTGTTGGGCGCCATGACCAGCGTGGGGCGCTGCAAGCGCTCGATCAACCAGGCCGTGGTGGCGGACTTACCGGTACCGGTGGCACCGAGCAGCACCACATCCTTCTCGCCGGCCCGGATGCGCCGCTCGAGCTCTTCGATGGCGGCAGGCTGATCACCGGCCGGACGATGCTCGCTGACAACCTGGAACCGGCCGTCGGCGCGCTCGACATCGCCGATGGGCCGGTGCTCGGAATGGGCCAGCGGCAGGTCCTCGTCCGGGATCTCGGTTGCGAATGCCATGTCCCCAGCCTAGAACCCCCCACCGACAGGTTCGGGTTCCGCCTCTGCGCGCCTTCAGCGGGCAGCTGAGAGCCGTCGACGCGTGACAAACCATCAGGGCGGCTGAGTGCCGAACCGGTTGTGGACGTACCCGGCGAGTTACCCTCGGCTCACGAAATCAGTCGACGTCCCGGGTACGGTTGCCAGAGTTTCGGGATACGGCGAACGCGTCGGCCCCTTCCTGGTTTCCCATGCCTCACACACGATTTCGTAAACCGCCGGTAAATGTCCGAATTGACTGTTACCCCAAGGGATTTGACGCCACGTGCGCATGACGGTGTCGCGTAGATCTCAGTCCCTTCACGACGGTTTGAATCCCGGTCGCCGGGTGTACTCTGAGCTCGCTGGTCGCACGATTCGAAAAGAGGCAGGGCGATGACCGGTCTGCATACGCCACAGTGGATTTCCACCAATGGCGCACACCCACACGGCACGATCGGCAACACTCCTCCGGTGTCCCCGCATCGCCCCAGGCTCGAATACTTCAATCTCGCGGATCTGTCATGGACCGATTATCGCGGGTTCATACACCCCGTGGAGCGGATCCACGCCGAACCGTTCGGCCTCTATGTCGAACGGACAGTTGATAATCCGCGCTTCCACTACGTCGAGTCCTGGCTGCTGCCGGAATTCAGTCTGCGCGCCACCGTCTATCACCTGCGGCCCGGCCACGATCGCAGCCAGACCTACTACCTCGACATCGGCGAGTACGGTCCGTGCGAGGACAGGAAGTGGCGGGCAGAGAGCCACTACCTCCACGTGGTGGCGCGCCCCGGCCAAACGCCCGAGCTCGTCGGAATCGACGAGCTGCTGGCCGCCCACGCCGCAGGACATTTCGACACCGCACGCACCCACCTCGCCATCGAGCGCGCCGCGGCGGTGGTGGATGGCATCGCCGGTTGCGGTCACGATGTGGACCGCTGGCTCGCGGGGCAGGGCATCACGCTCAGCTGGCTGTGAAGACGACACTGCCCGGTTCGCGATATTGCGAACCGGGCGAGTTCGATGGGGTCTGTCCGCCCTCCGACTAGCCGGACAGGCTCGGGAACAGCCCGTTGAGGCCGCAGCCCACACTGCCGAAGCTGCTCTGCGGCGACACCTGGACGGTGATCGACTTCGGGATGAAGGTCTGGGTGGCCGTCAGCTCATGCGAGCCGGTGGTGGTCGGGGTCCAGTTGATGGTGACCTTGTTGCTCAGCAGCGAGGGCGAGACCGGGCTGCCGGTCAGCTCGGTGCCGTTATCGGTGAACGACACCGAGGTCAGGCGGTCGACTTCGACGGTCGCGGTGAGCGTGTAGGAGCAGCCGACATTGTGGGTCGAGCCGCCGGACACTTCCAGGTTGGACGGCCACGCGCCGGCCTGCGGCGCTGCCAGGATGATGATCCCGGCCACCGCGCCGAAGGCCGTGACCCCCGTGCCAACCCGGCGGACGCGGGCTGTGTGTGCGTTCATGCAGTACTTCCCTTGGATCGAGACGCCCGCCCAGGCGCGGCGGGTCGTCGTGCGCGAAGAAACAGCGCAGCCGCACATTAGCGAAACGTGACCGCTTCAGATTGTGTTTTCGGAAAAATCGACCCGGTCGGCGCCGGATTCCGGCATTGCGCCGGCGACGCGGCATCCCTTCCCCTGGACGACCGCCGCCCGACACGCGATGCTGAATGGCATGACTCGGGCACCCGCGGTAGATCTGCACCGACCCAAGGTGGAGTACTTCAATATCGACGAGCTCACCAATATCGACCCCAAGGGCTTCGTGCGGCAGGTGGAGCGGTACCACGTCGAGCCATGGGGGTTGTACATGGCCCGCACCTCCGACCATCCCGAGTTCCACTACATCGAATCCTGGCTGCTGCCAACGGTGTCCATCCGCGCCACCGTCTTCCACTTCACCCCCGCGCATCTGCGCGACCAGGACTATTACATCGATATCGGCACATTCATGCAGGTCGGCCCGAAGCAGTGGAAGTCCGTCGACCACTACCTGGACCTGGTAGTGCGCCAGGGCCGCGAGGTCGAGCTGCTCGACGTGGATGAATTGCTCGCCGCCCACTCCGCCGGCTACCTGACCCTGACCGAGGCTCAGGATGCGATTCGGTCGGCAACCGCGACGATCGATGGGATCGCCGCGCACGGCCACAATTTCGAAGCCTGGCTGGCCTCGAAGGACATCAAGCTGAGCTGGATGTAGCTCCGAGAGAGACCGTCCGGGCTCGCCGACGGGTCTGCTCAGGCTCCGAGGATCAGATTGACCGGACGGCCCGGGTCGGCGTTCGCGTGCAGCCGCTCCCCCGCCGCGAGATCCACGCCCATGGCGGCGATGAGCGGATCCCCCGCGGCGACCGGAGGAAAGCCGATGTCCGCCAGTCGATCCCGCAACGCGTCCGCGCTGACGCCGGCGGCGAGGGTGATGCGGATATCGATCACATCGACGGCCGGCTTGCCCGGCACGGCGGTCGCCCCGACGTGCTCGATGCCGCGGGCGTCCGCGCCGCAGGCCACGGCGAGCCGTGCGATCACGCGCCGGGCCTGCGCGGGCCACTCCGGATCCGCCTCCACCACAGGCAGTTCCGGCCGGGCGGCGGGGGTGCGGGTGCGCAGGTTGCGTTCGAAGGGGACCAGACGTTCGTCCCACAGCCGGTGTACCTCGGCGTCGATGCGGCCGTTCGCCCCATTGTTGTCGAGCAGCACGTCGGCCGCGGCCCGGCGCTGGGCGTCGGTGGCCTGTGCGGCGATGCGAGCGCGGGCGTCGGCCTCGTCGATGCCCCGAAACTCCACCAGCCGGCGCACCCGGGTTTCCTCGGCGGCGTCGACGATGACCACCAGGTTCATGAAGGGCGCGAGGCCGTTCTCGACGAGCAGCGGAATATCCTGCACCACAATGCCATCCGCGGGCGCGGCGGCGATGAGCTCGGCGGTGCGCCTGCCGACCAGCGGGTGGGTGATGCCGTTGAGGGTGGCGCGGGCCTCGTCGGAGGCAAAGGCCTTGGCGGCCAGGGCCGGACGATCGAGGCTGCCATCCGCGGCGAGGATGTCGTCGCCGAAGGCCGCGACCAGGGCAGCCAGGCCCTCGGTCCCTGGCGCCACCACCTCCCGCGCGATGACATCACTGTCGACCAGCACGGCTCCGCGCTCGGTGAGAATGCGGGCCACGGTGGACTTGCCCGCGCCCATGCCTCCGGTGAGACCGATTCGCAACATTCGACCAGTCTCGCATCAGCGGCGGACATCGCGCCCCTCAGGGTTACCCCCTCCGGACTGCGGTTTCACCTGCAAGTGCAGTACTTGGCCATTCCGTGATACCGACGAGATCAATTCGCAACTTTTTCGGCCAATCCGGACCGTTTGTCGGCAACATTCCGACACGCCGGGGCGGATGTCGCGCAAAATTCGGTGACGCACACTTTTGTTCGGCTAAGGTTCGCCGCAGGCGATCTTAGGCCGGTAACACGCAAGAGAAGGAACATCAGTGGGCACCAAAGAACTCCAGACGGGTCGCCACCGCCTGGGCCTGGCGGGCACCGTGCACTGCATCGAGATCCCCGCCGTCGCAGCCGCTCTCGCCGAGCACCGGCGACCCTGGCTGACCGCGCTGCTCAGCCCGGCTCGGCACAGCCTCGCGGCCACGCGAAAACGGAAGCCCGAGACCACGGTCATGCGGCGCTGGGTGCCCGCCGCGGCCAGCTGAATCGGCACCGCCTGCCGATCTCACCCGACCGGCTGATTCGTTCCCCCGAAACGCACGGTGGCTCGGCCCTATTCGGACCGAGCCACTGTTTCGTGCGCGCGTTACGCGATGACGCTTAGGCGATTACGTAGTGTCACCGGAAGGATTACACGATCCCGCTGGGTCGACGCCGTGTACCGGGATCCTGCGTGGGCATGGCGTTCGGCGGCACCGGGTAGGGCGTACCGATCGTCGCAGTGCCCAGGGCGATGTTCGGCCCGCACTGCGCGATGGCCGCGTCCACCTTCCGATTCGCCGGGGCGAACGCGGGTTTCGTGGCGTCCGGGGCCGAGGCGAAGTCGAAGGCCGAGGTCATGTCGCCGGTCACGCCGCGCCGCCACGCGGTCAGGTTGGGCACGTCGACGCCGAAACGGCGCTCGATCAGGCGCAGCTGCGAGGTGTGGTCGAAGGTCTCCGAGGCCACCAGGCCGCCGCGGCTGTAGGGCGAGATCACGAAACACGGCACGCGATACCCCAGACCGATCGGACCGGTGATGCCCTCGAACTTCTTGTCCACGGGCACGGTGACGTACTCACCGGGCGTGCCCGCGGGCGGGGTCGGCGGGGTGACGTGGTCGAAGAAGCCGCCGTTCTCGTCGTAGGACACGATGAGCGCGGTCTTCTCCCACACCGCGGGGTTGGAGGTCAGGATGTCGAGCACCTGCATGATGCCCACCGCGCCGAAAGCCGGTGGCAGCGCGGGGTGTTCGCAGTTCAGCAGCGGGGGGATCACCCAGGACACCGCGGGCAGCGTGCCGGCGGCCACATCGGCGGCGAAGTCCTTCGGATACTCCGGGGCCTTACCGCGCCGCGCCAGCTCGGAGTTCGGGTCGGCGGCCTGCTTGAAGCAGCCCATCATGCCGTCCAGGATCACCGAGGACAGCGGGCCGACGTCACGATTGTTGTAGATCTTCCAGCTGACGCCCGCCTCGGAGAGGTTTTCCGGCATGGTGCGCCAGCTGTAGGCGTTCTGCGGGATGAGGGTCGGGGTCTCCAGCAGCGGGCCGCCGTGCTGACCGTCCGGATCGATGGTGGCCGAGACCCAGTACAGGCGGTTGGGGTCGGTCGGACCGAGCACCGAGCAGTGGTAGCTGTCGCACAGGGTGAAGGCATTGGCCAGGTCCCAGTGCACGGGGACGTCGTCCTGGGTGTAGTAACCCATTGCGGCAGGGCCGTTTCCGGCGCCGACGGAGGCGATGGACATGGGCATCCAGCCGTCATTGCGGCCGTTGTTCCACGCCTTGTGCATGGCCGCCCAGCTGTGGTCCGGATCGTTGATGCATTCGCCGTCGAGGGTCGCGCCGCGGGTGGTGTCGAGCCGGAAGGGGTTGAGGAAACCGTCGGCGGTGGGACCAACGCCGGGCGCGTAGCCGTACTGGTTCCAGGCCGGGGACGGATCGTCGAAGCCGCGCACGCCGGACATGGCGCCGAAGTAGTGGTCGAAGGAGCGGTTCTCCTGCATGAGCAGCACGATGTGCTCGATGTCGCCGAGCCCGCCCATGCCCGCCGGATCGGCGGCGTAGGCGCGCTCGATGATCGGCCCGGCCAATGAGGCCAGCGAGGCCGCACCGCCCGCGGCCATGGCTTTCGCCAGAAAATCGCGCCTGTTGATTCCGGCGAACACGCCCATGCTCCGGTAGTGCCTTCCCGCTAGGAGTGACTGAATCGAACGCGCCGAACATATCCGGTCGCGCGTCCAGTTCGCATCCAACCCTCGAATAGTGACGGCTCAGCGAACCATTCGTAACCGTACTGGGTCCAGTAGCGGATTCATGACATGACTTGCACGTCATCGCGAGCGCGACCCAGGCTGGGCAGCGATATCCGATGCCTCACCGATATCTGACACCTCACGCCACCGGCACGTGAACACTCGAGCCGGACAGCCCGACAGGAAAGCCCCCCGGGTCTGATTGGACCCGGGGGGCTTCCTTGCGTGCTTATCCCGTCAGGGAACGCGAATTACGCGTTGCCGGACAGCTTCTCGCGCAGAGCGGCCAGCTGCGCGTCGCTCGCGAGCGAGCCACCGGCCGGCTCGGAGGAAGCGGCGGCCTGCGAACCCGACTCCGAGGAGTAGTTCGACGGACCACCGTTGGCAGCCTCGGCGGCGGCGTCGGCGGCCATCTTCTCCATCTGAGCGGTGTGCATCTTGTGGCGACGCTCGGCCTCGGCGTACCGGGTCTCCCACTCCTCACGCTGCTTCTCGAAGCCCTCGAGCCATTCGTTGGTCTCGGAGTCGAAGCCCTCGGGGAAGATGTAGTTGCCCTGGTCGTCGTAGCTGTCGGCCATGCCGTACTTCGACGGGTCGAACTCGGCGGTGTAGTCCTCGTTGGCCTGCTTCAGCGACAGCGAGATCCGGCGACGCTCGAGGTCGATATCGATGACCTTGACCATGGCGTCGTCGCCGACGGCCACAACCTGGTCCGGGACCTCCACGTGGCGCTCGGCCAGCTCGGAGATGTGCACCAGGCCCTCGATGCCCTCCTCGACGCGGACGAACGCGCCGAACGGAACCAGCTTGGTGACCTTGCCCGGCACGATCTGGCCGATGGCGTGGGTGCGGGCGAACTGACGCCACGGGTCTTCCTGGGTCGCCTTGAGCGACAGGGAGACACGCTCGCGGTCCAGATCGACGTCGAGAACCTCGACGGTGACCTCGTTGCCGACCTCGACAACCTCGGACGGGTGGTCGATGTGCTTCCAGGACAGCTCGGAGACGTGCACCAGACCGTCCACGCCACCCAGGTCCACGAAGGCACCGAAGTTGACGATGGAGGAGACCACACCCTTGCGGACCTGGCCCTTCTGCAGCTGGTGCAGGAACTCGGAGCGGACCTCGGACTGGGTCTGCTCGAGCCAGGCGCGGCGGGACAGGACCACGTTGTTGCGGTTCTTGTCCAGCTCGATGATCTTGGCCTCGATCTCCTTGCCGACGTACGGCTGGAGGTCGCGCACGCGACGCATCTCGACCAGCGACGCGGGGAGGAAGCCACGCAGACCGATGTCCAGGATCAGACCGCCCTTGACGACCTCGATGACGGTGCCCTTGACGGCCTCGTCCTTCTCCTTGAGCTCCTCGATCGTGCCCCAGGCCCGCTCGTACTGAGCGCGCTTCTTCGACAGGATCAGGCGGCCTTCCTTGTCCTCCTTGGTGAGAACGAGGGCCTCGACCTCATCGCCCACGGAAACGACCTCGGCCGGGTCGACATCGTGCTTGATGGACAGTTCGCGAGACGGGATCACGCCTTCGGTCTTGTAACCGATGTCGAGAAGGACCTCGTCACGATCGACCTTGACGATGGTTCCTTCGACGATATCTCCGTCGTTGAAGTACTTGATGGTCTTGTCGATGGCGGCGAGGAAGTCCTCGGCAGTGCCGATGTCGTTGACGGCAACCTGCGGCGAGGTGACAGTGGTGGGCATGTGTTGGGAGGCTCCGGACGGATTGTGGTCGGTAGTGGACATGTGGACTTTCGGTATTGCTGCGAACAGCAGGCGATGGAACTAACGTTGGTCATGCACAGCACACCGCTGCGACGCTGCACAACGCTGCCCTGAAAAGCATGCGGACTCACAGCACGATTATCTGCTCTACGCGGTCTCGAGAAACCGGGTACAGAAGACACTCGCGGAAAACAGCGTACGCGACGGGTGTTGTACCAAGCAAACATGGCCCCCACCGCACCGGTCGATAGGGTATGCCCATGTCCGACGATCGCTCCGCCACCCCTGACGATGCCCGGCACGCCGAGGCCAATGCCCTGCTCGGGACGGTGGGAGTGACCCGCGCCAAGGTCGACTCGCAGTCCAGCCAGCGCGCCAGCCGCCGATGGTGGGACGCCGACGCCGCGGCCTACCACGAAACCCACGCCGATTTTCTCGGCGTCGACTCCCCCGCCGGGGAATTCGTGTGGTGTCCCGAGGGATTGCACGAAGGTGATTGGCATCTGCTCGGCGATATCGAAGGCAAGCGGATCCTCGAGATCGGCTGCGGCTCGGCGCCCTGCTCCCGCTGGCTCGCCTCGCATGGCGCGCACCCCGTCGGCCTGGACATCTCCCGCGCCATGCTCGATCGCGGCCTCCTCGCCATGGCCGCGGGCGGTCCCCGCGTCCCCCTCGTCCAGGCGGGAGCCGAGGAATTGCCCTTCGCCGACGAGTCTTTCGATCTCGCCTGCTCCGCCTTCGGCGCGGTTCCCTTCGTCGCCGACTCGGGCCAGGTGATGCGCGAGGTTCGCCGGGTACTCAAACCGGGCGGCCGCTGGGTCTTCTCGGTGAATCACCCCATGCGCTGGATCTTCCCCGACGATCCGGGCCCGGAGGGCCTGCGGGCCACCATCCCCTACTTCGACCGCACCCCCTACGTCGAACTCGGCTCCGACGGCGAACCCACCTACGTCGAACACCACCGCACCATCGGCGATCGTGTCCGGGAGATCGTCGGTGCGGGTTTGATCGTGAAGGACATCATCGAGCCGGACTGGCCCGAGTGGCTCGACCGCGAATGGGGTCAGTGGAGTCCCCTGCGCGGCGAGATCTTCCCCGGCACAGCCATTTTCGTCACCGAGAAAGCGAACTGAGATCAATGACCGTACCTTCGTGGTGATTTGGGGGTACGGCGCGCAGGAAAGCCGGTTCGGCCGATACCGGCCGCACGCAGAGCTGGGCGCGGCGCGCACGAGACCGGCACCGACCGGATGGTGGCGCTCGAGGTGTCGCCGCCGGGGTCGGCGCACGATCCGGTGTACCGGAAGCGGTTCCGGCGGCAGGCACAGGCGACGGCCCGGCCGAACGAGTCCGCCCCGGCCGGATTCGGCGGGGCGGATGTGGTCATTTCGGTTCGCGCCCAACCTGTTTCAGGGCGAGGCGGAGGGCGAATTCAATCTGCGCGTTGATGCTGCGGAGGTCGTCGGCGGCCCATTTGGCGATGGCTTCATGGACCGCCGGGTCGAGCCGGAGCAGCACCTTTTTCGGCTCGCGCTTGACCATTACGCGTAGAGGGTTCCGGCGTTGACGACGGGTGCGGCGGCGCGGTCGCCGCACAGGACTACCAGCAGGTTGGAGACCATTGCCGCCTTGCGCTCCTCATCGAGTTCGACCACGCCCTGGTCGGCGAGTCGATCCAGGGCCAGGCCGACCATACCGACCGCGCCTTCGACGATGCGGCTGCGGGCGGCGACCACCTGGGCGGCCTGCTGGCGGACCAGCATGGCCTGGGCGATCTCCGGCGCGTAGGCGAGGTGGGTGATGCGGGCCTCGATGATCTCGATGCCGGCCAGTTCGGTGCGGTCACGCAACTCGGCGGTGAGCTCACCGGCGATCTCGGCCCCGTCGCGCAGGCTGGCAGCGTTCGCGTCGTCGGACTGGTACGGGTGGATGGTGGCCAGGTGCCGGACCGCGGTCTCGGACTGGGTCATGACGAAGTCTTCGTAGTCGTCGACGGCGAAGGCCGCCTTGTAGCTGTCCACCACCTGGTACACGACCACGGCCGCGATCTCGACCGGGTTGCCGTCGAGGTCGTTGACCTTCAGCTTCTGGGTCTCGAAGTTCCGGACCCGCAGCGAGATCCCCCGCCGGCTGGACAGCGGGGTGACCCAGTGGAACCCGGACTCGCCGACCGAGCCGATGTAGCGACCGAAGAACTGGATCACCTTGGCCTGGTTGGGATTCACCACCACGAACCCACTGGCCGCCAGCACCGCGGCCAGGATGGTGACGGCCAGCCCCGCACCGAGCAGGGTCGACGAACCCCCGTGATCATCGGCCCTGCTGTTCAGCCCGTGCGCCTCCGCGGCGATCGCGATGATGAGCAATACCAGTACGCCCAGTACGAGGAATCCGTTCAGCCGGAAAGCCCGACGCAACTCCATGACACTCTCCTAGTATCGAAGTGATATCACAACGATAGTATTGCCGCGGGTAGGTGGCAACCGATTTCGCGAGGCGGGGTGACTCGTCGGGGACGTCCAGAGTTGGGTCGGTTCCCAGCCGCCGGCACGCATGCACGACGGTCTACGGCTCTCAGCCGCGCGCGGCAGGCCCGGACAGGCGGGGGAGCCGGATATTGCGGTTGTTGCGGAACAGGTTGGCCGGGTCGTACTCGGCCTTCAGCGCGGCCAGCCGCTCGTAGGTGGCCGGGCTGTAGCCGCCTCGGGTCTGCGCCTCGTCGGCCGCATCGCCGCCGCCGTACAGGAAGTTCAGATTCTGGCCGACGGTCCAGGGCGCCAACGTCTTTCGCACGAGATCCAGCTGGTCGCGCACCTGATCGGCATTGCCCGGCTGCGGCATTGCCAGCACGCGTGCGATGTATTCGGCTTCGCGGTGATCCATCGAAATCCCGTTCGGGCCGGGCCGTCCCAGCGCGCCGCCCAGATGCCGGAATCCAGCTACCGTCGGCAGCGGCGCGTCCGGACCGGTGATCTCCAGGAAGGCGTCGGTGGCCTCGGCGGGCAGTTCGGACAGCAGAGCGTTGGTGGCGATGTAGGCGTGCGGGTGGTCCGGATCCCGGTAGATGGCATGACTTTCGGCGTACGGCATGATCCGCAGATCATCGGTCATCCGCGCACCGACCGCGCGCAGCGGCGCGACCAGCCGCTCACCTTCCTCCTCGGTGCCGGTGAAGGCGATATTGATGGTCGCCACGTACCGCCCGCGCAGATGTTCGGGCAGCTGCGGGATGTCGGGGAAGGTCAGCATGGTGATGGCCGAGGTGACGGCGTCGGGCACGTCCTGGGTCCACAGGCGCCAGGCCTCCAGCGCGGGGGCCACCAGCGGGGCGTCGAACTGCAGCTGACCGCCGTAAACCTGTGCGACGGAAAGCAGTTCGATTTCCAGTGCGGTGACCACGCCGAAGTTGCCGCCGGTGCCCAGCACGGCGCCGAACAGTTCGTCACCGGGCACGAGCCGGCGCAGGCGACCGTCGGCGGTCACGATCTCGATGGCGCGCACATGTTCAGCGGCGTACCCGTATTCGCGCGCCAGGATGCCGATGCCGCCACCGAGGATGTACCCGACCACGCCAACCGACAGCGAGGAGCCGTTCAGCGGAGCCAGGCCGTGCGCGGCGGCCGCCTCGATCAGGGCTCCGGCCACAACGCCCGCGCCGATGCGGGCGGTGCGGGCCTGCGCGTCTATCCGGATATCGCGCAGACGGCGGGTGGTGATGAGCACGCCGCCGTCGGTGGCCACCGACAGGCCGTGGCCCGTGGCCTGCACGGCGATCGGAAGCCCGTGGCGCGCGGCGTATTCCACGGCAACGCGGACGTCCTCGGCGTGAGCGGCTCCGACGACCACGGCGGGGCGGTGGGTATAAGCGGTTTGAAATCCGGCGATCTCGGCGTCGTAGCCGGTGTCACCCGATTGAAAGACCGGGCCGGTGGTGGCGGGCAGTTCAGGGATCGCTGTCTTCGTCATGTCCCCAACTCTGCTCGCGTCGGATTCAGAACTCCAACAGATAGTTTTTCTTGTAACTAGAATTGATAGTTATGGAACTGCGTCAACTGCGCTACTTCGTCACGGTCGCCGAGGAG
Organism: Nocardia aurantiaca; assembly: GCF_009708175.1. Lineage (GTDB taxonomy): Bacteria > Actinomycetota > Actinomycetes > Mycobacteriales > Mycobacteriaceae > Nocardia > Nocardia aurantiaca. The sequence continues at coordinate 109,148 of NZ_WMBB01000006.1, forward strand.
GCCGGCTTCACCCGGGCGGCGGCCCGCCTGCACCTGGCGCAGCCTGGGCTCAGCGCGCAGATCCGGCAGCTGGAACGCGAACTGGGACAACCACTTCTGGATCGGTCGAGCCGATCGGTGGCCCTCACCCCGGTCGGCGAAGCGGTACTGCCGCTGGCCAGGGCGGCGCTCGATCAGGTCGAGCGCATCACCCACACGGTCGACGAATTCACCGGGCTGCTCCGGGGGCACGTGCGGGTCGGGCTGATCTCCGGCGCGGCGGGCGAGGAGATCGATATCGCCCAGGTGCTGGCCGACTTCCACCGCGACCATCCGCAGATCGGCATCTCCCTCACCGAGGACACCTCCGAGGCGATGTACAACGCGGTCCGCCGCGGCGACCTGGATATCGGTCTGCTCAGCATTTCCGCCGAGCTGGACCCGGGCATCGGCGCCGAGATCATCTACGACAGCACCATCGTCGCGGCAGTGCCGCTGGCGGCCGAGGGCTTCGGAGAGCGGATCACGCTGTCCGAGTTGTGCGAGCATCCGCTGATCTGCCTGCCCTCCGGATCCGGCCTACGGAGCCTCCTCGAAACAGCTTGCGCCACAGCAGGTCTCATACCGAATGTGGCATTCGAGGCCGCCGCTCCCCCGCTGCTGATCCGACTGGCCGCGCATGCGCTGGGCGTGGCGATCATTCCCCGGATTCCGCCCGCGGACGCGTCCGGACTGGGCGTGCGCACCCTGGAGATCGATCCGCCGATGCACGGCCGCCTGGCGCTGGCCTGGAATGCCGAGCGGCCGATGAGCCCGGCCGCGAAAATCCTGCTCGGCCAACTCCGTATCGCACTGGCGCGCTGGAAGAACCCGGCGGCGGCAGTCGTCACGCCCTAGCCATTCGTCGAATACCGGCCGCGAACACCGCCCGCGGACCACCGTCATCGATCACTTGGACGCCGGCCGGGAGCAGCGGTGTGACACTGTCGCGATGTGCTCGAGGGCGTGCCCGCGGTGGTTCGGGTAGCTGAACATCAGCACACTTCGCGCGAACCTAAACATCCCTATTGCGAGAGTGGATAGGTATGTTTAGGGTAGTTTGCGTGACAGAACGTCTGTACTCCGTCGACGAGGTGGCCGAACGACTCGGCCTGCACGTCCGCACCGTGCGGGGCTATGTGCGCGACGGGAAGCTGCCCGCTACCCGCATCGGCAAGCAGTACCGCATCGCACAGGCCGACCTGGATGCCTTCACGGGCCTGCCCGCACCCGACAGCCGACGGGAATCGTTTGCCCGGCAACGGCATTCGGAGGTGTCGAGCATCATCGAGGTCGATGTCGTGGATCCGGGCACCGCCGACCGCGTCAGCACCCTGCTGACCGGCGCGGCGGCCACCCGGCACCCGGACGGCCGGCCCCTGCGCGTCCAGACCTTCTACGACCGCGAACGCGCCCGCCTGAAGGTCATTCTCGTCGGCGGCCTGGGCGATACCGCCCGGCTACTCGAATACATGGAAGGAGTCCTCGCGTCGTGAGCGCGATCTACAAGTCCGAGGCCGGCCGTGCCGCCATCGCGGCCCGCTACCGGGAAGTCCTGCGCCAGTGGCCGGTTCCCGCCGAGCACCTGCATATCCCGACCCGCGAGGGCGACACCTTCGTGCTCGCCTCCGGCCCACAGGACGCCCCGCCGGTGGTCCTGCTGCACGGCTCCGGCTCGAACAATTCCGCGTGGCGCGGCGATATCGACTCCTGGGCACGGGACTTCCGCGTCTATGCGGTGGACATGCCCGGTGAGCCCGGCGGCAGCGCCGAATCCCGCCCCGCCCTCGGGTCCGAGGCCCTCGCCCTGTGGCTCGACGATGTCCTCGCGGGCCTCGACATTTCAGCGTCCGCCAGCTTCGTCGGCATGTCCCTGGGTGGATGGACCGCACTGGATTACGCCGTCCGCCGCCCCGACCGCGTCGCCAAACTGGTCCTGCTGTGCCCCGGCGGCATCGGCAAGCAGCGCTTCGGCTGGATCTTCAAGAACCTGGTCGACCACCTGTTCAGCAATCACGACCTGCGCCGCTCCGCGGCCATCGTCACGGGCCTGAATTTGACCGACCACGCGGAGATCCTCGACGACGTGGCACTCACGTTCACGCACTTCAACCCGCGGACGGGCAAGCTCCCGATCTTCACCGACGCCCAGCTGAACAGCCTGCCGATGCCGGTCCTGGTGATCGTGGGCGAGCAGGACGTCATGTTCAACTCCGCCGACACCGCTCGCCGCGCAGCGCACACCATTGCGAACGCGACGGTGCGCGTACTCCCTGACATCGGTCACGCCATCCTCGGGCAGACCTCCCCCGTGCTGGAGTTCCTTCGGAAATAACGAGATCAGGGAGCTGTCACCGAAGGGGAATTCGGACGAATTCCGCCGGGACCGCTCCCTGATCCTGTTGTGCCCGTTACAGAATGCGCGACAGGAAGGCCTTCGTGCGATCGTGCCGCGGGTTGGCGAGCATCTCCCGCGGATTTCCCGCCTCGACCACGACACCGCCGTCCATGAAGACCAGCTGATCGGCCACCTCACGCGCGAAGCCCATTTCGTGCGTGACCACGACCATCGTCATGCCCGATGCCGCGAGCTCGCGCATGACGCCCAGCACCTCACCCACCAGCTCCGGATCGAGCGCCGAAGTGGGCTCGTCGAAGAGCATGAGCTTCGGGTCCATGGCCAGCGCCCGCGCGATCGCCACGCGCTGCTGCTGACCACCCGACAGCTGGGCCGGATACGCATCGGCCTTGTCCGCCAATCCGACTCGGTCCAGCAGCTCCCGCGCTCGCGCCACCGCGTCGGCGCGCTTGAGATTCTTGACCCGGGTCGGTGCTTCGATGATGTTCTCCAGCGCCGTGCGGTGCGGGAACAAGTTGAAGTGCTGGAAGACCATGCCGATGTCGCGGCGCTGCCTGGCGGCGTCGCGCGGGCTCATCTCGTAGAGCTTGCCGTTCTTCTCTCGGTAGCCGACCAGATCGCCGTCCACGTAGAGGCGACCGGCGTTCACCTGCTCGAGGTGGTTGATGCAGCGCAGGAAGGTGGACTTGCCGGAGCCCGACGGCCCGATCAGGCACAGCACCTCACCGCGCTTCACCTCCAGTGTGATGCCCTTGAGCACCTGCAGCGCACCGAAGTTCTTGCACACTCGGTCGGCGCGCACCATCGGCACCGCCGACGACCGCAGCGCGTCCTCGGCCAGCGGCGACGGATCCTTCGAGAACGACATCGAGTTCCCGGCCATGTCCGCGCTCACCTCACCGATCCGGGCACCTGCGCTGCGGCCAAGGCGCGCAACTGCTTCGCCGTCAACTGCCGCGAACTACCACGCGAGTAGTACCGCTCCAGGTAATACTGCCCGATCATGAGCACGCTCGTGATGAGCAGGTACCAGGTGGCGGCCACCAGTAGCAGCGGGATCGGCTGAAAATTCACGCTGTAGATGTCACGCGCCCGGCCGTAGAGGTCGGTGGTGAGCGGGATGGCCGTCACCAGCGAGGTGGTCTTCAGCATGGATATCAGCTCGTTGCCGGTGGGCGGGATGATCACCCGCATGGCCTGGGGCAGCACCGTGCGGGTCATGGTCTGCGACCATGACATGCCCAGCGCCACCGACGCCTCACGCTGCCCCTCGCCCACGGAATTGATTCCGGCGCGGACGATTTCGGCCATGTAGGCCGCCTCATTGAGACCGAGGCCGATCATGGCGAAGAAGAACGGCGCGGACCAGTGCTGCACATCGAAGTGCGTCAGCGAGGGCCCGAACGGCACGCCCACGGTGATGGTCTTGTACAGCGACGGGAACAGGCCCCAGAACACCAGTTGCACATAGACCGGCGTCCCGCGGAAGATCCACAGGTACACCCACGCCACCGAGCGCAGCACCGGATTCGGCGACAGCCGCATCACCGCCAGCATGACACCGAGCACCACGCCGATGAGCATGGCCAGCACCGTCAGTTCCAGAGTCACCAACGCGCCCTTGGCGATTCGCTGGTCACCCAGGTACTTGAAATAGGTGTCCCAGTGATAGGCCTCGTTGGTCTTGGCGCCCCACACGAACAGCGCCAAGGCAATCAGAATAATCGCGGCGGCGATCCACCGGCCCGGCCGTCGCAGCGGAATCGCTTTGATCGGCTCGGGTTCGGTGTTCGCGACCGTCGTCGCAGCCGAGGCTGCGGAGTGGGTCTCGTCCTGCGACATGGGAGGTCAGCTCGTTGCTCCGTTGATGACCGACTTGGTGATCGCGCCCTCCTGGACACCCCAGTTCTCGGCGATCTTCTTGTACTGCCCGTTGTCCATCAGGTACTGCACGGCCTCCCGCAGCACCGGAGCGAGCGGGGAGTTCTTCTCGAGCGGCCAGCCGTAGGGCGCGGAATCGAAGATCGGACCGGCGGATTCGATCTTGTCGCTGGCCTGCTTGATGGCGTACGCGGTCACCGGGGAGTCGGCGGACATGGCATCGACCTGGCCCTGCACCAGCGCGTTGGCGGCGGCGGACTGCTCGTCGTAGGCGATCTTCTGGATCTCCGGCTTGCCGGCGGCGACACACGCCTTGGACTTGGCCGGGATCTCGTCGGTGTCCTGAACGGTGGTGCGCTGCACCGCGACTCGCTTGCCGCAGGCATTGTTCGGATCGACCGGTTTGCCCTTCTGCTGGGCCCACTGGCTGCCCGCGGAGAAGTAGTCGACGAAGTCGGCGGTGGCCTCGCGCTCCTTGTTGTCGGTGAAGGACGACATGCCGAGGTTGAAGGTGCCCGCCTCGATGGCGGGGATGATCTTCTCGAAGTCGGCTTCCTTGTAGTCCGCCGACAGGCCCAGCACCTTGGCCACCGCGTCCATCAGGTCGACATCGAAGCCGATGATTTTGCCGCTGCTCGGATCCCGGTACTCATTGGGCTGGTAGGGCACGTTCACACCGACGACCAGCTTCCCGGAGGACTTGATGTCGGCGGGCACCTTGGCCGCGATGGTGTCGACCTTCGACACGTCGACCTTCGACACCTCGGGACCGTTGGACTCCGAATTACTGGTACACGCGGTCAGCGCCAGTGCGCCACCGGCGACCACGACGGCGGCCCGCAGGGCACGCCCGCGGAGAGAGTTACGAACAGACACAGCAGTCCTCCACAGTTCGGGTACGCGATATCCGGGCGTCGCCCGCCGTTTGAAATGTAAGCGAGTGACACCGTCCGCGTCGGCCGGTAACCGAACATTAATCGGCGACACGCCATCGCGTGGCCGAACACGCCCGGTCCCGGAAGTGCGCGCTCACCAGCGGTGCAGCCGGGCGCGCACCTGCTCGGTGAATTCGGAGGTAGATGCTAGCCCACCCAAATCGGACGTCGCGACCCCGGCCCGCAACGTATCGGCAACCGCATGTTCGATGCGTTCGCCGACCCGGCGCAGCGCACTGTAGCGCTGAGTCCGGCCCATCCAGCGCAGCATGCCGGCCGCGGAATTGAACAGCGCGACCGGATTCGCGCGATTGCGACCGGCCAGGGCGGGGGCCGCGCCGTGCACGGCCTGCGCCATGACCTGGGTGTCCGAGCAGTTCACCGAGGCCGCCATGCCGAGCGAACCGCTCAACTCCCCCGCCAGATCGGAAAGGATGTCGCCGAACAGGTTTTCGGTGACGATCACGTCGTAATCCTGGGGTGCGCGGACCAGGTGCGCGGCCGCGGCGTCCACGTGCTCGTCGTTCACCTGGATGTTCGGATACTCCGCAGCCACCTCGTAGCAGACGTCGCGGAACATGCCCATCGTCATGGGCAGCACGTTCGCCTTGTGCACGATGGTGACCTTCTTGGAGCGCTCCCCGGCGATCTGGAAACCCAGACGCGCGATGCGCTCGATCGCGGCACGGGTGAACACGCCGATGGACAGGGCGACATCCCGCGACGGCTGGAATTCGCCGGAGCCCGCAACCATATTGCGGTCGGCGTAGAGCCCTTCGGTGTTCTCGCGCAGGATCAGCAGGTCCATCTGCGGGGCGACCGAGCGGACGCCCTCGAGGGTGCGGGCCGGGCGAATATTCGCGAAGAGGCCGAAGCGTTTCCGGACCGCGCCCGCGGGCGGCAGGCCGGTGCGGTACTCGGGGGCATAGGACGCGCTGTCGTGCGGACCCATGATCCAGGCGTCGAGTTCGGCGAGACCGGCGAGGGTCTGCTCGGGCACCGGGCTGCCGTACTTCTCGATGGCCTCGTGCCCCAGCGGCAGCGTCACCCATTCCACCGACGGCAGACCCCTGCTCTGGAAGGCGTCATCCACCACATCCCTGGTGGCGCGCACGATTTCCGGGCCGATGCCATCACCCTCCAACAGGCCCAGGCGTACTCGAGTGTCGCGGTCGCTCATGGCAGTCATCCTCGCGCAATCCCCGCGGCGGCGACGCTCCGGCACACGCCCGGGCATATTTCGAGACCGGCGCGTAAGTTCGAGACACCATGGTGCAATCGGTGGAACTGGTGCTGGACGCGACGGCCGAGGCGGAGGTGCGGCGGCAGTGGGGGCTCCTGCGCGAGCTCGGATTGCACGCGCCGGGGCCCGACCAGCGGCCGCACATCACACTCGCGGTGGCCTCCATGATCTGGCCGCGACTGGATAAAGCGTTGGGGCAACAAGACTTCCAGCCCTTCCCGATCCGGCTCGGCGGACTGCTGGTGTTCGGGTCGCGCGCACCGATCCTGGTGCGGGCGGTAGTACCGTCCGCGCCGCTGATCACGTTGCAGCACAGGCTGTTCCGGGTGGTCGCGGACTGCCCGGGAATTCCCGGGAACGTCCGGCCCGAGGGGTGGACGCCGCATGTCACCCTGGCGCGACGGCTGCGGCCGGGCCAGTTCGACGCCGCACTGGAGGCGGTGGCCTGGGACAAGGATTTGCGGGCTACCGTGGAGGGTATCCGGCGATGGGACGGCGACCGGCGCGTCGAATGGCCTGTTTCCGGGGGCCGAACGACTCTGCCTACCCAGCCCGACACGCAGGGAAGATAACCGAAGGGCCCGGTGTTGGACCCGGGGACATCGATTACGAGAGGAAACCATGGCCACCCAGACCCTGACCGAGCAGAACTTCGACGAGGTAGTCACCGGCAACGACGTCGTTCTCGTCGACTTCTGGGCATCGTGGTGCGGCCCGTGCCGCAGCTTCGCCCCGACCTTCGAGGCCTCGTCCGAGAAGCACCCCGACGTGGTGCACGGCAAGGTCGACACCGAAGATCAGCAGGGCCTGGCCGCCGCCGCAAATATCCGCTCCATCCCGACGATCATGGCCTTCCGCGAGGGTGTGCTCGTCTTCGCCCAGCCCGGCGCACTCCCCCCGGCGGCCCTCGAGGATCTGGTCACCCAGGTGAAGGCCCTCGACATGGACGAGGTCCGCAAACAGATCGCCGAGCAGCAGGCCAAGTAATCGAGCCCGCCGCCGCAGACGTCACGCCGCATCTCCCAGAAGAGTTGCGGCGCTGTGTCTTTCAGAGATGACGGCGTACCCGTTCGGCTCACACTGAGACTCGGGCTGCGGGCGGCGTAATGACCTGCCGGCCTTCGCGCCCAGGTCACCGGCTCGCACGGGCCCGGCCCACCGCCTCTCACGGCAGGTGATCCCCGTTGGGCTCGGGTTCGGGTTCGGAAGATGTTCCGCGCCAACACCTCTCGCACCCGGCCGGGTGAGCATCACCCACCACCTCTCGCGCCCCGACCCCACTGCGTCGACATCGGGGTCGGGGTATCCGACTTCGCTCAGAAGTGCGAACCGAGGTGGTTGATACCCGCGATCATGGCGCGGATGGTGGATTCGGCCGGATCATCGGCCAGTGCGGCGCCCCAGCCGCGGCGGCCATTGAACTCGCACTGAACGAAGGTCGCCATGCCCTCCGGGGTGCGGCGCTGGTGGAACTGGAGGATCTCCACCGGATAGCCCTCGTCGTAGAGGGCCGAGGTCAACGCCGCCACCGGGCTGCCCGTCGCGACGACGGTGCGCAAGTGATCGGCGATTTCCAGGGTGGCCGTCCCGGCACGGTGGCCGATCGGGGTCCAGTCGCTGAGCCTGACCGGGCCGGCGGTGGCGCAGTACCGCTCATAAAACTCGGCGGGGGTCAGGCCGAGGCATTCGGCCCGCAGGCTCGCGGGGGCAGCGGCGATGAACGTGGCGATATCAAGGGTGATGGTCATTGAACTAGGTCTTCCCGACTTCTTCCGAAGAAATGGCAGAGGGGACCAGCAAAAAGTTCATTCGGCCGCAGCGAGGGGCCGGTCCGAATCAGACCCCGCTACGGCGGAGAACTACGAGTACGCGCGCGTCAGCCACACTCGCGGTGAGCGAAATGAGCGCGGCGCGGTCGCGGTCGGCGACGTCGAGCGCTGCGCTACGGCTGGAGGCGGAATTCGGCACGGGGTCGAGCATAGGGGCACACCCACGCAATGGCAACCATATTCGCAATCGACCCACGGGTAACTTCGCCGCAGGTCACCGGCAATGCGACGGGCGCCACACCGGCCCGGTACGAGTGCGAGCAAACACCATTCGGCTCGCAAACATACGGTGCGTGAACATGCCCAGCTCACAGCCGGTCCGCCACTGCACAACTTCAGAGGAAGGCTGAGTGCCGTCGGCGCTGTTGAGGCGTTCGGCACGCAACAACCGATTTCGCCGCGCCATGGGTAACTTGCCGGGCACGTCCAAGATTCGGGCACCCGACCGACCGCAGGCACGGGTACACGACCCCGACGGCACTCAGCTGTCCGCCGACGTTTCGGGGAGGCGGACCGGGCCGCGCTGGCATCTAGTGCGCGGCCGAATCCCAGCTGCGGCCCACGCCCACCGATACCTCGAGCGGCACCGAGAGTTCAATGGCGTTGGACATGTGCTCGCGCGCAAGCGATTCCAATTGCTCGCGCTCGCCGGGAGCGACTTCGAAAACAAGTTCGTCGTGGATCTGCAACAGCATCCGGGACCGCAGTCCGGCCGTTCGGATCGCCTGCTGCGTATTGATCATGGCGACCTTGATGATGTCGGCCGCCGTGCCCTGGATCGGGGCATTGAGGGCCATCCGCTCGGCGGCCTCGCGGCGCTGCCGGTTGCTGGAATCCAGGTCCGGCAGATAGCGGCGGCGGCCGAAGAGGGTCTCGGTGTAGCCGATCTTGCGGGCCTGCTCGACGGCGTCGCGCAGGTAGTCGCGAATGGCGCCGAAGCGGTTGAAGTAGATGTCCATCTGGACCTTGGCCTCGTCGGCGCTGATCTTCAGCTGCTGGGACAGGCCGTAGGCGGACAGACCGTAGGCCAGGCCGTAGGACATGGCCTTGATGCGCCGGCGCAGCTCCGGCTCCACCTCGGAGATCGGGATGTCGAACGCCTTGGAGGCGACGAAATTGTGCAGGTCCTCACCGGAGTTGAAGGCCTCGATCAGGCCCTCGTCCTTGGAGAGGTGGGCCATGATCCGCATTTCGATCTGGCTGTAGTCGGCGGTCATGAGCGACTCGTAGGCAACAGAGCCCTCGGAGGCCGCTCCCGAGCCGACCACGAAGGTGTCACGAATGCGGCGGCCCATGTCCGTGCGGATCGGAATGTTCTGGAGATTGGGATCGGTCGAGGAGAGCCGGCCCGTGGCCGCCACCGTCTGATTGAAGGTGGTATGGATGCGGCCGTCGTCGGCGACCGACTTGAGCAGGCCGTCCACCGTCACCTTGAGGCGGGTGGCGTCGCGGTGCTCGAGCAGGTGTTCCAGGAACGGGTGCTGGTTCTTCTCGTACAGACCCTCCAGCGCGTCGGCGTCAGTGGTGTAGCCGGTCTTGGTGCGCTTGGTCTTCGGCATGTTGAGTTCGTCGAACAGCACCACCTGCAGCTGCTTGGGCGAGCCCAGGTTGATCTGTCTGCCGATCACGCCGTAGGCGGAATTGGCGGCATCCGCGACCCGGTCGGCGAATTCGCGCTGCAACTCCTCGAGCTGGGCCGAGTCGACGGCGATGCCCGCGGCCTCGAGGTCGGCGAGCACGCTCAGCAGCGGGAGCTCCATATCACGCAGCAGCGCGGTGGACTCGATGCGCTCGAGTTCCTCGTCGAAGGCATCGGCGAGGTCGGAAACCGCACGGGCGCGCAACATCTGGGCATTGGCGACCTCGGCGTCGACCTGCTCCTCGTCGTCGAGCAGCGACAGCTGAGTGTCGCCGCGATTGTCGACGCGCAGTTCCCGGCTCAGATAGCGCAGGGACAGGTCCTCGAGATGGAAGGTGCGCTGCCCCGGCAGGATCAGATAGGCGGCCAGGGCGGTGTCGCTGGTGAGCCCAGCCAGCTGCCAGCCGCGACCGCGCAGAGCGTGCATGGCGGTCTTGGCCTCGTGCAACGCCTTCGGGATCTCCGGATCGGCGAGCCAGGCTCCGAGCGCCTTCTCGTCCTCCGGGGTCAGGGTGTGCACGTCGATGTAGGCGCCCTCGCCGTCGGCGGCCGCCAGTGCGACGGCCTGGGTGTCGCCGTGGACGGGCGAGCCGTTTCCGACCACGGAAACACCGTGTCGCCCACCGGCTTCGGCGTGCTCGGCCAGCCAGGCCGCGACCGTGCCCGCGGCCAGCGCACTGCCGCTGATCTCGAAACCGGCCTCGGCCTCGGGCTCCACCGGGGCCAGGGTGTCGAAGAGCCGGTCGCGCAGTACCCGGAACTCCAGCTCGTCGAACAGGCGGTGGATCTGCTCGCGATCCCACGGCTGCATGGCCAGCTGCTCCGGCGTGTAGGGCAGCGGCACGTCCTTCACCATCTCGGTGAGCTGACGGTTGAGCACGACACTGGACAGATTGGCACGCAACGCGTCGCCGACCTTGCCCTTGACCTTGTCCACCTGGTCGACCAGCGTGGCCAGATCGCCGTACTCGCGCACCCACTTGGCGGCGGTCTTCTCCCCCACGCCCGGAATGCCGGGCAAGTTGTCGCTCGGGTCACCGCGCAGCGCCGCGAAGTCCGGGTACTGCCGCGGGGTGAGCCCGTACTTCTCCTCCACCGCCGCCGGGGTGAAGCGGGTCAGCTCGGATACGCCTTTCTTCGGGTAGAGCACGGTGACGTTGTCATCGACCAACTGCAGCGCATCGCGGTCGCCGGTCACGATCAGCACCCGGAAGCCCTCCGGCACGGCCTGCGCGGCGAGGGTGGCGATGATGTCGTCCGCCTCGTACCCCTCGATGGCCATGACCGGAATCCCCAGCGCTCCCAGCACTTCCTGGGTGGTCTCCACCTGCCCCTTGAACTCGTCGGGCGTGGTGATCCGATTCGCCTTGTACTCCGGAAACGCCTCGGTCCGGAACGTCTTGCGGCTCACATCGAACGCCGCCGCCACATGTGTGGGCTTCTCATCCCGCAACAGGTTGATCAGCATCGCGGTGAACCCGTACACCGCATTGGTGGTCTGCCCGCTGTGCGTCTTGAAGTTCTCCGCCGGCAGCGCGTAGAACGCGCGATAAGCCAGCGAATGCCCATCCAGCAACAGCAGGGTCGGCTGCTCCGCGGAAAGAGGTGCGACGGCGTTTGCCACAAGCGGAGCACCGGGACGCTGATCAGTAGAGGCAGGGGTCACCCGACAGAGTCTAGGTATCCCCTCCGACATCCGTGCGCACGGGCGCGTCGCGCCCGTCGCCGCAGGTCGCGCGGCGCGATGCGGAAATGATTTCGTCGTGGGCACTCCCGACTGGTAGCGTTACCGCTCGCCGAAGGGGCGTAGCTCAACTGGCAGAGCAGCGGTCTCCAAAACCGCAGGTTGCAGGTTCAAGTCCTGTCGCCCCTGCAAACGGCTTCGGGCCGGTCACCGCCAGGTGACCGGCCCGAATGCCTTTCCGGGGCGCGTGTTTCAGCCGACGCCGAGGTAGGCGGACTTGACGGCGGGATCGTGCAGAAGGGCTCGGCCACCACCGGTTTTGGTGACCTCGCCGGTCTCCAGGATGTAGGCGCGGTCGCTTCGGGTCAGGGCCTGCTGGGCGTTCTGCTCGACCAGCAGGACCGTGGTGCCCTGGGCGTTGATGTCGGCGATGATGCGGAAGATCTGCTGGATCACCATGGGCGCCAAGCCCATCGACGGCTCGTCCAGCAACAGCAGCTCAGGGCGGGCCATGAGGGCGCGGCCGATGGCGAGCATCTGCTGCTCCCCGCCGGAAAGGGTGCCGCCGACCTGACGGCGGCGTTCGAGCAGGCGCGGGAACAGTTCGTAGACCCAGTCCAGGGTGTGGTGGTAATCGGACTTGGCCTTGAACGGTCTTGCGTGGCAACCCATGTCCAGGTTCTCCTGGACCGTCATGCCGGGGAAGACACCGCGGCCCTCGGGCGCCTGGATGAGGCCGGCCACGACGCGTTCGTGAGCCTTCATGCGGGTGATGTCGCGGCCCTGGAACACGATGCGGCCGCGGGTGAGCGGTAGCAGGCCGGACAGAGCGCGCATGGTGGTGGTCTTGCCCGCGCCATTGGCACCCAGCAGGGTGACCAGCTCACCCTGCCCCACGGACAGCGAGATGCCGTGCAGGGCTTGGATTCTGCCGTAGTTGACCACCATGTCCTCGACGGTGAGCAGGGGCTGCTCGGACGAGGTTTCGGGTACGTCCGGCACCGGGATGGGCTTGATCGGGTCCGGAATCGGTTGTGTGCCAGGCTTGCCCGGGTCCACCTCCGCGCCGGCGTCCGTCGCGGCCGCGGCCTGCTCGGCGCCGCTGTCCGCGACCTCCGCCTCGTCGGGCACGCCCAGATACGCATTGATCACCGCCGGGTCCTGGCGGATCCGGTCCGGCAGCCCATCGGCGATCTTGCGGCCGAACTCGAGCACCACGATTCGGTCGGTCACGCCCATGACCAGCCGCATGTCGTGCTCGATGAGCAGCACGGTGTAGCCGTCGTCGCGGATCTTGCGAATCAGATCCATGAGCGCCGACTTCTCGCTCGGGTTGAACCCGGCGGCCGGTTCGTCCAGGCACAGCAGCTTCGGTTCGGTCGCCAGCGCGCGGGCGATCTCCAGCCGGCGCTGATCGCCGTAGGAGAGGTTGCGCGCCTTCTGCACCGCCTGCGGCGCGATCCCTACGAATTCCAGTAGCGCCATACTCCTTTCGATGGCGTCGCGTTCCTCGCGCCGATGCCGGGGGGTGCGGAAGATCGCGCCCGGTACCGATGTGCGGTGCCGAGCATCTGTGCCCACCACGACGTTCTCCAGCGCTGTCATTTCGCCGAAGAGCCGGATGTTCTGGAAGGTTCGGGCTATGCCCAGCCGCGTGATCTGATTGCGCTTGGTCTTGGTGAGCGGCTTGCCGTCGAAGTAAACGGTGCCACCGGAGGGTTGATACACACCGGAGATGGCGTTGAAGCAGGTCGTCTTGCCCGCACCATTCGGCCCGATGAGCCCAAGGATCTCGCCGCGGCGGATCTCGAAGCTCACATTGTCCAGCGCGGTGAGACCGCCGAACTTCACTGTCAGCCCGTCGGTGCGGAGCAGCGGAGCACCGACCGCGGTCTCGATATCCCGATGCGGCGCAACGGCTTCCGCGACCGCTGTGGGATCAGAGTAGACCGGAAGCACCTCGGTGACATCCAGTATTCCCGCATTGGCCGCCTCGGGCGGGGCGGCATATCCGGCCGCCATGTCCTCGTTGTCGAACAGCGCGCCACCCGGGCCCGTCATCGTCCCGCTCCCGTCGCCTGTTCGGCCACCACCGGCCGTCGCACCGCCCGATACACCTGTCGCCCGTAAGCGAGCAGCTTCTGCCGCGCTGGGAAAAGACCCTGTGGCCGGAAGATCATCACCACCACCAGCGCGAGACCGAAGAACAAATACTTGTAGTCCCCCAGCGACTGTCCGCCCACATTAACGGACATGAACCGGTTGGGCAGGTACACGACCAGGAACGCGCCAACGATCACGCCCAGTTTGTTGCCCTTTCCACCGAGTACCACCGCACACAGGAACAGCATCGAGTTGATGATGTTGAAGCCGCTCGGGTTCACGTATTGCACCTGGCCCGCGTACAGCGCGCCGGACAGACCACCGATGGCCGCGCCGATCATGAAGGCCCACAACTTGAACTTGAAGGTCGGCACCCCCATGATCTCGGCGGCGTCCTCGTCCTCCCGAATCGCGACCCATGACCGACCGACCCGACTGCGCTCGAGATTGCCTACCAGCATCAGCACAATGACGACCATGACCAAGCCGAGCCAGTACCACCAGGTGCCGGAGCCCGCGCGGTCCAGCGGGTTCGCGCTGTGCGGGTCGCCGATGTTGCCTGAGAAGTAGCCCACTGGATGCTTGTCGGATTCGCCGAGATGCGGGTATTCGACTTTGTGCAGGCCGAGGTTGCCGTTGGTGATTTCGGGGAGGTTCTGCGCCATAAGCCGGACGATCTCGCCGAATCCCAGGGTCACGATGGCCAGGTAGTCACCGCGCAGTCGCAGGGTGGGCGTGCCCAGGATGAGCCCGGCTACCGCCGTCATCCCGATCGCGATCGGCACGCAGGCCAGCCACGCCCATTTGGAGTCCAGGAAACCGCCGTTGGTCTGATTCCACGGACTGTCCGGGCTGGTGAGCAAGCCGACCGAATATGCGCCGACCGCGTAGAAGCCGATATACCCCAAGTCAAGCAGACCCGCTTGGCCGACAACCACATTCAGGCCGATCGCGGCCAGTGCGTACATGGCGACCTGCGCCATCACCGCGCCGAAATCGGTGCCGGGGGTGTCCAACAGCGGCAGCTTGAACAGGGGCAGCACCGCCAGCACGATGACCGCCGGAACGCCGACCGCCCACTGTGCCGGTCGGGCCAGCCCGCCCCACCAATTGCGGATGGCGTCACCGACGCCGCGACCGGTGGACGAATGTTCTGGTGTGGGAGCCGTTTTCGTGTGCATCATGCCCGCGCCCTTCCAAGGCTCTCACCGAGGATGCCGGTGGGCCGAACCATGAGCACCGCGACCAGCACCACGAACGCGACCACGTCGCGCCACTGGTCACCGAAGAGGACCTGGCCATAGTCCTCGGCCAGGCCCAGCATCAGCCCGCCCAGTAGCGCGCCACGCAGATTACCGATCCCGCCCAGCACCGCCGCACTGAAAGCCTTGATACCCAGGATGAATCCGCCGTTGTAGATGATGCCATTGGGGATCTTGACGGTGTACAGCAGCGCGGCCGCACCTGCCAAGACACCACCAATGAGGAAGGTCAGCATGATGACCCGCTCACGGGAGACGCCCATCAGTGTGGCGGTGTCCGGATCCTGCGCCACGGCTCGAATACTGCGGCCGAATTTCGTCTTGTTTATGAGCAATTCTGTGGTGAGCGCGAGCGCCACCGCCGCCAGCACGATCACCAGCGCGATATTGGTCACCGACGCGCCGAAGATCTTGAACTGCTCGGTGGGCGTCACCAGTTGGATCGGCTGCTGCGCATTGGTGCCTCCCAGCGTGTTGCCGGTCAGCTTGGGCAGCACATAGTGCACGAATTCCTGCAGCACGAATGACATTCCGATGGCCGTGATCAGGAAGATCAAGGGTTTCGCGCCACGTTTGCGCAGCGGCCGGTAGGCGACCCGCTCGAGTGCTACCGCCGCCGCACCGGAGACGAGCATGCCGAAGATCATGGCCGCTCCAAGATATAGGACGGTCAGCCCGACACCCTGGGAGTACGCATCACCGCTGGCAGCGAAACCAAAAATCATCAAGCCAACCATTTGACCGAACGTGCCCAGCATGAATACTTCCGAATGGGCAAAATTGATAAGGCGCAACACACCGTAAACCAGTGTGTAACCGACCGCGACCAGAGCGTAGATCGAACCGTAGGTCAAACCCTCCACCGTGAGCCGCCAGAACTGATCGACTACCGCGGAGACATTGAATTGGATGGACCCGCTCGCGAGCAGGGTCACACCAGCTATTGCGGGTGCAGACATTCGTTACTTTCGCCGTCCTAGGAAAACAGCGTGCGCCGAAAGGAAGTTCGGCACACGCTGTTCCGAATAACAGGGTGCGTTACTTGACCTGGTACATCCAGATCAGCGCGTTCGCCAATTCACCGGTCGAACCCCACTTATATTCGCGGGCCAGTCCCTGGCCGTCGTAGTTGCGCACGAAGTCGACCAGATCGGGACGGATGACCTTACCGGCCTCGATGCCCTTGAGCACGACGGTCGTCAGGTCGTAGCCCTCGGTCGAATAAGTGCCCGGCTCATAGTTATTAAATGCCTTGTAGGCAGCAGTGAACTTGTCCGAAGCCGGACCACACGGGCAGGACAACAAGGCGTCCTTGGACTTTCCACCGGCCTGCTTGGTGAATTCGACGTCCTTGGTGCCGTCATCGGAGATGAAGGTCGCGGTCACGCCACCGTCGCGCAGCTGGCTCACCAGCGGGGCGGCCTCGGCGTAGTAGCCCGCGTAGAAGATGCCGTCCGGCTTTGCCGACGCCATTTTGGACACCGTCGCGGAGAAGTCCTTCTGCTTCGCCTTGACATTGGCCGCGCAGCTCGGGTCGGCGATCGAGCCCAGGCCCTCGGTGACGGTCTTGGCCAGGCCGGTGCCGTAATCGGAGTCGTCGCCGATGACGCAGATCTTCTTGAACTTGCCGGTGCCCTTCAGGTATCCCGCCACGGCCGGACCCTGGATGCCGTCGTTGCCGAGGCCGCGGAAGAAGTTCTTCCAGCCATTGCCGGTGAGGGTGACGTTGGTGGCCGAGGGGGTCAGCGACAGCAGGTTGGCGTCGCTGAGGATCTGGCCGGTCGCCTTGGTCTCGCCGGAGAAGGTCGGGCCGATCAGGGCCACGATCGACGGATCACTGACGATGGTCGGGATGACCTGGGTGGCCTTCTGCGGGTCGCCCTCGGTGTCGAATTCCTTGACGGTGACCTGGCAGCCCGGATTTGCCTTGTTGTGCTGGTCCAGCGCCAGTTTCACGCCGCGGATGATGTTCAGGCCCAGGTTGGCGTTGTCACCGGTCAGCGGACCCGCCATCGCGATGGTCTGGGGCGCGCATTTGCCCTTGCCGTCGCCGGCCGGATCGGCAGCCGCGGTGGTGTCCTTGGCCGGAACTTCCTTGCCCTGACCATCCACCTGAACGAGGGGCTGAATGGTCAGATTCGACCCGCCCCCGCCCGAATTATCCGTTGATTTGCTGCTGCAACCCGCCGACGCCAGAGCGAGTACGACCGCCGCGCCGATGACCGCCGCTCGCGCCGTGCGACTACGCCGCAGGGAAGACGTGCGCGTCAATGAACCAAGCACGATTCACCTCATGTTCTGTGCTCCCCCGGGGTGACCGAGGAGGGCCGCCCCATCGATCGGCCCGTCCAGAACATAGCCCTGCCACGTTAGCTCCGCATCACATTCGAATCATCCATGTGACATCGCAACAAAAGCCGAACGCCCTGCTGTTACCGCACTGTTAATTTCTTCAGTGCATTCATGGCAACGCAGGGCGACGACGCGCAAATGCGCCTCACTTCGGCGCGAGGTTCTCCAACACCACTTCCGCGACCGCCTTCATGGTGGTGCGACGGTCCATAGCCGTGCGCTGAATCCACTTGAAGGCCTGCGGCTCCGACAGCCCCTGCGTCTGCATGAGCACACCCTTGGCGCGCTCGACCAGCTTGCGCGTCTCGAGCCGGTCGGTCAGATTCGCGACCTCGCTCTCGAGCGCCGTGATCTCATGGAATCGGGAGGCGGCCAATTCGATGGCCGGCACCAGATCCGACTTGGTGAACGGCTTCACCAGGTACGCCATAGCCCCCGCGTCCCGCGCCCGCTCCACCAGGTCACGCTGGCTGAAGGCGGTCAGGATGACCACCGGCGCAACGCGTTTCGACGCGATCTCGGCCGCCGCGTCGATACCGTCGCGGCGCGGCATCTTCACGTCCATGATCACCAGATCCGGCCGCAGCTCCTCGGCGAGATCCACGGCCTGCTGGCCGTCTCCCGCCTCACCCACCACCTGATAGCCCTCTTCGGAGAGCATCTCCACCAGGTCCATCCGGATGAGCGCCTCGTCCTCGGCAACCACCACCCGCTTGGGGGCGAACGCCGCGGCATCCTTCTTCGAACCGCCCCCTGCTGTCGTTCCCATAGATGAACCCCTGTCGCTTCCGAATACCGATACCCGATGACACCTCGTCTTGCGCCACCCTCGCAGGACCGGCGCGCATCGAGTCACCCCAAAGAGTACCGTCGCCCCGCCCCTACAACCCATGTACCCAGCGCAAACTGACCAGTATCACAACCCCACACGCCACAGACCCCCTCGATTAGTCTCTTCGCCCACTGACCCGCTATCATTTCCACCCGGTGCGCCGGGTTGGCGGAACTGGCAGACGCGACGGTCTCAAAAACCGTTGTCCGAAAGGACGTGTGGGTTCGAGTCCCACACTCGGCACCAAGGTAGAGGGCCATTTCGGTGATCACCGAAATGGCCCTTCTTCTATCCGGTACGCAGCCGGTACGCAGCAGCCTGCGCGCCCGCTTCCATCCCCTTGGCGACTGCATCCAGATCGTCCGGGAACAGGTGCCCGTACAGGTCAAGGGTCAGCGTCGCCGTTTTGTGCCCCAGCATCCGTTGTACGACTTTGATATTCGCCCCAGCGCTGATCGCCAACGAGGCGGCGGTGTGCCGAAGCCCGTGCGGCACAACACCACTCAGATCTACCTCCGCAGCCGCGTGATCGAATACCCAGCGGAACTCGGTTGAGGTGAGGAACCCACCCTTATGGCTGGGGAACACCAACGCGTCGGGTGCCCGACCTTCGAGGAGCGCGCCGAGTTCCTTCGCCAGGCTCGCGGGAACGGGCACGGTCCGAGTCGTGTGGTTCTTCGTATCGGTCTCCACGTACCCCCTGCCGGTAACGGGAGTTGCCGATCGGGCCACGGTGATCCGCTGGGCGTCGAGGTCAACCGCTCGCGTCCGGATCGCGATGGCCTCACCGAAACGGATCCCTGTGTAGGCGAGAGTCAACACCAGCGGACGGAACCTGCCGGCGGCCATCCCGAGTCGGAGCACCTCGAGATGCGTGAGGTACCGCCGCTCCGCCGTGGTCATGGAGGGCAGATCGATCTCATCGGCGGGGTTGGTCGCCAATCGCTTGGCCTTGATGGCGAATTTCAATATCTGGTTGAGCACTCGGTAGGACTGGATCACCCGTGATGCGGAGAGTCCGCGGCCTTCGAATCGGGCGCTGCCCGAATGCGAGAGGTCGACAACCCACTGCTGGATATCCTCGAACTCGATTTCCCGCAGCGGGACCTCTCCCCACCGGGGAATCACGGTGCTATCGAGAAGGGATCGATAACCGGCGACCGTCTTGGGCTTGCGGAGCTCCTTGGTCGCGAACCACTTTTCGGCGACGATGGAGAACAGGACTCCGCTGCGGTCGGGGTCCACCCAAGTCCCGGTGGCGACCTTCGTGGTGACGTCGCTGTCGACCTTTTCGATGCTTCGACATTCATGAAGGATGAAGACGTTCTCTATTGGATGTTAAAACAGCCAGACCTATACAACGACCTGCGAGAGAGGTACGAATACTTTCGACGGCTGGACCGGGCAGTAATTGGCCGTAAGATTCATGCACAGCCTGGAATAAGATGGGCGCTGGACCTCTTGCCAGATTCTCCATTGGAAGCCATCACCGTTATAAGATCCTACCTTCGAATCCATGATGAAATGCTGGCAGAGGGAAGAGCAGACGGGCTTGAAGACGCCATTGAAATAATCGATGCATACTACATAAACTCAGATTCCCGAGATAATCTCGAAGCACTCTTCTCTCTTAGCCCACGCGAATTTGAGATACTTATTTCTAATCTCTACAGAATGATGGGATACAAGGTGCTTCTTACCGCTCCTCAACGAGATGGAGGGAGGGACATCGTAGCGGAGAGATCGAAGCTCGGGGAAAAACAGCGGGTACTTATCGAGTGCAAACAATACAGCGGAACGGTAAAGGTTGATATAGCTCGCGCGCTACTAGGCGTCGTGGCAACCGAACGCGCAAACGGCGGCATTCTGGTTACTACAGGACGCTGTTCAAAGGGAGTGCGGGACCTAGCAAAAAGTGACGACAGGCTTGATTTCGTGGATGGCGATAAGCTCGGTCTGCTATTGAATCAGCATTTTGGCACCGAGTGGCGTCGGCGCTTAGTACGACTTTCCACTCACAATCCGAGGAGCAACCTGTCGGCGGATGAATTATCCGGAGGTCAATAGAATGGACGCAAGCTTAGCGGCAGTGCTCGGCGCCGTGGTCGGGGCGATCGGACCAAGCACAACCGCCGCGGTAAGCGGCGTACTTGGTCGCCGATCATCCCTCGTGCAAATGAAGGTGGACTACACCAAGATGGTGTATGACCACCGCCGTGAGGCGTACCAGCAGTTTGCAACTCGCGTTCAGTCGGTGCATGCCTTTCTCGGTAATGCGCAGGAGAACTTGGTCTTTGCAGGTGATCTGGAAGCTCCGGTACGAGACAACCAGATGGAGGGGGTCGGCAAGTGCTTTGCGGAGGCGGAAACGTCGACAGAGTCGGCCATCCTACAGAGCAAGACAATTCGAGAACTCTACGCCGACGTATCCATCCAATCCCCCGACCAATCTCTCACACTAGCCGCGAACGCCCTCGTCATCGCACTGGATGCCGAACTAGAACACACGAGGAGATGGCTGGTGTCTGAGCTGGAAATAGACGATTGGGCTGGGCAATCCGAATACAGAAAGCGGGCACTTGAAGCCCACAGGCTGGTTAGCGAACGCTTTTTGGACTTCTCGCGGGCTGCGTCAAATATACTCGGTTCCGACGGCACCGAAATTGCATCAGACCGACGTCGACTGCGATTTTGGAGACGATGAGCAAGACCATATGAGCGATCCCCGACGACGAGCCCAGGACTGCTATTTCGGGGGATATGTCGCTGCGACGGATGACTCATGAGCGGAGAACTTTTCATCCCACTCGCGCTGATAGAAGTCGTGCGGAATGAGGGCGAATTTCGCTTCGTCGAAAGTTTCCATATTATGGTCGATCACGTACATATCGGGCTTACCGCTGGAATCGAAGAATTTGCGTGGCTCTCCGGTACGTTCATTGCGGTAGTTGTTGAATTTTTCAAAGATTCTCGGATCTATCTTAGAATAGTCAACAACAATCTGCGCCTGGTCAACATAGGGATCATACTTGGTCGGGGTGGAGGTTTGGACCGTCGTATTGTTCGCTCCGTGGGATGATTCCCCTGTGGAGCAGGCGGCAGTCGAGAGTAATGCCCCGAGCGCCACCGCAAGTATCAATGTTGCTTTGGCGGCGGTCCGTATCATTTCGGTCCATCCTCCTGGGGGATAATGTCCGGGTTTGCCCGTCCAGCACTTTGCTGAGTGTGGTAATTGTCGAACACCGTTTGACCGATGATGGTCTTCTTTGCGTCTTCGAAAGCTGCCTGATTGTGCTCGATGACATCCATGTTTGGTCGGCCCTGAGAGTCGAAGAACTGGTAGCTGCGGCCGTTGTATTGGTGGTTGTTGAACTGGTCGAAGGTGTCGTGGTGGACTGAGTTGTAGCCGTTGATGATGTTGGCGTCCTGCAGGAAGGTGTTATTGGCGTCGATGCGGGATGTCGGTCCGAGATCTCTATCCCAGTGAGTTGTGGTGTGGTCGATGCCGTAGGTGTCCGGTGAGGGTATCTGGGCTTTGATTACTGGGTCGAGGATCCATGCCGCGGTGGAGACGACGCCACCTGCGGGTCCCTCGATACCTGCACCGTTAACGATTCCAGTGACGATGTCGGCGATCTCGGCCTTCTGGTTGTACGCCGAAGTGTCGTGGTCGAGAGTGTTCTGGTGGTCCATCTTGATCAGAGCCGACAGCTCATCACTGAGGCCGTTCTTCATGGCTCCCGTGAGTTGTCCTTGCTCGTAGGCCCCATGGGGGTCGTGTCCCGTTCCGTAGGCGAAGTCGAGTTGTCCGGCCAGGTGAGCTGCGGCGTTGTTGAATTCCTTGGCGGCGTCCGGATTGGAGTCGATGACCTTGAAGAGGTTCGATAGGTCACCTGGCGTGTGATTGAGCTGCGTGCCGTCAACGGCGACGCTGTTATCACTGCTACCGGCTGAATCAAGGTTGCCGCAGTAATGGTTGACCTTCAGGTCGGGGTCACTGACTCCAGCAAGGTTGGGGAGGTACGGCTCAAGAGATTTGGCCACAACCTGACTTAGGCCCGGGTTGAGTTCGCCGAAGGAGACGTGGCCGGATGCGCCAGGCACATCGTGGGACAGTGTGGCCTCGTTGTGAGCGATGATCGTGGCCAGCGATTGGGCCGATTCTCCTGCACGCTGCTGCTGGAATTGATTGGCCGCCCCGGCATCGTCTCCGATGTACTTGAACATGTTTTCCGCGCCGTGCTGGTCGGGCGACCATTGGTGTTGGAGGATGTCGAGCACGTGGCTATTGGCGTCGTAGTGGCCGCCGGGGGTACAGGTGACGTCCATGACACCGTGGGGATTAGTGAGTGCATCGTGAACGGCGGTGTGGTCGCCCGATGCGTCCTGAAGGAAAGTATTCGCGATGTTGCCGGTCTGGCTCTTGATCAGGTCGGCGCTCGGGTTCAGGGTGGCGATCTCGGCGCCCTGTTTGATCATGGCGCGGTTGATGTCGCTGCCCTGAATCGACAAGTCGCCCTTGCTCATCAGCTGGCCCAGCGCCAGCATGTTGTCCGTGTCGTGCAGCGCGTCGTAGTTCGGCTGGTCCTTCCCACCGTAAGGAGACGGGTTCACCGCGGTACCGGTGAGCACAGACGGGTTCTCCGTGAGAATCTTCTGAACGTTTGTGGGCAGCTGCGACAGCCCGCCGGTGCTCTTGCCGTCGTCACTGTGCACCTGGGGATTGGACACAATGCGGAAATCATTGGCGATGGCCGCTTGCACCTGATCAGACCCGTTGCCCTTGAGCTTGCTACCCAGCTGGCTGATGTCAGTGCTGGACATATCGCTCATGCCCTGGGTGAAGGCTTGCAGATACGGGTATTGGGCAAGGTCAACGTTGTTGCCGTTGTTCAGTTCCTGCTTGTCGTAATCGGACAGCGTGGTGGCCATGCGGATTCGTGCAAGGGTGGCGTCGTCGGCGGTGCCGTCCTTGACGGCCTGGAGATCCTTCTTCGCCTGATCGGCGGTGAGTTGGTCGAGCTGATCGGTGCTCGGTTGCTGGATCTGGGTGGTGGTCAGGTTGGCGAAGGCATTGTTGACCGCGGTCATCGCATTGTCGTCGGCGGTGCCGCAATCGACCAGCGCGGCTTGGATTGCCTTCTGGTACTCCTCCGCCTGCGACACGATCCCCGCTTTCGGGGCTTGCGCATTATCCGCACCGGCGAGTTGGAGCATCATGCGCATGTAGTCGTTGGGCTTCACCTCGCCGGTGTCGTAGTTGACGATGTAGCCCTTGCCTTCGGCGGCAGTGACCTGGTTCAGCAGTGCGGTCTTGGCGGCGTCGATAGCGGTGGCGCCACTGCGCGCGGCGGTGGCCCCGTTCTCCAGGGCGGTCTTGACTGTCTTTGCGTCGCCGTGGATTTCGTCGTGCCGGTCGCGCATCGAGTCACCGGCATCACCAATCCAGTAGTGATGGGAGCCGTCGACCGAGCGTGCCGCCGCGTCAAGGGTGTCACCGAGAGTCTTCGCCTTCTGCTCCCACTCACCGGCCTGGGTATTCAGCACGCCCGGATCCCACGCCTTCACCTGCGCGATGGTCGGCGTACCCATCAGATCGAGTCCTCCAGGTTGGTGAACTTGTCGACCGAGACATCCTCGTTGGCGTCGTAGGCGCCGGCGCCATTGTGGGCATGGATGTGCAGTGCGTCGTAGTGGCCGGAGACGGCGGTGAACGCCCCGCCGACCGCGGTCGCCACCGCCGCGCAGGCCCCGCCGACCGCCGTGTCACCCAGGCCGGTGGTGATCTGGTCGGCCGAATCGTGGTCGGTCATTCCTCCGAGCGTGGTCGAGGCATCCTTGAACCCGGAAGCCAAGGCGCGCACGCGTTCCGGATCCACATCCAGCCGTCCACCCATGACCGAGACCCCCTCTTGTCACCGACGCTGAACAGTCGGTGTGAGTGATGATACAAACTTAGTTGCGCGTACTTTATAACGCCATTCAGAGATGCTGCGCCCTCTCCACGAGGTCGGCAGCCAGGACCAGCGAGTAGGGGAACTCTCACCATGGCTGATCACGTTCCTGCGCGTCACCGCTCAGTGCTGGATGCGGTCGCCGAGGACACCGAACGTCTGCAGGAAGCGATCCGGACCCGTACCGTCACCGCGACCTCCACCGATGGCCGGATCACCGTGGCAGTCAGCGCTGATGGCACTGTCCACGACTGGCGCATCACCGGCGCCGACGATCACACCACCCGACTTGTGGCAAGTCTGCTGGAGTTGATCGGGCAAGCGCAGGGCACCGCGCAGAAGTCCATCCGAATCGAACTCGACGCGATCGACGATCGAGAGGAAGTCCGAGCCGCTACCGATGCCGTCCGCGATGCCCTCGCTCGAGCCGTCCCGCCAACGACGTCCGCTCAGTGCGACGACACCTGGGATTACGACTACGAATCCCGCGGCAAGTCCCGTATCGCCGCCGACTGACACCAGCACTGTGCACGAACGCCCCGCGCGCCGGGCGGTGGCCGGTGCTCAGTTGTAGCGATCGCTGCGTTTCGTCGATCGAGTTAGGTTTCGGTTGTGATTGGGGTACGGAAGATCGGCCTTGTGCTTGGCGTGATCGCGTTTCTGGCATCCGCTGGATGTGGCACGCACGACGCTGGGCCGCCGTGGTACTCGCCGAACGGTGGCCGGGGAACCGAGCAGACGCATGTGTTCATCCAAGGCGGGACCGCCCACCCGTCCAAAGTGACGCTGCGCGTGAGCTATCGGTGTCCTTCTTCGACACCTGAGGGTGGAGTACTGGCCGTTGAGATCGGAGACAATGGTTCGAAAGGCCTGGTCCACAGAGCCCCAGTCCCGGTCACTTGCGACGGGAATGAGCAGGGCGTTGACGTCGACTTCGACGAGAGTCTCCCCGCCGGTGAGACTCGAGTTCTCGGCATTGTCGCCATGTGGCTCCCGACTTCTGCGCCCAACCCCGCCGGTGGCGCGGTTTCCCCCGCTGGCGCATTGAGTTCGGTGCGGACACAGGATGTCGCCAACGACATGAACAACAAGGTCGAGTTGGCTTCGGCGGCGTGAATCGACACGCTGGGTAGGCTGCGACGCCATGCGCCGAGTAGTTGTGGACGCCAACGCGATGGACCCGATCGTTGACTTGCCAGGTGCTTACGAGGTGATACGCAATTCGGTCGACCAAGGGCGACTGGAGGTGCTATTCACGCACGTCACCATCGACGAGCTTGCCGCGACCCCCGACGAGGAACGTCGGCGACTGCT
Organism: Nocardia aurantiaca; assembly: GCF_009708175.1. Classification (GTDB taxonomy): domain Bacteria; phylum Actinomycetota; class Actinomycetes; order Mycobacteriales; family Mycobacteriaceae; genus Nocardia; species Nocardia aurantiaca. The sequence continues at coordinate 134,553 of NZ_WMBB01000006.1, forward strand.
CCTCTTGTTAGTCGTCGAATTGGGGCATCTCATCCCGACGGGCGCGTCCGTCTTGGGCTTCTCTCGCGTGAACTTCGCTCGTCTCACATCTGATGCGGAGGCTCTCGAGGCATTCCGATCCGGCAACATTGACCACACGCGCGACGCTCTAGTCGCTGCCACCGCTCAGTTCGAGCAGTGCGCCCTTGTTACCTCTGACAAGCGGCTCAGAAATCGTGCTCGCGCCCGCGGAATCGAGGTGATCACACCGGACAAGCTGCTCACGGAACTGGGCTTCGACACCGAAGGCGCATAACCTAACCAGCTCCTTGTCGGCGGGCCCCACCGGGTACACGCCGAGCCAACCCGCCTATCAGCAATCGCCCTTCTGGCTCGACGAGCTCAGCAAACTCCTACGGTCAGGGCAGAATATCCGGCAGGGAAACGAACTTCACTCGAGCCTTCTGGACAACGAGAACGCCGGTATCGTCACGGTGCTTCCCCAACGCCTCGATCAACTCCTGAACCAGCATCGTGGCGGCCCGGTTGGACGGAATATCGGGTGCCACGACCTCGTCGGAGGTTCGATCGCCATTCGGGAAACGTACGTAGACAAAGATCCGCCGCGGTGCGGACGGTGGAAGGTCGGATGCGCTGAGGTCTTTCGTTTCGAAGCCGACAACTTGATCGGCCCGCAGCCACCAAATTGACAAGCCGTATCCAACCTGCACCCACAATGAGCCGATCATCTCGCCTCCCGCCTCGGCCAGAACCGTTCGGCCACACTGTATCCCGCCCTACACCACCAGGGACGAGATCAATAGCCTTGCCTGCCACGGTTATTGGCGCCATTCGCGCAATACAGTGCTGAGACGCGTCCTATCCTGAGAAAGTCGGGCAGGGCTCGGCCCCGGCCCACAGGGGTGGTAGGAGGCCGATATGGCGCGCCAGTGGTCCTATTGGACCAGCAACAAGCTGCAGATCCTCGGCGACTACGTGGACAGGTTCAACCTGGCGTCCAAGTCCTCGAAGGAGCGAATCTACCTTGATCTGATGGCCGGGCAGCCGGAGAACATCGAACGGCATACAGGGGAGCTCATCGACGGATCGCCACGGCGGGTTCTGGCTGCTGAGCACGGCTTTACGAGGCACGTGTTCTTCGAACTGCCCGAGAATGCGGCCAAGCTGGAGGAATCACTGCGGAAGGACTTCCCGGACAAGAAATTCCGGGTCGTGCCCGGGGACTGCAATGAGACCATCGACGGCGTGCTGGCGGAGTTGATGCCCTTCAACCGTGCACCCACGTTCGCCTTCATCGATCAACAAGCGGCGGAGGTGGATTGGGCGACGATCGTCAAGATCGCCCAGTTCAAGAGTCCACAGGTGAAGACCAAGGCGGAACTCTGGTTGCTCGTCTCGCCGGTGTTCACCTTGCGCGGAATCCGCGGCACCAGCAGCGAGCGATTCCGCGAGCGAGTCACCCGGTTCTACGGCACCGACAAGTGGAAGATCATCCAACGCGCCCTCGACGCGAATGCCATCACGACGAACCAGTATCGCGACGAGATGACCAACCTCATTCGGTTCCGCTTGGCCGAGCATCTGGGCTATCGGCACACTCATCGGATCCCGATGCGAATGACCAACAGAACGACTATTTACGACATGGTGTTCGCCACCGATCATGACGCTGGGGATCGGATCATGCGCCACCTCTACAAGCAGGCGGCCGAGCGAGAACCCCGCATGATGGCCGAAGCCCGGCGATTCGCGCGGGCTCAAAAGGAGGAAAAGTCAGGGCAGCTGTCGTTCTTCGAACTACCTGTTGCGGCGGTTCCTACTGTCACCGGAGACGTCCTATGGCAGCCGAAGCCGCACTGGTGGCCGTCCAGTAGGCCATGGTGGGCTGAGTTCAGCGACGGCGCCGAGCTTCGTCCCGAGCCGGTCAGCGAGCGGCCAACTGTGGCATACCATCCCACAGCCGACCGTCGAGCTCGCGGCCCATCGCCTTCGGCGTCCGACCGCCCCACTGCTTGAAGAAGAACGGGATCGCTGCCGCGTCGCAAGCGTCGCGAATGTCCCGCACCCAACTCGGATCCATCGGGCGGTGACCGATGCCGGACTCTCCGCCAGCGATCACCCACCCGATGCCATCCAAGACCAGGCTGTCCAGCGGGCCGAGGAGCGGCTCGCACGACAGAAATCGGACCGCGGCCGGGACCTCTCGCAGATGATCCACCCGGTCGAGGTGGTCGGCGTTCTCGACCGAGACCCCCATCCACACATTCGATGGCCACTCCAGCTGGTCCGCAACGCGCCGCAGCCGCAACGCGCGCTTGGTGAGTATCTGGTAGGTGTGCTGCGGAGTCTCACGCATGACATCGAAGACATCACGGATGTAGCCGACCGGCACCCTCGCGTGGAAAAGGTCGGACATTGAGTTCACGAACACCACTCGCGATGTCCGCCAGCGACGTGGCACATCGAGCGCATGGGGGTGAAGCGTCACACCGAAACCTGGGCCGGAGGTACGCGGATCGCCATCCCGCTGGTATTTTTCGGCCCCCATGGACTTGAGCCGCTTTGCCAGCACCATGGCGTAGCAGCGGTCGCAACCGGCCGATACACGGTCGCAGCCCGTCACCGGATTCCACGTCGCCTCAGTCCATTCGATGGATGACTTGTCGGACATGGCGCCTCCTTCCGGTCGATATCGACCGTAGTCTTTATTACGACTGTTCGTAGTGGACACGGGCAAGGTTGCCTCCCCGCCCGCAACCGAGCCGGGCGGCTCCTCGCCGAACTGGGTACGCAGCCCGTACGCAGCAACCCTGAATATGACCAACACCATCAATCTCTTAAACGCGCAAATCTCCCGGTCAGAGATGGGTTCCAAACACCGCCAACATCAGCCCAATTGGCCAAACTCCGAGATCAGCAACCTCAAAAACCGTTGTCCGAAAGGACGTGTGGGTTCGAGTCCCACACTCGGCACCACGGTCGATCTCCGATCCGGAGATCATTCACTCTTCACCCCTTCAGGCCCCTCCGGTGGCCCGTGTTCGCATAGGCGCGGGCTTGGACGAAACCCGGCGGTTGCGGCGGTATTCGATCGGGAATTCCGGAATTCGGTCAGCGCGCAGGCTGTTCGGCGGCGATATCGCGAGAAGCGCTGTCCAGCAGGCTGTTCAGGCCGGCCCGGAGGGGATCGGCCACGGGATCGCCCTCATCCCGGGCCCAGAGGAAGGCGGTCGAGCGGCGGCGCGATGACCTCGTGCACGGATGGGCAACCGGGTTTGCCAGTGCGGTGCAGAGGCCGCGTGAGCCGGGGTGGCGCGGTTTCAGAGCAAAAACCTTTCAGTCCGTTTTCACTACGGCGACGCGGCGCGTCGAGCATTATCTGTGTGCTGAAGTTCCGATGAGCATGGTGGAGGCCGCATGCGAATCCCGAAATCCGCGCGGGCGAAAGCCACCCTGAGCAGGCTGGGTGCGGCGGTGGTGCTCGCCGCGCTGTGCGGAGGTTGCGGTTCGCAGACGGGCGGGTCCGCGGTACCGGCTGAAACAGCGGCGGTTGGAACGACGACGACAGTCCGTATGGCGACGCCTCCGAAAGACACCAAGAAGCCCTCGTCGGGCCTGCCCTCGGCCGCGGACGGGACGAATCTGGACGCCTGCGCCAACGGCAACTGCGAGATCCAGGTCGACGGGCCGACCACGATTCCGGTTCCCGGCTATTCGAGAATCAGCAATGTCCAGATCAAGCAGATCAGCCCCGGCTCGGTCACGGCGACGACGACCGTGTTCGGGCTGCCCGTGTCCGGGTCGACCGGGGTGGGAGGCACCATCTTCCTGAACGGCCTGACCGTGAAGATAGTTGCCGTCCAGGGCAGCTCGGCCGTCCTGCGCCTGAGCACGTCCTAGCGTCAGCCGCCCGCGCCGGAGCCCCACAGCACACCGGGCGGCGGATTAGACTGCCGGGTCGGAAAGATGAGAGCGGTGTTTCGAACCACGACTTCGGCAGCGACGTAGATCCACGCAGGCCGGTGAAACATGCGGAGGTCACGAATGCGGGTGAAGAGGATGACCGCGGACCTGTCCGAGTATCCGGACCTGGTCGTGATCCTGCTCGGGATGCGTGTGCGCACGCCGCGGGGAATTCTGCGGCTGCTGGGCGTCGGCCCCAAGCTCTACAGGTCGCATCACGATCGACCGGACGGCCTCCTCTCCCATGAGGACGTGGTGTGGTCGCTGTGGCCGCCGCACTGGGGGGCGCGGCAGTATTGGCGGGATTTGGAGAGCCTGGAGCGATGGACTCGCTCCGAACCGCACCGGCAGTGGTGGCAGCGGTTCCTGCGGGATTCCGGCGGGACCGGATTCTGGCACGAGGCCTATTTCGCCAGGGGCGGAATCGATTCCGTCTACGACGATATGTCCGCGCCCGCCGGGCTGGCCCGGTTCGCCCCCACCGTCCCAGCTCGCGGGCGGTTGTTCTCGACGCGAGGGCGAGTACGCGGCACCGCACCCGAAATCGCGCCCGCGGTAACGGAATCCGCCCTCTATGACACGACCGATAGCAATACCTGTGCGGCTATTGATTTGGCATGCGCGAACGGGCATGCTCACATTCCAGGGGCATTGACCTGTTGCCGACCGGACACTCCGGTGAACGAGAACCAACGTCAGGTGAGCGACATTCGGCCGCACGATGAACATCGCGGTTGAAGCATGTGATTCGGTCACAGAACTGTTTCGAAGCGACAACGGCGGGCATAAGTTATCGGCATGCATGTCCTGTTCGTGTGCAGCGGAAATGTTTGCCGATCCGTCATAGCCGAACGCCTGACCCTGGCGGTGGCCGCTGAACACGGACTACAGGAGCTTTCCGCCGAGAGTGCCGGCGTCCGCGCACTGGTCGGATTCCCGGTCGAACCCCTTGCCGCACAGACGATTGTGGGCCTCGGCGGCAATGCCGACAATTTCAAGGCCCGCCGCCTCAAGGCGGACATGGTGCATCGCGCCGACCTGGTGCTGGCCATGACCGAGCAGATCCGCGACCAGGTGCGCGAACTCGTGCCCGAGGCGATCCCCCGCACCTTCACCCTGCTCGAGGCGTACCGGATCGCGAAGGTGAGCGGCGCGCGCACCGTGGTCGGACTGCACGCGGCGCGCAATGATCTCGCCTACGTCGGCCGGGAGAACATCTCCGACCCGGTCGGCCTGTCCGCCCAACAATATTGCGATGTGGGCGACAAGATCGCAGAGGCGCTGGTGCCGCTGCTGCTGGCGATGCACGCGCATCAGCATCCGCAGGCCACCCTGCGCACGCGCAGCGCCGTGGACGGCCAGCCGCCGCTGCTGGTGATCGACGGCGGCCGCGGCGATTCGAGCAGGCGCAGCGAACACCCCAAGTCGGTCGAATACCCCGGTATGGCGGTCGAACCGACCCGGCACGTGGCGGAATCCGCCGGTTAGGAGACGACCCCGGCGTCCACCGGCCGTTCCCGCGTGTCAATGCACCTTGCTGCCGGGTTGGTCCGGTCAGGGATTACACTCTCGCGCGGAACACTTATCCGTTCCGCCGAACGCCACTGCCGGTGGTTCGAACACAAGAACAGGACCAAGGACATGCCGAAGCGAATTTCGGATGTTTCGCTCCATGTTTACGTGACACCTCAGACCCTGCACCGCGTCACCGAGACCGTGTGCCGCGTGGTCGATGAATACGTCGCCGATCGAGATATCTTCGCGTGGCGTTTCACCCTCCCGGTGGAGTCCGACGACCCCACCCACACCGTGCTCGAAACCCAGTGGCGGCTGGACCATCCGGGCGCCGAACCGGGCGATCGCCGCACCTACGAGATCGCGCTGAGCCTGGTGGGCGAGGCTCGTCAATTGACCAAGGCGGGCATCGCCAAGCTCGAGCAGCGCCTGGTGCTGGAACTGTCCGCCGACGAACCGATTCCCTACATCGTGCACGCCCTGCAACGCGAGAACTTCGAACTCGAAGAGAACCGCGAGTTGATTTAACCCAGCTCTCGGGAGCTCTCAGGGGTTCCGCCCCGAACCCCGGGAGCATTTCGGAGGCCCCACCCCCGAACCCCCGAGGTCACCTCGCGGGCTCCGCCCCATACCCGGAGTTACTTCGGGGTTCCCGCCCCCATACGCGGTTCGGGCCGCACCCGCTGACGGGTACGGCCCGAGAAGTGCGTTGTCTCAGCGGCGCGCCGGGAAGTGGCGAATCACGCCTTCCTGCACCGTCGTCGCGAGCAGATCACCGGTCCGGGAGTAGAAGTGGCCCAGGGCCAGTCCTCGCGAACCCGCTGCCACCGGGGACTCGGTCGCGTACAGCGACCAGTCGTCGAAACGGAAGGGCCGGTGGAACCAGATGGAGTGATTCACGGTGGCCGCGATGATGCGGTCCCAACCCCAGGACAGGCCGTGCGTGGTGATGATGGAGTCCAGCACCGTGGTGTCGGACGAATACGCCAGCGCCGCAACGTGAATCAGCGGATCGTCGGGCAACTGCCCGTCGGTGCGCATCCACACCCGGTTGTGGCCGAGGCTCTCGCCCTTGCCCTTGAGAACCCAGGCCGGGTCGTTGGTATAACGCATCTCGATGGGGTGCGGTGCGTTGACGAACATCTGGAGCTTGTCCTCCAGACCCTCGAACGACTCCTCCACGCGCGGAAGCCCTTCCGGCCCCGGCACGTCGGGCAGGGGCGCGGCGTGCTCGAGCCCCTTGCCCCAGTCCTGGAAGGCGGCGAGCATGACGAACAGCTCCTGCCCGTCCTGATACGCCGTGACCGTGCGATTGGCGATGGAGCGGCCGTCCCGATGCCGATCGACGTGGTATTCGATCGGCTGCTTCGGGTCACCGCCCCGGACGAAGTGCGCGTTGACCGCGTGGATCGGACGCTCCGGACCCACGGTCCGTCCCGCGGCGATGATCGCCTGCGAGACCAGCTGGCCGCCGAACGTGCGGCTCCACACCTTCTCGGGGTGGCGTCCGAGGAAGATATCCGGGCCGTTCTCCTCCAGATCGAGCAGGCGCAACAGCTCCCGCAGATCGTCGGACAGACCGGCCCCCTCGGGGTCCGCGACGACGTCCGAAGACGTCTGGTCCAGCGACGCACTCAAATTAGTGGTCCTCCTCGCCGATGCGATGCACGTGGATCAAGTTGGTGGACCCGACAGTACCCGGCGGCGAGCCGGCCACGATGACCACGAGGTCACCCTTCTTGTACCGACCGATCGACAGCAACGCGTTGTCCACCTGGTGGATCATCTCGTCTGTCGTTCCCACCGGAGGAACGATGAACGTTTCCACGCCCCACGTCAAGGCGAGCTGACTGCGAATCGCGGCCTGCGGAGTGAACGCCAGCAGCGGCAGCGGGGTGTGCAGGCGAGCCAAGCGGCGCACCGTATCGCCGGACTGCGTGAAGGCAACCAGCGCCTTGGCATTCAACCGCTCGCCGATATCGCGCGCGGCGTAGGAGATGACGCCCCGCTTGGTGCGTGGCACGTGGGTCAGCGGCGGCACCCGGGTCGAGGACTCCGATTCCACGGCGTGCACGATGCGGGCCATGGTGCGCACGGCCTCGATCGGGTAATCGCCGACGGAGGTCTCACCGGAGAGCATGACCGCGTCCGCGCCGTCGAGCACCGCGTTGGCGACGTCGGAGGCCTCGGCGCGGGTCGGGCGCGAGTTGGTGATCATGGACTCCAGCATCTGGGTGGCCACGATGACCGGCTTGGCGTTCTCGCGCGCCATCTGCACCGCGCGCTTCTGCACCAGCGGCACCTGCTCGAGCGGCAGCTCCACGCCGAGATCGCCGCGAGCGACCATGATGGCGTCGAAGGCCAGCACGATGGCCTCCAGATTGTCGATGGCTTCGGGCTTTTCGAGCTTGCCGATGACCGGCACCCGGCGGCCCACGCGGTCCATGATGTCGTGCACCAGCTCCACATCGGAGGGCGAGCGCACGAACGACAGCGCGATGAAGTCCACGCCCAGCTTCAGGGCGAATTCCAGGTCGTCGATGTCCTTCTCGGACAGCGCGGGCACGGACACGTCCATGCCGGGCAGCGAGACGCCCTTGTTGTTGGAGACGGGGCCGCCCTCGGTGACCCGGCAGATGACGTCGTTGTCCTCGACGCGCAGCACGGTCAACCCGACCTTGCCGTCGTCCACGAGCAGCCGGTCGCCGGGCTTGGCGTCCTTGGCGAGGTGTTTGTAGGTGGTGGAAACCCGGTCGTGAGTTCCTATGATGTCGTCGACGGTGATACTGACTTCCTCGCCGGTGTTCCAGACGGTCTTGCCGTCGCCCTTGAACCGGCCCAGCCGGATCTTCGGGCCCTGCAGGTCGGCGAGGATGCCGACGGCGCGGCCGGCCGTATCGCTGGCCGCGCGCACCTTCTTGTAGTTCTCGGCATGATCGGAGTGCTCGCCGTGGCTGAAGTTCAGGCGCGCAACGTCCATGCCACTTTCGACGAGCTCACGAATCCGGTCCTCGGATGACACTGCTGGTCCGAGGGTGCACACAATCTTCGTTCGTCGCATCACCCGCTCAACCCTAGACCTGTGGCAATGCTCATGCCGACCCCGGCACATACATATCTGGATCTCGTAAGCAGCCGTTCAGCTATTTCCCGGCGCCCGCCCATTGCCGCAGCTCCGCTGCGGTTGTTCGCGGCCGAGGCGCAGGTCTATGGAGCCGGCACCTCGGTCTTGTCTCCTCCGCCCTCCGAGCGCAGGTCTATGGAGCCGTTGGCTCCCGTTCCCGCGGCAACATCACGATGCCCGAAAACCTGGAACCGACTCCGGCCCGATGACAGGCGTGAACGGCCGCCACCGCGGTGAGTGGCGGCCGCCGAAGCCGGAGGGGGCAGGCGAGCCGGCCGCCGTGCCCCTCGCGCGCACGGCGATCCGCTGCACGGTCAATCGCGCAGCGGACGTCCCTGCGGATCGGGGACCTTGCCGATGAGAATGAGGATGCCGTCGATGAGCGCCCAGACACCGCAGCCGCCACAGGTGACCAACTGCAGCACACCGATGGTGGTGTAGCCCAGGTAGAAGCGCCCGATGCCGAGGCTGCCGATGAGCAGTTGCAGCAGGCCCGCGGTCAGCTTGCTCTTGTCGGACAACGGAACTCCGAACGGATCACGGCCGTACGGCGCCTCCGGGTCCCCGCCGTAGGGACCCATCGGACCGGGCGTGCCGAACGGCGAGGGCTGACCGTAGGGCTGGCCGGGTTGCGCGAAGGGCTGCTGTCCCGGGACCGGCTGCTGGCCGTAGGGCTGGCCGTACTGCGGACCGGTGCCAGGCGCGCCGTACTGCGGACCGGTGCCGGGCGCGCCGTACTGCGGGCCGTCGGGCGGCGGCTGCTTGTCGAATGGGTCGGTCACTCGCGTCCTCCTGAGTCGCGGACCGCCCCCCGTCGGAACGGCCCAACCGCTGATGAACCCGCCGAGCCGTGTGGCCACGCGATGTCGGGCGCAGCTCACCGCCGGGGGTCAGGAGCCATTCTTACCGGACTCGACCGGCTTCGCCGGATCAGCCGAGGATGCTTCCGTCTCCTCCGGCTCGATACCGTCGGGTTCGGAGGAGTTATCGCGCTCCATCTCGGATTCGTTGCCAGGCGCAGGGGATTCGGATCCGATGTCGTTCTCGGCCGCCCCGGCCTCGGCGGGCTCGGTCTTTTCGGACGCGGTCGCTTCGGACTCGGCCGCGGCACCCGCCGCACCGTAGGCCCGCAGGGCGCCGAGCTGCCACGGCCACGGCCGCTGCACTCCGGCGCGCACCTGCTCGGCGGTCTCGCGCCCCTTGGTGGCGAAGAGGAGATAGGCCACAGCGCAGATGAATACGATCGCCGAGGTGAAGGAGTTGATGCGGATGCCCGCGATGTGGGTGGCCTCATCATCGCGCAGCAGCTCCACGAAGAAGCGGCCGAAGCAGTAGATCGCGACATACAGCGCGAACAGTCGGCCATGGCCGATGCGGAACTTGCGGTCCAGGTAGAGCAGGACGGCGACGCCGGCCAGATTCCAGATCAGCTCGTAGAGGAAGGTCGGCTGCACGATCCGGATCGGCGCGCCCGCAGCCGTGCCGTTCATCATGTCCAGCCCACCGCTGTGGTCGAAGCGTTGGTAGATCTCCAGGCCCCACGGCACGGTGGTCTCGCGGCCGTAGAGCTCCTGGTTGAAGTAGTTGCCCAGCCGGCCGATGGCCTGCGCCAGCAGAATTCCGGGGGCGATGGCATCGCCGAAGGCGGGCAATGGAATCCGGTACACGCGGCAGCCGATCCAGGCGCCGACGCCGCCGAGCAGCACCGCGCCCCAGATGCCGAGGCCGCCCTCCCAGATCTTGAGGGCGTTCATCGGGTGACCGTTGGCGCCGAAGTACTTCTGCCAGTCGGTGGCCACATGGTAGAGCCGCCCGCCGATCAGGCCGAACGGCACCGCGAACATGGCCACGTCGAGCACCATGCCGGACTGGCCGCCGCGCGCCACCCAGCGCTTCTCGCCCAGCCAGATGGCCGTGATGATGCCGAGGATGATGCAGATCGCGTAGGCCCGTAGCGGGAACGGCCCGATGTACCACACCCCGCGCGGCGGGCTGGGAATGTAGGCCAGGACATCGGCGCCGGTGCTCTCGGCAAGGGCTCGTAAGGTCACGAGTCCCCACCGTAGCAGTGTTCGATCTGCACTCCGCGTCGCTCGGGGCGGGTTCGCGGGCGGGCGCGGGGAGGCGGGGCCGTGAAGGTCTCGTTCTTTCCTCCCTCGGCTCAGTCCAGAACGAGACGGGCCGCGAACCACTGGGCGGTCGGCGAACGGTCCGGATCGGTAGCGCCACACATGTACGAAGACGTTCGGCGAAGGCGAGAAGCGCCGCCGACCCAGCGGAGGACCGCGTTCGAGCAGGAGGAAGGGTGCGTACCGAATTCGGTACGCACCCTTCACATTGCCTTGAATTACGAGGAAACCGGAGCCGAGCGCACGCCCTGGGCCAACTCCGCGGTCAGCGCGCGGACCGCGTCCAGCCCCTGCGCGGCCGCCGAGACCAGGGCCGAGCCCACGATGACACCGTCGGCGTAGGAAGCGATCTCGGCCGCCTGCGCGCCATTGCGCACACCCAGGCCGACACCGATCGGGATATCGGAGTGGGCGCGAATGCGGGCGCACAGCGCGGGGGCCATGGACGACACCGCGTCACGCGCGCCGGTGACACCCATGGTCGAAGCGGCATACACGAAACCCCGTGAGGCTTCCAGGGTCTTGACCAGCCGCTCCTCGGTCGAGGACGGCGCGACCAGGAAGATGCGGTCCAGGTTGTGGGTCGAGGACGCCACGAACCAGTCGTCGGCCTCCTCCGGAATCAAGTTGGGCGTGATCAGGCCCAGGCCGCCGGCCGCCGCGAGATCGCGGGAGAAGCTGTCCACGCCGTACTTCAGCACCGGATTCCAGTAGGTCATGACCACGGCCTTGCCGCCGGCCTGGGAGATGGCCTCGACGACCTTGAACACGTCGCGCACCCGCACACCGCCCGCGAGCGCCTGCTCGGCGGCGCGCTGGATGGTCGGGCCGTCCATCACCGGATCGGAGTAGGCGACGCCGACTTCGATGATGTCGCAACCGGATTCGACCATGGCGCGACAGGCGTCGATGGAGCCCTGCAGGTCCGGGTATCCGGCGGGCAGGTAGCCGATCAGCGCCGCACGGTTCTCGTCGCGGCAGGCCGCGAAGGTGTTGGCGAGACGTGACTGCTGGCTCACTGATCTTCCCCCTCTGGCTTGTCGAACAGCCCGAACCACCGTGCGGCCGTGTCCATGTCCTTGTCACCGCGGCCGGACAGGTTCACCAGGATGATCTTGCCCTCGCCCAGTTCCCGGCCCAGCTTCAGCGCGCCCGCCACCGCGTGCGCGGACTCGATGGCCGGGATGATGCCCTCGGTGCGGCTCAGCAGCAGGAGCGCGTCCATGGCCTCGGTGTCGGTGATCGGGTAGTACTCGGCGCGGCCGATGTCCTTGAGGAAGGCGTGCTCCGGGCCGACACCCGGATAGTCCAGACCCGCGGAAATGGAATGGGATTCGATGGTCTGCCCGTCCTCGTCCTGCAGCAGGTACGAGTACGCGCCCTGGAAGGCGCCGGGGGTGCCACCGGTGAAAGTGGCGGCGTGACGGCCGGTTTCGACACCGTCGCCGGCCGCTTCGTAGCCGATCAGGCGCACGTCCGGATCGTCGATGAAGGGGTGGAAGATGCCGATGGCATTGGAACCGCCGCCGACACAGGCGGTCACCGCGTCGGGCAGGCGGCCGGTGTGGTCCTGGATCTGCTTGCGTGCCTCCAAGCCGATGACGCGCTGGAAGTCGCGCACCATGAGCGGAAACGGGTGCGGTCCCGCGACGGTGCCGAAGCAGTAGTAGGTGCGGTCGGCGTTGGTGACCCAGTCGCGCAGCGCCTCGTTGATGGCGTCCTTGAGGGTCTGCGAACCCGTTGTCACGCTGATGACTTCGGCGCCCAGCAGGCGCATGCGGGCCACGTTCAGCTGCTGGCGCACGGTGTCGACCGCGCCCATGTAGATGACGCACTCGATGCCCAGCAGCGCGCAGGCGGTGGCGGTGGCGACGCCGTGCTGGCCCGCGCCGGTCTCGGCGATGACGCGGGTCTTGTTCATGCGCTTGGCCAGCAGCACCTGGCCGAGCACATTGTTGATTTTGTGGGATCCGGTGTGGTTCAGGTCTTCCCGCTTCAGGAAGATGCGCGCGCCACCGGCGTGCTGGGCCAGGTTCTTGCACTCGAACACCGGCGACGGGCGGCCGGTGTAGTCGCGCTGCAAGCGGTCCAGCTCATCGAGGAAGCTCGGATCCACCCGGCACTTGTCGTATTCGGCGGTGACCTCTTCGATCACGGCCATCAGCGCCTCGGGCACGTGGCGGCCGCCGTATACGCCGAAGTGCCCGCCCAGATCGGGTTCGTGGCTCTTGTTCGCGACGCCGTCACTGGCCTGGGGCAGGCCGAGAGTGTTCTTGCCGGAAGGCTTTTCGGTCTGTGTCATCGGCTCTTTCACCGTCCCCGTCGCACCGGTTTCGGGCAGGACGGGTGGGTTCCGGCGGTCACCAGTTCGGCTACCGCGGCGCGCGGGTCGCCGCTGGTCACCAGCCCCTCGCCGACGAGCACGGCATCCGCGCCCGCGCCGGCGTAGGCCAGCAGATCGGCGGTGCCGCGAATGCCGGACTCGGCCACCCGGATCACTTCGCTGGGCAGGCCAGGGGCGATACGCGCGAACACATCCCGGTCCACCTCCAGGGTCTTGAGGTTGCGGGCGTTCACACCGATCACACTGGCGCCGGCCTCCAGGGCGCGGTCGGCCTCCTCCTCGGCGTGCACCTCGACGAGCGCGGTCATGCCGAGCGATTCGGTGCGGTCGATGAGCGAGGACAGCACGTCCTGTTCCAGGGCGGCCACGATCAACAGGATCACGTCCGCGCCATGGGCGCGGGCCTCGTGGATCTGGTACGGGCCGACGATGAAGTCCTTGCGCAGGATGGGGATGTCCACGGCCGCGCGGACCGCGTCCAGATCCGCGAGCGAACCGCCGAAGCGGCGCTGTTCGGTCAGCACGCTGATGATGCGCGCGCCACCGTCCTCGTAAGCCCGGGCCAGGTCGGCGGGGTTCGGGATGTCCGCGAGCGCACCCTTGGAGGGGCTGGCCCGCTTCACCTCGGCGATCACTCCGATTCCCTCCGCGTGCAAGGCGGCCTTGGCGTCACGCGGGGACGGGGCCTTCGCGGCGGCAGCCTTCACGGCCTGGAAATCCAGGAGGGCTTCCCGAGCGGCCACATCCGCGCGGACCCCGTCGAGAATCGAGTCGAGTACCGTCATCTGGCTCGAATCCTTTCTGGGGAGACGGACTTGCTGCCTGAGAATCCCCCCAGGCGCTGTCTCACCGATGCTGATAAAGAGTAAATGGCTATGTTCCCGTGCTTGACAGCGGGGCGGGTACCGGCGACGCTGCCGGCATCCCACCCAGCTCAGTGGTGGTTGCCGCGCGCGTCCCCGGTACCCGGATCATCGTGCGCGGCAGGGTGATCGGTTTCATCGTCGGTGGGGTCCACGCCCTCGTCGAGCGCATCCCACAGCACCCTGCCCGACAGCTGTTCCTCGGATTTCGCCTGTGACCCGGATTCCGCGCCCCGCTCCCGTACGTGACGTTCGGCAACCCGCGCGGCCTCCGACTTCCGCACGGCCGGGTTCTCGTACTTGCCGGACATGCGGGCCGATTCCGCGGGCATGCGCACCAGCAGCAGACCTGCTCCGAAGGCGGCGATCGCCCCCAGTAGCGCGAGCCATTCCGGCAGCGTGGCCACCTGCACCGCGCCGCCGTGCTCGAATACGCGGAGCTCGGCCAGTCGCGCGGCCCGCTCGGCCGTATTGCCGCGATGCATGAGCAACCAGAAGGCCGGGACGGCCGCGACCGCCGCCAGCACGGCCACCACCACGCCGACCAGCCGCCGTGGCCATCCGCGCGTGGCGAAGACCGCCGCGATGGTCGCCAGCAGCGCCAGCGCCAGCGGCGTGAGCGCACCGAACCAGGTGCTGCCGCTGAGGTGGATCGTCCGGCCCACCCCCACGTCCTCGCGGGTGACCGCGAGGGTGACCCAGGTCATGCGCGAGGACACCCACATCAGGCCCGCGGCGACCACCAGCAGCGCGACCGCCCCGAGGGGCCGGCGCCGGGAGGCGGCGACAGCGGCGGCCCGGGCGTCGGCCTCGGCATCCGCGGCCTTCGATTCGGTCTCGGCCAGGTCGGCCGCCTTCGCGCGGTCGGCGATGCTCGCGGCGCTGTCGGCCGACGGCTCCCAGCCGGGAACCGCCGCATCGGATTTCGCCGTGTTCTCCCCCGCGGGCCGCGAATCCGGATGCGCCCCTGCGCCTTCCGTGGCGTCCGGGTCGGGACCGCTCATCGATCCGCGCCGTTCGGGCGGTAGGCGCGGACGGTCTCGGCGGCGGCGATGGCCTTGAGGACGGCCATGGCCTTGTTGCGGGATTCCACGTCCTCGTAGTCAGGATCGGAGTCGGCGACGATGCCGGCGCCTGCCTGGACGTAGGCGGTGCCGCCCTTGAGCAGGGCGGTGCGGATGGCGATGGCGGTGTCGGCATCGCCGGCGAAGTCGAGATAGCCGACGACACCCGCGTAGACGCCGCGGCGGGTGGGCTCGAGCTCCTCGATCAACTCCATGGCCCGGACCTTGGGCGCGCCGGAAAGGGTGCCGGCCGGGAAGCACGCCTGGACCGCGTCGAGGGCGAACTTGCCGGCCCGCAGGCGGCCGGAGACCGTGGAGACCAGGTGCATGACGTGCGAGTAGCGCTCGACGTGGCGGTACTCGGTGACGCGCACGGTGCCCGGCTCGCAGACGCGGCCCAGATCGTTGCGGCCCAGGTCGACCAGCATGAGGTGCTCGGCGTTCTCCTTTTCGTCTGCCAGCAGGCCCTTTTCGAGCAGGAGGTCGTCCTCCTCGGTGACGCCGCGCCAGCGGGTGCCCGCGATCGGGTGGGTGGTGGCCACGCCGTCCTTCACCGTCACCAGCGCTTCGGGGCTGGAGCCGACGATGGAGAACGCGGTGCCGCCGGCGCCGTCCGGGATGTGCATGAGGTACATGTACGGGCTCGGGTTCGAGGCCCGCAGCATGCGGTAGAGGTCCAGCGGGGTGCCGTTGTAGTCCATCTCGAAGCGCTGCGACAGCACCACCTGGAACGCCTCGCCCGCCTCGATCTCCTTGACCAGGCGGCGCACGCCCGCGCCGAACTCGTCGGAGGTGCGCTGGCGGCGGTAGTTCGGCTCGGGACGGTCGAAGACCGAGACGGTGGATTCGGCGGGGGCGGCGAGGGCTTCGGTCATGCGGTCCAGGCGGGCCACCGCGTCGTCGTAGGCCTCGTCCACGCGCTCGTCGGTGCCGTTCCAGTTGACGGCATTGGCGATGAGGGTGATCGCGCCCTCGTGGTGGTCGAAGGCGGCCAGATCGGTGGCCAGCATCAGGACCATCTCGGGGACCTGGAGGTCGTCGGTGGCGACGCTGGGCAGGCGCTCCAGGCGACGCACGGTGTCGTAGCCGAGGTAGCCGACCAGGCCGCCGGTCAACGGCGGCAGGCCGGGCAGGCGCTCGGTGCGCAGGACCTGGAGGGATTCGCGCAGCGCGGCGAGTGGATCGCCGCCTACGGGCGCGTCGGCCGGGGTCTGGCCGAGCCAGGCCGCCTGGCCGTCGACCACGGTCAGCGCGCTGGGGCTGCCCGCGCCGATGAAGGACCAGCGTGACCACGAGCGACCGTTCTCCGCCGATTCCAGCAGGAAGGCGCCGGGCCGGTCGGCGCCCAGTTTGCGATAGGCCGAGAGCGGAGTCTCGGAGTCCGCCAACACCTTTCGGATCACCGGGACCACCCGGTGATCGGCCGCGAGCGCCCGGAACTGCTCCCGGGTGGTGGTGGTATCGATAGCCGCGTTCAGAGGCAAACCATGCGCGCCGTGCATTCACCCATCATTCCAGGCCCGTCCGACGCGATCTCAATCGCGCTCCCCGCCCAGCCGAGCGAGCGCCGGTGGCGAATAAATGAAGCGGTCTTCACTATGCTCGGGGCGGTCTCGACACACGGAGATCGTCACTGCTCCGGCAGCACGATGAAGAGGTCACACGCGGTATCCGCCATTTTCGAGAGGAGTTCAATCCAGATGTATCCCTCGCAACCGACAGCATCGGGGGGTCCTCGGCACGCGGCCCCGCCGACGGCTCCGGGCGTGATGCCCGGCCGGCCGCCGTGGATGACGAATACGAACCCCGGCGGGAAGCCCTCCGCCATCGCCTCGTTCGTCACGCATGTGAAGGCCCTGGAAGCACTGGATCCACATCACTTCCCCGACGAGTACGCCGAGCACGCCGACCGTATCCGGGAACTCGAGCCGTTCCTGCGCGCCCACGGGATCCTCGACGTCATGAATATCAAGAACCCGGAGGTCGCCGCCCTCATCGGCGTATGACGCGGTACCGACACCCGGTGTCGGCGGCGGTTGGGGTCCGGGCGTATCCCCGGACCCCCGGGCACGCGACACGACCCAAGCCGGCGGCAACCCGACCGCCGAACCTCGGGCCCCGAGCGAACATCTGGTTCGAGGATGCCCATTTCAGTTGGGGCGCAGCGAGTTGTCCGATAGCTCGTGCGCGATGAATTCGGGGTAGGGTACGGGCATGAAGGTTGGTCAGCTCGCGCCCAATTTCGAACTTCCGGATCAGTCGGGGACCATGCGGTCGCTGGAGTCACTGCTCGCGGACGGGCCGGTGGTGTTGTTCTTCTACCCCGCGGCCAATACGCCGGTGTGCACGGCAGAGGCGTGCCACTTCCGGGATCTGGTAACGGAATTCAAGGCCGCGGGGGCCAACTGCGTGGGGATCAGCGCGGATTCCGTCGAGGTGCAGTCCGGGTTCGCGGAGAAGCAGGGACTGGGCTATCCGGTGCTGTCCGATCCCGGCGCCAGGGTGGCCGCGGAGTTCGGCGTGAAGCGTGGCCTGCTGGGCGCACTGGTGCCGGTGAAGCGGACGACCTTCGTCATCGACCCGGACCGGACCGTCGCCAAGGTGATCGCCAGCGAGATGCGCGCGAACGTGCACGCCGACGAGGCGCTGAAGTTCCTGCGCGAGCGCTGACGTCCGCGTTCCGATCAACCGTCCGAGATTCCCGGGACGTCTGATTCCCGGGACGTCGCCCCCCCGCGTCGCTTCTGCGCGCGCCGACAATTCGGACATACGCTGAGCCTATGACTACGCCCAGCACCGACCAGGAGCGAAAGCCTTCAACCTTCGCGACGTGGCGCAATCGCATCATTATCGGCGCGGTGGTCGCGGTGGTGCTGTGGCTGGCGTATTTGATCCTGGCGGCGTTCCTGCCACGGTGGTGGGCGCAGCGTATCGGCGAAGGGGTGAGCGGGAGTTTCGCGAAAGGCATCTGGTACGGCCTGATAATGGGCGCGGTATGCACCGCTGCGCCGCTCTTTCTGGCATTGGCGGCGGGACTCAGCTGGCGCAAACGAGGCGGTCGGTTCATCGCGGGCGGCGCGGCCGTTCTGGCACTGGTCACCGCCATCCCGAATTTATTGACGCTGACCATCGTGTGGGGTAATTCCAATGCGGCGCACGCCGGTCAGCGCATTCTCGATGTCGACGGGCCGGGATTCCGCGGCGCCGTGCTGGCGGGCGCGATCGTGGCCGCGGCGTTGTTCCTACTGGTGGCATTTCTCCTGCTGCGCAGGCAATTCCGCCGGTACCGCGCCGAACGCCGGCAGGCCGAGCTGGAAAAGCCTCAGGTATCGCCGGAACCCCCCGCAAGTCCTCCCGAAGTCGGCACGAACTAAATCCACTCGCGATACACGTGATCGATGTCACGTCATTCAGCAACACCGTGACTGGCGAGCGAAATCGTGGCAAACTTTGACGAGCGAGTGACTCGTTCGATGCTGTTTCGCAGGCTCTCGAACCGGCCGGCACAACACGTCACTTGGCTGCTAGGAGAGGGCGCGCACGGTGACCAAGTGGTTGAATCCCATGGAACAGCGAGCGTGGCGTACCCTCGTCGCGCTCACGACCAGACTCCCCGCCGCATTGGATACTCAGCTCCAACGTGAGTCGGGGATTACCCATTTCGAATACTTCGTGATGACTCTGCTCTCCGAAGAACCAGGTCACCGGTTGCAGCTGAGTGCGCTCGCACAAAAAGCAAACGCATCGCTATCGCGGCTCTCCCATGTCATCTCCAAACTCGAGCGGCTCGGCTGGGCGCAGCGCGTCAGTATCAGCGGCCGGCGCGGGGCGCAGGCGGTGCTGACCGACGCCGGATTCCAGAAGATCACCGAGGCCGCGCCCTGCTATCTCGAGTGTGTGCGCGGCCTGGTGTTCGACGGGCTGGACGCCGAGCAGGCCAAGGAGTTGCTCGAACTGGGCGAGACGCTGGTGGCGCAACTGGACAAGGGCATGGCCCGTGGACTCGGCCGTTCGGGGCGGCCGATCTCGCATGTGGAAATCAACCCGCAGGATGTCCGGTAACGCCGTTCGTCGTCCCGGCATGCCTGTGGCCGCGATCGCCACCGACAGGTGGATTCCGGCCAAAAGCGCGCCGAAACAACGACGGGGACTTCGACAGCGGAAATCGTTGGGGTTCAGCCTTCGTCGGCGAGCAACTGATCGCCCTGAGACAGCAGTACGTCGGTATCGAAGCAGGTGTGGGTGCCGGTGTGGCAGGCTGCGCCCTCCTGGTCGACGATGAGCAGTACGGTGTCGCCGTCACAGTCCAGGCGCACCTCGTGCACGTACTGGGTGTGGCCGGAGGTCTCGCCCTTGACCCAGTACTGCTGCCGCGAGCGCGAATAGTAGGTGCCCTTGCGGGTTTCGAGGGTGCGGGCCAGCGCCTCGTCGTCCATCCACGCCATCATGAGCACGTCGCCGGTGCTCTTCTCCTGCGCGATGGCGGCGAACAAGCCGTCGGCATTGCGCTCGAGGCGGGCGGCGATCGCGGGATCCAGGCTGCTCATCGGACAGTGATTCCTTCCGCGCGCATGGCGTCCTTGACCTGGCCGATGGTGAGATCACCGAAGTGGAAGACACTGGCCGCCAGCACCGCGTCCGCGCCGGAGCGCACAGCGGGCGCGAAGTCCTCGACCTTGCCCGCGCCGCCGGAGGCGATGACCGGCACCGAGACCGCGGCGCGCACCGCGCGGATCATGGGCAGGTCGAAGCCCGCCTTGGTGCCGTCGGCGTCCATGGAGTTGAGCAGGATCTCGCCGACGCCCAATTCGGCTCCGCGCACGGCCCATTCGACGGCGTCGATGCCGGTGCCGCGCTTGCCGCCGTGGGTGGTGACCTCCCAGCCGGACGGGGTGGGGTCCTGGCCGGCGGGGACCGTGCGGGCATCGACGGACAGCACGATGCACTGCGAGCCGAAGCGCTCCGACATCTCGCGCAGCACCTCGGGGCGCGCGATGGCGGCGGTGTTCACCGACACCTTGTCCGCGCCCGCGCGCAGCAGCCGGTCCACGTCCTCGACCGTGCGCACGCCGCCGCCGACGGTGAGCGGGATGAAGATCTGTTCGGCGGTGCGGGTCACCACGTCGATCATGGTGCCGCGGTCGCCGGTGGAGGCGGTGACGTCGAGAAAGGTCAGCTCGTCGGCGCCCTGGGCGTCGTAGGCGGCCGCCAGTTCCACGGGATCGCCCGCGTCCCTGAGGTTTTCGAAGTTGACGCCTTTGACCACGCGCCCGGCGTCCACGTCCAGGCACGGAATCACGCGTACGGCCAATGTCATTTCATGACCTCTGTCATCAGCATTGCTCTCCCTCTCCTCGGACCCGATCGGCGGTGTCGGCGATCAGTTCCAGTAGTTCCTCGTGCACGCCGGGCGCGGCGGCCAGCACCGAACCGGATTCGATGGTCCAGTCCCGGCCCAGCAGGTCGGTGACCACGCCGCCCGCGGCCCGGACCAGGACCACGCCCGCCGCGTTGTCCCACGGGTGATGTCCGAACACCACGGCCCCACCCAGAATTCCGGACGCGGTGTAGGCCAGGTCGATGCCGGTGGAGCCGTACATGCGCTGGCGACCGGACAGCCGGCTCAGCGCGCCCAGCAGATTGAAGCGGAAGATGCCCGGAATGCGGCCCGCCCCATCGATATTGAAGCTGCCGAAGCCGATCATGGCGGTGGAGAGCTTGGCGGGGGCCAGGGGCGGCAGCGGGTTCCCGTTCAGTAGTAGCGGGCCCCCGGCGACGGCCGCGTAGCGCTGGCCGAGCACCGGCAGCCAGGTCAGACCGATGACCGGGACGCCGTCGCGGACCAGCGACAGCAGCAGGCCGCACATGGGGCTGCCCGCCGAGTAGTTGTAGGTGCCGTCGATGGGGTCGAGCACCCACGCGGTGCCCGAGGTCAGCTGCGGGCCGCCGAATTCCTCACCGTGCACCGGGATTCCGGTGCGCTCGTCCAGATGCCGGGAGATGGTGCGTTCGAGTTCGAGGTCCAGTTCGGTGGCGAAGTCGTTGCGCCCCTTCGCGACCGCGCTCGGAGCCCCGATGCCCTCGACGAAACGCGGTGCGGCGGAGTCGAGCACCTCACTGGCGATGCTGAGCAGCTCGGCGAGTTCGGCGGCCACGGCGCTAGCGGACCGCGGCCAAGGCTTCGGGCAGCGTGAACCGGCCCGCGTACAGGGCCTTGCCGATGATCGCGCCCTCGACGCCCTCGTCGGTCAACGTCGCGATGGCGCGCAGATCGTCGAGGGTGGAGATGCCGCCGGAGGCGATGACCGGCGCCTCACAGGCATTGGCGACCTGGCTGAGCAGATCCAGATTCGGGCCGGTGAGCGTGCCGTCCTTGGACACATCGGTGACCACGTACCGTGAGCACCCGTCGCGTTCGAGGCGCTCGAGCACCTCCCACAGATCGCCGCCGTCGGTCACCCAGCCGCGCCCGCGCAGCCGCCACTCGCCGTCGATGAGCTTCACGTCCATGCCGACCGCGATCTTGTCGCCGTACTCGCCGATGGCCCGGGCAGACCACTGCGGGTTCTCGATCGCGGCGGTGCCCAGATTCACGCGCGCGCACCCGGTGGCCAGCGCGGCCTTCAGCGAGTCGTCATCCCGGATTCCGCCCGACAGCTCGACCTTCACATCGAGCTCGCCGATGACCTCGGCGAGCAATTCCCGATTACTACCCTTCCCGAACGCGGCATCCAGATCGACCAGATGCACCCACTCCGCCCCCGCGTGCTGCCAGGCCAGCGCGGCGTCGCGCGGCGAACCGTAATTGGTTTCGCTGCCCGCCTCTCCCTGAACCAGGCGCACAGCCTCACCATTGGCGACATCGACGGCAGGTAGCAGCACAAGACTCACGGGGTAAGCCTAGTGGTTGCCCGCCGTCGCACCGACCGCAGGGTTAACCGTCCGAGACGTGAGGAACACAGTCCTCAGCGGTCGGCGATATCCGGGGTTCGAGCGTGGACGTGGTGTCACGCCGAGGGCAGGCCGGGCGGCCGCCGGAGGTTTCGGCACGGGCGAGATGACCGGCTCGACCGCGTGCCGAGGCGGACCCGCTCAGCTGTCCCGGGCGTGGGACTCGAGGATTCGGTTCAGCGTCAGGACGAAATTGGCGCGTTCGGCGGCGGTGAAGCCCGGGAGTAGTCGCCGCTGCGCGGCTTCCAGGCGTTCGTCCAGGTCGGCGAGGTGTGCCCGGCCCGCGGGGGTGAGGGTGAGGGTGTTGCGGCGGCGGTCGGCGGGGTCGGGGGTGCGGCGCAGGAGGCCGCGGTCGGCCAGATCGTTGACCGCGGCCACGACGTCGCTGCGGTCTATGCCGGTGCGGCGGCCCGCTTCGGCCTGACTGAGGGGGCCCTGTTCGTCGAGGGTGGCGAGTAGGGCGTAGTGGTAGCGACGGGAGCCGGTGGGTTCCAGGGCTTTCTCGGTGCAGCGATTGGCGATGAGGGCGACCTGGCCGATGAGGCGGGTGGGGAGGGCGCGCAGTCGGCCGGAGGCGCCGTCGGGCGCGGTGTCCATGCGGGAAATCTACCAACACTTGTTGGGGATACCCACAATCGGTTACATTGGTATCACCAACGTTGGTGATACCAATCATCTCATCGAAAGACCGAAGCCATGAACACGATCGACACCACCACGCGGCAAATCCAGCAGCTGGCCGACAAATTCGAGATCACCGAACTCGTCCACCGCCTCGGCCGGGCCCTCGACGAGGGCGACTGGGACGAGCTCGCCGCCCTCTACACCGCCGATGCCACCGCCCGCACGCCCGGCGGCCTGGCCTCGGGC
Organism: Nocardia aurantiaca; assembly: GCF_009708175.1. Classification (GTDB taxonomy): domain Bacteria; phylum Actinomycetota; class Actinomycetes; order Mycobacteriales; family Mycobacteriaceae; genus Nocardia; species Nocardia aurantiaca. Next base: position 157,376 of record NZ_WMBB01000006.1, read on the forward strand.
CGCACCGCGCTGGTCAGCCAGGCGAGCCGAAACCACTCCCCCGACAAGCGAATCCAGCACCTCATCAATGGCATCCTCATCGACCTCGACGGCGACGCCGCCACGATCCGCGCCAACCTCTTGGTCGTCTTCGCCTGGGGTCTCGCGCAGGACCCCGCCCTCGGCGCCCAGCCGCGTCTCACCCTCGGCGAGGTCTACCGCTTCGACGCGGTCCGCACGCCCGAGGGCTGGCAGTTCTCGAGCGTTGCCTCCACCCCCGTCTGGTCCGTCGGCACCCGCCCCACGCCGCCGGCTGCCTGAACAAAAGCGAAACCCCCGCCGGGAGCGGGGGTTTCGGTCGTTCGGGGCGATCGATCAGATCGAGTCGACCCAGTTGCGCAGCAGCTGAGCTCCCGCGTCGCCGGACTTCTCCGGGTGGAACTGGGTGGCGCTCAAAGGCCCGTTCTCCACCGCGGCGAGAAATGGGACGCCGTGCTCGGCCCAGGTCAGTTTGGCCGGGGCGATCTGCGAGCCGCCGTCGTCGGTCCAGGCCCAGTGCTGGGCGGCGTAGGAGTGGACGAAGTAGAAGCGGGTGTCGGCGTCCATACCCGCGAACAACACGCTGTCCTCGGGGGCCTTGACCGTGTTCCAGCCCATATGCGGCAGAACCGGCGCGTCCAGGCGCTCGACGGTGCCGGGCCATTCGGCGCAGCCCTCGGTTTCGACGCCGAATTCGACGCCGCGCTCGAAGAGGATCTGCATGCCGACACAGATGCCGAGGACCGGGCGGCCGCCGGCGAGGCGCCTGCCGATGATGCGGTCACCGCGCACGGACAGCAGGCCCGACATGCACGCGGCGAACGCGCCCACGCCGGGGACCACGAGACCGTCCGCGTTCGAGGCGATTTCGGGATCGGCGGTAATGGTGACGTCGGCGCCGGTGCGCGCCAGGGCGCGGCTCGCGGAGTGCAGATTGCCGGAGCCGTAGTCGAGGAGGGCGATCTTCTTGGTCATAGTGAGCCCTTGGTGGAGGGGACCCCGGAGACGCGCGGGTCGTATTCGACGGCCGCGCGCAGCGCCCGCGCGACGGCCTTGTACTCGGCCTCGGTGATGTGGTGCTGGTCGCGGCCGTAGAGCACCCGCACGTGCAGGGCGATGCGGGCGTTCAGCGCGATCGACTCGAACACGTGCCGGTTGATGACCGTAGAGTACGACGCGGTCGGCGCCACGCTCGGAATGATGGTGTGCAGCATGTGATCCGGCTCGCCGGTGTGCACGCAGTAGGGCCGCCCGGACACGTCGACGACGGCGTGCGCGAGGGTCTCGTCCATCGGAATGAAGCAGTCGCCGAAGCGGCGGATGCCCTTCTTGTCACCGAGGGCCCGGCCCAGCGCCTGGCCGAGGACGATGGCGGTGTCCTCCACGGTGTGGTGCGCCTCGATCTCGATGTCGCCCTTGGCCTGGACGGTGAGGTCGAAGCTGCCGTGCTGGCCGAAGGCGGTCAGCATGTGGTCGTAGAAGGGGACGCCGGTGGAGATGTCGGTCTTGCCGGAGCCGTCCAGGTTGAGCTCCACCACGATGCTGGATTCGCGGGTGGTGCGCTCGACCCGGGCAATGCGGTCCGGACGAGCACTGCGGTCGGTGGTCATCGGGCGATCAGCTCCTCGGACGCCAGTTTCGCGCTGACGCGCAGGAATTCGTCGTTCTCGGCGGCCAGGCCGATGGTGGTGCGCAGGTAGCCGGGGATGCCGACATCGCGGATGAGGACACCCTCGTCGAGGTAGTGCTGCCAGGCGCGCGGGGCATCGGCGAAGCGGCCGAACAGCACGAAGTTGGCGTCCGACGGGATGACGTCGTACCCCATCTCGGCCAAGGCAGCCATGACCCGATCGCGCTGCGCCGCCAATTCGGCCACGCTGCCCAGGGTTTCGTCCGCGTGCCGCAGCGCCGCCCGAGCCGCGGCCTGGGTGACCACGGACAGGTGATACGGCAGCCGCACCAGCAGCAGGGCGTCGATGACCGCGGGTGCGGCCACCAAATAGCCCAGCCGACCGCCCGCGAAGGCGAACGCCTTGGACATGGTGCGGCTGACCACCAGCTTGGCCGGGTACTTGTCGATCAGGCCGATGGCGCTGGGGGCGGAGGAGAACTCGCCGTACGCCTCGTCCACCACCACGATGCCGGGCGCTGCCTCCAGGATGCGCTCCAGGTCCGCGAGCGGAATGCTATGGCCCGTTGGGTTATTGGGGCTGGTCACGAAGACCACGTCGGGGTTCTTCTCCCCCACCGTGAGCACCGCGCGGTCGATGTCGAGGGAGAAGTCGCCATTGCGCTCGGCCGCGATCCACTCGGTGTCGATGCCCTCGGAGATGATCGGGTGCATCGAGTACGAGGGCACGAAACCCAGTGCGCTGCGGCCGGGTCCGCCGAAGGCCTGCAGCAACTGCTGGAGGATCTCGTTGGAGCCGTTGGCGGCCCACACGTTCGCGACGTTCACCGCGACGCCGGTCTGGCGGGTCAGGTACTCGGCCAGATCGGTGCGCAGTCCGACCGCGTCGCGATCCGGGTAGCGGTGCAGGTCGGCGGCGGCCGCGCGCACGGATTCGGCGACGTCGTCGACCAGGGCCTTACTCGGCGGGTGCGGGTTCTCGTTGGTGTTGAGCTGCACCGGCACGGTCAATTGCGGTGCGCCGTACGGACTCTTGCCGCGCAGGTTCTCGCGCAGCGGCAGGTCGTCGAGCGAGATAGCGGAGCCGGGGACGGTCACAGTACTCACCGCAGCTCTCCGAATCGCGCCTGCACGGCCTGGCCGTGCGCGGGCAGGTCCTCGGCATCGGCCAGGGCGACCACGTGCCCGGAGACATCCTTCAGCGCCTCCTCGGAGTACTCGACGACGTGGATGCCGCGCAGGAAGGTCTGCACGCTCAAACCCGAGGAGTGCCGGGCACATCCGGCGGTGGGCAGGACGTGATTGGATCCGGCGCAGTAGTCGCCGAGCGAGACCGGCGACCAGGCGCCGACGAAAATCGCTCCGGCGGAACGCACCCGGGCGGCCACACCCGCGGCGTCGGCGGTCTGGATCTCCAGGTGCTCGGCCGCGTAGGCGTTGACCACGCGCAGGCCCTGGGCGATGTCGTCGACCAGCACGGTGCCGGACTGCTTGCCCGACAGCGCCTCCGCGACGCGGTCATGGTGCTTGACCACGGCCATCTGCGCGGTCAGCGCCGCGTCCACCGCGTCGGCGAGCTCGACGCTGTCGGTCACCAGCACGCTGGCGGCCAGCACATCGTGCTCGGCCTGCGAGATGAGGTCGGCGGCCACATGCGCCGGATCGGCGGTGGCATCGGCCAGGATGGCGATCTCGGTGGGCCCGGCCTCCGCGTCGATGCCGACCAGGCCGCGGCACAGCCGCTTGGCAGCGGTCACATAGATATTGCCCGGGCCGGTGATCATGTCGACCGGTTCCAGCTGCGCGCCGTCGGTATCGGTGCCGCCGTAGGACAGCAGCGCCACGGCCTGCGCGCCGCCGACCGCCCACACCTCCTCGACGCCCAGCAGCTGGGCGGCCGCCAGGATCGTCGGGTGCGGCAAACCGCCGAACCGGGCCTGCGGCGGGGAAGCCACGACCAGCGAATCCACGCCCGCGGCCTGCGCGGGAACCACGTTCATGACCACCGAGGACGGGTAAACGGCATTGCCGCCCGGCACGTACAGCCCGACCCGCTCGACCGGCACCCACCGCTCGGTCACGGTGCCGCCGGGCACCACCTGGGTGGTCTTGTCGGTGCGGCGCTGATCGTTGTGGACCTTGCGAGTGCGCTCGATGGCGACATCGAGGGCCGCGCGCACCGCCGGGTCCAGCTCGGCGAGGGCCCTGTCCAGTTCGGCGGCGGGCACGCGCACGGAGTCGGGCTTCACACCGTCGAACTTCTCGCTGAATTCCAGTGCGGCCTCGACGCCGCGATCGCGAATCGCCTCCACGACCGGTCGCACATGATGCAGCACCGAGTCCACGTCGACGCCCCCGCGCGGCAGAGCCGCGCGCAGTTCGGCAGCAGTGGGAGTGCGTCCGCGCAGATCCACGCGGGCGAGCTCGATGCGGCTAGTCATAGCGCTGTGCAGTCCTTGTCTGTGCTGATTTCGAGGGGTTCGCGACGCAGCCGAAACCGCTTGCGACCAGCTACCAGCCTATCGGGTCACCGCCAGAGCTTTACGCCGCGGCCGAGCTCACGCGCCCGATTGCCACGCGTAAGCCGCCGGGGCGGGGGTTTTCGACCGCCTTGCCGCCGGTCTCGGCCGGGGAAACACCGCCCGGACCGGCGGCGATGGCTTTCCGCCGGATAGGGGCGAGACGGTGATCACCCGCTCACGCGGTGGTCTCGGCGACCTGCGGATCGACGCGGGCGGCGACCAGGTGTTGCTGGCCGAAGGTCCAGGCGTTCTGGGTGACGAAGTAGAGCAGGATGGCGATCGGCATGACCGGGCCGACCAGCAGGGCTCCGACGGGAAAGACCCATTGGGACAGCGTGTTCATGATGCGGACCTGGGAGCCGGCCGCGCCCTCGGCGGGCTGCGGCTGGCGGGCGACGGCGGCGCGGGCGGTGAAGTGCGTGGCCACCGCCGCGATGACCATGAGCGGAATCGCCACGGCGGCAACGGTTCCGAAGGACGATCCCGCGGTGGACAGGGTGGCGGCCAGGGGCGCGCCGAACAGTTCGGCGTGCAGGAAGGATTGCACCTGGTCGGCATTGAAGACGTAGTTCTCGGTGTGACCGGGCTGGAAGGACCGCAGCACGTGGTACAGGCCGATGAAGACCAGGGTCTGGCCGATGATCGGCAGGAAGCCGGTCATCACATTGACCCCCGACTCCTTCTGTAGCCGCTGCATGGCCAGCGCTTGCTTCTCGCGGTCGCCCGCGTGCTTGCGCTTGATCTCCTGGATCTGCGGCTGCATCTCCGCGAGCGCCCGCGAGAACCTCAGTTGCGCGATGTACGGGCGGATCAACAGGGCCCGCAGGGTCATGACCAGGAAGACGATGGCCAGCACCCAGGCCGGCCCGCTGTTCGCGCCGAGCACCGACGCGAAGGCGGTGTGCCACAGCCACAGCACGGCGGACACGGGGTAGTAGATGAAATCGAGCACGGAACACCTCGCTGCACGGCGCCCGCACACGCGTGCGGACGAGGGGAAATTCGGAACGACGAAGAACCCGACGGCGCACACAAAAGGGCGTGCGCGGTCAGGCCGCGAGGATTCCGGGTGCCCGCGGGCGCGGCCGGCCCGCCGCATCGGGATTGCTCTGCCGCAGGAACGCCCCGCGGCGACGCCGACCGGCCGATTCCGCCGGACCGGCGTGCGCGGTCGCCGCGAGCAGCGGCCCACGCGCCGACAGCACCGCCGCGGTCACCGCGACCAGTGCGGCCGCGCCCAGCATGAGCAGCGAATCAGGGGTTGCCACGGCCAGATACAGCACCGCGAACGCGGAGACAACGAGCGCGCACGCCGGCAGCGCCGTCGATCGAATCCGCGTGACCATGCGGCCGAGATTACCCGCGCTTCCAGCCCGCGGCACCCTGTGTTCTCCGCCACCGGTCTCCGGTATGCGACCGCGCCCCCGCGGGGGCGCGAGGATCGAAGGCTCGACCGGCTATTCGGTGACGAGGCGGCGAATGATCATGGGCTCGGCCACGATTCCCCCCAGCGCTCCGGCCACATGCTGGAAGTGCTCGGTCGCGAAGTGCTCATCGAGCGCGCCGGCATCCTGCCGCTGCTCCACCACGACCATGTGGGACGGGGTCGTTCGGGTTGGCGCGGACGAACAGCGCCGCACCGGTTCCGGTGCGGCGCTGGTGGTTTCAGTTGCGAGCTCGCTACCTGGTGTCGCTGTCGATCAGCAGGTTGCCGGTGCCGCTGTCGATCACCCGCAGGTTCACCGACTTGCTGGGATTGCTCTTGGTGGTCAGGCTGGCCAGCGAAATGTCGACCGAGCCATCGGCGTTGTTGCTGTCGCTGCCGCGCGCGCCCTCGATGGTGGAGTAGCGCTGGATCGGGTTCTGCGTCCAGTAGCTCTGGAACGCGGACGGGCTGCCGTACACCTGCTGCGCGGCCGGGGTGAGCCGGCTCCACGCGTCCTGGTACCGGCTGTAGACGATGGCGTCGTAGAACTTGTCGACGGCATCGGCGCCATTGCCCACGCTGACGGTGGAGGCGCTCTTGGTCTGGCCGAGGCCCGACGGCGCCCCCTTGGTGACGCTGGCCGAGACCGACGCCTTCACCGAGGTGGTGTCCCCGCCCGCGCTGGGCGAGTTGGTCGATCCGGAGCTGCCGAGCAGACCGAACGCAATGCCGCCGGCCACCACGACCACCGCGACCAGTCCGATCCACACCAGCTTCTTCTTGGAGGCCGGCTCCGATTCCGGTTCGGCCGCAGGGTGATTGCGGGTCGGGGGCCCGGCGTTCATGGGCGGACGCGGGGGCGGCGTCTCCAGCAGCTGCGCCTGGCTCACGGCACCGGTCGGGATGTCGGCGTTGGCGGACGGGCGACGCTCCATCTGCCGGGTGGTCTGCCGCGGGGCGGCGCCGGCGGGCGGGGTGACCGGGCCCGAGCGGCGGGCGGCGAGCACGCGGGTGGCCTCTGCGTCCGGACCGACCTCGGCGAAGTCGGCCATGATGTCGCGGACGTCGAGCATGCTCGGCCGGTCCTCCGGCTCGAAGCTGAGCAGGCTGAGCAGCAGATCGCTGAGCGGTCCGGCATTGCGCGGTTCGCTGATCTGGCCGTTGGCGGCCGCGTACAGCAGCGCCAGCGGATTCGGGTTGGTGCCGTAGGGCGGTTCGCCTTCCAGCGCGTGGAAGAGCGTGGCGCCCAAGGCGAAAACGTCCGCGGCCGGGGTCGGCTCGGCGCCGCGCGCGACCTCGGGGGCGAGGTAGGCGGCGGTGCCGGAGATGAGTCCGGTGGCGGTCAGCGTGACGTCACCCTTGGACTTGGCGATGCCGAAGTCGGTGATCTTCACCGCGCCATTGTCGCCGAGCAGGATATTGCCCGGCTTGACGTCGCGATGCACGATGCCGGCCCGATGCGCGGCGATGAGCGCGGATGCCACCTGCTCGCCGATGCGGGCGACCTGCGGCAGCGGCAGCGTGCCCTGCGCGGACAACACCACCGCGAGGCTCTGCGAGGGCAGATATTCCATCACCAGGCATGGGTCGCCCTCATGCTCGGTGATGTCGAATACGACGATGGCGTTCGGGTGCTGGAACCGGGCCGCGTTGCGCGCCTCGCGCGCCGCGCGCTGCCGAACGATGTCCTTGTCCGCATCCGACAGGCTCGGCTGGGTGAGGATCTGTTTGATCGCCACGGAACGTTCGAGCCGCTGATCCACGGCTCGCCAGACGACACCTGTGCCGCCGCTACCAATCCGTTCGACCAGGCGGTAATGCCCTGCGATCACTTGGCCGGTTTCGATGGCACTACTCCGAAGTTCTCCGAGACGACTGTGACAACGCGGTTGCCCGCGCGTTTCCCCGCACGAGTGTAGCGGGCGACGCGCGGATCTCCGACGTCAGCGTGAGATATGAGCGAGATCTCGGTGAGATCTGCGCCGCACCCGAGTGACCGACCTGTGACCGGATAGGTGAAATCACTGGTCGGAGCATGTCCATGACAGGACATAGACCAATCGGTTTGGTGTGTGTTCGCTCCCGCGCACCGATGGCGTTCAGCTACCTTTCACTCCGGACTCACTCCGAACGCCGGGCCGGACAGCGCGCGAGCCAGTTGCGCCGCGTCGGCCGCGTCGAGCTCGATGTCGAAGACCTCCGCGAGCACCTTCGGCAACTCGGCAACCTCCAGTTCGCGCATGTCCTCCGATCCGTCCGGATAGCTGGTGGTCCAGGTGGTGCCGTCGAGCTGGTGATGCGCCTCGGCATGGAAGCGCTGCACGAACGGCCGCGTGGCGAACGGCGACCGCGTCGAGGTGGAGACGTAGTGGTTGCCGACCGCGAAGTCGATGCGGTACTGCGGCGTGGCGGTGAAGGTGTGCCGGTCCACCCAGCCGTCCTTGCCGAACTGGTACAGCGTCCAGAGCTCGCCGCCGACCGCGTCGTAGGTCCGCTCCAGCCGGAAACGCCATGCGCCCGCACCGAATTCGCCGCGATCCGGCGCCAGCTCGACGGGTTCCAGCGGACCCCGGCCGAAGCCGACATCGCACAGCCAGACGCGATCGTCGTCGGCGGCCCGCACGCGCAGCAGGGCATGGGTGGCCGGGCGCAGGTTGGTCGCGCCCTGGGAGACTCGGCCGGACATGGCGGTGAATTCGTAGCCGAGCCGTTCCAGCGCGGCCGCGAAAAGGCCGACGTTCTCGTAGCAGTAACCGCCGCGCCGCTGCCGGATCAGCTTGTCCTGCAGGGCTTCCAGATCCAGCGGGATACCGCGGCCGAGAATGATCTCCAGGTTCTCGAACGGGATCGTCGTGGTGTGGGCGCGCACCAGTGCCCGCAGGGTGGCCAGGGTCGGGGTGCGTTCTCCGATGAATCCGATCCGGGCCAGATAGGCGTCCAGGTCGAGGTCCGCACCCAGCCAGGTGTACGAGGGGTCCGCCGGTGTAGTCATCACTGCCTTCCTGTCGGCCGGATTCGCGATGATCAACCGTATTCGGCGCGAATGTGTTCCGGTGGCAGCGGGCGGGTCAGTGCACGGCGTTCGCCAGTGTGGGCAGCCCCTCGCGGTAGGTGGGATATTTCGGCTTCCAGCCCAGGTCGGCGCGCGCCTTGGCGTTCGAGACGTGGATGTCGAAGTCCAGCATCTGGGCGGCGGCCAGCGGTGAGGCCATGCGGATCAGGCGGGCGGGCAGCCGCGGGGGGCGGCGCGCGCCGACGGTGTCGGCCATGGCGTCGAGCATGGTGTCCCAGGTGATCGGCTCGTCGTCGACGATGTTGTACGCCTGGCCGGGGACGCCGTGTTCGAGGGCGGCGACGGTCGCGGCGGCGGCGTCCTCGAGGTGGATGAAGCCGGTGTGGCCGGTGGCGGTGGTGGGCAGCGGGAACATGCGCATCCGCAGGGCACGGACGAAGGGCTCGGAGGCGCCGGGGCCGTAGAAAAGGCCGTAGCGCAGGGCGATTCCGTCGATGCCGGGCGCGCGCCAGGCACTGGATTCGGCCTCGTGCAGCGCGCCGATGATGCCGTCGGTGACGTCGCCGGCGATGCGGCCGAACGGATCCTGCTCGGTGACCGGCTTCGCGCCGTGATCGCGCAGGCCGTAGCCGATGATGAGCGACTGCGTGAGATAGCGGCGTGCCCCGGCCTGCTGGGCCAGCTCGAGCAGGTGCCTGCTGCCGATCTCACGTAAGGCGTTGGTGCGCAACAGGCCCGGCGCGTGATAGTGGGTGGGCGGCGAGTATCGGTAAGCGGTGAGCTCGTGGATGACGGCGTCGGCGGTCAGTCGCTCGGTGGCGCGCAGCAGGTCCGAGCGGTCCATGACATTGGCGACCAGCGGCGTCGCCCCGAGTGAGCGCGCGACCTCCGTGCCGCGGCCGCCCCGGGTGAGCGCGTACACCTGGTGTCCCGCCTGCCGCAGCGCGGTCACCAGTGGCCGCCCGATCGCTCCCGTCGCCCCAGCCACCACGACTTTCATTGCAGATCACCCCGTTTCGCCGCGTCGATATCGAGCCCGAGCCTAATGTCCGGTGCGGAATCGCGTAATCGTGGACAGCGTGATCCGGGCCCGCTTAGCCTGAATTCATGATCGCGCTGCTGGACCGGCTGCGGCTGTTCATCATTCGCGAGTTCACCGTGCACTGGGGGCGGACCGCGGCGTCGATCGTCGTGTTGACCGTGTGCTCGGCATTTCTGGTGGCGGTGATCGGCATCTCCGGGTCGCTCACCGGATCGGTGCAGAAACTGTCGGCCGGACTGGCGGGCAATGCGGCACTGGAGATCTCGGGGGTCACCGATGCCGGATTCCCGCAGCAGGTGCGCGCCGATGTGGCGGCGGTGCCCGGGGTCGCGGCGGCCGTGCCCATGTTGCGGGCCATCGCGGGGCCGGATTCCGATCGGCTGCTGATGCTGGGTGTGGACTCCTCGAGCGCGGCCCTCGACAGTGATCTGAAGGGCGCGGTGCAGGGTGACGAGCTGGCGAGCCTGCTCACCGTGCCCAACGGTGTCCTGGCCGGGCCGGGAACGGGATTCACCAAGGGGCAGCAGGTTCAGCTGGGTCCGATGCGGGTCACCGTCGCCGCGGTGCTGAGCGGCCGGCGGCTGTCCCAGCTCAATGGCGGGCATTATCTGGTGGCTCCGCTGCCGGTGGCGCAGCGAATCACCAACCGGGCCGGGCAACTGGATTCGGTGCTGATCGTGGCGCAGCCGAATACCGATCGGGCGCGACTGAACTCGGCGGTCGCAGCCGCGGTGGCGGGGCGGGCGCTGGTCGGCACGCCGACCGAGCGGGCGGCCCAGAACGGCAATGGCGTCGTCTTGGTGCGGTTCATCGCCTCGATGGGCGCGGGCCTGGCGTTCGTGGTCTCGGCCTTCCTCATCTACAACACCATGAGCATGGCGCTGGCGGGGCGGCGGCCGGTGATCTCCATGCTGCGGGCCATCGGAGCACGGCGGCAGACGATCGTAGGGGACGTGCTGGCGGAGGCGGTGACGCTCGGGCTGGCGGGCGGCCTGCTCGGCGCGGGGCTGGGTGTCCTGGTCGGGCGTTACGCGATCGGTCTGCTGCCCGGCGCGTTCACGCAGATGATGGACGCGCGGTTGGAATACATCCTGCCCGGCTACGCGATTCCGGTCGCGGTGGCGGCGGCGACGCTGACCAATGTGCTGGCGTCGGCGGTGGCGGCGCGGCAGGTGTACCGGGTGTCGCCGGTGGAGGCCCTGGCCCCGGTCGGCGTGTCCAGGGCCGATGCGATCTCGGCGAGATTGCGGGTGGCGGCGGCCGTGGCCGGCATCGGGCTGGCGGTGGTGGCGGTGCTCGTGCAGCGCGCGCATCTGGGGCTGTTCGCCGCGGCCGCACTGGGTTTCGCGTTCGGCGCGGAGATCCTGCTGGCCTTCGCCTGCGCCGGGCCGATCGTGCGCGCGGCGGCGGGTACGGCGCGGCGGTTGGGTGCGGCGGGCGTGCTGGCCGGGGTGAATATCGATCGGGCGCCGCGGCGGGTCTGGGCGACGCTCATGACGGTCGCCATCGCGGTGGGCATGACCGTCACCATCACCGGCGCGAACGCGGACGCCACGCGCTCGGCGCGCGACACCTTCGTCTCGATTGCCGACAATGACGCCTGGGTGAGCCTGAGCGCCGAGGACATGACGCCCACCACGCTGCTGCCCGGCGATGTGCTCGACCGGGTGCGGTCGGCGCCCGGGGTGGGGCGCGTGGTGGAGGGGCAGATGGCCTTCGCCTCCATCGCGGGCACGAAAGCCCTTGTCTACGGCGTGGATCCGGGCAGCAATTTCTCCATGTTCCGCGCGATGAGCGCGGACATGCAGCGGCGGGTGCTGGCGGGTGAGGGCATTGTGCTGTCGCGGGATCTGGCGCGGTCGCTGGGTGTTTCGGCCGGGGACGAGCTGGCCGTCCAGACGCCGAGCGGGGAGAAGCGCACCCGGGTGCTGGAGACGGTGTCGTACTTCTCGGCGCTGTCCGGGACGGCCGCGATCAGTCTGACGCTCATGCGGGACTGGTTCGCGCGGCCCGGTTCGACCACCCTGCAGATCGACGCCGCGCCGGGAGTCGGTCGGCAACAGGTGGTTTCGGCCCTGCGAGCCGCGTTGCCGCCGGAGATCCACGTGTTCACCGGGGCGGCGGCCCTGGACGGGGTCAGCAGGGCCATGCAGGAGGGGCTGGTCCTGTCGCGGATCATGCTGGTGATCGTGGCCTTCATCGCCGCCATGGCGCTGCTCAACACCTTGACGCTGGCGCTGCTGGAGCGGCGGCGGGAACTGGGCATCCTGCGCGCGGTCGGGTCGAGTCGCAAGTTCGCGCTGCGCATGGTGCTGGCCGAGGCCGCCGCCATCGGGGTGATCGGAGCAGGGCTCGGTGTGCTGTTCGGGCTGGGTGACCAGTTCTTCTATGCGCTGCTGGCGACCGACACACTCGGCATCGACGTGACCTTCCGGCCCGGGCCCCCGCTGCTCGTATTCGCCCTCGCCGCACTGGCTTTGAGCCTGCTCGGGTCGATTCCCCCGGCGGTGCGGGCGGCGCGGCTGAACATCGTGGACGCGGTCAGCGCCGAATAGCGGTCAGGCCGCGCACTTGGCGTTCGGCGGCGCGGGCGGGGCGGAGTCGATGCCGCCCGCGACATCGATGAGGTAGTCGTGATCGCCGCCCAGCGGCTCGGTGCCGAGCAGTAGACGTTGGACCACACACCCGGATTCGAAGAACACCGGATTGATGCCGTGGTCGCCCGGCACCACGCGGCCCTCCAGGTCACGGCCACTGACCACGGTGTACATCGAGACCGGATGGCCGGTGAGGGCGAGCCCGGCGCGCATCTCGAGCGAATGGATGTAGGGCACCAGGGGGTCGGCGGTGCCGTGCAACAGGATCGCGCGCTTGACGTCGATGCGGTCGGACATCAGTACCGCGGACCGGTCGAGATAGGACTGCGGGCAGGTGATCGGAGTGCAACCGCCCGCGTCGCGTTCGATCTCGGCCCGCACCCGCGGTCCGGCCAGGCCGGATTCGAGCCAGGCGGTGACATCGTCGGCGTGGCCGAACGTGTCGACCCAATAGTCGTAGGTGCCGGGCGGGGCGTAGGCGGCGGCCAGACCGCTCGTCACGCCACCCTGGCTCCAGCCCCACAGGACGGTGGGACCGAGGCCGGGATGCTCAGCGCGGTACCACTGGGTGGCCGCCAGCGTGTCCCGCCAGCCCGCCCAGACGTTCCACTCCCCCGTCCGCCAGGTGCCGGTGCCCGAGCGCTGATCCATGGTGACCAGGGCCGCACCCGTCTGACGGACGATCGAGGCCAGATACTCGGGGAAGTCACCGGCGCTGCCATCGTGACCGTGCACCGCCACGATGAGCGCCCTCGCCCCGCCGTCGGGTTCGTAGACCCGGCCGGTGGCGGTTTCACCGTCCACGGTCAGCGTCACCGGCCTCACGGACACGCCATCGGATGGCGCGCTCGAAACCACCGGAGCCGCAACCACCGTCGCCGCGAGCATGCCCGCGACCGCACCGACCACCCGAAACCCTCGCCATCGGCCGCCCACGCCCGGCATCGTCGCACGTCCGCCCGGTCCGGGCGGGTACCCACGCCGGGCCGCTCGCCCAGCGTTCCGACGCCGCGAGGTGCGCGTGGATTCGGCTGGCGGAGGCTAGTATTCGACCATGCGTTCGATGGACACCGCGGAACGACGGGCTCGGCTGGGGGTGCGGCATCGGCTGGCCGCGCAGGCTCGGGGCGAGGAGGTGGAACAGATCGTGCGGTCGGTGGTGGCCTTGCACGCCACGGATCCGGCCACCGCGTTCCTATCGGTCGCGGCACGCGGCACGGGCATCGAGCCCGGGCATGTGGAGAAGGCGCTCTACGACGAGCGGACGCTGCTGCGCCTGCTGGCCATGCGCCGCACCATGTTCATCGCTCCCGTCGATCTGGTGCCGGTGTTGCAGGCTTCGGTCGCGGATGCGCTGGCGCACAAGCAGCGCAAGACCTACGGGCGGTACATCGAGCAGTCCGGCCAAGTGCGGGGGAACGTCACCGCGTGGCTGAGCGAGGTCGAGGCGGAGACGCACACGGCGCTGCTGGCCCGCGGTAGCGCGACCGGAGCACAGCTGAGCAAGGATGTCCCGCGGCTGCGGACCCAGGTGGATACCGCGCCGGGAAAGCCCTATTCCAAGCCGACCAATATCACCACCTGGGTGCTGGTGACGCTCGGCTGTGAAGGCAGGATCGTGCGCGGTCGACCCAATGGGAGCTGGGCCAGCAGCCAATACACCTGGTCGCCCATCGAATCCTGGCTTCCGGACGGTATTCCGGCGTTGCCTCTGGAACAGGCGCGAGCGGAGCTGGTCCGGAAGTGGTTGCGCGCCTTCGGTCCCGCGCCGGTGAGCGACATCAAGTGGTGGACCGGCTGGACACTGGGCGAGGTCCGCAAGGCGCTGGCGCTGGTGGACACCGTCGAGGTGGACCTGGACGGTGAGACCGGCCTGGTTCTCGCCGACGACCTGGAACCCACCGCCGCCCCCGAACCCTGGGCCGCTCTGCTGCCCGCCCTCGACCCCACCCCGATGGGTTGGCAGTCCCGCGACTGGTACCTCGGCCCGCACCAGCCCGCCCTCTTCGACCGCAACGGCAATATCGGCCCGACCGTCTGGTGGGACGGCCGCATCATCGGCGGCTGGGCCCAACGGCCGGACGGCGACATCATCTGGCGGCTCCTGGAAGACGTGGGCGCCGACGCCGAACACGCCATCGCCGCCGAAGCCGAACGCCTGCAAGCCTGGTACGGCGACATCCGCCCGATTCCCCGTTTCCGGACGCCCTTGGAGCGCGAGCTCACTGCCTGAGCATCACGATCGTCCCCTTGTGCCCGTACTGCGGAGCACGGTTCGGCACAGCCCCGCGGGCGCGTCGCGCGACGCGAATTCCGCCATGCCGGATCGCGATCCAGGCCGCATGCGGGGTGCGAGTTTGCGATCCCATGTCGATCTCATTGCGGGGCAGGGTATTCGACGGTCCGCGCGGCGGCCGGATCGGTACTGTGATGTTGCTGTCCACGAGTATTCGGAGAATTTCTGCGGGCCTACCGGGCGGCAGGCTGTTACTGTCTGAATTGTTGTTCGCACGATCCGGGCCGGGACGCGGGGAGGTCCAGGGGTTCGGCGAGTCTTCGGAGTGTGTCATGGCATTGACGAATCGGCTGGTCTCCCCGGCTGCCCCGCACATCGATGCGGCCGGCGCGTCGCGGGCCGAATCCAGTATCGAGCGGCCCACGGCCGCGCCACAGCGAAACGAACTCTGGGGCAACGCCTTCCGCGATGCCGCGCTGGGCATGTGCGCGGTGTTGTCGGCGACCGACGGGCGCATCGATCCCGCGGCGCGCATGCGGGTGGCGCAGATGGTCGGCGCGCACGAGGTCCTCTGCCACCGTTCCCCCGAGGACCTGCGAAATCTGTTCGAGGACAATTGCGCCCGGCTCATCATGGATCCGGCCTTCGGCCACGCCTATGTGATGGCCCAGATCGCCAAGGCCACCGAATATCCCGAGCAGGCGGCCGCCGTCGTGCGGATCGGTCTCATCGTCGGGCAAGCCGACGGCGAACTCGGCGCACACGCGCTCACGGTAATTCGCGAGGCGTGTCAGATTCTGCGTTTGGACCCGAACGAATTCGGTGTGTAAAGCCCTCTGGCTTTTGCTGGACATTACCCGGACGGGCCCCGCATCCTTGGAGCGTTTGATGCCCAGCGAGGGGATGCACTCTGCATGGCGATCCAAGGGTTCCTCAATATTCTGCTCGATACCGTCCACCCCAATCGGGGCTGGCGATACTGCGGCTGGTGCGAAGGCACCGGGGCCGCAGGCTATTCCGAGAGCGGGTCGATTGTTTTCTGCTCATGCTGCGGCGGCACCGGCTGGCTGGTCGATCCGCCCGTGTACCGGCGCTGAACACGCGATTCACCCCCGGCCGAGGGGCACACCGGGGGTGAATCGACGGAAACTCGTTTCTCACATATCGAGTCCGAGATCCAGTACCCGGACCGAATGGGTGAGCGCGCCGACGGCCAGGTAGTCGACGCCGGTGCGCGCGTAGTCGGCCGCCATGTCCAGCGAAAGTCCGCCCGAGGACTCGAGTTTGGTGCGCGGCGACCGGGAGTTGCGACGCTGTACGGCCGCCTGGGTGGCCCACAGCGGGAAGTTGTCCAGCAGAACCAGTTCCACGTCCTCGGCCAGGACGGCGTCGAGCTGGTCGAGGCTGTCCACCTCGACCTCGCACTCGATGTCCGGGTTCAGTTTCCGCACGGCGCGCAGCGCGGCAACCACCGAGCCCGCCGCCACCACGTGGTTGTCCTTGATGAGCGCGGCATCGCCCAGGCCCATACGGTGATTGACGCCGCCGCCGACCCGCACCGCGTACTTCTGCAGAGCGCGCAGGCCGGGCAGTGTCTTGCGGCTGTCGCGGATTCGGCACTCGGTACCCGCCACCGCGTCCACCCATCGCGAGGTGGCCGTCGCGATGCCGGACAAGTGGCACACCAGGTTCAACAGCGTGCGCTCGGCGGTGAGCAGCCCGCGGGTGGGCGCGACCAGGCTCAGCACGGTATCGCCCGGCTGCACTCGGGTTCCGTCGGCCACCCGCCCGGTGACCTCGTAGTTGTCCGCGCCGAGCACCTCGTCGAGCACCAGCAGCCCGACATCCAGCCCGGCCACCGTGCCTGGTTGCCGAGAGGCCATGCCCGCCTTGGCCACCGCGTCCTCCGGCACCGTGGCCATCGTGGTGATGTCGGGTCCGTACCGCAGATCCTCGTCGAGGGCGGTACGGATGAGCGCGACCACCTCGTCGCGGTCGAGTCCGGCGTCGAGGGTCATGACTGCACTCCTTGTTCGATGACTGTTGCCGCGCCCCGGGCGTATCCGCTCATGACGCGGCGGGAATCACAGCGCGGCCCCAGGGCAGCGGCTCGACGCCCTCGGACACCAGCTTCGGACGCCCGTCCGATCCCAGCCGCACCGAGGTGCTGCGTCGCAACTCCTCCCGCGGCTCCGGGTAATCGGAGCGGGTGTGGCAGCCGCGGCTCTCGGTCCGCGCCGCCGCCGCGACCAGCAGCGCCCGCGCGGTGAGGGTGAGCGCGGAATCCTCCAGCTCGCGGAGGATGACGGCCGCCGAATCCGGCTGCGCGCCCGCACCATTCGTGTGCGCGTCCGGTCCGCCCGCACGCTGGGCGGGCGGCATGTCGGCCCCGTCGACCGGGTCGCCCGACGCCCCAGCGCCGTTCAGGCCTTCCGGGTCGGGCGGGCCGCTCACCGGGCCGTTCGAGACGGCCGCACCGGCGGGGCGGCTCGGTGCGCCGGTGGCGGGCGCGAGGCGGTTCAACGCCCACTCGACCGGGATATCCGGCGCGGCATTGTCGGCGACGAGGCCGAGGATCCGCAGGATGGCGGCACGCAGGCCGTCGCCGTCGCGGACGATGGCGGCGTGTTCGGTCATCAGCTCCTGCAAGAGCTTCCGGTCCGCACGGGGGAAGCGCAACGGGCCCACCTCGGTGATCGGAGCGGACATGCCCTGCCGTTCGGCGGAGGCCGCGCCCGCGCGCTCACCGACCACCAGGCCCTCGAGCAAGCTGTTGGAGGCGAGGCGGTTGGCGCCGTGCAGGCCGGTGCGGGCCACCTCACCCGCGGCGTAGAGGCCGGGGACGGTGGTACGGCCGTGGGTGTCGGTGAGAATGCCGCCGCACTGGAAGTGGGCGGCGGGGGCGACCGGGATCAGGTCCGCGGTCGGGTCGATGCCCGCGGCCAGGCAGGAGGCGGTGATGGTCGGGAAGCGTTGCGCGAAGCCGTCGATCGAGCGGGCGTCGAGATAGACGTGATCGGTGTCGAGCGCGTGCATGCGGGCCGCGACGGCGCGGGAGACGACGTCGCGCGGAGCCAGGTCACCGCGCGGGTGCACCCCCGCCGTCACCGAATCGCCCTCGGAGTCCACCAGAATCGCACCCTCGCCGCGCACCGCCTCACTGATCAGGGGACGGCGGCCGAGACCACCGGGGGTGAACAGCACGGTCGGGTGGAACTGCACGAACTCCAGATCCGAGACCAGCGCCCCGGCCCGCAACGCCAGGGCGATGCCGTCGGCGGTGGCGCCCGCTGGATTGGTGCTGCACGCGTACAGCTGGCCGAGACCACCCGTGGCGAGCAGCACGGCGGGTGCGTGCACGATGCCGAATCCCTTGTCCGACAAGGCGATAACGCCGCGCACCCCTTCGGGACCGGTCACGATGTCCAGCACGGCGGCACCGAAGATCGCCGACAGCCCCGCGGCATTCAACGCACGCTGCACCTCGGCACCGGTGGCGTCACCGCCGGCGTGAATGATCCGCCGCGTGCTGTGCCCGCCCTCCCGGGTCCGCGATACCTCGCCGTCTCGCCCGAGATCGAATACGGCCCCGAGGTCGGTCAGCGCGACCACCGCCTGCTGACCGCCCTCGACGATGGACCGCACCGCGTCGGCGTCACACAGTCCGGCCCCGGCGACCACGGTGTCGTGCACATGGGATTCCACCGAATCCCCAGACGGCGCGACCACGGCGATCCCGCCCTGCGCGTACTGCGTCGAAGTGTCGGTGGGTCCGCCCTTGCTGAGCGTCAGCACGCGCAGCCCGCGCAGGGAGGCGGTCCGCGCGGCGGTCAGCCCGGCCACTCCGCCACCCACGACGACGAGGTCGGCCTCGGCTTCCCAGGTGATGGAAATCGATGTATTCACCATTGTTCATCCCTCCCCGCACGGGGTGATGTGGCTATTCGCCGCCGCCCGGGTTGCCGATCTCGATCATGCGCTGGACCGAATTGCGGGCCAGGGCAGCCGTTTCGGGATCGACGTGAACCTCGTCGCGGTTCTCCACCAGGCAGCGGAGCAGGGCGGCGGGGGTGATCATCTTCATGTACTTGCAGGAGGCGCGGTCGTTGACGGCCTGGAAGTCGATGCCCGGGGCGGCCTTGCGCAGCTGGTGCAGCATGCCGACCTCGGTGGCGACCAGGACCTGGTTCGACTTCGCCGCCTTGGCGGCGTCGATCATGCCGCCGGTCGAGAGGATGTGCACGCGGTCCGCCGGGAACTCGCCCGCGCCCGCCAAGTACAGAGCCGAAGTGGCGCAACCGCATTCGGGGTGCACGAACAGTTCCGCGTCGGGGTAGGTGCGGGCCTGCTCGTTGAGCTCGTCGCCGTTGATGCCGGCGTGCACGTGGCACTCGCCCATCCAGATGTGCATGTTCTCGCGGCCGGTGACGCGCTTGACGTGCGCGCCCAGGAACTGGTCCGGCAGGAACAGCACCTCGCGATCCGGGTCGATGGAGGCGACCACGTCGACGGCATTGGACGAGGTGCAGCAGATGTCGGTCAGCGCCTTCACCGCGGCGGTGGTGTTCACGTAGGAGACCACCAGCGCGTCCGGATGCTCGGCCTTCCAGTGGCGCAGTTCCTCGGCGGTGATGGAGTCGGCCAGCGAGCAACCCGCGCGCTGGTCCGGGATGAGGACGGTCTTCTCGGGGCTGAGGATCTTGGCGGTCTCGGCCATGAAGTGCACACCGCAGAAGACGATGGTGTCCTCCGGCGCCTCCGCGGCGATCCGGGACAGCGCCAGGGAGTCGCCCACATGGTCGGCGATGTCCTGGATCTCGGGCAGCTGGTAGTTGTGGGCCAGGATGGTGGCGTTGCGCTCACGCGCCAGCCGCTTGATCTCCTGCGCCCATTCGGGAGTGGCCTCCACGCCGGTGTATCCCGACGGCCCGTCCGCGATGCGCTCGGTCAGCGTCATCGTCGCGCCCACTGCTGCAGCCATGGCATGGCTCCTTCTCTCATGCGGCCGGCAACCTCGCCGATTCGCATCCCATCGGTTTTCGACTTAGAATCGAAAACGTGGCCCATCGTAGCACCATCCACGAAACGCTCACCGCCGTGTTCCAGGTTCGTCGCTTCCCTGACACCATCCGTGCAGGTGAGAGCGCTATGGCCCGGCCCAGTGCGGTGCTGGATCGGTGCCCGCCCGGCCAACGCACGGAATTGGCGGTTCTGCTGTGGGAGCGGGCCCTGAATCCCGCCAAGGGAACCTGGTCACTACCGGGCGGCCGGCTGCGCGACGACGAGGACCTCGACACCTCGGCCGCGCGGCAACTCGCCG
Organism: Nocardia aurantiaca; assembly: GCF_009708175.1. Taxonomy (GTDB): domain Bacteria; phylum Actinomycetota; class Actinomycetes; order Mycobacteriales; family Mycobacteriaceae; genus Nocardia; species Nocardia aurantiaca. Next base: position 177,180 of record NZ_WMBB01000006.1, read on the forward strand.
AGAAGGTGGATGTCCGAGAGTTGACGCACCTGGAGCAGGTGTGGGTGTTCAGCGATCCGGATCGAGTTCCCGGTGATCGACGGATCGCCTCGGCCTATTTGGGTTTGGTGCCGCTCACCGCGGAACCGGAGCTTCCGCCGGACACGCGCTGGCATCCCGTGTCGGACCTGCCGCCGATGTCCTTCGACCACGGAATCGTCGTGCGCCATGCGCGGAATCGTTTGGCCGCCAAGCTCTCCTACACCAATATTGCCTTCGGCCTCGCCCCGGCCACGTTCACCATGTCCACATTGCGCGAAATCTACTGTGCCGCACTAGGATACGACGTCGACACCACCAACCTCCAGCGAGTGTTGTCCCGCCGCAAGGTGATCACCCCCACCGGCGCGACGGCGTCCCCCGGCCGCGCCGGTGGCCGACCCGCCGCCGTCTACCGGTTCACCGACTCCGGAATTCGCGTCACCGACGAATTCGCCGCGCTCCGGCCGCCGAGCTGATAGCTGTCCCAGGCTCACCCGCATGGAAGCCGTCGACGCTCTCGACCTGTACCGAGCGCGCACCCGTACCGGTTGGGAGATTCCGATCGGTGTGACCGGCGAAATGTCGCCGGCCACACCGAACCGTCGGTCAGGACGCGGCTTTCACTCCCGGCGGATTCCAGGTGCCGTCGACGACCTTGGTGTCAGGCCAGTACAGGCGCAACAGCAGGTTGAAATCGGCCGAATCCGGAGCCGGGAGCCAGTTGGATTCGTGCTCCGGACCGGGGTTCTGGCTCTGGATATAGATATCGAGCGAGCCATCGGGATTCCTCTGCATCCGCTCGCCCCGGACCGCGTAGCGGTTGACGGGGTTGGCCACGAAGTAGCCCTTCTGGTTGTACATCGTGAGCGACCAGAACGCGTGCACCGGCGGAATCTGGTCGGCGGTGAAGTGCAGGACATGGCCGCGATCCGAGTTCAGCTGCGTGCCGTCGGCATCGGTCTGCGTGTTCGGGTAGATCGCGTCCTCGGGCAGGTTCGCGCCGAGGCCGCCGTGCGCGACGACGGCGCGCTGGTCGTAGTCGGTGCCGTAGGTGCCCATGCCGCTGACAGCGCTGTTCCAGCCGTTGACCGGCTTGCCGCCCATATTCGCCTCGATCTTCGACAATGCCTTGGGCCAGGCGTTTTCCCAGGTCTTACGGTCGGAATCGGAGAGCGAAGCCAGATCGAGTTTCTTGTCCGGCGTCCATCCCGCCTTGGCCAGTTGGTCGAGCAGGTCCTTGTCAGCCGGGAGGGGCTGATTGTGGGACAGGCTCGAGTAGTACAGATCCCAGTACTGCTGTGGCGTCAGGTTGTGGATGTAGGCGCCGACCTCCTGTCCCTGGGGCCAGTCCGGGTGCAGGTCGGTGTTCTCCGGCGGGGTGTAGGCGGTGCCGTACGCGCTCAGGGGCGCGGCGGTGAGCTGCTGCTGGATCGCGGCCACCGCGGGAATGTCCTCGGGGCCGTTGACCTGGATACGACCGATGATCCAGCCGCCGTCGGTCGGCATCTTGTACTCGCGGACGCCGTCCGGCAGGCTGCCGTGCCAGTTCGGGCCGGTGATGGCGAACTGGTAGCCATGGCTCGGGCCGAGGGTGCGGGTGCCCGGTGACGCCTGCACATTGGTCCACATGTCCAAGATCGGGAGCAGATAGTAGCGATCACCCATATCCGGAACGTTGATCACCAACGGCTCTTTCGAAACGTCATAGAACATCGACGAATACAGGGTGTCGACGTTCGCACGCACGACGCCGTTGAAGGACGCGTCGGGCAGGAACGCCATATTGGCGAACTGATTCATCGGAGCGGCCCCGCGCCCATCGGGCTGTCGCACGTTCGTCGACTGCCGGCGCGTGACCTCGACCGATACCAGTGGGTAGCTATAGACGTATGCCTTGACCGCCGCGTCCGCACTGACACCGGCCTCCGATGACGGGTTCTTCGAACAAGCCGTCATCCCCACCGCGACCATCGCCGAAATGATGAGCGCCGCAATGGCCTTGCCTTGACGAGATCTCGAACTCACAGGCCCTCCTAGGGGCTCGGACCGATCAAACTCATATTTGCCGAAAGATCGCTTCGGCAAATATCAGGCTAGCTTCGGCACATCGGACCACGCGTAATTTCGGGCTCCGCGTCACCGGCCTTTCCAACGGCTGACCCCGGCCTTGCCGTGCGTCACCGCAGCCGGAATTCGAGCAAGCACCGCTGATCGGTCAGATCGATCACCGAGTCCAGCACCAGCCCGCGCGGTGCCGCCAGCGCCTCGAACTCGTCGACCCTCCGTTCCCGGATTCGCCGCCGCGATCGCGGCAAGCACGCTCCCCCCGGTCCGCGGAGAACGCAACCGCGACGGTGTCTTACCGCGGGTGTTGCGGGGTTGTCGGCCAGGCGATGTCGTCTACGGCGAGCCAGGATTCGTCGGCGACGGCATGGGGGGTTATGCCGGTGAAGGCGACGATTTCGCGGTGGAGGTGGGATTGGTCGGCGTAGCCGGTCTCGGCCGCGACTCGGGCCGGGTCAGCGCCGGCGGCCAGGCGGTGGACGGCGTGGTCGAAGCGGATCAGGGTGGCGGCGCGTTTGGGTGGGAGTCCGAACTGGGTGTGAAATCGGGACCATAGGCGCTTTCGGGTCCAGCCGATTTCGTCGGCCAGGGCGTCTATGCGCACGAGGCCGTGGCCGGATCGGATGCGACGCCACGCCCAGGTCAGCTCCGGGTCGACCGACGGCCGGCAGGCGCCGCGGTGGGTGAGCAGCGCCTCGACGATGGCGAAACGTTCTGTCCACGAGTGTGTTTCGGCGAGTTGCTCGCGAATCCATCCCGCTTCGCGGCCCCACACTGCGTCCAAGGGCACCACGGAGTCGCTCAGTTCGGGCAGGGACACGCCCAGCATGGATGCCGCGATCAGCGGGGACAAACGTATCTGGACGCATTCGATCTGCTCGCCGCGCACACGGCGGGTGCCGGTGCCGAGGCCGGCGACGAGGCTGCCGTGCCATTGGCCGGCGGCGTCATCGATGAGGGCCGAGCGGGGGCCGAATTCCAGCAGCAGTGTCACGGCGGGATGCGGCAGTGCCAGCTGGTCAACGGGTTTCAGGCCGTGGTCGCGGAATCCGGCCATGCTGACGCCGGGGATCCGGCTGGGCCGCGGCGGGCAGACGACATCCCACACGGGTTCGGGCACAGTGGCGCGCACGACTTCATCGTGAGGGCAGGGGAACATTTGTTCAAGCCGGAGGTATCCGCTGACGGCGACAGTGGGTGCGTGACTATTTCAGCAGTACCCGACAACTACCCCCACGGCGGACGATGCCGCCGGCGCCTTGTCTCCATGGCCGTCGCCGGTGCGATTGTCGTTCTGGGAGGCTCGATGGCGACCATACCGGAGAGCTCCGCTGCCACAAGCGATTCGACGGTGACCGTGGACGGCGAGGGCATGCACGTCAGCCAGGACGGCCCGGGCGATGAGCCCGCGCTCGTCCTGATCCACGGGCTCGGCGCGTCCGCGCATTGGTGGGACCGGATCGTGCCATTGCTGCCCGGCTATCACGTGATCCGCGTCGACCTGCTCGGCCACGGCAGTTCCGACAAACCGGAAGGGGACGACTATTCGATCCCGCAGCAGGGCCATCGAGTCGCCGGTGTACTCGACCAGCTGGGCATCCGGCACGCCATCGTCGTGGGCCACTCCACCGGCGGCGCGGTCGCCACGTCCATCGCCGAACAGCGCCCCGACCTGGTGGTGGCGCTGGCCTTGGTCGACACCGGCCCGAGCATCGCCGACGACACCTCGGAATCCCCCGCCGCCCAACTGCTCACCACCCCGGGCGTCGGCGAGGCGCTCTGGCAGATACGCACCGACGCCCTCCTCCACCAGGCCCTGACCAGCGCCTTCGCCACCGACGACTACCCCATCCCCCAGCAGTTCATCGACGACCTGCGCGGCATGACCTACCACGCCCTCACCGCGACCTCGGCGGCCAGCACCGACTATGTGACCGAACGTCCCATACCGGACCGCCTGTCGCCCCTCGGCAAACCCGTCCTGGTGATCTTCGGCGACCAGGACCGCCGCTGGCGACCCTCCACCTCCACCGCCGAATACCGCACGGTCCCCGGCGCGACAGTGACCACGATCCCGAATGTCGGCCACTCCCCGCTCGTCGAAAACCCACCCCGGACGGCCGACATCCTGTTGTCCTTCGCTGACGGGATACCGCGCCCATCGTGGTGAACACGCACGCAGGCAACTGAACAGACGGAGGCATCGTGGCGGCCGAGGACAGCAAGCGAGCAGCATCGAGCTCTGGCATCGAAGAGAGCCTGCGAGCAACCCTGCGAATGCTCGGCACCATCACTCGCGACGGCACCGCAACCGCCGACGACATGCGAAAAGTCCTGTCCACCCGCGTAACCCGCCAACAGGTACGAGACGCCCTCACGGTCTGCACAGCTTTCAACATCACCGACCGCCTGGCCGACGCTTCGCCTTCGCCTTCGAAATCCTCACCCCCGCAGCCTTCGACGCAGGAGCCAAGTACCTGTCGAAGCGCGGCTACCATCAGCAGCCCGAACCATAATCCGACGGCAACCGCCCCGCCAATCGATCCCGCCAAGTCGAATTCGCATGCACCATAACGACTTTGACTACAACCCTGTCACGGCAGCCGTCTCGCGCCGGACCAGCTGTCCTGGTCGCGGTTACGGTGCTTGGTGGTGCGGTTGTAACGGCGGCCGCTGGGGATCGGTTGGGAGGCGTTGGAGCGGCGCAGGGCGTGACGGTGACGCCAGGCAGTGAGGTCTGGACGTTCGGTGAGGGGTGGCGCGGGGTGCGCGGCGGCGGGTTTCTTCACTGGTCCCCCTGGACGGAGCGTGTTCGTGGACTCGAACACGGTAGGGGGGAAAACGCTTGGGCTCCAGTGAATATTGCTGGGGCCGGGCCGGCGGAGAGTGCCGGATTCGAGGCGGGACGGGGCTCGAAGAGGACTATGGGCTCTCGGGGGCGAGGGTCTGCCGGGTGCCGTTGCCGGGGTAGGGGCCGTAGGTGATGGCGGAGCCGTACTGGGATGGGGCGATGGCGATCGGGGCGGGGCGGTGGCCGCCGAAGGGGAGGTATTCACCGCTGCCCAGGTCGTCGGAGGTACTGAGCGCGGCGAGGAAGAGGACTGTGACCGCGGCGGCCAGGGGTTGGGCGATGAGGGCGGCCCAACCCTCCACGGAGGGAGCGAATTCCACGATGGAGTGGATGGCTGGGTGTGCGGGCCGGGTGTGGAGCCGCTCGGCGACCGCCTCGCCGACCACCTTCACGAGGAGGGCTCCGCCGAGCGAACCGAGGACGATGCCGGAGAGCAGGACGGGGCCGCGGACGCGGCGCCAGCGCCAGGCCGCGGCCGTGCCGAGAACGCCGAGGGCGATGCCGATCAGCACGAAAATGGCGAGAGCGTCGAAGCGGTGCACGCTCTCGCCGGTGAGCGCGGTGCCGCGGTCGGGTTCCACCACCAGCAGCTGCTCGGCGGGAGCGAGGAACGCCCAGGCCACCCCGGCCAGGGCGCTCGCCGCGGCGAAGACGGTGCACACCACCGCCGCCGCGCGCACTTCCCGCCTCAGTATCTCGACGCGTGGCCCGCCCGGCTCGGCGGTGAGTGTGGTCGCCACTAGCGGTGTTCCAGGCTCGTGGAGTCGAGGATGCCGTGGCGGGAGCATTTCGCCCACCAGCCGTCGGGGCTGACCTGCACGATCATGCGGCGACCGCATTGTTCGCAGAAGCGCGGGGGCTCCAAACCCAGTGCGGCTGCGGCGGGTACCGGATCGTCCAGTCCCGGAACCACTCGCTTACCCGTGAACGGGTTGTAGCGCTCCTCGATGTCCACGACCACCTCGATGGATCCTTCGTGTCTCGAACTCGGGCGTGGGGGCGCAGCCCCCGGAACCCTTACCGTATGGGACGAGTCCGGGGTCGATGCCCCGTACCCCCTTTTTTTATCTCAGAAGGTTTCGTTGAGTGCCTTGATCGGCATCTCGAGTTCGCCCAGGAGATCCAGGTCGGCCTCGGCGGGGCGGCCCAGGGTGGTCAAGTAGTTGCCGACGATGACGGCGTTGATGCCGCCGAGGATGCCCTGCTTGGCACCCAGGTCGCCGAGGGTGATCTCGCGGCCGCCGGCGAAGCGCAGGATGGTGCGCGGCAGGGCCAGGCGGAAGGCGGCGACGGCGCGCAGGGCGTCGGCGGCGGGCAGCACCTCGAGGTCGCCGAAGGGGGTGCCGGGGCGCGGGTTGAGGAAGTTCAACGGCACCTCGTCGGGCTCCAGCTCGGCCAGCTGCGCCGCGAATTCGGCACGCTGCTCCAGGGTTTCGCCCATGCCGAGGATGCCGCCGCAGCACACCTCCATGCCGGCCTCGCGGACCATGCGCAGGGTGTCCCAGCGCTCCTCCCAGGTGTGGGTGGTGACCACGTTCGGGAAGTGCGACCTCGAGGTCTCCAGGTTGTGGTTGTAGCGGTGCACGCCCATGGCGGCCAGCTGATCCACCTGCTCCTGGTTCAGCATGCCGAGCGAGCAGGCGACCTGGATGTCGACCTCGTTGCGGATGGCCTCCACGCCGGCGGCGACCTGCGCCATGAGCCGCTCGTCCGGACCGCGCACCGCGGCCACGATGCAGAACTCGGTCGCCCCGGTCTTGGCGGTCTGCTTGGCGGCCTCCACCAGCGAGGGGATGTCGAGCCAGGCCGCGCGCACCGGGGACTGGAAAAGGCCGGACTGCGAACAGAAGTGGCAGTCCTCCGGGCAGCCGCCGGTCTTGAGCGAGATGATGCCCTCGACCTCGACCTCCGGGCCGCACCACTTCATGCGCACGTCGTGCGCCAGGCCGAGCAGCTCCTCGAGCCGGTCGTCGCCGAGCTTCAAGACCTCGAGGGTCTGGTCCTGGGTCAGGCCGACGCCGCGCTCGAGCACTTGCTCGCGGGCGATGGCGAGAATGTCATCGCCTGCTGCGGTAACAGCTTCGGTGGTGACGGCTGCCTGGGTCATTGCGCGCGAGTCCCTTCTGACGGCCGATGTGGCGGCCGAGCAACTTGAACGGTGTTCAGGGTAGGCTAGCAGTCCGATACGTGAGCCGGAACACGAGAGGGTCGGGTTTTTTCAGTGCAACTCCATCGCACGGATGTGGTCGACGGGGCCATCGCCATTCTCGACCAGTACGGACTGGCGGATCTGACCATGCGCCGCCTGGCCACCTCGCTGCACGTCCAGCCCGGCGCACTGTACTGGCACTTCCCCAACAAGCAGGCGTTGCTCGGCGCGGTCGCCGACCGGATTCTCGCCCCCATGGACGAGCCGGTCCGGGCCGACGAATGGTCCGAGCAGATGACCGAATTGGCGCACCGGCTGCGCGAGTGCCTGCTCGCCTATCGCGACGGCGCCGAATTGGTCTCGGCCACTTACGCTTCCCGCCTCACCACCAGCAAGGGCCGGGAACGCTTGGCCAGCGCCGCGATTCGCGCCGGCATGACGCGCGAGGAGGCCGAACTCGCCGCCTACACGCTGCTGTACTACGTGCTCGGCCAGACGGTCGACGAGCAGTCGCGCATCCAGATGGATTCCGCGGGCGCGCTGACCGAGGAGAACTCACCGCTCTACGACATGCCCGACGCCACCGCCCGTTTCGACTTCGGCCTGCAACTGTTCGTCAGCGGCGTCCGCCACCTCCTGGGCGCCCGCATCCGCTGACCGGCCCGGCGCCCGGAGACGTCCGAACGGTCGAGTCCGCGCGGCCATGGTCGGTGGCCAGGTGGGGATCCGGAGTGGTCGCGCCACCGCTAGCGCTGAATCTGGTGCCGCCCTCGACAATTCACCCACCTCCGATTCCGACGACGCGGTGCGCTGTCGGGCCCGGCTACCGCGGGACCGAGATCGCGATGACCTCGTCCGCCAGCACCTGCCGTACGAACGGCACCACCTGCTGTTCGATGACCGTGTTGTACTCTCCCGGCCGCTCGATCGGGTTGGCATGCGCCGTGGTTCGCATGGTCACCACCAGGAGCGTCCCGTTCACGCCACCCACCTGATCGATCAGTACGTTGTGCGAGTACTCCACATCCACGATGGGATCGTCGTAGGGGTTGTGCGGCCGCATGAACACGACGGCCGGACGTGGTTTGCCCGCAGCGGGTTTGGACAGCGCCCGCAGATCGTCGAGTGCGCCACCCGCCACAATGGCCTTGAACTGCGCCTCGATCAGGCCGTTGCTGGCGGCATCGGTGTTCAGGATCTTGTCGCGCAGTACATCTTTCACGGCGGCACGGAATTCGTTGCCGCGGATGATGTAGCGGCCGCCGACGAAACGGTCATGGCGCGCATAGGTTTCCACGATCAGCCGCAATATCCGGCTTTCGCGCGCGCCGGGCACCCAGCCCATCCAGCGCAGCATTTCCTCGCCCTGGTCGCGACTCTCGGGCCGTACCGCGTTCAGGTCGATGGGCGTGCAATCGAGGAGCACCGCCCGCACCCTCTTCCTGCTGTCCAGGTGCAGGTGCTTGGCGATCTCCAGCGCGATGACCCCGCCCATGCTGTGCCCGGTCAGCACCACGTTCGGCACCTTGGCGGCGTCGGTGACCTTCACGATCAGATCCGAGATGACCTTGGTGTCGATACCGCTGTTGTCATATCGCACCGCCCACACCGACCCCAGCCGCGTCAGCGACGGCAGCGCCCGGGCGGTGTCACTGGCATCGAGCACGCCGAGCCCGACCAGGTCGAAGACCGCGGTGTCGGTCGCCCGCAGATCCGACGGCCCCGCGATGGGCAGCACCGCCGGTTCGGTGCGCGCCAGCCGAGTCTGCTCCGGCAGCACGTCCAATCCCATGTATTCGGCGAAGGCGCCCAACGCGATCAGCGGAACCAGGCTCAGCCGCAGGACCAGCAGCCGGGTCCGCCGCCACCGCCCCCATCCGGCGCCGAGCCGGGTCGCGCGCAACCGCGCACGACGCCGCCGATCGTCGTAATCGGCGGCACCGGACGGACTCGGAAAGCCCGGCAACGCCATACCAATCAACTGTACGAATTTCCGGCTCGTCATCCAGGCTTGTGCTGCCGGTCATCTCCTGGTACGGCACAGGTCATCTCGATGGGCGGCAGTGATCACGCCGGAACGGCCGCGAAACGAGACCGGCGCCGGAGGGTGCCGGTGCGGCGGCATCAGTGTTCGGCGGTGTGTTCGGTGTGTTCCGCGAGTTTGGCCAGCGCCATGCGGAATCCGATCTCGTTCTCGTCGGGCGACAATCCCGGCGGCAGGTTCTCGTGGCAGGCGGTCACGCGAGTGCCGCCCGGTGCGTCGTCGAGGGTGTAGGTCACCGTCATCTCGCCGCGCAGTTCCGGGTCGTCCGTTTCGAATTCGACGATCTGCACCACCTCGCGATCGGGCACGACCCGGGCGAAGACACCGTGGAAGGTATCGGTGTGCGCGGTCGTCTTCCCCGCCCCGGTGGGCAGGTCGTAGGTCAGCGAGATCCGGAATCGCCCGCCGACGCGGGGATCGAACTCATGGACGCGGCTGCTCATGCCGTCGGGAACCATCCACGTGCGCACCGAATGCGCATCCAGGAGCGCCCGGAAGACATTCGGACGCGGGGCACCGACGAACTTCTCGACTCGAGTGGAAGGCACGGCGCCACCCTACGCTCGACGTGACGAAGATCACGACACCATCCCCGCCGGGTCACTCGAGGAGTCCACGGGCGCGCTGCCACGCCCGTTCGGATCGCGGACCGCAATCGCGGCGGCACAGGGTCCACTCACCAGATCGTCGTCCCCCGCGCACCGCTCACGGCCGCAGATACCGACCGGTCCAGCCCGTCTCGAACCAGGTCGGCGCGGCGACGGCGAACTCGGCCCGGCCCCACGTGCCCGCACCCGCCGGAACGGAACCGACCAGCTCCACCCCGGTCACCGCGGGCAGATCGGTTCGATTGCACTCCGACGCCAGGTCCGGTGCGGCAGGCCAGGATCCGATCACCAGGCCCGCGCACTCGATGCCCGCACCGGCCAGCGCGCGCGTGGTGAGCTCGCTGTGGTTGAGGGTCCCCAGCCCCGCGGCCGCGACCAGCAGCACCGGCGCGCCCATCTTCTGCGCCAGATCCAGCAGGGTGAACTCCCCCATCCGAACGAGCAGCCCGCCCGCTCCTTCGACCAGGACGAGGTCGGCGTCCGCGCAGGATTCGATCCCGGTGACCGTCTCCGCCAGCGTGAGCAGCGGCTCTCCGCAGCGGCGCGCGGCGGTGTCGGGAGCCAGCGGCTCGGGATAGCGGGCCAGTTCGAGTGTGCGGGTCACCCCGCTCAGCCGTGTGATCTCCGCCAGGTCGCCCGGCTCCCCCGAGGCCATGCCGGTCTGCGCCGGCTTGCACACCGCGACCTCGATTCCGGCCGCGCGGGCGGTGGCGGCCAGGGCCGCGGTAACGACCGTCTTGCCGACATCGGTGGAGGTGCCGGTAACGAACAGCAGTCTCGGACTCATGCCGAAACCACCTCCCGCCCACGAGCTTCGGCCAGTACCTCGCCGAGAACGGTTGCGATGGTGACCAGTTCCGCCTCGGTGAGATCGGCACGGGCGGTCAGGCGCAGGCGGGAGGTGCCTTCGGGGACCGACGGGGGGCGGAAGCAGCCGACGCTGAGGCCGCGGGCACGGCAGGCCTCGGCGGCGTCGTAGGCTACCTGCGCATCGCCGAGGACGACCGACACGACGGCCGAATCCGGTTGCCCGACACCGGCGATGCGGGCCAGATCGGCGGCCCGATCCAGAACACGCTGCGCCATCGCGGGTTCGCGGCGCAGCAGACGCAACGCCGCGCGGGCCGCGCCGACCACGGCGGGGGCCAGGCCGGTGTCGAAGATGAAGGTGCGGGCGGCGTCGATGAGGTGAGCGCGAACCCGCTCGCTGGCGAGCACCACACCGCCCTGGGCGGCAAGGGCTTTGGACAGTGTCGCGGTGATGATCAGGTCGGGTTCCCCGGCCAGCCCGCACTCGTGTACCAGGCCGCGCCCGCCCTCGCCACGCACGCCCAGGCCGTGCGCCTCGTCCACGATGAGCACCGCCCCGTTCGCGCGGGTGACCCGGTGCAGTTCGATCAGCGGCGCGAGGTCGCCGTCGGCGCTGAACACCGAATCCGTCAAGACCAGTGCACGTTCCTCACCGCGACCGGCCAGCAACCGGTCCACGGCCGCCGGATCACGGTGCGGGGCGATCTCGACGCGCGCCCGCGACAGCCGGCAGGCATCCACCAGCGAAGCGTGGCTGCCAGCATCCGAAACCACCAGTGCCCCACGGCCGGCCAGCGCGGTGACCGCACCCAGATTGGCTGCGTAGCCGGAGGCGAACACCAATCCGGCCTCCGCGCCGACGAATTCGGCGAGCTCGGACTCGAGTTGCTCGTGCTCGGCGGTGGTCCCGGTGACCAGGCGCGAACCGGTCGACCCCGCGCCCCAATACCGGACCGAGGCGATGGCGCCCTCGATCACCTCCGGGTGGCGCGCCAGCCCGAGGTAGTCGTTGGAGGCGAGGTCGATGGTCACCGTGTCGGACGTGCGGGGTCGCAGTTCACGGCGCAGCCCGGCATCGACGCGCTCGGCGGCGCGGGTGTCGAGCCAACTCAAGGGATCGGCAGTCACAGCTCGGAAGCATACTTGAACACCGTTCAGGCGGCCATGGGCATGGGTGGACGGCGCTATGCTGGGAAGTCGTAAGGAGGCTGCGCGATGCCACGATGGGCAATAGTGGTCGAGCAGACGACCGGCTTCGGCGACAACAAGACCTGGAGTCCGAAGATCCTCACCGAGGTGGTGGGAACCCGCGAACAAGCCCTCGCGAAGGTCCCGGACCTCGTTTCGAGATTCACACCCGATCACCCGAGATTGATCAGCCGCCGCACCATCCTGCGCGACGGCGACACCTTCATGCTGATCGCCCGGGGCTGGTCGGACGACTACCACTGCGTATTCAAGGTCTGGGAAGTCCTGTCAGACAGCGACAATTCAGACAAAGTGCGCGAAAGACGGGCCAGTCGCTGAAGGCTCGCGCCGCGCGAGCCGAAAGGGCGACACACCGTCAGCCGATGACCGCGTCGGACCAGCGGACCAGCCGGCTCAGCAAGGCCGAAGCGGTGACGCGAGGGTGGCGGCCCCGGTGAGCACACCGAAGTCCAGCCACGGGTGCGTCCGCGATGGTGTGGATCTGCCCGCACCGTGGGGACCCAGCACCTCATCGCGTTCAAAGGGCGAGATCGTCGACCACGCCGCGGGTGTCGCAGGTATTTCGCCAGGAGCGCGAACCGGTGGTCAGACCGCCGCGGCCGCGCACATGGCGGTGGCGATGCGCGCGACGTCGTCGCGGGTGCTGATGAACGGCGGCATGCAGTAGACGAGATTGCGGAACGGCCGCAGCCAGACGCCGGATTCGACTGCGGCATGGGTGGTTTCGCGCATGTCCACCGGGTGGTCCAGCTCGATGACGCCGATCGCGCCGAGGGTGCGGACGTCGGCGACGCCGGGGAGATCGCGTGCGGGGGCCAGGCCCTCGGCGAGGCCGTCGTGGATTTCGCGGACCTCCCCCTGCCAGTCCCGCGACAACAGCAGTTCGATCGAGGCCACCGCGACCGCGCAGGCGAGAGGATTTCCCATGAAGGTCGGACCATGCATGAGCCCGCCGTGCGAGCGGCTGATGGTCTCGGCGATCTCGGTGGTGCACAGCGCGGCGGCCAGGGTCATGTAGCCGCCGGTGATCGCCTTGCCCACGCACATGACATCCGGGCGGACTCCCGCGTGCTCTGCCGCGAAAAGCGTTCCGGTGCGCCCGAATCCGGTGGCGATCTCGTCGAACACCAGCAGCACGTCGTACTCGTCGCACAGCCTGCGCAGATCGGCCAGATAGCGCGGATCGTGGAAGCGCATGCCGCCCGCGCCCTGCACCACGGGTTCCACGATGACCGCGGCCAATTCGTGGGCGTGCGCGGCGATGGTTTGCTCCAGCTCCGAAACATATCGCGGCTCATAGCCTTCCGGCGGCGGGCCCGCGAAGATCTGCGGGACCAGCACATCCGTCCACAGCGAGTGCATGCCGCCCTCGGGATCGCACACACTCATGGGCGTGAAGGTGTCGCCGTGGTAGCCGCCGCGCCAGGTCATCAGCCGGTGCTTCGCGGGACGCCCCAGAGCCCGCTGGTACTGCAGGCACATCTTCACCGCGACCTCCACCGACACCGAGCCGGAGTCGCAGAGGAAGACCTTGTCCAGCCCCTCGGGCGTGAGCTCGACCAGCAGCTGCGACACTCGCACCGCCGGCTCATGGGTGAGCCCGCCGAACATCACGTGGCTCATCTTCCGCGACTGCGCCAGCAGCGCCGCGTCCAGCACCGGGTGTTGATACCCGTGCACGGCGGCCCACCAGGAGCTCATGCCGTCCACCACTTCCCGGCCGTCGGCAAGGGTGAGCCGGGTGCCGGACGCGGAGGCGACCACCAGCGGTTCGGTGGTGGCCGGGAAGCCGCCGTAAGGATGCCACACGTGGGCGGCGTCGATGGCGGTGATCTCGCCGGAGGTCAATGCCACAGTAAGTCCTTCGAGGAGCGCGCTTGAACGGTGTTCAAGTTACCACGAACCGGTGCACCCACCAGCACCTCGCCGTATTCTTTGACTCAGTCAAAGGATTGGAGCTGGTATGGCAGTCGAGACGGCCGAGCGCCCGGTCGAGGCGCGACACATTGCCGCCGTGCGCGCCTTCAACCGGCGCTACACCCGCATCATCGGTGTCCTGCAGGGCGGGATGGTGGGCACCGAGCACTCGCTCACCGAGGGCCGGATCCTGTTCGAGCTGGCCCACTTCGGGGCCACCGAGGTGGCGGATCTTCGGTTGGCGCTGGAGCTGGACGCCGGATATCTGAGCCGCATCCTGGCCAAGTTCGAGGAACGCGGTCTGGTGGCCCGCCGGAGATCGGAGGCCGACGGGCGACGGCAGGTGGTGGAGTTGACCGAGGCGGGCCGCACCGCGTTCACCGTCCTGGACCAGCGCACCCAGCAGCAGATAGGGAATCTGCTGATCCCGCACTCCCCCCTCGTGCGGACGCGGCTGGTCGGCGCCATGCGAACCATCGAGCAGATCCTCGACTCCGAGGCCGAACCGAATCCGGCCGGGGTCGTCCTGCGCGAACCCCGGCCCGGCGACCATGGCTGGGTCATCCAGCGCAATGCCGTGCTCTACGCCGAGGAGTTCGGGTGGAACGGCGAGTACGAGGCACTGGTCGCCAAAATCGTCGCCGACTGGCTGAATTCCCATGACCCGCAACGGGAACGGGCCTGGATCGCCGAATACGGGGGCGCACCGGTCGGCTGCGTCTACTGCATGCGCGCGGACGATGCCACCGCCCGGCTGCGACTGCTGCTGGTCGAGCCGTCCGCGCGCGGGCTCGGCGTGGGCAGCGCCCTGGTCGACGAATGCCTGCGCTTCGCCGCCGAGGCCGGATACACCGAGATGGTGCTGTGGACCAATAGCGTGCTCGATTCCGCGCGCCACATCTACCAGCGCGCCGGATTCGAACTGGTGGAGTCGAATCCGCACCATAGTTTCGGCGTGGATCTGGTCGGGCAGACCTGGCGGCGGGGACTCGGTCGGGAGGAGGATCCGGCCCGCTAGGGTCTTGGATCATGGCTCCCGCGACTCCCGACACCACCGCGCTCGGTGTCTGGCCGGGGACCGCCTATCCGCTGGGCGCGACCTACGACGGGGCCGGGACGAACTTCTCGGTGTTCTCCGAAGCGGCCCGCCGGGTGGAGCTGTGCCTGATCGACGCCGGCCATCGCGAGACCCGGATACCGCTCGACGAGGTGGACGGATACGTCTGGCACGCCTATCTGCCCGGGATCGGGCCGGGACAGCGGTACGGTTTCCGGGTATATGGGAGTTTCGACCCGACAAAGGGGCTGCGCTGCGATCCCAGCAAGCTGCTGCTCGATCCGTACGGCAAGGCGTTCGAGGGCGATTTCGGGGCCGACTCCGCGCCCTACAACTTCGGGCAGAATTCCCTCGGGCACACCATGACCGGGGTGGTCATCAATCCGTATTTCGACTGGGCCGACGACCGACCGCCGCGCCGGCCGTATCACGAGACGGTCATCTATGAGGCCCACGTGAAGGGCATGACCGTCACCCATCCGGCGGTGCCGCCGGAATTGCGCGGCACCTTCGCCGGCATGGCGCACCCGGCGATCATCGAGCATCTGCTGGGACTGGGCGTGACGGCCGTGGAGCTCATGCCGGTGCACCAGTTCCTCGACGATCGCATCCTGCTGGATCGGGGACTGCGGAATTACTGGGGCTACAACAGTTTCGGCTATTTCGCGCCGCATCGCGGCTATGCCGCGGGCTCCTCTCCCGCCGCGGCGGTCACCGAATTCAAAACCATGGTGCGCGCCTTCCACGCCGCCGGGATAGAGGTGATCCTCGACGTGGTCTACAACCACACCGCCGAGGCAAATGAATTCGGGCCGACCATCAGCTTCCGAGGTATCGACAATGCCGCGTATTACCGTCTGGTGGACGATGATCCGCAGCACTACATGGATTACACCGGCACCGGCAACAGCTTCAATATGCGTCACCCGCACGCCTTGCAGCTGATCATGGATTCGCTGCGCTACTGGATCCTCGACATGCATGTGGACGGGTTCCGCTTCGACCTGGCCGCCACCCTTGCCCGCGAATTGCACGATGTGGACCGGCTTTCCACCTTCTTCGACCTGGTCCACCAGGATCCGGTGGTGAGCCAGGTCAAGCTCATCGCCGAGCCCTGGGATGTCGGAGAGGGCGGGTATCAGGTCGGCAATTTCCCGGTGGCCTGGACGGAATGGAACGGCAAATACCGGGACACCGTGCGAGATTACTGGCGCGGACGGCCCGCGACGCTGGGCGAGTTCGCCTCCCGGCTCACCGGGTCCTCGGATCTCTATGAGACGACCGGGCGACGACCCAGCGCCAGCATCAATTTCGTCACCGCGCACGACGGGTTCACCCTCTCGGATCTCGTGTCCTACAACGAGAAACACAATGAAGCCAATGGCGAGGACAATCACGACGGCGAGGACTACAACCGCTCCTGGAACTGCGGCATCGAGGGCCCGACCGAGGACCCCGAAATACTGGACCTGCGCCGCCGGCAGTCCCGCAATCTGCTCGCCACCCTGATGCTCTCGCAGGGCACACCGATGCTGCTGCACGGCGACGAATTCGGCCGCACCCAGCAAGGCAACAACAATGCCTACTGTCAGGATTCACCGCTGTCGTGGATGGACTGGACGTTCATGGACACCAATGCCGATCTGCTCGAATTCACCAGGCGCGCCGTGGCTCTGCGCGCCGCGCACCCGGTATTCCGGCGGCGCCGCTTCTTCGATCCGGCGCCGGAGCCTGACGACCTCGGCGATATCGCCTGGTTCACCCCCGGCGGCGCGCCCATGACCGATGCCGACTGGGAGACCGGGTTCGCCCGCTCGCTCGCGGTATTCCTCAATGGCGACGGCATTCACGAGCCCGGCCCGCGCGGGGAGCGCATTGCCGACGACTCGTTCCTGCTGTGCTTCAACGCGCACGACCAAACGCTCGACTTCACCCTCCCCGACCGCCGGCACGGCGATGCCTGGTCGGTCGCCCTGGACTGCTCCGCGCCCACCGGCCGCCCGGCCGCCGACCCCGTCCTCCCGGCCTGCTCCACCGTCCAAGTGCCCGCACGCTGTCTGCTCGTGCTGCGCCGTACGGCATGATCGATACCGCCATGACCAGCTCGCCCGAACACCAGACCGGACCCATCGCCCGGCAGACGCCCGTGCGCAGCACCTACCGCCTGCAGCTGCGGCCCGACGCGCTCACCTTCGCCGATGCGCGCGCCATCGCCGAATACCTGCAGCAGCTGGGCATTTCGCATCTGTACCTGTCGCCCATCATGACGGCGGCGCGCGGCTCCATCCACGGCTACGACGTCACCGATCCGACCACTGTGTCGGCAGGGCTGGGCGGGCCGACCGGGCTCAAGGCCCTGGCCGACGAGGTGCGCAGCCGCGGCATGGGCCTCATCGTGGATCTGGTGCCCAACCATGTGGGCGTGGCCGATCCGCGCCAGAACCCGTGGTGGTGGGATGTGCTGCGGCACGGCAAGAAGTCCCAGTACGCCACCTGGTTCGATATCGACTGGACGCCCGGCAACGGCGCGGGCGGGCGCATCGCGCTGCCGGTGCTGGCCGGCGAGAACGATCCGGCGGCGCTGACCGTGGACCGCTCCGGACCCGAACCCATGCTCGCGTTGCACGATCTGCGCTTCCCCATCGCACCCGGCACCGATGGCGAGAACGCGCTGCGCATTCACGACAAACAGCACTATCGGCTGGTCAACTGGAAGTCCGGGCTGTGCGGATACCGCCGCTACTTCACCGTCGGCGGGCTGGCCGCCATCCGGCAGGAAGACCCGGCGGTCTTCGAGGCCACCCATCGCGAGCTGGCCGCCTGGTGCGAGCACGACCTCATCGACGGTGTGCGCGTGGATCATCCGGACGGACTGGCCCAGCCCGCCGAATACCTGCGGCGACTGCGCCAGCTCATCGGACCGCAGCGGCTGCTGCTGGTGGAGAAGGTGCTCTCCAATCGCGAACCCCTCGACGCCACCCTGCCCATCGACGGAACCACCGGCTACGACTCCCTCGCCGATATCGGCGGCGTGCTCATCGACCCCGACGGCGAAAAGCAGCTCACCGACCTGTCGCGGGAGTTCACCGGGCACGGCAGCGACCGGGCCTGGTTCACCGAGCAGGAGCACCGGATTCGCCGGGCCGTCGCCGAGACCATGCTGGTGCCCGAGGTGCGGCGGCTGGTGGCCGCCATCAAGCGCGACGCCCGCGCCGACGCCTTCGACACCATGGCGCTGACCAATGCCGCCATCGAGGTGCTGTCGTTCATGCCGGTCTACCGCACCGACTACGCGCCGCTGGCCGGCATGGTGGGCGCGGTGGTCGCGGAGGTGGCGCGGCGCAATGCCGAACTGACCGCACCGCTACAGGTGCTGGTCACCGCGCTGGCCACGGGCGGCGAGGCCGCAACCCGCTTCCATCAGGTAGGCGGGGCCATGAGCGCGAAAGCGGTGGAGGACACCATGTTCTACCGCGCCGCGCGACTGGTGTCGCTGCAGGAGATGGGCGCGGATCCGGCCCGCTTCGGCTGCTCGCCCATCGAATTCCATCTCGCCAATGCCGAACGCGCGCAACGCTGGCCGGCCACCATGACCACGCTGTCCACCCACGACACCAAGCGCGGCGAGGACGTGCGCGCCCGCATCGGCATGCTCTCGCAGGTGCCCGACATCTGGGCGCGCTCGGTCAGCAACTGGGAGGAGATCGCGCCCGGACCCGACGGCGCCACCACACTGTTCCTGCTGCAGAACATGTTCGGCGTCTGGCCCACCGACGGCCGGCCCGCCGCCGCGGTGCCCGGACTGCGCGAGCGCCTGCATCAGTTCGCGGAGAAGGCGGTCCGCGAGGCCGGGACCCAATCCTCGTGGGAGGAACCGGATATCGAATTCGAGACGGCGGTGCACCGCTGGATCGACACCGTCATCGACGGGCCGGTCGGGGCCGAACTGGGCGAGTTCGCGGCCGATCTGGCCATCCACGCCTGGACCGACGCGCTCGCGCAGAAGCTGCTGCAGCTGTGCGGTCCCGGCATCCCCGACATCTACCAGGGCTGCGAGCTGTGGGAGGACTCGCTCGTCGATCCCGACAACCGCCGCCCGGTGGACTTCACCCACCGCTCGCTGCTGCTGCAATCCCTCACCGGCACACCGGATCTCGAGCCGTCCGGCGCGGTGAAGATGTGGATCGTGGCCTACGCGCTGTGGCTGCGCCGCGAACGCCCCGACTGCTTCGTCGGCGGCACCTACACCCCGCTGTTCGCCACCGGCGACCGCGCCCAGCACCTGCTCTCCTACGCCCGCGGCCGCACGGGCGAGACCCCCGAGGTGATCGTGGCCGTCACCCGCCACAGCATCCGCCTGGACGAGGCGGGCGGCTGGGGCGACACCGTACTGGATCTGCCGCAGGGACATTGGACCGACCGGCTCACCGGCCACACCTTCTCCGGACGCGCCCGGCTGGAGAAGCTGTTCGCCCGGCTGCCGATCGCCCTGCTGGTGCGCTGACGATAGCGGCGCGGTCACCCCGCGATCGCTCATGATTCGTTCACGATCGCTGTGACAGCGTGGCCGCATGCCCGACGACGGAGTGAGCGCCCGCGGCGTCAAGGTGCTGGTCTGCGAGGACGACGAGCAGCTGGGCGAGCGGGTGCGGCGCGGGCGTGGACGAGGGGATACCTCCTGCGCGCCTGAAGGCCCCGGCGGGGCAACCGGTCCCGTGTGATCCGAACGAGGGGTCGGATCACACGGGGACACCGATCAGGTCAGATACCGGTAGGCGGGTGAGTTCGGCTCCAGCCGCTCGCACTGGATGGGCGCCCGGTCCATCCGCTCGAGCAGCGACTCGAGACCCTCGGGGGCACCCAGTTCGATGCCGACCAGGGCTGCGCCGGTCTCGCGATTGTTGCGCTTGACGTACTCGAACAGGGTGATGTCGTCCTCGGGGCCCAGGACCTCGTCCAGGAAGCGGCGCAACGCGCCGGGCTCCTGCGGGAAGTCGACCAGGAAATAATGTTTCAGGCCCTGATGCACCAGCGAGCGTTCGATGACCTCGCCGTAGCGGGAGATGTCGTTATTGCCGCCCGAGAGCAGGCACACCACCGTCGAGCCCGGCTCGACCTCGATCTCGCGCAGCGCCGCCACCGACAGCGCGCCCGCCGGCTCGGCGATCACGCCTTCGTTCTGATACAGCTCCAGCATGGCGGTGCAGATGGCGCCCTCGTCCACATGCATCATGCGGAAAGAGCCTGCGCCGGAATCGGATTCGGTCGTGGTCAGTAAAGGCAGCGAGGCGTGCGAACGGACCCGGCCGCCGAAGCGCGAGATCGCGGAGTAGGGCACCGCGCCGATCCGGCGCACGGCCGCGCCGTCCACGAACGGGTCGATCGTGGGCAGCGTCACCGGGCCACCCGCCACCAGGGCGGCGGTCATGGAAGCCGCGCCCGAGGGCTCGACGCCCAGGATCGCCGTCTGCGGCGAACGCTCCCGCAGATAGGTGCCGATACCGGCCAGGCAGCCCCCGCCGCCCACCGGCACCACCACCAGATCCGGTGCACGGCCGAGTTGTTCGAGGAATTCGGCGGCGATGGTGCCCTGCCCGGCCGCGGTGCGCGGATCGTCGAAGGGCGGGACCATGGTCGCCCCGGTGCGGGCCACATCATCGGCGGCGGCCGCGGCGGCCGCGTCATAGGTGTCGCCGACGGCCAGGAGGTCCACGAAGTCGCCGCCGTGGACGCGGATTCGGTCGCGCTTCTGCTTCGGCGTGGTGGTCGGCACGTAGATGCGGCCCTTGACGCCCATGGCCTTGCACGCGAAAGCCACGCCCTGTGCGTGGTTTCCGGCGCTGGCGGTGACCACGCCCGCGGCCTTCTCGGCATCGGTGAGCTGCACCATGAGGTTGTAGGCGCCGCGCAGCTTGTAGGAGCGGACGGCGGTGAGGTCCTCGCGCTTGAGATAGACCTCGGCCCCGGTCAGCGCCGACAGCCGCGGAATCCGTTGCAGCGGCGTCGGCTCCATAATGTTCGAAATCCGCTTGGCAGCCGCATCGATCTCGTCCGCCGTCAATTCGGGCAGCGGACCGGACACTTTCTCTGCTACAGCAAACGGATCAGACACCCGAACATGCTAGCTGGGAGCATGCGGCGGGTTGAAGGCAGCGCCACGAAATGCGCCGATCATCCGGGCCGCCGCGCCGCGCACGGCCGCGAAAATGCCCCGATGACGAGGTGATCGGGGCATTTTCTCATCGACCGCCGTGCTTCCCGGCGACTCGGCGGGCGAAGCTCAGGGGCGTGGGGTGAGAACGAAGACCGGGATCTCGCGGTCGGTCTTCTTCTGGTACTCGGCGTAGTCGGGCCAGACTTCGACGGCCCGCTTCCACCAGAGAGCCTTCTCGTCGCCGGTGACCTCCCGGGCGTCGTAGTCCTTGACCACGTCGCGATCGCGCAGTTCCACGTGCGGGTCGGCCTTGATGTTCCAGTACCAGACCGGGTGCTTGGGCGCGCCGCCCAGGGAGGCTACCGCCGCGTACATGCCATCGTGCTCGACCCGCATGAGCGGGGTCTTGCGGAGCTTGCCGGATTTGTTGCCGCGGGTGGTCAGCAGGATGATCGGCACGCCGCGCAACTCGTGCGCCTCGGCGCCGCCGGAGTTCTCGTACTGCTCGGCCTGCTCACGCGACCAGTCTGACGGACTGGGTTCATACTCTCCGATAAGTGGCATGACCTGGGTAACCGCTCACGATCATGCGTTGTTCCCGACAGAAGTTTCGGTTGCCCGAACTTTGGGTCACCGACTACCCTTACCGTATGGCAGTGGTTCACCCTACGGACACCGGGCGGCCCCGCTCGCACACCTCCGTGGACATCGCCGGTACGGCGTGGCCGGTCTACAAGCTGGAAGCCTTGTTCGCCGGTGTGGTGGTCTGCCTGATGCTCGCACTCATCACCGGGTCGGTACAGGCCGCGGTGCTGGCCGGCGCGACCGCATCGGCGGTGCGCTGGCTGCTCGCCGCGGTCCGTGACTGAAGTCCCACGCGTCGCGCGCCGGGCACACGGTGCCAGGATCGTGGTGGGCGCCGCGCTCAGCCCGCGAGACAGCCCGGACCGAGCAGCGCCTTCAGGTCCCCCATGAGTGCCGACGACGGCGAAACCCGGAGGTTGTCAGCGACTTTCAGCACCGTGGTGCGGTCGCGCGAGCCGACGTGGCGGATGTGGACGGTCGCGGTGCCCGGATGCCGGGACAGCACCCGCTTGAGCTCGCCGATCTTGTCAGGGGTGCACAGGCGGGTGGGGATGACCACCGCCAGCGGCTTGTCGACGCCGATAGACGAAAGGTCCGGCACCACAAGGTCATTGGCGATGAGCGAGACACGATCGTCACGGGCGCTCACGCGGGCCTTGACAAGAACGATGGCGTCCTCGGTGACATCCATGCCGTAGACCGAGTAGGACTGCGGGAAGAACAGCACCTCGATGCCACCGGTGAGGTCCTCGAGCTGGGCCGAGGCCCAGGGCAGGCCGTTCTTGTTCACGCGGCGGGTGACGTTGGCGAAGATGCCGCCGATGGTGACCTGCGCGCCGTCCTTGACATCGCCTTCGAGGATGGCCGGGATCTGGGTGTCGGACTGGGCCGCGAGGACGTGCTCGACACCGTTGAGCGGATGGCCGGACACATAGAGGCCCAGCATCTCCCGTTCCAGGGCGAGCTTGTGCTTGGTCTCCCATTCCTCGTCGGGAACCCTCACATTGAAGACGCTGGCGATGGACTCGTCACTGTCGTCGAGGCCGCCGAAGAGGTCGAACTGGCCGATCGCCTCGGCCTTCTTGGTGGACATGACCGCGTCGATGGCGTCGGAGTGCACCAGCATCAGGCCCTTGCGCGGATGCCCGAGCGAGTCGAAAGCGCCCGCCTTGATGAGGGATTCGGTGACCTTCTTGGTGCATGCGATGGCGTCGATCTTATTGAGGTAGTCGGAGAAGTCGGTGAACTTCGACTTCTCCTTGCGCGCCTGGATGATCGAGGCGACGACGTTCGCGCCGACGTTACGAACAGCCCCCATACCGAAGCGAATGTCATTGCCCACGGAGGCGAATTCGAGCTCGGACTCGTTGACGTCGGGCGGCAGCACCTGGATGCCCAGGCGGCGGCAATCGGCCAGATAGACGGCGGCCTTGTCCTTGTCGTCACCGACGGAGGTGAGCAGACCCGCCATGTACTCGGCGGGATAGTTGGCCTTGAGGTACGCGGTCCAGAACGACACCAGACCGTATCCGGCGGCGTGCGACTTGTTGAACGCGTAACCGGCGAACGGGAGGATCGTGTCCCACAGCGCTTTGATGGCGGGTTTGCTGAATCCGTTCTCCAGCATGCCCTTTTCGAAGCCCTCGAATTCGGCCTCGAGGACCTCGGCCTTCTTCTTACCCATGGCGCGGCGCAGAATGTCCGCTCGGCCGAGGGAGTATCCGGCGACCTTCTGCGCGATCTGCATGATCTGCTCCTGATACACGATCAGGCCGTAGGTATCACGCAGGATGTCCTTCAGGGGCTCTTCGAGCTCCGGGTGGATGGGCTTGACCTCTTGCCGCCCGTTCTTGCGGTCGGCGTAGTCGTTGTGCGCGTTCATGCCCATGGGGCCGGGGCGGTAGAGCGCGAGCACGGCGACGATGTCCTCGAAGCCGGTGGGGATCATGCGGCGCAGCAGATCTCGCATGGCCCCACCGTCGAGCTGGAACACGCCGAGGGTGTCGCCGCGGGCGAGCAGTTCGTAGGTGGCCGCGTCCTCGAGCGGCAGAGTGTCGAGGTCGAGTTCGATGCCGCGGTTGGCCTTGATGTTCGCCAGGGCGTCGCCGATGACGGTGAGGTTGCGCAGACCCAGGAAGTCCATCTTCAGCAGGCCGATGGCCTCACACGACGGGTAGTCCCAGCCGGTGATGATGGCGCCGTCCTGCGCGCGCTTCCAGACCGGGATCGCGTCGGTCAGTGGCTCGCTGGACATGATCACGGCGCAGGCGTGCACACCGGCATTGCGGATCAGACCCTCGAGACCGCGCGCGGTCTCGTAGATCTTGTTGACGTCCGGATTGGTGTTGATGAGCTCGCGGACCTCGGCGGCCTCTTTGTACCGCTCGTGCTCGGGATCCATGATGCCCGAGAGCGGAATGTCCTTGGCCATGATCGGCGGCGGCAGCGCCTTGGAGATCTGGTCCGCGATGGCGAAACCAGGCTGGCCGAACTGCACGCGGGCCGAGTCCTTCAGCGCCGCTTTGGTTTTAATGGTGCCGAAGGTGATCACCTGGGCGACCCGGTCGCTGCCCCATTTGTCGGTGGCGTAGCGGACCATTTCACCGCGGCGGCGATCGTCGAAGTCGATATCGATATCGGGCATGGATACGCGCTCGGGATTGAGGAAGCGCTCGAACAGCAGACCGTGCGGAATCGGGTCGATGTTCGTGATGCCCATGGCGTAGGCGACCAGCGAGCCGGCCGCCGAACCACGGCCCGGACCGACATTGATGCCGACCGAGCGGGCGTAGGTGATCAGGTCACCGACGACGAGGAAGTAGGCCGGGAAGCCCATCTCGTTGATGACGCCGAGTTCGTACTTGGCGCGCGAGATGTACTCCTGCGGCGGCCCGCTCGGGAAGCGGCGGTCCAGGCCCGCCATCACCTCGTGCTCGAGCCAGGTGGCCTGGGTGTGGCCCTCGGGCACCGGGAAGATCGGCATGCGGTCGCGGTGCGACCAGACCTCGTCGTAGGACTGGACGCGTTCACCGATGAGCTCGGTGTTGTCGCACGCGCCGGGGACCTCCGCGTCCCAGATGGCGCGCATCTCCTCGGCGGACTTCAGGTAGTAGCCGGAGCCGTCGAACTTGAAGCGGGTGGGGTCGGACAGCGTCTTGCCGGTCTGAACACACAGCAGCGCTTCGTGGTTGGCCGCATCGGCCTCGTGCACGTAGTGGCAGTCGTTGGTGGCCAGCGGCGGGATGCCCAGCTTCTTGCCGACTTCGAGCAGGCCCTCGCGAACCCGGCGTTCGATGGACAGCCCGTGATCCATGATCTCGAGGAAGAAGTTCTCGGGACCGAAGATCTCCTGCCACTTGGCGGCGGCCTCGAGGGCCTCACGCTCGTGGCCCAGGCGCAGGCGGGTCTGCACCTCGCCCGACGGACAGCCGGTAGTGGCGATGATGCCCTCGGCGTGCTCGGCGATGATCTCGGCGTCCATGCGCGCCCACTTGCCGAGCTGGCCCTCGATGGAGGCCAGTGAGGACAGCTTGAACAGGTTGCGCAGGCCGGTCGCGTTCTCGGCGACCATGGTCATGTGGGTGTAGGAACCCGAACCGGAGACGTCGTCGCTCTTCTGGGACGGGTCTCCCCACAGCACGCGCTTGGTGTTGAAGCGGGAGTCGGGCGCGATGTAGGCCTCGATGCCGATGATCGGCTTGATGCCCTGCTTCTTGGCGGAGTTGTAGAACTCCGAGGCGCCGTACATATTGCCGTGGTCGGTCATGCCGACGGCGGTCATGCCCAGCCGGGTCGCCTCTTTGAACAAGGGCGTGATCTTCGCCGCGCCGTCGAGCATCGAGTACTCGGTGTGGTTATGGAGGTGAACGAATCCCGACGAGGCTGACACCCCGACATACTATGCGGCCCCACTGACGAGTTTCGAAGGCACGCGGAGGCGGATCGGTCTTCCGGCGTGCCGTCCTCGCGTGTCGCGAGTTCACCCCGACGGCACAATGGCGAATGTCACTTCGGCAACGGCTCGGTGATAATCAGGCAGTGGACAGGTTGCGACGCGGTTCCGCGGACGGGGCGGCATGACCGCGACCGTCGCGGCGATCCTGGTCTCCGGTGCGCTGATCGCCGGCGCGCTGCTGGCCTGGCCGCGAACCCGGCGCACGGTCACCACACCCGCCGAGCGCGCCGTCCACACGGTCCTGCACACCGCCTCCCAAGCGGCCCGCCCGCTGCGCCGGGGCCTGACCGCCGACTCCGCCGCCCAGGCCGCCCCGCATCTGCGCGCCCTGACGGGGGCCGAGGCGCTGGGCATCGCGGATACCGAGGGAACACTGCTGGCCTGGGACGGCCCTCATTCGGAACTGGCCGAGATCTTCACCGACGCGGCCCGTCGGGCCATCTCGACCGCCCGCCCACTGCTGGTCTCCGGCCCCGGCGCCGGGACTCACGTCGTGATCGCGCAGCCGCTGTCCACCGAATACGGCGGCATGGCGGGCGCTCTCGGCGCGATCATCACCGGGCAGCCCGATCCCGGAATGCTGGGCGCGGTCGCCGAGGTCGCCCGATACGCCTGCGGACAGATCGAATTGGCCGAACTCGACGCCTCCCGCGCACGCCTCGACCGCGCCGAGGTTCGCGCGCTGCGCGCTCAGATCAGCCCCCATTTCATCTACAACGCGCTCAATACCATCGCGTCCTTCGTGCGCACCGACCCCGCCCGGGCGCGCGAACTCATCCTCGATTTCGCCGACTTCACCCGCTATTCTTTCCGCACCGCGGGCGAATTCACC
This sequence comes from Nocardia aurantiaca, assembly GCF_009708175.1. GTDB lineage: Bacteria > Actinomycetota > Actinomycetes > Mycobacteriales > Mycobacteriaceae > Nocardia > Nocardia aurantiaca. Next base: position 203,436 of record NZ_WMBB01000006.1, read on the forward strand.
GTTCTGGCCGACGAACTGAAGAACATCGACCGCTATCTCGTCCTGGAGCGCGCGCGTTTCGGCGACGCCCTTCAGGTCAGGCTCCGGATCGCCCCGGAGGTCCTGGGAGTGGTGCTCCCCTTTCTCGCCCTGCAGCCGCTGGTGGAGAACGCGGTGCGCCACGGTCTGGCTTCCAAACCGTCCGGCGGCACCCTCATTCTGGTGGCGGCCGACGAGGGCACCGACTGCGTCATCACCGTCGAAGACGACGGCGTGGGCATGGACCCCGACATCCTCCGCTCCGGGGCGCTGGACGCCATCGAAACCGGCTCCGCGGCAACCGGTTCCCCCGAATCCGCCCATATCGGCCTGGCGAATGTGGACGACCGGCTGCGGGCCGCCTTCGGCGACGACTACGGCCTCGTGGTGGAAACCGCCCCCGGCGCCGGCACCAAGATCATCATGCGGATCCCCAAATTCCGCGCCGGCATCCACACCTGAACGCGCCCCGCCATCGTCGTGGACCACATCGTACGATGAGGCCGTTGTGACTCAGACCACCGCGAAGGGGCCGGGCGCGCTGCGCGTACTGGCCGTGGACGACGAGAAACCTGCTCTGGACGAGTTGGTGTACCTGCTGCGCGCGTTGCCCGAGGTCGGCGAGATCCACGCAGCCGGTGATGCCACGGCGGCCCTGCGGGTATTGCGGGCGCGGTCGGTGGACGCGGTTTTCCTGGATATCAATATGCCCGGACTGGACGGGATGGAGCTGGCCGGGATTCTGTCGGAGTTCGCGGCGCCGCCCGCGGTGGTGTTCGTGACCGCGCACGATGACCGGGCGGTGGCGGCGTTCGACCTGGGAGCCCTGGACTACCTGCTGAAACCGGTGCGGCAGGCGCGGCTCACGGAATCGGTGCGGCGGATCGCCGCGGGGCGGACGGCGCCGGCGCGGGAGGACCAGCGATCGGACCCGCACGCGGTGATCCCGGTCGAACTGGGCGGCGTCACCACGCTGGTAGCGCGGGACAGCGTGGCGTGGGTCGAGGCCGACGGGGATTACGCGCGGCTGCATACCGACACGGGCTCGCACCTGGTGCGGGTTCCGCTCTCGGAACTGGAGAAGCGCTGGCGCGATGCGGGATTCGTGCGGGTGCACCGGTCGTATCTGGTCGCGCTGCGTCAGGTGGCCGGCCTGCGGACGGTGGGCAGCGGCACGGTGGTGTGCCTGCGCGCCGGCGGCTCCGCCCCGGCGGTCGAATTGCCGGTCGCCCGCCGGCAGGTACGCGAGCTGAAGCAGCGATTGATTCCCGCGGCGCACCGCACCCGGACAGTCCGGTGAGCGCGGAGCGGAAACCGGCGCGGGAACGGGTGGTCTTGGCCGAGCGGCGCGGAGCCCGGGTGGTGCGGACGCGGGTGGAGGTCGAGGAACAGACCGAGGTGGGCGCGGTACTCATCGGCGGATTGATCCGCGCTCAGTTCGGGCTGGCGGTGCGGCTGGGACTGGTGACCGTGGTCGTGCTGGGGGCGTTGCCGCTGGTTTTCCTGGGTCCCCTCGGGGCGGCGACGGTGTTCGGGATCCGGCTTCCGTGGCTGTTGCTGGGGCTGCTGGCCTACCCGCTGCTGTACGGCGTGGGGCGGATGTACACGCGACTGGCGGAGCGGAACGAGCAGGACTTCGATGAACTGACCGGGGACTGAGATGGTGTCACACGCCTCGGTGCCCACCCTGGTCGCGCTGCTGGCCTCGGCGGTCGCGACGGTCGGATTCGCGGTGTACGGGGTGCGGCTGGCGCGCACCACCTCCGACTTCCTGGTGGCCTCGCGCAGCGTCGGACCCCGGTTCAACGCGGCGGCCATCTCCGGTGAATATCTATCCGCCGCTTCATTTCTCGGCGTCGCGGGCCTGATCGCCAAGTACGGCGCGGACGCGCTGTGGTATCCGGTGGGATTCACCGCCGGATACCTCGGGCTGCTGATGTTCGTGGCCGCGCCGCTGCGGCGGTCGGGGGCGTACACGGTGCCGGACTTCACCGAATTCCGGCTCGGCTCTTTGCGTTTGCGGCGGTTGGCGTCGCTGGTCGTGGTGCTGGTGTGCGCGGTATATCTGATCCCGCAGTTCCAGGGGGCCGGATTGACACTGCGGATTCTGCTGGGCGTTCCCGGGTGGGTCGGGGCGGTCGCGGTGGGGTCCATCGTGATCGGGACCGTCGTCGGCGGCGGGATGCGGTCGATCACCTTCGTGCAGGCATTCCAGTACTGGCTGAAACTGACCGCCGTCGCGCTGCCCGCGCTGGTGCTGACCGCGCACTTCTTCGGCGACCGCCCGGCGACAGCCGACCTCGGCCCCTGGCTGCGGCCGGGCGGCGGACTGGGCGGCCCACATCCGCTGTACGCGGTGTATTCGCTGATCATCGCGACTTTTCTCGGCACCATGGGTTTACCGCATGTGCTGGTGCGCTTCTACACGAATCCGGACGGCCGAGCCGCGCGGACCACGGCCGCGACGGTGATCGGACTGGTCGGCGCGTTCTACCTGTTCCCGACCCTGCTGGGCGCGTTCGCGCGGATATACGCACCGCAGACGCTGGGCGCGGATGCCTCCGATGCCGCCGCGCTGCTGCTGCCGGAATCGGTGCTGGGCGGATTGCCCGGACAGTTGCTGGGTGCGCTGGTCGCCGCCGGTGCGCTGGCGGCCTTCCTGTCCGCCTCCTCCGGACTGCTGGTGAGTATCGCCGGTGTGGTCAGCACCGATCTGCTACGGGGCCGAATTCGTGATTTCCGGGTGGCGGCACTCATCGCCGGCGCTGTGCCGCTGGCGCTTTCGCTGATGGTGGTCTCACTGGATCTCTCGCGCACGGTCGGACTGGCCTTCTCGGTGGCGGCGTCGACGCTGTGCCCGCTGCTCACCCTGGGCATCTGGTGGCGCGGCCTGACCGCTACGGGCGCGGCCGCGGGATTGATCGCCGGCGGGCTGATGTCCGGTGCGGCGACCGCGGTTTCGGTGGCGGGCGGCGTGCCGGACCGGGCGGCCGGCGGGTGGCCGGCGGCGGTGCTGAGCTATCCGGCGGCGGTGAGCGTGCCGCTGGCCTTTGCCACCATGGTCGCGGTCAGCGGATTCACCCGCGGTCAGTCTGCGCGCGAGGTGGCCCGCGCCTTCGCCCGTCTGCACGCTCCCGAACGCCTGGGCATGGGCGCGGACCGTGAACGCGGCCTGCGATCGGCCTGAGCGGGCCCGACCGTTCGGCGCGCGGAATCGACCGTTCGGCTCAGGAAGCGGGTCCTTCGCCGAGTGACCCCGGACACAGCATGTGCCGACCACGCATAGCTGATTAACGTTCCGCGGCAAGTAAGCCACGTCACACGCTAGGACCGTTCGATGAGCAGTATCGAGCTCGGCGCCACGCCGCCGCATACCCCCACGGCGGCGGAATTCGTCGCCATGCAGGCCGGCCCGGAATTCCAGGAACTTCGCAATCGGCTGCGCCGCTTCGCTTTTCCCATGACCGCCCTGTTCCTCACCTGGTACCTGATGTACGTGCTGCTCGGCGCGTACGCGCACGACTTCATGGCGCACAAGGTGATCGGGCACGTGAACGTGGGCCTGCTGCTGGGGCTCGGGCAGTTCGTGTCCACGTTCGTGATCACCGGCCTGTACGTCCGGTTCGCCAACCGGGAACTGGATCCGCGCGCGGCCGCGCTGCGCGCCGAGCTCGAGGAGGGCCGGGCGTGAACACCCTGACCTACGCCGCCGCCGAAACCGTCGGTAAACCGGCCGTCAATATCGCCATCTTCGCTGTGTTCGTCGCCGTCACCATGGTCGTGGTGGTGCGGGCCAGCCGGTCCAATGCCGGCGCGGCGGATTTCTTCACCGGTGGACGCGGGTTCTCCGGCCCGCAGAACGGCATCGCCATCGCGGGCGACTATCTGTCGGCCGCGAGCTTTCTCGGCATCGCGGGCGCCATCGCGGTGTACGGATACGACGGGTTCCTGTACTCGATCGGCTTCCTGGTGGCCTGGCTGGTCGCGCTGTTGCTGGTCGCCGAAATGCTGCGGAACACCGGCAAATTCACCATGGCCGATGTGCTGAGCTTCCGGCTGCGGCAGGGTCCGGTGCGCACCGCCGCGGCTCTGTCCACGCTCACGGTGTCGCTGTTCTATCTGCTGGCGCAAATGGCGGGCGCGGGCGGCCTGGTGGCGCTGCTGCTCGATATCAAGAGCCGCACCGGGCAGTCGGTGGTGATCGCGGTCGTCGGCCTGCTCATGATCGTGTACGTGCTGGTCGGCGGCATGAAGGGCACCACCTGGGTGCAGATCATCAAGGCGGTGCTGCTCATCGTGGGCGCGGCCTTCATGACCGTACTGGTGCTGGGTAAGTTCGGCTTCCACTTCTCCGACATCCTCGGCTCGGCGCAGCAGCACGTGTCGGAGTCGACGAACAAGGCCATGGCCAAGCGGGACGTCCTGGCCCCCGGCGCACAGTACGGCGCGAACGGCACCACCAAGCTGAACTTCGTCTCGCTGGGTCTGGCACTGGTACTCGGCACGGCGGGCCTGCCGCATGTGCTCATGCGCTTCTACACCGTGCCGACCGCCAAGGAGGCACGCCGCTCGGTGGTATGGGCAATCGGCCTGATCGGCGCGTTCTACCTGTTCACGCTGGTGCTCGGCTACGGCGCGGCCGCCATCGTGGGCCCGGACAGGATCCTGGCCGCAGCGGGCGGCCAGAATGCGGCCGCCCCGCTGCTGGCGTTCGAACTCGGCGGCGTGGTGCTGCTGGCCGTCATCTCGGCGGTCGCCTTCGCCACCATCCTGGCGGTGGTCGCGGGTCTGACCATCACCGCCTCGGCGTCCTTCGCGCACGACATCTACGCGGGAGTCATCAAGCGCGGCGATGTCACAGAGAGCGAACAGCTGCGGGTCTCACGCATCACCGCTGTGGTGGTGGGGTTGCTGGCCATCGGTCTCGGCATCCTGGCCAACGGGCAGAACATCGCGTTCCTGGTCGCGCTCGCGTTCGCGGTGGCGGCCTCGGCGAACCTGCCGACCATTCTGTACTCGCTGTTCTGGAAGCGGTTCAACACCACCGGCGCGCTGTGGAGCATGTACGGCGGACTGATCTCCACCATCGTCTTGATCGTCTTCTCCCCCGCCGTATCCGGCTCCAAGACCGCCATGGTGCCCAGCCTGCACATCGACTGGTTCCCGCTGTCCAACCCGGGCATCGTATCCATCCCGCTCGCCTTCGTGCTCGGCATCGTCGGCACCTTGCTGAGCAAGAACACCGAGGACCCGGCGAAGGCCGCCGAAATGGAGGTGCGCGCCCTCACCGGCGTCGGCGCCGAAAAGGCCGTCGCGCACTGACCGCTGTAGAGGAGATATCGCCATGAGCAACATGATCACCGCGACCGAGTTCTGGGCCGAACAGGCCGGGCGGCTGCACTGGGCCCAGCCCTGGACCCGCGTATTGGATTGGGACGGAGCGCCTTTCGCGAGATGGTTCGCGGGCGGCACGCTCAACGTCGCCTACAACTGCATCGACCGGCACGTGCTCGACGGCCACGGCGACCAGGTCGCCATCCACTGGGAGGGTGAGCCGGGCGATACCCGCGACCTCACCTACTCCGACCTGCTGGCCGACGTGTCCAGGGCGGCGAACACGCTCGCCGGGCTCGGTCTGCGGTCCGGTGATCGTGTCGCCATCTACATGCCGATGATCCCCGAGGCCATCGTCTCGATGCTCGCCTGCGCCCGGCTCGGACTGGTGCACTCAGTGGTCTTCGCCGGCTTCTCCGCGAGCGCGCTGCGTCAACGGGTCGACGACGCCGAGGCCCGACTGGTCATCACCAGCGACGGCCAGTGGCGGCGCGGCAACGCGGCCCCGCTCAAGGCCGCCGTCGACGAGGCCCTCGCCGAGGGCGATTCGACCGTCGAGCACGTGCTCGTGGTGCGCCGCACCGGCATCGACACCGCGATGACCTCCGGCCGCGACCTGTGGTGGCACGAGACCGTCGCGAACGCCTCCCCCGAGCACGAGGCGCAGGCCTTCGACGCCGAGCATCCGCTGTTCATCCTCTACACCTCCGGCACCACCGGAAAGCCCAAGGGCATCCTCCACACCTCCGGCGGCTACCTGACCCAGGCCGCCTACACCCACGAGGTCGTCTTCGACCACCGGCCGGGGCGAGACGTATACTGGTGCACCGCAGACATCGGCTGGGTCACCGGGCACTCCTACATCGTCTATGGGCCGCTGGCGAACCGCGTCACCCAGGTGGTGTACGAGGGCACCCCGAACTTCCCGGACGAGCACCGGCACTTCGAGATCATCGAAAAGTACGGCGTCACCATCTATTACACGGCGCCGACACTGGTCCGCACGTTCATGAAGTGGGGCCGCGAGATTCCCGCAGCCCACGATCTGACGAGCCTGCGGCTGCTCGGCTCGGTCGGTGAACCCATCAATCCCGAGGCCTGGCGCTGGTATCGGGAAGTCATCGGCGGTGACCGGACTCCCATCGTCGACACCTGGTGGCAGACCGAGACCGGCGCCATCATGATCTCGCCCCTGCCCGGGACCGCCAACGCCAAGCCGGGCGCGGCCATGACCCCGGTGCCCGGCATCCACGCGAAGATCGTCGACGAGGACGGCAATGATCTCGGCGACCGCGACGCCGACGGCCTCCTGGTGCTCACCGAGCCCTGGCCGTCCATGGCCCGCGGCATCTGGGGCGACCCGCAACGTTTCCGCGAAACCTACTGGGACCGATTCGCCTCCGCCGGTTGGTATTTCGCGGGTGACGGGGCCCGACTGGACGCCGACGGCGACCTCTGGATCATGGGCCGCGTGGACGATGTCATGAACGTCTCCGGCCACCGCATCTCCACCGCCGAAGTGGAGTCGGCACTGGTCGGCCACTCCGGCGTCGCCGAGGCCGCGGTGGTCGGCGCCGCCGATGCCACCACCGGGCAGGGCATCGTCGCATTCGTCATCCTCACCGCCGAAACCGCCGACACCGGAGCCGATCTGGTGCACGAGCTGAAGGCCGAGGTCTCCCGCGAGATCAGTCCCATCGCCAGACCGCGCGATATCCACGTGGTTCCCGAGCTGCCCAAGACGCGCTCCGGCAAGATCATGCGCCGCCTCCTGCGCGACGTCGCCGAGGGCCGTGAGCTCGGCGACATCTCGACCCTGGTGGATCCCGACGTCTTCGCGGCGATCGCCCGGCGCTGAGGTCGCGTCCGCCGGTCAGGCAGCGGCGGGTTCGACGTGGGTAGGGGTGCGACGCGCTGCGTGAGCGCCCCGCACCGCCAGCGGCAGCACCCATGCCGACGCGAGTTGGTCCAGGCTCGTCGACCCGCCGATGCCGAGCCGATTGTGGACGAATCCGACGGAGAGTCCCAGGCGGGGTTCGGCCCAGCCGAACGATCCGCCCAGACCGATATGCCCGAAGCCCGCGCGGGCACCCGGAACGGGCAGCGAGTGATAACCCATGTGCCACATCATCGGGACGTAGAACAGCGCGCGGTCGAGCCGGTAGCTCTCCACGCGCCGCATGGCCCTGATGGTCGCCGGCGACAGGAAGCGGCGGCCCTGGTGCATGCCCTCGTTGGCGAGCGCGCTGTACACCGTGGCCAGGCCCTTCGCGGTGCAGACCCCATTGCCCGCACCCAGCTCTGTGCGCAGGATGGGCGGATCGTCGCCTTCGAGCAGCTGATCCAGGCCGGGCAGGAACAGCGCGCGGACCACGGCACCCAGCGGGCCGGGCACGGAGTAGGCCCGGCCCAGGGCCAGCGAGACGTAGTCGGTGCCGACCGCAGACAGCTTGTTGCCGTACAGCATCGCGGCGCTGGTGGGCGATCCGGCCGGCGGGCGGCCCAGGTGAATGCCCTCGGTGCCCAGCGGTTCGGCGACCTCGGTGCGGAACAGTTCGGCCATGCCGCGGCCGGTGACCGCGCGCGCCAGCCCCGCCAGCAGCCAGCCGTAGGTGAGCGCGTGATAGGTCGGAAGGCCCAGCAGGTGATCGGGTTTCGCGGCGGCCAGGCGCTCTTCCATCATGCGGTGGTCGAGCACGTCTTCCAGGCCGCGGGCGATCTCGGGCAGCCCGTACAGGCCGGCGCGGTGGGACAGCAGCTGCCGTACGGTGATCCGTCCCTTGCCGTTGGCGGCGAATTCGGGCCAGTAGTGAGCGACGGGGGCGTCGTAGTCGATCAGGCCGCGGTCGGCGAGCCGGTGGATGACCGTGGCCGCAATGCCTTTGGTTGCGGAGAAGACGATAGCGCCGGTGTCGGCGTCCCAGGGCCGGCGCGGTGCGGCCTCCCCGGTCCAGATCTCGACCAGCGGCTCTCCACGCAGGTGCACAGTGAGCGCCCCTCCGGCGCCCGGTTTACCGCCGACCATCCGCGCGAATGTACGTACCAGGGGACGGAATTCGGCGGTCGCGTACCCACCCACCGTGGTGGGTAGTTCCACGAGCCCCGTGGAGAAAGCGTCATTGCTCACAATTCCACGGTACGAGCGCTGGCGGCGCGGGGCAATGGCGATACGGCGGAGTTATTCTCCCCGGCCGAGTGGTTATTCGGGCTGGCCGGGTAGCGACAATGGCGTTATCGGGACAAGGTTTACCGAGATCGGGCGCGCTCGGGTGATCGGCGGCCGGCTGCGTAGGCTGTGGCCATGCGAAGGCCGTGGTCGTTGCTCGCGCCGGTGCTGGTCATGCTCGCACTCGTGCTCGCCGGATGTTCGTCGCCGATGCGGGAGGCCGCGCCGGGCGGTTTGACCGGGGACTGGCACGGAAGCATCGAGATTCCCGACCATCCGCTGGCCGTGGGGGTCACCTTCACCGATGAGGGCAAGGCCACCATCGACATTCCGGCACAGGGCGTCGACGCCGCTCCGCTCGGCGATGTGAGCAACGATCCCGATGACGTGGCCTGGACCCTCGCCAAGATGCCGGGCAATCCGTCGTTCCAGGGCAAGTACGACAAGGGCTCCGACAGCATCAAGGGCCGGTTCAGCCAATCCGGGCAGACCTTTCCGCTGAACCTGACCCACGGCAAAGTCGAGGGTCCGCCGCGGCCTCAGGAGCCGAAACCGCCGTACCCGTACAAGTCCGAGGACGTCAGCTACCCCAGCGGGGACATCACCATCGCGGGGACGCTGACCGAGCCCAACAGCGGCGGGCCGTTCCCGACCGTCGTGCTGATCAATGGCAGCGGACCCAATGACCGCAATGAGGAACTGCTGGGCCACAAGCCGTTCCTGCTGCTGGCCGACACCCTCACCCGCGCGGGTTACGCGGTGCTGCGCACCGACAAGCGCGGCGTCGGCAAGACCGGCGGGCACCTGGACAGCGCGACCTATCAGGAACTCACCGACGACATCGGCGCCGGAATGGCCTTCCTGCACGGGCGTTCGGAGATCGACGCCAAGCGGATCGGCCTGCTCGGCCACAGCGAGGGCGGATATCTCGTGCCGCTGTACGCCACGAGGCCGGACAGCGGGGTGGCGTTCGTGATCATGATGGCGGGGCCGTCGGTGCCCGGGTCGGATGTGCTGGTGGAACAGAACCGGCTGATCCTCACCGCACAGGGGGCCACGCCCGAGCAGATCAGTCAGCAGGTCGCGTTCTCCTCGACGCTGGCGACGCTGCTGCGCTCGGGTGATCTGGAGGCCGCCAAGACCTATGTGCGGCAGCACAATGACAGCCTGCCCGCCGACAAGAAGCTGTCCGAGGCGGATATCGACGATCTGGTGACGCCGTACATGGCCGCGCTGGTCGACTACGACCCGGCCCCGGCGCTGTCGGCGCTGCGGGTGCCGGTGCTGGCCCTCTACGGCAGCAAGGATCTCCAGGTGCCCGCGGCCCAGAACGAGGGTCCCGCGCGCACGCTGCTGGCCGCCGATCCGGACGCGACCGTGCACGTCTTCGACGGGCTCAATCACCTGATGCAGCCCGCCGACAAGGGCACGCCCGACGAATACGCGAAGATCGAGACCACCATCGACCCGCAGGTGCTCACCTTCGTGACGGATTGGCTGACGCAACGATTCCCGCCTGCCCGCTGACCGGGCACGCGCACAGTGCGCGAAGCAGTGGCGCACGCGCGCTTCGCTTGTAAGAGTGATGTGGTGGGAATCTACGAAGACCGGGTGCTGCCCAGGCTGATCGACCTGTGCTGCGGTGCGAAGCAGATGGATCCGGAGCGGCAGCGGGTCTGCGCCGACCTGCACGGGCGCGTGGTCGAGATCGGGTTCGGGTCCGGGCGCAATGTCCCGTTCTATCCGGGCTCGGTGAAGTCGGTGAGCGCGGTCGAGCCCGCCGACCTCGGGTGGAGACTGGCCGCCGAACGGTTGGCCGCCGCGACGGTTCCGGTGGAACGCGCCGGTCTGGACGGACAGTCGCTGCCATTCGAGGACGACAGCTTCGATTCCGCGCTGTCGACGTGGACGCTGTGCACCATTCCGGATGTCGAGACCGCGCTCGCCGAAGTGCGCCGAGTGCTGGTGCCCGGCGGTACGTTCCATTTCGTCGAGCACGGTCTCGCCCCCGATGCCGGTGTCCAGAAGTGGCAGCACCGGTTCAACTCGGTGCAGAGGACGCTGGCCGGTGGCTGCCACCTCAACCGCGATATTCGCGGCCTGATCGAAGCCGCGGGATTCGAAATCCGCGATATCGATCGGTACTACCAGCAGGGCCCGAAGCCCTGGGTCGCGCTCTCATTGGGCGTCGCGATCGCCGCGTGAGATCGCCGCGACGGCCGCGTGAGGGTTATTGCGGCCGGCCACCGTACGGGACCGTGATCAACTCCATGTAGTGGCCGGCGGGATCGAGGAAATAGATCCCCCGGCCGCCGTCATTGTGGTTGATCTCGTTGACGGCCCGCTGCCGCGGATCGGCCCAATAGGTGAGCCCATACCGCTTGATCTTCTCGTAGGCCGCGTCGAATTCGTCCTCGGAAACGAGGAAGGCGTAGTGCTGTGGTTGCGGTTCGCCCTCGAAACCCGGTGGCAGATTGGCGAAGTCGAAGGTGACGCCATTCCCGACGGTGATCGGTAGGAATGGCCCCCACGGCTTGCCCACCTCCACCCCGAGGATGTCCGCCCAGAATTCCGCGGAGACTCGATTGTCCGTGCACGCGACAATGGTGTGGTTGAACTGGATAGTGATGGGAATTCTCCTGTGCTCGTGACGATCCCGACCCTGGACCGGTACGAGTCGGCCGACAGGAGCATCGCCACGTCCTCGACGTTAACCACCCGCGTGCGCTTCCGCCAAGCGACGTGTGCGAACCGTCACAGCGCCGCCAGGCCGGCATTCCCGTCGCTCGCCGTGGCCGCCCGGACCCGCGCAGCCGCCGGTAGCCCGAGGTAGCCCGCCGGCCGGGCCGCGAGTGCGGCGTGACCGAAGCGCTTCATCGGACAGCCCAGCGCCCGCGGCCGTCGGCGCGGCGCGCACGGTCTCCGATTCCCTTGCGGCGGTGACCATCATGGCGTCGAAGGTGATCTCACGAACCAGATCGATCCCGGATCCATCCGGAAGGTAGACCGTCCACCGGGGCCGGATCGACCGGCGTCTCGGCCGCAGCGGCCCGCGCGTCGGCAGAGCGGTTTCACGCTATTCGGGGACGGTGACCGTCGGGCGGCGCGAGCGGCGCAGGGCGTCGGCGGTGAAGATGGCCAGGGCCAGCCAGATGAGGGCGAAACCGGCCCAGCGGGAGGCGGGCATGGGTTCATGGCCCACCGCGACTCCCCAGGTGAGCTGGAGGGCCGGGGTGAGGTATTGGAGGATTCCCATGGTGGACAACGGAACTCGCGGTGCGGCCAGCGCGAACAAGACCAGGGGCACGAGGGTGACCGGGCCGGTCAGCATGAGCAGGGTGGTGTGCGGGACCGAGGAGCCGAAGGTGGCGTTCCCGGTGAGGGCGATGACGACGACGGCGATCAGGGCGAAGGGGGCGGCCGCCAGACCCTCCGCTGCCAGGCCGGGCAGGGCGTCGAGCCGGATCACCTTCTTGACCAGGCCGTAGGTGGCGAAGGAGCAGGCCAGGATCAGGGCGATCCACGGCGGGCTGCCGTAGTCGACGGTCAGCACGATAACCGCCGTCGCACCCAGTCCGAGCGCGACCCACTGCGGTGGGCGCAGTCTCTCGCGAAAGATGAGGACGCCGAAGGCGACCGTTACGAGCGGATTGATGAAGTAGCCGAGCGCGCACTCCACCACATGGTGGGAGATGACGCCGTACACATAGGTGCCCCAGTTCAGTGAGATGGCCGCCGATGCCACCGCCGCCAATCGCCAGGTCCGCGCGTCGATCCGCCGCAACTCGCCGATCCGCCCGGCCACCAGCAGCGCCAGCAGCGCGACGACGAGGGTCCACAGGATCCGTTCGACCAGCACCTCGCCCGCGCTCGCGAAGGACAGCAGCCCGAAGAACGCGGGGAACAGGCCCCAGAGGAAGTAAGCGCCGATGCCGAACGCGATGCCGGTGTCGCGTCCGCTGTCATGCCGGGTGAACCGGCCGCGCCATCCGGGCTTGGCCGTCATGACGGCCCCGGCGCCGGCGACCTCGGCCGGATGCGGGATGGCGGACTCCGGGTTCTGATGTCCTTCGGCCACCCAATGACGTTAGCGTGCGCAACAAATCCTTTTGTGCCCGATTTGCCGGATTGCCTCTGACCTGGCGCTGCAGCCCGTCCCGACGCCAGGAAAGTTGGCTATACCTGGGCTAACCCGTCGGCCCGCTAGCCTGGTCGGCATGTCGATCACCGCGCAGGCAACGAGTCCGCCCAGTCCACCCGCGTTGGGACTCACCGCCGCCGAGGTGGAGAAGCGCCGCCGGGACGGGCTCACCAATGACGTGCCGCAGCGGGCCAGCCGGTCCGTGAGGGACATCGTCAGGGCGAATGTGTTCACCCGGATCAACGCGATCCTCGGCGTGCTGTTCATCCTGGTGCTGGCCACCGGATCGCTCATCGACGGCATGTTCGGACTGCTGATCATCGCCAACAGCGCGGTAGGCATCATCCAGGAGGTCAGGGCCAAGAACACCCTGGACAAGCTGGCCATCATCGGTCAGGCCAAGCCCATGGTGCGGCGCGAGGGCAGGACCACCGCCGTGGCGCCGCAGGAGATCGTGCTCGACGACATCATCGAACTCGGGCCCGGCGACCAGATCGTCGTCGACGGCGAGGTGATCGAGTCCGAGCTGCTCGAGGTCGACGAGTCGCTGCTCACCGGCGAGGCCGATCCGATCGACAAAACCGTTGGCGCCCATATCATGTCGGGCAGCTTCGTGGTGTCCGGGAGCGGCGCCTACCGGGCCACCAAGGTCGGCAAGGACGCCTACGCCGCCAAACTCGCCGACGAGGCCAGCAAGTTCACATTGGTGAAATCGGAGCTGCGCAGCGGTATCGACACCATTCTGAAAGTCATCACCTACCTGCTGATTCCGGCGGGTCTGCTGTCCATCTACAACCAGCTGGTCTCGTCCAAGGAATCCTGGCGGCCCGCCGTCAACGGCATGGTGGCAGCGCTGGTGCCCATGGTGCCCGAGGGTCTGGTGCTGATGACCTCCATCGCGTTCGCGGTCGGCGTGATCCGCCTCGGCGCGCGCAAGTGTCTGGTGCAGGAGCTGCCCGCCATCGAGGGGCTGGCCCGGGTGGACGTGGTGTGCGCGGACAAGACCGGCACGCTCACCGAGAACGGCATGCGACTCTCGGAAGTCCGTCCCGTGAACGACATTCCGGAGGCGACGCTGCGCGAGGTGCTGGCCGCGCTGGCCGCCGACGATCCGCGGCCCAATGCCAGCGTGCTGGCCATCAAGGAGGCGCTGCCCGACGCGCCGGGCTGGCAGTCCAGTGGGGTCGCGCCGTTCTCCTCCGCCAAGAAGTGGAGCGGCATGTCCTACGGCGAGCGCGGCAACTGGCTGATGGGCGCGCCGGACGTACTGCTGGATCCGGCCTCCGAGATCGCCGACACCGCACAGGACATCGGTGCCAAGGGTCTGCGCGTGTTGCTGCTGGCCCGCAGCGACCGGCCGGTGGACGCGCCGGACGCGCCCGGACAGGTCACCCCGGCGGCGCTGGTAGTGCTCGAGCAGAAGGTACGGCCCGACGCCAGGGGGACGCTGGAATACTTCGCCTCCCAGCATGTTTCGACCAAGGTCATCTCCGGCGACAATGCGGTGTCGGTCGGTGCGGTGGCGTCCTCGCTGGGATTGCCGGGCGGCCACGACCCGGTCGACGCCCGCAAGCTGCCGACCGACCAGGACGAGCTGGCCGATGTGCTGGAGCACAAGACCGTCTTCGGCCGCGTCCGCCCGGATCAGAAGCGCGCCATGGTCGGTGCGCTCCAATCGCGCGGCCACACCGTCGCCATGACCGGTGACGGCGTCAATGACGTGCTCGCCCTGAAGGACGCCGATATCGGCGTCGCCATGGGCTCGGGCAGCCCCGCTACCCGCTCGGTGGCGCAGATCGTGCTGTTGGACAACAAATTCGCGACCCTGCCCTATGTGGTGGGCGAGGGCCGCCGGGTGATCGGCAATATCGAACGGGTCTCCAACCTGTTCCTCACCAAGACCGTCTACTCGGTGGTGCTGGCCTTCCTGGTCGGCATCGTGGGCATCGGCTCCCAGATCTTCGGCTACAAGGCCATCGGCTACCCATTCCTGCCCCGCCACGTGACGATCGCCGCCTGGTTCACCATCGGCATCCCCGCCTTCATCCTCTCCCTCGCCCCCAACAACGAACGCGCCCGCACCGGATTCGTCGGCCGCGTCATGCGTTTGGCGGTCCCCTCGGGCGTGGTGATCGGCGTGATGACCTTCATCTCCTACCTCGTCGCCTACAAGGGCCCCGACGTGAGCGAGACCGCCAAGGTCCAAGCCGGCACCACCGCCCTGATCACCCTCCTGATCATCGCGGTCTGGGTCCTGGCCATCGTCGCCCGTCCCTGGAACTGGTGGAAGATCCTCCTGGTGGCGGGTTCCGTCGCGGGCTACCTCATCCTGTTCGCAGTGCCCTTCACCCGCCACTTCTTCAAACTCGACCCCTCGAACGTGGCCTTGACGACTTCGGCCATCGTGTGCGGCGGAATCGGCATCGTCCTGGTCGAGACTGCCTGGTGGCTCAGCGCCAAGTACCTCGGCGACTCGCCACATACCCATATCGAAGCTGTGGACGAAATACACTGACCTGCCGGGCAATTCAACCCGGGGCCGCTCTGACCGCCCCGGGTTTCGTTGTGCCGCGGCGCCTGAGTTGCACATGACGCGGCCCGGTGCCTCGGCATGACGCAACCCGAGGTTCGGTCCTGACGCAGGCTGAGGCTCAGTCCTGAAGCAGCTCCCGGGTTCGGTTGTCACGCAGCCGCGGGATTCGGTTGCGGCGCGGCGTCGGGGTTTCCGGGGCGGAAGCCCCTGAAAGCTCGGAGCGTTGAACTGGTCGCATGGTTTGGCTCGCCGGGGGTTGGTCGTTCTGGGCAGTAATTGAATTCGCAGGTACCTTGGCGCCATGGAGGTCTTGCTGCATCAGCTCGACGCATTCGCCGACGCGCCCTTCTCGGGCAATCCCGCGGCGGTCATGCCGCTGGTGTCGTGGCTGCCGGACGAGCTGTTGCAGCAGCTGGCGGAGGAGAACAATCTGGCGGAGACGGCCTTCTACACATCGGCGCTTCCGGCGGAAGCGGGTGCACCGCCGGACAACTCGCCCGCTTTCCACCTGCGCTGGTTCACGCCGACCGTGGAGGTCGAACTGTGCGGGCACGCCACCATGGCGGCGGCCGCGCAGATTCTGGAGGACATGCATCCGGGCGCGGATCGGGTCCACTTCTACACGCGCGGCGGGTGGTTGCGGGTGGATCGGGATCGCGACGATCTGGTGCTGGACCTGCCGTCGGTGTCATCGGTGGAAATCGATGTGCACGAGGAACTTCCGCACCTGCTCGCCGAAGCGCTCGGGGTGCGGCCGCTGCGGGCGTTCGAGGGCACCGATGTGGTGCTGTTCCTGACCGCCGAACACGAAGTGCGCGAATCACATCCGAACTTCGCGGCGTTTCCCGATTTGAACCGCGCCGCCATCCTCACGGCGGCGGGCGATGAGGTCGACTTCGTATCCCGGGTCTTCGCACCCGGGCAGGGTATTCCCGAGGACCCGGTTACCGGGTCCGCGCATGCCCAGCTCGCCCCGCTCTGGAGCCGAGAACTCGGCCGCACCAGCCTCACCGCCCGCCAGCTGTCCCGCCGCGGCGGGGCCATGCGCTGCGCCCTCACCGGGGACCGGGTTCGGCTCACCGGCCGCTGCCGCCGCTACCTCGACGGCGTAGTGCGCCTGCCGGACTGAGGGATTCAGCGCACGGTGATCTGCCGGGTGCGGGACCGCCGGTCTCGGCCTTGTCCAGCAAGGGTTCCCAGAAGCCGGTGTCCACCTGGGACAGGGCATCGCGCAGGCCGTCACAGGCGCCGTGGGGAACGGCGTGGCGGCTGACTGGCCGCCATGGCAATCCCACCGCAACAAAACGGGCGTCCCAGCAGACGAGGCGATGCGGCAGCTGTTTCCGATGTCATCCGGAAGGGCTCGGGGCGCCGGGGCCGGTTCGGTTGTCGTCGGCTCGATTCAGCCACCCGGACAGTAGGGCGCGTTCGGCGTCGGTGAGCATCGGCAGCTTCGGCGCGAGGGCCCGGAAGGCGGCGACTGCTGCGGTCGTGCTGTTTTCGGGGAGGGTCGGCATGTCGATGAGGATCGATCCCATCACCGCGTCGTACATCGCGTCGGCAAGGTCGAGGTGCCGATCTTCCGGTGGGACCGACAGGAGGGCGAGCACGGCACCGGTGCCGGCGGCGTGGATGAGTTCGACGGCGCGAGATTCGGTGACGCGAAGTCGCCCGGCTGCCGCGACGCGGTGCACCCGGGCACGCAGAACCTCCAGTCCGGCGGCCGCCGCCGGTGAGGAATTCCCGCGGCCGGGATCGGTGAGCAGGCCGAACACGGCCGGGTTGGCCAACCCGAAGCCGATATGCGTGTCCCACCCGGCCCGAAGATCGGCCACCGGGTCGCCGCTGTGTTCGACGAGCGTCTTTCCCGCGACATAGGTGGACAAGACGTGCTCTGCGACAGCGTTGAGCAGCGCCTCTTCGGTCAGGCGCTCGAGACCGGTGAACGAATCGCGCCGGCCGACGGACCTGTCACCTGGACCACGCATGCCGACCTCGCCGAAGCGGCGGCGATCATCCTCGCCGACGAGGCCAGGTTCGACGGGCCGACCCCGCCGCTGAACGCACCGAACGCGCTCGACCTCGGGGACATCGCCGATATTCTCACCGAACTCACCGGACGCACGATCCGCCGCGTCGTCGCCGACGATTCCGAGTGGACGGCCACATCGATCGCACACGGTGTACCCGCGGATCAGGCGACCATGCTGCTCGGCATGTTCCAGGCAGCACGCCGCGGGGAGTTCGCCACCACCGGAGGAGAACTCGAAAACCTTCTCCAGCGTCCAGCCACGCCGCTCCGTTCGGTCCTGGAGGCAGCTATCAACCAGCGCTAGCCATGCACCCTTGCGATGACCGACGGAGCAGGGCAGCCACAGCGCACTCAATTCGGCATGCGCGTACGGGCAGGATGCCGGCGGTGTGCCAGATGTTCACAGCTGGCCGCACGCGGGGAAGCTTCAGCGGCCGCTGACATACCCCACCCCGCGGGCACGCCGACCGGCGCGGCCGCCGTCTCGACGGGTTCTGCACTACCCTCGAAGGCACTCCGGTGCAGTGTCGCCGCAGTCGTTCCGTGCATTCCTCTCCGCCACTCGGATGGAAGATCCGGAGGTTCTGCCGATGATGGACCAGCTTGCCCACCGTCCCGCCCCCGCCGCGGCGGATCCACTGTCCCTGCCGCTGGCCCCCGTCCCCAGCACTGGGCATATTTTCGACGTCACCCGCCGCCTCGGCACCGTCGACATGGACGAGAACCGACACCTGCGCATCGACGGGATCGCCCGGCATCTCCAGGACGCGGGCATCGACCACCTCGTCCACACCGGCGCACTCGACTCCCATCCGCACTGGATCGTCCGCCGCACCGTCATCGACGTACTGCGCCCGGTCACCTGGCCCGCTCAGCTGCGCATCCGCCGCTGGTGCTCGGGCATCTCCCCGCGCTGGTGCACCATGCGGGTCCGCATCGACTCCGACAGCGGCGGGCTGATCGAGACCGAGGGCTTCTGGATCCACGTCAACAAGGACACCATGAGCCCGACGCGGGTAGCGGACGAATTCTTCGAGCTCATGTGCACCACCACCGACGATCACCGTGTGCGCTGGCAGCAGTGGCTCGACGAGCCTCTCCCGACCACCACCGGCACCCGATTTCCCCTGCGCCGCACCGACACCGATTACTTCCAGCACATCACCAATACGGCGTACTGGCACGCCGTCCACGAATTCACCGCCGACGCAACGGAACTCATCCAGCGGCCGCACCGATTCGTCCTCGAATACAACAAACCCATCCGGTACGGCGAACAGCTCGACATCCACACCGCCCACGCCCCCGACGCCCTCACCCTCTGGCTCTCCGTGGACCGGGACACCCGGGCCATAGCCCAACTCCGCCCCGCCTCCGAGTGAAAACCGTGCGCCTGCAACAGGTCCCGCAGACGCGGGCCGACGGCGGATCCGCACTCGCGACCGCCATGGACCACAATGTCGCGGAGCACGCATGCCACCTGCACCGCCACCTCCCGGGCGCACGGGTACACAAGGATGCCGAGCTGGTGATCGCGGACAGCGGATCGGATTCCTCCATCTTCAATATCGTCGCCGCCGCGAGGTTTCCGGTCGACGCCGCCGACCGAGTCGCCCGCGCCACGACAACGATCCACTCGACCGGTCGCCCGTTCTCCTGGCTGCTCGGCCCGTCCTCCGAACCGGCGGGGCTGTCCGGTCTGCTGACCGCCAGCGGATGGTCGGCCACCTCCACCGAACCCGCCCTGCATCGGCCGCTGCTCCAGCTCCCGCGGACACGGCCAGGAGAGCTGGAACTCCGGCTCGTCTGCACCCCGGGCCAGGTTATGGACTTCGCCACCGTGCTGTCCGGCACCTGGGACCCACCGGACACGCTGATCCCGCGCTTCTTCGCCGCCGTCACCCCCGGCATCCTGACCGCGGACTGCCGGGCCCGCTATCTGGTCGGCTACCTCGACGGCCGTCCAGCGTGCACCGCCGAAGTCTTCCTGTCCACCGACGTCGCGGGCATCTACAACGTCGCCACCCTGCCCGAGTACCGTCGCCGCGGTCACGCGCGCACCATGACCACCGCGGCCCTGCACGCCGCCCACGACGCCGGCTACCACCACGCCGTCGTGCAGGCCGGTGCGGCCACCGAATCCCTATGTCGAGAACTCGGATTCGTCGAATGCGGCCGCCTCACCACCTACTGCCGAATCCCGCCCGAGCCACGATGAATTCGCCGAGCCCGAGCCGTCTCGACTCCTGTCCCCGACGAGAGGTAAGGAAGCGATGATCGCAGATCCGGTATCCGCACAGGACCTCAACATTTACGGCAAGGCCGAGTTGCCGTGGGATGTCGTACGGAAGGCGATGGACGCCGGGATCGGGCTGCCCGAGACGGCGGGGTTCCTCGGGACTGTCAGTCCTTCCGGGAAACCCAGTTCCGCTGGAATCGGGTGCGTCGAATCCGGCGGGCACATCTACTTCACCAGCGGGCCCGGCACCAAGAAGTCTCGCAACTTGACCGGTAACCCGTATTGCACTCTCTCCTTCCGCTTCCCCGAGATCGACCTCGTCCTGTCCGGTGAGGCGCACCGGGTGACGGACGCTGGTGAGATCGACCGGGTCACTGCGGTTTTTCGCGAGGGAGGTTGGCCCGCTGAACGATCCGGGGATGCTGTCACTGCCCCGTACAGTGCTCAGAGCGCCGGGCCCGCGCCGTGGCATCTCTATCGATTCGCTCCGCATACCGCTGTCGCGCTGGCCCTTACCGACCCACACGGGGCCACGCGCTGGCAGTTCGCCCATTGACCTGTGCCGCCGCGTTCAAAGATGAAGAGACTCAAAGACAAAGACTGAAAGACGCCTGGAGGAGAGAGCGAGCTGGCTTGGG
Source organism: Nocardia aurantiaca (assembly GCF_009708175.1). Lineage (GTDB taxonomy): Bacteria > Actinomycetota > Actinomycetes > Mycobacteriales > Mycobacteriaceae > Nocardia > Nocardia aurantiaca. Next base: position 223,537 of record NZ_WMBB01000006.1, read on the forward strand.
AGACCGAACTCGCCTACCAGCCCACGCACCTTTGAAGCCGTGGGCTGGGGTCGCTGCCGGAGGATTCTGATATCCCGATGCTGGGGTGGCTCTACGAAGGCGGCCGACTCCCGGGCAGAACACCCACCGGCAGCCAGATCCGGGGCGGAACACCTGCCGACAGGCAGGTCCCAGGAAGAACGCTCACCGACAATCGGGTACCCGATAGAGCCCTGACCGGTAGCCAGGTCTCGTATAGAACTCTCACCCGGCAGCCGGGTCCCGTAGAACTTCGATCGGCGGTGGGATCACGCTGGGACAGGAGGGGATCGATATAAGCCCGAAGTTGTTGGGGCACAACCACCTCCATCATGAGCACACCGAACACTGTGGTCGACGACCATGTCGTCTCGTCCTTACACGGCGATGCCCATCATGTCTGTCGATCAGCGGTCGAGTCGTCGCGGAACAACGGACGGCCAACCGCTCTCGGCCATGAACCCCGGCAATGTGTAAAGCCAGACCCGGCGCTCCCGGATGATTCGAAGCACCGGCCAACGAGCTCCACCACCCTGCAAGAAGGGTAAGGATCCGTGCAATCCCTGGGCCCGGATCAGCGGGTCATGGCACCACCCCGGCGCCCAACCTCGCATCAGCCCGAACTGGGCCTGGCCTGGCCAGGCCAGGCCGGGGCAGGGCAGGCCCGGGCAGGGCAGGGCAGGGCAGGGCAGGGCAGACGAGGCGACCTCGCTTCCCGTTGTCCTGCGCACGTCAGCCCGGGCATGAGAGGGTTCCGGGGTCACGCCACCCGTGAACCCCACCCCCGTGAACCCCGCCGCTGACAGCTCGACTCGACCGCCACAGCGACCCGCTCCCCCACGTGGTGCCGCTGGTTCACCCGCGGAACACCCGACGGATCGAGACTCTTCGGCGCGATCCACCCCGTCCGCCCCCGATACCGCGAATCCTCACCCATCACAACCGTTCTCCAACCCGTGGCACTGTCATTGACCAGCGCATGACAGTGGTCGCACGCCAAGGTCAGATTGGTCAGATCCGTCGGCCCACCCTTGACGAAATCGGTGACATGATGCACCGCACACATCGACGCGGGCGCATCACACCCCGGCCGAGTACACCCCCTGTCCCGAGCGACCAACACCAACCGCTGACCCGGACTCGCCAACCGACGACACCGCCCCAAATACACCGGGATCCCGTCCGCATCGAGCACCACCAACACCGGTCTGGTGCCCCCGGCCATCTTCAACGCCGAATCGACACTCACATGCCCACCCGAAGCGGTGATAGCCACACCGGTCCCGCGCTCCAGATCCGCAACGCTCATGGTCAGGATCGCCTGCACCGGCAAACCCCGGTGGTTGCCCAGCCCGGCCGGATCCACACCCGGCCGCAACAACGCGAACAGCGCATCATGGGTCCGCTGCCCGGCATCACGCCGGTCACGACGCGCGGCCGCTTCCAGCACCGCCGAATCGATGACACCGGCGGTGGCCGACAGGCTTTCGGTGTCATCGAGGTTGCACATCCCCGGACGCGCCAGCTTGGCGAACACCGCATCCAGCAACGCCCGCAACTCAGGAGTGATCCAACCCTCGATCCACGACATCCCGTCCACACCGGGGCGACACACCACGATCCCGCGCTTGCGGCGACGGTCGGCCTCGGAAACCACCATGCCGTCGGGGTCGAGGCGGGCCAGGACCTCACGCCCGATCCCGGGCAGATCATCAGGCCAACCGACCCGGCAATGCCCGACCAGGATCTCCTCAGCCTCCACCCGCACCTCGACCGGAACACCAGCGGGCAGATGCGCCATCACATCCACGATATTGCGGACATGATCACGCGAAATATCCCCGGCCTCAAAGGCTTCGGCCACTCGCGGCAACACGGCGGGCCGCAGGTGACCGGTGGGCTGAAAGAACTCCCCGCACTGCTTGGTGATCTTCACCCGCACCGCCGCGTCATACCGCGACACCCAAGAATTTGACGCAGAAACGGCACCACAGCCCCCGCCCCACTCGCCTGCGGCAGCGACCGGTTCGAGGCTTCGATAATCAGCCGCGAACCCAGCGCCGACAGTCGCCTTTTGCAGGTCTCGAGGCGCTGCATCAATGCCACGACCTCCCCGTCGGAAAACGGGGTCAGGTTCCCATGCAGGACCGATTCGGACAGGGCCGCCACCGCGGCCGCCAATTCGGCGATACCGCACGTGTCGAATGTTTCCCCCTTCGAACCCATGTGCTAATTTTAGCGGCAGCGCTCGGTATTTGCAGTCGAATCCTGTTGTAATATAACGCTTTTCAGACTCTCACTCATTCCGAATACGCTTCGGTAAAGTGCAGAGGGTGCAGGAATCCGACGTCGCCCTTGCGCTTTGAGCCGCCGAGGCAGCCTCCGGGATAATCCGAGACCAATTCCACGCCCCGCTCACCCCCTACGACAAAGAAGCCGACGACTTCGCCACCCAGGCCGACTACGCCTCCGAACGAACAATCCTCGATATCCTCCGCGCCGCCCATCCCACGGACCGATTCCTCGCCGAAGAATCCGGCACCACCGGCAACCGGTCCGACCGAGTGTGGCTGATCGATCCTCTGTGCGGCACAAGGAATTTCGCGGCAGAACGCCACTCATGGCCGTCAATATCGCCCTGCGCGTAGGAAACACCGCTACAACCGCGGAAGCTGAGCGCACCGGGCACCGCGGAGCGGCGGCTCAGGCGGCTGTCGTAGACGACCGCCATGGTCACACCCACCAGAAGCACATCGAGCGAGTCGAGGAACGCGAATCCGGCCAGCGCGAGGAGGAAGATCAGCATGCGATCAGTTGTCCGGGACCGGGCCGTCGTCGGGGATTGGGCCGGCGGAGTCGACTTGCTCCGGGAGGAGCGGGGACACGGCGAAAACCGCGGCGGACGCGTCGGCGGGCAGGGCCTCGACCACACGAGTTCCCGGGTGGGTGGCCAGGGTTCGGAGTTTCGACAGGGGGGCTTGGAGGACCACGCCCACGACGCAGGCGCAGCCGGCTCGCAGACGGGCGGCCACGAGGTTCTTCACCCGCGTCGACCGGTCGTCATAGGTGGGGGTGGATTCCATCTGGGCGGCAGCCGATTTCACCGACGCCACCGCCACCGCGTCGCCTTCCGGAACGCCGATGGCGATGATGGGCGTGGCCACGCGGTCGACAGCCACGTGGTAATCGATCTCCGAGATACGCAGCCCACCACCGAATTCGGGAATGCGATCCGCCGTGATCGCCTCGGTGAAAGACAGCAGCGCCCAGTGGCTGTCGGAGTCGGTGCCCTGCAAGGACGTCCGGGCCCGATCCAGGTAGTGGACCACCGGCTCGCCGCTTTCCGGCCCCAGCCGATCGGTGGAGATGATCGCCGCCCGGGGCGGAATGGCCCAGCCCAGGACGACGATCAGGATCGCGAAGAACGCGGCCGCCGTGGCGATCCCGGCGCGGCGCAGCGTCGGTGCATCCACTCGAGAACCCCGATCAGTGCGTGCGAAGGACGTCGAGAGCGTGTTCCAGGTCGGCGGGGTACTCGCTGGTGATCTCCATCCAGCGGCCGTCGGCGGGGTGGTTGAACCCCAACTGGCGAGCGTGCAGCCACTGGCGTTCCAGGCCGAGGCGCTCGGCCAGACGGGGATCCGCGCCGTAGGTGAGGTCGCCGCAGCAGGGGTGGCGGATGGCCGAGAAGTGCACGCGAATCTGATGGGTGCGACCGGTTTCCAGGTGGATGTCGAGCAGGCTCGCCGACTGGAAGGCCTCGATGGTGTCGTAGTGGGTGACCGATGGGCGGCCGTCCGCGGTGACCGCGAACTTCCAGTCGTTGCCGCGCGCCCGGCCGATCGGCGCGTCGATGGTGCCGCTGCTCGGATCCGGATGCCCCTGCACCAGCGCGTGATACCGCTTGTCCACAGTCCGGTACTTGAACGCCCGCTTGAGCTGGGTGTAGGCGTGCTCGGACTGCGCCACCACCATCACACCGGAGGTGCCGACGTCCAGCCGGTGCACGATGCCCTGCCGCTCATGGGCTCCCGAGGTCGAGATGCGGTAGCCCATGGCCGCCAGCCCGCCCACCACGGTGGGCCCGCTCCAGCCGACACCCGTATGCGCCGCAACCCCGACGGGTTTGTCGACCGCCACGATGTCGTCATCGGCGTAGAGGATCTTCATCCCCTCCACCGGCGTCGCCTCCACGGTGAGTTCCCGCTTGGGCTCGGGGAATTCGACCTCCAGCCAGGCCCCGGCGGTCAGCCGATCCGACTTGCCGGCCGCGACGCCGTCCAACTGAACCGCGCCGTCCTCGGCCATGGTGGCCACCGCGGTCCGCGACAGCCCGAGCAACCGCGACAGCCCGGCATCGACACGCATGCCGTCCAGCCCATCCGGCACCGGCATGCTGCGGGTCTCCCTCATGCCGTCCCCCCCTCCGCACCGGACGCCGCCTGCTGCCGATGCATGCGGGTGCCGTCGGGCTCGAAGCCGAACAAAGTCAAAGCCACCAGCAGAACGGCCCCGCACACGATCGACGAATCGGCCACATTGAACACCGGCCACCAGCCGACAGCCACGAAATCCACCACATGGCCCTGCAGCGGCCCGGGCGCGCGGAACAGACGGTCGATGAGATTGCCGAGCGCACCGCCCAGCACCATGCCCAAGCCGATGGCCCAGGGCAGCGAGCGCAGGGTGCGGCCGATGCGGATGACGCCGATCACCACGGCCGCCGCGATCAGGGTCAGCAACCAGGTCATGCCGGTGGCCATGGAGAACGCCGCGCCCGGATTGCGAACCAGGGTCAGGCGCACGGAATCGCCGATGAGATAGATCGGCTTACCGGGGGTCATGGTGGAGACCACAATGGTCTTGGTCAGCAGATCGAGACCGAGCAGAACCGCCGCGACGATCAGCAGGGTGCGCAGCCGCAGCGGCCGCGCCGGCTCCGATTCGGTCGCCGCCGTCTCCGGCTCCTTCGACTCGGCCGGTTCGCTCACGGGGGAAGTCTCGGCATCGGTCGCGGGAATCTTCTGCCCTGGCGACGTGTCTGGTTCCTCTGCGCCCGATTCGCGCGGCCGGTCGGTACTCACCCTGACATCATTCCTCATCCCTGCTCGCCGACTCTGAACGGCCCGAAACCACGGCCCCACGGGATCCCAGCTGTTTTTCAGGAACGCGCCGTAACCTGTTCGACGTGACGGTGTTGTCTTCCTCCCCCAGCTCGGCCAACGCCACCGCACGCTGTTGCGGCACACCGCGCCCGCCGCGGCGAAGCGCGGGCACGCGCACCACACGCTCGGGGGTACTGCTCCTGGTCCTCGCGGTGACCCTGACAGCCTTCGGCGTCGGTTGCAGCGATCGCACGGAGACCACGGCCGAAGCCGACGGAACCGAACCCGCGGGCATCAACAAAGAGGTCACCATGCCCATCGAGGCCGTGACCACCACCGTCGTCGACCCGGGCGCCGAACCCCGCTCGCCGCTGCGCCGCACCCTCGAGCCGGGCATCAGCCAGCAGGTGACGCTGAGTACCGATCATCACATCGAGCAGCAGATCAATCAGCAGGCGCTGCGCGATATCTCCCCGCCCGCGATCACCATCCCGATTACCGCGCAGTCCGGTAATGACGGAGTGGAACTGACCCTCGGCAACGTCACCTCCCCCGATCCGACCCTGGCCAAGGCGCTGCTGCCGGCGGACGGCTCCCACGTCGGCTTCGACGTGAGCGATCTGGGCGCGATCACCGCGCTCAAGCTCGCACCCGCGCCCGCCACCTCCGACTCCGGGCGCGCCGCCCTGGAGCAGGCGTTCTATCAGGCGGTGTACCAGTCCATCGCCTTCCCGAACGAGGCCGTCGGCGTCGGCGCGGTGTGGACGGTGCGGCAGCAGGTTTCCGGCAGCGTGCCGCTGGAGCAGGTCACCACCTGCACCCTCACCGCACGCGACGGCAACCAGCTCGCCATCCAACTGAATGTCGTGCAGACGCCGAAATCCACCGTCTGGCACCTGCCCAATGAGGCGGGCCAGCTGGAGATCGTCGACTACCTCATGCACGGCACCGGCACCATCGCGGTGGATCTCGGCCTGCCGCTACCGGTCTCCGGCTCGGTCCAGGTGGGCGGCAACCAGACCTACCGCGACCCGCGCAGCTCGGTGACGCTGCGGCAGACCCTGCGCACGGAGGTGCAGTGGGGGGCCTGACGCGGCTGGCGCTGCTGACCGGCATGCTGGCGCTGACGGCTACCGCCTGCGGGAACAGCAAGGATTCCACGCCCGCATTACCGAGCCTGGGGCCCACCGTGCAGCCGAGCCGATCCCCGAACGGCGCTCCGGTCCTCGACCAATTCACGCTGCGCTCGGATCTGCTGGACGTGTCGGCGATGCCCGCGGGGTTCACCGCGCTCGACGATCCGCCACCGGGGAACTCCGGCGGCGCGGGCGCCAAGACCGATCCGGCGCAGTGCGCGAATGTGCTGGCGGCCATAGCCGTTCAGGCTCCGGGGGCGGCGGCGCAGGCCGCGGCGCAGTTCGGCGGGCCGAATTTCGCGAGTGTGGACATCGATGCGGCGTCCTACGCGAATGGTGGAGCAGCGCAGGCTTTTTCCACGGTCCAGTCGCTGCTGTCGGGCTGTACCCAGTATTCCGGTAAGGATGCCGACAACACCAAAGTCGAATTCCGGCTGGGCGGTTTGAATCAGCCGCAGGCCGGTGATGGATCGAGCGCATTCCAGGTGCGCACCACCAGCGACGGGCTCACCCTGTACACCGATGTGAGCATCGCGCTGGTCGGCTCGACGGTCGTGCAGATCGCCTACTCGGATGCGAAGGAACCCGATCCGCAGCAGCTCAGCGCCATGACCGCGGCGCAGGTGCGCAAGCTGCGGGGTGCTGCGGGTCCCTAGCCACGGAACATTTCCGGGATACGAACCCATTCGGGTGATCATCGGGATATTCGAGCAATCGGCGATGTCCGCACCTCCGGCATCGAGGATCCGTGGAGCCACCGCCGGTCCCTCGCCGTGCATGTCGAGCGAGAGGAGATGGGGCCGAGCGCATGGCCGGCACGCATGGCTGAGAATCGCCATGCGGACCGGTAGCACGGCCCGAAGACACCTCCGCACCCGTTTCGACGAGGAAACGGGTGCGGATCGGTGTCGCACGGGCCGGGCGGCTACTGCCAGCCGGTCACGTTGATCGGGCCGGGGTTCCAGAGACCGGTGTGGGTGTCGGTGGTCACCACCGGCTTGACGGTCTGGGCGGAGCTGTCGATCCGCTCGAACCGCTGAAGCTCACCCCAGTCCATGCGCGGGTCGTTGTCGAGGTAGGTCGCCAAGGTGACGGGCCGCAACAACATCGAACTCCAGCCCAGCGCACCGCCGCCGTCGTGGCTCTGCCACAGCGTGGTCATGGCGGCGCCGCCGCGGTCGGGCAGGATGCGGTAGTCCGGTACCTCGGCGATGCCGTCGAGGTGATCGAACGGCCGCTGACACGGGAACTGCAGGCCTACTTCCCAGTCCAGCAGCACCGGCTTGTCCCGGCCTACGTAGTCCTCCAGCGTCACCGTCTGCGGAATGCGCGGCGGGGTGAGGGCTACCCACTGTTTGGCGTCGCTGTCCCGGTCGGAGGCGATCACGCGAATCGCGGTGGCCTGCACCGGAATCTGGCTCAGCGGCACCCGCAGGTTGCGCCAGGTGGGCGCCGGCCCGATATCGATCGGCGTGATCCGGCCCTGTGGTGCGATCGAACCATCGGCTCCAGGCACGCCGTACTCGATCTCGACCGACTGGCCCGGGGTGACAGTGCCGTCCTTGTTCACCGACTTGATCCGCCCGGCGGCCGCCATCGCGAGGATGCCGGACCGGTCCTGCGACGGCAGCGCGTACCACCCGGTGGTCAGCGTGGCGACCGACTCGGCGCTGTTGTAGCTGCCCAGCATCGGGGTGTTCGCGTCCAGACCGAAAGGCAGTGGCGCGGTGGTGGTTCCGTCCACCGTGGTGCTGCTCCGGTTGCTGACCGCGCTGGCGACGCTGCCGCCGGTGTCGACGTCGTCGTCGGCGCGCAGATCGGTCGCCACGCCCTTGGGCGAGAAGCCGACCGCATCGGCGGTGAAAGTGCTCAGCGCGTCACCGCCGATCGGCTTCAGCATGCCCTTGTTCGGATCCGCCTCCACCAGCACATCCCGGGCCATGCCGCACGGCTTGCCCAGCACCGCATCCACATTCGAGCGGGCCAGCGAGTACGCCGGATACTGCGCGACCGCGCCCTTGGCCAGCGAGGCCACCTCGAACAGCACCATGAACGCGGCCGCCACGGTGAGCGGCGGAATGGCCACGAAACGCCAGCCCAGCGTGGAGATCCGGTGCGGGCCGGGCTGTTCCGGCGCGCGCACATGGAACCAGCCGGCCAGGCCGAGCAGCAGCAGGGCCAGCGCCAGGAAGATCTTGTCGACACCGATCCCGGCCACCACGACCGCCTTGTCGTTCCACGGGATCGACCAGTTCGACACGTACCACCAGCCATTGATGCTGGAGAACGCCACCGCCAGCGCGAAGGCCACCACAGCGGCGAACAGCGCACGGTTGCGCGGCGAGCGCATCACCCGCGGGCTGACCGCCACCGCGGTCAAAACCGCTACGACACCGGCCAATCCGGCGTAGACGCCGTTGTGGTGGGTCCACTTGGTGGGCGTGAGCATCATCAGCAGGATGACGCCGACGCCGGTGCCGAGAACACGACGCACCGGACCGGGCGCGGTGAACGGGATCCGGCCGCCCTTGCGCAGCAGGACGAACGCGCACACCAGCAGGCCGATCCAGAAGGCGAATATGCCGAAGCGGCGAGCCAGGGACCCGTCGATGGTCGGCATGAACAGGTACTGGTAGCGAATGTATTCGCCATCCCAGTGGACATCGGGGCCGATCGCGGTGTGCACGCGCTTCATCTCGAACATCGACGCCAACGGCTGATCGCAGAACATGATGGCCAGCACCACCGCGCCGGCGGCCAGCAGCGGCGCGGCCAGCGTCAGGTACGCGCCGAAGCGAGCCCTCAGGATGGTGGGCGTGCTCGCGCCGGCGGGCGTCGGCTTGCTCAGCGCCGCGGCACGCCGGTTGAGGATCCGCCAGATCGGCCGAACACCGGCCAGCAGCGGCGCGAAACAGATGATGCCGGACGGGCCGACGGTGCAGGTGAGGGCGCCGATCATGACGGCCACGCCGAAGGGCAGCAACCGACCGGTCGCAATGGCACGCTCCACCGACACCCAGGTGAGCAGGACACCCAGCGCCACCAGCGGTTCCGGGCGCAGTCCGTTGTTGTACGGCAACCAGACGGCCAGGAAGCCCAGCGCGCCCGTCCACACCGCGACGCGGTCGCGGCGGATGCGCGCGCCCAGGCGGGGAATCACCTCGCGGCTGAGCACCAGCCAGATCAGGATGCCCGACAGCAGGGCCGGCAGACGCATCCAGACGCTGGCCGGGCTGATCTGCGCCATGTGGCCGATCAGGTCGTAATACGGTGTGCCGACCGGGGTTTCGGGCACGCCCAGGTAGCCGAAGTAGTTGGCCATGTAGCCGGCGTGGATCGATGCCCGGCCCATGCCGTACTGGTAGCCGTCGTCGGAGGTGGTCGCGCCGATGAAATGCCAGAGGATCAGCGTGCCCAGCACCACGGCGTCGACCGGTGTGAAGGTCCACCAGTGCCGCGGCAGGAAGCGGCGCGCACGGCGGCCGTCGAGGCGGTCCAGGCCGAACATCGCGAACAGGGCGATGAGCGTGCCGATGATCGCCGTCCAGATGGCGATTCGCTTGATCGGGCTCGGCGTCGAGGTGAAGCGGCTGTCCACCTGCGCGGTGACCTTGGCGCCGTCGGAGACGGTCAGGTCGCTGAAGATGCCGACCAACTGCGGCCGGTAGTCACCGTCGAGGGTGACCGGAGCGACGGTGGAACCGCTCAGAACCGCGGTGGAGGAGGTGAGATCGGAGTGCACGGTGAGCGCGCAGCCGGCGCCGAGCTGATCGACGGGGACGCTCACCAGGGTTTTGTGATGCAGGATCGCTTCCAGCTTGCCCGGCGTGGACACCCCGTCGGTGGTGGAGGCCGCCGTGACCCGCGCCACGAAGCCGTACTTCTCCAGGTCCGGTGCGCCGTTCGGCGCGGTGGCGGCGAGCGTACCGCCCTTCGAACCGAGCTGTGCGACAGCAGAACAGGGAATGGTGGCGTCGAAGCTCAACGGCGCGTAGGTCACCAGCGGAGCCTCGATGCTCTGCGCCGAATTCCCCTGCGGCCAAGTCACAGTCGTGTGGTCCACGCGCACCGGCAGGAGCGGCACCGCCAGCGCCGCCATGACCGCGATCACACCGGCGATCAGAGCGAGCGGCCGCGCCCATCCCCCTCGAATTCTTCTCTCGGGCTCAGCACCAGCACTCCCGGCGGAATCCTGCCCCGCCTTCTCCAACAACTCGGTCACGACCGCCGATCCTAAGCGGAACTCATCATCCGCCGCTCCCCCCTGTCCACCTACACCCCGCAAACCCCGGGGATCCGGGCCCGACCATGCATTCCGCACCACATTCTGTGTGCCAGCTCACATTTCGAGCGACCCGCGCGGATCACCGGGCGACGTTCCGGTCCGGCATCGGTCTGGATCGATGCCGGACCGGTCACCTCGGGACTAGCTGCAGGCCGGGGAGGTCTGGTTGGCCAGCGACAGGGTGTTGCAGATCCACTCCTTCTGGACCTTCCACTTGCCGTCCTCGGCCACGAACGGCACGACCACGGTCTGCGGCTGTCCGCCGTTGATGGAGACCTGGCCGTCGGCGGTGAGGGTGCCGTTGCCGAGGTCGGTCACGTTGGTGACGGTGATCGTGGCGTTGTTCTGCTTGTAGGCGTCCGCCAGGCGGCTGGGCAGGCTCGGGTCGGCCGAGACGCCCTGCATCATGTCGAGCTTCTGCGTGTCCGGGACGCTCGGGTCCAGCGCCTTCTGCAGCGCGGTGTTCAGGTCCGCCGCGGTCGGGGCCGGCGGGTAGCTCGACTGGGCGACCGTGGTCTTGGAGGTGGCGGCCTTGGTGGGCTTGCTTTCCTTCTTGTCACCGCTCCCACACGCCGACAGCCCGAGTACGGTCACGACAGCCAGTGCGGCGACCGCGATGCGTCCAGTCTTCTGAAGCTTCAACTGCTCGTCCTTTGCGTTCGAGTGGGTCCGTTCGACAACGTGCCAGCTACACCCGACCGGCGACGCTGCACGACAGGCGACACTACCAACGCCACGTCTCAGAAGCCGCCTTCGCGACCGCTGACGCGGCATTTTCAGACCGAATCCTCATAATTCGCGCATCGGGGCCTTAACAGTAGGAGGCAAGCCCCCTTGTAGGACTGGAGAAGAGGTCCGGGCCTTGGTCCACCGGACCCTGGACGGGCCGGTCAGCGCAGGCTTCCCAGTGGATCAGCGCGTGTGAGGTCGGGGTCCTCGGCGGGAAAAGTGCGGGCGGGGCCGGGTCCCGTGGAGCGGGTCTCGAACCTGACGGTCACGACACCGTGCCCGGCCCCCTGCACCCAGCCGTGGCCGAACTCCGGGTGTTCGACATCGAGTCCGGGATACCAGGTGCCGACGGCGAAGGAGCGAGTTGCGGGCGGCACCACCGGATCCGGGCCGTCGGGCACCGCGAGGGCGGGTTCCTCCGAGACCACGCCGTCGGGGTCGACGGTCTGGTCCAGTTCGGGAAACAGCGATTCCTGCCGGATCTCCGAAAGCCCGGCAAAACCCACGCCCACCAGTCGAATCGGGCCGATCTCGGCCGGATCCAGGGCCGAGCGCTGGGCGGCGGCGGTGAGGGTGGTGAGGTCCTCGGTGGCGTAGGGCAGCGTGGTGGAGCGGGTCACGATGCTCATATCGGTCTTCTTCAGTTTCAACACCACCGTGCGCGCGGCCCGCCCATCGCTGATGAGCCGCCGGTGGGCCGAGGCCGCCATGGCATCGATGGCCGGGCGGAGCTGGGCGAGATTGAGAATGTCGGTCTCGTAGGTGGTTTCGGCGCTGATCTGCTTGGCTTCCGTACGCTCGGCCACCGGGCGGTCGTCGATGCCGCGGGCCAGCCGGTGCAACGCCACCCCGATGCTGCCGCCGAGAATGGAGGACGCCTCCGACTCCGGCAGGGCCGCCAGCGCTCCGACGGTCTCGATTCCCAGTGCGCGCAACCGGCTTTCGGCCACCGGCCCGATCCCCCACAGCTTGCGCACCGGCAGCGCGGACAGGAATCGGTCCTGTTCGGCCGCCGGAATCACCCGCACCCCATCGGGTTTGGCCAGGCCGGAGGCGATCTTGGCGAGCTGCTTGCCGCTGCCCGCCCCGACCGAGGCCACCAGCCCGGTGTGCTCCCGCACGGCCGCCCGCAGCTCCTCACAGAATGCGAGCACCCGCTCCGGCGTGGCTCCGGCCAGTTCCGCCGGCTCCCCGAACGCCTCGTCGAACGACAGTGTCTCCAGCACCGGGATCCGCGTGCGCAGGGTGTCGAAGACCTGCCCGCTCAGCTCGCCGTACACCGCCCCGCGCGGCGGAATCACCACCGCGGACACCCCGACCAGCCGCCGCGCCTGATGCATGGGCATGGCCGAGCGCGCCCCGAACACCCGCGCCTCGTAGCTGGCCCCTGCCACCACGCCGCGCCCGCCCATACCGCCCACCAGCACCGGCCGTCCGCGCAGTGTCGGCCGGGTCAGCTGCTCGACCGAGGCGAAGAACGCGTCCATATCTATGTGCAGCACCCACCGCCGCTGTCGCGTATCCCGGGATCCGGTGTCGATTTGCTGTGTGTCCGCCCCCGCCCCGACCGGCCGGGCGCCCACACCCCCCGACCCTGCATAACAGGCTCCACCAGGCACGATGCCTGAGTTCGCGGGGTCGGCAGAGGTGTTCACACCGGGAAATCTACAAGCGACTACCGACAGGCACGACCCGCCAGGTATGTGATGATTCGTCCATGACGATTCGCAAGGCCGTGATTCCCGCAGCGGGTATCGGCTCGCGCCTGCTCCCGCTGACCAAGGCTATCCCGAAGGAAATGCTGCCGGTGGGCGACAAGCCCGTCATCGAGCACACGGTGCGTGAGCTCGTGGCCTCCGGCATTACCGACATCACCATCGTGGTCAGCGGTGGCAAGTCGTTGATCCAGGATCACTTCCGCCCGAATGCCGCCCTGGTCGCCCAGTTGCGGGCCGACGGCAAGACCGCCTACGCCGACGCCGTCGAGGAGGTGGGTGAGCTGGGCCGACAGGGCCACATCACCTACTTGGACCAGCACGGCCCCTACGGCAACGGCACGCCCGTCCTGAACGCGGCGCGCCACCTGGGCGACGAGCCGATGCTGGTGCTGTGGCCCGACGATGTCTTCGTCGCCGAGGTCCCGCGCGCACAGCAGCTCATCGACGCCTACGAGAAGACCGACGCAGCCGTGCTGGCCCTCATGCCGATGGATCCGTCAGAGTCGCAGCGCTACGGCGTCCCGGTGGTCGAGGAGACCGTCGGCGAGGGCCTGATGCGGATCAGCGGCCTGAAGGAGAAGCCCAAGCCGGACGACGCCCCGTCGGCCTTCGCCGCCATCGGTGGTTACGTGGTCACTCCGGGCATCATCGCTGAGCTGCGCAAGCAGGTCGACAACTGGTACACCCACCGCACCGGCGAGGTCTACCTGACCGATGCCATCAATATCTTCGCCACCGAGAACCCGGTGTACGGCCAGGTGATTCGCGGGCGCTGGTACGACACCGGCAACCCCGCCGACTACCTGACCGCCCAATTCGCCTCGGCGCTGGCGCATCCGGAGTACGGTCCGGTGTTGCGTCAGCTCGTCGCCGAGTAGGTCACCGCCGCACCGAAACCGCACGGGTCCGGCGCACAGGTGCCGTGCGCCACAAGCACGCCAGCGCCGATATTGTCGAAACCCGAAACATGGGGGCATGTTTCGGCGATCATGCACGTGGGTCGGGACACCCTGTGGATCGAAGGTCGGTTTTGCTAGGCGGATTGGGCACCCGGGCGGCACTGCTCGCGGCGACAAGTTGTTCTCTTGTCACTACGTTCACCATGGTCGCGCCCGCGGGCCCGGCCTTCGGCGCCCCACCCGACCCGATAACCAGCACCGCGACCCTCGCGGGCACCGCGGTCTCCGACGACGGCTCCTCGATCACCGGCTTCGAGGTGCACGATTCCCGCAATCTGACGCTGCACGTGCACTCGGAGGCCATGGACTCCGACATCACGGTGGAGGTGCAGCGCCCCGCCGACACCTCCGAACCGCGGCCGGTGCTGTACCTGCTCAATGGCGCCGGGGGCGGCCAGGATACGGCGACCTGGAAGCGCAATACCGATTCCACCCAGTTCTTCATGGACAAGAACGTGAATGTGGTGATGCCCATCGGCGGCGCGTTCACCTACTACACGGACTGGCGCGCCCCGGATCCCAAGCTGGGCCGGCCGATGTGGAAGACCTTCCTCACCGAGGAGCTACCCCCGCTGATGGACGCGGCCCTGGGCACCAATGGTGTGCACGCCATCGCGGGCATGTCCATGTCCGGCACCTCGGTGCTGCAGCTGGCGATCGCCACGCCCGGCCTGTACCGCGCCGTCGCCGCCTACAGCGGCTGCGCGCAGATCAGCGATCCGGTCGGGCAGAAGTTCGCCAATCTGGTGATCTCGATCGGCGGCGGCAATCCGGTGAACATGTACGGGCCCATGGACGATCCGGAGTGGGCCGCCAATGATCCCTATGTGCACGCCGAGGCGCTGCGCGGCATGGAGATCTACGTCTCCAACGGCTCGGGCCTGCCCGGCAAACACGACAATGTCGCCGATGTGCGCAGCCTCGGACCGGCCGACGGCGGTCTGCCGCAACAGATCCTTGTCGGCGGCATTCTGGAGGCGGCCAGCGACTGGTGCGCCCGCAATCTCAAGACTCGCCTGCGGGACATGAACATTCCGGCGACCTTCGACATCACCCAGGCGGGCACGCACTCGTGGGGCTACTGGCAGGACGCGTTGCGCTCCTCGTGGCCGGTGCTCGCC
Source organism: Nocardia aurantiaca (assembly GCF_009708175.1). Taxonomy (GTDB): domain Bacteria; phylum Actinomycetota; class Actinomycetes; order Mycobacteriales; family Mycobacteriaceae; genus Nocardia; species Nocardia aurantiaca. Next base: position 238,608 of record NZ_WMBB01000006.1, read on the forward strand.
AAGGGCCTGGACCTGCCCGAAACCACCTGAGCCGCGACCGGTTCCGGGCTATCCCGCGTCGGCTGCGTTGTAGCGCACGAGATACCCGGCCAGCCGATCCACGTCCGCGTCGTCCCAGTCCTTGAAGCGTTCGGCGAAAGCGCTGCCGCGGCTACGGGCGGCCGCGCGCGCGACGCGCTTGCCCTCGGCGGTGGCGTGCAGGACCAGGTTGCGCCGATTGGCCGGATCGACCTCCCTTTCCAGGTAGCCGTCGCGTTCCAGTGCGGCCACCTGGCGGCTCACCGTTGATTTGTCGAGGTGGAAGTGCCCGGCCAGATCGGCGGCCAGGCACCCGTTCCGCTCGATCACCAGGTCGAGAATGCTCGACGCCACCAGTGACAGCTCCGGGTGCAGTTCGGCGGCCCGGCCGCGGGCGCGCCGGGCGAAGGCGGTGAGCTCGCGCTGTATGACTTCGATCGCATCGACTCGGCTGGGGAATGCGGGATCGCTCTGCATAGTTGTAGACTACAACCTGACTTGGTTGTATTTACCAACTATTGGAGAAGAGTCATGGCCTCGCATCAGATCCGGCATGTCGCCGTGCACCTGCTCACCCCGCTGCTCATGTGCCTCGGCATGGGGCTGGCGTACCTGGGCGCGTTCCACCAGCCCGAGCCGAACCACCTGGCGGTGGCCGTCGTCGGCGACAGCCCGCAGGTCAAGGTGCTGGCGCAGACACTGAAGGACAGGGGCGGCAATGCCCTCGACGTGATCACCGTGCCCACCCGCGACGACGCGGTGAGCCGGTTGCGCCACCGCGACTTGGCCGGCGCTTATGTACCCGATGCGCAGACGCCCGAACTGCTGGTCGCCAAGGCCGGGTCCGACACCACGGCCATGGCCGCCGAGGCCGTCTTCGGCCAGGTCGCCGGGCTGCAGGACACGCCGCTGACGGTCACCGACGTCACCAACCCCAGCTCCGGCGACCCCACCGCCCAGGGCATCTTCTTTCTGCTGGTCGCCCTGAGCATCGGCTCCTACGGCAGCGTCGCCGCCATCGGCGCGTCCGGCGCGGGCCTGGCCATGTGGCTGCGCGGCGTGATCGGCCTGGTCACCTCGCTGCTGGTGAGCCTGATCGGCGTGGCCCTGGCGGGCCCGGTCTTCCACGTGGTGGACCATGACCTGGGCGCGATCTGGGGCATGTCCTGGCTGTACTCGGCCGGAATCCTGGCCATCGGCATCGGCCTGCACACCTTCCTGAAGCGCTGGACCACCCTGGCCCTGATGGTGCTGTTCGTCATGCTGAACTTCACCAGCTCCGGCGGCGTCTACAGCCCGTGGCTGCAGGACGATTTCTTCGGCACCCTGCACCACTTCTGGAACGGCGCGGGCTTCGTCGAGGGCGCGCGCGGCCTGCTCTACTTCGGCAGCGCCGGGCTGGGCGGCCGTATGGCGAGCCTGACGCTCTGGTTCGCGGCGGGCGTAGTGCTCATGATCATCGCGGCATTGGCCGAGAAGCGGCAGGCCACAACGCAACTCGGACCGCGGCAGAACGCCCCCGAGCCCACAGCCGAGAACGAGGCGGCCGAGGAGGAGATGGAGGAGGCGGTCGGCGTCTGACGCCGCGGTCCTACGCCCGACCGAACACCATACTGCGACAGAGCGTTCCGGATGACCGCCGACGTCAGCCAGGACAAGGACGAGGAGACCGGTTCCGGCATCTCCGTCGTGCGTGCGGCACGTCGGGCTGCGAGAGGAGCCACAGAACGACCAGGGTCGCGAACTGGTCGAAGCCGCTCACCGGGTGTACCTCCACTCCAAGGCCATCCGCGGCAGCATCCCGGTGAAACTGGTTGTCGAGTAAGGCGATTCAGTAGAAGCGGCGAATGGTGTAGATATCGAACTGATTCAGCGGAGTCAGGCCGACGGGCACACCCGAGCCGTAGGCGTTGAGCACATTGCCGCCTCCCGCGTAGATGCCTACGTGGGAGGCGTCGTCGTTGAGGACGACGACGTCGCCGGGTTCCAATGCGCCGAAAGGCACCTCGAGCCCGGCGGCGGCCTGCTGCCAGGTGGTGCGCGGCATGTCGATGCCGACGCTGCGAAAAGCCCACTGCACCAGGCCCGAGCAGTCCCAGGCGTCCGGGCCGACGCCGCCCCAGCGATAGGGCTTGCCGGTCTGGGTGGTGGCCAGCCCGAGTGCGACCATGGCCCGCGGGCTGGCCAGCGGCAGTTGCGCGGACCCGCTCGCGCTGCCCGAGGCCGAACCGCTCGCGCTGCCGGAGGCGGCGGATCCGGATCCCCCCGAGCCCGAGGACGAGCCGGTGTCCGCGTGCGCGAGGCCTGCCCAGAGTGTGGCGGTCAGCACCAGGGCCGAGGTCGTCGTGACGAACGATGCGAAACGGTGAAACCGCCTTCGAGCCATGTGCGCGCCCCTTCATGGGTGTTACCGCGGAACTGCTTCGGCAAATAAGGTAGCTAGCCAATAGCTGTTTTAGCGCACACGCAACACACGTCACAAGAGAACCCGAGCTGGCGTGTCTCGAGACCTCCTCGTGCAGATCCATATACGGCCTGATCAGGCACCGATATTCGAGAAGCCCCAGAGCGCCTTCCCGGATTCCGGGAAGGCGCTCCATATTTGCTGAAGGTCAGCGGTGCGGCCGCAGGGTCAGGTGGTGATTGGCCTTCCCGGAGTGGAGGCGATGGTGGCCATCTCATGGCTCCTGGCGGACCTCGAGGAGGAACGGTGACTGTCAAGGCCGGTTACGGGCTCCTGCCGGGCAACACTCCACCCACCGCATCAATTCCAGCGTGCCCCCGGGGCACCGCTACTGGTACGCGTCAGAACGTTTCGCGACCGCGAATATGGTGATCACACCGGCCTTTTCGTCGATGGTGTAGACGATTCGGCGAGGCCGATCGGCCGCGCCCCCTCACCATGTCAACGGCACTACGACTCTTCGGCTCCGTGCCCCCGCTGCATCGGCAGCGGGGGCACGGGAACCCGAAAGAGCTCCGGCTACGCCTTGACGATCGAGACCTTCACGCTGCCGACGATCTCGGCGGCGTCCGCGCCCGCCTCGCCGAAAGTGAGGGTAGTGGCGAGGATTTCGCCCGCGATCAGGTCGCGGTGGGTCTCCGCCCAGGCCAGCCGCTCGGCCGGGACGTCGAGGACCACGGTGATGCGGTCGGAGACGTCCAGGCCCAGGGACTTGCGGGTCTCCTGGAGGTCGCGGATGAGGTCGCGGGCCCAGCCCTCGGCCTCGAGCTCCTCGGTGACCACCGAATTCAGCACCACCAGACCGGTATTGCCGGGCAGGGCGGCGGTGGATTCGGGTTCGGCGGCGACCAGTCGCTGGGTGTACTCCTCCGGCAGCAGAGCGATCCCGGCGACGGCGACGGTGCCGTCGGCGGCCTCGCTCCACTCCCCCGCCTTGACGGCCTTGATGACCGTCTGGACCTCTTTGCCCAGGCGGGGACCGGCGGCGCGGGCGTTCACCACGAGTTCGAAGCGGCCGTGCGCGGCCACATCGGTGGTGAGGTCGACCTTCTTGACGTTCACCTCGTCGGCGATCAGATCCACGAAGGCCCGCAGACGGTCCGCGTCGGCGGCGGCCACGGTGACCTCCGAGAGCGGCAGGCGCACGCGGAGGTTCTGAGCTTTGCGCAGGCTCAGCACCGTGGAGCAGACCGTGCGGACCTCGTCCATGGCCGACACCAGTTCGGCGTCGTGCGGCAGGTCGGTCGCGGCCGGCCAGTCGGCCAGGTGCACCGAGCGCTCACCGGTGAGGCCGCGCCAGATCACCTCGGTCAGCAGCGGCAGCAGCGGCGCGGCCAGCCGGGTGGTCACCTCGAGCACCGTGTGCAGGGTGTCGATGGCGTCGCGGTCCTCTTCCCAGAAGCGCGAACGCGACCGGCGCACATACCAATTGGTGAGCGCGTCGGCGAAGGTGCGCAGCTCGTCGCAGGCGGTGGCGATGTCGTAGACCTCGAGCGCCTCGGTCATGACTTCGCGGGTCGCCGCCAGCTTGGCCAGGATGTATCGGTCCAGCACGTGCGGGGAATCCGTGCGCCAGGTACCGGGTTTCGAGGCGTACAGCTGCAGGAAGGTCCACGCGTTCCACAGCGGCCGCAGCGCCTGGCTCACGCCCTCACGGATGCCGCGCTCGGTGACGATGAGGTTGCCGCCGCGCAGCACCGGGGACGCCATGAGGAACCAGCGCATGGCGTCGGAGCCGTCACGCTCGAAGACCTCGTTGACGTCCGGGTAGTTGCCTTTCGACTTGGACATCTTGAGGCCGTCGTCACCCAGCACGATGCCGTGCGCCACAACCGATTTGAAGGCCGGGCGATCGAACAGGGCGGTGGACAGGATGTGCAGGTTGTAGAACCAGCCGCGGGTCTGGCCGTTGTACTCGACGATGAAGTCGCCGGGGCTGTGGGCGGCCTTGTCGGGGGTGCCCTCGAACCATTCCTTGTTCTCGAACGGGTAGTGCACCTGCGCGTACGGCATGGACCCGGATTCGAACCAGCAGTCGAGCACCTCAGGGGTGCGCCGCATCATCGACTTCCCGTTCGGGTCATCGGGATTCGGCCGCACCAGCTCGTCGATGCCGGGCCGGTGCAGATCCGCCGGGCGCACCCCGAAGTCCTGCTCCAGCTGATCCAGCGAGCCGTACACGTCGACGCGCGGGTAGGCCGGGTCGTCGGAGACCCACACCGGGATGGGCGCGCCCCAGTAGCGGTTACGGCTGATGTTCCAGTCGCGCGCGTTCTCCAGCCACTTGCCGAACTGGCCGTCGCGGATATGCGCGGGGACCCAGGTGATCTCCTTGTTGAGCTCGACCATGCGGTCGCGGAACTTGGTGACGGCCACGAACCAGGACGGCACCGCCATGTAGATCAGCGGCTGGCCCGAGCGCCAGCTGTGCGGGTACGAGTGCTCGATGGTCTCGTGCCGCAACAGCTTTCCGGCGGCCTTGAGGTCCTTGATGATGACCGGGTTGGCGTCGAAGACCATGAGGCCCTCGTACGGCGGCACCATGGAGGTGAACTTGCCGCCCGGGTCCAGCGGCTGCACGATCTCGATTCCGTTGGCCGAGGCGACATCCATGTCCTCCTCACCGAAGGCGGGCGCGAGATGCACCACGCCGGTACCGGAGTCGGTGGTCACGTAGTCGGCGTTGAGCACCCGGTGCGAGTTCGGGTGGCCCAGGAAGAAGTCGAAGGGCGGCAGGTAGCGCAGGCCCGCCAGCGCCGCGCCCGAATGCTCGGACAGCACCGTCGGTTCCTCGCCGAGCTCGCGGGCGTAGTGCGAGACCCGCTCGGCGGCAAGCACATACCGCTTGCCGTCCTTGCCCTCGACGTGGGCGTAGGTGATGTCCGGGTGCACCGCGATCGCCAGGTTGGACGGCAGCGTCCACGGCGTGGTGGTCCAGATGAGGGCGTTGGCGCCGTCCAGGACGTGCAGCGGGTGGTCCGCGGGCACCTGCAGCAGCATGTCGACGGTGACCGCCGGATCCTGGCGCATCCGGTAGGAGTCGTCCAGACGCGCCTCCTGATTGGACAGCGGGGTCTGCTCGTACCAGCTGTAGGGCAGCACGCGGAAGCCCTGATAGATCAGGCCCTTGTCGTACAACGACTTGAACGCCCACATGACCGATTCCATGAAGTCGAGGTCGAGGGTTTTGTAGTCGTTGTCGAAGTCGACCCAGCGCGCTTGGCGTGTCACATAGTTACGCCACTCGTTGGTGTACCGAAGCACCGAGGATTTGCACGCGGCATTGAATTCCGCGAGACCCATGGCATCGATCTGTGATTTGTCCGTGATACCGAGCTGCTTCTCCGCTTCGATTTCCGCGGGCAGTCCGTGAGTATCCCAACCGAATCGTCGTTCCACCTTCTTACCGCGCATGGTTTGGAAACGCGGGATCAAATCCTTCACGTATCCGGTCAGCAGATGACCGTAGTGCGGCAACCCATTGGCGAAGGGCGGGCCGTCGTAGAAGACGAATTCCTCTGCATCGGAACGGTTCTCGATGCTGGCGCGGAAGGTGTCGTCGGCGGCCCAGTAGTCGAGGACCCGCTGCTCCAACTCGGGGAACGACACCTGGCCGGACGTGCGGCTCAGGTCAACGCGCGGATATGCGCTTCGGGTGGTGGTCTCGTCCGCCATCGCGGCCTCTCAGCTCCTCGTGCCAGCATGTTGGGCACGGGGACGATGCCGGCGCTCGGTGCGCCGAAACCGCGGTACCACCCCGCTTGCCCGACCCTAGGATCACGAAAACCCTTGCAGGACCGAGCCTCTCGTTGCGAGCTGTGACGGGCTCACCCGTTCGGTTCTACTGGGCGAGCCCTACCGTCCCTCGCTGGACGCGGGTCTCGCCGTTCTTCCGAAAGCTCCCCGGTGATGGCCGGATCAACGCCGTAGTGCTGCTTCCATACTAGCGGGGCCGGTCCAGCGGATATTCCGCGGACCCGCCCCGTGCGTCTCATTCAGTGTTTGGCGTGTCGTCCACCCGGTCTCGGCGAGGTGTCCTCGTCATCGGTCCGCAGCGACAACGCACTGACGAGCAGCAGCACCGCGCCTATCACGCACACGATGATGCAGCCCCATGCCCAGATCACCGAACCGGTGGTCAGTGCGGTCACCAGCAGGCCGAAACCCACCGCGGCGAGCGCGAGCGTCACCACGAGCAAGTACACCACCCCCTCGTGTGTCTTCGATAGCGGTGGCTACCGGAGGTCGCTTCGAAAGGTTGGCGACGATACCGCGCCACCCAGGAGTTCCTCCCGCGCGACGTGGCATCGCTGGCCGTATCTACGACTTTACTTGCTGCCCTTGAGAAGTGCGCCGTTGCCGGACGCGTCCTGACCGAACTCGCCGCCGTCGACCGGGACCGCCGAACCACGGTTCTCCAGCTCCTCCAGCTGCGATTCCAGATAGGACTTCAGGCGCACACGGTATTCGCGCTCGAAGGTCTTGAGTTGCTCGATCCGGCTCTCCAGCACGCTGCGCTGCTGGGTGATGGTGGCCATGATCTCGGTGTGCTTGCGCTCGGCGTCGGCCTGCAGCGCGTCGGCCTTCTCCTTGGCCTGACGCAGCTGGGAATCCGAGCGGGTCTGCGCGTCGGACAGCATGGCCTCGGCCTTCTGTCGGGCGTCCGCGATCATCGCCTCGGAGCGGGTCCGCGCGTCGCTGACCAAGCGCTCGGAATTGGCCCTGGCGTTGGCCAGCAGCTGCTCGGCCTCGGTCTTGGCGTCGGAGGTCAGGCGGTCGGCCATTTCCTGGGCCAGCGAAAGCACCTTGGCGGCCTGCAGATTCGCGTCCGCGGAGGGCGCGTCCTGCTTGACGGCGGCCACCGGGGCCGGGGCCGGCATGGGGGCCGGGGGCGGCGGCGGAGCGGCCTTGATGGGCTCCGGCACGACCGGGGCCTTCACGGTCTGGACCGCGGGGCCCCGATTCTTCTTGGCGTCAGCGAGTTCCGCGTCCAACTCGGCAACTCGCTGGCGAAGATCAGCATTCTCCTCGATGAGGCGTGAGAGCTCCTGCTCGACCAGGTCGAGGAAGGCATCGACTTCATCCTCGTTGTAGCCGCGCTTCCCGATCGGTGGTTTGCTGAACGCGACGTTATGAACATCGGCAGGGGTCAGCGGCATGGAACGATCCCTTCACGCTTCGTATGGAGATCTAGCGGTAGATCTGGGCAAGCTTTCTTTCGGCCCATTCTGTCACACCTGAGCTACCGACTGCCCTAGCTGGCCCGTGATCGACATCAAGATGAAGACGATGAAAAGCAGGACCATAATCGACAGATCGAGTCGAATTCCCCCAAGATTCACTGGGGGTATCAAACGCCTCAGAAGTTTCACCGGGGGGTCGGTGATCGTGAAGATCACCTCCAGGATGATCACGACGAAGCCCGTCGGCCGCCAGTCCCGCGCGAAGCTGCGGATGAACTCGACGATGACTCGGCTGATCAGCAGCAGCCAGAAGAGGAACAGCAGTAGGTTCAACACCTGGAACAGGGCCACCGCACCACTCTGCACTAGATTCCATGATCGGCAAAATAGAAACACGGTGTCCGATTGCCCTCCGCTTCGCTCCGGGCGGTTCGCGGCCCTGTCACCTCGGCCTTCCCTCCTCCGCTCCCCCAAGGCGCAGGTCTATGGAGCCGTTCGCTCCTCCGCTCCGAGGCGGAGGTCTATCAAGCCGCAGTCCAGGCCGAGGCGTGCCGCGAACACCGAGTGGGCCGCGGCAAGGTGACCGCCTGATGGTGCATGTCCAGGCATGTGACTCATCACAAGGCCGACTGAACGAGCGTGCGATACCCGACAACTCGGGCACAAGACTCCCCCGCCATTCCCCCGCGACTATTTCGCAACCCCCGGTGACGCGACGCAATTCCTTGCCGCGGTTTACTTTTGAGCTCCGCGCCGATGATCGGCGCCTCGGCCGCTACCCCTTGCGGCCGACCCTCCCCTCGGGGCCCGGGAGGCAATGCCTCCGAACGGGTTTCAGGGCGCAGCCCTGAGAGTCCCCGAGAGTCGGGTTACTTCTGGTTGTAGAAGCCGTTTTCGGCGATCCGGCGGCGTTCCTCGGCGGAGACGTCGACGTCGGCGGGCGAGAGCAGGAACACCTTGGTGGCGACCTTGTCGAACGAACCACGCAGGGCGAAGGCCAGACCCGCGGCGAAGTCCACCAGGCGGCGGGCGTCGGAGTTGCTCATCTCGACCAGGTCCATGATCACCGGGGTGCCGTCCCGGAAGCGCTCGCCGATGATGGCGGCCTCCGCATAGGTGCGCGGGCGCAGCGTGGTGATCTTGGACAAGGTGCCTCCGTCCTCGAAGATCTGGGGACGGCGGGCCGCCTCGATTCGGCGCTCCTGCTCCCGCAGCTCCTCGATGCGCCGCTCCGCCTCGGTATCCATTGCGAGCGCGCCGCGGGTGCTGCCACGGACCGCGGGCGCGCCGCCGCCCGCGGGACGGGTGCGGCTGGACGGGGCGGTATCGATGCGAGTGGGGCGACGCGGCGCGTCGTAACGGTCGTCGGCGTCGTAGCGGTCACGGTGGTCGCGCTCGCGGAGATCGTCGGCGTAATCGTCGCGCCGGGACGCGCTGTACCCGGGCTTGTAGGGGGCTTTGTACGACGGCTCGTAGGCGGGCTCGTCGTCGTAGCGGTCCTCGCCGTATCGGTCGTATTCACGCTCGCGTTCGGCGTAGGGCCGGGGACGACGCTGGCCACGCTCATCGGCGCTCCGGGCGGCTCCGCGGTCGTCGACGTAATCGTCTTCGTAATCCTCGAGCGGAACCATCCCGAAGTACGCCTTGAACTTGTGCAGCGTGCTCATCTGGTCGACCTTCCTTCGGCCCCGGTTGGCCTGGGGTGTTGTCCTGCTCAGTCCTCGTCTGCCACCAAGCATATGTTTCAAATGTGACTGGTGAGGTTTCTTTGCTACGCCGAGGTTATCGGCCGCGCGCCCATCAGGGCTGTACCGACACGCACGCAGGTGGATCCATGACGAATGGCCGCCTCCAAATCGCTGGACATACCCGCCGATAGTTCTTTCGCATCGGGGTGGACGGTCGTTAATGCGGCGTGGATGCGCGCCAGTTGCTCGAAGGCGGCATCCGGATCCACATCCAGCGGAGGGATGGCCATCAGGCCCGCGAGCTGCAGGGATTCCGAGGCGGCGACCTGATCGGCGAGCGCGCGCAGGGCCGCGTCGCGGGCGCCGCCGCGGGACGGGTCCTCGTCCAGGGACACCTGCAGCAGCACGCGCAAGGGGGTGGTGCGGGATCCGTCGTCCAGCGCGGCCCTCGCACCGGCGTCCAGAGCGTTCACGAGCCGGTCACTGTCCACCGAGTAGACCCCATCCGCCCAGCGTGCAACGGATTTCGCCTTGTTCCGCTGGAGCCGACCGATGAATTCCCAGCGTATCTGAGACAGGTGTCCCAGCTGCGCCACCTTGCCCGCCGCCTCCTGTTCGCGCGACTCGCCGAACTCACGCAGGCCCAGGTGATAGAGGATCTCGATATCCGAGGCCGGGAAGAACTTGGTCACCGGCAGCAGGCGCACAGACCCCGGCGTCCGGCCCGCGGCCGCGCACGCTGCGTCGATTCGCTCGACGAGTGCCGACAGGGCGGCGGCGAGCGCCGCGGCGCGACGCTCGCCGCACGTGACCTGTGCCGCATCGGAAGCCTCTGCGGCGGTGAAGCTTTCGGTCATTCTGTAACTCCCTCGGATGACATCCAAATCACACCGGCGAGTCGGCCGGTCGGCGCGCCGCGGCGGTGTGAGAACAGCGTCTTGTCCTCGATGGTGCACCGCGGATCCATCGCCACCGCGCCCACGCCGGCCGCCTCGAGCTGCCTGCGGATGCCCGCGCGCAGATCCAGACCGGGCGTGCCCTTGGCAGTGGTGGTCGCGCTGCCCGGCAGATGCGCCTCGACATCCGCGCGCATGGCGGCGGGCACCTCGTATTGGCGACCGCTCGCCGCCGGGCCGAGGAACGCGCCAATGCGCTCGGGCTTCGCGCCCACCGACGTCATGGCCTCCAGCACCCGTGGCACGATCCCGATCCGCGCCCCGATCCGTCCCGCGTGCACCGCCGCGATCACCCCGGCCTCGTCATCCGACAGCAGGATCGGCACACAGTCGGCGGTCAGCACCACCAGCGCCAGATCCCGCTGTGTGGTCACGAGCGCATCCGTGGCAGGCACCGGCTCGGTCCGCGGGCCGTCCACGATCTCCACATTCCGCCCGTGGATCTGTTCCATCCACACCAGCCGCTCCGGCGGCAGCCCGATACTCTCCGCGAGCCGAACCCGATTGCGCCGCACCGCCTCCGGATCGTCCCCCACGTGATCGCCCAGGTTGAACGAGTCGTACGGCGCCTGCGAGAACCCGCCCGCCCTGGTCGTCACAACCCGCCTGGTCCGAAATACCGGTGCCGCTGCAGTCATGCCTCCGAGGGTAGTAGTCACCGACGGGCAACCCGGAACTCACCACCCTCGGGGACCCGGCCGGGTCGTCCCGCCGGGCGGGCCGGTTGCGGATCGTCCGAACGCACGCAGCAGGTCTGGCGCAGCGAATGCGATTCGCGCACAGCGGGTCCACACCATCGCGGTCGGCGAGGCAGGACATCGTTCCCTTGTGACAGCACTGCGCCCGCTCCGTGACCGGAGCGGGCGCAGGGTGAATCGATCAGCGGCGCAAGATCAGCGGCGCATGAAGTAGGGGACGTCAACGTCGTCGTCATCGGCATCGGGGGGCTGGATGTGATTGCGGGTGTTGGCGCCGATGGTGGGGTCGACCGCCGGGCGCGGGGCGCTGTAGGAGGGAGCCGGGCCGCGTTCGGCGACCGGCGGGGTCTGTGCCGCCGGGGCGGGGGTCGGCTCCTGGCGCGACAGGGCCGGTTCCTGGGCGCGGGTGGACGTGTATTCGGTGCTGCGGCTTACCGTTCCGGCGGAGGCGCTGGCGGTGCCGAAGGTGCGGCCGACGGCGGGTTCGATGCGCCGGGCCGGGCCGCTGCCGTCGAAGCCCGCGGCGATCACGGTCACGCGGACCTCGTCGCCGAGTGAATCATCGATGACCGTACCGAAGATGATGTTGGCCTCGATGTGCGCGGCCTCCTGGACCAGCGAGGCGGCCTCGTTGATCTCGAACAGGCCGAGGTCGGAGCCGCCCGCGATCGACAGCAGCACGCCGTGCGCGCCGTCCATGGAGGCCTCCAGCAGCGGCGAATTGATCGCTGCCTCAGCGGCCTTCACCGACCGGCCCTCGCCGCGGGCGGAGCCGATGCCCATGAGGGCCGAGCCCGCGCCGGACATGACCGACTTGACGTCCGCGAAGTCGACATTGATCAGACCCGGGGTGGTGATCAGGTCGGTGATGCCCTGAACACCGTTGAGCAGCACCTCATCCGCGGAGCGGAAGGCGTCCATCAGGCTCACGGCGGCGTCGCCGAGCTGCAGCAGCCGGTCGTTGGGGATGACGATGAGGGTGTCGCAGGACTCGCGCAGCGCCTGAATGCCCGCCTCGGCCTGGTTGCTGCGGCGCTTGCCCTCGAACGAGAACGGCCGCGTCACAACACCGATGGTGAGCGCGCCGAGCTTGCGCGCGATGGAGGCCACGACGGGCGCGCCGCCGGTGCCCGTGCCGCCGCCCTCGCCGGCGGTCACGAAGACCATGTCCGCGCCCTTGAGGACTTCCTCGATCTCGTCCTTGTGGTCCTCGGCGGCCTTGCGGCCCACCTCCGGATCGGCGCCGGCGCCCAGACCGCGGGTGAGTTCGCGACCGACATCGAGCTTGACGTCGGCATCGGACATCAACAACGCCTGCGCGTCGGTGTTGACGGCGATGAACTCGACTCCCTTGAGTCCCTGTTCGATCATCCGGTTGACGGCGTTCACGCCGCCGCCGCCGATACCGACGACCTTGATCACAGCAAGGTAGTTGTGCGGGGGCGTCATGGGCTCTCGCCTTCCTTCGATCTGAAACAGCTTGTCGTCTTCGGTTATCGACAGAACTCCTGCGCTATGGTCTCGGTCCGATAAACCCTCAACCATAGGTTCAGCGTTATGTCAAGTATCCGACTGGTGCGGAACGGTATTCGCAGCCACCGCGTTACGGGCGCAGGCGCGCCGAACCGAGCATCAGAATCTTGTGTGATTCAACTCGTCCGACCCACCTGAGCATCGTATCGTGGACGGTTGCCCTCCGGTCCTGGATCGGAACCGACGGTGCCCTTCCGGCAAACCACCGAAAATTCCGGCGGCCCAATGGGTATCGCTCACTTTACCGTGACCAGATTCGGACTCGAAACATCGAATACCTTGCCCGGCTGGGAAAGCAGGGGGCCGACCACCGCCGCCTTGCGCGCGGAATCCACGGTTCCGCCCCAGAGCACGGTACGGCCGTCACGCAACTCCAGGGCAATATCCGAAACCGAGCGGGCCACAACCGCTCCCACACCGACCTGGTCGCGCAGCGGAAGCGGAATGGCGGCCATGACCGCCACCGCGGCCTTGGTCACCGCGTCCGATCCGTCCGGATGATCGGTAATCAGTTTGGGCACCCCGGGTCCCGGCGGCTCGATCGCGAATTCCACGCTGTCGCAATCGAGCAGATGGGCGCCCTCGGGACTGTCGAAGTACAGCACCGGTGTCCGCTCCACCACCGTAACCTGGACCGTGGATGGGAAAACCCGCTGCACACGAACGGAACGGACCTTGGGCAGGTGCGAGACCCGTTCGGCCATGGCATTGGTGTCCAGCCGCATCATGGACAGTCCGTCCGGCACCTGCAGCGCGTCCAGAACCTGTTGCTCCGGAACGGCGGCCAGCCCGTCGACCTGCACCGTGCGCACCGACAGCAGCGGCGTGAACCAGGCGACCAGTCCCAGCGCGATCAGCACCACGACCCCGGACAGCGCGCCCAGACGCACCCGGCGCGACTGCCACGCCGCCGCGATTCGCGACTCACGCCGAACCCGGCCGCGGCGCAGGCGCGCCCGTCGGGCCGCCGCGCTCTCGGCCACCGATTCGGCACCGTCCGCGTCAGCGGATTCCGCGCCGTAGGTATCGGCGTCGTAGGTATCGGCGTCGTAGGTATCGGCGTCGTAGGTCTCCGCGTCGTAGCTGTCGTCCGCGGCCGCATCCGGCCGATCCTCCGCTCCCCCACCCGAGCTCACGGTGACTCACCGCCCGTGTGCCGGTCGCGCGCGCAGCCCGTCCAGAATCTGGCTGCCGAGCATGGTCACATCACCCGCGCCCATGGTGATCACCACGTCACCCGGCCGCGCCAGCGCGCCCACCTGCTTGCCGACCCGCGACATATCCGGCTGATAGTGCACGGGTTTGGTGACCGCGTTGGCCACCAGCGCGCCGTTCACGCCCGGCAGCGGTTCTTCACGCGCGCCGTACACATCGAGCACGACGACCTCGTCGGCCAGCGAGAGCGCCGCGCCGAACTCGCTCGCGAAAGTGGCGGTACGGCTGTACAAGTGGGGCTGGAACACCACGATCACCCGGCCCGGCCGCGAACGCGCGCCGTCCCGTGCCTCCTGCGCGACCAGTTCGGCCGCGGCGGAGAGCACCGCGCGCACCTCGGTCGGGTGATGGGCGTAGTCGTCGAAGACGCGCACGCCGTTCTCGCGTCCGGTGAGCTGGAAGCGACGGTGCACACCGCCGAAACCCTCCAGCCCCTGGATGATCTCGCTGATATCGGCGCCGGTGGCGCGGGCGGCCAGCAGCGCGCCGAGGGCATTGAGGGCCATGTGCCGGCCGGGCACCGACAGCCGCAGGGTGCGTGGGGCGGGCTCGTCGGAGAGCTGGAAGACGGCCACGCCGCCGACATCGCGCGGCTCCCAGGACAACAGCTGCGCCCCGATCGGGAAGCCCGACGCGGCGAGATCGCCGGAGCCGTAACCGATCACCTGGATACCGCGCGGATCATCGGCCAGTTCGGCCGCCGCGCGCCGGGCCAGGCCCAGCGAGCCGGGATCGTCCAGGCACACCACCAGGCGGCCGCCCGGTTCGAGCCGGTCCACGAAGTCGTCGAAGACCTGGACGTACGCCTCGTCCGAACCGAAGTAGTCCAGGTGGTCGGATTCGATATTGGTGACCACCGCGACGTCCGGCGCGTACTGCAGCAGCGACCCGTCGCTCTCGTCGGCCTCGGCCACGAAGATGCCGCCGGTGCCGTGGTGGGCATTGGTGCCCGCCTCGTTGAGCTCGCCGCCGACCGCGAAGGACGGGTCGAGTCCGCAGTGCTGCAGGGCCACCACCAGCATGGAGGTGGTCGAAGTCTTGCCGTGCGTGCCCGACACCAGCAGCGTCTTGTGGCCCTGCATGAGCGAGGCCAGCACCGCCGGACGCAGCAGCACGGGCACCCCGCGCCGATGCGCCTCCACCAGTTCGGGATTGGTCTTGGGAATGGCGGCGTAGGTGGTCACCACCGCCGTGGGCCCGCCGGGCAGCAGGTCCAGAGCGCTGGCGTCGTGGCCGATGCGCACCTCCGCGCCGCGCGCCCGCAGGGCCAGCACGCCGCGGCTCTCCTTGGCGTCGGAGCCGGACACCATGCCGCCGCGCGACAGGAGGATTCGGGCGATACCGGACATACCGGCACCACCGATGCCGATCATGTGCACGCGCTGCAGATGGTCGGGTAGATCGGTGTGAGCTTCCGCGGTACCCACATCACTGTCCGGCCGCTCCACTGTCACCTCGAATTACCCCGTTCCCTGGCGTGTTTCATCGGATAGTTGGGCTCCCAGGCCCGGGTGCTGCGCCACGACTCCGTGGAGCGGCTGGTGCGCCGGGCCGAATCCGAATCTATCGACCGTCGTGACGACGGCTCCGACCCACCCCGGCCCCGACCCGAGGGTAGCGCCCGCCGCTGCGGACCGGACTTCACCTTGGCGTTCGTCTTGGCCTTGGCCTTGGCCCGGGCGCGGGAGGCCTGGGCCCGCGCGGGCGAATACAGTTCGGGTTTCGGCAGGCGCAGCATGCGGCTGACCCGGCCGTCCTGCCCGGCGTGCAGGGCCGCCACCGCCTCCGGCTCATGCCGGGCGGCATTGGCGATGATGCCGAACATGAACAGGGTGATGGCCAGCGATGAGCCACCGGCCGACACCAGCGGCAGCTGCAGACCGGTCACCGGCAGCAAACCCACCACGTAGCCGACATTGATCAGCGCCTGTCCGGTGATCCAGGTGGTCGCCGACGCGGTCAGCAGGCGGATGAACGGATCCACCGACCGCGACGCGATGCGCAGGCCCGCGTAGACGAACAGCGCGAAAAGCCCCAGCACCAGCGCACATCCGAGGAACCCGAGCTCCTCACCGATGATGGCGAAGATGAAGTCGTTGTGCGCGTTGGGCAGATAGCTCCACTTGGCGCGGGACTGGCCCAGCCCCCGGCCCCAGATACCGCCGTCGGCAAGCGAATACATGGCCTGCCGCGCCTGATACCCGATGCCCTGCGGATCGTCGCCCGGATTGAAGAAGGCGCGCATGCGGTCGGAGCGGTATCCGGCCGACAGCGCCAGAATCGACGCCGCCACGGTGCCCGACACCGCGATGGTGACGAACATGCGCAGCGGCAGCCCGCCGAACCACAGCAGCGATACCAGCACGATGCCCAGCGCGATGGTGGTGGACAGATTGGGCTCGAGCACCACCAGCAGACAGACCAGCAGGCCGGCCGGCACCAGCGGCATGAGAATGTCCTTGTACCCGGCGTTTTCGCTCTGCCGGGACGCCAGCAGATGCGCACCCCACACCACCAGCGTGACTTTCGCGATCTCCGAGGGCTGCACCGAGACCACCCCGAGGTCGAACCAGCGCTGCGAGCCCTGTACCCGGGTGCCGACACCCGGGATCAGCACCAGCACCAGCAGCACCACCGACAGCGCGAACACCGGGAACGACAGCTGCCGCATCACCCGCATCGGGACGCGCAGCGCGACATAGAACAGCACCGCGCCCAGAGCGGCCAGCATCGCCTGCTGGATGAACAGCGAATAGGCCGAACCGCCACCGGCATAGGACTCCACGCTGGAGGCGGAGAGCACCATGACCAGGCCGAGCACGGTGAGCAGTACCGCGATGGCCACCACCAGGTGGAACGACGCCAGCGGGCGGGCCAGCCATGCCCCGAACCATCCGGTTCGCAAGCGCTGGGATTCGGTCCCGGCCCGCCGCGGCGTCGCCGTCGTCATTCGGTTCTCCCGATGTCCTTCTCGTCCAGGGCCTGCACGGCGACCGCGAAGCTGCGGCCGCGGTGCGTGTAGTCGGCGAACATGTCCAGGGATGCCGCGGCCGGGGCCAGCAGCACGGTGTCGCCGCGGTGGGCGAAGCCGGCCGCCACGCGGACCGCACGCGCCATCACCGCTTCGGGTTCGATCTCGGTGAAGGCGTCACCCATTCGAGCATCGTCCCCCGAATTCAGCTCCACCACCGGGACATCGGGGGCGTGTCGCGCCAGTGCGGCCGCGATCACCGCGGCATCCTGGCCGAAGAGCACAGCTGCCACGAGGTGCTCGCGGCACTCCTCGATGAGATCCTCGACGCTGGCGCCCTTGAGCTGACCGCCGGCCACCCAGATCACGGCGGGGTGGGCCAGGATCGAGGAGCGGGCGGCGTGCGGGTTGGTGGCCTTGGAGTCGTCGACGAACTGCACGCCGGACAGCTCCCGCACGAAGGCCGCCCGGTGCGGGCCGACCTTGTGCTCCTGCAGGCCCTCCTTCACGAACTGCGGCGCCACGTCGATGGATCGGGTGAGGGCGGCGGCAGCCAGGGCGTCGGCCACCCCGGCCGGGCCCTGCGGGCTGATGTCGCCGACCTCGGCCAGGATGGCGGCCTTGGTGAAGGCGCGGTCGAGCAGCTTGCCGTCCACCACGCCCAGCTCGCCGTCGGCGGGGACGCCGATGCGGAAGCCGACGGTGCGGCGCGCCTTGGACTTTCGCGCCAGCGCGGAGGCGACCGCGTCATCCAGGCCGACCACGCCGACCCGGCCGGTCAGCGCGCGCGCCTTGGCGGCGGCGTAGGCGTCCAGGCCGCCGTGCCAATCCAGGTGATCCTCGGCCACATTCAGCACCACCCCGGCCTCGGGGCGCACCGACGGGGCCCAGTGCAGCTGGAAGGACGACAGTTCCACCGCCAGGATCTGCGGGCCCGGATTGCGCCGCAGCGCGTCCAGGATCGGCAGGCCGATATTGCCGCAGGCCACCGAGGGAATCCCGGCGGCGCGCAGGATGGAGTGCGTCATCTGAGTGGTGGTGGTCTTGCCGTTGGTGCCGGTCACCACCAGCCACTTGCGGACCGGCCCGTAGATGCGGGCCTGATCCACCCACCAGGCGAATTCGACATCGCCCCACACCGGGATGCCCTCGGTGACGGCGGAGACCAGTACCGGGGAGTCCGGCCGCCAGCCCGGGCTGGTGATCACCAGTGCGAAGCGTTGCAGCGCATCGGGTTTCAGCAGGTCGTCGCAGGTGGCGGTGCCCAAGCCCAGTTCGGCGGCCTCGGCCAGCGCCTTCTCGCCGCCGTCGGTGACCACCGGGCGCGCGCCGATGTCCTGCAGCGGCTCGATCAACGAGCGTCCGGAGACGCCCCAACCGGCCACCAGCACGTCACGACCACGCAGGAATTCGAGCATGGGTCCCGGCGAGCGCAGGACCCTCGGAGAATGTTCGGACATTGCTCACTCACCCTGCCGCAGAAAGGTATTCACTGTAGAACAGGCCCAGACCGATCGCCGAGGCCATGCCGGCCAGCAACCAGAACCGGATGATCACCGAGGTCTCGGCCCACCCGCTCAGCTCGAAATGGTGATGGAACGGCGCCATCTTGAACAGGCGGTTGCGCGTGGCGCGGAAGACCGCCACCTGCAGCACCACCGACGCGGCCTCGGCCACGAACAGCGCGCCCATCACGACCATCAGCAGCTCGGTGCGGGTGGTGATGGACAGGCCCGCGAGCAGACCGCCCAGCATCAACGAGCCGGTGTCGCCCATGAAGATCTTGGCGGGCGCGGCATTCCACCACAGGAACCCGATACAGGCCGCGCCGCCCGCGGCGCACACCAGGGCTAGGTCGAGCGGGTCCCGGACCTGGTAGCAGCCCGCGACCGCGTGCGCGGAGCAGGAATTGCGCCACTGCCAGAAGGTGATGATCATGTACGCGCCCAGCACCAGGCTCATCGAACCGGCCGCGAGGCCGTCGAGGCCATCGGTCAGGTTCACCGCGTTGGACCAGGCCACCACCAGCAGGCAGACGAATGCCAGGAAGACCACCACGCTCATCGACAGGGTGTTGATGTCGCGTGTGTAGGACAGGCGCTTGTCGCCGGGGGTCAGGCCGTGAATGTTCTTGAACTGCAAGGCCAGCACGCCGAAGACGACGGCAGCGGTGAGCTGGCCGATGTATTTGCCGGCCGCGGTCAGGCCCAGGTTGCGCTGCTTGCGCAGTTTGATCAGGTCATCGGTGAAGCCGACGAAGCCCAGCGCCGTGGCCAGGCCCATGACCAGCAGACCCGAGGCCGACGGGCCCGGCTCACCGTAGGTCATGGAGATCAGGTGCGAGCCGAGGTAGCCCGCCCACATGCCGATGATGATCGCGACGCCGCCCATGGTGGGGGTGCCGCGCTTGGCCTTGTGGCTCTCCGGGCCGTCGACCCGGATCTCCTGTCCGAAGCCCTGTTTGGCGAAGTACCGGATCACCACGGGGGTCAGCAGGATGGAGACGGCCAGCGCGATGGCGGCCGACAACAGGATCTGGGTCATCGAGCGGCCTCCTGCTCAGCACCCATGTGGCCGACAGCGGGGCCCTCCATGGCTACGCTCGGCTGACTCGTCGGGGCCTGGCCGCTGTCGGCCGCACCGATCAGGTGTTCGGCGACCGTCCACAGCCCCGCGGAGTTCGAACCCTTCACCAGCACCACCGCGCCGGGCTCGAGTTCCTCGTCGAGCAGCGCGATGGCGGCGTCGATATCCGGCACGTGGACGGCCTCCTCACCCCAGGAGCCCTCCTGCACCGCACCCTGGAACAGGGCGCGCACGGGACGGCCCTGGCCGACCACGACCAGGCGGTCCACGTCCAGCCGTACCACCAGGCGGCCGATCCGGTCGTGTTCGAGGACGGATTCCTCGCCCAGTTCGCCCATTTCGCCGAGCACCGCCCAGCTCGGGCGCGGCTCGGTCCCGGCCTTGGACATGGTGACCAGCGCCTTGAGGGCGGCTCGCACCGAATCCGGATTGGCGTTGTAGGAGTCATTGACGACGGTGACGCCGTCGGCGCGGGTGCGCACGTCCATGCGGCGCTCCGAGACGGCGGCCGCGCCGGACAGCGCACGGGCGACGGTCGCGAGGTCCGCACCCTGATCCAGGGCGACGGCGGCGGCGGCGAGAGCGTTGCCGACCTGGTGCTCGCCGTGCACGGCCAGCTGGACCTCGATGGATTCACCGTTGGCGTGCAGAGTGAATCGCGCGCGCGCCCGATCGTCGAGGACCACGTCGGAGGCGCGAACATCGGCATCGGCGGCGTGGCCGACGGTCACCACGCGGGCAGCGGTCCGGTTTGCCATCGCGGCGACCAGGTGGTCGTCGGCATTGAGCACGGCCAGCCCGGAGGCGGGAAGGGTCTCGACGAGTTCGCCTTTGGTCTGCGCGATGACCTCGCGGCTGCCGAACTCGCCCAGGTGCGCGGTGCCGACATTGAGCACGACGCCGACGCTCGGCGGGGCGATCTCGGTGAGCGCCTTGATGTGTCCCGGGCCGCGGGCGGACAACTCGAGCACCAGGAAGCGGGTCTCGGCGTCGGCGCGCAGGGCCGTCCACGGGTGGCCGAGCTCGTTGTTGAACGAACCGGGCGGGGCCACAACGGGTCCCAGCGGGGCGAGCACCGCCGCGAGCAGATCCTTGGTAGAGGTCTTGCCCGAGGAGCCGGTCACGCCGACCACGGTCAGATTGCCGGCCTGCACCAGGCGGTCCACGCTGACGCGGGCCAGGGCGGCCAGCGCGTCCAGCACGGCCGCGCCCGAGCCGTCGGTGTCATGGGCCAGCGCGATGGCGCGCGTGTTCCCGGGGCGGGGCGCCACCACGATGGCGGGCACCCCGACGGGCCGGGCGGCCAGCACCGCGACCGCGCCCCCCGCGACGGCCTGCGCCGCGAAGTCGTGGCCGTCGGCGCGCTCACCCGGCAGCGCCAGGAACAGGTCACCGGAACCGATTCGGCGCGAATCGAATTCGGCCGAACCGGTGACCTTCGCCTCGGGATCGGGGGCGTCGTGCAGCGTGCCGCCGACGACCTCCGCGATTTCCCGCAAAGTCATTTCGATCATGAATGCGTCAGGTCCCTCGTCTTTTCCGACAGGGCGGCCGCGAGTACCTCGCGATCGTCGAACGGGTGCTTCACGCCTGCAATCTCCTGCCCTGTCTCATGTCCCTTGCCCGCGACCAGCACCACGTCGCCGGGCTGCGCCCAGTCGACGGCGATCCGGATCGCGGCTGCCCGGTCCCCAACCTCCCGGACCTCACCGCGTTCCGCGCCCGGAACCGCCTGGGCTCCCGCGAGCACCGCGGCGCGAATGGCCGCCGGGTCCTCGCTGCGCGGATTGTCGTCGGTAATGATGGCCAGGTCGCTGCCGCGCGCCGCCGCCGCACCCATCAAGGGCCGCTTGCCGGCATCGCGATCACCGCCCGCGCCCACCACCACGGCCAGACGCCCCTCCCCAAGCCCGGGGAGGAGGCGGCGCTCGGCCAACCACGTGCGCAGAGTCGCCACGACCGATTCGATCGCGGCGGGCTTGTGCGCGTAATCCACCACGGCCAGAAACTCCTGCCCCCGATCCACCCGCTGCATGCGGCCCGGCACATCGACCGCGCCGAGCGCCGCAGCGGCGGTCTGCGCCTCGACACCGGCCGCCGCGCACACCGCGACGGCCAGGATTCCATTGGCGATGTTGTACGCGCCCGGAAGCCGCAGCCGCACATCCACATTGACGCCCGGACCCGAAGCGGTGAACTCCTGGGTGCCGCCCGGTCCGGCGATGGCCGGCCCGGCGGTCCAGTCCGCGGGCACGCCCGCGCGGGTCGCCACGGTGCGCAAACGCCCGGCGGCATCACCGGATTCGGCTGCGAGACAGTCGGACACGTCGCCCGCCAGGCGCTGCCCCCACTCGTCGTCGACACAGATCACCGCCGTGCGCGCGGCCACCGAGGGACGCGGCGCGGCGGCCGAATCCGGGCCGTCCGGAACGAACAGGCGGCGCTTGGCGGCGAAGTAGTCCTCGAACCCGGCGTGGAAGTCGAGGTGGTCCTGGGACAGATTGGTGAACGCGCCGACCGCGAAGCGCACCCCGTCCACCCGGCCCAGCGCCAGCGCATGGCTCGAGACCTCCATGACCACGGCGTCCACGCCCCGCTCCACCATGAGCGCGAACATGGCGTGCAACTGCGGGGCTTCGGGGGTGGTCAGCGCCGACGGCACCCGGACGCCGCCGATGCGGGTCTCGATGGTGCCGATGAGGGCGGTGCGCAGCCCGGCCGCGGCCAGCCCGGCCTCCACCAGATACGACGTGGTGGTCTTGCCGGACGTGCCGGTGATACCGACGATGCGGAGTTTGCGAGACGGATCACCGTAAAGGGCCGAGGACAACTCGCCGAGGACCGCGCGCGGCGAATCGTGCACGAGCACGGGAACGGCGATCTCGCCGATCAGCTCCGCGCCCGCCGGATCGGTGAGGATCGCGACCGCGCCGCGCTCGACCGCGCCCCGGGCGAAACGCGCGCCGTGCGCGCGGTCGCCGGCCAGACCGGCGAACAGATCGCCCGGCAACACCGCGTTCGAGCGCTGTTCTATGCCGGTGAGCTGGATGTCCTCGAAACCTGCCGCGGACCCCGCGGGCCGCGCGCCCGTCAGCTCCGCCACCGTGCGCAGAGTGGTCGCCGGCGGTGCGGCGGGCCGAAGCAGCTGCGGCTCGGCCGAATCACCGCTGCACGGGACTGCCGAATCACCGGCGCGCGGCCGTGCCGAATAACTACTGCGCGGGACTGCCGAATCACCGCTGCGCGGCTGTGCCGAATCACCGCTGCGCGGTACCGACTGCGCGGGCACGAAGCTCCTCTCCGGATGGCTGTCATGGCAGAAATTCGTCCGGATGACCGGATCGACGTGTCAGGTTACCCGTGTTCGATCGTCGCGCGATCGGCACGGCACAGTTCGGTCCCCCACCGGTGTGCGCACCGGCGGCGGTGGGCGTCACTACCATTCGTTCCCCGCGCTAACTCGCCTGCAGAATCAGCTGTTTGGCGGGCGGCGATGGCGGAACGCGGTCCCGCTGCAGCAGCCATGACGCGATGCTGTGGAACAGCGGCGCGGCCGAACCACCGCCGCTGCCATCGGAGCTGCGCATCGGGGCATCCAGCATCATGCCGATCACATACCGGGGATTGTCGGCGGGGGCCATGCCCGCGAAGGTGATCCAATAGCGGTCGCTGGAGTAGCAATGGCACTTGGGATCGATCTGTTGGGCGGTGCCGGTCTTGCCCGCGATCTGATAGCCCTCGATCGACGCCGGGCCGCCGGTGCCGGACTGGATGCCGCGCGGATCCTTCTGCACCACGGCCTGGAACATCTGGCGCAGCGTCTGCGCCGTCTGCGGGCTCACCACCTTGACGCCGTCCGGCTGCTCCTCCTCGGTGCGGGCGCCGTCCGGAGCGACCTTGGCCTTCACGATGCGCGGCGGAATCCGCACGCCATCATTGGCGATGGCCTGGTACATGCTGGTCATCTGCAGGGTGGTCATCGAAAGGCCCTGGCCGATCGGCAGGTTGGCGAAGGTGGAGCCCGACCACTGGTCGCGGGCGGGCACCACGCCGCCGCTCTCACCGGGCAGGCCGACACCGGTGCGCTGACCCAGGCCGAACTTCTTGAGCATGTCGAAATAGCGGTCCTCGCCGACGCGCTGCGCCAGCATGAGGGTGCCCACATTGGAGGACTTACCGAAGATGCCGGTGGTGGTGTACGGGGCGACGCCGTGCTCCCAGGCGTCGTGCACCGTGACACCGCCCATGAAGATGCTGCCCGGAACCTGGTGCACCTCATCGGGAGTGGTGAGGCCGTACTCGATGGCAGCGGCCGCGGTGATGATCTTGTTCACCGAGCCCGGCTCGAATACCTCCTGCACCGACGGGTTACCCAGGTCGGTCGTGGACCAGTACCGCGGTCCCATGGCTGGATTGAAGGTGTTGTCATTGGCCATGGCCAGCACCTGGCCGGTGTGCACGTCCAGCACCACCGCCGAGGCCGCGCCCGCGCCGGAGAGATCCTTGGCCTGCTGCACCTGCTGCTGCACGTAGTACTGCAGATCCGAGTCCAGGGTGAGCTCGACGCCGTAGCCGTTCACCGCGGGCTGGCGGTCACGCCACGAACCCGGGATCACCGCGCCGTCGGAGCCGCGGTCATAGGTCATCGAACCGTCCGAACCGGCCAGCAGCGCGTCCATCGAGGACTCCAGGCCGATCTGGCCGTGCCCATCCCAGCCGGTCGCGCCGATCACATTGGCGGCCAACGATCCACCCGGATATTCACGCATGTCCTGGCGTTCGAGCCCGATCTCCGGGAACTGCAGATTGATATCGGCCGCGACGCGCGGATCCACATTGCGCACCAGGTACACGAACGGCTCGTCGCTCTTCAGATTGGCGAGAATGTCCTTCTCGGGCGCGTCTTTGCCGAGCTTCTGGTGAATGTATTTGGCGATGGCCGCCAGCCGGTCGTCCGGATCCGGCGCGGTCTTCGGATTCATCTCGTGTTCGTCCGCGAGATCCTTGCGCACCCGCACCGGTTGAAAGGTCAGGGCCTTGGCCGCGATCGTGAATGCCAGCGACTTCCCGTAGCGATCCGTGATCGGTCCCCGGGTCGCGGGATCGGCCAGTTTCACTGTGCGCTGGCTGGCCGCCTCCGCAGACAGCGTCGGCGCGGAAATGCTCTGCACCCACAGCAATTGGATGGCCGCCACGGCGAGCGCCACCAGCATGACCAGCCGGCCCACCGCGAACCGGAACCGCGTGCTCGAATCCAGCCCCGGAGCGGGCCGCGGCCGGGACTGGCGACCCGGCCCCGAGCCGGCGCGGCCGGAACCCGACCGCCCCCGGCCGGAGGCGACACGCCCCCGACCGGAATCGGACCGGCCCCGGCCGGAATCGCGCCCGCGCCCCGCGCGGGCAGGGCTCATCGACCAGCCCCGTTCGCTCGCCGCGCGATCACCGTCATCGGGGCGCTCCGTTCGCCTGGACCTGCGGGTTCTGCGGAGTCGGAAGCGGCGCCACAGGAACAGGATTCGCCGCGGTCGCGGGCGGCGGGGCGGCGTTCGGTGTGGTAGACGGCGCGGGTGTCGTCGTCACCGGGACCACCCGCTCGCCCTGTGCCTGCTGCAGTTTCGGCGGCTGGGCCGCCGGCGGGGTGGTGTTGAGCGGCGGCGCGGGCGTGCCCTGGGCGGGCTGCGGATCGCCGACCACGACGACCTGGCCGTCCGGCCCGATCACCAGGCGGGCCGGGTCCTTGGCCGGGATCATGCCGAGTTCGGCTGCGCGCTTGGCCAATTCGGGCGCCGAGTCGGCGGAGGCGACCTCGCGCTGCAGCGCGTCACGCTCATCGGACAGCTTCTGATTGGCGCGGCGCTGATCGCCGAGCTGATAGCTGTCCTCGGTGGCGCGGGTGGTGAGCAACAACGTCAAGGCCAGGCCGCAGCCCAGCAACGCGATGATGGTGGCCACGAAGGACATGCGGCCGCGCGGAATCGGATCGCTGCGCCGCCCCCGGCGCATGCCGGGCAACTCGGTCCGGCCGCCCTCACGATTGCGGCGGCGGGCGTAGGCACGTTGCGCCGCACCCGATTTCACGCGTTCGGCGGCCTGCACCCGGCGAGCCCCCCGGCCCGTCGCCTGTGTCCGGGTAGTCATCGGGCGGCCCCGATCCAGCGGGTGGCCGCCCGGCACTTCCGAATACCCCGGAACCTCACGGTTGCTCCTCCCCTGCGATCCGTTCCGCCGCCCGCATGCGCACCGGGGCGGCCCGCGGATTGTCCTCGATCTCCTGCTGGGTCGCTTTCTCCGCGCCGCGGGTCAGAATCCTGAATTCCGGCCCCATACCCGGCAATTCGACCGGCAGGTCCAGCGGTGTGCGCGAGGCCGATCGCTTGGCGAACTCCGCCTTCACCACCCGGTCCTCCAGGGACTGGTAGCTCATGACCACGATGCGGCCGCCCGGGACCAGCGCATCCAGCGCGGCGGGCAGCGCCGCCTCCAGGGACTCCAGCTCCCGGTTCACCTCGACGCGCAGCGCCTGGAAGGTGCGCTTGGCCGGATGCCCGCCCGTGCGTCGCGCCGCGGCCGGGATGGTGTCATACAGCAGCTCCACCAGCTGGGCGCTGGTGGTGAACGGGGTGCGCTGGCGGCGCCGCACGATCTCGGCGGCGATCTTGCCCGCGAACCGTTCCTCGCCATAGGTTTTCAGGACCCGGGCCAGCTCGCCGTGGCTGTAGGTATTGAGCACGTCGGCGGCGGTCGGGCCGGTGCTGGTGTCCATCCGCATGTCCAGAGGCGCGTCGATGGAGTAGGCGAAGCCGCGTTCGGCCTCGTCCAGCTGCATGGAGGACACACCCAGGTCCATCAGAATCGCGCTGACCGAAGCCTTGTCGGGTAGCCCCGCCCGCTCGAGCGCGTACGCGATGCCGTCATACCTGGTGTGCACCAGAGTGATCCGGTCCCGGAACGGCGCCAGCCGCTCACTGGCCAACTGCAGCGCGGCGGTGTCGCGGTCCAGCCCGACCAGGCGGATATTCGGGTACGTCCGCAGGAAGTGCTCGGCATGACCGCCGAGACCCAGCGTGCAGTCCAGGTAGACCGCGCCCTCGGAATGCAGTGCGGGACCGAGAATTTCGTCGGCGCGATGGAGGAGTACCGGAACATGGCGGGGGACGTCACTGCTTCGGTGCACCTCGACCTCCCGGAATTCCTGCCTCACGTTCATTCGCACGGCCGTACGGCTCGCAAGCGAAAAGGACCTTCGAAGTTGGGCGAATGCCCCGTGGTCTCTGACCGAAGCACCGCACCTGGCGTTGGGGAAGTACGTCAGGGTCGGTGTCGGGCAGAGGCCGCAGGGCACTCGCCTCGCTGCGGGCTAGAAGATCCCGCCCAGCGACTCGTCTCTGGCCTGCGAGTAATCCTCCTCATGCTCGGCGAGGTAGGAATCCCACGCCATCTTGTCCCATATCTCGAGGAAGTCGACCGAACCGATCACCACGCAATCCTTCGTGAGGTTGGCGTAGCGGCGATGCTCGGCCGACAGCATGATCCGGCCCTGCGTGTCCGGACGCTGTTCATCGCTGGAAGCCGCCAAGGCCCGGACGAATGCGCGGGCCTGCGGGTTCGATCGGGATGCCGCCGCGGCTCTCCGCGCGAGCGCGGTGAACTCGTCCTTGGGATACACGGCAAGGCTGTGGTCCTGTCCCTTCGTGACCATCAACCCTCCCGCCAGCTCGTCCCGGAACTTCGCAGGCAACGTCAGTCGCCCTTTGTCGTCCAACCGAGGGGTGTAGGTACCGAGAAACAAACCTCGACACCTCCTACCGGATCACCCTCTCGACTGTTCGGCCTCCTGTAGTGCGCGCTCCACATTACCCCACTTTCCCCCACTTTCAATCGAAAGCGTCGGTGATCTCGGTCCCCGCTTGGCGAACTTCGCAGGTCACACCAGCTATCACAGGGGTGGGGAAGATTTTGCGCAGTTCCCCCGACACGCGCGACGCGCGTCGGCGGGCATCCGACAACCGCCAGCAAACCCGCAGATAGCGTGCATTTCCGACATGAGTGGAGCGCGCTGGAGAGCTCCCGTGGGGAGGCGTGGGGAATCGTGGACAGCCTTCGACACGCCGAACCGGCATCAACCAGAAACGCCGTGACGCCACACCCTAAATCGGTGTGGCGTCATGGCGTGTCGTGAGATATTCAGTTAGTCGATCATCGTCTGCCGCCGCGCGCGCCGACTCGCGGCGGCACGGCAGCCCGGTCAACTGTCCTGTTCGAACCTCTTGCGGAACCGGTCCTCCATCCGCGCGGAAAACCCGCCCTGCTTGCGTGGCTTCCCCCGGCCGACGCCGGGAGCGCCACCCGTGCTGGGATGCGCGTCGGAGCCACGACCGCTCGGCGAGCTCATCCGAGGGCCACCGATCAGCAACAGCACACCCGCGCCGAACATGACGATGAATCCGACCAGACTGATGATCGGGAAGCCGCCCGGCTTGAACGGTGCGGCGATACCTGCCACCAATAGGAACAGACCGAGGACGAACAAGGCGGCCGCCTGAAGTCTGCGTCGACCGGTGGCAGAACGTAACCGTCCGCCCCGAACAGTCGAGGCGAACTTAGGATCCTCAGCATAGAGCGCGCTCTCGATCTGTTCGAGCATGCGCTGCTCGTGCTCGGAGAGTGGCACGGTACCTCCCCCGGCACTAGGTGGTGGCTGTCGTCTCCGGGTAGACGACGGATAGCCGACCTTGGCGGCTGTCTGCCACCAATAATACGAGTTCGATCAGACCGCGACCACCTACTCGCCGATACTCACGCCAGCATTCCGGTCACCCACCCTGAGCTGGGCCGCAGCCGGGCCGCCGCGGCCATCAGGTCCTCCACGTCATGCAGGAATGCGCCTACCCGCGAAGCGAACTCGTCCGCGCGGCGATCGTCGATGGGCCGCGGCAACCCGGCCTCCAGGGCCGCACGCGTCTCGGACTGGCCGGTGAAATAGTCGGCCCACATGACGAATTCCGGTGCCGCGCGCTGCATCAGGACCCAGGCGTTACGAGAACGCGCACGAGGCGCGCGGTCCGCCCCGGTGAGCGCCAGCACGGCGCCCGCGCCGCGCAGGGCGGCGAGGTAGGCGGTGCGGAAGCGCTCCGCCGGATCGGTTTCCCCCCGAGCCTCCCGCAACAGACCGTCCGCCTTGCGCAGAAGGTCGCCGGCGCGGCCGGGGTGGCCCGGTCGTTCAGTTTTCCCGCTCATTTCGGGTACCTCCCCACTCGCACACCCGATTCGTCTTCCCAAGGACTTCCGGTCCCGATCGGGCATTTCGCCCGCCAGTAAGATCGAACAGGTATTCGAAGGTTTCTCGTGGGTTTGAATATAGACAGACCCACCGACAAGTTGACGCCCACGCAGTGGCGCTACTGTCGACCTCATCCGTCCGCGCCAACGAGAGTTGCGTCCAGCCGATGACCGCAGTGACCCCCAAATCGACACCCGCACCGGTCGTGGTCGACCTGTCGGCCGCGACCCTGCGGCACCGACTCCATGACGCCCTCGCGGTCTATGTGGCGGCCATGGATTACCCGCGCGGTACCGAACATCAGCGGGCGCCGATGTGGACCGAGCACACCACCCGGCCCGGATGGCAGGCGGTGGCGGCGGTGCTGCCCGACGACGACGGACGACTCGACCTTCGGACCGCGCCCATCGTGGCCATCGCCTACGGGTACCACGGCGCGCCGCATCAGTGGTGGCATCAGCAGGTGTACAGCGGTATGCGGCGCACCGGCTGGCCCGAACACGCCGCGCGGCAACTGCTTTCGGACTACTTCGAGCTGACCGAGCTGCATGTGCATCCGGCCGCGCAGGGACGCGGGCTCGGCGAGATCCTGCTGACCCGACTGCTCCAGAACCGGCCCGAGCGGACCGTGCTGCTGTCCACCCCCGAGGTGGATCAGGAAGCGAACCGGGCCTGGCGGCTGTATCGGCGGCAGGGATTCGGGGATGTGGTGCGGCACTTCATCTTCTCCGGGGACACCCGGCGGTTCGCGGTGCTCGGGCGGCGGCTGCCCCTGTGAGTAGGAGCGACGTCGGATCCCGGACCATCGTCATCATCGGTTCCGGGCACAATGCGCTGGTCGCGGCCTGCTATCTGGCGCGGGCCGGACATCGGGTCGAGGTGCTCGAGCGCGACACCGTGCTGGGCGGGGCGGTGTCCACGGTCGAGCGGTTCCCCGGGCATCTGGTCGATCGGGGATCCTCGGCGCACATCATGATCCGGCACACCGGGATCATCGAGGAGCTCGAGCTGGCGCGGTTCGGGCTGCGATACATCGACTGCGACCCATGGGCTTTCGCGCCCGCGCCGCCCGGAAGCGGGATGTCGCCGATCGTGTTCCACCGGGATCTGGATCGGACCTGCGCGTCCATCGCGGCGGCCTGCGGGGAGCGCGACGCCGAGGCGTATCGGCGATTCGTGACCGTGTGGGGTCCGCGCAGCGCCCGGGTGATGCGAGCGTTCTCGGGGAGACCGACGGGCGGGAATCTGCTGAAATCGTTCTGGGGCATGGATCCCCGCGAGGCCGCCGGGGCGACCGGTCGGGCCGACGGCGGGGCACTGTCCCGGGAGATGACGCAGACCGGAGACGCGCTGCTGGACAGTCTTTTCGACAGTGAACGGCTGAAGGCGGCGCTGGCCTGGTTCGGCGCGCAGTCCGGGCCGCCCATGTCCGAACCCGGGTCCGCGCCCATGGTGGGGTTCGCGGCGCTCATGCACACGCTGCCGCCCGGGCGGGCGGTCGGCGGCAGCGGCGCGCTGACCTCGGCGCTGGTGGCGCGACTGCAAGCGGACGGCGGAATCGTGAGCGCCGGGGACGCGGTCACCTCGATCGTCCGGGCCGGGGACGCCTGGCAGGTGCGCACCGCGGACGGGCGAAACGTGCGCGCGGACATCGTGATCGCGGGCACCCATATCCTCACCACGCTGAACCTGTTGGAACAGGGTGGATTCGACGCCGGGGTCATCTCCGACTGGCGACGTCGCATTCGTGTGGGGCCGGGCATCGGCATGGTCGTGCGCGCCGCGCTCAGCGGCCTGCCCCGCTACCCGGGTGCGGAAACCGCCGAATCCGCCCGCGGCCTGCAACTTCTCGTCACCGATCGCCGCGAGCTGCGCCGCGCCCACGGCGCCGCGCTGGCCGGGGATCTGCCGCCGCGCCCGGTCGTGCTGGCCATGAGCTTCAGCGCACTAGATCCGAACATCGCGCCCGCGGGCGAGCATCAGGTCACGCTGTGGTCGCAATGGCATCCCTATGACCTGGCCGACGGCGCCTCCTGGTCGGAGTACGGCGACCGTGAGGCCGACCGCATCATCGCCGAAGTCGACGCCCACGCGCCGGGATTCGCCGACACGGTGACGCAGCGCTTCGTCCAGACTCCGGTCGATCTGGAACAGGAGATGGGTCTGCTCGGCGGCAATGTCATGCACGTCGAGATGTCCATCGACCAGATGTTCATGTGGCGGCCGCTGCCCGAGCTGGCGGGCCAGCGGGTGCCGGGCGCGCCGGGGCTGTATCTCACGGGCGCGTCGACGCATCCGGGCGGTGGCGTCTCCGGCGCGAGCGGGCGCAGTGTGGCCCGGCTGATCGAACGCGATCTGCGTCCTCGCCGCCTGTTTCGCCGGCGATGACAGGATCTGACCTGCGCGAGCTCGC
Source organism: Nocardia aurantiaca (assembly GCF_009708175.1). Lineage (GTDB taxonomy): Bacteria > Actinomycetota > Actinomycetes > Mycobacteriales > Mycobacteriaceae > Nocardia > Nocardia aurantiaca. The sequence goes on from NZ_WMBB01000006.1 coordinate 269,613, forward strand.
CGCAGCGCGTGCCGCGGTCGTCACGGCTGTACCGGCGGTGTCGCTCGTGCTGGTGCAGATCGCGTATCCGCTGATGCACGAGGTCGCGCGAGATCGGGTGACCATAGCGGTCGTATTGCTCTCGGCGGGTTCGGCTCTGGCGCACGCCGGAGCGACGCGTGGCGTGCGGTGGGCTGCGGGTTTGCTGGTGATTGTGTCGGGGATCGGGCTCGGCAGCGAGGTCCTGGGGACGGCGGCCGGGTTTCCGTTCGGCGGCTACGGCTACGCGGGTGGGCGGCTGGGGCCCGAGCTGCTCGGGGTGCCGCTGGTGGTGCCGCTGGCTTGGACCGGCGGGCTGTATCCGGTGTGGATCGTCGCCGGGATGCTGGGTGATGGTGCGGCCGCGCGGATTTCGCTGACCGCCCTCGGGGCGGTCGGATGGGATCTGTTCCTGGATCCGCAGATGGTCGCGGACGGGCAGTGGACGTGGCGCTGCGCGGTTGCGGGACTGCCTGGGCTGGGGCACATTCCGGTCACCAACTACGTCGGCTGGTTCGCGGTGGCATCGGTGATGGCCGGGTTGCTGGAGTGGTGGGATCGGACTGCTCCGGACAGCGGCGCGGCGCGGGTGGTTCCGGTGGCGGTGTTCTTGTGGACCTGGCTGGGGTCGACGCTGGCGCACGCGATGTTCCTGGGGCTGCCGGTGTCGGCCGTTTACGGGTTCTGCGGACTCGGAATGCTGGGGATTCCGCTGGTTCGGGGGCTGAGCGCCCGTCGAATCACCCTGCGGCCCGGGACGCATGGCACGATGTGAGCCGTGCAGCCGAGTCCGAACATGTCGACAGCAGAGGAAACGCTCGAATCCATGGCACCGTCGAATCCGAGCGCACCGGTAGCACGGCGATCACGCCGGTGGGTGCGGATGCTGGCCGTGGTCCTGTTCGCGGGACTGGCCGTCATGCTGACCGGATGCCTGCGGGTGCAGGTGTCGATGGGTGTGTCCTCCAATGACCGGGTATCGGGCCGCATTGTCGCGGCGGCCGTGCCGCAGAACGACAAGGACAAGGGCCCGCAGCTGAAGGCGCCCGACGGATTACAGGGCAAGGTGCGGGTGGATTCCTACTCGCAGGACGGATACGTCGGCAGCCAGGTGTACTTCGACGACCTCACCTTCGGCGAGGTGCAGCAGCTGGGCGGCATGTCCGACCAGACCTCGGGCATGTTCAACCTGGTCTTCAGCCGCACCGGCGACCTGGTCACCCTGACCGGCCGGGTCGATCTGAAGAGCCTGCCGCCCCAGGGTTCCGACGTGCAGCTGACCGTGGCCTTCCCGGCTCACGTCGCCACCACCAACGGCAACCGCGAGGGCGACTCCGTGGTGACCTGGAAGCTCCCGCCCGGCGATGTCAGCACGCTGCGCGCCGAAGTCGGCTACGCGGACCCGAACACGCGCTCGTTCGCCGGCTGGGCGGGCATCGTCGGCGGCATCACCCTGGCGGTGGCGGCCGTGGTCGCGGTCCTCGCCTTCATGACCCGCAACCCCGATCCGCCGGCCTACGTGCGCGCGGCCCGGTGGCTGCGGCCCGATCGCGCCAAGACTCGATGACCCTCGCCGCCAGGGCGGTGACGGCCGGTAGCGCCGTCGCCGCCCTGGGCGCGGCCATCGCCCTCACGAATCGCCTTACCGTCCGCCGCCTGCGGCCCGGCGGGCATCCCGTCTCCGAAGCGGTCACCGTCTGTATCCCGGCCCGCGACGAGGCCGACCGCCTCCCCTCCCTCATCGCGGATCTCCGTGCCCAGCAGGGCGTTCCGCGATTGCGGGTCCTGATCCTCGACGACGCCTCCACCGACGGCACCGCTGCCGCCGCCCGCGCCGTCATCGGCACCGACGACCGCTTCCACCTGTCCCGCAACGACATCGATCCCGCACCCGGCTGGACCGGCAAATCCGCGGCCTGTGCCCGCCTGGCCGACCTCGCGACCGAGTCGACCGCCGGGGACGGGGTACTCGTCTTCCTCGACGCCGACATCCGCCTCTCCCCCGGCGCCCTCGCCGCGGCCGTGCACGAATTGCGCTCCACGCGAGCCGCCCTCGTCTGCCCCTGGCCCCGCCAGCTGGCCGATTCACCCGCGGAGCGCCTGATCCAGCCCCTGCTGTGCTGGTCCTGGGCCTCCACCCTCCCGGTCGCCGTCGCGAACCGCACCCTCCGCCCCTCGATGGCCGTGGCCTGCGGCCAATTCCTCGTCTTCGACGCCGCCGCCTACCGCGCGATCGGCGGCCACACCGCGGTGGCGACCAGCCTCACCGAGGACCTCGCCATCGCCCGCGAGTTGCGCCGCAACGGCCACCCCACCATGCTCGTCGCCGCGGGTCCTCACGCCGAAACCCGCATGTACCGCACCACCTTTGCCCTCACCGAGGGCTATACCCGCTGGCTCTGGTCCGCCTACGGCGGCCCCACCGGCAGCCTCGCCATCGCTTCCCTTGCGGCCCTGGCCTTCTGGCTTCCACCCCTCGCCGCGCTCCTCGGCCACGGACGCGTCCGGCGGACCGGATTGCTGGGTTACAGCGCCGCGGCAGCCGCACGTCTGCTGGCCCGCTCCATCGAAAACGGCGGACCGATCGAATCCGCGGACATCGTCGCGGCCCTGGCTCATCCGGCCTCCGTGGCCGCCTATCTCGGGCTCTCCGCCCGGTCGCATCGAGCGCGCCGGGCGGGCAGCCTGCGCTGGAAGGACCGCGCACTCGGCGACCGTTGAGCCGGTCAGGGGACAGGGGTCACGCCGATCGTCGGGAGGAAGAAGCAGGTGGTGGCGCCGTTGCGGACGGTGCCGAACATGGCGGCGAGGACGGTGCCGGAACCGGTGGTGACCGGTACGGCGCGGACGCCGCCGGTGGGGAGGGCGGCGGTGAAGTAGTCGCGGACTGCCTGCTCGACCATGGGGCGCAGCTCGGCCGGGACCTGGGACGGGATCATGGCGTTGAGAACCTCGCTCAGCGGGCCCATGGGGACCAGGCCTCCGAGGCCGGTGCTGAGGTTGAACCAGGCGACCTGCATGCCGGAGGTGTCGGCGCCGTCGGCCGCGATGCCATAGGGGACGAAGGCGAACATGGTCTGGCCCGCCTTGACGGCCGAAAGATCCAGGCCGGGAACGGAAGCCACGTATGTGGGCCAGGGGCCGGGGATCGCGCCCGCCACGGCGGGAGCCAGGCCGAGGGTGGTGCCGCCGAGGCAGAAGGGGGCGGCGGTCGGGTACAGGAAGGGCTGGATGCCCAGCGCCCGCAGCCCGTTGATGGCCTGGTCGTAGGCGGACAGCCAGTCGGACGGGCCGGCGGTATCGGACCGAGAGACGGTGTCGCCCACGGCATTGATCGCGGCCAGCGCGGCGGCGGCCTGCTCGGTCAGCGGCGCGGCGGCAGTTCCGGACGGTCTCGCGGAGGGATCGGTCAGGACGCCGACGGGATCGGCGGGTGCCGCCCCGGCCGGGCCCGTGAGGGTTGCCGAACCGGCGGCGGTGAGGACAGCGCAGGCGCCTACCGCGCCTGCGACGCGGACGAGGCGGTGGAACACGGACATGATTGGCTCCCCTCGAGGTCACGGGTGAGGGGGACGCTACTCCGTTGACCAGCGCATTCCCGGCATTTGATGCGGCATGCCGAGCGGCGGATCAGGCGTGGGCGAGCCGGATCAGGCGTGGGCCGGGGTCGCCGACATGGTGTAGCCCAGATTCGCCAGCACTTCGCTGGTGGCCTTCGCGAAATTCAGGGTGATGAAATGCAGGCAGGGCGCACCCTCTGAGATGAGGCGCTGGGCCATCTCCGTGGCGATCTCGATTCCGCAGGCCCGGACCGCGGCGCGATCTTCGTCCGGGCCATTGCCCGCGGCCTTGCGCAGGCGCTCCATCACCTTGGCCGGCAGCGGACGACCCGAGAGCTCCTCCGCGCGCTGCACCGTGCGCAGCGAGGTGACCGGCATGAGCTCGGGAATGATCGGTTTGGCGCCCTCGATCGGATCGCAGGCGATGACCCGATCCCGCAGGCGCAGATAGTGCTCCACGTCGAAGAACATCTGGGTGATCGAATACTCCGCGCCCGCACGCAGTTTCGACACCAGGAAGCGGGTGTCCTGGTCGAGGTCGGTGGAGCGCGGGTGGCCCTGCGGGAACGAGGCCACACCCACGTGGAAGTCGCCCAGATCGCGGACCATGCGGACCAGTTCCTCGGCGTACTCGACGCCCTCGGGGTGCTTGATCCACTCCCCCAGCACGTCGCCCGGCGGATCGCCGCGCAGCACCAGCAGATTCCGGATGCCCGCATCGGCGTACGCGCCGACGATCGAACGCAGCTCGGCGACCGAGTGATCCACCGCCGTCAGATGCGCGACCGTCAGCAGCGTGGTCTCGCGCGCCAGCTGGCCGGTGACCCGGATGGTGCGGTCGCGGGTGGAGCCGCCCGCGCCGTAGGTCATCGACACGAACGCCGGATGCAGCCGCTCGAACTCGCGCGCGGCTCGCCACAGGCGCGCCTCGCCGGCGGCGTCCCGCGGCGGATTGAATTCGACCGAGAACGGAATCGACCCGTCGGGACGCGGGCCCAACTGCTGCACCACGGAGCGAGTTCCGGACACGTGCGGCGTGCGAGAAACTCGGCCAGGGGTCGAATATCCCCGTACATTGTCGAAACTCACGCCGACATTTTACGGGGCCGCACCGGGCACCAGACCCCGACCTGGGCTTATCTCAGCAGGTGAGACCGGATCGGGTCCGACCGATTCCCGGCCGCCACACGGTGGTCGGTAGAGTCGGACGCGAACCCCGCTGGCTGCGCACGCGACGCGCCGCGGCACCCACCAAGGAGGCTCCTCTGTCCGCCGGACCCGGTACCCCGACCCGCCACCCGGTGGGCGCGGAATCGCTCGTCGCCGCCGTGGAAGACCGTCTCACGGCGTTCTTCCGCACCCGGGCGCCGATCGTCGAACCGCTCGGCCCGGTGTTCGTGGACGCGGCCGCGGCCCTGGAGGACTTCGTCATTCGCGGCGGCAAGCGCACCCGGCCCTCCTTCGCGTGGACCGGCTGGCTGGGCGCGGGCCGCAGCGCCGACGACCCGGACGCCGACGCCGTGCTCACCGCCTGCTCGGCGCTGGAGCTGGTGCAGGCGTGCGCGCTCATCCACGATGACATCATCGACTCCTCGCGCACCCGGCGCGGCTTCCCGACCGTGCATGTGGATTACGAACAGCGGCACCGGGGTCAACGCTGGGCGGGCGACTCGGACCACTACGGCATCAGCGTCGCCATCCTGATCGGTGATCTGGCCCTGGCCTGGGCCGACGATATGGCCCGCGACGCCGGGCTGCCCGCCGACGCCGCCGCCCGTTTCGCTCCGGTGTGGGCGGCCATGCGCACCGAGGTGCTGGGCGGGCAGCTGCTCGACATCCACGGCGAGTCCGCCGGCGACGAGACCGTCGAGGCCGCGCTGCGGATCAACCGGTACAAGACCGCGGCTTACACCATCGAGCGCCCGCTGCACCTGGGTGCCGCCCTGGCCGGGGCCTCCCCCGAACTCATAGCCGCCTACCGCGAATTCGGCACCGATATCGGCATCGCCTTCCAGCTGCGCGACGACCTGCTCGGCGTCTTCGGCGATCCGGCCGTGACCGGTAAGCCCTCCGGCGACGACCTGCGCGAGGGCAAGCGCACCGTCCTCATCGCCGAGGCGTTGCAGCGCGCCGACGCCGCCGCCCCGGCCACGGCGAACCTCATCCGCTCCAGCCTCGGCACCGACGTCACCCCGGAGCGGGTCGCCGAATTGCGTACGGCCCTCACCGAACTCGGCGCGGTCGACGCCGTGGAGAAGCGGATCGGTTCGCTCACCGACCGGGCGCTGACCGCGCTGGACGCCAGTACCGCGACCCCGGACGCCACCCGGCAGCTGCGCGCCATGGCTCTGGCCGCCACCGCGCGCTCCTACTGACCGGTCCGGCGGAAGAGGCGACGGGCATGAGAACTGTTACGGGACCGACCGATCGGGTCGTGGTGATCGGCGCGGGACTGTCCGGACTGGCGGCCGCACTGCACCTGGTGGCGGCCGGACGGCAGGTGACCGTCCTGGAGCGCGACGATCGCCCGGGCGGGCGGGTCGGCGCGTATCGCGGACCGGACTACGAGATCGACTCCGGGGCAACGATTCTCACCCTGCCCGCACTCATCGACGAGGTGCTCGGCGTGGTCGGACACACCCGGGAGTCCGTCGGCCTGCGGATCCTGGACATAGCCCCGGCGTATCGGGCGCGGTTCGCGGACGGCTCCGAGATCGGCGTCTACTCCGACGAGGAGGAGATGGCGGCCGAGGTCGCGCGAATGCGCGGGCCCGGCACGGCGCGCCGCTACCGGCGGCTGCGCGGCTGGCTGAAAGGCGTGTACGAGGCCGAGTTCCGGCAGTTCATGGACACCAACTTCGATTCACCGTTGGACATGGTGCGCATTCCGGAGAAGCGGGCGGCGCTCGCGACACTGGTTCGACTCGGCGCTTTCGGGCGGCTCGGACCCAAGGTCGGGCGGATCGTGCGGGACCCGAACGTGGCCCGGCTGTTCAGCTTCCAGGCGCTGTTCGCGGGCATGGCCCCGAAGCAAGCGCTCGGGGTGTACGCCGCCATTCCCTATATGGACACCTGCCTCGGCGTCACCTACCCCGAAGGCGGAATGCGGGCCGTCGCCGCGGCGCTCGGCCGCGCTCTCTCGGCCGCGGGCGGGACGCTCGAACTGAATACCGACGTGATCGGGATCGACTACGCGGGCAAGCGGGCCACCGCCGTGCGGACCGCGGACGGCCGCGTCTTCGACTGCGATGCCGTCGTGGTGACCGCCGATATCGGGTCACTGCCCCGGTTCGGGCTGCGGCACCGGATCGGACTGCGCGCCTCCCCCTCGGCGGTGGTGGCGCACGGCACGATTCCCGCCGCCGTCGCCCAGAGCTGGCCCGTGCAGGCGCATCACACCATCGACTTCGGGCATGACTGGGACGGGACCTTCACCGAGATCGCCGCCCGGCGCGGGCGCGGAAAGCTCATGAGCGATCCCTCGCTGCTGCTCACCCGGCCCGCGCTCACCGATCCGACCCTCTACATCGAGCGCGCGGAACAGCACATCGACATCGACGGACACCTGCGCGACACCGTCCGCTACGAGCCGCTCTCCCTGCTGGCCCCCTGCCCTAACCTGGATGCCGCGCCCCTGGCCTGGGAGCAGCTCGGCCCCAGCTACCTGCAAGAATTGCTCCAAACCCTGGAAGACCGGGGCTATCAAGGCATTTCGCGGTACTTCCGGATCGACCACCTCGACACCCCGCGCACCTGGCGGGAGAAGGGGATGATCGCGGGCACCCCGTTCTCGGCCGCACACCTGTTCCGGCAGACCGGTCCCTTCCGCACCCGGAACCTGGTGCGGGGCCGCGCGAATGTCGTTCTGGCGGGGTCGGGCACCGTGCCCGGCGTCGGTGTGCCGACCGTGCTGTTGTCGGGAAAACTGGCCGCCGCGCGCATTACGGGTGATCCACGACATGCCGGTTTCGGATCCGCCGACTCCGGGGCGGTGGCACCCGCGCGCACGCACTAGACTGACCGCGTCCTTGAACCAACGCGGCTGCTGCCGCCGACCTTTCCGGGGGGAACGACCGCCTATGCCGACCCCCGATACGGACGCCACCACCCCGGACGCCGCGAGCAGCACAGCCACGCGGACCGCCCGGGGTGTCGCGCGGGCCGAACCGACCGTTCGCACGACCGATCGGATCGCCGTCGCCGGCCCCGCATCGCACCACTGGCTGCGTCACGCCGCCGACTTCAGCCGCAGCCTCGAGGGGCATGCGGCCACGCTCGGCTTCTTCGGTGCGCTGCTGATCACCTTCGGCGGCTTCGGCGCGGGCAGCGTCCGGCGAAACGACCCGCTGCTGGAGGCCATGCACCTGTCGTGGCTGCGCTTCGGGCACGGGCTGGTGCTGTCGTCGGTGTTCGTGTGGATCGGTGTCATCGCCATGATCACCGCGTGGGTCCGGTTGGGGCGCATCGTGATCGGCAAGCAGCCGGGCGCGGCGGTCACCCTCAACGAACTGCGCGGCATCGTCGGCATCTGGACCTTCCCACTGCTGCTCGCGGTGCCCATGTTCAGCCGCGACGCCTACTCCTATCTGGCGCAGGGCGCGATGCTGCGCGACAACATCAACCCGTACCTGTACGGGCCGGTGGAGTTGAAGGCCAATGCCGCGGTGCTGCTCGACAATGTCAGCCCCGTCTGGACCAACACCACCGCGCCGTACGGGCCCATCTTCCTGCTCATCGCGCGCGTCATCACCAGCGTCACCGGTGACAACGTGGTGGCCGGGACCATCGCGCTGCGCCTGGTCATGTTGCCCGGGCTGGCGCTCATGGTGTGGGCGGTCCCGCATCTGACCAAGCACCTGGGCGGCAAGCCGACCATCGCATTGTGGCTGGCGGTGCTGAACCCGCTGGTCCTCATTCACCTCATCGGCGGCGTGCACAACGAGATGCTCATGGTCGGCTTGATGGCCGCGGGCATCGCGCTGGTGCTCGAACACCATCACGTGGCGGGCATCGTGGTGGTCGCGATCGGCGTGGCGGTGAAGGCGACGGCGGGCATCGCGCTGCCATTCCTGGTGTGGATCTGGATGATTCACGAGCGCGAGCGCCGCGCGGCGGAGAACGAGGGCGAACTGCCACATCCCATGTGGACCTTCGCCAAGATCGGCGCACTGGGCGTGGCGGTGTTCGCGTCCGTGTTCGCGGTGGCCACGCTGCTCACCGGGCTCCGGGATCACCAGATCGGCTGGCTCACCGCGCTGTCCGGCTCCAAGAAGATCATCAACTGGCTGTCGCTGCCGACCGTCATGGCGCACGTGGTCACCTGGGTGACGCCGCTGCGGCTGGAGTCGGTGCTGTCGGTGACGCGCACCATGTGCGCGGTGGTGATGGTGGCGATCCTGGTGTGGGCCTGGTGGCGGTTCAAGAACAGCGAGAAGGAAGCCGTGTTCGGCATTCTCGTGGCGTTCGTGGCCATCGTGATCCTGTCCCCGGCCGCGCTGCCCTGGTACTACTCGTGGCCGCTGGCGCTGGCCGCCGGATTCGCGCTGTCCACCCGGACCCTGCAGGTGCTGGTGGGTTTGTGCGCCTGGCTCATGCTGGTGTTCCAGCCGGACGGGTCGATCGGGCTCTACAACATCGTGCACGTCGGCCTGGCGACCTTCGCCGCGGTGGTGGCGGCACTGTCGCTGTGCACCGTGGATCCGCTGAAACTGCGTGTCGCGCACGCGCACGCCGACGCGTTCCCGCAGCCCGATCAGCCTGTCGGCGCCCCCACGCCCGGTCCGGCGTGAACCAGCCGATCATGCTCGAGCGCGCCTACCGCGATTGCCGCCGGATCGCCGCCGCCCACGGCCGCACCTACTTCCTGGCCACCCGGCTGCTGGAACCGGAGCGAAGACCGGCCGTGCACGCGCTGTACGCCTTCGCCCGCCTGGTCGACGACATCGTGGACGCGAGCGACGCGCCCAGCCGGGCCGCCGAATCCGCGGCGCGACTGGATGAGATCGAGCATGAGCTGCGCGCCCGCCTGGTGGACGCGCCCATCGACGCCACCGACGGGCCCGAGGAGCGGGCACTGCTGGCGGTCTCCGACACCATCCGCCGGTATTCGATTGCCGCCGAACACTTCTGGGTGTTCCTGGACTCCATGCGCATGGACATCCCGGGCGGGCCGCATTACCGCGACCGCTACGCCACCATGGCCGACCTGCGCGACTACATGCGGGGCTCGGCGGCCGCCATCGGCCTGCAACTGCTGCCGGTGCTGGGCACCGTCGTCCCCGTGACCGATGCCGAACCGGCGGCGGCCGCGCTGGGAGAAGCCTTCCAGCTCACCAACTTCCTGCGCGATATCGGCGAGGATCTGGACCGCGGACGGCTGTATCTCCCCGGCGACGATTTGGCGGCCTTCGGCGTCGATGCCGAATTGCTGTTCCACTGCCGGGAATCCGGCCACACGGATCCGCGTGTTCGGCGTGCGCTCGCTCATCTGATCGCCGTCAATCGCAGCGTGTACCGCCGTGCCGTTCCGGGCATCGATCTGCTGACTCCGCGTGTGCGCCCGGCCATCCGGACCGCTGCCACGCTCTACGGCGGCATCCTCGACGAGATCGAGCGCGCCGATTACGCGGTCTTCACCCGCCGCGCGGTGGTGCCCCGGCACCGCCGTGTGCGGGTGGCGGCACGGGAGTGCCTCTCCGCCTCTCCGCGCCTCCTGCCGGTCCTCGGGGAGCCTCTCCAATAACTCACCGGACCGGCGGGTTGGGTCTCGGACGTACCCGGCGAGTTACCGCGACGGCACCGAATCGGTGGGCGCCCTGGGCATCGGTTCGCGCACGGTGCCCGGCACCGTGCGCGAAGGATGGACCGGCGTCAGAAGGGATCCGCCGCGGCCCGGCGCAACACCTCACGGGCCAGGGGTCCGTGGATCGCGTCGATGGGGCGGCCGGGCAGGGTCTCGTCGTCCTTGTACACCCATTCGAGGATTTCCTCGTCGGTGTATTTGCTGTCCCGCATCACCGTGATCAGACCGGTGAGGTGCTTGGCGACGGCGCCGTCGGAGTCGAAGAACTCCTTCGGGACGCCGGCCACGCCGTTACGGCGTACCGCGATGATCTGGTGGTCGCGCAGCATCTGATGCACCCGCGTGACCACCATGCCCAACTGCTCGGCCACGTCGGGCAGCGGGATCAGGGTCACCGAATCCGGCAGGACGTCTTCGCTGCAAGGAAAGGCACTCACGCCGACCACGGTAGTCTCTCGCGTCGCGGCAGTCGCATCACACCCCGACACGACTACCATCGGGTGAGCCGCACCGGGCGGCCTCGGGAAAGTCGGAAGGGTTGCAGTTGATCGGCCAGATGCTGGAAGGGCGCTACCGCATCGACGCGCCGATCGCGCGCGGCGGTATGTCCATGGTGTTCCGGGGGGTGGACACCAGATTGGACCGACCGGTTGCCATCAAGGTGATGGACCCGAAGTTCGCCTCCGACCCGCAATTCCTCACCCGCTTCGAGCTCGAGGCCCGGGCCGTGGCCAAGCTCAAGCATCCGTCCCTGGTCGCGGTATACGACCAGGGCGTGGACGGCGACCATCCGTTCCTCATCATGGAATTGGTCGAGGGCGGCACCCTGCGCGAACTGCTGCGCGAACGCGGACCCATGCCGCCGCACGCGGTGCGCGCCGTCGCCGAGCCCGTCCTCTACGCCATCGGCGTTGCGCATGCGGCCGGACTGGTGCACCGCGACATCAAGCCGGAGAACGTGCTCATCTCCGATTCCGGCGAGGTGAAGATCGCCGACTTCGGTCTGGTGCGCGCGGTCGCCGAGGCCAAGATCACCTCCGACAGCGTGATCCTCGGCACCGCCGCCTACCTCTCTCCGGAGCAGGTCACCAGCGGTACCGCCGACGCGCGCAGCGACGTCTACTCCGCGGGCATCCTCATCTTCGAAATGCTCACCGGCCGAACGCCGTTCACCGGCGACAACTCGCTGTCCATCGCACTGCAGCGGGTCGAGAAGGACGTGCCGAGCCCGAGCCGGTTCATCGCCGGCGTCCCGCCCGAGATCGACGAACTCGTCGCGCACGCCACCGCGCGCGAACCCCTGCACCGCTTCGCCAACGCCACCGAGATGGCGGCCGAACTGCGCCGCATCGCCCGCGAACTCCAGCTGCCCGACTACCGGGTGCCCGCGCCCACCGAATCGGCCGAGCACCTCAGCGCCACATACCGGGTCGGGCCCACGCCCGCCCCGCGCGGTCCGGTGCCGCCGCGAGCGATCGCGGGCGCGGCCGACGCGACCACCCGACTACCCGCGGACCCGCCGACCGTGCACCTGCAGCCGCAGGCGCAGCACACCCGGGTCATGACCGCGGCACGCGAGCTGCCGCCGGAATACCAGCGGCAGCCGGAGTATGCGCCGCCGCCCGGGCAGCCGGGCAATCACGGCTACGGCTCCGATCTGATCGAGGATCGCGGCAAGTCGCGGCGCAAGGTCATCATCTGGCTGAGCGTCGTGGTCACGCTGGCGGTGCTGCTGGGCATCGGCGGCTGGTGGCTCGGAGTCGGCAGATACTCGGCGGTGCCGTCGATCGCCGGGATGGACACCCAGAAGGCGGTCTCCACGCTGCAGGACGCGGGGTTCAAGACCGAGACGCGGCAGAAGGCCTCGGACATGATCCCGGTCGGCAATGTGGTCGGCACCGATCCGCCCGCCGGAACCCGGGTCACCAAGGGATCATCGGTGGCGGTGCTGGTCTCCAGCGGCAAGCCGAAGGTCCCCGACGTCCAGCCCGGACAGGACGTCAACTCGGTCGACAAGGCCATCCGGGACGCGGGTCTGACCCCCGTGGACGCGGGCGAAGTGGGCAGTACCGCCCCGAAAGGCACTGTCGCCAAGGTGGATCCGAGCCCCGGCACCGTCCTCCCGGCCAATGCCCAGGTGAAGGTCTACCGCAGCAAGGGTTCTCAGCCTGTCAAGGTGCCGGATCTGCGGGGCAAGACCGAGGACGAGGCCAGGACGGCGCTGCAGAAGGCCGGTCTCACCGTCAGCTCCACTCGTGACCAGTTCGATGCAAAGATCAAGTCCGGTCAGGTGATCGGCACCGACCCCGCCGCGGGCACCAGCACCGAATCCGGCAATGGCGTGGTCCTGATCGTCAACAGCGCCGTTGACATGCCGAACCTGCTGGGCGCCAACGTCTCCACCGCCCGCAGCAAGCTGCAAGCCCTCGGCCTCACCGTGACGGTTCGCCAGCTCGCCAACAACGACGGCTCGATCGTCATCTCACAGAGCACCGCACCCGGCGACGCCGTCCAGCCCGGCGCCACCATCACCCTGGTCGCGATACCCTAGCCGCCTCCCCGGGACTTCCGCGGGCGGCCGAGAGCCGTTGACCGTCGCGCACCCGTGCCGGCGGTCGGGTTCCGAACCGATGTCGGTCGTACCCGACGAGCTACCCCGACCGGCCCGAAATCAGTTGTCACCCTGGGCAACGAAGCGAACGAAGGTCAGAGCCCGGACCGCGATAGGCGGTCCGGGCTCTGACTTTGTTGGAGCTCATAGGCGCGCAGAGGCGGGACGGCCCACTGAAGGCGCTGGAAGGCGGACAGCTAGCGAAGCATCTCCGCGACCAGGAAGGCCAGCTCCAGCGACTGCTGGGTGTTCAGGCGCGGGTCACACGCGGTCTCGTAGCGCTCCTCGAGATTGAGGTCCGAGATGTCCTGTGCGCCGCCCAGGCACTCGGTGACGTTCTCACCGGTGAGCTCGATGTGCAGGCCGCCCGGGTGGGTGCCCAGCGCGTGGTGCACCTCGAAGAAGCCCTGCACCTCGTCCACGATGCGGTCGAAATGGCGGGTCTTGTAGCCGTTCGACGACTCATGGGTGTTGCCGTGCATGGGGTCGCACTGCCAGATCACCTGGTGGCCGGTGGCCTGCACCTTCTCGATGATCGGGGGCAGCACGTCGCGGACCTTCTGATTGCCCATACGGGCAACCAGGGTCAGGCGTCCGGGCTCGTTGTTCGGGTCCAGGCGCTCGACGTACTCCACCGCCTGCTCCGGGGTGGTGGTCGGGCCGATCTTCAGGCCGATCGGGTTGGCCACCAGCTCGGCGAAGGCGATGTGCGCGCCTTCGAGTTGACGGGTGCGCTCACCGATCCACAGGAAGTGCGCCGACAGGTCGTAGAGCACCGGCTCACCCGAGACCGGATGCTCGCTCAGGCGCAGCATGGCCCGCTCGTAATCGAGCACCAGCGCCTCATGGCTGGCGTACAGGCGGGCGCTGGACAGGTTGGGATCGTTGACGCGACAGGCCTTCATGAAGGCCAGCGCGCGGTCGATCTCGGTGGCCATCTGCTCGTAGCGGGCGCCGGCCGGGGACTGGGCCACGAACGCGCGGTTCCAGTCGTGCACCTTGTGCAGGTCGGCCATGCCGGCGGAGGTGAGCGCGCGCACCAGGTTCATGGCTGCCGAGGCGTTGGCGTAGGCGCGCACCAGTCGCGACGGATCATGTTCGCGCAGCGCCGCATCCGCGACCAGCGAGTTCACCATATCGCCGCGGTAGGACCGCAGGCCCAGCGAATCGGTGTCGGCGGAGCGGGGTTTGGCGTACTGGCCCGCGACGCGGGCCACCTTCACCACCGGCAGACTGGCGCCGTAGGTGAGCACCACCGCCATCTGCAACAGGGTGCGGATATTGCCGCGGATGTGCGGCTCGGTGTTGTCGGCGAAGGTTTCCGCGCAGTCGCCGCCCTGCAGCAGGAAGGCTTCACCACGGGCGACCTCGGCGAGCCGCAGGCGCAGCTCCTCGACTTCGGCGGGCACGCAGATGGGCGGCACGCTCTCCAGCACGGTTCTCATCTTGGCGGCCTGCTCGGGATCCCAGGACGGCTGCTGCAGGGCCGGGCGGGCCAGTGCGTCGTCGAGGCGGCGACGAAGCTCGGCGGGCAGCGGAGGAAGTTCCGGCAAGCGATCGATCGGTACATCGACGGTCCAGTTCACCTGTTCAGAATACGGATCGTTCTTGGTGACGTGGACCACCCCCAGGGCTTGGACTGCTCACACCGGCCTGCCGCCTAGGCTGGGAGCGGATGATATGCCCGGAAACCATCCCCGGACCTGAGCTGAGGAGAGACCCATCTCACTGCGGTACTTTTACGATTCGGAATTCATCGAGGACGGAACCGTCATCGACCTCGTCTCCATCGCCGTGGTGTGCGAGGACGGACGCGAGTTCTACGCGGTCTCGACCGAATTCGATCCAGAGAAGGCCGGGCCGTTCGTCCGCCGCAATGTCCTGCCCAAGCTACCGCCGCCGTCCTCGCCGCTGTGGCGCTCCCGGCAGCGCATCCGCGACGACCTCTACAAGTTCCTGGTTCCCCGCCCCGGCGTGGAGCCCGAGCTGTGGGCCTGGGTGGGCGCCTACGACCACGTGACCCTGTGCCAGTTGTGGGGCTCCATGGTCGATCTCCCCAATGCCCTGCCTCGCTATACCAATGAGCTGCGTCAGCATTGGGAGCAGCACGGCCGCCCGCCGCTGCCGCCGGTGCCCAAGGACGCGCACGACGCGCTCGCCGATGCCCGCCACAACCTCGCGAAATTCGAAGCGATCGAGGCGCACCGGCTCCGCCGCCAGCCCGCGACTTCGACGGGCTCCTCCGCCACCCCGCGATTTCAGCGGGCAACCGACGATCGTTGACCGTCTCGCACCCGCGCCGGCGGTCGGGAGCCGAATCCGTTCCGGCCGTACTCGATGAGTTACCGACAGGTGCGAAATCAGTTGGCGTCTTTCATGGCGAAGGCCCCGGGAGCTGAGCTCCCGGGGCCTTCGCCGAATGACGCTTCGCTGAGCGAACGGATCAGCCCGCGATGGTCTCCGGGACGCGGTCGGCGTCCGGGCGGCTGCCGGAGGGCACGCCCTTCTTCAGGCTGGCGGCGTAGACGTCGACGTACTCCTGATTGCTCATCCGCATGAGCTCGTACATGATCTCGTCGGTGACGGCGCGCTCGACGAAGCGGTTGCCGCCCATACCCTCGTAGCGCGAGAAATCGATGGGCGCACCGAATTTCACGATCACCTTGCGCGGACGCCAGCGGAACGGACCGGGAGGGCACACCTCGTCGGTGCCGATCAGGGCGACCGGGATCACCGGCACTCCGGTCTCCAGGGCGAGGCGTGCCACACCGGTCTTGCCCTTGTAGAGGCGGCCGTCCGGGGAGCGGGTGCCTTCGGGGTAGAGCCCGACCAGGCGGCCCTCACCGAGCAGTTTGCGCGCGGTGTTGAGGGCGGATTCGGCCGCGTCCGCGCCGGAGCGGTCGATCGGGTACTGACCGGTGCCGGAGAAGAAGAACTTCTGCAGCCGGCCCTTGAGACCCGGGGTGGTGAAGTATTCGGCCTTGGCCAGATAGGTGATCCGGCGCGGGCTCATCAGGGGGGTGAACAGCCAGTCGGTGAACGACAGATGGTTACCGGCCAGAATGGCGGCACCCTTCGGGGGAATGTTCTCGACGCCCTCGACCTCCGGCCGGTTCACGAGATGCATCAGCGGCCCTACCAAGACGAACTTCAGCAGCCAGTAGAACATTGCGTCCTTTCCCTGTTTTCGATACCCGGGACCGGCCTCGTTGCGGGCACCACCACTGTTTGCCTACCCTACCGCCGAGTCCGCGCGGTAACCAAGCTTCCCCGCCTCCCCGGGACTTCAGCGGGCGGCTGAGAGCCGTTGCCCGTTACACGGCGGTCAGGCGCGAACCGATTTTGGGCGTACCCGACGAGTTACCCTAACCGGCACGAAATCAGTTGTCGCCTTGGGCAATGAGACAACTCGACGAGGTCAGGTCGGCGGTGGTCAACGACGGGCCTGCGCCACCGGGACCGCGTCCTGGTCTGTGAGCACCGCCGCGCGGGCCAGTTCGGCGGCGCCGATCATGCCCGCGGCCTCGCCCAATTGCGCGGTGCGAATGCGGGCCAGGCGGCGATGCCGGGCCCCGGTGATCGAGGTCGCGTAGTGTTCGCGTGCGTCGTCGAGGAACAGTGGGGCCGAACTGCTCACGCCGCCGGCCACCACGATCAGGTCCGGGTCGAAGATGTCGCTCACGAAGGCCAGGCCCAGGCCCAGCCAGCGCGCGAAATCGGCCATCACCTCGAGGGCGACCGGGTCCCCGTCCTGGGCTGCGCCCGCCACCCGGCGACCGGTCAGCGAGCCCGGATCCCGCCCGGCCTCGCGGGCCAGCACGGTGGACCGTTGCGGATCGGTCGCCAGCAACTCGATCGCGGTGTCCGCCAGAGCCGTTCCGCTGCAATACCTTTCCCAGCAGCCGCGCTTGCCGCAGGCGCAGGCGCGGCCATTCGGCACCACCTGCAGATGCCCGAGTTCCGGTGCGACGCCGAAGCTTCCGCGATACAACTGGCCGTTGCTGAGCAGCGCCGCCCCGATGCCGGTGCCGATCGCCACCAGCACCACATTGCGCCCGCCCGCCGCCGCGCCGAAGCGGTACTCCGCCCACAGCGCGGCGTTGGCGTCATGCTCCAGGATCACCGGCAGGCCGAGCCGGTCGGTGAGACGCTGCGCGACCGGGGCGTCCTCCCACGGCAGGTGCGGGGCGAAACGCACGGTGGCGCGGTCCTCGTCGACGAAGCCCGCCACCGCCAGCCCGACCGCGCCGATGGCGTGCCGGCCGCACAGTTCGCGCACCGCCCTGGCCAAGCCGTCCTCGAGGGCGCGCGCGGAGTGCGGCGTCGGCGCGGTCACGGTATCGAGCACCTCGCCCGCACCGTCCACCACCGAGGCCCGAATATTCGTGCCTCCCACATCGATACCCACGGTCAACGGCACGTTCGCACCGCCCCTCATGCCTTGATGGTCACATCGATGGGCGTGTACTTCGCGCGCTTGCCCCGCCGGCCGGCGCTCGGGGCCGTGGCCTCACGGCCGGGCGCGGGCCGATCGCTGGCCTCACGCGGGCGCGCGACCGGCGGACCGAACGGCTGACCGTGGTCCGCCGCCTCGGCACGGAAGCCGGTGCGCGGCACGGTGTCCGAGTGTTCCGGGCCATCCGCGCCGGGACGGCGAGCCGCCCCCGTGCCCGGACCGACGGGGTCGTCCGATGCCTCGGCGCCGGCGGCGGCGGTTCGACGCTCGGTTTGGTTCCGGGCGGCCGCGCGGCCCTGCGCGCCCGCGAGGAAACGCGCGAACACCGCGGCCAGACCCGCGCCCGGAGCAGGCTGGTCGCCGGGCACGGCGGATTGCCGTCCACCACGGGCGAATTCACCGTCCTCGCCCGCACCGGCCTCTCCACGGCCAGCGGCGTCGGCGAAGGGCAGATCGCCTCCGCCGGCGTCGGTTTCGCCCAGATGCGAATGATGGTGCCAGGCTTGATATTCCGGAGACTGCGGATCCAGGTCCGGAGGAATCACCGGATCCACCGGGACGCCGGCGAGCGCCTCACGCAGCACGGTCACGATGGCGGTGCCGTGTTCGGCGATGGCCGCCACCACATCATGGTGCTCACCGCGCACGATGGCCGCGGCTGCGCACACCGGACACCAGCTGCAACTCGACCATTCGGTGCGGCCCTCGGCGGCGGTGCGGCGCAGCACCGGCTCGACACGTTCGAGGACGGCCTCGGCCAACAGCCGCAGTTCCTCGGCGAATTCGCCGAGGTTCTCATCGGGGTGGCCGGGACGGGGGTGGTGCGTGGTGGTCATTTCGGCCAGACCTGAGGATCGGGCCGGAAGCGGATCACCAATTGGTCGCCGTCGAGTTCGGCGGCCTCGACCGTGCACCGCCGCAACACCGGGGCCAGCCGCAACCGCCGCCGGACCCCGTCCGCTCCCACGATCAAATCGTCCTCCACTCGTCCCAGCCGCAGCGTCGACGGATCGACCACCGGCAGATGCATGCGCATCGCGAACATCGAGTGCACGCCCGCCCCGGATTCGAGCCGTACCACCGGCTCGGCGGGAACGGGCAGCACACCGTCCGCATCTGTGCCAAGCATAGGGACCGGACGCCATCCCACCCAGTCACCACTCGCGTCCACCGCGTAGGACAGCGCCGCCAGCGAGTTCAGACCCACCGGCTCGGACCCCGCATGCCCCACGACCTGCACGGGCACCCCGCGCAACCGCGTGCGCAGCTCCTCCACCACGTCGAGTTGCTCGCCGCGCCGGTTGAAATACCACTGCACCGCCGGATGCGGCGGCTCGACCGGATGCGGGGGCGGCATCTCCGGCAGCACTTTGTTCACCAGCACCGCGTCCAAGCGGATACCCAGCAGCGCCGCCGCCGAACGCACCCGCGCCGATTCGGCCACCGCCACCTGCTCGGCGACGGTCACCAGCCGCGCGCCGGTGCGCGTCCGATCCGCCAGCAGGTCACGGGCTTCGGTGACCGCCTGCACGATCTGCTCGACGGTCACCGCCAGCACGGCCTTGCGGAAGTCCGTGCCGATCGCCTCCATCGTCCTGGCGTGCGCGGGCCACACCCGCTCCAGATATCCGAGCAACGTGTCCGGGGCGGTGACGATCCGCAGCATGTCCGCCGACGGCGGGCAGTCCACCACGATGTCGTCCCAGCGCCGGGCCTCGGCGAATTGCGTGATCTCCAGCAGAGCCAGCAGTTCCTGCACCCCCGGCAGGCCGGTCAGCTCCGCGGGATCCAGTGCTCCGAGGTCGAATCCATGATCGTGCCCCGCCCCGGACACCATGACCAGTACCTGCCGGAACCGATCCTCCAGCAGCGCAAGCGAATCCACCTCGATGACATCAAGCGTCGGCGGCGTACCACCGGGAACCGCCTGCGAGGCATCGGTGCTCGGATCGCCCGTGACGCGGCCGGTCCCCGCACCACGGAATACCCCTCCGGCGGCTCGGAACCCAGCATCGTCCGAGTAAGCCGCCGGACCACGGCCGAGCAGAGTGGCACCGTCTCCCGGCCGGGCGTCACCGATGTGCGGCCCGCCGGGCGCCTGCATCGCGGCACCGTGTCCAGGACCGGTGAAGTGCATCTCCGCCCCGGACCGCGAGGGTGCGGCGAGATCCGCCCGCCAGGCGGCGCCGAATTCCCCGGTGGCGGATCCGGATTCCGGGTCATCGGCGAATTGCGGTGCGGGGATGGCGAACATGGGGAGGGGCACAGTGGCGACAGCGGGGGTCGCGCCATGACGCAGGCGGTAACCCAGGGCGTCGCCGAGCGAATGGGCCTGATCGAGCGAGGCCAGCAGGACGCGGCGGCCGGCGCGGGCGTAGGCGAGTGCGGTGGCGCAGGCCAAGGTTGTTTTTCCGACACCGCCCTTGCCGATGAACAACTCGACGCGGGTGGCGGGGCGCGGCGAGCGTTCGGTACCGCCGGCGGTCAGCCTTCGACCCGTTTCTTGAGTTCTTTGAGGGCCGTGTCGGTGATGACCTTCTCCGCCTTGCGTTTGAACATGCCGATCATGGGGATGTTCAGGTCCACGGTCAGTTCGTAGACCACCTGGGTGGTGCCGTCGGGCAGGCCGATCAATTCGTAGGTGCCGTCCTGCGTCTTCTGCAGATCACCGTCGATCAGGCTCCAGCTCACCGCCCGGCCGTCGGGCCGCCAGGAGTAGGACAGGATGTAGGTGTCCTTGACGACGCCGGCGTCGAGCACGAAACGGGCGGTGCGGGCGCGGCCGTCCGGCAACGTGTCCAGCACCTCGACCGTGCGGGCCGCGGAGACCCATTCCGGATACGACTCCAGGTCGGCGATGACGGCCATCACTCGGTCCGAGGGGGCGTCGATCACGATCGACCGTTGAGTTCGATCGGCCATGGGCGGCAACGCTTCCTTTCTAGTGAGCGGCCGCGGGCGCGACCCCGGCCTTGCGTCCGGCCTCGAGGCGGGCCTTGATCTCGAAGGACATGACCTTGCCCGCGACGCGGCGGGTCCGGTTCAGGGCCAGCAGCTTACGTCCGGACATACCCTCGATGCCACCGCGTGGTTCGGCGTGCATGAAGTAGTGCATGATCACGCCGTCCAGCATGGGCTCCAGCCAGACCTCCATGGTGCCGTCCGCACCACCGCTGACGGTCCAGCGAATCCCCTTGTCGCCCCGGTCTTCCCGGACCTGCAACTGCAAGTCGGGCCACCAGCGGCGCCAGCGGGCACGATCGGCCAGTACCTCGGCCACGGCCGAGCCCGGCGCGGCGACGAAAGTCTGGTCGGCAACCTGGATACTGCTCACTGTGCCTATCTTGCCTTACGCGCCGCTCCGGGCGAGTTCGCGGCCCCGAAGTCTCGTTCTTCCCTCCCCTGCTGCCAGGTAAAGGTCTACCGAGCCGCGGTCCGGAATCGAGCGCTTCCCCGCGCTTGGCCGCGAACCTTCCGGTGATCGCCTCAGTACGCTCGTGTCTCGGCCGAAACGCTCGGATCCAGCAGCTCCCGTAGTCGCGCACCCATCAGGTCCCAGCGCCATTGCTGCTGCACCCAGGCTCGACCGGCCGCGCCCATGGCGGCGGCGGCATCACGGTCGGACAGGATGTCGACGATGGCGGCGGTGAGGGATTCCACCGAGCGGCCGTTCACGACGCGGCCGGTCTCACCCTCGCACACGGTCTCCGGTGCGCCCCCGGAATTGCCCGCCACCACCGGCACTCCCGTGGCCGAGGCCTCCAGGAACACGATGCCCAGCCCCTCCACGTCCAGGCCGAGACCGCGGGTGCGGCAGGGCATGGCGAACACATCGGCGATGGTGTGGTGCGCGGCGAGTTCGTTCGAGGGCACGCGGCCGGTGAAGACCACATCGTCGCCGAGCCCCATGACGTCGGCGAACTGCCGCAACTTCTGCTCGTACGGCCCGCCGCCGGCGATGACCAGCACCGCGCCGTCGATCCGCTTGCGAATCTCCAGCATGGCCGTGATCAGCATGTCCTGCCCCTTGCGCGGAACCAGCCGCGACAGGCACAGAATGGTCGGCCGGTCCCCGAGGCCGTAGCGGGCCCGCAATTCTGCCCGGGCGGCCGGATCCGGCTTGAAGACCTCGGAATCCACGGCGGGCGGCAGATATTCGAGCGCTGCCTGCGCCCCGAACGCCGTCGAGAACCGACGCCGCGTGTATTTGCTGACATAGGTGACGACATCGGTGTGATCGCCGATGACCCGCAGCGCCTGCCGCGCCCCGGGCAGCATCGACCAGCCCACCTCATGCCCGTGCGTGGACGCCAGAATCCGCTCGGCGCCCGCCTGCCGCAGCACCGGTGACATCAGCGCCAGCGGCGCCGCCGCCCCGAACCACACTCGATCGCACTTCTCGTCGCGCAGGAGCTTCTTGGCGCGCCGCGTCACCAACGGCGTCGGCAGCATCAGCGTCGTCGGATGTCGGACCACCTGAAACGGCTGCTGCGCATCGAACTTCCAGTGACTGTCCCCCCGCCACCGCGGCGCGTACACCACCAGCTCATCAGCGGGCAACTGCAGGGCGAGCGATTGCAGATACGACTGAATCCCACCCGGTCGCGGCGGGAAATCGTTGGTAACCAGCAGAGTTCGCCCCATGCCACAAACCTACTGCACCCGGTCCCCGCACTCCTCCCACCCCGAAACCTCGCACCCCGAGCCGCCAACCGGCTCGAGCAAGACCCGCGGCCCCGCGCCCTCCGGCGCCGCACCCCCGCCCCGCCTCGCAGCCCCACGGCCTTGCTCTCGAGGCCGAGCGCGTCGCGGCCTCGCGCGCCTCGCGGCGCGGCGTCTGCCGGCTCGATGAATCGAGACCGGAGCGCTGACCGCGGCAATCACGCGGGTCAAAGCATCATGACCTGGTGGCTCAGGCGCCTTCGGCGGTGCGGGTGGTGAGCCAGGCGCGCCACTGGGCGATCAGGTCCTGGTAACTGGCGCCGAGGATGGCGCGCAGGGCGGTGTCGACGGCGGACCTGTCCTTGGGGCCGGAGGCGAGCTGACGGTAGAGGTCGACGAGTTCGGGGTCGCCGTAGCGGTCGGCGATGAACGCGCAGACGGACCAGCCCTGTTCGTAGGCCAGGGAGGCCGTGCCGCTGGCGGGTTCGAACATGGCGTCGGGCGGAAGATCGGCGGGCAGGTCACCGGCGCGGGCGCGCGCGGTGAGGGTGGGGGCGATCTGGGTGATGGGGTGGCGCAATGCCCGGTGGGCCGAGTATTCGGCGAAGCCCTCGAGCATCCACATCGGGGAGCCGTCGACGGTGACCGCGCGGCTGGCCATATGGGTGAGTTCGTGACGCAGCACCGAGCGCAGCGTGTCCGCGCCCAGGCGACGTCCGGACTCGGGGCCGAAAACCACGCGCTGTCCGGTCAATTGGGCGCCGGGACGAAAGGGGTCGGCGACGGTGGAGGCCGCGACCTCGACGGGCACGTCACCGACAGCGTGGGTGAGGGCGGCGAATTCGGACGGGCTGGAGGCGACCACCACGACGGGCGCCTGATTCCAGTCGGCGCCCCACAGCGAGGTGACCGCGGCGGTGCTTGCCGCGAGTTCGCCTGCCAGCACATCGATATCGGCGCGCTGCCCGGAATGCCCCAGTACGATGCCGATCCGCCCGGGCCCGGTGGCCACCGTTTCCGCGATCACCTTGCCGTAGGACTCCATGGTCCTTTTCACCAGCGGCACCTGCGGATCCGTGGCCGCGAGCCGGCCGGAGTCCTGGCCCGGCACCACGGCGCGCAGCTTGGGCACGACCGAGTTCGGCAGCATGAGCAGCGCACCGCACGCGGCGGTCAGCGCGCTGACCATCACCAGCGTGAGGACGAACTGCAACCGCCGCCGCGCCGACAACCAGCCGCGCACCTGCCGCAGGGCGCTCATCGCCACCTCGCCGTGATCATGCTCCGCACGGTGGGCATGGGTGGGGACCCTCCGTGGTCACGCAAGCTGCCTCCTCCGGGTCCTGATCACTCATGCCGGGTTCGCGGAGTTCAGAACCGGCGCGCCGAATGGAACGGTGTGGAGCCCATCGGCGCGACCTGGACCGGAACGCCGAAAGTCGAAGCGTGCAGCATCAATCCGTTGCCGGCGTAGATGCCCACGTGTGAGATGTCAGAGTAGAAGAAGACCACGTCTCCGGGCTGGAGGTCCTTCTCGTCCACGGGCGTGCCGAAGCTGGACTGCTGCTGACTGGTGCGCGGCACGTTCTTGCCGACCTGGTGGAAGGCCCACTGCACCAGGCCGGAGCAGTCGAACTGGTCGGGGCCGGTGGCGCCCCAGACATACGGATCGCCGACGCGGGTCAGGCCCGCGGCCAGTGCGCTGGTGCCGGAACCGGGCACCAGGCCCCTGAGCAGGCTGTCGCGATCGAAGCCGGGAGGGAACATCGAACCCGCGAGCGCGGACTTGTCCCCGGCGGAGAGCTGACCCCAGGCGGCGATCACCTGAGCCATGGATCCTTGCAGCGCAGCGCGTTTGGACTCCAGATCGGACCGGACCGCATCGGCCGCGGCACTGGCGGCGCGGGCGGTGTCGGCCGCGGCGCGGGCGCTGGCCTCGGCGGCGGCGGCCGCGGCGGTGGCCTTCTGATATTGGCCCAGTTGATCATTCGTGCGCGCGCCCACCAGGTCCACGATGGACATCTGGTCGAGCAGCTGTTGCGGAGAGTTGCTCACCAGTAGCGAGGTGAGCCGGTTGGTGCGGCCACTGAGCAGCGCCGAGGTCGCGGCGCGATCGATGACCGGTTGGTAGCGGCGGATTTCCGCCTTGGCCGCGTCGAGCGTGGCTGCCGCGTCGGCGGCGCGCTGGTCGGCGGCGGTGGCGGCGGCGACCTTGGTGTCCAGATCGGCCTGCGCATTGAGCGCCTGCTGATTGAGCTGTTCGGATTGTCGCGACAGGTCGATGAGCCGCTGCACCGCTTCCCCAGCAGATGCCGGTGCGGAGGCCGGATCGGCTGTCGCGGGTCCGACGCCCAGGGCGCCGTAGGTGCCGACCATGAGTGCGCCTACCGTGAGGGCTTCACCCACCAGTCGCCTGGTTCGCTGACTGTGTGTCCGATGCTGTCGCCGCTGCGCTGCCACGGTTGGTGTCGTCCCGTTCTCTTACCCTGAGCCGGTCAAGAAGGTCTCGATAAGATTACGAAACGGCGACCGGTTGTGTCCAGCAGGCCACGGAATCATCACGGTCACCGTTCCTTCCGCAGGTCGGCCGCCTGCGGTCGGCTGGGAGAAGGATCCCCCGGTCGAACGAAGGATCAGATGCGACGCGCGCCCGCGAACGGCATCGAGGAGATCGGCGCGACCTTCACCGGCTGACCGGAGGTCGACGCGTGCACCACATTGCCGTCGCCAATATAGATGCCGGAGTGGCTGCCGCCGTAGAACGACACAACGTCGCCGGGCTCGAGGTCGTCGAACGATACGGGGCTGCCGGTATTGAGCTGCTCATAGCTGGTGCGCGGCAGGCTGACCCCGGCCTGGGCGTAGGACCACTGCACCAGACCGGAGCAGTCGAAGGCGTTCGGGCCGGCGGCGCCGTAGACGTACGGGTCGCCGACGCGGCTCATGGCGGCGTCGACCGCGACCCGGTGGGTGTTGTTCTGCGGGGCGAGGCTCGGAGCCCCCGGGGTGACGGTGCCCGGGAGGGCGGGGATCGGGATGGATTGCGGGACGCCCGGGATGCCGGCGGGGAGTTGGATCTGGTCGGGCACATCGATCGTGCCGACCGGCGTGTTCACCGGCTGGGCCGATGCGGGAGTGGCGGGCAGCAGCAGCGCGCTCAGCGTGGCAGCGCCGACTGCACCGGCCGCAGCGGCACGACGCGCAGTGCGCTGCATGCCCCGGACCTGTCGCTTGACGGTGATGGTCGCCATGGTGAGGTACTTCCAATCTGCCCCGCGACGCCGCACCCGGTGGTGCGTCGGACTCCGCGAGGTCTCAGGAAGATTACGAGCACATAACGGTGCTTTGTAAAGCCGTGATAAGGATTCGTGACTCGAAATTGTTACGCATCCCCATTTCGATGCGATAAACATCACAGCAATCACGAAACGATAACAGTGGCCGTTTTTCCGAGAGCGTCCCAATGGCTACCGGCGGGTAGCGCGTGCCCGCACGAGCCCCTCCCAACCTCGACGGATTCCACATAACACCAGGTAATGGCCATTGTTCGCGACCTGGTCGATCCCGACACGCCCATCCGACACGCCCGACCGCAGGACAGCGGGGCAGCACACACCGGACGCCGATTCGAATCGGTCACCTCACTCGCGGAATTCATTCACAATCCGAATGAATGTGACGCTGGCCACATTTTCCCTTATTCTCGTGAATTCGAGGATTTGATCTTGAGAATTTCCATCACATATCCAGACATTTCCCCAGGTCGCGCGTAGCAACTCCCTGGACGCGGCCCGGGTTCCCGGCCGACCTGCGAAGAACGCCGTACGACACACTCCCGGACGCGGTCACGACCCGCTCGCCTGCGGTCGTCACCCATCGCCGGACGCCTCATGATCGCCGCCGCGGCGGGAGCAGGCCCCGTCCACGCCGCCACCGCCACGGAATCCGACCGGGCGATCGGCCCCACCCGTGTATCGGGTGAGCGAGGGCCGACCGCACGGAGACCTCCGAGGGCAGCTCGCCGCCGATCGACGGGGATGCGGCGACCGAATCAGACAAATGCCTTGCCCAGGAAAGCGTGTCGGACCCTGCGCCTAGGCTTCCCGTCCGTGTCCGGACAGCTGGCCTTCGACGAGCTCGAAACCCCGCTCTATGACACGACGTTCGTGGTGGTGGACCTGGAGACCACCGGCACCAGTCCCGACGGCGACTCGATCACCGAGATCGGGGCGGTGAAGGTGCGCGGCGGCGAGGTGCTCGGGGAGTTCGCGACGCTGGTGAACCCCGGGTGCGCGATTCCGCCGCAGATCGTGCAGATCACCGGGATCACGACGGCCATGGTGATGGACGCGCCGCGGATCGAGCAGGTGCTGCCCGGATTCCTGGAGTTCGCGCGGGGCGCGGTGCTGGTCGCCCACAATGCCCGCTTCGACACGGGGTTCCTGAAGGCCGCGGCGGCGCGGTGCGAATTGCCGTGGCCCGCTTTCCAAACGGTGTGCACGGTCCAGCTGGCGCGGCGGGTGCTCGGCCGGGACGAGGCGCCCTCGGCCAAGCTCTGGTATCTGGCACAGCTGCTGGGCGCCGAGACACGGCCCACGCACCGCGCCCTCGACGACGCCCGGGCGACGGTGGACGTGCTGCACGCGCTGATCGCCCGGGTAGGCAATCAAGGAGTGCAGAGTCTCACCGAGCTGCTCGACTATCTGCCGGAGGTGACGCGCCGCCAGCGCGCCAAACGCGTGATGGCCGCGGACCTTCCGGCCACGCCGGGCGTGTACCTGTTCCGGGGGCCATCGGATGAAGTCCTCTACATAGGGACGGCGGTGAACCTGCGCCGTCGCGTCCGCAACTACTTCACCGGCTCCGACACCCGCCCGCGCATGCGCGAGATGGTGCAGCTGGCCACCCGGGTCGATCATGTCGAGTGCGCGCACGGCTTGGAGGCCGGTGTGCGCGAGCTACGGCTGCTGCTCGCCCACACCCCGCCCTACAACCGCAGATCGAAGTTCCCGCAGCGCGCGTGGTGGCTGACGCTGACCGATGAGCCCTTCCCCCGCTTCGCCGTCTCCCGCACACCCACCCGAGATGCGCTGGGCCCGTTCACCTCCCGCGCCGATGCGGTGGAGATCGCCGCGACCGTCGCCGAGCAGGCGGGCCTGCGCACCTGCACCACCCGGATCCCGCGCACCGGCCGCCACGATTGCCCGCCGGCCGTGGTCGGCGGTTGCCCGGCGAGTGCCCATGGCAGCCCCTTATATATAGAGGAGTACGAACGCGTTCCCGCCGCTGTCCGCGCCCTGTTCACCGGGGCCGACGACGCACTCTTGCACACCATTGCCGGGAAGCTCGAAACTCTGTCCACCGCAGAACATTTCGAGGCCGCAGCCCGCCTGCGGGATCGCACCGTGACAGTGGTCCGCGCCCTGCGCCGCACCCAGCGCCTGGCCGCCCTGGCCGCCATCCCCGAACTGATCGCCGCCCACCCCGACGGCGCGGGCGGCTGGGAGTTCGCGATCATCCGGCACGCCCGCCTCGCCGCCGCCGGCACCGCCGTCCGCGGCATCTCCCCCATGCCGGTGGTGGACCGCCTGGCGGCCTCCGCCGAAACCGTCATTCCGCCCCGGCTCGCCGGCCCCGACGACGACCCCGCGTATCCCCCACTGCGCGGCGCGCTTCCGGAGGAGGCGGGCCTGCTGCTCCGCTGGCTCGAACAGCCCGGCACCCGCATCGTCCGCACCACCGACGGCTACGCCGAACCTCGTCTCGGCGCGGGCGCGTGGCTGGACTGGGTCGCCCGCGCCGAGGCCGCCGCCCAGCGCACCGCCCCGGAGCAGACACCGTAGGAGTGACCGCGCCCGGTTCGGCCGCCGCCACCGTGCGCAGTGGGCGCATCCCTCGCCGGTGGTGTGGCCGCCGCCGGAGACCTACGCCGAGACGCGGCGGAGATCCTGCCGGGCGTGCGCTACCGGCGGCTCGTGCTGTGGCGGTTCTCGCTGGTGTGGACCAAGCCGAATCCGGATGGGCCGCAAGGCTGGTCGCTAGCGCGGGATGCCGTGCGCCCGGCCGGTCTCCACCGCGTACCGCGTCGCCATCGCGGGCCGGTCGCCCGCACAGCGGCGATAGTCCGGAGGCTGACGAAATCCCGCGGTCCTCGTCACCCGATCGCTTCGGGCCAGGAGAACGGGGAAGGCCCCGAGTCGAATTCGACTCGGGGCCCTCCCTGGTGACGACGATCAGTGATCGTGCTTGCCGATGGCGGCGTTCTGCGCCGCCTCCAGCACCTCGAGCATCTTGTGCTCTTCCTCGTGGGCGACGGCCACGTTCTCCGCCTGCTCCGACGCGGGGTCGGCGCGCAGGAAGGAGCCGGTGCCGGGCTTGCCGGCGGAACCCAGCTTGGCCATCTTCTTGGGCACCGGGGCGCCCTGGTACTCCAGCGGGATCGGGTGGCCGTGCGAGTCGACCGGGCCCAGCGGCTGGTGCACCTCGATGTACTCACCGTGCGGAAGCCGCTTGATGACACCGGTTTCCACACCGTGCTCGAGCACCGCGCGGTCACTGCGCTGCAGGCCGATGCAGAACCGGTACGCGACGAAGTACGCGATCGGCGGGGCCAGCAGCAGGGCGATGCGGAAGAACCAGGTGGTGGCGTTCAGCGAGATGTTGAACTTCAGCGCCAGGATGTCGTTCACACAGGCCAGGGTCAGCACCATGTAGAACGCGATGGCCATGGCGCCGATGGCGGTGCGGACCGGCACGTCGCGCGGACGCTGCAGCAGGTTGTGGCGGGCGGTGTCGCCGGTGAGGCGCTTCTCGATCCACGGGTAGGCGATCAGCACCACGAACACCACGCCCATGATGAGCGCGACCCAGACCGGCGCCGGGACCGTGTAGCGGCCCAGGTACAGCTCCCACGGCGGCATGAGACGCGCCATGCCGTCGGTCCACATCATGTAGAAGTCCGGCTGCGAACCCGCGGAGACCTGAGACGGGTTGTAGGGACCCAGGTTCCAGATCGGGTTGATCTGGAAGACGCCACCCATGATGGCGACGACGCCCAGGGTGAAGGCGAAGAACGCGCCCTGGTCGGCGGCGAACACCGGGATGATGCGGGCGCCGACGACGTTCTTCTCGGTGCGGCCCGGTCCGGGGAACTGGGTGTGCTTCTGATACCACACCAGCGCCACGTGCGCGGCGATGAGCGCCAGGATGATGCCCGGCAGCAGCAGCACGTGCGCGATGTACAGACGCGGAATGATGATGGTGCCCGGGAAGTCACCGCCGAAGATCAGCCAGTGCATCCAGGTGCCGATGACCGGAAGACCCATGGTGATGCCGCCGAAGGCGGCGCGCAGACCGGTGCCGGAGAGCAGGTCGTCCGGGATCGAGTAGCCGAAGAAGCCCTCGAACATGGCCAGGATGAGCAGCAGCGAGCCGATCACCCAGTTGGCCTCACGCGGCTTGCGGAACGCGCCGGTGAAGAAGATGCGGAACAGGTGGATGATGATCGACGACGCGAACAGCAGCGCCGCCCAGTGGTGCACCTGGCGCACGAACAGACCGCCGCGCACCTCGAAGGAGATGTTCAGCGCGGTCTCGTAGGCCCGCGACATGGTGACACCGCGCAGGGGCTGGTAGGCGCCCTGGTAGACGGTCTCGGACATGGACGGGTCGAAGTACAGCGTCAGGTAGATGCCCGACAGCAGCAGGATGATGAACGCGTACAGCGCGATCTCACCGAGCAGGAACGACCAGTGGGTCGGGAAGACCTTGTTGATCGATCGCTTGGCGAACGCCGCGACGCGGTAACGCTCGTCAATCTCGTTGGCCTGGACGGCCACTTTGCTAGGGCTCATGAACGACGCTCCCAGAAAGCCGGGCCGAGGGGCTCGATGAAGTCGTGCTGGGCGACCAGGTAGCCCTCGGCGTTGACGGTAATCGGCAGCTGCGGCAGCGCACGAGCGGCGGGACCGAAGACCGGCTTACCCCACTCGGTCGCCGAGAACTGCGACTGGTGGCAGGGGCACAGAATTCGGTTGGTCTGCTGCTCGAACAGCGAGGTGGGGCAGCCGAGGTGGGTGCAGATCTTCGAGTAGGCGAAGTAGTCGCCGAAGTTGAAGCTCTCCTGGCCCTTGCGCTTGATGGCGTGCTCCGCGTCCTGGGGCCGCAGGCGGATCAGCATGACCGCGTTGCGGATTCCGCGCAGCGACTGCAGGGTCGCGTGCTCGTCACCGCGCCAGGATTCCTTCCACGGGAAGACGGTCTCCATGGCGCCGGCGTCGAGGTCCTCCGGCTTGACGAGGACGATGTCCTCGGGCCGGCCGGTGTCACGACGCAGATAGATGGTCTCGCCCGGGTAGTCCGGGGTCCAGCCGGAGACCCACAGCGGCGACTTGTCGCGCTTGGCCCACGGGTTCTTGATCATGCCGCCGACGAAGACGAACAGCGCGCCGACGCCCAGCAGCCCGACGCCCAGGCCCGCGGTGCGGGTGATGAGCTTGCGGCGGCCCAGCGTTGAGGTCTCGGCGGCGTCCTGCAGCTGCGCGACCAGGGTGCGCCGGTTGACCTCCGAGGACGCGCCGTCGTGGCGGTCCTGGATGGAGATCTCGGCGGGAATGAAGTGCTTGCGGATCAGCACCACCGCGACGCCGATGGCCAGCACGGCGATGCCGAGGGTGAGGCCGTAGAGCGGGGTGGTCAGCGTGTACATGCCGTTGCCGTCCTGGTGACGGCCCTTGTACTCCCACGGCCAGAACAGGAAGACACCGATCAGCGCGGCACCCGCGAGCGCGGAGATGCCGAACCACAGCGCCACCCGGCGCTCGGCGCGCTTCTCGGCCCGGGTACCCGGGACCGGCCAGCGCGGGGCGCGGTAGGCGACGTCGACGCCGTCGAGCTCGGTACCGAGCTTGACCAGCTCGTCGCGGGACATGGCGTCGAGCTGCTCTTCGGTGGGTTCGGTGGGGCTGTCCCCCATGCTGTTTCGCTCCTGTTCACTCATGGCTGCGCCCTTTCGGTCATGAGTCCGGGCGCTGCGTGGTCATGCTGCGCCGCCGCCTCCGCACCTGACGTACTCATGACCGGGAACCGATCCACATCGCGGAACCGACCAGGACCACGATGCCGACGACCCAGATGGCCAGGCCCTCGGTCGCGGGACCGAAGCCGCCGAGGCCGTAGCCGCCCTCGGAATGGGTCTCCATGCGGTCCTTGATGTAGGCGACGATGTCCTTCTTCTCGTCCGGCGTCAGCTGCCGATCGGAGAACTTGGGCATGTTCTGCGGGCCGGTCACCATGGCCATGTAGATCTGCTGGTTACTGGCCGGCTCCAGCGGCGGCGCGAACTTGCCGGACGACAGCGCGCCGCCCTTGCCGGTGAAGTTGTGGCAAGACGCGCAGTTCATGCGGAACAGCTCGCCACCGCGGCCGAGGTCGCGGTCCTCGACGATGGACTCCTGCGCGATCTCGCCATTGCTGTCGCGCAGCACGGTCGGGCCGCCGCCCTGAGACTGGACGTACGCGCCGAGCGCGTCGGTCTGGTGCGCGTCGAACTTCGGGGGCTTGCGCTGGATCTGCGCCTCGTTGCGGGCGGCCGGCATGCGGCCGGAGGAGACCTGGAAGTAGACCGCGGCCTCACCGACGCCGATCAGGCTGGGGCCGCGATCCTGGACGCCCTGCAGGTTGGCACCGTGGCAGGTGACGCAGGAGGTGTCGTAGATCTGCTTGCCCTCGCGGATCAGCGCGGACTGGTCCTCTTTCGCGGTCGCGACCTGAGCCTGCGGGGTCAGGGCCGACGCCGCGAAGCCGGCTCCGACGAGGCCCATCAGGAGTACCAGACCGCCGGCCAGCTTCCGACGCATACGGCGCTGCTTGCGGATCTTGGTGGCCTGGCCGATCCCCTCGGGATCTGGCGCTGACGGGGGAGATGAACTCATCTGTGTCCCTTTGGAGTAGACGGAACCGACTTGTACAAGTTTGTGGTCGCCGACGCGGGCTGGGCCTCGGCGCGTCCGGTGCTAGCGGACGAAGTAGATCGTGGCGAAGAGGCCGATCCAGACGATATCGACGAAGTGCCAGTAGTAGGAGACGACGATCGCCGCGGTGGCCTGCGCGGGGGTGAACTTGCTGAGTTTGGTGCGGATCAGCAGGAACACGAACGCGATGAGACCTCCGATGACGTGCAGACCGTGGAAACCGGTGGTGATGAAGAACACCGAGCCGTACACG
The DNA here is from genome assembly GCF_009708175.1 of Nocardia aurantiaca. Lineage (GTDB taxonomy): Bacteria > Actinomycetota > Actinomycetes > Mycobacteriales > Mycobacteriaceae > Nocardia > Nocardia aurantiaca. The sequence goes on from NZ_WMBB01000006.1 coordinate 301,946, forward strand.
CTGCTGGAGATCGAGGTGCCCTCCTGGTACAGGGCGTGGTACTCGGTGGCCTGGCCGCCGACGAAGAACGCACCCATCAGGAAGGTGAGCAGGTACCAGCGCCGCAGGCCGAAGACGTCGCCCTTCTCCGCCGCGAACACGCCCATCTGGCATGTGAAGGAGGAGGCGATCAGCACCGCGGTCACCGGCACGGCGAGCTTCATGTTCAGCTCGGTCGGCTCCGGCGGCCAGTTTCCGTGGGCCTGCGCGCGAGCAACGAAGTACATGGCGAACAGGCCGGCGAAAAACATCAGCTCGCTCGACAGCCAGATGATGGTACCGACGCTGACCATGTTGGGCCGGTTCAGCGAATGCACACGCTGGGTAATGGCCGATCCTGGGGTCCCTACTGCGGTCGTCACGCGGTAAGTATGACTTGTCGTAGTACGACAGGCGTAGGCGGGTACGAAACTTTGTCGTACGTGTCGGAAAGCCCAGCGCGAGCGGGCGTCTCGCGGTGACCTTCGGCGTGTCACCGGAGAGCCTAGATTGCGCAGGTAAGAGGAAGCTGAGCCCTGCTGAGAGGGAGTTGAGCGGTGATGTCGTGGTGGCAGCGATTGCTGGGACGGGGCGGCACAACGAAACTTGATCCGGCGCGCCCGGATCTGGTGGTGGTGGCGTCGAGTTTCGATGATGCGGAAGCCTGTTCGACCGCCCTGGGCAAGGCCTTGGACTGGTCCGCCGATCAGCCGGTGGTGCTCAGGCACCATCTGCGGGTGCCCGTCGGCCAGGTGAATGCGGTGCAAGTCATCGCCGCGCAGATTGGCTATGACACCGCCTCGGTGGACGGCGCGGATCCCGCGAACCTGGTTTTGCAGCGAGTGCAGGTGCTCGACGCCCTGCACTGCTCCCAGGAACGTGCCCGCATCGCCGCGGTCGCGCACCGCCATGAAGGCGACGTTCTGGGCTGGGATGCGCTTCAACCCGCGGAACGGCCCCGCTAGCGAGAGTTCTGGGGCGGAGCTGCGGGAAATCCCGGGTGGGTCGGGGCGCAGCCCCCTGAGAGTCCCGAATGCTGGGTCATCCACACTAGGCTTGCCCCAACGACACTGGTGTCCGGCATCGACCGGCCACGGGAAGAGAAGGCAATGAGCGCGCGCAGCTGGCGAGAAATCCTCGGCATCCTCACCGACGGCAACGATCTGTCCTCGGATGAGGCCGCGTGGGCGATGAACGAGATATTCTCCGACAACGCCACCACCGCGCAGATCGCGGCCTTCGGTGTGGCGCTGAAGATGAAGGGCCCGACCCCGACCGAGTTGAGCGGTCTGGTCAGCGGAATGCTCTCGCACGCGCGGCGGGTGCCGTTCGAGGGCGCGGCGGTGGATATCGTCGGCACCGGCGGTGACCGCTCGGGCAGCGTGAACATCTCCACCATGTCCTCGATCGTGGTCGCGGCCACCGGGATTCCGGTGATCAAGCACGGCAACCGGGCGGCCTCCTCCAAGAGCGGCGGCGCGGACGTGCTGGAGGCGTTGGGCGTGAAGATCGCGCTGGGGCCGGAGTCGGTGGCGGAGTGCGTGCGGCAGACCGGCATCGGCTTCTGTTTCGCGCCGGTGTTCCATCCCTCGCTGCGGTTCGCCAGCCAGGCGCGCGGTGAGATCGGCATTCCGACGGTCTTCAATATCCTGGGCCCGCTGACCAATCCGGCCCAGCCCAGCGCGGGCCTGATCGGCTGTGCCTTCCCGGATCTGGTGCCGGTCATCGCGGGCGTGTTCGCCGATCGCGGGGCTTCGGCGCTGGTGGTGCGCGGCAATGACGGGCTGGACGAGATCACCACGGCCGACACCACCGATGTGTGGGTGGTCGCGGGCGGCCGGTCGCACGAAACCACCGTCGACCCGACTCGATTGGGTATCGAGCGGGTAGATCCGTCGGCGCTGCGGGGTGGCGACGCGCAGATGAACGCGGTGATCGCCCGCAATATGTTCGCGGGCGATCCGGGCCCGGTGCGGGACGCGGTGCTGCTGAATTCGGCGGCGGCCGTGGTGGCGTTCGATCTGACCGCCGAGGAGGTCGAGGCCGATCTGCACGCCAAGCTCGCGGTGGCGTTGAAGCGGGTGGCCGAGACCGTGGATTCCGGTGCGGCGGCGAGCCTGCTGGACCGCTGGGTCGCGGTCTCCAACGAACTCGACGCGAACTGATCCGGTTCGGGCCGGCGAGGCGCGTCAGGCCCCCGGTTCGGCCACCGAGTCCACGGCCTGCTTGAAGCGGCGCATGGCATCGAGACTCTTGATACCGGGCGCGGTTTCCAGCGAGCTGGAGACGTCGACGCCGAAGGGCCGGTGGGCGGCGATGACCTCGGCGACGTTGTCGGGGCTCAGACCACCGGCCAGCACTACCTGCCCGGGCGCCTTGACGAGCCAGTCCGGGAATTCGGTGAACACGCCCGACCCGACGCTGGCGTCGTAGAAGAAGTACTCGCAGGTCTGCTCCGGGGCTGGTTCGACGGCCGAGCAGTAGGCCAGATTCGGCAGCTCGGTCCAGTTGTAGAGCTGGATGACGTCGAAGTCGCCGATCACCTCGGCGACCTCGGTCCGGTCGAACGCGACGACGAAGGAGCGGATCTTTCCGCGCGCGTACGCGGCCAGTTCCCGCGCCCGGGCGGGCTCGACATACCGCTTGCTCTTGGGTGTGCCGACCACGCCGATGGCGGAATAGCCGAGTTCGACGGCCCAGTCGATCTGTTCCTCGGTGGTCAGCCCGCACACCTTGACGAACATGGGTTCCTGCCTTCTTCCTGGAAGATTTCCTTCGAGTGTCCTGAGAGTTCCGGGCACCCAGCTGTGTGTTCGTCGTTGGGGTCCGCGGGACGGCGCTAGAGTTTCGCCATGCGATACGGAGTGGTGCTACCCGGCCTGGTGGTCGCGTTCCTGGGCCTCGGCATCCCGGTGAGTGCCGCTCATTGGGCCGCCCATGACGGTGCCGCGGACCCCGGCACCCTCACCGTCGACGGCCGCAATTACGGCACTCCGGACGACTGCGTGACCATCCGCAGCGTGCCGCGCCGCCTCACCATCGACAATGCCACCACCCAGCGCGCCCGGGTGTACCTGTTTCCCGGCTGCAAGGGCGGCGTCACGCACACCATCGAGCCGGGGCACAACGGCACCGCGCTGGGCGCGTCGGTTCAGACCCGCTGACCCGGCCGGCTATTCGCCGATCGAGAAGCCGGCCTCCACGTCCGCGCGCGAGTAGGACTTGAAGGCGATGTGGGTGGCGGTGCGCAGCACGCCGGGCGTCTTGTTGATGTGGCCGGTGACCACGTCGGCGATCTCCTCATGGTCGCGCACTCGGACCACGGCGATCAGGTCCACATCCCCCGCGCACGAATAGACCTCGGCCACCCCCTTGATGTCGGCCAGTTCCTGCGCGGTCTCCGGAATCCGATCCGACTCGGCAGAGATCAACACGATCGCGGTAATCATGTGCCCAACTCTAGGTGATCGCCGGGGCGGCAGTGCCGATCCGGGATCGAACGGCGGCGGCAGGGGCGAACCGGGTCAGTCCGGGATCGCGTCGGTGTGATCGAGAGGTTCGCCGAGCAGGTCGGTGGCGGCGCGGTGGATCTTCGCCAGCGCTGACATGAGGTGGCGGCGTTCGGTGGCGGTGAGCTCGGCGGTGACCTTGTCCGATAGGGCCTTCCGGTCGGCCTCGACGGGTTCGCGGAGGGCGCGGCCGCGGTCGGTGAGCCAGAGCCGGACCAGGCGGTTGTCCTTGTCGTCGCGGCGGCGGGTGAGCAAGCCGGCGGCGGCCATGCGGGTGGCCATTTTGACGACGGTCGGCGTGGTGACGTTCAGGGCGGCGGCCATCTCCCCCGGCGTGCGGCCGTCCTGTTCCCACAGCACGGCCAGCACATGGTTCTGGCCGAGATGCAGGCCGAGGCGGCGCATATCGCGATCGGCCAAGGCGCGCAAGGCTTTCGAGGTACGGCCGTGTAGGTCGAGGAAGTCGGACACGAAGCCTCCGGTGGGTGCGGACGAGTATTGACCAATAATCATTAGCCGTCTAACGTTCTCTTTCAATAGACGGCTAACGATCTGGAGGTGCCATGCTACTGCTGACCGGAGCGACCGGGAACATCGGCCGCGAACTCACCCGCGTTCTCGACGCCAACGATCTCGATTTCCGAGCCCTGGTGCGCGATCCGGCGCGGGCCGCGACCCTGCCCGCGCACGCCGAAGCCCGCCTCGGTGACCTCGACGACCCGGAGAGCCTCGACCGGGCCATGATCGGTGTCACCAGCCTGTTCCTGCTGGTGCCCGGCATCGGTTTGGACCACACCCGCACCTTGCTGCTCGCCGCCGAGCGAGCGGGGGTGGGCCGGATTGTCATGATCTCCTCGGCCCATGTGCTGGTCGAACCGCTGCCCGCCATGGGCAGCTGGCATCACGAACGCGAGAACCTGGTGCGCGCCAGCGGAATTCCGTACACGATCCTGCGGCCGGGTGGCTACATGTCCAATGCCCTCGAGTGGATTCCCGCCCTCCGCGCGGGCGACCCCGTGCTCGACCCGTCGGGCCCGGGCCGCTTCGCCCCGATCGATCCCGCCGATATCGCCGAGGTGGCGGCCCGCTGTCTCACCGAGCCCGGGCACACCGGCGCGGCCTATCACCTCACCGGCCCGGAGAGTCTGACCGTCGCCGATCAGGTCGCCATCCTGTCCCGGATCCTGGACCGCGACATCAAGATTCGCGAAACCGCCACCCCGGAGGAAGCGGTGGCGGCCCGCTTCCCGCACGGCGCTCCCCCGCGCCTCGCCGAAGCGATTGTCGAGGGCTTCGCCCTCATGCGCGCCGACACCGTCGGCGCCCGCACCGATACCGTGGCCGAACTGCTCGGCCGCCCGCCCCGCGCCTTCGCCGACTGGTGCACGGCCCACCGTGAGGCCTTCGCGGATTAGCCCGAACGAGGCGAAATCGATTGCGCCAGTGACGGGATTCGAACCCGCGGTTTCTTCCTTGACGGGGAAGCGAGGACTCCGGACTCCTCCACACCGACTGGACCACCCCACGACCTGCGCGCCAGGGCGTCGGTGGCGTCGATGACAGTACTGACGCGTCGCCGAAGGCGATACCGAATTTCCGCGGCGGGTCAGCCGAGGTCGGCGAGGAGCACGCGGGCGTCGTCGACTTCGAGGACCTCGAGTTCCTCGAAGAGTGCCGGGGCCCGGCGGGAATGGTCGCGGGTGGCGGTGGCCGAGCCGAGTGCGCGGTCGTCTTCACGACGTACGTGACGGCGGCGGATCGGGTGGCGGTCAACTGGCCCCTGTTTTGTCACACACGCCGAGTGGCACACCGCCGCGGAGAGTCGTCCGATTCTCACCCGGTGGTGTGCCGCTCGCGGAGATCTACCGGTGTGCCCCACGGTGTTCGGGGCGCGGTCGGGTGATCACCACTGGCCGGGGACGTACTCCCCACCCAGCTGGCCGGAGATGACATTGAGGCGGTTCCAGGCGTTGATGGTCGCGATCAGCGAGATGAGCGCGCCGATCTGGTCATCGTCGTAGTTCTTGCGGACCTGCGCCCAGGTGTCCTCGGTGATGGCGCCGCCGTCGGCGAGGCGGGTGCCCTCGTCGGTGAGGGCGAGGGCGGCGCGCTCGGGCTCGTTGAACACGCTGGATTCCCTCCAGGCCGCGACCATGGCCAGGCGCACCGCGGTCTCGCCGGCGTGGGCGGCGTCCTTGGTGTGCATGTCCAGGCACATGCCGCAGCCGTTGATCTGCGAGGCGCGGATCTTGACCAGTTCCTGGGTGGCCTTGGGCAGGGCGGACTCGTCGACGACGCGGGCGGCGGTGACGAGTCGCTTGGTGAACTTGGCGGCGACTTCGTTGTCGTACAGGGCGAAGCGGGTCATCGTTCTCTCTTTTCTCTCTGTGCCGTTCGTTGGCTTCGTCAGGTTGACGACGCGGCCCGCACGGGTGTGACATCGGATCGACTGTGATGCCGGTCACCCACCGAGGCGGTCCGGTGCCGTGCCGACCTCTCGACAACGCCGGGCCCGCTCGGCATTTGCGCTGTTGAGATACTCTGCGGCCACGATGTGAATCTTGATTTCGCGAAATCGCCTCCATCGGAGGGGATCCGAGGCGATCATGGATCCGACGATTGTGAACCGACCGGTAGTCACATCCCGGCTACCTAAGGGGTTGCGATGCTCGACGCAGGCAGACATCGGAAGATCTCACCCAACGGTCAGTGGCAAGGAGTCAGCCCGCAGTTGCGGCGCAGCCGGCCCGGCCGACATCACCGCCGGATTCCGAACGCGTTCCGCACGAAGGCCATGCGGGCGCTGCTGCCCGGAGCCACGGTCATCGCGCTGGCGACGGCCGCCGCCCCGGCCCACGCCGACGCGGCACCGCAACCGGTGCGGATCGATCCCATCGCGGGACTGTCCCAGGACATGGTGTCCACCATCAACGCGCTGAAGACGATCAACTTCCCCGGCATGGACCTGCCGGGCCTGGACCTGCCGGCGCTGTTCACCCCGGACACCGCGATCGTGGTGCTCGGTTACGGCCTGCTGCCCGACGGTCAGATGCGCCCCGAACTGATGGCCCGCCTCTACGCCGGCTACGTCTCGGCGCTGCTCTCCCCGCAGGCACCGGTCATCGTGACCGGCGGCAACCCGCAGAACGGGGTGACCGAGGCGGATGCCATGGCGGATTGGCTGGTCGATCTGGGCATCGATCGGGGCCGCATTCACACCGAGACCAAGGCGAATTCGACGGTCCAGAACGCGGCGTTCTCCGCGCAGCTGATGGACGCCATCGGCGCGCACGCGGCCATCCTGATCACCTCGGCCGACCATATCGCCCGGGCGCTGACGAACTTCAAGGCCGCGGGAATCTCGGTGGTGGCGACCTTGACGCCGGATGCCTCGCCACTGTCGGCACAGCCGTTCGGACCGGTCAAATAGCCGGGAACTCCCGCTCCGCAGACGAAACATGAAGGCCCGCCGGCCGATTCGACCGGCGGGCCTTCGCAGCGGGTTTGAGGGACTTGGCCCTGAGAGCTCCGAGGGCCGGCCTTCTAGAGGCGACGTCCGCCGTCGACGTAGATGGTCTGCCCGGTGACGAACGAGGCGTCGTCGGAGACCAGGAAGGACACCACGTTGGCGATGTCGGCGGGCTCGCCGACGCGGCGCAGTGGGGTGATCTTGGCGGCCTCGGCGCGGAACTCCTCGGGCGTGACCCCCACACGGGCGGCGGTGGCATCGGTCATCTCGGTGACGATGAAGCCCGGCGCGACGGCGTTCACATTGATGCCGAACGGACCCAATTCCATTGCCAGCGTGCGGGTCAGGCCCTGGATACCCATTTTGGCGGCCGAGTAGTTGGCCTGGCCCCGGCTGCCCAGCGCGGACACGCTGGAGGTGTTGACGATCTTGCCGGACTTCTGCTTCACCATGTACTTCTGCGCCTCCCGTGAGCACAGGAACGTGCCCTTGAGATGCACGGACATGACGGTGTCCCAGTCGTCCACCGACATCTTGAACAGCAGGTTGTCGCGCAGCACGCCGGCATTGTTGACCAGCACGTCCACCGAACCCAGTTCCGCGGCAACGCGTTCGAAGGCGGCCTGGACCTGCGTTTCGTCGGTGACATTGCCGCCGACCGCGATGGCCTTGCCGCCGGCGGCGACGATGGCGTCCACCGTGTCCGTGCAGGCGGCCTCGTCGAGATCGACGATGGCCACGGCGAATCCGTCGGCGGCCAGGCGGGCGGCGGTGCCCGCGCCGATTCCGCGGGCCGCGCCGGTCACGACTGCGACTTTCGACATGTCTGGATCTCCCTGTCCATGCAGAGCCTTTTCAAAGTAAGGCGTTGTCAGAGGAAGGCGTTGACGCCGGTGAGGGCTCGGCCGATGAGCAGTTTCTGGATCTGGCTGGTGCCTTCGTACAGGGTGAGCACCCGGGCGTCGCGCAGGTACTTCGACACCGGGTACTCGTCGATGTAGCCGTATCCGCCGAATACCTGGATGGCATTGTTGGCGGCCTTCACCGCGGCCTCGCTGGCGAACAGCTTGGCGACCGACGCCTCGGTGCCGAAGGGCTTGCCCTGCTCGACGAGTCCGGCGACCCGCCAGGTGAGCAGCCGCGCCGCCTCGACCTCGACGGCGATATCGGCGATGAGTTCCTGGACCAGCTGGTAGGAGGCGATCGGCTTGCCGAACTGCTCGCGCTGCTGAGCGTATTTCACCGCGGCCTCCAGACAGCCGCGCGCGACGCCGACACACCCGGCGGCCACGCCCATGCGCCCCTTGTCCAGGGCGGCCATGGCGATCTTGAAGCCTTGGCCGAGCTCGCCGAGCCGGTTGGCGTCGGGCACGCGGACGCGGTCGAAGACCAGTTCGGCGGTGGCCTGGCCGCGCAGGCCGAGCTTGCCCTTGATCTCGGTGCGCCCGAAGCCTGGGGCATCGGTGGGGACCAGGAACGCGGTCACGCCCTTGGGGCCGGGGCCCCCGGTGCGCGCGAAGACGAGGGCGACATCGGCCCAGGTGCCGTTGGTGATGAACATCTTGGTGCCGGAGAGCAGCCAATCCTCGCCGTCGGCAACGGCTTTGGTAGTGAGGCTGCTCGCATCGGAGCCGGTGCCGGGTTCGGTGAGGGCGAAGCAGCCCAGCGCCCGGCCCGAGCACAGCCGCGGCAGCCACTCCCGTTTCTGGGCGTCGGTGCCGTAGGTCTTGATCGACTTGGATACCAGGCCCAGCGAGACCGAGACGATGCCGCGCACCGAGCTGTCGCCGCGCCCGAGTTCCTCGAGCAGCAGGCAGTAGTCCGTGGCGGTGCCGCCGGCCCCGCCGTACTCCTCGGGGATCTCGATGCCGAGAAAGCCCATGTCACCGAGCTTGCCGACGATCGCGACATCCACCGATTCGGCCCGATCCCAGGCGGCCGCGTACGGTACGACCTCTTTGTCCACCCAGGCCCGGGCCAGGTCACGCAGTTCGCGCTGCGGCTCGTCGAGTTCGAAGTCCATGATGGCGATCTCTCCTAACCAAACGTTGTTAGGTTTATGGCTTCCGAAGCTATCCTAACAGTGTTCGGTTTTTCAAGGACCGGGTGATAAATTCAACCCCACGGGGAATCGCGGGGGTCTTCCGCAGAAGGAGGTGAGCCGGATAGCCAGGCCGAAGGTGCCGCTGCTGAGCCGCGAACGCATTCGCGAGGCGGCCTTGACCCTGATCGACCGTGACGGGCTCGCCGAGCTGTCGATGCGCAAGCTCGCCGCCGAACTGGGCGTGCAGGCCGCCTCCCTCTACACCCACTACCCCACCAAGGACGCGGTGCTGGATGACATAGCAGCTGGCCTGATGGCCAGGGTCGACCCGTCGGCGTTCGATCAGGGCTGGCGCATCGGCCTCACCTCCTGGGCGCGCTCGTATCGCGACGCCCTGGTCCGACACCCGAATTTCGTGGCCTATCTGGCCGCCGGGCCCGGCACCCGGGACGAGAACCTGCGTACCGCCGACGCCGTCCACGGCGGCCTGGTCTCCGCCGGCTGGCCCCCGCGCGAGGCCACCATGATCGGCGCCGCGACCCGCTACCTGGTCATGGGCGCGACCATGGGTTCGTTCTCCCGCGGTTTCGTCGATGACATCCAGGTCTATCGAGACCGGTACCCCCACCTGGAGCAGGCGCATCTGCTGCGCGCCAAGGCCGACGAAATCGACGCGGAGAGTTTCGAATTGGCGTTGTCTGCCTTCACCGACGGTCTGGGACTGCGCTTCGACGCCATTGAGAAGGAGCGGGCCCGCCGTCGGCGGGCTCGTTCCGGAAGCACCGAATCCGGTTAGGACAGACGCGCTTTCGCGTCTTCATGGCGGAACCGGAAGTGCCGGTCCTGCGGGTCGGCGACGATGCCGTCGAGCGAGACGAACAGTCCTGCGGTGATCTCGCGCATCGGGGACAGCGCCCCGGATTCATCGGCGGCCACCGCCCGTTTCCTCCCGCAGGTGCCCCGTTCGGGCGGCTCGGCCGGGCCGCCGCCACTGCGCTGCCTTTCACCCATTACGCTGTGGCACAACCGAATCCACCGCTCGTACGGTTGGGAACGAGCGTGTGGGAGTCTGTGGTGAAGCGGCTGCTTTTTCTGATAATGACGGTCATCGTGGCGGCGTCCACCTATGACTACGCCCGATCGGCGGGCCACTACGGACTGGTCGTGGTGATGGGCGTCGTCCTGTCGCTGTTCCTGATCGGCAAGACCATGGAATAGCTCGGGCGGACGGCCCAGTAGACGCAAGCCGCCGTCGAGGCCGACTCCCGCGGCGCCCGGATCGGTGTCGAGTCCAGGCACCGTCCGCGTCGGCCTCCGCACCGGCCAGCAGTGCGACACCGCCATGACGACCTCGACAGTCGTCCGGCCGATCATCGACGCCGATGTTCCGAACCCGGTCGGCGAGGGCGGCGCGAGGTCCCCGGGAACCGTTCTTCCCTGTGCTGAGATAGGAGGGCCAGTCGGATAGAGCCCGCTTCAATTCGCCGGAACCGTTGGAACGAGAGGGTGGCCATGGCAACGCTATTGACCGGTGCGACCGTGTGGGACGGTCTCGGTGACGGTCCTGTGGGACTGCGGGATGTGCTGGTGGACGGTGAGCGCATCAGCGAGGTGGCCGAGCACATCGCGGTGCCGGAGGGCGCGACCGTGGTGGATGTGTCCGGGCACACGCTGACGCCGGGATTCATGGATTGCCATACGCATGTCACGGTCACGCCGGATCTGGTTTCGGCAATGGCGATGTCGCCGACCGCGACGGCGCTGCGGGCCATTCCGACTCTCGAGACGTTGCTGATGAACGGCTTCACGACCGTGCGCGATCTCATGTGCGCGGACCCCGGGTTCAGCGTGCTCGATCTCCGCGACGCCGTCGCGGCCGGACTCATCGTGGGGCCGCGGATGCTGGTGGCGCCGCACCTGATTTCGGCGCGCGGCGGGCATGGGGATTTCAGTCTTTCGATAGCCGGTGTGTTCCAAGGTGATTCGCACGTGCTGGAGCTGGCGGCCGCGGATGGCGCGGAGGAGATCCGGACCCGCGTGCGGCAGGAGATCCGGGCGGGCGCGGACTGGATCAAATTCGGTGCGACCGGAGGGTTTTCGAGCCCGTCGGACGATCCGGCGCACACGACGTATACGCAGGACGAGATGAACGCCCTGGTCGAAACGGCCCGTGATCTCGGTCGCCCCGCCACCCCGCACTGCTACGGCGACGAGGGCGTGCGCCGCGCGGTGCGGGCGGGAGTGCGCAGCGTCGAGCACGGCAACCTCGCCACCGCGGACACCTTGCGGATGATGGCCGATCACGGCGTGTTTCTGGTTCCGACCCAGTTCACCCTCCTCGAAGATGCCCGCCATGTCGATGATGACGAATTCTGGTCCGGCAAGCCGGTGTACAAGCGCCGCAAGTTCCAGCAGCACCGCAAGGCCCTGCTCGACGGGGCCGAGTTCGTCGCCGCCAGCGAGGTCGCGATCGCCTTCGGCACCGATGCGGGGATGTTCCCGCATGCGGAGAACTGGCGGGAGTTCCCGACCATGGTGTCGACCGGCATCACCCCGGCCCGGGCACTGCGCGCCGCCACCAGCGTCGCCGCCGAACTCCTGGGCCTGAACGATTTGGGCGTCCTCGCACCCGGCAAGACCGCCGACATCATCGCCATGCCCGGCGATCCTTTCACCGACATCTCCCTCACGGGTCAGGTCGACTTCGTCATGAAGGCAGGCACGATCTACAAGCAGCCGACCGATCACGCGTGAGTGCTATCGCGGTCGGCGGCGGCGCGCAGTTCGACACAGCATTCGCCGGGGCGCGGAGCCAGGACGGCTTCGATGGCGTCCGCACCCAGGCCGTCGATGACACCGGAGAGATAGGCGTGGTTGAGGCCGCACACCAGCGCCGGGGCCGAAGCCGCCAGGGGGTGGAAAGGGCAGTTGTGCAGGCGAATACAGGACGGACCGGTGCGACCAGGTTCGAAGCCCTGTTCCGCGAGCAGCGCCTGGAGCAGGGTGAGGGCGCGTTCCGCGCCGAGGCGGCCGGGCGTGACGCGCTCGCGTTCGGCGTCGCCGAGTTCGGTTCCGCGCCGGGTGGCCACGCGCAGCGCCACGTCGCGGGCGGTCTCGCCCGCGCCCTCGGTGAGCACGGCCCCCATCAGAATCTCGGCCAGCACCTCGTAGCGCCGCTCCGGAATGCTCACGCGCACATCGGTTTCGGCGGGTTCGTACACCTTGGGGGTGCGGCCGACGCGGCGGGTGAGGCCGACGGCCTCGTAGCGGGCCCGCAGCAGACCGGCGTCGACCAGCTTGTCCAGGTGGAAGGCGGCCAGTTTGCGGGAGATGCCGGCCTCGGCGGCGGCCTCGTCGCGGGTGACGGGGCGGCGGGCGCGGCGGATGTACCAGTACATGCCGCGGCGCAGATCGTCGTCGAGGACGGCGACGGCACCGATCGCGGAAGCGCTGGTCACGCGACCACAATAGCGCCGATCGTGTGGTCCGAAAGGCGATGGGTACCCCGATAGCGTGTACTCCTTGACCCGGCCGGGAAATTACACCAAGAATTATTTCCGAAAATAGGTGCTGGTTGGGAGGTTATTGTGAGCGCTGATCCGCAACAGGCGAAACAACCCGTGAGTGCGGCGCTGGCCGGGCCCTACGGCCATCCGTTCCATCCGATCCTGGTCACCGTGCCCATCGGGGCTTGGGTGGCGAGCCTGATCTTCGACCTCGCCTCGCATGTGGCCGGAGACCCGGCCGCACTGGCGCGCGGCGCGCTGTGGCTGATCGCCATCGGCGTGCTCGGCGCACTGGCGGCGGCGACCGTCGGGTTCCTGGACTTCCTGGCCATACCCGCCGGAACGCCCGCTTTCCGCACCGGCCTGCTCCACCTGGGCCTCAACCTCGGAGTGACCGTCGCCTTCGCGGTGGATTTCTTGTGGCGGCGGGCCGAGGGCACGCACGGCGCGGTGCCGTGGGGTCCGCTCGCGCTCTCGGTGGTGGCCCTCGCGACGCTGACCGTATCCGGTTATCTCGGCGGCAAACTCGCCTACCACTACGGCGTCCGGGTGGCCGATGAGGCCACCCAGGCCACGGGTTTTCGACGCTGAACCCCCATCAATCCCCCCTCGACAGGAGTTGGTCATGGCCATCGCGGCACTCATCACCTGGCTGCTCACCGCGACCGGCGGGTTCGTCCTGCTCGGTACCTGGATCGCCAAAGGCGGTGCGCGGCAACCGAGTAGCAGTCACCTGCCCCCACCCGTCCTGTTCGGCCATTTCCTGCTGGCCGCCGCCGGATTGGTGCTGTGGATCATCTACCTGGCGGTCGACACCAAGGCCGTCGCCTGGGTCGCGTTCGCGCTGCTGATTCCGGTGGCGCTGCTCGGCTTCTTCATGCTGCTGCGCTGGCTGCCGGTCTACCGGGCCGGTGCGGCCGGTGAGGCGCAGTCCGAACCGGCGGAACGGCACTTCCCCGTCATGATCGTGGGCGGACACGGCGTCCTCGCCGTCGTCACGGTGGTGCTGGTCCTGCTGGCCGCACTCGGCGTCGGCTCCTGACCGTGGCATCGAACCGGACGCACCCGGTCCGGGACATGAAAGATCCTGGGCCCCGAGTCGGAATCGACTCGGGGCCCAGAACTTTCGCGGCTGCTGCCTACTTCAGGCGCAGGCTGCCGAAGAGTCCTTCCTTCTCGTCGTTCGGCCCGGCGGTGAAGTAGAGGGTGTCGGCGTCGCCGAGGCTCTCGCCATTGCCGAACATCAGACCCCACAGGCCGTCGATCTCGGCGGGCTTGCCGTCGGCGTCGCGCAGATAGTCGACGAACGTGCCGGACTGGTCGTCCAGGGCGAGGATATGGCCCGCGCCGCCGAAGTTTCCGATCAGCAGCTTGCCCGACAGCGGGCCGAAGCCCTGCGGCGCGATGGTGACGGCCCACGGCGCGTTGAGTCGGCCGTCGGCGTCCAGGGTGCGAACCAGCTTGCCGTTCTTGTCGAATTCGGCGACCTGGCCCTTCTTGGCCTTGTTGCCGGCGTTCTTCTCCTGGTCCTTGTCGAGCTTGTCCTCTTCGCCGGCCTTCAGCTTGTTCGGGTCGCCGCCCGCGGACTGGGTGACGGCGTAGGTGACGAAAACGCGGTCGCCGATGGTGGCGACATTGAAGGGGGCCGGGTCGCCGACCTTCAGCTTCTTGCCCTTGGTGGCGTCGGCCGGGTCGATGGCGTCGCCGGTGGCGAAGGGGTTGGCGAAACCGGTGGTGGGCACCAGCTTCCAGTCCTTGTCGAAGGTGCGGATCTGCGGGTCCTTGCCGAAGTCGGCGGCCAGCAGCTTGGTGCCGGACGGGTCCAGGGCGATGCCCTTGAAGCCCATGCCCTGTGCGGTGCCGTCGAATTCGAGCACGGCCGGGCCGTCGTGGCGCACGATGGCGCCGCCCGCGCCCTGCTCGGTCCAGCCGGAGATCTTGCCGGAGTCGGTGGCGAAGATGAAACGCGCGGAGCCGGTGAGCTTCTCGTCCTTGCCGTCGTAGCTGACCGGCTGGTCCTTCACCGCGAAGATGTCGGAGGTGATGGGGGCCGGGTTGAAGACGACGCCGGTGGTCTTGCCCTCGCTGTCGTCGCCGTCATCGTCCGGGATGGAGTCCGCGCCCGGGATGGTGACCAACTTCAGCGGGTCCTGGAACATCTTCTGGTACTTGGCATCCGGCGACTTGGTGACGTCACCGACGAACTGGAAGGAGTACCCGCCCGCGCCGACCCAGAAGTGCCCGCCGGCGCCCTTGGGGCGATCTGCGATGCCCCAGGCGTTGATGAAGGTCGGAAAGGTGAACTGCGCCTTGTCCGACTCCTTGTTGGAGGCGATATTGATCTGGGCGTAATGGTTGCCGTCGAGCGCCTTCAGGTCGTCACCGGTCGACTTCGTAGTGCCGCATGCCGCCGCGACGACCAGGGCCGCGCCCAGTGCCGACACGCGCAGTAGGGTCTTGTGTACCGGCGGTATGGCGCTCGAGCGTCCGTTCATGTCAGGTCCTTCCAGCAAACGCCCAGGTGCGGCGTTAGGTGATGCTAACCATAGCTGCAAGGATCGGAGGCTCGTTAGGGGACCCTCAATCAGCCCTGAGCGTGGGGTTTCCCGATGGTCCGGGGTGCGAAGAGCAACTTCCGGGCCGCTTCGGAGCCGTCCAGCGCCCGCGTGACGCGCTGGGCGATCCGCCAGCCGCCGCGGGTGCGGACCATGTGGAAGCGGTTCGCCCCGGCCCGCCACACGAAGAATCCGCCGTCCTTGTGCCGGATCAGGAGCGATTCGCACACCGCCTCGGCGGTGTCCCCATCCACGGTGACGGACGCCGGACCCAGGAAATGCGCCGATCCGGCCGCGATGAGCGATTGGTGTGCGGTCGACTCGACCATGTCGCGCACCTGTCCGCGGTCGCGCATGTGCCAGCCCTCGACATCGTATTCGCCGTCCTCGGTCCACAATTCGGCCACGGCCTCGGCGGCCCCGGCATCGACCAGTGGGCCGTAGGAGGCGATCAATCGGGTGATGGCGAGTTCGTCCTCGAGCCGCCGCAGCCGGTCTTCCAGTGCGGCGAGACGCTCTTCGATCATGAGAATCCTTCTTCTACCGGAGATGGCGGTCGACCAGATCGCGTAGCGCGGCGAGCTGGTCGCAGTAGTGGTCGGCGCCGGAGGCTCGGACCGCGCAGGTGAGGTGAGTCGCCCCCGCCGCGCGCAGCGCAGCCAGACGGCGTAGCGAATCCTTCTCGTTCCCTTGCGGATCGAGGGCCACGCCGGGCGAGAGCACGACATCGAAGCCGTCCGGCAGGGTGACGGTGGCGAGCATGGCCGTGATCTCGTCGGCTCGCAGCCCGAAGGGAATCCACCCGGTGCCGAGAGCGAGGGCGCGACGCAGTGACCGCCGGGTGCGGCCGCCCACCCAGATCGGCACGGTGGTCGCGGTGGCATGGGGATCCAGCACGAGGCCTTCGACTTCACGCCGTCCCCACGCTCCGCGCAATCGGCTCAGTGCCGCGTCGGCCAGCGCGCCCCGGTCCTCCCAGGCCGCGCCCAGCAGGGCGAATTCCTCGGCGAGGGAGCCCACTCCGACGCCGAGCACCACGCGTCCGCCGCTGAGCCGGTCCAGGGTGCCATAGCTCTTGGCCAGGGCCAGCGGATGGTGGTAGCCGAGCACCAGAACGGAGGTGGCCAGCCGGATTCGCGTGGTGTGCGCCGCCAGGTACGACAGGGTCGCCAGCGGGTCCCAGTAGGTCGCGCCGCGCACCTCGGCCGCCGCCGCGGGCACCCCCACATGATCGGAGCAGGTGAGGTGGTCGAAGCCGAGTTCGTCGGCGGCCGTGGCGATTCGGGTGAGCTCACCGGGTCCGGCGGCGGCCTCCCACGGTGAGGCGATGCCGGGCACCTGCACCACGATGGGCGTGGACAGGCCGAGTCGAATGGTCATCGCGCCACCCGTCGCGGCAGTCCCATCAGCCGCCGCATGCCTCGGTCGGCGCGCAGCACGGCGGCCGCCCGATCCGGGTCATTGCGTTGGGCGGCTGTGGCCTCGTTGCCGGACATGATGTGCACCGGGCCGTGCCCGAGCCGCGAAAGCCCTTCGCGCGCCACGTCATCGGGCTCGGACACCGTCATTCCCGGGACCGTGAAGTCGAGCCCGACCCGCTCCATGGCGGGTGTCCGGGTCACGCCGAGTACCAGCTCGAGCACATCCACCCCGTACTCGCCGAGCTCGAGCCACAGGCTCTCGGCGAAGATCCGCCCGAACGCCTTGACCCCGCCGTAGACGGTGTGATGCTGCGAGCCCAGGTATCCGGCCAGCGAGCCGACCATCAGAATCCCGCCCCTGCCACGGTCTTTCATGGCGGCGCCGAAGTGGTGGATCAGCGCGAGGGGCGCGGTGATGTTCAGATCGATCACGCGCTGGAAGGCGTCCAGATCCCCGTCCACGAACGGCGCACTGTGCGAATTCGCCCCGGCATTGAGCACCAGCAGTCCGACCTCGACATCGTCGACCGCCGCGATGATCTCCCCGACCGCGTCGGCCGACGTCAGATCGATGGCCAGCGTCCGCGCTTCGACGCCCAGCGCCCGGCACTCCGCGGCCGTCGCGGCCAGCGGTTCGGCCCGCCGCGCCACCAGCAGCAGCGCGATTCCGGCCCGCGCCAGCTCCAGCGCGAACGACCGCCCCACCCCCTCCGATCCCCCGGTGATGATCGCCCACGGCCCATAACGCTGCGCATCCATACCGCTCATCGCGATTTCCTCACCTGTGAGAACGAACTCGGCACCCTCCAGTTCTACAAACTTCCCCGCCGAAAAACTAGAGTGAATTCTAGTTTTTTCACGGAAGGTGAGCTCATGCCCCGAATCCCGGAGCCCCGCACCCCCGGCCGCGTCTCCACCACCCGCCAATTGGAGCGCCAGCGCGCCATTCTGCGCGCCGCCGGAAGACTGGGCGCCGAGCACGGCCTGGAACGCGTACAGATGAGCGAGGTCGCCCACACCGCCGGAGTAGCCCTCGGCACCCTGTACCGCTACTACCCGTCGAAACACCATCTCTTCGCGGCCGTCCTGGACACCGCGGTCCGCGAATTGCCCCACCCCGCAGGGGTTTCCACCGACCCGGTCACCGGGGCCGCCGATTTCCTGAGCCGAGCGATCGGCGAACTGCTGCGCCACCCCCACCTGGCCCGCGCCATGCTCGTCTCGATGAACGCGGTACGCGCCGAGAAATCGGCGTCTCCCGTTGTCGCGCAGGACTATTCGATGCCAGAACGTATCCTCGCCGCCGCCGGCATCACCACCCCCACCACCGAAGACCACCGCCTGGCCCGTCTCTTGGAACAGTGCGTCTATGGCATCCTCACCTGGACCACCGCCGGCAACCTCACCACCGACCAGGCGATGGCCGACGTCCACCGAGCCTGCGAACTGCTCCTCGCTCCTTGGCGATCCTCGCGATAACCGCCCGGCTCGGCGTCGCGCCTGGCGGCATCCCACGCACGGCCGCCCCGGTCCTGCGAGCGTGAGGACCTCGGATCGCCGTCGACGAGTTGCACCGGACCGCTTGGACTTTCGCCCCGCCGACCATGCCACGGCGCGGCCGGCGATGGGCCGGAGCGACGGTGGATCCTCGGCCGGAAATGCCCGACGGCCGGGGCGCGCGGGTGCGCGTCCGGCCGTCGGGGGTGGATGATCAGAGGGCGAATTCGGCTCGGACCCGGTCTTCGGTGAGGCCGTAGTCGGCCAGGGAGTACTGGTGGACCGGTTTGCGGTCGCCGGACTTGCTCTCCTCGTCGAGGGCTGTCATCGCCGCGCGGGCCGAATCGGTGTAGTCCAGTCCGAACGCCGAGTAGATCTTCTCCACGGTTGCGAAGGGGTTGGCGCGGAGTTCGTCGAATTCGATGTCGAGGAACTGGTCCGGGTTGTAGCGGGCTCGGGCGGTGTTGAATTCACGGAGGCCGCGGGACCACAGCTCCAGCTGGGATTCGCCGATCTTCTCGCCGACGAAGGTGGTGGACCAGCCGTGGGTGGCCTGTTCGGACAGGCTGCAGGAGGAGCCGACGATGGTGACCGGGTCGCGGTGGGTCTGGATGATCAGCGCGTCCGGATAGACCTTCATGAGGGCGTCGAGGGCGAACAGGTGGCTGGGGTTCTTGAGGACCCAGCGGCGGTTGTCGCCGAGACCGATGAGTTGCAGGTTCGCCTTGTGCCGCGCGTAGGCATCGGTCCAGTCCTGCTTGCGCAGCCACTGTGAGTAGGTCGGCAGGTAGGCCAGCGATTCATAGGAGATGGACTTCACCGTCTGGCGCAGCAGCTGCCAGCACTCCTCCACCTCGGCGGCGGTCATGTAGTGCACGCCCATGAATTCCGGGTTCTCGATCCGGTGCTGGGCGAAGCCCTTGTCGACGGCCTGATAGACGGGGTTGTCGGCCCAGGTCTCGCGCGGCGGCCGCGGCTGCGGGAAGTCGGCCAGCCACATTTCGAGGGCCTGGTGCTGCGGGTCGGCCGCGAGCAGACGGTGCAGGGCCGTGGTGCCGGTGCGGGGCAGCCCGGTCACGAAAATCGGCCTGGTGACCTGGGTTTCGGTGTAGGTCGGGTTGGCCTGCCAGGACGCTTCGCTCAGCGCGCGGGCGACGAGCGCGCCGCGCAGGAAGTACCGGCTCATCTTGGAGCCGAGCTCGGTGAGCCCGGCGTCGCGCTGGTAGGACTCCAGCAGAACGCCGAGCGCCTCCAGATGGTCATCGGACCCGAAGTCGGTCAGGCCGCAGACCTTCGACGCCGAGCGGTGCAGGTCCTCGACGGTGCCGACGTTGGTACGTCCGCTCATAGTGGTGAAACTCCTTGCTCAGACGTGGTATTCGCCGCAGTTGACGTCGATGGTCTGCCCGGTGATGGCATTGGCCCACGGCGACATGAGGAAGACGATGGTCTGGGCGATCTCATCGGGCAGTGGCAGCCGCTTCAGGTCGGACTTCGCGGCGGTCTGCTGATAGACCTGTTCCTCGGTGATGCCGTACTTCTTGGCGATCTCGCTGAAGTACCACTTCAGCTGATCGGTCCAGATGTAGCCCGGCAGCACGCTGTTGACGCGAATCCCCTTCTCGCCCAGCTCGGTCGCCAGGGTCTGCGACATGGCCAGCAGCGCGGCCTTGGCGACCTTGTAGCTGCCGTAGCGGGGTTCGGAGTGCCGCAGCACCATGGAGCTGACCATGACCACCGAGCCCTCGGTGTCGGCGAGGGCGTCGGTGAACGCCTGCGTCATGCGCAGATTGCCGAGCACGGTCAGGTCCACGCTCTCGCGGATCTGCTCGAAATCGGTGCGGGCCAGCGGCTTCATGGAGGGGACCTTGAAGGCGTTGTTCACCAGCGCGTCGACCCGGCCGAAGGTCTCGAGGGTCCGCGTGGCCAGATTCCGGACCGTCGCCTCATCGGTGATATCGGTAGGCACGCAGAGGGTTTCGGCGCCTCCCTCGGCCGCGATCTCCTCGGCGACCTCCTTCAGCCGCGACTCGGTACGCGCCGCCAGCACGACCTTGGCCCCGGCCGCCGCGGCCTCCAGCGCGATAGAACGACCGAGACCGGGTCCGATACCGCTGACGACGACAACCTTGTCCGCCAGCAGGCCCGTCTTCAGTCGGTGGGGGGTTTCCGGGGCTTGCCCCGAAAGGTGCGACCGCGAGCTACCGGAGTTGTCCATGCTCACCCCAGCATCCTTTCCGCGAAGCCGCGCTGGCGAGCGGCGATGCGCTCACGCCATCCGGCCTCGTCGATTCGATTGTGTTCGTAATGCGGCAGGCGTTCCGCCACTTTGTCCAACGGAACGAGCTCGATGGTCGGCCCGTCCTGCGGTGTGATCGGCCGATCGGTGCGCTGCCACCGGAACTGGAGGATGCCCAGCTTGCGGCCGGTCGTCTCGATCCAGTTGGCAATGCCCGGGTTTCGGGCGGAGACGACCATGCGGATCATCCCGTCCGGATCCACCTGCGCCTGCCGATGATTCAGCGAGCTCTGATGGTTGACGTAGTCGAGGGAGATGTACCAGCGGCTCCCCAGCTGGAAACCCTGATACGGCGCATCGGATTTGGGCACGGTGATGATGAGCGCCTGATCGTCCTCGAGCTCGAAGTGGCCGACGGAGGAGTACTGGGTGCTCAATCCGCCAGGGGTGAGCCGAGGTTCGGTCAGCGTATTGACCGGCAGGTTCAGATAGAACCATTTCGGGAAGTTGAACCAGGTGTGCACCCGGGTCAGCAGCATGCGCCCGGCCGCCCGGTACCGCTTGCGCAGCTGTTCCACCCCGGCCTCGACCGGCGCGGTCCCGATGGTGTTTACCCGCTCGATGCGAATGCTGCCCTTGCGCTCGGCATTCCAGTCGCCGTAGACCTCGCGCACGGCCAGCATGGACGCGCCCTCGCCGAGTACGAAGTAGTTCGGCTCCGGATTCTCCTTGGGCGGGCCGAAGCGCAGCTGATAGCCGCCGTCCTCGTTGATCTGCAGGCGCCGGTCGTCGAACGCGTCGTCACCGTTCGGAACGTCGGTGGCGGTGTAGTCGCCCTTGAGCACCTGGAAACTCAGGTCGGCGGTGCTGCCGCGCACGCCGGTGAGCAGGTATTCCGCATTCGGCTCGATGGTGGCGTGGTAGTACAGCGTGTCCGGATTGTCCAGGCCCATCTTGGTGTAGGGCCCGGTGGAGGACACGAAGTACGGGTGGGAGGTGCCGTGCGCCCGCGACAGCTGCAGGACCGCGGCGATGCTGCCCTGCAGGTAGTCGTAGCCCTCCGCCAGATCGTGCGGGTCGCGGATGAAATCGGCGGCGGCGATGAGCTTTTCGGCCTCGGCGACCGCCACGAGGAACGGTTCGGTCAGAGGCGCTTCGGCCTTTTCCATGTCTGTCATCAGCTTTCAGCCGTTCTGTTCAACATTCCTGCCTAGGGACTCTCGAATTCGATGGGCGATCTCGGCCGGCGTCCCGTCCGAGGGGGTGATGATCAGGTCGGCGAACTCCGGCCGCTCGTACGGCGAGCTGATGCCGGTGAATTCGCGAAGCTCTCCGGCGCGGGCGCGCTTGTAGAGGCCCTTCGGGTCGCGCAGCTCGCACTCCTCGAGCGGGGTGTCGACGAAGATCTCCCGGAACGGCAGGCGCCTGGAGTCGTGCAGCTTTCGCGCCTCGCGCCGTTCGGCGCGGAAGGGACTGATGAGCGAGACGATGGCCACCACACCGGCGTCGGCGAACAGCGCCGCCACCTCGGCGACACGGCGGATGTTCTCGCGCCGGTCCTCGTCGGTGAAACCCAGGTTCTTGTTCAGCCCGTGCCGCAGATTGTCCCCGTCGAGCAGGTAGGCGGGCTGCCCGGAAGCGATGAGCTGCCGCTCCAATTCCACTGCGATGGTGGACTTCCCGGAGCCGGACAGCCCCGTCAGCCACACGGTCGCGCCGACGCTGAGCCGCTGCCCGCGCTCCACCGATGAGCTGTGCCACACCACATTCGACGCCTTCTGCCCGACCCGCGGCGCACCCGTGGAGCGCCCGGTGATCATGCCCGCGGCCACCGTCTGGTCGGTGGTCTCGTCGATGAGGATGAAGCTGCCGGTGGCGCGGTTCTCGCGATACGGGTCGAACAGCAGCGACTGACGGCTCTTCAACGTCACGCGCCCGATATCGTTGAGCCCCAGCCGATCCGCGTCCGTCTGCCGGTGCAGGGTGTTCACGTCGAGCCGGTAGTCCAGCTCGCTCACCTCGACCTTGGAGGTCTGGGTTGCGGTGCGGATGGAGTACGAGTTCCCGGCCCGCAGTTCGGTGTCGTCGGAGAACCAGCACACCATGGCGTCGAGCTCGCGATCGGCGTGCGGCTGGTTGCCGGGCCGCGCGAGCATATCGCCACGGCCGATGTCGATGTCGTCGTCGAGGGTGAGCGAGACCGCCATACCGGTGAACGCCTCGTCCACCTTGCCGCCACCCGGTCCCCAGATCTGGTTGACCCGGCTGGTGCGGCCCGAGGGCAGCGCCACGACCTCGTCGCCCGGTTTGAAGATGCCGCCCGCCACGGTGCCCGCATAACTGCGCTGGCTCTCCCCGTGCGGCCGGATCACGTACTGCACGGGCAGCCGGTTGTCGATGAGGTTGCGATCGGAGGCGACGTGCACCTCTTCCAGGTGCCGCAGCAGCGGCGGACCCGGATACCAGTCGGCGGTGCGCGCCGACGGGTCCACCACATTGTCGCCGTGCAGCGCCGATACCGGAATGAAGCTCAGATCGCCCACGTCCAGCTTGGTGGCGAAATCCGCGAATTCCGAACGGATCTCCTCGAATCGCTGCTCGGACCAGTCGACCAGGTCCATCTTGTTCACGCACAGCACCAGGTGCCCGACGCCCAGCAGCGAGGACAGGAAGGCGTGCCGGCGGGTCTGCTCGGAGACGCCTTTGCGCGCGTCGACCAGAATCAGCGCCAGGTCTGCGGTGGACGCGCCGGTCACCATGTTCCGGGTGTACTGCACGTGCCCCGGGGTGTCCGCGATGATGAATTTCCGTCGCGGCGTGGTGAAGTAGCGGTAGGCGACATCGATGGTGATGCCCTGCTCGCGCTCGGCGCGCAGGCCGTCGGTCACCAGCGACAGGTCCGGCCCGTCGGCGCCGCGCGAGAGGCTCGCGCGCTCGATGGCGTCCAGCTGATCGCTGAACAGGCTCTTGGAATCGAACAGCAGCCGCCCGATGAGGGTCGACTTGCCGTCGTCGACGCTGCCGGCGG
Source organism: Nocardia aurantiaca (assembly GCF_009708175.1). Taxonomy (GTDB): domain Bacteria; phylum Actinomycetota; class Actinomycetes; order Mycobacteriales; family Mycobacteriaceae; genus Nocardia; species Nocardia aurantiaca. Next base: position 325,232 of record NZ_WMBB01000006.1, read on the forward strand.
TGGCGAGCCGTAACAGGTTGCGGCGCATCAGAAGTAACCCTCTCGCTTGCGATCTTCCATGCCGGAGTCGGAGATGCGGTCGTCGGCGCGGGTGGCGCCGCGTTCGGTCAGGCGGGTGACCGCGGTTTCGGCGATCACCTCGGCCGGATTGGCGGCGGTGGATTCGACGCAGCCGGTGCAGGTGGCGTCGCCGACGGTGCGGAAGCGCACCGTGGTCTCGAACATCTGCTCGTCCAGGCCGATCTCCAGGAATCGGTTGTCGGCCAACAGCATTCCATCACGCTCGACGACGGTACGGCGGTGCGCGTAGTACAGGCTCGGCAGCTCCACCTCGGCCTGGTCGATGTACTCCCAGATATCCAGCTCGGTCCAGTTGGACAGCGGGAACACCCGGATGTGCTCGCCCTTCCGGTGCCGCCCGTTGTAGAGATTCCACACCTCCGGCCGCTGCGCCCGCGGATCCCAGGCGCCGTACTCGTCGCGGAAGCTGAACACCCGCTCCTTGGCGCGCGCCTTCTCCTCGTCGCGCCGGGCGCCGCCGAAGACCGCGTCGAAGCGGTACTCGGCGATGCTGCGCAACAGCGTTGCCGTCTGCAGACGGTTGCGCGTCTCGCCGCGGCGCTCGGTCACGCGCCCGGCGTCGATGTCGTCCTGCACCTTGCCGACCAGCAACTGTGCCCCGAGCCGGGCCGCGGTGCGGTCGCGGAAGTCGATGACCTCGTCGAAGTTGTGCCCGGTGTCGATGTGCAGCAGGGGAAACGGCAGCGGCGCCGGCCAGAACGCTCGTCGCGCCAGTTCCAGCATGACCGCGGAGTCCTTGCCACCGGAGAACAACAGCACCGGCCGCTCGAAGGTCGCCGCCACCTCCCGAATGATGTGCACCGATTCCGCCTCCAAGGCGTTCAGGTGCGACAGCTCATATCCCGCGCGCATCTCTCGTCCCATTCACCGCGTCATCCGATCCGGGTGGCCAATCAACCCTTGTGGTGTCGAATATTCGACGCTATTGTTCGATAATATGACACCGACATTAGGTCGGTACCCGGGCGACGGTCAATACCCGCCGTCCGAATTCCCCACACCCGAGACCACTCCGGCGCCGATGACCGATACCCCGGCCGATACGATCGGGCGCGCCCCTCCCGCGCCGCCGGGACCGACACCAGCAGGGATCGAGTTGCCTGAATCCACCACCGCCCCTGTGGCTTCCGAACCGGGAACGGCGGCCGAACCAGGTCCGGCGCCCGCGTCGCCGCCGACCCATCGGGTCGTGCAGGCGATCGAGCTGCTGTCGCGCCATGCCGGCGAGCGCCTGTCACTGGCCCGCATCGTGCGCGCCACCGGCATGTCCCGGGCCACCGCGCACGCCGTGCTCACCCAGCTCACCGCCGACGGCTGGACAGTGCGCGACGGCGAGGGGAATTACAGCCTGGGCCTGGGCCTGCTGGCGGTGGCGCGCCGCGCCGACACCGCCTTCCCCCTGCGCCGCCTGGCCCTGAATCCGATGCGCACGCTCGCCGACGACCATGACGTACCCGTCTTCCTCGCCGAACTGGAGCGCCAGGGTGGCGTGCCGTCATTCACCCCTGGAAAGCCCGGGCAGAACATGGCGGGAGGGGACGCGGGCATCGACGCCATCGTCATCACCGAGGTGCTCGGCACACCCTCGGTCCCGTGGATCCGGCCCGCCCGCCGCATGCCCTTCGCCCCGCCCGTCTGCCGCGAATTCATCGCCTGGGCACCGGAATCCGAGCGCGAAGCCTGGCTGGCCGCCGCCGATCCCCGCCACCGCCCCCGCCTCACCGCGGTCCTGGACGCCATCGCCGCCCGCGGCTACTCCGTCGAACGCCTCGCCGACGAATCCGCCCCCATGCTCGAAGCCCTTGCCGCCCTACGTCACTCCCCCGTCACCGATCCCCTGCGCCACCGGCTCAGCGCCATGATCGCCGACCTCATCACCATCGACTATCTCCCCGACGAGCTGGGCGACCACAACGCCGTCGTCTCCGTGGCGGCCCCCGTCTTCTCCCCCGGCGGCTCGGTCATCGCCTCCATCGTCGCCTGCCCCGACACGAACCTGCCCGCCGCCCGCCTGCGCTCTCTCGCCGACGCCACCATCGCCGCCGCCGATACCGTCACCGCCTCACTGCGCAGCTGACACCCCCGGGCCCTACTACCGGGATCGCCGGTGATCGATACCGCGAGATCGTCGAATCCACCACGATCGGCGGCCCGCGCCTTCGGGTGCGGGCCGCCGAATCATGCCGCGGGAGTCAGCGATTGGCCAGTTCCGAGAGCTGGTAGGCCAGGGCGCGGCGAAAGGCGGGGATGCGGGCGGCGGTGCTGATGACCAGGTTCCGGATCAGCCGCGCGGGCAGCGGGCGCAGGGTGGCCATGCGGGTGACGCGGTCGGTGAAGCCGACCACGCCGAGCGCGACCGGGCGGCGGGTCCGCTCGTACTCGTCGAGGGTGGCCTCCGGAGCCCCCTCGGCCACCGCGGCGAGCAGGCGGCCGAGCATCGCGGCGTCCTGGATGCCGGTGTTCATGCCCTGGCCGCCTGCCGGGCTGTGCACGTGCGCGGCATCCCCGGCCAGCAGGACGCGCCCGGCGCGGTAGTGGTCGGCGACCCGGTGGTGCACGCGGAAACGCGAACTCCAGATGATCTCCTCGATTCGGGCGTGGGCACCCGGGCGGCGCGCGTCGACCAGCGCCTGCACGTAGGCCAGATCCTGGTGCTCGGGGGCGTCCGCCACGGTGGCGACGATGCGGAAGCGGTCGGGCCGCGGGTCGGGCAGCGGCGCGACGACGGTGACACCCTCGGGCGACAGGTGCAGGGAGACCTCGTCGCGCGGGTCCGGCCACGTCATGCGGACATCGGCGAGGACGAAGGATTCGGGGTAGGTGGCGCCGGTGAAGCCGATTCCGGCGGCCTCGCGGACCTTGCTGCGCATGCCGTCCGCGCCGATGACCCAGTCCGCGCGAATGGAATTCGCGCCCCCGTCGGCATCGAGGTAGGAGACGGTGACGCCGTCGGCGTCCTGGCCCACACCGGTCACCTCGGTGTGGCGATACACCTGCGCGCCCGCTTTCTCGAGGCGCGCCAACAGGATTGCCTCGGTCGATTCCTGACCGATCATCACGGTGTAGGGGTACTTGGTGGGCAGACCGTCGAACGAGATGCGGGCCAGCGCGTGATCGCCGTCGCGCATCACGAAGCGCGGCACCACGATTCCGCGCTCCAACAGTGCCGCGGTGACGCCGAACTGCTCGAGCACCTCGAGGGTGCGCGCGTGCACCACGACCGCGCGGGAGGTGTTCGCGCCCTCGGCCAGTTTGTCCAGCAGTACCACATTCACACCCGCGTCGGCGAGCGCGATGCCCGCCGTCATTCCGGCGGGACCGGCACCCACGATGACGACCGAGGCGGTGGCGGGGACGGTGTTCATGACGCCTCCTGAGGCTCTGCCAACATTTGTTGGCCAACGTCTGTTGAATTAGACGGTACTGCCCGACGCGAGGCATGTCAACACTTGTTGGCCAACGAATGTTGACCATATCTTCAGCGGTCGGCGGCGGCTGCCAGCGAGTGAAAGACGCTCGCGGTCCGAGTGTTCGGCGCCGCGCAGTAGACGATGACCCGCTGATCGGTGTCGGAGACGTGCAGCACCTGGCAGTGGAAGTCCAGCGGCCCGAGCTCGGGGTGACGGATGCGCTTGCGGTACGTGCGCCGCACCTCCACATCGTGGGCCGACCACATGTCGGTGAAACGCTCGGAGGTGCCGAGCAAGTCGGTGACCAGCGCGGCCAGCGCCGGATGCCCCGGATACCGGGCGTAGGCCGCCCGCAGGTCGGCGATGAGGGAGCGGGCGAAGTCGCGGGTATCGGAGTCGGCCCACTGCGGGTGGTCGGCGGCCTCCCGGAACATCCAGCGGATCATATTGCGCTCATGGCCGGGGACGGTGTCGAGATCGCCGAGGAAGGGGGTGGCCGCCCGGTTCCAGGCGAGCACCTCGTACGTCGCGTCCACCACGTAGGCCGGGGCCGCCAGATTGTCGAGAATGACCCGAACCGCCTGCGGCACAGTCTTGTTCGGCCCGGTCACCGCGGGCGGCGACTCCCCCGCCATGCGGAACAGGTACTCCCGCTCGTCGACGGTGAGCATGAGCGCGCGGGCCAGCGCCGCCACCACCTGCCGTGACGGTTTGGAGCCGCGGGCCTGCTCCATGCGGATGTAGTAGTCGACCGAGATGCCGGCCAGCTGCGCCACCTCCTGGCGGCGCAATCCCGGTGCGCGCCTGTTGATTCCATTCGGCAGGCCGACATCGCTGGGTGTCAGCCGGTTGCGCCGGGTTCGGAGGAAGGCCGCGAGTTCGTTCCTGTCAGCCATGGCACCAGTGTGGGCCGATTTCGCGGTCGAAGGTGGTACAAACTGGCCCTCCCCCGAAAACCGCGGCCGGGTGATGCTTTTCGCATGACTACGACCGCACTGATCACCGGAGCCAACAAGGGCATCGGCTACGAGACCGCCCGGCAGCTGGCCGCGCGCGGCATGACCGTCCTACTCGGCGCGCGGAATCCCGAACTCGGGCATGCCGCCGCCGACAAACTGCGGGCCGAGGGCGCAGACGCCCGATTCATCCGGATCGACGTCACCGACGAGGAATCCATCGCAGCGGCCGCCGCGCGCGTCGAATCCGAGTTCGGCACACTCGACGTCCTCATCAACAACGCGGCCATCACGGGCGGACTCGAGGGCGACGGCACAGCGTCCTCCGGCACCCTCACCACCCTGCGGCGGGTGTACGAGACCAATGTGTTCGGTCTGGTGGCCGTCACCAATGCCCTGCTCCCGCTATTGCGACGCGCCGAGGCGGCCCGAATCGTGAACGTCTCCAGCGAAGTCGGCTCGCTGGCCGGACGCACCGATCCGAACAGCCCCATGGCGCAGATGGTTTCGGCGATTCCCTACTCCTCGTCCAAGACGGCCGTGAGCATGGTGACGGTCCTGTACGCGATGGAACTGCGTGACACCCCGATCAAGGTGAACGCCGCCAACCCCGGTTACACCGCGACGGACCTCAACGGCCACAGCGGCTTCCGCACCGCCGAGCAGGGCGCCGAACCCAGCGTCCACCTCGCGACACTGCCCGCGGACGGTCCGACGGGCACCTTTTGGGGCTACCTGTGGGGTCAGGACGAGGAGTACGGCGTGATCGCCTGGTGAGACCGACCCGCTGCCCAGCTGAGACGGATCGCCGCGGTGCCACCCGCGTCGTTCACCGCACCGAGATCACCGGCTCGGCCGCCGACACCCTCGGCCCGGAGATCACCGCCGACTTCCCCGAAATAGTCGCGGGTTCGATCAAGCACGCCGGCCAGAACTAGCTCACCGCGCCGCCGCGCCTTTCATGCAGCAGCAGAAGGGAATACGCGGCCACACTCTGCGCGTCCACGATCGCGCCCTCCTGGATCATGGACTCCACCTCGTCGCGCGAGAACCACGCGGACTCCATGTCCATCTCCGAGGGCTCCCGCTCATGCGCCCCCTCGGTGAGCTCGGTAGCCAGCACCACATACCCGTAGTGCGTGCTGGTGGCCGGCGCCGGCGCCACCTTCCCCAGCACCGTGAACCGTCCCGCCCGCAACCCCGTCTCCTCCCGCAACTCCTGCCGGGCCACCGCGACCGGATCGCTCTCCCCCGCCACCGCCCCACCCGGAAACTCCCAGCACCTGCGCTCCAGCGGATACCGATACTGCTCCACCAGCTGAAACCGCTCACCATCCCACGGAATCACGATCGCGAAGTCCGCCTTGCGGATATAGGCATAGATCGACTCCTCCCCATCGACCTGCCGAACCACATCCTCCCGCAACGTGATCCACCGATTCGCATAAACCTCACGACTCCGCACAGTCTCCATCCCCCGATCCTCCCTCACACCCGATCGAGATCAGGGAGGGAATGCGGCGAATTCCCTCGACCACAACCTTCTGATCGTCATCAGCGCTCGGGCCGGCGAGTGGTGCTTCACCGGTTCTCGCCAGGGCGCCGGGGCGGCCGAGGGCGGAATCAGAGCTGGCGGGCGGGGGCCAAGGCGTCGCGGGCGTCCATGAGGGCGAAGCCGAGGAGGTTTCCGCCGCGCCAGCGCGATGGGTCGGACGCCGCGGGGTTCTCGGCGCCGAGGCCGATGCCCCAGATGGTGTCTCGGGGGGCGGCTTCCACGAGGACCTTGTCGGTGGTGGCGAGGAGGAAATCGCGGAGTTGGTCGTGCTGGCCGAATTTGGCGATGCTGCCGCGCAGGACGATGTCGAAGCGGTGGGCTTCCCAGGTGTCCTGGTCGAAGCCGGAGATGGCGCGGCCCATGCGTTTGGCATCGGCGGGGGTGTCGCTGGACAGGATGCGGCTGCGCATGTCCTCGTCGCCGAAGAGGCGGGCCTTCTCGGCCATCATGAAATGCTCTGCGCTGCCGTAGTTCTGGCCGTCGACGGTGAATTCGACGGGCCACCACTGGCTCAACACCCACTTGCCGACCTCATGGCCCGGGGTGCGGGTGTGCCCCCAGAAGAAGAGAAACTCCGGTCTGGCCCCGTCCGCCATGTCCGCTGTCAGCTGCGCCCTGTCCACGCCGCGACCCTAACCGACCCGGGTGACACAGTCGCGGAGATATCTCGCCACACGGGCGACGCGCCGCGGCAGGTCAGCTGGCGAGTGCGCGCAGACGAGTCATGATCTCCGCGGGCGGATGGTCATGCACGCGGTAGCGCGGCGGGTCGTACTCCGCGGCGAGTTTCAGCGGCACCAGACCGGACACGTCGTCCCAGGCGACGCGGAAGACATCGCCCTCGCCGGTGACGAAGCAGATGAAATCGGCCACGGGTAGCAGAGTGGTGGCGCCGTCGGTCCAGGAGGTCATGGTGTACTCGCCGCCGTCGGGTGCGCGCACGTGCAGCAATTCCATGATCGCGCCCTCACACCCCTCCTCGGCGCGCAGCTTCTCGGTCTGCGCGTGATACGCGCCGACGGCCAGCCGAGCCTGCGCGCGCCGGATGAGCGAGTAGGCCGGATGATCCTCGGGCACTTCGAGGGGAATCACCTCACCGTTGTCGTCGACGGTGTACGGGACGGCCGACAGCGGGCGCAGTGCGGCTTCCTGCCGCTCCGCGGCCAGGGCGAGCAGTTGCGGCATCACCGCGGGCGTGGCGCCCAGCACGACCAGCATGCCGAGGTGGCCCGGCAGGAAGAGCAGTGGACGCGTATCGGTTCGAGCCCGCACCCCTTCGAGCCAGCCCGCCACCAGCGGTAGCGAACCGACATAGCTCTCGCCGTCGTCATCGGCGAAGTCCAGCACCCGCACCCCCTGCGGCGGGTCGAAGGCCTCCATGGTGTTCATGGCCAGCTCGGTGAGATTGGCGTGCGCGATGGAATACACGTGTTCGGCGTCCACGCCCCAGCGCGAGAGATCCTGTTCGGTCACGAACTGCACGGTGCTGGGGAGGTCGATGACCACCAGCTCGGACAGATACGGCAGCGCCGGCCGCGAGAGCACCAGGTCCCGCCCGTCCAGCCCGGCGACCTTCACCGCGCCGTATCCGGCCCGCCGCAGCACCGGCCGCAACCGGTGCGCCACCTGCTCCCAGCCCTCCGGCGCGTCCGGCGGCAGGATGAGGTTGTCCACGGCATCGAACAGCCCCGCGCTGATCTTCCCGTTGAACCGGCGATACAGCGTGTCCAGATTCAGTTTGGCGACGTATCCGTTCCTGAGCCGGTACGCGATCTCGTACGCCTCGGCGTCGAATTGCGCGGTTTCCACGGCCTCATATCCCCGCACCTGTTCCAAGACCTTCTTGCCGAACCGAATTCGCGGCGAACCGAAGACCCCACCCAGGAAACCCATATACCGGACTCTACGCGCGAGGGCCGACAAACGCTCCCCGCAAACCCCTAGGGAACCTGTGTGCCACAACCCGAAACGCGCTGTTCACAGCGTGTCCGCGCACTGCTCGCTGAGACGCTTGTCCAAGTACGAGCACGATGCGCGTGACTATGGTTAGCTGTAGCGCCATGAGCACGCCCGTCTCCACCCACCCCGACGAATTTCTGCCCCGCGACACCGCGGATGTGGTTCGGACCGTTCGGGATTCGCGCCGTTCGACGAAACCGCTGATCATCCGGGGTGGGGAACGACCGGACGAGGAGCTCGCGCTGCCGGATCAGGGCAGTGTGCTGAGCCTGCGGAAGATGAACCGGGTACAGGTGGTGGACGCCGATGCCGGGACGGTACGTGTACAGGCGGGGGCGCGGCTGTACGACATCGACCGGACGCTGAGCGCGCACGGGCTCGGGCTGCCCATCGTCGGCGACCATCGGGACATCACGGCGGGCGGATTCGCGGCAGTGGGCGGGCTGTCGGCGGCGTCACACCGCTTCGGCATGTTCAGCGATAATGTGGCCGAACTCGAATACGTCGATCAGGACGGGCGTTTCGGCACCTGTGGGCGCACCCATCACGCGGAACGCTTCCGCCGGGTCCTGGGTGGCGGCGGGCGCACCGGGATCATCACCGCGCTCACCCTCGAGGTGACCAGCGTGGACAAGGACCGCACCTGGCTCACCACCGACGCGCACCGGTTCCTGGACTTCGACACCTGGGTGGAGCACTCCTACAGGGAGATTCAGTCGCCGGGTGACGCCATGCTGCAGGTGGGTCGCTGGGTGGACACCGCGCCCCTGAAGGTTGCCCGACCGGTCGGTACTGGCACCGTGCAACTGGGCACCGTGCGCTTCGGACAGTGGTCGAGCCTGCACCCCACCACCCCGAACCTCTCACTGCGCGCCCGCCGCGAGGTCGGCGCACGCGCCCGAAAGTCACTGGGCGCCATCGCCGCTTCGGCGGGCGGCCGCGCCGGTATGCCGGTCCGCAATGCCGCCGCCGGCGCGCTCATGTTCGCTCCGAAGGTGCTGACCCTGCGCGATGCGGAGTACCTGGCCGACACCGTGATCAGCTCCTCGGAACGCGGACCGGCCTACCGCGTCTCGGTTTTCGCGCCCATGTCCTCCTATGCGCGAGTCTTCCACGGCCTGCACGACCTGTTCGCCGGGCACCGCGAGCGCACCGGCTGCTTCACCGTCATCTCGGCCATGACCTACGGCGTGCGATCCAACTACCTGCGCGAACTCGACAATGAGGACCACGGCTTCATTACCTTCACCTGCCGGTTGCGGCCGGCGGCGCTGCCCTCGGAACTGTTGCGGGACATCGTTTCCGCAATCGACGAGATCTGTCTCGCCGAACGCGCCCGGCGTTATGACCCGACCGAATAGAATGTGCTTCGCCGCACTGTCAGCTATCGGTTAGCAGCCGGGCGGGGCGGCGGTATCGGCACTGTCGGTGGGGTGCCGGTGCATGGTTCATGCTCAATCCTCAGATGAAGGTTGCCTGTCCCATGATCGAATTCCGTGCTGCCCGCCGTCCCCGCACCGCCGGATCCCTCCCGGAGGAATGCCCCATCGAGGGCAAACGCATTGTCGTCACCGATGCCTGCTCCGAGATCGGCCGGGAGACCGCGCGATTACTGGGTCTTCACGGCGCCGAGGTGATCCTGGTGGCGCGCAACGGCTCCCAGCTGATCCGGGAGTGCGCCACCATCATTCAGGCCGGGGGCCGCGCCCACTGGTACCGCTGCGACCTGTCCGCGCTCGGCGACGTGGACCAGCTGGTCGAGTGGCTGCTCACCGAATTCGACGCCGTCGACGTCCTCGTCAACAACACCGGCCGTCCCACCCGCCGCCCGGTCCTGCAGTCCCTGGACCGCTTCCGCGACTACCAGCGCATGATGGCCGCCTACTACTTCGGCCCCCTACGCCTGACCCTGGGCCTGCTTCCCGCCATGCTCGCCGGCGGCTCCGGCCATGTCGTGAATGTCGGCCCCTGGAGCGCCGAGACCGGCGCCGCGCCGAACTTCGCCTCCTACGCCAGCGCCCAGGCCGCCTGGGCCACCTTCGGCCAGTGCGCCGACGCCGAACTCTCCCCGCGCGGCATCCACGTCACCACGGTCCAGTGCCCCGCCTTCGAACTCGACACCGGCTCTCCGGCCTGCGTCCCCCAACACCCCACCCTGGACCCCGCCGAAGCGGCTCGCTGGATCGAATCCGCCATCCGCACCGGACCGGCCCAACTCCAGCCCCGCTTCCCCAGAGCCCTGCTCGGCCTGGCCTCCATGTCCCCCCGCACTACCCGCCTGAAGCACGCCCTGGGCATCTGAGCTCGTAGTGAGAAGCCCACTCGACTCGTAGAGAGAAGCTCCCATCGTCATCCCGGCATGCTTTGCCGGGATCCACGGCAGGCACGGTGGATTCCGGCCGACAGCGCGCCGGAATGACGAAGCGAATTCCCCGGTCCCGCAGTAACCAATGAGGGGAGGGCGGGCCGTCCGGAGGACGTGCGGACGGCCCGCTTTTCGAAACATCCTGTGCCGCAGCCGGCGAACTCCGGGTTTGGCGGACCGATGAATTCGGGATGGGAGCCACGTCTTCATGCTGTGACCAACTTTTCGAAGGAGCTGCTGTGCGCGTTCTGGTTGTGAACCATGTCAGTTTGGACGGTGTTATGCAGGGGCCTGGGCGCCCCGACGAAGACACCCGCGATGGCTTCCGTCACGGTGGCTGGGCCGTGCGCGACAACGACTCGGCCATGGGTCCGAGCATGAGCGAGCGGATGGGCGAGGGATTCTCCTGGCTGTTCGGCCGACGCAGCTACGAGGACATGCTGACTCACTGGAACCGGGTCGGAGGCCCGTTCAAAGAAGGCCTGAACCGGACCCAGAAGTACGTGGTCACGTCGAACCCCGATACCCGACTGCCATGGCCGAACTCGACACCACTCACCGATGACATCACTGCCCAGATCTCCACGCTGCGCGAGCAGCCGGGCGGCAATCTTGTCATCATGGGCAGCGGCCAGCTCGTCCGTTCACTGCTGCCTTACGGTCTGATCGACGAACTACTCCTGATGATCCACCCCGTGGTCCTCGGATCGGGCCACCGTTTGTTCGGCCGGGATGACCAAGTACACCAATGGAAGCTTGTCGACTGCACACCGACGGCCACAGGCGTGCTGATGGCGACTTACCAGCCGGCTCATATATCCTCAGGACTCCCGCCGGAAGGCGTCGACGTCCGATAATGCCGTCGGGCGGCCTCCGGTCGCTGCCGGCAGGTCGATGTCCCGCCGTGCTCCGAGCACCGACGCAGGCGCATGGACGGTGGCACGACAACAGCACTCGTAGCTTCGAGAACAGCCCGAGCTCATACCACCGGGGCTGTTCTCATACCCGGGTACGGGTCCGCAAACCCACCGCCGGGGGACGTGACGAGGCGGGCGCTGCCCCTAGCGTCACCGCCATGACCACGCACGACCGTCCGATGCTCGCACCACTCATCGACCCCACACCACCGCGCCGGCTGCATCGGCCCCTGCTCGCCAGTACAAGCGCCATGGCCGCCCTGGGCGTATTTTCCCTGTGCGCCATGGCCTTCGACGACCGCATCCTGCTCGGCGAATCGGTGTGGCTCAAGCCGCTGAAGTTCGCTGTCGCCATGGCCCTCTACTGCGGGACCTTGGCGTGGCTGATGTCATTCCCGCACCGCGGGCGACGCCTGACCTGGTGGATGGGCGTGGTCTTCGCCGCCACCGCAGTCATGGACGTAGGTTTCATCGTGGTACAGGCCGCGCGCGGCACCTTCAGCCACTTCAACACCCAACACGACACGGTCAACACCATCGGCCAATGGGTGTTCACGATCGGCGTGCCCGGACTGTTCCTGGCAAATCTGGTGATAGCGGTAACCCTCTCGTGGCAGCGCATCACCGACCGGCCCACCTCTCTGGCCATCCGCGCGGGCCTGGGCATCGCAGTGCTCGGCATGGCGCTTGCCTACATCATGGGCTACAGCGGCACCCAACACACCACCGATGCCGCCGGTCGCCCTGTCACCCTGATGTCGGGCCACACCTTCGAAACCGGGCGGCCCGACGTGCGTGACGGGGTCGCGGGCATGCCCCTCACACACTGGTCCACAGTAGGCGGCGATCTGCGGATCGCGCATTTCGCGGGCTTGCACGGCATTCAGTTGCTCATCGGGGCGGCAGCGGTGCTGGCGCGGCTGGCTCCGGCGGTGGGTTGGCTGCGTCCCGAGCGCACCCGCGCCCGGCTGATCGGGGTGCTGGCGATGGGGTACACAGGTTTGGTGGCAGTGCTGCTGTGGCAAGGGTTGCGCCGGCAACCGGTGACCCGGCCCGACGGTGAAACCCTCACCGCCTTCGGCCTTGTCGCCGCCCTCACCGCCGCCGGAATTGCGATCGTCCACGGCCTGAATGTGCGGGCCCGGCCGGCCGAGATCAGTGCAACGGTTCGGCCTGGCGGATCAACGCCACCAATGCCGCAGTGAGATCGCCGAGTTCGATCATCTCGGTGTCATCGGAGAGCGCCGAGCCATAACGACCGACCGTCCGAATCCGGATCTCCGTGTATCAGGGATATCCGGACTGGTGGCAGTGGGCTACGGCGTTATCGGAGACCTTCGGATACGCATGTGAGTCCTCGTGGCGTGGGTTTGAATAAGAGTGGACGGCAACGCATTCGACGGCTGTGTGTCCTGTCGGCCCGTGGGGTCCAAGTCCCGCCGGATCTGGCGATTGGCCGCCACCGCAGATAGAGACCTCGTACCGGCTGCGGGGTGGCGCCGACCGCAAGGCGCGGGTGAAGGCGCACAGCTACCACGACAACGGCGGCTCGCGTATTTGGTCAGGTAGTACAGCTTCGCGCCCGTTTCGAGGTACCGGCCGACTGAGCCGGTCTGCCATCCCGGCTTCGCCCAGGTCGCGATACCGGTCTGCCCACCGTTTGGCGGTCGTGGCCGATACCTGGAACCGTTCGGCGGCCCGCCGCAGCGGCCAGCCGTCGTCAACGACACAACGCGCCAGCCGCAATCGGCCCAGCTCCGACAATGGCGCATTACGGTGGGACACGAAGACCTCCGACGGTGGGTGTGTTTGTTTGGCAGCTCGCACTTCACCCGGAGGTCTTCGTTTTGTCAGCACGCCACGCCGTCACCAACGTCCGTGGTCAGTACAGCTAGCCGGTCGAGGACGAATCGGGTGTCGGCGACGCGGACCTGTAACGCTTGTCCGATCTGCGCGTTGACCTGGTCGGCATCGGCGCCCCGCGGCAGAACGCTGTTTTGGAGCCGTCCGCTCCGGGGAATTCGGTCGCGAGCGATTCATAGGTGTGGCTGATGGTGACCACGACGAATCCGTGACTGGCGAGATCCTCGGCCTGCGCGGTTCTGGTCTCGCGCGGCATGCCATGCCGGGGGAGAACAGTACGATCGGTCGCCGCCCATCAGCGCTGTTCGCAGCCGCGTCGGCCTGACCGTGGCTCGGCGCCAACGTCCACGACCCCGTGATCGACGGACCGACCTTGGCCAAGCCGTCCGCGTAAGCCTGGGACACTTTTTCGGAAACCCAGGGCCGCAACGGCATTACTGCTCGTTCGGCGGCGGGGTACCAGATGCTGATCATCAACTCGCGTGTACGAGTCGGGAGATGCGGATCGTGACGAGACGGATCGACCAGATGCACATCGACCACGCGATTGCTTCAGAGCCGGTCGACTCAGGCAGGCCAATAGCAAAGCGCCCCATCCGAATTCGGATGGGGCGCTTCGAAACGTGCCGCGTCAGTGCTTCTCGGGGCCGAGGTGGTACTCGAACACCAGGCCGCCGGCGGCGACCAGGACGCAGACCACGCCGATGCCGATCAGCCAGAACTGGAAGAACGCGAGGCCGAGGGCGGCGATGGAGCCCGCGCCGGCCAGCAGGATGGGCCAGAACGAGCCGGGCGAGAAGAAGCCCAGGTCGCCGGCGCCGTCGATGATCTCCGCCTCTTCGTAGTCCTCGGGACGCAGGTCCAGGCGGCGGGCGACGAAACGGAAGTAGGTGGCCACGATCAGCGCCAGGCCCGCCGACAGCACGATGGCGGTGGTGCCCGCCCACTCGACGCCGGTGCGGGAGCGGCCGGTGAAGTAGCCGTAGACGATGGCCACGATCACGAAGAAGACCGTGATCAGTTCGAAGATGCGAGCTTCGACCTTCATGTCAGTTCATCCTCACTTGGCGTCGGCGAGTTCGTTACCGCGCGCCTTGCGGTCGGTGTTGAACGGCTTGGTGGAGGTCGCCACCGGCGACTCGCCGATGCTGGCGAGTGCCTCGGCGTTGGTCTTGTGGTCCTTGACCCGGGCGTCCATGTACTTCTGGAACTTCTCCGGCGAGACGACGCGGATCTCGAAGTTCATCATCGAGTGGAAGGTGCCGCACATCTCGGCGCAACGGCCGACGAACGCGCCTTCCTTCTCGATCTTGGTGACCTGGAAGCGATTATCCGAGTTGTTTTCCTTCGGATTCGGCATCACGTCGCGCTTGAACAGGAACTCCGGGACCCAGAAGGAGTGGATGACGTCGGCGGCGGCCAGCTCGAACTCGATGTTCTTGCCGGACGGCAGGACCAGCACCGGAACCTCGTTCGAGGTGCCGACGGTCTCGACCTTGTCGTAGTGCAGGTAGGAGATGTCATTGGCAGGCAGGCCGTTGTTCGGGCCGGGCTGCGGGTGGCCATCCTTGGTCGCTTCCTTGTAGCGATCCTTGATGTCCTGGTTCATGTCCTGGCGCTCGGTGTCGACGCCGTTGTAAACCGGGCTGCCGTCCTTGAGGTCGACCTTCTGGTAACCGAACTTCCAGTTCCACTGGTAGGCGGTCACGTCGACCACGACGTCCGGGTTGCCGACCTTGTCGGTCACGAAGTTCTGAACGACCACGGTGAAGTAGAACAGCACCGCGATGATCACGAACGGGATCGCCGTGTAGCTCAGCTCCAGCGGCACGTTGTAACCGGTCTGCCGCGGGAACTCCGGGGAGTTCGGCTTCTTGCGGTGGAACGCGACGGTCCAGAAGGTCAGTCCCCACACCAGCACGCCCATCGCGAGGGCGGCGAGCACGGACCATGTCCACAGCTCACGCATCCGGGTGGCCTGCGGCGTGATGCCCGAGGGCCAGCCGAACCGAAGCCACGGGTTGTCGATCGAGCAGCCGGAGACGAGCATCGCGGTCATTCCCAATGACACCGCCAGCCCGGCCCGCCGAAGGATGCGGCCCCGCCGACCCTGGGCGGGTCGTGCCCCTATCGCCTCGCTCGCCTTGTGCGCCACGCTCAACGCCTTCCTGGTCGCCATTCCGACACCGCGTCGCCCGGACTCCCTTCCGCCGGACGACACACTTTCAGCACAGTTTGGGAGCTCGGGGGAAGGATACGCGTGAACGCACAACCGACCCTGAGAGTTTCCCAAGTACTACGCAGCGTAGACCAAAGAACGGCCCCCGTTGTGACGGGGTCCAGTTCGACACGCTCTGTCCAACTCGCCTCCGCTTCGCTCCGGCTGTTCGCAGCCCTGTCACCTCGGTCTTCCCTTCCTCCGCTCCGCCAAGGCGCAGGTCCATGGAGCCATTCGCTCCCGCTTCCGCTCCCAGCGCGGGGAAGCGCGGCGCGGTCCGGACCGAGGCGGGGTGCGAACTTTTCGGTGTTGGATACGGGGCTGAGCGGGATCCGCCCCGGTACGGCATACTCGGGCGGTAGGTTTCGCGTCCAGCGTGCCCGTGCGGGCACGCCCCAATCCTTAGATCTGGAAAGAGGTTCTCGGCGCAGTGTGTGGTCTGCTCGGATTTCTGACAGCTACAACGGCTACTACTCCGGATGGGCGGACGGTCGAGACCACCGCGGCACAGGTGTACGAGGCCCTGCACTGCCAGCGGCACCGCGGCCCGGACGAGCGCGGCACCTGGAACGACGAGCGCATGATCTTCGGCTTCAACCGCCTGTCGATCATCGATATCGAGCACTCGCACCAGCCGCTGCGCTGGGGTCCGCCGGAGAACCCCGAGCGGTACGCCATGACCTTCAACGGCGAGATCTACAACTATCTCGAGCTGCGCGCCGAACTGAAGCAGGCGCACGCGGCGGAGTTCGGCGATGAGCCCATGTTCCGCACCGAGGGCGACGGCGAGGCCATCATGGCGGCCTTCCACTACTGGGGCGCCAAGGCCCCGAGCCGGCTGCGCGGCATGTTCGCCTTCGCCATCTGGGATACACAGCTGAACAAACTGTTCCTGGCGCGCGATCCGTTCGGCATCAAGCCGCTGTTCATCGCCACCGGAGACGGCGGCACCGCCTTCTCCAGCGAGAAGAAGAGCCTGCTGGGACTGCTTCCGGCACTGGAGCTTTCCGACGATCTGGACCCGCGCGCACTCGAGCACTACACGGTGCTGCAGTACGTGCCCGAGGCCGAGACCCTGCACAAGGACATCCGCCGCCTCGAATCCGGCTGCTACGCCTGGGTCGAGCCGGGCGAGACCCCGCGGGTGACCCGCTATTTCAACCCGCAGTTCCGGGTGCAGAAGTTCGCGGCCGGCAGCGAGGCCACGCGGTATCGGGAGATCGCGGAGGCGCTCGAGGATTCCGTCGCCAAGCACATGCGCGCGGATGTGACCGTCGGCGCGTTCCTCTCTGGCGGCATCGACTCCACCGCCATTGCGGCGCTGGCCATTCGCCACAACCCCAACCTGCTCACCTTCACCTCGGCCTTCGAGCGCCAGGGCTACTCGGAGGCCGATGTGGCCGCCGAGACCGCCGAGGCCATCGGCGCCAAGCACTACATCCGCATGGTCTCCCCCGAGGAGTACGCGGCCGCCATCCCCGAAATCGTCTGGTACCTCGATGAACCCGTGGCCGACCCGGCGCTGGTACCGCTGTACTTCGTGGCCCAGGAGGCCCGCAAGCACGTCAAGGTGGTGCTCTCCGGCGAGGGCTCCGACGAGCTGTTCGGCGGCTACACCATCTACCGGGAACCGCTGTCGCTCAAGCCCTTCGACTACCTGCCCAAGCGGCTGCGCAAGCTGGCGGGCATGCTGTCGGACCGGATTCCGGAGGGCACCCGCGGCAAGAGCCTGCTGCACCGCGGCTCGCTCACCCTGGAGGAGCGCTACTACGGCAACGCCCGCAGCTTCAACGACGCCCAATTGCGTTCGGTGCTGCGGGAATTCCGCCCCGAGTGGACCCACCAGGACGTCACCGCCCCCATCTACGCCATGCAGGGCTACCACTGGGATCCGGTGGCCCGCATGCAGCATCTGGACCTGTTCACCTGGCTGCGCGGCGACATCCTGGTCAAGGCCGACAAGATGACCATGGCCAACTCCCTGGAGTTGCGCGTCCCCTTCCTGGACCCCGAGGTCTTCAAGGTCGCCGAGAAGATCCCCGTCGACCAGAAGATCACCAAGGAGACCACCAAATACGCCCTGCGCCAGGCGCTCACGGACATCGTGCCCCCGCACGTCCTCCACCGCGCCAAGCTCGGCTTCCCGGTCCCCCTGCGCCACTGGCTGCGCGGCCCCGAACTCTACGACTGGGCCCGCGCCCAGATCACCGAGTCCGGCACCGATCACCTGCTGAACAAGCAGGCGATCCTCGCCATGCTGGAAGCCCACCGCACCGGCCCGGTCGACCACAGCCGCCGCCTGTGGACCCTCATCGTCTTCATGATCTGGCACGGCATCTTCGTCGAGAATCGCATCAAGCCCGAGATCCAGGAGCCGACCTACCCGGTCAACCTCTGATCCGACGCAACAGACGGGAGCGCCTTCCTACACGGAAGACGCTCCCGTTTGCCTTCGCGCGCCGCGCGATTCCTGCCCGGCAGACTATGGGCACCTATTCGGCAGATTATCGCCCGAGACCGCGACCGGGTGGTTCCGGCTGGCAGGTTCTCTCGAGACGAAATCGCCTACCCATCAGACCGATTCATCAATGCGGTACTCACCCACTGATCACGGTGCACGGCGCGACCTCACGCCTGGAAGGTTGGCGTGCCGGCGAGATAGGTGGTGTGGACGCCGATGCCGTGCCAGTCATCGGGGTCCACGGCGCGGGGATCGCGGTCCAGGACAACGAGATCGGCGTACTTGCCGGGGGTGATGGAGCCGGCGATGTTCTCGGCGAAGAGTTGCCAGGCCGGGTTGATGGTCTGGGCCTGGATGGCTTGATCGATGGTGATGCGCTCCTCCGGAGCCAGAATGCGGCCGGTGCGGGATTTGCGGGTGACGGCGGCGGCCATATTGCGCAGCGGCTCCTCCTGGGTGACGGGGCTGTCGTTGTGGAAGGAGATGCGGATGCCGGCATCGAGGGCGGATTTGGCCCGGACCCAGTGGCCGCCCTTGTCTTTGCCGAAGAGGTCGTCCTCGAGGACGTCTCCCCAGTAGTAGAGGTGGTCGACGAACAGGCTGCAGGTGACGCCGAGGCGGGCGGCGCGCCGGTATTGGGCGGCGGTCATGGCGCCGCAATGTTCCAGGCGCAGACGGTGATCCGGGCGCGGGTGGGCGGCGAGAGCCTGCTCGTACGTATCGAGGATCGTGTCGACACCCAGGTCGCCGTGCACGTGGCAGGCGATCTGCCAGCCCTGCGGGTAGTAGGCGCCGACGATCTCGTCGAGTTGCTCCCGGGTGTAGTTGGCGTGGCCGCGGTGGTCGTGGCCGAGGCCGAGGGCCTGGGTGGCGGGGGTGTTCAGGTACGGGAAGGAGGTGTCGATATTGCCGACCCACGGGGAGCCGTCGACCCACACCTTGATCCCGATCTGCTGGAACAGATCGTCGCCGTTGACCAGCGGGTAGTCGGTTTTCAGTGCGGTGGTGGACATTTCGTAGACGCGCATGCGGACCGTGGCGAGGTTCCGCTCGTAGAGGGCGGCGACCACGGGTCGCATCTGGGGTGAGAACCCCATGTCGCTGCACATGGTGACCCCGCGCGCGGCCAGGCTCGCCTGCTGCTCGGCCAGCGCCTCGGGCCCGGAGACCGCGCCGAACAGGATGGGCCCGGCCACCGCGAGCACACCGGGAGCCTCGTAGACCTTGCCGGTGAGATGCCCGCCGGCGTCCCGATCGAGGCTGCCGCCCACCGGGTTCGGGGTGGAGTCGGCGAGTCCGGCGTTGTTCATGGCCGCGGTATTGGACCAGGCCAGGTGGCCGGAGTTCTGCCAGATGATGATCGGCCGCTCGGGGCCGAGTTCGTCCAGCCACGCGAGGGTCGGATCGGGCAGCCCCGGCTGCAACAGCACGTCCCACCCGTAGAAGATGACCGGACGCCCGGCCGGGGCGGCGGCCAGCGCACGCTTCATGGTCCGCAGCACGTCGTCGGCGGTCGGACAGGTGGTGACCGGCCGGATGTCCACGACCAGGTCGGTGAACATCATCTGGTCCTGCGTCGGGTGCGTATGCGCCTCAACGAATCCCGGCAGCAATGTTCGGCCGCCCAGGTCGACGATCTCGGTCCCGCCGCCGCGCCGGTCGAGGACCTCGTCCCCGCCGACCGCGATGATCCGGCCGTCGGTCACGGCGATGTGGGTGGGATTCGGGTGGTTCGGATCGACGGTGACGATCGGTCCGCCGGTGAATATCGAATCGGCCGAGCTCATATCCGTGCTCCTTACGCCGCCGCGGCAGTACGGTAACCAATAGCCAACCAGTATAAATGCAGTATCTCTGCAATAGAGTGCGGGACATCCACGAAAGTGCTCATCACACCGTCGGGAAAGGAACCAAAAGTTGATGGATTTCCTGTCGAACGGCGCGCACCGAGACGCCGCGCACTTCTCGCGCCGCCAGATCCTCGCGCTGAGCGCGAGCGCCGCGGCCGCGCTGGGATTGGCGGCGTGCGGCAAGTCGAGCACCGGATCGTCCGCGACCAGCACCACCCCGGCCTCCACCGATCCCAAGGACATCGCGGCCGACGCCTACGTCTTCGGCTTTCCGCTGGTCCTGGCGGACGTCACCCGCGAGACCGGCGGCCCCGCCAACCAATTCGTCCATCAGAGTCCGCCGACCCCCGAGGACAAGCAGGTGGTCCGGCTGAATCTGGACACTCTCTATTCGCAGGCCTGGCTCGACCTACGCGCCGAGCCGATGGTGGTGCAGGTGCCCGCCATCGAACCGGGCCGATACTGGCTCATGCAGTTCCTGGACGCGTGGACCAATACGGTGCACGATCCCGGCAGCGCGAACCCGCGACTGAAGGACGGGGCTCCGCAGCCGCCGTACACGTACCTGATCACCGGGCCGGGCTGGAAGGGCACGGTGCCCGACGACATGACCCAGCTGGCGATGCCGACGGGTACCACCTGGCTACTCGGGCGCATCGAATACAAGGGCGACAACGACATTGAGACCGTGCGCGCACTGCAGCGGCAGCTGAAGCTGGCCCCGCTCAGTATCTGGGACGCCGATCCCGACGCGGCGCGGGGCGGGCCGGGCGCCGCCCCCGCGGGCGGCGGCGTCCCCGCCCAGATGGTGGCGCGGATGGACGGACCCACCTTCTTCAACCGCATGTGCACGGTCATGGCGCTCAATCCGCCCGCGCCCGAGGACGGCGACGCCATGCAGCGGTTCGCCACCGTCGGCATCACGCCGGGCGGCAACGTTTCCATCGCACCGGCGGACATGTTGACGGCCGCGGCCACCGAGGCCCGCAAGCGCATCGTCGCCTACCGGGATCCCGAGGCCCGAAACCAGAACGGCTGGACCTTCGACCTCAATGTCGGCACCTACGGCACCGACTACGCGCTGCGCGCCCTGGTCGCCTCGGTCGGTCTGGGCGCAAACCTGCCCCGGGACGCGGTGTACCCGACGGTCACTGCGAATGCCCAGGCCGGCGATCGATTCCGCCTGACCTTCGCCAAGGACAAGCTCCCGCCGGTCGGCGCGTTCTGGTCGCTCACCGCCTATGACGGCCAAAGCTATCTGGTGCGGAATCCGGCGGGCATCTACGCGGTGGGCCACCTGGTCCCGCTCACCCCGGACGCCGACGGCACCGTCGAGATCGCCATCCAGAACGCCGATCCAGGCTCGAACGCCCCGGCGGGTCACTGGCTGCCCATTCCGGAGTCCGGCCCGTTCTCCCTCACCCTGCGGCTGTATGCGCCGAAAGACGATGTGCTGAACGGGAAGTGGCAGGTGCCGAAGCTCGAGAAGCTGTCCTGACCGGTCGCTCGCAACTTTCGGTCAATACGGCAACGGCACTCGTCTCCGCCATCCCGGCGTGTTTTTGGCCGGGATCCGCCTCGAACGCCGTGGATTCCGGCCGAAGCGCGCCGGAATGACGTGGGTGCCGTCGCAGTATTCAGACAGCTCCTCGATGAGCGCGGGCGAGGCGGGCACGAGCGCCGGCGATGATGGTGATGATCATGACCGTGATGACCTGGAGCGCCGTGAGGGTGGCCGGGCGCTTGGTGCCCGCGCGAGATCGTCAGCAGATCCAGTCGCTGGTGACCGACTACACCGCCGAGGACGAGGACCCCCTACCGCCACCACCGCGAACAACGCCAGCACACCGAGCTGCAACAAGATTTCGAGCATTGCGCGACTCCATTTCCGCCACGGGGCAGTTGCGATCACGAGGTATTCGCGGCCACCGAGCGGTCGGATCGTCAACGGCGAGCGGACTGTTTCCCCTTCGCTACCGAGCCGATTCGCATACCGCGTGTTCTGGAATCTGCCGAAACCGCGGTTACGCCAACATGATTACGTACTATTCGGTTCGTCCGCATCATTCCGCCGCGCAGGCAGAACGATCGAGTTCATCCCTTCGATAGCCGCCCGTTCCCCACCAGCCAAACCCGCCACGAGTCAGCGAGTCAGCGAGTCAGCGAGTCAGCGAGTCAGCGAGTCAGCGAGTCAGCGAGTCAGCGAGTCAGCGAGAGCATGACAGCGGTGATGGTGACGCTCAATTCCAATGCCGCACCGAGCACATCACCATTCAGACCCCCGAACCGCCGCACACAGTGCCGCACCAGGACCATCGACGTGGCGAGCGCCACGACCACGGCGAGCGGACCCTGCCAGGGGTTCTCGGTGGCGAACACCGCTGCGATGCAAGCGATCCCACCCCAGACGAAACCCACGACGGGAATCTGCGTGCCCGCGACCAACGCCCCGAACCCGGCCCCCGGAGCCGCCTCGATCCCCCTCCGACAGGCCAGCACCACCGCGACCCGCCCCACCGCGACGGCGGCGACCACCGCGAGCCAGTGCCCGGCCCCTGCCAGCGCCGCCAGCGAAAACGCCTGAATTCCAATGGTGAACACCAGCGCCGCCACCCCGAACGGTCCGACGCCACCGGTCTTCATGATCTCCCGGGCCCGCTCCGGCGACCCATAACTCCCGAGCCCGTCCATGGTGTCGGCCAGCCCGTCGAGATGCATCCCCCGCGTGATCAACGCCAGCCCCGCCACCGCGAGGAACCCGGCCAGCAGCCACGAGGCCCCCAATTCGCCGAGCCCCCACAGCAATCCGGCAGCCGCACCGCCGAGCAGCACTCCGACCACCGGCGCCCAGGCGATCGCCCGCCCCGCGACCGCCCGATCCACCTCGCCCGGTCCCCGCACCGGCAGCACCGTCAACCACGAAACCGATAATCGCGCACCGTTCATGCGACGCCCCGGCTCACCGCGTCCCCAGCGCCCGCCGTTGATGCGCCCACGCCCATCGCACGGCGCGACCGCACCCGCCCGAGCGGTACACCGAGCCCGCCGGGGGCACCGTGGTCACGCACCACCGGGCACGACCGGACCGTTGCGTGCCGCCGGACATGGCTGTGCGCCGGCGAATCTCGCGGAGCGAGCCGCCGCGCCACCACGGGCGGCGTATTACGCACCGGCGGCTTCGACGTCCGCGTCGGCGGTGCTGACTCCGGCCGAGGCGAAGGTCGCCATGTCGCCGAGGGTGGCGATTGCGGCGCGCAGCAGCGGGAGGGCGGCGACGGCGCCGGAGCCTTCGCCCAGGCGCATGCCCATGTCGACCAGGGGTTCGAGATCGAGGCGCTGGAGGGCGATGGTGTGGGAGGGCTCGCTGGAGCGATGGCCCGCCACCCACCAGGCGCGGGCGCCCGGCGCGAGCTGATCGGCGACCAGGGCGGCCGCGGTGACCACGACACCGTCGAGGATCACCGGGGTGCGGCGGGCCGCGGCGCGGGCCAGGAAGCCCGCCATGGCGGCGAAGTCCGCGCCTGCGGCGGTGCGCAGCAGGGCGACCGGGTCCTTGATCACGGGCCGGGCGCGCCACATGGCATCGCGGATGGCGGCGGTCTTGCGGATCCACCCGGCATCGTCGACACCGGTGCCACGGCCCACCGCGATCACCGGCTCGGTGTCGGTGATGGCCGCGATCAGCACCGTCGCGGGCGTGGTGTTGCCGATACCCATGTCACCGGCGATGAGAAGGTCGGCGCCGGAATCGATTTCCTCGTCGGCGATGGTCGCGCCGGCCGCCAGCGCGGCCTGCACCTCGGCCTCGGAAAGCGCGTCCTCCCGATCGATGGAGCCGCTGGAGCGCCGCACCTTGTGCCGCGAGATCTCCGGCGCGGTATCGGAATCCACCGCGATGTCCTCGACCCGCACACTGGCGTCGGCCAAGCGCGCCAGCACATTCACGGCCGCGCCGCCGTGCAGGAAATTGGCGACCATCTGCCCGGTCACCTCACTCGGATAGGCCGACACGCCGTGCCGCGCCACCCCGTGGTCACCTGCGAACACCACCACTCGCGCCCGCTCGAACTGCTTGGGCGGGCACACGCCCTGACACGCCGCGACCCAGTTGCCCAGCTTCTCCAGCCGCCCCAGCGCCCCGGCGGGCTTGGTCAACTGCAGCTGCCGTTCCTCGGCGGCCGCTCGGATCGCGGTGTCCGGCCCCTGCACCGGCCCGAACGAAAGCCGCACGGGCTTTGTCAGCACCGGGGTGTCAGGCCCGCTTGCGGCCACAGCGGCCGTGCCGCTCGCGGAGTCGACCGCGCCGACTCCCGGGTCGGCGGCAGCGCCGCCCTCGGCCGACCCGGTCACGGTTGCCGCAGCGGCGGCCGCCGAAACCGGCTGCACCGCAGTCCGCTCCGCGGCGGAATCGAGGGCCTTCGCCGAAGTCGCCGGTGCGGCGGAAGAATTCATCGCGGCAGCGTCGGACAGGGCGGAGGCGAAGACGCCCTCCGGCTTGACCCGTACCGGCTGCCCGGCCACTACGAGGAAGACCTCGTCGCATACCTGCGCGAGCCGCTGATTCAGGGTGCCGATCTCGTCGCGGAAGAGGCGACCGGAGGCGGTCGCCGGTATCACGCCGAGTCCCACCTCGGGGCTGACGAGGACCAGGCGCTGCCCGTATCCGGCGACGGCGGCGACGAGCGCGTCGATATCCGGCGCGACGGTGCCGCGCGGCGACTCCCAGGCGACGCGCGCGTCCAGTCGCGCGGTGAGCCAGGTGCCGAGGTCGTCGACCAGGGTCACGGGGGTGGACTCGCCCAGTGCGGCGACGGCGTCGCCCTCCACGATCGTCCAGTCCGCGGGCCGCCGAGCCCGGTGCGCCGCAATGCGTTCGGCGAAGTCGGCGTCGGACGGGTCGGCCACCGCGGTGGCTACGTACCGCACCGCCTCCGACGCGACCAACTGTTCCGCGAAAGCCGACTTCCCGGACCGGGCGCCACCGAGCACCAGGGTCCGCAACGGCCGATCGGTTGTCTGAGCAGTGTGCGACACGTCAGCACGGTATCAATTGGACCTGTGTTCCGGCCGAGTAGGCAGGGGCATCAGGTGACCGGTGGTCAGGAGACTCTGGCGCCGAAGCGCCGCCGGTACTCCACGGGCGCGATCCCCACCACACGCTGGAAGTGATGCCGCAACAGCGCGCCGGACCCGAATCCGCAACGGTGCGCCAGCGATTCGAGATCCAGATCGGTGTCCTCGAGCAACTGTTTGGCCAGCAGCACCCGCTGTCCGGTCAGCCATTTCACCGGTGTCGTCCCGGTCTCGGCGGCGAAGCGGCGCGCGAAGGTGCGGGTGGACATGGAACTGCGCGCGGCCAGCGATTCGACCGTGTGCGGCAGTTCCAGGTGCTCGCCCATCCAGTGCAGGGTCTCGCTGAGGCTGTCGGAACTACAGTCCACCACCGGCCGCTCGATGAACTGCCGCTGCCCGCCGTCACGCTGCGGTGGCACCACCATGCGCCGGGCGATGGCATTGGCCACCGAGCTGCCGAGTTCGCGGCGAACCAGATGCAGGCAGGCGTCGATGCCCGCGGCGGTGCCGGCGCTGGTGATGAGATTGCCCTCGTCCACGAACAGCACATCCGGGTCGACGGTGGCCTGCGGGAACTTCTCCGCCAGCAGATCGACATACCGCCAGTGCGTGGTGCATTTGCGCCCGTCGAGCAGTCCGGCCTCGCCCGCGAGGAAGGCCCCCGAGCACACCGTCAGGACGGTGGCCCCGGCCTGTGCGGCATCGCGCACCGCGTCTACCACGCGGGGGTCGAGGGGGTTGCTCGCGAAGATCGGAAAGGCCGGAATGGCAACCATATCCGCGTCGCGCAGCTCCTCCAGCCCGTAGTCGGGGGATACGTGAATGCCCGGTGAGCTGGATTTCAGCGGCTTCCCGG
This sequence comes from Nocardia aurantiaca, assembly GCF_009708175.1. GTDB lineage: Bacteria > Actinomycetota > Actinomycetes > Mycobacteriales > Mycobacteriaceae > Nocardia > Nocardia aurantiaca. Next base: position 350,796 of record NZ_WMBB01000006.1, read on the forward strand.
GCTCCGCGCCGCACACCCGGAAGTCGAAGGCGGGTAGTCCGTCGGCGGTTCGGTCGAGGCCGAAAACCTCACAGACGACGCCGAATTCGAACATGGCGAGATTGTCATTGAGTACGACGGCGACCTTCGAGAGCATGATCCAACCCCTCTGGCCGAATATTTGCGAACTATGTCAGAACCGCCACTGTTGGCAGTAAATCCTCTATAGAAAACTTACTGCCATGCACGCACTGTCCGCAATCGTCGCAGCCGGAACCGCCATGGCGGCGCTCGGCACCCTAACCTTCGGCTCCATGGCCGCAGGCACCACCGATCCCATCAATGAGGGCGAGGTCCGAGCATGACCACCATCACCTCCGGCCACGGCCGCTTCCGCACCGCGACCGGCACACCCGAGGCAGTCACCATGGTCCGCCGCATCGCCGCCCTGCTCGCCGCAGCGGGCCGCGCCGTCCCCTTCCACCGCGGAAACACGTGGGAGCCGGCGGGCTCGAGAAATGCCATCGACCGCGATCGCGACCGCATGGCCCTCGAGATCCGCGCCCTGTCGAGCTATCGCGAACACAACTGACGGGCGGTTCGAAACCGCCCGTCAGAGAAAAGCAGCCAACGCCGTCGACATCGACGGCAGCGGCCCGGTCAGACCGCGTCGCCCGGGCTCACCTGCGGCTTCGGGGCACGCATACGGCGCACCTGCGAGGCGCGCACGAAGGCGTACCAGCCCAGCGAGAACGGGGAATCGGTCGCGTCCGGGAAGCGCTCCCGGACCCGCTTGTTCACGATCCGGCCGAGGACGACGCCCTCGATGATCATGAACAGCATCATCACCAGCATGGCCAGCGTGACCAGCGCCTGCAGCGCGGGCGAGAGGATCATGCTGACGATCAGCACCAGCGCCAGCGGCATGAACAGGCCGAGCAGATTGCGGCGCGCGTCCACGATGTCGCGCACGTACTTCTTGACCGGGCCCTTGTCGCGCGGGAGCAGGAACTGCTCCTCACCGGCGAGCATGCGGGCACGACGATTGTTCGCGTCGGCGCGGCGATCGGCCGAGGACGCCTTGCGCTCCGCCTTGGTCCCGCGCAGCGCCTTGCGACGAGCGCGGGCCTCCTTGGCGGTCTTCGGGGCGGGCGCGACCGGACCGCGCCGACGGCCCTCGGCCTCTCGGCGTGTCGGGGTCGGACGCCCCTTACCCGGGGTGACGGTCGCGTCCGCCACCGCGGCACCGACATCGGTGCTCGAGCTATCGGAGGTGGGGGTGGACTCGCCACGGTGCAGGAACTTCACGCCGACCAGGCTATTCGATGACATGTCTGCCGGAAAATCCCGGTCTCCCGGATTGTTGCGTCGCACACTTCACCAGCTATCTGTCAGCGACTGCACAACCGCGACAGTCCGGGGAATACGCGCCGCGTAGGATGGGGAATAGTCGCCCGCCGACAGGTGTTGCTAGCCATCGAGACGGGCTCGGAGAGGCGACGGCCACGCCTTCACGGGTTGAAACAAGGTCCCTTAGGAGAGTTCATGACTGTGCAGAACGAGACCACCACTCACGGTGTGACTCTGACCGACGCCGCCGCCAGCAAGGCGAAGGCGCTGCTGGATCAGGAAGGCCGCGACGATCTCGCCCTTCGCATCGCTGTCCAGCCCGGTGGCTGCGCGGGCCTCCGCTACCAGCTCTTCTTCGACGACCGCAGCCTCGACGGTGACCTGGTCGTGGAATTCGGCGGCGTGAAGCTCGCGGTCGACCGCATGAGCGCCCCCTACGTGCAGGGCGCCTCGATCGACTTCGTCGACACCATCGAGAAGCAGGGTTTCACCATCGACAACCCGAACGCCACCGGCTCCTGCGCCTGCGGCGACAGCTTCAACTGACAGACCGCCTGTAGCGCGGAACATCCGCCCACGGATGTTCCGCGCTGTCGCGTGTCAAAACCCAGGATCAGTCCACCGACTTGGACAAACCCCCGGCTGCGACCGCGCGGCGAAGCCCCTGCCTACGGCGAGGGTGAAGCCATAGCGGCGTCGAGGGTTGAACCCTCGGCTGTGTTGGCGTGAGGCCCTCGGCTGTGTTGGCGTGAGGCCCTCGGCTGTACTGGGCGGTGAAGTCCTCGGCTGCATCGGGGGTGCGGGGGCGGAGCCCCCGGTGTTCCTGGGGGTTCGGGGGCGAAGCCCCTGATAGCCACCGAGAGTTGGTTTAATCCGTCTCGGACAGAGTATTTTCGAAGTGCGGTCATTCCGTCCGCGTAATCCACTGCCGGCCCCCGCGTCTGCCGTCTCCGTACGTCGGTGTGCGCACGTCACCGAAGGATCGACCCGTGACCATCGCCGTGTCCGCCTCCATCGCGACCGATCACCTCATGCGTTTCCCGGGCAAGTTCTCCGATGTGCTGCTGGCAGACCAGCTTCAGCACGTGTCGCTCAGCTTCCTCGTCGATGATCTGGTCATCCGCAAGGGCGGCGTGGCCGGCAACATCAGCTATGCGATGGGCGTGCTCGGCCGCACCCCGCTGCTGGTGGGTGCGGTCGGCCAGGACTGGGGCGAGTACCGGAAGTGGTTGGAGGACAACGGCGTCGACTGCTCGGCCGTGCGCGTCTCCACCGAGGCCCACACCGCGCGCTTCGTCTGCACCACCGACGAGACCATGGCGCAGATCGCCTCCTTCTACCCGGGCGCCATGACCGAGGCCCGCGACATCGACATCACCGCGCTGGGCCGCGAGCTCGAACTGGTGCTCATCGGCGCCGATGACCCGGAAGCCATGCTGCGCCACACCGAACAGTGCCGCACCGCCGGAATCCCCTTCGCCGCCGACCCGTCCCAGCAGCTGGCCCTGCTGGACGGCGAGACCATTCTCCGGCTCATCGACGGCGCGGAATACCTGTTCACCAATGAGTACGAGTGGGGCATCCTGCTCCAGAAGACCGGCCTGTCCGAGGCGGAAGTCGGTGAGCGCGTGGGCATTCGCGTCACCACCCTCGGCGCCAAGGGCGCCAAGGTCGTGGACCGTGATGGCAGCGAACTGCATGTGGACGTTGTCCCGGACATGGCCAAGGTCGACCCGACCGGTGTCGGCGACGGCTTCCGCGCGGGCTTCCTGACCGGCCAGTCCGCGGGCCTGTCGCTGGAGCGTTCGGCCCAGCTCGGCTCGCTGGTGGCGGTGCTGGTGTTGGAAACCGTTGGGCCGCAGGACTGGAGCCTCGATCACGACGTGGCCATGAAGCGCCTGCGCGAGGCCTACGGCGCCGAGGCCGCCGCGGAGATCGAAGCCGTCCTGCGCTGACCGCCACGCACGGACGAGCCGGCTGACGTCGACGCGGCGCGCCGGATTGTGCGAAGCCAGGGGCCGCACGCTGATCCAGTTCAGCGTGCGGCCTTTTCGCATCCAGGCCTCTTCGCATCCAGGCTTGGTGAGCTGGCGCCCGCCCTGGACAACGGTGTGGCAGCCGATCTTGTAGAGCAGCGGTACGTGGCGCTCTCGCTCACGCCGGTGGCCTTCATGAGGAAGGCGAGTGCGCTTTCGCCGCCATCTCGTGGCCGGTCCGGGTACAGGGTGATACATCGCCCGCAATACGCTGTCAGGCATGGCCTCCGACCGTTTGTACTTCCGCCAGTTGCTCTCCGGCCGCGACTGGGCCGTAGGCGATCCGATCGCCACGCAGATGCGTAACTTCGCCTACCTGATCGGGGATCGGGACAGCGGCGAATGCGTGGTCGTCGACCCCGCTTACGAAGCCGGGCAGCTGGTCGATCTCGCCGAAGCCGACGGCATGCGGCTCACCGGGGTCCTGGCCACCCACCACCATCCGGACCATGTCGGCGGCACCATGTTGGGCTTCACCCTGCGTGGTGTGAAGGAATTGCTGGAGAAGACCGATGTGGCGGTCCACGTCAATACCGAGGAACTCCCCTGGGTCGCCAATGTCACCGGCATCGCGCCCAGTGAGCTGACCGGCCACTCGCACGGCGACAAGGTCCCGGTCGGCGCCTTCGAGATCGAACTCCTGCACACCCCCGGCCACACGCCCGGCAGCCAGTGCTTCCTCTTCGAGGACCGCCTCATCGCCGGCGACACCCTCTTCGTCGAGGGCTGCGGCCGCACCGACTTCCCCGGCGGCGACTCCGACGCCATGTTCCGCAGCCTGCGCTACCTGGCCGACCTGAAGTCCAACCCCACGGTCTACCCCGGCCATTGGTACTCGGAGGAGCCCAGCGCCTCGCTCACCCACATCAAGGAGAACAACTACGTCATGCGCCCCCAGACCCTGGAGCAGTGGCATATGTTCATGCCCAGCTGACCGAGTACCGAGCCCGAGGCCGTGCAGTCGTTTCGTCATTCCGGGCGTGCTTGTGGCCGAATCCACCCGAGCCCGGTGCCGCTCGGAGGGTAAGGCTCCCGGCCGAGAACGTGCCGGGATGTCGGAGGGTGACATGCCGCACGCGAGCTCAGTAATCACGCATCAGCTGAATTGCCCGCGCTGAGGCGTCCGACAGGGAGCGGACATAGCTGAGGCGTCCGATAGGAAGCGGACATATCAGACAGCGGGGCTTCGCGTGACCGGTCATCCGGATTCGACGAAGCCTGCCACGACCGCTGCGACACCTCCGGTTGGCCGGCGCGGCATCGACTCGGTGACGAGCGTCACTTCCCGCAGCATGACATGCCCAGCGCCCGCGCCGAATTCCTTCGGAGCGGGCGCTTTTCGCTCGGCGGGTCGATCAGGCCAGGGTGCGCAGCCAGCCGTGAGTGTCGGCGAACGTGCCGCGCTGGATGCCGGTGAGGCTCTCGCGCAATGCCATGGTCACCTCGCCGGGTTCGCCGGTGCCGATGATGAATTCCCCCTCCGCGGAACGGACCGAGCCGACCGGGATGACCACGGCGGCGGTGCCGCAGCCGAAAACCTCGGTGATCTCACCGGATTCGACGCCGCGCTTCCATTCGTCGACCGAGATCTTGCGCTCCTCCACCTTGTAGCCGGAGTCGGCGGCCAGGGTGATGAGGGAGTCGCGGGTGATACCGGGGAGCAGGGAGCCGGAGAGTTCGGGGGTCACGAGGCGGGCGTCGGAGCCGCTGCCGAAGACGAAGAAGAGGTTGTTGGTGCCCATCTCCTCCACGTACCGGTGCTCACAGGCGTCCAGCCACACCACCTGGTCGCAGCCCTGCTCCGCGGCCTGCTGCTGGGCCAGCAGCGAGGCGGCGTAGTTGCCCGCCACCTTGGCCTCGCCGGTGCCGCCGGGCGCCGCGCGCACGTACTCGGTGGACAGCCACACCCGCACCGGCTTCAGACCGCGCGGGAAGTACGCGCCCGCCGGACCGCCGAGCAGCAGGTACTTGTAAGAGCCGGCGGGCTTCACGCCGAGCCCGACCTCGGTGGAGAACATGAAGGGCCGCAGGTACAGCGACTCCTCGCCGCCGGCGGCGGGCACCCAGTCGGCGTCCACCTCGAGCAGCTGGCGAATCGATTCGATGAACAGTTCCTCGGGCAGCTGCGCCATCGCCATGCGGGCCGCGGAGCGGCGGAAACGCGCGGCATTGGCGTCGACGCGGAAGGTGGCGATGCTGCCGTCGGCCTGGCGGTACGCCTTGAGGCCCTCGAAGATGGCCTGGCCGTAATGGAACACCATGGTGGCCGGGTCCATGGCCAGCGGACCGTAGGCCCCGACGCGGCCGTTGGTCCACTGCCCGTCGATGTAATCGAGCGACACCATGTGGTCGGTGAAGAAGCGCCCGAACCCGGGCTCCGCGAGAATCTCCTGCCGCCGCTGCGCCGGTAGCGGCGCGGGATGCGGGACACGGGTGAACTGCGCGGTAAGTGTCATGACCTGGAGTGTAATTCGCCGCCCTCGACGCGCCGGTACGGGCTACCCCTGCCGGTCGGCCGGTTCGGTGTCCGGCCGCCGTTCACTCCCCTGGATAGGGTGGACGCCGTGTATCCGGAGCATCCGCTGTCACAGCCGCCTCGATCCAACCGTCCCCTGGTGATCGCGCTGATCGCCGTGAGCGTGGTGGGGCTGGTCGCCATCCTGGTGGTCGCGGCTCTGACCCCCGCGCACACCGTGACCGGAACCGCCCTGCCCGCAGACCAATACGGGCCGCAGGATACCGCGACGCGGACGAAACCGCTGCCCACCACCACGACCAGCGCGCCGAAATCGAATATCGCCTCACTCACGCCCGGCTGGCAGACGGCGTACTCCATCGCCCGCAACGCGGTGTACGACGTCCCGCAGGACTGGACGGTGCCGACCCCGACCACCATCGTCGGCTTCGAAGGCGGTGGCGGGCGCGTGGTGATGAGCGGCGCGTCGGAACTCCAGCCGAAGTCGTGCGATGGCCACCACTCGAAGGCCATCGCGGGCGTGACGGGCTCGAAGCTGGGCGACGTATCGGCGGCGGCCAAGGATGTCGCCGGCAGCTGGGCCACGGTGGCCGGAGCCAATGACGACCGCCCCGATTCCACCTTCACCCTCAGCGGTGTCGAAACTCTCACGGTGCAGGGCAAACCCGCCGCGCACGTGATGGCGACGCTCGCCAACCCGGGTCCGAACGATTGCTCGCACCCTGCGACGTCGGTCGTGCACACGGTCGCGGTGCCGGGCAACAAGGGCCAATCCGTGGTTCTGGTTCTCTACGCCGACCAAGGCGTGGACGGCGCGGCCGCCGATGACACGATCCGGCAGATGTACAACTCGCTGCGTCCCGCCGGCCTCGACGCCGCCGCCTGCAAGCAGGACAACGACGTCGTCGGCACCTGGTGCGGCTGAACTCATCGACAGAAGTCCCACTCCCCCATCCTGGACAGAGCTTCCACTCGCCGGCTTGGACAGAGTTCTCCGGAATGACGACGAGGAGAACTTCCGACCAAGCGTGAGACGACCACCGCCATCGGCGGGCACATCGGCCTGCCGACAGCATTGACGTCGGAGACGAATATCCGTCAGGCGGTGCGTGTTTCGACGAACGGCGGGCGGATGACCGCGCAGCGGAGGCGGCGGCCGCGCACGTCGACCTCGACCTCGTCGCCGGGCTCGAGGCCCGCGGCGGTGTCCAGCAGCGCCAGGGCGATGCCGACCTTGAGGGTAGGCGAGAAGGTACCGGAGGTGGTTTCGCCGACCTGGGCGTCACCGCGCATCACGGTCTGCCCCTGCCGCAGCACACCCTTGTCGATCGCCTCGAGCCCCAATAGGATTCGGCGCGGACCGGCGGCCTTCTCGGCCTCCAGCGCCGATTTACCCCAGAACTCCGGCTTCTTCCAGCCGATGGCCCAGCCGGTGCGCGCCTGCAGCGGCGAAATGTCCAGGGACAGTTCGTGTCCGTGCAGCGGGTAGCCCATCTCGGTGCGCAGGGTGTCGCGCGCGCCGAGCCCGGTGGGCTGCCCCTCGGCCGCCCTCACCTCGCTCACCAGCGCGCGGAAGACGGCCTCGGCGTCCGCCCAGCGGGGCAGCAGCTCGTAACCGTGCTCGCCGGTGTAGCCGGTGCGGCACACCCGGATCGGGCGGCCGTCCCACTCGGCGTCGGCGTAGGCCATGTACTCCATATCGGTCGGCAGGCCCAGTTTGGCCAGCACCTCCGCCGACCGCGGGCCCTGCACGGCGAACACCGCGTAACCGCGGTGCTCGTCGGTGACGGTGACGCCCTCCGGCGCGGCCTTCCGCAGCTCGGCCACCACCGCGGCGGTGTTGGCGGCATTGGGCACCAGGAAGATCTCCTCATCGCTCACGTAGTAGGCGATGAGGTCGTCGATGACGCCGCCCTCCGGGCTGCAGCACAGCGTGTACTGCGCCTTGCCGGGGCGAATCCGATTCAGGTCGTTGGTGAGCGCCGAGTTCACGAAGGCCGCCGCCCCCGGCCCCTTGACCGTGGCCTTGCCGAGGTGGCTGACGTCGAACAGACCCACGGTGGTGCGCACCGCCGTGTGCTCGCCCACGGTGCCCGCGTACGAAACCGGCATCTCCCACCCCCCGAACGGAGCGAAGGTGGCGCCCAGCTCGACATGGACGGCGTGGATGGGTCCCTGCAGCAGTTTCTCGTCGGTCACTCGAAGCAGCTTATCGGTCCGTTGCCGGGTGGCCGACAGCGGAACCGAACGCGTACTGCGGCGCGCCGCGTACCGGTAGCGGCGACGCGTATCGCGGGCTGGAGCGAATCGCGACCCGCGATTCGGCTCACCCGTCCATTTCAGAGGCCGAGGCTGCGCGCGATTCCGGGCCACGCACGGTGAAAGTCGGTCTGCCAGGAGGGCCAATTGTGGCCGCCGCCGGGGAGATAGTCGAAATCGGCCGGGATATTCAGGTCTTCGATATTGGATTGCAGAGCGCGGGTGCAGGTTTCGACGGTGGATTCCAGCGCGGTGCTGGATGCGCCGACCTGGCCGCCGCCCGCCGCGGCGGGGTTCGCGCCGGTTCCGGCGGCGATGTGGAGGTCGGTGCCGCGGAGTTTCTCGAGATTGGCCGGGGTGGAGGGGTCGTTGGCCGTCCAGGCCGGGGAATTGTCCAGGCCCCAGATGTTCCAGGGGTTGCCGCCGCCGGAGAGGACCACGGCCTGCAGGTATCGGCGGCCCGGGTCGCCGCTCGTCTGAGCGCAGCCGCTGAAGGAACCGACGCTCGCGTACAGACCGGGGGCGGATTCGGCGAGCGCGAGCGCGGAGGTGGCCGACATCGACACTCCCGCAATGGCATTGCGGCCGGAAGCACCGAGCACGGAATCGATGACGGGAGGGAGTTCCCGGGTGAGGAAGGTGGTCCACTTATTGCGGCCGAGCATGGGATCGTCGGACTGCCAGTCCGTGTAGTAGGTGTAACGACCGTCGAGGACGTTCACCACGTTCACGTTCCGATCCGCCAGGAAATCGACGATATCGGTACGGGTTTCCCAGGAGACCTCCCGGCCATTTCCATCGATGCCGTCTTCGGCGCCATTGAGCAGATACATCGTCGGACGCGGTGCGGAATCGTCGGCGGCGCGAGTGACCGACAGCGTGATGACCCGATTCATCGCGGCCGAATACACGGACACGGTGGACCGGCGATCGTCGAGTTGAACGACGTGGTCGATATGTGTGCCGTCGACCTCGAATTCAGCGCCGGAATTCAGCGCTTCCGCCGCGGCAGCGAGCCCCGGCGTCACACTGAAAGCCGCTGCCACCAGGGCGATCCCCGCCGCAACCCAACGGCGCCGGCCGCGTGCACTCGTCATATCCGCCTCTGACCCATCCGAACGATTCCCTTCGATCTCTTTACCGAGCCGGTCATGACCGCGCAACGACGCGCTGCTCACAGTCACCGCACCGCGAGCGGCAACGGCCGCGCGGCCGGGCCACCGAGGTCCTCCAGAAAAGGCCGGGCGAGCCGTAGCGACTCGAAGGCCGCCCACGCATCCGCCAGCTCCGCGAAACCTCGAGCCAGCGTGAGCACGGGCCGAATACCGTCGTCGACGGCATTTACCTGATAGTTCGGTAATGCCGCCTCATCCGGGGCCACGATCACCGGCCATTGCGGCCGGATGTGCTTGCCGCCCGACGCGTCCTGACGCTGGGAGAACTGCTCGTCGGCCGATTCGATTGCGGCACGAACGTTTTCCACCGTGGCGTCGACATCGACGATTCCCGCGGCCGCGGCGATCCGAGCGCGGCCGTCCGTCGCTTCGGCTCTCACAGCGGCCTCCTCGGCCGCACCGACAACCGGGGCATTCTCATCTGCATCATCGACCACCGGGGCACCCACATCCGCAGCGTCGACGAGCGGAGCGCCCTCGTCTGCCGCATCGGCTATCCGGACGCCCTCGTCCGCGAGCGCAATCGGGTATCCGCGTGTGAGACTGTCGATCTCCACGTCACGCGATCGATCCAGCACCCACGCGCCCGATAGTCGCGACTCCCCCAGCGCCGCACCCACATTCACATGCCAGATGACCACCCGCTCCCCGGTCGCACCGAGCACCGCGAGGGTATGAAGGTCGAACGAGGCAGCCATAACGCTCCACGGTCGTGGCGGACAGATACCCTGTCACGGTAGAGCATCCCGCCGACGAACTTTTCGCGAGCCCGCGCGAAAAATCAACGGAGCCAAACAGTTCCGAGCGATCAGTGTGCCACCGCACAACCCGCCCGCGCGCCCGACCCTCGCCCCACTTCCCACGGTGAATCAGCGTGCGAAGACAGCGACCCCACGATCGCCCGAAGAATCCATGTCCGAATCGCCGCCGACCGGCCGAGCACGGCCGCGCGCCGCGGCCGTGCTGCGGTGACCACCTGCTCGGGGACGAGCCCGACGCGTCGAACCTGCGGCGCCGACCTGCCGTTTCGCCGACCCCGCTCGAGGTCAGACCAGTTCGGGGACGCGCAAATGCGCTAATGCCAATTCGAATTCACGGACGTCGACGGCCTCGACGCGCGCCTGCCGGGCGGCGTCCACGCGCAACGCGGCCGACGCAATGCGGTTGCGTTCCATCGCCTCGGCATTGTCGTAGACAGTGCACGAGACGGCACGACCGGATGACCTGTTCACCATCAGGCTCGCGCTGCAGAATCCGTCGAGTTGCTGCTCCATACCGGGCAAGGTGTGGTCCCGGTAGACCTCGATGGCGCTGTCGATCCTGCTGGGATCGGTCTTCACCCAGGTGACGCGCGCACACGCACCCCGCGGCGTCACATGCGTGCGATGCATGACCGCGATCTCCCACTCCTCGACCATCGGACTGCCGCCGAATTTCTCGGTGGCGCGATCGCGAATCGGGATCACCCGCTCGGCGCTCGCCCGCAGGGCATCCTCGGATTCCCATGAGGTCGTCACGATGCACCGGCCGGTGTGCCGATCGACGAGCAAGGAAAGCCCGACACAGCCGGGAATGTCCTCGAGCGCCGGCATGACCTCGTCCCGCACATGTGCGATCCCGGATTCGAGAGCGGAAAGTTGCGCCTGAAGCGTGGTAGACCGTGCGAACACGATCCACCTCCTTTCTGCACAGAGGCAGCGCCCGGTGGCGCCACCGGTGCCTCTCACAGTGCCCCCTCCCGATCACCAAGGCAATAGCTGGCCGATAGCGAGCCGGCCCGCCCGCATCGGGCAGTCCGCACGGCCTGATCTCCGATGTCGCAATCTTCGGCGACTATCGTCACCGCTCCGGACTCTCCCGCGCCGGATCAGCGAGCTTCATTACGACCCGACCGGAACCGTTGCTCGCGCCCACGAAGCGGCGTTGATTGCCATAGCCCGACTCGAGGCCGGATTCGGTGAGCACCTGGCGCCTCTCGCCGACTTCCTGCTGCGCAGTGAGTCCGTCGCCTCCTCCGAGATCGAACATATCGATGCGGGCTGGCGAGCCTTCGGCAAAGCCGTCGCGGGAGGTAAAGCCAGCAACGAGGCGAAGTCTCAGTTGGCGGCCGTCAAAGCGCTGATCACGATGGTGGATGCTGCGGGTTCAGGCCGCATCGCGCTGGTCGATCTACTCGACGCGCATCGCTTGCTGATGGCCATCGACTACTACGCCGCTCGAGACGCAGGGCAACTGCGCGACGTGCAGAACTGGATCGGAGGCGGCGACTACACGCCGATCAATGCCGCGCATGTCCCGCCACCCCCTGAACTGGTTGCCGAGCTGATCGCCGACCTGCTGGTCTTCGTCAACCGAGACGATCTGCCGATCCTCGCGCAAGCCGCGATCGCACATGCCCAGTTCGAGTCCATCCATCCGTTCACCGATGGGAACGGGCGCATCGGACGGGCACTGATCAGTGCCGTGTTGCGCCGACGCGGTCCCACCCACCGCGTGACCGTACCGCTGGCATCGGTCATGCTGGCAGATACCGGCCGATATTTCGTTCACCTCAATCGATTTCGCGACTGCGACGTCGACGGCTTCGTCGAGTACCTGGCGGTAGGGCGGTCCACGCCAGCGAGGCCGCACAGGAATCCGCCAGGGCTCTCGCTGAACTGCCCAGGCGCTGGCGAGAAATCGCGCGCCCGCGTGCGAACTCAGCGGACGAGACGCTGCTCGGCGCACTGCTCGACACCCCAATCTTCAACGCCGACACGGCACAACGGATCTCCGGCACCACCGATGCCAGCACCTAGGGCGTTGGGACGGCTAACGGATGCGGGGATCCTCGAGCTTCTCTCGGAGAGCAAACGCAACCGAATCTGGGCAGCAATCGATGTGCTCGCAGAGCTGGACGCACTGAGCGCGGCCATTGGCCGGCGCACGATCGGTGAACTATGAATCCCTCGTCGACCTTTGTGTCCCAGAGCGTCTTTCGTCGACCCTGGTTCAGCGGTCAGCATCAGCCCGGCCGGCCCGGCCCGAAGGAATGAGTTGATCCCGTCGCCGATCCGGCCCCGAGCCGCGACGTATCCCCCCGCGCATCGATCGTTCACGCCGGACCTCACCGAAAATCCACATCTTCCTGGACGTTCCTCCGCATCGATTCGGCATGATGGCTTGCGACCGTGAGGTTTTCGCGGCGGGATCGGAGGGATACGGTGCGGGGGATACTATGGGCTGCCGCGGGAGCCGCGATCGCGGTGGTCACTGTCGCATCTGTGGTGTGGGCGAACCGACCGAACGAGCCCTATCGGCTGGCAGAGGGAATCTCCGTTCAGGGCCTTACCCGTCAGCTACTGCGCAATGACGCGAGCGGCATGGGCAATGGCGACTATCCGGTCCCCGCACAAGCCGTCTTCTACGGCCCGCCACCCGCCGATCTTCGAACGTCACTGACGGCAAAGGGTTTCACGACGTCGATCCCTGAGCGACCATCGTTCACGCTGCCGGACCCGGGATCAACCGCGGTCCTCAACGGCCGCGGGCCCGACGACTGCTGGATGAGCGTCGATCGGTACGACCGCACCGCGGTGCTCCACCCGTGGCTCGGGCTCTCCGACGATCAGCGCCGAGCCGTTCGCGACGGTAGCGCTGTCCTTCTCGACGTCACGGTGGTGTGTGGTGTCTGACCGTTCCACGCGCCGAACCCGCACCCTCGCCGCAGCAATGGCTACAGGTGAAGCTGCAGCTGAAGACGGAATGTCCTGGATGGTAAGCGCGGTCCCGCTCCTTCCGGCGTAACCCTGCTCCTATCCATCGGCGTCCCGCCGAATTCTTCGAGTGTCCGGGACCAGTGGACATCGGAGGGGCCCGACTGAAAGGAAAGCATCTTCTGTTCAGCCGGCCGGCGATTGAAGCCGAATTCGACCTGGGCAGCGTTGAGCGGCAATGGATTCCGCCTCGACCTCTGCCGTGGCGACTCCGGCTTGAGCGATGTCGAGGTGCAACTTCTCTGCGGCGAGGAGACCTTCCCGGCCACGCCGTCCGCGCCGACTCGTTGCCACCGAGTACTACCACTCTCACCACCGTGACGAGCCGAAGCAGTGGGTACGCTTACCGCTGATACAGCGCTTCTACGTCGGCGTCGAATTCCTCGAGCACCCTGGCCCGCTTGAGTTTCAACGACGGAGTGAGGTGGCCGCCCGCCTCGGTGAATTCCGTGTCGAGGAGCCGGAATTTCTTGACCGCCTCGGCACGCGAGACGGCTCGGTTGCCGTCGTCGATGGCCGACTGGATGGCGGCGAGCAGGTCCGGATCGAGAGCGAGATCGGCGACGGTGGCATCGGCGGGCTTGTGGGCGAGCTGTTTCCACACGGGGAAGAATTCGGGATCGACGGTCACCAGACAGGCTATGAACGGCTTCCGATCGCCGACGACGATGGCCTCGCCGATGATGGGATGCGCGCGGATGCGGTCCTCGATCACCGCGGGGGCGACGTTCTTGCCGGTGGCGGAGATGATGATGTCCTTCTTGCGCCCGGTGACGGTGAGATAGCCCTCGTCGTCGAGCGCGCCGAGGTCCCCGGTCGCCAGCCACCCGTCGCGGAACGCCTCCGCTGTGGCCGCGGGGTTGTTCCAGTAGCCGGTGAACACGTGCGGGCCGGACAGCAGGATCTCGTCGTCCTCGGCGATGCGGATCGAAGATCCGGGCAGCGGTTGGCCGACGGTGCCCATTTTCGGCTTGTCGTGCGGGTTGAAGGTCGCCGCCGCGCAGGTTTCGGTCATCCCGTAGCCCTCCAGAACGGTGAACCCGATGCCACGATAGAAGTGGCCGAGTCGTTCGCCCAGCGGCGCACCACCACAAATCGCGAAAGTCGCCCGCCCGCCGAGAGCCTCACGCAGCCTGCGGTAGACGAGGAAGTCGAAGACGGTGTGCGCGACTCGCAGCCGCAACGGGATCCGGCCACCGTCGAGCGCATGACTGTAGTCGACCGCGGTCTGCGCGGCTCGGTCGAATATCGCGCCCCTGCCGCTGGTCTGAGCTCGAGTGCGCGCGGTGTGATAGACCTTCTCGAACACGCGTGGCACGCCCTGGATCAGCGTCGGCCGGAAGGCTGCGAGTTCGGCGACGATCTCCTTGGTATCGCTGACGTGCCCGATTTTCATCGGAGTCATCGCCGCGGCGATTTCCGCGATTCGGCCGAACACATGCGACAGCGGCAGGAAAAGCAGAACCGACGACTCGCCGGTCCGGAACACGGGTTCCAGTCTGGCGATCATGTTGCCCAACTCGGCGAGGAAGTTCCCGTGGGTGAGCTGACAGCCCTTCGGCCTGCCGGTGGTGCCGGAGGTGTAGACGATGGTGGCGATCGACTCGGCGGTCGCGGCCGACCGGCGCTCTGTCACGGTCGTATCGGCGATATCCGCGCCCGCATCCGCCAATGCGTCAACAGCCCCCGCGTCGATCTGCCAGATATGCCGAATGTTCGGTAGGCGGTCGCGGAGTTCGGCGACCGTGGCGGCGTGACCGTCGGTCTCGGTGATCACGGCGACAGATCCGGAGTCGCTGAGAATCCAGTGCACCTGCTCGGGCGAGGACGTCTCGTACACGGGCACGGTGATGGCGCCCGCACACCAAATCGCGAAGTCCAGCAGCGTCCACTCATAGCGGGTCCGCGACATGATCGCCACGCGGTCGCCTGGCTCGATGCCGGAGGCGATCAGCCCCTTCGCCGCCGTGTGCACCTCGGCGAGAAACTCGGGGGCGGTGAGGTCCCGCCACCTTCCGGCGACCTTGCGGCTGATCACCACGAGATCTGGATATCGCTCGGCGTTGCGGTGGATCAAGTCGGAAAGGTTGACGTTGGGATCCACCTGATAGAGCGCAGGAAGGCTGAACTCTGACACGGCTGCTTCCTATCTGCGACGCTGCGGACGGCTGGTACGCGCACGATCACCTGCTGCAATCGTCCCGCAAACATCCGCTCGTCGCATGAGGAGCCGATTCGGCTGCCTCGGCATCCGATCGCGTCGGGAAACGCGGCCGGTGGGGTAGGGGTGACGCACTGCCGCGTCCGGCCCCCTCAGAGCCGGTGCGTGCCGGTCGTCCCGGCATCCGGTTCAGGACGTAAGCGGCTGTCGCTCGCGGTCGTGGCGGCGTGCAGTGGGTAGTTTCGGCGATCAGCCGTTGTAGATCTCATCGATCTCGACCACTCGGTCGGCATCGATGTGGATGTAGGCGATGGGGGTGACCTGACTCCAGTGGGCGGCATTGTCTTTCACCTGGGCGAGAGTGCACGGGCCCGCAGCGGTTTGCCGGTCGTCGCATATCGTGCCGTGCTCGGCGGTGATAGGGACGTGCTCGGACACCGTCATGGTCATCCGGTCGCCGCATGACTCCTGTGTACCGTGGGCGCCGGGCATCCTCACGTGGTGGGTCATGCTGTAGGTGAGAGTGTTGTCCGCCGACAGGTCGAGCAAGGCGACGAGGCGGGTGCCCGGTGCGGTCGCTCCGGCAGAATCGGCGCAGGGACCCACGATGTCGCCCGAAGCATCGGTGCTCGGAACGGGCGATGGATTACTCGTCGAATTTTCAGCCGTCGAGCTTGACGATTGGGTTCCGCATCCGCCCAACGTGGCAGCCATTGCAAGCGTCATGACCGGGGTCGATATGGGGCCGACAAGCTTCATTACCTGCTCCCGTGTTTCATCGAAGGCAGAGTCAGCGGCTCTGCCGGGGTGGAAGGTGGGGACCAACCACACCGTGGGTCATACCTGCGCCTCGGCGACACTCGTTGGGTAGCAGGGAAATACGCAATTTCAGCAGACTCTCGCATGTTGTGTGAATACCAGACGATCGGCCACCGCTTTGACCGCTGGGATCGAGCCGTAAGCGGGAGGAGGACTTGAACGGCGACGGCTCGGATTCGCTGTTCGACCAACTCATCGACTGGTCCGCGGAGTCCAAGGCCGACAACTACCGCCGCTATTTCGATCTGCCAGCTGATCCTGAACATGCTGCGCTGCACGCGATTATGGAGGGCGCACCGATCATGGCCGACCTCGTATATCGGTTGAATCCCGACATCGACCTTGCCATCGTGACCGAAGAGGCCGCGATCTCCGGGATTCCGGTCAGCTTCTGACAGAAGCCATCGTAGAAAACCCTCGCTCAGACAACCGGTCATCGGCATGTGCGGTCGGCGGGCGACCGTCGCGGGTTTGAAGCGGCGGACTTCCGGCATCCACCGCATATACCGTTCGACCTCGGTTCTCGCCACCGCGAGTGAGGTGAGCTGGTGGTCGGTGCACCAGTAGAAGTACAGACGCAGATCGGATTTCGTGTGGATCCTCGACACCGCGGAGAAGCGGGCGAGGTAAGCCAGGGCGGCCAGCCGGAGGACGAGGTCCTCACCGGCGAAGGTGACATCGAGGTCGGGAGAGTAGCCATCCTTCACGATGCCGGTGTCCCGGCGAACCGCCAGAGCAGAACGCGCGGGACGCGGCATGAGCTCGCGGGTGGCAGATCTCCTGCGGTCGCGACAAGAGTTCGAGGATGCGATGCTCGGGCTGTGGGTGAGTACTTCTGGCCGGACGATGAGGTGGGAGCGCGGGCACATCATGCATGGCCAGCGACGGTGGAATCGTTGCCGGTTGGCAGCCATGTGACAGGCAAGGTCATCGGACGGCAGCAGTTCGGTGTCTTCATCAGCATCGATCAAGCGCCGGATGCGTCGGTCTCGTCAGGGTCACCGCTCTGCCTCGGGACACGGATCTTCCTGCCCAAGGAGAAGCTGTCGAGGGTCAGGTGCTCTGGCACGAATCGCGAAGCTGCCACGTGATCGTGAGACCTCTGGAGAATCGTGAACTCGAACCCGACGCTGTCTCCGTCGACCGGTTGGACGCTCTGAGAAGGGCATTGAGCGGCGAGTGAGCCGCGAGATCAGCGCGCGGCCATTGGTTCTAAGATGCAACGCTGGCGGTCCGAGCAGCCCCATATGCGGCATTACCGTGCGTTCGACGAGTACCAGGATCTCGCGTATTCGTGTTACCAACAGGCTCATGGTGCGTGGTAGACATCGGGACATGGATCTCAATAGCGAGACGCCTTGCACTGCTGCGACATGCTGTAAGTCGTATTCGGGAGACAGGGCGTCGCGATGAGCACAGCCGAGGAACTGGTCCTGGAAGCCGAACCACTTCGCTATTACTCCTACAACGACGAGGCGGCATTCTTCGAATGGCTCGACAAACTCCCGTGCGTCACCTCGTACAAGGGCCGCGGTAGGGCCTTGTACATCACCGTCAACACCGCGGCGGTCGACGATGAAGCCTTCAGAGACCTGTTCGCCTTGTTCCGGCGCTATGACCTCGATCGTGAACAGCTACACAGGCTAGCTCCTGTCCAGTTCACATCGTGGTTCGGCGATGCAGCGTCTACTGATTCCGTGCCTGCTGGCTGAACCCTCGTCAGGCGGAGCGGACGTTACGGCCAGATAACCGGGGGCCGTGGAAGTTCGGCCAAGTCGATAGCCGGTGACTGGTTTCGCGTTCCCCGGCCGCACACACTCAACTCGGCCGTAGCGGACGTTCCTGTGCCGCGGCCGGTCTCGCCGCCAGCGCCTCGGGCTGGCCGGTTCGATCAGCGCGATCAGCGGCAATGTAGTGCGTTCTCGACCCCCTGCGGTTGGCGCGGGCACGCAGGGGGCGGACGTTGCGGTGAATCTGTTACTGCGAAGGTGGCGGTGCTGGCGTTAGGACACCACCCAGCGTGATTGTTATGAGTTAGCTGATGCACGATAGTTTTGGTATGTCGGAAAGCGGCGAACATGACGCCCACGAGACGGGCGGTGGTGGGCGTCCTGGTTGGCGAGGCCGGTTTCGGCGACAGGCCCCGGGGACCGGAGGAGGTCAGCGCGGTGCGCCGGCGCGGGGGTGGGTCGCACGGGTGGGCTGGCTGCTGCTGGTGGTGGTCGCTGTAGTACTCGGGATCGTGGTGCCGGTTGGGCAATTGCTCATGCTCGTACCGATCTCCTGGACACATCCGCTGTTGAAGGTTTTGGCGGGGCAGGGGGATCGTGATCGTCGTCGGCAATTTGCGTGACCTGCTGCGCGTCAGTCCGGCAGCCAGTGCAGCTCGTGTGCCAGGGTTTTGGCGACGGTACGGATGCGGCGGTGCAGTGGTGACTGCTCGCGCGGGAGGACCAGGTGGATCGTCAGGCTGGGTGCGCCCTGCAGCGGTCGCCAGGTGAGACCGGCCGGTTGTGTCGTGACCGCGGCTTCTCCGGCCGGGGCGAGGGTGAGCCCGTCGCGTAGGTCGCGCTGGGACATGTCGAAAGAGACTGCGGGCGTGTGGAATCGGGGGTGTGGTCGGGTGTCGCGGAACAATGCGGACAGCTGATCGTGGACCACGGGGTTGGCCGTACGGTCGGGGAGTCGCAGCGGATACGCGGCCGCGTCGGCGATCTCGATCTCCGGGTGTTCGGCCAGCGGATGGTGCTGTGCCAATTGGACCCCGACGCGCTCACGCCGCAGCAGGAACCGGCGCACGCCACGACCCGGCTGTTCACCGCGGGTGATCCCGGCATCGATGCGGCCGTCGGCGACCGCGGGGGAGATCTCCGGTGTCGCCATCGGGACCGCGCCGACCTCGAGTCCCGGGCTGCTGCGAATGAGCCTGTCCACCAGGGCCGGTGCCGTCTCGGCCCCGGTGCTGAGGCTGTATCCGATGCGCAGCGTGCCCAGTTCACCGGCCCCCGCATTCCGGGCGGTGTCCCATGCCCGGTCCAGCGCCGCCAGCGCGGGCGGCACGGACTCCGCCAAAGCCGCACCGGCCGTGGTCAATACGACGCTACGCGTGTTGCGAACCAGCAGGCTCGCACCGAGTTCCGCCTCCAATCGGCGTATCCGGGCGCTGAGTGCGGGCTGTGCGATACCGATCCGTGCGGCCGCGCGGGTGAAGTTCAACTCCTGCGCCAGCACCAGAAAGTACCGCAGGCTCACCGTATCCGGCGCCACATGCCCTCCCCGTCGATTGATAACGATCCGTTCTGAGCCTATCGCGTCCCGGTCTTTCCCTCGACCACACATCAAGCCCTAACCTGCGCATATGACGATTCAACCGACCGCGGTAGATGCAGGAGGCAGTCATGCATAAGTTGGTGGTCCTCTATCCCAAGCCCGCCGACCCTGACCACTTCCGCGACCACTACGTGACCAAACACCTTCCGCTGGTCATGGAGATGCCCGGCCTGCTTGCGTGGCGCTACAGCTTCGACGTGGCGGCGACCAACGGAGAACCGCCGTATTTCGCGGTCTTCGAAGGCGACTTCGCTGACGCCGCCGCCCTGGCCGCGGCGCGGGCGTCGCAGCAGGGCCAGCGGCTGGCCGCCGATGTCGTCAACTACGCCACCGGCGGTGCGGTCGTCATCGACTATTCGGTGGAGGACGGCCCCAGCTGAGGCAGGAAGGCACGCTCCGGGACGCGTTCGGCCGGCCGATGCGGCCAGGCCCGGCTATCGGCGGAACGCCGTTCCCGGTTGCCGGTTCGTTGAGCGTCAAAGGTGGGCCGATGTCCTGGCCGGATGTCACGGTGGTTGATGCGCGCGTGCGGCGCGACGGCCGGGGAGGGAGCCCGCCAACCTCGGGCAGGCCCTGCATCGCCTTTCGAACGTTCCGAACCCAGTATGGAATTCTGACTGTCATCGGCAGTTGTGGACGTTCCGTCGGCCTTGGATCGGAACGGCCAGTGGATCTTCCGATGCCCAGCGCGCTTGCTGGTTCGGGTAGCGCGGTACGCGGCCATGAGCGGAAAGCTATATCGGCGTGAAGTTCTCAATGGTCGCGGCATTGTTGTTCGACCATGTCGGCGAAGCTACTCGCCAGCGGGCTGAGTGTCTCCCAGCGGCGGACGGCCCATCCGACGGTCAGCGGAGCAAGGAATGGCAAGGGCTGAAATCGAAGTGGCCGGTGCGAGGCGGCGGCGGAGTCGTATGGCAGCGAGGGAACTATGGCGTGGCCGACACCGAGTTCGGCGAGTAGGACCGCGGTGTTCCAGTCTGCTACACCGGTTTCGGCTGTGAGCTGGATTCCGAGTCGGTTGAGCGCGGTGTCGAGGTGGACGCGGGACACGGCGTTGTCAGGTAATTGGATGTGTCGTATTTCGGTGAGGTCGGCCGGTGTGATCGAAGGCCGGTCAGCCAGGGGGTCGTCGTCTCGGGTAGCCAGTACCCAAGGCAATTCCATGACGGGGCGCTGTTCGATGCCGGGGATCGTATCGGCGATAGTCACCCACGCCAGATCGACGAGGCCCCCGGCGAGGGATTCGAAGCATCGGCGGCTGGAAATGATTGTGCGAAATTCGAGTCTGGCGTGCGGATAGCGTTGGCGGAAGTTGACGACGGCGTCGGACATGAAGTTGCGAATGGTTGTCGCTCCTGTGGTGACGCGAACGCAGCCGGTTTGGCCACGGGCCATTTCACTGAGTTGGCGTAACGCCAAATCCACACCGACGATGCCGTCGCGCGCTGCCGTATAAAGCACGAGACCCTCCGCGGTTGGCGTCACGCCGTCGGGTCCACGATCGAGCAGACGTACGCCGGTGGCCTGTTCGAGCCGTTTGACGTGCTGGCTGACCGCAGGCTGGGTACACGCGAGGTCGCGGGCGACGGCACTGAGGCTTCCAGCCTGACAGACCGCCACGAATACCCTGAGGTCGTCGAAGGTCATCCGCACGAAGCCACCGTAACGCGTGCCTGGTCAAAGCTGAATCTTGGTGATTACCAAGGTAAACCGAGGATTGACCGGTTACACGCGGGTCGTTGATGATTTTTGCGGGCCTAGGGCGGCAACCCGCCGCGCTTCTCCGGCTCATCCGGATCGGCGCGGAGCAGTGGGGCGGGTGCCGACCCGCAGATCGCAAGAATCGTCATCAACCGGCTCGGGAGGGGATATGCACCATGAATATCACTGGACAACAGGTGATCACGGATCATCCGTCAGTTCACAGGCGAGCCCTCATCACCTGGATTGCCGTCTTCCCGACCATCACGATCACGCTGGTGTTGATCGGCCCCATGACAGCACGCACACCACTTCCCTTCCGCACACTGATCCTCACCATCATCGTCGTCTATCTGCTGGTACCTGCCTTGACCGAAACCATCCGCCGACTGAGCGCCCGGATGCACAGTTGACATCCGACGGCATCCAATTACGACCATCCGGTACAGGTGGTGGCGGTCTGCGGACCCTCGAATGCGATGTCGACGCAACATGGATCGATATCAACGATCACATGAACGCCCAGTACTACGGGATCGTGATCTATCGCGCGCACGCCGCATTCACCGACGTTCTGGGTCTCGGTGACGAGTACGTCCGCAAGACGAGGTTCGGCAAGGTTGTCGTGCAGACTGCGATGACCTATGAACGAGAGGTACGGCGCGGGGCGCGATTGGCAGTCGATTCCTGGCTGTTGGGTGTGGATGCCAAACGTCTGCACTTCTTCCATGAAGTACGCAATCTCGGCGGCCAGACCCGGGTAGCCGTAGGCGAGCAGTTGGACCTGCATGTCGACCTCGAGACGAGAAGGACTACCCCGATGCCCGCCGACCTCTTCACCCGGCTGCAGCGTTTCGCTGCCGGCCAGTGTGCAGCAGGCCGACCCGAAGGCGTGGGGCGCACGATCATTGTTCCGCGGACATGACCAGCGGAGCCGATGACGACGAAGACGGTGAAGTGATCATGGATGAGCCGGTCCTCCGGTGCGCTGTTTGCCCGGCTCTTTCGACCCGATGACCAACGGCAACCTGGATACCATCGGACGCGCCGCGACGCGGTTCGCTGAGGTGATCGTGGCGGGGAGGGGCACGTCAGATGTCAGATGCCGATGAGTCACCGACCGGGTTCTTCGAACCTCTCGGCGATGGGTTCGTTGCACTCGAAGCGGCACGAGGCCCATGGAGACCCGATTCGATCGGATCGCGGCGACTTCTGCCGAGCCGCTGGCGCGGTGCCTACCGGTTCGGCACGCACAACATCTCCAACGCGGTGGTCATGGCGGTGACGATGGATTCGATGGTGGGGTGGTTGAAAAGTTCGGCGGCGTAGACCATTTCGCCGTGGATTCCGGCGGGGTCGCCGTCCGGGGTGTACTCCTCGCGCAGGTTGAGTAGGAGTTCCCAGGGGGTGTGGCGGACCGGGACCGGGCGGTGTCGGATCGTCAGTTCGGCTCCGGCTGTGGCGATTTCGACGCCACGGAGGTAGGTGACCATGACTTGGAAGAGTGGGTGGTGGGTTCGGGAGCGGGGTGGGTTGAGGAGTTCGACGAGGTTGTCGAAGGGGAACTCCTTGTTGTCGTAGGCGGCGAGGACGCGTTCGCGGACCTGTTGGATGAGGTCGGAGTGGGGTGGGTCGGCGGAGAGGTCGACGCGGACTATCGCGGTGTCGACGACGCAGCCGACCAGGTCCTGTAGACCCTCCGCGTCGCGGGCGCTCAGGGCGACGCCGATGGGCAGGTCGGGGCCCGCGCCGTGCTCGTGCAGGGCGAGGGCCAGGGCGGTGTGGACGAGCATGTAGATGCTGGCGCGGTGGGTGCGGGCGGTGTGGGCGAGGGCGCGGTGGGTGGCGGCGTCGAGGTGGACGGGGACGGCTGCCGCGGTGTTCTCGCGACGTTCGGCGCGTGGACGATCGGTGGGTAGCACCGGATGGGGCGACAGACCGTCGAGCGCGGTGCGCCAGTAGCGCGCCTGCCGGGTCAGCAGGCCGCCGTGCGCGCCGCCGGACTCCAGCGATTGCCTCAGCCACAGCGTGTAGTCCGCGTACTGTGTTGCCGGAATAGGCCATTGGGGTGCTTGCCCGGTGGCACGCGCACGGTAGGCGGTGAGCAGGTCCCGCTGGAGTACGGCCAGGGATTCCCCGTCGCCGGCGACATGGTGGAGTACGCCGAGCAGGACGTGGTGCTCGGGGCTCGAGCGGTAGAGGCGAATGCGCAGAGGTGGTTCGGTGGTGAGGTCGAAGCCGCGTAGCAGCTCGGAATCGATTGCCCTGTCCACGCTTTCGCCGCCAGAGATATCTACTATGCGGAAGTCCGGCTGTGCGGACTCCATGGGCAGGATGCGCTGGATGGGACCGTCCAGGGCGTACGGCAGAACGGTTCGCAGGATTTCGTGCCGTTCGACCAGATCGTTCACGGCCGCTTCCACCGCCGTCATGTCGAGCGCACCGTGCAGTTCGAGTCCGGTGGCGATCAGATAGTCGGGGCGGTTGCCGCTGAGATAGTTCACGGTCCACAGCCTGTGCTGTGCGGGCGTGAGCGGGATCGGGTCAGTTCGGCGCACGGCCGCAATGCTGTGCGGGACATGTCCGGGTTCGCGCCGATCGAGGGTCTGCTCGAGGGCGGCGATGGTCGGCGATTCGAACAGATCACGCAGTGAAACCGTGACTCCGAGTGCGGACCGCAAGCCCGCGACGACGCGGATCGCGGACAGCGAGTTGCCGCCGAGTGCGAAGAAGTCATCGGTGACACCGACTTCCACCACACCCAGCGCCTGCGCGAACGTCGTCGCGATGACCTGCTGCCGTTGCGTGCGAACAGGAACGCGATCACCGGCTACGGGCATGGGCAGCGCGCCGACATCGAGCTTGCCGATGGGAGTCAGAGGCAATTCGTCCATGGCCACGATGGCCGAGGGCACCAGGTACGAGGGCAGGGTCGCTGCCAGCCGGGTCCGCAGCGCGGCGGTATCGACCGCGCTGTCCCCGACGACGTGAGCGATGAGCGACTGCCCGCTCGCGGCCCGGCGCGCCGTGACGATCGCCGCGGTGATGCCGGGTTCGCGGAGGATGGCCGCCTCGACCTCTCCGGGTTCGACGCGAAAACCGTTGATCTTCAACTGTCGATCGGCACGGCCGAGGAAATGCAATAGGCCGTCGGCGTCCCAGCTCCCGAGATCACCGGTGCGGTACATGCGCGCACCGGCCGGGTCGAACGGGTCGGCGACGAAGCGATCCGCGGTGCGGACCGGATCCCGGTGGTAGCCGTTGGCCAGTCCCGCGCCGGACAGGTAGATCTCGCCGGTGACCCCGGCGGGTACCGGTCGCAGCGCCGAGTCCAGGACCACGACCCGGGTGTTGTCGGCCGGGCGTCCGACCGGGACCGGCATGTCCGGCGACATGTAGTCCGGGATCGCGAGGCCGAGCGCGAAGCTGGTCGCCTCGACCGGCCCGTACAGATTCGTCACCACCGGCGGGTGCTCGCCCCGCCGCACCGCCGCGGCGGCATGCGGCGGCAGCACATCCCCGGCGGACGCGATCATCCGCAGTTCGGCGAGCTCATTCGGAATCTGCTCGGCCAGTATGTGAAACAGGCCCGGCGGCAGCATGATCGAGGTGACCAGGCCGGCTCGCAGTACCTCGGTGTAGTCGTGCGCGTCGAGGACGCCGGATCGCGCGAGCACCACGGTGCGGCCGTTGAGCAGCGGCAGCCACAGCTCCCACACCACCATGTCCCAGGTGTACGGCAGATGCATCAGCATCCGCTGGTGCCCGTCGTTCTGGGCGATCCGATCGCGGGCGCGCGCGACGATATTGCGGTGGGTGACCTCGACGCCCTTGGATGCCCCGGTCGATCCGGAGGTGAACATGAGCGTGGCCACGGCATCGGGAAGAACGGCGACACCGAGATCACCGTCATCGAACTCCGTTGCCGCACCGTCGAGTTCACGTATCACCAGTTCGGCGCCGGTGAACGCCAGCAGCCGTCGCACGTGCGCGGGCGGGTAGCGGTCGCTCAGCGGCACGCACACCGCGCCCAGCTTGGCGATGGCGAGAAAAACGACCACGAGATCGATCGAGCGCGGCAACGCGATACCGATCGGCACGCCCGGTCCCGCGCCCCGGGTGCGCAGCCAGCGGGCGACCTGATTGGCCCGGGCGTTCAACTCGGCGTAGGTGAGCTCCGCACCGTCGCACCACAGTGCGACATCGTGTGCGTGCACTCGTGCGGTCGACTCGAAACACTGTGCGAGCCCGCCATTGTCGATATCGGCCGCCGCGCCGCGTCCGGCGGCGAGCAGTTCGGCTCGGCGCGCGGGCGGCAGCAGGTCGAGTCGCCCCACCGGGGACTGCCGCGGTGCGGTGAGCGCCGCCGCGGCGACCAGGATGCGCGACCACACCTCGTCGACATCGGTGAGGGCATCGACCTGTTCGAGCCGCACCGCGATTCGGAAGGTCAGCGTGCCCGCTGCGGGCTCCACGATGACGGTCAGCGGGAAATGGGTTCCGCCGAGGACATTCACCGACGTCACCCGGAACTCCGCGTCCGGGTCGTCGAGCAGAGCGGTATCGAGGGGGAAGTTCTCGAAGACGAGCGAGGTGTCGAACAGGTCGGTCACGCTCGCCGCCGCCAGGATGTCGGGCAGCCCGAGGTGGTCGTACTCCATCAACGCCACGCGTTCCCGCTGAATCCGGACCGCGAGCTCGAGTGGCGTCTCCGATGCGCGCGAGCGCACCCGCAGCGGCACGGTATTCATGAGCAGCCCGACGGCGCCGTCCAGATCGCCGCCATCGCGGCCGGAGACGGTGATGCCGAAAACGACGTCATCGCTTCCGGTCAGATTCGACATCACCAGCGCCCACAGCGCCTGGATCATCGAGTTGAGCGTCAGCCCGTGCGCCGCGGCCTGGTCACGCAGCGCGGTGACCGTGGCGGTGGGCAGGATGAAGGTGTGCTCGTCGGGCCGCCGCCACCGCCGCAGGTCGGCGCGCGCGACCTTGCACGGTTCGGCCCCGGCGAGGGCCTCCGCCCAGGCCCGGCGCGCACCCTCGCGGTCCTGCGCCGCGGACCATTCCAGGAATGCGGTGAACGGTGTCGCGGCGGGCAATTCGAGGCCGCGGTAGCCCAGCAGCAGTTCACGGAGCAGGATGCCCAGTGACCAGCCATCGAGCAGCGCATGGTGGTGCGTCACCAGCAGGGTGGCGGAGTGCGGTTCGGTACGAACGAGAGTGACTGTGACCAGCGGACCCGCCAGCGGTTCCATGTGGGCGTCCTCGGCGCGCACCCGCTCCACCGCGTCGTCCCGCTCGCCGGAAGGCAGATCGACGAGATCCACTACCCGCCAGGGCAACTCGACGTCAGCGCGAATCTCGTATTCCGGTGTGTCGCCATCCACGACGAACCGGCCCAGCAGGTGCGGATGTCGGTCGAGCACCGCGCGCAGGGCAGCGCTCAGCCGCTCCGCGTCGATGGGTCCGTCCACCCGCAGCGCAACCTGTACGAGATAGGGGTCCTCGCCTTCCCCGCCCTGGTACAGCGAATGGAACAACAGCCCCGACTGCAATGGCGTCGCGGGCAGGAAGGTACGGCCGTCGCGCATGGCGAGCGGGCTCACCGCCGCTCGGGCGGGCACCGGCGCAGGCGTCCCGACCGTGCGCGCCAGGGCACGAATATTCTGCTGTTCGAATACATCCCGCGGTGTGATGGCGAGACCGGCGGCACGGGCCCGGTCCGACAGCCGGATGGCGAGGATGCTATCTCCACCGACGGCGAAGAAGCCGTCATCGACACTGAAACCCTGGTGCCCGAGCACTTCGGCGAACACGGCGTGCAGCCGTACCTCGGCATCGCCATGCGGCGAGATACCGGCGGCGGACGCCGTGCCATCGATGGCGAGCGCGCGCAGGGCGCGTTCGTCGATCTTGCCGTTGGGGGTCGTCGGGATGGCGTCGACCGCCACGATGCTGGACGGAACGGCATGTGCGGGAAGCCGTTCGGCGATCGCGGTGCGCACCGCGCCGAGGTCGATAGCCGTGCCGGCGGCATAGGCGACCAGCCGCCGGTCACCCGGCCGGTGTTCCACGGTCAGCACCACCGCCGCTCGCACCGCCGGGAGGGCGCACAGGGCGGCTTCGATCTCGCCCGGTTCGATGCGGAAGCCACGGATCTTCACCTGTCGGTCGGCCCGCCCGAGGTATTCGAGTGTCCCGCCCTCGGTCCACCGCGCCACATCACCGCTGCGATACATGACGGTGCCGGGCCCGCCGAAGGGATCGGCGGTGAAGCGCGAGGCAGTGCGGCCCGGCTGGCGCAGATATCCCGCGGCGACTCCGGGACCGGCGACGTAGAGCTCACCCGGCATCCCGGGCGCGACGGGTCGCAGCGCGGCGTCGAGGATATACACGGCCGAATCCGGTATAGCCGTGCCGATTTCGCCCGTCGACGCGACCCCCGTCAGCGGCGTTCCGGTGGTGAACACCGTTGCCTCGGTAATGCCGTACATGTTGACCAGGCGTGGCGCTTGTGGATCGTGCCGCGCCCACCACTCGGCCAGCCGCCACGGCTCCACCGGCTCACCGCCGAACAGCACGTAACGCAGTGCGAGCCGGTCACTTCCGGCCGGTCGGCTCGCCTCGGCGTCGACCAGCATTCCGAAGGCTGACGGCGTCTGGTTGAGCACCGTAACCCGTTGCGCCACCAGCAGTTCGAGAAATTCACGCGGCGACCGTGCCGTCTCGGCGTCGACGATGACGAGCCTGCCGCCATGGCCCAGAGCTCCCCAGATCTCCCACACCGAGAAGTCGAATGCCGTGGAGTGGAACAGGGTCCAGACATCATCGGCCCCGAACTCGAACCACTGCCGGGTCGCTGTGAGCAGCCGGACCACATTGGCGTGTGTGACCATCACGCCCTTCGGGCGGCCGGTCGTCCCGGAGGTGTGAATCACATAGGCGGGGAACTGCGGCGAGCGCAGGACAGCGGGCTCGCTCGGAACGACCTGCGGCGGGTCGCCGATGCGCAGCACGGGCGTAGCCGAGATCCCCTCCGGGAGACCGACTCCCGCACCCGTGAGTACGAGCGCCGGTGCGGCATCCTCGAGGATCGCACGCAGCCGCGGCCGCGGATAGCTCGGATCGAGCGGAACATAGGCCGCACCCGCGCGCAGCACCGCGATAATGGCCACGACGAGATCCATGGAGCGCGGTAGCGCCAGGCCGACGAATTCCCCGGGGCCGACGCCGTATCCGGCGATGATCCGGGCCAGTACGCGAGCCCGCTCGTCGAGTTCGGCATAGGTGAGCTGCTCGTCGCCATGCACCACGGCGATGGCCCCACCGTTCGCGGTCACCACGCGGTCGAATCGATCGACGAGCGTTCCGGCCACCTCGGCGGTGGCCGATGGCCCGGCCGGATCCGGTGTGGGCCGCAGCATGCCGAGCGGGAGTTCCTGCGGGGCCGCGGCCAGGGCGGCGATGGTCTCGGTGAGCCGGTGATGGTGCGCGGCGAGGTCGCGCTCGGAGTACCGCAGCGTGGTCGATTCCAGCACCACCGACAGCGCCGGATCGCCATTGTCGTAGATGCTGATGTTCAGGTTGTCGGAGCGCCCGGCCGCCAAATGACGCAGAGAGGCGGAGGCGGATCCGAAGCGCAGATCCTTCTGCATGGGCATGACATTGACGGTGGGCCCGAGAATGCCGCCTTGGAGCCCGCTCCCGCCCAGGTCGGCGAGCATCTCGCCGTACTGGAAACGCTGGTGGCGCAGGATGATCAGAGATTCGGCGCGCACGGCGGCGAGTAGGTCGCCGACAGTGGCGGCCGGGTCGACCGTGATCCGCAGTGGCAGGATGTTCGCCGTCATGCCGAGCGCGTGCCGAGAACGCTTGGCGGGCACGGCCAGACCGAGAGTGACCGTGCGCGTGCCCGAATCCGCGTGCAGCAGCAACGCGATGGCGGCGAGCGTCCACACCGGCCACGGGGTCCCGGTGGCGTCCGCCCGGGCGCGCAGTGTCTTCCACTCGGCCTCGCAGAGCACTCCGGCCTGCCGGAGAAACCGATTGCCGGCCGCGGCCGCCGGCGCGGCGGCGAATTGCGGTGGCTCGTACGGCCCGCCGATCGCGAGACGCCGCGCCCAGAACTCACGGTCGGCCGCGAACCGCGTGGACGTCCGGAACTGCTCGTCCTCGGCGACCAGGTCCGCCAGCCGGTCGAATACCGATTCCTCGACCGGACGCCCGTCGAGCAGCGCGGTGTAGGTCTCGGCGACGCGCCGGATCAGGGCTGCCGAAGACGCCCCGTCGAGCACCACGTGATGCGAGCGAATGAACCACAGTGTGCCCGCATCGCCGACATCGAGCAGATGGTGTTCGAACAGCGGCGCGCGCCCCAGGTCGAACGGCCGTGCAAGGGCAGCCTCCATGAACCGCACCGCCTCTCCGTGCGCGTCCGCGGCGGCGCGGAAGCTGTTGCGGTGCAACGGCCAGTCCGACACCTCTTCCACCACCTGCACGACCGATCCGTCGGCCTCGGCGTCGAAGCGCACACGCAGTGACTCCGCCCTGGCGACGACGAGGCGCAGTGCCCGCTCGAACACCTCCTCGTCGAGCACGCCGTGAATCTGCACGTAACCGCCGACGAGCAGACGCTGCCCGGTGTCGTCGAGTTGCTGTGCGACCCAGACATGTTGCTGCGCGCGTGTCAGCGGTAGGCGCCGGGTCATGCTAGCTCCTCGATGGTCGCGTGGGGACGGCGGGCGATGGCGGTCAGCAGCCCCCGCATCACGGCTCCGATCTCGGCCACCTGTGTTCCGTCGAAAGCGGCTCGGAGATAACCGATTCGGACGCTCAGCGCATGTCCCGGATCGACGGTGACCGACAGCGGATAGTGTGTGGCGTCGGTGAGTTCGAGGCGCGCGTCGGTCACGCCGTCCAGGGCGGCGACCGCGGCGGTGAGTTGCTCGGCGTCCACCGGATAGGACTCGAAGGCCAGCACCGTATCGAACAGCAGATCGCGCAGGCCGGCGGCGGTGTGGATCTCGGTCAGCCCGAGTTGGTGGTGTTCGATCATCTCGGCCTGTTCGGTCTGCACCGCGCGCAGCAGATCCGCCACGGGCATACCCGGTCCGAATCGCACACGCACCGGCACGGTGTTGATGCACAGTCCGACAATGGATTCCACGCCGGGCAGCGCGGCCGGGCGACCGGAGACGGTCGCCCCGAAGACCACGTCACCGCATCCGAGCCGACGCCCCAGCAGGATCGCCCACGCCACCTGCACCACAGTGTTGACGGTGACGCCGAGTTCGGCGGCGGTCGCGCCGAGCGCGCCGGTGGTCTCCGCATCGAGGGACCAGCGGTATTCCCCTGTCGTCACCGCACTTTCGCGGGTGCGAGCGGCCGGGGCGACCAGGGTCCGCGCGGTCACGCCGTCCAGGGCTCGCCGCCAGGCCCGGGCGGATGCGGCCGCGTCCCGGTCGTGGTTCCAGGCGAGGTAGTCGCGGAAGGATCCACCCGGCGCGGGCAGCGACGCACCGGCGTAGAGCGCCAGCAGATCGCGGAGCACCAGCGGCACCGACCAGCCATCGAACAGTATGTGATGGTAGGTCACGATCAGCACCGGCTCCGCCTGCGCGACACGCGCGAGCGTGAAGCGCAGCAGCGGCGGACGGGCCGGATCGAATCGCCGTGCGCGCTCCTGGGCGGCCAGTTCCACGAGATCGGCCGCCGTGGCCAGATCTACTTCGCGCCAAGGCAGTTCGACGGTGTCGGGCACCACTTGGACGGGCTTGCCCGAACCGTCGAAGACGAAGGCCGCGCGCAGGTTCGCGTAGCGCCGCAGGATGTCCTGCCCGGCCTGTCGCAGGCGACCGCGGTCGATCGCCCCACCGGGCCGTATCACCGTCTGCACGTTGTAGACATCAGCGACATCGGCGGCGGACGGCGTGGCTATGACGGCATGGAAGAACAGCCCCGACTGTAAAGGGGCGAGCGGCCACACGTCGGTGAGGCGGCCGTAGTCCCGCTCCCAGCCGGCGATGTCATCGCGGCTCACCCGCACCAGCGGGAAATCCGACGGCGTGTGCCCGCCCGCGCGTTCATCCCGGGCGTGCGCGGCGATGGCTCCGAGCGCGGTCACCCACAGCCGCGCCAGCTCCGAGACCGCCGCCTCGTCGAGAAGCGTGGTGGGATAGGTGAATCCGGCGCGCAGCCGGCTGCCCGTCACGATCGCGTTCACGTCGATGGCGGCAGCCGCGGGCAGGTCCGGATCCGGGTCGGCATCCGGTGTCGCGAGCACTCCCGCACCGCGGTCGTCGACGCGGCCCAGGTAGTTGAAGCCGACCTGCCCGGGCATCGTTGCCGGGAGGTGTTGAGCGGCATCGGGATTCAGGTAGCGCAGCAATCCGTACCCGATTCCGTGATCGGGAATGGCACGCAGCTGTTCCTTGATCGTCTTGAGCAGGGCACCGGTCGCCTCGGTCCCGGCCAACGCCGCCTCGATATCGATATCGGCGAGATCGAGCCGGACCGGGTACAGCGAGGTGAACCATCCCACGGTGCGCGACAGGTCCGCGCCCGGCGCGAGCTGTTCCTCACGCCCGTGGCCTTCCAGCCGCAGCAGCGAGACCGGAGCGTCCGTGCCCCGCCGGGCACGCCAGACCGCGAGCGCGAGGGCCAGCGCGGCGATCAGGACCTCGTCGACACCCGCATGGAATCGTGCGGGAACGGTCCGCATGAGCGCCTCGGTAACCGTGTCGTCCACGGCGACGTCGACCGTCGCGAGCCGGGCGGCGATATCGACGGCGGGATCCAGCGGCCGAGCGCCCAGCAGGGGATCCGGTGTCACACAGATTCGCCGCCAGAGATCGAGTTCGGCGACCCGATCCGGTGCGTGCGCCGCATCGACCAGACCGTGCGCCCAGCGGCGCATGGAGGTTCCGACCGGATCGAGCCGCGGCGCGCCGCCACTCGCCGCACTCGCGAGGGCCGCGAACAGGTCGGGCAGGAGGATGCGCCAGGAGACGCCGTCCACGGCGAGATGATGGACGGAAATGATCAATCGGCCCGGCGCACTCCCCCGCTCGGCATCGATCCGGACGAACTGCGCCATCACCCCGGCGGCCGGATCGAGGCGATCCAGCGCGGCGTCGAGCTCCGCGGCTACGAGCTCTCGCAGGATATCGCCGTCCGCGGCATCCTCGAAGGTGGCGCGGTGCACCAGCTTCGATGCGTCCAGCGCGTCCGTCGGCATGGTCTCGAACCGCCATTCGCCGGAGTCGTCGCGGAACAACCTGCTGCGCAACATGTCGTGCCGGTCGATCAGCGCCGTGACGGCCTGGATCAAGGCGTCGTGCCCGGTCCGAGTGGGCAGTTCGACGGTGAGGGTCTGATGGACCCGGCGGAAACCGCCGCCACGTTCGGTCAGCCACCGGACCACGGGCGTCAGCGGCATATCGCCGATACCGCCGCCGGGCAATTCCGGCAGCAGGCGAGGCGCGTCGGCATCCGCCTCCGGTGTCCTCGCGATCGCGGCGATCCCGGCCACTGTCCGGTGCTCGAATACCTCACGCGGCGTGAAGTGCAGGCCGCGAGCCCGCGCCCGGGAGGCCAGCTGAATGGAGATGATGCTGTCCCCACCGAGCGTGAAGAACGAGTCGTCGACACCCGGCCGGTCGACGCCGAGCACCTCGGTGAAGAGCTCGGCCACCGCCTGTTCGGCGGGGGTACGCGGTGCCCGATCCGAGCGCGGCGCCACGACGGGGTCGGGCAGGCCGGCCACGTCCAGCTTGCCGTTGCCGGTCAGCGGCAGCCTTTCGACCGGCACGATGGCGGCCGGTCGCATGTAGTCGGGAACACGTTGCGCGATATGCGTTTCCAATGTCTCGACCGCGAGTGCGCCCGCGGTGGCGGGTACCACATAGGCGATCAGGCGGACCGATCCGGAATCCCCGGCCCGGGCCACGACGACCGCCCGCGCCACCGACTCGTGTTCGAGCAGCGCGGCCTCGATCTCTCCCGGTTCGATGCGGTAGCCGCGAATCTTCACCTGCTGGTCGCCCCGGCCGAGATATTCGAGCTGCCCGTCGCCATTCCAGCGCGCCAGATCACCGGTGCGATACATGCGGGCACCGGGCGCGCCGAACGGATCGGCTACGTAGCGCTCCGCGGAGGTCGCGGGGCGGGCGTGATAACCACGGGCGAGCTGGGCTCCCGTGAGATAGATCTCGCCGCGGCTGCCGACCGGCGTCGGCCGCAGCCGCGAATCCAGGACGCGCACGGTCATTCCCGGCAGACCACGACCGATCATGCTGGCATGTGTCGACCCGGCATGCCTACGGTCCACCGCGAAATGTGTGGCGTGCACGGTCGCCTCGGTGATGCCGTACAGGTTCGAGATCCGGACCTCCCCGGCCGGGTCCGTGTCGTACCATGCCCGCAGACTGCGCGGATCCAGCGCTTCGCCACCGAGCACGATATGCCGTAGCGCGGGCACGGCGGCACGGCGCAGGCCGGCGTCGAGCAGTGCGCCGAAGGCCGAGGGCGTCTGGCTCAGCACCGTAATGCTCTCGCGCGCCAGGAGTTCGGCGAACTCGTCCGGTGAGCGTGTCAACTCGGCGTCCGCGATGACGAGCGTGCCGCCACTCGCAAGCGCACCCCACATCTCCCACACCGAGAAGTCGAAGGCGTGCGAGTGGAACATGGTCCACACATCGTTGTGGTCGGTATCGAGCAGACCCCGTGTCGCGGCGAGCATGCCGACGACATTCCGGTGCGTCACGCTCACGCCCTTGGGTCGCCCGGTGGAACCCGACGTATACAGCACGTAGGCGATATTGTCCGGGCCTGAGGCGATCCCGGACTCGGCGCCGTCGGTGCCGCTGCGGTGGACGCTGTCGACCATCAGGTGCGGCCGGTGGCTCGCGGGCAGTGCCGTACGGTCGGCCTCCGTGGTCACGACGCAGACCGGATTCGTTTCCGCGAGGATGAGTTCGAGCCGCTGCGGCGGATTGCCGAGGTCGAGCGGAATGTAGCCCGCACCCGATTTGAGGACCCCCAGCAGCGCCACGATCAGCTCCACCGACCGTGAAACACCCACGGCGACCAGCGATTCCACGCCGACGCCGTGCACCGCGAGAGCGCGGGCCAGGTCATCGGATGCCGCGTCGAGTTCGCGGTAGGTCAGCGCGCGGTCGCCGAATCGCACCGCGACGGCATCCGTGCGCACCGCGGCCTGGGCACGGAACAGATCCACGAGCGTCACGTCCGGCACCGGCACGGCGGGGCGCTGCCAGTCGCGCATCTGACGGCGTTCCGCCTCGCCGAGCGGATCGATCTGCGCCACAGCGGTATTCGGATTCGCGGCGAGCGCCGCCAGCACCCGGGTCAACCGTTCGCCCAGTCGTGACACGGTCTGCGCGTCGAGCAGGTCGGGCCACCAGCCGGCCAGCAGGTGCAGGCGATCGGTGTGCCGGACGGTCAGCGTCAACGCGTAGTGCGTCGCCTCCCTGGATTGGAATCCGCCGATCGCCAAACCGGCGAATGCGAGAGCGTCCGACCGCAGTTTCGCCTCGTCGACAGGGTAGGACTCGACGACCAGGAGCGTGTCGAACAGGTCCCGCTCACCGATACCGGTCTGCGCGCTGATATCCGGCAGGCCCAGGTGGTGGTGGGAGGTCAGTTCGAACTGCTCACGCTGTACGCGACGCAGCAGCGCGCCCACGGATTCCCCCGGGGCCAGTCGGATTCGCACCGGGATCGTATTGATGAACAATCCGACGATGTTCTCGACGCCTGTGAGGTCGGCGGGGCGGCCGGAGACCGTGGTGCCGAAGAGGATGTCGTCGCGATCGGTGGTGCGCGCCAGCAGGATTGCCCAGGCCGCCTGCACGACGGTATTGATCGTTACCTCGAACTCGGCCGCCAGCAGGGTCAGCGCCCGGGTTTGCGCCTCGTCCAGGTCGAACGCCCGCTCCTGGGGCAGGCCGGCGGGGGCGTGCACCGCGGCGGTGTCGGCCAGCAGCGTCGGCTCCGTGACCCCGGCCAGCGCTTTCGCCCATACCTGCCGGGACAGCGAGTTATCCTGCCGGACAAGCCATTCCACATATCGGCGGTAAGGATGCGAGGGTTCGACCGCGAAACCGGCGTACCCGGCCATGATCTCGCGCAGCAGCAGCGGGATGGACCAACCATCGAGGAGCAGGTGGTGGCAGGTCACGGCGAACCGGGTTCGTCCGTCGCCGAGGCGGAGCAGCAGGAAGCGCAGCAGCGGCGGGGCGGTGAGGTCGAACGGCATTGTGCGTTCGACGTCGAGGAGGCGCTCGTCATCGCCGGCCGCGGCGGACAGATCGACCTCGCGCCAGGGCAGCACCGCCTCGCCGGTGACGATCTGGACGGGGACGCCGGCGACATCCACGTCGAAGGCGGTGCGCAGGTTGGCATGTCGCTCCAGCACGGCGGCCGCGGCCGACCGCAGCCGCGACGCGTCGACCGCGCCCTCCAGATCCAGCACCAGCTGCACCGTGTACACGTCGACCGCGTCCGGATCGAACAGGGCGTGGAACATCATGCCCGACTGCAGCGGCGTAGCCGGCCACACCTCGCTCAGCGTCGGATACCGCTGTTCCCAGGTGTCGATATCGCCCTGTGTGACGCTCACGAGTGGGAAGTCGGATGGGGTGTACCCGCCGGTGGTATGGGGATCGCGCGCGTGCTGCGCGAGGGCGCGCAGCGCCGCGCGCCACAGCTCGACCAGTTCCTCGCCCGCAGGCTCAACGAATATGCCACGCGCATAACCGAAGCCGGTCACCAGGCGGTGGCCGAGGACGATGGAATCCACCTCCACAGCACCCCACGCGCCGCGGCGGGCGTCGGGACGAATGGCCAGCATGCCGAATTCGGTGGAGGGCAGGAAGCCGATTCCGGCGAGTTCCTCCGGAATGTCGAGGCCGGTGATATGCCCGAAGTAGTTGAACGAGATCTCCCCCGGCTCGCCCGGCGGCAGTGCGGCCGCGGTGTCCCCGTTCAGGTATCTCAGCAGGCCGTAGCCGAAGCCGTTGTGTGGTGCCGCCCGCAGCTGTTCCTTGACGGCCTTGATGGCGGCTCCCATGGCCGGGCCGCCGCCGAAGGCGTCATCGAGATCCACTCCCGTCAGGTCCAGCCGTGCCGGGACGATGGAAGTGAACCAGCCGACGGTGCGAGACAGTTCCGTCCCGGGCACCGCGTCTTGCTCGCGGCCATGGCCTTCCAGGCGCAGCAGCACCGACCGCTCGTCCTCGCCGCGCCGCGACCGCCAGCGCGTCACCGCCAGCGCGAGCGCCGTCAGCAGCGCGTCCGCGACGCGGGCCCGGTAGCGGTCCGGAATGACGGTGAGAATGGCGGAGGTATCGCGTTCGTCGAGTTCGACAAGGGTGTGCGCTACGTCGGCCGCCATGTCGCGGTGCGGATCGAAGGGCCGCTCGCCGAAGGACGGCGCCGGGCCCTCGACGATCTCACGCCACAGCGGTAACTCGGCGGTGAGCGCCTCGGTGTGCGCGGCGTCGACGAGCGCGTGCGCCCAGCGTCGCATGGATGTTCCGACCGCGGGCAGCCGCGGCGTGTTCCCCGCCGCGACAGCCGCCCATGCGGCGATGAAGTCGGGCAACAGGATTCGCCAGGAAACGCCGTCGACGGCGATGTGGTGCGCGGCGATGATGAGCATTCCGGGGGCGGTGCCCGAATCCGGTGTCAGCCAGACGAACCGCAATACCGCGCCGACGGACGGATCGATCCGGTCGACGGCCGCGTTCAGTTCGGCTTCGGCGACTACCCGGAGTTCGTCACCGGTGAGGTCGGCGTCGTATGTGACCTGGTGGATGAGGGAGTCCACCTCGACGCTGCCGGGCGGCGTGACCTGCGCATGCCAGTTTCCCGAGCCGTCGCGGTAGAGCCGCGAGCGCAGCATGTCGTGGTGATCGACGACCGCGGAGATGGTCGAAACCAATGCGCCGCGATCGATTCCGGCCGGCAGATCCAAGGTCATGGACTGGCAGAGACGGTCGAAGGCGCCGCCGCGCTCGACCAGGAACCGGAGGACCGGGTTGAGCGGGAATTCGCCGACACCGCCGCCCGGCAGCTCGGCGAGCGGCGGAATCTCCTCTCCGCCGGCGGTTTCGGCGATGGCCGCCAGGCGGGCGACGGTGCGGTGCTCGTAGACCTGTTGAGCGGTCACCGCGATACCGCGCGACCGCGCCCGGGACACCAGCAGGATCGACATGATGCTGTCGCCGCCGAGCGCGAAGAAGGATTCGTCCACACCGATGCCGTCTCGGCCGAGCACCTCGGCGTAGGCGGCGGCGAGCGCGGTTTCGGTGTCGGTGCGCGGGGCACGGAAGGCCACCGTCTCGACAGCGGGTGCGGGCAGGGCCTTGCGATCCACCTTGCCGGAACGGTTCACCGGTAGTGCGGGCAGACCGATGATCGCGGCGGGCACCAGGTGCCTGGGCAGGGCCGCACGCAACCGCTGGTCCAGAGCGACCGGATCGATGCTGTGCCCGGCGGCCGGGGTGACATAGGCGACCAGGCGACCACCGGCCGCACCGGCATGATTGCCGTCATGAACGACGGCAACCGCCTGGGCCACCGATTCCTGTGCGGCGAGCACCGATTCGAGCTCGCCGAGTTCGATGCGCACACCGCGCAGCTTCACCTGGAAGTCGCTGCGGCCGAGGTACTCCAGCTCGCCGCGACCGGTCGACCGCACGATGTCGCCGGTGCGGTAGAGCCGCTGCCCGGAATCGCCGAACGGGTCGGCGACGAAACGTGTGGCGGTCTGCCCGGCCCGGCGCACATACCCGCGCGCGAGCGTCACGCCGCCGAGATAGAGCTCGCCCGGAACGCCCGCCGGTACCGGCCGCAGAAAGGCGTCCAGCACGTGGGCATGGACATGCCACGCGGGTGCGCCGATGGGCACCGCGGCGGTGTCGTTCTCGCCGATCGCGTGCCGGGTCACGGCGACCGTCGCCTCGGTCGGACCGTAGAGATTGTCGTAGCGGGCGCCCGGAGCGACAGTCGGCAGAGCTGCGGCGAGTGCGGGCGTCAGCGCCTCACCGGCGAGCAGTATGCGACGCACACTCGGCGCCATCGGCGCGGCCGCCTGCCGGTGCGCCGCGAGCGTGGACGGCGTGAACTGCACCGTGGTGACATCGTGTTCGATGATCGCCTGCGCCAGCTCGCTCGGGTCGCCGTGCGCACCCGACCCGTCGACCACCAGCCGAGCACCGGCGGTGAACGGCCACAACACTTCCCACGCGGAGACGTCGAACGTCAGGGCGGTCTTGCGAATAACGGCGTCGGTGTCGTCGAGGCCGTGCAGGTGCTGCATCCAGGCGAGATGAGCGCACACGGCCGCGTGGCTGACGCCCACTCCCTTCGGCTGCCCGGTGGAACCGGACGTGAACAGCACGTACGCGAGATTTTCCGGACGCAGCGGGGCGATGCGATCACCATCGGTGACCGTGGCGCCCGATTCGGCGGCCAGGTCGAGGTCGTCGATGTGGATCACCCGGATGCCATCGGGAGCGTCGAATCCGTCCCGGCGCGTGGTGAGGACGCACACCGGCCGCGCGATATCGAGCACCTGAGCATGACGCGACCGCGGATGCTCCAGGTCCAGCGGCAGGTATGCGGCGCCGGTCGCCAGCACCGCGTGCACCGCGAGGATCTGCTCGGCTGAGGGTCCGAACGCGAGCGCCACCACGTGTTCCGGTCCGACACCGAGGTCGATCAGCTTGCGCGCCAGACGATTCGAGTCACCGTGCAGGTCCGCGTAGGTCGTGCGGGTTTCGCGTCCGACGATCGCCCACGCCTCCGGCGACCGGGCCGCCTGCTCGGCGAACAGAGCCGTGAGTGTCGTGGACGCCGCGACCACGCCGGCGGGGGGAGTACCGATGAGACGCTCGATCTCCGCCGGTGCGGCGATCTCGACCCGGGCGATGGGCGTGTGCGGCGCGCGGACCAGCCGCTCCAGCAGCCGAACCAGCCGGTCCCGGTGCGAACGATGCGCGCCGGCGACGGCGATCCGCCATCCACCGGCCGCCTGATCGTCGACGCACACGGTGAACTCGTCGCCGTTTCCGAAGCACTCGGTCACCGATGCCGTGCCGACACTGTCGATCGCGGCACCGCCGAGCATGCGTACCGCGAGCGGCCAGTGCCCGTGCACCGGCGAATCCGCCCACGGCTCATCGATATCGGGAATGAACCTGTGTCGCCGGGCCTTGCGCAACTCCCGCCCCACCTGTGTGGCGATCGAGTGGAACCCGGCTTGTGCCGTGACCGGAATCCGCAGCGGCACAGTAGTTTCCCCGGTATCGAGTGCGACCACGCACTCCCCCGCCGACGCCGTGCGACACCCGTAGACGGCCAACGCGGCCAGCATTACCGCGGGCGCGCCGCCCCCGCACGCCCGCGCGATCCTGGTGAGTTCCGCCGACGCCCCCACCGCTGCCCAGACCACCTCGTCCGCAGTGCCGGCGGAAGGACGCGTAATGCCCGCGGCGGGAGATTCGGGCCGGGCGGCATCGACGAGGGTTTGCTCCCAGTAGTCCCGGTCGGCGGACCATGCGCCTGATTCGCGGTATCGGCGTTCGTTTTCCAGTTGGTCCCCGGTCGCGCCGAACGGCGGATTCGAGCCGGGGATCGGGGGCGCGCCGCCCAGGAGGTCACGCACTCGGGCGAGGATCGCGAGTGCTCCCGGGTGGTCGTTGACCAGGCGGTGGTAGCGCTGGTACCAGCCGAGTCGGCCGTCCGGGAAGCGGAAGACGGCCTGCCGGTACAGCGGCCCGTGCGCGATATCCATGGCACGCGCACGTTCTTGCGCGATCCACTCGGCGACGAAATCTCCCGGTCGGGTCCCGTCGGCGCTGAGCACGGCGGTCGGCGCGGGCGCGTTCTCGCGCACCTGGATCGCGCCGGCGTCATCACCGAACACACTGTGCAGCACCCGACATTCCGTCATGACCGTGTCAACCGCTCGGCGCAGGGCGTCCGCGTCCACCGAGCCGGTCAGTTCGATGTAGAGGTCGACGTAGCGATCACCGGCCGCGAGGGCGGCGCGTTGCGCATCGCTCGGGACTCGTAGTTCGGCCGTCGCGGTGGGTGTGGTCTCAGCGATAGTCATGGAATCCTTGTCCGGTCTTGCGGCCGAAATGTCCTGCGGCGACGAGCGTCGCGAGGGCGGGCGGAATGCGATAGTGGTCCTCGCCGGTCTCGCACCGCAGTACCTCGATGGTGTCGGCGACGTTGTCCAGGCCGATCAGATCGGCGGTGCGCAGCGGGCCCATGCGGTGGCCGAGGCAGCGTTCGAAGAGGGCGTCCACGGTCGCGGCGTCGGTGCCGGTGTCGAGGGTGGCGGCGGCTTGCGCGATGCTCAGCATGAGCAGGCGGTTGATGACGAACCCGGGACGGTCGCCGACGACGAGGGCTTCCTTGCCGAGAGCGGTGAGCAGGTCGGTGGCGCGCGCCATGGTGTCGGCCGAAGTCTGTTCCCCGCGAACGACTTCCACCGCGTCGGTCAAGGGGGCCGGGTTCATGAAGTGCAGGCCGAGCACGCGATCCGGGCGACCGGTCGCGGCGGCGAGCCGGGCGATGGGGATGGCCGACGTCGCGGAGGCGAGCACGGCGTCGGCCGGGCAGACGCGGTCCAGTTCCGCGAACAGCTTCTCTTTCAATTCGATCTGCTCGACCGCGCACTCGATGACGAACTCGACCGCGTCGAGGTCGTCGATGCGGTCGGTCCAGCGCACCCGGCGCGCCGTCTCGAGCGCCGCGCGCCGATCAGCGCGGCCCAGCAGCAGCGCCAGGCGCACCGCTTCGTTCAGGCCACGGCGCGCCCGCTCCGTGGCGGCCGGATCGGGTTCGACCACAATGACATCGCGTCCCGCCTGTGCGAGGCATTGCGCGATGCCGGCGCCCATGGTGCCCGCGCCGATGACTGCCACGGCCTCGGTCATCGGATGACCTCCGCTTCCGCGATGCAGCGCAGCGCGATATCCGGCACCGGATCGTTCGGCGTCTCCAGCAGGCCGTGCAGCAGCCGGGTCAGATCCGAAAGCATCCGCTGCGCGTTCGATTCGTCGAAAAGTTCTGTGGCGTAGACCAGTTCCAGGATCGCGCGGTCACCGACCTGCCGGTCGAGCGCCAGCTCCGCGGTGTCCGGCCGGGTGTCGCCGAACCAGATGGCCCCGGCGCCCGCGGCGGTCGCCGGGGCGGCCAATGCCGCGGCGGCTCGTTCGAGCAGTTCGGCCCCGGTGGGTTCGTCGGCGAGGTCCACTCGGGCGGTACCGGTCGCCAAGCCGACAGCTACCTCATCGGAGCCGGAGTACCAGCTCAGCAGGGCCACCCAGGCGGCGAGCAGATCCGCATCGCCCGCCACGACATCGAGCCGCTCACATACCGTCCCCGGTGTGTATCGGGCCGAACCGTTTCTACGCGGTCTATCTGTCGGAATATTCAGTGCCACAGCCTGTTCCGCCGCAGCCGCGTCGGCGGCCGACGGCACGGTGACGACCAGTTCCTCGATCGAGCGATCGGGTGCCGACTCCACGATTTCGGCGAGGATCTCGAGGTAGGCCGCGGCGAACCCCGCGGCGGTGCGCTGGGTGAACAGCTCGGTGCTGTACTCGAAGCAGGCCAGCATGTCGTGGTCGTCGCTGCGGTCGTAGGTGATCAGGCTGAGGTCGAATTTCGCGGTGCCGGGCGGCAATCCGCCGAAGGCGTTGTGGATGGAGTGCTCCGAGTCGAAGAACTCCATTGCCCCGCCGCCGAGTGGGTTGACCGATCCGGTGCCGGTGAGGTCCTGGTGGACGTAGAGCACATCGAAGATCGGGGTGCGGGACATGTCGCGCTGATCGTCGAGGGCGTTGACCACCCGCTCGAAGGGGATCTGCTGATTCTCCAACGCGCCCAGCACGATTCCACGCACTCGCTCGAGCAGATCGCCCAGCGTCGCGGGACCGGAGAGGTTGGCGCGCAGGGCGACGGTGCTGTTGAAGAAGCCGATGAGCCCCTCCAGCTCGCGGCGGGTGCGGCCGGTGGCCGGTGTGCCGACCACGAGGTCGCGCTGACCACTGCGCCGGGCGAGCAGCAGATAGAAGGCGGACAGCAGCACCACGAACAGCGACACCGACTCCCGCTTGGCGACCGTGCGGGCGGCGGCGAGCAGCGTCGCCGACACCGTGAACGGCTCCAGCTCACCGGCGAACGTCTTACGCGCCGGTCGTGGGAAGTCGGTGGGCAGCCGCAGTTTCGGCGCGCCACGCAGCATATGCACCCAGTATTCGAGCTCGTGATCGAGCGCACCGGAGTCGAGCAGCTCCCGATGCCAGCGCGCGTAGTCGCGGTAGCGGATCGGCAGCGGTTCCAGCTCGGCCGTGCGTCCCTCCCGCCGGGCGGCATAGAGCACCGGAATCTCCCGCGCGAGGATCCCCGGAGTCTGGCCGTCGGTGACGCAGTGATGGCACACCACCTGCAGCACATGCGTATCCGGAGCGAGCTTGACCACCAGCACCCGCACCATGGGGTCGCGGCCGAGATCGAACGGCCGGAGGGCGGCCTCCCGGATCAGCTCGCGCGCCATGGCGACCGAATCGGTTTCACCGGAAACATCGATGAACCGGAAGAACTCACCGAGAGCGGGCCGGACCCGCACCCCCGGCAAACCGTCGGCCTCGACGAGGTTGTAGCGCAGCGGTTCGTGCCGCTCCGCGAAATCCTCGAAGGTTCTCTTGACCGCGTCGACGTCGATCGGCCCGCGCAGCACGTTGACCACCGGATAGTTGTAGAGCGTGGTGTCCGGAACAAGCTGATGATGGAACCACATCCGTTCCTGCCCCGGCGACATGACCAGTTCGTCGGTGCGCGTAA
Organism: Nocardia aurantiaca; assembly: GCF_009708175.1. GTDB lineage: Bacteria > Actinomycetota > Actinomycetes > Mycobacteriales > Mycobacteriaceae > Nocardia > Nocardia aurantiaca. The sequence continues at coordinate 393,725 of NZ_WMBB01000006.1, forward strand.
TGGCCGCCGGCATGATCTCGGGTGCCGGGCGCGCCCCTTCCCGCAGCAGTTGCGCGAACTCGGCCACCTTGGGCCGCTCGTACACATCGAGCAATTTCGGCCGGAACCCGAAGGCCTCCTCCACCCGCTCGACCAGCTGCACGGCGATGATCGAATTGCCGCCCAGGTCGAAATAGTCTTCCTCCAGCGCGATTTCGGTCTCCGAGTGCAACAGTTCGCGCAGCACTGCGCGCAACCACTCCGCCGCATCCGACGGCACAGCAACCACCGGACGCTCGGGCGCGACGACAGCTTCGACGGTCTCGGACGCGATCTCGGCATGCGATGCCGCCGTGGGCAGTTCAACCCAGCACCGGGTGCCGCGCAGCGGGTGCCCGGGCAACCGCACCCTGCGCCCGGCCCCGTCCTGCACCCGCGCCCAGTCGAGGTCCACTCCATGCTCGTAGAGCCGCCCCAGGATGCCGAGCGCCCCCGCGGAATCGCCCGAGCCGAACAGAACTTCCGCATCCGCGCGCCCCGCGAGATCCTCGGTCAGGTACCGCCCGAGCATGCCGTCCCGACTCGGATCGACGAAGACGACCGCCCCATCCCGCAACAGCGTTTCCGCCGCCGCGAGCAGACGCGACCGGTCCACCGTGGGCCTCTGCGCGGCCGCAGCCAACTCGCCCGGGTCGACGGGCTCTCGCGACCCGAGCAGATAGCGTGCCGCGAACTTCGACGCTCCCCCGCTGAGCACGGCCGCGAATTGAATCCCACCGGCACGCAGCCGATCGTGCACGGCGAGCTGTGCCGCGAGCACCTCGGCCGTCTCGCCCTTAGCGGGCAACTGTTCGGGCAGTTCGGCGCCGCCTTGCTCGGTCGGTAGAGCACCCGGCGAGAGGAGCAGCGCCACTCGCGGCGCGACCGGCCTCACACCGTCCGAATTGACGGCAGCGCCACGTGTTTCGAGCAGACCTGCCAATTCCGTTGTATCGCTGGCATAGACCGCGATCCGATGGGCGAAGTGCGCACGGCCCCGACCGAGCGTGAACGCCGCATCCGCGAGATCGATCGAACCGTCCCGCAAACGCCCCGCCAGCGTGCCGCACAGGTCCGCGAGCGCCGTCGGCGTGCGCGCCGAGACCCCGATCAACCAGGGCACCGGCTTTGGACTCGCCTCGGCGAGTGCAGCTTCCGGCTGCGGTATCGCATCCGGGGCCTGCTGCACGACGCAATGGGCGTTGGCGCCGCCGAGGCTGTAGGAGCTCACACCCGCCAGGCGCGGGCCGTCGCTGCGCCACGGTCGCGGTTGTGTGACCACTTCGAGATTGGCCGCGGCCAGGTCGAGATCGCCCGTGGGACGGTCAAAGTGGAGGGAAGGGAACAGTTGCCCGTCGGCGACCGACAGAATCGCCTTCACCAAGCCGGCCACTCCCGCGGCGTGATCGAGGTGGCCGATATTGGTCTTCACCGATCCGATCGGGAGGGCGATGACGCGTTCGGCGAACGCGGTGCGCAGCCCCTCCAGTTCGACGGCGTCGCCCAGCCGGGTGGCGGAGCCGTGGGCTTCGAGGTAGCCGGCATCGCGAGGATCGGCTCCGGCCTTGTGCCAGGCGCGCGCGATGACCCGGGCCTGCGCGGCGGCGCTCGGGGTGCTGATGGTCACGGCGGAATGGCCGTTGTGCAGGACGGCGCTGCCCCGGATGACCGCGTAGATCGGAGCACGGTCGGCGCGGGCGCGCTCGAGGGTGGTCAGCAGCAGCGCCGCACCGCCTTCACCGGGGACTGTGCCGTCGGCGTCGGCGTCGAAGGCGCGGACCTGGCCGCCGGGCGAGGCGATCTCTGTCATGGTGTGCGCTGTCCAGGCCGGAGCGCCGTGGGCGCGGACGCTGACTCCGCCGGCCAGCGCGTAATCGGCGTCGCCGCCGCGCAATTCGCGGCAGGCGTGATGGACGGCGATGAGGGAGGCGTTGCAGCCGCTGTCGACGGCGTAGCAGGGGCCGTCGAAGCCGAGCAGGTGCGCGATGCGGGCGGGGACGCCGAAGGGCAGATTGCCCAGCATGGCGAGCGGTCCGGGGTCGGCGGCCATGGCGTGATAGCTGGGCATGGGCGCGCTGAACACGACCGCGGTCGTGGCCGCGCGCAGCTCCGCGGGTGCGTAGCCGGCGTCCTCGATGGCGCGGTGCGCCAGTTCCAGGGCGATCCGTTGCTGCGGATCCATCAGTGCCGCTTCGCGTTTGGACAGGCCGAAGAACGCGTGGTCGAAGGTGTGGATATCGGTCAGGTGCCCCATGGGCAGGTACCGGACGCGGCGGTCCAGGGCGGTCGCCTCAGCGCGGGACTCCGGCATGGGGCCGATCGAATCCCTTCCGGCCGCGAGGTTCTCACGGAACTCGTCCAGATTCGCCGCGTCCGGGAACCGCGCGCCGATGCCGATGACGGCGATGTCGTCGTCGCGTAGAGCTGGTTCGGTCACGATGTCCTTCACACTTCGAATGCCATGGGAATGTCCGCCGGTGCGGCGGGCCGCGCCGGGTCGGCGGACAGTGCGGCCGCCTGCGCGGCCACGGTGTCCAGATCGAACAGCAGGCCCACCGAGATGGCGCCGGGCCAGCGCGCCTGCAAGCGCATGTGCAGGGCGACCACGCGATGAGAGTTGCCGCCCACGTCGAGAAAGCGGTCCGTACGCTCGAATTCGTCGTGCAGCAGCACCTCCGACCAGATCTCGCCCAGGGCGCGCTCGGTCTCGGTCCAGTCGTCCCGCGACACCGGCCGCCCGACCGTGGAGCCGGTCAGCAGCGCGCGCAGGGCCGCCTCGTCGAGCTTGCCGCTGCCCGGTGTGATGGGAAGGCCCTCGATGATCACGAACCGTGCCGGAATGGCTTCCGGCACCAGATGTTCGGCACAGAATCCGGCCAGCGCGCTCGGCGCGGGCGTAGCCGCCGCGGTGTCCAGGGGCACCCAGAAGGCGGCCAGGTACACGGAGCCGTCGACATCGGCGACGGGCAGCACGACCGCCTCGCGTACGGCGGGATGGTCTTCCAGCACCGCCTCTACCGCCCCGCGTTCGATCCGCACGCCACGAACCTTGACCTGATTGTCGACTCGGCCGTGGAATTCGATGTCGTCGTTCGCGTCGGCGAGGGCGAGGTCGCCGGTGACGTACATGCGAGCACCCGGTTCGGTGGCGAAAGGGTCGGCCACGAATCGAGTGGCGGTCAGTCCGGGACGGGCCGCATAGCCGTCGGCGATCTGCCCGCCGCCGAGGTACAGATCGCCGCGAGTGCCGCGACTCACCGGGGACAGCTTGTCGTCCAGGAGATGAGCTGTCGTGCCCGCGGCCGGCTTTCCCATCGGGATGACCTGCCGCGGCGTGTCCGCGACATACGGGCCGATGCAGGTGATCGTCGCTTCGGTGGGGCCGTATTCATTGTGCAGCGCCACGGCGGGCAGTGCTTCGCGGTGCTCGGCCACCAGGCGCGGCGGGACCGCCTCCCCCGCCAGAATCACCGTCCGCAATGTCGGCCACGGCTCGGCCAGCCGTGGTAGCGCCAGCCGGTAGAGCGACGGTGTCGCGATGAAATGCGAAACACCCTGGCTGCGAGCGAGTTCGACGACGGCGTCGATATCGCGGACCATCCGGGCATCGGGGAACACGCTGGTGCCGCCGACCGCGAGCGGCCAGACCAGACCCAGCAGGGAGCCGTCCCAGATGAGCCGCATGGCCGAGAAGGCGACCAGCGCACCGTCGGCGTGCGAGTTGTTCCGGGACCCGATCTGGGTGGCGAGGTTCGCGCGGGATACGACCACCGCCTTCGGCACACCGGTGGAGCCGGAGGTGGTGATGGCATAGGCCGGCGCGCGCCGCGGCGGCGGGCCGGGCAGCGGGATCTCGGGTGGATTCACCTGCGCCGCGATGTCGATGACCGCGGGACCGTTCGCCGCGCCCGCCAGCGCCGCCGCCGCATCGCCCGGGGTGAGCGGATCCCGGCCGTCGATGAGCACCACGGCACAGTCCAGCGCCTCCAGCACCGCGCCGAGCGAGGACTCGCCGCCGTGGCCGGGTTCGATGACACACCAGGCCGCGGCGGCGCGCAGGGCCGCGATCATGCCGATCACGGTGCCCAGGTTCTGCCGCTGGTAGACGACGACCGTCTGCCCGGGCCGCACCCCGGCCGCGAGCAGGCGGCGTGCGAGAGCCGTTGTCGCGGTGTCGAGTTCCCGGTAGGTGAGAGACCGCTCCCCGATCACGACCGCGAGGCGATCGGGCACCCGCTCGATCTGGCGCAGCAGGCCGCCGAGCAGATCCGTGCTCATCGAACCACCTCGACATGGCCGGTGCCGCCGATGTCTTCGGCGGGCACGGTGCAGGCGAGCAGGATGCGGTCACCGTCCTTCGCGGCCACTTCGAACCCGGCGAAGCGCAGAGTCACGAGCATGACCCGATTCAGTGGTGTGGCAACGAATTCCGCCATCGGTTGCAATCCGGCCGCGTGGGCGCGGCGCACCACCTCGGCGATGAGAGTCGTGCCGACGCCGCGCGACATGACACGACAGGACATGAGCAGCAGGAGTAGGACCGCATCGGCGCCCCGCTTTTCGGTCACCGCCAGCCCGATCGTGCCATAGCCGCCGAAACGGTCGGTCAGGGAGGCGACGAGCACCTCGTGACGCGGGGACGCGCACAGTGCCCGCAGCTCGTCCATATCGAAGGTGACGCCGGTGGTATTGAGCTGGTGGGTGCGTTCGGTCAGCTCGTGCGCGCGAACCAGGTCCGCCTCGGTCGCTTCGCTGACGGTCATGACCAGATTCAACGAGGCCAGGAAATCCGCGTCCGAGCCGCTGAATTCGGCTTCGGAGGCTTTGCGCTCCCGCTCCGCGCGATACAGCAATCGGCGCTGCCGTGCCTCGGATGTCGCTGCGGCCGGGGTGAATTCGGGAAGGTCCGGAAGATCGGCGATCCGGTCGGCCGGATAGCATCGGACCTCGGGGAAGGCGGCGGCCACCTCGGCCAGCTCGACCGGATCATTGTCGACGAACGCGATCGTGTCCCGGCCGATATTGAGGGATTCGGCGATCCGTCGAATGGCCTCCGATTTTGGGCCCCAACCGATCTCGACCGCCGAGAACATGTCCTCGATAGCGTGCATGCGCAAATGTGCGGTGGCAGCGCGTGGTTCGCCACGACTGGCCACGGCGTGCAGGATGCCGCGTTCATCGAGAGTCCGGATTGTGTGCAGTGCTTCTGGTTTCGGTGCGCCGCCGTCCGACTCCAGCACAACGCCGGGCCACACCGTATCGTCGAGATCCCAGACCAGGCATTTCACCGTCGTCGCCATCACACCCTCCGCAGCAGGCAGGCGCTCCACGCGGCGACCGGGCTGCTGTTCAACACCAGCGCGTAGTCACCGGGCGCGCGGCTGGCCGCGGCGGCCTCCAGATTGACCAGCACGTCCATGGAGCCCAGGTGGCCGTAGGCCGCGAGATTGGTCCGGCAAGCCTTGTCGACCGGGCGATCCAGGGCCTCCTCCCAGAAGGCGAAGGCGCCGGCCGACAGGTTCTGCATGAGGATCGGCCCCACCGCGCTGTCTCCGACACCATTGCGTCGCAGCAGTTCCGGAATGATGGCGTCGAACCGTTTCTTGCTCTCGACCGCGAGCCGGAACGAGTAGGCGGACTCGTCCGCGCACTCCTCGACCCAGTCGTCGGAGCCGATATCGCGGTAATCGATGCGGAACAGGTCCGCGTATTTGCCTTCGCTGCGCACGATCTGGTCGACGAACTCCCAGCGGCCGGCGCCGGAGGTGGTGACCAGCAGTGCGGCCGCACCGTCGCCGAGCACCGTCATGGGAGCGCGGTAGCGATTCCGGGTGGGCGTCTTGGCGGCGCTGACCACCAGGACGTTACGGCAGTGGGCATCCGCGCGAACCAGGCTCGCGGCCAGAGTCAGTGCGGCGGAGACGGATACGCAGCCGAGGTCCCCCGCCGCCGTGGTGAAGGCGCGGGCCGCGCCGATCCGGTGTTGCAGCCGGGTCGCTTCCGAGGCGAGCAGGTACTGCGGCGCGCGACCGGTGGCCAGAATCAGCGCGTCCAGATCGGCGGCCGCGAGACCGGCCTCGTCCAGCGCCGTGCGCGCCGCCTCGGCGGCGAGATCGACCTCGGTCATACCGTCGGCGGTGCGCACCGTGTCGATGCCCAGGGCCAGGGCGTGTTCCCTGCGGTTCGCGGGCAGATCGGCCAGCTCCGCCAGCGTGACGACCTCGGCGGTCTGTTCTGGGAACCAGGTCGCGACCGGACCCAGTAGTACACGGTCCTTCGGTAGTGCACGGTCGTTCATGATCGCGCGCCCCGCATGACGTGCTCGCCCATGGTCACCTCGGCGACCTCCTGTGCTCCCTCGATGATTTGCATGACTTTGGCGTCGCGGTAGAACCGGCCGATCCGGCTGTCCGGTGCGCAGCCCGCCGCGCCGAGTATCTGCACGGCCCGTTCGCTCACCGACGCCGCGACACCGGCGGCCGCGTATTTGGCGGCAATGGTGGCGATCAGCGCCTCCGGCGATCCGGCGATCCGCGCATCGGCCGCGCGTTCGCAGAGCGCTTGCGCGCCTTCGACATCCGCCCAGCAGCGGCCGAGCGTGGCGCGGATCAACTGGTGCTCGGCCAGTGCGGCGCCGCCCTGGACGCGGGTGGCCGCATGGGCGGCCGCATCGCCGAGGCAGGCGCGCGCCAGCCCGACGCCACCCCAGGCGACGGTGTAGCGCCCGTGATCCAATGCGGTGCCGATGACATGGGACAGACCGAAGCCCGGCGGTGCGATCAGCTGGTTGGCGGGTATGCGCACCCGGTCGAACCGGACGGTCGCCAGTCGCGCGCCGCGTAACCCGAGACCGCTCTCGGCAGGTTCCACACCCACCCCGGGCCGGTCTCGATCCACCAGTGCGGCACACAGTCCGCCCGGCGCTCTTCCGAGCACGAGGTAGATGTCCGCACGCTGGCCGAAGGTCACCCACAGCTTGGTGCCGGAGACCAGGAAATCCGCGCCCACCGGCTCGAAAGCCATAGCGACAGCGGACAACTCGGTCCCAGCTCCGGCTTCGGTCGCCGCCAGCGCGGCAATGACCTCACCGGAGGTGAGCCGGGGCAGCCACAGCTCGCGCTGCGCGGCCGTACCCCACCGATCCACCGCGGCGGCCACCATGCCGTGCACGGTCACCAGCGAACGCAGGCTGGTGCACGCGTGCCCGAGCGTCGCGGCCAATCGCCCGAGCTCCCGCGCATCGAGCTCCGCGCCACCGAAGGAGGCGGGCCGATCCGCCCCCAGCAGCCCATTTCGACCGGCAAGCTTGATCATCTCGTCGGGCAGACCGTCCCGATCCCACCGTGCGGCATCACGGGCCGCAGCCTGCACGAGATCGTGCACCTCGATCACGAGTGGCTGTCCCCGCCCCGCTTGCGGGCAACGAAGGCCGCCGCACGCGCGGCACTGCGAAAGTTGTCGAGCTCGAGATCGTCGACATCGACCGAGATCCCGTAGGTGCTCTCCACGTGCACGACGATCTCCAGTGCCCGTAGAGAATTCACCAGTCCGAGCGCGAAAATATCGTCGTCCGGCGCCAATTCGATTTCGGCCATCGACCCGAAGTAGGCCAGCAACTCCTTCGTGAGCTCCGCCCGATGCTGCACGACCCGCGCCAGATCTTCCACCAACAATCCCTCTCGCCATCCACTCACGGCGAGCACGTCAACCCGTCCTGCCGCGTAGACCACGACACCATCGCGGTTGTTCCCGAACAAGCCCAAGGTTTCGCGGGCGAACCGGTCGGGAATGAGGTGGTCACCAACGGTGTTGGCTACCAGCCGGGTCAGTTCAAGGGTTGCGATCTATGTTCAGAGAAGGTGGCGCTGCGATCGAGGCGCTCAGGGGCAGTCGGTGGCCAATGGCGCACCGCGCAACGCGGAATCGATCAACTGCTGCAGTGCGCCGTCGATGGGCTCTTGGCCGTGGGAGACCGTGCGGCCGGGGCAGAACGATTGAATGCTGGCATTGGTCGCACCAGGCAGCGAATTCTTCTCCGCACCAGCATTTTCGGAGAAGAAGTGGTAGGCGATCAGGCCCGGCGGCACCGCGGGGTCCGCATTGAGCCGAGTCAGGAACGCCGAACCCGGCACCAGATCTTGACAACCCGGGGATACCTCGGAGCATACGGTTCCGAGGTCGTCACCTTGTTCGGGTGTGCCGTAGTCGATGTAGGTTCCGACCGAGTCGAGTCCGCCGAGGAATTTCACGTAGGCCCGCTGCGCGAGACCGCCCATGGAGTGACCGACCAGATCCACACGTCGTGCCCCGGTCTGTCGGCGGATATCCGCGACCTTGTCGGCGACGGCCTGCGCCGACTCCGAGATCGGCGCTGTCCCTGTGGGATTCCCGGCCAATACCATCGAAAAGGCGGAGTATCCGCGAGCGTCGAGCCAACCCCGGAGGCTTTCCAAGCGCGCCTGATCCGCATAGATGCCGCCGATCACCAGGACCGGGTCCCGGTCACCGCCTTCGGCCACCGCCGTCCCATGCCCCACGACCAATCCTGTTGCCGCGCAGAACAAGACGACGCCTATGCGTGCGATCTGCATGAGGGAGTACATCGGCCCGCTTTCGTAGAAGATCTCATGCCGTTCTACCACCGCAGTTATCTAATCCTCCACGATCCCCAGCCAGACATACTCTCGGGCCCTGGTAAGGGCCACGAACCGCTGATTCGTCACTAGATCAGCACGGTCATGGGCGGCATCGCTGAGCGGTTCCGCGGGGAGAGCTTTCGAGAAGAAAGGGTGTACCACGGCACGGAAGTCGAGCCCCTTGGCGCGGTATACAGTGCCGATCTTGATCATGTCCTCCTCCGCCCCGACGTGGTCCTCGAGGTTGCGGAACGGCACCTGCCACCGACGTAGTGCTGCTCTGAATCGGTCCGCATGGTGGTTCGTCAACGTGAGCAGGGCGGTCGCGGACAGCGGAATTCCCTGTGCTGCGATTCTTTGCAGCTGTATCCGTACCTGCTCCTCGACGTCTTCATCGCTGCCCGCCCATGTTTCGGCCGTCCCGCCACGCAGCGCGGCCTCGGAGCGGCTCAGCACGGTGCCGTCCGCACCATCGAGATCGTCGACCCTGATCTTTCCTTCGAGCGAAGCAGCCAACGCCAGTACTGCGTCGCAGTTTCGGTAGTTGACTCGAAGCACCTCGCCGCGGCCGATGATCGGGATGCCGGCATCCGAGAGCTTCCAGCCGCCGGCGTATATCTTCTGCTGTCCGTCACCGACGAGGAGCAGTGCGTTCGGCGCATTTCCGGTGAGGGCGTGCACAAGTCGCAAACCGAGTACCGACATGTCTTGGACTTCGTCGACGACGACCATGTCGTAGAGCGGATCAGCCGGATTCTCCTCCAGCTCGGCCAATGCGGCGGCGATGAGGTCATTGGCATCGAGGAAGCCTTGGTACAGGCGAATTTCCTCGTACTGATAGAACAGCTGCCACACCGCTTTTCGAGCCGGGACCACGCAATGTGCCGTGCCGCCCCCGACGATCGAGCTTCGCGTACTCGTCGAAGTCATGGATGCCTCGGCCCTTGATCAGACGATCGATCTCCTCACGCCAGTACCGGTTGTCGGGCTCGATCTTCGCGAGAGGGCCGCGACTGCCGACACGCGACCACGCGAGATTGAAGGCATTGTCGGCGAGACCGAGATCCATATTCACGTGCTCGCCACGTCCCTCGAGAAACTCGCGAGCCCAAGAATGCAGATTCTTGAACTCCGTCCGCTCCAGCGCATCCGGAGCCAATTGCGCGAACGCCTGTTCCTGACATCTGGGAAGATTCCGAACGAAGGTGGTGAACAGCAGCTTCCCGCTGGTCTTGCGAGCCCTCCGGGCCATCCGATGCAGAGCGACCACCGTTTTTCCGGTTCCCGCGGGTCCGGCGATACGAGCCGGACCGTTGTAGTTCCGGGACACCAGCGCCCGTTGCTTCGGATCAAGAAATGTCATCCAGGTCGGGAACGGCTTTTCCAATGCCTGGGCACGCTCGTCCTCCAACAGGCGTTCGGTATCGATCAATCCAGCTTCGCTCGACGGCATCGCAGACTGAGGTCCGTCAAGGGACAGCAGCCTGTAGCCACAATCGCGCGCGGAGACCATCTCCGCGATCCGGCCGGTAACACCACGGTGGAGTCGCGGCTCGCAATCGAAGAGCGACCGGTAGTCGAGTTCGCTGACCACACGGAAGCCGTCTACCCGCGCTCGAGCGCGCGGAGCGACGACCAGAACGAGTTCGATTGTCTCCGGCACGAAAACGTTGCGGTAGTTACCCACCGGGAAATCGGCGAACAGCTGCTCGGCATGCGTTTCGATGTCCCGGGCGATCGGCGCCTCAGGCGCCCGGTCGTCGAACAGGAGCCCGAATACACCACCGGTCCCGATCAGAAACGCGTCAGCGTACGCCGATGTCGGCAGTTTCGAATCCCGGACGAGCAGGTGCCATCCTTGTCTCCCTTCGGATAGCAACCCGGACAACACATTTCTTGCCCTCGGCACCAGCGGCCCGACGACGGACAAAGCCTTCTCCGCGCGCAACCGCCGTACTTCGCGGTCATGACTCGTTGTCCGTGCCATCGCGACACCCCCATCCGCTTTGCGACGACATCCGCCCGAGCGAGCAGCGTTCCACTAGACTGACCCAATTCGCCTACGAGCCACAAGTCCGTCCAGTCGGTTTGTTAGAACGCCGTCGACTCGAAGCTCACCGCGCAGATGCGGGCACGAATCTGGTCGGGAAACTGCGTTTGGCCCACCCGGTTTGGGGACAGTGATCGCCACTTCGAAACAGCCTTCATAGACTCGACGCTTCGGGCGGGCACCTAGCGCAGATCGAAGCGACCCGCCTTCACCGCGCTCGTAAAGCGGTCCCAGGCTTGACCGTCGAAGACCAAGACCGGGCTGGACTCCCCCAGCTTCGAATCCCGTACGCCGACGCCACCTCCACTCAGGTGCGCGGCTTCCACGCATGTCTCCCCTCCCTGACTTTTGGTGCTCTTGAACCAGTGCGCATCGGATAGATCATTCATGCCTCATACTCCTTCGCTATGCACCTCAGAAGGTGTTTGGTATCAGCTTCATTCAATGCGATCCGGCCGATCCTCATATAGGCGTCACGGTAACGAGAGACATCGACATCGCTGTCGTAGTACATCCTGGAACCGTAGGACTCGACATAGACGGTTGACGGCTCAATGGGCACATCCGTCATGGGGTCCATGGGAAAGTCCAGGATCACAAACGGGCCCACATGACCGCCCAGAGGGAACCCGCCACTGAACGGGACTACTCGCACCTTGACGTTCGGCGGTGTGTCGGCCAGGCGGCGGAGCTGGGCGGCCATGATCTTGCGCGAACCGGCGACACGCCTCAAGGCGGCCTCATCGATGAGCAGGTCGACCTCGAGTGGAGACAAGCGCCGCGTGATCGCGGTCTGCCGTTGCATCCGAACCTGTACTCGCTGTTGCAATTCCATGGCCGTGTCCGACGTGAAGAACACTCGATTCAACGCCGTGGCGTAGTCGGCAGTCTGGACGATGCCAGGCATGGTGTCAGGTTGGTAGGTGATCATCCGCTCGGCCGCCATCTCCAACGACATGTAGGTCTCGAACTCGGCCGGAATCAGATCTTCATACCTCGTCCACCAATGCGACTCATCAGTTGGCCTGGTGCGCCGATCCGCTTGCAAGGCAAGAGCCTTCATCTGCTGCGTGCGCTCCTCCGACACACTGTAGAGCTTGCACAGCGCCTCGATGTCGAGCTGCCGGATCCGCGGATTCTCCCCCTTCTCCAGCCGCTGTAGCGTCCCGGCTCCGCGCTCGATCAACCTGGCCGCGTCGGCCAGGGAAAGACCCACCGCTTGCCGCAACTCCCGGAGTTGCCTCCCCAACTGGCGCCTGGGAATCGTCGTCGGGTTCTTGCTCATCAGCTTTGCTCCCGAATCTTTGGATGGCACCCACACCTCATCGTGGGTGATTGCTTGGCGAGCTGCGGATTTCATTGTCCGCACAGCATGGAACCTGCGCAGGGAAAACGGATGGATTCTTTTGGAACCTCCAATTCTGGCCTCCATCCGAGTCCGCGAGCCCTCTACTGGACCGACATCGAACGACATCGATCACCACTGCTCGCCACGAGTCAAAGGGAGGTCGTAATGCTCTGGGACGCATGGGCGCTACTGTCGATCATCGCCCTCTGCACCGCCGTCATCCTCTGGTCCTGCTGGGGCTTCTACTCGGACAATCGCTCGGAAAGTCCCAGCTCCCTTCGGCTTCCGCTGATCGGAGGTGGATATCTCGACGTCCCGCACCCAAGCGGGCATCCCACCGGACGACACCGATCTCGAAGCCGGAGGTGACCGACCTCATGAACCCCGCCGAAGTAGCCGTCCTCGCTGTCCTGCACCCCGACAACACGCTGACCGCAGCACAGATCCAGCGGACATCAACATTGACCGCCTGGCGCACCCGAAACGCCCTCGCCCAACTCGAATCCCGTGGCCTGATCATCGCCAGCCGCACCCGCGGACGATGGCGGATCAGCGCCCGCGGCCGCATCGCGCTCGCGACAAAGGGAAGGAGATTCGGTGGATAGCCGCACCAACTGGTGAGACGGGTCCGACCATCCTGAACCGTTGGGTCGAGACGTCGAGTGCGCCTTCGAATATCGCGGCCGTTACCGTCGGCACCCGTCGAGTAGCAGGCCGATGGTGAGATGCACCTCGTAGTTCGGGTCGGAAATCTCTGCGCCCGCGCAAATGTCGCCGATCGCGCGCATCAGTTGATAGGCGGAGACGTCGGCGGTGATCTCACCGGCGTCCCGGCCGGCGGTGAGGAGATCGTCGAATACCGGCACGAGCCGGTCGAGGAACAGTGTGTGCAGAGCGGCGAAGCTGTCGGGGTCGCTGCGCATCGCGGCGGCGAGCCCATGCTTGGTCACCAAGAAGTCCACGAAGAGATCCACCCATCGACGCAGCGCGGCAAACGGTGAGGACTCCGCCGCGAGCAGGGCGGGCCCGGCGTCGGCGCAGGCATCGATCTGATGCCGGTAGACCGCTGCGACGAGATCCGCTCGCGTGGGGAAGTGCCGGTAGATCGTGCCCATGCCGACGCCCGCCGCGGCGGCGATCTGGCGTACCGGTGCGTCCACGCCATGGGTGACGAATACCGATGCCGCGGCATCGAGCAGGGCCCGCTCGTTCCGTCGTGCGTCGGCGCGTTTGGCCGAACTCGGTGCGGCCGGCGTTCGCTCGTCGCGTGCGCCCACGTGACATCCCTTCCTCGTAACCATTGCCAACCGGAACGTTGTTCCGTATATTCGGAGCAGCGCTCCGCTTTTGCAAGTATATCCACGGTTCGAGCGGGTGCTCGAACCCGTCACAAAGCAGCGCTCATCGCTATCGAAGGGAAATCTCATGCCCGGACCAGACACTGCCCAGAGCGCCGTGCCCGCCCTGACCACCCCCATCATCAGCGTCAAACCGGTCGTCCTGTCCGCGCCCGGACGCGGCGACGACCTGCAGGTGCGTGTATCCGCATCCGCTGCCGGCACCGGTCTGCCCATCGTCGTGCTCGCCCACGGCTACGGCGAGTCGATGTCCTCCTACGATCCGCTGGTCGACTTCTGGGCCGGCAACGGTTTCGTCGTCGTGCAGCCCACCTTTCTCGATTCACGAACCCTCGGCCTCACTCCGGCCGATCCCCGCTACCGGGACATCTGGCGCGTCCGAGTCCGCGACGTCACCCGCGTACTCGACCAACTCGATCGAATCGTCGCCGCGATTCCAGGGCTGGCCGAACGCATCGACCGCGACCGCATCGCCGCCGCAGGACATTCCTGGGGCGGACAGACCGTCGGCATGCTGCTCGGCGCACGCGTCATCGGCCCGGACGGCCAGACCGGACCCGATCTGACCGATGCTCGAGTGAAAGCCGGTGTCCTGCTTGCGACAACCGGCCTCGGCGGCGACACCCTGACCCCGTTCGCCGCCGAGAACTTCTCCTTCATGAACCCCGACTTCGACAGCCTGACCACACCGACCCTCGTGGTCGCGGGCGATCACGATCAATCCCATCTCTCCACCCGCGGCCCCGACTGGTTCACCGACGTCTACGCCTACAGCCCCGGAGCCCAAAGCCTGCTCACCATCTTCGGAGGCGATCACTCGCTCGGCGGAATCCATGGCTACAACGCCAACGACACCACCGACGAAAGCCCCGATCGCGTCGCGCTGATCCGGAAGGCCTCTTGGGCCTACCTCCGCAGCGTCCTCGGAATCGATGACGTGGAATGGAAGCAGACGCAGGCCGATCTCGCGCGGGCCGCAGATCCGATCGGCCGCATCGACCACAAGTAGACGCACCCGCCGGCACTGCCTCTGCCGCGACCACCGGCCAGCCTACGATGGCAGCCGACACAATTCGAGCAGACTTCTACCTCATTCGTCTCGGTGAGCCCGATTGCCGCGATACCTACAAGCCCGCTACCGCGTCCTCGACGATCCGCCGCGCCACCTCGAAGCGGATTCGCACGCGTTTGGGATCTGCGGTCGACGAGCTGATGGCGGCGATGTAGTCACTGTTCTTCGCCATCGCTTTGCGGGCCTCGGCCACGATACGTTCCCGAGCGGGGACCAGCGTCTCCGGGCGATAGGCGGCCAGCACCACACCCCAGCTTTCCAAGAGGGCGCGGTTGATGGGAGAGCGACGGTTCGAGCCCGCGGGCCACCTTCGGAAGGCATAGTCGCCGAAGATGATTCGCGCGTTCGCCATGCCGCGTTCGAAGGCGGCGTACCAGGAGGCGAGTTGTTCGTCGGAGACTTGGCGAGGATCGTCGATGCGCTCGGTCGTCGCATCCAGCAAGTTCTCCAGTGAGCTGTACGCGTCGTATTCCTGGAGATCCGGCAGGCTGTAGAAAGCGAGGAAGCGAAGGACCGCTTCGCGGTCGTTCATGCGCACATGGTCGCGCAGCACGCCCGCGGTCGCGGCCTGGAACACATCCGCCGATACGCAGCGCTTGAGCAGGTCGCGGCTGCGCGCGCTGCTCATGCAGTGCCGAATCTCCATGGCGTTCAACGGCTCTCCACCGGTATTGATGCGCTTGAAGATGTCGTACTTCACCCGGTTGGGTGTGGACGGTTCGATGACGTGCACGACTATCTGCGCGTTGTGCAGCCGTCGGCGCAGCGGAGCGTCCAGGTCGCGGAAACCTTTTCCGAGCTCGGCATCGAGGTATTCCAGATCGTCCAGCGCGAACCGGCCCTGCACGTACTCGTGCACGGTCGACAGTCGCTGCAGTCCGTCCACCACCCGGAACATGCCGCCGCGATCCTCGGCGAAATAGAAGGCCGGCAGGGGAATCTGCAACAGCAGGCTCTCGATGAGACGGGACTTCTGACGGCCCTTCCATACCCTGTTGCGCTGGAAATCGGGAGCGAGCTCGAGGTCACCGTCATCGATCATGTCGAGGACATTGCGCAGGGAGAACGTGCGAGTGGAGATCCTGATCTGGTCCGGATCCCATGGCGTGGAAACTCGCTGGCCGAACTCGTCTTCCTCGCGTTCGATCTCCACACCCGTCGGCTCGCCGTAGAAGACCTCTTCGACGACGGTGTCCTCCGGAGCCTGTGGCGCCGCGTGCATCATCGGATCAGCGGCCGACGCGGTCGCATCCGGATACGAATTCGGCGGGACCGCCGGCGGGGTCGCCGCGGCACGGAAGTACCCGATCACGTCGTTGGAACGCGATTCGAACTGGGCGGCATCGAGCCCAGCGAAGCCGGCGACGTCCTGCATCGCCGGAAGCCACCGGCTCTCCATGAGCGACCACAGACGGTGTTCGAACTGCTGTTGCCTGTCGGCCTCACTGAGGAACGGCGGCATGAAGCACCCGAAGATCAGTTGCAGCGACGAGCCATTCAGGCCGAGGAAGTACAGCCAGTACGGAAACTCATTGTCCATACGTCGCACGAAGTGGCGAACGGGCTCCATGTCGAACAGCTCGGTCGGAATGTGTTCGTAGCCCTCGACCACCAATTCCACTGACCCCAGGGCACGAACAGCATGCTCCGGAGAGGCGAAGCAGGAGTTCAGAACGTCGAGGGTCGGTCGCAGGTCGCCGCTCTCGATGTCGGCGCGGGGGATCACGACGACCAGATGATCGGGAGAAAACACCAAGTCTTCCTTACGGTTCGAGTTGTCCGCGGGTCACCCTACCGAGACGTGTGGGAAGGCGGTCGGGTTCGCAGCCGGAGGGACACGAGAGGCCATCGTATTTGCGATATCCGGGCCGGTGTGGGGTCGAATCGGCCAGCGTATCGGTCAGCGGTGCGCGGGTTAGGCTGTGGCGTGGTTTCCAGGGCCGAGAAGGTGGCACATGGTCGCTGAAGTCAAGCTGCGGCATGCCGCGGAGAACACTCCCCGAGCGGCATTGACACGGTTGATAGCGATCATCCTGCTGCGGACGCCATTTCAATCGGCGCAGCAGATCAGCACCCGCCTCGCCACGAACGACATCGGCCCGGCCGCCGTGACCCAACTGCTCTACAGCGAGCCACAGGTTTTCGAGATCCTGGGTCCCGAACAGCCGGCGATCTGGGCAGTGCGCGAAGAGGCGAGCCACTTGGTGGCGTCGTGGGCGGAACCGGAAGCAATGCAATCCGATCCCGCCGAGGACGTGCCTTCTCCGGCTTCCAGCTACGCCGGACCAGCACTGCGAGCGTGGCAGTCGGAAGCCTTGGACGCGTGGATCGCCCATGACCGGCGTGGCATCGTCGAGGCTGTCACCGGTTCCGGCAAGACAGCGGTCGGGATCCGGGCTGTCGCCCTGGCCGTGGACGACGGCCGCCGGGCGGTGGTCCTCGTGCCCGGCATCGATCTGCAGACCCAATGGTGGGAGCGCCTTCGTTCCGCCTTGCCGGGCCACCGGATCGACAGGGTCGGCGGCAACGGCAGCCCGCGTCCGCCCGCTCACTGGGATGTCCTGGTCGCGACCGTCCAGACGGTATCCAGCACGCCGCTGTCCATCCCGCCGGGCGCTCTCCTGGTCGCTGACGAAGTGCACCGCTATGGTGCGGGCAGCTACGCGAAGGCCCTCGCGGAACAGTACGAGTGGCGGCTCGGACTCACGGCCACACTCGAACGCAATGACAATGCGGTGGAAGAGATCCTGCGCCCGTACTTCGGCGACTTGGTGCCCGGATGCGATTACGCTCGCGCCCGCGCCGACGGCATACTCGCCCCGGTACGCCTGGCTCTGGTCGGGGTGCACTTCAATGCCCGTGAACGCGCCAAGTACGACCGTGCCGACGAGGCCGCGCGAAAAGCCAAATCGGTCTTGGTCGATTTATACGGAGCCCCCGAGGAGTCCTTCGGCGAGTTCATGTCCTTCACCCAGCGATTGGCGAACCAGGAGCGCGGCGAGGCCGCACGGCAGGCGCAGCGGTTCCTCAAGAACTTCTCCGAGCGCCGGGAGGTCCTCGCGGACTGTGAGGGCAAGCTCGATCTGATCCGCACCTTGCCGATCACCGAACTTCGTGCGACACAATCGATCTTCTTCGCCGAGCGGACCTCCACGGCCGGACAGGTCCAGTCGGTGTTAGAGCAGCGCGCGCTGCCCTGCGGATGCGTGGGGTCGGCACTGCGCCCCGCTGACCGAGAGCGCATCATCGGCGATTTCCGTCGCGGCGACCTGCGTGCGCTCGCCGCGCCTCGCGTTCTCGACGAAGGTATCGACATACCCGATGCGCAGGTCGGCGTGGTGCTGGCCGCGAGTCGTACCCGCCGCCAGATGATTCAGCGCATGGGGCGGGTCGTACGCCCCAAATCCAATAACGGCGCAGCGCTTTTCGTAGTGGCGTATGTATACGGAACACCGGAGGACCCAGCACTCGGAGCGCATGAGACATTCCTCGAGGAGCTGGAATCCATTGCCGAGGAACGCGTCACGATAGATGGCGCCGCGCTGCCGTCGATCCTGCGGTCGTGGCTGAGCGAAGCCGCGCCCCAAGAGGGCGCACCGGTCACGCGGCCGCTCACCGTCGACGCCCCGGAGGGACCGAGCCCATCGCAAACCACGGAGATTCCCGCGCCAGGCTCCGGCAGACCCGATGTTTCCGCCGCCGATCCATCGCAGGATGAGCCCGAGTTGACTCCGGTCGACGCGGACGCGGATGCGGCTGCGACGGAACCCGTTGCGGCACAGTCCGAACAGGTGGAGGACCAACCTCGAGTGGCCCCCGCTGAAAACGCCCCTGAGAAGCCCGCACAACACTCGATGCCCAGCGATGTCGAAGCCGAGGCTCGACAGTCCGAGCGAACCTACCGGGAACGAGTGCAAGAGTTGCTCGGTTTCCCGGACATCACTCACCTGTGGGAACCCGCGGCAGCCAAGTACTCCCCGATGACCATTGACGAACTCGTCGAATGGCAAGCCGACACCCTCTATTACCTGTCGCGTCCATGGGACGGTGACACCGCGACATGGCGGCGGGTCATGCGGGCCATCCTCGACTGGGCCGCGTCACCGTCCGACCCGATCGATACCTTTCTCGATATCGCCCGGACCGTGAGTGAGGTCGGACCGAACCGGACCGAGTTGCTGCGATTCGCGGCCACGATGCGCGGGCGCGAGCTAGCCGAACTGCTCTAAGGCCTCTGCTCAACAAGCTTCCTTGTAGAGAGCCATCAGCAGTCCATTTGCGCCGACCCAACCGACGAGGCGGCCAAAACCTGCAACCCGGACTCAAAGACCGGGTGGACCCGCTATCGGGGCCCAGTCACTGGGCGCCGGCGCACCAGTTCGATCCGGGCATGCCGCGATTTCTGGAGAAGCTACGGGTTCAGAGATAGGTGTGGAGAGCGCATACCCGATCTCACGGATCGCTTCGACTGCTCGGCGAGCGCTCCCGGATCATGCGCCTATGGGCCATTGCACTGACCGCCGATCAGCGTCACCTCGCGTTGCCCAGCGCCTGCGCCAGCGGCAGAACCAGGGCAAGAGCCGCAATGGTGTTGTCGGTCAGGCGAGTCTGGCCGACCGCGTTGATCACCGCGCGGAAGAGCGCGCCGCGGTCCGCCCATCCATGTCGCTCGGCCTGATCGGCCATCATCTCCGCGAGCTCGAGCGGCGGCATCTGCTCGACCTTGCGGGGGCCGAGCCCACGCCAGCGGGATGCGGGCTGGTCGGGCAATCGGTAGGTCAGCAACGCGGGGTCGTCGATGTCAAGTGCGTTGTCCACCAACAGTTTTCCTCGGGCGACGGCCGCCCGAAGTGCGATATCGAGTTTCTTACGGACCTGGTCACGCTCCCGCGTCCGGGCAGCGGTTACGTAGGCGGCCCTCAACCGCGCTGCGGTCAGCGGACCCTCGACGGCGACGATACGGAGGAAGTCGCCGACGATCGTGGCGTGGTCGGCGCTGGTCGGGCTTTCCAAATGCTCAGTGAACGCGACATAAGACTCGATGACGCGACGCCCCGCACCGCTCACCCGCGGTCCATCACCGTCCGCACGCTCACCTACGTCGGTCACCGGGGCGGCGTGATTGTTCGGTTCGGGCACGGCTGGGCCGTTGTCGGCCGCGCCAGCAGCGATCCCTGACGGGGTCAGCGATTCCACTGGAGTGAGGTCTATCAACTCGTCATCGACCGGCTCCGGAAACTCGGCTGGTTGCAAGTTTTCTTCCAGCACAGACTGATTCCCACCTGCGCGGTCGGGTGCAGCCAGACTGGACAGGTCGCCATATCCAGCAGGCGCCTCGCGATCAGGGTCGATCGTTGTCACCTCAGGGGCCGTCGGTCGGACCGGTTCTCCCGCATCGTCCTCACGAGTGCTCAGTCGCGAACCGTCGTCCTCCTCAGCCTCCAAGCCTGAGATCTGCGAAACGCGGTGCAGCAGTAATAGATCAGCCGGATCGACCGGTTGCGGTACGGAGTCGGACAGCAAGTTGGCAAGGCGACGCTGCTCTTCCTCGGCGATCGGGTAGATGCCGTGCGATTCCAGCTTGCGCCACAGCTCGTCCAGGCAGGCGTCCGGATCGACAATAAAGTCCGCCAATCGGATTCGATGGAAGGGCCAGCCGCAGCGCTCCAGGTCACGCTGCCGGGCAAGGTCCTCACGGTACAGATCGGGGCCGTTCCAGCGATCGCCGTCGCAGTGCACGGCGAGCTGCCCGCCACCACCGGTGACGACCATATCGATGTCGTACCCGGTTTCGGTGTGGTGCGGGGTGACGCGGTACCCGCGGTCGACAATGCGGTTGCACACCTGCTGCTCGAACAGCGAGTCGAACGGCTCGACCGGATAGTCGTCCGGAAACCGTTGCGGCGGTTCGTCATCGACGTGACAGCGCTGCTCGATTCCGAGGCAGTATTCGAGCAGCCGCAGCCGCATGTCGGCACTGTTGGTGAGGTGCTCGAGGGTCACCGAATGGAACAGCCACAACTGATCCCGCGCCCGCGACACCGCGACGTTGTACCGCTGGACGATGCCGTCGGTGGTCTGGGCGGTTATCCGCCGATCCGGGCCGGGCGCGGCGACCAGTGACAGGAAGATCACATCGCGTTCCGCGCCTTGGAAGTCGGCCGCGTCACCGCAGTGGAGCTCTCGGCGCTGCATCTCCTCCGGACCGATGCGCGCCACGAGCTTCTGTGCGATGTGCTTGGCCTGTGCGGGTCCGAGCAACGAGATGACGCCGAACGTTTTTCCGTCGTAGCGAGAATCCTCGAGGCAATGCTCGATCTGTTCGACGATCCGGTCGGCCTCGGCGGGATTGACCCGGCTGGATACCTCGTGGCCGTCGGTGACGTGGACGGTGCGGATCGGGTCCAGCCGATCGCTGCCGTAGCGGCGCACGGGTATCAACCGAACGCCCTCCGGCTCATAGGCGATCTTGTTCGAGAACCCGATGATCTCGGGCACGCACCGGCGATGCTCGATCAGCGTGAGCTTCTTCGGGTAGCGCATGACAGCGTCGTCGAAGAGGCTGCGCTTGGGATTGCGCCACGAGGACAGGTAGCGGTCGTCGTAGAGATATTGGTTGGCAAGCCGTTCCAGCTCGGACTCGTCGGTGCCGACAGCCGACGGGGACACCTGCTTGTCATCGCCGATCACCACGATGCGCGGGGCGAGGTACTGCAGGAACACCGCCTCGACCCCCGCCTGCGAGGCCTCGTCGACAACCACCACGTCGAACATGTCGGCGGTGATCGAGAACTGTTCGACCACACGGTAGATCGGCATGATCCACACCGGCACCGCCGATCGGCAATTGCCGAGTGCCTGCTGAATCTCGGCCCGCTTGCGATCGGCGTACTGTCCCGTGCCTCGGCCCAGGCTCTTGACCAGCTGCGCGTAGTGCTGAAGATCCGCACGAGCCCGGTTGGTGAGCCGGCCGACAGCCAGATCCCATGCCGTGGTAGCCGCTCGCGCGGCTGCCTGGCCACGGAGTTCCTCCTCGACATCGTCGAGGCGGCGGCACAATTCGTTGACCCCGCCGACATTGTGAGCGACCAACCAGCTGCCGATCACGGCCCAGCGCCAGGCCTCGGCGAAGTGCTCGAGCCGCCCATCCCACTCCGGATTCGCCGGGTCGGCGGCGACCGCCGCCCGCAGCAACGGCAGCGTCTCGAGGTCCGACTCGATCTCCCGCCGCCGAGCGAGGCTGCGGCGCAGCTGATTCAGCTCGGCCAAGCGGTCGTGGGCCCCCCGGTAGGCGGTTGTGTCCCGGTCTCGAGCTGCGTCGGCAAGCCGGTGCACGTTGTCGGTGGCACGGGGGTCATCCGCCAGCACGCTCAGCCGCCGCGTCAGTTCCGCGAGGGGTTCCGCGGCACGGTCGAGCGCTTCCCGCGCTTCCACCGCGTCGAAAGCCTCACGCGCGCTTCGCACCCCGATCAGATCGGCCCAATCGGGTACCGGCAGACCGAGTTGACGCAGGTACATCGCGGCGTACACGAGACGGTTGGCGTAGTCGAGCACCTGCTGGAGGACCGCGTACGCGGTGCGATGCCGGGCAATGTGGTCGCGCAGCAGACCTGGAGCGGGAGGCTGGCCGGTGGCCGACCACAACAAATCGAGCTGGCCGGTAATGCGTTGGCCGTGCTGAGCATTGAGGAAGTGGTTGAGCTGTTCGGCCGTCGTCGGGATTCGCCCGTCGATCCGAACGTGGTCGAACAGCGGTTCGGAAAGCTTCACCACTCGGGGCGCGGTGAGCCCGGTCTTGGGCCGGCCGTCGGGGTGGATTTTCAAGGCACCGTGGGTTTCGATGTGCGACTTGAGATTCTCGGCGAGGCCGAGCAAAGACGCGGGATCGTCGACCGTTACCTCAACGGTGGTGTACCCGAGTGCCGACACCACCGCATCCCCGTGTGTGAGCAGTTCGCCGATGGCGGCGGCCCGGGAGCGCCATTCGAAGTCCCGTCCACCGTGGATATCGGCCATGGCGGCCTGGACCCAGGGTTCGGACCGATGGCTCAGTTGCCGGCCCCGATCGATGATGTCGTCGAAGAGCGCCCGCGCCTGGTGACGCTCATCGCCGGCCAGCTGGGCGATACGCGCGGCCGCGGGATCGCCGTCATACTGCACGTAGCCGCGGAGATGGTCCGCCGCCAGCTGTTCGGTGGTGCACCACTGGCCGAACAGCTCGGCGGGCGGCAGCGAGGTCGCGGCGACGAGCTCGGGCGCCTGCACCTCGGGATCGTCGAGATTGCTGTCCAGCAACAACTTTCGCCATTCGTGGAGCAGTTCCCCGGCGATCGGGCAGTCCTGCCCGGTCTCGACGGTCGCCACGTCGGTGATCCAGTCGAAATCGGATCGCGCCGCTCGCCAGCGGAGCGCGATATCGGCGATGGTTCCGGTGTAGCCACCGACCGAGTGCACGGTGACGTCGCGTTCTCGCAGCGCCAGTAGTTCGTGCTGAATGGCCGCCCGCTTTCGCCGGAGCTCCGCGATCGCCTGTTCGGTGGCCGCTACCGCGACTACGCCGGCCGCCGGATCGTGGTCGGCCGCGGCCTGGGAGATCCGATTGACCGAGGACTTGAGATCCTCGAGCTCCTGCCGCGAATCACCGACCACCGCGACGCAGAGCGGTTTGATCGTCTCGGGCAGCTTGGCGCGCACCTCGTGCAGGGCGCGATCGGTATGCGCGGTAATCAGAACCCGTTTTCCCTGTGCCAGCAGGTGGGTGATCAGGGCCGCGGCGGTGTGCGTCTTGCCGGTGCCCGGCGGGCCCTGCACCAGCGTGTGCGCGTGGTTGTCGACGTGCTCGAGAATCTTCAGCTGAACATCGTTGAGCTGCAAGGGCAGAAATTGATCGGCGCCGTCTCGGACGATGGCGCCCTCACTCTCGGACGGAGTCGGCACCGGCTCGTGATCCGGGTCGATCAGATTGCGGATGCCGGAGGGAAGCTCACCGGTGCCGCGAATGGTCTCGGCGATCGTGCGCAGCGCTGTCACCATGCCGCGGTTGCCTCGCTTGCGGAGAATCACCGCCGGCGCATAGCTGGCCGTGGGGTGCACCGCGGCAGCTCCCGGTCGCATGTCGTCGACGTACACCGCGTCCGGGTTGATGCAGTTGATGAACATGCGCACCAGCGCCCCGAGGTTCTCCCGGTCGAAGGGATCGATGTCACCGTCGCGCGCCTCGTTCTCGGCGCGCTGCAGGTCGCTGGCCGCCGCCATGTGGGACGGGTCGAGGATCTCCTGCAGTTCGGCCGTGTAGCCGGTGACGCTCGGGTCGATGGATACCGATATGGCTCCGTAATCGGAGTCGAAGCCGAGCACCACCGGCATGGTGAGCACATGGCGGCGCACGCTGCCGACCTTGTCGTTCCTCCAGACCAGAAATCCCAGGGCGAGTACGGCTTCGAGGGTTTCGGTGGCACCGTCGTAGCGCGTGTACATCTCGTACATGGTCTGGTAGAGATGCCGCACGGCTTGTTTGGGCCGCGCCTCCTCCGCCCATTCCCGCCAGCGCGGCAGCCATTCCGCGAAAGCGCCGCGAATCTCGGAATGCTCATCGAGCAGAAGCGGCGTTCCCGATATGTCATTTCGGGTGACACGCAAGATCGGCTCGGGCTGCGGTTTGTCCCAGCCGTTCTCGAGCCAGCGGCGCAGTTCCGAGTCCGGCTCCGGCGGGGAACCGATCGTCACCTTCTGCACCATCAGGAACGGCTTCCCCGGATCCGCCTGCTGGTAGGTGATGGCCGGGTGTTCTGGCAGGTCGGCGATCCAGAGCACCTCGCCGTCGCGCTGGTACGTGGCGATGTCCTGGATGCGAGACATGCGCAGCGTCTGGGCCTTTGCCAGGTATTCGAACAATCGCGCACCGCGGTCGGCGATATCGTTCATGACGGGCGTCCCACTCATCTTCGACACCCACTCCTTCATCGTGTTCCCCGGGGCTGCGACCACGGGAGGTCATCGGCGGCCGTCATGCATTCGCTCGACTGGTCCGCGTGGTCTGAAATCCGCGCTAGGACAGCTTGATGTGGTTGATCTGGCCGGCGAGTTCGATAACTCTGCGATCTTGCTCGCCGTAGCGGACCGCCATCTGGCTGTGCAGCCGCTTGAGCCGGGTCAGCGCGTTGCGGGTGTCGCCGAGCTGGACCTGACAGGTGGCCAGCTGCCGCTGGCAGTACATGACCTGGTCGTCGTAGGGTCCGCGCTCAGCGGTGAGGTCATCGATCAGGGCGCGGTACATATCGGCCGCGGCGGCGTGGTCGAGGCTCTCGAAACGCAGGTCCGCCAGTTTCAGCCGGGCCTCGACCACATCGGCGTCACGCGAACCCAATACGGGCACAGCCGCTTCCACAACAGTCTGGAGCTCGTGGATCGCCGGATCGTAGCGGGAATCGTCGGCCAGATCGCGAGCGCGGCGCACGGCGCGCTGCAGGTCACCACGACTGAAGTCGGTTGTGGGGCTCATATCGGCCATGGGCTCAACGGGTTTGGATAGCTTCCGCGTCGGGGCGACCACGGTGGAAGCGGTGCGGCCCGACACCATCGAGCTCACCGCGAGGGCATACATGCGCGCAGGGCTGTGGTTGTCGTTGACCTCGGAGAGGTCGCCGAGATCGGAGGCGTATCGCAACAGCACCGCGTGCACCGAGGCCGCATCCTCGGGGCGCTGATCCGGAGACTTGGCCAGCATGCTCATGATGAGCCGCGCCATGTCGACCGGCACCTCGGGACGTTCGTGACGGATGTCGGGAGGCGGCAGGTGAACCTGGTTCTGCCACACGGCATATGGCGAACTTCCGGTCATCACCCGATCACCGGTGAGCAGCTCGTGCAGCACCAGCCCCAGCGAGTAGAGATCGGTCTGCGGCACCACCTCGCGGCCCTCGACCTGCTCGGGAGCCATGAACGCCGGGGTGCCCAGCGTGTGCCCGGTCATGGTGTACCTGGTCATATCCGAATCAGGCGCCACGGCCAGGCCGAAGTCGAGCACCTTGACCGTGCCGTCCGCGCACAGCATGAGATTGGACGGCTTGAGATCCCGGTGATAGATCCGATTGCGGTGCGCGGCAGCCAGAACCGCCGCCGCCTGGGCGCCCAGGTTCGCGACGACTCCCACCGGCTGTGGGCCGTGCTTCTCGAGGAAGTTGTCGAAAGTCGTCCCTTCGATGAACTCCATGACGAGATAGGGCCGCTCGGGCCCGCCGGGGGTCGGTGAGCCCGAGCCCGCGTCGTGGATCACGGGCAGCCCCGGATGGTTGAACCGCGCCATCAGCTCGGCTTCCCGGAGAAAGCGCTTGTCCCAGTCCGGATCCCGGTCGAGGTTGGGATGGGTGAACTTCACCGCGATGCGGCGCTTGAGGTGGCGGTCGTAGCCCTCGAACACCTGCCCCATGCCGCCTTCGCCGATCGAGCCGATCAACTCGTACCGGCCGCCGCCGACGACCTGCGGTTGCACCGCGATTACCTCCGTGAGTCCAGAAAACGCGACACGCAAACCTACTGATCGTCCGTGGTGGGACGGAGCTGTCCCTGTGCCAGCCCGCCGAATCCGGTCCGCACCAGACGCTCGATGTCGGCCCGCTGCCGCTGGTAGGCGGTTTCCAGTGCGGTCAGCCGCGCGAAGGCGGCACCGTAGCGGCGTTGCTCCGCGAGCTGGATGCGTGGCACCGCAACCTCGTACAGATCGAGGGGACGGCCATCCGAAGCGTTGATCGCCGCCCGCAGTATCCCGGCGAGAAAATACGGATCGACCGCATTGACGTCGGCTCGAACCAGTCGAATACCGGGGCCCAGCAGAACTCCCTCGTCCTCGCAGACCCGGACGGCGGCCTCCGTGCTGACGGCCACGGCGACATCGCCTGTGCGAATGGTGACCGCGCCCGGCTCAGCGGCATTCCCCCAGCGGGAGGCGGCCCGGCCCAGACGGACATCCTTGGCTGACAGCATCGGCGTCTCACCGCCTTCGACCCCGACCGTCGGCGGGACTTCATACACGGTGAGCGCGCCCGCTTCGACCAGGTCCTCGAGCGGAATCACCGTGTGCGGACCGGAATAGGATTCCAACGCCGGAGGCTCGCAGACCGGTTGAGCGAGCAGTTCCGAACGCAGTGTGGCGTAGTCAGCAACATCCTGCGTCACGACGGATTCCCTCCCCCAACCTGCGTCGACGGTCCAACGGACAGCAACGCTAGCAGCGCTCTGGCAAAACAGCGCGGTAAACCTGGTGGGTGGCACTCATTGTCGGTCCTCGGCACCCGGCGCCAGGGCACCGGCGGTCAGCCCGGTCGTCACCAACTCGGCGACATGCTCGGCCGCGTAAGTCGCGCGCCGCGCCGCGGTACGCAAGACGAACAGCAGGCGAAACATCTCACCGTAGCGCTGTTGCTCGGCCATCCCGAGAACCGGAATCCGTAGCCGGGAAGGATCGAACCGGAC
Source organism: Nocardia aurantiaca (assembly GCF_009708175.1). Taxonomy (GTDB): domain Bacteria; phylum Actinomycetota; class Actinomycetes; order Mycobacteriales; family Mycobacteriaceae; genus Nocardia; species Nocardia aurantiaca. The sequence continues at coordinate 420,678 of NZ_WMBB01000006.1, forward strand.
CGTTGAAGTCCTTGTGATGGAGATGTTCTCGGCACCGGTCAGGAACCCCGCGAGGAACCACGGATCGAGGCGGTCGGCGTCTACACGCAGCGTGTGCACATGCGGGCCGCGGATAGCGCCGACATCCTCGGGACCCGCGACCCGTGCACTCCGTCCACCGGTGCGGTCGCTACGCACAGCCGGGATCAGGACATCACCCAACTCGACATCGACGGTGTTCGCGGTCGCGGCGGAGGCCGGTGAACCGGATGCGGGGCTTCCCGTCGCGATATCGGGGGCGGTCAAAATGGGACGCTGCTGATCCGCCGATCCGGTCTCGGAACTCGGCGGCTCGGATCGAATCCATTCCAGCTGACCATGATTCGCGAGCTCGGCGATCGTCACATAACGCCATGTCTTCCCCTGCGAGGCGGACCATCCACCCAACTCTCCTGTCGCGGAGACCAATTCCGTCGCGGCGCTGTCCAGTCGGCGAATCGCCTGTTCAACCTGACCGGAGACGGTGTCCGAGTCCAGGGACGAACGAACGTAGCGAGCCGGAGTGAGGTCGACCTCCTCGGTGAGCACATCCACCAGCCGGACCGGCACCGCCACCCCCGACTCCATCGCGTCCTCGGGATTCTCGCCGTCGAACGCCCGCCAGGCCCGCAGCACCGCATCCCCGACCGCTCTATCCTCACCGTCGAGGGTGGCGGTCAGCGTCGAAGTGTCCACGAACAGAATGGAGTCTGGAACCGGGGAGCCCGGCTGTGGGCGGCGTAGCACCCAAATCTGCAGGCCGACATGCCATGGTTGCGCGGCGCCGGGGGCCAATCCGATCACGGCGCGCAGGGCGCCGGTGCGGACCAGATTGGCGCGGATCTTGCGACCGGATCCACGAGTACCGACGGCGGGCGGAAGCAGAAGAACGGCGGTCCCGGCCGGACGCAGGTGCGCGATGGCGTGCTGAACCCAGGCGAGTTCCGACTCCGCCCGCGGCGGCAGGCCGTAATCCCAGCGGGGGTCGAAGGCCAATTCCGTTGCGCCCCAGTCACGCTGACCGTACGGCGGGTTGCAGAGCACGGCGTCGACCTGTAACTCCGGAAAGGCATCGGCGGTGAGACTGTCACCGGATCGCACGACCGGGTCGATGCCGGCTTCCGCCTCGATCAGCAACCGGGCTCGCTGCGCCTGAACCCGCAGGGCATCCTGGCCGTACAGCCGCGTCGCTCCGGCTCGCGCCGCCGCCAACAGCAAAGAGCCGGTGCCGCATGCCGGATCGAGAACCTCATCCGGCGTGACCGGCGAACTCGCCAGCGCCGCCATCAATTCCGCGATCCACGACGGAGTGATGTACACACCTGTCGCCGCGATGTCTTCCAGGGCGCGGTCGCCCAGGATGTCGATCGCCGCGCGCGCACCCTCCTGAACCGCGAGCCGCTCGACCATGGCGAGCACCTCGTCGGCGACGCCGACGTCGACAGCCGACGCGCTCCAGGTCGCACCGGTCTTCCGCATCGATTCCAGCAATCGGGCGATGGCATCCGGTGTGGCCCGCGAGCGGACCAGCGTGCGCAGATCGGTAGCTGCCGATTCCTCGCCTTCGATTCCATGCTCGGCCAGCCATTCCCGCACCTGATGCAGGTCGAACAGCGGACGAGCCTCACTACCGCCGATGGACTTGGGAAAGTCGGCGTGCCGTCGCCGCCAGTTGCTGACGGTGGCACGAGTGACGCCGGCCAACCGGGAGATCTCCGCGGCACTGACCGTTGGCACGGGCTTCGACATGTCCCTCCTCTCGCATGCGCTCCCTCCACACTGGTCGACAGGTGAGCAAAAAGCAATCTCATCAAACGCGTTGACAATGCTTTCACGCGCTTCTACAGTTTTGCATCACCGGGATGGAGAACCTGGTGAAACCACGGCTCGCGATCAGGGGGAAGACATGACTCGGCGACATCAGCCAGGCGGCCACTCCCGCATGCCGGTGGCCCGATGTGTCCCCAGCGGCAAGATTCGCCACGCCACACAGCGTGACGCCGACCTGGCCCTGTCCGCGCTGGATCGCACCGATGTGAAACGGAGAGAAAGGAGTTCGTACCGCTGCGCTGCTTGCGGCGGTTGGCACCTGACCAGCTGGGTGACGACCGCCGAGAACTACGTGGCAGTTGCGTCCCCGGCCACGGCAGGCCGCTACCAGGTTTTCCCCCTCGTGGATTACAGCCCGACTTCTGAGATCACCAGGAAACCAATGGAACTGAGCAGCATCCCGGTGGCTCTGGAGGTCGTGCCGACACCGGCGGAGGTGGCGGCGCGCACTGTTCCCCCGCCGGCCGAGGGCGAAGTCATGGGACAAGCACGAGTCGAGCCGCTCGCGGCGCAATCACCACCTTCAGCACCGCCGATACCAGCTTCGGCACCTCCGACTATCGCGTCGAAAACCCCGGAACTGTCCGAGATGCCGCCGCCACCTGCGCCCACCACGCCACCGGCCCACACGGTGCCGTCACCCGCCGAGGTGGCCGCACGCACCGTGCCGATCAAACGGGCGGAAGCGGCCCGCCGACAGGCCGAGGCGAACGCGAAGGCGGCTGTCTCACAGGCAAAACCAGCCAGCGGACCCATCAAGTTCCGAAACATGCTGCACGCCATACTGCGTCGCCTCATGCGGCGGCTTCGCCGCAGCTGACTAGCCACCTGATGTCCCACGGCCGGTTCTCGCGGCCGCGGGCGACCCCGCACGCCCATCGGACGTCGCGATCCCCAATAACCCGTTCCACGAAGGAATCATGCGCACCCTCTCGACCTTGCTCGCCGCAAGCGCCACCGCCGTCGCCCTCTCCGCCGCGGCGCCCGCCGCCCTGGCCGCTCCCGACACCGGCTCCTCGAGCGGCTCCTCGAGCCCCGGCTGCGGCCCCCGCAGCACCGCCGACCTCCACTTCCTGCGCGGCTCCCACGAGGACGAGCACACCTGCTCCGTCCAGGACGCGGCCATCGGCCTCGCGAAGTCCCAGTGCCAGTGGCTCGACGCCTACGGCAACTCCGCGCACAACCAGATCGTGCTCGCCGAGAAGGCCCGCGGCACCTTGAAGTACCCCTACACCTTCCTCGACGCCGCCATCAGCGCGTACTGCCCGCAGTACAAGCTCTGACCCTCGTCACCCGAAATTCGCAGGAAAGAAGTGAAACACCATGCGCCACAACATCATCACCACTCTGGCCACGGCCACTCTCGCCGCGACATGCACCGTGCTCGCCACCGTCGGCACCGCCCACGCCGACCCGGCCACCCGACTCCATGAGGGCATGCAGGTGGTCGGCCAGGACGTCGCGCCAGGCACGTACTCGACACCCGGTCCCCGCGCCGAGGACTACGGCTACTGCTTCATCACCTGGCTGCCCTACAAGGGAGCCAAGGACTCCGAGGCGACGGATATGCAGTCCTATTCGGGTGCGTCCTACGTGCGTCTGAACGCCGGCGACGTCATCACCGTCGAGGGCTGCGTCTGGACCCTCGAGTAGCCCTCGACCTACCAATTCCTCGGCGGGACGGCTGCATTCGCGCCGTCCCGTGTACTTCGACCATCGAGACACCCGGAGCCCCAATGACTCACCAGCCCGATCCGCAGCCCTACTACCCGCCGCACTATCCGGTACCGCCCACGCCGCCGAAGAAATCGAATGCGCTCAAGATCATCCTGCTGGTCCTGGCGGGCATCGTCGTACTCTGCGGGATTGGCGGAGCACTCGCCAGCAAATCCACGAAGTCCGCGAATGCCCCGACGACGTCGGCCGTCCCCGGCCTCAACACCCCTGTTCGCGACGGCAAGTTCGAATTCACCGTCACTAACGTTCAAACGGGTGTAAAGGAAGTCGGCACCAACCAGTTCCTCCGGAAAACCGCCCAGGGCACCTACACCATCATCTCCCTCACCGTCCGCAATATTGGCAAGTCCCCGTACGGCTTCTCCCCCTCCGACCAGTACGTCTTCGACGCCCAGAACCGCAAGTTCTCCAACGACGCCGCGGCCGCCATGAATCTCCAGTCCGATACCAGCCTCTACGCCAACATCAACCCGGGCAATTCCATTACGGCCCAGGTTGTTTTCGACCTCCCCACCGACTCGAGTGCGGACCACATCGTCCTGCACGACTCGATGTTCTCGGGTGGGGCGACGGTGTCACTGCGGTAGCCGCGAGATGTCGATGAACAAGACGTCTTTCACTCCACCCATCGCGGTCGTCGATCACGTCAACGAACAATTCATCATCTGGCACGTGAACATCGGACCCGATCTAGGTTTGTCCCGGCTGTGCGGAGCGTGGATCCTCGGCGCTGATCAGACCGAGGTCGCCGCCAAGCTGATCAGCGACCGCTACCTCGCCTGGGCTGATTTATCGAGAACGCTGCCCGACTCCACCCGACCCGTCGGCATCCTTCACATCGGTCACACCGTCAACGCCGCCCGCTCCGAACTGCAGAGCGCCGACAGGCTGTTCACCGAGCATCAGGCCACCGTGCCGCATCGTCTTGTACGTCCGGTTTGGCCCGCGTTGAAGGATCCGCGACGCCCGCAACGGCTGCCACGCACAACCGCCGAGCACATCGTTCCGACATTGAGTTTGGCCTACGGCATACGCGATCTGGCCGATGCCTGGGCGCGATTCGAAGCCGAGCGCATCCAACGCAAGTACCTCGTTCATCGCGGCGGCCCAACGGCCCGCCCACTTCCCTTGGAGATTCGTTGACCACCGGATTGTCCTTTGCCGCAATCGATGTCGAGACCGCGAACGCGAAACGGGGCAGCATCTGCTCGATCGGCGTGGCGGTCGTGCGCGACGGCGTCCGCGTCGGAACCCGTGAGTGGTTGTGCCGGCCGCCAGCCCCACTCGATTACTTCGGACAGATGCAGATGTACATACACAAAATCACGCCTGGCATGGTCGCGGCCGAACCCACGTTCGCCCAGCGGTGGCCCGAGGTGTTGCGAGAGGTCGGTGACCTCCCCGTTGTCGCACACAATGCGGCCTTCGATATGGACAATATTCGTCAGGCCTGCAACATCAGCGGCATGCCGGTTCCTGAATGGAAGTTCGGCTGCACCCGCGAGTGGTCCAAGGCTCACCTCGCCGACATGCCCAACCACCGGCTGAAGACGATTACCCGACTGCTGGGGATCACACTGCAGAACCATCATCAGGCGGACGCGGACGCCGCTGCGGCAGCCGAATTGACCGTTCTGCTCGCGGGTTTCGCCGGTGCGAGGACACTGCCGGAACTTGCCGAAACCACGGGCACCGGCCTCTGTCAGATGACGGCCTCGGGAATCGAGCGCCGCCGATGAATGCGGTACCGTCCGATATGCCAGCGGCTCTTGTCAATGCCTTCGATATCGACAGCCGCAAAAGGGATGTGCGCCGCCTGACAGCGGCGCTGGCCGAGGCCGAAGCAGGGATGCACGCCGCCGCATCTTTCCGCTCAGCCGTGCTCGGACCACACGTGCTCACGGGAGCGATCAGCGTGTCCGAAGCGACCGGCAGCCTCATGATGGCCGGGCAACCTCTCGAAACCTCTGGCACACGACGCGGACCCGTTCCCGAATTGCTCGCGCTTGCGCTCGAGACGCGGACCGCCGACGAAAGAATCGACGCGCCAACAACGTCGGTCCCGCAGGATCTTCCGGAGACCGTCAGCGGGCTGCAACACGGCGACCTCGTGGAAGCGCGCTTCGAGCAGACGCCGTACGGTCAGTTCTCCGTGGCAGGCTTCGCACTCTGGGCGCCCGCCGGCCAGGCGTTCGTCGTAGGCGGTGGATGGTTCGTCACGCAGCGCCACCGACGAATCCACGCGGACCGTCTCATCGCCCTGACCATCGTGAGCCCGGCAGGCCGGCATGAATATCGGATCCCCGAGCCGATTCACCGATGGCCCGAGCCCGAGTGACCGACCGAACCGGTACCAGATCTCACTGGTTCTGGTTCACGGTCGTCCGTTTACGGCTCTCCCGCACCACTACACTCCCGCTACCTGCATACTCGACCCGCTCGAAGGTATCGAAGCCCGACTCATTGAGCGCCTTCAGGGCCGAGTGCGAGTTGTAATTGTTGACCGAGCCCGCAGTCCCCGGAATCCCGGTCGCGAGGGTGATGAGTTGAATGGGCGGCCACAGTGTGTCATTGACCAGCACGGCGTACGTCTCAGCCGATAGCGTCAGGCCAATTCACCATTGGCCCGAACCTGAGCGACCGAATCCGGAACACTGCGGGGACGGGTAACCGCCCGATCGGGAATGGCATTCGGGCTGTTGGGTCGCGCTGGCCACTACCAATCCGGGGCCTTGATCGAGCCTCGCTTGTAATAGTCGTCGTCGAACTCTTCCTCCTGCTTGCGCTGCCGTTCCACGCGCTCGGCTTCCAATCGTGCCGAGTTCGCCTTCGTGTACGTCGATATCGCTTCGAAGGTCGTATCGGCTCGCAATTCTCGCAGTGCCTCATCGACCTTGGGGCGCTTGTCTTCCACCGCTGCCTGATACGCGGCCATGATGGCGGCTTCCTCGCCCACCGTCACCGACAGCAGGCGATCCTCGGCATCCACGATCACGCGGATGCCGTTGACGACACCGACTCCGCGGATCTGTTCGAGCGCATGTTGGGCACGCTGCACCTTCAGGCCCAGCACATCGGGGTCATTGTGTTGCACGGATATTCGCCAACCTGTTGATCGGATTCTTGACGCATCGACTGGGTGCCGACGTCATTTCGGTTGTTGGGTGGTCGGTGCGACGGTGCTGGTGGAGGTCTTGTCGGCGGCGAGCAGTCGGCAACCGGTTTCGCTGCTGATAACCCGGGTGCTCAGCCACAGCACGGTGCCGTTGTCCCCGATGAAGCGGGCTTCACGATTGCCGGGTGTTTCAGTGACCGGTACAGGGTCGGTCTGCGTGGCACCCAGATCAGCCGCGAGCTGGCGGGCCTTCTCACGCACCTGCGGCCACACCGCGTCAGGAATGCCGCCGTGCGTGGGATCGCCGCCCTCGGTGACGTAGTTCGGCAGGCTGAAATCACGACCCGCCGTCTGGTCGTACGGCGCAGCGCATGCCGAGGGTTGGCGGTCTTTATCAGTCCAATGCCAAGTCATGCCCGGGACTAGCGAACTCGCGTAGGCAGCTAGGTCCTCCACCGCCTTGGTGACGCGTGCGTGTGTGTCTTCGAACGTGGGCCGGGACAGGAGTACTTGTTGGGCTTGGGCGGTTTCGGCGGGGCCGGTCTTCTTGTATGGGTTGTCCAAGGAGTCACATCCTGTAATCGTCGCGATCATCGCGAGGGTCAAGGCTGCTGCCGCGATACTGATTCGAGAGACCTGGGGTGTCATGGCTTCTTCACCGCCTCGGTCGGGAGACCTGCCACGATCGTCGCGATATTCCAGCCGGATGTCCGTAACGTCTTGCCGTCGCTGCCGAAGCGTGGGTAGTCGGGGTGCCCAGACGCACCGTCGCGGTTAACGTCGTCGAGTGTGGTGTGCGCTGCGGTTTCCAGGTGGGTGAATCCAGGTAGGACTCGCGGATTGTCGCCGAATCCCGGGAGCTTGGCGACCGTGTCATCGCCGCCGGTCATTTCGTACCGATGTCCATCGGGCACATGGAGTTTCGAAACATCCTGATCGCCGGCGACTGGCCACCACGAGTGCTTGTACGGCAGATCCAAACCTGGCGACCCGTAGACGAGGAGGTCGTCGACGGGTTGATGACCGGATTCCTGCACCGCGAGTCCGGTCATCAGCGACCCGTAGGAATGCCCGACCGCGGTCAGATGCACGGACCCATCGTCGTGGGAGGCCCGCACACCGTCATAGAACGAGGCCAGCTTCGGTGCGCCGTCCTTGGCCATCTTGTCATCGATGACCGAGAGTCCATCAACTGTGTGGCTGTCCCATTTGGTCGGAGGCCACATATTGCCCTGGGGCAAATCCGATCCGATCCATACGACCGGCACTTCCTTCTGTCCAGCCTTCTGCCCGTAGTTCGGATCTTTGGGATCCAGTCGGCGAAGCCTGTTTTCGGCGAGGTCTTTCACGGCTTTGGCTTCGGTGACCATACCGCCGAGCGAGTCTTTCACGTTGGTGTTCAGTCCTGGCGCGTGGACCGACACGTTCGCGGCGGTATCGGGGTTGCCGACCGCGACGGCGGCGTGGGTCATCTTCCCTGTCTGGGTGTCCATCAGCATCAGCATGGCCTCCGGGTTATCCGCCAACGTCTTCTGGATCGCCTGCAGATCCCCCAACTTATCCTTCACCGCTGGGTCACCGTTCTGCGCGCGAGTCAGCTCGTCGTCGAGCTTCTCGCGGTTGTAATGGTCACGATCGACCGATGGCAACCCGTCGCGGTTCCCGACGTACTGATCCTTCTCGTAGATCGCGTCCTTCTCCGCCGGGGTCAGCCCCTCCCAAAAGTCGTGTAGCTTCTTCGGATCGGTCGGCAGCTGAGACTTGCCATCCAAGATGGATTGCACGTCCGACCGAACCGGTTTACCGTCGGGCTTCTTCTCGTAGTCGGCGAGCTCTTGGAGATCGGTCGTAATCGCTTTCGCCGCTGTGGTTTCCCCATCGCCGAACTGTGTCAGGAGGCTCTTGATCCGCGTCTGGAATCCCGACGCCTGACCGTCGAGCATCTGCTGGGTCAGCGGCCCGGACGCCGAGTTCGGCTGCCCGGTACCCGTAGGCACCCTCGGGGCCGTCACATTGCCATCGTCGTCGACGGTCATTCCCGAGTCCTTCATCTCGACATCGAGGATCCTTATCAACGCCGTCCGGGTATCGCCTAGCGAGACGCCGTAGATGTTGTACTGGTCGGCGATGCCGACGATGGTGGTCGCGAGGTGATTGCCATGCAGCTTGTGCGCCATCGCTTTCTCGGAGGCGGCCGCTGCGGCGTCGCCTTTCCAGTGGTTCATGGCTTTGTCGACCGACTGCTCCATCTGGTCGACCTTGGCAACGAAACTATCGTTCTGCTTCACCAGCTCGGCGGCGTAGTCGAGCATCGACTGCGGGTTACAGCCCCGCACGTGACTGATCGTGGTCAATTCACGCCCTCGCCGCGGCCGTACTTGTCCAGCTGGTCTGCGTTGGACTTATCCATGTCCTCGTATGTGCCGGAGGCCGACTTCGCACGGTCCGCCAAGGTCTGAATCTGGCCACGGACCGACCCGTACGCCTTCAACACCGCGTCACCGACCTGCGTCGTGACCGCCTCGATCGGGGAGCCCGGCATCGTCACGGTCGCGCCGATCGCGAGCTTGCCGATCTCATCCGCCTGACCGCCCAGCTCAGTCGCCAATCCGTGCAGCGTGGCTAGGTCGACGTCGAGAATGTCAGTCACCGCTGGGCCCCCTGAATCAGTTCGCGGTACAAACCTTCCCAGGGAACCTAGCATGGTCGCCCGACCAGTCCGCGTAAAGACCAACGCGCCGTTGGTAACCCGCATAGCAGCGCCCCCCATGGTTGTGCTCCTGCTCGATACGTCGCAGCAGATATCACCGCTCCGCAGGCGTGGTTCATCGTGCATCGACGTCGAAATCGCTGCCCAGCAGGAACATTCAGGGCACCTACTGCCGCTGCCCCGGCGCGACCGACACTCGATACATCTCCACCACACGGCTGGGAGAGCGCCCGGATCCGGCCCACCCGGCATGTGCGACCATCTCTGGGAAGCCGCCGCGTACAACCCTTTCGGCGAAATCACGACTACTGCCAAGTCCGGTGTGGGCGAGAGCCGGGTCGTGCCGGAATATCGCATCTACGAATCGTCCGGCGCACGGTCGATCTAACCGATCGCAGCGCCATGACCTGAGCCCCGATCCGATCAGCAGAGATCGCCTGGTGCGGGATCGGCGTCCACGGCGACGGCAGTGTCCCCTTCAATCTGCCGGAGAGTGCGCTTTCAGGTTGCCGCGATCCACGAGCACGGACCCGCGGGGTAGGCCTTACCGATCTTTGTAACCGATCGGGTGCAGGCGCTGGTCTTGAACCCTGAGTAGTCCCGGCGGGTTCCAGGGTCTACATCCTCGCGATGCGCAAGGCGATCTTGACCTGCCCCCTGGCAGCGCTCGTCACGACAGGCGGTCACCTACTCCGGATCGGAATCCCGTACAGGACTATGGTTGTGCGACCAGCGCTTTGCCACCCGCGATCAAGACGGATTCGGCAGTCAATGGCTCGTTGTTGTGGAAGTATATTCTTCCGATATCTCCCGAGGACTGCTGTACAGCCTGCACCGGCCGCGAGTTCACTCCCGGTTCATCCTTGACGAAGAGAAAGTAGTTCACCGCTGTCTCATCGTCGTCGGGCACCGGCGGCAGACCTTTCCAGCAGCTCTCGGTGGTGTGCGCAACCGAGTTCAATTCGGCGCCCTTGGTGCCGGCCGAGACCTCGACCATCCGAGTCCGGTCGTCGGACCATCCGGCGGCATGGGTGATGTCGATGAACAGCACGGGCCCAGGGCGAGTCGCGGCATTCTCCAACTCTCTTCGCAGCCGCGTTCCCGACCCCAGGGATTCGCCGTTGTGTGCCAGATCGAATCCATCGCAGGCCGGCTTGCTCTCCGTATGGGTTCCGATCAGGGAACAGCCGCTGAGGATCGCAGCCACCACAGCGGCGCATGGTATGAGTCGGGTCTTGCGCATGGTCCTCACTTCTTCCCCGGCAGCGGTACGGACGTGCCCGTCGGCAGGCCCTGCATTTTCGGGTCCGGGATCTGGTTACTCCATGTGATCTGCGGGTTGGCGTCGGGGTTCGATCTCCCGATGATGATCAGCTTCCCGTCGTCGATAGCCTGCGTCACCTTGGCCCTCAGTTCCTCAGGCGACGCATCAGGGTTGCTCGCCCCGATTTGTCGGCCAATGCCGTTGTTGTACAGGTCCATCGCTTCGCGCGGACCCTGCTGGCCGCCGACTCGCTCGTGCGCTGTCGTGTACTCCTTGGCGAAGTCTTCGCCGAACCGGTTGGTGAGCAGAGCATTCCAGTAGGTATGGCGGAAAGCATCGCCTTGGCCGTCGTTGAGCGTCTGACCCTTGGCGAGACTTTCGCCGAACTTACTCTGTTTGGCGGCATCGTTCGCCTCCGACTTGATGTTGTACAAGTCGATCAGTGCCTTCGCCCCGTGCATCTCGAGCAGATTCGTCAAAGCGTTCATTTCGGATTTGGTCATCGACTGAGGCACGAAGTCGGGATTGACCGCGCGGATGAGTTCGAGTGTTGCGCCACTCGGCCACACCACCATCTCATCCGGGTTCACCTGGTTCTCGAGCAGGATGCGCGCCAAATCCGGATCGGTCGGGATATTCGCCATCCCGAGTTTCACCGACTCCGTGAGGTTTTCCAGAACTCCCGCGATGGACGCGGTGTTGGCATCGGCCACCATGATGTTGTCCAGCGCCTCCTGGAACATCTTGGTCAGGATGCGTTGCTCCAGCTCTTTCGACGCAATGGCGCCGTCCGGATGCCACCAGTTGCTCTTCGCCGTTTCCCAGTCGGACTTCCGGGAGAGCACCTCGCCGTCGTCCTTGTAGAAGAGGTCCCACTTCGAGGCCGCGGTCTTCGCAACCGCCACTTGAATCTTCGCGATCTCTACCTGGAAGGTATTGCAGACGGCGGTAATCTTATCCGCAAGTGCCGCATAGACATCCACGGTTGCGTGGGTGTCGGTCTTATCAGAGCGCCCACGGGTGCGTGCCGCTTCGCCGCCATCACCGATGAAGTATTCGTCGGACTTGGCGATGAGGCCCGCAGCCGACACCGCTTCAGCCTCGATGTCCGGTCCCACCTTCGTCAGGGTATCGACGACATCACGCAGGTGCTTCAGATTCCAGCCGAGCACCATCGGGACGGTCAGAGGTGACTTGTCCGTCATCGCGGTCGGGCCTTATCGATATCGCACGCATTGGTGTTGTCCACGCCCTCGAACTCGGTGGCGGCCGCGTCGGTCAGGTCGGCGATAGCCCGCAACCGACCGACGTGATATTTCAACACCGTATCCAGCGTCTTGACTGTTTCTTCGACGGAGATCGCGATCTGCGAGCCCTCCATGCCGGTCACACCCGGCTTCAGACCGCGGGCAGACTCACGACTATCTTCCGCGACCGGCACCTTCCCGGCGATGGCATCAGCGCGTTGTCGTACATCGGTCGCGAGCTGTCGCATGCGCACCAGATCGACTTCCACCATGTCAACTCAGCCTTCACATCGAGAAGGTAATGCGGGTGGGACCGAGTTCGCCCGGATCCTCCCACTCGGCCGATACCGCCTGTGCCGGAGCCGCGGGTCCCGCGATTACTTCGCCATATGCCTGCTCGGCCGCGGTTGAGGCCCGCTCACACGCCTGCCGGTGCAGGTTTGCGATGACAGTCGCCAGCCGGGCGGGGTCACTGCTCATGGCGTGCGATGCGATTCGGAGATCGGTGATCGCTTTGTAGGCGTCGACCTCCAAAACCACGAGGCCGCCGTGGGACTGGGCTCGTCCTCGCACCCTGCCGATCGCGGCATCGATCAGCGCCGCACGGTCCGCAAGTCGCTCATCCTCCCCCATCCAGGTCGAACTACATCTATCCGAATTGTCCGCCTCGCCAACGCTACTGGCCGGGCGCACGTCACCGCAAAGCGACCTGCTACCGCGATAACCTCGAACTGGTGCAACGGGCTTCTCGCGTAGATGCTTGATTCCAAGGCGTTGTGACGTGGCGAAGCCGCGTACCACAACCGGCCAGCGCGGTGGTGTGAAGTATTTAATGAAAGACGTTGCTGCGCTGCGTGTTCGATCCGGGGCGATGGAGGGGGGCGGAACGAGCGTGTCGTAGACCAAGGTTGTGCGCATATGCGGCCCATTCGAAGACGTCGAAACACCGACTGCGCGATCAGCCGAGCTGCTAGTCAATAGCTCACTGTCGCAGGCGCTTTCAACCATGTGCCCGAGTGTGAACCCACACTCGGACGCATCGTGCCACCCTGGGCGAATCAGTGGTTTCTCTGCGGGGTCGCATCCATACTGAGACTTCGCCCAGGGGTGATTCGGGCGAGCACGAACGGAAACCAGGGGGTACCCGTGCCGGACATGCGATTCGAGAAGCGGCAGTACTGGATCAATGAGCAGCTGGCGATGTTCGAGGCGCTGTCCGGACTGCATCGCGTGGTGCTGTCGGTGCCGCTCATGCGGAGCGGCTGGCATGTTCTGATCGACGGCAGCGATCCGTTTCCGCCTTCGGGGCGGGCCGGAGCGTTCGCCGTCGGGCCGACCGGCGCCTTCGCGTTCATTTTCACCGATGCCATCCCCGACGGATCCCGTCTACGGCAGCTTCGCGCGCGTGCGGAGGAGACGTTCGCGAACCTCGCCGCAGACCGCAATCGGTATGTGCCACACATGATCGAGTTGCTGTTCCTCACCGAGCGCGCGCCGCGCCAATCGTCTGCGGGGGAACATCGCCTGCTCGATCCTGCGACGCTGGCACAGCATCTCGTCGGTGGCGCACCGCAACTGACACGTCAACGCGCCCGCGATATCGCTTTCAGCGTGGCCGGCCGGGACAGCCGATACCAGCTGCTCTCGAGCGATGACGCGCCAAGTCCCGAAAAGATCAGCGAGCATGGGCTCTTCGAGCCCGTGGAGTTGCAAGGTGACGCGCGCGAGCGGATGCTGCAGCGACCGTTCAAGGACTGGATGACCTTCCTCGATCCGGACCAACTGGACCTCGTACACCGGAACTTTCGAGGCCCGGCCCGGTTCAGCGGTCCTGCTGGAACCGGGAAGTCGGTCGTCGCCGTTCACCGCATGGCCCGGTTCGCGAAACGCTATCCCGGCCGGATGCTTTTCACCAGCTTCGTGAAGACATTGCCGAGCTATCACGAGTCGGGGTTTCGCCAGCTGGCGCCCCACGCGGGTGACCGCGCGGAGTTCGTCGGTCTGCACGCGTGGGCGAAGAGCTTCCTCCGTGGGCGCGGAATCGTCATCGAGCCGGACGAAGGTCAGATCGAGGACGCCTTCAGCCGGGCGTGGCGCGGCCCGGCACGCGACTACCTCGCCCCTCTCCATCCCAGCCCCGCCTATTGGAAGGACGAGATCCACCGGATCATCAAGGGCCGCGGAATCACCAACCTCACGACATACAAACGCGTTGACCGCGCGCACCGCTATGGCCTCACGTTGGACGGTCCACGCCGAGAAATCGTCTGGCACGAACTGTTCGAGCCCTATCAGAAGACTCTGGCCGATCGCGGGCACAGCGACTTCAACGATCTCATCGACCGCGCGACGGAAGAGTTGCGGGCCGCCCCGCTCGATGATCCCTACGGCCTGGTCGTCGTCGACGAAGTACAGGACTTCACCTACGTGGAGTTGCGCCTCGTGCATCAGATCGCCGGCGGCGGCGCCGACGCACCGCTACTGCTGGTCGGCGACGGCCAACAGCAGGTGTATCCGGGCGGATGGCGGCTGAGCGACGCGGGCATCCCCATCGTCGGTCGCGGCGCGAAACTCCGAACCAACTACCGGAACCGGGAGGCGGTGCTGGCCTTCGCCCGACAGGTGAACGCGCTCAATTCCGTCGACGATCTGGACGGCGAGCCAGGGTTCGGGCTACGCGACAGCGAAACGGTGCTGCCGGGCGGGTCGGCCAGCGCGGAGACCGTCTCTTCCGCCGCCGCCGCGGACGAACGGCTGCTGGCCCGAGTACGCGAATGCGATTTCGCGCCAGGCGATATCGCGGTGATCACCACGACCCGCAATGATGCCAAGCACATTCGGCAACTACTGGACCGCAATAACTTTCGAACGGTCTCGCTCGAACACTACGACGGGACCGACGACACCCACATCAAGGTTGGGACGGTCCACCGTGCCAAGGGCATGGACTTCGCGGCCGTGATGCACATCGTCCGGGAATCGGCCTTGCCCGATGATCCGGAATTGGCTGCGCGCCGAATCATGGTGGCTCGCAGCCGCGCACGCGATTACGTGTGGGAGTGCCGAATCCAGAGCTGAACTGCCCCGGCGAGCCGGAACACCTTTGGCCATCGGCTACGTCGACACGGCGATCAGCGCGCTACTGCTGCTTCGCCGATGTCCACTCGTCGATCTCGCACAATGGCGTCATGGGTGCCGTACACGTGAACCTCCCGGAATCGCAGTTGGCGCCGAATCAACTGTCAACCCTAGAGTCTCATCTTCGGAACGTGTCCGGTGCCGGCGCTGCATAAAGCTCAAGGTCGCTGCAACCGCTCTCGAGCGGGTTTCGAGTTCGGCCTGGTCCTACGAGCCGGAAAGGTCGGGACCGCGTCACTGAACACTAGATTCGGCGCCGCCATCATCACCGAGCGGGTGGTGAGCCGACTCTCGGAAGCGCTCGTTCAGCAGCAGGCCGTTCCAGGGACTGGTCCGCTACTCCTCGGCCAGTTCCTGGAAGATCCTGGTTCGGTGCCATGCGAAATACGGTTCGCGCGCACTCGTCCACCACGGGCTCACCCGGCCGCGCAGATGGTCGTCAACGTGTCGCCGAATATCGCCGGATCTCTGAGTTGCGTTGCTGACCAGAAGCTTCCCTCCGTAGTCCACCCCGATGTAGCCGTGTTCGAACAAGCTGTCGCAGCCGACCGCGCATGCCAGCATGCCGATGTTCTCGAGGTCCTTGCGTTCGTCCTCGGTGCATTGCCCGCGCCGTTTGATGTGTGCGGCGATGAGAAGCTGATCAGGGAAAGCGCGCCCGCACAGTGCACAACGACCTGCACTCAGCTGTCGTAGCCTGTGCTTGAGTGCCCGCTGTTCACGACGAAAGGTCGTCTCGCGAATCCCGTCCGTCGCCCCTTCGGGCACTGTCACCGACGACGGCGCGCGCTTGGATACCAAGCCCTCCGAGTACCCGAGATCGGTCTCCAGATTGACGAGATCCGCGAGATTCTCTGCAGGAGCTCCCTCGATGACCGTGAACCCCGGGATCGCGCCGTCACCGCGCCACCCGATTGCCCGGCGGACCTCCTGAACCGGGACGTCGACGGTCCGCAGCTCCGCAAGCGCGAACATGTTCGCCCACGATCTACCGCCGGCATCGCGACCCCATAGTCGTTCGGCGAGCGCCTCGTTCTGGAACCGCGCGGCGATGTGGCTGAGAGCGTGCAGCTTGTTGTCACCGCAGAAGGCAACGGGATCACCGGGATCCAACTTCGCCCACTTCCCCGTGTTCACCCCCGGGGTCACTGCCCACATTCGAGCCGCACCATCGGGGAAGATCCGCAGAAGAATCGACAGGGTCTCGGTGTCCAAGAGGTCGAGGTGGTCATCGAAGCGAACTTTGGCCCGGATGGTGGTCTCGAAATGCTCTCGAACTGGTCGGTTGCTGAGGCGGGCTGGCAGCAGCGCGATTCTCACATGTCTCCGTTACGACCGATCTGGCGTTGACCACAGGACGCAGCACCGACGCTTCGTCCCATTTGACCGATTCTGCCAGACTGGTCGGACATGCGCATTCACGTACTCGGTTGTTGCCCAGCCGCTTTCACGACAACCTTGGCTCCCGCCGAGGTAGTTCCTCGATCCCGCTCACCGAAATCCGCTCTGTCGACGTGGCCATGACTGTTCGCCCCGCAAATCACGTTGAGCTGCCTTTACGTAGGACGTGGATCATGATCGTTGAAGGTGACGGGGAGGCGGTGTTCATGCGTGGGCACAGTGGCGTTTGGAGGGGAGCCCCCACCAAGGGCACGACGGCGAGGGCTTCGTCTACGTCCTCGCGACGGCAGCCGGGCTGCAGGTGGCGGAGTTCGATCTGGATTTTCGCGAATCGACCTGCATCTGAAGCTACCTTCGGATGCGAACGGCCGTTTCGATGGACCGCTCGAAAGCACATCACTCGACTCCTGTGCTCCGATTCTCATCTCCCGCATTTGCGGCACTCGCTGTAGACGCCAGCTTTGGGCTCTCCGGCGATCTCGACACGTATCCGCAGTGAGCCGCAGCCGCATCGTTCGGGGTGCTGACCGGTGCCTGGCACTCCACGGACGCTGCGCCGCAACGATTGTCGGCGCACGGCCTGGGCGAGCGCGGAGTGATCGGTTCGGAGCAGCAGGCCTTGGGTTCCGCCGAGGATCGGCGCCTGCGCGGCCCAGACGACGGAGTCGCTGATCACCAGCGATTCACGGCATCGTTTCAGCGGATGCATGGTCGCGCGGTGATCGGCAGCGCGCGTTCGACTTCTGAGCCGATTCCGGCGGGGCCGAACCAGAACCCGATCTTGACCTGGTCGGGCAGAGCGGCGAGCACCTCGAGGACCCGGCGTGCGGCCGGGCCGTCCACGCGCGCCGAGAAGATCTCGACATTCTCTGTGGCCGAAGCGATGTCGTCGGTCAGGGTTCGCAGGTTGTGCTCGATCCGGGTGGGTCCGGCAGCGGCGGCGACCTGCCGCCACGTCCACTGGTGCGCGTGACGATCCAACTGCTGGAGGAACTCTCGCGTCGGCATCGGCTGTGGGGGCCGACCGCGGTGGATGCGGCCCATGTCGGCGAGCATGATCGCCTGCTCGCGAGCCCGGCTCATGGCGACGTTCAGGAGATCTTCCGCGGTGATGGCGGCTGACGCTAGCGTTCCCCTGTCTGCCCTCCCGTGTACGTTCTCGCCAAGTGCACGAACAGTGATCATGATACAACCAAAAATAGTTGTTTGACGATGCTTTCATGTATATCTAAGGTCTGCGTTAGGCGCTAAGGCCTCGCCAAGCCTCGCTGAGGCGCCCAGCCGATCGGGGAGGAAACATGACTCGGCATCGGAGAAGCACATGACAACCATCGGGTTCCGCACCGAAACCATCGACGTCACACCGCAACTGGCCGCCCGGTGGCTGGAGCGGAACACCAACAACCGCCCGATGAGCAAGCTGATGGTGGCTCAGTTGGCTGACGCGATGACGCGCGGCGAGTGGCTGCACACGCACCAGGGCATCGCCTTCGACACAAATGGCGTGCTGGTCGACGGTCAGCATCGGCTCGCGGCGGTGGTGAAGAGCGGTCGCACCGTTCGGATGCAGGTCACGCATGGAGTGGAACCGAAGACCTTCGCGGTACTCGACACCGGCCGCAAACGCAGCGCCCGAGATGTATTGAGCCTGCAGGGCGAAGAGAACGCGGCCCAGCTGGCTTCGGCGCTGCGCGTCCACCACCTGTACACGACCAACCCGGATTCGACGTGGACCGGAGGACAGTCACAGGTCACCAACGAGCAGATCGTCGAATTCCTTGCGGCGCATCCGGGTATGCGTGCCTCGGTGGAACTGGCGAAGTCGCTCAACAAGGCCTTCCGGATTCTGGTGCCCGCCGCCGCGGTCGGCCACTACCTGACCTGCTCCACCCGTCCGGACATCGACCAGTTCGCCTGGCTCGAAGGCCTGGAGACCGGAGCCAATCTCACCGAACACGATCCGCGCCTGATGCTTCGCAACGTCATCCTCCGGCTGAGCGCAGGCAAGTCCACCGCGAAGGCGGACGGTTCCCGCAACCAGCTGCACTTGTATCTCAAGGCCTGGAACGCCTGGGTGCACGGTGCCGAGGTCCGGCAGCTGAACATCAAAGCGGCCGAATCGATGCCGATGGTGACGGTACGACCGTGGAACGACACGCGGCCGTAGCGCTGAGCCGGATCACAACAACAACATCTTCGGGAGGAAACCATGACCATCGCCATCGACCCTCGTGTCCTGTCCAAGCCGCAGGACTCCAGCACCTATCTCGCACTCAAGACCACCCAGGGTGAACGCGCGGTGTACTCGACTCGGGTGCCGCTGCTGGACCTGCCCACCATCCTCCCGGTTCCCGACCCCAGCAACGTGGACAAGGACAACCGGAAGGTAGATCGCCTGCACGCCAAGCATTTCGGCGAGTACCTCGATGCCAAACAGAATTGGGTGGCCCCCGCCCTGCTGGCCCGCGACGGCGGCGGATGCGTATTCGAACCGGCCGATCCCGAGGGCCGGGTCGGCTATCTGACCGTCCCATGGGCGATCGGCGGCATCGCCACCCTGCGCACCATCGACGGCCAGCACCGAGTGCTCGGAGTATCGATCGAGAAGCAGCGCATCACCGACGCCATCTCCGCCATCGACCGGGAACTGGCCCGCAAGGTCGGTGTCGAGAAGGCCGCGAAACTGCAGGGCGACCGAGACCGGCTGGTGGAGCGGATGGGTCGGCTCAAGCGCGAATACATCGGCGTCGACATCTACGTCGAGCCCGACCCGATCAAGGCCCAGCAGATGTTCGTCGATGTCGCCGATAACGCCAAAGGCATCAGCAGCGCCGTGCGCGCCCGTTTCGACAACGACAAGGTTGCCAACCGCACCCTGTCCGACGTCATCGACCATCCGCTGCTGAAGGGCCGCGTCGACACCGAACAGGACCGGATGACCGCGAAGAACCCGAATCTGCTGGGCGCTAAACACGTCGCCGACATCACTCGGGCGGTCATCGCCGGCGCGGGCGGCCGGATCAGCAAGAAGGCCGAACGGACCCTCACGGACGGCGAAGTCATCGAACAGGTCAAGGATTTCCTCGACACCATCTCCACCGCATTCACCGACCTCGCCGTAATCACCGAGGAAGACCCCGACACCGCACGCGAATCCGACGGTTCCACCAAGGCGCAGCAGCTGCGTCGCACCTCACTGCTCGGCTCGGTCGGCATGCTGCGCGTCCTGGCCGGCGTCTTCCGCCAGTTGCGCGCGGGCGACAACCCCGCCGAACTCGACGACATCACCGAGTTCTTCAAGCGCCTGGACCCCCACATGGCGGCCCCGATCACCGAAACCAGCATCTGGCGAACCACCGACGCCCACCCGGACTTCGAGCCGAACGCGTCGGCCCCGATCATGCGCACCCAGAACATCGTCCACCTGGTGGGGGTGATCGCGGGGTGGTACCGGAAGGCACCGAACGGGCTGTAGGTGCGGCCGAGGTGACAAGGACCCGGCCTCTGATCTCAAATGCGCGAAATTACTGATTTAATAACCGATTCCAGTTCTTTCCGGCAGGGTTAGCCTGCCGGTGAGAAGCTACGTGCCAAGTTCGAGGCCGCGGCTCGGGCACGCCCATCCATGAACGTCGTGTGCTGTCGAGAGCGCTGCAACCGACCCATCGCCGAGGAGGCAATCGAGCTTGGCCCACTGGTCTTCCAGCTACTGCGAGTTCCATCAATCGGAGTACTCGCCACCGACGGAACCTCCTGTACTAGAGCTTTTCTGCCCGAAATGCCAGGCGCCCCAGTCCTCACTCCAGATGTTGCGGGAGCACCGCTTCGCCACGCATCCGGTCGAGCGCCCTCTTCTGAAGCATCGCGACCGACCCTGCGGCCGTGCTCGATTCACGGTCCGACAGCTCTACGGGCCTTTGGACTGGCAGGTCGAGCACTGCATACGGGCGATCGTCAACGGGGTTGCCATCTCGCCGGCTGATCTCGGCGAGCACCTGTTCTCCGAGCGCGGGATGGTCAAGGTCGAGCTGGCGTCCGAGGATGCGGTTTCCAGCTATGAGTTCGACATCGCGATCCCCGCCGAGAACGATCTGAACGGCATGGACCGCATGCTGCGCGAAGTACTCGAGGCCGGCAAGGTCAACGCCGCCACGATCAGCGAGTTCTTCGAGCACACCACGATGTTCCTGAGTGCGACCGAGTACGCGGACGCGATCGCCGACTACCTCTACTGGTTCGCCGGCCGTCATTCCGACATCGATCAGGCGACGGCCGACCGGCACCGCGAGAAGCTCAAACGAGCCTCCGCCGTCCTGCGGGATTTCAACCGGCCGGTCGCGTTGACGATCTGCAGTCTTATCTCCTTCTACTTCAACCATTTCGAGGATGCCGCCCGCCGCGCCCCTCATCAGCTTCTGGGCAATCTGTCGACCCGAATGGCCGATCTTGCCGCGACACGAACGCGGCCGCGTCCGAAAGCTGCCGTCAAGGGTGAACTCTCGACACTGGAGCGAGCCCTGATCGATCGCCGCACCGCGGACATCATCGGACTGCTCCGTCTTCCGATGACGGAGCAGACCACAGTCGACATCGTCGAATTTACCTGTGCCGAGGCCGATTTCTACGACACCTGCAAGATCACGCTGTTCACCGCAGAACACCACCTCGCCTCCGGAGACCCCCGCGCGACCCAAGTCCTCCACTCCGCTGGCCGGATTGGACTTCCCGAACGGTGGGTGAACGCCCGCCTCGACCTCATCACCGAGTAGGACTCATATGCCCAACGGCACCGAACCGCACGGAGCCACCGTCTCGAACCGCAAGTCCGCAGTGGCGAATCCGAAGAAGCGAACCACCAAGCCCAAGCGGACGATCACCAACGCCGACTCGCTGGAAGCGTTCCTGCAGGAGCTGTTCGAGTCGATTGGCAAGTTCAAGGCCGTCGAACTCAGTCAGTCCGTGCGGCTACGAGCGGTGTTGATGAGCGCCGCCGATCTCAGCGAGTTCGACGCCCTACTGCGCCGGATCTCCGCCCGGGACCTGCGGGCCACCATGCCGGTGGAACTGCTGCGGATGGCTGACCTGTCCAGCCTCCGCGACGTTTCCCGACATACGGTGGCGGGAATCGCCGCCCGACTGCTCACCCTGCATCCTTTGTTCGTCGATGATCAGGAACTCGGCGAGGCCGTCGGAACGGCATTATCGGATCGCGCGGATGCCACCTCCCTGGGCCTGCTGGTCGCCCATATTCGCAAGATCGTCGCCTATGAAGGCAAAGCGGTTCTCAAACCCACTGAACACGAGCCGAAGAAGAAGACTTCGCTCACACTGGCGGAATTGGAGACACTGCGCGACAATGCCGTGGGTGCCGCGATCCTGTTGACCGCGTCGTCCTTGGACTGGGACCGCGACAACATGGTCGATTTTCTCGCCGAACACGTGTGGAGCGCGTACCGCCCCACCGACGACCGTTCGACGGCCTACCGAGCGCAACTCGTGAGTGCTCACCCGGACGCCCGCCGCCTCGCCGCTATCGCGATGGCATCCACTCTGCAGCGGCTCACCGCGGCCGAGTCGAAACTGGACGCCGCCGAACGCCGCGCCAAGGCCGCCAATACTCGGCTCAGCGCGCTCGAGGAGGAGCTCAAGGAAGCGACCAAGCGGATCGCCGAACTCGACATGGCACTGTTCGATACCCGCCACGAGCTCCAGCGCACCGTTGACGCGCACCATGGCGAGCGAATGCGGGAGAGCACCGAATTCAAGCAGCTCCGCGTTCGTTCCGCCCGAGTGGTCACGACCCAGGTCGACACACTCGGCGATGCATTGGACGCGCTCGAGCACGGACATCCGCAGGTAGCAACGGAATTCATCAAGGACTCGGTCCAGGCGCTGCAGAAGACGCTGTGGACGCTTCGATCCGAACCGCACGACCCGCAGGGGGAACCAGCATGACCGTCGTCGGGTTCGACTTCGGCACCACCAACAGCCTCGTCTCGGTAGTCCACAACGACCGCGTCCATGATTTGCTGGACGACGACGATATGCCGACCCCCTCGGTGGTCAGGTATCAGGGCAACCGCACGATCGTGGGTCGCGAGGCCCGGGAAGCACTCGATGCTCTGGGACTCGGGATACACGGGGACTTCGTGAGGTCGCCCAAAAACTACCTCGGTCTGGAAAGCATCACCGTCGGCGGTGTCGATCTCAGCCCGATCGATGTCGCGCACCACGTGATCGACCACGTCAAGCACCGCGCGCTGGAGGACAACCCGGCGCATGCGCGCTTCCTCGGTGGCATCACCGAAGCGGTGGCCACGATCCCGGTGAACATGGACGGTCACGGCCGCCGTGCGCTACGAGATGCCTACACAAAAGCGGGAATTCGTGTCGTCCAGTTCGTCCACGAACCGTTCGCGGCACTGTACGGCCATGCTCGGCCGCTGCACGGGACAGACTTCATCCAGCGCTACAACAGAAAGAACGTGCTGGTGGTGGACTGGGGCGGCGGCACCCTGGACCTGACGCTGTGCCTGGTGCAGGACGGCCGGGTGCTGCAACGGCAGAGCAGCGGCACCCACGAGCTCGGCGGCGACGTCTTCGACGAAACCTTCCGGAACCACATACTCCTCGAAGAAGGCGTCCAAGCCGGAGACCTCGATCCCGAGCGCCGCCGCCAACTCCGCAACCGCTGCGAACTCCAGAAGATCAAACTCTCCACCGCCAACACGGCGACCGTGTACATCCCAAACTTCCACGGCCCCGGTCAGCCATTGAGTTACCAGATGACTCGGGAAGTGTTCGAGTCGATCACCAAGCCGCTCATCGATCAGGCCATCCGAGATATCGGGAACCTGCTGATCGCCGCGGGCCTGAACGAATCTCAGATCGCACTGTGCCTGGTGACGGGCGGGATGTCGAGAATGCCGGCGATCGCGGCCCGGCTACGGGAGTACCTCAGCGCTCACCGCGTGCAGGTGTCGAACAACAGCGCGACGCTGATCGCACAGGGAGCGGCGTGGATCGCGCACGACCGCAAGCAACTCCAACTGGCCAAGGACATCGAGGTACAGCTCGCGCGGGGCAGATATCACCGAGTGGTGAAAGCCGGCACCGAAATACCGTTCGAGGGGCAGGAACTCCCGGGCCAACCACAGGAGTTCTTCTGCGCCGATCCACGCGACGGCGTCGCAAAGTTCGAACTCTGCGCCACCGCCCGCCCCGGCGGCCGTCCCCAACTGTCGGATCAGCGGTACCCGCTCGGCAATCTCAACCTCGACGTCGACAGCAAGGCCCGGCCCTTCATCGAAAGACTCACGTTGACGGCAGCTCTCGATTGTGACGGCATACTGCACCTGAAGGCGTCCTCTGACCATTTCCATCGCCACGAATTCGAATCGATTCACAATCTCGAGTTCGCGATCTCACTCGGCCCGGCCGAGCAGACCGGCGACGCCGAAGGGGATAACGGTCCACCCGCGAACAGCGTGGAAGAAACAGCGATCGGCCAAGTCGTCGTGCGATCGAATATCGCTGCCCCTGACGAGAAGTACCGCCGACTCGACTATTCCCTGATACCCGGCGATCTGCTGTACGCCACCAACCGAATGTATTTCACGCGCGGAGTCGCGGATCGAGCGACGGAACTACAGGAAGAAGAGCGGCTCTACTACCAGCACTGTGCGGTCTGCGGCAGGGTATCAAATCACCCCGACTGTCATTGCGGCTCAGGACCGAACTCGCGCGAGGTCTCGTGACACGGGGGCAACGACGGGATGTCCGGGGGCTCGAACTCCGGGCCATTTGTACTTCCTGGAACTGGTCGGCTACTCGTCGGCCAGTTGCTGTGTCCGGGGCCATGACAAAGTGGCTCTGGCGCAACTTCCAATGATCTTTGGTAGGTCGATCCTGTTGGGGTGCAGTGGTTTCCGGAATGCTCGCTGATCGTGGTTGCGAGTTCGGTGGCCTTGGCGGTCGGGTTGTTGCAAGGAGGGCAACGTCGTTACCGGATGCGAGCGGCACGGCCTCGAGTCTCCGCATCGAACCCGTGGCAACCCGGTTCGTCGCGCGGTAAACGTGTCTCGTTCGCCGGACCGCGAACATTCTGGCCATGGTGACCGACGGTTCTGCCGTCTCATCAGCGGGTTGTCGATGCTCGGCACATGCTCTGAACCCGTCAACGGTGGGCGACCTTTCCTTCGGCGGACGGGCCTTGCGGTCGGCTCGTCTGCAGACTGCCCACGATCTCGAGCAAGTGCTGCACTTCCTGGTATGTCGGGGACAGCTGGTACGCGTGCTGGTGGCACGCCTCGGACAACCGCGTCCACGCGTACTGAGAGCGGGACGGGACGTCATGCTCATCGCGGTACGCGACCTCGAGGCAGGCCAGGCGGGTCCGGGTGCTGGCCCTCCCCGGGTTGATCCCCTTCGCGCGCAGGAGTTCGTCAACGATCTGCTCGAGTGCGGTCCGGGTCAGCCACGCCGCGATCCTATTGCTGTGCGGGGATTGTCGGGAGCTCTGCGCAGCAGCCAAAGTCAGCAGGCTGGTCACTTTCCCGCCTTTTCGATGTCGTCAACCAGGCGCTGAACGTCCTTTGCCGCCTGGCGTGGATCGGAGGTCGGGGTGAGCCCGTCGTGCATCCTGGGCCCTGTGATGTGCAGCGCGGACTTCTGATACTCCGCACGCGCCCACTGTTCGAGCATATGGTGTTCCCGTGGTTCGCCGAACACTCCGAGGATTACCTTGGCTCGTGTGGTGGCCGCTGCTCCCCACTCGTTCTCGAGTGTTTCGAGCGACCGCCCGGCCCTGATATTGCGCGTGAAATACGCATGACGGGCGGCTGTTTCGACCGCGAACCGCAGCATGCCGGGCAGCGTCCGGCGCATCGCCTCATCAGGGAGCTTGCCATTCTCGTATTCGAGCACCAGGCCGAAAGCGTCTTCGATATACCGTCGAGCGGGATCGGTGAGCGTGTTGATCGACACCTGAGAGTCCTTGCCGCGGTTGACTTCCACGATGGTGGCCGCGAAGTTTCCCCGCCGCACCGCGGCGGGCAGGCGGTCATCGTGGGAGAGGACTACGACTTGCCGGGTCTGGGCGAGTTCGCTGAGCAACGTCACGAGTCCGTCCACCTTGGCCGGATCCATGGCTTGCACGGGGTCGTCGAGAATCAGGAATCGGAACGGTGATTCGGCCATGGTGGCGCGAGGCAGGAACAGGGCGAGTGCCAGTGCGTGGAGCTCACCCTGGCTCAGTACGGTGAGTCCATCCGCTGCGACACCGTCGACCAGCGAGTCGATGCGCAGCTTGCGCCGGGTCGCGGACCCTTCCAGAGAGAGGTCACCGATCTCGACGTTGCTTTCCTGCCGCAGCGTCGCCCACGCGTGCTGGACGCCGACGCGGATCGGTGCGAGGCGTTCGTTGCGCAGTCGGCGATCGTTGTCCTGCAGCCACTTCTTGGCGTCGTTGAGCTGATCGACCACGGGTTTGTCCGCGAGCCATTCCTCCCAAGCCGCGCACCAGGATTGGAGTTCGGCGTTCACCGGTTGCCATCGGTCCTCGCGCTCCGCGAGACATGCCGCCGCGGCCTTGTTGACCGCGTCGACCGCGTCGCCGAGTGCAGCGGCGCTGGTTTCCAGATGGTCGGCGAGCTGTGTCATCGTCGGCGCGACGGGGCCACGCGTGATCGCGGCCCACTGTTGCCACGTGCTGCGGGCGGCAGCCACCGTCTCGTCGAGCTCCTGGACCGGGGACCGGTCGATGATGGCGGGCGCCGATTGCAGCACGTGAACAGCTTCGGCGTGTGCCGATTCCATCAGCTTCCGGGCGTTGTTCAGCGCGGCCAGCCGTTGACGGTCCGCGCTCACCGCGGCACGGCTTTCACGAGCCCAAGTCGCGTTCAGTGTGCCGTCGTGACATACCGGGCACGCCATGTCGCCGTGCTCTTCGTGTACCTGTAGGGCCTGTTCGAGCAACCGCAAGGTGGACAGCGTGCGATCACTGGCCGCGTCATCGAGCTCGGTCAATTGGGCGTCGCTGTCGCGCAACCGCTTCGCAATTGCAACGGCGTGGGCTGGTGTGACCGGGGCCGTCAGGTCTGCGAGCTCGCGCAGCCGCGGAACCGGTCCGCTGGCACCCGTTTCGGTCTCGTGCAGCAACGCGCGCAGCCGGACGATGTCAGGTGCCGTCTTCTTCAGCAGCGGCGCCAGTGCGGCGGCCCGCTCGTCGTCCAGCCCTGCGACCGCATCAGCAAGGGCTTTGCGCCGTTTCGTGAGGTCGCCACCGGGTGCCTTGCGTTCCTTGTGCCGCACCGAGATTCGATTGATCACATCTGTCAGTTGTTCGACTCCCAGGACTCGCGAGATCGCATCGTGCAGATCGCTGGGAGTGCCGTTGAGCATGGCGCCGAGCTCGTCATAGGACAGGATCGGGCGGAATCGCTGCAGCGGTCCGTCCCATCCGAGGTCGCCGCGGCCGATCTGCTGCTTGCGGCCGCGTCGTTGGGTGCGGGTGGTGTGCCGGTCCACGTCGGTCTCGTCGTCGGGCCAGTCGAGGGTCACCACGACCGGCTCGTTGTCCTCCTCCACCAAGCTCACCGCAATGCGCGCGGTGGGATGATGCAGATTGCGCCACTGGTCACGCCACTGCGTCGATTTCTTGCCGGCCCACCGAAAAGCGCTGTCCGTGAGCGTGAGCTCCAGCGCCTCGGAGATGCTGGACTTTCCAGATCCGTTGCGTCCCGCCACAATCGTCAGTCCCGGCTCGGGCCGCAGATTCAAGGTGGTAGCCGGTCCGATCCCCCGAAACCCCTCAACCCGCACCGAAGTCAGGAATGTGCCGCGAGCATCTGATGGTGTTCCAGCGGCAGCTGGCTCCACGGCGCGCACGGTCGGCGTACCCCCTCCGAGGTAGTCGTCGAGCGCTGGATCGCCTTCGAAGGCCGCCAGTATCAGTAGTCCCACCTCGTCGGGGAGGTCTGATCCGTCGATCTGTTCGACAATCCAGGGCGCGAGGCGTGTGCTGTCCGGAAGCGGATCGGGCATGGCGGTGAACCCTTTTCGTGTAGGTGATTGGGGTGGAGCCAGAAGGAGTCGGCGCGAGTAGCGCCATCTTGTGAGTACACATCATCGTGCCAGGCTGTGAATGTTGTCAATGAGTTAACGCCGCCTTGATTTTCACAGGAGCATGCGCCAGGATCGTGATGCACACGAGAGGGGTGACATGTCGAACCTGGTTCCACCCGTGACCGCCACGGAAATCTCCAAGCTAGTCGGCGTGACCCGTGCGACTGTGAGTAACTGGCGTAAGCGTCATGAGGACTTCCCGAAGCCGGTGGGGGGCACCGAGTTCCGGCCCGTGTTCGACTGGAACGCGGTGCGGGCATGGTTGGCCGACCGCGGCCAAGATGGCACTGATGCGCCGATTCCGTCGTTGCAGACACTGTTGCGTTCGTCGTTGTCCAGCGACGACGCACAGGTTCTGCTTGCCGGGCTGAAGCCGTCCGGATCCGGCTGGGTGTCGTCGGACTCCGCGACAACCGCTGCCGTGTCTCGCGTCCTGAAAACATTGGCGCATGCTGCTGAGGTCGAGGGGCCGCGTGCGGCACTTCAGGCGTTGGCCGACCATGCGCACGGTGGTGAGCAGAATATCGGCCGCTACCGGACTCCACAGCTGGTCGCCACGCTCATGGCGGAATTGCTGCAGCCGCTCGGGGCTGGGCTGGTACGGGTGCTCGACCCTGCTTGTGGTGGTGGTTCGCTGCTCGTCGCGGCGGCGGAGCGCGGTGCCACCGAACTCTACGGACAGGACATCTCGGAAACCCAAGCAGCCCTGGCTCGTCTGGTAGTGCGGGCCGAAACCGGGGTCGACGCGAACATCGCCACGGGCGACAGTTTGCACGACGATGCCTTCCCTGGCCTGGAAGTGGACGCGGTACTGAGCAGTCCGCTCAGCCTTCGGGACTGGGCCGCGGATCGGCTGCATATCGACGACCCGCGGTGGGGGTATGGCAGACCAGGGCGGATGGATTCAGACCTTGCCTGGGTCCAACACGCTCTCGCGCACCTTCGTCCCGGTGGACTCGCTGTTCTCCTTGTTCCCGCATCCGTCGCGTCGAGGGCATCTGGCAGGCGAATCCGTAGTGCGCTGCTGCGGGCGGGAGCGCTTCGTGCCGTCATCAACCTGCCACCGAGACTCCCTCAGCTTCTTTGGACGCGACTTGATCTGCAGATCTGGATCCTGCAGAAACCCGACCCGAACGCAGCGGTGCCGGACAGCGTGCTGCTGGTCGATACCGCGCCGGCCGCAGGTGAGGCCGCGCAGAGCGGCGCCGGCGATGCTGTCGATTGGCCGCCGATCGCCGACACGGTGCATCGAGTGTGGTCCGCTTTCATCGAGGGTCGATCAGCGGAGGCCGAAGAGCCCAACGTTTCGACCGTTGTCAGGGTTGTGGACCTGCTCGACGAGGAAGTCGATCTGACGCCCGGACCGCGGGTGAGGTTGGCGATCGATCCCGGAATCGTTGCCGGCGAGGCGGATACGGCGCTCTCACGACTCCGCGCTGCTGTCGCGGAGCTGGCTCACGCGTCCGAAGCTGTCGATCAGGTCGCGCAGATCTCGAGTGCGACATGGCGGACTGCGACCATTTCCGATCTGGCTTCGGGCGGAGCCGTACGCATCTTGCGTGCTCAACCACCGAGGTCGACCGTATCCAACGACGAAGATCTCCGGCCGGCCATTACCGGTCGCGACATCGCCACCGGTAGCCCGGCATCCGGCAAGGTCAAGGTGGAGCCCGCCAGCCTCGCGGTCGAAGTCGAGATCGGTGACGTTCTGGTGCCGACCGTGCGCGGCCCCCGGGGCCATACCTTCCGGATCGCCGGCCCGGAAGAGGCGGGGATCGCACTCGGCCCGAATGTGCAACTCGTGCGCACGGACCCGCAACGCCTGGACCCGTGGTTCGTCGCCGGATTCATCGGCGGCATCGATGACGGTTCTTCCCTTGGCACGACCGCGATTCACTCCGCTCTGCACCGAACGCGAATACCGTTGCTGCCGTTGGCGCAGCAACAGCGCTACGGCGAAGCGTTTCGCCGCGTGCACCAGCTTCGGGCGGCATTGAGTCAGGCCGGCGAGACAGTAGATCAGGTCGCCGAGGTGCTGACCACCGGTCTGGTCGCCGGTGCGCTCGAACCGACCGCGGGCAGCGCGACAAACGAAGACATCAGTAATCCTCGAGGAGGCAGTGAGTGAACACCGGCAAGCACAGCGAGCTGGCCAACCACGCGTGGTCGGTCGCGGACCTGCTGCGCGGCGACTACAAGCAGTCCGACTACGGCAAGGTGATCCTGCCGTTCACGGTGCTGCGACGCTTGGAGTGCGTGCTGGCGCCGACCCGGGACACGGTCCTCGCCAAGGCCGAGTCGCTGGCGGGGAAAGACCTCGACGTCCACGAGTTCTTGACCATGGCGGCCGGCGCGGTGTTCTACAACACCAGCGATCTCACCTTGAAGAAACTCGCCGCCGACCCGACCTACGCCGCGAAGAACCTGATCGCCTACATCGGCGCCTTCTCCGAGAACGCGCGTGAGGTGCTGGAGAAGTACGAATTCGCCCAGCAGATCCGCAAACTCGACGCGGCAGGTCTGCTGTACCAGGTGGTCGGCAAGTTCGCGGACCTGGACCTGCGCCCGGAAGCGGTGTCGAACCATCAGATGGGTTACGTGTTCGAGGAGCTGATCCGGCGCTTCTCCGAACAGTCCAACGAGACCGCCGGTGAACACTTCACCCCGCGCGAAGTCATCGAGCTGATGGTAAACCTGCTGATCGCGCCGGACGCCGAGCTACTCGGTGTCCCCGGCGTCGTCCGTCGGGTACTCGACCCGGCCTGCGGCACCGGCGGCATGCTCAGCTCCGCGGAAGCCCACATCACCGCCCTGAACCCGCAGGCGACGGTGGATCTGTATGGGCAGGAACTGAATCCGGAGTCGTGGGCGATCTGCCGGTCCGACCTGATGATCAAGGGCGAGGACTCCGAGAACATCGTGCTCGGTAACTCCCTCGACGACAACGACGGGCACAAGAAGACCAAGTTCGACTACATGCTCGCCAACCCGCCGTTCGGCGTGGAGTGGAAGAAGATCAAGGACGATGTCGAATGGGAGGCCGCCAACCTCGGTGAAGCGGGGCGCTACGGTGCCGGGCTGCCTCGCATCAACGACGGGTCACTGCTGTTCCTGCAACACATGATCTCGAAGATGAAGCCGGTGAACGCGTCCGGCGAGGGCGGGAGCCGGATCGCCATCGTCTTCAACGGTTCCCCGCTGTTCACCGGTGCCGCCGGGTCCGGCGAGTCCGAGATCCGCCGGTGGATCATCGAGAACGACTGGCTGGAAGCTGTTGTCGCACTGCCGGATCAGCTGTTCTACAACACCGGAATCTCCACCTACTTCTGGATCCTCACCAACCGCAAGAAGCTCGATCATCAGGGCAAGGTGGTGCTGCTGGATGCGCGGGACTACTGGGTGAAGATGCGGAAGTCGTTGGGCGACAAGCGTAAGCAGCTCAGCGATGAACAGATTCAGGAAATCACCCGACTGTACGGCGAGGCGCTGACGGTCGCAAAGGACCCGACCCACCCGCTGCACGGCAAGGTCAAGGTCTTCAACAACGAGGACTTCGGATACCGCCGCATCACCGTGGAGCGACCGCTGAAGCTGCGGTTCGCACTCACCAGTGAAGGTTTGGACAAGCTGGCCTCCTCGGCGCCGGTCCGAAAACAGTACGCCGACTCCAACGCGTTCCGCGTCCTTCTCGCCCCGTTGGTCGGCGCTTCCTGGAAGACGAAGGCTGATGCCGTGTCGGCCATGCGCGATGCCATTGTAGGTGCCGGTGAAACATGGCCCACCGGTGCACCTTTCTCCAAAGCCTTCCGTGAAGCAGTCGGCACGCGCGACGCGGATGGTGAGGTCCAATTGTTGAAGGGTACCCCCGAACCGGACCCTGACCTGCGCGACTACGAGAACGTCCCGTTGACCGAGGACGTCAATGAATACCTGATCCGCGAGGTCCTGCCTCACATTCCCGATGCATGGATCGACCACGCCAAAACCAAAGTTGGCTACGAGATTCCGTTCACTCGGCACTTCTACGTGCACACGCCGCCCCGGCCGCTGGCGGAGATCGACTCGGAACTGAAGGAGATTGAGGCCGAAATCCAGCAGCTCCTGGCAGAGGTGACTCGATGACTACGGTTCCGCTCAAATATGTGGCATCTATTAATGCCGGCCAGTCACCTCCCTCGGCCGACGTTAGGGATTTGGGGAGCGGCCAACCATTCTTGCAGGGAAACGCAGAGTTTGGGCACGAGGTTCCTGCGCCGCGATTTGAGTGCGACTCTGCGCCAAAAGTGGCGCACCAGGGTGACGTGTTGCTATCAGTCCGCGCACCCGTTGGAGCGTTGAATCTTGCGGATCGGTTATACGGAATTGGTCGAGGCTTAAATGCCATTCGAGCAGCTGGGTGCGATCGACGCTTCCTGTGGTGGTGGATGCATGGGCAGCGAGAATTTTTGGACTCGATCTCCGTAGGTTCGACCTACAAAGCAGTCACCGCAGAAGATGTCGCCAATCTTGAGTTTCCAATTGTTGCGCTAGAGGAGCAGCGCCGCATCGCCGACTTCCTCGACGCCGAAACCTCCCGCATCGACCGGCTTGTGGGCCTTCGGAAAAGACAGCTCAGCCTACTGAGGGAGCGGTTCTCAACTGCCCTACGCGATCTGATCGGTGGAGTAGGTCGCAACGCTGCAAATGGAACGGTTATCGACTGGCTCGGCCCAATTGATCAGACATGGTCTACATCATCTATTGGACGACTGAGTAGGACCTACATGGGGACTACATTTCCACATGCATACCAGGGAAACTCTTGCGGCGACTATCCGGTGATCAAAGTCAGCGACTTTAGATTGGCCAATGATTGGTTGCGATTGGGTAATGCCGAAAACTGGGTTAGCAAAGAGGTTGCCGGAAAACTCGGTGCGAGAATTGTTCCAGCCGGATCGGTTCTCTATGCGCGGGTCGGTGCAGCACTACTGCTGAATCGCCGGGTCGTTACGACTTGTGAATCAATTGTAGATGATAATGTACGTGCAATTCATTTTCGATCAGGATGCGCGACTTATTGGGCGAATCTATTGACACTGCTCGATTTGGGCGAACTCGCCAACCCTGGGCCGGTCCCATCGGTGAGTGAGTCGCAGGTGGCGACAGTGCGTGTACCGATTCCGAGTGATACTGAGCAAATGGAAATAGGTCATCAGATCGATTCCTATCGGCGCAGCTTCAGCAGCCTTGAGTCTGTGATCGACAAGCAGCTCCGACTCCTTGGGGAACGTCGCCAATCACTCATCACGGCTGCTGTGACCGGCCAATTCGACGTCACCACCGCCTCCGGGCGGAATCTCACCCAGGGGGTATAGCGAACCATGTCTGTGCACAGTGAGCAGGCGTTCGGGGAGGCCATCGTCACGGCGATGGTGGAGAACGGCTGGCGGGAGGGGAATCCGCATGAGTACAACGCGGAGCTCGGGCTGGATATGGGGGAACTGCTTACCTTCATCTCGCAGACTCAGCAGACGGAGTGGTACGAGCTGGTCGCTACCTACGGGGACGATCAGGATGAGGCGCAGCGGGGGTTCGCGAAGCGGCTGGGGCAGGAGCTGGCTGCCAAGGGGCTGATGAGGGTTCTTCGGGAAGGAGTGAAGGATCGGGGGGTCTTGATCCGGGTTGCCTACTTCAAGCCGAACCTCGTCGGCTCCGAAGATGTGCTGAACGCTTATAAAGCCAATCGGCTCACGGTAGTTCGCGAACTGCCGTACGCCACGAAGCCCGGTGCTTCGCGGCCGCGTCTGGACCTCGCGTTGCTGCTCAACGGGATTCCGGTGGCGACGGCGGAGTTGAAGAATCCACTGACCGGACAGGGCATCGAGGAGGCGAAGAGGCAGTATCGGGAGGATCGGGACCCCACTGAGCTGATCTTCAAGCATCGGGTGATCGCCAACTTCGCTGTCGACCCGGATCTGGTGTTCGTCACCACTCAGCTGCGTGCTGCGAAGACAGTGTTCCTGCCGTTCAACACCGGTTCGGAGGGGCCGGGTAATGCTGGTGGCAAGGGGAATCCGTCGGCTACCCTGGAAGGCAAGTACGCGACCTCGTACCTGTGGGAGCAGGTGTGGCAGCCGGACAACTGGCTGGACCTGCTGGAACGGTTCGTGCACACCACCGAGAAGAAGGGGCCGGCGGGAAAGGCGACTCGCTCGACGATCTTCCCGCGGTTCCACCAGTGGGATGTGGTCAAGAAGCTCACCGCGCACGCCGCGACCCACGGTTCCGGGCACGACTACCTCGTGATGGCTTCGGCCGGCTCCGGCAAATCGAACACCATCGGCTGGCTCGCGCACCGGCTCAGTGACCTGCACACCGAGCGGCTGGAGAATCTCGACGCGGAGGCGCGGGCGGCCGGATTGCAGCCGGGTGTACCGGTTTTCGACAAGGTCATCATCATCACCGACCGGCGCAACCTGGACTCTCAGCTTCGCGACACCGTCGGCGGGTTCGAGCAGGTGTCCGGCCTGGTGGTGAAGATCGACGACAAGGCGGGCGCGAAGTCCGAGCAACTGGCGCGGGCGTTGAGCTCGCAGAGCGGCAAGATCATCACCGTCACGCTGCACACCTTCCCGGCGCTGCTGGACTATCTGCGGCGCGAGCAGACCAAGCTGGCTGGTGGCCGCTACGCCGTCGTCATCGATGAGGCGCACTCGTCGCAGTCCGGTGATGCCGCGGCGGCGGTACGGACCGCGCTGCGCGACATGGGGCTCGACGCGGACGACGAGGAACAGGGCGCGGTCGAGGTGAACATCGACGCACGTCTGCGGCGTAAAGCCGAGGCGCGGGCGAAAGCCTCCAACATCTCCTACTTCGCGTTCACCGCGACGCCGAAGGCGAAGACACTGGAGAACTTCGGTACCGCCGACGGCGCCGAATACCGTCCGTTCCACACCTATTCGATGCGGCAGGCGATCGAGGAAGGGTTCATCCTCGATCCGCTGCGCAACTACGTCACCTACAAGGCCTACTACCGACTGGTGAACCAGAATCCCGACGATGTCGAAGTGCCCGACGCCAAAGCCTCGAGCCTGCTCGCACGGTTCGCGTTCATGCATCCGTACGCGGTGGAACAGCACGCGCAGGTGATCGTCGAACACTTCGTCGCGCACACCCGTGGGCGGCTCGGTGGCCGGGCGAAGTCGATGGTGGTGACCGCTTCTCGGCAGAGCGCGGTCGCTATGGCGCGGGCGATCAAGGAGTACCTGAAGGATCGGGAGTACGACATCAAGTACCCGGATATCGGTGTGCTGGTCGCGTTCTCCGGCAGCCTGCAGGTCGATGGCGAGGAAGTCACCGAGCCGTCGGAGAACGGTGGCCTCGCCGAATCCGCACTGCCCAAGGCGTTCCGGTACACGCGGGCCGACGACCGAGCCACCCAGGTGGGCGGCAAAGGGCAGAAGGAATATCGGATCCTGGTGGTCGCCGAGAAGTATCAGACCGGGTTCGACGAGCCGCTGCTCACCACCATGTATGTGAACAAGACGCTCACCGGTATCGCTGCTGTGCAGACGCTGTCGCGACTCAACCGGACCCGCGAAGGCAAATCGCAGCAGGACCTGGTGGTGCTCGACTTCGTCAACGAGGCCGAGAAGATCAAGGAATCGTTCGCGCCCTACTACGAGGACGCTTTCACCCTGCCGACCGACCCGAACCTGCTGTACGTCGCACGCGACCGGGCACTGGCCGCGCCGATCCTGATCACGCAAGAGATGAAGGATTTCGCGGCGGCCTATCTCGTCGCCGAGCAGAAGGCGGCCGGATCGGCCGCGAAGTGGGCCAAACTGCATGCCGAGCTGTATCGGCACCTGGCACCGGCCGTCGACCGATTCAGTGTGTTTCTCAACAGCGAGGAGGACGACGATGTCGCGCTCGCCGAGTCATTCCGCGCCGACCTCAACGACTACGTCCGCAAGTACGGGTTCCTCGCACAGATCGTGCCCTATCAAGACCCTGATCTCGAGCTGCTGTACCTGTACGGGCGTCATCTGCTGAATCGGTTGCCGCGACGCGCTGATGGCCGCATCGACATCGGCGAGATCGACTTGAGCCATCTTCGGCTCGAGCAGACCGGGGACCACGATCTCGGACTCGCTCCTGAAGGCTCACAGGAATTGCGGGGGTTCGGTGACGGCACCGGGCCGGCCAAGGAGCCCGAGAAGTCGCTGTTATCTGAGCTGGTCGAGCGGTTCAACGAACGGTTCGGCACCGAGTTCTCCGAGGAGCATCTCGCTGTGCCGTTCAACGCCGCCATGGATGAACCACAGGTGGAGCAGGCGCGGCTGGCGAACAAGAATGTCGACGACTTCGGAGTCGTCTTCGACAAAGTGTTCGCCGAGAAGATGGTCGAACACTTCGATACTCTCAATGACCTGGGCGAGCGGTACTTCGCCCGGGACAACGAATTCAAGAAGGACCTGGATCGGCAGGCGCGCACCGCGGCGTTCCGGCTGCTGGGGCGGCGGCATGGACTGCCCGAGATGTAGAGCAGCGGTGCATGGTGCTGCGGGATGGCAGGGGGTAGACGGTGCCGACTCGGCGCATCGGTAAGCGGTACGACCTGATCGAAGAGATCGGGTTCGGTGGGATGGGGTCGGTCTGGCGCGGGTACGACACCGTGCTCGACCGAGCGATCGCGGTGAAGATGATCCGATTCACCCAGATCCACTCGCAGACCGATGCCGCCGAGTTCGCCGAACGGTTTCGTCGTGAAGCGCGGATCACCGCGCAGATCCGACACCATGGCGTGCCACAGGTGTACGACGCGGTCCTCGACGCGGACCTGAGCGAGGTGTACCTCGTGATGGAACTCGTCGAAGGCGCCAACACGTTGCGGCACTATCTCGACCCCGGCGCCCCGCTGCCGATCGAATGGGCAGTCGCGGTGACCGCGCAAATCGCCACCGCGCTCTCGTACGCGCACGCGCTGCCGGTTGTCCACCGCGATCTCAAACCCGATAATATCCTCGTAACGCCCAGCGGCACCGTGAAGATCATCGACTTCGGCATCGCCGCGCTGCTCACGACCGGCACCCCGAAGCTGACCATGACGGGCGCGATTGTCGGTTCGGTGGCATATATGTCGCCGGAACAGGCCATCGGCGCCAAGGCAACACCACGCACGGACCTGTATGCGCTGGGCTGCATCCTCTACGAAATGCTTTGCGGCTACCCGGTGTTCGATGGTGCGGCGCCGATCGTGCTGAAAGACC
Organism: Nocardia aurantiaca; assembly: GCF_009708175.1. Lineage (GTDB taxonomy): Bacteria > Actinomycetota > Actinomycetes > Mycobacteriales > Mycobacteriaceae > Nocardia > Nocardia aurantiaca. The sequence goes on from NZ_WMBB01000006.1 coordinate 457,513, forward strand.
ATGCTGACACCGCGCCCGTTCCGCCCGGCGAACTGCGTGCCGACGTACCTGCCGAATTGGACCGCCTGGTCTTGGACCTGCTGGCCAAGGAGCCCGAACAGCGACCAGCTGACGCCGCGGATGTCTACGAGCGACTGCTTCCGTTACTACCCCCACCGGGGTCGACTGCCGGACCGAGCGCTGGGCATCTGTCCGGCGTGCCCGACCCGACCGCGATTTTCCGACGCCCCAACGGACCTCTGCGTCCGGAGCAGTCGACGCCCACTACCCGGTTCCAGAGCGCGCTGCCCGCCACCGCCCCGATCAGCGATGCGGTGCTCGAGCAACGGCTGGAACATCAGCTGGCCGAGTACCGAGACTTGCTCGCCGCGGGCCGCTCACTGCAGGCAGCTGATGTCCTCAGCAGCATCCTCGAGCCAGCGGGCCGCGCCTTCGGCACCGATAGCCCGCGGGTACTGGAACTACGGTTCGATATCGCGCTCGCTCGCTTCCTTGGTGGCGAATTCCGGAAGGCAAGAGCGGAATTCGACGCTCTTGCCGCGGCATCCGCCCGGGTCAAGGGGTTCGCCGACGAGCTGACGATCCAATGTCGCAAGTTCGCCGCAGACTGCCGCATCGAGCTCGGCGAACTCACCGAAGCCTTGTCCGGAATGCGCGCGGTGCTGGACGACGTGCGCGTCACACAGAGCGACTGCAGTGAAATGGCGCTCGAGTTGAGGCTGGCTCTCGGGCGGTTGCTCGCGCTCATGGGTCATCGCGCGGAGGCGCGCACCACGTTGAGCGAGCTGTCCGAGGATCTACTGATCCTGCGCGGAATCGAAGACCCACTAACCCAGGAAGCCGTGGAAGCGCTCGAGCGGTTCATCGACGATGATCTGACACCCGGCGTACAGGAACAATCGTGACCGCATCCGTCTATTCGCCGTCAATGCACCAGATCTGAGGCAAGGTTCTGCGCGGCTATCTGCAGTTGTCCGAGCTCGTCGGAGGAAAGACGTTGGGCTGCGGCGGCTCTGCCGGTCGCAGAGAAACTGATTCCTTCGCTTTCGAGTAGTTGGCGCGGGCTCTCAGGGATGTCGCCGGGCCCATAGGAAATCATGCCGTGTGCGTCGAGAACGCGGTGAGCATTGGGCGCTGGGTGGGACCGCAGCCGGGTGCCGACGCGGTGGGCTGCGGTGCCGAGCAGGTTGCCGAGGTCGCCATAGGTTGTCCAACGGCCGGCGGGCAACACCGTAAGCAATTGGTGCATGGCGGCCCAGGTGGGGTTGTCGGGAAATGCTGATTCGTCGGCCGGTCCCGGCCAGAATTCGATGATCCGCTCGGCCAATGCCAGGCCTCGCTTCTCGATTTGGTTCGGGCCCCACGATTCATGAGCGGCGATGTCTTGGTTCATGCGGATACTGCTGGCGCGCAGGGTCTCACGCTTGAGGGCGAACTCGTGGTTACTCAGCGATTCGTTGTAACCGGTCAGAGTGAGGTTGCCGAGGGTGTGGAGGTACCGCTCGTGCAGAACGTCGACCTCATCCTCTCCATACTTGGCGCTCAGCTCAGCGCGCCATTGCGCTGAAAGGCTTTGCGGCATCACATGTTCGATCGACAACGATTCCGGTTGGACGGTTTCTCTCGAGAGAAACAATTCCTCGATCCAGGTCATCAGAATCTTGCGATGCGCGTTGCGTCCATTCAGGTAGAGCGGCACGCTCACGATCGCCTCGGTCAGTTGCTTATCGGTCGCATAATGCTTGCGACCAGCCGAGAAGTGGACATGCAGCGCGGTGTCCACCGGCAGCACGGTGTCGAGTTGCTGCGTGGCTTCCGCGAACAGGCGGTTCAAACCCTGAGATGCGCGACCGACAAGGAATCGCCGCACCAGCAACGATTCGATGTACAGCAGAGCTCGCGCAACCTGCTCGCTCGAGGCTTCGCCGCGGTCGCGTAGCAGCAGCAAGTGCAGAACCAACGGTGCAGGGGCGGTGGAATCCCACTCGGCGAGGCGGGTAAGCCGCACGCGAACCTCGGGGTCGGGCTCGGCTTCTGGCTCGCTCATCAGCCGATACAGGCGGCCGAGCCGGGCGATCCGTTCGATCTCGGCGACGATTTGTTCTTCCGAAATCAGCTTCTCGAGTCTGGTCTGCTGCGCGGCGAAGGTCTGGCTCTGCTTGACGCTGGGACGCTTGTGCAGCATATCGAGCCAGAACAGTGTCTCGATGCGTTCGTTGTCCAACGAGGCCTGCAACGGCAACCAGTGGGTGCGGTAGACCTCTTCACTGCGATTCGGCAGCCGCATGAAGAGGTAGTTGCGCAGGAGGTCGCCCTGGGTAAGTTTCAGACCAGTGTTATTGAGCGATTGGAAGATTCGGTGGACGTTATCGCCGGGGTGCGCACTGATCGACACCACCGACAGTCCCGAGACGACGGCTTGGACGACCTGCGAAAGCCCAAAGGGCATGTCGTCGACCGCTGTTAGTTCGTCAAGGCGACTGCGGAAGAATCGATACGCACTGCCAATATTGCCGTCGTCATCGGTAGCGGTGCCATCGATGACGGCCGTGTAGGCCGGTCGGTCCACCTGTGTCGGAAGCAGTTTCAGGCGATCCGGATCGTCGTGATACTGATTTGTCAGCAGCTGGTTGTGGATGCGGTCGGTGTCGCGGCTCGCGGAACCGTCGACTGCCCGCAGGTAGTCGCGGATCGCCGCGAGCAGCAGAGTCAAGGTTGTGAGTCGCTGCTGACCGTCGACGACGAGAAAGCGGGTGACCGCGCCTGCGACACCCGCCGGGGTCGGGGCCAAAACCACAGACCCGATGAAGTGAGTCGACTCCGGCTCCTCTGTACGATCTTCGGCGAGCTGGATTACGTCGTTCCACAGCTCCCACAGCTGCTCGTCGCCCCAGCCGTACGGCCGCTGATACAGCGGGACAAGGTACTGCGAGCTCCCCTCGAGGATCCGCTGCAGACTGGTTTCCTGCGCCGCGACCACTTACTTCTCCTTCGTTGTAACGCCACCGAACACCGACGAGGTGCCGTTCACTCGATCACGACGCCTCGCTTGGCTGCCGCCGCATCGATCGGGCGCGCCACGCTCGTCAGCAGCGCATTTGATTCCAATGCTCGTCCTGTTACCGGCATGGGCGCACCCGTTCCAGTATCCGAACGTCGAGCGCCTGGGCTCGGCGGGCGACAGATCCGTCGCCGGACAGCGAGTAAACCTCGACCCATTCTGTGTGCGGCGCCGAGCAGCCCGAAACGATGGTGATCTTACCTACGGCGGTTGTGCCGAGCAGCAGCACCTTTCGGTAGCCATCGGCGCCGGCCGGCAGTGGTATGGACCGCTCGCGCAAGGCCGAGGAATCGGTCTCGGAAAGGTCCACGCTCCCGTCGGCCATGTAGCTGTCACCTATCTTGCTGCTGTGGTCGGCTGGCATTCCAGCCGCTCGGAGGACTCTAAAGAGCGGCTGAAAACTATGTCAAACGATCTACGCTGGTAACGGACCTCGCGAGATCGACCGAATGGTTTGACCTGCTTCATGTTTGGGTAAAGCATAGCGCCGACCTTGCCCTCATCCGGTATTTTGATCCTTCGATGAGACGCACGGAGGGGTGATGGTGGCGCTGCAACCGCAGGTCGTCGGTGGTCGGTATGAGCTGACCAGCCAGATCGGCTCCGGCGGTATGGGGCAGGTGTTCGCGGGATACGATCGGCACCTCGAGCGCCCGATCGCGGTGAAACTGACCCGGCCGGATCTCGCTGCGGATCCGCAGTGGACCCAGCGGTTCATCCGCGAGGCCAGGCTGATGGCTCGGTTGGTGCATCCAGGGCTGCCCGCGATTCACGACGCGGGGATCGAGCCGGGACCGCCCGAATGGCCTTACCTGGTTATGGATTTCGTGCACGGTGTGCCGCTGGATCGGACGACCGGATATCGCAGCATGCTGCCTGTCGGGGTTGTCGCCTCGATCGGCGCGCAAGTAGCGGCGGTGCTGGCGGCGGCGCATCGGCAATCGATCTTTCACCGTGACCTCAAGCCGTCCAATGTGATGCTGTGTGCAGACGGGACTGTGAAGGTACTCGACTTCGGGTTGGCTGTACTGCTGGACAGCGATGTCTCGCGGCTCACGTCCACTGGCAAGACCCTCGGGACCCCCGCCTACATGGCGCCGGAACAGATTAACGGTGATCCGGTAGTAGCGCAGACCGATCTGTATTCGCTGGGTTTGGTGCTCTACGAGCTCCTCACGGGTACTCAGGCGATCACCGGCAGTACTCCCTTCCTGCTGTGGCGCAAGCAGATCGAGTTGGTGCCGCCGGAAGTATCGAAGTTACGGGCAGATGTACCAACCGAAATCGGCGCGCTGGTTTCGGACATGCTCGCCAAGGATCCACGGCAGCGGCCGCGTGACGCCACCGCCGTGCACAGCACACTGCTGCGGCATGTGTGCGGGCTCGACGAACTCGACGATGTACGCGAACCTGCCAGCCCGACACGCCTGTATGCGCAGGCCCTGGCGCCGCCGCCGAGCTACTGGACGGCGCGCACGATGATCGCACCGCCGATCGAGGCCGCGTCCGTTGAGCCGCGCACCGCACCTACGGTGCAGGTATTTGGTGACGATCGACGCAGCAGCGCCGACCGTCACTTCGACGCTGGCGAGTTCGCGTCGGCCGCCGAGTTGTACCGAACGCTCGCAGACGAACTCACCGCGGCCAACGGCCCTTACGACGAGCAAGCGATGTACTGCCTGCAGCGTCTTGCGATATGCCAACTGCGCCTCGGCAATCCGAAGGGAGCGTTGAGCCGGCTCAAGCGGTTGCATCAGCAGATGTCGGTGCGATTCGGCGCGCAGGACGTTCGCGTGGTCGAGCTGGCGACCCAGATCGACGGTATACACGTTCACTGAGCCATCGGTGGGCTCTGACATGTCAGTAAAGGGACACTTCGGGTGATGAACACCTCACCCCATCGCACAGGTACTGACGGCGACAGAAGGGGCACTGTCGATACCCATCCGGTTTAGCCGCCACCTTGTGCCGACCGACTTCACCCGACTCGCGCGCGATGGCTGGTTTGGCGTACGCGAGCTCACACTGGATGCTGTCATGAACCTGGTAACCGAATCGGCAAAGGCTGTCGGGCACGCCCTACTTGTCGTCGACCTAAGCACACGACCTCGCGGCAACAGATCATGACTTGCCCCGCCAGGCAAGCAATAACTAGACGGACAACGGAGGAAAGACACCCATGGCCTCGCTGGAAGCGGATACACCTCGCCAGGTCACGCAGGTCCGGGAGCAGCTGCACGAGACATTCGACGACGTGATCGATACCAGCGACATCGCCCACTTCCAAGGGCATAACTACGAGCAACGTTTTCTGTCGCGTGCACTCGCCGCACTGGCCGTACGGCGCGTGGCCAAGTGTTCAGTAGCAGAAGCCGCCAGTTTTGTGACCGACGGTATAGCCGATCAGGGCCTAGACGCCATCGCACCACTTCCGGATAGTGATCAGGTCTTGCTCGTGCAGGCGAAGTGGAGCGACAAAGGTTCCGCGACCTTCGATGTAGACGCCGCCAAGGCCATGGTTGATGGCCTTAACAGAATCGAAAACGAGCTCTATAACCAGTTTAACCAACGCGCGGGGGCTCTCGCCCAACGGGCGCGACCGCTACTCATCACCGGCCGGACAATTCTGGTTATCGCCTTGATGGGAACAGTCGAGCCCTCGCCACCAGCGCTCGAGGTTCTCAACAACGCTCTGGACGAGTTTAATAAATTTGGCGCACGCATGCGCATCGAAATTCTGTACGCTGCCGATTTTCACGAACAGATCCATGCGGACCTGCGGCCGGCGCCGATCTGTCTAGAGGTACGGCTCGATGACTGGTACAAGCAAAAGGGAGAGCTGGACGCGTACCAGGGCAGCGTCACGGCAGAAGCTGTCGCCGACTGGTTCGACCAACACGGCACCGCCCTGTTCGAGCACAACCTGCGGGCTCCGCTCGGCACCACCGCAACAAACGCGGCAATCGGCCAAACGCTGATTACTGCCCCCACAACGTTTTGGTATCTGAACAACGGAATCACCATGATCTGCGACGGCCTAACCGCCAAGCATGACAGCGCCAAGTCTCCGCAGAGCCGACCAACCACACTCTCGGTGACGGGCGCCAGCATCGTCAACGGTGCTCAAACCGCACGTGCAATCGCGCGAGCAATGCACGACGATGGCGAAGCGACAGCCAACGCAACACTGAGCATCAAGATCATCAACACTCACGGTAACAAGCAGCTTGCCGTTGACGTCTCTCAAGCGGCGAACCGGCAGAACGCAATCGAGCAACGCGACCACATCGCTCTTGAGCCCGTACACCAGGCAATTAAGGCCAACCTACGGGCCGAGCTACGCAAACACTATGTCATCAAGCGCGGGGAATTGGTTGCAGCGCCTGAGACCGGGTGCTCGTTGGACGAACTCGCCCTCGCTCTGGCCTGCCTACATCCTGAGGCCGAACACACTGCCCGCGCCAGTAGCTCCACCGAGAATCTCTGGGAGCAAGGCATTAACGGCAGCCACACAATCCTGTTTCAGCGTGAACCATCGCCCCTTAAGGTATGGCGCTCGGTCTTAACCCTACGTGCTGCACGTAGCGCGGTGTATGACCTGGGAAACGACGCCGGAGGACGTGTGGCCTCGATCGCGGAACACGGCGAGCTCCTGATCACCCATCTGATTTTTCAATATCTTGGTGCCGCGAGCATCGGTGACCCCGATTTCGATTGGGATAGTGAAGTATTGGAGAAGGTCCCCGCTCTCGTGCCCGAGTTAGTGCGCCAACTGGCGTATCAGATTGGGCAGACCAACCCGCGACGCGAGGTCAGAGCTCTCTTTCGATCGAGCAGGGAAAGCCAGGAGCTCGTCCAGCAAGTGCTTGAACAACTTGCCGATGGTTTCAAGGCACCCGAGATGGCTGTGCCACCGCGCAAGCCGCGCCGTCAGAATACGGTGCCGCTCTTGGTCGATCGCCGCGTAATCAAAGACGGGATCGCGCTTCGCTTCGTCGCGCAGACCGAGCCCGAGCGTGCAGCGTTAGAAGACTGGCTTGCTGGCGATGATCGGCGACGACAGGCGACGTGGGTCAATCACCGCACCAAATCGATCCTTTGGGCATACGACAGTAAGCAGTACTCAGCATCGGGGTTGGTGTCAAAGATGTGGGCGGATGCAGGATGGGACGACCGGCCAGTATCGAATCAGGGAACGATGCGCTGGCTACTCAACGACGGCCAGTCCCTGTGGAATCTGGCGCAGCGCATCCACCGCGAGGACGATGAGGAAGCGGACGATGGCGACAGCTGAAGGCGGAGTTTACGACGTGGCGAAGGGGTTTGCAGCTGAACCTTGGCGACCTGTTCGGCGATGTGAGACTGAAGCAGATTAATCGGGGCAGCCGTATCGGTGAGGCGCGAACCCAACGCACGCGATCGTCCGCGCCCCGATACCGCCGATCCCGGTGCAAACTCCGCGACGGTCAGATTGCCAGCGAGAAGATTCTGCCTTGGCTTCCAGTAGAACTATTCAGTCCCGCCAGATCCCGCCGGCGAGGAAGCTGTCCCATTGATCGCCGGCGAACACGAGCGCGGGGCCGCCCGGGTCCTTCGAATCGCGCACTCCGACCGCCCCTGTCGAAAGATGGGCGATCTCAACGCAATCTGCGGTCGGCTGGCTGTAGGTGCTCTTGAACCACTGGGCATCGGAGAGGTCTACGGTCACGCCCCGTACTCCTTCGCAATCTTCTGCACCAACTGCTTGGTGTCGTCCTCGGTCAACGCTACTCGCTGAAGATCCGCGATCGCTCGGCGATGGCGCTCGATCATGTCGGTTCGTTCCAGATACAGACCCCCTTCGTAGCCTTCCACATACACGATGGGTGGCTCCGCGAGCTGGCTTGCCAGTGGTGGGAATTCCAGCAACGTGAACGACTGGGCGAGTAGGCCGAGATGGCTGCCCGAGTCCAAAGGAATGGCCCGGATGGACAAGTTCGACCGGGAACCGATCAGCCCAAGCAGGTGCTCCAACTGTTCAACGGCGACAGCATGGCCGCCCGGCGTGCTGCGAAGCACCGCTTCCGACAGCAGGACGTCCACGCGAAAGTTTCGGTCCGCCAGACGAACTTGCCGGTAGGCCGCAAGTTCCAGGCGTCGTTCGAGTCCGGCTGCCGACACGTTCGGGTCTCCGGCAAGGCTCAAGGCCCGCCGATGGTTTGCGGTCTGCAAGAGCCCCGGCAGCAACACCACTTGATGGGTGGTCAAGTGGGTGGCCACGGCTTCCAACCCCAAGTAGTGGTCGAAATGCGGTTCATACTGGTCGGTGTATGCCTGCCACCAACCTTTGGTCGTGCCAGCAAGTTTCGCGGCAAGAGCCTGATCTTTCACCTCTTGCCACAGCAAGAATATCTCGTTCCGCTCGTCGCCCGGTTCGGGAACGCTATAAAAGTCAAGAAGGTCACGAATTTGCGAAGTGCAGATCTTTACCTTCTGACCGTCCTCCATCCGCCCGATGCTCTGCGGCGACAGCTCGACGCGCAGACCAGCAGCTAGCTGGCTCTTTTCTGCTCTGATCCGGTAGCCGCGAAGTCTACGACCGAGGGCCCTCCGCGGAAGCGATGATCCTGCCATTTCGTTAGCCTCGCTATCTGGGACTCTCCGTTCTGGAATGCGCCCAGCTGGAATGCCGACCCTTTTTCCTGCAGACGTCGCTGGACGTTCCCAATTCTATTGCCGTAGGTATCTACTGAGCTGACAAACACGAAAAGCCGAGGGGAGCAGCGAATGACCACCTACCTGCCGTCGAAGGACCTGGTCCTGGATGCCTGCGCCGGCACCGTCGCCGCGTCACACCCGCTGTTGCAGGCCGCCTACGAACTGGCCAGCCTCCACGAAGCGCGGCACGCCGCGCCACCGGAAGAACTGCCCGAAATCGACTGCACCCGTGTCAGATTGATCCAAGACATCGACCGCTGGACCGCACGCGAACTCCCCCGCCCCTTCGCCGCCGCCACCCTGCACACCGAAACCCTCGGCATGGTCATCGACCGCCTGGCCCGCTTCTCCGTCGACGCCCGCAGCGCTTTGGTCGGCACAGATCCCGAAAGCCGCCTCCACCACGCCTGGAAACGCCTGGCCGAACTGTCCCTCGCCTACGCCGACCTCTCCCAAGACCTCACCGCCCGCACCCGCCGCATCCCCGACTCCATCACACCCCACCCCGAAGAGCCCGGTCGCCTCCAGATGTGAATGCCCAAGCAAGACACCAGCTGACGCGCATCCGTCTCCGTTCAAATCCTCGCCCACCATCGGATTCGAGCTCCTATCGAAAGTGGCACCCCATGACCGCCCTCGGGCTCCCCTTCCTCCTCGGCCTGACCCTCGGCAGCGCCCTCACGTTGCTCTTGCCCGTCATCACTCGCCCCCACGCGCCCAACTCCGATGGCTGGACCGTGGCCGCCATCACCACCCGCATCGAACGCGAACGCAGCCAGCAACACAGCGAATCACCCTGTGGCCGAACACCCATACACACCCGGCCCAGCAGTCCGCACCTCGCCTCGCGCTGACCAGACCCGCGCCCGGATCGACGCCAAGTACACCTCCACCAGCACAACGCCGAATCCGGGCAGACCGCTTTCGTCGAGGTTCAGCTCGAAGAACAACATCACCCCGTCGAACTGGCGGCCGAGCCGGAACTTCTCCTCATCCGCCAATTGCTGAGGAACGAGCTCACCCACCGGTGCCGACTCCTCTATCGACTGGGCTTGCTGAAAGCCGTGCCCAGGAATCCGGCCTTGCGAGCCAACGCGGTAGACGGATGGACCGCACGGCACTCTGAATAACACTGGGAATAACTGGCAAATACTGGAATCCATGTTTAGGGTGTGCCCTGTGACCGAATCACCCGACGCGCTGGAAGCCCGGCTCACCGAGCTGCGCGCTGCGGTGCGACGGGCGATGTCCAGCGGTGATCGGGCGTCGGCCCGACAGTTGCGTGCGCGATTGCGGCAGACAGAGATCGATTGGGAGACAGCTGTTCTCGGTGTCGCTCCGGAGCCGGAACCGGTGGCCGCACCGGCAGTGCCGGTGCGAGAACATGTGCATCGCGTCCTGGCACTGCTCACAGTCCCCGCCGCGCCGCGGCTGATCCTCGCAGTGCACGACGGGTTCTTCTCCGGCGAACTACTGCCAGCTCGGCTGACCAGTCTGCGGCGCGACGAGGAACGCTCTTTCCGCACAGCGCCTTTCGCTCGCCCCTACTACGTGTGCGCGGCGCTGACCGTCGATCTGCTCGCGCCGGCTCGCGGGTTGATGGCGCTGAGCACCTGGTCGGCGCAGCAGCGTCTGATCGGACCACTCAGTGCCCGTGTGGATCTGCTCACCGCGGTGATCCGACTGGCAGAACATACTTCCGAACTCGCGGAACCGACTCCGGCAGTTCAGCGCGTGCTTCGACAGCTCGCTGCCACGATTCCCGGCGCACGCACCTCCGGCTGGGAAGCCGACCCCGGGGCAATCATCGAGGCAGCAGGTAATGAGCTTGATGTGCACCGAGATTCTGATGCGCGACAACGATCACAAGCGGCCGAGCGGCTGGCGGGCCAGGTGGACGAACCCGCCGCGCGACTATTCGGCACCCGGTTCGGTTTGGCAGGCAATCAAAGACATGGGAGTTCAGCAGGATGACGGAGTCGACCGCGCGTCTGGACGAACTGCGCGGCACCGCACCCACCTGCCGCCACAATGCCCGCACGATCGCCGCGCTCACCAGCAATCCCGGCTGCACGCGCCGGGCACTGCTCGATGCGGCGGCGGTCGACAAAGCGGCCATTGCGCGGGAGCTCGGGTATCCGCCGCAGTTCGGCCAGTCCCAATTCGCCATCACCCGCGGTAACGCGTTCGAAGCGATGGTGAAGGCGAACGGATGCGCCGAACTTCTCGCGCTACTGCGCATGAAGCTCGGGCTCACCATTCCCGAAGCGGCGTACGAGGATCTCAACGCCATCGGCGAGAACACCGGTAATGCGGTGCGATACAAGCGCACCCGACAACTGCTCGAGCGGGCCCTGCAGACGGGCGAGGGCACGCTGTTCGATCACCCGTTGCTCCGGTTGGAGATCGCGGGCGCGACCGCCCACCTCGAGCCCGATGTGGTCGCCGTGCAGATCGAGGGGAAGTTCCACGTCGTCGAGATCAAGGCGTTCGCCGTGATCGACGGCCAGGCCGAGCCCGCACAGGTCGCGGCGGCCGCTCGCCAATCGGCGGTGTACGTGCTCGCCCTCCGGGAACTGCTGGGAGAACTCGGCGAACCGCCGGAGCGGGTGTCGCACAACGTGGTTCTGGTGTGCCCGCGCGACTTCACCAACCGGCCCACCGCCGAACTCGTCGACGTCCGCAAACAGCTGGCGGTCATCACACGGCAGCTGTCACGCATGACGGCTATCACGGACCTCATCGAAGGCCTGCCCGAGGGAATGACTTTCGACCTCGGCGAGGGCCTGGGCGAGATGATCGCCGCCACCCCCGCGCGCTACGCACCGGAATGCATGTCCAACTGTGAACTCGCCTTCATGTGCCGCGACGAGGCCCGCAGGTGCGGCTCGGTCGACGTCCTCGGTCGCGGGATCTGTGACGAGCTCGGCGGAATCGACAGTCTCACCACTGTTCTGGGGCTGGCCGACGGATCACTGACACCCGGTCCGGAACACGCCGACATCGCCCGGATACTGCGCGAAGCCCATCGCCTCCGGCAGGAACTCGCCGGATGAGCGTGCTCACCGCGCTGGCTCGCGTCGAAGCCGTGCGCGCCGGGCGCGCGCAGCGGATCGCCGCGGTCCGGCACTGCCACCTGTCGACGCGCCCGCTCATGATGATTCCGCTGCGCATGGCCGGCGAGGCCGCGGCGCCGGTCGCCATCATGATCGGCACCGCCGCCGACGACGCGACACTGCTCATCGTGCCGCAGCCACGCGACCGCATCCTGCAGCTGCGATTCGCCGCCGAACTCGCCGACGTGCTGCTCCCTCACCTCGAGTCCTACTTCGACGCCACCGAGACGATGGGCAAAGAGGACGACACCTGGCAGCGCTGTCTCGACGCACCACAACTATGGACGCCCAACCCCGGCGGAATCACCCTGCTGCGCAGACTGGGCCGGAAACTACGGTTCCTCCGCGCCGACAGCCCCACTCCCGCCCCCGACATCGTGCCGCTGCTCGGCCGCTGGCTCACCTGGTTCGCCGACCGCGCCGAACATCCGGGTTCGGACGCCCTGCTCGCCATGACCACGGTATTGAGCGACCATTGGGTTTCGGGCCAGTCGACGCTGGAGGACGGGAACCTCGCGGCACTGCTCGGCTGGATCGACCCACCCGCCGGACTCACCGGCGCCCAAGCCGCGGCACGCGCCGAGGACCCACTGATCTCGCCCCCGGCCGGGCCCGCCACCGACCCCGGCTACGACAACGAGGAACTCGCGCACCTCATCACGGCCTACAGTGACGCCGAGGACGAGACCGCCGCCGAACTCGCCTACGAACGACTGGAACGCTCCCTGCGTGGACAGCTCCAACCGACCTGGCAATTGCTCTGGCGCGGAATCGAATTGCTGCGATCCCTGCCCGAAGGCGCGAGCGTGCCCAAACGGTGGGAGAAGAATCGCGGCGAGTTCTCGCGATTCGCGGCGGGCATCGCCGAAGGCGTCCCGCAGGCCCGCCGCGACGTCGCCGTCACCGCGGTACGCCGGCTGCTGGAACGCGAACAGGCGCTGTCCGCGCTGGAAGCCCAACGCGCATACGACGATCCGATGGTCATGGCCGAACGCCGACTCGTCGGCGAAGCGTTCCGCGGTGTCGTGATCGACGCGGATCCGACCCGCCTCGGCGGCGACGGCAAACGGCCGATGCCCCGGCCGCTTCTACGCGTACGCACCGACGACCTGTTCAACCCGGACATCGACGAGAGACTGTTCAGCGTCGACCGGCGCAATCAAGAAGGCAAAGTCCTCGCCGTAGAAGAGGGCGTGATCGTCCTCGAACTGTCGAAAGACATGGGGCGCAAGAACACTCCCGCACCCGGATCCGTGCCGGAGATCGGCGACGAGGTGTGCTTCGCGCGCTTCGCCGACGAGTACCAGCCACCGCCGAAACTCCCCCCGCGCGAAGAAACACCATGGACGCATGGCGGTCCGCCGCCGGTCTGGGAGCCCACCGCCGACGACGCCCGGGAGGAGTGGTCGTGACCACCATCGAGAAGGTTGCCGCTGCCGCCGACCAGGTCGTCCACGAGGTCCTCGACGACCTCACCAACAGCGACCAGCGCGCCATCGTCGTCGACTCGCCGCCCGGCGCGGGCAAATCCACCCTCGTCGTCCGCGCCGCGCAACACCTCGCGCAGGACGGCGGCCAGCGAATCATCGTGGCCCAAACCAACGAACAGGTCGACGACCTCATCGACCGGCTCGCCACGGCGCACCCCGACATGCGGATCGGGCGAGTCTCCGCCGCCTCCTACCAGCAGAGCGAACGAGTCGCCGCCCACACCAACGTCGCCAACGCGACCGACCCCGAAACCCTCGGCGACCGAGCGCTTCTCATCGGCACCGCCGCCAAATGGGCCACCATCCGCACCGGCACCTGGCCCTGGGCCATCGTCGACGAGGCCTACCAGATGCGATCCGACATGCTGCTGCGCATCTCCAGCCGCTTCGAACGCGCCCTGTTCGTCGGCGACCCCGGACAACTCGACCCCTTCTCCACCGTCGAAGCGGACCGCTGGGCCGGACTGTCCTGGGACCCCACCATGAGCGCCGTCACCGTCCTCACGGCCCACAACCCCGACATCGCCATCCACCGCCTCCCCGTCTCCTGGCGACTACCCGCCACCGCCGCACCCGTCGTCTCCGAAGCCTTCTACCCCTTCACCGGCTTCACCGCCGCCACCCGATCCGAACAGCGACGACTCGAGCTCACCACCCGCGGCGGACTCGGCGGAACCGTCGACGACGCCATCGACGAAGCCGCCCGATCCGGCTGGGCCTGGTACGAACTGCCCGCCCGCCACACCATCCGCACCGACAGCGAAGCCGTCGCCGCCATCGCCGCCATCACCCGCCGACTCCTGGAACGCGGCGCGATCGCACACTCCGAACGCGGATCCAACCCGGTGACCGCCGAACGCATCGCGGTCGGCACAGCCCACCACGACCAAGCCGCCGCCGTCCGCGCCGCCCTCCGAGGCACATCCGCCGAAACCGTCACTGTCGACACCGCGAACCGGCTACAAGGCCGCGAATACGACATCACTGTTGTCCTGCATCCACTTTCGGGTCGACGCGACGCGACCGCCTTCCACCTGGAAGCCGGACGCCTCTGCGTGCTGACCTCCCGGCACCGGCATGCCTGCATCGTCGTGGGACGAGCGGGGATTCCTGAGTTACTCGACACGCATCCGTCGACGGAGCCTGTCCTTCTGGGTGTTCCAGTGAAATTTCCGGATGGGTGGGAAGCGAACCAGGCCGTGCTCGCGCAGCTCGGCAAACACCGCATACGGGCTGCGCCGCAGTAGTTTCGCGAAACGCGTTCACAGACCGGGGATACGGGTTGGCGGCAGCGATTCCACGTAGTCGCCGCCGGCGTTGTCGACATGATCGCCCGCCTCGATGGGCACTTCGTCACCGCGAATGAGAACGCCATGCGGCATTCGTGCCGCTACGGACGGCGCCAGTTGCAGACCGTCGCAGCCGATACTCCGAGGGCAGCCGCCAATCGCTCGCCCAGTTGTCTTGCCGCGGTGAGGTCGGCATGCTGACTCTAAATGGCATCTAGGCTCAGGGCAGACCCGCCGCGCACGGACCTTAGCCCGGCTTGTCGAGGTTGGGATGTTGCTGAAGACCGGGGCCACCTACGGCTCGCTGGCAACATCTCAGAGCTGATGGACCGGCTAGCGCTGGAGCTTGGTCGCGTGGAGGTCTGCGCCCACCGTGAGAACCAGTACGGTGACGAGTTCAGACAGTGGGACGAGTTCAGGCACGGGACTGGTGTCGAAGCCCAGACGGCCGGAGCAAAATCCGCAGAATCGGTTGAATTGCCGGACGCAGACAAAGCCGAGATCGAACAGGGGTTGACCGAGGAGGAGGATGAGCGCCGCCGACGAGCGAGCAAGAGCTGTTCCGGCAAATGGGGCTGACACACCACCTCGGATAGCTTACGAAACGCTGGGTCCACGCCGAAGCCAGATTCTCGTGTTCTGCGACCCGGCCCACCCGCAAGGCGCGACACTGTACTCAATCACGCCTTGCTACTGCTGCCGCGAGCTGGTTGACGCGCGCCGGGTGCCGGCCTTATCGGCGTGTCGCACTGGCGTGGCGAATGTGATGATCCGCACAGTTTCCGGTGTAATTTCCAGAAGCTTGGGTTACACATGTAACCCAATTCTGCCTGGTCAGCTGCATACGATCGAGTCGGATACAGTCAGATACAGTTTTGAAAAGCGCAGGTAGGGTGGCCTCCCGTGAGGCCGGAGAAGGTCGCATGAACTTGATAAGGCACGGGAAACGTCTTAATCTGTTGACCAAGGGTCAGGGGATTGACCTTCCTTCTGTGTGCCTCCATCTTCTCATACGCTTGTGCACATGGTCATCGACGCGGCGCATTTCGCCCATCTGGCACAGCAGACTGCCACCTCCGTCTCGGCGGCTGCGGTGTTGATCGTATGTATCACCCTTACGAAGACGGAGCAGAAGGCCCGGC
Organism: Nocardia aurantiaca; assembly: GCF_009708175.1. GTDB lineage: Bacteria > Actinomycetota > Actinomycetes > Mycobacteriales > Mycobacteriaceae > Nocardia > Nocardia aurantiaca. The sequence continues at coordinate 473,308 of NZ_WMBB01000006.1, forward strand.
CTGAGAAGTCCGGTATGCCCTCTCGACCAGGGAGAGGGTAAGCAATCTGCAATGGACCCAACGACACTCACCGCCGTTGGATTTTCGGCCACATCGGCGTTCGGCGTGGCAACCGCGGGATTCTTTCGGTACCTGACCTTCCGCCGTGCGATGAAGGACACCTACCCCGATGAGCGGGAACGGATCATCCGGGCAATCGGCCAGATGAACAAGGACAGTCGACTCGACTGGCCGTCGCTCGGCAAACGCGAGGATGGGCGGCAGGCTAATGAAGACGACGAAACCCTCAGTAACACATAGATCGCAGGGGCTGGCCCTACCTATCGATTTACCGAGGATGTCGCTCGGACGCGCGAACTGCACGATCAAAGAAAAGCTCGTCAGCAGACCGGTTCGAAGCTGAGCTTGCCGTGATCCTTTCAGGTCGTCGAAGTCCGCGCTTAACCGCTGCGACAATGGCGGCTCGGTCGGGGCCTTCTGAGTTTCGGTCTGCAATCCGGAGACGACCTGGGCCTGCGTTCCGCATAATTCGGGGCGGCTGGAGCCACGATTCATGCCCTGACCAGCCCAGACATGGAGAAACCCGCCGAGAGACCGTGTCTCTAGGCGGGTAGATTCCCGCAGGTCAGGGCGCCGGAGTCAGCTCGACGATCCGGTTCGGAACCGGGATGTCGAGCTTGGCGAACACATCCCGTTGCGGCTTCGTCGGTTCGGTCGACCGCCGGAACGTGCCCGCCGGGCCGGTGAACGTGCCGATATGCAACCTGTCCAGCTCCCGACGGATCGTGAACCAGGTTGTGCCGGTTGTGGTTTCGATGATCCGGATCATGAGCAGGGCGAGCCAGCAGAGCACGATGTGCGCGCGGATGCCCCGGTATTCCACCCTGGCGCGGTCGCGCCGGGCGCGGGGGCAACAGCGCTCATAGGATTGGCCAAAGCACCGATATTGGCCGCGGCCTGCGGGGCGACCGTCTTGATCACCTGGGCGTCCAGACGCATCTTGTCGGACATGTCCCGGAACGACTCAGCACTATAGTCCGGATGCATCAGGGCGTTGAATCCGTTGTCCGACAAGGTCTCCGACAACGATCGCTTAACGATCTGCTCCTTCGTCAGGTGCGGATCGGAGAACAGGTGCGAATACACCTCCTTCAGCGCATCCTTCGCCTGCTCGTCCATAATCTGATAGCGCCCGGCCGCGATCCCGACCACCTCGGCCATCGTGTTGGCCGACTGCACCAACGACCGCACACCCCACGACCACCGATTGCAGACAGTCTCGAACGCCGACTGCACCGACGCCTTACCCGCCTCCAAAGGCGACAGCGCCAGCAGGGCGAAACCGCGCCCCAACGAGCCAGTTTCCTTGATCCCCAGATCCGACAACTGCCCGATGATCGACGTGATCCCATTCGCCGCCTGCGTCAACACCGCCGGGTCGACCTTCAACTCGTCAGTCACGCGATCGCCCCCTCGGTGGTCATCGATTCCAGGATCTCCGGTGCGAACGCGATCGGCGCGGCACCCACACAATCGACCGATATCCCCGTCAGCTCGTCTCGTGCCGCCGCATACTCGCCCAGCCGACTCCCCAAACAGCCACTGGTAGCGATACTCCCCGTCGGGTATGACATCCCCGCGTGCCGCCATGAAAAGGGCGAACTCGTCAGCGTGGGTGAACGCGCAGATCCAGTGGATCTCCCCGACCCGGAAAGTCGGCACCCGATCGCTCTCGACCAGCGGCACCAATAACACGGCCTGGTCGAATGCTCGCCGCAGCAGTGTCGGCTGACCGAACCCGGCATAGAACGCCGCGATCTCCGACCGCAACACCGCCAAACCCTCACCGGCCAAAGCAATTACACCCCCTGCAAGCAGTTCCCACATCGAACACCAGCAAGCCGGAGCCTACCGCCATCCCGCAGCGACAAGGGCAATCAACCTACCGGACCACAGGTATGGCAATCGTTCGGCTACACAACCGTGCCCGAAGAGGAGCAGGCCGAGGCACTGCTGCGCGAGCGCACCTCCCGAGATCGCCTTGATCCGGCCCACAGGCAGCCCACACATGCGGAATATTTTCGCCATTATCGCTATTATCTGAGCATGACAGCCGAAGATCGGGACACGAAGCGGTCCAAGACCACCCTGTCGACACTGGCGTCCACACGTGAACGCTTCGCCGACTTCGCGGAGCCCGACGAAACCGTCGATCAGACCCTCAACCGTCTGATGGATATCGCCTTGTCGGTGAAGACCCGCGCCCGCACCGCTTGGGAGACCCGCAAAGCCGCTGCTCGCGCCAATCCAGCGGCCTGGGAAACCGGCGCCCGCTTGGCCGACATGCTTGCCGACCGCGCCTCCGCGCGGGAGGCTGCCCGCTGATGACGCACACCGGGTACGTGCTCGACGACACCGTGCTCCATGCCTACGCTCACGACTCGCTCACCACCATCAGCCTCATCGCGCACCTCGCCGACCGGGACATCCGTATCGCTGTACCCGCGCTCGCGCTGTCCGCGACGAAGTCCAGCCTCAATGAAGAGCAGCGCGAGGGGCTCGACGGGATGATCGACAACAACACCGCTATCGCCCTGGCCGGTGTGACGACCCTCGCCGATACCAACGAGCTTGCCGACATGCTCGCGGCAACAGAACACACCGATCCCGTTGCCGCGCAAACCCTTGCCGTCGCCAGGCACTTCGACTGGGAAATCATCACCCACGACCGTCAACGCTGGAAGCCCGTCGAACAGGTGCTGCCCTGGCCCATCGAACTCGTCGAACTCAGCAACGACGAACTCTGAGCTTCAAAGTCGCTGAACTTTCACGAACCGGTCTCCGCTCGTCTCACGTCGGAGGCGCTGGCGATCACCCGCGACTGCTCGGAGATCTCCAACGCTTCCGCACGCGAAAGGCGTTCGTGGACAAGGTGGTTGCGGAACGAGCGCAGGCATCCGTAATACCAGGTCTCCGGTCCGCAATCGCAGGCACGTACCCGCGCAGTGTGCAGTCTCCCGTATCTCCTGGCTCGTCTCGCAGGCGCTCAATCCAGACAGTGCACCGGAATGCCCAGCGTGCATCGTCTATCTCGACCCCGGCAGCAGTTCATGACTTCGGCAGTGTGGGCCACACCTTTGCGGCCAGCGCGTTCGCCGCGGCACATCGAGATACGAAGGTGGTCGTCGCCTGAGACGGCGTAGCCCTGATCACCATCGTCTCGGTACGTGCACCCGCGCTGTTGATCTTGGTCATGGGGTCGTCGTACTTTCCCAGCCAGTGGTCCCAGTGCCGCCCTTTGGTCACCACCGTGCAGTCGGTACCACTTTGGGACGCGCGCTGATACGTGGTGCGACCGGCGACCTGTTCGCTGTTCTCCTCGCGCATGGGGTCGTTGTCCGTCAAGCGCGCGCCTACGGTGACGACGATGTTGTCACCGGACATCCACCGGCAATCATGCGCCGGACCGGCGGGGTCCTTGGTGACGGTGGTTCCGATGGCCGCGCGGACATCGTCGGCGGTCAGTCCGCCGCACGGGTCGGCACCACCGAACGAATCCGCCGGGTACACAACCGTTCCGGCGGTATTCGCGGTGAGGGCCGCGACCGCGATGTCGATGCCCTTGTCGGCCAACCGGCACAGCACATCCTGGCTGATGGTCTCGTGGGACATCTGCTGCAGGAGGCTGTTCGAATCGGCTCCCACACTGATTCCGACACCGTCGTCGCGATACACCAGCCGATCGCATCGGTCCTGCGCGGAATTCACGGGTTTGCCGACGTGCAGCGCCCCACGAGGATTGATGGTGCTCCGGCCGCTGCTGTTCAGCGCCGCGATGTCGTATCGCCGGGTCGTGAAGTCGACGTCGATCTCGGTCCCGCCACCCTTGGGATGGTCGACCTGCGCTTCGCACGTGTCGAAGTCCGACGGCTCGACCGTCACGTCCGTGACGTCGTCGACCATGTCGGAGAAATCGGCCCTGGTCACGAAACTGCAGGTGTCCAGGTGGGCCAGATCGGCGAAACCGTGTCCGCCGACGCCACTTGCGGCGGTGGAGTGGCTGTCCGGGCGCACGACTCCGAAGTAGACACCGGTGCCGGCCGCCAGCAACACCACCGCGGCCGCGGCCATGCCGATCAGTAACGACCGGCGGCCCGGTCGACGCCCGGCACCCGGACCGGCGACGACCGGACCACCGGGACCTGGCTGCCACTGCTGGCCCAGCATCGGTCCACCCGCACTCGGCTGCCACTGGTGCCCGGGCACGGACCCCCCGGCGCCCGGCTGCCCCGGTACCGGGCCATACGGGCCCGGCTGGTTCGGCATCGCCTGTGCCGAAGCGCCCATGTAGGGCTGTTGCGCCCATGCGGGTACCGGCGGCGGCTGCGGGCCGGACGGCGGCATCGGCGGGTCGGCCACCGGTGGGAACTCAGGCTGGTGCGGTGGATTCGCCACGCTCGACCTCCGAAACTCTAGACGCCTGGAGGCCGACACGATCACGATGCATCACCGCACGAAAGCCCCCCGACTGCAACGGCGAAAACCATGTCACACGTCGAATTCTCCTGCAAGTCAAGCCAAACGATGCGCCCGGTCGCGTCGGGCGCGCGAGATACGTTACGTTCGACGCTGTCCCGCTGCTCGCCGGGACGTTCGGACACACGAATCTCGGGGTGGAACGGTGGATGCGGGGGCGATCTTCGCTGGGTTCAGGATCGATCGCAGAATCGGTGCGGGCGGAATGGGCGTGGTGTATCTGGCACGGCATCCACGCCTGGATCGAACCGTCGCGCTGAAGGTTCTCGGTGCCGGATTCGCCACGGACCCACGGGCCCGCGCCGCATTCGAACGCGAAGCGGATCTGATCGCCCGGCTCGATCATCCCAATATCGTCACCGTGCACGACCGCAGCGGTCCGGACGACCCGTTGCTGTGGTTGTCGATGCAGTACGTCGGTGGCGGCGACGCCGACGGCCTGCTGGCGGCCGCGCCGCAGGGGTTGCCGCCCGAGCGCGCGGTCCGGCTGATCACCGATGCGGCGCATGCCCTGGACTTCGCGCACGAGCGCGGCATCCTGCATCGCGATGTGAAGCCGGCGAATCTGCTCATAGACCACGATCCGCGTGCCGGTGAACGTGCCCTACTCACCGATTTCGGCATCGCCCGCACACTCGACGGCACTGCTACCGTGTCGCACGTCGCCGCCACTCTCGCGTACGCGGCACCGGAACGTTTCAGCAGCGGCCCCACCGATCATCGTGCGGACGTGTATTCGCTGGGTTGCACCCTGTTCCACCTGCTCACCGGGCAGACGCCGTTCCCCCGCGCCGACCAGGCCGCGGTCATCGCCGCCCACCTCGCCGAACACGTGCCGCCGGTCACCGCCGTGCGACCGGGCGTGCCGCCGGCGCTGGAGACCGTCATCGCCACGGCACTGGCGAAGGACCCGAATCATCGGTACCCGACGTGCGGTCATTTGGCCTACGCGGCGCAGGAAGCATTGCGATGGCCCGCGACCGCCCATATCGGCGGTGCGCACCCGGGTCACCCCGCAGTAGCGGCACCTGCCGAACCGGCACCGCCGACCACCTATCTGCCGGTCGATACCCGGCCGGGCCGGACCCGCCGCCGGGCACTTGTCGCGGCATCCGCGGTCGCGACCATTGTGGTCTTGCTCGCCGCCGCGGCAGTCGTGTTCGAGCGTAACCACACCGCGGCAGCGCTCCCTGTGTCTCACCAACCCGGCGGACCGTCGACCCCGGTGACCGCCGACAAGTTTCCGACCTTGGATTCGGGCACCGGACTCGGTGGAAGCATTGCCCTCGATGCGAGCACACACTCGATCATCGGGATCCAGCAGGCGGTGTCGGGCCATTCGACGAGTATCTCGATCACCGATATCGCCAGCGGCCATCTGACGGCCACGATTCCGATCGATGGTGACGGCGTGCAGCTGGCGGTCGACCCCGGCATCCACATCGCGTACGTCACGACGATGGACGACGCCGCGGACAAATCCAGCACGGTGGTCCTCATCGATACCGTCGCACGGACCGTCGCCGGTTCGATACCCCTACACAGCAGCGCCTGGGGTGTAGCGGTCGACACCATCCGCCATGTCGCTTTTGTCGCGCCGACCTCCAACAACACGCGGATATCGGTAATCGACCCCATCGCGAAGTCACTGGCCAGCACCATCGATGTCGGAAAGCCCGCCTGGAACATGGCGGTGGATGCCCCCAGCGACACCGCCTACCTCGCCGCCGGCGACTCGCTGGCTGTCCTGGATCTCGCCTCGCGGACGGTGACCGCCCAGATCAAGATGCCGGACAGTGGCTCGATCGTCCCGACGAGCATTCGAAGCGTCGCGATAGACCACGACCGGTCCCTCGTGTACGCGGCGACCGAGGAGTTCGGCGTCGTCATCGTCGATGCGATCAGCCGAACTCTGGTCGCCACGGTCAATACCGGCACGCATGGTGCCACCCAGGTGGTGGTGGATCCGTCCTCGCATACCGTCTACGCGGCGGCCGACGACAATCGGGTCGCGGTGATAAACCCGGACAGCCGGGCGGTCACCAAGACGATCGCCACCGGGACCCTGGAGGCGCAGTCGCCGCTGACGGTCGACTCGGCCACGGGCACACTCTATGTCGCCGGATTCGGGGCGGCGGGTTCGGCGAAGATCCTGGTGGTCCGCCCCTGACGTGGTCGATGCGCCGCCGGCGGCACCGCGCACCAGCGCCGCGCCGACATCAACACGGCCAAAACCTCACCGGCCAAAGCAAATACACCCCCTGCGAGCAGTCCCCCGTCGAACATGACGAATGGGCGCTACTGCTTGTATGCGCGCCTGTGTGTCTGCGTCATTCTCTGGCCCAAAAGGACGACTGGCCATCGCAGACTAGAGCCGCGGGGATGTCGTGTCGTTGTTGAATGCTCTGACACGCGGGCCAGCAGATGCGGGGCAGATTGTCCGCCGAATCCCGCGCGCCTCGCACCGTTCGCCCGCGAACGCGATGACCCGCCGACCCCCGATCGCATTGGCTGGCAACCACATTCATGCCACGAGCACCTCGTTACATCGCTGGCATGAACTTTCGGCGGCTCGAGCGCCCGGGCGGCGGGCAACTGTGGTGGTCCCGCCTCAGTCAGGGCTACCCTGGGTGCGCTCGCTCGACAGCCACGCTCGCCGCTCGACCCGCGACCGCGCCAGCGTTCTCGCGAGTTGTTCGGGCGCGTGATGATGCTGATTGACCCGGGGAGTACGGCTGGGATCTACATGAGGTGGCGCGATCCACCCGGTACGACCCGGATACTCCGAATCCGGGCCCAGCACAATGGTTTTCCAGCCACCGGGCCCGTCATGAACCAGGCCGTGGCAGGCATCGCAGGCCAAGGTCAGATTCCCGATATCGGTGGTCCCACCCGCAGCCCATTCCCGCACATGATGCACCGCCGCCAGCGTCGCCGGGGCGGTGCAACCGGGTCGGGTGCAGCCCTTCTCGGCGGCGATCAACGCCAATCGCTGCGCCGGGGACGCCAGCCGTTGACCACGACCCAAATGCAGCGGGAGCCCGTGGTGGTCGAACACCGCCAGGAACGGGATCGCGTTCTGCGCGAGCC
>NZ_WMBB01000007.1 GCF_009708175.1 Nocardia aurantiaca
CGGGGCGGTTTGACACCTGCACCTGCATGCCGATATCGAAGGACCTACCTTCATCTCCACAACAGCACGGCGACAACAAGATTCGCGCTTTTACATCACGACCTCCCTATCACCTATCAGGACACACCAACGCGTGGGCGGAATCGTTCAACGGAACCCTGAAGAACGAACGAGTGAACCGCACCCAATACCCGACCCGCGAACACGCCCGAAAGGACATCACCCGCTATATCGAGTTGAGGTACAACCAGATTCGGCTTCACTCCGGAATTGACTACCACACACCGAACGAAGTAGAGTCCGAGTGGTTCCAGCGGAATCAGGCAGCTTGAGATAACCAAAACCTCGCTGTCCGAAAACTTTCCGGCCCCTCAAGCTCGTCGAAAGTTTCGCCGTTGTCTTCACGTAGGCCCAGACCGACTTCGACAACTCCAGGAAGTGCGAGCAGATCGAACTCGACGGCGTTCTTGGCTTGCACGATTTCGGCCGGAATCTCCACGGAGGACTTCCTCAAGACGTCGATCCCAATGGTATCGCTTGCCGGCACAGCAGAACCGAGCATTCGACGAGTCCATACTCATGTCCTCTACCTCGGAATTCGAGTCATCGATGAGCGAACGGCGTACAGCACGACCGTCGTTCGAAGCCCGGGCGCATTCGCGCCGACAGGTCTCCTAATAAGAGCCCCGAGCTGATCGGCGCCGCCGCGACCTCCGGGATCGGCAAAACCGCCCTGACCAAGATCAACCGTGTAGGCACCGTCACCGTCGCACTCCACACATGCCATCGCGCGGATGCGGCGCCATGGTCGCCCACCGCTCGCGCGACACACCCGACCATTTTCATCACCGACCTCGCAGTCGGATCCGGTTGCAGGCACCCTGCCCGAATCAGGAAGAGATGAGGCTGAAAGGCATCATCCTCGTGGGATCGGCCGAGACGCAGGTCGTGACTGCCCGCGCCAGATCGTCCGGGTCGGTGTTGAGCGCTTTGAGGAGCTGTTTGAGGAACTGCGGGCCAACGGTTTTGGCGGCGATCTCCCACAGCGTTCCCGCGACGGTCGCGACACCGGCGTAGGCCAGCGCGTGCGCCACCGACGTCGCGGGCGTAAAGGTGTTGGCCCGCCCGGATTCGCAGGCCACCACCACCGCCCACGGTGTGGCGGTCAGGTCGAGGCAGCTAAGTTCACCGAGCCCGAGGGCGGATGACGCCGAGGCTTTGATACCGGCGCGGGCATAGTCGAACACATCGCTGCGGGTGTGGCAGAACAACACCAGCGCGGTGCCGGGCCGGGCAGCCCCACGGATCTGTTCGATGGTCAGTGCCGCGGTGTCGGATTCGGAGTCGAACTCCATCAGCGATACCGGCAGCGCACGAAACACCTTGCTGACCGCTGCGGGTAGCTCCACCGCCCGATCGGCGATGATGCACACCCGCTCGACCCGCGGTGGACTGGTGGGGTCGGGCTCGCGTTGTTCGATCGCGCGGTGGTGGGGGTGGAATCGGGCGATCCCGCGAGCACCGATCAGGGTGCCGCCGCGGTATTTGAGGGTCTCCCACGGAATCCAACCGGTGAATCCCAGGCTGTTGATACGCACGCGGTCATGTGCCGCGAGAGCGTCGAGGATCGGGGTCAGCGATGCGCTCAGCGTTTCCCGCAATGGCCGGAAGATGAGGACCTCGTCGGTGGGAGGTTTGAGACTGATCTCGAGCAGCTGTCGGATGGTGGCCCTGGGCAGCGGCGCCGTGACGACCTCGACCTGCCCCCGGTGCTCGATGAGGGCGACCACGTCGGTTCCGGAGACGAAGGTGTGGCACACGGTGTCCTGCAGCGGGTGCTGCTGCCGAGTCCACCAGCAGGTCATCGCCCGCACACACTGGGCCGCGCCTTGCCGTGAGAGCTCGTCGGGACGTTCGGCCAGGGCCGCGATCACACCGGTGTAGTGATGTCGGACCCGCGCGACGTAGCCGGCACGGACAGGGCTGTACATCGGATCGGGCTGGGTGAGCAAGATGGTGTCCAAGCGTCGCACGGACTCGAGTAGCCGCGGCGTCGGCAACGCTGGATCGAGCTCGGTCATCAACAGATTCATCAGCAGGTGGTGATCACGATAGGCGTCTCGCCACGCCAGCGCTCGCGCCTGTGCGGCCGCGGTCTCTTCACCACAGACCGACAGTGCCCGCGCGGCTGCCACCATCGACCACCCGAACACCCGGTTCGGGTCATCGACATCGGCCAACGCGTTGACACGACTCACCAAGCGGTGGGCGCGTTTACGGATCGCACGGCCGGGTCGGCCCGATAACGCGCCTTCGTCCGGCGGGCGATTCCTCAACGCCAGAGCGAGTTCGCAGCCCAGAAGCATCGCCTCGAACTCGAGCAAGGCCAGACGTCGTGTCGGGTACGTCGCCGAAGCTTGTTTCCCTGCCAGTATTTTCGCGCCGACGATCACCTCACGGCAGTGGTGGCGGTATCGCCAGATGATCTGGTCGCGGGCGGAGTCCATCTTGATGATCTGGTAACTCATCTCAACCCACTGCAGCGCGCACCGTGAATGTTCGGTGAGAAACAGCAGGGCGACCTCTGTGGCCACCCGGGTCGGTTCGGTATGCAGTCGCCGAGTGAACTCGTCACCTGCCTCGATGGCGGTACTCAATTCCGTCAAGACCACGTCCGGTACGCCAGCGCCGACCCGGGCGTCGCGGGCTAGGGCCAGCGCGGCTGCCAAAGCCTTACTGGCCGCGTGCACATCGGCGTCCGTGATGCCCCCTCGACCGGACCCGACAGCCTCCACACCCACCGGACCCTCCATATCACTCGACACTCGCTGACGGCCACGACTGCATCATCAGGAGCCAAACCTGTTGCCGCCGAAGACGATACCGCTAAATAGCCGGCGCAGCCTGTGGTTTTCCGCGACGCGAACGCTCTGAGCCTTCAACAGCGTGGAGACTAGGGGTGGCGGCACACCGGAGCCTCGACAGCCACACTGCCCGTGAACCGATCCCCGCGGCCGCCGCCATGGTCTCGAAGTGCCGGGTAGCCGAGCCTTCCAGAGGCAGTGGCGCAATACCGGGTTGGCGACAGGGAACGCCGCCCGAACCACGTCGTGCAGCTGCTGATTGGCGGTTCGGCAGGTCATCACGGCTTCGGAGTCGGCGCCGTGAACGGCCCGTGTGACGATGTCTTCCTGCTCGGCGCTGATCAGATTCTCGAAGTAGGCCGCGCGAGCCGACTCCGCTCGGTCGCGGGAGGCAACAGATCACCGAAGAAGCAACACCCCAACTTTCCGTCACAGTGACGCTAGCTTCCCCGCAAAAGGACGCCACGAATCCTCACCCGCGAGCCGCCAACGACCCCAAACGCCTCCGGAACTGACAAATAGACCGAGAATCCCTCCGGAACTGACAACTAAAGTGCGACAACGAGAGCGGAATCCGTCGCATCCAACCTGTCAATTACCAGGTCAGGACTGCCAACTAAACTGCGAACGGACACGTAGAGCCGACCAGAGGACCCACGATCGAGACGGCAAATTCGACTGAGATGTACGGCTACCCCGAAAAGCTTTCAGGTATTGGGGATGTCATTGACCCCGCCCTGGCGAAGCCTGGCGCTGTAGGCCGAACAGTCCGAATCGGCGGCCAGATCCCAGCATGATTTCTCGTTCGCCGGCTTTCGCACCGTTGAGCGCGAACCCGATCGGCCGCTCTGGAGACTTTCGGCCCTTACAGAGATCATCAACGACGGGGAGATTTGTGGGAAAGCGGCTGGTATCCGAACATCTTTGATTTCGGAGGACAAACGTGGCCAAGAATGATCTTGTCGTTGTCCTGCCCGGCATCATGGGTAGTACCTTGGCCAAGCACGGCCACATGGTGTGGGAGCCGTCAGCCGGAGCGGTGCTCCGTGCGATCGCCACCTTCGGTCACAGCATTAAAGACCTACAACTCCCAGACGGGATCGGCGATGATCGGCCGGGTGACAAAGATCCTGGTGGCGGGGTCGAGCCGGTTGCGCTGATGCCCGATGTTCATGTGCTTCCGGGGATCTGGACGCCGATCAAAGGCTACACGGCGCTGCTGCAATGGCTGAACTGCCTTGGCTTCCGTGAGGGAAATCCAGCTGGGCCGCCAGGAAACCTCTTGCCTGTGCCCTACGACTGGCGTTTGTCCAACCGTTACAACGGCAAACGCCTCGCTGGCATTCTCGAGCCTGCACTCGAACGATGGCGCGCCCAAGGAGGCCCTTATGAGGACGCCAAGATCTGTTTCGTGTGCCACTCCATGGGCGGACTTGTGGCCCGTTGGTACATCGCTCATGGCGGCGCCGAGATAACACGCAAACTCGTCACGCTCGGTACCCCATACCGCGGTGCCGCTCGCGCCGTTGACCAGCTCGTTCGCGGAATACCTCAGGGCCTCAGCCAGTTCGCGCTCGATCTGACCTCCTTGGCGCGAAGCCTGCCCTCCGCGTATCAACTGCTCCCGAGTTACGCCTGCATCGAGCAAAAGAACAACACTGCGCTGGCCCCAGCAAAGCAGACAAAACTGCTGCGCCTTGATGAGGTCCAGTCCGTCCCCGAGCTGGCCGGCTGCCGTATCAGAGACGCGATGCGGTTCTACGACGAATTGGAAACTGTCGAAAACGCCGACCGGAACATCCGAGCCATGCGCAACCCGCTCACGGGCACTCGGCAGCGGACCGGCACGACTTTGACGATCAGCGATACTACTGTCACCCTGCTCGACACCTACCGTGGAGAGGACCTGGGTGGCGACGCCACCGTTCCTGCGGTCTCTCTCCCCCGCGGTATCCCTTTAGACGATCCCACCATCAAGCACTATGCCGACAAACACGGCAATCTGCAGTGCAACCCGGCTCTGCTCGAAGAGATCGACGCGGCTGTCAGCATCGGGCGGGTTGTGGCAAGGGAACTTCCACTGCCCATCGTGCAAGTACGTGTCGATGTTCCCGAGTTGATCTTGTACGGCGAGGATCTTCCCGTGGTCGTCGACCTGGACGGCGCTAGTGACCCGATCCAAGTGACCGTCACCGACGAGATCGGCCACGTGCTCGATCGACAGACGCCGAAACCAGTAGACGGCACGGCAACAGCACACTTCACCGACCTGCCACCCGGCGCCCACATCATCGACGTCACCGGCACCAACCCCCAATGGCTGGTCGGACCAGTCAGCAGCGTCAGCCTCGTCTGGTCGGACCAAGAACTGGCTCGCCACGGCCTCGAAAGTTGAGCGTGACCTTCATTCCACCAACTTCCCTACGGGCTGAATGGCTGCTTCCGAGATATGCGCGGTCCCAGATTCCAGGCTCGCCCGAGAATTCGGGCCGGGTCCGGTCGCATACGTCTCACGAATGGCTGCTGGAGGGTGGTTCAGGGACCTTGTGTCAGAGTTCCCGGATATCGAGAAGTGTTCCGGTTCGGTCGAGAACTCGACGGTACATCTGCCGCACCTTGGAGTTGGGGCGGCAGCCGCGCTGCGCGCAACGTTTCTTCCTGCACATGTTTGCACCGCCCGGTTACATCCACCGGGGCCGACACCCGCTGCGTCAGTGTCGGTGGCGGGCAGCATCACAAAGGGGCCGGTCTAGCATGGGGTGGTGCGATCATCGACGGGCCAGGCGTCGCTGGATCCCAGCGCTCTCGAGGCCCTACGAGTTCCGTTGACGGGGTACTGCTATCGCCTGCTGGGCTCGGCCGCCGACACCGATGACGCTGTGCAGGAAACGCTGATCCGCGCCTACACCCGCTTCGATGCCTACGACCCGGGCCGGGGGCGACTCTCCACGTGGGTGCATGCCATCGCTACCAATGTCTGCCTGGACATGCTGCGCGCCGCACGCCGTCGAACGCTGATGTGGGAGGGCCCGGCGCCGGGCGGTTTCGATCCTGATGCGGTGTTACCCGCCGACCGGTGGCTGGACCCCATGCCCGACGCTCGCCTGATCGACGCCGCCGATCCGGCCGAACTCGTCGTCCAACGCGAATCGGTGCGTCTGGCATTCGTTGCGGCGCTACAGCACCTGCCGCCGCGCCAACGTGCCGTACTTGTCCTGCGGGAGGTCCTGGCGTTCACCGCGGCCGAGACCGCGGACATGCTGGGAGTCAGCACGGCTGCGGTGAACAGCGCGCTGCAGCGCGCCCGCGCGACCCTCACCACGGCCCGGAAAACCGACCTGGATCCGCTCGATCCCGACTCCTGTGTCGACCGTGACCTGGTGCAGCGATACGCGACAGCGTTCGAAGCCCACGACGTCGACGGGTTGGCGTCGCTACTGTGCGAGGACGCCGAGTCGGGCATGCCGCCGTTCGCATGGCGGATGACAGGGCGCGAGACGATCGTCAGCGTGTTCGCCGCCGCCGATGGATGCGTGGGCGATCGCCTCGTACCGACACAGATCAACGGGTCGACCGGGTTCGGCCAATACCGTCCCGATGCCGACGGCGTGCTCCGGCCCTTCGCGCTGCTCGCCGTGGAAGCGCGGTCGGGGCGGATCGCGCGGTTGGTGACCTTCCTCGGCGCTGGGGACCGGTTTGCGCAGTTCGGACTACCCGAGACGATCGGACCACGGATCAACCGATGACTTCCGCCGGCCTCGTTCGTAGTAGAGGTGACCCTCTTTCCTACGACGAATAGGTCAGCCCGTGACATCCACCGACCACACTGCCCTGGTACGCGAGCACACGGTCGCCGAACGCGTACGCCTCGCCGATCTCCTTGCCACGCTCACCTCCGACCAGTGGGCGACGCCCTCGCTGTGCGACGGCTGGCGCGTCCGCGAGGTCGTCGCCCACATGACCATGCCCTATCGAACCGCACCGCTGAGATTCCTGCGGGGGATGGCCGCCGCTCGCTTCTCGTTCAACAGGTACGCCGACAACGCCGCACGTAGTGACACCGCCAGGATGTCCGACGCCGACCTGCTCGCTGCCCTGCGCGACAACGTGCAACACCCGTGGCGGCCGCCGGGCGGCGGCGCGGTGGGCGCACTGAGTCATGACGTCATCCACGGTCTCGACATCACCGAACCGCTCGACCTGCCCCCTGCGCCGCCGGACCGGATCGCCGTGGTCCTGAACCAGCCCGGTCCCCGCTCCTTCGCCTACTTCGGGGTGGACCTGACCGGCAGGCAACTTCGTGCCTCAGACGCGGACATCGTCCTCGGTTCAGGCACCCCGATCACGTTGAGCGCCAAGGAGATCCTGCTCACCGTCACCGGCCGACGGGCACTTCCACCCACCTGACAGGCCCCGGCTATGGGAGCGGTCCAGCACCCTTGCCTCGGAAAAGGTGGTCGCAAACGTCGCCGTATTCGCGCCGCTTCGGTGAGAAACCTTGGAATCGGCCGGCAGGGTCGTCACTCTCGAGCCCAGATGAGGGATCACCGTCAGTGACGGCCCACTCGGACGCTGTGATCCACCGTCGGCTACGCGTCGGGAACATCGCAGCGATGCCAACGCCAATCTGTGTATCTCCCCCGATTCCATTCGAGCCCTTGATCTCCGGCTCCTCCAGCGGGTCGGGCCACTACTGGTGAACCGTCTCGGGTTTGCGGCCGCCGTGGACTTGCCACGCCGATCGCCGACGCAGGCGATCTCCATCGGCGACGCGACTGGACGCAACCCGTATCGGTCATCTGGACGAGAGTGCGGCCATCGGCCTCGGTGACGAAACCGGTCGAGGTCGCCCACCCACCGACGCGGTCGCTCGCTCCAGCAGATCGGTATCGATCGAAACTGCGATGCTGGCCGGTACGACCGACGCAAGTCCGCTGCGCATCGCGGTGTTGAGTGCGCGTTGCCGTGCGCTGGGTCTCTCGTCGCGTGTTCGACGATGTCAATATCGGTGTGAGTGTCGCCGCATCGAACGGCGACCTCGAGGTGTTCGGAGCGGGTGGTCGTTGCGGCGTCGTCCAGCGGTGCACCCGGTTTCATCTCGAAGTCTTGAACCCACCGCGGCAAGGCTGCGGTTCGGCGGATCCCCAGCGGAGGCTCCCGCCTTGAAACGACCGGTGCGCGTGGAGATCTGGGGCGGTGGTGAGCATCAGGTCAAAGGAGCGTGGATGACGATGTGGTTGTCGGTGTGGAACGAAGCCGTCTGGCTGCAACTGACCCCCGACACCACCGCGGCGGAGGTGTCTGCGTTCTGGTCGGCGGTCGAGGCCGGCGACAAACCCGCTCGCAACATCCTGCTCAGTCAACCGGTCGGCACGGGCCCGCTGGAGCTGGGCGGCCAGACCGGGAGTGTACCTCCGGGTAGCATGTGGTGACACGATTCTGGAAGGGGGACATGTGATGTCGTCGAACAGTCACCGCGAGCAGGTCGATGATCCACGCGCCCGATGGCGCCGCCTGCCCGCCGAACCTGCCCACTACGTCGAGGAAACCCACGTCGACGGGAGTTCGTCCAGCTATACGGTGCCTGCCGTCGATCCGACCCAGGACTTCACTCGTCTCTATGGTGGCTAGCACCTGGTCAGGCAGCCTCGTTGGCGGCACACCATTCCCGCACTTCGCGACGCTTGTGCACCGAGTAGTTATCCACCGGTCAACCGGCCCGGATCAACGTGCCACCCGTCGATTACCACATCAACTTTCTCGGACGAGGCACTAGCTACCCGGCATTGGGACTAGCCGTCCAGTACCTGCACGCCGAGGCTGGTGGCGAGGACGATCGCCTGATTCGCATCGATGATCGTGCGGGTGATTCTGGTTGTCAGTGGGTCGAGTGCAGAGATGTCGCTGCCCCGCAGGTCGGCATTGGTGAAGTCGGCTTTGCTGAGCCAGGCGCCGGATAGGTCGACGTCGTGGAAGGTGGCTTTCTGGCAGCGAGCGAAGGTGAGGTCGGCTTCGCGCATGCGTAAGCCGGTGAAGGTGGTGCCGCGCAGGTCGGCTCCGGGGAGTCCGACGAAGGACCAGTCACCGCCGGTTGCCCGCAGCAGGGTGAAGGTGCAGCGATCGAACATCGTGCCGGTCAATTTGCATGTGGTGAAGGTGGTTTCGAAGAACTGGCATGCGACGAAAGTGCAGTTCAGGAAGCCGGTGTTGGTGTGGGTTGACTGGCTGAAGGTCACGTTACGGAAAGCGCATTCGGTGAAAACCGTGTTCTGGGTGGCGATTTCGCTCATGTCGATGTCGAGGAACTCGACACGGGCATGGCGTTCGTCGACCAGTTCGCGCTGATACCAGTCCTCACCGCGGACGGTAGTCTCGGTCGGTGGTGCCTGCTCACCGTTCCTGCGATCAGCCATGGCGCGCCGCAACAATCAAGGTCATGAGGTGACCGTGGCGGAGTGGAGGATTTCAGCTCCGCGACCGTTGCCGGGAGGCGCGGGGCGGACCAGGTCGCTGAGCTTCGCGCCGACTTGTTCGACGTCGGCAATCTCACGGCAGAGGGTGTCGTAATCCAACGGGTCTCCTTGGTCGATGGCGTCTCCGCAACCACTGTGCAGACCGAGCGGCGGATCGCGATGGACAGGCGCGCAAATTGATCGATACTGTCGAGAATTTCGATACAGACGGTCGTTTCCTGCGATAATTCCCCTGGATTCAGCTGACTGGGACACAATCGGCGGACCGGCGCGGTGGAACTCGGCTTTGTTCTTCTGGGGTGGGTGCGATCAGCACCTGCGTGCGTCGCCTCGTTCCCGCGGATCGCGGTGCGGCCGCGCGGCCTCGGCATGTTCTCCCGGTTTCTCACCGCTGGACTCGCTCGAGACCCGTCACCGGACACCGCCCCGATCGGGCGGGTGATCAATCGAGCCGATTATCCCGCTCCGCCATCGGACACCGAGTTTCCCGGCGCGCCGATCGTCAGGATAGCTTTCCCTGGCTGTCGGCCCCGCCGAATCCTCTCCAACGCCCCCGCAGCCTCGGCCCAGTCCTCGATGCTGCCGATGTGCGGGACCACCACCCGCCGTGCCGCCAGACCGACCAGATGCTCGAGGTCTGACCACAGATCCGGGTCACCATCGGAATAGACGAAGTGGGTCAACGAAAACCCTTGCCCTGCACCGAGAGCCGAGAAGAAGTCGAGAGTCAGCGGCTGGTCGCTGGCTTGGCCGAACCACACCACCCGCCCCTGCGGGGCGACCGCGGCCACGGCCCGGGAGCCGATAGGACCACCCACGGATTCGAAGACGAGATCGTAGCGGCCCTCGAACCTCTCCTCCTCCGCTACGCGGATATGCGCGCCGGCGGCGCGCAGATGCTCGCGTGGCTCGCCGGCGCGCACGACGGCAACCACTTCTTCCGCGCCTTCTTCGCGCGCCAGCTGCACCAGCGGAAGCCCACCCCGCCTGACGCGCCGGTGATCAGCACCCGCAGACCACGCAGATCCCCGGCCGTACGGACCAACCGCCGGGCCACCAGCCCTGCCAAGGGCAGCGCCGCGCCCACGACGGAGCTCACCGAATCCGGCAGCCTGACCAGCTTCGGTGTGTCGACGGCGAGTATCTCCGCGGCGGCGCCGCCTCCGGGCAGGTGAGTCAGCACACGTGCCCCGACGGGCAGCGCATCGGACGCAGGATCGGTCTCGATAACCGTGCCCGCACAATCGATGCCGATCCGCCAAGGGCGCTCGGCCATCTGCATGTACAGCACGTCCGCGCGATTCAGTCCGACAGCCTCTACCCGGATCAGCGTGTGCCCAGGGCCCGGGCGCGGTTCGGTCACGGTCTCCAACCCGACTTCCGGCTGCCCAGGCCGGCACTGCACGAGACGACGCACGACACTCTCCTCAAAACGAAAGTATGACTATCGCTTTGAGTGAAGCAGAAAAATGGAAGTCTGTCTACCAGTTCAGGTAGGGTGAGAGACGTGGGAACCGAACGGCCCAACTCCACCCCCCGGCGCGACGTGACACGCAACCGCGGGCGCATCCTGGCCGCCGCTCGACGGGTCTACCGCGAAAACGGCGCAACCGCACCCAACGACGTGATCATCGCCGCCGCCCAGGTCGGTCTCAGCACCTTCTATCGCCACTTCCCCACTCGGTCCGACCTACACAGAGCACTGATGGACGAACTCGTCACGGCAGCAACGGAAATCGCCGAACGGGCCGACAACACCGAGGACCCGTGGACCGCATTCAGTGATGTCTTCCGCCACGGCTGCGTACTCGACGACGCCGACCTCGCCCTCTTCCACAACCTCGCCGCCGGCACCCCCGAACTCGCAGCCCACGCCGCTGAACTCACCGCCCGCATCGTCACCCCCAGCCTGAACCGCGCCCAGTCAGCGGGTCTGCTGCCGGCCACCCTCGACACCGATACCGTGGTCGACCTCATGACCGCTGCCCACACCGCACCCACTGCGGAACGCCGAGACATCAGGGCCAGCGTTATGCTGGCCGGACTTCGGCACCCGCGACCGGTCTGACCCCTCTACCGAGGAAGCCATATCCGTCATCGACCTGGATCTGCTCGGCGAAGGCGGCGTGCTCAGGTCTTCGGCTGAGGCACGGTGCGCGGCAGCACGAGATCGAGCACATGGCGCGGAGCATCGCCGCGGATCTGCGCGGCAGCCGTCTCGCCGGTAGTGACAGTACCGATGGACAGGGTCGGCGCAGGGTTACCGGTCAGCGCCGTGTACAGGGTCTTGACGATGCCCAGCACGCCGAGGATGACCGTGACCACGGCCGCCGCCGGATGCCATTGCCGCTGCACGGTGAGCAGCAGTGTCGTTGCGGCGGTGCCGAAGGTGATCACCTCGCCGAGGACGGCCACGATCGTCTTCTGATGTTTACCGAGTTTCATGGCTTGATGGCTCCTTTCAATGTTCGCACCTCGGCCATGAGGTCGTTGACGGTCGTGATGAGCCCGGCGAGCGCGTCGACGGGCGTAAGGTTCCGGCCTTCGCCGTTGTGGCCGAGCTGCGGCCAGCCCTGACCGTTCGGGCCGCGTAACTGGTCCCAGATGTCCTGCAATTGCTGGGCTTGCTGTGGTGTCATGTCGCCTCCGATCAATGCGATGAGATCCTCGATGTCGCCGCGGAATGCGTTGGCGTCCAACTTCATCCCGACGATGGACGCTTGATCGCTGAACTGCCAGATGAGCGGTTGCGCGTTGCCGTAGGGCGTCCATCCCTCGCCGGAATCGCCGCCTGCGGCGGCATAGATGTCGCGGGCGTAGCCGCTGCCGCCCGGGTATGCCGACGCGACAAGTCCGGGCACCTGCGACAGGTCAGGAGACCCGATCCGTTCCCAATACCATTGCGGCAGATAGGTAAGCGTGACGTTCACTCCGACGTCATCGAAAGCCCGTACCAGTGCCCAGAAGTCGTCGATGTCACCACTGTCGGACTCGAAGTCGATCATCGCGTTCGGGCCGCCATTGTTGGCCAGCCATGTCCGCACCTGCGCGGCCGGTGCGCAGTCGGCGATGGCGTAGTGGTAGCCGATGATCGGCAGGTCGATCGCCTGCGCAGATGCCAGGAATTCGGGCCACGTCGGGTCTTGCAGATAGTCGCCCTCGGAGACCTTGGCCTCGATCCATGAAAAGCCCTCAGCGGCGATTTCGGAG
Organism: Nocardia aurantiaca; assembly: GCF_009708175.1. GTDB lineage: Bacteria > Actinomycetota > Actinomycetes > Mycobacteriales > Mycobacteriaceae > Nocardia > Nocardia aurantiaca. Next base: position 12,548 of record NZ_WMBB01000007.1, read on the forward strand.
ATGCTGATGCCCGCCTGCCAATTCGAGATGTCCACGCCGTACAAAGTCATCGGGCTCGACCGCCTTTCGCCCGAGCATTCTTGACCGGCGTCTGGGCCGGCATTTCCGCGTGTGTGAGTTCGCTACGTCGCAGGCTCCGAACCAGCACCCGACCATCGCCGCGGTGTTCGAACGGTGCCCAACGTGGAAGAGCGGGTGAAATAGGCATGACAAAGCCCTCTGCTCGATTGCTCTATTCGGGTGATGATCTCGGATCGCTTTGGCGGCCCGCTACTTTCATTAACAACCCGAACTGGTTGCCCGGCAACCCCTTTGCTGATCGGTTTTGTTCGTTTTCCGGATCCCCGCCCGGAAGGACAGCCTGGCCGCGTATTCCGACTGCCTCGAACGCAAGATCGTGGTGCTCGAACCCGAGGGCCGCGGTGATCTTCGGCAAGGCTGGCCTACATCGTCGAGACCGGTCCCGAGCGCTGTCAGGTCGTTGTCGACGCACCAGATCCCGTGCCGGAAATCGACGCCGCCCGAGCCCCGGGGTGGCTATGTTCCGACGTGGGCCGGTAGCCATGGGGTGCGCGGGTGGCCGTCGCGCGGCGCGGTTCGGCTTTTCCCGATCCAACCTTCCGCAAAGACTTGATTGATTCCAGAAAAAGGGGCAGACTTCGGATTGTGCCCACGCCTACGGAGTTCGAGAGCATGTTGCGCGGGGCCGCTCTGCGTGTGACCGCACCGCGGCTTGCGGTGCTGACCGCGGTGCACGAACACCCCCACTCGGATACGGACTCGATCCTCGGTTTCGTGCGCGAGACGCTGGGCGGGGTTTCACATCAAGCGGTGTATGACGTGTTGAAGGCCCTGACCAGCGCGGGGCTGGTTCGCCGTATCCAACCGATGGGGTCCGTGGCGCTATATGAGACGCGCGTCGGGGACAACCATCACCATGTGGTGTGCCGGTCGTGCGGCGTGATCGCCGATGTCGACTGCGCCGTGGGCGACGCGCCCTGCCTGACCGCCTCCGACGACAACGGCTTCGCGCTCGACGAGGCCGAGGTCATCTACTGGGGCCTGTGCCCCGAATGCTCGAAAACTGCTGCGACACAAGACAAGTAGCGGCCACAATCGTGGCCGACAGCCCGATGATCACTCGCTGAAAGGACACACCGTGCCTGAAGAACACCCGCCCATCGGTGAAGCCAATACCGAACCCGCCGCGGCCGGTGGCTGCCCCGTCGCGCACGGCCGGCTCAAGAACCCGGCCGAGGGCGGTAACGCCAACCGTCAGTGGTGGCCCAACCAGCTGAACCTGAAGATCCTGCAGAAGAACCCGGCCGTCGCCAACCCCATGGACGCCGACTACGACTACGCCGCCGAGTTCAAGACCCTGGACCTGGCCGCGGTCAAGCAGGACATCGTCGAGGTCATGCACACCTCTCAGGACTGGTGGCCGGCCGACTTCGGCCACTATGGCCCGTTCTTCATTCGCATGGCCTGGCACGCCGCCGGCACCTACCGCATCCACGACGGCCGCGGTGGAGCCGGCGCCGGCATGCAGCGTTTCGCGCCGCTGAACTCCTGGCCCGACAACGCCTCCCTCGACAAGGCGCGTCGCCTGCTGTGGCCGGTCAAGAAGAAGTACGGCAAGAAGCTGTCGTGGGCCGACCTGATCGTCTACGCCGGTAACGTCGCCCTCGAGGACATGGGCTTCCGCACCTTCGGCTTCGGCGGCGGCCGCGTCGACCAGTGGGAGCCCGAGGAGGACGTGTACTGGGGTCCGGAGACCGAGTGGCTCGGCGATGCCCGCTACACCGGCGAGCGTGACCTGGAGAACCCGCTGGCCGCGGTCCAGATGGGTCTGATCTACGTCAACCCCGAAGGCCCCAACGGCAACCCGGACCCGCTGGCCGCGGCCGTGGACATCCGCGAGACCTTCCGCCGCATGGCCATGAACGATGTGGAGACCGCGGCGCTCATCGTCGGTGGCCACACCTTCGGCAAGACCCACGGCGCGGGTCCGGCCGACAACGTCGGCCCCGAGCCCGAGGCCGCCCCGCTCGAGGAGCAGGGCCTGGGCTGGAAGTCCTCCTTCGGCACCGGTGTCGGCAAGGACGCCATCACCTCCGGCCTCGAGGTCACCTGGACCCCCACCCCGACCCAGTGGGACAACTCCTTCCTGGAAACCCTCTACGGCTACGAGTGGGAGCTGTCCAAGTCCCCGGCCGGCGCCCACCAGTATGTCGCCAAGAACGCCGAGGAGATCATCCCGGACGCGTTCGACGAGTCCGAGAAGCGCCTGCCGACCATGCTCACCACCGACCTGTCGATGCGGCTCGACCCCATCTACGGTGAGATCACCCGCCGCTGGCTCGACCGCCCCGAAGAGCTGGCGCAGGAGTTCGCCAAGGCCTGGTACAAGCTGACCCACCGCGACATGGGTCCCAAGGTCCGCTACCTGGGCCCGGAGGTGCCAGAGGAGACCCTGCTGTGGCAGGACCCGATCCCGGCCGTGGACCACGCGCTCATCGACGCCGCCGACGTCGCGGCGCTGAAGGCCAAGATCGCGGACTCGGGTCTGACCGTGGCGCAGCTGGTGTCGACCGCATGGGCGGCGGCCTCGTCGTTCCGTGGCTCGGACATGCGCGGCGGTGCCAACGGCGGCCGCATCCGCCTGCAGCCGCAGGCCGGGTGGGAGGTCAACCAGCCCGACGAGCTGGCGCAGGTGGTCCGGGTGCTCGAGGGCATCCAGGAGTCCTTCGACAAGCCGGTGTCCTTCGCCGACCTGTTGGTGCTGGCCGGCAACGTCGGTGTCGAGCAGGGCGCCAAGGCCGCCGGCTTCGACGTCGAGGTGCCGTTCCGTCCGGGCCGCGCCGACGCCACCCAGGAGCAGACCGACGTGGAGTCCTTCTCCGCGCTCGAGCCGGCGGCCGATGGCTTCCGCAACTACCTGGGCAAGGCCGCCCGCATCCCGGCGGAGTACTTGCTCCTGGACAAGGCCAACCTGCTGACCCTGTCGGCGCCGGAGATGACCGTCCTCGTCGGTGGTCTGCGGGTGCTGGGTGCGAACTACAAAGGTTCGCAACTGGGTGTGTTCACCGACAAGCCGGGCGCGCTCACCACCGACTTCTTCGTGAACCTGCTCGACATGTCAACCAAGTGGGAGCCGTCCTCGGCCGACGACGGCACCTACGTGGGCAAGGACCGCGCCACCGGCAAGACCGTATGGACCGGCTCCCGCGTCGACCTGGTCTTCGGCTCCAACTCGCAGCTGCGCGCGCTGGCCGAGGTGTATGCCGAGGACGACTCCAAGCAGAAGTTCGTCACCGACTTCGTCGCCGCTTGGAGCAAGGTCATGGAGCTGGATCGCTTCGACCTGGCGTGATGACGCCGGTCTGATCCATCGGTAGCACGATGCCCCCGAACCGAACGGTTCGGGGGCATCGTGCGTGCGGCGTAGGTGGCGCGGTGTGACGATGGTGGTCCGGGGCCCACGGCGCACGCCTCGCAGCAAACGCGGCATTCACCCCGAAAACCCGACGGAGCCCGGACGAAGAGCTAATCGACGGCGGTTACGGTGCGGACGCGGCCGATGAAGCGGCCAGCGATATCGCTGCCGTCGTGGTTGTAGGCGTTCATCAGATCGGTCAGTTCCTCGACGAGCGCACGCAGCGCTGACGAGTCGAAACCATCGGCATCGGTCGCCCACCCGGGCGGGATATTGCCGACAGTGATGAGAATGCCTGCATCGTAAGGAGTTTCGACGATGTAGGTGAGCCGGTCGGGCGCATCGCGCAAGGCACTGCGAGTGACGAGGTCGCCGTCGCCGTCGGGGAGGGTGAGGATGCGGGCCAGGGCGATGTCCTCGCCGATCATCTCCGCGATGCGCGACAGGCTCGCGTGCCTGCCCGGACGATCGTGGCGCGCACCGTAGCATCGGTCCCCTGTCCGGTGAGCTCCCCCGCCGGTCTTGCTCAGCAACCGGTCGAGGATGCGCTGCGCGGCCGCCCGCTCCGCTTCCCCGGTGCGCGGATGCTCGATGAGGCTGCGCAGCCGCTGGATTCGACCGATCGTCACCGTAGCCATGCTCTCCCCTTCCGACGCCTGCAGCACCCGATCATGCCAGCGGCAGCAACCGCAAGGCCAGACGCGGACACAACCGCACCGCCCCCGCGCGGCGGGCAGATCAGCGCGCCCCACCACCGGGTCCCCGGTGATCGGGGTCGGCGGAAAGCCCCAATCGTCGGCGGCCGACGGTCTCACCAGCAGCTCACTGCACACTCCACGGCCATCGCAGCGGGTCCAATCGATGTGCAGGCGAAGCGGTTCCATTTATCGCAGCGTTCCGGTTCGGCTGACCGGATCACGGCGACTGCGTCATGATCCGGTCAGCGAACACAATGTCTCCGGACCGCATGAGAATAACCTTGAAACATGCGCATGTCCGCATGTGATTATTCATGGTTGGGCTCTTCAGGCGATCGGCGACCAGCCGAGGCGACAATCGCGGCCAACCGCTCGATATCGGCGGGCAGCACCCGGCAGCATCCACCCACTATGGCCGCACCCGACTCCATCCACTCGACCGCCTGGGCAGCGGAGAATCGCGGCTCCCCCGTCCAGCACCGGCGCTCATCGTTCCAGCCCTCCCCGCTGTTCGGGTAGACGATCACCGGCTTGCCGGTCACCTCCCGCGCGAGCGTGATCGCGACCGCGACATCGTGTGGCGCGCAGCAGTTCACGCCCACCGCGACGATCTCAGGGACCCCGGCGGCGATGGCGAAGGCTTCCCGCAGCGGCTGCCCGGCCCGGGTCCGTTCACCGTCGACGGTGTAGCTCAGCCAGGCGGGCACCCCGCTGCCGTCGAGCAGCCCGGCGAGCGCCTCGGCCTCGTCGATATCCGGGATCGTCTCCAGCGCAAGCACATCCGCGCCGGAGTCGGCCAGCACCTCCAGGCGCGGCAGATGCCAACGCTTCAGCGCGGCGAGGGAAAGACCATAGCGGCCCCGGTATTCGGACCCGTCGGCCAGCGCCGAACCATAGGGGCCGATCGAGGCGGCGATCCAGCGCTCACGACCGTCCTCGATCTCGTCCCGCGCCGCGCACGCGAGTTCGACGCTGCGCCGCAGCAACCGCGCGGCGTGCTCACGATCGATCCCGCGCGCCGCGAATCCCTCGAACGATGCCTGATAGCTCGCGGTCGTCGCGATGACCGCGCCCGCCCGGAAGAACGCGGCGTGCACCGCCCGGATCTCATCGGGCGCGTCCACGAGCAGCCGCGCCGACCACAGCGCGTCGGACAGGTCGTGCCCGCGCGCTTCGAGCGCGGTCGCCAGTCCGCCATCGGCCACCGCGACCTCGCCCACCGGGATTCCGAACTCGGCCACCAAACTGAAACCTGTTCTACTGTGGTGCGGGTGGATGTCACATACGAGAACACCCGACGCGAGATCGCCACCGACAAGGGCGTCCTGCGCTACCACGAGGCCGGCGACGGTCCTCCCCTGATTCTGCTGCACGGTTCCGGAATCGGCGTGAACGGGTGGCGCAACTTCCGCGACAACCTCGGCTTCTACGCCGACCACTTTCACTGCTACGTCCTCGAATTCCCCGGCTTCGGCGTCAGCGACCCGGTCCCCGGGCACCCGGTCCTCACCGCTGTCGACTCCGTCGTCCGCTTCATGGACGCGTTGAACATCGATTCCGCCGCCATGATCGGCAACTCCATGGGCGCCGTCGTCGCCGCGAATGTCGCCATGCACCACCCACAGCGGGTCGAGAAGATCGTCGCCATCGGCGGCGTCGGCCACAGCCTGCTCGCCGCCAACCCGAGCGAAGGCACCCGACTGCTCCAGGAATTCGCCGACGAACCCACCCGCGAGGGTCTGCTGCGCTGGCTGCGCTGCATGATCTACGACCCCACGATGATCACCGACACCCTCGTCGAGGAACGCTGGAACGCCGCCATCGAACCCACCGCCCAGGCCAGTCTGAAGGCCATGTACGGGTCCGAAGCTCTTGCGCTGCAACAGCAGTTCCTGGAGAACTCCCCCACCCCGCCCTACTGGTCCATGCTGCACAAGATCAAGAGCCCGGTCCTCATGGCCTGGGGCGCCGACGACCGACAGTGCCCCACCGACATGGCGCTCATCCCGCTGCGGCAGATCCCCCATGCCGAACTGCACGTGTTCCCCACATGCGGGCACTGGGTCATGTATGAGGCCAAAGAGGCCTTCGAACGCGTCACCCTCGAATTCCTGCACCGCTGAGCAGAATTCCCGGACGGGCTCGGAACGCACGCACCGAGCCCACCGCCGAGCGCGGTCAGCGGCCGCCGAACACCGTCGCCTGACAGGCGTTCAGCAGTGTCACCAACTCCTCGCCCTCCTTGTCGTCGAGCACCGCGAACGCGGGCGCGATCAGATCCTCCGTGATCGACTCCGCCTGCATCCAGCGGCCCTTCAGTTCCGCGGTGATCTCGTCGAACGGTTCCGGCCACCCGAAGTTCCGCGCCTGATCCGGACCGGCCTTCAGCGGCGAACCCGCGATCAGCACCGCCTGCAACGGCGTCAGGCCACTACCCAGCACGCCGACCAGGTGCAGACCGCCACGCAGCTCCCGCAGGACGTGGATCAGCTGCAACACCAGCCCGGGCGCGTCCTCGGCCTGCGGCAGCGCCCGCCAGCCCGCGAACAGCGGCGCACCCACCGGATTCGCGGCCGCCACCACCCGCTGTAGCAGCTCGGCCAGACGGTCCGAGTCCTCGAAGGCGGAAAGCTTGCGGCGGCCGAAGTCCTGGCATGCCTTCAGGTACCCCAGGGCGGCCACGTCGGCCGGAGTCGAGGCGGTGGCCTCCCACGCCTCCCGGATGGCGTCGGGACGGAAGAAGCCGAAGGCCGCGGTCACCACATCGGCGTCCACATCGCCCAGGACACCGCCACGACCGCGGGTGTAGCCGGGCATGAAGCCGGGGACACCGGTGCCGTCGGCGAAGGCTCGCGCTTCCCGGGAGAACATGAATCCCCCACCGATCTGCTGGATCTGATCCTTCACCGCGGACGCTACCGACATGTCCGTTCCTCTCTGAGCGGAAAGCGCAATCGATCCGAGACTATTTCAGCGCCCCGAGCGGCCGCACGCTGGCCACCCGAATGTGACCGGGAAGGCACCCGCCACACCAAACCGACTGTCCCGAAACACATTTGCCGTATGAAAGCGACGCACCACCGGAATCCCCTGCCCAGCAAGGCCCCTCCGCCCACCGCAGGAGCGGAAAGGCCTGTCGGTCACATCCGCTAACCTTCAAGCGGTGCTAGGACATTCACATGCGACCAGCGGCGCGCTCGCCTGGTCGGCGGCGGCTGCGGCGCTACCGTTCACCGTCTTGACCTATCCCGCAGTGCAATCCGGGGCCATCGGCTCCGTCGATCTGGTGATGGGCACCTTCCTCACCGCGGGCGCCGCGCTCCTGCCCGATGCCGATCACCCCTCCGGCACCATTTCCCATGTGCTGGGGCCGATCTCGCACTACGCGTGCAAGTTCATCTCGTGGATCTCCGGCGGGCACCGCCACGGCACCCACTCCTTCGCCTTCGTCGCCGCCGTCACCTACGGCACCTGGGCCGGTGAACACCTGCTCGGCCGCAACTTCACCCTCGCCCTGGTGTTCTTCCTGCTCGCCCTCGCCATCAAGGCGCTCGGCCTGGCACCCAGCGGCGAAGGCCTCAAATCCTGGGGCACCGTCATCATCCTCGCCGTCTGCGGCACCTTCGCCATCGACCACTGGATCAACGACAAACCCGCCTGGCTGCCCTTCTCCGTCGGCCTCGGCGCACTCGCCCACCTCATCGGCGACTGTCTCACCGACCGAGGCTGCCGTTTGCTGTGGCCACTCGAGCTCCGCACCCGGATCCCGATCGTCGACCGCACCGGCAACAAGATCGAGACCATGGTCCTGGTGCCGATCTTCGCGCTCGGCACCCTCGCTCTACTCTGGTACACCCTCACTCACCATCCATGAGCGGGGCACTTGTTCAGACCAGGACGGGGCGACCCGGCTCGTATGATCCGAAGATCACCTCAGCGGGCAGAACGGAGTGGGAATGAGCGACCGCGAAGAACTGAGCTGGGATCGGTTCGGGGACGCCAGCCGGGATCTGGCCCAGGTGATCGCCGATGACGGCTTCGAACCCGACCTCATCCTCTCGATCGCCCGCGGCGGGCTCTTCGTGGCCGGCGCCCTCGGCTACGCCCTCGACGTCAAGAACCTCCACGTCATGAACGTCGAGTTCTACACCGGCGTCGACCAGCGCCTCGATATGCCGGTCATGCTGCCGCCCGTACCCAGCGCCGTCGACCTCACCGGCGCCACCGTCCTGGTCGCCGACGACGTCGCCGACACCGGCAAGACGCTCAAGCTGGTCCGCGACTTCTGCTCCGACCACGTCGCCGAGGTGCGCTGCGCGGTCATCTACCAGAAGCCGCACTCCGAAGTGGACTGCGAATACGTGTGGAAGCGGACCGACAAATGGATCAACTTCCCCTGGTCGGTGCTGCCGCCCGTGACCGAGCGGCAGGCCCACGTCCTCGACGCCTGAGCCGAAAGACCGTACGCGGCAACGACAACGGCCCGGAACCATTCGGTTCCGGGCCGTTGGCACAAGCTACCGCGAAAACCGATCAGACCAGTTCGGCGGACAAGATGGTGATCGGCTCGACCGGCACATCCTGGTGCCCGGCCTTGTTGCCGGTACGCACGCCCTCGATGGCGTCCACCACGGCCGTGCCATCGGTGACCTTGCCGAACACCGCGTAACCCCAGCCGTCCTGGCCCGGGTAGTTCAGGAAACCGTTGTTGCTGGTGTTGATGAAGAACTGCGCGCTGGCCGAGTGCGGGGCCGAGGTGCGCGCCATCGCGACGGTGTACTTGTCGTTCTTCAGGCCGTTGTTGGCCTCGTTCTCGACCTGGTTCGGGGCCGGCTTCTGCTGCATGTTCGCGGTCAGGCCGCCGCCCTGGATCATGAAGTTCGGAATCACCCGGTGGAACACCGTATCCGTGTAGTGGCCGGCCTTCACGTAATCGACGAAGTTGGCGACGGTCTTGGGTGCCTTGGCCTCGTCCAGTTCCAGGGTGATATCCCCGGCGGAGGTCTTCAGGAGCACTTTGGTCATGCGCCCCATCGTATGGGAGCCCCCAACCCAGCGACCGAGCGGCATCGAATAGCCACCCCCTCTTCAAGGTTTGATGGTGATGAGTGCGGTCAGGAAGCTGTGTGCGGTAGCGAGGGCGAGCGTCACTGCGTTGAAGATTGATTCACATGCGTAGATGCGCATAAATCCATTTCTTAATGGTTTTTGATGTCGGCAACATGCGCCTTGGAAGGGGGCTCAGACCTCAGGCTTCATACAGTTCCAGCGGCAGATCGTCGGGATCGGCGAAGAAGGCGAACCGCTTGCCCGTGTACTCGTCGACCCGCATCTCCTCTACCGCCACTCCCCTACCCCTCAGCTCCGCCAGCGCCTCCTCCACATCCGGGACGACGAAGGCGAGATGACGCAGCCCGGCCGCCTCGGGCCGGGAGAGCCGCGGCGGGGGTTCAGGGAAAGAGAAGAGCTCCAGCTGCCCACCATCCGGCAGCGCGAGATCCAGCTTGTACGAGCGCCTTTCGGATCGATAGTGCTCCGCGAGCACCCGCAGCCCGAGGATCTCCGTATAGAACGCCTTCGACTTCTCATAGTCCGAGGCGATGATCGCGACATGGTGAATCCGCTGCAGATGCATTCCCCGGACGCTAGCGCACGGCGCGGCGGCAAGGATTCGATCCCGAAACAGCGAAGGGCCTGAATCCGCTGTGCCGGAGCGGGATACCGCTCCGGCCGTCAGGTTTGAGGCACCCTCACGATCTGCCCGGGTGCGATCCGATTCGGGTCGGTAATCGTGACGGGGTTCGCGGCAACGAGTCGGTGGTAGAGGTTCCCGGATCCGTAGTAGCGGGCGGCGATACTCCAGAGCGTCTCGCTGCTCACGACGGTGTGCTCGAGATACACACGATAGCCGGGCACGATCTTCGGGCCGAAAACCACCGGAACAACGACCTTGTCGAGTTCGGCCCCGTCCTTGTGTGAGGTGTGGAAAACCTCGACGAGGATCCTGTCGAGAATGAACGCCGCACCTGACACGTCGACGACGATCTGGAACTGGCTGTGGCCGCCGACGCCATCGCCGGCCGGGAAAGAGTCCATCACTTCGTCATGGCCTTCATGAAGGCGGTAGGTGAAGTTCGCTTCGAACGCGCCTCCGGCTGTCCCGGCGATCTGAATCCGCGTGCCGACGATTTCATACGGCCGGGGTTGCTGCACATCGATGGACATGATCGAGCCTCCGATCGAATCAATCTTTCCGATCACGATTCACAGCGCCGCCCAGGGCCATACCCATTCACGAGGGACCACGGTTATGGTGACGCAGCGTGGCCCCTTCGCTTCCGCAAGGAATATCCGCGCCGCGGCGTGGGGATGCGGCAGGTCATCCGGTCTCAATCGCCGGATTTCACCTCGACCGTTCTGGTGACTTCCTTGGGCTCTTCCGTTATCGGGACGCTGACGGTAAGGATGCCCTTGGCGTAGTGAGCGTCGATGCCTTCTTCCTGCGCGCCGACGGGCAGGGTCACGGTTCGTTCGAAGGAGCCGTACTGGAATTCCGAATACCCCTTCTCCTCTTTCTTCGCGCTGCGCTCGGCCTTGATGGTCAAGCGCCGATCGTGGACGGACACCTCCACATCCTTGGCGGGGTCGATGCCGGGAATCTCCGCGCGGACCACGTAGTGGCCGTCCTCGACGGTGTCCTCGACACGGATGAGGTGGGCGCCGAAGGTCGTCCTCCGTTCGGTAAGCGGCGAAATAGCCGCGTTCCACATGTCGGCCAAGTCTGCCAGCATGGCGCTGGGGCGGCGGTAGACCGGAAGTAGGCTCATCGTTCCTCCAACTGGGATCGAAAACATTTCCGACACCACCGATCCCACCCCTGATATTGATCAACCGATAGGGCCTCCGGTCGCAGGGAAGCGACGACGGCCGCCGGCGATCAGGTGACCGAAGGCTCTGCCGAGAGCACCGCGACCGCTGAACAACTTCAGCTCAGCCGGGGCGGTGGCTACGGCAGTTGAATGGTGCGCTCATGTGCGGTAACGGCCTGCTGGAGTCGCGTGCGCGCCAGTGTGTGCGGACCGCACTCGCACGAAGCCGGTACCGTGTCGTCGACGAATTCGTCGCCGGCCAGCAGGTCTACGTATGGTGTGCCGTGGTGGTTTTTTCCGTGCGCGGCGTCGACGAAATCACGCGAACCGTGTGCGTGCGGACCGGTCGCCGACCGAAACACCGGGCCGACGGGCGTGTCGAATACCGCCGCCACGTGGTGGCCGCGACCGCATCGCACCTGTACCACGACCTGTTCGCCCCGCTGTGGCATCGAGTCCAGCGCCCGCTGTGCCAGCAATCGCCGTTCGGGAGCGGATAGTTTGGAAGTCTTCGTCATCGATCCACCTTCTCTGTTCGCCGCCATCGATTACGAGGGCCGAAATCACCTGAGTGAGGGGACGATCGGCCACTGCCCGCGTCGGCTTGTCGTCAACACCGACACAGCTCACCGGACTCACGCCCGGATACGCTTTCCATCGCGCGTGACCTCGCCGCGGGCCGCGCGTGGAACCGTCACGTCGCAACTCGGCATATCAGTGGCAGAGCACTGGGTATCCGGTCTCCGACTCGCTCACGCCGACCCCGCCGGCTCGGCCATGGGCAGCCGGCTGGTGAACCAGTCCCGTGCCAGCTCCGCGGCCTTGGACAAGGTTCCCGGTTCCTCGAACAGATGGGTCGCGCCGGGCACCTCGGCCAGCACGGTTTCACACGACATCTCCTTGGCCGCTTCGCGGTTCAGATCCATCACCAAGTGGTCGTGGCCGCCCACGATCAACAGGGTCGGAGCCCGGACTGCCGACAGCGCGCCGTCCGCCAGATCGGGTCGGCCACCACGGGATACCACTGCCCGCACATGTACGCGGGGATCGGCAGCCGCGCACAAGGCCGCGGCAGCGCCCGTGCTCGCTCCGAAGTATCCGACCGGCAGCCCCTCGACGTGCTGTTGGCCCGTCAGCCATGTGGTGACCTCGACGAGGCGCCCGGCGAGGAGGTCGATATCGAAGACGTTGGCGCGGTCGATCTCCTCCGCGGGGGTGAGCAGGTCGAACAGCAGCGTGCCCAGCCCGGCTCGCTGCAGCACCTCGGCGACATAGCGGTTGCGTGGGCTGTGGCGGCCGCTGCCGCTGCCGTGCGCGAACACCACCACCCCGATCGGATGCGCGGGAATGGTGAGATGTCCTGCCAGGTCGACCTTCCCGGCCCGCACGCACACCTCGTCATCACGCAGTCGCGGATCGGCGGCCGGGACCGGTTGCGGTGGCGCCGTCCGGGCCGCGGCGCGGGTCAGCAATTCGACGACCTCGTCGTCGCTGGTCTGGTCGAAGTGGTGATACCACTGGCCGACAGCGTAGAAGAACATCGGCTGCTCGAGGCAGACCACTTCGTCGACCTCCCGCCGCAGCAGGTGCAGCGCCTGCCGGGACGCGACCGGCACGGCCAGCACCACCCGTGCGGCCCCTTGCGTGCGGGCCACCTGGCAGGCGGCGCGGGCGGTGGCGCCGGTCGCGACACCGTCGTCGACGATCACCGCGGTCCGGCCGGTCAACGGGATCCGCGACCTCCCGGCACGGAAGCGGGTCGCCCGACGTTCCAGCTCCGTGCGCTCGCGCCGCTCTACGTGCGCGATCTCCTCGCCGGTGACCCCGGCTCCTGCCACTACGTCGGCGTTGATCACCCGTGCGCCGTCCTCGCCGATGGCGCCGAACGCGAGTTCCGGCTGGTGTGGGACACCGAGTTTGCGCACCACGATGACGTCCAGTGGCGCGTCCAGCCACCGGGCCACCTCGAATGCGACCGGGACGCCGCCGCGCGGCAGTCCCAGCACGACCACATCTGCTTCGCGCAGCATGGCCAGGTTTTCCGCGAGCCGACGGCCCGCCTCGGCGCGATCCTCGAAGTACATCGAAACCTCCTGGCAGACAGGCCCCTCGGCGGCGATGGGCAGGGTGATGGTGTTGTATCCGGGTCACGCTCGGTGTTCGCCGCGCGGTCCGGCCATCGTCATCGCGGTGCAGGCGATCACGACAATGAGCAGGCCAGGCGCTACGACGTGGGTCGCAGCGTGTCCGAGAGCGATCCGTCCGGCGGGCTCGGCCGGAGAGATGTGGATGATGGGCCGGCGCGGCGTAGCCGATGTACTCACAACCGCATCTGCCTTCCCCGCCGAGTGCCGGCCGTTGGGAACCGCGTCGCCATCGATACGGTGGCCATGCCCCCACTCTGGCTGCGCGAGAACCGTCGACCCAGTGCCATCCGTCTCCAACCGCGGGGCCCAAAGTCGCTCTGCAGCCCAACGTATTCGAGGCTCCTCGGCCGATGGCGCGGCGTCGCTCGGCGCGGTGAGACGGCGCGTGTCGCCGGATTCGGCGGTGATCGGTTATGTGACGTTCGGTTGCGGGATCAGGGACCTCCGGCCCGCGCGAATCCGATCGCGGCCGGGAAGCATTGCTGATGCCGGGGAAACCCGTGTCGTGCCCGAAGTGGTGGATCGATCGATCCGGGACGCTGAGCCCGATCGAGACACCCGTCGTCACAACCGGGAAAGCCGCTCTCGGGCGGGTCTCATTTTGGGGTCGGGTGCCGATGACGCAGACGAGTAATCCATCAGCGCAACAGATTCCGATCACCGTATTGCTGGGCGGTGATGTGATGCTCGGTCGTGGCGTCGATCAGATCCTGCCCCATCCGGGCGATCCGCTGTTGTACGAACCATGGGTCGACGACGCCCGCCGCTACGTCGAGCTGGCTGAAAAGGTCAACGGGCCGATACCGTACCCCGTCGATTTCGGCTGGCTGTGGGGTGAGGTCGGGCCGGTGCTCGACCAGCTGGCACCCGAGATCCGGCTGATCAACCTCGAGACCTCCATCACCGACGACGGAGAATTCGCGACCGGCAAAGGCATCCACTACCGGATGAACCCCGCCAATATCCCAGCATTGCGGGCGTTTCGGCCCGACGTGTGCGCGCTCGCCAACAATCACATCCTCGATTTCGGTGCCCGCGGCCTATGCGATAGCTTGGCCGCCCTGACCGCGGCGGGCATCCATACCGCAGGAGCCGGCATGAGCGCCGCCGCCGCCCGCCGCCCGGTGGTGCTGGAGCCGGCCGCCGGGCAGCGGGTGGCCATTGTCTCGGTCGCCGGTACGAGCAGCGGCGTGCCCGTCACCTGGGCGGCAGAGGATAGTCGGCCGGGCGTGTGGCTGATCGGCGAGCTGTCGGACCGCGGCGTCGCCGACCGTGTCGCCGCACAGGCGCTGGCGCACAAGCGAACCGGCGATACGCTGATCGTGTCCATACATTGGGGACCGAACTGGGGCTACGGGGTCGCGATGAGCGAGATCCAGCTCGCGCACCGGCTGATCGACGCGGGCGTCGACATCGTGCACGGGCATTCCTCCCACCATCTGCGGCCCATCGAGATCTACCACGGCAAACCGATCCTCTACGGCTGCGGAGATGTCATCGACGATTACGAAGGCATCCGTGGACACGAGTCCTACCGTCCCGCACTGCGGCTGCTGTACTTCGTTTCGGTCGAGCCCGGCGGGCAGCCGACCGGAATCCGGATGCTGCCGCTGCGGGTACGCCGCATGCGGCTCGAGCGCGCTCCGCGGGCCGATGCCGACTGGCTGTGCGAGACCCTCAACGAGATCAGCCGCAGGTTCCGCAGCCATGTCGACCGAGTGTCGGATGACCTGTTGGGTATCGGGTGGGGTTGAGCCGAGCGCACGGCCGGAGCGGAGTCGGAAAATGACGCCGGGGAGCCGGAATTCGTGGATGAACGCCTTGCTCACACGCAGTGCAACCGGATTGGCATTTGGGTGACCAAAGACTCTTCGTCACCGAGCGTGATGGCGGTTGACTCGAACCGTCGAGCCTCTCGAGAAGGTACGTCATGACCGACTACTCCTTGACCATACACGCTGGAAACCATCAGAAGAGCACGCCCGGAACCCCGTTCGCCGACCCGTGTGTCATCCAGGTCAGCGGCCCCGATGGCGTCGGCCTCGAAGGCGTCGCGGTGCGTTTCACCCTGCGCGGATCGGCCGCGGCGGTGTTCCCATCACCGCCCAGCCCCGACGGCATCAGCTGGCACGCCGTCACCAGCTCGAACGGCACCGCCGCCGCGATTCCGATCACCCCGTTCTTCGAGGGAACCATCGAAGT
This sequence comes from Nocardia aurantiaca, assembly GCF_009708175.1. GTDB lineage: Bacteria > Actinomycetota > Actinomycetes > Mycobacteriales > Mycobacteriaceae > Nocardia > Nocardia aurantiaca. Next base: position 27,900 of record NZ_WMBB01000007.1, read on the forward strand.
CCATGTCACCGCGGAGATGATCCCTGCGCCCAGCCCGATCGATTTCACCCTCGTCTCCACATGAGCAGTGGACGGGACTGCCGCGCATCGGGTCTTCATTCGCCCCGTGTCGTTCCACGGCGGACGGCTGCTCCTCCGGCTGACGCGCCGCTATCCGGCCAGCGCGGAGGTCGCGGCGGCCAACAGCATGGCGCGGTAGGAGCCGCCGAACAGCACCACGTGCACCAGCAGAGGGTGCAGTTGATGCAGTGGAATCCGATGCCGCCAGCCTGAGGTCAGAGGTGTGACCTCCTGGTAGCCGGCCAGGATGCGATCCAGGTAGGGAGCGCCGAACAGGGCGAGCATGGCCAGGTCGGTTTCGCGGTGGCCGCCGTGGGCGGCGGGGTCGATGAGCACGGCGTGGCCGGCGGTCCACACGATATTGCCCGACCAGAGGTCGCCGTGGATGCGGGCGGGCGGTTCGGGCGGTCCGGCGAGTTCGGCGATGCGGTCGATGACGCGGTCGAGCAGGCGGACGCCGTCGCGGCCGAGTTCGGGGGCTGCCGCGGAGAGGTACGGGGCGAGGCGGTGTTCGGCGTACCAACCGCCCCACTCCCCCGTGCTCGGGGTGTTGCTCAGAGGCAGTGTCGCGATGTAGCCGTCCCAGGATGCGCCGAACGCGCCGGGTACGGCGGCGTGGAGGGTGGCGAGGTCGCGGCCGAAGCGTTCCGCGGCGGCGGGTGTGGGGGATTGTGGTGGCTGCCAGGGCAGTACGAGCATGTGGGGGTCGGCGGCGAGGACGGGCGGGATGAGGCCGGGATGTCCTTCGGCGAGCCAGCGCAGTCCGGCGGCTTCGGCGGTGAGGACGTCGGAGGCGTCGCCGTCGATGAGGGCTTTGACGAATGTGTCGCGGCCGTCGGTCAATTCGGCGCGGTGGAGGGTCCAGGCGTGTCTGCGGCCGAGGTGGTCGAGGCGTGCGACGGGTACGCCGGTGAGGTCGGCGAGGTGTGCGGGCACGTCCATGGATTCTCATTGTGGGGCATGGGCGATCCCGCGCGGAGCGATGTGTCGGATGGGGTTGGGCCCACTGCCAGTTGTGCCTAGTGCTCGGGGACGGCGAGGCGCTCGCGGAGCAGGGTCGCGGTAGCGCCGTCGGCGGGGAGGAAGGCTTCGATGGCGAGTTCGGCGACGGTCACGTTCATGGGTGTGCCGAACACGCTGGTGACGCTGAGGAAGGCGAGTTCGCGCCCGTCCAGGCGCAGGCGCAGCGGGACGACGGCCTGGTCGGGTTCGGGGAGGCCGGGTGATTCCTCGCCGCCGGGGTAGGCGCGCAGTTCCTGGAGCAGGGTCACGAGTGCGGGTGATCCGGTGACTTCGATCTGGCGTTGCAGTCGTTCGAAGAGGTGGCCGCGCCATTCGGCGAGGTTGATGATGTGTCCGGCGAGGCCGTCGGGGTGCAGGGTGAGGCGCATGGCGTTGACGGGTGGTTGCAGCAGGGCGGGGTCGATGCCGTCGAGGAAGAGTGCGATGCCGGCGTTGGCGTCGACCATGGTCCAGGAGGCGTCGATGGCGAGGGCGGGGTGGGGTTCGAGTCCGGTGAGGAGCTGCCGCAGGGCGTCGCGGACGGGGCGCATGGCGGGGGTGTCGAGTTCGGGTTCGGCGTAGACGGGGGCATAGCCGGCGGCGAGGAGCATGCGGTTGCGTTCGCGCAGGGGGATGTCGAGTTCGTCGGACAGGTGCAGCAGCATCTGGCGGCTGGGGGTGGCGCGGCCGGTCTCGATGAAGCTGAGGTGGCGAGTGGAGGTGTCGGCGCGGCCGGCGAGTTCGAGTTGGCTGAGTCGCCGGGTGGTGCGCCAGTGCCGGAGTAGATCGCCTGCCGTGTGTGTCGCCATGTGGTGATCGTACGAATGATCAACCCACACAATCCATTACCAGCGCGGTAAGTGCCGCAATGATCCGGTCCCGCGACGACGGTCCTCGGTCAATGGCCGGGCCGGTGAATGGCGAAATCGGACAGGGTGATCGGCGGGTGGCCGCCGATCTTCTCGATGACGGGGGTGACCTGGTAGAGGCCTGTTCCCTCGCTGAGGACGCGGAAGATCTCCCACAGCTTGGTGAGGTGGTCGGCGGCGTGGGTGCTGCCGTAGAAGTCGACGGCCCATCGGTGCCAGGCGGCGGGGTCGGTGTCGTGGTAGGTGCGGCCGAGGGTGTGGGCGGCCGCGCCGATCGTCACGACGTCGCCGGTGAGCGGGAGGACCGGGTCGGCGTCGAGTTCGAGGTCGGACAGCAGGCCGGCGGCGACGCGGGCGACGTCGGAGGCGGCGACCAGTGGGAGTTCGGTGGTGGCCGGTCCCATGGGCAGGGTGAGGGCCGCGCCATCGCCGGTGTCGGCGATGCGGGCGAGGTTCTCGTGGAAGACGGCGGCGCGCAGGTGGATCGCGCCGATGCCGGCCCAGTCGAGGATCTGTTCGGCGACCCAGTGCTGGCGCATGCGCGGGGTGAGCGCCTGGGGTCCGGCGGCGAGTTGGGAGACGGCGACGACGCGTTCGATTCCGGCTTCGTGGGCGGCGACGGCGAAGGCTCCGGCGGCGTCGAGTAGCCCGTCGATCACCGGATAGGTGAAGTAGGCGCATCGCACGCCGTCCATGGCGGTGCGGGTGAAGGCAAGGTCGCGGACATCGCCGACCACGACCTGGGCGCCGAGGGCGCGCAGGACGGTGGCGCGTTCGTCTTCGGTGTGGACGAGGGCGCGGACGGGGAGGCCGCGGCCGAGGAGTTGTGCGGTGAGATGCCGTCCGGTGGATCCCTGTCGACCTCCGGCGGCACCGGTGACGAGTACTGGCTCCATGCGTCCACGGTACGGGGTGTGACCTTGTGGTCAGGCGGGTTCGGGGCGGCTGTGCGAGGTTCGCGGGTGGCGGCGGGGTTGCCGGGGTCTGCGGTCGGGGGTGTGTAGCGGAAGCTGAGGTGGCTGGGCCTGATGGGGTCGAGGAGGACGAGGTGCCGGCGACCGGTGCCGGGTCGTCGTCGGCTGCCGCACCCGCCCACCGCTGAGCCGAATGGGCGATTTGCCCCTTCACCGGGCATACTCGATCGCGTTGTGCCACAGGGCCGCCCGGGTGACCGCCCGGAGCAGCGGCCCGGGTTCGTGTCGAAGGGAGTCCCGGCCGGTGGGGTTGCGGGCGAATCCGGTCGTCGTGGCTGGAGTCATCGGGGTCGGAGTGCCGGTACTCGCGGCGGGTCTCGTCGCCGGACTGACCATCAACACCGGTGAGACCGGGCCGGACGCGACGACATCCACCAGCGAGCCGGCGGCGACCGGCCCGGCCACCACGGCGACGGCGCTCCCGTCACCGACGGCCACCACCGCCGTCGAGCCGGAAGCGGTTGGCTTCCAACCCGACTCGATCACCTTCATCACCGCCGAGGAAGGCTGGGTACTCGGCCGCGTCTACCCGTGCGACACCGAGCCGTGCCGGGCACTGCGGCACACCACCGACGGCGGGCGTACCTGGCAGCAGGCGCCGCTGCCGGCTCCGCTGCGCACCGCGACCAAGACGGGCTGGGTGAAGTTCGCCGACGCCCACAACGGCTGGATCCGCGCCGACAGCAAACTGTTCTCCACCCACGATGGCGGAACCACCTGGCGGCCGGTCGATCTCGATGTCAACGCGGTCGTGGACGCGTGGACGCTGTCGGTGTCCGAGGACGGCGTGCACATCGCCGCCGCGCAACCGGGTGAGAAGACCGTTCTGTTCTCCAGCCCCCTCACCAGCGACTCCTGGAGCGAGACCACCGATATCCCCGTTGCCTCCGGAGGCGGACCCGACCCGTCGGCGTCCGTGACGGTGATCGGCAGCCGCGCCTGGCTGGTGGTCGCCAACCGCACGCAGGCCGGCGCCCGCCTGGTCGACGGCACCTGGTCGCAGTGGAAACTGCCGTGCGGCGGCAACGGTCCCGCCGACTGGCATGCCCTCAGCGAGCGTCGGGTGCTGGCGCTGTGCGGACGCCCGGGACCCGGCACCAACGACACCGCCACCACGCATCTCATGACCTCCACCGACGGCGGGGTCACCTTCACCGAGACCGGGCAGTTGGCTGCGACGTTGTCCCGCGACGCCGCGCTCGTTCCCGCCGATGCCACCCACCTGGTCGCGGCCCTCGGCGAGCATCTGCTCACCTCCACCGACGGCGGCGCGACCTGGACGACCACCTACACCGCGCCCGACCAGGGGTGGACGGAGACGTCGGGCAGTTTCGTCTCCGACACCAACGGATTCGTCATCATGACGCGCACCGGGGCCGAGCACCACGCCTCGATCCTGCTGGCCACCCAGGACGCCGGCCGGACCTGGACCCCGGTCACGCTCGGCTGAGCGTCAATGGCGCGCGGTCGCCCGCGCGTAGTTCCAGCCCTGCCACGAATCCTGTGACAGCCGGGCGCGAATGACGTTCGCGATGGCCGCGCGCTCGGCGGCGGGCAGCCGGTCGGCTACCGGCAGCACATCCGGGGACAGGGTGCTCAGATAGTCGGTGTCCAGGGACTTGCCCGACTGCCAGCGCTGCACATTGCGTTCGGCGACAAAGCGTTCCGGGTTGACGACCGCCAGCGCCAGCAGTGTGGCCAGGGCCGCGCCGACGGCAGCGCGTGGTACCCAGCCGCGACGCAACCGCACCAGGCTCGCCAGCAGCAACAGGTAGACCAGGGCGATCCAGCCTTCGAACACCTCCACCAGCAGCCGCATCACGGTGAACCCGTACGCCTGCTGATAGGTCCACATGCGGTGCACCGCCGAGGCGACGATCACCAGCGTCGAGGCGGTCACCACCGTGACCGCCCCACGCAGCCATCGGCGTTGTGTCGGGGTCTGCCGCAACGCGTGCCGCAGCACTGTCCCGATCACGGCCAGGGTCAGCATGCTCACGATCGACAACTGCCAGAACCCGCTGCGGGCGTACTGCGCATACGTCAGTCCCGCCGTGCGCTGCACGTAGTCGTCGCCGCCGAACAGCACCGCGATCTGCGCGCCCACGAACGCCGCGAACACGATCGTCAACGCGCCCAGCGGAATACCCCACTCGATCGGCGAGAACCGCCGCACCCCCATCCAGCCGAGCGGATCCATGCCGGACTCCGATCCTTCGCTCGCGGCCACCGGCGGCGGACCCGCCAGCAGATACAGCGCCCCCGCCGTCCCCAGCCCGGCGGCAACGAACACCAAACCCCACCGCACCACCGCGGGTACATCGATCCGCGGCAGCAGCCCGTGCACCAGCCTCGCGAACACCGCGTCCGCGCCTGTCAACAATGGCACTACCAGCACCAGCAGCGCCACGGCGACCGCCAGCGACCACCAGATCCGCTGCGACCCCGTCCCCACCCGCCCGCGGGCCCGGGTCACCGCCCGTGACAGCCACGGCACGGAAGTCAGCCCCGCGAACGGCACCGCGGGCACATCGAACCACAACCCGTACACCGAGCGCCGCACGACCGCCAGCGACCCCGCCGCCGCGGCGCCCACCACGCAGAGCACGAAAAGCCAAGGCGCAGCGCGGAACCCACCGACACCGAGCAAGGCGAGCGCCACTGCGGCCCACCAGATCCGCGCCCACGGCATCCGGCGCGGCCACCGCGAACCATGAGGATCATCCGAGCCGTCCTCCCCGGCGACGAGGGCCTCCTCGCGGTCGGGACTCGCGTCGCCCGCCGCCGGCTTCGTGGTCCGGTCGCCGGCGTCGGTGTCCGCACCACGGGCTGCGGCCGGGCCGTCGGCGGGCTGCGCGATCGCCTCCTGCTCGGGGCCGGCACCACCGGACTCGGCGGGCTTCGCGCGGCGGGCCGCACGATCGACGCCGTATACCGCGGCGGTGATCGCCAGGCCCGCGAGCACCCATCCGATTCCGGGGCGGTCGAGGGGAACGAGGATCGCGGCGGCGCAACCGGCGCCCACGGTCGCCGCGAGCAATCCGCCCGGCAGCGGAACCCGCGCCGATCGCGGTGGAATGCGAAGGCGTGGAACAGGATTCAGTGACCCCGGGTGCACGGGCCCGGGTTGCGCCGAGGGTGACGGCGGCGCGGGCCACGGCCCGGGTGGGATCGTCGGCGTGTCCGGCCGCGGAGGCGGTCCGCCGCGCGCCCGGACGGATGTGGGCGCCGGCGGAGTCGCCGATTCGGAGCTCGCGCGGGTTTCCCCTTCGGGGGCCACCGTCTCGGGCGGCACTGTCGCGGACAGCACTGGTTCGGGCGCGGCCGTTTCCGGCTGCGGCCGTTCTGGACAGGGTGTGCCGGCAGGGTTTTCGGGCATGACGGAGCCTCCGATGGGTGTGCGGGACCGTCCCGCCAGCGCGCGGCGCTGCGGGAGACGGAGCGGGATGGGCTAGGAGTTGGGCAGGGTGACGCGGATGCGGGAGCCGGGGTCGGCGACCGCGATGGTGCCGCCGTGCAGGTCGACGATCCAGCGGGCGATGGCCAGGCCGAGGCCGGTGCCACCACCGGTGGCGCGGCCGCCGCGGGTGAAGCGTTCGAAGACGCGGGCGCGTTCGGCCACCGGAATGCCGGGACCGTCGTCGGCCACGTCGATGACGGTGTGCGCCCGGTCGGCGTGGGCGTGGATGCGGACCTCGCCGTGGGCGGGACCGTGGCGGGTGGCGTTGTCGAGGAGGTTGAGCAGGACCTGGTGCAGGCGGGCGCGATCGGCGTGCACGGTCAGGTCGGGGGTGGCGACGGCGATGGTGAAGCGGACCGGCCGGTCGACCGCGGCGGCCATCACCTCGGCTTCGGCCACGACCTCTGTCAGCAGCGGCTCGACGGCCAGAGGCTCACGGTCCAGCGCGACCGCGCCCGCCTCGACGCTCGACAGCGCGAGCAGCTCCGAGACCAGCAGGCTGAGCCGCTCGGTCTGGGCGAGGGCGGTGCGCAGGGTGGCCGGGTCGGGTTCCGCCACCCCGTCGACCAGGTTCTCCAGTACCGCCCCCAACGCCGTGATCGGGGTGCGCAGTTCGTGCGACACGTTGGCGATGAACTCGCGCCGCTGCTGATCGGCGGCGGCCAGATCGGCGGCCATCTGATTGAACGCCTGCGCCAGCTGCCCCACCTCATCGCGGGAGGTGGCGCGGACCGGGCGCGAATAGTCGCCCTGCGCCATGCGTTTGGCCGCGGCGGTCATCTCCCGCAGCGGAAGGGTCATGCCGTGCGCGAGGACCTGGGAGAAGATCAGCGCGAGCAGCGTGGCCGCGATGGTGGTGCGCGGCGGCAGCCAGCCGATGCGCGAGGCGAAGAAACCGAACGCCACCGCCCCCGACCCCACCATGAGGATGGCCAGCTTCAGCTTGATCGAGCGCACTCGGTCCAGGGGCCGCGGCATCCACGCCGCCACCCGATTCCCGCCCGCCCGCACCGACTCCGCGACACTCATCGCTCCCCCTCCGCCCCCTCGGGACCGCGGGCTCTCATCGCGCCTCCAGCGCGTACCCGACGCCGTGGACCGTGCGGATCAGATCGGCGCCGAGTTTGCGGCGCAGCGCCTTGATGTGGCTGTCGACCGCGCGGGTACCCGAGGCGTCGGCCCAGCCCCAGATGTCGTTGAGCAGTCGCTCGCGGGCCAGGACGGCGCGGGGGCGGCGCGCCAGGTGGACGAGGAGTTCGAATTCCAGTGGGGTGAGCTGGGTTTCGGTATCGGCCCGCCAGACGCGGCGCTGATCGGTGTCGATGCGCAGGTCGCCGACGACGATGGCGGCGACCGGGGCGGCGGTGCGGTCCATGCGGCGCAGCAGGGCGTGGACGCGGGCGGCGAGCACGCGCATGGAGAACGGCTTGGTCAGGTAGTCGTCCGCGCCGACACCCAGGCCGACGAGCATGTCGGTTTCATCGGTGCGGGCGGTGAGCATGAGCACCGGCACCGGGCGGCGGGCCTGGATGCGCCGGCACACCTCGAGGCCGTCGAAGCCGGGCAGCATCACGTCGAGCACCACCAGGTCAGGGTCGCCGGCCGCGTCGGCGTCCACGGCCGCGGGCCCGTCGTGGGCGATGTCCACCGTGTAGCCCTCGGCGCGCAGGCGGGCGGCAACGGACTCCGCGATGGTCGGTTCGTCCTCGACGACGAGAATCCGGCGCGCACTGGTTTCCATGCCCGTGACATTAGGCAACCGGCGTGGAGATGGTTCGCGCCCGCCGTGAAGATCCTGTGGAGACGCCGGTCATACCACCTGGAAGCATCGTCCACGACACGGCGTCGTAGCATGGTCCGGTGCGCTCACCGACGACGGATCACCCCGCGCCCTTGCGCGGCGCTGCCGTCGGCGCGTGTTCGGGCGCGGTGGCGATTCTCGCGCACGGGCTCGGCGGCGGCCCGACCCGGCTGGACGGATCGGCGCTGACGCTGCTGTTCGCGGCGTGCGCCCTCATCGGGGTCGTGGTGGCGACCCTGCGGCCCCGCTATGGGTTGGCCGGCATCATGGCCATGCTGGCGGCGGGGCAGTCGATCGGGCACGCGGCGCTGTCGATGTCGCCGGGCCACCACCATCACGCTGGCTCGCCGTCCATGCTCCTCGCCCACCTGGTCGCGATTCCGGTGGGCGCGTTCGTGATTCGCGCCGCCGAGGCGGGCCTGCGGCGGGCGATCACCAGCGTGCGACGATTCATGCTCGCGCTGGGTTCGGTCCTGCGACCGCCCGCTCGGCGTGCGCGACCGCGCGGGGCCGATGATCGTGCCGAGGCGCGTCGCCTACTGGTCAGTCCGGGGATCGGACGCCGTGGCCCACCCGTGGCCACGGCACCGTTCACACACCTCGCCCCGGTCTGGATCCGCGACGCCTCTTCCCGCTGCGCAGTGGCCGAATAAGCCCTGCGCCGAACGGGTTTCACCGGGCACGGGTCCGGGGTGGTTCCCCTCACCCTGACACACGGAGTCTTCCCATGTCCCAGATGCCCTTCCGCCACAGTTTCCGCGCGCACACCGGCGGATTCGCGCGCCGCGTCGGCGCGGCCGCCGCGGTGACCACACTGGCGCTGCTGCCGGTCGCCTGTTCGTCCTCGCAGACCGCCTCGGAGTCTTCCGGCAAGGCCGCCGACCAGGTCACCATGACCGATCAGTGGATCAAGGCCGCCGACAGCGGCATGTCCGCCGCCTTCGGCACCCTCGCGAACAAGTCCGACAAGCCCGTCAATGTGGTCGCGGCCTCCAGTCCCGCGTCGGCGACCGTGGAGCTGCACGAGGTCGTGCCCGACGGGTCCGGCAACAAGACCATGCACCCCAAACCCGGCGGCTTCGTCATCCCCGCCCACGGCACCACGACCTTGAAGCCCGGCGGCGATCACCTGATGTTCATGGGTCTCACAGGCCCGCTGCGCACCGGCGCGGAAACCCCGATCACGCTGACCTTCTCCGACGGCTCCACCACGACCGTCACCGCCCAGGTGCGTGACTTCGCGGGCGGCAAGGAGAACTACCAGCCCTCCGGCGACAACGCCGCCCACGGTGGCTGACCGGTCGCAACCGCATCCCGCCCGCCTGTCCCGGCGGCGACTGCTCGGCGGCGCCGCCGCGGCGGGCGCCGCCGGGGCGGCCGGAATCGGCTGGGGTGCGGCCGCTGTCACCCACCGCGACCACGACCGTGATCCAGGGCTGGACACGGTCGCGTTCTACGGCGCGAAACAGGCGGGCATCGCGACGGAACCGCCGCTCCACGCCGCGTTCGTCGCCTTCGATCTGAAGCCGGGCTCGCGACGCGAGGATGTCATCGGGCTGCTGAAGATTTGGACCGACGACGCCTCCCGCCTCACCCAGGGCAAGCCCGCGCTCGCCGACACCGAACCGGAGCTGGCCGCCCGGCCCGCGCGGCTCACCGTGACGGTGGGATTCGGGCCGGAGCTGTTCACCGCCGTCGCGCTCGAGGATCAGCGCCCGCACTGGTTGAAGCCGTTGCCGCCCTTCGGCATCGACAAGCTCGATGCCGCCTGGTGCGGGGGTGATCTGCTGTTGCAGATCTGCGCCGAGGAGGCCACGACGGTGTCGCACGCGGTGCGGGTGCTGTCCAAGCATGTGAAATCGCTGGTGACGGTGCGGTGGGTGCAGCGCGGGTTCCGCAATGCCGCCCGGGGCCAGACCATGCGCAACCTCATGGGCTCGGTGGACGGCACCGTCAATATCGCGCCGGGAACAGTCGATTTCGATCGCCTCGTGTGGGACGACGGATCGTCGCGGCCGTGGCTGGCCGGGGGCACCTCGATGGTGATGCGGCGCATCGCCATGAACCTCGAGACCTGGGACGAACTCGACGCCGAAGGCCGCGCCCTCACCATCGGCCGCACCGTCGAGGACGGGGCGCCGCTGTCGGGCACACGGGAATTCGACGTACCCGACTTCGCGGCCGTGGACCGGTACGGCATCCCGAAGATCCCGCCGTCCTCCCACATCGCCCGCGCCCACCGGACTCACGACGGAGAGCGGTTTCTGCGCCGCGGCTACAACTACGACGACGCGCCCGCCCCCGGGCACATGTCGAACTCGGGCCTGCTGTTCGCGTCCTTCCAGCGCGACATCGACGCCCAGTTCCTGCCGGTACAGCGGCGGCTGGCCGACTTCGACGCCCTCAACCAGTGGACCACCCCGGTCGGGTCGGCCGTTTTCGTCATCCCGCCGGGCGTGCCCGGCCCGGGCGGCTACCTCGGTCAGCAATTGTTCGAGAGCGCCGCGGCCCAACGATGATCCGGACCGGTCGGGCCGCCCCCGAGGCGGCCCGACCAGGCACCGGACCATAGGGTTTGCTCCCATGACCGTCTTGCGATCGATCGTGCTCTTCGGACTGGCCGCCGTCGCCGAGATCGGTGGGGCCTGGCTGATCTGGCAGGGGGTTCGCGAGCACCGTGGCTGGGCATGGATGGGGGCGGGGGTGGTCGCGCTCGGGTTCTACGGGTTCGTGGCCACCCTGCAGCCGGACGCCGATTTCGGGCGGATCCTCGCCGCCTACGGTGGCGTGTTCGTGGCGGGGTCACTGCTGTGGGGCATGGCCATGGACGGCTTCCGGCCCGACCGCTGGGACGTGGTCGGCGCGCTGGTGTGCCTCGTCGGGGTCGGGCTCATCATGTACGCGCCACGCTCGGCGTGAGACACACCGAGGTTTTGCTCCACGTGAAACCGGCTGCGCCCGAACTGTATTCACGCACTCCGTGCACCGCGAGCCAAGACCGGCGACTATGCAGTCGATGCGGAATTGCGGCGCGCGAACGGATTACGCGTGGTCACGGTCACGGCGATGCTCAGCGCTCGGACGCTGATCCGAGCAGCCCGTCGACGATCGCGCGCGCGGTGGGCAACGCCGTCTCGTCACCCATGCGCGCCGCCGTATTCGCCGCCGCCACAACCGCATCCAGCTGGAACGCCACCGCGTGCGGGTCCAGTCCGGCCAGGTAGCCCTGCTCCTGGGCGCGGCCGATCTCCTTCTCCAGCACCGCGAACCAGTCGTCGCGGTCGGCGGCCAGGGCGTCGCGCACCGGGCCCGGGCGGCTGTCGAATTCGGGCACATTCGCGCCGCGGAAGCAGCCGCCGGGCAGCAGCGGCTCACCCACGTAGTCGAACCAGCGGTCGACGATCGCGCGTAGTCGCGGCATACCCCTCGCCTGGCTCATGGCCGGGCGGACGACGTACTCGATGAACACTTCGCGCGCCGACTGCACCGCCGCCAGTTGCAGGTTCTCCTTGGTGCCGAACAGTGTCGCCACCCCGGACTTACTGACACCCAGATCTCCGGCGAGCCGCCCGAGACTCAGTCCCGTCAGCCCCTCGACCGAGGCCACGTCGGCGGCATGGCGGGCAATGGCCGCGCGGGCGCGCGCCCCCTTGAGCCGCCGCTGATCGGAGATCTCCTGTTCGACAGGCCGCACTGGTTCATCCACCTCTCCATCTTCGCACCCGTGGTTGCTTTTACACACGATCGGTCGTACTTTTCAATAATACGAACGATCGTGCGTACAGTTTTGATTCCGCTCCGACCGCCGCTTCGCAAGAGAGCCCCTCATGACCGACCTCAGCCACCGTCAGCCCACCAATCCCGACGCCTCCCCGCCGGGCGACGACCACCGACTCAACGCTCACGAATCACCCTCGGCCACAACCACATCCGATCGCCAGGCGCGCCTCGCCCTGCTGGTCGCCTCCGGCGCGGCGTTCATGTCGTTCCTGGACCTGTCCGTGGTCAATATCGCCTTCCCCGCCATCACCCGCGACTACCCCGGCACCGCCACCACCCTCACCTGGGTGGTCAGCGGATACGCTGTCGCCTTCGCCGCCCTGCTCACCCCGGCCGGACAGCTCGCCGACACACTCGGGCGCGGACGCGTATTCCTCACCGCCCTGGCCGGATTCGCACTCACCTCCCTGCTGTGCGCGCTCGCCCCCGGCGCGGACTGGCTCATCGCCGGCCGCTTCCTCCAGGGCGGGACCGCCGCCTTCCTCATTCCGGCCGGACTCGGCCTGGTCCTGAGCGTCACCCCGCCCGAACGCATCGGCATGGCCATGGCCGCCTGGACCGCCGCGGGCGGATTCGCCGCCACCGTCGGCCCGGCCGTGGGCGGTGCGCTCGTCGACTGGTTCGGCTGGCGTTCGGTATTCGTCATCAACCTGCCCGTCGCGGCATTGCTCATCGCGGCCGGGCTGCGGCTGGCACGCGGGGATCAGCGGCACCCGCACGGCCTGCCCGACCTCGTCGGCACCGTCGCCACCGGGCTCGGCATCGGCACGGTCGTCGCCGCGGTCACCCAGGGCCAACAGTGGGGTTGGGATGACTGGCGCACTCTCGCCTGCGGCCTCGGCGGACTCGCGCTGCTGGCCCTGGCCCTGTGGCGATCGCGGAACCATCCGCGCCCGGCCATCGCGGTGGGACTGTGGCGCAGCCACCGCTATGCGCTGGTCAATGCCGTCGCCTTCGTCTTCGGCGCGTCCATGTTCGCGTGGCTGCTGGCCGGGCCGCTATGGCTGGACACCGTATGGCACTACTCGGTGCTGGAGTCGGCCGCCGCCATGACCGTCGGCGCCATCGCCTCCATGGTCACCGCGGTCCTCGCCGGGCGCGCACCGGTTCCGTGGCAGCGTTGGCTGGGCGTGCTGGGTGCACTGATGTTCGCCGCGTCCACCTTCTACATGAGCACCGGCGTCTGGGATGCCACCCCCGCACTGTGGCGGGCATGGGTGCCCGCCGGGATTCTCGGGGGCGGCGGCATCGGCATCCTCACCACCGTGCTCGGCACCGCCGCCGCCCGATCGCTGCCGCCGCAACGATTCGCGGCCGGGCTCGGCATGAACCTCACCGCCCGCCAATCCGGGGGCGCGCTCGGAGTCGCGGTGCTGGCCGCAGTCTTCGCCGCCCACCCCGAGCAGCCGCTGACCGCCTTCCACACGCTGTTCGCGGTGTGCGCCGTCATCGCCGTCGCCGCGGCCGTTCTCGCCGCCGCACCCGTCCGAGCCGAGGAGACCACCGCATGAACGCCCACACCGAAGCCACCGATCCGTTCACCCTGTCCGATCCGGCAGCCGCCGCCATCCTGAGCGAGGTGCCGTTCCGGCGGTTCGCCGTCATCGGCGACTCCACCGCCGAAGGCACCGGCGACCCCTGGCCCGGCTACGAAACCGTGCCCTGGGCAGATCGACTGGCACGCTGGCTGCTCGCCGCCCACCCCCGCACCGACTACCTCAACACCGGGAAGCGGGGTGCGCTCATCGCCGACGTGCACGCCTTGCAGCTGCCCGCGCTCGACGCATTCCGGCCGGATCTGGTCCATATCAGCTGCGGGGGGAACGACCTGTTCCTGCGCGAGGCGAACCTCACCGATGTCGAAGCCGCCCTCGACGACCTCTGCGCGCGAGTGGCCGCTACCGGGGCGCGGCTGTCGCTGTTCACCCTCGCCGACTCCTTCACCGGGCGCATGGCTCCCGTGCGTCCGCTGTTCGCCGGATTCGCCGAGGCCGTGCGCCGGGTCGCGCAGCGCCACGACGCCCTCCTCACCGAGTTCTGGGACCACCCCGCGCGCCTGCGCCCGAACTGGCTCTCGGCCGACCTCATCCACCTGACCATGGCCGGGCACGCCGTGGTCGCCGCCGAGATCGCCAAGAACCTGGCCCGCCACACCGCCCGCGAACTCCCGCCCGAACTCGCCCGACATCCCTAGTGCGACGCCGGAAACGCCCGATGCCGCACAGGGTGCAGCCATGCGCCCTGTGCGGCATCGCCTTTCGCGTCAGAAACCAGCTAGGGAGTTCTCGTGCTCACCGTCTCGCCCTCGATCACTTCCACAGCGCCGCGATGAAGACGTCCAGGATCGCCAGCGCACCGGACGCGTGCGTCATCCACGCCACCTCCTTGCCACGCTTGGCGTCCGCGCGGCCCATCTCGGCGAACGCCGCGACCAGCACGGCCACAACGAGTTTGGTGATGATCTTCGGCATGTTCGGTTCCTTGCCGAGCGAATGGATCGACTCGGCCATGCCCACCAGGATCACGCCGGTGAGGATCTGCACACGCGCGCCCCACACCATCAGTTCCGACACCCGCGGCTGGGAGGCGACATACCCGCCGACCACCGCCGCCATACCGAGCAGATGAGCCGTCACCATGAGGTTGTAGACGAAGGTCATGAGTGCACACGGTAATCCATCCGCCCGCGACAACGACAGCCGGTAGTACTCGCGGTTTTCCGCCACAGTGCGGACCGGTTGCCGGGTTTCACCCCCATTCGGCCCGGGTAGTCCTTTGTCAATTGGTCCCCGCGCGTCCGTGGCGGACCGCAGAGCGTCGTGGGCAGTGTGGCCGGCTAGGAGAGTTCAGGTGGCGGTTGTACTAGTGCTGCGAGCACGCGGGCTCGGTGATCTGCTCACCGCTGTTCCCGCGTTGCGCGCACTGCGCCGGGCCCGGCCCGACGACCACATCGCACTCGCGGCGCCGCATCGCCTCAAACCCATCGTCGATCTCATCGCCTCCGTCGACGAGATGGTGCCCGTCAGCGACCCGGTCGGACTGCGCTGGGACCGTGCGGCGCCCACACTCGCGGTCAACCTGCACGGCGCGGGCACCGACGGCATCGTCGAACTCGCGCGCACCAAGCCCGAACGCATTCTCACCTACCGCAATCCGGCCTTTCCTGACCTGCCCGGCCCCCCTTGGCAACCCGAGATGCACGATGTGGACCGCTGGTGCCATCTGCTCGAATTCGACGGCATCGCCGCCGACCGGCGCAACCTCGGCCTGGTGCCGCCGGTCGCCACCACCAGCCACCGCGACGCCGTGGTCGTGCACATCGGCGCGGGCGCGGCCGCGCGGCGCTGGCCGCCCGACCGGTTCGCGGCCGTGGTCCGACATTTGATGGTGCAGGATCGCGAAGTCGTGTTGACCGGCGACGACTCCGAACGCGACATCGCGCTCGGCGTCGCCTCCCGTGCGGGACTCTCACCGGCGCGAGTACTCGCCGGTCAGCAGAACCTCATCGAACTGGCCGCCACCGTCGCCGAATCCGCCCTCGTGGTGTGCGGCGACACCGGCGTCGCTCACCTGGCCACCGCCTTCGGCACCCGCACCGTCCTGCTCTTCGGCCCCAACCCGCCCAGTCGCAGCGGCCCACCCCCGCACCTGCTCGGCCGCCACGCCGTGCTCTGGGCCGGACAGACCGGCAACCCGGACGCCGACGGCATCGACCCCGGGCTCCTGAAGATCGGTGTCCCCGAAGTCGTCAACGCCGTCGACAAGCAACTCCGCAAACGGCCATGGCCCGGCACCGGCCGCCGCGCCCAACAGGCCTACCGGCGCGTCGGGTAGCTCACAGCGTGTCCGCCGCGCTGCCGGCAGGCAAGGGCCGACTCTGATCCCGTTGCGCGGCACCCGGAATCAGGGCGGCCATCACCGGGGCGACACCCGCGAGTTCGGGAAGGGCCGGGCCATTGCGCCAGAGCGATCGCCCCGATGACGGTCGCAGCGGCGGGAAGCCGTTCGAGATGGTCGTGCTCATACCGTGGAGGCCGCCCTCATACCCGGGTACTACGTGACGACCCCACCGCCGGGGGACGTGGTATGCGGAATCGCGGACCTAGCGTCGCCGTCATGACCACGCTCGATCGTCCGACGCTCGCGCCGCTCACCGCTCCCGCCCGCCGACCGCACCGCCCCCTGCTCGTCACCACCGCGTCCATGGCAGCCCTGGCCGTATTCTCCCTGTGCGCCATGGCCTTCGACGACCGCATGCTGCTGGGCGAATCGGTATGGCTCAAGCCCCTCAAGTTCGCCATCGCCATGGCCCTCTATTGCGGCACCCTGGCCTGGCTGGTGTCGTTCCCGCACCGCGGGCGGCGGCTGACCTGGTGGATGGGCACCGTTTTCGCCGCCACCAGCATCGTGGATGTCGGATTCGTGGTGGTACAGGCCGCGCGCGGCACCTTCAGCCACTTCAACACCCAGCACGACGCGGTCAACACCGTCGGCCAATGGGTGTTCATGACCGGCGTGCCGGGACTGTTCCTCGCGAATCTCGTGATCGCCGTGACCCTTTCGTGGCAGCGCATCACCGACCGGCCCACCTCGCTGGCGATCAGGGCGGGCCTGGGCATCGCGGTATTCGGCATGGCACTGGGCTACACCATGGGCTTCAGCGGCGAACAGCAGACCACCGACGCCTACGGTCATCCCGTGCGCCTGGGCGCGGGCCACACCTTCATCAGCGGGCAGCCCGCCGTCCGCGACGGGATCGAGGGCATGCCGGTCACGCACTGGAGCACCGCGGGCGGCGATATGCGGATCGCGCACTTCGCGGGCCTGCACGGTATTCAACTGCTCATCGTGGCCGCCGTCGTGCTCGCACGACTGGCCCCGACCGTAAACTGGCTGCGCGCCGAACGCACCCGCACCCGACTGGTCGGGGTGCTGGCGCTCGGTTATACCGGCCTGGTGGCGCTGCTGGTGTGGCAGGCGTTGCGCGGGCAGCCGGTGACCCGGCCCGACGGTGAAACCCTCACCGCCCTCATCCTTGTCGCCGCCGTCACCGCGCTCGGCATCGGCCTCGTCCACGCGCTCAGCCTCCGCGCCCGGCGGCCCGGCCGCCACGCCGCGGTCAGCGCAGCCGTTCGGCCTCACGCGTCAGTGCCACCAATGTCGCGGTGAGATCGGCCAGTTCGACCATCTCCGCGCCCTCCGCGACCGCCGTGGCCACATCCTCGGCGGCGCAGCGGGCAGCGAACCAGCGGTCGGACAGATCCGACACCTCCTGAGCACTCAGTACCACCGAATCCTCGGGAATACCGGTGCCCTTCACGCTGTTTCGATGCTCGTACGCCCGCTGGCGACACGATTGTCGGCAATACCGCCGGCGGCGTCCGATCTCCGATTCGGCGATCTCCCGCCCGCACCACTGGCAGCAGGACAGCACGCGTCGAGACATGGTCCGTCACATTAGCGGTTTGCGGCCGCGACCGGGCGGAAGGGCACGCCGCGGTGAGGGCGCCGCGGCGGACGAGTAGGATGTCAGGGTTCTCCCACGGGAACCAACACGTGCGCGGCTGCGTTGACTGTAGGTAGCGCAGCTGCAGAAACACTGATGTAGAACATTGCCGACAGGCGAGAAGGGACCGCACTCATGGCAGATCGCGTACTCCGGGGGTCTCGGCTCGGAGCGGTGAGCTACGAGACCGATCGCGACCACGACCTGGCGCCGCGTCGGATGGCGCGGTACCGCACCGACAACGGCGAGGAATTCGATGTTCCCTTCGCCGACGACGCCGAAATCCCCCCGACCTGGCTGTGCCGCAACGGCCAGGAGGGCATCCTGCTCGAAGGCACCACGCAGGAGCCCAAGAAGGTCAAGCCGCCGCGCACCCACTGGGACATGCTGCTGGAGCGTCGCAGCAAGGAAGAGCTCGAGGAGCTCCTGCAGGAGCGCATGGAGCTGCTCAAGACCCGCCGTCGCGGCTGAGCACAGCCACCACGGGCAAGGGCCCCGCACCACGTTGGTGCGAGGCCTTTCTCATTGCGGGGTCAGTGTGGTGAGCCGTCGTGTGCGGCAAGCAGATTGGCGGCCGGATCGTCGGATTCCGTGACCGATCGACGGGTCGAGCAGGCCGGGCAGCTTGGCGCGCTGCCCGCGCCCGCTCAGTGACTGGCCACCTTCCGGTACCGCAGCAGGGCGATCGGCACCGCGACCGCGAGGATGGCCAGCGAGCAGTAGAGCGAGTATTCGACGCAGTGGTCGGCGGGCCATCCGCGCGCCGGTGTGAACGACGGCGGGGAGCCGTTGCCGAACAGCTTGCGCCCGGCAGCCGACACCGCGGTGATCGGATTCCAGGCCGCTACCGTGCGCAGCGGCCCGGGCAGCGTCTCCCCGGAGATGAACGCCGAAGAGATGAAGGTCAGCGGGAAGAGCCAGATGAGACCGGCGCTCTGAGCCACCTCGACGCTCGGCGAGATGAGCCCGGTGATCGCGCCGACCCACGACATGGCGAAGGCGAACAGCAGAATCACACCGAACGCCAGCACCGCGTCCATGACCGCCCCGTTGATCCGCCAGCCGACCGCATACCCGCAGGCCACCATCACCGCCAGCGCCAGGATATTGACCACCAGGTCCGACAGGGTGCGGCCCATCAGCACCGCCAGCCGCGACATGGGCAGCGTCCGCATCCGGTCGATGATGCCCTTGTGCAGGTCGTTGGCCAGGCCGACGGTGGTGAACGCGGCGTTGAAAGCGACTGTCTGCGTGAAGATTCCGGCGAGCAGGAACTCCCGGTACTGGCTGCCGCCCAGCGATGCGCCGAAGATGTAGGCGAACAGGAATACGAACATCAGCGGCTGGATGGTGGCCGTCACCAGCAGGGTCGGCACCCGCAGAATGGTCAGCAGGTTGCGGTACGCCACGATCGCCGAGTCGCGCACCACCCGGGGTAGCAGGATGGCGGGCCCCTCGACGCGCTGAGGGTCGGGCTCCTGCGCGGGTGGCGCGGGGGCTTCCGGTTCGGCGGGGAGGGTCGTCACGACAGGATCTCCTCTTGGACTGACTCGCGTGCGGGGACTTCCGGTTTGCGGTCGGCGGATTTGCCGGTGAGGGACAGGAATACGTCGTCGAGGGTGGGCCGGTGCACAGCGGCGTCGACCACGTGCACCCCGGCGTCGTCGAGGCGGCGCAGCGCCTCCACCATGGTGCGGGTGCCGTCGCCGACCACCACGGCGACCGCGTCGGCGCCCTCGTCGTATTCGGGTTCGCCGATGCCCACCTCGCCCAGCACCTTCCGCGCGGGGGCGGCATCCTGACCGGCGGCGAGGGTGACGGTGAGCTTGTCGCCGCCGATGGAGGTCTTGAGTTCGTCGGCCGACCCGCGGGCGATGACGCGCCCGCGGTCGATGACGGTGATGCGGTCGGCGAGGAGGTCGGCCTCCTCCAGGTACTGGGTAGTGAGCAGCACGGTGGTGCCGTCGTCGACGAGTTCGCCGATGACCCGCCACATGTCGAGGCGGCCGTGCGGATCCAGCCCGGTGGTGGGCTCGTCCAGTACGACCACCGGCGGCCGGCACACCAGCGCCCCCGCCAGGTCGAGCCGCCGAACCATACCGCCGGAGTACGTGCCCGCCCGCCGTCCGGCCGCATGGTCGAGGCCGAGGGCGGCGAGCAGTTCGGTGGCGCGTTCGGCGGCCCGCTTGTGGTTCATGCCGTACAGCCTGGCCACCATGCGCAGGTTCTCGAATCCGGTAAGGTTGGCGTCGATGGCCGCGTACTGGCCCGACAGACCGATCCGGGTGCGGGCGCGGGCCGGATGCTTCAGCACGTCCACACCCGCGATGCGCACCGAGCCCGCGCTCGCGCGTAACAGGGTGGTGACGATGCGGACCGTGGTCGTCTTGCCCGCACCATTGGGCCCGAGCAAACCCATCACCGTGCCACGCGGGATCTCCAGATCGATCCCGTCGAGCACCCGCACCTTGCCGTAATACTTCACCAGTCCTTGGACTTCCACGGCCAAACTCATCGCGTACCCTCCCGCCGGGCTTGGATGGCCGCCAGCTGATCCCGCAACACCGGCCCGATGACGGCGAGGGATTCGGGCGTGGTCATACCGGCATGCGTGCAGCGCACCAGCTGGTCGTATACGTCGCCGGTGACGTAGGGCTGCCAGGCCGCGGCACAGCGGTCCGGGTCGGCCCGGTTGATCTCGTCGTCGGCTGCGGTGAAGAAGAGCATGTCCCCGTCGAAGACGCGGGGCCTGAACCCGTGCGCCTGCGCCGCGCCGTTCTGGTATCCCGTGTAGAGCCGTTCCAGGTGCTCGACGGTGAGCGCCGCGAACGGCCCGGATCTCCCGCGGAGCAGTTCGGCCGCCTCGGTCAGTGTCAGACGCGGGTCGATGTCGGCGTCGCCGCCGAGCAGGTCGGAACCGAATTCGGCGATGATGGCGGCCACCGACGGCACGGCCTGCTCGAGCCACCGGTCCGACAGTTGGTAGCTGTCCATCAGCCCCAACAGGGCGACCTCGTCGCCACCCTCCTGCAGCTGCACGGCCACCTCGTGGGCGATGAGCCCACCCAGCGACCACCCCAGCACATGGTAGGGGCCCTCCGCCTGAATCGACTTCATGTGCGCCACATAGTATTTCGCGGCCTCGGCGATGGTGCGGTGACTGTTTTCCCCGGCCACGTGCGGCGCTTGCAGGCCGTACACGGGCCGTTCGGGCGGCAGGTGCGACAGCAGCCCGGCGAAGCACCAGGACAACCCGATGGCGGGATGCACGCAGAACAGCGGCGGCACATCGGAATCGGCGGCGGTCCGCAGCGGCAGCACCGCGCCCAAGGCCGCGGTCAGCGATGCCGCGGCCACACCCTCGGCGGCGTCGAGCCGCCGCGCGATGGCGGCCGGGCTGGAGTCGCCGAACATGGCCTGCACGGGCAGGTCGATACCGGCGGCGCGCAGCCGCGCCACCACCTTGGTGGCCAGCAGCGAGTTGCCGCCGAGTTCGAAGAACCCGTCATCGACGCCGACCAAGCGCGGGGAGGAGGAGCGGTCGAGGCCGAGCACCTCGGCGAAGGCGGCACACAGCGCCGCCTCGATCGGCGTGGAGGGTGCGCGGTAGCCCTCACGGGCCGCGAACACCGGTTCCGGCAACGCCTTTCGATCCAGCTTGCCGACCGCGGACAGCGGCACCCGGTCCAGCAGCATGATCGACTGCGGAACCATGTAGTCGGGCACCAGTTCGGCCACGTGCGCGGTCAGTTCGGCGGTGGTGGGCGCGGTTCCGTTGCGCTGCTTCACATACGCCACCAGCGCGGTGGATCCGGCCGGGGTGCGGTGCCCGATGGTGGTGGCGAACTCCACCTGCGGGTGCTTGGCCAGCGCCGCGTCGACCTCGCCGAGTTCGATGCGGAAACCGCGGATCTTGACCTGGTGGTCGGTGCGGCCGACGTATTCCAGTTCCCGTGCGCGGCCGTCGCGTTCGAGCCAGCGGACCAGGTCGCCGGTGCGATACATGCGCGCTCCCGGCTTGCCGAACGGGTTGGCCACGAACCGCTGCGCGGTCAGGCCCGGGCGGCGCAGGTAGCCGCGCGCCAGGGCCGCACCGGCCAGTTGCAGTTCACCGGTGACCCCGGCGGGCGCCGGGTGCAACCGCCCGTCGAGCACGGTCGCGCCGACACCGCGGATGGGACCGCCGATGGTGATCTGCTCGCCCGGCGCCATGGGCTGCGAAATCATCGTCACGATGGTGGTTTCCGTCGGCCCGTACACGTTGTAGAGCTTGCGGCCGGGAGCCCAGCGGGTGATCAGATCCGGTGGCAGCGCTTCACCTCCGACCAGCACGTGCCGCAGCGAGGTCACGCCGGTCGGGTCGACGGTGCCCAGTGCCGAGGTGGTGATGAAGGCATGGGTGATGCCCTCCTCGATGAAGACCTGACCCAGCTCGTGCCCGCCGACCACGCCCGGTGGGGTGATCACCAGGGTGGCGGCGCCGCCGAGGGCGAGCAATAGGTCCAGCATGGCGGCGTCGAAACTCGGTGTGGCGAAGTGCAGAACGCGGCAGCCGGGTCCGACATCGAAGCGCTGAGCGGTCTCGGCCGCGAAGTTGGACAGGCCGCCGTGGGTGACGACCACGCCCTTCGGGATGCCGGTGGAGCCGGACGTGTAGATCACGTAGGCCGGGTTGTCCATGCGCAGCACCGAGGTGCGCTCGGTGTCTCGGATCGGCGCGTCGGAGGTGGCCAGCACCCGCCGCCGGAACGACGGCGCGTCCAACACGGTCCAGCTGGCCCCGTCGGGCATGCGCTCCCGATAGGTCGACAGCGTGATGCCCACGGCCGCACCGGAATCCAGCAGCATGTGGCTGATGCGCTGCTGCGGGTAGTGGGGGTCGACGGGCACGAACGCGGCGCCGGCCTTGGCGATGGCCAGCATGACCGCCACCGATTCGGTCGAACGCGGAATCCCCATCGCGACCAGGGTTTCCGGGCCGACGCCGTAGCCGATGAGCACCCGGGCCAGCCGGTTGGTCCAGCGGTCGAGGGCATCATAGGAGATCTGGGTGCCGGCCGAGCGGACCGCGATGGCGGACCGGTCGAGGTTGGCGGCGGCCTCGAACACCTCCGGGAAGGTGATGGGCAGCCCGGGCTCGGCGCCGCGCACCGGGGCCAGCGCCCTCCATTCGGCCGAGTCGAGGAGCTCCAGATCACCCACCGCGGCGTTCGGATTCGCGGCGACCGCGCCGAGTAGCCGGACGAACCGCTGCGCCAGCCGCTCCGCGCTCGATTCCTCGAACAGGTCGGCGGCGTAGTCGACCGATACCGTGATGCCGTCGGGTTCGCGCCGCTCGGTCCAGGATTCGGTGAGCGTGAACTGCAGATCGAACTTGGCGATGCCCGGATCGGCCTCGTCGGCCTCGATGCGCAGGCCGGGCAGTTCCAGTACGCGCACGGGCTGGTTCTGCACCGACAGCATGACCTGGAACATCGGGTGGTGCGACTGGGAGCGCACCGGATCGATCACCTCGACGAGACGCTCGAACGGCACGTCGGCGTGGGCGAAGGCCTCGAGGTCGGTGTCGCGGACCGTGCGAAGCAGGTCGCCGAACGGGGCGCCGCCGTCGATGGCGGTTCGCAGCACCAGGGTGCCGACGAACATGCCGACCAGGCGGTCCAGCGCCGGATGACCGCGTCCCGCGATGGGTGTGCCGATGGTGATGTCGTCGCCGGAGGTCAGCCGGTGCAACAGTGCGACGAGTGCCGCGTGCAGCACCATGAACATGGTGACGCCGTATTCGGCTGCCAGCAGCTGCAATTCGCGGTGGGTGAAGGCGTCGATCCGGCACTTCACCGTGCCGCCGCGATAGGTCGGCACCGGCGGTCGGGGCCGGTCGGCCGGGACGGCGAGCAGTTCCGGAATGCCGTCGAGGGCGCGTCGCCAGTAGTCGAGCTGGCGGCTGATCACCGACTCCGGATCGTCCTCGCGGCCCAGCACATCCTGCTGCCACAGCGTGTAATCGACGTACTGGATGGGCAATTCGGGCCATTCCGGCGCCTGCTTGCCGGTGTACGCCCGATAGGCCGCGGCCACGTCCGCGGCCAGCGGTTGCAGCGACCAGCCGTCGATGGCGATGTGGTGCACGACGAGCACCAGCACGTGCTCGGTCCGGCTACCGTCGAGCTGCAGCAGCGCCGCGCGCAGCGGAACGCCGGCCGCCAAGTCGAAACCGGCGGCGGTGACGCGGCGGATCTCCGCGGGCACCTCGGCTTCCGAGACCGTGCGCAGCGGGAGAACGACCGCGGCCTCGCCCGGTTCCAGGATCTGCTGGCAGGGCTCACCATCGATCTCCGGGAAGACGGTGCGTAGTGTCTCGTGGCGGCGCTGTACCTCGTGCAAGGTCGCGCGCAGTGCCGGAATGTCCAGCTCGCCGTGCAGGCGCAGGGCGAGCGGAACGTTGTAGACGCCCAGCGATTCACCGTGGTCGCCGGAGGCGTTGAACTTCTCCAGGAACCACAGCCGCCGCTGTGCCGCCGAGAGCGGAATCCGGTCGGGCCGGCTGCGTTGACACGGCTCCGGCCGCAGGCCCGCCGAGGCCGATTCGGCATCCAGGGCCGCGGCCAGCCCGGCCACGGTGGGCGCGGCGAAGACCGTGCGCACCTCCAGCCGCACCCCGGAGGCATTCGCCAGCCGCGCCACCAATTGCGTGGCGAGCAGCGAGTTTCCACCGACCTCGAAGAAGCTGTCGTCGGCGCCGAGGGCCCGGGCGCCGACCAGTTCACCCATCACCTCGGCGACCAGGCGCTCGGTGTCGGTCTCCGGGTCGCGGGAGACCACGGCCACGACGGCCGTGGGTTGCGGCAGCGCGTCGCGGTCCAGCTTGCCGACCGGGGTGAGCGGGATGTGGTCGAGCAGGGTGATGGCGCTGGGCACCATATGCACCGGCAGGCGCTCGGCGCAGTGCGCCCGCACCTGCTCGAGATCCGGTGCGGCGGTGAGGTCCGTGGGCAGGACGAAGGACACGATGCGGCGTGTGCCGGCGATCTCGCGAACCTCGGTGTGGGAGAAGCTGATCGCGCGGTGGGCGGTGAGCACGCCATCGATCTCGCCGAGTTCGATGCGGAAACCACGCAGCTTGACCTGGTGGTCGCTGCGACCCAGGTAGGCGATATCACCGTCGGCGGTCCAGCGCACCACATCGCCGGTGCGGTAGATCCGCGAGCCCGCCGGCCCGTACGGGTCGGCCACGAACCGCGAGGCGGTGAGATCGAACCGCTCGAAATAGCCGCGTGCGCAACCCTGTCCGCCGACGTAGAGCTCACCGGGCACGCCCACCGGGACCGGGCGTAGGCGTTCGTCCAGGATCAGGGCGCGTGCGCCGCGGACCAGGTTGCCGATGGTGACGGGTTCGCCGACGGTCAGCGGCCGGGAGATGGTGACCACGATGGTGGTCTCCGTCGGCCCGTACACGTTGAACATCATGCGGCCGGGGGCCCAGCGCGCCACCAGTTCCGGACCCACAGCTTCGCCGCCGACCATGACCGCGCGCAGGTGCGGCAGCGGCCAGCGCTCACGGTCGATGGTGGCCAGCGCGGCCGGGGTCATGAAGGTGTGGGTGACTTGTTCGCGCTCCATGAGCGCGGCCAGTTCGTCGCCGCCGTACACATCGGCCGGGACGATGACCATGGTCGCGCCGGCGCAGATCGCGAGCAGCAGGTCGTAGACGGAGGCGTCGAAGCTCGGGGACGAGAAGTGCATGGTCCGCGAGTCTCGGTCGACCTGGGCGCGCTCGCGGATCTCGTCGGCGAAATTGGACAGGCCGCCGTGGGTGACGGCCACTCCCTTGGGTTTTCCGGTGGATCCGGACGTGTAGATGATGTACGCCAGATCGGCGGTCCACAGCGTGCTGGTGCGTTCGGCGTCGGTGATCGGCGCGTCGTCGAGCACCTCGAGTTCGTCGAGCAGTTCGGCGTCGTCGAGCAGCAGCCAGTCCACCATGCGGTCGCCGGTGGCGATGAGGAGCCGGTCGGCGTATTCGGTCATGCTGACGCCGACCCGGCAGCCGGAGTCGGCGAGCATGTGCTGCACCCGATCCGCAGGATAGTTGGGGTCCACCGGGACGAACGCCGCACCGCACTTGGCGACGGCCAGCGCCGTCAGCACCGACTCGGCCGACCGGGTCAGGCCCAGCGCCACCCGGTCCCCCGGGCCCAGACCGCGGTGAATCAGGGCCCGCGCCAGGCGGTTCGAGTACACATCGGATTCCAGGAAGGTGAGCTCGGTGTCGTCGAAGCGCAGGAACACCCGGTCGGCATTGAGGTGCGCGGTGGCCCCGAAGTAGGCGGCCAGGCTGCACTGCGGCTCGGGCGCGGGACCCCAGGCGGGGGTGAACATGTCGCGTTCGACCTCGGTGCGGGCGTCGATGTCACGAACTCGCACATGCGCGTCCGCGGTGACGGCGTCGAATACCTCGAGCAGGCGTTCGGCCAGGGTGGCGACCGTGGCCTGGTCGAAAAGCTCGGCGGCGTAGACGAATTCGAAGACGCGCTCGTCCTCGGCGGCGCCGGGTAGCACCCGCAGCTCGAGGTCGAACTTGGCGAGCGCGATATCGAGCTCCTCGGCCCGCAGCGACAGGCCGGGCAGCCGCAGAGCGGGCACCGGGGTGTCCTGCACGGTGAGCGCGACCTGCAGCAGCGGGCTCGCGCCGTAGCGGCGTTGTCGCTCGTCACCGGACCGCAGTTCCTCCACGACCCGCTCGTAGGGCACCTCGGCGTTCCCCATGGCGGCCAGTTCGGTGTCCCGGTCGGCCCGCAGCAATTCGGCGAAGCTGCGGTCGGGGTCGACATCAGAGCGCAGGATCAGCGTGTTCACGAACATGCCGACAAGGTCGTCGAGTCGGGTGTCGGTGCGTCCGGCCACCGGGGTGCCGACGACGATGTCGCGGCCACCGGTGACCACGCGCAGCAGCACGGCCAGCGTGGAGCGCAGCACCATGAACAGGCTCACGCCGTGCGCCCGCGCGACCTCGACGAGCTTGCGCTGCAATGCCTCCGGCACGTCGAAGCGCACCGTTCCGGCCCGCTGGGTCGGTGCCGCCGGGCGGGGCTGGTCGTAGGGCAGCGGCAGCTCCTTCGGCAGGTCCGCCAGCGCGGCGCGCCAGTAGGCCAGCTGCACGGCCGCGGCGCTCTCGGCGTCGTCGGCGGCGCCGAGGACCTCGCGCTGCCACAGGCTGAAGTCGGCGTACTGCACCGGCAGCGGCGTCCACGCCGGGGCCGCGCCGCCGTGACGGGCGGTGTAGGCGATGGCCAGGTCCCGGGTGAGCGGGCCCAGCGACCAGCCGTCGGCGGCGATGTGGTGCAGCACGATGCCGAGCAGGTGCCGACGGGTTCCGGTGCGCAACAAGGTCATCCGCAGCGGGACCTCCCGCGCCAGATCGAAGCCGCAGCGCGCCAGCGAGCGCAGGGCACTGCGCGCGCCCACCTCGTCGGTTTCGACCGCCTCCAGCACCGGCATGCAGCGCGCGGTGTCCAGCACCACCTGGTGGGCGCCCTGTTCGTCCTCGGGGAAGACGGTGCGCAGCACCTCGTGGCGCTCCACCACGTCGGCGAGGGCCGCCCGCAACGCGTCGATGTCCGGATCGCCGTCGATCCGCAGCACGAACGCGATGTTGTAAGCGCTCGATTCGGGGGAATATCTGTTGAGGAACCACAGTCGCTGCTGCGGCAGCGACAGTGGTACGCGCTCCGGGCGCGGCGTACGCACAGCCAGCGCCATACGCTGGGCCCGGGGCGCTTCCGCCAGCCGGACGGCCACCCCGGCCACGGTGGGCGATTCGAAGATGTCGCGCACCGGCAGCTCCACTCCGAACTCGGTGTGCAGGGCCGCGGTGAGGCGGGTGGCCAGCAGCGAGTTGCCGCCGATCTCGAAGAAGTTGTCCTCCGCGCCGGGCGCGAGACCGCCCAGCACACTGGCGAAGACCAGCGCGACCTGCCGCTCCACTTCGGTTTCCGGGGCGCGGGTGGATGCGCCGGACATGAACTCGGGCGCGGGCAGCGCCTTGCGGTCCAGCTTGCCGGACGGGGTGACCGGCATGGCGTCGAGCACCATCAGCGCCGAGGGCACCATGTAGCCGGGCAGCCGCCCGCGCGCGGTCTCGAGCACGGCGGCCGGGTCGAGATCGGTGTCGGTGGTGAGATAGGCGACCAGGCGCGGGATTCCACGCTCGTCGTGATGAACGACGGTGAGCGCGAACGTGACTCCCGGATGCGCGGCCAGCACGTGGTCGATCTCGCGCAGTTCGATTCGGAAGCCGCGGATCTTGATCTGGTCGTCGACACGGCCCAGGAAGCGCAGCTGCCCGGCGCCGTCGACGACCACGAGATCACCGGTGCGGTACATGCGTTCGCCGCGGCGGCCGTGCGGGTTGGCCGAGAAGCGTTGCGCGGTCAGGTCCGGCCGGCCCAGATAGCCGCGCGCCAGGCCGGGTCCGGACAGGTACAGCTCTCCCGCCACGCCCGGCGGCACGGGGTGCAGGCGGCGGTCGAGCACGAACAGCCGCATACCGCGCACCGGCCCGCCGATGGGCACGGGCTGCCCCGCGATCATGGGCCCGGTGGCGGTGGCGGCGACGGTGGCCTCGGACGGGCCGTACATGTTGTGCATGCGCCGCGGCGGCAGGCCGGGCCGAGAATCCGGTGCGGTCCAGACCTTTACGAGATCCTCCGGGCAGGCCTCGCCGCCGACGATCACGGCCTCCAGGTCCGGCAGGTCGTCGGCGGGCACGGTGCCGAGGGCGGCGGGCGTGACGAAGGCGTGCGTCACGTGCTCCTCGCGCAGGACTCGTGCGAGTTCGGCACCACCGTAGATGCCCGCGGGCGCGATCACGATGGTGGCCCCGGCCGCGAAACCGAGCAGCAGCTCCAGCACCGAGGCATCGAAGCTGGGCGACGAGAAGTGCAGGGTGCGAGCCGAATCGGTGACCTTGAACAGTTGCCTCTGCTCGTGCGCCAGCGACGAGACTCCGGCGTTGGTGATCACCACGGCCTTGGGCGTGCCGGTGGAACCGGAGGTGTAGATGAGGTAGGCCGGGCCGCCGATACGCAACGGGTGGTGCCGGTCGGCATCCGTGACCGCGGTGTCGGGAAACTGTGCGCACTCCCGCGCGAGCTGGTCCGAGCCGAGCAGCAGCCAGTCCACATAGCTCTTGCGGTGGCGTCCGCGGTTGCCGGGCCAGGTCGTCGGCATGTCGTCGCGCCGTTCGGCATTGGTGATGCCGAGCATCGCACCGGAGTCGGCGAGCATATGGCCGATGCGGTCGGACGGGTAGTCCGGGTCGATGGGCACGTAGGCCGCACCGGTCTTGGCCACCGACCACACCGCGAGGACACTTTCCAGGCTGCGCGGCAGCGCGATGGCCACCACCACCTCCGGGCCCGCACCGTGCTCGATCAGCACCCGCGCCAGGCGGTTGGAGCGCTCGTCGAGCTCGCGATAGGTGGTGTCCTCGCCGCGGTAGCGCACGGCGACCGCGTCCGGCACCCGCTCGGCGGTGTCGGCGAGCAGCTGGGCCAGGCTGATGGTGGGCTCGGCGGGTGAACCCATAATGGGCACCAGCTTCGCCGTCTCCCGCGCGTCCAGCAGCGGCAGGTCGCCGACCGGGATCGACGGGTCGGCGATGGCGGCGGTCAGGACGGCGCCGAAGCGCCGCGCAATGGCGTCCACCGTGGCCCGATCGAAAACATCAGCGGCATAACCGAATTCAGCGATGAGCGGGGCCTCTTCGGCGTGAGCTCCGGCCGGTTCGTGCACGGTCAGCTGCAGGTCGAACTTGGCGACATCGATGGCCAGGGGCACGACCTCGGCGTCCACGCCGGGCAGGTCGACGCGCAGTTCGGGGCTGCCGTCATAGGACAGCATGACCTGGAACAGCGGGTGGCGGGCCGCGGAGCGCTCGGGGTTGACCACCTCGACCAGCCGCTCGAAGGGCACATCGGCATTGGCGAAGGCATTGAGGTCGGTCTCGCGGACCTCGTCGAGCATGCGGTCGAACCCGACGGCCGGGTCCACCCGAGTGCGCAGCACCAGGGTGTTGACGAACATGCCGACCAGCTCGTCGAGCGCGGGATCGCTGCGCCCGGCGATCGGGGTGCCGATGACGATGTCAGTGGTGTTGCACAGGCGCGCGAGCACCGCGGCGAGGGCGGCGTGCAGCACCATGAACGCGCTGACTCCGCGCTCGGCGGCGACGGCGACCAGGGCGCGGCGGGTCTGCGCGGCGATGGTGAGGACGACCGTGCCGCCGTCGGTGGAGCGGTGCCGCGGGCGCGGGCGATCCAGCGGCAGGTCCAGCTGGTCGGGCAGGTCGGCGAGGGCGGCGCGCCAGTAGGCGAGCTGCCGGGCCAGGGCGCTGGCCGGATCGGCCTCGTCGCCGAGCAGTTCCCGCTGCCACAGCGCGAAATCCGCGTACTGCACCGGCAGTGGCGTCCACCGGGGTGCGGCGCCGTGGGCGCGGGCGGCGACCGCGGTCATGATGTCGCGGGTCAGCGGGGCGATGGACCAGCCGTCCCCGCTGATGTGGTGCAGCACCACCAGGAACAGGTAGGTTTCGGGACCGGTGCTGTACAGCGCCACCCGCACGGGGGCCTGGCTGCGCAGGTCGAAGCCGTAGCCGGCGAATTCGGTTGCCAGCGCGACGACATCGGCGCCGGCGGCGTCGACGGGGTCGAGGGTGAGCGGGATCTCGGCGGCCGGATGTACCAGCTGGCAGGGCCCGTCCGGGGTGTCGGGGAAGGTGGTGCGCAGGCTCTCATGCCGTTCCAGCACGTCCACCAGCCCGGCCCGCAGCGCCGGAATATCCAGTGGCCCGGTCAGTTTCACCGCGAACGGCATATTGTAGGCGGCCGCGTGCTCGGCGAAGCGGTTGAGGATCCACAGCCGCTGCTGGGCCAGTGACAGCGGAACCCGTTGCGGCCGTGGGCCGGCCGCCAGCCTCGGCGACGCCTTCTGCGGTCGCATGTCCGAGATCCGGGTGGCCAGGGCGGTGACGGTGGAGGTTTCGAACAGGTCGCGGATGGTGAGCGCGGCGCCGAGAGCGGCATTGACGCGCGCCACCGCCCGAGCGGCGGTCAGCGAGTTGCCGCCCATGTCGAAGAAGCTGTCCTCGACATCGAATTCGTCGATGCCCAGAACCTCGGCGAAGATGCCGGTGAGCTGACGTTCCACGGCGGTGCTGGGCGCGGCGCCGGACCGGGCCGGACGGCGGGCGCCCAGGTCGGGCGCGGGCAAGGCCTCGCGATCCACCTTGCCGTTGGCGCTGAGCGGCAGTTCGTCGAGCACCACGAGTATCGACGGCACCATGTAGGTGGGCAGTGTGCGCCGCAGAGCGGCCCTGAGATCGGCGGTGTCCAGCGCATCGACGCCCGGAGCCGCCACCACGTAGCCGATGAGATCGTCGTCGCCGCGCCCGCGCCGCGCCACGCACACCGCGCGGGCGACACCGGCATCGGCGAGCAGGGCGGCCTCGATCTCGCCGAGTTCGATGCGCAGTCCGCGCACCTTGACCTGGAAGTCGCTGCGGCCCAGGTATTCCAGCACGCCGGCATCGCCGCTACCGCGCCAGCGCACCAGATCGCCGGTGCGGTACATACGGGCGCCGGGGGTGAACGGGTTGGCCACGAACCGGTCCGCGGTCAGGGCGGCACGGCCCAGGTAGCCGCGGGCCAGCTGCACACCCGCCAGGTACAGTTCACCCACCACGCCGGGGGCGACCGGCTGGAGCCGGGCGTCCAGCACGTAGGCGCTGGTGTTCCAGATAGGCGCGCCGATCGGGACCTCGGTGCTGCCCGGCGCGCAGTACCAGGCGGTGACGTCGACGGCGGCCTCGGTCGGGCCGTACAGGTTGTGCAGCTGCGGCGCGTCCGCGCACGTGCCGAGGGCGGCATGGAATTCGGTGACGGTGGCGGCGGGCAGCGCCTCACCACTACAGAACACGCGCACGAGCCCGGTGCATCCGGCCACATCGGTGTCGGTGAGGAACACCGACAACATCGACGGCACGAAATGCGCCGTGGTGACGCCCTTCTCGGCGATCACGCGGGCCAGGTAGCCGGGATCGCGGTGCCCGTCGGGAGCGGCGATGACCAGGCGGGCCCCGATCTGCAAGGGCCAGAAGAACTCCCACACCGACACGTCGAAGGTGGCGGGGGTCTTCTGCAGGACCACGTCGGAGGAGTCGAGCGGGTAGGCGTGCTGCATCCAGCGCAGCCGGTTCACGATGGCGGCGTGGGTGATGCCGACGCCCTTGGGCTTACCGGTGGAGCCGGAGGTGAAGATCACGTACGCGAGATGGTCGGCGCGCAGCGGCGCGGTCCGGTCGGCGTCGGTGACCGGACGGCCCGAATGCTGCGACACATCCGCGGTGTCGATGTCGAATCGCGGTGCGGTGCCGGGCAATTCGAGCCCATCGCGGGCGGCGGTGAGCACGCACAGCGGCCGGGCCTGGTCGAGGATGGCCCGGATGCGGTCGGCCGGGTGGTCCGGATCGATGGGCAGGTAGGCCGCGCCCGCCTTGACGATGGCGTACATGCCGACCAGCAGGTCGAGGCTGCGGCGGATGGCCAGGCCGATCTGGGTGTCCGGGCCCGCGCCGCGCGCGATGAGTGCACGGGCCAGGCGGTTGGCGCGCGCGTCGAAGGCTGCGTAGGTGAGGGTCTCGTTCTCGAAGTCGAGAGCGATCCGGTCGGCGTCGATGGCGGCCCGGTCGGCGAACAGCCCGGCCAGGGTGCCCTGCTGGCGGGCGACCTCCGTCGAATTCCATTCGCGCAGGACGCGTTCGCGTTCCGGATCGGTGAGCACCGGCATATCGGCGACCACTGTCTCCGGGGCGGCGGACACGAAGCGGGCCAGGTAGTCCAGGAAGCGGCCGTGGTGCATGGACAGTTCGGCGTCGCCGTACAGGCGCGGGTTGGCCTCGAAGTCGATGTGAATGCGGTTGCCCAGGCCGTTGTAGACATTGATCGACAGGTCCTCCACCGGCCCGGTGGAGAGCACGTTGATCGAGCCCATCAGGCTGCCGAATTTCAGCTCACTGTGGAAAAGCATGAGGTTGACCATGGGCCCGAAGAAGCCGCGGGCGTCGCGGGAATAGCCGCAGTCGCGGCGGATGTCGTCGCTGCGGTAGCGCTGATGACGCAGGGCGCCGGTGATCTGCAGCTCGACCGCGCGCACGGTGTCGGCGACGGTGTGACTGTCGCTGAACTGCACGCGGATGGGCACCACGTTCGACACCACGCCGCCGGAGCGGCGCAGCGCCACCGTGGTGCGCGCGGACACGGGCAGGCTCAGCACCACATCCTGAGAGCCGGTCACCGCACGCACATAACCGGCCAGGACGGCCACGAACAGCGCGGAGCTGTTGGAGCCGAACGCGGTCGCGGCCGCCTCGACGGCGGCCTCGACCTCCTCGGAGAGCACCGCGGTGGCGGTGCGGCGGCCCGCGTCGGAGACCGTGGGCAGCAGTCCGTTACTGCACAGGGTGATCGGCTCGCCGGCGCCGTCGAGCTGCCGGCGCCAGTAGTCGCTGTCGGTGACGAAACGGCTGGTCTCCCGGTAATGGTTCTCGTCGGCGTAGATGGCGGCCAGCGGGGTGGCGCGGGAGACCATCGGCTCGTCATGTGCTTCCAAAGCCGTATAGATCTCGGCGGCACGGGTGGTGGCGTTCATGGCGCCGTAGCCGTCGATGACGATGTGGTGGCCGCGGGTGTACCAGATCCACTCCGAGTCGCCGATCCGCAGCACCACATTGATGGTGAGCGGGTCGCGTTCGATGTCGATGGGCGAGCTGGCGTGCTCGTTCATCCAGGCGAGAGCCGCGGCGCGCGGGTCGGGCTCGGCGCGCAGGTCGTAGCGGGCCCAGCCGGGTCGTCGGGCGTGGTCGACGATCTGGTGCGGCACCCCGTCGATCTCGAGCAGGCGCACGTGGCCGCATTCGCTTTCGGCGCCGAAGCGTTCGATGGCGTAGAGCAGGCGGCCGACGTCCAGATCGCCGTGGATCTCTACGAATTGCGCGATGGTCAACGGGATGTCGGGTCGGATGCGCTGCGCGTACCACAGGGCCGATTGCGCGGGAGAGAGCGCGAAAGGTTGAGCCGAGAATTCCCCCGAAGAACATTGGTCGACACGGTCGGTGGCCAATGAACTCATCAAAAAACTCCGTTCTGCCGCTGTAGACGCAACTCCCCGAGCCCCGAAAGTGGTCACCGCGTCCTGGGTGTCCGGCGTTCGCGCGCATGCGCGAGCCGTAGGACGTGATCCACGCCCTATGATTCGGAGCATCCCGCCGAGCGGATCGGTGGTGATCTCGAGTTGCCCGCAACCAACAGCGTTGACGGAACGAAGATTGTTGTTCAGTTACCTCATAGCGAACCTCAGGATGGTCGCTGAATTCACACAAGGAAACCGCACGAACTCGGGCGTATCGAACAAGCCCGAGCCGGAGCCGGCGAACGAACGTCGCCGATGCGGGACGGCCCTCTCACACGTTCCCGCTGGGTAATCCACCGGAAGGCTTCTCCGCCTGCCGGCCCGCCGGTTTCACATGATGCGCGACCGACGTCGGATGAGCGCCGCCACAGTGGCGGCCGCAGCCAGAATACACAAGAGCACCTCCGGCGCGGGACCCAACCGCGTCGCGAGTGTCGTGTCGTCCCGCAGCGGCAGCCTCGCCACCAGCGCCGCCGGCTCGAACTGCGGCGTCTGCTGCCGGATCACGCCGTCGGCGGTGATCATGGCGCTGACGCCGGTGGTCGCCGAGACCACCACCGCGCGACCGTGCTCCACCGCGCGGACACGTGACATGGCCAGCTGCTGATAGGTCATCTCGCTGCGGCCGAAGGTGGCGTTGTTGGTCGGCACGGCGAGGATCTGCGCGCCGGCGCGGACCGATTCCTCGAAGGCGCGATCGAAGACCACCTCATAGCAGGTGGCCACGCCGATGGCGAGCGGGTCGCCGCCGGAGACGGGCCGCACGCGCACGACGCCGTCGCCCGCACCGGGGACGAAATAGCCTGCACGGTCGGCGTATTCGGAGAAGTGCCGGAAGAAGTTGCGGTACGGGAGATATTCGCCGAAGGGCTGGATGATCTTCTTGTCGTGGCGCTCCCCCGGTCCGGCGTCGCCGTTCCAGACGATGACCGAGTTGGTGGTGGTGCGGTCGTCGTTGACGAGTACCGCGCCGACCAGGATCGGGGCCTTCACATCCTTGGACGCCTGCGAGATCTCCTGGGCCGCATCCTCATTGCGCAGGGGATCGATATCGGAGGAGTTCTCCGGCCAGATCACCACGTCCGGCCGGGGGGCCTTCCCGGCCGCGATGTCGCGGGCGAGTTCCTCGGTGCGCTTGACGTGATTGTCGAGAACCGCGCGCCGCTGGGCATTGAAGTCCAGGCCCAGACGCGGCACGCTGCCCTGGATGGCGGCGACCGTGATCGGCCGGTTGCCGTCCTCCGGGCCGGGCAGCGCGCTCCGGAGGATCACTCCGGTGAGGGGAACTATAGCCACAAGCATTGCCGCAGCAACAATCCGGTTCCACGATATGGGACGGACGGCTTTCCATCTGGGAGAATTCGCCGTGGCGCTGGCAACTTCTCCGCTATCTTTTATGGTCGTGGTGAACCGGCGCGGCACATCGACCGCGAGCCAGGCCAGCCCGGTGCCGGTGAGCGCCACCGCGAAACTCACCACCGGCGCGCCGCCGATCATCGCGTACGGCAGATACCAGCCGTCGGCCTGCCCGAAAGCCAGCTTCCCCCAGGGAAACCCGCCGAACGGGAAGCTCGAGCGCGCCCACTCGGTGAGCGACCACACCGTCGCCACCCACAGCGGCCATCCCGGCAACGTCGCCACCCACCGGGTCAGCAGCCCGAAAAACCCGACATACAAGGCACACACCGTCGACAGCGCGAGCCATGGCATCGGCCCCACATAAATCCCCGTCCACGGCAGCAACGGTACGAAGAACGCCAGCCCCGCCGCGAAACCGAGCCCGAATCCCCCACGCGCCCGGCGTGTTCCACGTACGGCGAGGGTCAGCACCGCGATGCCGACCGGAGCCAGGAGCCACAGGGTCCGAGGCGGGAAACTGACGTAGAGCAGCAGTCCCGCGACGACCGCCGCGAGCAACCGCGTCAACCGCGACCATGTCGCGACGACCGCGACCACCCGTGCCGCCACTTGCGGCCGATCCTCCGGCCGGAACGCGGCCCGGGTGGCGGTCGAAACGCCACCGCCCACATCGCCTTCCGGTACGGTGCCGCCCGGGCCACGGGCCGTGTCACCGCCGCTGGGGCCCGTGGCCGATGCCGCCATGGGACTCGATTCAGCGTCGGGCGTACCGGTCTTCTCGACCGGGCCGAAGTCAGCGGCCGATGCTCCTGGACCGGTGGCGTCCTCCGTGTCGGAGCCGACGATCACGGCACTCCCGGGATTCGGTGTGCCGGAAGCGCGGTCGCGCCCGGCGGCGTCGGCCACCCCCGAAGGCTGTGGGCCGGCGGTGTTTTCAGGGTCTGGCTCAGGCTTCATGGATGGTGACTCCACGGTGCACGGTGCGCAGACAGCGAGGCAGGGTGGCGTCCGGAGCGAGGGGCGGGAGGCCGGGGACGCGGGAGCGGGGGTCGGTGGACCAGCGCTGGACGGTGTCCGCCGCGGCCGCGACGACGAGTTCCTGGGCGTCCCAGATCGCATAAGAGGCGGGGGCTCCGGGAACGAGCGTGCCGGCGACGCCGTCGCGGACGCCCCCCGCACGCCAGGCGCCTCGAGTGGCGGCGGCGAAGGCGGCGCGCGGGGAGATCTGGTGCCCCGGGGTGCGGTGGTGGGCCGCGTCACGCACGGCCCCCCAAGGGTTCAGTGCGGTGACGGGGGCGTCGGAGCCGATGGCGAGGGAGATGCCGGCGGCGGCCATGGCGGCGAACGGGTTCAGGGTGGCGGCGCGCTCGGCGCCGAGCCGGGTGGCGTACATGCCGGCGGAGCCGCCCCAGGCTGCGTCGAATCCCGGTTGGACGCTGGCGATCACGCCCCAGGCGGCCAGCTTCGCGATCTGGTCCGGGGTGATCATCTCGGCATGTTCGACGCGGTGCCCGCGCGAGGCGACGGCCGGGCCGCCGAGTTCGCCGACGGCCCGCTCGAAGCCGGCGACGACGGCATCCATGGCCGCATCGCCGATGACGTGGAAGCCGGCCTGGATGCCCGCCTCGGTGCACGCGAGCACGTGCGCGGCAATGGCCTCGGCGTCGAGGTAGGAGGTGCCGGTGGTGTCGCGGTCGGCGTAGGGTTCGCGCAGCCAGGCGGTGTGCGAGCCGATCGCGCCGTCGACGAAGAGGTCGCCGCCGAGGGCGTGCACGCCGAGCTCCTCGACCAGGGTGCGGGCTTGGTCCGCGCCGCGCACGGCCTGTCCCCAGTAGGCACGCACCTCGACGCCGTGCGCGTACTCCAGCAGTTCCCGAACGTCGTCGGCGCCGGAGATCTCGGGTCCCGCGCATTCGTGTACGGCCACAACGCCGTTGGCGGCCGCCGCGTCCAGCGCCACCTGCCGCGCGGCGTCGCGCTGCGCCCGGGTCAGCGCGCCCAGCGCGGCCTCGCGCACGCGGTGGTGGGCGTCGCCGCGCAGCGGCACACCGCCAGTGAAGCCGCGCGCCTCGGCGATTCCGGGCACCGCGTCCAGCAGGGCGGTGGAGACCACGGCCGAATGTGCGTCCACGCGAGCCAGATACACCTGCCGTCCCGGTGCGGCGGCGTCGATCTCCTCGCGCGTCGGCGGTCGTCCCTCCGCCCAGGTGGTCTCGTCCCAGCCCGCACCGAGTATCACACCGTCCGGATGCGCGGAGGCGAACTCGCGCACCGTATCCAGGCATTCCTGCAACGAACGGGCCTGCGCCAGATCGAGTCCCATCAGCTGCACGCCCAGCGCCGTCACGTGCACATGCGGGTCCACGAATCCGGGCGCCACGAACGCCCCGTCGAGGTCGATGATCTCCGCGTCCGGGTGCAGTGCCCGTCCCGGCTTGTCGAGCCCCACCCACACCACGGTCCCGTCGCTCACGGCCATGGCCGTCGCGTCAGGATTGCTCGAACTGTAGATGCGGCCGCCGACAAGCAACTGGGTACTCACGGATCTCCAGTCTGCCCGATGCCCGCGACGCGCCCGTCACCGCATCACCCGGGCTCAACGTGTCAGGGTGCGCAGCGCGGCGATCAGGCCCGGACCGCCGTCGCCGAGGGGTGCGAGGAACCGGGCCTCGGCCTCGGCTCGGACCTGTTCTGCCGCGACCAGTCGAGCGTGGCCGTCAGGGGTGAGTTCGACGATGTTCTTGCGCCGGTCTTCGGGGCTGCGTCGCCGCGCGAGCAGGCCTTTGTCCTCGAGGGTGTCGGTGAACTGGGTCATGGTGGTGCGGTCGATGCCCAGTCGCTGGGCCACGTCCAGTTGCGAGAGCGGGGTGTCGGTGGCGTCCAGCAGGACGAGGATTGCCAGTTCCCGGCTGTCGATTCCCAAGGGCCGCAGGGCGGTTCCGATGTCGTCGGCCAACCGGTTGTAGGCGTGTTTGAGCAGGTAGCCGAGGCGGGAACGGAGCACATCGTCGGGGGTGGGCGCGGCCATGCGGACGATCATACCGTTGCCCTGATAGTCAGCGCTGCTGATGATCAGTATGATTGATGGAATGGTGGATATCGAATTCGGTGTGAAGACCACGCCCATGCGGGTCACGTACGACGACATCCTGCGAGTGTGGGAGGAGGCCGACGGCCTGCCGGAGATAGCGGACGCCTGGTTGTGGGATCACCTACTCCCCCTGACCGGACCCCCGAACGGTCCGGTCCTCGAGGGCTGGACCCTGCTCGCGGCACTGGCCGCGCGCACCCGGCGGCTGCGCCTGGGTCTGCTGGTGACCAGCAACCGAATCCGCGAGCCCGCGGTGCTCGGGAAGATCGCGAGCACGGTCGACACCGTCGCCGGGGGTCGGCTGATCATGGGCCTCGGCGTCGGCGGCACCCGTCAGCCCGCCGACACCGGCGGCATCGCCGGACCGAATCCGGCCGAGACCGAATACGCCGCCTATGGTCTGCCGATCGTCTCCCCCGGCGAGGGCCTGGCCCGGCTGGCCGAAACCATCGAGATTCTCGAAAAGATGTGGCGCGAGCCGGAGTTCGACTTCGAAGGCCGCTACTACACCCTGCGCCGCAATCACAACGAACCCAAGCCCGTCCGCCGCCCACCGCTACTGGTCGGCGGCTGGGGTGATCGCACGCTGCGACTGGTCGCCGAGCGCGCCGACCTGTGGAACATTCCCGGACCGCCGCACAACGGCCTCGACTTCCTCATCGAACGCTCGGGGGTCCTGGACGCGCACTGCGCCGAGCTCGGCCGCGATCCGGCGGAAATCACCCGATCGGTGCAGTACATCGTCGACTACGACGACCCCGCGGCTACCCGGGCCACGGTGCTGGAGCTGATCGACGCGGGTTTCACCCACATCGTGCTCAGCCTGCGCGCCCCCTACCCCGACAAGGTCGCGACGTGGCTGGTCGAGAAGGTGATCACCCGGTGCGCGAACGGCTCTGAGGAGGGCGCACCGGGGTGGGGAAAGGCGGTATGGGTCAGCGGGGATCGATGGCGCGGTGGCCGTGGCCCTGGCCGTCGTCGTAATACTCGGTGACGACGGTGGCGTCGATGACCTCACCGTCCGGGTCGATGACCACATTGCGGTAGCCGTAGGGCCCGACGGCGGTGGCGACGCGGCGCAGGCGGCGCGCGGCGAAGGCGGCCACGATCGGGCGGAACAGGAAGCGGGTGAAGGGCAGCAGGACCAGCAGGCCGAGCCCGGTGGTGAGCAGGCCGGGCACGAACATCAGGACCGCGCCGACAGCGACCAGAGCGCCGTCGGCGACGGCGGTGCTGGGTTCGAGTTCACCGCGGGCGGCGCGGCGGAAGCCCTGGAAGACGCGACGGCCCTGCGAG
Source organism: Nocardia aurantiaca (assembly GCF_009708175.1). Classification (GTDB taxonomy): domain Bacteria; phylum Actinomycetota; class Actinomycetes; order Mycobacteriales; family Mycobacteriaceae; genus Nocardia; species Nocardia aurantiaca. The sequence goes on from NZ_WMBB01000007.1 coordinate 67,343, forward strand.
CGCACCAGCACCAGACCCACGGCCGAGCCCGCCAACAGCAGCAGGATGGTCGGGAAGACGCCGATGAAGTGCCCGACCACGACGAGGGTGGCGATCTCGGCGACGAAGTAGGCGAGGAACAACAGGGCAGGCATCGGGCGATCCTTTCGATCGATCTACCCGTGCAACGCGCGACGGCCCGGATTTTCTCCCGAGTGCGTCACCGGTCACATCGCTAGGCGCTGCCCGGCCGCACCAGTCCCGTCTCATAGGCCAGGACCACGGCCTGAACCCTGTCGCGCAGGCCGAGTTTGGTCAGCACCCGGCCGACGTGAGTCTTCACCGTCGCCTCGGACAGGAACAGCGCTCCCGCGATCTCGGCGTTGGAGCGCCCGGCCGCGATGTGCTCGAGCACCTCCCGTTCGCGGGCGGTGAGCACATCGAGCACCCCCGCATCGCGGCCGGCGGTCGGATCCTCGGCGATGAGCCGATCCAGCAGCCGCTTGGTCACCTTGGGCGACACCACCGCATCCCCCGCGGCGACACTGCGGATCGCGGAGATCAGGTCCTCCGGCGGGGTGTCCTTGAGCAGGAATCCACTGGCCCCCGCTCGCAACGCCCCCAGCGCGTGCTCGTCCAGGTCGAACGTGGTCATCACGAGAACCCTGCTCCCGCACCCGGATTCGATGATTCGCCCGGTCGCGGTCACTCCGTCGGTGACCGGCATCCGCACATCCATCAGCACGACATCCGGCCGTAACTCCCCCGCCCGCGCGATCGCGGTCGCCCCATTGTCGGCCTCCCCCACCACCTCGATGTCGGGGTGCGCACCGAGCACCATCCGCAATCCGGCGCGCATGAGCTCCTGGTCATCGACAACGAGAACGGTGATCGGCACCCTCACAACCTATCCGGCCGCCCGGTGCGCCCGCGCGAGAGGGCCGGGGTCGATATCCGAATGCTCTGGTCACAGCCGGTGCGGGCTCAGTCGGAGACGGCCCGATCCAGGGGGATGGTGGCGCGGACGGTCCAGCCGCCGTGGGGGTTTCGGCCAGCGGTGAGGACGCCGCCGAGAACGGCGATGCGTTCGCGCATGCCGACCAGGCCGAGGCCGCTGCCGGGGATGCGGGCGGCGGCCGGGGATGCGGTGAGAGGGAGAGTGGTTGGGGCGCTGCCGGATCCGGGGTGGCAGCCGCCGGGGGTGGGCGGGGTGACGGGGGTGCCGCCGGAATCGGCGATGTCGACGAGGACGTCGGTGGCGCGGCGGATGACCCGGACCTCGGCGTGCGGGTCGGAACCGGCGTGGCGGAGGGTGTTGGTGAGCGATTCCTGGACGATGCGGTGGATGCCGAGGCTGACCTCGGGGGTGATGGTGTCGAGTTCGCCGGACAGTTCCAGCGAGACGTCCAGGCCCGCGCTGCGCATCATGTCGACCACCTTGGCGATGCCGGCGGTGCCGTGCTGCGGAAGTTGTTCGGGCGCATGCTCGGTGCGCAGCAATTCGACGGTGCGGCGCAGTTCGCGCAGGGCGTCGCGGCCGGTGCCGGCGATGGTGGTGAGGGCCTGCTCGGCGGTGTCGGGGTCGTGGCGCAGGGCGAAGCGCGCGCCGTCGGCCTGCACGATGATGACGCTGACCGCATGCGCGACCACATCGTGCAGTTCGCGGGCGATGCGGGTGCGTTCGGCGGCGACCGCGTCGTGGGCGCGGCGTTCGCGGTCGTAGTCGGCGACGGCCAGACGAGCGGCGACCTCGGAGTCGTAGGCGTGGCGCGCGCCGACGAATTCGGCCAGCGTCCAGCACAACGCGTAGTAGAGCGCGGTGAACGCGATGTCGGTGCCCGACGGTTTGCCGATGGCGGCGGCCGAGATCAGGCTGTCGAGCACCAGGATGGCCAAATAGAGCAGTCCTTGGCGGCGGCCGACGTACGCGACGATCGTGTAGAGCATGATGCCGAGCCCGAGCAGCGCCGGATGCACCGAGGTGTCGCCCACCGCCCCGTGCACCAGGGAGGCGGTGATGGACAGCAGCACCACGCCGAGTGCCGCCGCGCGGGTGTGGGTGCGGCGGAACACGATCGGCAGCGGCAGCAGCATGCTGAAGACCAGATAGGTCGGCTTGTACTGGCTGTTGCCCAGGTCGAGCACATCGATGGTGAGCAGCAGCAACGCCACCACGGAATCGGTGATCAGCGGCTTGCCACGCAGCCATAAACTGAAGCGGCGCACCCGTTCACCCTACGTTCGCGCCAGGGGGTCGCCGTGTTCCGGCGCCCAACCGTTTGATCTTGCTCGGCGGCTTCTGGTTGGGTCGGCCTGTGAGCCTTGCGGACTGGGCGGTCTTGCTGACCGCGGCGACGGTGGCCGGATGGGTCGACGCGGTGGTCGGCGGCGGCGGCCTGATCGTGCTGCCCACCCTGTTCGTGGTGCTGCCCGGCCTGACGCCGCAGACCGCGCTGGGCACCAACAAGATCGCCGCCTTCTCCGGCACCAGCGCGGCCGTGATCACCTTCGCCCGCAGGGTGCCGATGCGCTGGAAGGTGCTGGTCCCCGGCGCGGTCATCGCCGCCGGCGCCGCCGCCGCCGGATCGGCGGCGGTGGCCCTCATCGACAAGAAGTACTTCATCCCCATTGTGATGGTCGTGCTCGTGGGCGTGGCCGTCTTCGTGACCCTGCGCCCGTCGGTGGGCGTCATCCTGGCCACCCATCCCCCGACCCGGCGCAAGACGATCCTGGTGGTGGCGCTGGCCGCGGGCCTGATCGGCCTCTACGACGGCCTGCTCGGCCCTGGCACCGGCACGTTCCTGATCATCACCTTCGCCACCCTGCTGGGCACCGAATTCGTGCGCGCCGCGGCCATGGCGAAGGTCATCAACTGCGGCTCGAACCTGGGCTCGCTGATCTTCCTGGCGAGCACCGGCCACGTGTTGTGGGCGCTGGGTCTGTCCATGGCGGTCGCGAATGTGGCCGGATCCGTAGTGGGTTCGCGCATGGCCGTGGCGAAGGGCGCGGGCTTCGTCCGCGCCGTCTTGCTGGTTGTCGTCATCGCCATGGTCATCCGCCTGGGCTGGCAGCAGTTCAGCGGCTGATCGGACGCGTCAGACGCGCGCGTCCTCGGCGGACCGATGCCCGCCGGGCAGCGAGCGCGGGCCCCCGCCGTCGAAGGCGGAGCGCTGCAAGGACTCCGGGCCGAGCCGGTGCACGGCGGCCGGCGACCGGAAGGCTTCGGGCTCCTGGCGTAGCGGCCCGTCGGGCAGCAATGAGGTTTGCTCCCCGGGAAGTTCGCGCGGCGTGGCCGTCTCGGGCTGAGTCAGCCACGGCGCCAGCACCTTCGAGGTGGTCTCCTGGATCTTGCGTTGCAGCGCTTCGCCGTCCTCGAGACCGGGCCGCTGGAACAGCACGGTGAGCGCACCCGATACGGCGCCCACCACCGCGCCCACGAGCGCGGCCGCGCCGACGTCGTCGAGTTCGTCGGGGAAGGCCGCGCGCAGCTGGCGCGCGATCTCCTGCTGGGAGGCGAGTTGGGCGTAGGCGGCGCGGCCCGATACGGCGGGCACAGTGCGCGACACCTGCGCGCGAAGCACGGCGATGCGGGCGGCCAGGGTGTCGCCGAGGTGCTCGCCGGGATTGTCGCCGGCGGCGCGCAGGGCGCGCAGCAGCACCTCGACGGGACGTTCCCCGGCGCGGCGGGTGGCGATGGCGCGCACGGCGGCCTGCACACGTTCGTCCGGCTCGGGGAACAGCAGTTCCTCTTTGCTGGCGAAGTAGTTGAAGAACGTCCGGGTGCCGACCTCGGCGGCGGCCGCGATGTCGGCGACGGTGGTCGCCTCATAACCTCGGCTCTCGAACTGTTCGACGGCGGCTTCGAGCAGGGCTCGGCGGGTGCGTTCCCGTTTGCGATCGCGGAGTGCGGATGGCGGCACGCGGGCAGACAGTACGGCATCCGATCAGCGAAACGCGGCATGTGCAGCTGTTGTGCGCGCCGTTTCATACTGTGCTGTTGCGCACTTCATGCATTGTTGCAGCGTATGCACGTTTGCAGGGCGCGAATTCCGGTCGGAGTACGCCGATTCTTGAACGCCCGGCGTGTCGGCCTCTAGCGTGGTGCGGGTGAGCATCGCTACCACCGTCGTGGACGAGCAGTTCCGCGCGCTGCCGCTGTCCGCGCTCGCCGACGCCGCACTGAGCGCGGCCCGCGCGGCCGGGGCCGAGTACGCCGACCTGCGCGTACACCGACTTGTGCAGCAGTCCATCCGATTGCGCGACGGCCGCGTCGAATCGGTGTCCGACAGCACCGATCTCGGCTTCGCGGTGCGCGTGATCGTCGACGGCACCTGGGGTTTCGCCTCGCACGCCGACCTCACCACCGACACCGCCGCCGAGGTGGCGCGGCGTGCGGTGACCGTGGCGCAGACCCTGCGCGCGCTCAATCGCGAGCGCGTCGAACTCGCCGCGGAGCCGCGCTACGACGGCGTCGAGTACGTCTCCGCCTACGACCTGGACCCCTTCGAGGTGCCGACACCGGAGAAAGTGGCGCTGCTGCTGAACTATTCGGAGCGCCTGAAGGCCGCCGACGGCGTCGATCACGTGACGGCATCCGTGCTCCAGGTCAAGGAGCAGACCTTCTATGCCGACACGTTCGGTTCCCGCATCACCCAGCAGCGTGTCCGCCTGCACCCGCAGTTCGAGGCCATCACCGTGGACCCCTCGGCGGGCGTGTTCGAGACCATGCGCACCCTGGCCGCTCCGGCCGGGCGCGGCTGGGAGTACGTGACCGGCGCGGACGGCATCTGGGACTGGACGGGCGAACTCGCGCAGATGCCGGAGTGGCTGGCCGAGAAGGTGAAGGCCCCCAGCGTGCAGGCCGGTCCTGCCGATCTGGTCATCGACCCCACCAATCTGTGGCTGACCATTCACGAGTCCATCGGCCACGCCACCGAGTACGACCGGGCCATCGGCTACGAATCCGCCTACGCGGGCACCTCTTTCGCCACCCCCGATCTGCTCGGCACCCTGCGATACGGCACCCCGATCATGCATGTCACCGGCGATCGCACCCAGGAGCACGGCCTGGCCACGGTCGGCTGGGACGACGAGGGGGTAGCCGGGCAGCGCTGGGATCTGGTGCGCGACGGCGTGCTGGTCGGCTACCAGCTCGACCGCATGTTCGCGCCGCGGCTGGGTCTCGAGCGCTCCAACGGCTGCTCCTACGCCGATTCGGCGCATCATGTGCCGATTCAGCGCATGGCCAACGTGTCACTGCAACCCGATCCCGAGCGTGACACCAGCACCGCCGAGCTGATCTCCCGGGTGGAGAACGGCATCTACATCGTCGGCGACAAGTCGTGGTCGATCGATATGCAGCGCTACAACTTCCAGTTCACCGGCCAGCGGTTCTTCCGCATCCGCAACGGCGAGCTGGCCGGGCAGCTGCGCGATGTCGCCTACCAGGCCACCACCACCGACTTCTGGGGTTCGATGGAAGCCGTCGGCGGACCCTCGACATGGATGCTGGGCGGCGCGTTCAACTGCGGCAAGGCCCAACCCGGACAGGTGGCGGCGGTCTCGCACGGCTGCCCGTCGGTGCTGGTGCGCGGCATCACCATTCTCAATACCCGCGCCGAAGCCGGGCAGTAGGAAAGGACCGACACGGTGAGTGTGCTCCCCGCCCCCGAGGTCGTCGATCACGCGCTGCGGGCCTCCCGCGCGGACGAGGCCATGGTGATCGTCACCGACGCCCATGAGGCGTCGCTGCGCTGGGCCGGCAACTCCATGACCACCAACGGTTCCTCGGTGTCGAGGGACTGGGCGGTCATCTCGGTGTTCCGCGACGGGCCGAATGCCGCCCGCGTGGGCAGCGTGAGTTCCACGAGCGTGGATCCCGCCGATATCGAGGCCGTGGTGCGCGCGAGTGAAGAGGCCGCGCGCACCGCCGAACCCGCGCGCGACGCCATGCCGCTGCTGGATCCGGACGCCATCGACGTCGACACCCTGGACCGGTTGCTGGATTGGGAGGGCGAACCGGCGACCACCGATATCGGAGTCTTCACCACGCTGGCACAGGATCTCGCCGAGGGCTTCGACCGCGCGGACCGCCTCTACGGTTTCGCCCACCACCAGATGCACTCCACCTGGCTGGGCACCTCGACCGGCCTGCGTCGGCGCTGGGTGCAGCCCACCGGCTCGGTGGAGATCAATGGCAAGCGCGGCGAGGGTGCGGAGCTGGCCAGCGCCTGGGTCGGCGCCGGCACCACCGATTTCGCCGATGTCGACACTCCCGGGCTGCTGGCCGAACTGTCGCGCCGCCTGGATTGGAGCAAGCGGCGGGTCGAGATGCCCGCGGGCCGCTACGAGACCCTGTTGCCACCATCCGCGGTCGCCGATCTCATGATCTACATGGCCTGGAGCATGGAGGGCCGCGGCGCGCACGAGGGCCACACCGCGTTCTCCCGTGCAGGCGGTACCCGAATCGGGGAGCGGCTCACCGGGATTCCGCTCACCCTGTACTCGGATCCGAGCGCGGCGGGCCTGGAGTATCGACCGTTCGTGGCGACGCCGTCCTCCTCGGAGTCGCTGTCGGTGTTCGACAACGGCCTCACCGCGCAGCGCACCGACTGGGTGCGCGAGGGCGTGATCGAGTCGCTGGTCTACCCGCGCGCCACGGCCGCCGAGTTCGACGCGCCGGTCACGGTGCCGGGTGAGAACCTGCTCATGACCGGCGGCGGCGACGCCACCCTGCCGGACATGGTCGCGCGCACCGAACGCGGCCTGCTGCTGACCTGCCTGTGGTATATCCGGGAGGTCGATCCGGCCACCCTGCTGCTCACCGGCCTGACTCGTGACGGCGTCTATCTGATCGAGAACGGTGAGGTCACCGCCGCGGTCAACAACTTCCGCTTCAACGAGAGTCCCCTGGATCTGCTGCGCCGGGTCAGCGAGGCGGGCCGCACCGAGATCACGCTGCCCCGCGAATGGAAGGACTGGTTCACCCGAACGGCCATGCCGCCATTGCGGATTCCGGACTTCCATATGTCCTCCGTCAGCCAGGCCACCTAGCGCGAAGCCCGACGGTTTCCCGGAAACGTCTCACGACGATATACCTCTTTCACTTCGTCATCGGCGGAGTGAAGGAGGCCGTCGATGTCGGGCGGTGTCACCCGCGACAGGATGGTCGCTCTCAGCGGCGGCGATATCGCCCGTGCCTGCCTGCAACAGGGCCTGCCCGAGGAGGTCCGCGTCGATCTCGTGCCGGTGCCGCTCGGCGACGGCGCCCCGGTGCCGGGTGCGTCTCGAATGCGCCCGTGCTGTCGGAGGATCCCGAGATTATGGCGGTACCTGGCGTCACCTACCTGAAGGACCGCACCCGCGCAGGCGTGGTTGCGCTGTCGGCGAACCGGTTGTCGCGGCGGTCGCACCGCGCGCATCCTGGGAGTGAGGCAACGTAATCATGTAATCGGGATGGTGGTCGTCGTGGACGACGAAGCTGCCCTCTCGTCGATGGACGAGAACGCGAACTCAGCGGCATCGACTCCCTCGCCCGGCTTCGGAACCCCGGATGCCGCGGCGTTGGACTCCTATTCGCGCACGGTGATCGCCGTCGCCAAATCGGTGACGCCGCACGTGGCCAGCGTGCAGACCCGGCGCGGCGGCGGCTCGGCGGTGGTGTTCACCGACGACGGATTCCTGCTCACCAACGCCCACGTGGGGGTGAGGCGACCCATGGGACCGTGGTGTTCGCCGACGGGCTGGAATCGAAATTCGATGTGGTGGGCGTGGATCCGCTCTCGGACCTGTCGGTGTTGCGCGCCCACGGCGGCGCTCCCGCCGCGGTGCGCCTCGGCGACGCCGACCGCCTGGTGGTCGGGCAATTGGTGGTGGCCATCGGCAGCCCGCTGGGGCTGGCCGGGTCGGTGACCGCGGGCGTGGTGAGCGCACTCGGCCGGTCGGTGCCGGTGGGCAATCGGCGCGCCGCCCGGGTGATCGAGGATGTCATCCAGACCGACGCCGCCCTGAACCCCGGCAATTCCGGTGGGGCGCTGGCGGATTCGGCGGGCCACGTCGTCGGCGTCAACACCGCCGTCGCCGGAATCGGCCTGGGTCTGGCCATTCCGATCAATGCCACCACCCGCCGCATCATCAGCACTCTGCTCACCGAGGGCCGGGTCCGGCGCGCCTACCTGGGCGTAGTGGGCGTTCCCGCTCCCCTGCCGACGGCCGTGGCGGCCCGCACCGGCCAGGACGCCGGCTTGCGCATCGTGGAGGTGGTGCGCGGCGGTCCGGCCGAACGCGCCGGATTGCGGCGCGGGGACCTGATGCTCAGCATCGCGCGCACCGAAATCCGTGATGCACAGGGCATTCAGCGGCAGCTGTTCGCCGACGCCATCGGCCGCTCGATGCCGGTGACCGTGCTGCGCAACGGCGCGATGGTGGATGTCATCGCGGTGCCGGTGGAGCTCGCCGCCGATTGAACTGGGCGGCTAGGACGCCGAACGCTGCTCCGCACCGCTGGGCTGCCAGCTATCGGCCAGCGCATCCAAGGGAATCTCCAGTGCCCGGCTCAATGCCACCACGGTCCCGAACGCCGGAGTGGGCAGACGACCCGATTCGATCTTGCGCAGCGTCTCCGGCGAAATACCCGCGCTAGCGGCCACTTCCAGTAGATCCCGGCCGCCGCGGGCAGCGCGCAGCGCGGCACCCAGGCGGCGACCGGCTTCGACCTGTGCGGGCGTGAGAGGCAGTCGGACCATGCCCGCCACCCTACGGCTGGTATTTAAATACCGCAACCCGCTATGGTCGGTATAAAAATACCAATCCAGGAGGTTGTCATGGTAGAGCTCAAGAGCCCGGCCGAAATCGAACGCATGCGGGTGACCGGGCAGTTCGTGGCCGCCGTGCTGAGCGAACTACGGGAGAAGGCGCAGATCGGGGTGAATCTACTGGACCTGGAGGCCGTGGTGCGCGAACGCATCCGCGAGCGCGGCGCGGTCTCCTGCTACTGGGACTATTCACCCTCCTTCGGGCGCGGCCCGTTCCGCAACACCGTCTGCCTCTCGGTCAATGACGCCGTGCTGCACGGCCTTCCATTCGATTACGCGCTGCGCGATGGCGATGTGCTGACCATGGATCTGGCGGTGAGCATCGACGGCTGGGTAGCCGACGCGGCCGTCACCACCATCGTCGGCACCCCTGATCCGGAGGACGCGCGCCTGGTCCGCACCACTGAGGAGGCCCTCGCGGCGGCCATCGCGGCGGCCGAGCCGGGCAACACCATCGGCGACCTGTCCGCGGCCATCGCGCAGGTCGCGCGCGCCAACGGCTATCCCGTCAATACCGAGTTCGGCGGGCACGGCCTGGGCCGCACCATGCATGAGGACCCGCACGTACCCAATCAGGGACGCGCCGGCCGCGGCTTCCGGCTGCGGCCCGGGCTCACCCTCGCCATCGAACCGTGGTTCGCCCGCACGACCGACCGCATCGTCACCGACCCCGACGGCTGGACGCTGCGCTCGGCCGACGGCTCGCGCACCGCGCACTCCGAGCACACGATCGCCATCACCGACGCCGGTCCGCAGGTGCTGACCCGCGCGGTCTGAACGTTGCGGCCCGAGCGCGGAAACCCGAACGGCGCGTCGGGTTTCCGCGCTCGGCCACGCGGCGGCATCCACACGCCGGCCGCACGGCCTCGACCGTCGCTACCAGCGAACGCCCGCCTGCTGATCGACATGAATTCCTTCCATGACCGCGCCTTTCGCGGTGTGCGCTTGACCACGCCACTGTGATCCAGCTAACGTCTCGCCGGACTAAGCGCCCGCTTAGTTTACATGTGACCGGAGCCACGTCATCCCCTCGACGGACATCCGGCTGATTCGATCGGCACCTGCTTCCCAGGTGCAGGCTCGTGAAGGACCACAGATGAGGACAATCGCCGCCACCTCCGCCCTGCTGATCGGCTCCGCCGTCATCGGCTGCGGAACGGCCAACGCCGCCCCAGCCCTCGCAGATCAGGCCCCGGTGAACTACGTCGCGAACACCGGCGCCGATGGCGCCACGGTGATCCGGACCGACGCCGGCTCGATGAGCGTCGACAATGGCGTGTTCACCATCAAGGCCGCCGACGGCGCCGTGCTCACCGGCGCCGAATTGTCCTTCCGCGTGGACGATTTCGTCTTCCCCATCGCCGCCGAGATCCACGACCGCACCGCCACCCTGATCCCGCAGTTCGACGAAGCCCACGCGGTCTACCAGCCGGTCGCGTTGCCGTTCGAGGATCAGGCCGGATTCAAGAGCCAATTCGAGCGCGAGCAGTACGCCTGGAATCGCCTGCGAGACACCGTCGGCATGGGCGCCACCGTCGGCACCTTCGTAGGCGGTATCGGCGGCGCGGCGCTGGGCTGCCTGGTGGGCGCGGGTGTCGCGGGCGTGGCGACCGCGCCGGTGCTGGCGCTGTTCGGCGCGGGCCCGCTCGCGGGTTGCCTCGGCGGCGCGGCCGCGGTCGGCTTCCTGGGCACCCTGGCCGGTCAGCTGTTCGTGACCGCCCCGGTGGCGATCGCCGCCGCGGTCCAGTACTTCACCACCATCAACGCCCCGTTCGCGCCGCCCGCCCCCAAACCGGCGGCCTGACCCCCGAGCTCGCGCCGGGACCGCCACGTCATCAGGGGTCCGGTGCTCGCGCACCGGCCGGGTGTCCCTCGCACCCGGCCGGTGATCGGGTGAAACACTTTCTGGGAGATACTCATTCGATGGGTAACGACGACAACGCGCCGATCGCCGAGGACGGCAGCCGTGACACCGCCGCGGTGGCGCATCTGGAGCTCGCCCAGCGCCGCTTCCCCGAGGGCCAGCGCCGGATCTTCTTGGCCGCCATCGATGCCTTCGCCGAGCGCGGCTTCCACGCCACCACCACCCGCGATATCGCCGCCCGCGCCGGACTGAGCCCGGCGGGCCTGTACGTGCACTTCGGTTCCAAAGAGGAAGTGCTCTATCGCATTTCACTGTCATCCATGCGCCTGACCCTGCAGGTCGCCACGGCCGCGGCCACCGGATCCGGCAGTGCCGCCGACCAGCTCGCCGCCGTGGTCCGCGACCTGACGGTCTGGCATGCCGAACACGCCGCCTCGGTGCGCGTGGTGCTGCACCATATGACCGACCTCACCCCGGAGCATCGCTGCGAGGTCATCGATATTCAGATCGCCATCCACCGGCTGGTCCGCGATCTGGTCGGCCAGGGGCTCGCCGACGGTGTCTTCGATGTCGCGGACACCAATGCCGCCACACTGGCCCTGATGTCACTGTGCGTCGACACGGCCCGCTGGTACTACCGGGATTACCGCCGTACGCCGGACGAGATCGGCGCCGACTACGCCGTCCTCGCGCTGCGCATGGTCGGGGCGAATCCCGCGTAGCGTTGCCCGGCCTCGGCCTGCGGCAGGGCGGCCGTTCACCACCGGATCGACCGGCACCGTTGAGCTAATCGGACGTCAAGGGCTGACAGCGCGGGAGCGGGCGGAACCGGATCGCATCGGCGACCGGGTCCATCAGCGCCGCCGGATCGCAGTTGTCGCCGAGTTCACCGCGGGCCATCGCGCGCTGGGACTCCGGTTGTTCGCGGCCGAGCCGGTCGCCCGAGAACGAGGATCCGACCGCCGCCGGGTGCGGGCGGGTGGCGGGTGCCCCGCGTCGCCCGCCGTGACCGGATAGGCTGCGGATGTGGACAACCCGTTCGGGCCCGTGGGCACCGCGAACTACGTCAATCTGGTCACCTATAAGAAGGACGGCACACCGGTCGGTACTCCGGTGTGGGCCGCACTCGACAACGGCCGCCTCTATGTCTGGACCGTCACCGACAGCTGGAAGGTCAAGCGCGTCCGCCGCAATCCCGATGTCACGCTGCAGCCGTGCGATCTGCGCGGCAAGACTCACGGCGAGATCGTGAAGGGTAGCGCGACCGTGCTCGACGCCGCCGGAACCGAGCGGGTGCGCGATCTCATCAAGCGCCGCTACGGAATCCAGGGCTGGCTGGTTGTCACCCTGAGCAAGGTGCGTCGCGGCAGCGCGGGCACCATCGGCATCGAGATCATTCCGGTGTAACGGAATTCGCGCTCCACGGTAGCGCTGTGCTTTTCGTACAACCGCTCACGATGAGCATCACCGCGCCGATGCCGACTGGCACTGCCAGCGCGTGCCGGTTTCGATCTTTCCTTGTCACTCCGCGATGGTGGACAGCGGGATTACGGAACGACGTCCCTCGGGCGGGAAGCAGGGGGCGAGTTCGCGTCGTCGTGGAGAAGAGCATCATCTGACGGCCACGTCCGTTGATCGGGTGGGGTCGCTCGGTGGCATTGGCTTTGAGTGACTGCCCGAGCGCTGGTACGTCAACAGTGTCGTCGCCGGCCCCGGTCGCCCAGGGCCTCGGAATGCGGACCTACATGAACTGCTGAGCGCCGGATTCCTCAACGATGTGCCTCGACCCGCTGTTACTCCAGCTCGCCTTCGGTTTCCAGATAGATCTGCCGCAGCCGATTCAGGGTGTCGCTCTCCGGCTGCTCCCAGAGTTTCCGCTCCGCCGCTTCCAACAATCGCTCCGCAATTCCATGCAGCGCCCAGGGATTCGACTGCCGCATGAACGTCCGATTCGTCTCGTCGAAAACATAGGATTCGGCGAGCTTTTCGTACATCCAATCGGCGACCACATTCGTGGTGGCGTCGTAGCCGAACAGATAGTCGACGGTGGCGGCCATTTCGAACGCGCCCTTGTAGCCGTGCCGACGCATGGCCTCGAGCCAGCGCGGATTCACCACGCGCGCCCGGAACACCCGGGTGGTCTCCTCGGAGAGCGTGCGGGTGCGCACCGCATCCGGGCGGGTACTGTCGCCGATGTAGGCCTCGGGATTCTTGCCGGTGAGCGCCCGCACCGCCGCGACCATGCCGCCGTGGTACTGGAAATAGTCGTCGGAGTCGGCGATATCGTGCTCGCGGGTGTCGGTGTTCTTGGCCGCCACCGCGATTCGCCGGTATGCGGTACGCATGTCGTCCGCGGCTGGCGCGCCGTCCAGGTCGCGGCCGTAGGCGAAACCCCCCCATGCCGTGTATACCTGGGCCAGATCGTCGTCGGTGCGCCAGCTCTTGGAATCGATGAGCTGCAGCAGGCCCGCGCCGTAGGTGCCCGGCTTGGAGCCGAAAATCCGTGTGGTGGCGCGGCGTTCGTCGCCATGCCCGGCCAGGTCGGCCTGGGCGTGGGCGCGCACGTAGTTCGATTCCAGGGGCTCATCGAGTCCGGCGGCCAGGCGCACGGCATCGTCCAGCAGGGCCAGCACGTGTGGGAAGGCGTCGCGGAAGAAGCCGCTGATACGCACGGTCACGTCGATGCGCGGGCGGCCCAGCTCGCCGAGGCCGATGGCCTCGAGCCGGGTGACGCGGCGGCTGGCCTCGTCCCACACCGGCCGCACGCCCAGCAGGGCGAACACCTCGGCGATGTCGTCGCCGGAGGTGCGCATGGCCGAGGTGCCCCACACCGACAGGCCCACCGAGCGCGGGTACTCGCCGTGATCGGCCAGGTACCGCTCGAGCAGCGAATCCGCCATGGCCTGACCGGTTTCCCAGGCCAGCCGCGACGGCACCGCCTTCGGATCGACCGAGTAGAAGTTGCGACCGGTGGGCAGCACATTGATCAGGCCGCGCAACGGCGATCCGCTGGGCCCCGCCGGAACGAACCCGCCGCCCAACGCGTGCAGGATGCGCGAGATCTCGATCCCGGTCTGCCGCAGACGCGGCACCACCTCGGTCGCCGCGAAGCCCAGCACCTTGCGCACGGCGGCCAACCGGGCGGGGACATCGGTGATTCCGGCCCCTTCGGCGAGTTCCCCGGCGAGCAGGCTCTCGCTGACCGCGTCGATGGAGTCGACATCCCAGTCGACCTCCTGCATGGTCAGTACCAGCTCGCGCGCCAGCTTCTCGAAGGCGTCCACCCGCTCGCGGGCCTCGTCACCGGATTCGCTGAGCCCCAAGGCTTCTCGTAGACCCGGCACGTTCACCTCGCCGCCCCACAGCTGTCGGGCGCGCAGCATGGCCAGCACCAGATCGACCTCGGCCTCCCCCGCCGGGGCCTGCCCCAGGATGTGCAGGCCGTCGCGGATCTGCACGTCCTTGATCTCGCACAGCCAGCCGTCGACGTGCAGCAGCATGTCGTCGAAGGATTCCTCGTCCGGCCGTTCGGTCAGCCCCAGATCGTGGTCCAGCTTGGCCGCGCGCATGAGCGTCCAAATCTGCTGGCGGATGGCGGGCAGCTTGGCCGGGTCGAGGGCGGAGATATTGGCGTGCTCGTCGAGCAGCTGCTCCAGACGCGAGATGTCGCCGTAGGTTTCGGCACGCGCCATGGGCGGGATCAGATGATCGACCAGGGTGGCGTGGGCGCGACGCTTGGCCTGTGTGCCCTCGCCCGGGTCGTTGACCAGGAACGGGTAGATGAGCGGCAGGTCGCCCAGCGCGGCGTCGGTGCCGCAGGACGCCGACATGCCGAGGGTCTTACCCGGCAGCCACTCCAGATTCCCGTGCTTGCCCAGGTGCACCACGGCGTCTGCGGCGAAGCCCTCCGGCGCGGCCAGCCAGCGGTAGGCGGCCAGATAGTGGTGACTCGGCGGCAGATCCGGGTCGTGGTAGATGGCCACGGGGTTCTCGCCGAAGCCGCGCGGCGGCTGCACGATCAGTACCACATTGCCGAAACGCAGTGCGGCGATGACGATTTCGCCGTCGGGATCGGCGGATCGATCCACATAGAGCTCACCCGGCGGCGGCCCCCACGCCGCGACGACGGCCTCGCGCAGATCCTCGGGCAGCGTCTCGAACCACCGCGAATACAGCCCCGCGCCGATGCGAATCGGGTTGCCCTCCAGCTGTTCCGCGCTCAGCCAGTCCAGGTCCTGTCCGCCGGCGGCGATGAGCGCGTGGATCAGCGCGTCGCCATCGGCCTGCTCCAGGCCCGGGATCTCGCCCTCGACGCCGAGATCGTAACCGGCAAGGCGCATTTCGGTGAGCAGCCGGATGGCGCTCGCGGGTGTGTCGAGGCCCACGGCATTGCCGATGCGCGCGTGCTTGGTGGGGTATGCCGACAGCACGATGGCGATCTTCTTCCGGTGCGCCGGAATGTGCCGCAGCCGCGCGTACCGCACGGCGATGCCCGCCACCCGCGCCGCCCGCTCGGCATCGGGCACATAGGTCGACAGCCCGTCGGCGTCGAACTCCTTGAACGAGAACGGCACCGTGATGATGCGCCCGTCGAACTCCGGCACCGCCACCTGGGTGGCCACGTCCAGCGGGGACAGGCCGTCGTCATTGGCCTCCCACTGGTCGCGGCCGCTGGTCAGGCACAGACCCTGCAGGATCGGCACATCCAGATCGGCGAGCGCACCCACATCCCAGGCCTCGTCGTCACCACCGGCCGACGCGATCGCGGGCTTGGTGCCACCGGCCGCCAGCACGGTGACCACCAGCGCGTCCACCTTGCGGAGCTCGGCCAGCAGTCCGGGCTCCGCGGTGCGCAGCGAGGCGCAGTACACCGGCACGGCCCGCGCGCCCTTGTCCTCGATGGCCGCGCACAGCGCCTCGACGTAGCCGGTGTTCCCGGCCAGATGCTGGGCGCGGTAGTACACCACCGCGACCGTCGGGGCGTCCATCGCGACCGGGCGCGAATCCCGTTCCAGCGCACCCCAGCTCGGCATCTCCACCGGCGGCTCGAAGCCGTGCCCGGTCAGCAGCACGGTGTCGGACAGGAAGTTGTGCAGCTGCAGCAGGTTTCGCGGTCCGCCCGCCGCCAGGTAGTTGTGCGCGTCGGCGGCCACCCCGCCGGGCACCGTGGAGCACTCCATGAGCTCGGCGTCCGGGGCGATCTCACCGCCCAGCGCGACCAAGGCAATCCCGCTGGCGCGCACCGTGTCCAGGCCCGATTCCCAGGCGCGTTTGCCGCCGAGGATGCGCACGATCACCAGCTCGGCGCCGTCGAGCAGGGCGGGGAGATCCTCGGGCAGCAGGCGCGCGGGATTGGCGAGCCGGTAGTCGGCGCCGCTGGCGCGCGCGCTGAGCAGATCTGTGTCGGAGGTGGACAGCAGCAGGATCACGGGTTTTCAAGCCTTCCTAGGGTGACGCGCCCAGCACGGTTCGGCGCTCGCCGGAAGGTCTGACTGTCACAGTGGCGCGACCGCACCGGAATTGCACCGGTTTCTTCCGTTCGACGAGCTCGCCGATGCTATCGCGCCGTCCTGGCAGGAGCGGTACCGCGCCCGGATCACAGTGCGGCAAAGCCTCGTCCACACACCTGGGCGACCGACCGGTCCGCGCGTACGCTGCCGGTATGCCAACCACTCCGAGATGGGTCAGGCGGAATCGCTTTGCTGCCTGGTCGGGATACTTTTGCGCATTGGTCGCCTTCGCGACGCTGGCCATGGCCCTCACCGCCGCCGGCTCCGGTCACACCCAGTGGGCGCTGGTCGCCGGCCTCATCTGCGCCGCCACATTGCTGTTCGGCCTCACGGTCATGACCACCACCGTCCACCGCGACCACGTCGAACGCCACAACGCCCCCAGCCTCCTCAACGACACCTGGGAATCCACCCCCGCCTTCGTCCGCCGCCGCGGCGCCCCCCAGGCCATCGAACCCCGCCTCACGCGCTGACCGCCGCGTACGAATCCCACCGCCAGGATTCCGGATCCACGACCGGAATCTCTTCGTGCCAGTGCCCTCGCACACAGATCCGACCCTGCCACTCCCCCGTCTCGCGCATCCTGTCATCCGCGACTCCGACGAGTTATATGCTTAGATTGCAATATCTCTAGATTCGGATACCCGGGCCAGGTTGTTCGGCTCAGCCCGGCCGGTGGGTGCTCGACCTCGGCATCCTCCGTAGGCTGGGGGCCGTCATGACACGAACCGATCCCGATTCCTGCCCGGGCGTGCTGCGCCTGCATCAAGCGGCCGATGGCCCCCTCGCCCGTGTCCGGGTGCCGGGTGGGCGCCTCTCCCCCGAGCAGCTGCACGCCCTCGCCGCGGCGGCCGTCGATTTGGGCGACGGCAATATCGAACTCACTTCCCGGGGCAATGTGCAGTTCCGGCAGGTGCGCGATGCGGCGACACTCACGGACCGACTCACCGAGGCGGGGCTGCTGCCCAGCGCCACTCATGAGCGGGTGCGGAATGTCGTCGCGTCCCCGCTGTCGGGGCGGCTCGGCGGGTGGACCGATGTGCATCCGCTGGTTCCGGCCCTCGACGAAGGCCTGCGTGCGCACCCGCGTCTGGCGGAGTTGCCGGGACGGGTGCTGTTCACCCTCGATGACGGTCGCGGAGATGTCAGCGGCCTCGGCGGGGATTTCGGCGTGCACGCGCTCGACGAGAATACCTACGCACTCCTGTTGGCGGGCAAGGACTCCGGAGTGCGGGTGCCCGCCGCCGAGGCGGTCGACCTCATGCTCGCTGCCGCCCACGGCTTCCTCGAACTGCGGGACGGCCAGTGGCGGTTGCATGAGATCCCGGACGGCGGCGCGCGACTGACCGATCATCTGCTGGCCACCCGTTCCGGGCTGGATGCCTCGGCCCAGCCGCTGGAACTGGCTGTGCACGAGGACATTCCGATCGGCTGGCTGAATCAGGACGACGAGCGGGTGGCGCTCGGCGCCGGCGTAAGGCTCGGTTCGCTGCCCGCCCGCACCGCCGAATTCATCGCCGCCGTCGAGCGTCCCGTCTTCGTCACCCCCTGGCGCAGCCTGGTCATCACCGATCTGGACGAGTGGGCAGCCGAGCAGGTGGTCCGCGTGCTCGCCCCCATGGGCCTGATCTTCGACGCCAACTCCTCATGGCTGCTGGTCAGCGCGTGCGCGGGCATGCCAGGCTGCGCGAAGTCGCTCACCGACGTGCGCGCCGACGCCACCGAGGCCGTGGACTCCGGCCGCGTCGTCCCCACCGGCGCACCGCAATTCGCGCGCGAGCGCCTCGACGCCGAGGATGTCGTCGCCGTCGGTCGCCAGCACTGGTCCGGCTGCGGCCGCCGGTGCGGCCGCCCGAAGGGCTCGGTCACCGACGTCGTCGCCGGCGTGGACGGCTACCGCATCGTCCCCGCGGAGTAGATCGCGCCGAATAGACCCGCGTATCCGCTGGATCCGCGTACTCCCGGCCGAGCGAACACGTTCGACCCCGCCGGGCGAGCCGCACTCAGTTCCACCGAGCAGACCACGTGCTCCCGCCGGCCGCGCCCCCGATCCCGGTGCATCCCCTCACGATCCGGCGGTCAGTCCGTCCCGGACCCGGCTGCCGTTGTGATCCGGTGCAGCTCCAGCGTGCAACATTTCACGCTGCCGCCGGATTTGAGCAGTTCCGACAGGTCGATGCCGACCGGGTCGTAGCCGCGCGCCCGCAACTGTTCGGCCAGGTCGGCGGCCTTCTCGGTGAGGAAGACGTGGTATCCGTCACAGACCCCGTTCAGCCCCAGCACATTCGCGTCCTCCTCGGTCGCGATGACGGCATCCGGGTACATCCGCGCCAGCAACCGTGCGCTGGGCCCGCTGAAGGCGCCCGGGTAGTAGGCGATGGTGTCGTCGAGCACCATGAGTGCGGTGTCGAGGTGGTAGAATCGCGGATCCACCAGATCCAGTGAGACGACCGGCAATCCGAAGAACTCGGCCACCTCGTCGTGCGCGGCACGAGCGCTGCGGAAACCGGTCCCGGCCAGGATGCGATCGCGGGCGATGGCGAAATCGCCTTCGCCCTCATTGGTTTCGCGGGCAGCGGACACGGCGGTGAAGCCCTGCGTGCACATCCAGCCGTGATAGGCCGGACCTTCCTGCGCGCGTTCTGGATTGGCGAAGCGCGCCGAGAGCGCCCTGTCCTCGATGATCAGTCCGCCATTGGCGGCGAACACCATATCGGGCAGTCCGGCAACGGGTTCGATGACCTCGACCCGATGCCCGTGCGCCTCGTAGGCGGCCCGCAGACCGTCCCACTGGGCGAGCGCCAGAGCCCGGTTCACGGGGTCGGAGGTGTTCATCCACGGGTTGATGGCGTAGGTGACGTCGAAGTGTTCCGGACGGCACATGAGGTAGCGGCGGGGTACGGGCCGGCGGGCAGCGGGACCGCGGGCGGGCAGAGTGGCTACGGACGTCAACGAGACTCCCTCGGAAGCGGCGTGGACGGGGCTGAACCGAAGGTAGGGGGCGTAGCGTTGCGCCGGAAATAGCGAATCGTTGCGTTGATCACCGCGATGGCGACGATTCGTTGCATCCGACCGATGCGGAGACGTCAGTGCGACGGGAGCGACCATGGACGACCTCGACCGCCGGATCCTCGCCCACCTGCTCAAGAACGCCCGCGCCTCCTTCCAGGACATCGGCGCGGGCATCGGTCTGTCCGCGCCCGCGGTCAAGCGGCGCGTCGACAAGATGGTGGCGGGCGGCCACATCACCGGGTTCACCGCCGTGGTGAACCCGGCCGCGCTCGGCTGGCGGACGGAGGCGTATGTCGAAGTGTTCTACCGCGACAACATCTCCCCCGCCGAACTGCGCCGCGGTCTCGAACCCATTCCGCAGGTGGTCGGCGTGTGGACGATCGCCGGCGAGGCCGACGCCCTCGTCCACGTGATGGCCACCGACATGGCCGAGATCGAGGCGACCGTCGAGCGCATTCGCGAGAACGCGCGCGTCGGGCGCACCCGCAGCAATATCGTCATGTCGCGCCTGCTCGAACGCCCGCGCACCTGAACCGGCCTGCCCCGAAACCTTTCGATGTGGCCGGCCGCACTACCCGCTCAGCGTCGCCCCGACGGCGAAATCTAGGGTGGACACCATGTCCGACGTGCGTGCCAGCTACCTCAAGGACGGGGCCGAGATCTATCGGCGCTCGTTCGCGACCATCCGGGCCGAGGCCGATCTGGCCCGGTTCCCGGCGGACGTGTCGCAGGTGGTGGTGCGCATGATCCATGCCTGCGGACAGGTGGATCTCGCGGACGAGGTGGAATTCAGCGCCGATGTGGTGGCCAAGGCACGGGCCGCGCTGCAGGCCGGTGCGCCGATCCTGTGCGACGCCAAGATGGTCGCCGCGGGCGTGACCCGCAAGCGGCTGCCCGCCGGCAACGACGTGCTGTGTCTGCTCGACGACCCCCGGGTGCCGGAACTGGCCGCTCGCATGGACAACACCAGATCCGCTGCGGCACTGGAACTCTGGAGCGACCGGCTGGACGGCGCGGTGGTGGCCGTCGGCAATGCGCCGACCGCCCTGTTCCATCTGCTGGACATGCTGGACGCCGGGGCGCCCCGTCCCGCCGCCGTGCTCGGCATTCCGGTCGGGTTCATCGGGGCCGCGGAATCCAAGCAGGCTCTGGCCGAATACGGCGGCGTCGAATTCCTGACCGTGCGGGGCCGGCGCGGCGGCAGCGCCATCACCGCCGCCGCCCTCAATGCGATTGCGAGCGAACAAGAATGAGTAAGCTCTGGGGTGTCGGGCTCGGGCCCGGCGATCCGGAACTGGTGACGGTGAAGGCCGCGCGGGTCATCGGCGAGGCCGATGTCATCGCGTTCCACAGTGCGCGTCACGGCCGCAGCATCTCCCGTGCCATCGCCGCCCCCTACATGCGGGACGGCCAGCTCGAGGAGCACCTGGTCTATCCGGTGACCACCGAGACCACCGACCACCCGGGCGGCTATCAGGGCGCGATCGACGAATTCTACGAGCGCGCGGCGGCCGTGCTGGCCGAACACCTTTCGGCCGGTCGCACCGTCGCGCTGCTCGCCGCCGGCGACCCGCTGTTCTACAGCTCGTTCATGCATATGCATCGCCGCCTGGCCGACCGCTTCGACACCGAGATCATCCCCGGCGTCACCTCGATCAGCGCCGCCTCGGCCGCCCTGGCCACTCCCCTGGTGGAAGGCGACCAGGTCCTCACCGTCCTCCCCGGCACCATGCCGGCCGAGGAACTCACCCGCCGCCTCCGCGAAACCGACGCGGCCGCCATCATGAAGCTCGGCCGCACCTATCCCGGTGTCCGCCGGGCCCTCTCCGACTCCGGCCGCCTCGCCGACGCCTATTACGTCGAACGCGCGAGCTCCGATCGCCAGCGCGTCCTGCGCGCCGCCGACGTCGACGACGCGAGCGTCCCCTACTTCGCGATCACGGTCGTCCCGGGCCCGACACCCGCCACCCGAATTCCCTTGACCGATGCGGCCATGGATCAGAGCGCTCGCGTCACCACCGGCGCGGCCGCGAACGACGCGACGCCCGCACCGAATCCGGTTGTAGCGCAATCGGAGCCGGTCGGCGAGGTCGTGGTGGTAGGTCTCGGCCCCGGCGCGGAGGGCTGGACCACACCCGAGGTGGCGCGGGCGCTGGCCGAGGCGACCGACATCGTCGGGTACACCACGTATGTGAACCGGGTGCCGGTGCGGCCGGGGCAGCGGCGGCATGCCAGCGACAATCGGGTCGAATCCGAGCGGGCCGGCATGGCCCTGGATATGGCCAAGCAGGGCGCGAGGGTCGTGGTCGTCTCGTCCGGGGATCCGGGGGTGTTCGCCATGGCGGCGGCGGTGATCGAGGAGTCGGCGGATCCGCAGTGGCGGGAGGTGCCGGTGCGGGTGCTGCCCGGGGTGACCGCGGCCAGTGCGGTGGCGAGCCGGATGGGCGCGCCGCTGGGGCATGATTTCGCCATGATCTCGTTGTCGGATCGCCTCAAGCCGTGGGAAACGGTGGCGCGGCGTATTTCGGCGGTGGCGTCGGCGGATATGGCGTTCGCCGTCTACAACCCGGCGTCGTCGCAGCGCACCTGGCAGGTGGCGGCCATGCGTGATCTCGTGCTCGAGCATCGCAAGCCGCAGACGCCGGTGGTGATCGGCCGCGATGTGGGCGGTCCCGCCGAATCGGTGCGGGTGGTGACGCTGGCCGAGCTGGATCCCGCCGAAGTGGACATGCGGACCCTGTTGATCGTCGGCGCGTCCACCACCACGGTGTTCGACGCGGCCGGTGGCCCGCGGGTGTTCACGTCGCGTCGCTACGGAGATTAATATTCCACTGTAGAACGTAGGTTGGAAGGAGTGCCGGTGCCAGAAGACAAAGCTCGACGCCCGCTCAACTCGACGGCCGCGTCCCTACTCGGCTTCCTCCACCAGGGCGAAATGTCCGGGTGGGACCTGGTGGCGTTGGCCCAGGATCGCATCGGCGACTTCTGGACCATCACCCAGAGCCAGGTCTACCGGGAGCTGGCCACCATGCACCAGCACGGACTCGTGGAGAAGGGCGAGTCCGGTGCGCGCGACCGCACGCCCTACCGCATCACCGAGGCCGGCCGCGAGGCCTTCGCCGAATGGATCACCCGCGATCCCGGCGCGGAGACCATCCGGGTGCCACTGCTGCTGACCCTGTCCTTCGGCGACTTCGTGGACCCGCAACGGCTGGAGCGCATTGTCGCCGCCAACCGGATGGTCCACGAGCAGCGGCTCTCGGGCTATCTGTCGGGCCAGGACGAACAGCGCATGTCACCCTATGAGCGAGCGACCCTGGATTTCGGAATCCGCTACGAGCGCGCCGTGCTGGAGTGGTTCGATCGTCTGCCCGAGCTGCTCGACCGCACCAGCCGCCTGTCCTGAACCCGGAGCGGGTGGCCTAGCGCCCGGATCCGCGCCGGGCGCGCAGCCAATCCCACGCCGCCGCAACGGTTTCCACCTGCACCGCCCCCTCGGGCAGCGGCGGCCGATCGATCATGACGACGGGTACGCCGAGGGTGCGCGCGGCAGTCAGCTTGGCCTCGGTGAGCGCTCCCCCGCTGTCCTTGGTCACCATGACGTCGATACCCCGCTCCTTCAGCAGCGCGGCCTCCTCGGCGACGCTGAACGGCCCGCGAGCGAGCAGCAATTCATGATTCTTCGGCACCGCGCCGTCGGGCGGGTCGATGGCACGGATCAGGAACCACGCGTCCGAGGCCGCGAAGGCGGCCACACCCTGGCGGCCGATGGTCAGGAAGACCCGTTTCCCCAGTGCCGCAGCGGCTTCCGCCGCGAGGACCAGATCCGGGACGCGGATCCATCGGTCCCCCTCCCGCTCGGTCCATCCCGGCCGCCGCAGGTGCAGCACCGGAAGTCCCAGACTCGCGGCCGCGGTGGCGGCATTGGCGGTGATTCCCCCGGCGAAGGGATGGGTGGCATCCACCACGGCCTCGATCCCGTTGTCGGCCAGCCACGTCCGCAGCCCCTCGACACCCCCGAATCCCCCTACGCGCACCTCGCCGACCGGCAGCACCGGTTCGCGGACGCGCCCGGCGAGCGAGGACACGATCTCGAATCCCCGCTCGCCGGAAGCGATATCGGCCAGTTCCCGGGCCTCCCGGGTGCCGCCGAGAATCAGCGTTCTCAGGGCTGCCCGCTGAAGTAGGCCGAGCCCGAATCGATCAGCGGCTGCCCGCCGACGATGAGCAGACCGATGATGGCGCCCGGAATCGCACCGATCCCGAACAGGAAGGCGCCCAGAATGCCGCCGATGATGCCGCCGAGCGCGGCGTGCTGCAGCTGCCCGAAGAAGTCGGACTGCGAGTCGATGTCCTTGGCGGTGGACACCGGCGCCGACACCGGGGTCAGCGTCAGCTGCGTACCGGCGGCGTCGATGGCGGCGGTGAGCCCGTACTGCTTGCCCGCCAGCACGCCGTTCAACGGCACCTGGGTCACCATATCCCCGGCCTGGTTCTTCAGGAACACGGTCTGCGAGGCCGCATCCAGACTGAACTGCCCACCGGTCACCTTGGTGACGATGTCGTTCGCATCGGTCAGCGCCACGTTGTAGTCGACGCCCTGCTGCGTCCCGTGCAGCGTCGACGGGGACTGTTCCACCGCCGGAGCCGGATCGACAGGGATGGCGTAACCGGTGCCCGCGGCAATCCCGGTCGCGGCAGCGGCAACGAATGCGGTAGCCACGAACTTTGTGTACTTCATGGATCTCCAATAGCTCGAACCGAACCCGATAACAATCGGGTCACGGGCGTTCACCCTACCGTTGGGCCACGTACGTTTCACTCCGAATGCCTCACCGCACCCCCGATCCCACCCGAACGACCGCCCAGCAACCCCGACACCACGGCCTTGGCCCACATGCGCACTCGCCGTGCGCGTGCCATCTGTCTTCGCCGCGACAACCGGAGAAGGCCCGATCTCGCTCGGAGATCACATGCTCAGCGTCCGGCACGCACGGCGAAGAACCCCGCATGACAATGTCCCACCTATCGGTGAGACTGTTCTGTACATCGCGGAGACCCTGTCGGTTTACTCGATGGCACGCCGACCCAGCCCATGGCATGCGGACCCAGCCCATCACGTTCTCCGGGGTAGGAGAATTCTCGCTGTGCGCGGCCGAGTTCGCCTGTGCTACCGGTCGGCCGCCCGGCAACGCCAGGCCGAGGACGCTGCCACCTGTGATCTCGGATTCCGCCGCGTTGTGCTTGGCGAACGCCCGTGAGAAGTGATGTGCTCCGGCGCCTCTGATTCAACGCACATGCCTCTGATCCAACCCGCGCCGCCGCGCTGCAGATGGGTGCGCGACCCCGATACACGAGAGTCCGGCTCCGACGACGAGCACATCCACACGCTCCGGCGCGCTGGTCATCGGTGACGCTTCCGCCCGCCCCTGAAATCGGCTCGATTCTCGTCAGCCGACGAATCAGATTCGTGCACCACCTACCCCGGTCGGGAGTTACCGCTAGGTAGCGATTTCCCTGATGTTACGAGCATTCGAGAACATGCGCCGACAATTGTTAACAGCTTCAGGAAAACCCCAGAACAACGATTACACCGCATCGACGTCACATCCGCTCGATCGCCGGCGGGGCCGGTCGATGTGCGTGAAATAGCTTGCCGTTCAATCGAATACGACTAATACCAAGCTTCGCGCCCATGGTGGGTATTCGGCAACGTCGTATTCTTCCCGACGTGACCAACCGGAAATGCCCCGGGCGTCAACTTGATTCATCGGCGAGCCGCTCCCCCACCCGGCAGACAGTCCGCGCCGATTCCGATCCATCTTTCGCAGGAGATGAAACATGTCCGCACCGGCCAAGACCACCACCGACATCGACAAGGCGATCGAGGAGAACATCGCCAAGTCCCTGGCCGAGATCCCGCATCCGGCACTGCCCAAGGGCACCAACATCTACGGCGCGACCAAGATCTTCCCCGATTATCGGGCCGAGGCCGGGGAGACCTACTTCACCCTGGTGCACGGCATCGCTCACGAGTCGTCGGTCAGCTTCGTGGCGGTGCTGCAGGCCACCCGCGCGCTGCGCAAGGGCTTCGAGTCGGCCATCTACTTCTACGGGCCCGGCGCGATCAACGCGATTGCCACCCGCGGCTTCCCGACCACCGGTGACAGCGGATTCCCGGGCGAGCAGAACATCAACGACGCACTGTCGACCTTCATCAAGGAGGGCGGCAAGGTGTTCGCCTGCCGCTTCGGGCTGGCCTTGCACGGTGCCCGCGAGGAGGACCTCATCGAGGGTGTGATCCCCGCTCATCCGCTCGATGTGCAGGACGCCCTCATCCATTACGCGCGCAAGGGCGCGATCATCAACTCCACCTACCAGGTGTAGGCGGCGGCCATGACCGAGGTATCGACACGAGTGGACCTCGCGCTGCTCGGCATCCGCGTCGATGTGCCCGTGCAGCGCCGCTCCGGAGCCGGGCCCAGCGACGACGGTCATGTGCTGTTCGGGGGTGCCGGCGCTGCCATCCCCATCCGCTCCGATTCGCCCTACACCCTGCGCGGTGACCGGCTGCTGCTCGACGGCGCGGATCTGGGCGTCTCGGTCGAGCCGGTACGGCGGCCGGGCTTCTATGATCTGCGCACCGCCGACGGCGTCGCCTACGAGCAGATCGCCAGGCTGCACGGCGCGAACGTTCTCGCGACCACGGTGGTGCAGACCTGTATTCGCTACGCCGAGGACCAGCGCTGCCGGTTCTGCGCCATCGAAGCGTCGCTGGACGCGGGCCGGACCGTCGCGGTCAAGCGACCCGAGCAGCTGGCCGAGGTCGCCGCCGCGGCGGTCCGGCTCGACGGCGTGCGGCAGATGGTGATGACCACCGGCACCTCCGCCGGAAAAGACCGGGGCGCACGGCATCTCGCACGATGTGTGCGGGCGGTGAAGCAGACCGTGCCGGAGCTGCCGATCCAGGTGCAGTGTGAGCCTCCCGCGGACCTGTCGGTGCTCACCGAACTACGACAGGCCGGGGCCGATTCCATCGGCATCCACGTCGAATCCCTCGACGACCGGGTGCGCGCCCGCTGGATGCCGGGCAAGTCCACGGTGCCGCTCTCGGAATACAAGGCGGCGTGGGCCGAGGCCGTGCGCGTATTCGGCCACAACCAGGTCTCGACCTATCTCCTCGTCGGCCTCGGCGAGGACCCGGACGAATTGGTTTCCGGCGCACGCGAATTGATCGACATGGGTGT
This sequence comes from Nocardia aurantiaca, assembly GCF_009708175.1. Classification (GTDB taxonomy): domain Bacteria; phylum Actinomycetota; class Actinomycetes; order Mycobacteriales; family Mycobacteriaceae; genus Nocardia; species Nocardia aurantiaca. The sequence goes on from NZ_WMBB01000007.1 coordinate 93,768, forward strand.
CTACCCGTTCGTCGTCCCGTTCCGGCCGCTGGCCGGAACGCTCGCCGTCGACGTCGACGGCGCGATGGCGCCGACCCCCGATCTTCTCGAGGACGTGACCCGCCGGGTCGCACTCGCGCTGCGCGACGCGGGCATGGTCGGCGCCGGCCAGAAAGCGGGCTGCGCGGCGTGCGGCGCGTGCAGCGTGCTCCAGACCGCGGGAGGATGAGATGACCACCACCGAACCCGAACGCGCACAACGCTCCTGGTTCCACGATGCGGCCGCGCCCGGTGCCGTCTCACTGGACTACTGCGTCCTGTCCGGACATCCGTGCCCGGCCGAACCGGAGGACGGATTCCTCATCCGCCCCGCCGACCGCCGCCAGCTCGCCGCCTATCACGCGCTGCGACGCGAGAACTTCGTGGTCGAGCAGGAGCTGTTCCACGGCAGCGACGCCGACGACATCGATGACGACCCCCGCACCACCGTTCTGGTGGCGCTGGCACCGGACGGCGCTGTCCTCGGAGGCGTACGGCTGGCCCCGGCCACCGCCGAGGATCTCGGCTGGTGGACCGGCAGCCGACTGGTCGTGAACTGCGGTCGCCGCACCCGCGGCGTCGGTAATGCCCTGGTGCGAGCGGCCTGCGCGTACGCCGAGAGCAACAACGTCCTGCGTTTCGAGGCGACGGTGCAGGCCCGCTACGGCGCGATGTTCACACACCTGGGCTGGATTCACTGGGGCGACACCGAGATCGGCGGTGTGCCGCACGCCCGGATGCGCTGGCCGATCGATCGCGTCGAGCGGCTGGCGCAGGCCACCAAATCGATGCTCGGACCGCTGCTCGACGGGCTCGGCACCGGGCCGATGACCCTGGGCGGCAGCGGATTCCGGGGAGACGACGGAGCACCGGTGCCCGGCAGCGACCTCATCGCCGCCTGCGATGCCATCATCCCCTCGATGGTGGAGCGTGACCCGGAATGGGCCGGGTGGTGTTCGGTGCTGGTCAATCTCAATGACCTGTCCGCCATGGGTGCCGAACCCGTCGGTCTGCTCGACTCCATCGCGGCGCCGACGCGCTCGCTCTTGACCCGGATCTTGCGCGGTCTGGCCCGCGCCAGCCAGACCTGGGATGTCCCGGTCCTGGGCGGGCACACCCACATCGGCCCGGCGGCGCTGTCGGTGACCGCGCTGGGCCGCGCGGCCCGGCCGGTGCCCGGGGGCGGCGGACACATCGGCGACGAGCTGCGTCTCACCGTCGACCTGGGCGGCTCATGGCGGCCCGGATATCAAGGCCGCCAATGGGATTCCTCCTCCCACCGCAGCGGTGCCGAGCTACGGGCACTCGGCCGGTTCGTCACCGCCACCGCCCCGGCCGCCGCGAAGGACATCAGCATGGCGGGCATCGCCGGCACCGCGGGCATGCTGGCCGAGGCGTCCGGCGTGGGTGTCGAACTCGATGTCACGCGCATCCCGCGACCGGCGAATGCCGCACTCGCGGACTGGATCACCTGCTTTCCCGGTTTCGCGATGCTCACCGCCGACCGGCCCGGCGCCGCGATCTCCGACCCCGGGCCCGCCGCTTCCGCGGTATGCGGGGAGCTCGCCTCCTCCCCCGGCGTGCGCTTGCGCTGGCCGGACGGAACAACCACGACAGCGGTGCCCGGCACCGTCACCGGATTGGGACACTCATGACCGAACTCACGATTTCCGTGGCCGCCGCCGAATTCGGCCGCGATATGGAAGCCTGTTACGCCACCATCGCCGGACTCATCGCACAGGCGCGCGCCCGTGGCAGCCGCCTGCTGGTGCTGCCCGAAGCCTGCCTGGGCGGCTATCTGCCCAGCCTGGGCGGCGGTACAGAGAGCGAGGAAGCCAAACAGCGTCGGCTGCGCAGCCTGCCGCCCGCCCTCACCCTCGACGGCCCGGAGCTGCGGCGCATCGCCTCGATGGCCCGGGAACTGGTCATCACGCTGGGCTTCTGCGAGGCCGACGGCGACGTGCGCTACAACGCCGCGGTAACCCTCGATGGCGACGGCGTCCTGGGCTCCTACCGCAAGGTGCATCAGCCGCTCGGCGAAAACCTCTGTTATGCGGCGGGTTCGGAGTACCGGGCCTTCGAGACCCCGGTCGGCCGGATGGGCATGCAGATCTGTTACGACAAGGCCTTCCCCGAGGCGGCGCGCGCCCTCGCGCTCGACGGCGCGCAGATCATCACCTCGCTGTCGGCATGGCCCACCTCACGCACCGCCACCGCCGACCGGCTCGCGGACGACCGCTGGACCCAGCGATTCGACCTCTTCGACCGCGCCCGAGCGGTGGAGAACCAGGTCGTGTGGATCGCCTCCAATCAAGCGGGCACCTTCGGATCGCTGCGCTTCGTGTGCAGTGCCAAGATCGTCGGCCCGGGCGGTGACATCCTGGCCACCACGGGCACCGAGCCCGGATTGGCCACGGCCACCGTCGATGTCGAGCACGCGCTCGGCCAGGCGCGCGGCGGCGGCATGTACAACCTGGGCGACCGGCGGCCGGAGGTCTACGACAGCGTCGTCGCCCGCTACGGCGTGGTCGGGCGGCCCGCGCGATCCGAGCAGCCGGCGGCCGCCCATGCCTGAGATGACCTTCGATGTCCGCTGGCCCAATGGCACTGTCCAGAGCTGCTATTCGCCGTCCCTGGTCATCCACGACCATCTCGCCGTCGGTGTCGACTATCCGATCGACGAATTCCTGCACCGCGTCTCGACGGCGTTGAATACCGCCGCCGAGCGCGTCAAGGAGAAATTCGGCTTCTACTGCACCTCGGCCATGTACACACTCGACGCCATCGAATCGGCCGCGGCGACCGCCCGCACCACACCCGGCGCCGTGCGCGTGCTGTCGATGACACCGCCGTCCGCGCAGGCCGCCATCTCCGGAGGAAAACCGTGACCCCGCAACCCGATTCGAATCCTGTGCCGCACCACGATGTCGTCGTGATCGGCGGCGGGCAGGCCGGGCTGTCGATCTCCTGGCATCTGACCGCGCGCGGCATCGACCACGTCGTCCTCGAACGCGACACCATCGCCCACGAGTGGCGAGATACCCGCTGGGACAACTTCACCCTGGTGACGCCGAATTGGCAGTGCGCGCTGCCCGGCTACCGCTACAGCGGCCCGGAACCGCACGGGTTCATGAGGCGCGACGAGGTCTACGCCTGGGTGCGTCACTACGCCGACACCTTCGACCCACCGCTGCGCGAACACGTCGCCGTCACGTCGGTCACCGTCGGCTCCGACGGCGGGTTCGACATCGAAACCACGTCCGGACCCTTGCATTCCGATCAGGTCGTGGTAGCCGTGGGCGGCTACCACACACCGACGGTCCCACGCTTCGCCGAACGCCTGCCGCGCTCGATCCGGCAACTGCACTCGGCTGAATACCGCAGTGCCGCAGATCTTCCCGACGGCGCCGTGCTGGTCGTCGGCACCGGACAATCCGGGGCGCAGATCGCCGAGGATCTGCACCTGGAAGGCCGGAAGGTCCACCTCGCGGTCGGCAGCGCGCCCCGCGTCGCGCGCTTCTACCGTGGCCGCGACTGTGTGGCGTGGCTCCAGGACATGGGCCACTACGACATTCCCATCGAGGACCAGCCCGGCGGTCTCGGCAAGCGCGAGAACACCAACCACTACGTCACCGGCCGCGACGGCGGCCGCGACATCGACCTGCGCCAATTCGCGGTCGAGGGAATGGCGCTCTACGGCCGCATGGTCGACGTCGCCGACGGCACAGCCTATTTCGAGCCGTCACTGGGGAAGGATCTCGACGCCGCCGACGCCGTGGCCGAGAGTATCAAGGACTCCATCGACGCCCACATCGCCCGCACGGGCATCGAGGCGCCCGCCGAACCCCGGTACCGGCCGGTATGGCGGCCCGAGTCCGAGGTCACCGACATCGACCTGGCCGCAAGCGGCATCACGTCGGTGGTGTGGTCGGTCGGATTCCGCACCGACTACCGGTGGCTGCGGGTCGGCGTCTTCGACGGCGAAGGCCACCCCTGCCACAACCGCGGCGTCACCACGACGCCCGGCCTGTACTTCCTCGGCTTGCCGTGGCTGCACACGTGGGGATCGGGCCGATTCGCCGCCATCGCCCGCGACGCCGAACACCTCGCCGACCGGATCACCGTCACCGCGTGCGCCACCGCCGCCGCCTGAGGACCGCCATGGCTGTCACCCGAATCGCCGCTGTCGCCGCCCATTTCGGGGCGGATATCGCCCGGGCACTGGACAAGATCACCGGGATCATCGACCGGCTCACCCAGGACGGCGTCGACCTGCTCGTGCTGCCCGACGCCAGCCTCGGCGGCTATATCGGCGACCTCCGGAATCCGGACCCGTCCACCGGACCGGAGGCCATCGACCCGGACGGACCCGAGATCCGCCTGCTGTGCGGGATGGCCAGGGATATGACCATCTGCATCGGCTACGCCGAAGACGCCGACGGGATTCGCTACAACGCGGCCGTGTGCCTCACCGGTGACGGCGTCCTCGGCCGTCACCGCAAGGTGCACCAACCCGCCGGGGAACATCTCGCCTACGCCGCCGGAGATCGCTTCGCGGCCTTCGATACTCCGGTCGGCCGGATCGGCATGCTCATCGACTACGACAAGACCTTCCCCGAATCCGCGCGCGCCCTCGCGCTGGACGGCGCTCGCGCCATCGCCGCGCTGTCGGCCTGGCCCGCCAGCGTCACCGATCGTGCCTCCCGCATGCCCAACGACCGCCAATCCCGACTGTTCGACCTCTACGACCAGGCGCGCGCCGCCGAGAACCAGATCGTGCTCGCCTCCTCCAACCAGACCGGCATCACGGGCCATCTGCGATTCCTCGGGCAGGCCAAGGTCGTCGGCCCGGGCGGCGACGTCCTCGCCCGCACCTGGTCGAAGGGCGGGCTCGCGGTGGCCGACATCGATATCGACGCCGAGGTCGAACGAGCCCGGCGGGTACTGCGGCACCTGGAGGAACGGCGCGTCGACACCTACCACAATCTGCTGACCGACGAGGGCTGCCACTGATGCGGATCGCGCTGCTCACCTACTCCACCAAACCTCGCGGCGGCGTCGTGCACACCCTCAACCTCGCCGAAGCACTCGCCCGCCTCGGTGCCGAGGTCACGGTCTGGACGCTGGGCCGCGGCGGCGACGCCGGGTTCTTCCGGCCGGTCGATCCGGCGGTCGAGGTGCGCGTCGTCGCCTTCGACGGTATCGAAGGGGAATCCGTCGGCGCGCGAATCATGCGCTCGATCACCGTCTTACGAGAGGCTTTCGGCCCGCACGACTACGACATCGTGCACGCACAGGACTGCATCAGCGCCAATGCCGTCGATCGCTGTATCCGCACGATCCACCACCTCGATACCTTCACCACCCCGGAACTCGCGCGCTGCCATGAGCGCGCCGTCGTCGAACCCTACGCCCGGATCTGCGTGTCGGCCGCGGTCGCCGCCGAAGTCCACGCCGGCTGGGGGCTGCGGCCCACGGTGATCCCCAATGGCGTCGAATACGCCCGTTTCGCCACAGCCGCAGGCGATTCCCCCGACGCCACCGCCGCGCGTTCCACCTGGCTGCGGCGCCTGGGCCGCTACGTCCTGGCCCTCGGCGGTATCGAACCCCGCAAGGGCAGCCTCGATCTCCTCGAGGCCTTCGCCCTGCTCGAACGCGACCACCCCGACCTGAAGCTCGTATTCGCCGGGGGTGAGACACTTTTCGACTACCGCGACTACCGCGACCGGTTCGACAGCCGCGCGGCCGAACTCGGCATCCACCCCACCATCCTGGGCACGGTCGCCCACCACGACCTGCCCGCGCTGATGGCCGCGGCCGCCGCGGTCCCCTTCTTCTCCACCAAGGAGGGCTTCGGACTGGCGGCCATGGAAGCCCTCGCCGCCGGAACACCCGTCGTCGCACGGGATCTGCCCGTCCTCCGTGAAGTATTCGGCGACATCATCGACTACGCGACCACCCCCACCGAGATGGCCGCGCGCCTGTCCGGAGTCTTGAAGACCGACCCGTTTCGAGCCGAACACGGGAAAGCGCTCGCCGCCCTCTTCACCTGGGACCGCGCCGCCCGGGCCCATCTCGATTTCTACCGAGACCAGCCCACCGACATCTCGAACCGCGTGCTGGCCACCGATCTCTGAGCCGGAGACATCATGGAGATCCCCGCCAACCCTGGTCCAGGTTCGCTCCGTCGACTCCGCCCGCATCCCATGGAACACCCCGCTCATCGAGCACGACGGTCGAGAATGGCGTCGGAGCGGCCGCGAATCACCGGGTCGGATTCGGCCACCGTGATCCGGCCGGCCGGAGCGGAAGTCACCGAGCCCGCGGTGTCCGCCACGGCAGTTGCTGGTCGGCGATGTAGTTGCGGATGGTCGACAGGGTTGCGCCGGCGCGGGAGATCCCGGTCGGTTCGGCGGTGGACGGATACGGTTGCGCGGTGCGCGCGTTCAAGGCCGCGGCCACATCGGTGGCCCACCCGCTGATGGCGTCCCAGTTCCGCAGATCCGAGGCCGGAAGCACATGCAGGGGTGAGCCGGGCAACTTCAGCATCCAGCGGTCCAGTCCGCGCAGGGCAGCGGGGTTCCAGCGTCCGCCGAACAGTGCGACCGAGAAGGGCGCGAGCCAGGCGTAGCGGTCGAGCAATCGGTCCAGCTGGGAACGGGTATCGGATTCGGATTGGCTCGGGTCGATCTGGCCGATCGCGAAGAGGGCGATGTCGCGCTGCGCGAGCACCGGGCCGAATCGGTTGAGGAAGCGGCGGGCCGGCCGCGGCCAGCGGCCGTAGTAGAACGGCGCGCCGAGGATGATGCCGCGGTAGTCGTCGATCGTGCGGAGCTCGCGCATCGCGCGGCAGTCCACCTCGAGACCCGATTCTCGGAGTGTGGTCGCCAGGTGGTCGGCGATCTCCCGCGTCGCACCGTAGCGGGTAGCGTACGCGACCAGAATTCGGCCTTTCATGGTGTTTTCCTTTGTGTCACTTCGGTACGGCGAGCTGCCCGCTGTCGTCGGGCCGTGGTGAAAGCCGTTGGAACAGGTCGGCGATCCGATCCGGGTGCCCCGGCGCGGTGCCCGGAGTCGACAGGGCCGCCGTAGCGGCGGCGATGCCGAGGCGTATGGCGTCGTCGAGCGGGTAGCCGCGGGACATCCCCGCGGTGATGCCACCCACCTGCGCGTCCCCGGCGCCGATTCCGGTACGCACCGGGACGTCCAGTGCCGGAAACCACTCGTCGCCGTCGGCGGTCACCGCGAGCGTGCCGTCGGATCCCAGTGACACCACGACGATTTCGCTCACTCCGCGGGTGATCAACTCTCGCGCGGCGGCGACCCTGGAACCGCGGTCCGGTAGTGGACGGCCGGTGTATTCGGCGAGTTCGCGCACGCTCGGCTTGATCAGATGGACGCCGCGGCGAACGGCGCGCAGCGCGGCCCCCGAGGTATCCAGCACCAATGGCACACCGAGGTCGGTGAGCAGATCGGCCAGACTCTGGTAGAAGTCCGCCGGAGCTCCGGGCGGCAGACTGCCGCTGGCGACCACATACCGGCAATCCTGCGCTATCCGTTCGATTTCGGCGAGGCAGCGATGCAGTTCAGGGGCGGTCAACCGGGGGCCCGGCAGCACGAAACGGTACTGTTCGCCGGTATCGGACGCCGTCACCGCGAAGCTCTCGCGAGTGGGGTTGGCGATGGCCACCGACCGCATCGAGATTCGGGCATCGTGCACCAGATCTTCGAGCAGGCGGCCCGGCGGGCCGCCCGCCGGGAACACCGCTGTCACCGGCTCGCCCAGTACGGCGATCGTGCGCGCGACATTGATGCCACCGCCACCAGCGTCGAATCTCGGTGCCGTGCACCGGGTCTTGTCGGTGGGCCGGACGGATTCGGCCGTGGTGGCGATATCGATCGCCGGATTCATCGTCAATGTCACGATCGACATCGACCACCTCCTCGTGTGCAGGGCCAATCCAGGCGTTATTCCGCGGACTTCACCTCGACGGCCTCGAATGCGGCGAAATCAGCCGACAGCGATCCGGCCGGCGAAACGTGCGGACAGCTGACTCATGCGTGTCTTCTTCCCATGGGAAGAGGGTTCTGACGCAGCTGATTTCACGCGCATCGGAGGCGATTCGGTAGGGCTTCGGGTAGTCGGGCGGTGGGACCCTGGTCGTCACCGGAGAGACCGAAGTCCTCTGTTTCCCCGGGCACCGGGCGCGGAGCGTTGAAGCCATGGACACCAATGCCTGCACCTCACGTTCCGCGGCCCGGCCCGGCGACGACGCGCGAGGACCGGCCGTCGCGGGCATGGACGGGCCGCGGGCAGCGATCCGCGTCGCCGAGCGCGCGGCCGCGCAGGCCGTGGCCGGGCGTATTCCCCTGCGAGCGACCGCGCAGGACGTCCCCGATGTGGCATTCCGGCCGATCACCGTGCTCGGCGATGCCGTCACCGCTGTCGAACCCCTCAGCGCCATGGCCCGGCTCGTCGTGGACTCCGACCGCTCCGATGCGATCACCCCGTCCCGCTCCGGGCCACCGGCCCACGACCTCGCCCGCCATTCGTCCTGCCCGGTGCTCATGCCCCCGGTCCAGGCCGCCACCCGCGCCGAAGCCGCCTGCCGATGACCGCGGCGGCCGAGCACCTCCGCAGCGGGATCATCGGCGATGCGCGCGCCGCGGAGCTACACGAGACGCACACCGGGCTGGTGGTGTTGTTCGGGGATCGCGCGTACAAGGTGAAGAAGCCCGTCGTCACCGACTTCCTCGATTTCGGCACGACCGACGCCCGAGAACGCGCCCTGCGACGCGAGCTCGAACTGAACCGGCGCTGGGCCCCCGACGTCTACCTGGGCCTGGCCCAGCTCACCGATCCGCTCGACGGTCCCGCCGAACCCGTTCTGGTCATGCGGCGCATGCCAGAATCCCGCCGGCTCAGCGCGCTCGTCACCGCCGGCGAGATCGGCCGCACCGAACTGGCCGCGCTGGCGACGGTGGTGGCGCATTTCCATCGCGACGCCCCGCGAGGCAGCGCGATCGATCAGGCGGGAACCGCCGAGGCACTGCGGGAACGCTGGCGAATCCTGTTGCACGGCTGGCAATCCCATCCTCTCGGCACACTGGATCCCGCCCTGATCGACCGCATCGAGCAGCTGGCGATGCGTTTCATCGATGGTCGCGCACCGCTGCTGGCAGAACGCATTGCGGCCGGGCGGATTTTGGATGGGCACGGTGACCTCCTGACCGAGGACATCTTCGTGCTCCCCGACGGCTTCCGGATCCTGGACTGCCTCGACTTCGACGATTCCCTCCGCTGTGTCGACGGCCTCGACGATGCCGCCTTCCTGGCGATGGATCTGGAGTTCCTCGGACAACCACAGCTCGCCGAGGGTTTTCTCGACGACTACCTGCGCGCGGCCGAGGATTCACCGCCTCTGGCACTGCGCCACCACTACATCGCCTATCGGGCCATGGTGCGGGCGAAGACGAACCACATCCGCGTCGCGCAGGGCGACGAGAAGTTCGTCGGCCACGCTCTGCGACATGTGGAACTGGCAGTGGGCCATCTGGAAGCCGGGGCGGTGCGTCTGGCCCTCGTCGGCGGGCTGCCGGGGACCGGAAAGTCCACCGTCGCAACCCGTCTGGCACAGGTCACCGGCGCCGAGGTCATCTCCAGTGACACCGTGCGAGCCCAGCTCCGCGCCTCGGGAGCGATCACCGGTGCGAGCGGCGTCTTCGATGCGGGGGCGTATCGACCCGCCGCGCGATCACTGGTGTACACGCACATGCTGGAACTGGCACGCCAGCGGCTCGCGCTCGGGGCCTCGGTGATACTCGATGCCGCCTGGATAGATGCCGGGGAACGGGCCCGCGCCGAAGCGCTCGCGGCGCGCGCACACGCCGAACTGATCCCGCTGCGCTGTGAGTGCCCCCCGCAGCTGGCCGGCACGCGCATCCGAACCCGCCGATCCGGCGACTCCGAAGCCACCCCCGAGATCGCGATCGCACTGGCCGCAGCCTCCTCTCCCTGGCCGACCGCGACGGCTGTCGACACGACCGGTCCGCTCGAGACCACCATCGCCCAGGCGCTACGTGGATGGAACGCCGTAGGACGTGACCCGAGCTCTCCGGCGGATCCGATTGCCATCGACCTCCGCGATGACGGCGGCGGATCCGCATGACAGCTGAGACCGATGCGCGCACCGCCGGAATGCCGGAAGGTGCGGTCGAGGGTGGCTCCGCCGCCCGGCCTGATCCGACCGAACGCATCGATCTGCTGCTCCGCGATCTGCGCAGCAGTCGCACCGGGCTGACCGATCGCGAAGCGCGGCGGCGCCTCGTCCAGGTCGGCCCCAATGAGCTCCGGCGGCGGGGCGGCCGCGACTGGCCGCGGGAGTTGGTGCGTCAGTTCACCCATCCCTTGGCGTTGTTGCTCTGGGCGGCAGCGGGATTGGCGGCGGCGGTGGGCATCATGCCGATCGCCGTGGCCATCGTGATCGTGATCGTGATCAATGCCGCGTTCGCATTCGTGCAGGAACGCCATGCGGAGAAGGCGGTGGAGGCGCTGGCCGCCTACCTGCCGACCCGAGCGACGGTGATCCGGGACGGAACCGTCGCCGACATCGATGCCACCGAACTGGTTCCGGGCGATGTGCTCGTGATCTCCGAGGGCGACCGGATCTCGGCGGACGCGCGGATGCTCGAGGGCGGCATCGAGGTCGACCTGTCCGCCCTGACCGGCGAGTCCATGCCCGTGTACCGGGCGGCCGACCTCGCCGACGCCGGTGTGCCCCTGCTGCACGCGCGCGATCTGGTTTTCAGCGGTACCACCTGTACCGAAGGCGAGGCGCGCGCGGTCGTGTACGCGACCGGGATGCGTTCGGAGCTGGGCAGGATCGCGTCTCTGTCCGAGCGTGTGCGACGTGACGAGAGTCCGCTCGAGCATCAGGTGCGCCGGGTGGCCTGGCTCATCGCCCTGGTGTCGGTCACGCTCGGGGCGGCGTTCATTCCGCTCGCGACCCTCGCCGCTCACCTGTCGTTCGTCAACGCGGTGATCTTCGCCGTCGGGCTGCTGGTCGGCAATGTTCCGGAGGGCCTGCTCCCGGTGATCACGCTCGCACTCGCCATGGGTGTCCGGGAACTCGCCCGGCGCGGCGCGGTCATGAAACGGCTCAGCGCGGTGGAGACCCTCGGATCCACCAACGTCATCTGCACCGACAAGACGGGCACACTCACCGAGAACCGGATGCGAGTCGTGGTGGCGCACACCACGAGTGGACAATTCGACTTCGCGGCGGACCACCCGCCGCCGACGCCGCACATCACTCTGACCCGGATGGCCATCGCCATGGCCAGCTGCAACAACGCCCGCATCGGTGGCCCCGGCGACCAGGCGTCCACCGGCGATCCGACCGAAGTGGCGATCCTCGAAACCGCTGCGGCGCTGGGGGTGCGCCTCGATCCGGAGGTTCGCCTCCGGCGCCGCATCCGGCAGTTCCATTTCGATTCGTCCCGCAAACGCATGTCCACCCTCGACACCGACGAATCCGGCGCGCGCGTTATCCACGCCAAAGGCGCACCGGAATCGCTCCTGCCCCTGTGCGATACGGAACTCGATGCCGGCGGCCGACCGGTGCCGCTCACGGTCGCCCGCCGCGAGGTCCTCGATGATCTCGTCGACGAACTGGCCCGGCAGGGTCTGCGGGTGCTCGCGGTCGCCGAACGCCGCCTCGACGAGAAGGCCGCGCCCCCGCGGCAACCCGAGCAGGCCGAACGCGGCCTGACGCTGTTGGGCGTGGTGGCGATGGTGGATCCGCCCCGACCGGAAGTGGCCGACGCCGTGACCGCATGCCACACGGCCGGGATCCGGATCATCGTCATCACCGGCGACCACGGTCTGACCGCGGCCGCGGTGGCCGCCCAGGTGGGCATCACCCGCGGGGAGCCCGTCATCGTGACCGGCGACGAACTCGACCACATGTCCGAGCAGGAGCTGGACCAGCTGCTCGCCGCGGACACCGCCCCGATCTTCGCCCGCTCCTCACCGGAGGCCAAGCTGCGGATCGCCGACGCGCTACGAGCGGCCGGTCATGTGGTCGCCATGACCGGCGACGGGGTCAATGACGCGCCCGCCCTGCGCCGCGCCGATATCGGAATCGCCATGGGCCGCTCGGGAACCGACGTGGCGCGGGAAGCCTCCACCATGGTGCTGACCGATGACAACTTCGCCACCATCACAGCCGCCGTCGAGGCCGGGCGCCGCGTTTACGTCAACATCCGCAAGTTCATTTTCTACATCTTCGCCCACGCCACCCCGGAGGTCGTGCCCTTCCTGATCTTCGCGCTCTCCGGTGGCGCCGTTCCGATTCCGCTGACCGTGCTCCAGCTGCTGTCCTTCGACGTCGGCACCGAAACCCTGCCCGCGCTGGCCCTCGGTCGCGAGCCCGCCGAGCCCGGCCTCATGCGCCAGCCGCCCCGCCCACGCGGCGAACCGGTCATCCGCGCGCCAATGCTGTTGCGTGCCTGGCTGTTCCTAGGCATCATCTGCGCGGTCCTGGCCATGGCGGGATTCTTTTACGTACTTCTGCGCGCCGGATGGCATCCCGGAGCCCCGACCGGACCGGGCGAGCCATTGCACCATGCCTACCGGCAGGCCACCACCATGACCCTCCTCGGCTTGGTCACCGGCCAGATCGGCACTGCCTTCGCCGCCCGCACCGAACGCGCCTCCCTGCGCTCGATCGGCGCCCTGTCCAACCCACTCCTGCTGTGGGGCATAGCCTTCGAACTGGCCCTCACCGCCGCCATCATCTACCTCCCGCCCCTGCAGAGCCTCCTCGGCACCGCCTCTCTCACCCCCGGCATGCTCGCCCTCACCACACCGTTCCCATTCATCGTCTGGGGTGCGGACGAACTCCGCCGCTGGCTGATCCGGCATCGGTCCGTCCGCGGCACACCTGCCGAATCCACGGGCGCTACAACAGATCACGACCGGGGATGAACGAGACAGCAGCGCTGCGGACGAATCCCGGTGTCGGCGCAACGGTATCCAGAAGCCGAACGGCGGCAGCGGATGACCGGTCATTCGGTCAGGAACTGCACGCAGGTGGCGATCGTGGTCAGCCGCCGATAGTCCGATTCCTCGATGCGGCGGTCGCAGGCGGCCGCGAGACGCTCGACGAAGGTCAGGAAGTCCAGGGAGTCCAGGGCGAGGGTTTCCCGCAGCGGGGCGTCGGTGGGCAGGGCGGCCAGGCGGTCGGATGTGTCGAATCCGTGCAGGGCGCCGCGGACGATGCCCTCGGCGACATCGCGAGACAGGGTGGCGGCCATGGTTTCAGAGCTCCTCTGGTTGTTGCAGCAGGTCGGAGAGGGCGTGCAGGAAGCGGGCGCCGATCGCGCCGTCGGTGGCGCGGTGGTCGGCCGACAAGGTGGCGGTGAGCTGGGGGCGCACGCCGAGTAGTCCGTCGACCGCGCAGGGGCGGTCGGTGACCGCGCCGAAGCCGACGATCGCGACCTGCGGTGCGGCGATGACTCCGTAGACCGAGTCGACGCCCAGATCTCCGAGGTTCGTCACGGTGATGGTCGCGGGCGTCGCGTCCGACGAGCGCAGACGGACCGCACGGGCGCGTTCGACCACGCCACGCAGGGCTGCCATCAGGTCCGGCAGGGCGAGCCGATCGGCGTCGGGAATCGTGGGGACGATGATGCCGCCCGCGCGCATGGAGACCACCATGCCGAGATGAACGCTCGAGGCAGGGCGGAATTCGTCATCGATCCAATGTCCGTTCAGCTCCGGCACCGCCCGGGCCGCCCGGGCGGTGGCCGCCAGCAGCAGTGCGGCGGGCAGCATCCTGGCGCTGACGGGCATCCGGCGGTTGTAGTCGGCCAGCCAGGTCGACGCCGCGCTCATGTCGACGGTGCTCGACAGGTAGTAATGCGGCACGGTGCGTTTGGATCTCGTCATCGCGGTAGCGATCAGCTTGCGGACCTCCGCGGGATCGTGCCGGGGTGCTTCCGGAATACCGGGCCGGCCCGGACCAGGAGTGGACGTGTCCACGGATGGGGCGACTTCCGCTGTGGCCGGGAAGCTGCCCGATACGGGCGACGCCGCCGCCCGCACGTCGGCCGCACGCACCGCACCCCCGGGTCCGGTACCGGTGATCTCGGCCAGCGGCACACCCGATTCCCCGGCCAGCCGCCGCGCGTAGCCCGAGGCCCGCACCGGCGCGCGGCGCCCGTCACGGCGTTCGAGGACCGCGCGATCGACGTCGGCCCGGACGATCCGGCCGCCCGGTGCGGATCCTTGCACCGTCGCCAGATCGATCCCCGCGTCGTCGGCGAGCCGACGAATGAGAGGCGTCGCACGGACGGTGGGTTCGCCCGCTTCCCGACCGTGCGCCGCGGTGGGCGGGGCAGGTACGGGAGGGGGCGTCGCCACGGTCGGCACGGTCGTCTCTATGGTCGCCAGCGGCGTTCCGACCGGCACGGTGGTTCCCACGGGGACCAGCAGTTCGCCGATGACGCCGTCGTCGAAGCATTCGACTTCGATCGCCGCCTTGGTCGTGTCGACCTCGGCCACGACATCGCCCCGATGCACCACATCACCCGGCCGGACCCGCCATTCCAGCACGGTGCCCTGGGTCATGTCCGCGCCGAGCGAGGGCATCCGGAACTCGGACACGTCAACTCACCGCCTTGCGGACCGCCTCGGCGACCACGGCCGGTTGCGGTAGCGCCGCCTCCTCGAGGTGGCGCGGATAGGGAATCGGCACTTCCGCGGTACAGACCCGTGCGATCGGCGCGTCCAGCGACCAGTAGCCGTTTTCCGCCGCGCGAGCGGCGATTTCCGCGGAGACGCCCACGCTGCGCCAGCCCTCGTCCACGATGACCAGCCGGTGCGTGCGCGCGATCGAGGCGAGTACGGTCGCCTCGTCGAGTGGCCGCAGGGTGCGCAGGTCGATGACTTCCGCGGCGATCCCCTCCCCGGCCAGCTGATCGGCCGCGGCCTCGGCCACGTGCAACGCGCCGCCATAGGACACCAGCGTGACATCGGTGCCCGTCCGCCGGACGACGGCCGAGTCGATGTCGACCGCGCCCGCGTCCGAAGCCAGCTCGGCCTCGCTGTTGTACAGCGCGATCGGCTCGAAGATCAGCACCGGATCCGGATCCTGCAATGCCGTCCACAGCATGCCGCGGGCGTCCGCGACGGTGGCCGGCGAGAGGACGCGCAGGCCCGGAATGTGCGCGTAGAACGCCTCCAGGCTGTGCGAATGCTGCGCTCCCAATTGCCTTCCCGCCCCCGTGGCCATCCGGATGACCAGCGGCACGCCGAGCTGACCCCCGGACATGTGCCGCAGGGTCGCGGCATTGTTGAGGATCTGATCGAGCGCGAGCAGGCTGAAGTTGACGGTCATGATCTCGACGACCGGTCGCAGACCGCCGAGTGCCGCGCCGATTCCCGCGCCGACGAAGGCCGATTCGCTCAAGGGTGTGTCCCGGATGCGCCGCGGGCCGAATTCGTCGAGCAGACCCCTGCTCACCCCGAAGCAGCCGCCGTAGGCGCCCACGTCCTCGCCCATGAGGAAGACCCGCTCATCGCGAATCAGAGCTTCGCGCAACGCTTCCCGGACGGCTTCCCGATAGGTGGTCATCTCGTCTCCGCATAGACGTGGCGGGCCAGGTCGGTAACAGGTTCGAGAGGCGCGGCTTCGGCAGCGGCGACCGCGGCGTCGATCTCCGCGTCGACCTCCGCCTCCAGCGCCGCCTGATCATCGGGCCCGCACGCACCGTCGGCGCGCAGTTCCGCGAACAGACGCGGGATGGGATCGCGGGACTTCCACTGCTCGATCTCGGCCTTGTCGCGGTACCGGTCCGCGTCGTACATCGAGTGCGCGCGGAACCGGTAGGTGCGCAATTCCAGAAAACACGGCCCACGCCCGCCGCGGATGGATTCCGTCGCCCGCCGGGCCGCTGCCGCGACCGCGACCGCGTCCATGCCGTCCACCGGCCAGGAGGCGAGGCCGTAGCTCGCGGCCCGCAGCGACAGATCGGTGACCGCGTGTTCACGCCGCAGCGCGGTGCCCATCGCGTATTGGTTGTTCTCGCAGGCGAACAGCACCGGCAATCGCCACAGCGCCGCGAGATTGAGGCACTCGTGGAATTCCCCCTCCGCGACGGCCCCATCACCGAACAGACAGACGGTCACGGCGTTTCGGCCCTGAAGCGAGTCCGCCAGCGCAAGCCCGACCGCGACCGGCAGCCCGCCGCCGACGATGGCATTGCCGCCGTAGAAGCGGCGCGCGCCGTCGAACAGGTGCATCGAACCGCCTCTGCCATGGCTGCATCCTGTGGTACGGCCGTACATTTCGGCCATTACCGCGTCCATCGGTATGCCGCGTGCCAGCGCGTGCCCATGCTCACGGTAGGTGGACACGACCGCGTCATCGGGTTCCAGCACGCTCAGCAGCCCGGCGGCGATCGCCTCCTCCCCGATCGACAGGTGCAGAAATCCGCGAATGGCCTCCGCGCTGTAGAGCTGTACACACCGTTCTTCGAAGCGGCGGATGCGAATCATCTGCCGCAGCAACGCGAGTCGCTCGTCGACGGCCGACGTGGCTCGGTTCCCGCCGACGGCCGTCACTGGGCACTCTCCAAGGTGGAGATGTCGCCTTCGGGTAGTCCCCGGTCGCGCGCTTTCAACAGCCGGCGCATCACCTTTCCGCTGCGAGTGTGCGGCAGCGCATCGGTGAAGACGATCTGTTTGGGCGCGACCGCGCCCAATTGCCTTCTGCCGAAGGCGATAATGTCGTCGTACAGCTCTTGGGACGCGTCCCGCCCCGGTCGTAGTTGCACGAATGCCTTGACCAGCTCGCCCGCCACCGGATCCGGCGTGCCGATGACCCCGGCCTCGGCGACGGCCGGATGCGCCATCAGCACGCTCTCCACCTCGAACGGGCCGATGAGGTGACCGGCGGACTTGATGACATCGTCGGCCCGGCCGACGAACCAGTAGTAGCCGTCGGAATCCCGTCGCGCCAGGTCACCGCTCAGATACCAACCGGCCGCGAAAGCCCGCGCGTACTTCTCCGGTTCGTTCCAGTAGCCGCGGAACATCGAGGGCCAGCCGGTGCGCAGAGCCAGCTCGCCCACCTCGCCGGCCTGCGCGTACTCGACCTGTCCGTCGGTGATCGCTGCGCGCCCGTCGCGGCCGCGCCGCAGGATGGTCGCTTCGATTCCCGGCAGCGGGCGGCCCATCGAGCCGGGCCGGATCTGCTCCGCCGCCAGATTGGCGATCATGATGGCGCCGGTCTCGGTCTGCCACCAATTGTCGTGCACCGCATGGCCGAGCACACGCTTGCCCCACACCACGGCCTCGGGATTCAGGGGCTCACCGACGCTGGCCACGAAGCGCAGGCACGACAGGTCCGTGCCGGCGGGCAGTTCGTCGCCACGGCGCATGAGCATCCGCAACGCGGTCGGGGCGGTGTACCACACCGAAACCCGCTCGGCGGTCAAGATGTCGTACCAGCGCTGCGCATCGAACTCGGCCTCGTCGCTGATCAGGGTGACACCCAGCATGAGCGGGGCGATGACGCCGTAGGTCATACCGGTGACCCAGCCGGGATCGGCTGTGCACCAGAAGATGTCGCCGGGACGCAGATCGAGCGCGTAGCGGGCGGTGACCCGGTGGGCCAGCACCGCTCCGTGCACATGCACCGCGCCCTTGGGCATTCCGGTGGTGCCACTGGTGAAATGCAGCAGAGCCGGATCCTCGGGACCTGTTCGCACGATGGGGAATTCGTCCTCGACGAGAGCCATCGCCAAGGTCAAGCCGACGGTATCGTCGACCTGGGGGTCGTCGATACCCGCGTCGGTGACCAGCACATGCCGGAGCGCGGGCAACACCGCCCGATTAGCCGCGATCTTGCGGCGGTAGTGGTCGACGGTGGTGATCAGCGTGGTGGCACCGGATATCTCGAGGCGCTGCCGTACCGGTTCCGGACCGAAGGCCGAGAACAGCGGGACCACGACACATCCCGCCTTCCATGCCCCGAGGCAGGCGATGTAGAGCTCAGGTGTGCGCCCGAGCAGCAGGCATACCCGTTCACCTCGCCGTACACCCAGGTCGCGCAGCACGTGGGCGAATCTGTTACTGAGGGTGGCGAGTTCGGCGTAGGTCA
Source organism: Nocardia aurantiaca (assembly GCF_009708175.1). GTDB lineage: Bacteria > Actinomycetota > Actinomycetes > Mycobacteriales > Mycobacteriaceae > Nocardia > Nocardia aurantiaca. The sequence goes on from NZ_WMBB01000007.1 coordinate 111,953, forward strand.
AGGTGGTGACATCACCGGCGGCGGCCAGCCAGCGCAGCGCCGGCGCATCGGCCAGTGGCGTGCCCCGATGCCGGTCGACGGCCTCGTGAGCGATGTTGACTCCCCCGCCGGGCAGCCCGTCGAGAGCGTCACGGGCGACGTCCCAGCTGAACTCTCGGCACGACGACTCGTACGCCTTCAGGTTGGCCTCGGCCCGTTCCTGCGGCGTCTTGTCCACGGGTTCCCAGCGCATCGGTCCCCGCGCCGGCGTGTCCTGGTGGTTCGCGGTCTTCATCGATACCTCCCGCATCCAGTCAACGACCGCGACCCCGATGCGGGGCAGGGCGGAAAGACCATCCCGGCAGTGACCTCCGTCGTCGGTGCCGTGGTACGAGTCCTCTGCCGTCGACGCCCGCCAAGAGCGCACGCTCGAGCCGTCACCAGCGATTGCTCATGTCCCGAAAGGCAGTGTCCGATGAGCCATCACACCGATCCGTTCGCACCGAGCGTGCACACCGCCCACGAGTGGCTGGCGGCCGTGGCCAACGCCATCGACACCGAGGACCGCTTCGTCGCCCATCGCGCCCTGCGCGCCTGGCTGCACACGGTGCGAGACCGCCTGGATATCAACGCCGCGGCGCATCTCAGCGCCCAGCTGCCCGAACTGCTGCGCGGAATGTTCTACGAGGGCTGGATGCCCGCCCGGGTGCCGGTCCCCCACGATGTGGCGTCCTTCCTCGCGCAGTTCGCCCACGCCGCGGGCGTCACCCCGGAGGCGGCCGTTCCGCTGGCGGGCGTGGTGACGGACACCCTCGCCGACCTGTTCTCTCCGGGCCAGCTCGACCACGTCCTCGCCCAGCTGCCGGTGAAGCTGCGCTTCATCCTGCTCGGGACGGACCTGTCGGCGGTCTACGCGGGCGCCGCGCTCTTCACGCAGCCGGACCTTCCGCAGATCGACGACGTCGAGCGTCGACTGAACGCCCTCACCGAGGCGGTCGCCACCCTCGTACACGGCCTCGAGTTCCCGGCCGGTGGCGAACCCGGGAGCAATGCGAGAATCACGGCCGCGCAGCAGGCCCATCGCATTCTGCTCGCCGAGGGCCTGACCAGCTCCGGGCACTGACCCGACCGGCATGACAGCGCCCCGGTAACTGGTCGGCTCAGGCAGCACCGCGGCGCACACCGAACCGAACGAGGACACCATGCAGCTCCAATCCACCCTTCCACTCGGCCGGATCGCCGGCATCCGTATCGCCGCGCATTGGTCCGCCGCGGTCACCGTGGGCCTGTTCACCTGGATACTCGCCACCTACCTGCGTGGCACCGCCGATGCCGGAATCATCTGGGCCGCAGCGACCATCGGCGCTCTCGCATTGATCGCGTGCCTGCTCGCGCACGAGCTCGCGCATTCGATCGTGGCCACCCGCAATGGAATTCACGTCGAACGCATCGTGCTGTGGCTGCTTGGTGGGGCGTCGGAGCTCGCCGGCGAACCGAAGGACGCCCGGACCGACCTGCGGGTCGCCCTGGTCGGCCCGGCGACCAGTCTGCTCCTCGGCGCCATCGGCTTCGGCGCGGCGGCCGTGTCGTCGGTCTTCTCCCCCGGCGGCCCGGTGACCGCCACCCTCGTCTGGCTCGCGACGGTGAATGTCATTCTGGCCGTGTTCAATATGCTTCCGGGCGCGCCCCTCGACGGCGGCCGGGTAGTGCGGGCCGTGATCTGGTGGCGCAGCGGCGACCGCCTCCGCGCCGAGACCGCCGCCGCCCGCTGGGGCCAGGTCCTGGGCATGACCCTCGCCGGCATCGGCGCCGCCGAGATCATCGCGTTCGGCAACTTCGGCGGACTGTGGCTGATCCTGCTCGGCTGGTTCCTCTACGGCGCGGCCAACAGCGAGCTCATTCTCGCCGGCCTGCGACACCGCCTGGGTGCCAGCACCGTCGGCGACGTCATGACCCCGGCCCCCCGAGCGGTCCCCGCCACATGGACAGTGGACCAGCTCCTCCATTCCGACCTCGTCTACACCCATCACCGCGTCTTCCCCGTCATCGACCACAACGGCCACCCGTGCGCCATCCTCGCCTGGGCCGATCTCCTGCGCCCCCGCACGCCCGCGCACCCCGGCCTCCGCGTGGCCGAACTGGCCCGCCCACTGCCTCCGGCCGCGATCGCCCACGTGGACGATCTGCTCGGCGATGTCATCGCCCGAATCGTCTTGCGCCCCAACCTCGACGCCGTCGTCGTCGTCGACCCCACCGGCCGCCTCGCCGGCCTCGTGACCTCCACCGATCTCACGCTCGTCTGCAACCGCTCCGCCCTGGGCCTGCCCGTCCATCCCACCGTCACGCCGTCCTGACCGCCCTTCTCCTCGCCTCGGCCGTCACGCCGAGGCGAGGTCGCGTCGGCGGAAGATGAACAGGGCCTGGGTGAACAGGACCAACCCGATCACTGTGACGACCGTGGCCGCCACCGGAGCGAAGGGCTGCATGGGGATTCGCGCGAGCGCGTGGAAGGGAGACAGGCGCAGGGACCATTCGGGAAACTTCAGCGCGGTACCGAGGGTGTCCCAGAGGTAGGCGGCCACGACCAGGGCGTGGACGAAGGCGACGGCGCGCGGCACGACGGCCAGGGCAAGGGTGGCGGCACCGACGGTGAGGGCGATCAGCGGGAGGCTGTTGGCCGCCGCGGCGAAGAGCGAGCCGAGAACGAGATCCTGACCGGTCCACGCGGCGCCGGACCAGATGCAGAGGGCCGCGAGAAAGACCAATACGGTCGCCGATCCGAAGGCCAGTAACGCGCGTCCCGACAACCAGGCGAAGCGCGAACGGGGCATGGCCAGGACGAGTTCCAGCCGGCCGGTGGCCTCTTCGCTACGTGCGGCCACGACGAGGGTGACGGCCAATAGCGCTGCCAGCAACTGGATCAGCGTGAAGAGCACGGACACGAAACCGTCGACGGCCAGCTTCTTGCCGAAGAACTGCGTGTAGAGGGGCGTGCGCTCGAGGAAGTCGAGCATGGTCTTGACGAGGCTGCCCATCAGCAGCGCGTACAGCGCGGTCCCGGCGAACCAGAAACCCAGTTGGGGCGCATCATCGCGCAGCGCGGCCTGCCAGGACGAGCCCAGCAGCAACAGGCGCGGGGAGCGGCTGTCGCGCGTTTCGAGAAGTCCGCGACCGGTATCGCGGGTCCGCAGCAGCAGAGCCGACACCGCCAGCAGGACAGCGGTTGCCGCGGAGATCACCGCGAGCGCCGGGAGGGAGGGCGGGGCGGGAGGCCGCAGTTCCTCGAACCAGCCCAGCGGCGTTGTCCAACGCAGCCAAGGGATTCCGTCACCGACGTCGGCGGGTGCTCGCACCACGAACGCGATGACCACCACCGTCGCCGCCAGCAGGCGTGCGCCGCGGACGGTCGCCGTCAGCTGGGATGTCAGCGCCGCCACCGCCGCGAACAACAGTGCGGGCGTGACGAGCTGCACGCCGAGTTCCCCGGCATTGGCGGCGGTGAGCAGGTGCTGCGGCACTCCCACGGCCGCGAGCGCGATCACGCTCACCCCACCGATCGCGCAGGCCTGCACGGCGGTAGCCGTCACGGCGGCCGCGAACCACCGTCGACGCGACTGTCCACCGGACAGCACCAGATCGCCACGGCCCGCGTCCTCCTCACCGCGCAGCGCACCCGAGGTGATCACCGAGGCCCACACCGCCATGATGACGCCGACGCTGGTCATGGTCCGCCATGCCACCCATCCGGTCGGATCACCGATATCGAACGGATAGCCGTAGAGCGCGCGCAGCGCCCCATTGTCGACCAGTGGCGCGAGCATCGCCGATCGCGTCTGCTTCGCCGGGAACGCCACCACGTAGGTTTGCAGCGACGCCGTGCAGAAAACGGCCATGAGCACGGTCATCACCGCCAGCGAAACGCGATTGACGCGCAGCCTCGCTCGCACCATCACGACGTATCCGTGCCACGCTTCGCCCGTCATCGTGACGGCCCGGGCAGCGCGGCGCCCTCCGGCATCGCGTCGGTTCGAGACGGACCTCGGTCGTCTCTGCCGTGGTAGTGGATGAGGAAGATCTCCTCCAGGCTCGGTTCCCGGCTGTCGATCGTCGTCACCGGCAGCCGGGTGAGCGCGGATAGCAGCGGCCCCATCGACCCCCGAATCTGAAGCACCGCATGATGATCGGAGTAGTCGGCGACCTCGACGCCGCCCAGCGCGCGCAGGGCGGCGATATCGACGCCGGACTCGGCGAAGTTCACCTCGACGGTGCGCGCCGACAGGTGCCGCAACTGCGCGAGCGTCCCTTCGTCGATCAGCCGGCCCGCCCGCAGGATGCCGATGCGGTCGCACAGCGCCTCGACCTCGCTCAGTATGTGCGAGGACAGGAATACCGTCTGCCCGCGCTCGCGCGCCTCGCCGACGGTCTCGCGAAAAGCGGCCTCCATCAACGGGTCCAGGCCCGAGGTCGGCTCGTCGAGGATCAGGATCTCGGCCCGGGTGGCGAAGGCCGCCACCAGCTGCACCTTCTGGCGATTGCCCTTCGACAGCGCGCGAACCTTCTTGTGTGGGTCGAAATCGAACCGCTCGATCAGCACATCCCGGTAGTCGCGATCACAGCCACCGCGGAGATTCTCCAGGTACTCGAAGGTTTCCGCACCGGTCAACGCCGGCCACAACATCGCCTCGGAGGCGACATACGCGCAATGGCGGTGCGCGGCAACGGGTTCGGTCCAGGCATCGCGCCCCGCGATGCGCACCGTACCCTGCGTGGGCCGGTGCAGGCCGAGCAGTAGCCGGATCGTGGTGGTCTTCCCCGCGCCATTGGGTCCCAGGAACCCGTAGATCTGGCCGGCCGGAATATCCAACTCCAGCCGGTCCAGCGCGAGCGTACCGCGATAGCGCTTGCTCACCGCGTGCGCCTCGATGACCCCCATGGCCCTCACCTCCGACCAACGGCCCCGCCCTCCATTGTCGGACCGGTCAGCGAGTCGGCACCACGATCATCGGGCATTCCACGCTGTGCAGCAGCGCATTGCTGGTCGAGCCGAGGAGCATGCCGCCGAAGCCGCCGCGCCCGTGGCTGCCCACTACCAGCAACTGGGCGTTCTCCGAGGCGTCCAGGAGGGACTGGATCGGGCGGTCGCGGACCAGGACGCGACGGACCTGGACGTCGGGGTAGCGCTCGCCGAATCCGGCCAGCCGCTCGCCGAGGAGTTCGGTTTCGCGTTCGCGCACGGCGTCCCACTCCGGCAGCGGCAAGCCGGCGCGGTTGGTGTCGCTCCAGGCGTGCAGGGCGTCGAGGCCGACCTTGCGACGCGAAGCCTCCTCGAAGGCGAGTTCCAGGGCGGGCACGCTGTTGGGGGTGCCGTCGACGCCGACGAGCACCGGCTTCTCCGCGGCGACCGGGTCGATCGCCGCGGTCGAATGCACGACCGCGATGGGGCAGTGGGCATGCCGGGTCAACGCGGTACTCACCGATCCGAGCAGACCGCGCCGGACCGCACCGCGTCCGCGGCTGCCGACCACCACCAGGCGGGCGTGTCGCGACCGTTCGATCAGATGCGGAATAGCGGTGTCGAAGGTGATGTCCGAGCTGATGGTCAAGGCGTCGCCGACGGCGGCGGTGCGCGCCACACGGGTCGCTTCGGCCACCACCCGTTCTCCCTCGAGGCGGAGCCAATCGGTGTCGGTGTCGGTGAGCATCGCGCCGGGCCCCCATCCGCCGGGGACCGCCACCGAGGTGACGATCTCCAGCGGCGACCCGTGCAGTCCCGCGTCCACGGCCGCCCACGCCACAGCGAGGTACGAGACGGCCGATCCGTCGGTCGCCACGACAATCGGCGGATTCAGTTGCCCGCCACGAGCTTCGGAGGCCTGCGCCATTTTCCTACTCCCCTCGTCCTTCTACCGCACGCCCGACGCCCGCAGTGCGGCAAGGCGATTGGTGTACTCATTCTCGTCGATCTCGCCGCGCGCGAAACGCTGGGCGAGCAATTCCTGTGGCGACGGAGACTCGTAGCGGCCTGGACGATCCCGGTCGGATACCGCGAACCGAACCGCCAGCGCGATCCCGACGATGAGCACCGCCCAGAAGACCAACATGCCCACGCCCATCCAGGCGTAGCCCCAGCCACTCATATCGTGGCCGTACCAATACATCATGGCGATGCCTCCAGTTCCTTCGTTTCGCCATTACCGCTGGTCTGAACCAGACGCTTCGAGTACCCCCGCCTGCCCCGTCGTCGCGCCCCCGTCGACCACGAATTCCGAACCGGTCGAGAAGGTCGCCTCGGTGACCAGGAACCGCACCATCGCGGCGACCTCCTCCGGCTCGCCGAAGCGCGGCAGAGGCTGTGTGGCGGCGATGGATTCGTCCATGCCGAGGGTCATCGCGGTGTGGATCGGGCCCGGGTGCACCGAGCACACGCGGATATCCGACGAACCCAGTTCCAGCGCCGCGGCTTTGGTCAATCCGCGCAGTCCCCACTTGCTCGCGACGTACCCGCTGATGCCCGCGTACCCCATCAGGCCCGCGGTCGAGGAGATGTTGACGATGATGCCGCCGCCCGCGGCGCGCAGGCGCGGCGCGGCCAGGCGCATGCCGAGCCACGGCCCGAAGAGGTTGACGTCCAGGACGTGCCGGAACAGGTCGGGCGACTCCGATTCCACGGTCCCGTAGTCCAGGATTCCGGCATTGTTCACCAGTGCCGCCAGCGGGCCGAACTCGCGTTCGGTCTCCTCCAGCACCCGGCTCCACTCCTCCTCGTCGGTGACGTCGAGATGATGGAACCGCGCCTGCGGCGCAAAGGTTTCCGCGAGTGCCGTGCCGTCGTCGGTGAGCAGGTCGGCGATGACGACGCCCAGGCCCGCCTTCACCAGTTCCGCGACCACCGCCGCGCCGATGCCCCGCGCACCGCCGGTGACGATCGCGCTCCTGTTCGCGAACTCCGTCATGACGTGTCCTCCGATCCGTGCGAATCCGCTGTTCGGTCACAGCATCGCGCGCGCGTGACCCGCGGCGAGACGGCCGAAAGTCACCGGTTCCGAGGGCGTATGTCGGGCCATCCGTCCCTGCGGGAAACCAGCCGTACGGCCGAGGATCGAAACCGAGTTCCCACCGAGAGGAAGACCCATGAAGACATCGACGGCGACCGCGATCGGGGTGGCCTCGGCCCTCACCGGCCTGGCGGCCGGATACCGGCTTTTCGCACGTGACACGTGCGTGAGCTGGGGATCGACCGCTGAGGAGGTGGAGCGGGTCATGCCCGGCGACGACCTGCTGGCCGAGGCCGGCACCGTGACGACCCGCTCGATCACCGTCGCCGCCACCCCGGAACAGATCTGGCCGTGGCTGGTGCAGATGGGTCCCGGGCGCGGGGGCGCCTACACCTACGACTGGATCGAGAACCTGCTCGGGCTGAACATGCACAGCGCCGACGAGATCCTGCCGCAGTTCCAGCAGCTCGCGGTGGACGACGTGCTGCCCATGGGCGAATCCGGACCGGCCATGCGGGTGGCCGTGCTGGACCGCCCGCGCGCCTTCGTCCTCGCCTCGACCGACGGCCACTGGGTGTGGGCGTTCGGCCTCTACCCCACCGACGAGGGCACCCGCCTGGTCAGCCGTAACCGCATCGCGCTCTCGGATGCCGGTCTGCTGCAACGGCTTTTCTTCATGCTGATCATGGAGCCCGGCAGCCTGATCATGGAGGCCAAGATGCTGCACGGCATCAAGGAGCGCGCCGAGCGCACCGGGCCGTTGCCCGCCCCGGTGACCAACGTCCCCACTGCGCAGGCGGAAAGCCCGTATGTTCCGCACTGGCCGACGCGAACACTCGGATCATGACCGCCACCCCGCACACCACACCCGACCATCGCACTCTGCTGGCCGCGATGCGGCTGGCCTGCCGCGCGCCCTCGGTGCACAACACCCAGCCCTGGCATTGGCGCTTCGACGGTGAGCGACTGCACCTGCGCACCGATCCCGACCGAGTGCTCACCGCGATGGACCCGCAGGGCCGACAGCTGGTGATCAGCTGCGGCGCCATGCTGCACCATGTCCGCACCGCTTTCGGCGCTCAGGGCTGGCACACCGACACGACCCGGATGCCCGATCCGCTGGATCCCGGCCGCCTGGCCGAGATCCGATTCCGGCCCTGGCCTGATCCCCCGGCCGGACTGGTGGCGCGGGCGCGCGCGATCGACAACCGTCGCACCGACCGGCTGCCGATGGACGCGCCCTCGGATTGGGATGCCGTGCAGAGGAGACTGCGCATGCTGGCGTCCCCGCACTATGTCGAACTGGATACCCTCGACGAGTCGGTGCAGGACAGGATGGCCGCGGTATCCGAGCAGGCGGCGGCGCTGCGGCGGCACGACATGATGTACCAGGCCGAAATCGGTTGGTGGACAGGACATTCCGATGTTTCCGAGGGCGTTCCGGCCGACGCGCTCGTCTCGGACGCGGAATTCTCCCGGGTCCGGGTGGGCCGGTCGTTTCCGTCCGCGCCGCACTCCGCGCGCCGCGCCGCCACCGAGGACCACGCCCAGCTGGTCATACTCAGCTCGCCGACCGATTCCGTGCACGACTGGCTGGCGACCGGTGAAGCGCTCTCGGCGGTCCTGCTCGAATGCACGGTGGCCGGTCTGGCGACCTGCACCCTCACCCATATCACCGAATTGCCGACGGGGCGAAACGTTCTCGCCGGTTTCTTGAAGCAGCCGGGCAAGCCGCAGGTGGTGCTGCGGATCGGCATCGCGCCGAGCGACGAGCCGCAGCATCCGCCGACTCCCCGGCGACCGCTGACCGACATCCTGACGATCGACCGGCGCTGAACGGGAAGGCGATAGTCACATGGTCCGCGCGGCATCGGAGGCGGTGTCCGGGAATCCGGCGCCCTTCACCTGGGTGACAGCGATATCGATGCTGGTGTTCTGCGGAATCCTGTGGCTCATCGTCGATTACATGCGCACTCATCCGCGGCCCTCGATGTGGGTCTGGGGGCTGTCGCTGCTGACGTTCCCGCTCTGGATCTGGGGGCCGGGCCGGGATATCGGGCTGATCAACTGGTTCTCCTGGGCCAAGATCCTGTCGGTGCTGATACCGCTGACCCTGGTCGGCGCGATGCGGATCTCGGTGGCCGAGCAACGGCCCGGCCGGGCCTGGGAGATCCTGCGCAATCCGCGATTCCTGTGGTTCCCGTACGCGATCCTGTTCCTCAATATCGCCGAGGCCACCCTGCGTGACGCCCAGATCGGCAACTACTGGAACGCCGCGGTCGGGCTCGGACTGTGCCTCACGATCCCGTACTGCCCGCGCTTCTGGGAGGTCCTGCCCGGCCGCAACGCCGAACTCGTCGCCTACACGACGATGGCGTGGAACTTCCTTTACACCACCTGGAATCTGTGCTTCACCTTCGGCGGATATCCGCCGCAGGAAGAGCATTTCGCCGCCAGTATCTGCATTCTCGCGGTCGCCGAGATCTACCCGCTCGTCAAGCGCCGTCCCGAGCTCTACATCATGGCCCGTATCTACACCCTGCCGGTGTTGATGCTCGTCATCGCCGTCTACAACATCTTCCCGAAGGTCATGCCCTCCGACGGGTGGTTCGACAACGACGTCTGGATCGTCTGGGGCATAGCCAATTTCGTCCTCACCATCCCCTACCTGTTCTGGTACACCTGGCAACTCGAGACCGGCCGCGCCTTCCTCACCTTCCGCCGCGGCCGCGCCCGCGAGGACTTCCTGCGCCGCCACGGCGACCAGGTCCACCGGCTCATCGCCTTCGCCGACTCCCTGGACGCCGCCACCGACACCCACGGTCGCACCTCACCCACGCCGACCGCACCTGAGCCGTAGCGCACGCGGGCTTCGGCCTCATGAATGAATTCGCCACCGCCTACGACACTTTCGCACGCGCGGGCGAGACCGGAGCGTTGACGGTCGTCATCACCGCCCAGTGAGGACGATTTCCCATGAACACCGAGGAGTCCCCGCAAATCCCGCTGCCTGTCGGACCGGCCGCGCTCGCCATCGCCCGCTCCATCGCGGTCACCGTCATGCTGCTGGTGCGCCACAGAATCCGTGTGCCGCGCGAGAACATCGGCCTGCGAATCACTTTCGCTGACGGCGCCACCGCGCCGGTCTTCCGTGAAACCGCGATCGATGGGGTCGGAGCGCTCGACCCATGCATCCTGGTCGTCGTATTCACCCTGCGCGGTGTCCGGGGCCGGGGCCACGCCCTGTTCCGCTGCGAAAGCCTGCTCAACACCATCCTTTTCGCCGGATTCCCCGGCCTCATCACCAAACTCTGGCTGGCTCACGACCAATACGGCGCCTACCGGGGGCTCTACGAATGGGACACCCCCGCCCGAGCCGAGGCCTACGCCCGCAGCCTCTGGCGAATCCTGGCATTGGTCAGTGTCCCCGGCTCGATCGGCTACCACATCATCCCCGGCCGGCGCAGGACCGAACTGTTCGCCGCCGGCCCCGCTCAGCAGGCCGATGACGACGAGGGCGCCTGGTGGCGGGTGACCGGTCTGTCACCCGCCTGATCCGTCGTCGCTCCTCGCGCCGGATCAGGCGGGTGGTCACGGCCCGGCCGATCCGGGGCAGGGCCGCGGTCACCGATGCCGGCGCATGGTCATACGTCACCGGGATCGAGGTCTCTCGCATCGTGCGCGCTCGCCGCCCGCGCGTCATTCTCAGGGAATCAGACCGGGTTCGCGCGGATTCGCCGTGCGGGGAACGAGGAACGATGGATGCGCACCGCGATCGCAGCGCCGTGGTGGCCGGGGTGGACGGCTCGGCGCCTTCACTCAATGCTGTCCGCTGGGCGGCCTATCTCGCCGCGGCGATCCACGAACCGCTCGTGATCGCTTGCGCGCCGAGGTTTCCCCACCACGACGGCGACCCAGGGCACACGCCGCCGAGCGGCAAGGTCGTGCGCTGGCATGAGATCGCCGCGCACATCGCCGAACACGCCGTGGCACTGGTCCGTTCGTGCACTCCGGAGTTGCCCGTCACCACCGAGATCACCCCCGAGGCCGCCGGGCCCGCGCTCATCGCTCGCAGCACACACGCCCGGATCCTGGTGGTCGGGGCCCAGACCGCCTGGGATGGGCGGCTGGTCGGCCCGACGACCATGGAGGTCGCGCGCCACGCGCGCTGCCCGGTCGTGGTGTGGCGCGGTACCGCGGGCCGTCCCATTCCGCGGCGAAAGCCGGTCACGGTGGGTGTGGACGGCACTCCGCTCAGCACGGCGGCCCTCGAGCTGGGATTCGAACTGGCCGAGGCGCTCGCGGTGCCGCTGACCGCCGTGCACTGCTGGCCGGCGAACCGGATCACGCCGGTCGGGCCGACAGCCGATCACACGGCCGCGGAACAAGCCGTCCTGACCGACGCACTGGCTCCGCATCGCCGGGCCCGTCCGGGGGTGCGGGTCGCGGAACTCACCGTTCCCGGTGTACCCGGCACGATTCTGGCGGAGGCGGGACGCGACTCCCAGCTGCTGGTGGTCGGCACCCGGGCCCGCGGCTCCGCGGCCGCCGCATTGTTCGGCTCCACGAGCCGGGACCTGTTGCATCACGCTCCCTGTCCCGTCGTTCTCTGCGGTTGAGCCCAGGAAAGCGGCCGGCGCCGAGATCATCGGATGTGCGCTGACGGTGCGGCTTGCCGCCACCGCCATCGATGTGGCGAGCTGCCCGGTTGCCGACCGCCGCGCGGCGTAACACATCGCGCGGTCCCGCGGTCGATCGTCTACTTAGTCGATCGTCTCTCAGAGGGTTCGGCTTTCGCGGCGGCGGACAGCCGGCTCGTGAACCAGTCGCGTGCCTGTTCGGCGGCTCGGCGCACCGTGCCCGGTTCTTCGGACAAATGGGCCGCACCGGGGACCCCCGCCGGCGCGGTTTCGCACCACATCGCCGCGGCAGCGCGGCGATCGGCGCGATCCTCGAAGAACACCGGAAACTCCTCGCGGACAGCTCCTTCCGGACTCGTGGGCGTACGCGAATCCGGTCAGGTGCGGACGAACAACTCGTGTAGCGGCCGGTCGTTGTGCATGCTCGCGATGGCCTCGGCGAGCAGCGGTGCCACCGAGCACACCTCGAAGGGGGGTGTCACAGCCTCGTGCGCCACGGTGTCGGTGACCACCACCCGGCGGACACCGAGCCGGCGTAGGCGCTCGGCGGCGGCGGTCAGCGGGCCGTGGCCGGCGGCCACCACGATATCGGCCGCCCGGTAGCGCAGGATGTCGACCGCCGCTTCCAGAGTGGCTCCGGTGGAGATCATGTCGTCGACGATCACCGCGGCGCGGTGATCGACGGTGCCGAGGAGTTCGATCGCGGTGACGCGGGTTTCGCTTTCGCGATGTTTGCGCACGAGAGCCACCGGATCCCCGGTGAGAGCCGCATACCGCTCGGCCAGTCGCACCGCGCCGGCGTCGGGCGCGACGATGACGGCGTTGCCGCCGTGCGCCGGGCTGATCCGCTCGGCCAGCAGCGGGATGGCCGTCAAAGTCTCGACGGGGATGGGACTGACGGATTCCAATGCGGCCGTGTGCGGTTCGATGACGACGAGCCGATCCGCGCCCGCGCCCGCGATGGCTTCGGCGACCACCCGCAGACCCAGCGCCTGGCCGGGCCGGGTGCGCCGGTCCTGCCGGGCGTAGCCGAAGTAGGGAACCACCGCGGTCACCCGCGCCGCCCGCGATCGCCGGCAGGCATCGAGCAACAGCAGCAGTTCGAGGACATTGTCGTTGACCGGTGGCGATGTGGGCTGCACGACGTACACGTCCTGGCCGCCGACGTGCCCGACGATCGGACGGATCTCCCCGTCCGGGAACCGCTCCAGCGCGCAGCCGGGCGGCTCGACGTCGAGCAGTTCGGCGACCGCCGCGGCCAGCCTCGGATTGGCGCTGCCGGAAACGACTCGAAGCGGTGTCATGACTGCCTTCCCTTCCTTAGGACCGCGGCTACCCGGCAGATGGAAGCGCATGACCAGGCGATCGCTCGGTCACCGGATACCTACGACGCCGAATCCACCTCGCCCCGAACCGTCATGGCTCCTTCCTCCGCAAACGTTCCCAGCTCGGCGGAGCCCGGCGGCAGGGCCGGATGCCACGCGCTCCAGAGTCGTTGGACTCCCCTCACGGCGCCGCCGCCTCCGGCGTGACGAGAGTGACAACCAGCCGTTCGGCGAGAAGCGCGCGCATGCTCCGCACCGAGCTGGCTCGGGGCGCGGTGCGACGCGAGACGGACGACGGCGACACCAGCTCCGACAGCCGGTTCCGCCACCTGGCGAACGCATGAGGACGACCGGACCGGCCGCGCGGCCGGGTCTCGGCTGGGACCGGTCCGGCCGGGGTTGGGTCCGCCGCGCGAATGCCTTCAGGTCCGGTGGTCGATGACGTCGTGTCTGTTCGCCGGCCGCCGGTTAGAGCTTGTAGCCGATCCGGCGCAGCAGTTCGTGGCGAGAAGCCTGGTCGCCGGGGGTCTCGACGCCCAAGGGCGCGGGGCCGTCCACCACACCGAGGACACCTCGGCCCAGCCCGGTCTCGGCGATCAGGACCTCCACCGGATTCGCGGTGGCACAGAAGATTCCGCAAACTTCCGGCACGCGGCGCACGGCGTCGAGCACATTGACCGGAAATCCCTCGCGCAGGAAGACGATGAACGAATGGCCTGCCCCGACCGCGACGGCGTTCTTGGTGGCGAGCTCGATCAGTTCATCGTCATTTCCGGAACAGCGGACCAGCCGCGGCCCGGATGCCTCGCAGAAGGCCAGCCCGAAGCGCAGGTGCGGGCTGCTGCCCACCAGCGCCTCGTGCAGGTCCTCCACGGTCTTGATGAAGTGCGCCTGGCCGATGATGACGTTCAGATCGTCCGGCTTGTCAATGGGTACGGCGGTCAGCTCCATCCGTTCATTCTGCGCCTGATCAGGTCCCCGGTGTCCGGAATAACCGGCCGGGGGACGTCGGCGATCCGGTGGTGTCAGAGGCCCACGGATCTCCGCGCGCGGTAGCCGTCCGGTTCGGCTGAATGGTCGCGCGGGAAAACCGGACCGCGAGGACGTTCGTCACTCCGCCGACGGGCCGCAGGTCTCTGTCGGGTGGGCGGTCACCGCGGGAGGCTGGAGATGCCCTTCCCTCGACCGGCTCCCTCGCTGGGTCATCGATCGACTGATTCGCCTCTTCCTCAGGAGCACGCCATGACTTCCGAGACCGCGATCGTGCGCGACGAACCGCAGCAGATATTCCGTGACCGCCGCGAGGCGGGCCGGGTGCTGGCCCGGCTGCTCGAGCACTATCGCACCGATCCCGACGTGATCGTGCTGGGTCTCGCGCGGGGCGGCGTACCCGTCGCCTGGGAGGTGGCCGCGGCCCTGCGCGCTCCGCTGGACACGCTCATCGTGCGCAAACTGGGCGCACCCGGGAATCCGGAGTACGCCATCGGCGCACTGGCTTCCGATGGACGGGTCGTGGTGAACGACGATATGGTCCGCGCCCTGCGCCTGACCGACGAGCAGCTGCGCTCCATCGCGCGGGCCGAGGCGCGCGAGCTGACCCGTCGCGAGGCCGCCTACCGCGACGGCCGAGCGCCGGTGAACGTATCAGGGCGGACTGTGATTCTGGTCGACGACGGATTGGCGACCGGCGCGAGCATGTTCGCCGCGGTCGAGGCCCTGCGCGCCGAGGAGCCCAAGCGCATCGTGGTCGCGGTGCCGGCCGCGCCGGAGTCCACCTGCCGGGAATTCGGCGCACTCGTCGACGACATGGTCTGCGCCACCATGCCTTCGCCGTTCCGGGCGGTCGGTGATTCGTTCTGGAACTTCAGCCAGGTCACCGACGAGGAAGTACACACCCTGCTCACCACGCCGACCCTCGGTGGCACGACACCCACCGCCGATCCGGTCGCCGTACTGCGCGCCGCGGCGCTCGAAGCACCGGCGGGCGTCCCGCCCGAGCAGGCGCTGATCGATCTCGTCGGCGACGCGCGATTCGTGCTCATCGGCGAAAGTTCGCACGGCACGGCCGAGTTCTATGCGGCCCGGGCCGCGATTACCGGCTGGCTCATCAGCGAGCACGGATTCACCGGCGTGGCGTGCGAGGCCGACTGGCCCGACGCCTACCGCGTCGACCGCTATGTCCGCGGCCTCGGCACCGACAACTCACCCACCCACGCGCTCAGCGGATTCGAGCGTTTCCCGGCCTGGATGTGGCGCAATACGCAGGTGCGCGAGTTCGTCGAATGGCTGCGGCTGCACAATGACCAGCGCCGCCGTACCGGGCACGAATGCGCCGGATTCTACGGCCTCGATCTGTATTCCATGCACCGCTCGATGCGGCGCGTGATCGAGTACCTCGAGCGCGTGGATCCGGCTGCGGCACGCCGGGCCGTCCAACGCTACGCGTGTTTCGATCGTGTCTCCGAGGAGGACGGCCAGGCCTATGGTTTCGCCGCGGCGTTCGGCGCCGGGGAATCCTGCCAGGCCGAGGTGGTCCGGCAGCTGGTGGATCTACAGCGCGGTGCCGTCGACCTCATCGGAACCGGCGATGGCGAGGCGCATTTCGACGCGCTGCGCAACGCCTGGACCGTCCGCGACGCCGAGGCCTACTACCGGGCCATGTTCGGTTCCCGGGTGAATTCGTGGAACCTGCGCGATCAGCACATGGCAGACACCCTGGACACTCTGACCGAGCATCTGTCCCGACCCGGGCACCCGGCACGAATCGTGGTGTGGGCGCACAACTCCCACGTCGGTGATGCCCGCGCCACCGAGATGGCGGCAGACGGCCAGCTCTCGCTCGGTCAGCTGGTGCGTGAACGGCACGGAAAGCACTGCCGCACCCTCGGATTCACCACCGCGACGGGCACGGTCACGGCGGCGAGCCGGTGGGACGGGGCGGCCGAACGCAAAGCGGTTCGCGCGCCGCTGCCCAGCAGCATCGAGGAGCTGCTGCACGATATCGGGATGCCCGCGCTGTACCTGCGCACCGACCGGCCCAGCGACGTCGCGGAGATTCTGCGTATACCCCGGCTGGAACGCGCCATCGGCGTTATCTATCAGCCCGGCACCGAACGACAGAGCCATTACTTCCATACCCGGGCGGCCGAACGCTACGACGCGATCATCCACATCGACCACACCACCGCCCTCGAACCGCTCGTGCCGGACAGCACGTGGAGCGCGGGCACGACCCCGGAGACCTATCCGACCGGGCTCTGAGACCGTGCTCGCACGGCGGCGAGCAATTCCGCTACGGCGCTGCGGATTTTACGGCGCTGCGGATTTCCGCTGCGCGACGCGGGCTGAGAGTCCCGGCAACCACGCCTGTTCCCTACCCTCCCGCGACGCTCGGCCGTCGTGCCTCCACAGTGCATACGACGTGCGGCGGTGGATGGCGGCCCCGCATCGCGACCCTGAACGTGGTAGTGCGAGGGTCGGCTCGATCCGCGTGCCCGAGTTCGGATTGAGCCGATCTGGGATATCCGAGAATCCTTGGTGGTCACCGGGGTTGGGATCGTATCCCTCGAGGCGCCACCTGAGAGCGCGAGACCACCGCCGTATACGGCCGCGAGTCACGAACAGTGCACGCCGGTGACGGCGAAGCGCTCGACCTCGGCCACGTGACCACCGGTCGCGACGACGATGGTCAGGGTCGCGGGGCAGGCGGCGTCGATGGAAACCGCTGTGGACCACGGCGATCCGTTTCCACCGGCGGCGATCGGTCCGGATTCGCCGACCGGTTGCTCGCGGTCGAGGCGGAGAATCCGTATGCGCAGGCTCTCATCGACACCGGTGACCGTGCCGCCCACGGTCACCGGTGGGTGGACGGCCGTTGCGTAGGGTGGGGTGGAGATGGCGAGCGTGGTGTCCTCGCTGCCGACGACCTCCCAGGGAGCGGTGTCGCCTCCGCCCATACGGACCAGGTGCAGGACCGCCGCCACGGCCGCGACGCCGTTCGGATTGTCGAAACCGACGCTGACCCAGGCTTGTTCACCCTGTTGCGATACCTTCACTATCTTGTCGACGCCGGTGAAACCCAGATAGTGCTGGGTGAAGAATTGCGCGGTGGCGCCGGCGTCCAGGTGCCATGGCTGGTGGCCGCTCGGACCGGCGTTCTGCTGCCAGGCCGCCGCTTCGGCGACGCTTCGGAACGGCCACAGCGGCTCGTAGTGGAAGTCCGCGCCGGTCGGTGTGGTGGAGGGACCGGGCGCGCCCGAGGTCGTTCCCGGTCCGGCCGGGACCGCCGGGGTCCCGGCCGACGACGGCGGCGGTGCGGACTTCTCACCATGGTCGGAAAGCGTGGCCACCAGGGCCGCGGCGGCCAGTACCACCGCGACCGCCGCGAGGACGAGGATGAGCGCCCAGCGCCCCTGTGCCGGAGGGGTCTTCGCTGTCACCGCGGCTCGTCCTCGGCCGTGTCCCGCGGGCCCTGGTCGAGCCGGAACGGCGGGTAGTCATCGGTCAGCAGCGCCGAGTAGGCGAGCACCCGGTAGAACCACCGGTTGACACCCATCACGAAGCCGAACAACCCGGACGGATAGCGACCGGTGAACAACAGCGCCACGGCGGCGATCAGCACCAGCACGCCGATCAGCGGAATCGTGGTGCTGCCGTTGCGGTTACCGGTGTCACCGCCGAGCACCACACCGCCACTGAACAGGGCTGCCAGCACCAGATAGTGCGGAATGGCGAGCAGCCACCATTTCACGAGCACCAGCCCGCGCGACAGCCGTTCGGGGTAGGTGATCTCCAGGTCGGCCGGATAGTCGGTCTGCCGCAACGTGAACGGCGGATACCTGTCGGTGCCCAGCGCGGCGTAGGTGTAGAACTGCACACGCCAGGACCAGCGCATGACGCCCACGGTGAAGTCGAACAGGGAGCGTGGGTACCGCTCGGTGAACAGGATCGCGAACCACGCCACCACCGTGACCGCCCAGAAAGCGATCCACAGGAAGAACAGCACGATGTAGTGGGGTATCGCGAGGATCCATTTCACCAGCCACAGCCAGCGGGACAGCGGCTCGTCCAGGTCGCCACGCAACCGGACGGAGGGGACGGCGGGGTGTTCGGGGTTCATATCGGTCTCCTGATCGAACGGAACAGACGAAGGGGTTATGGGCTCCGGGGATCGAATCCGGTGCTCCGCTTCAGGATTGGCGTCCTTCACGCGGCGGCAGCAGGTGCCCGTCGGCCAGCACGCGGGTCAGGAAGGCGCCGGTGACCCACGCCATGACAGCGGCCATGGCCACACCGCCCAGCGCGCCGATGGCGGCGATGAGAATCGGTGACTGACCCGGCTGCCACAGCGGGGGCGCCACGACCGTGAAGGCGATGAGTCCGCTGATCCACGCGACCGCGTTCGCCAGGATCCACAGCGCCGTCCGATCAGTGAAGCGGCGCAATACCGTCCACTGCGCGACGCCGATCGCGAACACCACGATCAGCGCGCCCGCGACGGCGACCGGGACCTGTGCCCAGGTGGGCCATTCACCGAACTGCTCGCCGTAGAGCATGGGCAGCATGCCAACCGACCAGGCCACCACCGCACCGGCCGACGTGGCCGCCATCCAGTCTCGAATCCGGAATCGGGACAACAGCGTTCGCAGGACCCCGCCCTGGAAATACCCGAGTACAGCGCCTTCGACGGCTCCCGCGGTCAACAGGACGGCGACGACCACGGCCGCACTCGCGTGCGCGGTGAGCGCTCCGCCGAGCGCCGGCGCGAGGAACCCGAGGAACTCCCCGGCGCTCACCCTGGCGAACCAGCGTCGGCGTAGATCGTGCGCCGGGGCGATCGCGTGCGCGGGCGCCGAAAGATCGATCACCACATAGGGATCCCGTGCCGACGCGGCGGTTCGCGGATGTGCCTGCCGGTACACCGCATCGGCCTCTTCATATGCCAGCGTGTCCGGCATCGCGACCTGCGCGAAGCCGGTCCGCCATTCTCCGTCGACACGGATCGCGGCCGCATGCGGTGTCCGGAAGTTGCGCCACCAGGTCTTGGTGCCGGCATACCCGACCCGAATCACCACGGTATCGCCATCGAGCACATAACCCACCGGCAGCGCGATATGCCTGCCGGAAAGCCGTGCCTCGTACCGCAGCTCTCCCACCGAGTGCCGCAGACCCGTGGGCAAGCGTAAGGCCAACAGCATCGCCGCCGCCCCGATTCCCGGGGTCTCATACTTCGTAACCACCGTGTCCTCCGTCCACGAGCGCGTCCATCCACCCGTTGCTCCGATCGTCCGTCGCGAGCGGTCATCCGCGACAGGAGCCAAAGTCCCGCGCCCGACGGCCTTTCGCCGCTGTCCGCCCACCGCGGCAGCGCGGCCTGCGGGACGTTGGTCCTGTCGGCAGCTCCATTCCAGGACTTTCCATGACACCCGGCATGGGCGATGAAGCCCGAGAGATCTTCCAGGACGACCGCGAGTCCGGACGCGCACTTACCCGCCGCGACGATCGCGCACCGGTCTATGTGGCCGGCGTACGGCGATGCCGGACAGGACCTGGACCACGACCCCCGCCGACCCGGCCGGCCGGTCATTGATTCCGAGCTCGCACCGCGGTCAGCAGTTCGGCTATGGCGCTGTGGATTCCGTCGGCGATCACCTCGAGATCCGGGGTGGTGTCGTAATCACCTGTGATGCCGAAGGCGAGCTGGTCGCGATAGCTCAGGATGGCGATGCCGGTGCGCAGCCGCATGGCGATGGGAATGGCCGGCAGCAGCTCCAGCACCTGCCGCCCCAGCATGGTGAGGGTACGGCGCGGGCCCGGGATGTTGGTCGCCACGGCGGTCACGCTGCGCTGCGGCAGATGCGACCACATCCGCACACTCCAGGCGACCGGAGCGAAAGGCAAGCGTCCGGCCACGGCGAGCAGCGACTTCTCGGCTTGAGCGGCCCCGCTCAGCTTGTGCCTGGCCATCCGGTTGTGAATGGCGGTGAGGCGCTCGACCGGGTCCTCCAAATGCAACGGCAGCAGGGACAGCACCGCCGAAACACGGTTGTCGAGAGTCGATTTCGCGTCGGCGGCGCGCACCGACACCGGCACCAGTATCCGCATGGTGTTACCGGTGGGCTGCTCCCCGCGGCCCAGTAGGACGGCTCTGTACGCCGAGGTCACCGCGGCCAGCACGACGTCGTTCACCGTCGCGTCGAAGCCGTGGCCGATCTCGCGGATCTCCGGGAGAGAGGCCCGTGCGATCACGTAGCGCCGTTGCCTGCCGATCGGGCCGTTCAGCGACGTGGGCGCGGGCGCGGAGATGAGCCCGGCCAGCACGGGGACCAGGCTGCGCACCATACCCACCGCATAGCGCGGCGCGTCCACGGGCAATCGGAGCCCGCTGGCGACCCAGCCGAACGGGTTCTTCCGCCCAGCGGCCGCACCATCGCGCTCCGCACTCGTTCGATCCCCCGCCGCACCGTTGTGGTCACAGAAGCTTTCGAACAACGTGACGCCGGAGACGCCGTCGACGAGACTGTGGTGCGCCTTGATGATCACGACCCAGCGCCCGCCCGCGAGGTGGTCGATCACAATGCACTCCCACATCGGATGGTCCCGGTCCAGGCGCTCCACGAGCTCGGCGGCGACGAACTCACACAGGGCCGGTTCGTCGGCCGGTTCGGGCAGTGCGCTCCACCGAAGGTGATGGGCCAGATCGAAATTCGGATCCAACTCCCACACCGGCGCTGTCAGGTCCAGCGGCGCGCGCCGGATGCGCTGTCGTAGACGGTCATTCGCCGCTGCCCGGTCGGCCAGCATGGCGGTGACCTCCGCGCGGCTCGGCGGTTCTCCGGCCAGGATCGCCACCGCCGCGATACCGAGGCTGATATGCCGGTCGGCGTCCTCGAGTTCGATGAACCCCGCGTCCAGCGGCTGCAATTCGGTCATGACCGATACCTGAATTCGATTATGTGCGGATAACGACCGTCGGGGTTTCGACGTTGTGCAGCAGAGTGGAGCTGGTGGAACCGAGCAGCATGCCCGTGAACCCTCCCCGTCCGCGGGTGCCGACCACCACGAGTTGCGCGTACTCCGACTCCTGCAGCAGAGCCTGGGCCGGACGTTCCATCACCAGCATGCGACGGACGGGCACATCGGGATAACGTTCGCCGAAGCCCGCGAGCCGCTCGGAGAGCAGTTCGTTCTCCTGCGCGCGCAACGGCTCCCAGCCGATCAACGGCACGTAGGAGCCGAGGATGTCGGTCCAGGCGTGCAGCGCGGTCAACCCGACCTTCCGCGACGAGGCTTCCTCGAAGGCGAATTCCAGTGCGGGCACGCTGTTGGGGGTGCCGTCGATGCCGACGAGCACCGGCTTCTCGGCGGACAGCGGGTCGGTCGCCGCGGTCGCGTGGATCACCGCCACCGGGCATTGCGCGTGCCGGACGACCGCGTCGGCCACCGAGCCCAGCATGCCGCGCCGGATGGCGCCCAGGCCACGGCTGCCCACGGCGACGGTGCGCACGTGCTCGGACCGTTCGAGGAGATAGCCGATGATGGGTTCGCGGAGCACCTCGGTCGTGATCGGTACGACCGCGCCCACCACCGCGGCGCGCGCCACGCGGCTCGCTTCGTCGACGATTCGCTGCCCGTCCTTGGCCAGCAGTTCCAGATCCGTCTCACCGAGCACTTCGCCGGGTACCTCGCCGACCGGCAGCGAGACGGAGGTGACGATATGCAGTCCGCAGCCGTGCAGATTCGCCTCTACCGCGGCCCACACCGCCGCCTGGTAGGAGGTGGCCGATCCGTCGACCGCGGCGATGATGAGCGAACGCGGTTGCGCGGCACTGGAGCTGGAGTCTGTGGTCATGGTCGGTCGTCCCTGTCGATGGGTCGTGGTCAGGTGCCGATGGGACGGCCGAGCCCGCGCAGCTCCGCCTCCCATCGTCGGTCGTGCAGGCGATGCAGGAGGTGCGTCACGCACCAGAGCAGCGCGAGTGCCCCGGCGCCGGCGCCCAGCTCCAGCGCGACACCGGTGCCGATGCCGTTCCACACCGCCATTTCGGGTTGCTGCGGCGGGTCAGTGGGAATGCCGTCCGGCCCAAGCCAGATCTGCACTGTAGAACCGGACTTCGTGTCGGGACGGACTTCGATCGCTGCGTTCGCGACGCTTCCGTCGCGCTGCCACTGGACCTGCGACTCGAAACGCGCCGGCTGGGCGGGCCCGGCCGGCTGCGTTTCCTTCGGCTCGGTCAGCACCGTCGCGTGAACGGTGGTCTTCTGGGCGTTCTCCGTGCTGATTCGATCAGCGCTGCGGGTGTATGTCGCCGTGCCGACCGCGGCGGCGACCGGCACGGCGAAAAGCATCAAGACGACCATCAACAGGTGAAGAACCGACTCGAAGCGGTCCGATGCCCGCATGAGCGGATTGGTGTTCCACGGCCGCATCCGCCACACCCGCCACAGTAGTGAGCAATTGTGCGACATGGCCTTTCACCTCGTCTCAGGAGTTCTCGTCTGCCCCTTAAGCATGACGTGTCCAGGGGCCGCTCGGTGACGGCCGAAAGTCACCGTTCTCCCGGTCCGAGGTCGCTGATCTCGCGCCGAGGGGCCCATGTCACGGCACCGCGGCGGTGAGAACGAGAACGCCGGTGGCGAGCAGCGCCAGCGCCTTCAGTACTTCCAGCGCGACGTAGCCGTAGTGGGCGCGCGAACGCGGACCGACCTCTCCCGCGAGCACGGCGTCGCTGCGCCGCGTCAGCCGGGGACGCACGAAAACCAGCTGCACGACCAGCGCACCGACCGCGAGGGCCAGCGCGACCGTCGCCACGGCCCCCGGCGGATCAGCCCAGACCGCGGCGAGAACAAGGACGGCGAGCAAGGATTCGACGCCGTTGAGGGCACGGAAGACCAGGCGTCCGATGCCGAGCCCGATGGCGAGGGTGACATTCGGGGCGCGGAACTTCAGGGGCGCCTCGATGAACGAGATGGCCAGGACCATCCCCAGCCAGAGGAAGACGGCCGCGGTGAGGAAAGCGCGGGCGGTGGTCATGGGTGGACTCCTTTCGAGTGACCGGTCACCGACGCTGCCGGTTGCGGTGCACCGGTCGGGAACCGAGCTGGTCGGCGTGGGCGCGCCAGACGATGCAGACGCGGGCGAGATGGCCCGGCGGCAGCGAGAATACGCGCGCCCGGCCGCTGAAAGGCCAGAAGGTGAACAGGGCCGACGTCACCGGCGCGGGCGGTCGGAATCCGATGGGGGCGGACGACATCAGTGCCGGGGCCGCCGTCGTAGTCCAGGCCGCATTCGGTGGCGAGGGCCTCGAGGCGGTGCGCCTGTTCGGCATGTGCGAGCGGAATCATGTACCGCTCTTCCTCTTCGGCGATGGCCGGCCGTCGATACATCTCATGGATCCGTGCTCCGGTCGTCCCCGCGGCCGCGGCGTTCTCCTGCCCTCCAAACCGCCCAGATCGGCTGTGGTCAGCGACTTCTCGGGTCGGCACGCCTCGCCCTCGGAAACGAACCGCACCAGCGACGGCGGGTCGGTGCTCGCTTCCGGATCCTCGTCCACGCTGCGCCGAGGGCGGGCCCCGCGCGGCTGTACCGGCTCACGTGCCATGGTCATCATCAGGCCCTCATCCGCTTGTCGATGCGATTGCCCGCCGTCGAGTCGGCGGGCATCCCGAGCCTCGCGCAGTGATCGGAACGCTCAGCAGAGTCCACAGGTCGTTGGTGAAATGACCATCGCCCCTATATATCCGGCCCTCTGGATCCCGCCGCCGCCCGCGGGACCCGCCACGCGATCACGCGATGGGAGGCAGACCCCGGGTTCGAAGGACTTCCGGACATCGAACGACGCACCAAGGTCACCGGCGCCCCGCCGAAGGTCATCGGTCTTCGTCGAAGGGTGGTGCGGGCCACGGCTCACCGAATACCTTGCGGTTGCTTCGTTATGTCCCGGGTCTGTACAGAGGAATCACGCCACGCTGTCCGCCTCGGGGGAATCACTCGCCAGGAGGACGCTCGGTGACTGCGGTATCGCCGAAACCCGAATTCCCATCGCCGGGTAACTGCCGCGCCTGCGAACAGAGCGATCCGCAATGACGCGCTACGAACCCGGGTCGATGCGGGAAGTCCTGTCGCAGTTGCGATTGCGGGAGTTGCTCGTCGAAGTGCACGAGCGCGTCGAGCAGCTCATCGACGCCCGCGATCGCCTGACCGGGCTGATCGAAGCCATGCTCACCGTCACCGCCGGGCTCGACCTCGAGCAGACCTTGCACACGATCGTGCAGACCGCCGGTGACCTGGTCGACGCCCGGTACAGCGCGGTGGGCGTACTGGGCGGCGACGGGCGGCTGAGCCGGTTCGTCTATACCGGAATCGACACGGAGGCCAAGGGGCGCATCGGCGATCTCCCGTACGGCCACGGTGTCCTCGGGGCGCTGATGACCGAGCCCGAACCGATCCGGCTCGCCGATCTCACGTCTCACCCGGCATCCGTCGGGTTCCCGCCGAACCATCCGCCGATGCACGGCCTGCTGGCCGTGCCGATCCGGGTGCGCGGCACGATCTTCGGCACGCTCTACCTGACCGAGAAGGCCAACGGAAAACCGTTCAGTGAGGACGACGAGCTGATCCTGGAGGCACTGGCCGCGGCGGCGGGCATCGCCGTCGACAATGCCCGGCTCTACGAATCCGCTCGCGCCCGCCAATCCTGGATCGAGGCGACCAGCGAACTCACCACCGAGTTCCTCGCCGGCACCGACCGGGACGCGGCGCTGGCGCATGCGGTCGACCGCGCGCGCCGACTCACGCGATCGGCACAAGCACTGCTGACGACCGTCACCGACACCCGCGCGGCGCTCACGGGTCCCATCGAACTGGTCACCACCCACAGCGCCGGCGTGCCCGAGCCGAAGATCGACCGGACTCTGCGGCTGACCGGAGCCTTGGCCGAATCGATCACGCGTCGCGAACCGGTGCGCCTCGACGACATACAACGCACGGAACTGGCCGCCGCACTTCCCCACGCCGGCCCGGCACTCTTGTTGCCACTTCGAACCCCCGAGGCGGTCCTCGGTGTCCTGATCACCATCCGCCCTGTCGAATCCGCGCCCTATGACGACGAAATTCTACGGTTGGCAACGGCCTTCACCGACCAAGCCGCGCTCGCACTGCAACTCGACCGCACCCGTCCGCACAGTGCGCATCCACGGCCTTGACGTCCTCTCCACCCTCGAGGGTGGAGATCCCTACCAGCGCCGTGCGGGGCGCTCTCGGCGGGTAACTGGTTCCCGGTTCGACGCGCGGCGCGCTCGGCATCCGGCCGGTCACGCGAGTGACCAAATACCCTGTGGCACAGGAGCAACGACCGTGTGCAGCGCACGCCGGATCACGGAGACTGACGACATGAGCGTCGACGATGGTGTGCGCGGCCGACCGGTGCCTGATCCGGCGACAATCACCGCGGTGATCGAGTTGGCGGCGCGCGCGCCGTCGTTGCACAACACTCAACCGTGGCGCTGGCGCTTCGACGGCCGATGCCTTTGTCTGTATGCCGACGCCGAACGGCAGCTGACCTCGACCGACCCGCTCGCCCGCCAGCTGGTGATCAGTTGTGGCGCGATGCTGGACCACGTCGCAACCGTGTTCGCCGACCGTGGCTGGCATACCGATATCGTGCGCGTACCCGATGAACGCCATCCGGACCGGCTGGCCGCCATCGAGTTCCGTCCCTGGAGCAATCCCCCGGCGAATATCCGCGCCCTGGCCCGTGCTGTCGAACACCGCCGCACCGACCGACTGGCCCTCCATGAGCCGGTCGGCTGGGCCGAGGTCCTGCCCAGACTGCGCGCGCTGACTGCGGCACAGTACGTGCGACTCGACGTGCTCGACGAATCCGTCCGGCCGCAACTCGCCGCCCTCTCCCGCGAGTACGCGACCCTGCGCGGCCACGACCTGTTCTACGATACCGAACTTCATTGGTGGGCAGGGCATTCCGATGCGCGGGAAGGTATTCCGCGCACCGCGCTGGCGTCGGAGGCGGAGTTCGCCCGGGTTGGCGTCGGCCGTGTCTTTCCGCCGGGTCCACGCACCGCCCACCGTGATCACTTCGCCGACCGCGCCCAGCTCGTGGTGCTCAGCGCCGTGCGGGATTCGGTGCCGCAATGGGTTCGCATCGGTGAAGCGCTGTCAGCGGTACTGCTGGAGTGCACGGTCGCCGAGCTCGCCACCTGCACCCTGACCAATATCACCGAGCTACCCGCCGGGCGGGACCTGCTCACCGGCATGATCTCCAGCCCTGGCATTCCGCAGGTGGTAGTCCGCGTCGGCACCCCACCGACCGACGACGCCTACCAGCCCGCACCCACCCCTCGCCGCCCGGTCACGGACATATTGACCCTGGCCGGTCCCACCCCTACGGCACCGCCGCGTTCGCGAAACCGCTGACAGCCCGCGATCGGGCCGGGGCCGACGCTCCGGTGCGGGCAGCCCCGCACCGGAGCGTCGGCCTCGCAGTCGTCACCGGAGTCGTTGCAGGCCCCCGTCCGCGCGGACCGCACCGGGATCGAAAACTCCTGTTGTGGTGGACGATTGGGACACTATCGAGCCTGCTGCCGATATCTCCCAGACCGGCTTCGATTAGGGGGTGATATGTGTTACTTCAATTAATATCTCTGATCAGCGCATCCGCGTGAGCCGCTGACCAATCGACACCTGGGGGGCATCACCCGACCGGCCGACGTGTCGAAGCGTAGAAAACAGACTGGGCAATCGATCAGTAACCCAGCGGGCCCCCACTGCGGAATCCGGTCCCAGATCTCCGTCGTAGCGGCGGCACCGCGGGCGGCCACGCCCGTCGGCCCGATCGGCGACGAACAGGAACGGCAGGCCGAACTGCCGAGGCAGCCGACCCTGCGGACACCGTCGAGGCAGTGCGTCAGAGGTCAGCAAGCGGTCCGTCACGGGTCCGAGAGAGTTCCGGGCTTGGACCGGCGCGACCGGCGGTTGCCGTCCTGAACGACAGAGAAGATGTCGCGGCCGATCCTGCGGATCGTCTCGTCGAGATCCGCGACGGCCGAGTCGAGCCGGGCGCCGGCGACCCGCTCATGGATGAGGCTGCGCACGCCGGACAGGGTCAGACCCACCGAGAACAGGCGGTTGATGATGTCGCCCGCGAATTCCGACAGGGTGATCTGGGGCTGGGCGAGAAGCGATTCCCGCAACGTTTCGAACGGATCGCCGTCGGGCCATCGGATCAGCTGCGGCGCCTGCCCGTTCGGTCCCCCGGCGTCGTCGTAGGCGCCGGGTCTCAGCAACGCGGTCACGAGCGCCATGCCGATACGATCGGTGTCGCTCTCCGGACGGAGGCGTTGCGCGATCGCCTCGCCGGCCACGTCGCCGAAGAGCTGCATGACCGCCGGTTCGAGATCGGTCATGCGGTGTGGCCGGCGAGTGTGGGTGGACACCATCCCGATCAGCTCGCCGTCATAGGCGAGCAACGGCGTGGACTGGACGCCCCGGTGTCCGGGGTCGTCGGCGAGGTCGAGCTGCGACGTGAACGACGGCTCGGATCGGACGTCGGTGATCACGATCTGCTCCCCGAGGTGTGCGGCGCGCCCGCACGCGGAGGCGCCGCCGCCGACCACCGCGACGTGGTCGAGGGAGTCGGCGCCGGAACCGCACCGGGCCACGATCCGCAACGTCCCGGTATCGGGGTCGACGAGTTGGACGTTCCCGAAGTCCGCATCGCTCACCGCGATCGCGGCATCGAGCACCCGCACGAGCAGATCCTCGAGCCCCTCGGCGTCGGCGAATGCGCTCGTCGCGGAATGCAACCAGCGCATCTCCGCCGGTCGCCCCATGACGCGACGGATCGCGGTGGCGAAATGCTCCGCACGCCGTACCGCACCCGCCGGATCGGTCGCGCTGGACCGGTCCGCGACATTGGCGACGACCGCCTCGAGCGGCCCGGATAGCAGCGGTTTTCGGTGGGACATTGCGTCCATCCCAAGCCAGTCGGTCGACCCTCGGGTACTGCCATGCCTGACGACATCGATGCCGGTGGTGGTGGCGATCATATTCGCGAGGGCCGGGACGAAATCTGCTGGCCGAGTCCACGCGCCGACAAGGCCACCCGACCACACACGATGCTACGCGCACCCCGAGATCTCCACTACCGGGCGGGCTCTCGGCATCGACGCAGGTATCTTCTGCCGACACGACAGGGCCGTTCGACCCTACGGCTCCGCACCGCACGGCCCGCACAGTGGGAACCAGATTGATGCGGACGGCGGGCCGACCACGGCCGTTCCAGGGAGACGACCATGAGCAGACGAGCCGACGTACCGGCACCCAGCACCCCTTCTACGCCGAAAACGCCTCCGCGACAACACCGTCCAGCCTGGCTACGATGGCTGCTCCCGGTCGTCGCGGCGATCGCGGCTGTCGCCATAGCGATTCTCACTCCCGGACTCCGGACGTCGACGCCGCCCTCGACCACCCTGACCTACAGCCAATTCCTGTCGGAGGTCGATACCCACCAGGTCAAGACCATCGTCGTGCAATCGTCCGGCGAGGCCTCGGGCACCTTGAACAATGGGCACGACTACAACACCGTGATTCCCGCCCAGGCCGGTCCCGCCCTGCTGGACCGATTGGAGAAGGCCGATGTCACCGTGACCGCGGCGCTGCCCGCGAGCGGGCCCTCGGTGTGGTCGCAGATACTGACCTGGGCGGTGATCATCGGGCCGTTCCTGGTGCTGTTCTGGTGGTTTCAGCGCATGGGTCGCGGTGCCGCGAACCCGATCGGTGGCGTGATGGGCGTCGGCAAATCCAAGGCGAAGGTATTCGATACCGAGCGTCCGGCGACCACCTTCGACGACGTCGCCGGCTACACCGGACCGAAATCGGAGATCACCGAGGTCGTCGACTTCCTGCGCGCGCCGGAACGCTATCGCCGCGCGGGCGCGGTCGCGCCCCGCGGGGTGCTGATGATCGGCCCGCCCGGCACCGGCAAGACACTGCTGGCACGGGCGGTGGCCGGCGAGGCCGACGTTCCGTTCCTGTCGGTGGCCGGGTCCAGTTTCGTGGAAATGTTCGTCGGTGTCGGTGCCGCCCGGGTCCGGGACCTGTTCGCGGAGGCCCGCAAACGCGCCCCGGCAATCGTCTTCGTCGACGAGATCGACGCCATCGGGTCACGTCGCGGCGGCTCGACGGCGATGGTGTCCAATGACGAACGCGAACAGACCCTCAACCAATTGCTCTCGGAAATGGACGGATTCGACCCGGCCGTAGGCATCGTCGTGCTGGCGGCCACCAACCGGCCCGAGGTGCTCGATCCGGCGCTGCTGCGGCCGGGACGATTCGACCGGCAGGTCACCATCCCGCTGCCGACGCTGGCCGAGCGGGCGGCGATTCTGGCGGTGCACTGCCGCGGCAAGCAGCTCGGACCGGACGTCGACCTCCAGGTCGTGGCACGCGGCACACCGGGCTTCTCCGGCGCGGACCTGGCCAACCTCGCCAACGAAGCCGCGATCTGCGCGGTTCGCGACGATCGGGAAGTGCTCCGGGACGCGGACTTCGACGCCGCCCGCGACCGAATCCTGCTCGGCCGCCGCGAGGGCTCCAATGTGCTTCTCCCCGAGGAGAAATACGCGGTGGCGGTCCACGAGAGCGGACACGCGCTGGTTGCCGCGCTGTCCGAGCACGCCGATCCGGTCGCCAAGGTCACCATCCTGCCCGCGGGCCAGACGCTCGGCACCACCGAGCAACTGCCGCTGGTCGAACGGCACCTCTACAGCGAGTCCTACCTCACCGACGGCCTCGCCGTGCGACTCGGTGGCCGCGCCGCCGAACTGGCGGTGTTCGGTCAGGGCTCGACCGGGGCGGCCAACGACCTGGCCCAGGCCACCGAACTGGCCACCAAAATGGTTCGGGAATTCGGTCTTTCGGCCGCGCTCGGCCCGGTCGGCTATCCGCGTGGCGGGTCGATGTACCTCGGCGGCGGTGGAGCGGAGTTGTCCAGCCGCCCCTTCGCCGAAGCCACCCAGGCGGCCATCGACACCGAAGTGTCCCGTCTCCTCCGCCAGGCCGAACATCGAGCGGTCGACCTCGTCGAATCCCACCGCGACGCATTACAGCGCCTGGTCGAATTGCTGCTGGAACACGAAACCGTCGATGGCGCTGACGTTTACGCGCTGGTCGGCGTCGACGCGCCCACCGAACGCTCCGGTTCCGCCCCCACCGCCATCGTCGCGCCCCGGCGCGCCGCACTCATCAGCAAGATCAGCGCGGAACCGCGCGAGCGGGGATGACCTCAGCGAGACCCGTGGGCGAGGGCCGGTTGCGCCGCCACCCCGTTCCAGCTCGAGCGGGCGCCGGATTCGCCGATGCGGTACACCTGCACGGTCGCGGCGGCGCTCGCCGCGATGGTGAGGACGGCGATCGCGCCGACGACAACCCGCGACAGCGCTCGACCGCGGGTCTCACGAACATGGACCACCGCCAGCAGGCTCGCCGCGATCGCCAAGGGGATGGCGAAAAAGACGAAGCTGTCGCCGAGATGAGTGTGGGTGCGCAGGTCGGGGGTTCGCCCCACGCGCTTCTCGAGCCACTCGCCCGCCTCGGTGGTGATCGGGGTGAGCATCGCGGTCACCACCGCGAGCGCGACCGTCAGCCAGACCATCCGCCGCCGAGCGGCAGGCCATACCGCCGAGAGGATCGCCAGCACCGCGGTCAGCGGGACCAGGACGACGATGGCGTGGACGAGCAGAATGTGGGCCGGCAGGCCATTGAACGTCGACATCGGCAACTTTCGTTCGGATCGGGGACGGTGTGGGTCCGAGTCTTCACAGACTCGCTGTGAGAACGCTGAGGGTGCGACGGGAGGCCGCTGGGATCCGTGCACGCCGCACAGTCGGCCCGCGCAGCGGGTAGCGTCCGCCCGCAGCGGCGGATGATCAGCCCTGGCCCCCGATGGGCGGGCCCCCGGAGTAGGTACCGTGCACGTCGACGCGGCCGTCGGGCCCCGGCGGCGGTGGTCGGAGGACTTGATCGCGGCGGCTGCCCGACCGATACACGGTGGTGCCCTTGCAGCCCGCGCGCCATGCCTGATGAAAGACGTCGTGCACCTGCCCGACCGCCGCCGTCTCGGGAAGATTGACCGTTTTGGCGACCGCCGCGTCGGTGTGCCGCTGCACCGCGGCCTGCATCCGGATATGCCAGTAGGGCTCCATCTCGAGCGCCGTGACGAATCGGCGGCGCAGGTCGGCGGGAACGCCGGGGTGGTCGGCGGTGCCGGTGGCGGCGATCTCGGCCGCGAGGGCCGGCGTCCAGATTCCGCGTTCGGTGGCGAGTCGTTCGAACAACGGCTCCACCTGGTCGAATTCACGCCCCAGGATATGCCGGGTGTAGGCGAGGGCGAACAGCGGTTCGATGCCCGCCGATGTGCCCGCGAGCAGCGAGATGGTTCCGGTGGGCGCGACGGACGTGACCTGTGCGTTACGCATCGGCCCGCCGGGCAGGGGAGCCCAGACGCTGCCCGAATACCGTGGAAACGCGCCGCGTTCGGCCGCGAGAGCACGGGACGCGGCGTGTGCCCACCGTGAGATCCGGTACATGAGCCGCTGGGTGAACCGCACCGCCGCTTCACTGTCGTACGGAAGACCCAGCGCCGCGAGCGTGTCGGCCAGCCCCATGATTCCGAGACCGATCTTGCGGGTGGCGTGCGCCGCCGCCGCGAGTTCGGGTGCGGGGTAGTCCGCGACATCGATGACATCATCGAGGAACCGCACGGCGACTCGGACCGCACGGCCGAGGCGCTGCTCGTCGATCCGATCGCCGGACAGGAACCGCGGCAGCGCGAGGGATCCGAGGTTGCAGGATTCGTTGGGTGCCAGCGGCACCTCGCCGCAGGGGTTGGTCGCCTCGAGCGCGCCCAGTGCCGGGAGCGGATTGGCGCGATTGATGGCGTCGAGGAACAGCAGTCCCGGCTCGCCGGTGCGCCACGCCTCCGCCACGATCGTTTCCAGCAGTCCGCGAGCGGAGATCTCGCGGACCACCCGCCCGGTGCGCGGGTTGATCAGCGGATGCGGCCGATCCGCGACGGCGGCCAGCATGAACTCATCGGTGACACCGACCGACAGATTGAACGTCGGCAGCGCGGCGGGATCGGACTTCGCCGTCACGAACTCTCGGATATCCGGGTGGTGTACGTCGAGCACCGCCATGCTCGCGCCGCGCCGCCGCCCGCCGAGCCGGATGACCTGTGTCGCGGCGTCATAGAGTCCGATGAACGAGACCGGGCCGCTGGCACGTGCGCCGGTGGAGCAGACGCGGTCATCCCGGGGCCGCAGATGCGCGAAGGAGAATCCGGTTCCGGCGCCGGCCTGGTGCAGCAGTGCGGTCGTCCGCAATGTCGTGAAGATCGAGTCGAGCGAGTCCTCGATCGGCAATACGAAACAGCCGGACAGCACCGGGGATCCGGTGCCGGCGTTCATCAATGTCGGTGAGTTGGGCAGGAATTCGCGCGACCGTAGCAGCCTGGAGAAGCGCGCCGCCCAGCGATCGGCTTCATGCGCCCGGTAGGCGTCCTCCGCCTGCGCCACGAAACCTGCCACCCGGTCCATCATCTGGCCCACGGACTCGCAGACGCGGCCGTTGTCGTCCCGGCGCAGATACCGGTCGGCCAGGACCGCCATCGCCGCGGGTGACATCTCCGGATCCACGGTGCCCGTTCCGTTCGGCGTCGACACCATCGCCTCTCACCTCCGCATCGGCAGCAGACAGTTGGCCTCCGGCACCCTCCCGAGGTCCGGCCGCGACCGGAGGTCCGGTGGCCGCCGAACCGGAGGCCGACGACCACGTTCTGCCCGGTGGCCCTACACGGGCCAACGCCAATCGGTGATCTCCGGCGGGTCCACGCCGTAGCGGCGGGCATAGGCGTCGGCGGCTTCGCGCCTCGCCGTGAGCTGTTCGGTGAGCGGGGCGAGTTGCTCGCACAGCCGCGGAACCTCGGCGAGGGCGGCGGACGCCAGGGTGAAGCGGTCGATCCCGTTCATCGCGCACATGCTGAAAGGCGTGGTGGTGGTTCCGTTGTCGGTGAAGCCGTGGACGTGCATGACGTCGTGACCGGGACGGCGGTAGGCAATGCGGTGGATGAGCCAGGGGTAGCCGTGGAAGGCGAAGATCACCGGGGCGTCGGTGAAAACCGAGCGGTACTCTTCGTCCGAGATACCGTGCGGGTGGCGATCCGGCGGGAACAGGCGGGCCAGGTCCACCACATTGACAACGCGAATTGCCAAGTCCGGCACCAGTTCTCGCAGCAGCGCCGCGGCGGCCAGGGTTTCCTGCGTCGGGACGTCGCCCGCGCAGGCCAGCACGACCTCGGCGGGACGCTCGGAATCCGAACTCGCCCACGGCCAGACGTCGAGTCCCCGTTCGCAGTGCAGCCGCGCCGCGTCGTCGCCGAGGTACTGCAGCGCGGGCTGCTTCCCGGCGACCACGACATTGACGCGACCGCGGCTGCGCAGGCAGTGGTCGAAGACGTGCAGCAGGCAGTTGGCGTCCGGTGGCAGGTACACCCGGCTCACCTCGGGCCGCTTGCTGAGGACGTGGTCGATGAACCCGGGATCCTGATGGGACGCGCCATTGTGGTCCTGCCGCCACACGTGCGAGGTGATCAGATAGTTCAAACTGGGAATCGGCTCACGCCAAGGGAATTCCGCCGCCATGTGCAGCCATTTGGCGTGCTGCACCACCATCGAGTCGATGATGTGCGCGAAGGCCTCGTAGGTGGAGAACACACCGTGCCGACCGGTGAGCAGATAGCCCTCCAGCCACCCCTGGCACAGATGCTCCGACAGCACCTCGAAGACGCGACCGTCCGGGGACAGGCGGTCATCGCCCGCGATTCGCCTGCTGCGCCAGCGTCGGCCGGTGACCTCGAGGACGGCGTCCAGACGGTTGGAGGTGAGCTCATCGGGCGAGAAGAACAGCAGATTACGAGGATTACCGGTCAACGCGTCGCGCAAGTATTCGCCCAGCACCCGGGTCGCCTCCGCCAGATCGGTTCCTGGCGTGGCGAATCCGAGGGTGTAGTCGGTCGGGCATGGCAGCTGCAGGTCCGCACTGTCGTGACCGTGCGCGGCGCGGTTGGCGCTCATGCGCAGATGCTGCGGATGCAGGCGCGCGATCCGGTCCATCGGACGGCCCTCGTCGTCGAAGAGCTCCTCGGGGTGATAGGACCGCAGCCAGTCTTCCAGTTGCGCAAGGTGTTCCGGATTCTCACGCACGTTCGGCAGCGGCACCTGATGGGACCGGAAGGTTCCCTCGACGCGCACGCCGTCCACCATCATCGGGCCGGTCCACCCCTTCGGGGTCGACAGCACGATCATCGGACGGCAGGGGTCTCGCGGACCCAGTCCGCGCTCGGCGTCGTCGCGGATCTCGCGGATCCGCTCCATCGCCTCGTCGAGGACGTTCGCGTACCGTTCGTGCACCTCGGCCCGATCGCTGCCCTCGACGTACATCGGTTCCCAGCCCTGCGCGGTGAGCATGGCGTCCAACTCGGCACGCGACATGCGTGCCAGCAGCGTCGGATTCGCGATCTTGTAGCCGTTGAGGTGCAGGATCGGCAGCACGGTGCCGTCGGTGACGCGGTCCAGGAAGAGCGACCCGTGCCAGCTGGTGGCCAGCGCCCCGGTTTCGGCTTCGCCGTCGCCGATCATGCAGGCCACCACGAGATTCGGATTGTCGAGCGCCGCGCCGGTGGCGTGGGCGAGCGAGTACCCCAGCTCGCCGCCCTCGTGGATGGAGCCGGGCAGGTGCGGCGAGGCGTGGCTGGGGACGCCGCCCGGGAATGAGAACTGCCGGAACAGTTCCCGCATTCCGGCCAGGTTCTGGCCGACCTCCGGGTGCCGCAGTGAATAGGTTCCCTCGAGCCAGGTCGCGGCGGTGAGCGCCGCGGCGCCGTGACCTGGGCCGAGCACGAACAGCATCTCCTGGCGGGTGCGCATGATGACCCGATTGAGGTGAGCGTAGGTCAGGGTCACCCCGGGCACGGTTCCCCAGTGCCCGATCAACCGCTGCTTGATGTGTTCGGGCCGCAGCTTCTCGGTGAGCAGCGGATTGTCCATGAGGTAGATCTGTCCGACGGCCAGATAGTTGGCTGCTCGCCACCACGCGTCCAGATCGACCAGATCGTCCCGGAGTCCGGTTCCGGACCCCGGCATCGTCATTGTCATCGCTTCGCCTCCTCGCCATCGGCATGCACGACCATCACCGGGCAGTGGGCGTGCTGGACGAGGGAATGGGCGGTGGATCCGAGCAGCATGCCGACGAAGCCGCCGCGGCCGCGGTTTCCGACCACGACCAGCTGCGCGGTCCTCGACAGCTCCCGCAGCCGGTCGGCCGGCCCGGCGGCGAACACTTCGCGGGTCACCTCGACGTCCGGGTACTTCTCCTGCCAGCCCGCCAGACGCTCGGCGAGGATGGCCTCCTCGACCTGTGCGAGGTCGCCGGTGATGGCCGGGATCACCTCTCCGGCGAATTGGCCGGTGTCCCAATCGCTCCAGACATGCACGGTGACCAGGCCCACCCGTCGTTCGGAGGCTTCGGCGAACGCCGCCGCCAGCGCGGCCTCGCTGACCCGGCTGCCGTCCACCCCGACCACGACGGGGCCGGAGCACCGGACCGCGTTGCCCGCGTCCGGATCCGGCCGTACCACGATCACCGTGCCTCGCGCGTGGCTGGTCACCGCGAACAGCGTGGAACCCAGGTGCGAGAGCGTTCCGGCCTCGCCGGTCGCCCCGATCACCACCGCGAAGGCGGACTCGCTGAGATCGATCAGCACCTGCGCGGCGCTGTCGGAGGACACCGACGACTCGATCGGCAGTTCCGGCTCGTACCCGGTGGCGGCCATCTGCGCCCGGGCAACCGCCGCCGTGCCGGCGGCCTTGACGGCGTCGAGCAGCGCCGGGGTCGCCACCGCGTAGGGTCCCGTACCGCGGCTGATCGCCACCAGGTCCATGCCGTGGACGATGTGCAGTCGCCGCCCGCGCAGCGCGGCGTAGTTCGCGGCCCAATGCACGGCACGTGCCGATCCGTCCGAACTGTCCACGCCGACCACGACGGGCGCCGAGGCCAGCCGATGCGGTTCGTCGAATTCCTGGTGTGCCATCGTGACCTCCGGGGTGAGGTGAAGTAGTCGGTGCCCGCGGCGGGCTCGTATCTTTCACGGTAGGAACGGGACCGGATCGCCGACTGCGGGCGATTGTCCTCGGACCGGGGACCAAAGACCTCTGCGGGGCAGCCCGCGACCATGGCGTGGACCCGCGGCGGCCGTTGGTCCCCTCGGGATCGGGAACATCGGCTCTGCCGTCTCATCCATGCCGCGACCAGGCTGGCTACCATGAATTCTCCGGCAACACCGCACGCCGTCGCCACCGTGGCCCTGATTATCGGCGCGGGGATGGTCGTCGCGATCCCCGCGGCGACGGACTACCTGTCCGTCTGGTCCCGGCTGTACGGCGCGGTGCTGGTCTATCTCGCGTTCGCCGAATATCTCGCCGTCGCGGTGGGGCTGGTCCGTTGGAGTGTCAGTCAACTACGGTCGTGATCGGTGCTGGGCCGGATTCCTTGATGCCCAATGGTATTCGCACCATGGCCCCGGCCGCCAGCAGCTCGGTGACTCCCTCGCAATGGATTTCGACCGGATCCGCGTGGCCCGGGTCCGCGGCGATCTCCAGCTCGGAGGCGCTGATCCGGATCGCGAGGCGGTGCCCGCGGTACATGATCGAGAAGTGCAGCTCTCCCAGCTCTTCCGGCCAGCTCGGGTGGAAGATCAGGCGATCGGACCGGATCTCCATCCCGGTGAAGCAGCGCTGGATCAGGTCGATGCTTCCGGCCATAGCGCCAAGGTGTATTCCCTCCTCGGTGGTCCCGCCCTGGATGTCGGTGACGTCGGCGTCGAGCACCCGGTGGAAGAAGTCCATGGTCTGGGCCCGATGCGCCCGGGCCAGCACCCAGGCGTGGACCAGGGCGCTCAGTGTCGAGCCGTGTGAGGTCCTCGCCAGGTAATAATCGATGGTCCGCGGGATCATCTCTCCGGGCAGCTCATAGCCGAGACGGTCCAGCACTTCCCGCAATTCGTCGGCCGAGAGCAGGTAGAACAGCATCAGCACATCGGCCTGTTTGCCGGCCCGATAGCGATTGACGTCGTCGCCCTCGGCCTCGAGAATGCGATCCAGCCGCTGGATGTCACCGTAGCGTTGCCGGTAACCCTCCCAATCGAGTTCGGCCAACTGCTCGTAACCATCGAACTGGCTGATGACGCCGTCATGGAAGGGCACGAACACACGGCGGCTCACATGCTCCCAGCGGCTGAGTTCCGCGGGTGAGATCCGCAGCGACTCCAGCAGTTCCGCGCGGGCGCGCGGGGTCAGACGGTCCAGGGCCTCGCGGGCGCGTAGCAGCGTCCACACCGCCATGACATTCGTGTAGGCGTTGTCGTCGATCCCGGTCCCGGGCGAGCTCGGCGACCCGGTGTGGAATTCGTCGGGTCCGATGACGCCGCGTAGGTGATAACGATCGTGACTGGGATCGTAGTCGGCCAGGCTCGCCCAGAAGCGGGCTATCTCCACCATGAGTTCGGCGCCGTAGTCGGTGAGGAATTCGATGTCGCCGGTCGCCTGGTAGTACTGCCAGACGTTGTAGGCGATGGCGCTGCCGATATGGTGGGCGCGCGGGCTCGGATCCGGATTCCAGTGGCCCGACAGCGGATTCAGATGCAGCAGCTGAGATTCCTCTCGACCGTCGGCGCCCGACTGCCACGGGAACATCGCACCGGCCGTACCGGCCGCGGCGGCCGCACGGCGCGCCTCCGGCAACCGCCGATACCGGTAGCGAAGCAGGCCGCGCGCCAGTCTCGGGAAGCGCGGGTTGAGGACCGGGTACACGAACAGTTCATCCCAGAAGATGTGTCCGCGATACGCCTCGCCGTGCAGGCCCCGTGCGGGCACCCCGACATCCAGGTCGGCGGTATGCGGTGAGAGGGTTTGCACCAGATGCAGGAGGTGCAGCCGGATCGTCCGGGTCGCTTGCTCGCCACCGCCGAGATCGATGCGCAGCCGATCCCATAGGTGTTCCCATGCCGCCGTGTGAGACTCGAGGAGGTCCTCGAACCTGCCGGCACTGCGCAAGGACCGTGCCGCCTCCTCGTCGGGCGCCGACACGGCGTGATCGCGGCCGGTCACCACGGCCGCGATCTTCTCCAGCACGACCGTCTCCCCCTCGGTCATCGAGACGCCGTGATCGTGCCCGATCGACCGCTCACCTTCCACGAGTTCGGTTGCGGGGCACAGCTTCACATCCTCGCGGTGCAGCGTCCCGCGGGTCGCGGTCGCGATCGGAATCCTGGACTCCCCGGTGCGCACGACCAACACCACCGCTTCGGGTGACAGCTCCCGCGCCGATACCTGCTCGAGATGGTCCCCCGACAGATCCCGATACCGTGCCACCAGGCTGTTGTCCACGGCGCCGTCCACCCTCGAACGGAAGACCACGGTGCCCGACCAGTTCTCGGCGGTCACCGCGGTCTCGAGCGCACACAGGTGTGGTGCGTGCATCGCCGCGAAGCGCCGCTGCCGCACCCGAGTGATACGGCCGGTGGCGTCCCGGAATCGGAAGTGCCGCAGCAGGACCGCCCGCCGCAGATCGAATTCCTGCCGATACGAGAGCAATTCGACGGTGTCGATGTCGAACCAGTCGCCGTCGCCGATGCGGAAGGTGACCGGCAGCCAATTCGGCAGGTTCACCAGGCTCTCGTTGTCGACGGTGCGTCCGGCGATCTGGTCGAAGAGCCGGTTGTAGATCCCGGCGACGTAGGTGCCCGGGTAGTGATGTTCTCCCGCCGTGCACTCCGGCGCGGCGCCCCGGGTCGCGAGATAGCCGTTGCCCACCGTGCACAGCGCCTCGCGCAGTCGTTCGTGGATCGGGTCGTACCCGTCGAAGCCGAACACCCACGAGGACGATATCGCCATATCGGCTTGGGCCGCGAGCAGTCCGGCGAGTTCGTCGAGGAAGGATCGCACGCCTTCGGGTCCGGGCAGCGCGAGGCGGGCGGCGGTCCGCCGGTCGCCGTTCTCGTCGTGGCGGACCACGATCGGAATGCCCTCGGCCTCGACGGCGTCGAAGGCGTCCTCATCGGTGAGGTCGTCGCCGACGTAGATCGGCAGGGTGGGCGTGGTGAGATGGCCGAGGATCCACTGGAGCGCGGTTCCCTTGTCCCAGTCCATGTCCGGCCGCAGTTCCACCACCTTGCGCCCGCTCGTCACGCGCAGGCCCCGCTTGCGGGCCTGCGCGTGCACAGCGGCGGTCACCGCGCCGACCCGCTCCGGCGCGACCCGCCGATAGTGCGCGGCGACCGCGAAGCGCTTGTGCTCCACCAGCACTCCGTCGATCGAGCCCAGCGATAGCGCCAGTTCCTCGGCTGCCGCGGCCAGAGCCTGCTCCGCGCCCGGGGCGGCCTCGTGCACGTACGTCGTCCCGTCCGGGGCGAGCAATTCGAATCCGTGGCACCCGGCGTACCACAGTCCGTCGACACCCACCCGCCCACGCAGATCATCGAGTTCGCGCCCGCTGACGATGGCGACCGGGCACCGAGCCGCGAGCCGCGTCAGGGCCGCCGCCCCGCCCTCCACCAGGGTCGCGGCGGCCGGATCGGGGACGATGGCCGACAGCGTGCCGTCGAAATCGAGGAGGACGGAGGCCTTTTCGGTGTCGAGCAGGTCACCGAGCCGGGCTGTGACCAGGTCCGGCACCTCCGACATCCGCCGGAAGCCGTTGTGCAGCCGCACCCGGTCCAGATCCGAGACCACCACATCGGCTCCGCGCTCGACCAGCCGGTCGCCGTGCCCGCCCCGATCGACTCCGATCACCAGGCCGAATCCGCCCGCCCGGCCGGCGGCGACACCGGCCTCCGAGTCCTCCACGACGACGGTCCGTTCCGGCTCCGCCCCGAGCCGGCGCGCGGCCTCGAGCAGCATCGCGGGATCGGGTTTGCCCGCCAGCCCCAGCTCCGCGGCCACGATGCCGTCCACCCGCACCGGAAACAGATCTCCGATGCCCGCGGCGCGCAGCACCTCGGCGCAGTTGCGGCTGGCGGAGAACACCGCGACACCGATTCCCGCCGTCTGCAGGCGCCGCACCAGCGCCACGGTGGAGCCGAAGGCCGGGACGCCATCGCGGACGAGGCGTTCGATGAACAGCCGGTCCTTGTGGTTGCCGAGCGCGCACACCGTTCCCGCGTCCTCGGCGTCGGCAGGATCCCCCTCCGGCAGTGAAATGCCGCGCGCGGCAAGAAAATCGGCAACACCCCGGTATCGGGGTTCGCCGTCCACCCACCGCAGGTAGTCCTCGTCGGTGAAGGGCGACAGGTCCTCGCCGGGCGCCGGCGCGCGATGCGCCAGGAAGTCGTCGAACATCTCCTTCCAGGCCGCCGCGTGCACGCGAGCGCTGTCGGTCACCACACCGTCCATATCGAAGATCACCGCATCATGGCGCCGCGCGTCGATCAGCGGCACGGCCTGTGTGTTCTGGTCCACGAATTCAGCCTGCGTGGCGCTGAGCGCCAGGCCAAGGGTCCTGTAGCACCGTAACGAGGACCAACGGCCCCTGGGACGCGCGTGTCGGGCGTCCTAGCGTGAGTCCATGAGTCCACTACCCAGCAGCGAGACGATCGAGCAGGCTGTCCGGTTGGCCGGTCGCGCACCCTCCCTGCACAACAGCCAGCCGTGGCGCTGGGTATTCGATGGTGAAGCCCTGCACCTGTTCTCGGTGCGGGCCCGGATGCTGCCCGCCACCGACCACTCGGGGCGGCAGATGCTGATCAGCTGCGGCATCGCACTGGGTCATCTGCGCGCCGCGCTGGCCGCCACCGGATGGCAGACCCACGTCACGTACTTCCCGAATCCGACCCGCCACGATCAGCTGGCGACGGTCACGCTGGAGCCCGCCCGCATCGTCACCGACGCCGACCGCGACCGTGCCGCCGCCATCACCGTTCGCTATACCGATCGCCTCCCGTTCAGCGCCCCGGCCGAATGGCGGGAGTTCGAACCGGTGCTGCCGGTCATCGTCGATCCGTTCGACGCCGTGATCACCGTGCTGCCGCCCGAGGCCCGCACCGAATTGGCCCGCGCGTCCCGGATGACCGCCGCCGTACGCCGTTACGA
Source organism: Nocardia aurantiaca (assembly GCF_009708175.1). Lineage (GTDB taxonomy): Bacteria > Actinomycetota > Actinomycetes > Mycobacteriales > Mycobacteriaceae > Nocardia > Nocardia aurantiaca. Next base: position 153,107 of record NZ_WMBB01000007.1, read on the forward strand.
TTCGGGTTATCAAGCCGAATTGCAGTGGTGGGCAGGGCATTCGCTGGCCGCGGAGGGCATCCCGCCATCAGCCCGCGTCACCCCCGACGAGCGGCAGCGGGTCGACCTGAGCCGCGTGCTCCCGGCCGTCGACGACGAACCGCGCCGGACCGAGATCAAGGACGACGAGTCCGTCGTCCTCGTCGTGTCCAGTGGAAGCAGCTTCACCGAATTGCTGCGCTGCGGCGAGGCGCTGTCCACGATCCTGCTCGAATGCACGGTCGCGGGATACGCGACGTGCCCGATCAGTCACGTCACCGAGGTGCCGCAGAGCCGATCGGTCATCCAGGGGCTCACCGGCCGCGCCGAGCAGCCACAGGTTCTGATACGGGTCGGCACGGTTCCGGCTTCCGACCGGCAGCCGACGCATACGCCGCGATTGCCCCTCACACAGATCCTCGACATCAGCGCGGCCGCAACCCCCGGTGTCCGAACTCCGTCCGGCGATCCCCGATAATCCGCTCGGCAAGCTATGTTCGACCACGTAGTCCTTACAGATGGGAACCGGCCATGATCAAGGTATTTCTCGTTGACGACCATGAGATCGTTCGCCGAGGACTCGTCGACTTGCTCGAGAGCGATCCCGAGCTCACCGTCATCGGTGAAGCCGCCGATGCCGCCCAGGCTCTCGCCCGGATCCCGGCACTGCAACCGGACGTGGCGGTCCTCGATGTCCGCCTGCCGGACGGAAACGGCATCGAGCTGTGCCGCGACCTGCTCTCGCGCCTGGACACGCTGCGTTGTCTCATCCTCACCTCGTTCACCGATGAGCAGGCCATGATGGACGCGATCCTGGCCGGGGCCAGCGGCTACGTGGTCAAGGACATCAAGGGCATGGAACTAGCGAAGGCCATCAAGGAGATCGGGGCCGGCCGCTCCCTTCTCGACAATCGAGCCGCCGCGGCGCTCATGGATCGCTTGCGCCGCAGCACTCAATCCGACGGACCGCTGGCCGGTCTCACCGATCAGGAGCGCAAACTCCTCGATCTGCTCGGCGACGGCCTGACCAATCGGCAGATCGCCGAGCGGATGTTCCTGGCCGAGAAGACGGTCAAGAACTACGTCTCCCGGCTGCTCGCCAAGCTCGGCATGGAACGCCGCACGCAGGCCGCGGTCTACGCGTCCAAGCTGCGTGGCGAGCATCCACACGCGCAGTAGTCCGATCCGCTCGCCGCGCACCGTCGCCGCCCGCGGCGAGCATGCGTTCGTGGGGCGGCAAGTCCTCGGCTACAAGGTCTTTGGTCCCCTGCCTGCGTGCGAGCAGGCCCTACCAGCCTTTCACCTGAAGCGGAACCCTCGACTACATGCACACTCATGCCCGACTCGGCGTCGCGAATCCCGATCTGTCCCAATCGGTTCGCGCCGTCTCCGCGACGGCCGCCGCTCCGCAGACCACCGACGGGGTATTGACCGCGCTGGCAACCGGTGACAGCGGGCTGACCGAGGAGGAACACGCCCGGCGGGCCCGGGTCTTCGGAGCTAATGCGATTCGGGCGCATCGGGCTCGTATCGGACCGGTCGTGGCCCGGCAATTGCGTTCACCGCTCTTGCTGCTGCTGGCCGTGACCGCGGCGGCGTCGTTTTTCCTCGGCGAGCGCACCGATGCGGTGGTCATCGGCGTGATCGTGGCGATGTCCGTGGGCCTGGGCACCGTCAACGAGTTCCGTGCCGAGAAGGCCGCCGAAGCGCTGCACGACCGCATCCGGCACCGCGTCGTGGTGCTGCGCGACGGGCAAGCCCGATCGATCGACCTCGCGGAACTGGTCCCCGGAGACATCGTCGAGCTGCGACCGGGTGAGCTGGTACCCGCGGATCTGCGCCTGCTGTCGACCACCGGGCTGCAGTGCGATGAATCGGTGCTTACCGGAGAGTCCGAGCCGGTGCGGAAGTCGACCGATCCGGTCCCGGAGGGAACCCCGGTCGCCGAACTCACCTCCTGCGCGCTCATGGGCACGGTGGTCGCCGCCGGGACCGGACGCGGCGTGGTCACCGCAACCGGTGGCGACACCGAATTCGGGCGCATCGCAGTCGGTTTGGCGCGGCGGGAGCCCGAGACCGAATTCCAGGCCGGGCTGCGCAAATTCTCGATGCTGTTGGTCCGGGTCGCGGCCACATTGACGATCGGCATCTTCGTGGTGAACCTGATGCTGCATCGGCCGATCCTGGACGCGCTCATGTTCTCGCTGGCGATCGCGGTCGGCATCTCGCCGCAGCTGCTCCCGGCAGTCGTGTCCACCAGTCTCGCAGCGGGCTCGCGGCTGCTGGCACAGCGCAAGGTGCTGGTGAAAAGGCTCGTCTGCATCGAGGATCTCGGCGATATCGAGGTGCTGTTCACCGACAAGACCGGGACGCTGACCGAAGGACGGATCGAGTTCATGCGCACGATCGCCGCTGACGCGGCCGACGGCGATGTCACCGAGCTCGGCCTGATATGCACCGACGGCCTGATCGAGAACGGCCGGCTGGCGGGCGGTGACGCGCTGGACACCGCGCTGTGGGCGGCGCCTGTCGCTCCGTTGGGCGCGATCGAGGGGTACTCACGGCTCGCCACGCTGCCTTTCGATCACCGGCGCCGGATGGTCTCGGTCCTCGCCGATTCACCCGTACGCGGGCGAACCATCATCACCAAGGGCGCGCCCGAGGCCGTGCTGGCATGTTGCGAGAATGTGCCCGACTCGGCGGCGCGGGCGCTCGACGCCGAATTCGCCGCCGGCCACCGCGTGGTCGCCGTGGCGACCCGTTCCGTACCCGGGCAGACCACGCTGACGACCGCCGACGAGACCGGTCTGCGGCTGGCCGGAATCCTGGTCTTCCTGGATCCGCCGAAATCCTCGGCCCGAGAGGCGATCAGCCGACTGGCCGCGCTCGGCATCGCGGTCAAGGTCATCACCGGCGATCATCCGACCGTGGCCGCGCGGGTGTGCGAACAACTGGGCCTGCCGGCCGGCGGCACGCTCTCGGGCGCCGATCTGGATCGGCTCACCGATGCCGAGCTCACCGAGGCATTATCCACCACAACGGTTTTCGCTCGCATCGATCCCGAACAGAAGGCGCGCATCGTGCGCGCGCAACGCTGCCTCGGCGTCGACGTCGCCTACCTCGGCGACGGCGTCAACGACGCGCTGGCCCTGCACGCCGCCGACGTCGGAATCTCCGTCGACGCCGCCACCGATGTCGCCAAGGACGCCGCCGACGTGGTGCTGCTCGAGAAGGACCTGCAGGTGCTGGCCGACGGAGTCACCCAGGGCCGCCGCGTGTTCGCCAACACCATGAAGTACGTCTTGATGGGCACGTCCAGCAACTTCGGCAATATGTTCAGCGCCGCGGGCGCCTCGGCCTTTCTGCCGTTCCTGCCGATGCTGCCCTCGCAGATCCTGCTCAACAACCTGCTCTACGACTCCAGCCAGCTCGCCATCCCCACCGACAATGTCGACGAGGAGCAACTGGCCCGCCCCTCGCGCTGGGACCTGCGGCTGATCCAGCGGTTCATGCTGGTGTTCGGTCCGATCAGCTCGGTGTTCGACTTCGCGACCTTCGGCATCATGCTCTGGGTCTTCCATGCGGGCGAAGCGCTGTTCCATACCGGCTGGTTCGTCGAATCGCTGGCCACCCAGACCCTGGTGCTGTTCGTGATCCGCACCCACAGAACGCCGTTCTTCCGCAGCCATCCCAGCGTCGCTCTGCTCACCGCCGCCCTGGCCGCGGTCGGGATCGGCGCGCTGCTGCCCGTGACCCCGCTGGCCGGCTCGCTCGGCTTCCAGCCACTGCCCGGCGGCTTCTTCGTCGTGTTGATCGGGATGATCCTGGTGTACCTGGCTCTGGCCGAGGCGGCCAAGCATTGGTTCTTCCGGACCGCCCCGGCTGTACCGGCCGCCCGCGAGCGGCGCACCGATCATCGATTGCGCCGTCGCGCAGCGCGTTTCATCACCAGAACGCATCCCGCAATGGGGACTTCCGTGCGTCCGGCCCAGGCATTTGGTCCCTAGAGTCGTACGGCGGGGTGCGGTGTGCTTCTAGACATGACACACCACAAGATCCACGAAGAGCACCGCACCCTCGACCGCGCCGAACTCGCCGACCGACTGCGGCGCGTCGCCGACGAACTCGATTCCGGCAGCGTGATCACCTACGGCGGCGACGGCACCACGGGAACTCTCGCGCTGCCGGACAAGCTCCACGGCGAACTGGAGATAACCAGCGCCAAACACGACGGACACATCAAACTCGTTGCCCGGCTTCACTTCACCGAACCCAAGTCCGAGAATGCTACGCGCGCAGAGGCTCTCGACCGGACCGATACCGACGAGACCGATGCCGATGAATGGGAGGCCGACGACCCGTACGCCTGAACACCCTGTGCGGCCGCTATCCCGCCTTCTCCGCTACCAGCCGCACGCCGGTTACCAGGGTCGGCTCGATGGCGACGATGGTGTCCATCGGCCCGTCGACCCAGGGCCGCAAGAGGCGTTCGTACCGCGCGACCCGTTGCGGATCGGACACGGGGCGAGCGATGCCCGTGACCACCACCGACCATCCCAGCTGTTCGATCGGGTCGATGTCATCGGCTTCGTACGCCACAACGACATTCGAGTCCGCGCGTACTGTCGACGTCAGCCGGGAGGTGAGCCGAGTGCGCACGATGATGATCTCGCCCTCGTCGACCAGATGGTTCACCGGCCGCACGGCGGGCAACGCGTCGCGGGTGAAGATCACTCGCCCGAACGGAACACTCGCCAACAACCGCAGCGCTTCCGCACGGCCCATGGTCTGTGTGGCCCGCGGAACGAAAGAGCCTCCGGACAGCCCGTTCATGCGACAACTCCCGACCCCGGAGCCGCGACCCGGGCGGAGATCACCGACCACGGGCGCGTTCGGACCGATCGAGCTTCGTACGCACGCATGAACTGTCAAGCCTTTCTCACAGGTCCCCTTGCAACATTGGGTTTCCCCCTGATCCATGTCAGCACCACGCCCCGCCGCCCTCACAGGGCCGAAGGTCCCGTCTCGAACTTCCTTCGGACACCGCCCCCGCCGTGGCGCTCTCCCCTCTCCACCGCCGGCCGGCGAAAGCCGCCGCGAGAACGTCCCGGGCGCACTGTGGCCCGAATGGGTCCAACGGCAGCGATCTGGAGGGACTGTGGCCCTGTGAGGTGCGGCATTCCCGCGGTGCACTGCATACGAACGCATTTCAGCGGGAAGGAACAGCGCGATGGCCGATTCACGGTACCGATGGCAGCCTCAGACCGGCGTCGTGGGGGCTGTGCTGCTCATCGGCACTATTGCGCCGCTACTGGCGGGTCTGATCGCCTGGGTTGCCGGCTCGGCGTCGGTCGCCGATTGGTGCTGGGCCGCGGGCACGGTGGTGGCCATTGCGCCGGCGCTGTGGTGGGTGATCTCGGCCCTGCGGCGAGGGCGAATCGGGGTCGATCTCATCGCGGTGTTGTCGTTGGTCGGCACGCTGTGGGTGCATGAGTACCTCGCGGGGGCCCTGATCGCGGTCATGCTCAGTGGCGGGCATGCGCTGGACGCGGCGGCGGAGCGGCGGGCTACACGTGATTTGCGGGCCTTGCTCGAGCGTGCGCCACGGACAGCGCGTCGGCGCTGCGGCGATGTGGTGCGGGTCGTCGATCTCGATGAGATCGGTGTGGGTGACATTCTGGTGATCGCCGCCGGGGAGGTGGTGCCGACCGACGGCAGAATCTTGGATTCGGTTGCGGAGCTGGATGAATCGGCGCTCACGGGTGAGCCGCTACAGGTCGAGCGGACGGCCGGGCAGCCGGTGCGAAGCGGCGTCCTCAACGCCGGCGGTGTCTTCGAGATGCGCGCCACCGCGACCGCTGACGAGAGTACGTATGCCGGTATCGTGCGGCTGGCGCGGGAAGCCGGGGCCGCCACCGCGCCCACCGTGCGCTTGGCGGATCGCTATGCCGCCTGGTTCCTGCCCTTGACCTTGGCCGTCGCCGGGGCCTCCTACTGGTTGAGCGGTTCGCTGGTGCGCGCGGTGGCGGTGCTGGTGGTCGCGACCCCCTGTCCGCTGCTGCTCGCCGCGCCGGTGGCCATCGTGTCGGGCCTGTCGCGCTCATCGCGGATCGGGGTCGTGGTCCGCGATGGTGGCGCACTCGAAAACCTGGGCCGGGCAACCACTCTCGTGATGGACAAGACCGGCACCGTCACCGCCGGCCGACCGATTGTCACCGAGGTCGCCGCGGCCCCGGGCGCGGATCAGACATGGCTGCTACGGGTCGCGGCCTCGGTGGATCAGCTGTCGCCGCACGTGCTGGCCGAGGCGATCGTGACCGAGGCACTGGCCCGTGGCATCGAACTCGACGTCGCCACAGCGGTTTCCGAGCAGGCAGGGCGCGGTGTCACCGGTGAGGTCGATGGTCACCGCGTGCAGGTCGGCAAATTGGCCGAGTCCACGACCGTCCCGGGGTGGGCGCGGCCGGTGCTGAATCGGGCCCGGCTGGATTCCGCCGCGATCGCCTGGATCACCGTCGACGACGTGCCGCTCGGTGCCGTACTGCTGCGAGACCCTCTGCGCCGCCACGCGCCCCGCACGCTTCGACGGCTGCGCGAGGCAGGGCTGAACCGCCTCGTCATGTTGACCGGCGATCGCCCCGAACCCGCCCGGGAGGTCGCGACGGTTTTGGGCCTGGACGAGGTATGCGCGGAACAGAGCCCGGCCGACAAGGTCGAGGCGGTGCGGCGGGAAGCCGACGAGCACGTGACCGTCATGGTCGGCGACGGCATCAATGACGCGCCGGCCCTCGCCGCCGCTACGGTCGGCGTGGCCATGGGCGCCCGCGGCTCGACCGCGTCCTCCGAGGCAGCCGACATCGTGCTCACCACCGACCGGCTGGACCGGCTCGCCGACGCGATGGATATCGCCCGCTGGTCACGGCGGATCGCCGTGCAGAGCGCGACAGTGGGGATGGCGCTGTCATTGCTCGCCATGGTCATCGCGGCCGTCGGCTGGCTGCCGCCCGCGGCCGGCGCGCTGCTGCAGGAGGGGATCGATGTCGCCGTGATCCTCAACGCGCTGCGGGCGCTGCGCGGCGGCCCGGCGGCCGACCGCGGTCTGCCGACCGACACCGAGGAGCTGCTGCGCCGTTTCGCCGCCGAACACGATGTCATGCAGGACGCGCTCGCGACCTTGCGCACCGTCGCCGACCGCATCGCCGACCGACCCGACGCCGCAGCCCTGGCGACACTCGAGACCACGCACCGCTTCCTCGTCGAGGACCTGCTGCCACACGAGCAAGCCGAGGAGACGCAGCTCTATCCCGCCCTCGCCGGGCCGCTCGGCGGATCCGAGGCGACGGCCACCATGAGCCGCGCCCACGCCGAGATACAACGGCTGACCACCCGCATCGGCACTCATCTCGAACTCGCTCGCGCCCGTGGCGGTTTCGATCCGGATCAGGTCGACGATCTGCTCGCCTGCCTCTACGGGCTGTACGCGGTGCTGCGCCTGCATTTCGTGCAGGAGGAGGAGAACTACTTCACCCTGGCCGCCGACGAGCGGCTGTGATCATGGCCGGCCCGACCGAATGCCGGCCATTGCGGCCCGGTCTCGCTCCGGGCAGGATGGCCTTGCTCATCACAGCGGCGGGAGCGCTGGCGGTCTGCGGACTCGCCGCGCTGTTCGCCGCGATTCTGGACAACGTCCTCGACGGTGACGGTGTCACCGCATGGGACGGGCCGATATCGGCATGGATCATGGTGCATCGTGAACCGGTGCTCACCACGGTCATGCGTTCACTGACCGAGGTGGGAAATCCGCCCGTGCTGGCCGCGATCATGGCACTCGCCGCGGCCGTCACGACCCTGCGGGTACGCACACTCGCGCCGGCGATCCTCGGATCGGTCGCGGTGGCAGGGTTCGCACTGATGGTGCTGACGGTGAAACTGGCAGTGGGACGACCCCGCCCGCCTGTATCGGAGCGAGCCATCGCCATCGACGGCTCGTCGTTCCCGTCCGGGCACGCGACGGGTATCGCGGTCGTCGCGCTCGTGTCGGTATGGATGCTCACGCGGGGGCGGCAGGGTCACAGGTGGACTCGTGCCATCGCCTGGATCGCGGCGGTCGTTCTCATTGCCGCCGTGGGGTTTTCCCGCGTTTACCTCGGTGTCCACTACCCCAGCGACATCGTCGCCGGTTGGGCGCTGGGCGCAGCCTGGGCCGGAATTCTGATCGCCGCGGGCACCGCCGCCACGCCGTTGTGGCTGGGTCACCCGCGCGGACGACGCCTTTGTCGCCCTTGAACTTCGAGCCTTCGGACTTCGAGCCGATACCTCGATTCTGCTCGCGGTGAGCCGTGTCACACACCGTCGAAGGTCGACGTTCACAATGCTGTTGGCCCTGCCTGTGTCGCCGCAATGGTCGGACGATCGTGTGACCTTCGTCCTCTTCGGCCGGTCGCCGTCACGCGGTCGTGCATTTGTTCCCGCCCCACCGTGACTTTCTCCTCTGTGGCCGCCCGGACCGCCGGACGCAGGCTGAACGCACGAACTATCCGAAGGAGGCGCGTGATGGAGTACCGGGTGAACGTCTGCGAGACCCCGCCGCAGGCGGTCCTGCGCATCCCGTTGGAGATCCGCCCGGACCTGTTGAGCGAGGGCATTGTCGGCGGCATGAACCGGCTGTCGGAGGTCGCGGAGAAGGCCGGGCTCGTCGCGAACGGCGCGCCGACGATCACCTTCCATCGGGAATTGCCCGCCGAGGAAGCCATCATCGTCGATTTCGGGCTTCCGATCGAGGCCGCGCCCGGCCTGGGCCCCAGCTCCGGTGCGCAACTGGTCATCCAGTCGCCGACGCTGGTGGCCCGCACCTGTCATCGCGGGGGCTACCACGACATCGACGCCGGATACCGCGCACTGCGAGAGTGGCTGCAGGGCAACGGTTATCGGCCTGTCGGTCCGCCGACCGAAGCGTACCTCATCGGTCCGGACGAAGTGAGCGATCCCCGTCTGCTGATCACCGAGATCCGGATTCCGGTGACCGCGGCCCCCGCCATCGCCGTCCACCTCGACACGACGTTTCCCGATGCTGTGGCTCGAACCCGAATGACCCTGCGGGAGCATGGATTCGGCGTCGTCACCGAGTTCGATGTGCAGGCCGCCCTCCGGGAGCGGACCGGCGAGCACATCGAGGAATATCTGATCCTCGGAGCCTGCAACCCGCAGCTGGCCGGCCGCGCCCTCGCCACCGACCGGGAGGCCGGACTGCTGTTGCCCTGCAATGTCGTCGTGCGCGCCGACCAGACCGGCGTACTGGTCGAGGCCGCGGATCCCGCGCTGCTCGTCCAGGTCCTGGCCAGGCCCGAGCTCGCCGCGCCCGCCGAGGAGACCCGGCGGCTGCTCGCCGCCGCTTTGTCGGACCTGACCCGCCCCGCCGCGGCGGCCGGCTGAGACCACCGAGGACCATGGTCCCGGGCAGCGCGGGTAGGAGTCCTCTCACCGAAATCCGGCCACACGAGCAGGCTCGATATATGGAAACCACTACTCCACGCATCGCCGTCATCTACGCCACCGCCCAAGGGTCCACACGCGAGATCGCCGATTTCATCGGCGCCTACCTCGCGGCCCGCGGCGCGACCGTCGAGGTCGCCGATACCGAGCACGCCCCCGAACTCTCCCGCTTCGACGCCGTCGTGCTCGGCAGCGCCGTGCACGATCGAGCGCTGCTGCCGGAGCTGGAGGAATTCGTCCGCCCGCATCGCCACGAACTCCGCGCACGCCGGGTATGGCTTTTCAGTGTCGGGCTCGGGCCCGCGCTGGTCGGCCCGATCGGACGCCGCGTCGGCCGCATCGTCCCGAAAGAGATCGCTGCCCTGCGTGACTCGATCGAGCCGGTCGACTACCACGCTTTCGCCGGCCACTATGAGCGGGCCGGCGTCTCCCTGCCCGCCCGCACCATCTACCGCGTCCTCGGCGGCACCCGCTACGGAGATCTGCGCGACTGGTCGGCCATCACGCTCTGGAGTGACGCCATCGCGCAGGCATTGAATCTTCCGCAGGCGCAGGCCACTCCGACCCATCCTTGACCCCGTACTCGCCTCTTCGAGAAAGACCACGCCGATGAGCCACCACACCGATCCGTTCGCCCCGGCGATCCACACCGGCCGCATCTGGCTGCGCACCGTCGCCGACCGGCTCGGCACCGACAACAAGATGGCGGCGCACCAGGCCCTGCGCGCATGGCTGCACACCGTGCGCGACCGCCTCGACGTCGGCGCGGCCGCACACCTGAGCGCCCAGCTGCCCACCCTGCTGCGCGGTGTCTTCTACGAGGGCTGGACGCCGGGACGTGGTCCGGTGCCCCATGATCCGCAGTCGTTCCTGCACCAGTTCGCCCGCACGGCGGATGTGTCGATCGAGGAGGCGAGGCGTTCGTCCGCGGCGGTCACCGACGCGCTGACCCAGCTCTTCTCCCCCGGCCAACTCGACCACGTGCTGGCACAACTGCCCGCACCGCTGCGGCGGGTACTGCTGGGCGCCGAATTCAGCGATATCCTCACCGCCGCAGGCATTTTCGAGACGCCGGAGGATCTGTGACCATCCGGCACGCCCCCCTGTTCGTCATCGCGCTGCCCTTCGTGGTCACCGGCCTCGAACTCAGCGGCGCCTCGCCGCTGGCGATGCTGTCCGCCTTGTTCATCCTCGCCGTCCCCTTCCTGCTACTGCTCACGCTGCCCGGGTCGAAAGAGAACTGGAGCCGTCGTCGGTGACCATGTCGCCGCCTTCGACGAATCGCGATTGACCGATGCCGACCGCGTCGGCGACGAGGGAGCCGATCTCGGCGAACTGGTCGCGGCGCAGGCCGGTGACATCTCCGGGTCGCTTCCCTGCACTATCGTTGGCGTGTACACGTTTAAGCTAGCAATGTCGTAACGAGACAAATCGTGCGCGCATCCGACACGAGTACAGGAACACCGGATATGAGCGTTGAGCCTCAAGACGGCTCTTACTCGGTACGTGACACGCTCTCGCAGCTCCGGCTGCGGGAATTGCTGACCGAGGTGAAGGACCGAGTCGAACAGATCATCGACGCCCGTGACCGCATGGACGGCCTGGTCGAGGCGATGCTGGCCGTTACCTCGGGACTCGACCTCGACCAGACGCTGCGGACCATCGTGCACACCGCGATCAGCCTCGTCGACGCCCGCTACGGCGCTCTGGGCGTGCGCGGTCACGATCAGCTCGAGCAGTTCATCTACGAGGGCATCGACGAGGAGATGCGGGCCCGCATCGGCGACCTGCCCGAGGGCCTCGGCGTGCTCGGATTGCTGATCAGCCAGCCCAAACCGATCCGCTTGGACAACATCGCCGATCATCCGGCGTCGGTGGGATTCCCCGCCAACCATCCGCCGATGCGTACGTTCCTCGGCGTCCCCGTCCGGATCCGCGATGAGATCTTCGGCAACCTGTACCTCACCGAAAAGTCGGGCGGGCAGCCGTTCACCGAGGACGACGAGGTGATCGTGCAGGCACTGGCGGCGGCCGCCGGTACCGCCATCGACAATGCGCGCCTCTATCAGTCCACCCGAACCCGCCAGGCATGGATCGAGGCGACCCGCGACGTCGCCACCGAATTCCTCGCCGGGACCGAGCCGGATGAGGTGCTCGCCCACGTCGTCGCGCACGCGCGCACGCTCACCGAATCGGAGTGGACGTTCCTGGCGTTCGACGACGAGCCCGACAGCAATCACCGTGACGCGGAGGGGCTGCGGATCAGCCGGTGCTCCGGCCCGGATGGCAAGGTCCGCAGCGGTATGGTGCGCACGTCCGGAACGGCGATCGGGCGAGCATTTCGCGAGGGTCACCCACTCTGCCTCGACGACAGCGTCGATCTCGGCCTCGATATCGCACTCGACGCCGGACCATCGCTGATCCTCCCCCTCAAGACACAGGACTCGACCTTCGGTGTCCTGGTGATGGTCCGCGCGGCCGGGGCTCCCCCGTTCGCCGAGGAATTGCAGGGATTGGCGGGCGCTTTCACCGATCAGGCCGCACTGGCCATCCAGCTCGCCGAGGCCCAGCAGCGCATGCGCGAGCTCGACGTGCTCACCGATCGCGACCGTATCGCCCGCGATCTGCACGATCATGTCATCCAGCGGCTCTTCGCGGCCGGCCTGAGCCTGCAGGGCACCGTCGCCCGCGCCCGCTCGGCCGAAGTGCGGGAGCGTATCTCGGATGTCATCAACGAGCTCCAGGACGTGGTGCAGGAGATCCGCACCTCGATCTTCGACCTGCACGGCGGCGCGGCCAGCAGCACCCGGCTGCGGCAGCGGATCGAAGACGTCATCCGCAAGCACACCGTCGACACCGGACTCCGAACGTCATTGCGGATCTCCGGGCCGCTGTCGGTGGTGGCGGCCGAGCTCGCCGACCACGCCGAAGCCGTGGTCCGTGAAGCGGTGTCCAACGCGGTGCGGCACGCGGGCGCGGACACCCTCTCGGTGAGCCTCGACGTCTCCGACGACCTGACCGTGCTGATCACCGACGACGGTTGCGGGATTCCCGAGAACATCACCGCCAGCGGGCTCCAGAACTTGGCGCGCCGGGCCGAGGAGCTGGGCGGCAACTTCTCGTTCGGCCATGGTCCCGAAGGTGTGGGGACGTCGCTGCGCTGGGCGGTGCCACTCTGACGAGCCGGCGCGCCGTCGTGCGGCGCACCGGCTCGAGGACCGAAGTCACGGCTACGTGCCGCGCACGATGACGATCGGACAGTCCACGCTGTGCAGCAGGGCATTGCTGGTGGAGCCCAGCAGCATACCGGTGAAGCCGCCCCGGCCGTGGCTGCCCACGACCACCAGCTGGGCGTTCTCGGATTCGTCCAGCAGTGACCGGACCGGCCGGTCCTTCACCAGGATTCGCCGCACCGGGACATCGGGATAGCGCTCTGCGTATCCGGCCATCTCCTCACCGAAGGTGGCGTGCTCCTGTTCCTCCACGGCTTCCCAGCCGGACATCGGCAGATAGGGTCCGCTGACATCGCTCCAGGCGTGCAGGGCGGTCAGGCCGGTCTTGCGCAGCGACGCCTCCGCGAACGCGAACTCCAGTGCCGCGACGCTGTTCGAGGTGCCGTCCACGCCGACCAGCACCGGCTGCCGGGCCGACACCGGGTCCGCCGCCGCGGTCGTGTGGATCACGGCGACCGGGCAGTGCGCGTAGTGGGTCACCGCGGTGCTGACCGATCCCAGCAACCCGCGCCGGAGCGCGCCGAGCCCACGGCTGCCGAGCACCATTATCCGGGCGTCCCGCGACAGTTCGATCAGACGCGAGATGATCGGCTCGGTGGTGACTTCCGACGACATTTCCACCCCTTCGCCGGGCAGGGTCTCGGACGCGATATGGGTCGCCTCACCCACGATGCGCTCGCCGTCCAGCTCCAGCGACGCGATATCGGCGGCGTTGAGGACGGCCGTCGGCGGCGGGCCGACCGGCGCGCAGATCGAGGTGACGATATGCAGTGGGCACCCGTGCCGCGCGGCATGTAGCGCCGCCCAGGCCACCGCCTGGTACGAGACGGCCGAGCCGTCCACCGCGACGATGACGGGCGGATTCGGATCCGATCGCGGTGCAGTGTGTTCGGTCATGATCATCTCTCCTGGTTCGGTGTCTCCACTGTTCCGATAGGTCTAGGTTCCGACGGGTCGTGCCAGGGTGCGCCATTCGACATCCCACCGCCGGTGGCGCAGCGTGTTCAGCGCCCAGGTCGCGCACGACTCCAGCCAGAGTGCGCCACCCCCGCCGAGCAGCAGCGCTGCCACCGCGACGGCGACCCCGTCCGCGGCGGCGGAGCCGGGCAGACGCGGCGCGTCCGTCAGCCGGCCATCGGCCCCGATCCACACCGGCACCACCGATCCGGGCGTCGGCTTCCCGTTCACGGGGACGGTCGCCGTGCCGGAACGACCGGCGTCCTCCCATCGGACCAGGGCCTCGTCATGGCGCGGCCCGTATGGGGTCGCAACGGTTTTCGGCGTTGTCTCGCCGATGGTGGTCGCCATCACCTGGACCTTGGTCGCGTTCTCGGCCCGGATCTCCTCGGCGGCGTTCGTGTAGGCGACCGTTCCGGCGGCCGCCGCGATGGGGACAAGGGCGAGCATCCATACGACGACCAGCAGCCGGACCAGCGATTCGCATCGATCCGAGGGCCGCATGAGGGGGTTCGAACTGCACGGCTGCATGCGCCAAAGGCGCACCGGCAGTGCCTGATTCGCGATCATTACTGATCGCCCGAGAGCGTCAGCGTTTCGAGCGGACGCACCACACTCTCCAGCGGGAGCCGGGGTGTGGGGGGTATCGGCGTGGCGCTGGTCGCCGCCCAGCCCACCCGGATGATCAGTTGCGGATAGCCGAAGTCACCCAGCAGATCCCGGCGGATTCTCGTCCGCACACTGGTGACTTCGAGCGGTTCGCTCAGCGCGCAGGTGGCCAGACCGCGCACGGTGGCTTCGAGCAGCACCGCGCTCGCCACTTCTCCGGCGCTCAGCCAACTCCGCAGGTCGTCGGAGGCGGTGCACACCAACAGCATGCGAGCGGACTCATCGGTGTCGCGCACTACCGCCTCGGGCATGCCTGGATCGTCGAAGGGGCGCACCGTCGGATCCGACGACACCACCGCGTTGCGCGAGGGCACGCCCTGGGCACTGGCGTGATGACCGCTCCACTCTGCCAGCTCGGCGGCGTAGCCGGGATCGCCCCGGTGCTCGGTCGCGGCGTCGACGAAGGCTTGCATCAGCCGCGCGTGTTCGCCCGTCGTGTCGACCTCGCGGACCTGCACCCCCGTTTTCCCCGCGCCGACAGCCACGATGGCGGACAGTTGGGCGGCGGGCACCTCCCAGGAGGTGAACCGCCGCCGATCGGTGCGCCGCTGCGAAATCGCCCGCGCCAGACGTACGGCTGCCGCATCAGCCTCGGCGGGCCGGAACTCCAGCGACGCCAGGTGCCGCGGGTCGGCGGGGTTCGGGAAGCGGTGCACGACCGTCTTCCAGCCCACGGCCCGCAGTGCGATGCGCAGGTGATGCAGCGCCGCACCGCAACTCACCACCAGCTCCCGGTTGTCCGGGTCGGTGTGGGGCAGACGGCGACTGTCGTCGGCGTACAGGTGCACCGTGGTGTCCCCGACCCGCCACAGCCACGGCTGCGTGTTGTGAACCGACGGCGCCCGCACCGCGAGCGCCAGGGCGGCGCGCAGGGTGTCGTGATCGGGATGCTTCGACATCACGTGTCCTTCCTCGGATTTCGTGTGCTCGTACCATCAGCATGGCCCGAGCGAGCAGCCGCGGGTGACGGCCGAAAGTCACTGCCCGGCGGGTTCTTCGGCCCGGGTTTGCGATGGCTGACGGACCACCAGCACCGGACACTGCGCCAGATGCAGCAGCGCTGTGCTCACCGAGCCCAGCATCATCCCGGCGAAACCACCCCGCCCATGGCTGCCCACGACGACCAGTTGAGCCTTGTCGGCCTGTTCGAGCAGCGCGCGCACCGGCGTGTCGAGGGCCACGACGCGATGCACCGTGACATCCGGATAGCGCTTGGCGTAATCGGCGAGCGCCCCTTTCAACAGCACATCCTGGCTCTCGCGAATGGATTCCCAGCCCATGACGGGCAGGTCGAAGCCACTGGTGTCGGTCCACGCGTGCACCGCGATCAGGTCGACTTTCCGTCGGGACGCCTCGTCGAAGGCGAGATCGATGGCGGGCACGCTGTTCAGCGACCCGTCCACGCCGACCACGACCGGTTTCGATGACGCCGCCGGGTCCGTCTCGGACATGCCGTGGACCACCGCGACCGGGCAGTGCGCGTGCCGGGTCAACGCGGTGCTCACCGAGCCCAGCACCGCGCGCCGGATCGCACCGAGCCCCCGATTGCCGACCACCAGCAACTGGGCCCGGCGCGAGCGCTCGATCAGCGCCCCGGTGATCATGTCGAAGATGAGTTCGGTCCTGATGTGCAGACTCTTGCCCGGTACGGCATGAGCGGCCAGACTCGCGGCGTCGGCCAGCACCTGTTGCCCTTGCAGCCTCAGGTCGCGCATGTCCTCAGGGTCCAGTTCGGTCGCTCCCGGCACGATCGGGTTGGCGTACGACGTGACGATGTGCAGCGCGCAGCCCCGCGTATCGGCCTCGACAGCGGCCCACGCCACTGCCTGATACGAAATCTCGGATCCATCCACGCCGACGACAATTCCCAGATCATCGTGATCGGTGTGCGCGAAACTCCTTGCGGGGGCGGTGTTCTCTTCCATGGCATCTCCTGATTTCGGCGATGCTTCGAGCATCCCGCGCCAGGCCCGAGCGGCCACAGAGAACAACGTCATCCCCCGGCGGGCCATCCTCCCCCACCGGTGCGGGGCCCGTTGCGGAATCTCCCGAGCTGTCCCGCGAGGAATTGGCTGTCCGGCGCGTCGCCGGAAATCGCGTCCGGGGTCCGGCGAATTGCGCCGGGAACCGCCCGACCTGACACACCTGCGGTACCCCGCCGAGTCAGGCGGTCACCTGGCCGAACAGCGCGCTCGTGCGCACAATCGTCACCGCCGCCCGGATCGCTGCGGAGGAGCTGCGCCGAAACCTGACATCAGATCCCCGCCACGCCCAATCCGGCACCGCCGCAAGACTTCCCGCCTAGCTCTCGACGTACCGGGCCAAGCCGTGCACGATCGACCGGGTCGCGCCGGACAGCGCCGGGCGGGCGAATCTCGTTCCGGGAGCGAGCCAATCGGCGGTCGATACCGCGAAGGACCACACGACCGCGGTTCCCACCGCACTCGGCGCCAGCGTGATGTCCTCGGCGAAGTGGGTGAAACCCGGTCTCGACATCGAATCGACGGTGAAGGTCATCCGCCGCCCCTCCTCCCACCGGTAGAACCGCTCCTCGAGACGCACCAGCCCCGGTCCGAGCGTGACGCTCCGACAGCTGCCCACCCCGGACGGGGGCGTATGCCATTCGACCTTCCGAATGAGCGGGGTCCACGCCACCAGCGCGTCCTGCGCGGTCAGCGCCGCCCAGACGATCGCGGGCTCGGCCCGCACGTCGATACTGTGCTGGAAGCGGGTCTCGGCGACCCGGAAGGTCGAATCGTCGGACTCCTGCAGCCGATATCGATACCTCATAGCGCCTTCCTGGCATCTGGTCCGTGGCCGGCCTCGATTCGCCGTTGACCGTGCATCACCTCGTCGACCAAGTCCGCCCATTCCGTGGCGAGCACACTCAGCGCATGCCACGCGGCGTGGACATGCTCGGGATCGGTGTCGGTTCGCAAGGCCGCGATGGCCTTCCGCTGCGTCTGCGCCAGCCGATCAGCCGCATTCCCGAGCGACTCACCACACCTCGACGCATGCGGGGCGTGACACGCGACCCACTCGTCGATGCCGACGATCAAAACCCTTCGCGCACTGGCGAGATCCACGATTCCGGGTTCCCGCTCATGGGCTGCGTGCAGTTCGGCCAACCGCCGCGCGCAGCGAGTCACCGGGTGGGCGTGCGGGTCGTCGGCGACATGGCCGCAGAGCGCCGCGAACAGCTCATGCCAGTCGGGAAGCACCACCCGCGTAGCGAGGCCGTCGGCCGGGGATCGGGCGGACCGATCGTTTCCAGCACTCATCACTCACACCCCTTGCTCAGGCCCCCGGCCACTGTTCAAATCCCTGTGCACCACTCCCCGCGAGCATCTCGACGCGTGGCATCCCGACAGTAAATTACATAGCAACAAACATAATTGCAATGTTGCAGATTGCCCCCGAAGATCGCTCGAGCGCGCCCCCAGCTGATCGAACTGATCACCATCGAGCTCGAAGACCCCGCATCGTCGCGGACCCATCGGACGCGATATGACGGCCCTCGGACATCGTCGCCCTCGTCATGGCCGCCACCGCCCTGGCGCCGACCGACCAGGTAGCCCGACAGCCGGTCGCGCGGCAGGCGCGGAACCGCTGTCACACGCGGGCCTTTCGCAGTCCCCAGCCCTTCTCAGGACCCTCCGCCAGGCCTGCGAGGAGGCCGTACCGCGCGCGGAAATTGTACCGAACATAGGTCTGTAGTATCATCCGGACATATGTCCGAACTCGCGTCTACCGGGATTGAGGCGACTCGACGTCGCTTGACCGAAAAACAGGCCGACACCGTCGATCGCCTGACCGTCGCCGCGGTCGACGTGCTGTCCCGCGAGGGCTACTCCGGCACCACGATACGGCTGGTCGCCGCGGCCGCGGGCGTCGGCACCGCCACCGCGTACACCTACTTTTCGTCCAAGGAGCATTTGATCTCCGAGGTGTTCTGGCGACGCTTGGTCGCCAACCCTCCGGTGCAGATCGAGGACGCCGATCCGGCCACCCGGGTGGCGGCGGTCCTGCGTCAGGTCTCGATGCTCGTCGCCGACGAACCGGCCCTGGCGGGCGCGGTCAGCAACGCGCTGCTCGGCGACGATCCGGACGTCAAGCATCTGCGAGTCCGGATCGGCATGGAGATCCGGCATCGGCTCACCGAGGCGCTGGGATCGAAGGACCCCGAACGGCTCGCCATGCTCGAGTTGCTGTACTCCGGCGCGATGCTGCAGGGCGGGATGGGACTGCTGTCCTATGCCGAAGTCGCGGACCTACTCGAGGCGTGCGTGCGCCGGGTGCTCGCCGACCCTTCCGCCACAGGCTAGTCCGCGGTCACGCGCCTCGACGCTCCCGCGCGGGCCAATTATCAACCGGTGCAAATGATTCGGCCGATCGGGGACGTCGGCGGTCAGCCGTGCGTCTCGAGAAATCGCACACCGGTCATGTCCTCGGCGAGTTGCCACAGCCGCCGCCCCGCCTCGACATCGCGGGCCCGCCGCGATACCTCGACCAGCACCGGCGGACCGACCAGCTCGCCGCGCCCGGCCGGTCCGTAGAAGTCGCCGCCGCGCGTGCTCGAATCCAGCGCGGCGCGCAGTATCGGCCGGGCCCCGTCGGCCGGACTCTGGGTGAACCAGCCGGTCAGCCACGACAGTCTGGGGTTGTACACCAGCTGAATCAACCGGTTCTGCTGCCGGAGGATGTGAGTCCGCACCCCGCCGGGATGCGCCGCCACCGACAGCGTCCGCTCCCCCGTCGCCGCGAGGCGTCGCTGTAGCTCGACCATGAAGGTCATCGACGCCATCTTCGATCGTGCGTACGCGGTCGCCGGATCGAATCGTCGCAGACCGTTCGGATCCTCGAAATCCAAGGTGGCCGTGCGCCGCCGGTGGGTAATGCTGCTGACGGTGACGACCCGCCCGGATGGCGATGCCCTGACCCGATCGAGGAGATGACCCGTCAGTGCGAAATGGCCGAGGAAGTTCGTCCCGAAGTCGGACTCGAAACCGTCCGCGGTGCGCGTGGGCGCGGCGGCCATCACACCGGCGTTGTTGATCAGCAGATCGATGACCGGCCAGTTCTCCCGAAGCCTTCGAGAGCAGGCCGCGATGGAGTCCAGGCTGCCCATATCCACCTGTACCGCATACACATTCGCCTTGGGCGCCGACCCGAGAATGTCGGCTCTCGCGGCATCAGCGCGGCCCTGATCACGACAGGCGAGCACGACGGTGGCGTCCGCGGTGGCCAACTGCCGGGCGATCTCGAGCCCGATGCCGGTATTGGCGCCGGTCACCACGGCGACGCGGCCGGCTTGACTCCCCGCCTCGGACACCGTCCATGGCCGTGTTCGTTCTGACATCGAATCTCCCAGTCTCACTTCCGCTTTCCCGCTGACCCGCGTGAACGGTAGCACGCGAACTGGAACGTGTTCTAGACATGAGTCCGGACTATCGCCCGCATGCCCGCGGCGCAACCGAGTCTTGTCGCACGCCGAGTACCGTAGTACTGTCCGGACACATGTCCATCATGTGTCTGGACAGATTTTCCGGGAAGGATTTCGAATGACACTCGTCAAGCCGCAGCGCGTGTCCGGGGGCCAGGACGAACACGGGCATCTGGAAGAGTTCCGCACCGATCCGATCGCGTTGATGCGCCGGGTTCGCGCCGAGTGCGGCGATGTGGGCACCTTCGAGCTCGCGGGACGCGATGTGATCCTGCTGTCCGGACCGGAGGCCAACGAGTTCTTCTTTCGCGCCAGCGACGAGGACCTCGACCAGGGGGCGGCCTACCCGTTCATGAAGCCGATCTTCGGCGAGGGCGTGGTCTTCGACGCTCCTCCCGAACGCCGTAAAGAGATGCTGCACAATCAGGCGCTGCGCGCGGACCACATGCGCGGCCACGCCGCGACCATCGCGCGCGAGGTGGACCGGATGCTCGGCCGCTGGGAGGACGAGGGCGAGATCGATCTGCTCGACTTCTTCGCGGAGCTGACCATCTACACCTCCTCGGCCTGCCTGATCGGGGTGAAGTTCCGCAATCAGCTCGATTCCCGCTTCGCGCACCTGTATCACGAGCTCGAGCAGGGCACCGACGCGCTCGCCTACGTCGATCCCTACGCGCCGATCGAAAGCTTCCGCCGCCGCGACGAAGCCCGCGCCAAGCTGGTCGAATTGGTGCAGGCGATCATGGATCAGCGCGAGGCGAATCCGCCCACCGGCAAGGACGACCGGGACATGCTGGACGTGCTGATCTCGGTGAAGGACGAGAACGGCGTCTCTCGGTTCTCCGCCAGTGAGATCACCGGCATCTTCATCTCGATGATGTTCGCCGGCCACCACACCACCTCCGGCACCGCGGCCTGGACGATCATCGAATTGCTGCGCCACCCGCAGACATTGGCCGCGGTCGTCGCCGAGCTGGACGAGCTGTACGCCGACGGGTCGGAGGTCGGTCACAACGCGCTGCGGCAGATCCCCAATCTGGAGGCGACGCTCAAGGAGACGCTGCGCCTGCATCCACCGCTGATCATTCTGATGCGTATCGCGCAGGGCGAATTCGAGGTGTGCGGTCGCCGGATCGCGCCGGGTGACATGGTCGCGGCCACGCCCGCGATCTCGAACCGCATTGCGGAGGACTTCCCCGAGCCGGACAGCTTCGATCCGGGCCGCTATATCGATCCGCGGCAGGAGGACATCGTCAATCGCTGGACCTGGATTCCCTTCGGTGCGGGCCGCCACCGCTGCGTCGGCGCGCCGTTCGCGCTCATGCAGCTCAAGGCGATCTTCTCGATTCTGTTGCGGGACTGGGAATTCGAGCTGGCGCAGCCGTCGGATTCCTATCACAACGACCACTCCAAGATGGTGGTGCAGCTGCAGCAGCCGTGCCGCGTCCGTTACCGCCGCCGGCGGCGGTAGTTCCCAGACATCCACTGTCCACAACGATGTCGGACTTTCAGGAGGAAGCTGTGCCAGCGCCGTCCATTCCCGCGGGATTCGACTTCACCGATCCCGCGCTATGGGAGACCAGAAACCCGGTCCAGGAATTCGCCGAGCTTCGCCGGACCGCGCCGGTCTGGTGGAACGCCCAGACCGACGACAAGTCCGGCGGATTCCGCGACGGCGGCTACTGGGTCGTCACCAAACATGAAGACATCAAGGAGATCTCGCGCAAGCCCGAGCTGTTCTCCTCGCAGCAGAAAGGCGCCGTCATCCGGCTGCCCGGTCAGATCACCCTCGAACAGATCGAGGTGACCGGCGCGCTGCTGGTGAACATGGACCCGCCCAAACACACCAAGCTCCGGCGCATCATCTCCAAGGGCTTCACCCCGCGTGCGGTGGAAGGGCTGCGGGCCGCGCTGGCCGAGCGGGCGAAGGCCATCGTCGACGCCGCCAAGGCGCAGGGTGGCGGAGACTTCGTCGAGCAGGTGGCATGCGAGCTGCCCTTGCAGGCGATCGCCGAGCTGCTCGGTGTCCCGCAGGACGACCGCCGCAAGCTGTTCGACTGGTCCAATCAGATGCTCAACTACGACGACCCGGAATACGGTGACGCCACCACCACCGACGCCTCCACGAACGCGTCGATGGAAATCCTGGGTTATGCCTGGAACATGGCCGAGCACCGCCGCGCCGACCCGCTCGACGATATCGTCAGCCAGCTGGTGCACGCCGGTGTCGACCAGGAGGCGCTCGGCTCGGACGAATTCGGCTTCTTCGTCATTCTGTTGGCGGTGGCGGGCAATGAGACCACCCGCAACGCGATTACGCACGGCATGAAGGCGTTCATCGATCACCCGGATCAGTGGGAGTTGTACAAGCGACAGCGCCCCCGCACCGCGCCCGACGAGATCGTGCGCTGGGCGACTCCGGTGACCGCGTTCCAGCGCACCGCGACCGAGGACACCGAGCTCGGCGGACAGCTGATCCGCAAGGGTCAGCGGGTCGGATTGTTCTACAGTTCGGCCAATTTCGACGAGGACGCCTTCGAGGAGCCGTTCACCTTCGACATTTCGCGTGACCCCAATCCGCATCTCGCGTTCGGCGGCACCGGCGCGCACTACTGTGTCGGCGCGAATCTCGCCCGGTTGGAGATCGATCTGATGTTCAACGCCATCGCCGACGCGATGCCGGACCTGGCCCAGTTGGGCGAACCGGAGCGGTTGCGCAACGGCTGGATCAACGGCATCAAGCGCTGGCCCGTCCGGTACGGGTCATGAGCGAAGCCGACTACGTCGTCATCGGGGCGGGCAGCGCGGGCGCCGTCATCGCGAGTCGTCTGGCGGAGTCCGGGGCGAGCGTGGTGCTGTTGGAAGCCGGACGCAGCGACGATACGCGACTGGTTACCAGTCCCGGGCTGATCACCATGGTCCACACGATCCCGCGGTTGAAGCAGCGGGTCTGCTGGAAGCAGTATTCGGTACCGCAGAAGAATGCCAATGACCGCACGATTCCGATGACCCGCGGCAAGGTGCTGGGCGGGTCCAGTTCGGTCAACGGCATGCTGTTCGTGCGCGGCAATCGCGCCAATTTCGACTCCTGGGCTGCCGAGGGCAACGCGGGCTGGAGCTACGAGGAGGTCCTGCCCGCCTACAAGCGTCTGGAGAACTGGCAGGACGGCGCCGATGACTATCGCGGCGCCGGCGGCCCCGTCGAGGTCACCCGCCAGCAGAACCTGACCCCGATCACCCAGGAATTCATGGTCGCCGCGGCCGAGACGCTCGGCGCGCCGATCATCGACGACTACAACGGACCGTCGCAGGAAGGCATCTCGATCTTCCAGCAGAGTGTCCGCAACGGCCTGCGCTACAGCTCTTCTCGCGCGTATCTCACCGATCGGCCGAACCCGGGCCTGCGGGTGCTGACGCGGGTGCAGGTGACCCGCGTCGTCATCGAGAACGGCCGGGCCACCGGTGTCGAGATCGCGGAAGCCGGGGGCGCTCGCCGCGTGGTCCGCGCGGGCAAGGAGGTCATCGTCTCCGGCGGCGTCGTGGGCTCGCCGCAAATCCTGATGCTATCGGGGATCGGCCCCGCCGCGCACCTGCGCGAACTCGGTCTCCCCGTGCACGCGGACCTGCCGGTCGGCCAGAACCTGCACGATCACATGTTCGTGCCGATGACGTTCGTGTCGAAAAAGGCCGTGCACCGCGGCATTCCGACCTACTTCGCCCGTGCCCTCGCCCGCGAACTGCGCCGGCCGGGCAGCTCCTGGATGGGCCGCACCGTGTTCGAAGCCGTCGGGTTCGTGAAGACCGGCTTCGCCGAGGGCGACTATCCGGACCTTCAGATCCACAGCCTGCCCTGGAGTTATCCGGTACCCAATCAGGACGAGGACAAGATGTACCTCGTGGAGCGGCGGCCCGCGCTGACCGTGCTGCCGAGCCTGATCTATCCGAGGAGTCGCGGCGAACTGCGGCTGGCCTCGGCGGATCCGTTCGCCCCGCCGCTCATCGATCCGGGCTACCTGACCGAGCCGCGCGACGTCGATTTCCTGATCGCAGGCGTCGAGACGGTACGGGAGATCATGGCGCACAGGATGATCGCCCCCGACATCATCGAAGAGTACGCACCGGGACCGGATTTCGCGGACGAGAGCGCGTTGCGCCGCGAACTCCCGAACCGGGTGCACTCCATCTATCACCCGGTCGGCACCTGCCGCATGGGTGTCGACGAGCGAGCGGTCGTGGATCCCACGCTCCGGGTGCGCGGGATCGAGGGTCTGCGCGTGGCCGACGCCTCGATCATGCCGAGCATCACCGGCGGCAATACGAACGCGCCGGCGCTCATGATCGGCGAGAAGTGCGCCGAACTGCTGACCGCGTCGAGCTCGTAGCGGCTCGCGCGTGAATCGACGTCGGCGCTCCACCGAAACCGCTTGGCAGATAGGCAGAATCATGACCGAAGCCGACTACGGTGACGTAGCCGCGCGTGACTTCCGGAACATGTCCGGGGGGCGAGGTGACCCGATGCGTATAGCGCTGCTGTCCTACCGCAGCAAGACCCATTGCGGTGGGCAAGGGGTCTATGTCCGGTATTTGAGTCAGGGGCTGGCGGAGCTCGGCCACGAGGTCGAGGTGTTCTCCGGCCAGCCCTATCCGGAGAACCTCGATTCGCGGGTACGGCTCACCGAGGTGCCGAGCCTGGATCTGTACCGCGACGAGGACCCCTTCCGCATTCCGCACCCCCGCGAGATCCGCGACAGGATCGATCTGCTCGAGGTCGCCACCATGTGGACGGCCGGATTCCCCGAGCCGCGCACGTTCAGTCTGCGCGCGGCCACACTGTTGCGTTCGCGCGCAGGCGATTTCGATGTCGTGCACGACAATCAGTGTCTCGGCTACGGCCTGCTCGATATCGCCCGGCGGCTGCCCGTGGTCGCCACGATCCACCACCCGATCACCCGCGACCGCGCGGTGGACCTGGCCGCCGCACCGTGGCGGCGCAAGCCGTTCGTGCACCGTTGGTACGGATTCCTCGGCATGCAGCAGACGGTGGCGCGGCGGATTCCGGACCTGATCACGGTGTCGTCGTCGTCGGCCGCCGATATCGTCGCGGACTTCCGGGTGTCGCCCGACCAGTTGCACACCGTGCCGCTCGGCGTGAACACCGAGCTGTTCCGGCCACGGGAGACGCCGCGAACCCGCGGGCGGATCGTCGCGGTCGCCAGCGCCGACAAACCGCTCAAAGGCATCGCGTATCTGCTGAAAGCCGTTGCCCGGCTGCGGCTCACCCACGATGTCGAACTGCGGCTGGTCGCCAAGCTCGAGCCGAACGGGCCCACCGAGAAGCTCATCGCCGAGCTCGGGCTCGCCGATATCGTCACCGCCGTCAGCGGATTGAGCGACGAGCAACTGGCCGAGCTGCTCGCCTCCGCGGAAGTCGCCTGCATTCCCTCGATGTACGAGGGGTTTTCCCTCCCTGCGGTGGAGGCGATGGCCAGCGGGACACCCTTGGTCGCCAGCCGCGCCGGAGCGCTGCCCGAAGTCGTCGGCGACAGTGCGGTCCTCGTGGAGCCCGGCGACGTGGAGGACCTCACCGTGGTGCTCGGCGACCTGCTCCACGATAGGCAGCGCCTGCGCCGCATGAGCATCGCGGGACGTACTCGCGCGCTGGACACTTTCAGCTGGCACGCGGTCGGCGCTCGCACCGCCGAGGTCTACCAGCGGGCGATCCACCGCCACGGCCGCCCCTCCCCGCCGCGGGCAAAGGCCCGGCTGTGAATCATCCCTTCCCTACCGGCACGCAGGAGGCCACATGCTGACCGTCGACTTCGACCGTCTGAACGTCGGGCCCGCGGCCCGCGTCATCGATGTGGGTTGCGGCGCGGGCCGGCATTCGTTCGAGGCGTACCGTCGCGGGGCCGACATCGTGGCCTTCGATCGGAATGCCGCGGACCTGGCCGACGTGGAGGTCATGTTCCACGCCATGGCCGAGGCCGGCGAGGCGCCCGAGTACGCCAAGGCGGAGACCGTGTGCGGCGACGCTCTCGAGTTGCCTTACGGTGACGGCGAATTCGATGTCGTGATCGCCTCGGAGATCCTCGAGCACATCCCTCTCGACGAGCAGGCCATCGCCGAACTGGTGCGCGTGCTGAAGCCGGGCGGCGCGCTGGCCGTCACGGTTCCCCGCTGGCTGCCCGAACGCATCTGCTGGGCGCTGTCGGACGAGTACCACGCCAATGAAGGCGGCCACGTCCGTATCTACCGCGCCGACGAGCTGCTCGACAAGATCACCGCCCGGGGCGTCCGCTACACGCATCAGGAGTTCGCGCATGCGCTGCACTCCCCCTTCTGGTGGCTCAAATGCGCGGTCGGCGTCTCGGACGAGCGGCACCCTCTGGTCCAGGCCTATCACCGAATGCTGGTGTGGGACATGTTCTCCGCGCCGGCTCTGACGCGCGTGAGCGAACGCCTGCTGAACCCGCTCATCGGGAAGTCCGTCGCGCTGTACTTCACGAAACCGGGCGGCGGCCGGTGAGCGCCGCCGACCTGCCGGTCATCCCGGGAGTCCTGACCCGCGGGGATATCGCGCGCACCGCTGAATCCATCGCGGCCGCACAGGAACCCGATGGCGCCATACCCTGGTTCGCGGGCGGTCATATCGATCCGTGGGACCATGTCGAGTCGGCCATGGCGCTGACGGTGGCGGGCCGGTGGGACGTGGCGCGCGACGCGTATATCTGGTCGGCCAAGAATCAGCGTGACGACGGCTCCTGGCCCATGCAGTTCCGACAGGGCGTCATCGAGAACCACGACGCCGACACCAACTTCTGCGCCTATCTGGCGACCGGCATCCTGCACTTCCTCAGCATCACCGGCGATTCCGAATTCACCGCCGAGCTGTGGCCCGCGGTGCGCGCCGGCATCGACTTCGTCCTCACCCTCCAGCTCGGTGATCACGGCGAGATCCATTGGTCCGCCGATGATTCCGGCAGTTCCGGCGAGGCGCTGCTGACCGGCTGCTCGAGCATCTTCCACAGCCTCGGCTGCGCGATCACGCTCGCCGAGCGCCTCGGCGATCCCCGGCCCGAATGGCGCCGGGCTCGCCGGCGGCTCGGTCACGCCCTGCGCGACCATCCCGGCGCCTTCCTCGACAAGAGCCGCTACTCGATGGACTGGTACTACCCGATTCTCGGCGGCGCGGTGCGGGGGACGGCCGCCCGGGCGCGCATCGATCGCTACTGGGACCAATTCGTCGTGCCCGACCTGGGCATTCGCTGTGTCTCCGACGCACCGTGGGTCACCGGCGCCGAAACCTGTGAACTGGTCCTGGCTCTCGACGCCATCGGCGACACCTCGACGGCGACCACGCTGTTCACCGACATCCAGCATCTGCGAGAACCGGACGGATCCTATTGGACCGGACTGGTTTTCACCGATGGCAAACGCTGGCCCGAGGAACGGACCACGTGGACCGCCGGCGCCGTCATACTCGCGGCCGATGCCCTCACCCGAACCAGTAAGGGGAACGGGATCTTCCGTGATGTCCGCCGCGACTGAGGGATGTCCCGTCAGCCTTGTGAGGGGGCGGTCAGGGCGAAAGGGCCGACCGGTAGCGGTCGGCCCTTCGTCAGCCGCGAACGTGCTCGCGCCGCAATATCCGAAGCGACCCGGTCACGGAGAGCATGCGGAACATGCCGGACTCCAGAGCGCGCCGGTAGATGTGGTACGGGGCTTGCCCACCGTCTGCCGGGTCGGGAAACACGTCGTGGATGGCCAGGATCCCGCCCTCCGCCACCCGGTGCGCCCAGCAGTCGTAATCGCGCTGCGCCGCTTCCTCGGTGTGGCCACCGTCGATGAACAGCAGGCGCAGCGGGGCGCCCCAGATGCGCGCGACCGCCGCGGAGGAGCCGATGACGCCGATCACGATGTCGGTCAGCCCGGCCCGAACGATACTGCGGCGGAAGGAGGTCACGGTGTCGAAGACACCGGTCTCGGTATCCACCAACGAGGTGTCGTGGTACTCCCAGCCGGGCTGATGCTCCTCGGAACCACGATGATGGTCGACGGTGAAGACCGTGGCGCCCGTCTCCCGCGCGGCCGCGCCGAGATAGATCGCGGATTTGCCGCAGTAGGTACCGATTTCGAGGATTACGCCGTCACCGGCGAAGGTGCGCGCGGCCTCGTAGAGAGCCAGGCCCTCGTGCGGCGGCATGAAACCAGGCACCTGTTCGGCGAGGGTGAACAATGCCTCGACGCCGCGTTCCTCGACTGGCTCCGCGTCCACCGTCACAGCACGACCACCGATCGCAGCACCAGGCCGGATCTCATGGTGCCGAACGCCTTCTCGACCTGGTCGAGGGCAATGCGTTCGGAGACGAACAGATCCAGTGGCAGCCGGTCCTGCCGGTAGAGTTCGAGCAGGGTGGGGAAATCCCGCTCCGGCAGGCAATCCCCGTACCATGACGACTTCAGTGCCCCGCCGTGGGAGAAGAAGTCCAGCAGCGGCATATCGATGCGCATGTCCGGCGTCGGCACGCCGACCAGCACGACGGTACCCGCCAGATCACGCGCGTAGAACGCCTGCCGCCAGGTCTGCGGCCGCCCGACCGCGTCGATGACCACGTCGGCTCCGAAACCCGCTGTGTACTCGCGAATTCGCTCTACCGCATCCTCGGCCGCCGCGTCCAGCACGATCTCCCCCATCAGGACTCCTTGTGCGGCACGGCCGTCACCAGGCCGCCGTCCACGACGAACTCCGAACCCGTCGCATACGAGGATTCGTCGCTGGCCAGGAAGAGCACGAAGGTGGCGACCTCCGCCGGCTGTGCGGGACGACCCAGCGGGATGGTGACCAGATCGTCGGGAATCCCCGCCGTCATCGGCGTGCGAATCAGGCCGGGGTGCAACGAGTTCACGCGAATGTTGTGCGGCGCGAGCTCGAGTGCGGCCGACTTGGCCAGGCCGCGCACACCCCACTTCGAGGCCACGTACCCGTGCGCCCAGGGAGCTCCCCGCAGACCCTCGATCGAGGAGACATTGATGATCGAGCCACCGCCCGCGGCGATCATCGGCTCCACGACGGCCCGCATCCCCAGGAAGGTGCCGGTCAGATTGACATCGATGATGTGGCGCCACTTGCCGAGATCGAACCTCTGCAGCGGGCCGCCATTGACGATCCCGGCATTGTTCACGAGTACGTCCAGCTTCCCGAACTCGTTCACCGCCGCGGCGACCGCGGTTTCCCAGTGCACCGGCTCGGTCACGTCGAGATGCACGTAACGGGCTGCGTCACCGAGTGATTCGGCAAGCGCCTTGCCGTCGTCGTCGAGGATGTCGCCGATCACGACCCGCGCCCCCTCGGCCACCAGTAATTCGGCGTGGGCGGCGCCCATCCCGCGTGAACCGCCGCTGATGAGTGCAACTTTGCCGTCTACACGTCCCATGGCGGCCACGCTAACATACCGACTGGAAACTGATCCAGACTACTGTCCAGAATTATGATCAGACTTTGGAACAGGCCCTTCGGTCTGGATCGAAACCGCGATCCACGAGGAGATTTCATGGCCATCCGCGTCGCTCATGTCGGCACCGGGAACGTCGGCCGACTGGCCTTGGCCGGACTGATCGAGAGCCCCCGCTACGAGCTGACCGGGGTGTGCGTCTCGACGCCCGGCAAGGTCGGCAAGGACGCGGGCGAGCTCGCGGGACTCGACGTCACGACAGGCGTCCGCGCGGTCGGCGACCTCGATACCCTGCTCGCCGCCGCACCGGACTGTGTCGTGTACTGCGCTATGGGCGATACCCGGATGCAGGACGCGATCGGGGATTGCCGCCGGATCCTGGCCGCCGGAGTGAATGTCGTGGGCTCGGCGCCGGGATTGCTGCAATATCCCTGGCAGGTCCTGCCCGAGAAGTACATCGCGCCGGTGGAAGCCGCTGCGCGAGAGGGCGGTTCGAGCCTGTTCATCACCGGCGTCGATCCCGGATTCACCAATGACCTGCTGCCCTTCGCACTGGCCGGAACCTGCCAGACGGTCGAACAGGTCCGCTGCATGGAGATCGCGGACTACGCCACCTACGACGGCGCGACCGTCATGTTCGACGTAATGGGGTTCGGCAAACCGCTCGACGAGGTCCCCATGCTGCTCCAGCCGGGCGTACTCAGCCTCGCCTGGGGTCCCGCCATCCGGCAACTGGCCGCCGGACTCGGCATCACCCTCGAGCAGATCACCGAGGACTACGAGCGCGTTCCCGCGCCGGAGGCGTTCGATATCGCGGCGGGCCACATCCCCGAAGGCGGCCTGGCCGCACTGCGATTCGAGATCCGCGGGATCGTGGACGGGCGGCCCGCGATCGTGATCGAGCATGTCACCCGGCTGCGCGAGGATCTGCGACCGGAGTGGACCCGGCCGGCGCAGGCGGGCGCTTCCTATCGTGTCGAAATCACCGGCGAGCCTTCGTATCTCGTCGACATCTGCCCCACCAGCCGCAAGGGTGATCACAACCACGCGGCCATCGTCGCCGCGGCGGGCCGCATCGTGAACGCCATTCCCGCCGTCCTCGGGGCCGCACCCGGCATCCGCACGACGCTGGACCTGCCACTGGTGACCGCGCCCGGCCGCTTCGCCGCGGCGGCTCCGCGCTGACGACTATTGCCGACGACCGGTGGCTAGAATAGCATTCGGACATATGTCCGATCTCTTGTCCAGTGCAGGGCGTACGCCGGAGCATCACGACCCCCGCGAGGCCGGCACGCTCGACCGGATCCTCGACTCGGCCCGCATCCTCGTCGCCCACCGTGGCTTCGAACGCCTCACCGTGCGCGACGCCGCCGCGGCGGCCGGGGTGACGGCCTCATCCGCCTATGTCTACTTCGGGTCCAATGCCCAGCTGATCTCGGAGATGTTGTGGCGCGGGCTGATCGCCTTGCCGACGACGCGCTCGGCGGCCAGGCGGCGCAAGTCCAAGAGCAGAGCCGACCTCCGGACCGAGGCGCTCCAGATCCTGGGCCTGCGGTCGCGCACCGCGCGCGAGGTCCAGCACCGCATCCACGCCGCGCTCGGCCCCGACGCGGACAACGCGGCCGTCCACCAGCTCGAAGCGCTGTACACGGCCGCGCTGTTCGATGCCGGAACAGGGTATGCCGCGGACTCGTTCGACGCCCGCTCCCCCGAGCAGGTGGTGCTCCGGATACTCGGCCGGCGCTGACCGAAGTAACGTCGGAACCACATCACGAAGGAGATAGCCATGAAGACACGCCTCAACTGCCCGTGCGGCGAGCACATTCGCGGGACCGACGAAGACGACCTGATCGAGAAGACCCGGGCCCACCTGGCCGAAAAACACCCCGATCACGACTACACCCGCGACGAGATCCTCTTCATCGCATACTGATTCGATCGAGGTGAGGCCAGCGCGCCTGCCCCGGATTCCGCATCGCGCGGAACCCGGGGCAGGGTGGTCCTACTTCGTCGGCAGCGCGTTCTGCAGGCCGCCCACCTCGGTGATCTTCCAGCCCGAGTCGCGGTCGATGACAAGCGAATAGGTGACGGTCGTCTGCGCGCCGTCTGGGGTCTGAGAACTGGTCGAGACCACGCTGAGGTAGGCGTTGACCTTGTAGATCCCACCGGACTCGAAAACGACGGCGGACGACAGCGGCGTCGCCTTCGAGGTCCACTGCAGCGGCAGGAGGATCTGCTCCAACTGCGGCTCGGTCGCCTCGAACTTCGCCGAAAGCTGCGGTGTGGTGGCGGATTTGAGCCGACCCAGCCAGGCCTTGATATCACGGTAGTCGATCGTCGACGCGCCGAGCGCGTAGTCCGACGCGATCTGTTCCGCGTGCCGGTCATCGGCAGCCTTGGACTCACCGACCGCGATCGTGGATCTGGCCGAGGTGTACAGCCACGCGAAGGTCACCGTCGACGCGATCAGAGCGAGGATGGCGACGCCGGTGAGCACGGTGGACAGCCGGATCGACAGCGTGCGAGGCCGCGGATCGCGGCGCTGCCGGTCGGTTTCGGCGGCACCGTCCGGCGGAGTATCTGTCCCGCACTCGCCTGTTGATCATCCGGTCGAATCGAACCGCCACCGGTGGTCGCCGAACCGCGTTGTTCGTCCGTGTCGCCGCGTCTCGGGGTGTGCTGGATCGTCGCCACAGGCGCTCCCCTCCGGTCCACACAGCCGCCTTCTTCCCGTGCCACGCGGGCGAGGCTATCATATGACGTGTACCACATTACAGACACCAGTCCAGAATTCTGCTCAGTTCGAGGGGCGCACCGCCACACCCCGGCGATCCGCGTCGTAGTGCTGAGTCAGACTCTCCCGCAAGGAATCTCGGGAGGCGATCGGAACGCCGGAGCGATCAGCTCTTGAAGCGTCCGGCGAAACTGCGCAGGGGTAGATCGGCGCTGGTGATGATGCCCGGACGCGCCGCGACGACCGATCGGAGCGCATTGAGGGCCGGGAGTCCGGTGACGGTCATGCCGATGGACGCGAAGTTCTCGGGGTTCGACAGGTCGAATCCCTTGGGCGGAAAGATCATGTGCTTGCTGTAGATGCTCGGGTCACCGGTGATCTGGGTGATGTAGCAGCCCTTGATGTTCCACGCGGGGTCGGTGTGGGGCGTCATCTGCCATTCGAGGTGGGACTCCACGCGCGCGACACCGTCGACCATGCCCTGGTATTTGATGTAGTTGGCCCCCAACGATCCCTTGGGCAGGACGTACCAGCCCAGATCGACGTCCTTCGTGCAGGCGCCGAGCTCGTAGCTGAAACGCACCTCGTCGAGGACGAGCCCGAACGCGTCGGCCATCAGATGGACCGAATCGGCGAAGACCGCGGTGTATTTGTAGAGCGAGTCCGGAATGGTCGGGTCGTCGATCGGGCGGCCGTATCCAACCGCCTTCCAGGTGTCGACCGAATGGTGGCAGGACACGTCCACCGATTCGGTGACCGTGACGTTCTCGATGTCGGCCACGTCGGCGGAGTGCACGATGCCGAGGATCTGGCATAGGCCCGGATTCATACCGGTGCCGTAGAAGGTCGACTTGCCACGCTCGCAAGCGGCCTGGATGACCTCGCTGACCTTGCGGCCGGACGGGTGCGAGTGGTTGGTGTCGCGGTGGAAGCCGGTGATCCAGTCCGCCGTGGTCACCACATTGATTCCCGCCTCGAGTACCTGCTCGTAGAGCGCTTCGTCCGGGAACACGCCATGGAAGGTGAGGACATCGGGACGGGCATCGATGATCTCGCGCACCGAACCGGTCGCGGTCACGCCGATCGGGCCGATGCCGACGATCTCGCCCGCGTCGCGGCCGATCTTCTCGGGCGAATAGCAGTGCAGCCCAACCAGTTCGAGATCGGGATGGTTGCGGATGCGGCCGATCATCTCGGTGCCGAGGTTGCCGGTCGCGACCTGGAAGACCCGGATCTTGTCGGAGGTGCTCATCAGTTGTTCCTTTCGGTGGGGTAGAACTGCCGTGCCCAGTCGCGCAGTGCGGTGAAGCCCTCGAATTCCTTGCGCGACAACGCCGGCGGATCCGAGTACCGCTGGTGCGCCCAGATCCGGATATCGGCCTCGAATTGTTCGATCACATACTCGGCCATGGCCTTGCCGTAGGTGGTGATCTCCGGACTGTCATCGCCGGGTTTGCGCCCGATCCACACGGTGAACCGGACATCGGAGGTGTACTCGTCGACCGGTGTCACCGCCGGCATCGTCCGGTTGTCGACCATGCCCCAGCTCTTGGTGATGGAGCAGCCCAGTCCGGCATTGATCGACTCCACCCCACTGTTGATCTCGTCCTCGGCCACGCCCGCGTCGAAGGCGATGGTGAAGTCGACGAACGACACCGGACCGGAGAAGTCGTGGCGGGTGAACTCCGGCACGAACGGCGTCTTGTGCACGAACGTGAAGTGCGCGAAGTCGACACCGTTCTCCAGCACGTACTGCGGATGCAACTCCAGATTCGGGCGGTACAGGGTGGCCGCCGGAACAGGCGGATAGTAGTCGGCGGCGGTCTTGCCGTCGCCGAACGCGGCGAAGAGGTCCGGTACCTCGAAATGCGGTGGGCGGCCGTCGATGTCGAACCAGATCCAAATTGCTTCATTGCGTTCCACCACGGGGTAGCTGCGGATGCGGCGGCCCTTGTTCGGGTGATTCTCGTAGGGAATGCACACATTCCGGCCCTCGCGATTCCACTCCCACCCGTGGAACGGGCACACCAGGTGCTCGCCGTCGACGTGACCGCCGTAGCCGAGGTGTGCTCCCAGATGCTCGCAGTAGGCGTCGAATACCGCGAGGCGGCCCGACGCCGATCGCCAGGCGACCATCTCGCGTCCGAAGTACTTCATGGTGTGCACCGCACCGACCACGATCTCGGTGGACCAGGCCACTTGGAACCAGCCCGTCGGCTGCATCGACAGGGGTGGTTTCGCCATCTCGATCCTCCTGGGCTGTCAAGGGCGACTCGACCGCGGTGGCGCGGCGATCCCTCGGCATCGGCGGCATCGAACACACGCGGCCACATCACCGTAGAACCGGCGCCACAGAAATACAAGAGCCCTCTTTGAAACTTGATCTCGCTGGTAGCCACTACAATCGGACCTCGTGACAGAGGCGGCAGTCGGCGGGCGCCGCGCGAACAGGCGCGGGATACAGTCGCGGGAGAGCATGCTCGAGGCGGCGATCGCCTCGTTGGCCACCGGCGATCCGGCCGCGGTCTCGGGCAATCGGATCGCCCGCGACATCGGCGCGACCTGGGGTGTGGTCAAGTACCAGTTCGGCGATATCGACGGACTGTGGGCGGCGGTGCTGCAGTACACCGCCGACAAACGCGGCGACCTGCCCGCCGCGATCGCCCGCGAGGGAACGCTGCGCGAGCGGGTGGGCGCATTGATCAACACGATGGCCGCGGGGTTGCGCAGGCCGGAGTCGCTGGCGATCGAGACGCTGCGGGCGGCGCTGCCACGCGACCACGTCGAACTCGAACGGGAGTATCCCCTCACCGCCGCGGAGCTCGCGTCGTGGAAGCCCAACTGGGACAAAGCCTGTCAGCGGGCCTTCGCCGACCTGGGATGCGATCCGGACAAGGTCCGCAAGGTGGCCGCGCTCATCCCCGCGGCCATGCGCGGCATCACCTCCGAACGCACCCTCGGCACCTACGGCGACCTCGATGACGCGCTGGAAGCGCTCATCGGCGGCATCGTCGCCTACCTGGAGAGCTGACCCGGGCTCAGGACAGCAGACGCCGCAGCAGCCGGTTGCCGAATCCGTAGCGCAGCAGGCCGTCGAGATCGCGAATCGTCTTCTCCGAGTACGGATACCAAATGCTCTCCCGCTTGGGCTGCCAGCGGTCGATGAGGATCGGCTGGGCGTGGGCGAAGCCGCGCAGCGCGTCGGTGCCGTTGACATGTCCGACACCACTGTCCTTGCGCCCGCCGAAGGGCGCCTCGGGGACGCCGTAGATCACGGCGGCGTCATTGTGGACGACCGAACCCGTGGTGAGCCGGGCGGCGATGCGGCGGGCCTTGGCCGCATCCCTGGTGAAAACCGATCCGCTGAGACCGTAGCGGGAGTCATTGGCGAGGCGGATGGCCTCCTCCTCGTCGCGTACGCGCATGATGGCCGCGACCGGACCGAAGGTCTCCTCGGTCATGAGGTCCATGGCATGGTCCGCGCCGACGACCACCGTCGGCTGGTAGTACAACCCATTGCCCGCGACGGGCGCGCCGCCCACGGGGATGTCGGCGCCCTTGGCCTTGGCGTCGTCGACGTGGCGGGTGACGATATCGAGCTGGCGGTCCCAGAACAGCGGGCCCAAGTCGTTATCGCCCGGACCGTAGGTGATCTCGGCGGCCTTGCGGGTGACCAGGCCGATGAATTCGTCGGCGACGGCCTCGACCACGTAGATCCGCTCGACGCTCATGCACACCTGGCCGGTGTTGAACATCGACAGGTACACCGCGCCGGCGGCGGCGCGTTCGAGATCGGCGTCGGCGCAGACGATCATGGCGTCCTTGCCGCCGAGTTCCAGGGTGCAGGGCAGCAGCCGTGCGGCGCAGGCGGCGGCGATCTTGCGCCCGGTGCCGACGCTGCCGGTGAAGCACACCTTGTCGATGTCCGAATTCACCAGGGCGGCACCGGTTTCCCCGTCACCGCGCAGGACCTGGACGACATCCTCGGGCACACCCGCCTCGTGCAGCACCCGGGCGACCCAGGCCCCGGACTCCGGCGTCACCTCCGAGGGTTTGAAGACCACGGCATTGCCCGCGAGCAGTGCCTGCACAACCGGATTGAGGGTCAGGACGAACGGGGCGTTCCACGGCGTGATGACACCGACAACGCCCAGCGGCTGATAGTGGATGTAGAGCTTCTTCACCGGACGCAGGTAGCCGTGCAGGCGCTGCCGGTGCGGGCGCAGATCGCGGCGCGCCCGGGCGGTCCAGTAGTTGAGGAAGTCGCAGGCGGGCACGATTTCCACGCCGAGGGCCTCGGCCCGCGGCTTACCGGTCTCGGCTCGGACGGTGTCGGCGATCTCCCCGCGGCGCGCGACGATCACGTCGATGGCGGCACGCACAATGGCGGCCCGCTCCCCGACATCGCGTGCGGCCCAGGCGGATTGGGCCGCTCGAGCGCGAGCGACAGCGCTGTCCACCTCGCCCGCGCCGTCGACGTCGAGTTCGCCGATCGGACTGCGGTCCACCGGACTGTCCAGTGCCAGCCTGCGGCGTCCCGCCTCGGTATCCGGGATTGCGCGAACGATGGCCATGTCATTCTCCTACATCGCAATTCGGCGTCCGAGACCAAACTGGACACTTGTCCGGACGGTACTACTGATACGTTGCCGCAGCAAGACCCCGTGCGCGGAGCATCGGCCGACCACGGTTTCAGGCTCGATCGATGCCCGCACCGGGCTGCGGAGCGCAGTACGTACGGATGACATGCTCCAGCCAGCGTTCCCTCGAGCGGATGGCTCGGCGGCTCACCTCGGCGGTGGAGACCATCCGATCGAAGCCGTGCCGGCATCCGGGATAGATCTCGAATTCGACCGGCACACCCAGGATCGGAGCCGCTCGAAGCCCAGACTCCTCTCATCGCGGAACGGCTCGAGATCGCCGACGTGGGTGAACGTCGGCGGCAACCCCCGCAGGTCGGTGGCCCGCGCGGGCGCCGCGTACGGAGGAACCCGGTCGGTGCCGTGGCGATCGCCGAGATGCTCCCATGCCGAGATCAGCGTCGTCGTGTCCCCGACGGCTGCGTCGTTGTCCCGCGCCGACTCGGTCGCCATCCGGTCGTCGATCATCGGATAGATCGGCATCGGGAAGGCGATGTTCACCTCGCCTCGGTCGCGGGCGAGGAGCGTGAGCGCGGTGGTCAGGCCGCCGCCGGCGCTCTCACCGGCGACGGCGATTACAGCGATCGCAGATCGGCGAGCTTGCCACTGAGCCGATCCAGATACCGCAGCACTTCCTCGGTGGAACGATCAGGAAGCCCGTAGAGCACGTCGGTGACACCGTCCGCCGCCCAGCGTGCGAGCTTGTCGGGATCCGGTGTGAAGTCCAGCGCCACGACTCGCGGTGATCCGGATCGCCCTGCGTCGGACCAGATCTTGCGCAACGACTCCAGCCGAGCCGAGATATCGGTTTCGGTCGGTGTGGTGATCCAGCCGTCGCCGGTGCGCGCGATCCACTGGAAGGTCTTCTCGGTGCCCGCGGCGCCGATGAGGACCGGGATATGGGACTGCGCGGGTTTCGGCCACGCCCAGCTCGGCCCGAAGCTCACGTGGTCACCGCTGTAGCTCGCTTCGTCCTGGGTCCACAGCTGCCGCATGGCCTCGACGTACTCGCGCAGCACGGTGCGCCGCTTGTTCGGCGGCACGCCGTGATCGGCGAGTTCATCGGTGTTCCAGCCGAATCCCGCGCCGAGGGTGACGCGACCACCGGACAGGTGGTCGAGCGTCGCGATGGTCTTGGCCAGCGTGATCGGGTCGTGTTCGACGGGCAGGGCGACGGCGGTGGACAGCTCGATGCGCTCGGTCACCGCCGCCGCCATGGCCAGTGACACCCATGGGTCGAGGGTGCGGGTGTAGCGGTCATCGGGCAGGGAGGCATCCCCGGTCGAGGGATGGGCGGCTTCGCGCTTGACTGGAATGTGGGTGTGTTCCGGTACGAAGAAGGACTGGAAGCCGCGCTCCTCGGCGGCCGCGGCCGCGGTCGCCGGGGCGATGCCGCGGTCACTGGTGAAAAGGACGATTCCGAATCGCATACGGGCACTATCTCTTTCGTGTTCGTTTCTCGCCCGGCTCAGCTCAGCGCCGCGGCCCGGCCCGCGCGGCGGCCGTAGAAGCTGCTGTCACCCAGCGAAGCGCCGCTGGCGTAGCCGCCGGTGCAGATGCCGGCCGTGCACCGACCGGCCGCGTACAGTCCGTGGATCGGCTTGTCCGCGATGTCGAGAACTCGGCCGAAGAGGTCGGTTCGCAGACCGCCCAACGGGAATCCCGCCGTGAATCCGCGCATGTCGAAGGCCGCGACCGGCGATCCGATCGGTTTCAGCCATTCCGGCTTCTTTCCCAGCAGCGGGTCCTCGCCGTTGCGGGCATGCTCGTTGTAGAACGAAACCGTTTGTTGCAGAGCGCTTTCCGGTAACCCCATCTCGTTCTCGAGTTCGGCGACCGTTTCGGCGACCCAGGTGGGCTGTGTCCGGAAGAACGGCGTGGCGGTTTCGGTCTCGCGGGCAGCCTCGTTGCCCTCGTCGTCGATGATCAGGTAGGCCTGATTGTCCTGCTCGATGAGGGTGGCCTGCCCGATCCGCCCCGGGTAGGTGTCCTCGGCGATGTAGCGCTCGCCGCGACCGTTGACCATGATGCCGCGGGCCAGCATCTGCGGGTCGCCGAAGAAGGCGACCTCGGTGGCGTCCATGGCCTCGACCTGCGCCCCGACCGCCTGCGCGACGCGGATGCCGATCCCGTCGTGTTCCTCGATCGCCGCCGCCGGACGCCCGATCAGGCGTGGCGCGTGGGTCGCGACCATCTCCTCGTTGTAGGCGAAACTTCCGGTGGCGAGCACGACGCCGCGGTGCGCGCGAATCGTCACCTCCTCTCCGTAGCGGCGTGCTACCACACCGACCACCCAGCCGGTGTCGTCGCGGATGAGACGCTGGATGCGGGTGTCGTATTCGACTCGCACACCGAGCTTTTCGGCGGTTTCGACCAGTGGCTTCATCAGCATGTAGCCGCCGCCCCGCTGACCGGTGCGCTTGTTCTGCATCTGCGGGACGTGACCGCGCGGCGCCGGCGCCACGATCGTGTTGAACGGTGCGGCGTTCTCACCGCCGGAGTACATCAGTCCCTCGTCGTGCGGAGGTTCCCAGCCGGGTTCGCCCCAGAACTCCTCCTTGAACCGCACCCCGCAGTCGACGAGCCACTGATAGTGGTCGATGCTGCCCTTGCAATAGTCGGCGATCCGAGCGTGGTCGGCGGTGGGCCCCACCGCGGCCAGGAGGAACGCCTCCATATTCTCCGGGCTGTCGTCGAATCCCAGCGCGCGTTGCAGCGGGGTGCCGCCGCCGAGGTAGACGAAGCCACCGGCCAGAGCCGC
The DNA here is from genome assembly GCF_009708175.1 of Nocardia aurantiaca. GTDB lineage: Bacteria > Actinomycetota > Actinomycetes > Mycobacteriales > Mycobacteriaceae > Nocardia > Nocardia aurantiaca. The sequence continues at coordinate 192,506 of NZ_WMBB01000007.1, forward strand.
GGCGCCGCCCCAGCCGCCCGTGCGCTCGAGGAGGAGGACGTCGGCGCCGGCGCGGGCGGCCTCGATCGCCGCGCACACTCCGGCGATGCCGTACCCGGCGATGACGACATCCGCGCCGTCGGTCCAGTCGGAGACTTCCGACGCTGGTGTGGGCTCCACGTCTTTCGCGTCGACCATGGTCAGTTGCTGCCTTCTCGTTCGAGGGTGAACGTGATTCGCGCGCTCACGACTTCTTGCTCCGCTGCTGCGCCAGCACGGTGCCGACGGCGGTGTCGAGTTTGGTGCCGGCCGCCCATCCGATGTAGTGGCACAGGAAGATCGCGACCTCGCGCAGCTGCTCCTCGGACAGTTCGCCATTGCGCAGCGCCGCGCCGATCTGGATCTCGGCGACGTCGATGTGTCCCTGCGCCGACAGCGCGCCGAGCAGCAGCAGTCGCCGTTCGCGCACGGTCAGCGCGGGCCGCGACCAGATCTCGGCGAACAGGTGGTCCGCGGTGAGGGCGAAGTAATCGCCGGGACCGTCGGCGAATTCCCAGCCGTAGACTTCGCTCATCTTCGCGAGCCCCCGCGCGCGGGGGCTGTCGTCGGTAGCGGAATTTCCGGTCGCGGTCATGAGGGCTCCTTGTCGAGCAGCGGTCGGCCCACGCCGAGTCCGTCCGCCAGCCGGGTCAGTGCGAGTTCGGCCAACGGCAACGGCAGGTCGAGGCGCTCGCCGAGTGCGAGAGCGAGCGACAGGTCCTTCTCGCCGAGATTGCGCACGTGGGTGAGAATCGGCAGCCAGAAGTCGCCCGACGGGATCGGGGCGGTGGTGTCGCGCAACATGATCGAGCCCGGGCCGCCGGTCACGGCATCGGAATGCCGCACGACCTTCCCAAGATCGGTGATGCTCAGCCCGGCGGCCTCGGCCAGACACTGGGCCTCGGTGGCGGCGGTGAACGCGACGAAGTGGAGTAGGTTGCGCGCCAGCTTCATTCGCGTGCCCGCGCCAACCGGCCCGGCGTGCACGATCAGATCGGAAAAGCGTCCGAACGGACCTCGGACGAGTTCGAGCGCGGCGTCGCTGCCGCCGACCATGACGGCCAGACCACCGCGGGTGGCGGCGGCCGCGCCGCCACTGACCGGAGCATCGACGAATTCGACTCCGCGATCGGCGCATACGGCGGCGAGGTTCTCCGCCGTCCGGTCGCTGATGGTCGAGTGCACCGCGATGACGGTGCCCGGCCCGGCGGTGTTCAGAATCCCGGCCGGGCCGGTGACGACATCGATGACCTGAGCGTCGTCGATGACGGTGACGCTGATGAGCCGGGCGCGCGCGGCGAGCGCGGCCGGATCGGCGGCGCGGCTCGCACCCGCCTCGGTGAACGGCAACGTCGCCTCGGTGCGGACATCGCAGACCACGAGTCCGCCGGACCAGTCGAGCAACCGGCGCGCCATCGGCGCACCCATATTGCCCAAACCGATGAATCCGACCGGGGCGGAGGGTGATTCGGTCATCGGATGATCTGCCCGCCGTCGACATTGAGGATCTGGCCGGTGACCCATCCCGCGTCGTCGGAGAGCAGATACAGGCAGGCGCCCACCAGATCCTGCGGGGTGCCCATCCGCTTGATCGGAATGCGGGACACCATGTCCTTCACGATGCTCCCGGGGGTGACGGTCTGGGTGGCCTCGGTATCGATCGGTCCCGGCGCGATGGCGTTGACCCGGATCTTCGAGCCGCCCAGCTCGGTGGCGAGCTGCTGGGTGAGGCCGTTGATGCCGACCTTGGCCAGACCGTAGAAACCCGAGTACAGCCAGGCGGCCGTGGAGGACTGGTTCACGATCGAGCCACCGCCCGCGGCCACCATGGGCTGCCACACCGCACGCGTGACATTGAGCGCGCCGTCGAGGTTCACGCCCATGAACTTCTTGTAGTAGTCCCACGGCACGGTGAGCAGCAGGTCCAGTTTCATGTCGCCGTAGATGGCGGCATTGTTGACCAGATGGTTGATGGCGCCGAACTCGGAGACGGTGAATTCCGCCAGGGCCGTGGCGGATTCGGGATCGGAGACGTCGACCCGGCGGAAGACGGCGGTGCCGCCGGCGGCGGTGATCCGCTCGGCCGCCTCCTCGCCGCGCTCGGCGTTGAGATCGGCGACGACGACATTGGCGCCCTCGGCGGCGAGCGCGGCGGCGTAGGCCGCGCCGATGCCCTGTGCGGCGCCGGTGACGATGGCCGTACGCCCGGTGAAACGTGCCATGGTGGGTTCAACTCCTCGTAGTGGAATGTGGTGAATTCAGGCGGGGGTCGCGACCAATTTGGTCTCGAGGTACTCCTCGAAGCCCGCGACGCCCATTTCCCGTCCGATGCCGGAGTGCTTGTAGCCGCCGAACGGCGCGTCGGCGTGGTACCAGAGCCCGCCGTTGACACTCAGGGTTCCGGTGCGCACCCCCGAGACCACCCGCTCGATCCGCTCGGGATCGGTACCCCACACCGAACCCGACAGGCCGTACGGGGACTCGTTGGCCAGCCGGATCGCGTCGTCGTCGCCGTCGTGCGCGATCACGACGAGCACCGGGCCGAAGATCTCCTCCTGGGCGACGGTGGCGGTGTTGGCGACCCCGGTGATGAGGGTCGGTTCGACGAAGTACCCGCGTGCGGCGTTCTCGGGGCGGCCGCCACCCACCGCGATGTGGCCGCCCTCGGCGCGCGCGATCTCCAGATAACGCTCGACCCGCTCCCGCTGGCGCGCCGAAATCAAAGGCCCGCAGACGGTTCCGGGGTTGGTGGGATCACCGGCCCGCAGGCCGGACAGCGCTTCGATCGCGGCGGCGACCGCGTCGTCGTAGGCCGCCCTGGGCACCAGCAGCCGGGTGGTGAGCGCGCACCCCTGTCCGGCATGCACCGCCACCGAGAACGCGGTGTAGCTCGCGGCCGCGGCGATATCGGCGTCGTCGAGGACGATGGCCGCCGACTTGCCGCCGAGTTCCAGGAACGTGCGCTTGAGGGTGGCCGAGGCTGCGGCCATGACCGCTCGCCCGGTCTGGGTCGATCCGGTGAAGGTGATCATGTCGACCCGCGGATCCTCGACCAGCCGCGCGCCCAGACCGTGGTCGTCGGAGGTGACGATGTTGACCACGCCCGCGGGGATATCGGTGTGCTCGGCGATGAGCGGGCCGAGAACCGCTGCGCACCACGGGGTATCGGGCGCGGGCTTCAGCACGACGGTGTTCCCGGCGGCCAGCGCCGGGCCCAGCTTCGCCAGATTGATCTGGTGCGGGAAGTTCCACGGCGTGATAGCCCCGACGACGCCGACCGCCTCGCGGCGGATCACGCGGCGACTGGCGATGCCCATCTGCACCGCGGAGCCGAGATCGGTGTCCCACGTGTAGGTTTCGGCCAGGTCGGCCGCGAAGGACAGATCGGCGATCGGCCCCTCCAGCTGCGGTCCGCCGGTCAGCATGACCGGCGCGCCCACCTCGGCGACGGTGATCTCGCGCAGTTCCTCCACGTGCGCGCGCATCGCGTCACGCAGCTGCCGCAGGCAGTGCGCCCGAAAGGCATGGTCGCGCGACCACCCGGTCTCGTCGAAAGCGGCTCGCGCCGCGCCGATGGCCGCGTCCATGTCCGCGGCCGAGGCATTGGCCGCGTAGCCGAGAACCTCCTCGGTGGCGGGATTGATCGTCGCGAAGGCGCCCGAGCCGCCGGGCGACAACGTGCCACCGATCAGCAGGGACGTGCCCTCGGGAGGGACGAGGCCGTTCATGAGCAGACTCCGATACATGTCTGGACAGGTGTTCGGAATATAGTTTGGAAATCAGATCGAGCGCAAGCCACCGGAGACAACCGCGCCCCGCCGACGCCGATCGAAACCACGTTTCAACCTGCCCCGCAACGACATTCAGGGTTGCCGTTGTGGTGTACTACAGTCGGTGATACCGTCCAGACACATGTCCAGCTATGTGTCTTCCCGGCGAGCTCGTTCGGCCTGGTCACGGAAGTGCGCGCGACCGAAAGCGAGATATGCGTGATGACTTCGGCCTCCCTGGAACCGTTCACGTTCGACCCCTACGACTACCGCTTCCACGACGACCCCTACCCCACCTACCAGCGACTGCGCGCCGACGCTCCGCTCTTCCACAATCCGGAGCTCGACTTCTGGGCGCTGTCGCGCCACTCCGACGTCATCGCCGGTTTTCGCGACAATGGACGACTGTCGAGCGCGAACGGCGTCTCGCTGGATCCCGCGGCCTGGGGGCCGCACGCCCACCGGACCATGTCCTTCCTGGCCATGGACGACCCGCGCCATCTGCGCATGCGGCGGCTGGTCTACAAGGGCTTCACACCGCGGCGGGTCACCGAGATGGACAACCGCATCCACGAACTGACCCTCGAACACCTCGAGCCGGCCCTGGCGCGCGGAACCTTCGACTGGATCGAGGATTTCGCGGGCAAGCTGCCGATGGACGTCATCTCCGAACTCATGGGCGTACCCGGCCCCGACCGTGCCGAGGTGCGGCGGCTCGCCGACCTGGTCGTGCACCGGGAGGAGGGCGTGCTCGACGTGCCGGTGCCCGCCATCGAGGCGGCGCTGAACCTGATCACCTACTACGGCGACATGGTCGCCGACCGGCGGCGCAGCCCCACCGAGGATCTCACCTCCGCCCTGCTGGACGCCGAGATCGACGGCGACCGGCTGACCGACGAGGAGATCATCGGCTTCATGTTCCTCATGGTGGTCGCGGGCAACGAGACCACCACCAAACTCCTCGGCAACGCGCTGTATTGGGCGGCGCGCAACCCGGCCGAGTACGCCAAGGTGGTGGCCGACGCGGACCTGGTGCCGGATTGGGTGGAGGAGACTTTGCGCTACGACACCTCCAGCCAGATCGTCGCGCGCAGCGCCGCGACCGATATCGAGATGTACGGGCGCACAATTCCGGCCGGCGCGAAGGTGCTGCTGCTGATCGGCTCGGCCAACCGCGACGCGGACGTGTTCGAGGACGGCGACAGCTACCGGATCGACCGCGCCGACAAGGGCAACCTCGCCAGTTTCGGTGCGGGCGTGCACTTCTGCCTGGGCGCCCACCTGGCCCGGCTGGAAACCACGATCGCCTTGCGCGAGTTCGTCTCCCGCGTCCGCGACTACCGTCTCGTCGAGAGCGGTATCGAGCGGGTGCACTCGACGAATGTGCGCGGATTCGCCACACTCCCCATGACCGTCGAGGTCCGCTGATGCCACGATTCGAACCCCATCCCGACCGCCGGCCCGTTCTGATCGCCGGCGCGTCTTCCGGAATCGGCGCGGCCACCGCCGAGGCGCTCGCCGAACTCGGTTATCCGGTGGCGCTGGGCGCGCGCCGCGTCGAGCAGTGCGAAGCGCTGGCCGCGAAGATCGCCGGCAATGGCGGTGAAGCGTTCGCGCACCACCTCGACGTCACCGACACGGCCTCCGTCGATGCCTTCGTCACTGCGGCCGAATCCGCCCTGGGCGCAACGGAAGTCGTGGTGTCCGGCGCGGGTGACCTGTCATTCTCGCTGGTCCACGAAATGGACCCGGATCAGTTTCTGCGGCAGGTCAACGTCCACCTGATCGGTGTCCAGCGCCTGGCCCACCGCGTGATTGCGGGCATGATCGCCAGGCAGCGCGGCGATTTCGTCATGATCAGCTCGGACACCGCGAACAATCCCCGGCCGCGGTCGGGCGCCTACCCCGCGTCCAAGGCCGCCGTGGAAGTCATGGCGCGCCAGATGTGGATGGAACTGGAAGGCACCGGCGTCCGCGCCTCACTGGTCCGACCCGGTCCGACCATGACCGGCATGGGAATGGATACCACCGCCGAGATCATCGGGCCGGTGCTCGAGGATTGGGCCAAGTGGGGATTCGCGCGCCACCCGGAGATGCTGCGCGCTGCCAACCTGGCCGCCGCCATCGTCGCGGTCGTCTCCGCACCCCGCGGCGCGCACATCCAGCTCATCGAGGTGCAACCCGAAGCCCGAGTCCAGGCCACGAATTCCGGGAGCAACCGATGAAGATCATCGCCGATCTCGATCTGTGCCAGGGCCACGCCGCGTGCGAGGGCGAGGCGCCGGAGGTCTTCACCGTGCCCAAGCACGGCAAGGTCGAAATCCTCGACCCGAATCCAGGCCCCGAGGCCCGCGCCGCCGTCGATATGGCCATCCGTTACTGCCCCACCCGAGCGCTGTCGATCACCGACGGCGACGACTGACCACTCCGCGACCCCAGACCGAAAGGAAACTGCCATGGCCGATTTCGACCGCGCCGAACTCGACGAGATGGTGCGCCGCTGGCTGCAGGCCAACAAGGACTGCGAAGAGAAGGGCGACTGGCGACCGCTGGCCGACTTCTACACCGAGGACGCCACCTATGGCTGGAACTACGGGCCCAAACAGGAATTCATGGCCGTCGGACGCGACGAGATCCGCGATATCGCCGTCGGTTTGGAGATGGACGGACTCGAAGGCTGGACCTACCCCTACCAGGACTGGGTCATCGACGAGCGCACCGGCAACCTTATCGGCCTGTGGAAGCAGGTCTGTGAGAAGAAACGCGCCGACGGCCGCAACTACTCACCGGAAGGCATCGGCGGCAGCTGGTTCCGCTACGGCGGCGACTTCCAATGGTCGTGGCAGCGAGACTTCTTCGACTTCGGCAACGTCAGCGCGCTGTTCCTCGAGATGATCACCGACAACGCGCTCTCCGACGGCATGCACAAGCGCATCCGACGCGCGACCTCCGGCGAGAAGCTGCCCGGCTGGTACACCATCGGTGAAGCGCCGGTGCCCCTGTGGTGACCCCCGAATCCGGACGTCCCAGCGGTTTCGCGGACCTGACCCGGGACCAGCTCGCGGTCCTGGTGCCCGAACTGCTGCTCAGCGGGCACCTGATCGACCGCTCCGGGATGGCGCACAGCATCGCGGCGTTCGGCCGGGAGGGCATGGCCGCCGTGGCCATCGAGGAGTGGCAGGTGGCCAGCCCCGTCTACACCCGGCGGATGCAGCGCGCGCTCGGCTTCACCGGCGACAGCGTCGAGACCATCTTCAAAGGGCTGCAACTCGATATCGGCGCACCGCCGCAGTTCATGGACTTCCGGTACCGGGTGCGGGACCGCGACCACGGCGAGTTCTGGCTCGACCACTGTGGCGCGCTGGCCGACGTGGAGCCGATGGGTGAGGCGTTCGTCCGGTCGATGTGCCATGACATCGAGGACCCGACCTTCGACGCCACCGCGCTGGCGACCAACCCGCACGCCCAGGTGCGGCCGATCCACCGGCCGCCGCGGGTGCCGGCGGACCGGCATCCGGTATGCGCGTGGACCGTCACGATCGACGAGGCTCATGTGCCGCCGCCGACACCGGCAAACGCCGAGATCGCGGCCAACTCCCGGGCCGCGGGGGTCGAGCTCGACCCGATCGATCCCCTCGACCCCGGGATGGCGGACTACACCGGTCCCCTGCTGAGCGATTTGCGCTTCGCCGACTTCTCCCGGTCGGCGCTGATCCGCATCGCCGACGAGGTCTGTTTGCAGCACCACCTGCTGAACCTCGCGTTCCTCATCGCCGTCAACAGCCGCACGGATACCGATGCGGCGACCGAAATCGGCCGCAAGCAGTTCACCGGGATCGCGGGCCTCACCTCCGAACGCATCCGCAAGGCGCTCGGTCTCGGCGATGACGACGCCGCGCTCGCACGCGTGCTGACCTTGCATCCGGCATGGAACCCGTTGCGCTACACCGGAGCTCGTATCGACACCGGCGACATCGGTGTGCGGCTGCGCATTCCGAAGCAGAGCGGAGCCGCACAGGACCGGACCTGGCCCGCGCTCATCGACGCGACGCATCTCGCACCGCTCGAGGCCATGGCGCGCGGCGTCGATCCGCGCTACGCGGCACACGTGATCGGTGAGGACGAGAGCGAACTGAAGGTCTGCTTCCTCCGCGCCGACCAGCCCTTCGACGAATCCGGCGAGGTCGCCATCACCCGGTTCAGCACCGGCGCCGACTTCCGTTTCACCGATCGCGGCATTCCGCTGCCCTTGACCGTGATCTGACCCTCGAGAGACGAACTGCTATGGCCTGCAATTTCGCTGACCTGTTCGAGCACTCGGCCGACGCGATGCCCGATCGCATCGCGTTGATCCACGGCGACCGCCGGATCACCTACGCCGAACTCGACGCGCGAGCCAACCGATTCGCCGACCATCTCGCCTCCCTCGGACTCGGGGCCGAGGCGCATATCGGTTTCCAGATGCACAACAGCATCGAGACCATGGAAACCCTCATCGCCTGCTTCAAGCTGCGGGCGGTGCCGATCAATGTCAACTACCGCTACGGCGTCGAGGAACTGCGCTACCTCTACGACAATGCCGATCTCGCGGCCCTGGTGTACCACCGCGGCTATGAGCAGACCGCGCGGCAGGCGCTGACGCTGACGCCCCAGGTGCGTCACGCCCTCGTCGTCGACGATGATCTGGGCAGCGGGCACCTCGACAGCCGGGCGCAACCCTACGAAGCGGCCCTGGCCGATCGCTCGTCCGCCCGGCAGTCGGTCGACCGCAGCGGCGACGACCGATTCATGATGTACACCGGCGGCACGACCGGCGTGCCCAAGGGCGTGATATGGCGCCAGGAGGACATGTGGCGGGTGCTCGGCGGCGGCATCGACTTCTACACCGGTGAGCCGGTCGCCGACGAATTCCAGCAATCCCGGGTCGGCGCGCAGAACGAGCCCGGGACCTGGCTGATCCTGCCGCCGCTCATTCACGCCGCGGCGATGATGCCCACCTTCACGGCGCTGTGGACCGGCAATACCGTGGTGTTCGAATCGAAATTCGATGCGCCGCAGGTGTGGCGGACGGTGGAGCGAGAGCGTCCACAGGTCATGGTGATCACCGGTGACGCCATGGCCCGGCCGCTGCTCGACGCCTACCGCGACACACCGGCGGACGCGAGTTCGCTGGGGGCCATCGCCTCCGGTGCGGCGCTGCTGTCCCAGCCGGTGAAGAACGCTCTCCTGGAGCACTTTCCGTCGGCGGTGATCTCCGATTCCATCGGTTCGTCCGAAACCGGTTTCGGCGGCATCGGTTTCGCGACCAAGGACGACGATCCCGGACGCGGTCCGCGTGTGCGAACCGGCCGGGGCGCGGTCGTCGTCGATGAAACCGGACAGCCTGTCGCGGCCGGGCAGGAGGGCTGGCTGGCGAAGACCGGGTCCGTTCCGCTGGGCTACTACAAGGACAGCGCCAAGACCGAGCGCCTGTTCAAGACGGTCGACGGCAAGCGGATGGTGGTGACCGACGACCGCGCGCGCGTCGAGCCGGACGGCTCCATCACCCTCCTCGGCCGCGGCAACATGGTGATCAACACCGGCGGCGAGAAAGTGTTCGTGGAGGAGGTCGAAGGCGTGCTCAAATCGCACGAATCCGTCTTCGACGCCGTCGTCATCGGCATCACGCACGAACGCTGGGGACAGCAGGTCGCGGCCGTCGTCGCCGGAACCGGTGACGCCGCACCCGACTTCGAGGCGATGACCTCCCACGTGCGCCGCCACCTCGCCGGGTACAAGGTGCCCAGGACCATCTGGGTCGCCGAAACGATCGTCCGATCACCCAGCGGCAAACCCGATTACCGGTGGGCCAAGGACTACGCCTCGACACGGGAACCCGACCATCGGGTCGGCTCGTCCCGTTGATGCGTACGCGGCGCTCCCCGACCCTCGATCCGGTGCCGACAATGCCGCTCACCGACGCCGAAGCGGTCGCCGGGCACGGTGCGGGGCCGGATCGTCGTCCGTCGTGATCGGTAGCGGCGGCCTCGGCCAAGCCGCGATCCGGTTGCCGCGGCATCCGTCTCCGACCCTGGTCATCGCCCTCGACGTCACCGAGGACCCGCCCGACTTCGCGAAATCCGTTGGGGCACATGAGGCCGTGCTGTCGAAGGATCTGGCCGCCGAGGGTGCCCGAACCGGCCATGCTCACCGGTGCGCTCATCCTCTATAGAAAGTCCGAACGATCACCGGGTCCGGCGGCGCGCCTGGCACCGGATTTCGTCGGTTGCCGGCCGACCGTCGATAGCCATAGCGGTGGCGGGGCTGGAGTGCGACGTCACCACGCCGTCATCGTGCCCTGACTCCCGGCACCGGTTGGGCGTGGCGGCGTCCTGGGCGTGCGGGCTCCCGCCCGGTGGCGGAGCCCGCGCCACACTCGCGGACTACTCTCCCGCGGTCAAATACACCGGCAGAGAAGCGTGTCCGTTGGAGATGAAGCTGGGCAGGGCCGGGAGTTCGGCGGCGGGAACGGCCAGGCGCAGGTCGGGGAAGCGGTGGAAGAGCCGCGGGAGAGCGAGGTTCGCTTCCAGGCGGGCCAGCGGCGCGCCGAGACAGTGGTGGACGCCGTAGCCGAAGGCCATGTGGCTCTTGTTCTCCCGGGTGAGGTCGAACTCGGGGGCGGTGTCGCCGTGCACCTTCGGATCGCGGCCGGGGGCGGCGTAGCAGACGATGATGGGGTCGCCCTTGGCGATGCGCACGTCCTCGTATTCGATGTCCTCGACGGCGAAGCGCAGCGGCGCGTGCACAACCGCGGTGTCGTAGCGCAGTGATTCCTCGACCAATTCCGGCCAGGCCACCTCGCCGGCGCGCAGGGCCTTCAGCTGCTCGGGGTGGCTCAGGGCGGCAACGATGGCCTGGTCGAGCAGGTTGATGGTGGTCTCATGGCCCGCGCTGATGACCAGCAGCAGGGTGTCGACCAGTTCCTGCTCGGCCAGGGCCGAGCCGTCCTCGTCGTCGCGGGCGGCGATGAGCGCGCTGGTCAGGTCGTCGCCGGGCTCGGCGCGCTTGCGGGCGACGAGTTCACCGAGAAGGCGGTACAGCTCGAAGTAGTTGGCCGCCGCCTCTTCCGGACCGAGGGTGGTGTCGAAGAATCCGTCGGCGCAGACCCGCAGGCCGGGGAGCAACTCGTCGGGCACGCCCATCAATTCGGAGATGACGCCGATGGGTAGCCGATAGCAGAAGGCCTCGCGCAAGTCGACGACCTCACCGGCGGGCACGGCGGCCAGCGTGTCGAGCAGTTCCTCGGTGATGGCCTCGATCTGCGGCTGCAGCGCGGCGCTGCGGCGCGCGGTGAAAGCGGGGGCGACGAGCTTGCGCAGTCGCCGGTGGTCGGCGCCGTAAGCGGTGAACATGTTGTTCACCGCCACCCACGCGAACAGCGGCCAATCCGGCTGCACCTCACCGTTCATGAACGCGGGCCAGTGCTGGCGCGCGTCCTTGGAGACCCTGGAATCGGTGAGCAGCAGTTCGAGCAGATCGGTGTCGGTGATCGACCACGCGCGCACGCCACCGGGCAACTCCACCAGGGTGGCGGGTCCGCGCTCGCGAAGTCGTGCGATCTCGCCCTGGGTGTCGACCCCGGTGGTGTCGAGGGTGATCGGTTCGGTGATCATGGTGTTCCTCAGTTCACGCGCAGGGGCGGGGTCGGCGGGAAAGCGACTGGAAGTGCGGTCAGCGCTCGATGGAAAGGGCCAGGTCGCCAGATCAATTCGGCGTCGGGCACCCCGAGCCGCAGCTCCGGCAGCGCGTCGAGCAACTGGTCGATGGCATCCTGTGCGATGAGGTAGGCCGGGGACCTGGCCGGGCAGGCGTGCGGGCCGACACTCCACGCCAGATGGGCGCGGTTGTCGGTGAATTCGCGCGCACCGACCGCCGGATCGTTGTTGCAGGCGGCCATGCTCACCACCACCGGTTGATGGGCGGGCAGCCACACGCCGTCGACGAGAATCGGGTGCCGCGGGTAGCTGACGCAGTAGTTCGCGCCCGGCGGATCGGTGAAGAGCACCTCGTCGAGGGCGTCGCGCGTGGACAGGCTGCCGCCCAGCAGGTTTCCGGCGAACCGGGTATCGGTGAGCATGAGGCGCAGGGTGTTCACGATGAGGTTCTGCTCGGGTTCGATGCCCGCGCCGTAGAGGGTGACGATCTGGTGGATCATCTCCTCGTCGCTGAGTCCCTCCGGGTGCGAGACCAGCCGCGTCACGATGTCGTCGGCCGGCTCGGCGCGTTTGAGCAGTACCAGCTCCAGCACCGCCGCGGTCATCATCTGATTGCCGGCCTCGGCGTCGACGCCCTCCCAGATCGCCGCCTGCCCGGCCGCGATGCGCTGCCCGATATGCGGCGGGCAGCCGAGCATAGCGTTGATCACATGGAAGGCCAGCGGAAACGCGTACTGCGACACCAAATCAGCGCTGCCGGTCGAGCAGAACGTGTTGATCAGCGGCACCGCGACCCGCTCCACGGTGGCGTGCAGGGCGTGCGGATCCACGGCGTCGAGCGCGGTCACATTCGCCGTCCGATACCGCCGATGATCGGATCCGCTGCTGCGCAGCGCGTTGGGCCGCCACTCGAGCATGGGCATGACCGGGCTGTCCGGTGGCGCGGTGCGCTGCCACATCCGCGGGTCGGCGGGAAAGTTCTCGGGATCATTGAGGATTCGCAAGGCGGTGCGGTATCCGATCACCAGCGTGGCCGGGACCCCCGGCGCCAGCTCCACAGGGGCCAGCGAGCCGAAACGGGCGCGCAGCTCACGATAGATACGGTGAGGATCCGCCGCGAATTCCGGCGAGTGCATCGGCACGCGCGGCTCTGCGCCGGCGGCTCGTGCAGCATCGACAAAGCCGCCATGCGTCATGACCAGTCAATTCTCCTGTACTCCAGCCGATTCCGAGATCGGCCTTCGTCACCGTAACAGAACCGTCGATTCACCGAATGGCAATCGCGGCGAAGGCCGCCCGTTCGACAGGTCGGGCGGATTCAGCTCAGGTTCAGGCCGACAATCGGTATGGTCGTCGGCTGATCCGAGCCGCCCGCCGGCTCGACCGTGATGGCCAAGGTGTCCGCGGGGCCGAACTTCGTGACGAGAGGGCGGCTCGGAAGAGCCTCCAGAATCGAGGCCGAGCGCGGATCGCCGCCCACGGCGACGAGCCATACCTGATAGGCGCGGCCGAAAGGCGGTGCGGCGACGTCATCGAACGCGATGGACACCGCGCCCAGCGAGGGCGACGATTCGATCCACAGCTCGCCACCGCCCTCGACCGCGGCGGTGCGAGTCACCTTATCCGGTTGCGCGGCAATGACGGCGGCGCTCACCTCGGCGGGCTCATCATTGCCCGCCCGAGGCGTAGCGATCGGGAGACCAATGCCGAGCATGACAACGAGCAGGCCACTCGCGGCCAGCAGACCCCACCCGGAGGGGGCGCCGATGCGGAATCTGCGGTGGCCGTCAGGTCGAATGGCACGATCGAGCGCTCGCAGCAGCCTCGCCTCCAGTTCGGGTGGCGGCCTGCACGCATCGAGGACACTGAGTTCGGCCAGGGTCTCGCGGACCGCCGCCACGGTGGAGTCGAATTCCGCTGCCACCCGACCGTCCGCCGAGCAGCGTCGGCGCTCGATGGCGTCGCGTTCCTCTTCGGTGACGGCATCGAGAGCGTACGGATAGGCGAGATCGGTCAGCTCGGTGTCCGATCGGTCGGTAGTGGTCATCGTCGATCACCTCCTCCTGTCAGACATACCCGCAGGCGTTTGAGTCCATCTCGGATCCGGGTCTTGACCGTCGCGATGGGCACGTCCAGGTGGTCGGCCACGTCGGTGTAGGTGAGGCCGCCGTAGTAGGCCAGGTCGATGGTCTCGCGCTGCAGGTCGGTGAGGGTTTCGAGGCATCCGAGCACGGCGCGCCGATCGTCTCGCTCGCCGACCGTCTCGAAGACCACGTCGTGCTCGCGTTCCACATTCCTTCTGCCGTAGGCGATGTCGCGCGTTTCGAGGGCGTGATCGTGCCGCACCCGATCGACGGCACGCCGGTGGGTCAGCATCATCAGCCAGCCGATCGGAGTCGCACGGCGCTGGTCGTAGCGCGCGGCGAGAGACCAGGCCTGCAGATAGACGTCCTGGGTGATCTCCTCCGCGGTCGCCTGGTTGTCGAGCATGCGCAGGGCCAGGCCGTAGACGCGGTGGCTGGTCATTCGGTAGAGCTCCGTGAACGCACCACGGTCGCCGCGCGCGATCTCCGCGATGAGCCGGGCCGCCATGCGAGCGTGCTCGGAAGCCTGCGGGGGCCGTACCGGGCAGGACGCGAAGCCAGTGCCGTCCTGATTGACCCCCATTCGGAGCACGATCGGGTTCTCGTCGTCGGTCAACGTCCCACCTGCATTCCTCCGAGCTCGCGGATACCTGGGGAATTCGCACGTGTCAGGCTTAGAACCGCCTGTCGAAATCGAGGTGCGGCACAAGCGAGTCTGAAACGTTGTCATCTGCAATTTCGTCCAAACAACGCTACCATTCAGCAACTCGACATCCCCTGAACACCGTCAAAACTCGCATTCGAGACGATTTCGAACGACGTGGGATCTTTTCGGCAGGATCGGTGGGCGAATGTCCGACACCAAGCCCGACGCCGAACTCCTCGACCTGGCTGCCCATACGCTCTCAACGCCCCGTCAAACCAGGACTGTGAGATGGTCGAGCGTCTGCTCGGGCAGGCCGGGCGAAGCAACCGCCGCCGCCCTCCTCACCACGGTCCACGATCTGCGCGAGACGCCGGGCGAGCATGACCACCGTCCCCGCTCGGCCGAGCGCGGAGGCGCGGCGCACACCGGACGAGCGAGTTGGCAACTTTTAGGCAACCGCTACGAGCCGATCGCGGGTGGTCCGCTGTCCGGTCGGTTACCCGATGATCAGATCGGCGGCATTGCGCAAGCCCGCCACGGCGAAATCGGGGATCCGGGTGTCGTCGAGGGCACTCTCGATTTGGTTTCGACGGTGCCGGATCATCCGTTCCACTTCGAAACGCGCTGTGACGGAAAGGATGTCGCGGCAGATCGCGGCACCGGACTCGTCCAGGCGCGTATTGCCGACGAATCCGGTCAGGTCGTCTCGGCGCTCGGGGGTCGCATGACGCAGGGCCAGCGCGAGCAGGACGGTGTGCCTGCCCTCGCGCAGATCGCGCAGGCCGAATCGGCCGACCGATTCGCCATCCTGGAAGACGCTGCGCAGCTCGTCCTGGAGACGTGCGACCTCGCCGACCGGCCGGGCGTAGGCCGTCAGCGACCTCAACACGTCCGGGTCGGCAGCGGCCAGGGCCGCGCCGACATGCAGTGGCCGCTCCACCATGCACGCAACAGTCCGATAGCGGACGATCTCCCACGCCTGATCCAGGTCGGGCGTGGGGCGACCGCTGGTGACCAGTTCCAGGTATCGGCCGTAGTTCACCTCGGTGCGCAGGGTGTCGAGCACCGCCGAGACCGCCGCGCTCCGCGCCGGCGAGAGTCCCGCCCCGTGGATCAGTTCCTGGGCCCAGCCCAGACCGCAGTCGCCGAGGATGACGGCACTGCGCGCACCGAATCGTTCGGCCGCGCGCCCGTTTCTGACCCGTCGGCTGCGATCCGCGGCGATGCGATGCACCGTGGGTCGCCCGTCCCGGCTGTCGCGATCGTCGAGCAGGTCGTCGTGGATGAGCGTGGCGGAGTGGAAGAGTTCGACCGCGGCCGCGGTGCGCACCACCTCGTCCGGAAGATCGATGCCACCGCCCGCGTACCAGCCGAGGACGCAGAACAGGGACCGAATCCGGTTCCCGCCGGCGAACAGGAACGAGCGGACCGCGCCGACGACGTCCGCGGGCAGCCGGCACGCCGCCGCGGATTCGGCCTTGCGGTCGAGGAATTCGTGGAGGGCGGCATCGATCCGCCGGCGGATCGCGCCATGGTCCACAGGTGAATTGGCAACGGCCGACACCGTCATCACAGTCTCCGATCCCACGCGCCGAAGAATTCGAACACCTCCCCGCGTCCGGCCGGGCCGAACGGGACTGAAACCAAAGAGAGTGTAATGGATATTATGCAGACGGGTAAATGTCGCCCATAGCTCGCGGCATTGCCCGCAGTCGTGCGATGTCATGAATCCCTGTGTTGCGCACGGGAATAGACGAGCAACCAGACGCCCATTGCTCGCGGACCGGAACCCACGACCGCGGGGGCGATGTGAAGCACTCGATCATCGAGGTGCAAAATCGGGCATATGCCGCACTCCAATCCGATCAGCGCGTGGAAATCCCTTCGCGAAGGCAACGAGCGTTTTGTGCGGGGCTCCCAGGTCCACCCCAGTCAGGGCGCCGGGCATCGCGCCGAGCTCGTCGGCGGACAGCACCCGACCGCCATCCTCTTCGGATGCGGCGATTCCCGGGTCGCCGCCGAGATCATCTTCGATCAGGGCCTCGGCGACATGTTCGTGGTCCGCACCGCCGGGCACGTCATCGACAGCTCGGTCCTCGGCTCCATCGAATACGGCGTACACGTGCTCAACGTTCCGCTGATCGTGGTCCTCGGACACGACAGCTGCGGCGCGGTCAAGGCCACCCTCGACGCCCTCGACGGCGGCGCCGTCCCCGGAGGGTTCATCCGCAGCGTCGTCGAGCGCGTTACCCCGTCGATTCTGCTCGGCCGCCGCGAGGGTCTGAGCACCGTCGACGAACTCGAGGCCCGCCACGTGGCCGAGACCAGCCGCGTGCTCATGGAGCGCTCCCTGATCATCTCCCAGGCCGTCGAGGCCGGCCGCTGCGCGATCGCCGGTGTCACCTACCAACTCGACGACGGCCGCGCCCATCTCAATCAGGTCATCGGCGATATCGGCGAACAGCCTTGAGCGTCACCGCGCGCTGGTGATCTCACCCACATCGTGAGCGCACACCGCCGTGTTCTCGTTACCCTGACCGATATTGCGGCGGTGGGGCTCGCCGCTCCGGACTCACGGAACAACTGCGGCGAATCGGCCGCCAACAGTCCCTACCCCACCTCGACACCTCTCGGGTGCGCTGGAGTAGGAGAACTGTGTGACCGGTGACCTGGACTCGACCGACGACATCGAGATGATCGAACCGGTCGACTCGGATATCGATCTGCACCGACCCGAGCAACGGCAGGAACTGCTGCGGTCGCCCGGCGCGACCCTGGCCGTCGTCTCGATCGGCGGCGCGGTCGGCGCGCTGGCGCGGTACGGTCTCGCGCTGGCGTGGCCGACGCCGGCTGCCGGATTTCCCTGGACCACCTTCGCCACCAATGTGATCGGCTGCTTCCTCATCGGTGTGCTGATGGTGGTCGTGACCGAGATCGTCACCGCGCACCCGCTGGTGCGCCCGTTCCTCGGTGTCGGCATCCTCGGCGGATTCACCACCTTCTCCACCTACGCCAACGAAACCCGAGGTCTGATCCAACCGGGCACCGTCGCAACGGCATTCCTCTACATGGCCGCCACGCTGGTCTGCGCCCTGCTGGCCACACTGCTGGCGCTGCGCGTGACCCGCGCCGTGTACTCCCACCGGATCACCCGAGCCCGGGAGGTTTCCGCATGACCCCGCTGCTCGTCATCCTCGGCGCGATGATCGGCGCTCCGATGCGCTACCTCACCGACCGCGCCATCCAGACTCGCCACGACAGTGTCTTCCCGTGGGGCACCCTCACCGTCAATCTCACCGGCTGCCTCATCCTCGGCGCGCTCTCCGGCGCCGCGGTCTCCTCGCCCACCTACGCGCTCATCGGCACGGGATTCTGTGGCGCGCTCACCACGTACAGCACCTTCGGCTATGAAACCGTGCGGCTGGCCGAACAACGCGCCTACCTCTACGCGACGCTCAATGTCGCCGTCAGCCTCGTCGCCGGGCTCGGCGCGGCGTTGCTCGGCTACACCACCGCCCACGCTCTCGGCTGACTCCGGTCGGGACTGATCGATTCGGAGCGAGGCCGGGATTTCCGCGGGACCGTCGATGACGAGCAGGTGGCCCCGGTTGGGCACGACGTGCACGTGGGCGCCCCGGACGGACGCGGAGCATCGTCGGCGGCAATTGCCGTCGACCTCGCCGTGCCAAACCCGCACCGGCACGGTCACTTCGGCGCGCTCGAAACCCACGCGCGGGTGAAGACCAGGCGGATGTCGGTGGCGAAGCCGCGACTGCCCTGCTCGAAATCGCGGCGGTCGGACTACCTCGCCCCACATGAGCCGAGTTCGCGACATGGCGAAGTCGTCATCGCGGTTCGAGAACCACCATCGGGATGACCCGCCCGCATGCTGTGGGCAGAACGCGAAATCCGGCACCACGGCCACCAACTCCGCCCACAACCGCTCCCGTTCGTCCGGATTCGCCGCCCGCGCCCGCACCGCGCGAACCTGTCCACCGACCTGCATCACGGTCTCCGGCCGGGCCGCCAGATTGTCGAGCCACGCCGGATGCTCCGGCAGCCACGCCTCGGCCGCCGCGACAGCCACCGCCTCGCCGGCCGCCACATACATCGACGGCCGCGTCCGGCGATTTTCCGGCTACGAGCCCAACGCCTCTGACCAGTGTCGTTGCCAGAATCCCGAAACGACTGGACTATCGATGGGGACGGGCTCGACCTGGTCGAGAAGCGTTGGGGCAGGGTGGCCCACAGGCGCCATGAGGCGAAACTCGAGGAGCCGCCTCGCGTGTCGCGCTTGCGCCACACTGCCGGGCTGCCCCACAGTGAGACGGTCGCCGCCTGATGAGCGAATACACGGCAAACGCTGTGTGCGGTGTCGGTCACCGCTTCGCTTCGCGCCCGACACCGAGCCCGGCAGTGGAATTCGGCACGGAAGGATCGAAGGCGATGACCGACATGATGATCGACCCGGCAGCCGCCCGGACCCAGTTCGCCCGACCGGCGGCGGCTTCGGCACTACACGGCGGCCGCTACTCGGGACCGGCCGCCGTGTGGCAGGAGGCGAAAACGGTTCTGGTGACCAGAGCCACCGGACCACGGCAGCTGGCCACCGCGGCACGGCTGGTGGTTCCCATCGGCGACAACGGTCTCGCCTTCCGGGTCTCCTCATTCTCCGCCGAGGCAGAGCAACTCGCCCAGGACGGCCGAGTGCTGGTGCAGCCCGGCGACTGGCGCGGCAATCCGAAACTCGGCTCCCGGCAGTTGCAGGGACACGCCCGGCTGGTGAGCACCGGCGCCTTCGTGCCATGGGTGCAGGCCGAGATCGAGGCCAAGTACCGGTGGCGGATGTCGCTCGCGCGGGCCGCGCACCGAATGGCCAATGGGAACGCGCCGTACGGCAACCTCGTCGTGCTCGTGACCGTGTTCGAACCCGGTCCGCTCGCGCTGCCGCCGTATGACTAATTTTCCGCCGCAGCGGGTTTCACGACCGACCACTGAGTGACCGGCAGCTGTGGACGCCAGGCGGTGAACCCGCCCAACGGCTCGGCCCGGTACACCTGGAAGCGGCGCAACGCGCCACCGTGATGGTCGGCCAGGTGCAGCAGCAGCGCATCGGACTCCGCGGTCACCGCGCTCGCGACCAGACGCCCACCGGGACGCAGCCGTCCCCAGCAGGCATCGAACATGCCGTCCTGGGTGAGGCCGCCACCGATGAAGATCGCATCCGGTGCGGGCAACTCCGCGAACGACTCGGGGGCCACGCCGCGCACGTCGACGGCAGGCACACCCAACGCCGTCGCATTGTCGGCAATCTGCTTGCGGCGACTCTCCATTCGCTCGAAGGCGATCGCGCGGCAGGCCGGATCGGTGCGGCACCACTCGATGGCGATGGTGCCCGAACCGCCGCCGACATCCCACAGCAGCTCCCCCGGCGCGGGCGCGAGCGCCGACAAAGTCAGCGCGCGCACCTCGGACTTAGTGAGCTGACCGTCACCGCCGTAGACCTCGTCGGGCAGCCCCGGAATTCGCGTCAGACGCTGCGATGCCGGATCCGCGGCACAGTCGATGGCCACGATGTTCAAGGCATCCCCGGCCGGGTGATCCCAGTGCGCGGCAATGCCGTGCACGATCCGCTCGTCCGGCCCACCGAGCTGTTCCAGAACGGTGAGAGCCGACGCGCCGAAACCATTGCGCGCCAGCAGTTCCGCGATCCGGATCGGCGTGTGCTCGTCGGAGCTCAGCATGAGAACCCTGCGCCCGTCCGACAATTCCGGAAGGACCGTCTCCACCCGCCGCCCGACCGCGCTCACCACCGGTGTCTCATTGAGCGCCCACCCCAGCCGCGCACACGCCAGCGATGCGGACGACGGCTGCGGCAGCACCCGCAGGGCATGCGCCCCAACCAGTTTCGTCAAGGTCACGCCGATACCGAAGTACATCGGGTCACCGCTGGCCAGCACACCGAGCCGACGCCCCGCATACCGTTCCAGCAGCCCGGTCAACGCGGGCACCAGCGGCGAGGGCCACGGCACCCGCTCGGCCCTGGTCTCATCCAGGGGAATCAACGCCAATTGCCGTGCGGAGCCGAGCAATACCTCGCACGCGGCGATCTCGCGCCGCGCCACGCCGCCCAGGCCGTCCCAGCCGTCGGCCCCGATCCCGATCACCGGAATCGGCGCCGACGACAGTGGGGTTGCGTTCATCGCGGCATCCGGCGCCAGACCGAGTACGGCACATAGCGCATGGCCAGGAACAGCAGGCGAATCCGCCGCGGCACCGCCACATCCCGCACCCGCCGGTACAGCCCCGACACCACGGCGTCGGCCACCTGATCGGGTGTGCTCGATAGCGGGGCGGGTTCCATACCGGCCGTCATCCGCCCGATGACGAATCCGGATCGCACCATGAGGAGGTGAACTCCGCTGCCGTGCAAGGCCATCTGCAACCCGGTCGCGAATCCGTCGAGGCCGGTCTTGGCCGCACCGTACACGTAGTTCGCACGCCGTACCCGCACACCCGCGATGGAACTGAACACCACGATCTGACCGTCGCCCTGCTCGCGCAGCAGATTCGCCAGACTGGTGAGGACGCTCACCTGGGCGACGAAGTCGGTCTCCACGATCTCGACCGCGTGCGCCGGATCCTTTTCCGCCCGAGCCTGATCCCCCAGGATCCCGAACGCGACCACCGCCACACCGATACGCCCGTGCTCGGCGATGATCTTCTCCAACAACGGCTGATGCGACGCCATATCGTCGGCGTCGAACTCCACGCAGTGCACCGCCGCCGCCTCGGCGATCAGTAACTCCTTCGTCTGCTCCTGTAGCTGGTCACTGCGGCGCGCCGCCAGAATCACCACCCGGCCGGGCGACAGCCGTCGGGCCACCTCCAGCCCGATCTCACTGCGCCCGCCCAGCACCAGCACGACGCCCTTGTCGACGTCCCGCGATCCGAAACCCATGGCCCACAGTTTGCCACCCGGGCACCGCTGTTCGGTGCGCCCGAGTCCGGATTGCTAGCGTCGGGTCATGACCAGCACCGCCGCACGCCCCGAACTGTCCCCCGCCGCCGCCGACTTCGTCACCGAGCGCCACCTGGCCACCCTCTCCACCCTGCGCGCCGATGGCACTCCGCACGTGGTCGCGGTCGGGTTCACCTGGGATCCCGAGGCGGGGATCGCGCGCATCATCACCAATGACGGCTCGGTCAAGGTCAACAATGTGCGGCGCTCCGGCTATGCGGCGGTGAGCCAGGTCGACGGCCCGCGCTGGATAACCCTCGAGGGCCCGGCCACGGTGCTCGACGACCCGGACTCGGTAGCCGATGCCGTCGAGCGCTACGCCGGTCGCTACCGCCGGCCGCGCGAGAACCCGACCCGCGTCGTCATCGCCATCCAGGTGCGGCGTGTCATGGCCAGCAGCGTCTTCAAGGGCGACGTCCCCGCCGCGGGCCACTGACCTCGGCGCCCGATCCCGGCGCGGCCTGGATCGGGGCGACCGATTAACCTTCCGGCACACGGAACGTCCCCTCTCGAGTGCGGACGAGAGGATGGAAACGCGGCGGCCGGTGCGCCCGCGGTGGTCGCGGTTACCCCAAATCCGGTAGGCGGGTGAGTCCGTGCGGACGCTTGTTCATCGACTCGCAGCCGTCCTCGGTGACGATGACGATGTCCTCGATGCGTGCCCCCCAGCTTCCCGGGAAGTAGATGCCCGGCTCGATGCTGAAGGCCATACCCGCCTCCAGCACCAGGTCATTACCCGCCACGATGTAGGGCTCCTCATGCACGGACAGGCCGATGCCGTGGCCGGTCCGGTGCACGAAGTGGTCGGCGAGATCGGCCGCGGCCAGCACATCACGGGCGGCGGCATCGATGGATGCGGCGGTGACACCCGGACGCACGGCGGCCACCGCGGCGGCCTGGGCGCGTTCCAGTTCCGCGAACTGCGCGGCCACTTCCTCACTCGGCTCGCCGAGCACGTAGGTGCGGGTGGAGTCGGAGAAGTAGCCGGGCTCGACCGGGCCACCGATATCGACGACCACCACGTCACCTGGCTCGATCACCCGGTCCGACACCATGTGGTGGGGGTCCGCGCCGTGCGGGCCGCTGCCCACGATGACGAAATCGGCCTCGGTGTGGCCCTCCTCGACAATGGCGGCGGCGATATCCGCGCCCACCTCGGCCTCGGTGCGGCCTGGGCGCAGGAACTCGCTCATGCGGGCGTGCACCCGATCGATGGCCGCGCCGGCGCGGCGCAAAGCCTCGATCTCGGTGGGATCCTTCAGCATTCGCAGTTCCCGAAGCAGCGGGGTGGCCGAAACCGGTAGCGAGCCAAGCTGATCGGCGATGGGCAGCAGATGCAGGGCGGGCATGACATCGGCGACCGCCACGCGCGCACCGGCATTGAGCACGTTCCTGACAATGCGATACGGGTCCACCCCGTCCACCCAGTCCACGATCTGCAGCCCCAGTTCACCGGCCGCCGACCCCTTCAGCGAGGCCAGCTCCAGCTTCGGGATCACCACCGACGGCGTCTCCCCGCTGGCCGGGATCACCAAACACGTCAGCCGCTCGAAGGACTGCGCCCGCGATCCCATCAGGAACCGCAGGTCCGGACCCGGCGTGATGAGCAGCGCGTCCAGATGAGCATTGCGCGCCAACAGTGCCGCCCGCTCCAACCGCGCCCCGTAGACCTCCGCCGCGAACCGTGACTCGTCATGAGAGCTCATGCCCACCGACGCTACTCCCCAACCCCGCCACCCTCCAGCCACCGACCAACTTCGCACCCCTCGCGCCCTCACCACCGGCACGTCCCGATCCGACCCCGTTGCTGCCCATCATCTTTCGCCACACCGCCGCGCCGTCTGTGGCCCCATCCACGCCGGCGAGCCCCACCAGCGGCACCACCGGGCGATTCCACGGCGCACACGCGGGCCAGGCGCGGAGCAGAAGTCCCGAGCCTCACCGCCCCGGCCCGGACTGCCGTAGGAGCAGGCCAGAGTCTCGGTGGGTCCATGCGTCGCATATCTGCGACTCTCCTCCGGGTTGGACCATTTCGGCCACCGACCGGACGGACAGCACGCGACGGCGGCCCGGCGTCGCCCCCGCGACGCCGCGCGGTGATGTCGATGCCCACTCGGCCGGATCCGAGACGCCAATGTGTGGATCCCGCTGCGCCCCGACTCCCCCGGTCGCTGTGCGCCGACCTGTCGGCCGTGCCCGGTAGGGTCGAGCGCTATGAGCACCCCTGCCGCCGGTCCGCTGCTGCTGCTCGATGGGGCCAGTCTGTGGTTCCGGGCGTTCCATGCGATCCCGGAGAAGATCACCGCGCCCGACGGGCGGCCGGTGAATGCGCTGCGCGGGTTCACCGACATGGTCGCGGCGCTGGTCAGGCGGCATTCGCCGAGTCGACTGGTGGTGTGCCTGGATCTGGATTGGCGGCCGCGGTTCCGGGTGGATCTGCTGCCGTCCTACAAGGCGCATCGCGTGGCGGGGGGTGCGGGTGCGGCAGCCGCCGGGGTGGTGGCCGAGGAGGTGCCGGATGCGCTCACGCCGCAGGTCGACATGATCATGGAGGTGCTCGAGGCCGCCGGGATCGCGACGGCCGGAGCCGAGGGGCTCGAGGCCGACGACGTGATCGGCACGCTGGCCACCCGGGAGAGCGCGGACGAGGTGATCGTCGTCAGCGGTGACCGCGATCTGCTGCAGCTGGTGCGCGACACCCCGGCTCCCCCGGTGCGGGTGTTCTACGTCGGCCGCGGTCTGGCCAAGGCCGAGCTGTGGGGGCCCGCCGAGGTTGCCGCCAAATACGGTGTGCCGGAAGAGATCGCGGGATCCGCATACGCCGATATGGCCACTCTGCGCGGCGACGCCTCCGACGGTCTGCCGGGGGTGGCGGGCATCGGTGACAAATCCGCCGCCCAGCTCATCGCCCGATTCGGTTCGGTGGAGGCCCTGCGCGCCGCGGCCACCGACCCGGAGTCCGATCTCGCCAAGAGCGTGCGCGCGAAACTCGTTGTCGCCGATGACTATTTGAAGGCCGCGGCCCAGGTCGTCCGGGTGGTCCGCGACGCGGACGTCGAATACTCCGGCGCGGACCTGTTGCCCTTCACTCCCGCGGACCCGGATCGGCTCGCCCGACTGGCCGCCGGCTACAACGCCGAGAGCCCGGTCAAGCGGCTCGTCACCGCCCTGGCCGAGCGCTGATCAGCGCCGCGGCGGGCTTACCGGCCAGGTTTCGGGCTTGCCGTCCAGATCGGTGATGGCGGCCTCGGTGAAGTAACCGTCCTGCGGCTTGCGCAGGGTGATATGGGTGGTCGCGGTGGCGGTGCGGCCGGCCGCGCAGCTCGGCTGGCACACCCGCCGATGCTCGGTGCCGTCACCCTCGGCGCTATCGCGACCCCAACTGCTCCAGGTGATGTCGCGAACGCTGAGCCCGCCGTCGCCGCAGGCCAGCAACATGTCGGCAGGCTGCACCTCGGCCTGATTGGTGAGGCAATCGTTGACTGCCGGAGCCGTTGCGTCGGCCCCCGCGAACGGCGCGGACGCCAGCCCGGCACATGTCACAGCCACCACGGTCGCGGTCCAGCCCACGATTCGAACAGTCGGATTCACGATTCCCCCAGATCTCGATCAGCCAGAGAATTTCGACCCACTGTACCCGTCTCGAGCGATTAGCCAACCCCCGGCAAACGCGAAGGCCCGGACGCGATCTTCCGATCACGCCCGGGCCCGACACATGTGCCCCGAAACGAGTGCCCGAAAAGGATTCAGCTCGGGCGGCCGACCTCGTAGGTGCCGTCATCCTTGGTGATCTTGATGGTGACCTTCTTGCTCTCGCCACCCACCTTGAGAGTGCAGTCGAAGGTCTTGTCGACCTCGACCTTCTGGCCCGACGGGCAGCTCACATCCTGGACGTCGTCGATCCCGTAGGAGTCCTTGAGCACCTTCTGCACCCCGGACTGTACGGCCTTGTTGTCCAACTGGTCCTTGCTCAGCAGCCAGGCCAGGCCGCCGCCGGCCGCGGCCAGGACCACCACGACGGCGGCCACGATCCCGATGATCAGACCGGTCTTCTTCTTGCCGGGGGCCGGCTGCTGGGCCTGCGGCCACTGCTGACCCGCCTGGTTCCAGTCCTGCTGCCCGGGCTGACCCTGCTGCGGCCACTGCGGCTGCGACTGCCCCCACTGCTGGCCACCCTGCGGCTGCTGCCACTGCGGCTGACTCTGCCCCCACGATTGCTGCACGGGTTGCTGCGGCTGCGACTGCCCCCAGGGCTGCTGCGGCTGACTCTGCCCCCACGGCTGGGCCGGCTGCTGCTGTTGCGACGGGTCGCCCCACTGCGTGGTCGGCTGGGCCGGCTGCTGGCCACCCCACTGCTGAGTCGGTCCGGCGCCGGGTGCGGGCTGCTGGCCGCCCCACTGCAGCGTCGGATCGTTGCCTCCCCCTTGGCCAGGGGCGTCATTCGGTCCGTACGGGCCGCTCATCTGCTTGCCTCCAATAGCAATCCGTTGTACTCACGCTAGCCCCCCGAGCGGGAACACGCTCGTATTCCCACTGCGGTCGGTACATCCAAGAATCAAAGCACAGTCGTATCTACTACGCCGCGTCCACGGCTACGACACCCCGGCGGATGGCCCGCACCGCCTTGTTCGCGGTGGCCGCCACCTCGACGTCGTCGGCGGTGTTGTGAATCTGGTCCAGCAGATCGATGACCTGACGGCACCAGCGCACGAAATCGCCTGCGGAGAGCGGGTTTCCGCGATCACCGCTGGCGAGCAGGGCATCAGCGAGGTCGTCGCCGCGGGCCCAGGTGTAGACGCCCGTGACGAACCCGAGGTCGGGTTCGCGGGTGGGCTGCACCCGATGCCGCGCCTCATCCGAGCGC
Organism: Nocardia aurantiaca; assembly: GCF_009708175.1. GTDB lineage: Bacteria > Actinomycetota > Actinomycetes > Mycobacteriales > Mycobacteriaceae > Nocardia > Nocardia aurantiaca. The sequence goes on from NZ_WMBB01000007.1 coordinate 218,603, forward strand.
AGCTGCGACCACACCCCGATGGTGGCGTCGACGGCCCGGCGGATGGGCGCGGTCGGTCCCGAAGCACCCAGGTAGCCGCCCTCCTGACGGGACTCGTACACCAGGATCGACACCACCGCGGCCAGCTCGGCCGGGCCGAGCCCGCGCCACAATCCCTGCCGAAGGCTTTCGGCCACAACCAGATCCGCTTCGGCGTAGATGCGAGCGAGGCGGCGGCCGTCCTGGGTCACCTCGCCGTTCTCGACGTAGCCGCGCTCCTCGAGCAGCCCGAGGATGCGATCGAAGGTACGCGCGAGGGAGTTGGTGGTGGCCGCCACCTGCTGACGCAGGTGCTCGGTCTCGCGCTCGACCCGGTTGTAACGTTCACCGATGCGCGCCAGCTGCTCTCGATCGGGCCGCGAGTGCGCCGGGTGGTTGCGCAGCGCCCGCCGCAGGGTCTGCAGTTCGCGGTCGTCGGCGGCCTTGGACTTGCCACCGTGCCGCCCGCGCCGGGCCGCGGTGATACCGGTGGAGCGCAGCGCCGAAGCCAGGTCCCGGCGCACCCGCGCGGTGCGGTGGTCCACATGCTTGGGCAGCCGCAGCCGGCCCAGCGATTCGGCCGGAGTCGGGAAGTCGGCGGCCGAGACGCGGCCCGCCCACTTGTCCTCGGTGAGCACCAGCGGACGCGGATCACCCGGTGTCGCGTCGGGTTCCAGGATTACGGCCAGTCCCTGACGGCGGCCCGACGGGATCACCACCACATCGCCGCGCCGCAGCGCGGTGAGCGCCGCCACCGCCGCCTGCCGACGGTCGGTGCGACCCTGGCGTTCCAGGTGGCGTTCGCGTTCCCGGATGCGTTCGCGCAGCTGGATGTATTCGAAGAAGCTCTCGTCGCCGAGCTGCGAGCGCAGCTTGCGCAGCTGGCCCTCATTGCGTTCGATGCCCCGCACCAGGCCCACGACCGACCGGTCGGCCTGGAACTGGGCGAAGGACCGCTCCAGCAGCGCCCGCGACTCCACCGCGCCCATGCGATCGACCAGGTTGATCGACATGTTGTAACCCGGCCGGAACGACGACCGCAGCGGATAGGTCCGTGTCGAGGCCAGACCCGCCACCGCACTGGTGTCGACCTCCGGCTGCCACAACACCACGGCATGGCCCTCGACATCGATGCCGCGCCGCCCGGCCCGACCGGTGAGCTGGGTGTACTCCCCCGGTGTCAGCTCGGCGTGGCTCTCGCCGTTGAACTTCACGAGCCGTTCCAGCACCACGGTCCGCGCGGGCATATTGATGCCGAGAGCCAGTGTCTCCGTGGCGAACACGGCCCGCACCAGCCCGCGTACGAACAACTCCTCGACCGTGTGCCGGAAGGCGGGCAGCATACCCGCGTGGTGTGCCGCGAACCCGCGGTGCAGCGCCTCACGCCACTCCCAGTACCCGAGCACCTCGAGGTCGCTGCGCGGCAGGTCCCCGGTGTGCTTGTCGATGATGGCGTCGATCTCCTCGCGATCGTCCTCCCGCGAGAGGTCCAGCCGCGAGCGCACACACTGAGCTAGCGCGCCATCGCAGCCGGCGCGGCTGAAGATGAACGTGATCGCGGGTAGCAGTCCCTCGTCGTCGAGCCGCGCGATCACCTCCGGCCGCGGCATGGGCCGGAACGCGCCCCGCGGCCTGCCCCTCCCCCGCCCGGGCACGGCCCAATTGTCCATCCGGTCGACAGCTTCGCGGTGCTTGATGTAGCGCTGCAGGTCCTCGTCCACGATCACCTTGGTGTCACTGGACTTGGGGTCGAACAGGTCGAACATGCGCTTGCCGACCATGACGTGCTGCCACAACGGCACCGGCCGCGTCTCGTCCACGATGACCGCGGTGTCGCCGCGCACGGTCTCCATCCACGCGCCGAACTCCTCGGCGTTGGAGACCGTGGCGGACAGGCTGACCAGGCGCACCTCCGGCGGCAGGTGCAGGATGACCTCCTCCCACACCGCACCGCGGAAACGATCGGCAAGGTAGTGCACCTCGTCCATGACCACGTACGACAGTCCGCGCAGCGCATCGGAACTCGCGTAAAGCATGTTGCGCAGCACCTCGGTGGTCATGACCACCACCGACGCAGCGGGGTTGATGGACTGATCGCCGGTCAGCAGTCCGACCGTGTCGCGACCATAACGTTCGGTGAGATCGGCGAACTTCTGGTTCGACAGCGCCTTGATCGGCGTGGTGTAGAAACACTTCCCGCCCGAGGCCAGGGCCAGATGGACGGCGAACTCGCCGACCACGGTCTTGCCGGCGCCGGTGGGCGCGCAGACGAGCACGCTGTGCCCGCCCTCGAGCGCCTCACACGACTGCCGCTGGAACGGATCGAGCTCGAATTTCAATTCGGCGGCGAATGCCGCCAGTTCGCCAGTGAGCGACCTTGATGTCACTTCTCAGAGAGTATCGGAGTAATCCGACACGCCTCGCGTGGTTTTCTCCAGCGGTGTGGCGCTCACCGCTTCGGGCGTCGGAACCGGGGTCGGGGCGTCGACGCCGCCGGGCATGGTATCCAGCGGGGATGCTTCGTCGTCGGCGAGCTTGTCCCAGTTCTCGGCATTGCGGGCCCGGCGCTTGTCGTTCAGACGCGCGAACTGCACCGCGATCTCGAACAGCAGCGTCAGCGCGAGCGCCAGCGCCAGCATGGAGATCGGGTCCTGTGGGGTCACGATGGCCGCGAACACGAACAGGCCGAAGATCAGGCCGCGCCGCCACTTGGTGAGCCGCTGATAGGTCAGCACCCCGAGGAAGTTCAAACCCACGATGAGCAAAGGGGTTTCGAAGCTGACGCCGAAGATGACCAGCAGCTTGATGATGAAACTGAAGTACTGCTCACCGGACAGCGCCGTGATCTGCACGTTGTTGCCGATGGTCATCAGGAAGCTGAGCGCGTGGGCGACCACCCAGTAGGCCAGCACCGCGCCCGCGACGAACAGGGCCGCGCCCGCCGCCACGAACGAGATCGCGTACTTGCGCTCCTTGGCGTACAGGCCGGGGGTGATGAACGCCCACAGCTGATACAGCCAGAACGGGCTGGCCACCACCACACCCGCGGTGGTGCCGACCTTCAGGCGCAGAGTGAACTGCTCGAAGGGCGCGGTCGCGAGCAATCGGCAGGCGCCGTCGGGGCTCAGGCTGGCCCGCGAGGAGGCGGGCAGATCACAGTAAGGGCCGCGCAGGATCTCACCGAGACTCTCGATCCCGAAGATGGAATGCGAGTACCAGAAGAACCCGAACAGCGTTCCGACCGCCACCCAGGCCAGGGCGATGAGCAATCGCCTGCGGAGCTCCGAGAGGTGCTCCACCAAGGACATGGTGCCGTCGGGGTTCGTGCGGCGCTTGCTGCGCCGGGGATCGAACGGGATGCGCATGTGTGTGTGACTGCCTCCGCCTTGCGGCCAAAGAAGACGCGGGCGCGTGAACACGCCCCGGGCACTGCCTCACCCGGGATGAGCGGCGCTCATCCCGGACTATCGTGGCCTCAGGCCTTCTGCTGGTCGTTCGGCTGCGGCGCGGACGCGGGCGGCTGCACCGGCTGGGCGGGCGGCAGCTGAGCCGGCGGCTGCACCGGCTGGGCCTGGGCCTCGGGAGCGGCCTCGCCCGTCTTGCCCTCGTTCTGCATCTGGCTGACCTCGGTCTTGAAGATGCGCATCGAGCGACCCAGGCTGCGGGCCGCGTCGGGCATGCGCTTCGAACCGAAGAACAGCAAGAAGATCAGCACGACGATCAGCAAGTGCCACGGGCTGATGGCGCCTGTCATTCCATTACCTCCAAAGACTCTGGTGAGTCCGATGCTACCGGACCCGCATAAGGCGAACCTTGTTGTCAACCCTTTTCGCCGCGACGTCACGCGCGGCGTTCGTGAGCTGTTCCAGCAATTCCGGGCCCGACCAGGTGCGCTGGTCGCCCTTCTCAGCGGCTGTCACGAGATCGATCAGCTTCTGGTTCACCGGCGTGGGTATTCCTACCATGGCCCCGAGACCCACGATTTCGCCGCACAGCCAAGGGATTTCGGTTTTGCGTCCGGCGGCCAGGTCGTCGGCCATGGAGGAGCGGGCCACCGGATCGACTGCCAGCACCTTTCCGGCAACCCTGCGGAAGACGCCATCCGGCATGGTCAGCAGTCGCGCCATCATCTCGGGCGGCAGGGGTGTGAGCCGGGCCGGGCGGATGCGGGCCGCCGCCATGACCTCGAGGGCCTCGCGCTGGGCCAGGGCCAGGCAGCGGCGGTAGTCGCGGGTGCCGAGTTCCTCGCGCAGCGGGCGGCCGGAGAGCGCGTTGATGGGGTTGTTCAGGTTGAGCAGCAGTTTGGCCCACTGGATAGGCAGCAGGTCGGGGTGCCGTTCGAAGCCGAGCCCGGACTTGCGGAAGATCGCGCCGAAACGGTTGAGCGCCGAATCGTCGGCGATATCGACGGCGCCCGCGGTGCCGCGGTGGAAGCGGCCCTGGCCGCGGTGGACGACATTGAACATGACCATGCCGGGCAGCACCACGCAGGCGGGCAGGACCTCCCGGAGCACCACGTCGTTGCCGATGCCGTTCTGCAGGCTGATCACCACTGTGCCGGGTTTCACCAGACCGGCCAGTTCGGTCGCGGCGGCGGTGGTGGCCGCGGACTTCACCGTGATCAACACCAGATCGGCGTCATCGGTGGGTTCGGTGACCGCGCGGAAGGCGTTCGGCTCGACCCGCCCGTCATTGCCGTCCAGGTCGGTCAGCCGCAACCCGAAGGTGCGTAGCTCCTCCACCACGCGGGGTCGGCCGACGAAGGTGACCTCGGCTCCCGCCACGGCGAGCCGACCGCCGACATAGCATCCGATGCTGCCCGCGCCCAGCACCGTCACCCGGAAACTCAAGCCGGACCGACCTCCTCGAGCCCGGCGTAGGCGGCCAGGGCCGAGCCGGAGCGCTCGCGCACCGCGGTCACCAGTTCGGCCGGGCCGAGCACGGTGACCCCGGCGCCGAAGCCGAGCAACAGCCGCGCCATCCAGTCCAGGGTGGCGAAGCGCATGGTGGCCTCGACGCTGCCGTCCGGGTGGGTGGTGACCTTGTGCATCGGGTACTGCTCGAGCACCCAGGCGTAGTCGGGGCGAATCCGCAAGCGCGCCAGCGGAACCGCGGGGTCGTCGACGAACAGGTCCAGGGCCGCCGTCTCATCCGCGGCGGCCTCGGCGGGCGGGCGGGCCGGTTCGTCGAGTGCGGTGGCCTCCTCGATGCGGTCGAGGCGGAACAGGCGCACGCCCTCGGCCTGGCGGCACCATCCCTGCAGATAGCTGTTGTTGTCCACCAGCACGATTCGGATCGGGTCCACGACGCGCTCGGACACCACATCCCGGCTCGCCGAGTAGTAGACCAGGCGCAGGGCGTGATCGTGCTCCAGGGCGGAGCGGACGGTCGCCACGGCGGGGGCCTCCACCGGCACCGGCAGTGGTCCCGCGAATTCCCGTCCGGAGATGGCGGATTCGATCTTCGCGATGGCCGCGTGCGCCGCGCTGGGATCCACCATGCCGGGCAGATCCGCGATGGAACGGAGCGCTACCAGCAGTGCGGTGGCTTCCAGGGAGGTGAGCCGCAGCGGGCGGTCGATGCCCGCGGAGAAGGTGACCTCGATGCTCTCCTCGGAGAAGGACAGGTCGATGAGATCGCCGGGTCCGTAACCGGGCAGGCCGCACATCCACAGCTGATTCAGGTCGGTCATCAGCTGCTTGGTGGACACGCCGAGTTCGGCCGCCGCCTCGGCCGCGCTGATGCCCGGATTGGCCTGGAAGTACGGAATCATGTTGAGCAGCCGGGCCAGCCGGGTCGAGAGTCGGCTGGTGGTGGCCGTGCTCCCCCGCCGATCCTTCGCACCGTCCGAAGCCCGTGCACCGTCACCGGTTCCGCCATTGCGGGCGCTGTCGCCGTCGATCACACTGTCTCCCCGGCGTTTCCGTGGCGTGGTATCGCTCACGCCGACACCTCCGTCCGCTCCAGCACCGACTTCAGGCGCGCGATCACATTGTCGCGCAGGTCTTCCGGTGCCAGTACCAGGGCGTCCGCGCCGAGCCCGGTGATGAGCCGGGCCAGCCAGTCGCGGGATCGGATGGGCACCTCCACGATCGAACCCGGGCGGCCGCTCACGGTCCGCTCCTCCATGACCGGTCCTAGACGGCGGATCTCCTGACCGCGCCCCTCGGCCACCCACACCGTGGCCGAGCCGCTGATCGGCGTCTGAGCGGTGACATCGGCGACCACTGCCCGCAGGTCCAGGTCCTCGGGCTTGTGCACGGCATTGGCCGGGCCGTACTCGATGACATCCTCGTCGATGCGGGAGATGCGGAACACTCGCTGAGCGGCGCGCACATTGTCGTGGCCGACCAGATACCAGCGGCCGTGATGGGTGACCACGCCCCACGGCTGCACATCGCGCTCCACCGGATCCCCGTGGGACTGGCGGTGTTTGAACGTCACCGCCCGCCCCGCGTCGATGGCAGCGAGCAGTTTGCCGAGCACCGGCTCCGAGCCGCGGGTGCGGGCCGGGACCGCGGGCACCGCCGACACCCCGGCGTCGGGTTCCACGTGAACACCGGCCGCGCGCAGCTTGAGCAGCCCGCCCTCCGCGGCCGCGGCCAGCTCCGGCGACTCCCACAGCTGCACCGCCACCGCGACCGCGGCGGCTTCCTCGCTGGTCAGATCGATATCGGGCAGTTCGTACGCATCCCGGTTGATGCGGTAGCCCTCGACGCTCGAGTACCGGCTCACCGGACCGATTTCCAGGGGTATGCCCAGATCGCGCAGCTCGTTCTTGTCGCGCTCGAACATCCGGCTGAAGGCCTCGTCGCTCGCGGACTCCTCGTACCCGGCGACCGACTCCCGGATGCGCTCCGCGGTCAGGAACTGCCGAGTGGACAGCAGCGCGATAACCAGATTCATCAACCGCTCGACCTTGGATATCGCCACCCGATAGAGAGTAATGGGAGCGTCGCGCATGTGAAGCACGGGCAGTCGCTATTTCGCCCCGATGTTCTCCGAAGATACCGGACGGGGCGGGGCCGGACACGGCACGGGCCGCGAACCGTGGGGTTCGCGGCCCGCCGACGCGAGGATTCCGGGTTTCTCAGGGGTTCGGGGGCGAATCCTCGAGGGTCCCGAGAGTGGGTTCTCCTACATCGAGGCGATGAGGCGATCCACGCGCTCGTCGACCGAGCGGAACGGGTCCTTGCAGAGCACCGTGCGCTGGGCCTGGTCGTTGAGCTTGAGGTGGACCCAGTCGACGGTGAAGTCGCGGCCCGCCTCCTGGGCGGCGGTGATGAAATCGCCGCGCAGCTTGGCGCGGGTGGTCTGCGGCGGCGTGGTGACCGCCGCGTCGACCGCCTCGTCCTCGGTGATCCGCTTGGCCAGACCCTTGCGGGCGAGCAGGTCGAAGACGCCGCGGCCACGCTTGATGTCGTGGTAGGCCAGATCCAGCTGGGCGATCTTGGGATCGGACAGCTCCATGTTGTAGCGGTCCTGGTAGCGCTGGAACAGCTTGCGCTTGATGATCCAGTCGATCTCGGTGTCCACCTTGGCGAAGTCCTGCGCCTCGACGGCGTCGAGGGTGCGGCCCCACAGATCCACCACGGCGTCGACCTGCGCGTCGCGGTCGCGGTTGCGCAGATGCTCGACGGCGCGGGTGTAGTACTCGCGCTGGATGTCGAGCGCCGAGGCCTGCCGACCGCCGGCCAGCCGCACCGGGCGACGACCGGTGAGATCGTGCGACACCTCGCGGATGGCGCGAATCGGGTTGTCCAGAGCGAAATCTCGGAACGCGACGCCCGCCTCGATCATCTCCAGCACCAGCGAGGCCGTACCCACCTTGAGCATGGTGGTGGTCTCGCTCATGTTCGAGTCGCCCACGATCACGTGCAGGCGCCGGTACTTCTCGGCATCGGCGTGCGGCTCGTCGCGGGTGTTGATGATAGGCCGCGAGCGGGTGGTCGCCGAGGAGACGCCCTCCCAGATGTGCTCGGCCCGCTGCGACAGGCAGAAGGTCGCCGCCTTCGGCGTCTGCAGGACCTTGCCGGCACCGCAGATCAGCTGGCGGGTGACCAGGAACGGCAGCAGCACATCCGAGATGCGGGAGAACTCGCCGGCGCGCACCACGAGGAAGTTCTCGTGGCAGCCGTAGGAGTTGCCCGCCGAGTCGGTGTTGTTCTTGAACAGGTAGATATCGCCGCCGATACCTTCCTCCGCGAGCCGCTGCTCGGCGTCTATGAGCAGATCCTCCAGGACCCGCTCACCGGCCCGATCGTGAGTGACCAGCTGCACCAAGCTGTCACATTCGGCCGTGGCGTACTCCGGATGGGAACCGACATCGAGGTAGAGCCGGGCACCATTACGAAGGAACACGTTCGAGCTACGGCCCCAGGAAACTACCCGGCGGAACAGATACCGGGCCACCTCGTCAGGACTCAACCGACGGTGACCGTGGAACGTGCACGTCACCCCGAATTCGGTCTCGATCCCCATGATTCGTCGCTGCACCCTATCGACACTACAGCGGAGTTGTCCCCGGTAACGGGCTTGTCGGACAGCTGATGCAAACGTATTCACAACGATTTAGCACGGCGTGCAACGTGGCACGCACTCTACCCTGCGAAAAAGCAAGGCACTGCGTCCAATTTGCCTACGCTCCCGTTCCGGCCGGTTGGCGGCCCTGAAGGTCTCGTTCTCCCCTCCTCCGCTCCTCCTTTTCGCTCCCGCGAGCGTGGGAGACGGAGCGCGGTCCAGCACGACTCGGGCCGCGAACCGGAGAGGTCCGCGGCCCGAATCGGGAAATATATTCTCCTATGCCCAGGAGGGATCTCCAGTGCCTAGGAGGGGTCTCCGGACGAAGGTTTGTCCGCTTCCGCGGCGGCTATCGCGTTCGGGACCTGGCCGGTCACCAACTCCTGCAGTGCGGCGCCAAGGATGCGGCGAAACGCCCGCCGCGGGCGTGACTGCTCCAGGGTTGCCACCTCGAGCGAGGCGGAATTCAGGCTGCGCTGCTTGTCCTTGTCGGCCTCGGGGCCGGCCTTCTGCAGCGCGGCCACCGCCGTGGCGACGGCCGAGTGCAGGTCCATGCCCGCCTGATAGGTACCCTTGAGCGCGGTGACGATCGGGTCGGTGTTGCCGCCCATCACCACGAATTCCCGTTCGTCGACAATGGATCCGTCGAAGTTGATGCGGTAGAGCACCGAGCTCGACGACTGCTCCGGATACCCCACCTCCGCGACGCAGATCTCCACCTCGTAGGGCTTGAGCTGGTCGGTGAAGATGGTGCCGAGGCTCTGGGCGTACAGATTGGCCAGGAAACGGCCGGTCACGTCGCGACGGTCGAACTGGTAGCCGCGCAGGTCCGCCTGGAGGATGCCGCCGCGGCGCAGCGCCTCGAACTCGTTGTACTTGCCGACCGCGGCGAACCCGACCCGGTCGTACAGCTCACTGATCTTGTGGAGGGTGGCCGAGGGGTTCTCGGCCACGAACACCACGCCCTTGTCGTACACCAGCACCACAACGCTTCGGCCCCGTGCGATGCCCTTGCGCGCAAGTTCGGTCTTGTCGCGCATGATCTGCTCGGCCGACGCGTAATACGGCAGTGTCATGCTTCGCCGATCCCCTCTGCCGCCAGCGCGGCCCGCTCGTCCACCATGGCCGCCGTGATCTCCTTGAGGCGGGCGTCGGTGACCTCCTCGGCGCCCTCGGAGTCGATGACGATGGCGGTCGGGTAGATGTTGCGCATGGTGTCCGGCCCACCGGTGGCGGTGTCGTCGTCGGCGGCGTCGAAGAGCGATTCGATCGCGATCCGCAGCGCCCGGTCCTGGTCGATACCGCGCTGATAGGTCTTCTTCAGCGACGACTTGGCGAACAGCGAGCCCGACCCCACCGCGGTGTATCCGAAGCGCTCCTCGCTGCGGCCACCCACCACGTCATAGGACACGATGCGCCCGGCTTTGTCCGGATCCTGGGCATCCGGATCGAAGCCGACCAGCAGCGGCACCACCGCCAGGCCCTGCAGGGCTGCGGGAAGGTTGTCGCGCACCATCTTCGACAGCTTGTTGGACTTGCCGTCGAAGGTGAGGGGCACGCCCTCGATCTTCTCGTAGTACTCCAGCTCCACCGCGAACAGGCGGATCATCTCGATCGCCATGCCCGCGGTGCCGGCGATGCCGGCCGCGGAGTAGGTGTCGGTGATGTACACCTTCTCGATGTCACGGCTGGCCAGCAAGTTGCCCTGGGTTGCGCGGCGATCGCCGGCGATCAGCACACCGCCGCGGTAGCTGACCGCGACGATGGTGGTGCCGTGCGGAGCGATGTCCGACGGCACACCCGGATTCGGGTGCGTGCCGTCGGATCGGATTCCGTTGCCGGGCAACAGTTCCGGAGCGTGTAAACGTAGGTACTCGGAGAAAGAGGATTGGGCGAACCCCAACTGGAGCCGCAGGGGGTCACCTTGGGTCACTGGCCGCCCTTCTGCACGTAAGCGCGGACGAAGTCCTCCGCGTTCTCCTCGAGCACGTCGTCGATCTCGTCGAGCAGGTCGTCGGTTTCCTCCGCCAGCTTCTCGCGACGCTCCTGTCCCGCCCCACCGTCGCCGATCGGGCCCTCGTCCTCGTCGCCGCCACCGGCGCGCTTGGTCTGCTCTTGTGCCATAGCAGCCGACCTCCTCTGTGATCATCGGCGAGCATCGGAGAAGATCCGATGCTCGTCCCCCAACACTACCTATCAGCGCTGACAACGTGCCGGATTAAGCGTCATTGTGCTGTTGCCGCGATCTCCCGGCTGCCATGTCGCGGACACCAAAAAGGGGCACGGGGTTCAATTCCCGTCCCCCTTTCGCGTCGGCTAGTGGGTCAGCTGCTGTACCAGTTCCGAGGCGGTGTGGACACCGTCCAGGAGTTTGCCGACGTGGGACTTGGTGCCGCGGCGGGGTTCCAGGGTGGGGATGCGGACCAGGGAGTCCCCGCCGAGGTCGAAGATGACCGAATCCCAGCTCGCCGCCGCGATATCCGCGCCGAAACGGCGCAGGCACTCACCGCGGAAGTAGGCGCGGGTGTCGGTGGGCGGGTTGGTCATGGCATCGGTGACCTGCTGTTCGGAGACCAGGCGCTGCATGGAGCCGCGCGCCACCAGGCGGTTGTAGAGGCCCTTGTCCAGGCGCACATCCGAGTACTGCAGATCGACGAGGTGCAGCTTGGGCGCGGCCCAGGACAGGCCCTCACGGCTGCGCATGCCCTCGAGCAGGCGCAGCTTGGCGGGCCAGTCCAGCAGGTCGGCGCATTCGAGGGGGTCGCGCTCGAGCAGGTCGAGGACGTGGGCCCACTTCTCGATGACGTCCTTGGTGCGCTCGTCGTCGCTTCCGGTGCGGTCCATGAACTTCTCGACCCGGTCGAGGTAGATGCGTTGCAGCGCAAGGCCGGTCAGTTCGCGGCCGTCGGAAAGGGCAACGGTGGCACGCAGAGTCGGGTCGTGGCTGATGGTGTGCACGGCCGTGACCGGGCGGGCCAGCTGCAGATCCGAGAGGTCCTCGCCGGCTTCGATCAGGTCCAGTACCAGGGCGGTGGTGCCGACCTTGAGGTAGGTGGACCATTCGGCGAGGTTGGCGTCGCCGATGATGACGTGCAGGCGGCGGTACTTGTCCGCGTCGGCGTGCGGCTCGTCGCGGGTGTTGATGATGCCGCGCTTGAGGGTGGTCTCCAGGCCGACCTCGACCTCGATGTAGTCGGCGCGCTGCGAGAGCTGGAAGCCGGGCTGGTCGCCGGACTGGCCGAGGCCGACGCGACCGGAGCCGCACACCACCTGACGGGAGACGAAGAACGGGGTGAGACCCATGATGATCTGGTTGAAGGGGGTCTCACGGCTCATGAGGTAGTTCTCATGGGTGCCGTAGGAGGCGCCCTTACCGTCGACATTGTTCTTGTACAGCTGCATGCGCGGCGCGCCGGGCACGCTGGAGGCGTAGCGGGCGGCCGCCTCCATGACGCGCTCACCGGCTTTGTCCCAGATGACCGCGTCCAGCGGGTCGGTGACCTCGGGGGCGGAGTATTCAGGGTGGGCGTGGTCGACGTAGAGGCGGGCTCCGTTGGTGAGGATCATATTGGCCGCGCCGACCTCGTCGGCGTCGATCACCGGCGCGGGTCCGTTGAGCCGGCCGAGATCGAAACCGCGCGCGTCGCGCAGCGGCGATTCCACCTCGTAGTCCCAGCGTGTGCGCTTGGCGCGCGGCACGCCCTCGGCCGCGGCATAGGCGAGCACCGCCTGTGTGGACGTGAGAATCGGGTTGGCCGACGGCTCGGTAGGCGTCGAAATGCCGTACTCGACCTCGATTCCGATGATGCGCTGCATGCGTTCGAGCCTAGGCGAAGGGCACGCCCGGACGCGGGTGGACTGTCCGGGTTGGGGTCATTCGCGAGTCGTACGCCGGATCGTTCTCCCGGGCGATCCGTGCCGAACTGCGGCGACGGCACAATGACCGGCATGGTCGACTCGGCTTCCTCACCGCCTCCGGCGGCGATCTGGTCGCCTTCCGCTGGGATCACGTGCTGCTGTTCCGGCTGGAGCCGATCTTCATCTTCCCGATGTCCATCGCTCTTTTCCTGCTGGGCGCGCACCTGTTCCGCGCCGGGGTCTTCCAACCCGAGGGCGCGCGAATCCGCAAGCGCCTCTTGGTGATCGGGTTCGCGGTCGCCGCACCGATCGATCTGATCCTCGGCATGGTCGGCGGCGACCTCATCCTGGTGACCCGCTACGGCACCGCTCCGCTCGTCTCGCTCGGCATTCTGGCCCTGGTCGCGGAGTTCTACGCGCACCGCCCGGCTCCGGGCTTCGTGGCCCGACGCTTCGCCGAGGTGGGTCGAATGGCGTTGAGCTGCTACATCCTCCAGAACCTGGTGACGGGATTCCTCTGTTTCGGGTGGGGTCTGGGTCTGGGTCTGGTATCGGCGAATGCGCGGGTGCCGTTCACCGCCGGGATCTATGTGCTGGTCTGCGCGCTGATGCTGTGCGTCGCGCACCTCTGGCTGCGCCGCTTCGACCGTGGGCCGGTCGAGTGGCTGTGGAACCTCTCCTATCGTGCGCTCACCCGGCGCGGCGGCCGCTGATCGCGGATCGGATGCCGCCGGAGCCGGCGCCGGACACGGCCTGCGCGCGAGACAGTAGATCGCTCGCCACGGTGTCGCGGGTGAGCGGGACGTCCAGGCTGCGGGCATTGCCTTCCAGCAGGGAGAGGACCGATTCGGTGAGGATGCCCTCGACCTGCTCGGAGGACAGGGTGGGGGCGGCGCGCCAGCTGTCGACCACGCCGTCGACAAAGCCGACGATGCCGAAGGCCATGGGGCGGGCGCGATTCCGGTCGACGCCGAAGCGCTCGAGGGTGTCGGCGAACAGGTCCGCCAGCCGGCTGCCGATGCGGTCGCGGACGCCGGCCAGGGAGGTGGCGGATTCGCCGCGCGAGTCCGCGGCGGCGAGGAAGCGGTGCAGGTTCGGGTGGCGTTCGACCCAGCCGACATAGGCGCCGACGGCGCCGCGCACCAGATCGCGGACCGTCCCCTCGGAGTGCAGACGCGCAAGCACCTCGGCTGTCAGGGATTCCAGGATGCGGCGGCGGATGGCGTCGTCGAGGTCGGCGCGGCCGTCGAAATGCCGGTACACGACCGGGCGCGGGACGTGCAGGCGGTCGGCGATCTGCTGGACGGAGATCTCGGCGCCGTTCTCCTCGATGACCACCAGCGCGGTGTCGAGCATGTCGGCGCGGCGCTGGGCCTTGTGGCCGTCCCAGCGGGTGCTGCGCCCGTCTGCGGAGGGCTGCGCGGGTCTGCGTCGGGTGCCGGTCACGTGCGTCACGATACTCACCTCACCGTTGGCCGAGACGGCATGTACCACTAACCGGTTTCGGACTTACTTCGGCAGTCCGATGAGATCGGCCATGGTCTCCACCGAGTAGGCGAAGAACGGCCCGGCGGGATCCATCGTATTGTCCAGTTGACCGAACAGTTCGAAGGTCACCGCGCCGAACAGCTGGGTCAGGCCCACCATGGCGCGCGCCACGGCAGCCTCCGGCATCCCGGAGTTGAGAAACGCTGCGATCAAAGCGGATTGGGTCTCGAGTTCGGGAGTGAGCGTTTCCGCGGGCGTGGCCAGGGTGCCCGCCTGCCAGGCCCCGTGCACGATGCCGAGGGCGGCCAGCGGTCCGCGCGACGCGGGTCCGACCGTGGTCTGCGGGGCGCGGTAGCCCGGAACCGGGGATCCGTACACCAGCGCGTACTCGTGGGGGTGCGCGATCGCCCAGTCCCGTACGGCGTTCGACAGGGCCCGCCACTGCGCTCGGGGTGCGGTCCGGCTCGCGACCGCCTGTTCGACGGTATCGCCGAGGGCGTTGTAGGCCTCGATGATCAGCGTCGTCAGCAGCTCGTCGCGGCTCGGGAAGTACCGGTACAGGGCCGAGGACACCATGCCCAGCTCGCGCGCGATGGCTCGCAGCGACAGCGCGGGGGCTCCGGATTCGGCGAGCTGCCGCCGCGCGGCGTCGGTGATCTCGCGGGTGATCTCGGCTCGGGCCCGTTCACGGGCGGTACGGGGCACGCTCATTCCGACAGTGTGCCACGAATCGGATCGCCGCCATATTTCGAGAGCACCGCTCTTGACAGCGCGTGGCCGAACGCGCACACTGATCTCAATAGAGAGCACCGATCTCGCTATCGAGAAGGAAAAGCACATGGACGCCGAAACCGCCGCCACCCGCTACATCGGCCCGAAGGGCCTGGACCCGTACATGAACCGCTTCTTCAACATGCTGCCCAAACTCGGCATCAGCATCGCCGGCTCGCGACTGCTGGCGGTACGCGGCCGCAAGTCGGGTGAATGGCGGACCACCCTGGTCAATGTCCTGACCACCGACGATGGCGCCCGCTACCTGGTCGCGCCCCGCGGCCACACCCAGTGGGTCCGTAACCTGCGCGTCTCCGGCTCCGGCGAACTGCGCCTGGGCCGCAAGACCGAGCCCTTCACCGCCACCGAACTCCCCGACGCCGAGAAGATTCCGGTGCTGCGCGCCTACCTCGACCGCTGGGGCTGGGAGGTCGGCCGCTTCTTCGAGGGCGTCACCAAGAACGCCACCGACGCCGAATTGGCCGACATCGCACCGGGATTCCCCGTGTTCGCGCTGGCCTGACCACTATTCCGCGAAACCTGGCCAGGCCGTCGACGGCTCGGGCCACGACGACGCGAGCGGCGGCATCGACGCCGCGGCGGCGGTCCGCCCGACACCGCGCTGTCGCGTCCGGACATACTGTTCGGCCGCCGCGTCGTCTCCGGAGTCGGGCGCGAATTCCAGCTCAGCGCAGCTTGTTCAGCGCTTCGACGTCGCGGGCCAGGAACGCGCGGCCGTCGGCGGTGAAGACGATAGGGCGCTGGATCAGCCGCGGATGCGCGGCCAGGGCCTCGATCCAGCGGTCACGGTCCGCGGGCGTCTTGCCCCAGGTGGCGACGCCCAGTTCCTTGGCCTCGGGTTCGGCGGTGCGCGTGATGTCCCACGGCTCGAGGCCCAATTTGCTCAGGGCGGCGCGGATTTCGGTGGCCGAGGGCGGGTTGTCGAGGTAACGGCGCTCGACGTAGTCGGTGCCGGTCTCGTCCAGCACCCCCTTGGCCGTACGGCTCTTGGAGCACTTCGGGTTGTGCCAGATTTCGGTCGCTGCCATGAGCTCAGCCTAGGCGGCGGCCGCCGGACCAGCGATCACCGGCGCGTCAAACCCAGTCCACGACCCAGCGGTAGGGGCGCATCCAGTACAGGCCGCCCTCGGAAACGGGCGCGCCCCAGCGCTGTTCGGCCTGGGTGAGCTGCCAGCGGTATTCGGGGGCGGGTTCGCCGCCGTGGATCTCGTAGAGATGGCGGCGCCAGGTGTTGATCATGGCGGGCACGGCCTGCCGATCGTTCTCGTAGGCCCACTCCACGTTTCGCATCATGAGGTTGTCCACGGCGTGGTTGGCGGCATTGGGGTCGCCGGTGCTCAGTGAGTGCAGGAAGGCGGCCACCAGGTTGTAGGCGATGGCGTCGTGCACCGAGGTCTGGCCGTTCTCGAGCGACCAGATGCCCAGGTAGGTGGGCCCCTGCTCGTCGATCCACACCGAGTGCGCCTCGCCCACCCGATTGTCGAAGATGAGCGCGGTGAGCAGGCCGAGTGTGGCCTTGCCCATGATGAGCGGATCAGGCCGCCCGGTTCCGACGGCGTCGTCGATGAGCGCCCGGTAGGCGGCCGCGGCGATGCCGGGGCGGTTGGCGTCCATGAGCGCGTCGGCGGTCTCGCCGCCCGCGAGCTGCTCAGCGGGCGGCTGGGTGGGTCCCGTGGTGGCCTGGGGCCCGCCGTCGCCGACGCGCAGGTACCGGGTCTGCATGGCGTCGAGGCCGGCGGCCGGACCGGGCTGCGGCAGGCCGGGATCCGGCAGCGCCGCGTCGGGACCCGGCAGGGACGGGCCGAGATCCGAGAGCGGCATGCCACTGCCCAGCGGATCGTCCAGATCCAGGTTGACCGCGAGGGGTTCCTGCAAAGCGGGTGCGGTTTGCAGGTATTCCAGCGCCACCCGCGCGAATTCGTTGTCCTGGGTCTCCAGCCATTCGCGCCCGGCGCGCAGCGTGTCGATCAGGTGGCCGCCGACGCCCTGCTCGATGGCGGCGCACAGCGCGTAGTAGCCGTAGCCGCGGTAGTCGTCGTGACCGACGCCCTCGGTGATCAGCAGTTGCGCATATCTGCTTGC
The DNA here is from genome assembly GCF_009708175.1 of Nocardia aurantiaca. Classification (GTDB taxonomy): domain Bacteria; phylum Actinomycetota; class Actinomycetes; order Mycobacteriales; family Mycobacteriaceae; genus Nocardia; species Nocardia aurantiaca. The sequence goes on from NZ_WMBB01000007.1 coordinate 235,361, forward strand.
CAGATCGTGTCTTTCGACATCGCCGAGGAGCGTGCAGGCGGTCATGGCGGCCATCAGCACCTCGGCGTGTTCGCCGTGGGCGCGGCGCAGCTCGATGCAGCGGTCGGCCATGATGACGGCGCTGTCGGACAGGCCCTGCTGGGTGGCGGCCTCGACGGCCATGGAGTACATGGTGGCCAGGGTGGCGGGCGGAATGTCGGCCGGGTAGCGGGCCGGGCCGTGTTCGGCCAGGTGCAGGGCCTGCGCGTAGTCGCCCGCGGCGAAGGCGGCTCGGAAACGGTAGGACACGATCCAGCCGTATTCCTTGGGTTCGGGAGCCGCGTCGAGCCCGTCGTCGAACGCCGATAACCGAGCCAGCGCCTCGTCGGCTCGACCGGCCTCCAGCATGCCGCTCGCCTCGTTCATCACTTCGACGAACGCATTTCGATCCATGGCCTACTCGCCTTCCCGCATATGTCAGCCCCGGATCGTATGACCGTGCCACCACCCGGCGTGGCCAGTGAGGTCAAGGTCATAGTTTGACTCCACCCCACATGACCACGCGTCGTCGTTCGCGTGGCACGTTGTGTCACAACGATATTCCCGCACCCCACCGCGAACCCGCCTCCCTGCGGGCCATTCTCGCGGCGCGGCCGATCCGTCCGGACCCAATCTAGCGACAACACGCCAACCCGCCACGCAACTCACCCTCGGCGCGTCGAGACGGGGAAATCGATGTCCCCGTCTGGCACAGAGGCCGGCACCCGCCTGTTCTGGTTCATCGACGTCGGGCAGCGGGACGTGTTGCCGGGCGTCTTCGCCGAGGAGGTCACCTTGGACGGGCGGACAGAGTCCAGCCATAAGGATTCGGAGGGGAAGGAAGCAATGGAGAGGATTCCTTGTCCTCTCCCTTTCAACGTATATCGCAGTGGGGGGCTTGCGGCAAGGCCCGGGTCTCGGCGCACAATCGCTGGCCGAGGGCTGCAACCTGCGCGGATGGCGCGCGAGCGGCGACGGGGATCGGCTAGGCGGGAAGGTGTGGTGGTGCCGGTGTCGGATCAGGGATACGAGAAGGAACTGCGCGCGGAGCAGGAGTATGTGACCGGGCTGTACGCGCGGCTGGATGCCGAGCGCGCGCGGGTGAAAGGCCGCTACAGCGAGACGCTGCGCTCGCGCGGCACCACGCTGGTGGAGCGCGATGCCGAGGCGCGGGCGCTGGCCAAGGAGATCAAGCGCCTGGATGTGGCCGACAACGGGCTGTGTTTCGGCCGGCTGGACAGCGTGACCGGTGCGCGTTCGTATATCGGGCGCATCGGAATCTACGACGACGCGAACGAATTCGAGCCGCTGCTGCTGGATTGGCGGGCGCCGGCGTCGCAGGCGTTCTACATCGCGACCGCCGCGAGCCCGCAGCGCATGCGGCGGCGTCGCCAATTCCGCACGCGCGGGCAGCAGGTGGTGGATTTCACCGACGAGGTCTTCGGCCATCCGGGTGACGGCGAGCGCGGCGACGCGGCCCTGCTGGCGGCGGTCAACGCACCGCGCGGCGAGGGCATGCGCGACATCGTGGCGACCATTCAGGCCGAGCAGGACCGGATCATCCGGCTCGAGCATCCGGGCGTGCTGGTGATCGAGGGCGGGCCGGGCACCGGCAAGACCGTGGTGGCGCTGCACCGGGTCGCGTATCTGCTCTATACGCAGCGTGAACAGATGGAGCGCAATGGTGTGCTGGTGGTGGGCCCGAATACGGCCTTCCTCAGGCACATCGGGCGTGTGCTGCCGTCGCTCGGCGAGACCAACGTGGTGTTCACCACCGCCGGGGATCTCGTGCCCGGACTGAGCGTCACCGCGGAGGACGGACCGCAAGCGGCACGGCTCAAGGGTTCCCTGCGGATTCTCGAGGTGCTGAAGGCCGCGATCGCCGACCGTCAGCGGGTGCCGGAGGAGCCGGTGTCGATCGAATTGTCGGATGTGACGGTGCGCGTCGGCGCGGATATCGCCGACTGGGCGCGGGAGGAGGCGCGCGGTAGCGGGTTGCCGCACAACCAGGCTCGCGCGACGTTCCTCGAGGTCCTCACGTGGGCGCTCACCGAGCGCGCCATCAAGCGGATCGGCGAGGGCTGGCTGACCCGCGAGGACCGCGAGGCGTGGGAGAACATGCGCGCGGACCTGCGCACCGAACTCGCCGAGCACGAGGGCTTCGCCGAACTGCTGGACGAGTTGTGGCCGGTGCTGACGCCGGAAACGCTACTGGCGGAACTGTATTCATCGACAGACCGGCTCCGGGCAGCCGGCGCCGACGAGGCGCTGTGGCGAGCTGACGGCGACGCATGGACGGTGTCGGACGTGCCGCTGCTCGACGAACTGGTGGATCTGCTGGGCCGCGACACCTCCGCCGAGGAGGCCGCGGCCGAACGGGAGCGCAAGGCGCAGGCCGCATATGCCGAAGGCGTGCTCGATCTGCTGGTGAATCGTGCCGACCACATGGACGATGAGGATCACCTCTTCGCCACCGACCTGCTCTACGGTGAGGACCTGGCCGAGCGCTTCGTCGAACGCGACACTCGTGAACTCGCCGAACGCGCTGTCGCGGACCGGGATTGGACCTACCGGCACATCGTGGTCGATGAGGCGCAGGAGCTGTCGCAGATGGATTGGCGGGTGCTGATGCGCCGCTGCCCGAGCCATTCCTTCACCGTGGTCGGCGATCTCGCGCAGCGCCGGTCCGCGGCGGGCGCGACGTCGTGGGAGGCCATGCTGGAACCGTACGTGCCCGGCCGCTGGCTGTACCGGTCGCTGACGGTGAACTACCGCACCCCGGCCGAGATCATGGCCGTGGCCGCCGCCGTGCTGGACGACTTCGCGCCCGAGGTGAAGCCGCCGGAGTCGGTGCGCTCCTGCGGCGTCCAGCCGTGGGCGCGACAGCTCACCGTCGATGAGATGCCCTCCGCCATTGAGGAATTCGTCCGCGACGAGGAGTGCCGCGAGGGCACCAGCATCGTGATCGGCCCGCCCGGCATGCCGGGCACGGTCCCCGCCTCCGAGACCAAAGGCCTCGAGTTCGACGCGGTGCTGGTGGTGGAGCCCGAGCACATCCTCGCCGACGGCCCACGCGGCGCGGCCGAGCTGTACGTCGCGCTCACCCGCGCCACCCAGCGCCTCGGCGTCCTGCACGAGGGCCCACTCCCGCCGGCCCTCGCCGGTCTCTACACGTCGAAGTAGAGCTCGAATTCGTAGGGGTGGGGGCGGACGTTGATCTCGGCGATCTCGCAGTCGCGCTTGAGGCGGATCCAGGTCTCGATCAGGTCGTCGGTGAAAACCCCGCCCTGCGTGAGGTATTCGTGGTCTGCCTCGAGACGGTCGATGACCTGTGCGAGGCTGTCGGGGGTCTGGGTGAGCCCTGCGCTCTCCTCCGGCGTCAGCTCGTAGAGGTCCTTGTCGACCGGCAGGGCGGGCTCGATCTTGTTCGTGATGCCGTCGAGCCCGGCCATCATCATGGCGGCGAAGGACAGGTACGGGTTGCCCGAGGAGTCGGGGCACCGGAATTCGAGGCGTTTGGCCTGGGCGCTGGCGCCGGTCACCGGAATGCGCACGGCGGCGGAGCGATTGCGCTGGCTGTAGACCAGATTCACCGGCGCTTCGAATCCGGGCACCAGGCGCTTGTAGGAGTTCACCGTCGGATTGGTGAAGGCCAGCAGGGACGGCGCATGGTGCAGCAGGCCGCCGATGTAGTGGCGGGCCAGGTCCGAGAGTCCCGCGTAGCCGGCCTCGTCGTAGAACAGCGGGGAGCCGTCCTTCCACAGGGATTGGTGCACGTGCATACCGGAGCCGTTGTCGCCGAACAGCGGTTTCGGCATGAACGTGACGGTCTTGCCGGACTCCCAGGCGGTGTTCTTGACGATGTACTTATAGAGCATCAGATCGTCGGCGGCGGCGAGCAGGGTGTTGAATTTATAGTTGATCTCGGCCTGCCCGGCGGTGCCGACCTCGTGATGCCCCTTCTCCAATTCGAATCCGGCGCGCTGGAGATTGGTGCACATGCGGTCACGCAGGTCCACGTCGGCGTCATAGGGCGCGACCGGGAAGTAGCCGCCCTTGGCCCGGACCTTGTAACCACGGTTCGGGGTGCCGTCGGGATTCACTTTCTGGCCGGTATTCCAGTCCGCCGATGACGAATCCACCTCGTAGAAGGCCCCATTCATGGTGGTGTCGTAGCGCACCGAATCGAAAATGTAGAACTCGGCCTCGGGCCCGAAGAATGCGGTGTCGGCAATACCGGTGGAGCGCAGGTATTCCTCGGCCTTGCGGGCCACATTGCGCGGATCGCGACTGTAGGCGGCACGGGTGTGCGGGTCGTGGACGAAGCAGTTGATATTCAGGGTTTTGGCGGTGCGGAACGAATCCAGTTGCGCGGTGCGCAGATCCGGTAGGAGCAGCATGTCGGACTCGTGGATGGCCTGGAAACCCCGCACCGATGAACCGTCGAAGGCGATGCCGTTCTCGACCAGATCCGCGCCGAACATCCTCGCCGGGATCGAGAAGTGCTGCTGGATACCGGGGACGTCGCAGAATCTGATGTCGACGTATTCGACTTCCTCGGCGTCGATGTAGTCCTGTACTCCATGGGTGGTAGGGGTGATCACCGCTCGCTCCTCGTGGCCGCGCACGCCTACCCGATCGGACGGCCCGGTCGGGGTCCGGCGGTCCTGCTCGTGCTACCACGATACGTCGCGGGCATACGTGAGGGACACGAATGAGTTTGTCCAACAGGAGCGATACCGACTCCCCGAGCCCTCAGCGCATCTGCCTGCGCCGGACACGTTCTCACCAGTGCCCGGGACGGCCGCGGCACCGCCGGTGCCGCGGCCGTCCCCCGGTGCGCGCGAAGCCGCCGCCATCATGACCGCGTCCAGCAAGTTCGGTACTCGCCGCCGCCCGATTCGGCGGCCGCCACAGCGCGCGACCGCGCGATCTATACTGGGCACCGATATGACTGCCGCACAACGCGTTTCAGCGAAGGAGTCCGGCGTGACCGAGCAAATCCCCGACACCAATCCGTACGGGACCCCGAGCACCAGCGGCCCGGAGCCGATCCGCTCGTATCAGAACCTGGTCAACACGTTCATTCGCAGCCTGCTGAAGGTGCCGGTGCTGTCCGCGCAGGTCGGCAAGCGGCTGTGCGTGCTGCACGTGGTGGGCCGCAAATCCGGCAAGCCCTACGACGTGCCCGTCGCCTACACCCGCTACGAGGGCGACATCCTGGTGGGCACCGCCAAGCGCCCGTGGGTGAGCAATATCCGCAAGGGCGTGCCGATCGAAGTGTCGTTCGGCGGCCCGAGGCAGACCGCCGACGCCGAGGTGCTCACCGACGCCGACTCGGTGGTGCGACTGTCGGAGGTCATCGCCCGCGACAACAAGCAGTGGGCCAAGTTCAACGGCATGGGCACGGACGCGGCGGGCAATCCGAACAAGGCCGACGCCTACCAGAGCTGGCAGCAGGGCTGCGTCATCATCCGGCTCACCGTGCGCTGAGCCAGTCAGTCGGCGCGCCGGGCCTGGACGTAGTCCTCGGCGTTCAGGCCCACCAGCACCTGCCGCACCAGTGGCGGTGCCCAGGAGGCGGAGGCATCGTGCCCGACCACCGGATCGGTGAGGGTCACCGTGCGCCCGCGCGTCTCCAGCTCGAAACGCCCGGCCGCGCGAATGTTCTTCAGCCAGTCCACGTCCCGTCCGTAGGTCAGCGCGATGCGGTAGCCGCCGTCGCGCTCGAAGACCATGACCGGGGAGCGGTACTCCCGCCCGGACTTGCGGCCGCGGTGGATCACGATGCCGAAACACGGCGCCACCCGGGCCGGCACCCCCAGAACGGGGTTGCTGACCCGCCGATTGATCCTCGCGAATGCCCGCGGCAGCGGCATGGTCTCGTCCTCCCTGACGAAAACGTTTGCGCCCCTGAGGCTACGCCGACCGCGGTGTGCCTGCCCGGAATCGCTACTGTTCACAGCAGGGCGCCGGGTCCCGCGGCGCGGTCGGAAGGAGAGCCCGGGTCCATGTCGGAGATGATCGCGGTGTACGACGCCGCCGGCCGCGAGATCGGCGCGCAGGAGCGCGCGGTGGTGTACGCCGAGGGCCTCTGGCACGCCAGCGCCGGCGTGCTGGTGCGTTCTCGCGACGGTTCGAAGGTGTATGTGCACAAGCGCACCGACACCAAGGCGGTCTTCGCCGGCATGCACGACTGCCTGGCGGGCGGGGTACTGGCGCCGGGAGAGGATCCGGCCGCGGCGGCCGTCCGCGAACTGGGCGAGGAACTGGGCATCGAACTCGGCGCGCATGACGACCAGCCGCTGCCGCTGGCCAGCGCGTCCTGGGACGGCGAGTGGGCGGGTCGGCCGATGCGCTGCCATCTGTTCGCCTACGAGCTGCGCTACGACGGGCCGATCCGGCATCAACCGGAGGAGATCGTGGACGGCTGGTGGTGGACCGACGAGGAGCTGCGCTCGCATCTGGAGAATCCGGCCTGGCCGTTCGTGCCCGACACGCGCGTGCTGATCCCGGATCTGCTGCGCTGACAACGCCCTCCGGAAACGCCGACGGCCCATCGAATCCCGCGCGATTCGATGGGCCGACGTGCTACTGCGGTTCAGGCGGTCGGTGTGGTGCCACCGGCACTGCCGCTGAACAGACCCTGGATGGTCTTGATCAGAACCGACGCCAGGAAATCCGAAGCGGATCCGGACACGTGCAACTCCTCATCTTTCAAATGACATGTCGGGCATGTGAATCATGCACGGTTCACATTCGATGGAGGCCATTTCCTGGGGAAATTTTTCCCAACCCGACGGGAGCTACACGGTAGAACGTGTTTCAGCTGGTTTTATATCAGTTCGATTAAATTGTGACTTACATCACAACCCCCCTGGGGCGGCGCTACCTTCCGCCTTCGGCGAGGGCGACCGGCTGTGCGACGTAGGAACTCCCGGTGACATCGACGCCCTGGGACCTCAGCAGGTCCAGCGCCTTGGTGACGTACTCGACGGTGTAGTCCGCGGCGTCGGGGTCCTTGGTGAGGACCGTCTTGCCCTCCTGGTTGCGGGTGTTCTTCGCGATGTTCACCGTTCGGTCCCACGCGGTCTTGTCGATCATCCCGATGCCGTCCGGGGACGGCCAGATCAGCTTGTTCACCTCGGTGATCTGCCACTGCTGATGGCTCGCGCCGAGAGTGGAGCCGGCGGCCACGGTGAGGTCGCGGCATTTCTCGACATTGTCGCGGCAGTACGCCCAGCCCTTCAGCGAGGCGGCGATGAACTTCACCGTCTGATCGGCGTACTTCGAGTCCTTCAGCTTGTCGGTATTGGCCCAGATGGCGTCCTGGAGCATGGCCACGCCCTGGTCATTCCAGTCGATGGTGGCGAAATCGTTTGCGGTGTACAGCTTTCCGGTGGCCGGGTTCTTCACCTCGAGCAGCTGCGCGTACTCGTTGTAGGACATGGCCTGGGCGGCGTCGATGTCGTGAGAGAGAAAGGCGTTCATGTCGAATTGCTGTTGCACCAGAGCGACGTCCTTGGCCGGGTCCAGGCCCGCCTTGGTCATGCCCGCGAAGAGTTCGAACTCATTGCCGTAGCCCCAGTTTCCGACCTTCTTGCCCTTCAGATCGGCGGGGCCGTCAATGCCGGCGGTCCTGAACGAGACCTGTTTGGTGCCGGAGCGCTGGAAGATCTGGGCGACATCGGTGATGCCCGCACCGGCCTCACGGGAGGCGAGGGCCTTGGGCACCCAGGCGATGGCGTAGTCGGCCTGACCCTGGGCGAGAACGGTCTGGGGCACGATATCGGTTCCGCCGTCGAGGATTCGAACGTCGAGGCCCTGTTCCCTGTAGTAGCCCTGGGACGCCGCGGCCAGGTAGCCCGCGAACTGGCCCTGCTTGAACCATTGCAGCTGGAGCTTCACCTTGGTGAGTCCGTCGGCGGTGGTCGAGGAGTTGTCGGTGGTGCTGCATCCGGACAGCGCCGCCACCGCCAGGGTGGCGGCGGCCAGGACGGCCCGGATCCGGAATCTGTGGGTGGTGGTTCTCATTTCGATCTCCCAGGGAGGGTGCGGGGTCTGCGGGTGAGCTGTTCGAGCAGCAGCACGACGGCCAGGAACACCAGGCCCAGGACCATGGCGGCGACCACGTAGGCCCAGGCACGCGGGTAGGCGGTAGTGGCGGCCGCGGAGGTGATGCGGCTGCCGAGGCCGTGCTGCAGGCCGCCGAAGTATTCGGCGATGATGGCCGCGATCACCGCCCCGGGCGCGGCGATCCGCAGCCCGGTGAACAGGTGCGGCAGCGCGGCGGGCAGTCGCACGGTGCGGGTGATCTGCCAGCCGGTGGCGGCGTAGGCGGTCATCAGGTCGGCATGCACACGCGGGACCTGACGCAATCCCCGTGCGGCGCTGACGAAGACGGGGAAGAACACGACGATGGTGGCCACCAGCCGGCGCGGCAGCTCGGTGGTGGTGGAGTACATGGAGTTCAGCAGCGGGGCCAGCGCCACGATGGGCACGGCGGCCGCGCCCGCCGCCAGCGCGCCGAGCACGCCGTCGACCACCCGGAAGCGGACGGCCACCATGGCGGCGGCCACGCCGAGCACCGCGCCCGCCAGCAGGCCGGCCAGGGCGTTCTCGCCGGTGGCGACGTCGGCCTCGAGGATGGCGTGGTGGTTGTCGGCGAAGGCTCTCCCGATGGCGCTGGGTGCGGGCAGCAGGAACGACGGGACGCCCGCCGCGACCGTCAGCACCTGCCACAGCGCCAGCAGGACGCCGCCGAAAAGCACCGGCGGCAACCAGGATCGGAGTATACCGGTCATCGCAGGTCCTGACCGGCGGTGCGCTTCGGCGTGCCCACGCGGCCATGCCCCTCATGCAGAGCGGCGCGAACCTCGGCCACGGCGGTGAAGAATTCGTCGCTGGAGCGCACATCGTCGTCGGTGTCGCGGTCCCAGCCGCCGGTGGACAGCACGGCGGTGAGGTGACCGGGGCGCGGGGACATGACAGCGACGCGGTCGGAGAGGAAGACCGCCTCCGGGATGGAGTGGGTCACGAAAAGCACTGCGGCACCGGTATCTTCGGCGATGCGCAGCAGCTCGCCCTGCATGCGTTCGCGGGTCATCTCGTCGAGCGCGCCGAAGGGCTCGTCCATGAGCAGCAGCGGCGGCTTGCGGGCCAGTGCCCGCGCGATGGCGACGCGCTGCTGCATGCCGCCGGACAATTCGGCGGGGAAGCGACGCGCGAAGTCGGTCAGACCGGTGATCTCCAGCAGTTCCGCGCTGCGGGCGCGCCGCTCCCGTTTCCCTACCCCGTGCAGTTGCAACGGCAGCTCGATGTTCTCCTGCACGGTCCGCCAGTCGAGCAGTCCGGCCTGTTGGAAGGCGATGCCGTAGTCCTGATCGAGCCGAGCTTGTCGCGCTGTCTTCCCGTGCACCACAACGGTTCCCGCGCTCGGATGTTCCAGGTCTGCCACGATGCGGAGCAGAGTCGATTTGCCGCACCCGGACGGGCCGATGAGCGAGACGAATTCACCGGCGATGACGCGGAGGGTCACATCCTGCAGTGCGTTCACCGCACCGGCGCTGTATTTCTTTCCGACACCGCGTAACTCGATGGCGGACACAGTCCCGGCCGGGGCCGCATCCTGTGCGGCATCGGATGTCTCGACGGTCACGGGGCACCTCCGAACGAAAGGGGCAGAGTTGAATTCACCGCGCGGACCCCGCGGAAAGACCGGGCCGGGCATAGCGCCGCAGCAGCACTTCGGCGAGCGACACCAGCCCGGTGAGAACCACACCCAGCAGTGCCGCCGCGATCACCGCCGCGTACAACCGCGCCGCATTGCCGGTGGACTGCTGGGAGAACACGATGATCTGCCGTCCGATCCCGCCCGCGGTGCCGGTCGAGATCTCCGCCACCACACTGCCGATCACCGCGGCGGCGGCCCCGAGCCGCAGCGCCGGCAGGATGTGCGGCACGGCCGCGGGGAGCCGCAGATGCAGCAGGGTGGCCCACCATCCGGCGGCACAGCTGTGCAGCAACTCCACCGACGCCTCGGCCGGGGATTGCAGTCCGCGCAGGGTGCCGATGGCGACCGGGAAGAACACCAGGTAGGACGCGATCACCACAATGCTCATCCACGGCTGCCAGGGTTGCCCGGCGATGACGATCTTCCCGCCCCAGCCCGCGACCAACGGAGCCAGCGCGATGAGCGGGATAGTCTGGGACACAACCACATACGGCATCAGCCCGCGTTCCACGAGCTCGAATCGCTGCATGAGCACCGCGAGCGCGATACCCACCAGCGTACCCAGACCCAGTGCCAGCAGCGCGAGTTCGAGCGTGAAACTCGCGGTGTGCGACAGAGTCGCGCCGACGGTGGTCCTTCCGTCCGGCTCCCTCAGTACGGTCAGCACCGCCCAGGAGTGCGGCAGTGCGCCGTCCGACGTGCGCGGGAGGACTCGCTGGCTTCCGACGCTCACCCCGTTCGCGGGAACCACGGCCTTCACCAGTTCCCAGACGGCGATGAGGAGCGCGAAAGCAGCGATCGGATACAGCAGCCGCCAGATGCGACCACCGGCCGCCGGCACCGATCGAGGCATCGAAATACTCTGCGGCTCGGTCACATTCGCGGACGATGCCGGAGCCGAGGTCGTCGTCAGGCTCATGACCCGGTCACCGTCGCCTCGATCGGGGGCGCCAGGCGGGGCAGCACGGACTCGCCGTACGCCTCGAGGGTCGAGGTCTTGGCGTCGTGCTGCAGGTAGACGGCGAACTGGTCGACGCCGAGAGCTTCGAGCTCGCGCAGGCGGGTCAGGTGCTCATCCGGCGTGCCGAGAATGCAGAATCGGTCCACGATCTCGTCGGGCACGAACTCGGCGTGGGTGTTGCCCGCGCGGCCGTGCTCGTTGTAGTCGTAGCCCTGCCGCCCGGCGATGTACGCGGTCAGCGCCTTGGGCACGCCGGAGTCGGAACCGTATCGGGCGACGATGTCGGCGACGTGGTTGCCGACCATGCCGCCGAACCAACGGCACTGCTCCCGTGCGTGTTTCAGCGCCGCGACGGTGCCGTCGGTGATGTAGGCGGGGGCGGCCACGCAGATGGTCACCGCCGCCGGATCGCGGCCCGCACGTTCGGCGGCCGCGCGCACGCGGGCGACGGTCCAGGCGGTGATGTCCGGATCGGCGAGCTGGAGGATGAACCCGTCGGCCACCTCACCGGTGAGATCCAGTGCGCGCGGACCGTATCCGGCAACCCACACCGGCAGCCGGGACGCCTGCGCCCACGGGAAGCGAACGGTGGTGTCGCCGACTCGCGCACTGCGGCCGTTGCCCAATTCTCGGATGACAGCGATGGATTCGCGCAGCCTCGCCAGCGTGGCGGGCCGTCCGCCCAGGGCGCGCACGGCCGAATCCCCGCGCCCGATACCGCAGATGGTGCGGTTTCCGAACATGTCATTGAGGGTCGCGAAGGTGGAGGCGGTGACCGTCCAGTCGCGGGTGGACGGATTGGTCACCATCGGGCCCACCACGACTCTCCGGGTCACGGCGAGGATCTGGCTGTAGATGACGTAGGGCTCCTGCCACAGCAGGTGCGAGTCGAAGGTCCACACGTGCGAGAACCCGTGTGTCTCCGCGATTCTCGCCAGTTCCACCACCCGCGACGCGGGCGGCGTGCACTGCAGCACCACTCCGATGTCCATGCGGCACTCCCCTCGTTGCTCGGACCGGTCAGATAAGGTTCTGGGACAGTCCGCGTTTGACGAACCGGCCGTGGCCGGCGCTGCCCAGGTACTGCCCGGCATCGACGAGGACCCGCCCGCGCGAGAGCACGGTGTCCACGTGGCCGTCGATTTCGAAGCCCTCGTAGGCCGAGTGGTCCATGTTCATGTGATGGGTCCTGCCGAGGCCGATGCTGGTGTGCCCGTCGGGGTCGTAGATCACCACGTCGGCATCCGCGCCGGGGCTGATCACGCCCTTGCGCGGGTAGAGCCCGAACATGCGGGCCGGGGCCGTGCAGCACACCTCCACCCATTTCTCGAGGGAGATGCGGCCGTCCTTGACGCCCTGGAACATCAGGTCCATGCGGTGCTCGACGCCTCCGATCCCGTTGGGGATCTTGCTGAAATCGCCGAGGCCGAGTTCCTTCTGGTCCTTCATGCAGAACGGGCAGTGGTCGGTGGCCACGGTGGTGACATCGCCGGTGCGGATGTAGCGCCAGAGCTCGTCCTGGTGGCCTTCCGCGCGGGCGCGCAGAGGCGTCGAGCACACCCATTTCGCGCCCTCGAAACCCGGGGCGCCCAAATTCTCTTCGAGCGATAGGTACAGATACTGCGGGCAGGTCTCGCCGAAGACGTTCTGCCCCTTGCCTCTTGCCTCCGCGATTTGTTCCAGAGCCTGTTTCGCCGAGACGTGCACGATATACAGCGGGGCACCCGTCAAGTGCGCCAGCATGATCGCGCGGTGGGTGGCTTCCTCCTCCATCTGCCAGGGGCGTGTGACACCGTGGTGGTACGGCGCCGTCTCGCCTCGCGAAAGCGCCTGCTCCACAAGCACATCGATGGCTATCCCGTTCTCGGCGTGCATCATGAGCACCGCGCCCAGATCGCCCGCGGTCTGCATGGCGCGCAGGATCTGGCCGTCGTCGGAGTAGAAGACGCCCGGATACGCCATGAACAGTTTGAAACTGGTCACGCCCTCGGACACCAATTCGCGCATACCCTCGAGGGATTCGCCGTCCACCGAGCCGACGATCTGATGAAAGCCGTAGTCGACGGCGCACTTCCCGGCTGCCTTCTCATGCCACAGCGCCAGGCTGTCCTGCACCCGCTCCCCTGGCTTCTGCACGGCGAAGTCGACGATGGTGGTGGTGCCGCCCCACGCGGCGGCGCGGGTGCCGGTCTCGAAGGTATCGGAGGCCTCGGTGCCGCCGAAGGGCAGCTGCATATGGGTGTGGCCGTCCACCCCGCCGGGAATCACGTACTTGCCGGTGGCATCGATGACGGTGGCGGCGGTGGCGGCCAGGTCGGCGCCGAGCGCGGTGGAGCCCGGCCGCACCACGGCGGCAATGGTCTCGTCCTCGATGAGGACATCGAGGGGTTGGGATCCGGTGGCGGACACCACGATTCCGCCGTGGATGAAGGTTGTGCTCACGGCTCCACCAGCTTCCCGTAGGCGTCCGGACGCCGGTCCCGATAGAAGGCCCAGCGGTCGCGCACCACCTTGATCAGGTCCATGTCCAAGTCGCGCACCATGAGTTCGGCGGCGGTGTCGGAAGCGACCTCACCCACGAACTGGCCCTCCGGGTCGACGAAGTAGCTGGTGCCGTAGAAGTCGTCGTCCCCGTACTCCTCGATGCCGACCCGGTTGATGGCGCCGATGAAGTACTCGTTGGCCACCGCGGAGGCGGGCTGCTCCAGCTTCCACAGGTAGCTCGACAGGCCGCGCGAGGTGGCGGAGGGATTGAACACGATCTCCGCCCCGGCCAGGCCCAGTGCCCGCCAGCCCTCCGGGAAGTGCCGGTCGTAGCAGATGTAGACGCCGATCCGGCCGACGGCAGTATCGAACACCGGCCAGCCCAGGTTCCCGGGCCGGAAGTAGAACTTCTCCCAGAACCCGTTGACGTGTGGAATGTGGTGTTTGCGGTATTTGCCGAGGTAGCTCCCATCGGCGTCGACCACCGCCGCCGTGTTGTACAGCAGCCCCGGCTGCTCCTGCTCGTACACAGGCAGCACCATGACCAGGCCCAGCTCCCGGGCCAGCGCCGCGAACCGCTCGACGGTCGGCCCGGGCACCGATTCGGCGTAGTCGTAGAACTTGGTGTCCTGGAGCTGGCAGAAGTACGGCCCGTAGAACAGCTCCTGGAAGCAGATCACCGTGGCCCCGGCCGCAGCCGCCTGGCGCGCATAGTCCTCATGCGCCTTGATCATGGACTCTTTGTCGCCGGTCCAGTTCGTCTGCACCAGCGCCGCTCGAACAATCGCCATCTAGAGATGTTGCACGCCAGATCAATGCGACCACGTTAAAAACGGCGACGAACAGGAAACAATTCCGCGAGTCCTCCGCTCGCCAGGCGAGCGGATTCCTGGCACACGCCGCCGCTCCGCCTGTCGGGCGGTCCACTCTTCCGCGATCAGCGGCGGCCGGGGTGAAACCAGCCCGGAGAAACGCCATCTCGCCACCGCCGCGAAGGCCGCGACGACCTATCGCCGGGCACGGCCGCGACCGAGGACCGGTCTCACCCAGCGGACGACCACACGTCCCGCTCGGCCGGGGGTACTACAAACGATCGTGACCCGTCATATCGAGGAGACCGCATGGACCACCTGGAAACCCGGCTCGCCCTACGGGAGCTGATCGAGCGCTACGCGTCGTATGCCGATCGCCGCCGCGACGCGGATATTGCCGAACTGTTCACCGAGGACGGCACATTGGTCATCGAGCGGGGTGGCGAGCAGCCCACCAGCACGATGCGGGGCCGCGCCGAGATCGAAGCGGCCATGAAGCCGCTCGACCGCTATCGCGTCACCCAGCACGTGGTCGCCAATCAGCTGCTCGACTTCTCCGGCGATACGGTGCGGGGCGAAACCTATTGCACCGCTTCCCATGTCTACGACGACGCCAACGGCCCCCGGGTCCTCGTCATGCACATCCGCTACGCCGACACCTTCGCCCACGAGAGCGGGAAGTGGCGGTTCCGACAGCGCCGGCTCCTCGTCGACTGGACCGAGGATCGCCCCTCCCGTCTGTGATCACGGCCACCGGTCCGTTACAGTCGCCCCGCAGGCAGCAATGCCTTCATCGATGCTCACTGTCAATCGACGTTCCATGGAGGGGTACATGAACACGATCACCCGCAGCGTCAGCGGCCTGGCCTCCGCGGCAGCCCTCACCGTAGCCGCTCTCGTCCTCGGCGCCGGCCCCGCCGCGGCCGACGATTGGCCGGTCCAGCAGCCGAACAGCCCGATCTACGTTTTCGAGACCCACGACTTCCTCACCCCCGGCGACGTCGACTTCTGGAACCCGCTGATCAACCGGGCCCGCCTGACCTCCCCGTACGGCAACTCCACCCGCATCGTCTGCGCCGGATTCCACGGTGTCACCACCAACTGCGTGCAGGCCGACGCCGACGGCAATCCGCACGAGCTGAAGCGGCTGCCGTTCAACTTCCCGAACGTGAGCGGCTCCGGCGCTCCGGGTGGCGGCGTCAGCCACTGGGTCTACCCCGGCTTCATCCCCGGAATCAGCTGACCGGCAACAGCTTCCACGCGAGCGAAGAGGCTCGCATCCGAAAGGATGCGAGCCTCTTGCCGTTTTTCCGGGCGCCGCCGGCCTTATAGGTACTGGCCGGTGTTCGACTCGGTGTCGATGGCGCGGCTGGCGCTGGCGTTCTTGCCCGTCACCAAGGTGCGGATGTAGACGATGCGCTCGCCCTTCTTACCCGAGATGCGGGCCCAGTCATCGGGATTCGTGGTGTTGGGCAGGTCCTCGTTCTCGGAGAACTCGTCAACGATGGAATCGTAGAGATGCTGGATGCGCAGACCCGGATTGCCGGTTTCGAGGACGGACTTGATGGCGTACTTCTTGGCGCGGTCCACGATGTTCTGGATCATGGCACCGGAGTTGAAGTCCTTGAAGTAGAGGACCTCCTTGTCACCGTTGGCGTAGGTGACCTCCAGGAAGCGGTTGTCCTCGCTCTCGGCGTACATGCGGTCCACCACGCGTTCGATGGTGGCCTGCACGCACTTGCCACGATCGCCGTCGAACTCCTGCAGATCCTCCGAGTGCAAGGGCAGCGTCTCGGTCAGGTACTTGGAGAAGATGTCCTGCGCGGCTTCGGCGTCGGGGCGCTCGATCTTGATCTTGACGTCGAGGCGACCGGGCCGCAGGATCGCGGGGTCGATCATGTCCTCGCGGTTGGAGGCGCCGATCACGATCACGTTCTCCAAGCCCTCGACACCGTCGATCTCCGAGAGCAGCTGCGGCACAACGGTGGTCTCCACATCGGAGGAGACACCCGAACCGCGGGTGCGGAAGATCGAGTCCATCTCGTCGAAGAACACGATCACCGGGGTGCCCTCGGACGCCTTCTCACGCGCCCGCTGGAAGATGATCCGGATGTGGCGCTCGGTCTCACCCACGAACTTGTTGAGCAGCTCGGGACCCTTGATGTTCAGGAAGAACGACTTGGCTTCCTTGGCATCCTCGCCGCGCGCCTCGGCGATCTTCTTGGCGAGGGAGTTGGCAACCGCCTTGGCGATCAGGGTCTTACCGCAGCCGGGGGGACCGTAGAGCAGTACGCCCTTGGGCGGGCGCAGCGCGTACTCGCGGAACAGATCCTTGTGCAGGAACGGCAATTCGACGGCGTCGCGGATCTGCTCGATCTGGCGGGAGAGGCCACCGATGTCCTCATAGCCGACATCCGGCACCTCTTCGAGCACCAGGTCCTCGACCTCGGCCTTGGGAACCCGCTCGAAGGCGAACCCGGCCTTGGTGTCGACCAGCAGCGAATCACCCGGCCGCAGTTTGCGAATCGGCCGATCCGGATCCTCGAGATCGTCGACATCGACCAGCGCGGACAGCGGCCCGGACAACCAGACCACCCGCTCCTCGTCGGCATGCCCGACGACCAGCGCACGACGGCCGTCGTCGAGAATCTCACGCAGCGTGCCGATCTCACCGATGGAGTCGAAACCGCCCGCCTCGACCACGGTCAGCGCCTCGTTGAGACGCACGGTCTGCCCGTAGTGGAGAGTGGTGGTGTCGATATTCGGCGAACACGTCAGCCGCATCTTGCGCCCGGAAGTGAACACATCGACCGTCTGATCGTCGTACACGCCGATGAGCACGCCGTAGCCCGAGGGTGGCTGGCCGAGGCGATCCACTTCCTCGCGGAGAGCGACCAGTTGCTGGCGCGCTTCCTTCAAGGTGTCCATCAGTTTGGTATTGCGAATCGTCAGCGAATCGATGCGCGCTTCCAATTCCCGTGTGCGATCTGGCGTATCGGCGAGTTGCCTCCGGAGTGCAGCTGCCTCGGCACGTACTGCCTCGAGTTCCCTCCAGGCTGCCGAATCCGAATGTTCGATGGGGCTCATGATGCTGCTCCTCCCAGTCCCGGTCTATCAACGCTACCGGGCTCTAACCGTTCCCGCTTTCCGACATGGTTTCGTCGTGATCACATCTAGGCTGCGGCCGACAGGCCGGACGGGCATGTTAGCCTGCCCTAATCTGTTTCCGGCGAGTTAATCGCCGGCCGAGCCGAAAGGCGCCGTTGATGCTCCTTCCCACCAGTCGTACTCCTGGTATACGCAACGTCACGCGGACGCTTCGTGTTTCCGTGGCTACCATCGCGGCCCTCACGGCCCTTATGGCAACTGTGACCGGCTGCGGCTCCGACGACAAGGGTTCTTCGTCGTCGAAAACCACCGTCTCGGCTACCGCCGCCGCGCCCGCGCCGACCGCGGAAGCCCTGCAGCGCGTCCTCACGGCCTTCGCCGACCCGGCCGAACCGACTGCCGACAAGGCCAAACTAGTCGTCGACGGCGACAAACGTCTCGGAAATATCGACACTATGAATCAGGGGCTGGCGCATTACCAGGTCAGCTTCACCGTCGGTGAGATCAAACAGGACGGGACCAAGGCCGACGCCAAAGTATCGGTGACTTCGCCGCACGGCGCCATGCCCGACGTCCCGATGACCTTCCAGTACACCGACGGCGCATGGAAGCTCTCCGAGGCGGGAGCCTGCACCATCCTCGGCATGGCCCGCGCCGCCTGCCAGTAAACAGCCATCACGAAAAACCCGAGCGGCACACCGACGTCGGCTGGCAGCTGTCGGCGAACACCGGCCGCGCCATCCTGGCCATGGGAAAGACGTCCCGCCGACCGGGCGAAACCGCACCGAGACCGACTGAAGTCGCCGGCGCGCCCCCGCCCCCGCCCTTCAGGGCGGGGGCGCGTTCGTATCGTGGCCGGATCCGGCCTCGAGAGATGCCTTTCGGCGCGCGCTAGCCCTTCGAGGGACGGCGCTGCGGCTTCGGGGCCGTGACACCGTCGGCGAGGCGGCGGGCCTTGACCAGGAAGGCGGTGTGGCCCTGCATGCGGTGTTCGGGGCGAACGGCCAGGCCGACCACGTGCCAGGGGCGGACCATGGATTCCCAGGCGGTGGGTTCGGTCCAGCAGCCCTGACGGCGGAGTGCCTCGACCACCTCGGAGAGCTGGGTGGTGGTTGCGACGTAGGCGAGGAAGACGCCGCCGGGGATCAGGGCCTTGGACACCGCTTCGAGGGCATCCCAGGGCTTGAGCATGTCGAGGACCACGCGGTCGACCTGTTCGCCGGAGTAGTCGGCGACGTCGCCGAGGGTGAGTTCCCAGTTGGCGGGGCGTTCGCCGAAGAAGCGCTCGACATTCTTGACGGCGTGCTCGGCGTGGTCGTCGCGGATCTCCCAGGAGATGACCTTGCCCTCGGGGCCGACCGCGCGCAGCAGCGAGCAGGTCAGCGCACCCGACCCGGCGCCGGCCTCGAGGACCTTCGCGCCGGGGAACATGTCGCCCTCGTGCACGATCTGGGCCGAGTCCTTGGGGTAGATCACCGCCGCGCCACGCGGCATCGACAGCACGTAGTCGGTCAGCAGCGGGCGCAGGGCCAGGTAGGGGGTGCCCTTGGCGGAGTTCACCACGCAGCCCTCGTCGGCGCCGATGAGGTCGTCGTGGTTGATGTGGCCGGCGTGGGTGTGGAACTCCTTGCCCGCCTCCAGGATCACCGTGAACTTGCGCCCCTTGGCGTCGGTCAGCTGTACCCGGTCACCGATCTGGAAAGGGCCGGTCCGTCTGGCCGTCATGAAACTCCGTTCTGCGTGGTTCGTGGTTGTGGTGAAGTCGTGCGTCGCCGCGATTGTGCTGCGCCGGATTCGTGCGCACCTTGTCGGTGCCTGCGTTTAGCCTGCCAGGTATGTCGGTTGACGTGATCAGTACCCCGGAGACAGAGCGGTTCGCTCCGCGTGGTCCCGCCCTTTCCCCTTCTCGCGCAATCGATTTCAAACAGTGTCCGCTGAAGTACCGGCTGCGCGTCATCGATCAGATTCGGGAGCCTCCCTCACGGGTGGCGGTGCGCGGCACGGTGGTCCACGCCGTGCTGGAGGCGCTGTTCGGGCTGCCCGCCACCGAGCGTGGTATCGAGGCCGCGGCCGCGCTCATCGAGCCCGCCTGGGCCGGGGTGCGCGAGTCACGGCCCGAGGTGGAGGCGCTGATTCCCGAGGCGGAGCTGCACGCCTTCCTGGCCGAGGTGCGGACGCTGGTGGGCGTCTACTTCCGACTGGAGGATCCGACCGGTTTCGATCCGGAGTCGTGCGAGACCTATATCGAGGCCGAGCTGCCCGACGGCACGCCCCTGCGCGGGATCGTGGACCGCATAGACCGCTCGGACGATGGAGAACTGTATGTCATCGACTACAAGACCGGCCGCGCGCCGGGCCTGACGTATGAGACCCGGGCCCTGTTCCAGCTCAAGTTCTACGCCCTGGTCCTGCTGCGCACCCAGGGCCGGGCCCCGGCGGAACTGCGGTTGATGTACCTGGCCGACGGCGTCACCCTCACCTACACGCCGGACCCGGAGGAGCTGCTGCGTTTCGAGCGGATCCTCTCGGCGCTGTGGGCGGCCATCGTGACCGCCGCCGAGACCGGGGAGTTCCCGCCCAGTCCGAGCTGGCTGTGCGAGTACTGCGATTTCAAGCGACTATGCCCCGAATTCGGCGGCACCCCACCGCCTTTCCCGTCCGGCGAGGACGAGGCCGACGCGATCACACCGGAGCCCACCGCATCCTGACCGGGACGCGCCCGCCGCGGATGGCGGCGGGCGCCCGGAATCAGAATGCGCGGCAGGACCGGATATCGGTGGCCAGGATGGCCTTCGCGCCCAGATCGGCGAGCTGGTCCATGAGCTCGTTGCCGTTCTTGCGCGGCACCAGAGCGCGCACCGCGACCCACTCGGGATCGGTGAGCGGGGACACGGTCGGCGACTCCAGGCCCGGGGTGATCTTGACGGCCTCTTCCAGCAGCGCCTTGGGGCAGTCGTAATCCAGCATCAGATACTGCTGGGCGAATACCACGCCCTGGATGCGCGCGACCAGTTGGTTGCGAGCCTTGTCGCGCTGGTCGGCGCCCTTGGCCTCGATCAGCACGCCCTCCGAGTGGCACAGCGAGTCGCCGAAGGCGACCAGGTTGTGCTGGCGCAGGGTACGGCCGGAGCCGACCACATCGGCGATGGCGTCGGCGACACCGAGCTGAATGGAGATCTCGACCGCGCCGTCGAGTCGGATGACTTCGGCCTCGATGCCGCGCTTGGCCAGATCGGTCAGCACCAGGTTCGGGTAGGAGGTGGCGATGCGCTTGTCGTAGAGGTCCTCGACCTTCCATTCGCGCCCGGCCGGGGCGGCGTAGCGGAAGGTGGAGCGGCCGAAGCCGAGCGCGAGCCGTTCCTGCACGGGCGCACCGGAATCCAGGGCCAGGTCGCGGCCGGTGATGCCGAGGTCGAGCTCGCCGGAGCCGACGTAGATGGCGATGTCCTTGGGCCGCAGGAAGTAGAACTCGACCTGGTTGACCGGGTCCAGCACGCTCAGCTCGCGGGAATCGGTGCGCTTGCGGTAGCCCGCCTCGGCCAGGATGCCGACGGCGGATTCGGACAGTGCGCCCTTGTTGGGGACGGCGACGCGAAGCATGGGAGGTCCTTTCGGAACGGGGAGGGAAGACGTGTCGACACGGGGATCGGTGAACGGTGCGCCGCAGGTCAGTGCGGCGCACCGGCACATCACAGATGTCGGTACACGTCCTCGAGCCGCAGCCCGCGGCCCACCATCAGCACCTGCACCCAGTAGAGCAGCTGCGAGATCTCCTCGGAGAGTTCCTCATCGCTCTGGTACTCGGCCGCGATCCAGACCTCGCCGGCTTCCTCGAGCACCTTCTTGCCCTGCGCATGCACGCCGGCGTCCAGGGCGGCGACGGTGCCCGACCCCTCGGGGCGGTTGGCGGCACGGTCCTGCAGCTCGGCGAACAGGGCTTCGAAAGATTTCACGGGGAGTGATTCTCTCAGACGGGCGCACACTCCCCGCAATCGGTTATACGGTGAGCAGTTCTGCGAGTTCGGCCACGGCTCCGCGTAGCTGGTCGGCGAAGTCGTGCATCTGCTGGGCGACATGCTTGGGCGTGGCCAGGTAGAGATTCCAGCGGTCGGGCAGCAGCACGTAGGCGATGCCGATGCACTTGGGGCTGGTGGAGCCGAAACCGAAGTACTGGATGTTCACCGACGGCGCGGAGCTGGTGCTCAGGTAGTCGTCGCGGGTGATGGTCCATCCGGGGCTGTCGTAGAACGGCATCGGGGCGGTGGCGCCGAGCTGTTCGCCGCGGCGGCGCTGGATCCACTGCAGTTCCCACAGGTGCTGCTCCGGGGCCTCGCCGCGCTGGCATTCCTGGGCACGGCGCACATGCGCCTCCGCGGCGGTGCGCAGCGCCACCAATTTGCGGTCGCGGTCCACGGCCGGATCCTCCATGGCGGCAACGAAATCCAGCATCTCCTGGGTGATCACGCGCATGGCCTCGGTGCGGCCGTTGCGGTACTGCCGGGTGGCGATGGATTCGTAGGTGGCACCGTTGAGGCCCTTGCTGCGCCGGTGCGCGAGCTGATAGCTCAGCTGCGCGAAAGCGTCCGGGGAGATGCCCAGGCGCTTGGCGCGGTTGGTGCCGAAGTCGAACGACACCGTGGTGGTCGCGTTGTCGGCGGCGTACTGCGCGAAAGAGGCCGCGGCGGAGGCGATCTCTGTCTTCGATTCCGGGCCGAGAGTGAATTCGACGGGCTCGATGGCGGGCAGCCCCTGCGGCTGCGCGCCGGACTGTTCGGCGTGGTCGGTGACCGGCGCTTCGAGCAGGGTGTCGACGAAGGACAGAATGGTGGTGCCGTCCAGGCCGCAGTGCTCGACATTGATGCCGGCCTCGCCGTCGGCGAAGACGATGAACGACACCGACTTGTCGAACCAGCGGTTGCCGCTGTCGCCATGCAGCAGCTGGTCGCAGGCGTGCAGGGTGTCGCGGGGCGCGAAGTCCTCGAGGCACAGACAGAACAGCGCGGTCTCGATGGTGTCGAAGGCGGCGGCATTGGCGGGGCGCAGGGCGGCGTAGACCGGCGCCCAGTCGGCGCGGGCCAGGGTGGTGAGGTGTCCGGGCGAGACATTGGTGGCGGCGCGGCGCGCACCGGCCTTCATGACGGCGCGCAGCCCGTCGGCGAGGTCCCCCGGGGTGTGGGGTACCCCATTGGGGCCGATGACGTCCATGCGGAACATATTGCCGCGGTAGAAGACCACGATATGGCGGGCGTCCGAGGGTCCGGGCCATTCGTCGCTGTAGGGTACCCGCACAGTGTCCTGCGGCGCGCCCGGAATGCGGGTCTCGGAGAACAGGAACTTGTTCTGCGCCATATTGAGTCGCGTCCCGCGCTGGATGGCGGGCGGGATCTCCTCCTTGTCCAGGCGCAGCTTGTAGTTGACCGTCGCGGCGATGAGGGCGGCGGCGCGTTCGCTCTGGTCGGCGCTCGTCGAGGAGGCCAGCGCGGTGTCATCGCGGAACAGGAAGAAGAAGTTGGCGTTCAACGCGATTCGGTCGCGGCGGCCCAGATAGCGGGACGGCCAGAACTCATCGAGCCAGCTGCCCACGCCCGGGGTGTTGTCGAACCGCTCCAGATCGGCGTGCAGAACGCGGGCGGGGCTGTCGGGGCGCAGCAGGTCCTCGACGGCGGCCTCGGTGGCGGCGTACTCGTCGGGGGTCAGCAGGGGCGCGCACCAGTGCAGGAAGCGGGTGCAGCTCTCCTCCAGGGTGGGCAGCGGAACGCGGGGCAGCTGCTCGTCGAAGGCGAAGGTGCTGTCGCTCAAGGGGTGTCCTCATGGGTCGATGGGTAGGGGCAGCCTGGCTTTTGCACACATGTGACCGTCCCCCGTCCGATCACGGCACCTATTCTTGCCGTCGAAACCGTCCGCGCGCCAGCCTTTCGCTGGAAACCACACGGTCGGACGGGATGTGCATTTACTGCGCTACAACAGTTTTCATGCGAGTGCCGAGGTCAGTCCGGGTCACCGAGCCCCTTCAGGACCCGAGGGACCTCGTCGGCCCGCAGGTAGCAGCCGGACTGTTCGAAGCCGCCGATGGTGTGGGTCTTGTAGTCGCCGTAGCCGATGCGCAGGAAGTCGTCGCCGCTGAGCCCGTGCACGGTCCAGTCGAAGGCCACCCGGGCGCGGGCGACCGCGGTGCGCAGGGCCATCAGGTGGTAACCGCGGGCGACGAACTGCGCTGGGACACCGCGCAATCCGATGCCGAGCGGGCGGGCCAGCGCGTCCCGGCCGCCCAGGTCGACAACCATGCCGAGATCGGGATGCCGGTAGGGCTCGGGCCGCCCGCCGCGCAGGGTCGCCAGGAGGTTCTTGCCCATATGTCTGCCCTGGCGCATGGCGTGCTGTGCCGTGGGCGCGCACACCTTGTCATCGCCCTCGGCGACATCGGGCACCGCCGCCGCGTCACCCATGGCCCACACGCCCTCCAGGCCCGGCACGGACAGATCGGCCTCGGCGACGATGCGGCCCTTGACCGTTTCCGCGCCCAGGTGCGCGGCCAGCGGGCTCGGGGTGACACCGGCCGTCCACAGCACGGTCCGGGACGGGATGAATCTGCCATTGGTGAGTTTCACCCCGTTCGCGGTCACCTCCGCCGCCGACGTCCCGACGATCAGTTCGATACCGCGTTCGGCCAGAATCCTTTTCGCTTCCGCGCCGAGCCGCTCCCCCAGTTCCGGCATGATGCGGTCGCCGTGAGTGACCAGATGCCAACGCACCATACCCGCCTCGATCTCGGGAAAGAATCGCTCGGCCGCGGCCTTGCACACCTTGTTCAGCACCGCGGCGGTCTCGGTCCCGGCGTATCCCGCGCCGATAGTGACGAAGTTGAGCCGCTCCCGATCCTCCTGCAGCCCGCCCCGCAGGGCGGCGACATCGAGCTGCCGCAGGACGTGGTCACGCAAATACATGGCCTCGGGCAGGGTCTTCATGCCGAAGCCGTGCTCCTGGAGCCCGGGCACATCGAGGACACGGGTGATGGAGCCCGGGGCCAGGACCAGATGGTCGTAGTCGAGGGCGAGTTCGCGCCCCGGGGACCGGCGCACCACCACCCGCCTGGTGTCGTGATCCACGCCGATCACCATGCCCGGCACGATCTCGGTGCGCCGCAGCACCCGCCGCAGCGACACCGAGACCGACCGCGGGTTGAGGGTGCCGGAGGCGACCTGCGGCAGCAGCGGCAGATACAACAATCCGGCGTCGGGGGAAACAAGTTGGATGAACGCCTCGTCCGGCCTTACGCGGCGCTCCAGATACCGGGCGCACTCGACGCCCGCGAAACCACCGCCGATGATCACGATCTTCGCTGGTGCCACCGATTCACCGTAACAATCGCGGGCAGTTTCGAGGTGGATCCCGCCTGTGAATTCCGGGCTCGACGGTGATCAGTCCTCGGTCGCGATGCCGAATTTCGGCCGTGACAGATACAGCTGGGCGTAGAGCCACCCGTCCGATTCGTGACCGGCGGTGTCGATGCCGCCGTCCGCCAAGGTGTTCAGCACCCGCGCCTGCTCGTCCGCGGAGGCGAAGCGTCGCTGCCGGAAGCAGCCGGGTGCGCGTTCGGTCTGGTAGCCGAGGGTCTCGAGGTGAGCGGCGATGGGGTCGAAGGAGAACATGCGCAGCACGAAATGCGCCATCCAGGGCAGTTTTCCGCCATGGGCGCGGGCCACGCGCAGCAGGGTGCGTTCGGTGATGTAGCCGACGCAACCGGTGGAGATGACCAGGTCCGCGGCGGCCAGGGTGCGGCGCTGAGCCTCGGTGGGCTCAGCGGATTCCAGGTCGGCGTGCACGGTGTCCTGGAGGAGTCCGGCGGCGCGGGCGTAGTCGAGGGCGGGGCGCGAGGCGTCCATGCCGATGAACCGGACACCGGGGAGCTGGTCGTGGGTGCGCAGGAGGTGCCGGTCGCGGTCGATGAGCGCGGCGGTGTCGTCGCCGTCGCGGCCGCGGTATCGCTCGGCCAGGTCGGGCATGGTGGTATCCAGGCGCAGGAGGGCCGCGTTCACGCCGTAGGAGCAGCCGATATCGAGGACGGCGGGGGTGGCGATGCCGGTGGCCGACCGGTACTCCGCGAGCAGCCGCTGGAAATGCGGCTTCGCCAATTCCGGTATCTGATAGTCCAGTTCGGCCATGCGCGCGTAGTACTCGCGTGGATCGGGCCGATCGTAGATGTCGTCGAACGAGGCTTTTCCGGTGGAACTGTGTAACGAAACCGGCACGCGCTGGTCCCCTCTCAGTCGAGCAGTCGATCGCCGCGGGCCTCGCCGACGGCCAGATGATCCGGCAATACCCGCCCGAACAGCTGCCGGGTCCGTTCGGCGGTGCCGATCAGTCCCGGGGTGTCGCTGTAGGCGAAGATCGCCGAATGCCGTTGCACCGTGCCGCCTACGGGCGAGACCCGGTGCAACGAGAATCTCCCCTGGAACAGCTGCAGATCCCCCGGCCGCAACTCCAGCCGCCGGATTAACCGCTCCCCGTGCCCCGTCAGCACCGCCCGCACGTCCGCGAAGTTCTCCGCCTCCCGTGAACGGATGCTCGGGCAGTATTCGAACACCCCGCCGCATTCCGGCTCCTGGGTGAGCATGCTGACGGTGAACTCGTTGGTGTCGAAGTGCCAGGGATGCGACATCCCCGGCGCGACCACATTGAGGCACAGCCCCGCCAGCGGATCGGTGTACTCGTGCAATTCCGCCAGCCCGAAGCAATCCGCCACGAACCGCTGGAACCGGGCATCGGTGTACAGCCGCTGGATCAGTGCCTCGGCCGGAATGAGATCCCTTGCCACGAAGGCGTTCCCGCGCCGCAGAACGATCCGTCCCGGATGGTCGGGCGGTAGATCGGCATCGAGGGGAATGTTGTAGGCGTTGACGTTCTCGACCGTGTAGTACGCGTGCGGTGCCAGGGCCACCCCCTCGTCGCGCAAGGTACTCACCAGCTCAGGTTTGATGAACCCGCGCAGCACGCAGCATCCTTCGGCCGCCAACTCGGCGCGCGCGTTCCGCACGGCGGCCAGCCACCCCTCGTTCCCCGGCGTATCCAGCGGGTACTTCCCGACGTCCACCCCGGGCACGGGCTGCCAGCCCGCCACGCCGTCGGCTTCACACGCGTCTGCCCGACCCCCGACCGCAACCATGAAGCCCATTCTTGCCGCCCGGACGCCCGACACGCCCGAGATCATCCGCGATTGTGAATACTCACTATTCCTGCGCCTCAGCAGGTCTCATGCGGTAGCGGTCGCCCGCTTCGGAGTAGACGCTTCAGCCGTCGCGGCCGTACGCCATCCGGATCGGCCCGTATCCACGGCCCGGCCGGGTCCGTCGCCCACCTCGGCGACACGACCATCCGGCGGTCGATTTCGGATGCGCTACAACTGGATTCATGAACGGTGACAATGTTCCTCGACCGGGGGCGCGGTCGTGAGAGGACCGACAGCATGGGCGGTCGGGGATCGTGGGAAGCGTCGCCCAGACGCCGAATCGCGTATCCGGACCGGCGAACTCGCCGGGCCGCTTCCGCGTCACCGCGATGCCAACCGCCGATCCGCCTCCGCCACACGCCGTTTCGCCGCCACCATTCGATAGGCGTCCTCGACGATCTCGGCGAGCTCCGTCCAATCCAGCGCCATATCCACATAATTCCAGCACGCTCTCCACATCGGCAGGCTGGACGACGAACACGCGGCAGCCTTGGACGAATGGGAACCGTGATTCAGGAATTCGCGCGCACCCGCACCAGGCGCGCCAGATCCGCGACGCTCAACCCGACGAGGCTCTCACGGAAGGTACGGTCCGGCGCATCCGGAACGGCAACCTCGCACGGCACCACCAGGAGCGCGCAGCCCGCCGCCTGGGCGGCGATCGAGCCGGTGGGCGAATCCTCGATGGCTACCGCGTTCTCCGGGACGATATCGAGGAGTTCGGCGGCGCGGAGGTAGACGTCCGGAGCGGGCTTGCCGTGGGGCACCTCGTCGGCGCACACAGTGGCTCCGAAGAATTCGCGGCCGATGGTGTCGAGGCCGTACTCGGTCAGCGATCGCTTGGTGTTGGTCACCAGGGCCATCGGGATTCCGGCCGCGCGCACCATCTCCAGGGCTTCGCGGGCGCCGGGACGCCAGGGCACCGGGCCGTGGAACAGCTCGGTGACCCGGCGCTCCATCCACTCCGACGCCTCGGCGACGGCCTCGGGGGTGTGTTCGATGCCCAACCCCGCGAACAGGATCCGGAAGGCATTGGGGCCGGATGCCCCGATGAGCGCGTGCCGGACCGGATCGGTCAGCTCGCGACCGTACTCCTCGGCCAGTTCACGCAATGCCATGTCCCAGAGCTTTTCCGAGTCCAGCAGCGTCCCGTCCATATCCCACAACACCGCGTCCAACCGCGCCACCGGCTCGAACTCCTTCCACACACCCCGACCATGAACAAACCGGCTCCGCCGCGGGGCGGAGCCGGTTCAGCCTATCGGGGGCCGATTACAGGCCGGAGGCCGCGATGAGGAGATGGCCGGTCGAGGAGTCGACCTGGATCCAGCGGTTCTCGGTGGACACCTGGCCGTTCTTGGAGACGTAAGTGAGGGTGACGACCGCCCGGTTGTCGCCATTGGGGGTGACCCCGCCGACGCTCACCGAGGAGATGCCGCCCCAGAACTGCGCGTAATTGTTGTAGCCGCCGGTGGATGCCTGGTAGCTCGGCGACAGCATGGACCACGCGCCGCCGACATTGCCGGGCAGCATGCCGTAGTAGCCCTGGATGAACGAGGCTACGGAGGTGGCGGCCGGCGGGCCGAAGGGCGTGGTCGAGGCGGGCGGCGTCGTGCTCGGGCGTGCCGAGGAGCTCGGAGCGGCCGAGGACGATGGCGCGGGCGTGGTGGTCGGGGCGTGCGTGGCCGCTCCGGCCTCGCCGCTGCGCGCGGGCTGCTGGCCGCCGCTGTCGGCCTGGCCCATATTGTCCGGCGACGTCGCCGGACCGGGTGCGGCCGAAGCTGTGACCGAAGCCCCGTTGTCCGCCTGCGGCGTAGGACCGCTTCCGCCATTGCGGCTGACCGCCAGGGCGACCACCGTGACCACGATGAGGACGCCCACCACGCCGACCGCCGCCAGCATGAGCTGGCGCGGATTCCGATCCCCGCCACCGGCTTTCGCCCCGGCGGGCCCGCCCGGCGGCGGCGTGTTCGGCACCGTGCCGCGCGGCGTCGACGCGCCCTCGGACATGTCGACGTGCACGGTGGCGTCGGCGGCATTGCTGGGCGCGCCGCTGCGCGAGCCGGCCATCACCGTGGTGGCGGCCGAACCGTCCACGACGGCAGCGGCGTTCATCGAAGGCAGCACCTTGGTGGGCTGGATCGGCGCGGCCGGGGCACGCCCCTCCGCCACCGCGTGCAGCCGTTCCGCCGCCTGCACCATGGTCGGCCGATCCGCGCCATCGGCGGCGAGCAGGTCCATGAGGACCGGCCCGAGCGCCGCGGCATGCGTGGGCCGCGGCACCTGGGCGCGCGCGACCGAATGCAGCACGGCGAGAGGATTGTCGCCCTCACCGAATGGCGGCTTGCCCTCCACGGCAGCGTAAAGCGTTGAGCCCAGGGCGAATACGTCGGAGCTGGGCTCCGGGTTCTCGCCGCGCGCGACCTCCGGCGACAGATACGCGGGCGTGCCCGCGAGAAATCCTGTCGAGGTGACGGTCACGTCCCCGGTGGCCCGGGAGATACCGAAGTCGGTGATCTTCACCGTCCCGTCGTCGGCCACGAGGATATTGGCGGGCTTGACATCCCGGTGCACGATCCCGGCCTTGTGGGCCGCGGCCAGCGCCTCGGCGACCTTGGCCCCGATCCGCGCCACCTCGACCGGTTCGAGCCGGCCCTTCTCCCGCATGAGCGCTGCCAGGCTGACGGCGTCCACGTATTCCATGACCAGCCAGGGCTGGCCGTCCTCCTCCGCCACATCGAAGACGGTGACGGCATTGGGGTGATGCAGCCGCGCCGCGATGCGCCCCTCGCGCATCGCGCGCATCCTGGCCTCGACGGCCTGAGACCGGGTCAGCCCCGGTGTCAGGAGCAATTGCTTGACCGCGACCGTGCGCCGCAGTCGAACGTCGGTCGCGCGCCACACGACCCCCATTGCACCGGTGCCGATCGGATCCGTTAGTCGGTATCGCCCCGCAATCAGCCGGTCTGCGCTCATGTGGTTGTGCCCCTCCTGCTGGCTTTCGCGCCGAGCACCCCTGCAACTCTGCGCGAAAGCCCGGAAATCTGGTGAAAATATTAGGCGTTGAAGTACTTGGCTTCCGGGTGCAGCAGCACGAACGCATCCGTGGACTGCTCCGGATGCAGTTGCAGCTCCTCCGACAGCATCACTCCGATCCGGCCGGCGTCCAGCAGCTCCACGAGTTTGGCCCGATCCTCCAGATCCGGGCAGGCGCCATAGCCGAACGAGTACCGTGCGCCACGGTATCCGAGTTTGAAGTAGTCCAGCACATCGGCGGGATCCTCGTCGGCGACCGAATGCCCTTCCAGTGTGAGCTCTTCCCGGATCCGGCGATGCCAAAACTCGGCGAGGGCCTCGGTGAGTTGCACGCCGATGCCGTGCACCTCGAGGTAATCGCGGTAATTGTCCCCCGCGAACAGTGCATTGGCGAAGTCGGCGATGGGCTTACCCATGGTGACCAGTTGGAACGGCAGGACGTCCACCTGACCGGTTTCGGTCGCGTGCTCGCGCGAACGAATGAAATCGGCGATGCAGAGGAACCGGTCGCGTTGCTGACGCGGGAATGTGAACCGGAAGCGTTCCGGCGCATCGGGTTTCGGTTCGGTGAGAACAATCACATCATCGCCCTCGGACACCGCCGGGAAGTACCCGTACACCACCGCGGCGTGCTGCAGCACGCCCTCGGCGGTGAGCCGGTCCAGCCAATACCGCAGGCGCGGACGGCCTTCGGTCTCCACCAGCTCCTCGTAGGAGGGCCCGTCGCCGCCGCGCTGTCCGCGCAGGCCCCACTGGCCCAGGAACAGCGCGCGCTCGTCGAGCAGAACGGAGTATTCGTTGACCGACAGACCCTTGACGATGCGCGAACCCCAGAACGGCGGCGTGGGCACCGGCAGGTCCGCCGCCACGTCCGAGCGCTCCGGCACCTCGACGGGCACCTCGGCAGCCTTGCGCTCCCGGGCGATTCGTTTGGACCGCTCATGCCGCGCCTTGCGCTCGGCGGCCTTCGCCCGGGCCTCGATAGCCTCCGCGGAATCCGGATCGAGGCCGCCGCCGCGCTTGACGGTCATGATCTCGTCCATGAGCCGCAGGCCCTCGAAGGCATCGCGCGCGTAGTGCACCTCACCGTCGTAGACCGCGGTGAGATCGTTCTCCACGTAGGCACGGGTCAGCGCCGCGCCGCCGAGGAGCACCGGGAACTGCTCCGCGACGCCGCGGGTGTTGAGTTCCTCGAGGTTCTCCTTCATGACCACGGTGGACTTCACCAGCAGCCCGGACATGCCGATGACGTCGGCCTTCTTGTCCACCGCCGCGTCCAGGATGGCCGAAATCGGTTGCTTGATACCGAGATTCACGACCTCGTAGCCATTGTTGGACAGGATGATGTCCACCAGGTTCTTGCCGATGTCGTGCACGTCGCCCTTGACGGTGGCCAGCACGATGCGGCCCTTGCCGGAGTCGTCGGTGGCCTCCATATGCGGTTCCAGGTAGGCGACCGCGGTCTTCATGGTCTCGGCCGACTGCAGCACGAACGGCAGCTGCATCTGACCCGAACCGAACAGCTCGCCAACGGTTTTCATGCCCGACAGCAGGGTCTCGTTGATGATCTGCAGCGGCGGGACCTCGGCCATGGCCGCGTCCAGATCGGCCTCCATCCCGGCCTTCTCGCCGTCCACGATGCGCCGCTCGAGCCGCTCGAACAGCGGCAGCGCCGCCAATTCCTCGGCACGCGAGGCCTTCGACGAGGCCGCGGACACGCCCTCGAACAGCGCCATGAGCTTCTGCAGCGGGTCGTAGCCCTCGGTGCGCCGGTCGTAGACCAGATCCAGCGCCGTCTGCCGCTGTTCCTCCGGGATCCGCGACATGGGCAGGATCTTGGACGCGTGCACGATGGCCGAATCCAGGCCCGCCTCGACGCATTCGTTCATGAACACCGAGTTGAGCACCTGCCGCGCGGCCGCGTTCAGGCCGAAGGAGATGTTCGAAAGACCCAGCGTGGTCTGCACATTCGGGTGCCGCTTCTTGAGTTCGCGAATGGCCTCGATGGTTTCGATGCCGTCGCGGCGCGACTCCTCCTGGCCGGTGCCCAGCGTGAAGGTCAGCGTGTCGATGATGATGTCGGACTCTTCAAGTCCCCAGTTGCCGGTGATGTCGGCGATGAGCCGCTCGGCGATCTCCACCTTCTTCTCGGCGGTGCGCGCCTGGCCCTCCTCGTCGATGGTCAGCGCGACCACGGCGGCGCCGTGCTCGGCCACCAGCGCCATTGTCTGCTGGAACCGCGAATCCGGCCCGGCGCCGTCCTCGTAGTTCACCGAGTTGATGGCGCAGCGGCCACCCAGGTGCTCCAAACCGGCCTTCAGCACCGGGGTTTCGGTGGAGTCCAGCATGATCGGCAGCGTGGACGCGGTCGCCAGGCGCGAGGCCAGCTCGGCCATGTCGGCGGTCCCGTCACGGCCCACGTAGTCCACGCACAGGTCCAGCATGTGCGCGCCGTCGCGGGTCTGGTCCTTGGCGATGTCCAGGCACTTCTGCCAGTCCCCGGCCAGCATGGCCTCACGGAATGCCTTGGAGCCGTTGGCATTCGTACGCTCGCCGATCATGAGGATGGAGGCGTCCTGCTCGAACGGCATCGAGCTGTAGATGGAGGACACACTCGGCTCGTGGACCGGATCCCGCTTGGCCTGCTCGACCTCGCGCACCGCCTCGGCCACCTGCCGGATGTGCTCGGGCGTGGTGCCACAGCAGCCGCCGACCAGCGACAACCCGAACTCGGACACGAACTGGCTCAGGGCGACCGCCAGCTCCTCCGGAGTCAGCGGGTACTCCGCGCCCTTGGCGCCGAGAATCGGCAGACCGGCGTTGGGCATGACCGACACCGGCAGCTGGGCATGCTTGGACAGATGCCGCAGGTGCTCGCTCATCTCGTCCGGACCGGTGGCACAGTTGAGCCCGATCATGTCGATGCCGAGCTTCTCCAGCGCGGTCAGCGCCGCCCCGATCTCGGAGCCGACCAGCATGGTGCCGGTGGTCTCCATGGTCACGTGCGTGATGATCGGGATCCGGCGACCGGCCCGGTCCATGGCCCGGTGGCTGCCGGTCACCGCGGCCTTGACCTGCAGCAGATCCTGGCAGGTCTCGACCAGGATGGCGTCGGCGCCGCCGTCGAGCATGCCGAGCGCGGCCTCGGCGTAGGCGTCGCGCAGGGACGCGTAGGGCGCGTGGCCCAGGGTCGGGAGCTTGGTGCCCGGGCCCATGGACCCCAGCACGTACCGCGGCGTGCCGTCGGCCGACGGGCCCATGTCATCGGCGACCTCGCGGGCGAGGCGAGTGCCGCGCTCGGACAAATCACGAATTCGATCGGCGATGTCGTAGTCGGCCAGGTTGGGCAGATTGCATCCGAAGGTATTGGTCTCGACGGCGTCGGCGCCGGCCTCGAAATAGGAGCGGTGAATATGGCGCAGCACGTCGGGCCGGGTTTCATTGAGGATTTCGTTGCATCCCTCGAGGCCACGGAAATCGTCGAGCGTGAGATCCGCGGCCTGCAGCATCGTGCCCATCGCACCGTCCCCGATCACGACACGCCGTCTGAGCGTGTCCAAGAGGGTGGTGTCGAATTCGGCGCGGCTGCGTACAGACATGTACTCAAGAGTAGTGGGAAGGCACGACAATCCCCGCGTCGGTGTGGCTGTATCCGATCTGCCCTCCGCTTCGCTCCCCCGCTCCCAGGCGGGGCCTATCGAGCCGCATTCCAGCATCGAGACGGTCGCGAACCGACCCGGCCGGCGCTCTTGCGCGTCGGCGATACGCGTGTGGACCGCACCCCGTAGGCTGACCGGGTGAACGCCAGTGAATCCCCGGTGCCACCCGAATCGGACCTGCCTACGCTGCGGGATCCGGTGCTCGTGGCCGCCTTCGAAGGCTGGAACGATGCCGCCGACGCCGCCAGTGGCGCGGTCGAGCATCTGGAACTGATCTGGGACGCGCAGCCGCTGGCCGAGCTCGACTCCGAGGACTACTACGACTATCAGGTCAACCGGCCGACGGTGCGGCAGGTTGACGGGGTGACCCGCGAGATCCAGTGGCCCTCGGCCATGCTGTCGGTCTGCTCACCCCCGGGCAGCGATCGGGACGTCGTGCTCTTGCGCGGAGTCGAACCGAATATGCGGTGGCGCAGTTTCTGCAATGACATCCTCGAATTCGTCGAACAACTCGGGGTGTCCACGGTGGTGATCCTCGGCGCGTTGCTGGCCGATACCCCGCACACCCGCCCGGTTCCGGTCACCGGGACCGCCTATAACAAGGAAGCCGCGGAGCGCTTCAACCTGGAACAGACCCGTTACGAGGGACCGACCGGAATTACCGGAGTGCTGCAGGACGCGTGCGTGCGCGCGGGTGTCCCGGCCATCTCCTTCTGGGCCGCGGTGCCGCACTATGTCTCTCAGCCGCCCAACCCCAAGGCCATCATCGCCCTGCTGCACCGGGTCGAGGACGTGCTCGATGTCGAGGTGCCGCTCGGCGGCCTGCCCGAACAGGCCGAGGAGTGGGAGGGCGCGGTCAACGAGATGACCGCGGGCGATGAGGAGATCGCCGAGTACGTGCGCTCGCTCGAGGAGCGCGGCGATGCCGAGGTCGATATCAACGACGCCATGGCCAAGATCGACGGCGACGCCATCGCCGCCGAGTTCGAGAAGTACCTGCGCCGTCGCGGCCGCGGCGGCTTCGGCCTCTGATAACCGACTCCGGCATCGAAACCTTTGTCGCACCTGCGTTTCGGCGCAGGTGCGGCGTCGTTTCGACGGCTAGTGCTCTACGGCCCAGATCTTGGCGGAGGCCTCGTGCGCCAGTTTCGCGATCAGAAGGTCGCGCGGAATGGTCTGGCCCGCAAGGTGATCGAGCGACGGCACCACGACGTGGTGGGCGTCGGCACGCTTGAGTTCGGCGGTCAGCTCTGCGAACGCGGTGCCATCGCCAGGGGTCGATTCATGGAACGTCGCGGCGAAGCAGAGGCCGGCGGATCGAGCGAGCCCGCACATGGCGTTCTCCAGCTCTTCGCTGCGGCCGTCGGCCAGATCGTCACGCACATACCCATAGATCAACGCTTCCACCCGAACCTCCGTTGGATTGGGGATCGCTGCCATAAGTGTGCCCTGCCAAACAGCTTGGCGTAGTCACGAATGCGATTGCAGATGTCAACCCACTGACATCCAGATGCCCTATCCGGGTCCGTCCGGCGTTAACTGGTGAGATACTACAGAGCGTGTCCGCCGGTGACGATCGACCTGTTTGGGCTGTCCGAATGCGTACCGAACGTGATGCTCGGGGGTGGTCTCAAGCGGATGCGGTGCGCGCCATGCGGTCCAAGTCGAGCCACAATCTGCCAACCGACAGCACACTTTTGCGCAACTGGCGGCGCTGGGAGTCGGGTGAGTCACGGCCGGACGATTTCTATGCCCCGATCATCGCGGCGGCTTTCGACACTGTGGCGGCGGCCTTCTTTCCCAAGTCCCGGCCCAATAGGGATGACGAGATGCTCTCGGCGACCGGGATGGACACGCTGGAATTCATTGGGCGGCTACGCATGTCCGATGTGTCCGCATCCACACTCGATGCCATCCACATCACCGCCGATCGGTTGTGCTCGGAGTATCCGTGCGCGGACCCCCACGAGTTGCACACCGAAGGCACGGCGTGGCTACGGCGCATCACTTCCCTACTGGACGGTCGCTTGACGCTGGCGCAGCATCGGGAGGTGCTGGTCCTGGCCGGATGGGTCGCCCTCCTGGTCGGCTGCGTCGACTACGACCTGGGCTGGCGTACCGCCGCCGAGGCGACCCGCCGGGCCGCGCTGTCACTGGGCCGGGAGGCCGAGCACGCCGAAATCATCGGCTGGGGAGCCGAAATGGCCGCCTGGTTCGCGTTGACGCAGGCCAACTACAAGGGCGCGATCGAAACAGCCGAGGCCGCGCACGCGACCACCGCAAGGCTGGGCGTCGGCGTCCAGCTGGCGGCACAGCGGGCCAAGGCCTGGGCACGGCTGGGCAATCGCCGCGAGGTGGAAAAGGCCCTCGCTCAGGGCCGTTCGATCCTGGACACCATCGACCACCCGTCCAATCTGGACAATCACTTCGTGGTCGACCCGCAGAAATTCGACTTCTACGCCATGGACTGCTGCCGGGTAGCCGGTGACGACCGGCTGGCGGAAGACTATGCGCGCCAGGTGATCCTGACCTCCACCCGCCCGGACGGCAGCATCCGCAAACCCATGCGCGTTTCCGAGGCGCATCTGACCCTGGCGGTGGTCGCCATTCGCGATCGCAATCTCGAACTCGCCCTCGACGAGGGCATGCGCGCCTTCACCGGCAAGCGCCGCTCGCTGCCCTCGCTCATGTGGATCGCGGGCGAGACGGCGCGGGAGATGATCGAGCGCTTCCCTGGCGATCCGCGCACCCGAACCTATCTGGACCAGTTGCGCGCACTGGCCGCGGGCTGAGACACCCGGCCGCGGGGCGACGCCCGCGTCGCCTCCCCCGGTCCGCGCCCACCGGTTACGCTCACGCGCATGGACTTCAGTCTGTGGACCTGCGCTGCCCGAGGTCACGAGACCTATGCCCCCACCGAGCCCGAGCTCGCGGCACGCCTCCACGTCGCCACTCCGGCGGGCGAATCCTGGCGGTGCCTGCGCTGCGGTGATTTCGTACCGGGCGAGCCGCGCCGCAGCGGTCCCGCCGACGACGCGCCCGAGGTGCCGCGCGGACATCTGCTGCGCGACCGGATCATCATGCGGCTGCTGGCGGCCGAGCGGGTCGGCCGCGCACTGGTGCTGATCCTGCTGGGTGCGGGAGTGTTGAAGCTACGGGGTTCGCGTGAACACTGGAAGGCCGACTGGGACAAGGATCTTCCGCTGATCCGTCAACTGGCGGACCAGATCGGTTTCAACCCCGACCATTCGAAGATCATCCGTGGCATCGACAAGGCATTCACGCTCTCGCCGAACATCCTGATCTGGATCGCCGTCGCCCTGTTCGCCTACGCGGCGATCCAGCTCGTCGAGGCGGTCGGCCTGTGGCTGGTCAAGCGGTGGGGTGAGTATTTCGCGGTGGTGGCGACCAGCATCTTCCTGCCGCTCGAGATCTACGAGCTCACCGAGAAGGTCACGTTCCTGCGCGCTGCCGCGCTCGTGGTCAACCTGGCCGCGGTGATCTGGCTGCTGTGGAGCAAATCCCTGTTCGGCCTCAACGGCGGAGCCGCACGGTATTACGCGGAGCATCACTCCGAGAGCCTGATGACCGTGGAGCGGGCCGCGGTGGCCGAGCAGGTCGAGGAGCCCACGCAGCGCATCGTCACCCAGCGCCGGCACTGAGCGCGGGGTTCACTCGGGCAGGCCGAGGCCGGGCCAGGATTTGATCAGCTCGTCGCCGAAGGCGACCCGGGCGTGCGACCCTCGAGATGGATGGTGAGGTCGAATCTGCCCATACCGGGACGCCACATTCGTTCACCTATGTCGCGGCGTGATGCCCCCGGCGACTCTCGTCACGCCACGACGATCCACCTCGCCGACTACGGGGTAACGATATTGAAGCTCGGGTCCGGCTTGTCCATCACGTTCTCGAGCTGCTTCAGCTTGGTCGGATCGCCGGTGACCTTGACCGCGCCGGACTGAATCTCGTTCACGATGGCCTTGGCGCCGGTCATGATGGCGATGAGTTCCAGCCGTGACAGGGTGAAGGTGGCGTCCGGGGCCGGGCCTTTGAAGCCGGCCGGGACCACGTAGTGGATGAGCACGCCATTGTGCAGCTCGGTGCGGTAGGTCTTGTTCTCCTCCGGGATGATCCAGTCGTTCACCAGGTGCACGTCCCATGCCTTGGGCCCATTGATCCGGAAGGCCGCCGAGTCGAAGACCTGGTCCACACTCAGCGCGCTGATCATGTCGGCGGAATTGGCCTTCGTCGGCGTGCCGAAGGTGCCGTTGCGCAGCTCGTAGGCGCCGGAGAGGAAGAAGTTGCGCCAGGTGGCGTTCTCCGAACCGTAGGCCAGCTGCTCGAAGGCGCTGGCCTGCAACATCTTCGCCTTCTCATTGCCGGGGTCGGCGAAGATCAGGTAGTTGAGAACCTGGACGCACCAACGGTAGTCGCCGTCGGAGTAGGCCCTGCGGGCGACCTTCAGCACGCCGCTCGCGCCGCCCATGGCGTCCACGTGGCGCTTGCCGGAATCCACCGGCGGGTGCTCCCACAGGTGTGCCGGGTTGCCGTCGAACCAACCCATGTAGCGCTGGTACACGGCCTTCACGTCGTGGCTGACCGAACCGTAGTAGCCGTGGTTGTACCACTTCTGCTCGATGGCCGGCGGCATCTGGATCATCTCGGCGATCTCGATGCCGGTGTAGCCCTGATTCAGCATGCGCAGGGTCTGATCGTGCAGATAGGCGTACGTATCCCGTTGCAGCGACAACCATTCGGTGAGCTTGTCCGAACCCCAGGTCGGCCAGTGGTGCGAGGCGAAGGCGACATCGGAGACGCCGGCGAACATCGTGATGGTCTCGGTCAGGTACTGCGACCACACGTGGGCGTCACGCACCAGCGCGCCGCGCAGGGTGAGCACATTGTGCAGTGTGTGGGTGGCGTTCTCTGCCATGCACATGGCACGGAAGTCGGGGAAGTAGAAGTTCATCTCCGACGGCGCCTCGGTGCCCGGGGTGATCTGGAAGACGACGTGCACGCCGTCGATGGTCTCCTCCTGCCCGGTGCGGGTGACGTCCTTGTTCGGCGGGATGAGGCTCACCGTGCCGGTCGAGGTGGTCATGCCCAGACCCGCGCCGACCTGACCCTTCTCGCCACGCGGCAGCGCGGCGCCGTACATGTAGGCCGAGCGGCGCGCCATGGCGGTACCCGCGAAAACGTTCTCGGCCACAGCGTGTTCCATGAAACCCTGCGGCGCGATCACCGGAATGCGGCCGGAGGCAGCGTCTTCGGCGGTGATGACACCCAGCGCGCCGCCGAAGTGGTCGACGTGCGAGTGGGTGTAGATCATGCCGGTCACCGGCCTCTGCCCGCGATGGGCGAAGTACAGGTCCATGCCGGCCTTGGCGGTCTCGGTGGAGATCAGCGGGTCGATGACGACGACACCGGTCGCGCCCTCGATGATGGTCATGTTCGACAGATCGAGGCCGCGGATCTGGTAGATGCCCGGAACCACTTCGTAGAGGCCCTGTTTCACTACCAGCTGCGACTGCCGCCACAGCGACGGGTGCACCGAGTTGGGGCAGTTGCCGTGGAGGAAGCCGAAGGACTCGTTGTCCCAGATGACATTGCCCTTGGCATCCTTGACCAGGTCGGGTTCGAGTTTGGCGATGAAGCCCTTGTCGGTGTCGGCGAAGTCCTGGGTATCGGAGAACGGCAGCGAGGACCGGGCCTGCCGCTGCTGGTCGACGATGTGGGCGCTCGGATCGACCGGATCCTTGCCGGTCCTCTCGGCGTCCGAGCCGTCGTCGCTTCTGCTGTCGCATCCCGTGACGGCCGCGCCCACTCCGGCGGCCACCAGCGCGGCCGCACCCGCCCCGAGCACCCCGCGCCGGGACACCGTGAAGCCGCCGGGCTTGCGGTTGCCGCCGTTGTTCGTGAGGTCCTCGTCGGTCATCAGCGCTCTCCTGTCTCCGTGCGATCGACGTGAGTGGCAGAACCGAATAACGATCGTTCGCCGCCATTCCGCCGCGGCTGCGACAATACCCACTATTGCAGTACTACTGCAATATAATCAGTGGGTGACACCGCCGTATCGCCCGAGAACCCCCCGGACCTGCGTGCGCGGGCTCCGGCCAGATGTGATCGGATTCTCGGTATGAGCGAGGGAAAGGGCGACGGCCCACGGCGGCGGCGCAACCCGGAACAGACCCGCAAGGCGATCATCGAGGGTTTGCTGTCGGCGGTCCACGACGGGGAGTTCGACCCCACCACCCGCAGCATCGCCGAGCGCGCCGGCGTCTCCGAACGCAGCATCTTCGTGCATTTCCCGACCCGGACCGCGCTGATCACGGCCGCGGTGGACCAGCAATCCGAGCAGGTGGAGGCGCTCATCGCCGATGTCGACCCGGAACTGCCGCTGGACCAGCGCATCGACGCGGTGGTGCGGCAGGGCGAGGCCATCTTCGCGTTGCAGCGCGAGCCGCGCGTTCTCGGCCTCATCGAATCGCTGCGCACCCCGGCCGTCGACACCCGCATGCGGTTGACCGACAAGCGGATTCGCGCCGCCCTGGCCCGCGTCTTCGCGCCCGAACTGGACCGCAACGAGGGCGAGCAGTTGCTCGATCTCATCGACGCCACCATCGGCTGGCCCTACCGCCATCACCTGATGGACCGGCGCGGACTGTCCAAGCGCGCCGCCTCCGAGGCCGTCCGCCGCGCGCTGACCGCCATGCTCAGCCGGCAGCGCTGAGCGCGCCGCCGTACGGCGCAGACCGGCGTGAGGATTCCTCTCATGAAACGGGCCGGGCGGCGCTGAACGAGCCGTGCCTGATCACCGCGCAATGGAATCACGGCGGCCCACCCGCTTTCGGCGCTCGCCCATCTCCTGAATCTCGGCAAGTCTCGAGCTGATCGACTTCCCCTCGCTTGGCACGCCGGTGCCACTGGGCGTAGGCAACACCTATTCGGCGGGTCGGCAGTGAGACCGGCCCGACCCCATCGGCCATCAACTGCGGGCATTTGCCCGCAATTGATGGCCGCCGTCCCGTACCATCCCGGTTTACCTGCCGAACAACAGACTTCATGCCGGAGGCACCCATGCAGTATCAGCCCACGGCACCGGAGTTGCTGACGGCGCTCGCGGAGCTCCTGGAGACAACCCTCCTCCCCGCTTTACCTCCCGAGCTGCGGCATCAGGCCCGCGTCGGGGCTCATCTGGCACGGATGCTGGAACGGGAACTCACACTCGAAACGCCGCCCCCGCACGTGCCCGACCCGTCCGACGACGAGGTGCTGTGGGCGGCCCTGGTCCCGATCGTCCGCGCCGACCTGGCCATCGCCAAACCCGGCTACGACGTCTGGGAGAAAGAATGACCGGCGATCTCGCGGCCGGCCTCGCCCGATTTCTGTCCGAGGACATCGGCCGGACGGTGATGATCTCGGACATCCAGCCGCTCTCGGCGGGCGCGCGGCGACGCAATATCGCCTTCGACGCCGATCTGGGCGGCTGCGTGTTGCGCCTGGTCGCCACCTTGGTGCCGGGCAGCATTCAACTGCTCCCGGTCGACGTCGAGGCGGGCGTGCGCGAACTCGCTCGCGAACACGGGGTCCCGGTCCCCCACGTGCTGGCGGTGTGCACCGACACCGGATACGTCGAGGAACCGTTCATGCTGTCCGAGCGTCTCGACGGCGAGACCGTGCCACGTCGAGTCCTGCGTCTGGTACAGGAAACCGGCATCGGCGACCTCGTCGGCGAGCAATTGGGTCGCGCCATGGCCTTATTGCACGCGATCGATCCCGAGAAAGGCTCCCCCGACCTGCCCGGCAGCGCCGAGGACGATCCCGCCGAATCGTTTCTGCGAGAGGCCGAATCAACGGTCGCGCACTTCCTCCCCGACCGCCCCGTCTTCGCCCTGGCCCTGCGCTGGCTGACGCGCCACCTCCCCGCGCCGCCGGACCGACTCACCTTGATCCACACCGATATTCGCAATGGCAACCTCATAGTCGGCCCCGACGGCATCGAGGCGATCCTGGATTGGGAAGGCACCCAACGCTTCGGGGACCCCATGCGCGACGCCGCCTGGCCTGCCCTGCGCATGTGGCGCTTCGGCGTCGACGACCGCGAATTCGGAGGCTTCACCGACCGCGCCACCTTCGTCCGCGGATACACCGCTGCCGGAGGCGATTTCGACGAGGACCGCTTCCGCTGGTGGAAGGTGGCCTGCACCCTCGCCTGGGGCACCATGCTGGCCGCGCAGGCGGCCGCGTTCCTGGACGGCACCGTACCCAGCATCGTCATGGCCGCCAGCGGGCGGCGTATACCCGAGATCGAATGGGATCTGCTCATGCAGATCCGCCCGACTGGATCGAGATGACCGCCATGGATTTCGAGCTACCCGACCATCTGCGGAAGTACCTGGCCGAACTGGACGAGTTCATCGAACGCGAAATCGTCCCCTTGGAACAGAGCGATGACAATATCCGCTTCTTCGACCACCGCCGCGAGGACGCCCGCACCGACTGGCACCGCGACGGCCTCCCGAACGCCGACTGGGAAGACCTGCTGACCGAGGCCCGCCGCCGCTCCGACGCCGCAGGCCACCTCCGCTACGCGTATCCGGCCGAGTACGGCGGCCGCGACGGCTCCAATTTGGACATGGCCGTCATCCGGGAACATCTGGCCCGCCGCGGCCTCGGCCTGCACTGCGACCTGCAAACCGAGCACGCCATCGTCGCCAACAATGTCGGTCTGCTGCTCATGCACGAATATGGTTCGCCCGCACAGAAATCAGAGTGGATCACCGACCTGGCCACCGGCGAGAAGTTCTTCGGCTTCGGCATCACCGAACCCGACCACGGCTCCGACGCCACCTTCATGGAAACCACGGCCATCCGCGACGGCGATTCGTGGATCATCAACGGCGAGAAGACCTTCAATACCGGCATGCACCGCGCCGACGCCGACCTGATCTTCGCCCGAACTTCGGGCAGCCCCGGAGATGGCGCGGGAATCACCGCCTTCCTGGTCCCGGTCGGCACGCCCGGCTTCCGGATCGCCGAGTTCCTGTGGACGTTCAATATGCCCACCGACCACGCCCATGTCGTCCTCGAGGATGTGCGGGTGCCCGCCGCGGCGATATTCGGCGACGAGGGGCGCGGGCTGGCGGTCGTCCAGCACTTCTTCAACGAGAATCGGCTCCGGCAGGCAGCGTCCAGTCTCGGAGCGGCCCAGTACTGCATCGACCGATCGATCGCATATGCCAAGGAGCGCAAGACCTTCGGGACTGCGCTGGCCGCGAATCAGGCGATCCAGTTTCCGTTGGTGGAGCTGAGCACTCAGTGCGAGATGCTGCGGAGTTTGATCCACAAGACCGCGTGGGCCATGGATCGCTATGGGCCGTTTACGCAGTCGGCCCAGGTGTCCATGTGCAACTACTGGTCCAATCGGCTGTGCTGTGAAGCGGCCGACCGGGCAATGCAGATCCACGGTGGACTCGGCTACTCGCGACACACGCCGTTCGAGCACATCTATCGACATCACCGGCGATATCGGATCACCGAGGGCAGCGAGGAGATTCAGATGCGGCGGGTGGCCGGGTACCTGTTCGGTTTCATGCGACAGGCTGCGCCCAAAGGGCTGTGAAAACAACGACGAGGCGAGGAATTCACATCGACAGGCGGTGTACATCGGCGACAGCAACCGCCGCAGCTCGATCATCGACGCCACCGCGCCCGGCGCCTGCGTTCAGGACAACCTGTTCCTCGCGGCCGGCGCTCCCGTGACCGCCAAGGGTGGCGCTCCGATCGCGGACATCGGTGTCGCGCGGGCGCTGTCCAACTCGGCCTCGCCGCGGCCGGCGATGGACGCGCCGATGGCGATGTCGGCTCCGAGCGGGAAGTTCGCGCAGGCAGGTGTGGCCGCGCTCGGTAGCTGAGCAGCAGCCGTGAGTCCCGGAATCGGCCACCGGGGGCCGGATCGGGCGCGCCGACACTCGACACCATTCCGAACCGGTCGGCAGGGAGTACTACCCTTCTCCCGGTGACCGAGTCAGCTGACGGATTGCTGCCCGACCCGAGGGGGGTCGGGTCCGAGGAGATTCCGCATGCCGACCGGCTGCGCCTGTTCTCCTTCGCCACCGCTGAGAAACGGGCCGATTACCTGTGGGTGTTGCGGGCCTTCGACGCCGCCCGG
Organism: Nocardia aurantiaca; assembly: GCF_009708175.1. Classification (GTDB taxonomy): domain Bacteria; phylum Actinomycetota; class Actinomycetes; order Mycobacteriales; family Mycobacteriaceae; genus Nocardia; species Nocardia aurantiaca. Next base: position 278,569 of record NZ_WMBB01000007.1, read on the forward strand.
GCCGCCTACGTGGTGCTGTTGCACGCCTCCGACGTCGCCGACACGCTCGATCGTTGCCCGGGCGCACCCGCGCTGACCGCCACCGAGGTCGGTCCGCTGCTGGAACAGTTGCATCAGTGGGGTGTGCTGGAACGGAGCTACGACGGGACCCGGGCGGCCACGCTGGCCGAGTATCGGAACCGGCATTTCGTCTATCAGTTCTCACAGGCGGGTTATCAGGCATATCGGGCGGTTTCGGATGTGCTGGAGGCGCGGCTCGACGAGGCGGCGCTGTCCCGGCTGGTGTTGCCCGAACTCTTGGCCGATCTGCACGCGCTCGCCGAGGCGAACAAGAGCGGGGACGCGCCACGTGTCTACCGGGTGCTGAACCGGCTGGACCGGGCGCTGTCCGACCTCGCCGAGCGGGCGGCGCACTTCTATCTCACACTCGGCGATCTGGTGCGGACCACCGAGGCCACGCCAGAGGCATTTCTCGCGCACAAGGACGCGCTGCTGGCGCACATGCGCGAATTCTCCATGGACCTGGCCCGTTTCGCGCCGCGACTGGCCACGGCCATTCGAGAGGTCGAGGCGACCGGAGTCGAGGATCTCATCGAGCGCGCGACCCGCTGCGACGAGCGCGTGCTGCTGAACACCGTTGAGCGCCAAGCGGATTGGCGGGCACGCTGGCAGGGTCTGCGCGGCTGGTTCATCGGTGACGGCGAGGGCGGGCTCACCGAATGCGAGCGACTGCGCGAGGCCACGATGAGCGCGATCGCGGCCGTGCTGTCGCTGCTGCGGCGCGTGACCGAGACACGCAAGGGCGGCGTCAGCCGGGAATCGGCACTGCGACATCTGGCCGGGTGGTTCACGGCGGCACCGACCGCCGACGCGGCCCACGCCCTCTATGACGCGGTGTTCGGCCTGGGCCGTCCCCGCCATCTGGCCATGCATCACCCCGACGCCGATGTCATTCCCGCCATCCGATCCTGGTGGGACGCACCGCCTTTGGAGATCGCCCGCACGCTCGCCGAGACCGGGCGACCGCCGACGCCGGGTGCGCCCGCGCGGCTGCAACGCAATGACGCCGGGATCCGTCGCCTGCGGCAGACGCAGCTCGACGCCCAACGCGCCCGCGCCGAGGCCGCGCGGTCGCTGGCCGCCGCCGACCTCCACGGCCGAGAACTCGACGAGGGCGAGACAGAGGTGCTGCTCAAATTGCTCGACGCCGCGTCCACCGCCTGGGTGCCGGTCAGCGGAAGGGTGCCGGGGACCTCCGGCTCCGACAGCGGTGTGACGCTCACCGTGTCCGAACACGACGGCTCCACGCTGGTCCGCACGTCCAAAGGCGTGCTGCACCTCAACAACCGACGCCTCGAGGTTCGCGAGACCGCCCCTCTCCGCGGCCGTCGATCGCCTGCCGCGCAGCAGAATCGCGCCGACGAGTCGACAACAGCGGCCCGACCCTCCGATGACATCGGCGAGGAGGTCGGCTGATGCATGCGCGAACCATCGATTCACTGACCCGGGACAGTTACCAGCGCGCGGCGCGAGTCATCCTCGCCAATCACCTCGTGACCCGCACCTACCCGGATCGCATCGCGCTGCCGCTGCTTCGACGGTGGGCGACGGAACTGCGCGAGGATCTCGCGGAGCTGTTCGGGTATCGGCTCGAAGTCACCGAGACCACGGCGCGGCTGTTCCCGGTGCTGGACCAGCTCGATGCGGGGCGACCCGCGCGAACCACCGGCGACCGGGTCTTCGACCGCCGCCGCTACGCCTATCTCGCGCTGGCGCTGGCGGCGCTGGGACGGGCCGGGGATCAGATCACCTTGTCGGAGTTGGCCGATCAGGTGGCCGCGTACACCGAGCGGGTGGACGGGCTCGAGCTCGCGCCCGACCGAGCCGCGGACCGCGATGCCTTCGTGGACGCGGTCGGCTGGCTGGCGGCCCGCGGCGCGGTCACCCTGGCCGACGGTGACGCTGGAGGCTGGGCGAGCGATCCCGAGGACGGTGAGGCGCTCTACGACATCGACCGGTCGGTGGTGTTCGCGCTGTTCCGGCCGCCGCGCGCGCTCCAGCACCTCCAGAGCGTCACCGGCCTGCTGGGCGAAGAGGCAGGCGGATCCGATACCCGCTCCCCCGCAATGGCTCTGGCGGCCCGGAAGGTGCGGCGCGCGCTGGTCGAGCGGCCGGTCGTCTACGCCGACGACCTCGACGAGCCGGAGCGGTCGCTCCTGGCGCAGGAGAAGCTCGTCACCGAGGTCGAGTGCCTCACCGGCCTGCGGGCCGAGCGGCGCGCGGAGGGCGTCGCCCTGATCGACAGTTCCGGGCGCTTGTCGGATGTGCGCTTCCCCGGCACGGGCACCCTGGCACAGGTCGCGCTGCTGCTGGCGGGTGAAATCGCCGATCTCGTCCTGGATATCGACAATCCGATCGACCGCAGACCTCGGCCCGAGCGACCGCTCACGGATCTGGTGGAGCAGCTCGACACCGCTATTCCGGCGACGACCGTATTCGCTCCGCTGGCCGATCCGGCGGAAATCCTCGGGCCGCACGAGGATTCGGACGAGCAGGCCGCGGAGTCCGGGATCCCGGACTTCCCGTTCATCGAATCCTGCTGGATCGGCGACACCGTCGAGATGCTCACCGGCCGCTACGGCAATACCTTCGCCGCCCAGTGGCAGGCCGACGTTCCGGGCTTGACCGCCGAGGTCGTGTCCCTGCTGGAGCGCCTACGGCTCGTCGAGCTGGTGGACGGCGGGCTGCTCGTCCTGCCCGCACTGGCCCGCTATCGGGGCGCCATCGTCACCATTCGCACGCGCGCGGAAACCGAATTGTTCATCTCCCCCACGCAACTCGGCGCGGACGACGCGGCAGAGCCCGCGGACAGCTCGACACAGAAGGGATCCGGGAACTGATGGCCGACCACATTCACGGTGGAGTGCGCTTCGTCCCCACCCGGGCGGGCATCATCAACCTCTGGGACTACCGCGACCAGGAGTTCTGCTTCGCGGACGGGCGCCTGGTGCTGCGCGGGCCCAACGGCTCGGGCAAGACCAAGGCCCTCGAGGTGCTGTTCCCGTTCGTCCTCGACGGGCGGATCGAGCCGCGGCGACTCAACCCGTTCGCGGGTGAGGAACGCACCATGAAGTCGAACCTGCTGTACCGCAAGCAGGAATCGGCCTACTCGTATGTGTGGATGGAGTTCGCACGCGGCAGCTGGGCCGAACCGGAGACGGTCACCATCGGCATCGGCATGCGCGCCACCCGCTCCAACGACAAGGTGACGCGCTGGTATTTCGTCGCCGACGGCCGTGTGGGCGTGGACTTCTCGCTGCTGGGCCCCGACGACCGGCCGCTGACCCGCAAGCAGCTGGCCGAGCAGATCGGCTCCGACGCCATCGTGGACCGGCCCGTGGAATACCGGGCGGCCATCGACGCCCGCATGTTCGGGCTCGGGCAACAGCGCTACGACCAGCTCATCAATCTGATTCTGACGCTGCGCCGCCCGCAGCTGGCCAAGAACCTGGATCCGCGCGGGCTCTCGCAGGCGCTCACCGACGGCCTGCGGCCGCTGGACGAGCAGCTGATCCTGGATGCCGCGCGCTCCTTCAGCGATATGGAGGAGGTCGGCCGCACCCTCGAGGGCCTGGTCCAGGCCGACACCGCGACCCGCGACTTCGTCAACGTCTACCGCAAATACCTTGCCGTGCAAGCGAAGACGGATATCGACCAGGTGCGCGTGCGCCTCGACGCGGTCACCCACTCCAGCACCGCCCTGCACGCGGCCGCCGCCCTGCGCAGGCGCCGCGACGCCGAGCGCGCCGCCGCCGAGACCCGCGCCGAGGACGCCGACCGCGCCTACGAGCAGGCTCTCGCCGACCGCGAAACCCTCCAGCGCTCCAGCGCCTACGAGGGCAAGCAGCAGCTCGACGACCTCGCCGACGCGGTCCGCCGCCTGGAGACCTCCGCCGCCGTCCACACCGACAAGGCCCTCAAGTCCCGCCAGACCGTCGACCAGCGCCTCGAAGAAGCCGAACGCGCCCAGGCCGCCGTCGTCAACGCCGCCTCCGCCCTCGCCCGCGGCGAGGACGAACTCCGTTCCGCCGCCGAAGAAGCCGGCATCGCCTGGACCTCCCTCCCCGAATCCGCTCGCGCCGACCATCTCACCGCCACGGTCCGCTCCCACGCGGAGGAACGCGATGCCGATGTCCGTGCCGTCCGCCGCGCCCTGACCCTGGTCGACCAGGCCGTCACCGAACGCTCCCGCGCCGAACGCGCCGCCCAGCGCGCCATCGAACTCCGCGATTCGGCCGCCGCGGAACTTGCTGAAGCGGAAGCCGCAGTGGCCCTGGCCCGCTCGGACACCGCCGCTTCTCTCCGCGACTGGTGGGACACCCATCGGCAGGTTTACACACCCATCCGCACCGGCCTGTTCGAGGCGCTGAACGACGCCCTCGGCCGGGTGGGAACCGAGCACGCCCCCCACCCGCGTCGCGGCGACGACAAGTCCGCGAAGGCGCGCACCGGCGGCGATGCGAAGGGGCCGGACGCGACCGGCGCGGTGAGCGGAAAGCGTTCGGCCGCAACCGGACCGGATGGCGGCGGCCAACTCCGCAGTGCCGTCCCGGCAGGTCAACGGTCCACGAACGCCGTCGAGGATGGGTCCGTCCCGGCCACGCCCTCCGAAGTGCTCGCCGAACGCGCCGAGCCGCTGACCGAGGAGATCCGAGCGCGCCGTCAGGAGGCTCGCGCGCGCGTGGTTCAGGCCGAGGCGCGAGCCGATGAGCTGCGGGCCGAACGGGAGCAGGTCGCGGCCGAACGGGATGACGCGCCACCGCCTTTCGCGGCGCGCACCGACGCGCGGCCGCCTCGATCCGGCGCTCCGCTATGGCGATTGGTTCGATTTGCCGACGATGTCGGGGCGAGGGAGGCCGCCGGGATCGAGGCGGCATTACAGGCCGCGAACCTCCTCGACGCGTGGGTGAGCGCGGATGCCGAACTGCCGGAGCATACTTCGGACCAATTCCTGGTCCCACTACCGATCGCGGAGCGGCCGACGGGGCCGACGCTCGCGTCCGTGCTCGACGTCGAGGAGGACACCGACGCGCTGACGGTGCCGCGCCGGACCGTGGCCGATGTACTCGCTTCCATCGCACTGCACCGAGCCGCTCCATCGGCCGCCGAGGCGGACTCCGCCGCGGCAGGAATCGGGCAAGGCGCCCGGCGGCGCGCCCGCGCCGAAGGCGAGTCCGCAGCCGACACCGGCGCGCGTAGTGCGCCGAATGCCGGGGCTTCCGGCGCGGACGCACAGCCGGTCGCCGTCGGTGGCGGCGTGACGATCGCCACCGATGGCCGGTATCGGCAGGGCGTGCAGGTCGGTCGTCATCTCAAGGCCGACGCCGAGTTCATCGGCGCCACCGCTCGCGCGCGGCGTCGCGAGTTGCGGCTGGCTGAATTGGCCGCTGCGATCCGCAAGGCCGAGAGTGAGGCCGAGACAGCCAGGACCGAGGAACAGGCCGCTACCGAGGAACTGGGGCGAATCTCGGCTGCCGCCAAGGCGCTTCCCCGCACCACCGCGGTGACCGCCGCGCTGCGGAGCGTGGCCGAGGCGGCGGGCATGCTGCGATCTCGGGCCGAGGCCGCCTCGCAGGCCGAGCGCGATCTGGATCAAGCCGTGGCGGAATACACCAACGCGGACAAGAAGGTTCGGGCCATCGCGGCCGATCATCGAGCGCCCCGGGATCCGGCCGAACTGGATGCGTTGGCGGCCGCTGTACGGCATTTCGAGAATGTGGGGACGGCGCTGCTGCGGTTGCGCGGCGATCATCAGCGCGAGCACGAACGGGCCCGCGAAGCCGGGGACCGCCTCGAAGAGTCCAAGGGTCTGGCCGAGGCGTTCGCGGAGGAGGCAGAGGCCGCGCGGACCGGATACGAGGAGCAGCTGCGCAAGCTCGAGACGCTGCGCGAGGCGCTCGGCGCCGGTGCCGCGGATATCGATCGCGAGCTGGAAGCGGCCCGCGAGAAGATCGATGCGGCGCGCGCCGAGCAGAAGGCGGCCCGCAAGGCGGCCGCGGAGGCCATCGAGGCCGTCGGTACCGCTGAGGGCGCGCATCGCGCCGCGCACGACGCCCTCGGCACCGCGCTGACCGAATTGCTGGCCGACGTACGCCATTTGGCCCCCTACGCGCGCCCGGACCTGCTGAGCCTGCTGGGAGCGCCCGCCGACGGCCGCTGGCCCAGCAGCGACGCCGCCTGGTCGACGCCGGAGCAGCTGCTGTACCGGATCGAGAACGCCGATCCGGAGCAGCAGCCCACCGTACTGCCCGACGAGGTGTCGGCCCTGTTCGAGAACCTCGCCGCCGCAACCGGTTCGGTGCGCGCGGGCGAGGCGGCCCGCAAGTCGACCCGCAGCGCGGTCACCGCCGCACTGCAGGAGTTCGACGCCGCCCTGACCGCCGCCCGCCAGGACTACCGCCTGCACTGGGATGCCGCCGACGGCCTCACCGTGGTGCAGGTGCACGATGACCACGGCCTGTCCGCGCTCGCCGATTTCGCCCAGCGCATCGGTGCTGCCCGCCGCGATCAGGAGCTGCTGCTCACCGACGCCGAACGCCGCATCCTCGAGGACGCGCTGCTCACAGGTCTGGCCCAGCAGATCCACGAACGCACCTCCGACGCGCGCGATCTCATCTCCCGCATGGGCGCCGAGATGAAGCAGCGTCGCATGTCCTCCGGCAACACCATCGGCGTGCACTGGGTCCTGGCCGACCACCTCCCCGAGTCGGCGCGTGCGGTCTGCAAGCTCCTCGACCGCGACTCCTCCGATCTCACCCCCGAGGACCTGTCCGCCATCCGCGCCTACTTCGCGGCGGAGATCCGCGGCGCCCGCGCCGCGCACCCGGAGCGCTCGTTCCCCGAAATCCTCGCGGCCACCCTCGACTATCGCACCTGGCGCGTCTTCTCCTTCACCATCGTCACCGCCGACGGCACCGAGGACCGTCTCACCGTCGCCCGCCACAGCGCTCTCTCCGGCGGCGAGCAGTCGGTCTCCCTGCACCTTCCGCTCTTCGCGGCCGCCCACGTCATGCTCGACTCGGCGGACCCCCAGGCGCCCCGCCTGCTGGCCCTCGACGAGGCCTTCGCCGGCGTCGACGACAACGGCCGTAGCGAACTCCTCGGCCTCTCCGTCCAATTCGATCTCGACCTCTTCATGACCGGCTACGACCTCTGGATCACCTACCCCCACGTCCCCGCCTGCGCCCACTACGACCTGGCGCACTCGGCGGCCGAGAACACCGTCAGCGCCACCCTCCTCGTCTGGGACTCCGGCGACCTCCTCGCCGAGCACGACGGCACCGACCTCACCACCGCCCTCGGCTCCCCCAACCGCCGCCGCCTCCCGCACGGCCTCGAGGGCGCCGTGCCGCTCGACGAAGAACTCGAGCTGACGAACTGACATCGGCTCCCGGACAAGCCGTCCAGCGAATCCCGGCACGTCCGCCCGCGAGAGCATGTGCGCAAGATCCCACCGGTCCGATCCGCAATCGGATTGCGCCCGAATCGAGGTCGGCAACCCCGCTGGACGGCTGGTCGGAAGGGGTACCCGTACTGCCCTGACGGACACCTTGTTCCGCGTGTCGCAGCGCGGCACGCCGTAAGGATTGGACCCATGGCAAATGAACAGTTTCGCGGTTGGGCGTGTATCGACTAGAAATGTTCTCCGTGCCTACCGGAATCACCTGTCAGCCATCGGGACTCCCTGGACGGGGGACCAATTGACGATCGAACATCCGCGCGAGGACGAGGTCACCCAGCTGGCGCAGCGGGTCGAGAAGGCCCGGGGACGGCTGGCATACCAATACGATCCCGCTCTCACCGACGCGCTGTCGGAGACCGAGCTCGTCGCCGAACGCGAACTAGCCGAGCGCATCCGCGAGCAGGAGCGAGCGCAACGCTGGAAACAGGCCGAGGCCGCGGCATCCGCGGCCGATCGCGCCCGGCAGACCTCCGAAGAGATTGAGAAGGCCGACATTCGCGACTTGCTGCTGGCCCGCAAGGCGATCGCCGCACAGCGGCGGGAATCGAGTCCGCACGCCAAACTGGCCTCCCTGTACAAACATCGGGCGTGGAGTCAGCGCGCGCTCGCCGGTGTCGTCGCGGCCGGCATGCTCTGGTCCGCGGTCAACGTGCAGCACAATATCGCCCCGGGCGGGGCGAGCGATCCGCTGTACTGGTTCAGCTATCTGCTCGAAGGCATGATCAGCGTCTGCCTCGTGATCATCATGATCGGCACCAACAAGGTCGCCGAATGGGGTGTGATCGACAGCCGCAGGCAGGTCGTGGTGGCCGAGGCGGCATTGCTGGCCCTGACCGTCATGCTCAACACCTACCCGTACCTGAAGAACGGCAGCTGGTACGAGGTGGCCGTACACGCCATCGCGCCGGTGATGATCGGTGTGGCGCTGCTCATCCACAATGCCGCGGCCGGCCGGTACGGCCTGGCCATCGTGCGCGCCACGGACCAGATTCGAGATCTGCCAGACCCGGGCGAGCAACTGCGCCGCTCCATGCCGACCGTCGTGTCCTGGCCCGGCCGCCCTTCTCCCTCGTCGGTGCCGACTCCGACCCCCGCACTTCCCGCGGCTCTCGCTGAGCCCGAGAAGACCGTCGACGCCGAAGCCCAGGTGGTCGAACCCCACCTCGCCAAGGCCGAAACCCAGTCGGACACCGTGAAACCCGCCGACCAGGAGCGCCGCTCCGCCACCGGCAAAGCCCGCAAGACCGAGGAGGGCGACCGTTCTCCCCTGGCCGATCTGGCCGACCCGGTCCCGCCGCTCAATGTCTACGACACCGGCCAGTTCCGGATCGCCGAGACCCTCGAACAGGAACTCGCCGAACTGCAGGCCGCCCGTCGCCGCGCCCGCGCCGCGTCGCGCTCCCGCAACGGCAGCTCCCTCGACGACTGACAATCCAACATTCCGAACCCGAATCGGCCGCCGCTCCAAGAGTTTCGGCCGATCCGCCCGCTGGCACCCCGGTGTCCCGCAGCAGCCAGCGGCACCGGGGTGGCAACGTCGTACGGGCTTCTTCCCGCACCGCCGCAGTCCGTCCGGGATGCGAGACGCTATTCGCTCACGGGCGCGCATCGTGCGCTGCATCGGTTTCCGGGGCGGTATCGCCACAGGTCCGGCAAGTTCGCCGCAGGTCCCGAAAGACGCCGGGCCCGTGCGGAACCGAGTCAGTGGCCGCCCGGCCCAGCGGTTTCGGCGGGCGCCACCACCGCCGACCGCGGCTGGGCCGGCGTGCCCGCGTGCTGGAGGTAGCCGAGCCAGCCGGTGCCGACGAAGACTGCCAGCAGGACGGCGGTGGGTAGGTCGAAGATCAGCCACCCGGTGGCGACGAGGACATCGTGGGCCGGGTCGGCTGGACGGCGGGTCACGCGGACGGGCGGGCGCTGGTGCTGGAGTGTGCCGTGATTCGAACGGTACTGCCTGGCCTGCCTGCCCACCATGCCTCCGTTGTCAGAGAAGTGCCGAACCCAGGATGCCGAACCGCGGCGCGCACCGCGCCGAATGAGCGGACACCGTGATGTCCGGTCGGGCTGCGGTGATTCGCCAGGAGATCCGGCGCGCGCTCGCACCAGGCAGTATGCCGAACAGGACGTACATCGGGGTCGTATTGACCCGACACACCGGCCTGGCAACCGGTGTGTCGCTGATCAACGCGCTGACGGCTCCGCGCGCAGGCCGGAGAAATCGCGCCGGACAACATGATTGCGGTCGACGCAGCTGCCCAGTGCGTGATCCGGGTGCAGTCCCAGATATTGACTGCGGGTTCGCGTGCTCCAGCGGCGCGCCGCCTCCGACCGCGTCTTGTAGAAGTTGACCATGTATCCGCCCTCGTGGACACGCAACAGGGTGTATCCGCCCGGATACTCCTTGACCGCGCCCACCTCGAGGAACTCCACGCCGATCCCGGAATCGGGGCGGCTCAGCCGGTTCCGGTGCGTGTGCCCGCTGTGGTGCAGGAACACCCCGGGCGCGGTCGCGTACAGGGCGTGCAGCGCGGCCGCGTTGAACCGGTCCAGCACGAAGCCGGGCCCACCCGGATTGCTGACCGCCGCGTGCCGGGTCACCGGATGGTGGCCGAAGATCAGTGTCGGCCGGTCAGGTTCGCCGCGCAGCAGTTCGCGCAAGTACGCCAACTGCGGCGGGCTGATGGTGCCGCCCGCCCCACGCGGACGAGTGGTGTCGAGCCCGATCAGCCGTAGGCCGCCCACGAAGTATTCGACGAGCCGCTCCCGGGCGTGGAACACCTCGCCCCAGTGGTCGGTCCCCTCCTGCGAGCGGACATCGTGATTTCCCCTGCACACGAAGTAATCCCGGCCCAAACTGCCCCATTCGTCCAGACTTCCGCGGACTCCGCGCGACTGCTCGGCCGTGCCCGAATCGGTCAGATCACCCGCCACCACCAGGTGGTCCGCAGCGCGATCGGGTAGCCGCAGATCCTCGAGCATGGCGCGCAGCATGAACTCCGGGTACTGGTCGGTATTGTGCCGCAGGCCTTCGAACAGTCCCGCGAACAGACCACTGGCCGGTTCACCATAGTGCAGGTCGTTGGCCAGGGCGATCGTCCGGAGGAGGCGGCCCGGTGGCGGCGTCGCAGTAGTGAAAACACCGGTGGATTCGGGGGTTCCGGACCGCCGCGTGACCAGGGTCCGCGCGGGCACCGCGCGCTGCCCGTCCGAATACGCCTCGAACCGATAGGCCCGCCCCGGTTCCAGATCCCTCACCTCCGCGTAGTGGTACGGCGTCCGCAGCCCCTCGAAGACCCAGGTGCGCGCCTCGCCGCGCCCGTCGGCGGGCGCGATCCGCACCTCGGTGTCGGCGGGCGCCGGCCGCAGCCGCCCGGCCCGGTTCCGGGTCCGGGTCGTCCAGGTGATGACGGCCGAATGATCGGTCACCGTCACGACTTCCAGATCCGACGCCACCACGGTCTCGCGTTGCGCCCGCCGCACCTCGGCGGCGAAGACAGGGCGCGGCGTGCGCACGGCGACGGCCGCCGCCCCGCTCGCCGCATTGGCCAGCCACATGGTCCGAAGTCGCGGTTCCAGCATCACATCTCCGTCCGCCGTGATCCCCCCGGGCGCGACGGTACGGTGACCAGTTGAACCCCCAGGTTCCCGAACATGACCGATCAGCTTCCGATTCCGGACATTCAGATCGTCCCCGGACGGACCGGGCGTCAGAACTGCTTGGCGGGCAGGCACTTTCCGTCCAGGGTGACGACCGCGCGCTCCCCACCCTCCGGATCGACGACCTTCCTCACAACAGGGCATTCAACGTGGCGCCGTAGACTGGCGCATCTCGTGGAAGCGGTAGATGGCCGGTCCCGCTGGGCCCAGCCCGCCCCCTCCCGCCGCACCTCCGCTGCGCAGACCCCCGACGACACCACCGGCTGCTCGATACAGGCCGCCAACGCCGAACGCGCCTTCGTCACCGCCTGGAATCCCCCGGCCACCGCCGACAATCTCCCGACCGGATGGCGGGCGATAGCTGAATCGGCCTCAGCGCGTGCGGAATTCGGGTTCGACGGAGCTCAGCGGTCGCTGGCGTCGGGGAGGCGGGCCGGGCAGGGGGCATCGGGGGCGGTGGCGAGTTCGAAGTGCCACCATTCGTTGTCGTACATGCGGCACAGGCCCCAGTGATTGCCATTGGCTTCCAGCCACGCCGCGCCCTCCTGGGGGCCGACGTCGATGGCTCGGCCGGTGACGTGGGTGGATTCGTTCGGGGGGAGGACCCAGCGGCGGGCGGCGTCGGGACTGCCGTAGGTCTGCAGGCCGTCCTCCCAGAGGGCTTCCTGCTCGGCGGGGGTTCGGTAGCCGGAGGTGATCCACAGGGAGACACCGGCATTGTGGGCCTCATCGGCGGCAGCGCTGTAGGCGGCGGCCAGGTGCGGGTCGAGGCCGTCGGTGCCGGCGGCGATCGCCTTGGCGGTGGGGACGCCCTCACCATTGCGGGTCGAGTCCGAAAGCTGCTGGGCGGCGGCCTGGGCCGCGGACACGACGGCCAGGGAGCCGCCCACCAGGCCGGCGCTGGCCAGGACGGCCACCGCGGCCGCTCTGCGCGTTCCGTGGGGACGCCGCCAAGCGGGCGACGGGTCGGGGCTGACGGTAGGCATGGACTGGCCTCCTGGCTCGAAGTTCTCTGTCACCGGCTGCTGGCGTCGGGCCGGCGAGCGGGGCAGGCGAAGCCGGGCAGGGTCGCCAGCTCGAAGTGCCACCATTCGTTGTCGTACATGCGGCACAAGCCCCAGCGATTGCCCTCGGCCTCGAGCCACGCCGCGCCCTGCTGGGGGCCGACATCGATGGCCTGACCGGTGACGTGGGTGGACTCATCGGGCGGCAGCACCCAGCGGCGCGCGGCGTCCGCACTGCCGTAGGTGCGAATCCCGTCCTCCCACAGGGCTTCCTGCTCGGCGCGGGTGCGATACCCCGACACGATCCACAACGGAACACCCTGGCCCTGCGCTTCGGTCAGCGCGAGATCGTAGGCCAGGGCGAGCCACGGATAGAGGCCGTCGGTCTCGGACGCGACCGCCGTGGCCGAGACAGCGGGAGGGGCAGCCGAAGCGGGCGCCGCGGAAGACTCGGGTGCGGTGATGACGGCGACGGTCGCCATCACCGCCACGGCCGCGCCCACCGCGGCCGTGATCCTGCGCATCGGTTCGCGGTGGTCCGCCCGCATCGACTGGCCTCCTGAGTCAGACGCGCTCCTTCGAGCGGGTACGCACCCGCAGCGCGATCGGCTTCTGGGTCTCGGCGAAGAAGTCGCTGCCCTTGTCGTCGACGACGATGAAGGCGGGGAAGTCCTCGACCTCGATCTTCCACACGGCTTCCATGCCGAGTTCAGGGTATTCGAGGACCTCCACGGACTTGATGCAGTCCAGCGCCAGTCGCGCGGCGGGACCGCCGATGGAGCCGAGATAGAAACCGCCGTGCTCCTTGCACGCCTTGGTGACCTGCGCGGAGCGATTGCCCTTGGCCAGCATGACGTGCGAGCCGCCCGCGGCCTGGAACTGGTCGACATAGGAGTCCATGCGGCCCGCGGTGGTCGGGCCGAAGGAACCGGAGGCGTAGCCGTCGGGGGTCTTGGCCGGACCGGCGTAGTAAACAGCCATGTCACGCATGTACTGCGGCATGGGCTCGCCCGCGTCCAGGCGCTCCTTGATCTTGGCGTGCGCGATGTCGCGCGCCACGACCAGCGGACCGGTCAGCGAGAGACGGGTCTTCACCGGGTACTTCGACAGCTCCGCACGAATCTCCGACATCGGCCGGTTGAGGTCGATCTTGACCACGTCGCCGCCGAGGATCTCGTCGGTCTGCTCCGGAAGATACTGCGCCGGTTCACGTTCCAGCTGCTCGAGGAACACGCCCTCGGGGGTGATCTTGGCCAGTGCCTGGCGGTCGGCCGAGCACGACACCGCGATGGCGACCGGGCAGGAGGCGCCGTGGCGCGGCAGGCGGATGACGCGCACGTCGTGGCAGAAGTACTTGCCGCCGAACTGCGCGCCGATGCCGAAGGACTGGGTCAGTGCGAAGACCTTTTCCTCGAGCTCGAGGTCACGGAAGCCGTGCGCGGCCATCGAGCCCTCGGTCGGCATGTTGTCCAGGTAGTGCGCCGAGGCGTACTTGGCCGTCTTCAAGGCGAATTCGGCCGAGGTGCCGCCGATGACGACCGCCAGGTGGTACGGCGGGCAGGCCGCGGTACCGAGCGAGCGGATCTTCTCGTCCAGGAACTCCAGCATGCGGTCCGGGTTCAGGATGGCCTTGGTCTCCTGGTACAGGAAGGACTTGTTGGCCGATCCACCGCCCTTGGCCATGAACAGGAACTTGTAGGACGGGTGGGCGGGATCGCCTGCGGCGGAGTACAACTCGACCTGCGCGGGCAGGTTGTTGCCGGTGTTCTTCTCGTCCCACATGGTGATCGGGGCGAGCTGCGAGTAGCGCAGGTTCAGCTTGGTGTAGGCGTCGAACACACCGCGCGAAATCCATTCCGCGTCATCGGCTCCGGTGAGCACCCCCTCGGACTTCTTGCCCATCACGATGGCGGTGCCGGTGTCCTGGCACATGGGCAGAATGCCGCCCGCGGAGATATTGACGTTCTTCAGCAGATCCAGTGCCACGAATCGGTCGTTGCCGCTGGCCTCCGGATCGTCGATGATCTTGCGCAACTGGGCCAGGTGCGCCGGCCGCAGGTAGTGGCTGATGTCGTGCATGGCCTCAGCGGTGAGCATGCGCAGCACCTCGGGGTCCACCTGCAGGAACGTCCGCCCGCCCGCCTCGAACGTGCGCACGCCCTCGGTGGTGAGCAGCCGGTACGGCGTCTCGTCCTTGCCGATGGGCAGCAGATCCGAGTACAGGAAATCAGGCGCGGTCACGAATCGCACTCCTCGAGCAGGGGCTGGGGGCTGGTCAGCCGACGGTTCAAGCAGAGTGACTGTACCGAGCCGCGCCTGCGCGCCGATGGGCAGGCCGCGCACGTTCGCTCATCGGCATCGGCATTCGGTCCTGCGCACGGCGCGCCGACGGGCACCATGGGTCGTGGTCGAGGACAGCGATCGCGTCCGATATCCCGGGCGGCCGAGCGCAATGCGCAACAGGCCGCCGCGAACGGGCGCCGGTTGCACCTTCAACGACCAGGTGTTATCCATGATGCGCTTGTCGGCGGCGGGGAGGACTCAGCATGACAACGGAACCCGGGAGTGGAACTGTGACCGAAACCCGTTGGCTCGATGACGTCGAGATGCGCGCGTGGCTGGGATTCGTGTTCACCCGCGACCTCATCGCCGCCGCTGTCGGGCGCGACTCGCTGCGCGAGTCCAATCTGACCTATGTGGAATACACCGTGCTGGCCCGCCTCGCCGACGCCCCGGACCACCGCCGCAGCTTCGCCGAACTCGCCGCCGTGCTGGAGTGGTCGCAGAGCCGGCTCTCGCATCAGATCACCCGGATGGAGAAGCGCGGTCTGGTCGCCCGCCAATCCGTTCCCGACGACGCCCGCCGCACGGCCGCCGTGCTCACCGGCAAAGGCGCGCAGGTGCTCGATTCCGCCGCGCCCTCGCATGTCGAGAGTGTGCGACGTCACATGATCGATGTGCTCGATCGTGGCCAGCTCACGGCTCTGGCCGATATCTACGACACGCTGTTGGCCCACCACCGAAGACCGGAAACCCGCGACGAGCACATCTCATAGCGAATTCCCAGCCCACCTCGGTTTGGGTTTGGCACCCACCGGGTACTGGGTAAGACTAGGCTCGACACCGGCTTCCGACGGCGGTCGGCACCGAGCGCACGGCGGTGATCGGCCGTCGAAGTTGAGCACCCGACCTGGCCTTAGAAAGGGGCAGGAGTTTTCATGTCCGACGTGTCCATCGGTCTCTCGGCGGATTCGCTGCCCGTGGGTTCCGTCGACAACCTGCTTCCGCAGCTTGTCGAGCACCTGCGGCAGAACCGCACCGAACTGCGCGAGGAGTGGGCCCGTCGCATCACCGATGCCCAGCTGCTCACCGCGATGACCCCCGAGGAGATCTTCTCGGAAGCCACCTCCGTCTACGACAACTACGTCGAGGTACTCGAGACCGGTAGCGTCGAAGCCCTGCAAACCTATGCCCGCGACCTCTCCGAACGCATCATCCCCAGAGGCGTCGAGACCGACGAGGTCGTCGGCATCGTGCTCCTGTTGCGAGACGTGCTGGCGCGCAGCCTCTTCGAGAAGTACCAGTCCGACTTCGAGCTGCTGAAGCTGGTGCTCGACGCCTACGAACCGGCCGCCAACCGCATCGCCAACACCGTGTCGGTGTCCTTCGTGCAGGAGCGCGAACGCGTTATCCGCCAGCAGCAGGAGGCGATTCGCGAGCTGTCCACCCCGGTTCTGCAGGTGCGCGAGCAGCTGCTGATCCTCCCCATCATCGGCGTGCTGGACTCCCAGCGCGCGCGTCAGCTCACCGAGCAGCTGCTGCGCGCCATCCGCGCCAACCGCGCCAAGGTCGTCGTCATCGACATCACCGGTGTGCCCGCGATCGACTCCACGGTCGCCAACCACTTGGTGCAGACGGTCGACGCGTCCGGACTCATGGGTGCGAATGTCATCATTACCGGCCTGTCGTCGGAGATCGCGCTTACCCTGGTGACCATCGGCCTGGATCTGTCGAAGATGAATGCCGTCGGCGATCTCCAGGGTGGCATCGAGGAAGCTGAGCGCTTACTCGGCTACGAGGTGTCGCGCGTCACCGACCGCGACGGACGGTAATCAGGGCGGGGCAGATGCCGGTACCCATTCTGAAGCAGGGCACCTACCTCATCGCGTCGGTGCAGTCGGCACTCACCGACGCGGATACCGAACGCCTGCAAGACGATCTGATGACCTACGTCAGCAGATATCGCGCCCAGGGCATCATCGTCGATGTCACCGCAATCGACGTGATGGACTCCTTTGCCGCCAGATCGCTACGTACCATCGCCCACATGACCAAGCTGCGGGGAGCGGAAACGGTCATCGTGGGCCTGCAGCCCGAAGTCGCCTTCGCCATGGTGCAATTGGGGCTCACCTTCGAGGACATGCACACTGCGCTGGACCTCGAGGAAGGCCTGGCCTGGCTGAACAAGAAGACCCAGAGTCGCAGCCAACGAGACGGTCGTGATCGTGGCCGCTGACGACGTGGTGATCGCGGTGAACGTGTCGAACGACATCGTGACCGCTCGGCAGGCGGGGCTGGAGTTGGCTGCCAAACTCGGCTTCTCGCTCTCCGATCGCACCATGATCGCGACCGCCATTTCCGAAGTGGCGCGCAATATCACGAGCTACGCCGGCACCGGGGAGATCCGGCTCGCCGTGCAGGATCGTGACGGCCGGCGCTCGATGGTGGTGCAGGCCAAGGACAATGGGCCCGGCATTCCCGACATTCCGCGCGCCATGGAGGACGGGTTCTCCACCGGACGCGGGCTGGGTCTGGGTCTTCCGGGCGCCAAGCGACTGATGGACGGCATGGTCATCAATTCCCAACCGGGGCACGGCACACTCGTCGAAATGTGGAAGTGGGTGCCCACCGGTGCGTGAGGACGGTTTCGTCGGCGCGGTCGAATGGGCCGTCGCCGGTCGCGCGCTGCCCGGGCAACGCGTTTCGGGCGACCGGTCGGTCGTGCTCGACGCGGGCGGAGGCTCCGTGCTCTTCGCCGTGCTGGACGGTCTGGGACACGGCGCGGCCGCGGCCGACGCCTCGGATCGGGCGGCGCAGGTGCTGGCCGAGAACCGCGCCGAGCCACTGGATGTGCTGTTGCTGCTGTGTCATCGCGCCATGTCCGACACCCGCGGCGCGGCGGTGTCCCTGGCGCTGTTCGATTCTCGTGACCGCGTGCACTGGTTGGGCGTCGGCAATGTCGAATCCCGCATCGTCGCAGCCGCTCCCGGCAAACCCGCCGTTCGCGCAACGGCCCTGCTGTCCGGCGGCATCGTCGGCTATCTGCTGCCGCCGAACCTGCAACCGCAGACCGTGCCGGTGCGTCCCGGCGACCTGCTGCTCATGTCCACCGACGGCATCACCAGCAGCTTCGCCGATGGCATCGACCTGTCCAAGCCGACCGCGGAGATCACCGCCGAGATCCTGGCCCGCCACGCCAAGGACACCGACGACGCGCTCGTCCTGGCCGCCCGCCATCGCGGGCAATCCCATTCCTCCCAACCCATTCCGAGTGTGAAGCCATGAGCGAGATCACCGGCTCGAGGGGGCGAGGTCCGCAGGCGCCGCTTCGTCTCTGTGCGCTTGCCCGCGCAACCACGGACAGCCTCCGCACACGCCGATGGAGCAGAGCGTGAGTGCGGTACTGGCCGCTTTTCGCGAGGCGTACGCCGCCGCGCTCCGGCTGCACCTGCGCGCCCCCAACCAGAACACCCTGGCCGAGGGCTACGAGCTCGGACGGCGGGCGCTGGTGGAGGGCGTGAGCATTCTCGACCTCACCGAGCACCACTTCCGGCTGCTCGAACTCGAGGGTCTGGTGCCCGCCGCCGATGGCACCGACCGCACCGAGGCGGCGCTGGAGTTCCTGCTGCAGACCATGGCGGCCCTCGACGTCGCCACCCGTGGCTTCCTCGACGGGACCCGCCGCTACGAGCAACAGCGTTCCCGCGCCGACGATCTCGAAGGGCGCGACGCCTTTCGCACGGCGCTGGTGGAGTCGCTGCAGGACGGGTTCTTCGTCGTCGATTCTCAGGGCACGCTGATCGAGGTCAATTCGGCGTTCGGGGCGCTCACCGGCTATGGGCCGGACGGCATCCCGTACGCCGTCCCCCACCCCTGGACCATTCCCGAAGCCCCGCGCTACCCGGATCTGGGCACCGATGCGGCGCGCTTCGTCATGCCCATCCGCCACCGCGATGGGCGACAACTGTGGCTGGCGGTGTCGACCTCCTCACTGGTGAAACCCGAGGACGGCGAACGCATCTTCGTCGGCACGCTGCGCGATGTGACGGCCGAGCACGATGCCCAGGCCCGCGACCAGGCCGTCTCGCGTCTGGCCACCGCTGTCGGCGCGGCGACCAGTGTCGTCGAGGTGCTCACGGTCGGTCTCGAGGAGCTGCGGCGGGCCGTGGGCGCGGAGGCCGCCGTGGTGTCGGTCTGGCCCAATCACCACACCGGGCCGGAACTGTATGTCTCCGAAGACAATCCGTACACCGGCGCGGGCCTGGCCCCGCACGACACCCAGCCCATCCCGCGGCGCGGCAAACCCGAGCCCGATGGCGGTCGCGAATCGCGGCGGGTCCTCGATGCCCGGGCTCGCGCGCTGCTCGATCGCGCCCGATTGCAGCCGGGTCGCACCATGTTCGCCATCCCCGAAGGGGTTTCCAGCTCGGAGGGCATCGTCGCGCCGCTGGGCGAGAGCGGAGATGCGGCGCTGTGGCTGCGCTTCGCGGCGCCCCGCGTGATCACGCCCGGCGACTGGGCGCTGTTCTCGCTGCTGGTCGGGCATCTGAGTCTGGCGGTGCAGCGAGCCCGTAACTTCGATCAGGCGCGCTCGACCTCGCTCACCCTGCAGCGCGCCATGCTCGGCCCGATCGAACTGCCGCCGCGCTTCTCGGTGCACTACGAGCCCGCGCTGCCGCCGCTCGAGATCGGCGGCGACTGGTACGACGTAGTGCGCCTGGAGGACGGCACCATCGGCGTGGTCGTCGGCGACTGCGTCGGCCGTGGTCTCTCGGCCGCGGTGGTGATGGGCCAATTGCGCACGGCGGCACGGGCTTTACTGCTGCGCGGCGCGGGGCCCGCGCAGTTGCTGGCCGAACTTGACACCGTCGCCTCCCGTATTCCGGGAGCCATGTGCACGACCGTGTGCGCCGCCATTCTGGATCCGGTGCGGGGGCTGGTGCGCTACTCCAATGCCGGGCACATGCCGCCGGTCCTGGCCGATCCCGGCAAGCAGGGCAGGCTGCTGGAGGGTGGACGCGCATTCCCCCTGGCCACCTTCGACATTCCACGCCGCCCGGAGGCCACCACCGCCATGGCCCCCGGATCCACACTGGTCCTGTTCACCGATGGCCTGGTGGAGCAGCGCGGCGTCGATATCGGCGACCGCTTCATCGAACTCGCCGATGAATTGGCGCATGTCGCCGGGAAATTGCCGCGTGAGGTCGCCGATTCGGTGCTGTCACGACTGCGGCCCGCCGCGGGTTACGACGACGACGTGGCCATGGTGGTGTACCGGCAGCCGCCCAAGTCCCTGCACGTGGACGTGCCCGCCGAGGCCCGTGAGCTGTCCGGTATCCGGCGCGCGCTGCGCGCCTGGCTGAGCGCGGCGGCGGTGCCGCACGATACGGCGGTGGACCTGGTGTCGGCCGCGAACGAGGCATGCAGCAACAGCATCGAGCACGCGTATCTCGGCGGCGAGCCGGGCCGGGTGCGGCTCACCGCCGATTGCGGGCTGGACAGCCTCACCCTCGAGGTGTCCGACACCGGCGTGTGGCGGCCGCTGCCCGCGGATCCGGGTAACCGCGGCCGCGGCATCGCGATGATGCGCGCGCTCACCGACCATCTCGACATCGACAGTTCGGGCCCGGGCACACGGGTCCGGATGTCAGTGCGACTGATGGCCGTTTCATTTTCGGCGGCCGGGCGCATGTGAATCAGGGTCCGCCGGGACGAGTTCGGCGGGCGGTTTCGGAGGACTCCGAAAGGGTACGGTAGCTGCGGTTTTCCCGGTAACGCCACTACCGAACCAGTACCGATGTGGTAGACGATGCAGCACGAACGGACGGAGCGTGGCAGATTTGACAAACGTGACCAATACTTCCGGAGACGGCTACCCATTCGCCGACACGATGACCACCTCGGTCACCCAGGCCGACGGCGCGACCGTGCTCACCGTGGCCGGCGAGGTCGACCTCGCGACGGCTCCCGCACTGGAGAACGCCATCGACGCGGCCCTGGCGGGCAAGCCCGCCGCGCTGGTGATCGATCTGACCGCGGTCAGCTTCCTGGCCTCGGCGGGTATGGCGGTACTGGTCGGCGTCCACAAGCGCGCCGGCGAGACCCACCTCATGGTGGTGGCGGACGGGCCAGCCACCAGTCGCCAGTTGAAGATGACCAGCCTTGACCAGGTGTTCTCGCTGCATACCACGCTGGCGGAGGCGCTCAGCGCCCTGCGCTGACGCCCGGGGTTCCGAAGACGACGAAGCCGAGTCCGGTACACCCGGACTCGGCTTCACGATGTTGAGGCTCGGTCAGATGAGCTCGCGCAGCTGCTCGATCAGCTTCACCCGCTCGGCCGGGGTGCCGGCCATCGGGACCACGTTCAGGACGGTGACACCGGCCTCGCGGAAGGCCGCGACCCGCTCCTTCACGAACCCGGCCGACCCGATCAGGTTCGTATCGCGGACCAGGTCGTCCGGAACCGCCTTGGCGGCCTCTTCCTTCCGGCCCGCCAGGTACAGCTCCTGGATCCGGTCGGCCTCGGCGCCGTAGCCGTACTTGGTGGCCAGCGCGTGGTAGAAGTTCTTGCCCTTGGCGCCCATGCCGCCGATGTAGAGGGCCAGGTGCGGCTTGACCCCGTCGCGCCAGCTGTCGACATGGTCGCCGATGGCCAGCGCCGGACCGGCGAACACCTCGAGGTCGCCCAGCGCCGGATCACGCTTGGCCAGACCGGCTTTCACCGAATCGCCCCAGACCAGGTCGGCCTTCTCCGGGAGGAAGAAGATGGGCTGCCAGCCCTCGGCCACCTCGGCCGCCAGCTCCACGTTCTTCGGGCCCAGCGCGGCCAGCAGCACCGGAATGTTCTCGCGCACCGGGTGATTGATGAGCTTGAGTGGCTTGCCCAGGCCGGTGCCCTGCCCCTCGGGCAGCGGGATGTTGTAATACTTGCCGCTGTGCTCGAGGCGCTCGCGCTTCCACACCTTGCGGCAGATCTCGAGCACCTCGCGGGTGCGGCCGATCGGAGCGTCGTAGGGCACGCCGTGGAAGCCCTCGATCACCTGCGGGCCGGAGGCGCCCAGGCCCAGGATGAAGCGGCCGTCGGAGACGTAGTCCAGGCCCGCCGCGGTCATGGCGGTCAGCGTGGGCGTGCGGGTGTAGAGCTGCAGGATGCCCGAGGCCAGCTGCACCCGTTCGGTCTTCGCAGCCAGGTAGCCGAGCGCGCTCACGGCGTCGAACGAATACGCCTCGGGCACGAACACGATGTCCAGGCCCGCCCGTTCGAGGTCGGCGACCTCGGCGGCGATCTCCTTGAAGCCGTCGGTGTAATTGATCGACAGTCCGATACGCATGTGCGGGACCTTACCCACCTATTGGCACAACGACAGCGGGCGGGTTGCCGGTGACGGCCCAGGGACCGGTACGGTAGGCGGCGAAATCACCCGAATTCCCCGTACTGCCAAGGGAGGCCACCCCTCATGACTCAGGACAGCACCACCTTCGGTGACTCGACACTGCGGGGGTACCTGGGTGAACTGGCCGCCAAGGTGCCCGCCCCCGGCGGCGGCGCGGTCGCGGCCCTGCACGCGGCTCAGGGCGCGGCGCTGGTGGCCATGGTCGCGCGCTACACCACCCGGGCCAAGGACGCCGACAATCGCCCGGTCATCGACCGGATCATCGAGGCCGCCGATACCGCCCGCGAGCGCTCGCTGGCCCTGGCCGACGCCGATGCGGCCGCCTTCACCGCGGTCGGCAATGCCTACAAGCTGCCCAAGGAGACCGAGGCCGAGCAGACCGCGCGCGGCGAGGCCATCACCGCGGCACTGCTGCGGGCCGCCCGGGTGCCCGCGGCCGTGGTCGCCGAGGCCGACGAGATCGTCTCTCTCGCAATGGAACTGCTGCCCATCGGCAACCCGAACGTGGTCACCGATATCGGCGCGGCGGCCGACTGCGCACGAGCGGCGGCGGCCAGCTCGCAGCTGAACATCGCCATCAATGTCGCGGCCCTGGACAGCGCCGCGGGCGCGGAGTTCGCGCCGGTGCTCGAGCAGATCGAAAAAGTCATCGCCCGGGCCGACGCCCTGCACGACGATGTGGTCGCGGCCATCGCCCGCTGACCGTCGTGAATCGGACCTGCGCTGTGCCCCGTTCCGTTATGGAACGGGGCACAGTCAATTTTCCGCCCTCTACCTGGCGATACGAAGTACGCAAAGCTCCCACGCCGGGACAATGGTTACGAACCGGGTACATTTCCAGATGGGACTGATGATCAAGCCATAGTCTGTGGAACCTAGCCCTACACCCCCTCGAAGGGATGCAAGAATGCGGAAAGCGATCCGCTCCCTGTTCGTCGCGAGCGTCGTCGTCGCGGCGGCCGCGTTCGGTACCGGAGCCGCCGGCGCGGCCTCCGTGACACCCGATCTCCCAGCGGTACAAGCGATTACGCCAGGCCCAGGCCAGGTGGTGGGCATCGCAGCCCCGGTGACCGTGCAGTTCGCGTCCGCCGTCACCGACCGCGCGCAGGCCGAGCGCACCGTCGACGTCCGCGCGGAGAACTCCCTCGCGGGGCACTTCACCTGGCTCGACGACCGCCAGCTGATGTGGCAGCCGACCAAGTATTTGCCCGCCTCCGCACCGATCAGCGTCTCCGCCGGACGCGAGCACATCAAGTTCCAGACCGACGGCGGCACCTCGGCCGACGCCGACATGTCGGCGCACACCTTCACCGTCTGGGTCAACGGCGTCGCACGGACCATGCCCGCGTCGATGGGCAAGCCGGGGCGCGAAACTCCGGTCGGAACCTTCCCCGTCCTGTCTCGTGAGCGCTCGGTCACCTTCGACTCCCGGACCATCGGCATCCCGCTGAACGATCCGGAGGGCTACCTGATTACCGGTGAGTTCGCCGAGCGCCTGACCTGGGGTGGCGTCTACGTCCACTCCGCGCCCTGGTCCGTGGATTCCCAGGGCGTCGCGAACGTCAGCCACGGCTGCATCAACCTCGCCCCCGCCGACGCCGAGTGGTACTACGACAACGTCAACGTCGGAGACCCCGTCACCACGCACTGGTGAGCACGGGATCAGGGAGCTCTCAGCGTCAAGAATCGGATTCCGCGCCGAGAGCTCTCTGATCTTGGTTGTCAGCGGGCGGATTCGGCAGCCTGGACCACGTGACGCATGAGGAGCGCGGTGGTGACGGGGCCGACGCCGCCGGGGACGGGGCTCAGGGCCGAGGCCTTGCCGGTGACCGAGTCCGCGTTCACGTCGCCGGTGATGTTGCCGTTCTCGTCCTCGTTCGTGCCGACATCGATGACGACCGCGCCCTCGCGGACATGGTCGGCGGTGATCAGACCCGCGCGGCCGACCGCGGCGACGACGACATCCGCGGCGGAGGTGACCGCGGGCAGGTCGATCGTGCGCGAGTGGGCGATGGTGACGGTCGCGTTCTCGGCGAGCAGCAGCTGAAGCAGGGGCTTGCCGACCACGTTCGAGCGGCCGACGACCGCGACATGCCGACCGGCGAGCGGGATTTCGTGGAATTTCGCCAGTTCCACCACGGCCTCGGCGGTGGCGGGCGGGAAACCGGGCAGACCCGCGGCGAGCAGGCCGAGGGACAGCGGGCTGACACCGTCGACATCCTTCGCGGACGCGATGGCCGAGCTGACGTCGTCGAGGCCGACGCCCTTCGGGAGCGGGGTCTGCAGCATGATGGCGTCCACCGACGGGTCCAGCGACAGCTCGGTGAGCTTGGCGCGGATCTCCTCGGCGGTGGCGTCGACGCCGAGATCGACGTTCTCGCAAGCGATTCCATTGCGCTCGGCGGCGCGGTTGAGGGACTTCACGTACCAGGCGCTGGCCGGGTCGTCATTCGGGATCACCAGGGCCAGGCGGGGCGCGGCGCCGGTCTCGGCGAGGGCGGCGGCGCGCTGCTTGGTGTCGGCGTTGATGGCGGCGGCGAGTTCCTTGCCGATGAGCGAAGTCGTATCCACGGATGCACAGCTTATCCCGAGTCCCGAGTGCGCCCTCCGTGCGCACACCAGCGGACGTCCGGTGATGCGGCCGAGAGGCCGATAGGCGACGCGGCACGCCTCACGCGCGTTTCACTATGACTTCGATCAAACGCGAAATCCGTCCGGCAAATACCCGACAAGTGCCGTGGGCAGTCGTATCGTGTCTCCATCCAGTACTGGGACAATAGCCAGCTAATTCCATGGATAGCCGGCAACAGCAATGCGTGACACGCCCCGAAAGGTCGACAGCAGTGCAGATCGCCAGGCGTTTTTCCACCCTGCTCGCGGCGGCGGCCGCTACCCTCGCCATCCTCGGCACCGGCACCGCGCACGCGGACACCGCGGCGCTGTACAACTCCGCGCAAGACAATTTCACCAGTGGCGATGAGGCTGCCGGGCTCGCCGATCTGCGCCAATTGCTCGCCGAATCACCGGATGACGCCCAGGCGCTGGCGCTGCAGGCCATCTGGTCGGATTACACCGGGGACGTCATCACCCGCGAGATGGCGTTGAACCGGCTCAATGGCGTCGACGGTCGGCTCGCCGACCGGACGCGGAGCGTCTTCCGGGCCATCGGCGCCGCGATCGGCACGCTGCCCAACCCGATTCCGGCGATCGCCGGGCCGCAGACCGGCATCGCGGTGCTCGGCTATGGCCTGCTGCCCGACGGATCCATGCGGCCCGAACTGGTGAGCCGGCTGCAAGCGGCGTGGCTGCAGGCGATCGCCTCGCCCATGTCGCCGATCCTGGTGACCGGCGGCAATCCGCAGAACGGGATCACCGAGGCGGCCGCCATGCAGGGCTGGCTGGTCGGCCACGGCATTCCCGCCGATCGCATCCTGGCCGAACATCGCGCCGATTCGACCGTGCAGAATGCGCTGTTCGGCGCGCAGATGCTCAGGGACGCGGGCGCGACCAGCGCCATTGTGGTGACCTCCCCCAACCACATTCGGCGGGCGGTGGCCGACTTCATCGTGGCCGGTATCCCGGTCATCGGCGCGACCACCTCCCTCGAACAGCTGGTCTCGCAGCTGCCCCCGCCGGCCCGCAGCGGCCAGCGCGGCATCTATCTCGACACCATCCGCACCCTGCGGCTCCCGACCGAACGCTGATCTCACCACGCCCGGACCCGCCCGCATCGGGCATTTGTCCGGGCGTGCACAATGACGCGGTGAGTTCTTCCGGTACGGATGTCCTGGTCGTGCGGCTCCGCGCGGCCGGATGCGTGTTCGCGGAGGAGGAAGCCGCGTTGCTGCTCGGCGCGGCCACCGACGCCGACCACCTGGAATCGCTTGTCACGCAGCGCATTGCCGGGTTTCCGCTGGAACATCTGCTGGGGTGGGCGGAGTTTCGCGGGCAGCGCGTCACGGTCGCGCCCGGGGTCTTCGTGCCACGGCAGCGGACCGGATTCCTGGTCGAGCAGGCAATCGAGCTGGGGCGCAGCGTGATCCGACAGCGGAATGCCGACGCGGGCGCCAGCCCTGGAGCACCGCGGGACGATCTCCGCGCCCCCGAGAATACGGCGCCCGATGTGCCACCGCGGGACGGCTTGCCGCACACGCCTTCGGATCGCAGCGGTATGCCTTCAACCCTTGCTGCCGAGCCCTCGGCCCCGTCTCAAGGCCCACTAATCGCGCTCGATATGTGTTGCGGCTGTGGGGCTTTGGGATTGACGCTGACGAAGGAATTGGGGGACGAAGGGATTCGGGTCGAGTTGACGGCGGCCGATATCGAGCCGGCGGCCGTGGTCTGCGCGCGCGAAAATCTCGCGGGGGTCGGGGGGCGGGTTTTTCAAGGCGATCTGTTCGAGGCGGTGCCTTCGGATCTACTCGGGCGAGTGGATGTGCTGCTGGCGAATACGCCGTATGTGCCGTCGGCGGAGATCTCGTGGATGCCGCCGGAGGCGCGAGAGCATGAGCCGCGGCGGGCGCTCGACGGCGGGGCCGACGGATTGGATGTCCTGCGCCGGATCGCGGCCGTCGCGGGTGAATGGCTTGCTCCGGGCGGGCGGCTGCTCGTCGAGGAGAGCGAGCGGCAAGCGCCGATCGCGGCGGAGATCATGCGGGCGCACGGGCTGGCGGCCCGGATCGCGGAGTGTGAGGAGATGGGGGCCACCGTGGTGATCGGAACACGGGCATGACGATTCGCGGTGTGCTGTTCGACGTCGATGACACGCTCATCGACTATTCGGCGACGGCGCGGATCGGGCTCCTGCGGCATCTCGCGGCCGAAGGGCTGCTGGACCGGTTCGAGTCGCCGGATGCGGCGGTGGCGCTGTGGCGGGCGATCGAGGAGGAAGAGTATCCGCGGTTCCTGGCCGGCGAGCTGACCTTCAAGGGGCAGCAGCGGGTGCGGACCGAGCGATATCTCGCGCACATGAGGGTGGCGGCCGAGGACCCGGTGGCGTGGTTCGCCCGCTATGCCGTACTACGGGACGCCGCGTGGGCCGCGTTCCCGGACGCCGCGCCGGTGCTGCGGCGATTCGACGGGCGGATGGCGCTCGGGATCGTGTCGAACGCCTCGCTGCCGTACCAGACCCGGAAACTGCGCACGGTCGGGCTGCTGCACCACTTCGGGGAAGCGATCCTGTGCTCGGACGAATTCGGTGCGTCCAAACCTGATCCGGCGATCTTCCTCGCGGGATGCGAGATGCTCGGCCTGCCGCCGGATCGGGTCGCCTATGTCGGCGACCGGTACGACTGGGACGCGCTCGGCGCGAGAAATGCCGGGCTGCGGGCGTATTGGCTGGTCCGCAATGGACACAGCGGCATGCCGGACGATGGAATCACCGTCATTCGCTCACTGGCGGAACTGGATACGCCCGCCGGGTGACCCGCTGCGGTCGACCTCGCCACTGCCTATCAGCTCGATCGAGCGTATGACGAGTTTCTTCGCCTCCTCGTTGTCCGTCACGATCCCCTCCGGGCCTCGACACAATGGTTTGCTCACGCGGTCGGCGTGCTCACCACGGGGATCGCAGCGGTTCCCGGCCTCAGCTCGCCTCGAGGGATCTGCGGATCTCGGCCTGGATCTCGAGCTGCGCGCGCGCCGCCGTCAGGCCCGCGTTCACGTCGGCGGCGGTGCGCTGCGTCGCGGCCGAAACGTACTGCGCCACCGCACCTTCGATGGATTCCACCGCCTTGGTCGCGGTCGCCAACTGGTCCCGGCGGGCAGCCACGGGCAGGGCGGCCATGGCCACCAGACGGTCGTCCCAGGCCAGGGCGGCCTGCTCGAGTTCGGCGCGCAGGACGATGGTGGTGCCGTCGTCCAAAGAGTCGGCGGTGTGCAGGGCTCGCACGGCGTCGCGCAGGCGGCGGTGCAGGCGCGGCTCAGGGTCGTGCGAGCCCGCCCACGAGGCGGGGGCACGCGTCGCGATACCGGGAACGACCTGGTTGGCGGCGGCCGTCGCGCTCTTCTGACGGGAGGACAGCAACAGGACGCCACCGACCGCCGCCGCCACCAGGATCACCACGATCAGCACGAGAATCAGCACGGTCGGATCACTTTCGTCGGGCGGTCATCGATGGCTGGTGGGGCGCGGCGGGGCGACCGTGGAGTGGGCGGGGCCGCTCGGATGGGCGGGAGTGTGATGGCCGTGCAGCTTGCTGTACACGAGGACCACCGCGAGGATCACGGCGAG
Source organism: Nocardia aurantiaca (assembly GCF_009708175.1). Classification (GTDB taxonomy): domain Bacteria; phylum Actinomycetota; class Actinomycetes; order Mycobacteriales; family Mycobacteriaceae; genus Nocardia; species Nocardia aurantiaca. The sequence goes on from NZ_WMBB01000007.1 coordinate 306,658, forward strand.
CACCGCCAGGATGGCGGCGATGATCTTCACCTTGCTCCACGGGCGGTCGCCGGACACCTGGCCGGTGAGGCCATTGATGTACACCTGATAGGTCGTGTCCATGTAGACGACCGTCAGCAGCCAGATCGGCAGCAGCAGATGCTTGTACGCCAGCCAGTTCCAGTTCGTGTTCAACTGGTGGATGCGCTGGTGGTCACCGCCGATATCGGACCGCACCGTCGATTCGATGGCCGACTCGATCCGCTGCTGCGCTTCCGGAAACGATTCCTCGGCGTCCTTGTCGTAGGTACGGCACAGGTGTCCCGCCACGAATTCCGGCGAATAGGCCCGTGCCTGCTCCACCGGCCACGGCTCCAAGGCCCGAATCCGATTGCGGTTCAAATTGTCATTGGCCAGCACCGGCAGATCGGCGAAATCGTTGGCGACCTCACCCGCCACCGGATACCAGCGAGTCCTGGTCTCATAGATCGGCTCCCCATCCGAATCCGTCCCGACCCGAACCTGATAGTCGTCCCCGCGCTCCCCCTGATACCAGCTCTGGGTGTCCGCGTCATAGGTGAAATATGCCGTATACAGGCTCGAGAACGCCCCGATCCGCCGATACTTCCGGAAATTCGACGGCGCGAACCACCGCTTCGAAACCCACTTCTCGACCAGCTCCCGAGCCTGCTTCTCTCCGATCTGGAAAGGCAGCACTCCGTCCACCGGCAACCGAGCCGGCGCATTGTGCACATCGTCGCGCTGAATAGGTGTAGCGCAATACGGGCACCGAGTAGCGGTGAGGCTGCCATTGAATCCGGTTGTCCCACCACAATTCTGGCACTTCACCTCCCACTCCCCCGTCACCTGCGGCCCCGACGCCTGCGCCTGCGTCTCCCGCAGCGCCGCGATAGCGGGACCCAGTTCCCGAGCCTCCACGGGAACATTCGGCGCGGCAACCGCCGACCGATTCCCGCAACTGGGACACAACAAATCCTGCCCCACCGGATCGAACACCAACTGCGCCCCACATGAGGAGCACGGATAGGTCCGAGTCGACTCGGTCTGATGCACCATCGCCCGATCCGGCACCCCCGCCTGCGCCTGCGGCACAGGGTTTTCCGCGCCCGCACCCCCGACATCCGTGCCCGGCACAATCACCGGAGCCACGATGACCGGCGGCCCCTGCACCGGGAGCGGCGGCGGGGTCGTCCCCTGCGGCGGCATCGCATGGCCGGAGCCGGAGTTCGGAAGTGGCGGCGGCACGGCCGTTCCCGCACCAGAAGCGACGGGCGGCGGCCCGACGATCTGCGGCGGCGAACTCGATACGGCTTGCGGCATCGGCGGCACTCCGCCTTGTCCACGTCCGGCGGCTGGAAGTGGCGGCGGCCCCGAGGCAGCGCCGGTTCCGGAAAGCTCGGATGGCGCAACGGTTCCAGGTCCGGCGGCGGTGAAAGGCGGCGCGGCGACCGATGCTCCACCCGGCAGCGGCGGCGGGGTCGCACCGGGCGGCGGCATGGCCGGAATTCCGCTCTGGGCGGGTCCGGCAACCGGAAGCGGCGGCGGGATAGGGGATCCCGCGGTGGGGCCGCCGGGGAGCGGGGGTGGCGTGGACGGCAGACTGCCTCGGGCCGGATCGTGGCCGGCCGTCTGCGGCGCGGGCTGGTCGGTACCCGGAAGGGGCGGTGGACCGGAGGGGTGCTGGGGCTGGTTGTCGTTCATCGGGGCTCACTCGGTGCGGCGGACTCGACGGTCGTGCCATTGCGGTGGAAGGAGATTCGGGACGCACCGAGTTGTCGGGCGTTCGGCGAGGGCCGGGGATTCGGCGGAGGCGGGTACGGCACCGCACCCGTCGGCGGCCGGGTGGGCGCCGACGAGTGTGGCCTGGCCGGGCTCGGACAGACCGGATGTACTCTGGCGGCGCTACTGCGGGGGCAGGGGCGGCGGGGTGCCGGGCAGCGGGGGCGGGGTGGCGAAGAGCGGCTGCAGGGCGGGGACGGAGTTGGCGGGTTGCCAGCCGGGCATGCCCTCGGTCCAGACATTGGTCTCGCGGGTCAGCTGGCCGGCTGAGATGTATTGGCGCAGTTGGTCGATGGGGAAGGGACCCGCGGGCTGGCCGCCGTTGTCGAAGTGGAACTGCTGCTGGCCGGGCAGCGGCGGTGGCGCGGGCTGCTGGGGGGCGGCGGGTTGCTGCGCGTAGCCGCCCTGCTGGGGCTGGCCGTAGCCGGGCTGCTGCGGCTGGGCGATGCTGCCCTGCATGGCGCCGGCCATCTGGCCGCCGAGGACCACTCCCATGCCGGCCTGCATGGCGGCTCCCATGCCGCCGCCGGGGTTCTGGGCGGCGGCGAGCATGGCGTCGGCGGCCTGCATCTGCTGGTAGCGGTTGAGGTCGACATTGTTCATGAAGCCGCCGGCTTCGACACCGCGCGCCACACCGCGGGTCATGGCCTGCTGGATTTCCTCCGGCAGGGAGATGGTCATGGTGACGCCCTCGACGCCGACGCCGAATCCGGCCAGGCGTTGGCCCACGAATTCGCGCAGCTTGTCGGAGAGTTCGACCTGGCGGCCCTGGAGATCGATGGCGCCCAGGCCGGAGGCCAGCACCATGTCCGAGAAGGCCAGTGCGACGTTGGCGCGCAACTGCTCGCTGAGCACCTCGGCGTCGACCTCGGCATTGGTGCCGATCATCTGGCGCAGGAACACCTCGATATCGGTGACGCGCACGTTCGCGGTGCCGTTGGCGCGGATCTGCACCATGCGGAAGTCGGGGTCGCGCACGGTGACCGGCTGCGGTGTGCCCCAGCGCATGTCGGTGACCGCGCGGGTGTTCACGAAGTACACCTCGGACCGGAACGGGGAGTTGAAGCCGTGCCGCCAGCCCTGCAGGGTGGACATGATCGGCATGTTCTCGGTGGTCAGCTGGTAATGACCGGGCCCGAACTTGTCGGCGAGCTGTCCGCGGTAGACGAAGACGGCCTGCTGCCCCTCCCGAACGATCAGCTCCGCGCCGTTCTTGATCTCGTTCTCGTAGCGGGGAAACCGCCACGCCAGCGTGGTGCGGGTGTCATCCAACCATTCGATGATGTCGACGAATTCGCCGCGGATCATGTCGAACAGGCCCATTGAGTTCTCTTTCCTCCCTCGGGCGCTGCGCTCGCCCGGGCCGAGTATGGCACAGGTTTGCTGGCGTGCGCCGTCACCGTCACGTGGCTATCGAGCCAACCGCAGGCAGCGTTAATCGTTCATGAACGACCATGGCCCGCACGAGGTTTGCCGCGCGGGCCATATCAATTCGCTACTACGACTCCGCCATGCCCCGAAGTCATAGCCGCCATCCCGCCGCCGAACGGCGGGTCGACGCTGGCTTTGGTGTCCGTGCTTTTCGCCGGTGCGGGTCCTGTCCAGTCCGGGCGAGAACGCCACGATCGCGGCGGGCAGGGGCACGCCTGCGTCGCGGGCCGCGAGACACGTGGTGACAGTCAGGCCGCCGCCGGCGGAATCGCCGGCCAATACGATCGCCGAGGGATGTTCACCGCTGTCGAGCAGGGCTCGGCAGGCGCTCAGGGCGTCGTCGATCGCGGCAGGGAAGGGACGCTCGGGCGCCAGCCGGGAGTCCACCGAAAAGGCGCGGAAACCACTGCGGGTCACCAGATTCGCGGTCGGTGACGTCGCTGTCCGGGGTGAGCCGTAGACGAAGCCGCCACCTCCGGCGGTGGCTTACCGAGGCGTCGACCCGCTCGACACGTTATGTGACACCTATGGTTTGGCCGAGGAGGTGATCGGCGTTCCGGCCGGTGTCCCGGAGTCCGGCACCCCTGCGTAATCGGGCAGCTCGATGCCGTTGATGGCGCGCTCGATCAGCTCGGGGAGCCACTCGACGTCGGGCTCGGTGCTCGGCTCGGCGCCCGGACCGGGGACGGAGCGGCTGTGCGCGTGCAACCGGCCGATCTCCTGGTTGGCCTCGACGAACGAACGCATTCGAGCCTCGTAGCCGGCGAACCCGGCCTCCGGGTCCCACCCGGCGGTGGCCAGCTCTCCGGCCAGCAGGTAAGCGCCGACCAGGGCCAGCCCGGTGCCCTGCCCGGACATCGGCGACGAGCTGAAAGCCGCGTCCCCGAGCAGCCCCACCCGCCCGCTCGACCAGCGGTCCATCACCACCTGGGCGACCTGGTCGAGGTAGAAGTCCGGGGTGTCGTCGAGGTGCGCGAGAATGCGCGGAGTCAGCCAGCCCATGCCGGTCATCCGCTCGCGCAGCAGGCGCTTCTGGGCCGCGACGTCGCGGTAGTCGACATCGAGGTCGGCCGAGGAGAAGCAAAACATGGCCATCGCCCGGGTGGTGTCCTGGATGGGCCGCAGGCCGGCCGAGCGCCCGGACTCCTGGTAGTCGATCAGCCAGCGGTCCAGGCCGAACTCGTTGGGCACGCTGTAGAAGGCCAGCACATGCCCGAGGTGGCGGACGAACCGCTCCCGCGGCCCGAAGACCATCGCCCGCAGCGCCGAGTGCAGTCCGTCCGCCCCGACCACCAGGTCGAAGCGTCGGCGGTCGCCACCCGCGAAAGCCACGTCGACCCCGTCCGCGTCCTGAGTGAGCTCGTCGATCCGATCACCGAAGACATACTCGACACCGTCGCGGGTGTCGTCGTAGAGCACCCGGGACAGGTCCCCGCGCAGGATCTCGATCTCCGAAATGTACCCGTCGCCGCCGTCATCGTCCGCGCGATAGGTCTCCAGCACCTTCCCGTCCACGTCCACGGTGTACGCGCCCGCGGTTTCGGTGCGCGCCACTCGCACCGCCGCGTCCAGCCCCATCCGCCGGATGACCTCCTTGGCAACCCCGCGCGCATCCACCGCCTGCCCACCGGGACGCAACTCGGGGGCCCGCTCCACCACGGTCACCTCGGCCCCCCGCCGACACAGCCAGTGGGCCAGCGCGGGCCCCGCGATACTCGCTCCCGCCACCAACACCTTGGTACCGCTCACCGCGCCTCCCGCTCACCCGGATCACTGCCCGGATCGATTGTTTCTGCTCTGGCCCACCGCTGTCGGTGTATCCAGAGGTATCGACGACGGATCCACCCAGAATTCATCGGTGCGGCCGAGATCGTGTCCACGCTCCTGCGAACACCCTGGACAGGGACTGTCGGAGTTGAACCGACACTCCGCCTAATGGGCTGGCCACTCCGATCTCCCGGCCATCGGCATGAAGGCGCCTCCGCCCCGGATCGGCACGGCCGGTTGATCTTCGGCTGCCCCGCGCTGGCCGGTTCGGACAGCGCGATCAGCGGTATCACCGTGCGACCCGTCACGTGCGCGACCTGGGTGCGCATCAGCGCTTCGGCGACAACCAGCCCGCGCGGATCAACTGCTGTGCCAGCTCGTCTGCCTGGCGAACGCCCATTTGGAACGCTACCGGCCAGCTCGCGAGAACGTCCGGATCGGTCGCGAACGCCTTGAAAACGTCGATCGTGGCCCCGTCCGGGCCGAACCGCACGACGGTATCGGCCACCGTCGTCGCGAGTTCGGTCCGAACGTGTTCGGGCGGGACCCGGTGCGCCAACGGCTCAACGATCAGAACGAGGTCCGCGTCCGCGGCGAGATCCGCATTGGTGGGTGACCACACCCCGCCATCAATGTAGTAGCGGTCTCCGACGACAACAGGCGGGAAGGCTCCCGGAAAGGAACGGCTCGCGGTGACAGCGGTCGCGAGGGGCACACCGCTGCCGCTGTCCCAGACCTCGCGCTGACCACTGGCCGCGTCCACGACGACGATCCGCAGCCTGTGATCCGGCCAGTCGTTGCCACCGACCAGCCACTCCATCGGTTCGATATGCGCCGGTTGCGCCGGCTGCTCGGCCATCGCCATTCGCCCCAGCTTTCGCCGCGCCGTATCACGATCCAACGTCCGGTCGAACAGCACCGAGAAAGCAGTGGCAAGCAGCTCGGGCTTCACCACCGACGGTGGTTGTGTGCTGCCGGGGGGACGTGGATCGTCGGCGAACGAGTACAGATCCCGCCCCGTTATCAGCGCGGCCCCGACGACCGCGCCTGCGGACGTGCCGACTATCGTGTCGGCAGAGCCCAAATCGATTCCACGGCGGCGTAATTCGGCGGCCAAACCCGCCATCCACGCCGAACCGGGTACGCCGCCCCCCACCCAAGACAACCGAACGCCGAACGGTCTCACCAGACGTTCGATCGACAATGCGACTCGCCATGCCGCGATCCTAACGATACTCACCATCGTCGCAGGCCTTATGACGCTCTGCCCGTTGATCTTTCGCAGTCCCGCGCTGATCGCTCCGAATCGCATGAGTAGCGGCGTGGCCCGACGTGCGAAGCCGGTCCAAGTCGGCCCTGATGCTCAGGGTCCCGCAACTGGCAATCGGTTACCGAGTCACGGGGCCGATACGACCAGGATGCTCTCATTCGTCCTCGTCCTCGTCGTAGTCATAGCAGGAGGCGTTCGACTCGCCCCTCCATCTTTGATCGAGGGGATTGAGAAGACGGGTCGGGCTGCCGAGTCCGACATCCAACGGAAGCACTAGGCTGGTCACCGGGGTTTCAAGTCGCTTGCTTCGCAACGGTATTCGGAGGGGTCGTGATCCATCGTCGACGGATCGGCAGGACGATTGGGTCCATCGCCGCATTGCTTTTCGTCGCCTATCTGGACGCGGGCTGTGGCACCGACGCCGATTCCTCGGCGTCGGTGCCACCGATCGGAGACGTGACGACCTTGGATCCCTGTGGATTCATCGCACCGAGCGCCTTCGCCGATCTGAAGGCCGTCGATGCCGCGATCACAATCGAACCGGCGGACTTCGTCAGGTGCAACCTCAGCCTGAGCCTCGTGGGCAAGGATCAAGGACGCATAGCGGTCTGGACGATCCTCGGGGCCCACACTGCCGACCTCGCCTCATCGGATGCGGTGTCGACCGACCGCGGGCCGATACACATCACCAAGGGCACATCCCGGAACGGCGCCCGGTGTGACGCGACGGTTCGGCTGGCCGGCGGCGAGGGAGTTCTGCTGCACGCGAGCACCGACCGAAATGGTCAGCGCCTCAACGATGTCGATCCGTGCCCGGCACGAGATCATGCGGTCGATGCCATCGTCGCGACCATGAAGAGTGGGCGGTATTCGCACATCGCCTACCCGAGCGACTCACTGCGCGGATACGACCTGTGCGGCTCGATATCCCTGCCGGAGGTCGAGACCGCATTGAATCTGACCGGCCTCGCCGACAAGTCCACGCCTTCCGAACAGGACTGTCAGTGGCGCGCCGACGACGGTTCCGACACTCCTCCCGGAGCGATGGTGTCGGTCATGATCAACGACCCGAACCTGTTCATGGGTAAACGCTCCACCATCAACGGATTCCCGGCACGCGTGTGGGATATCAGCAAGACGAGCGGGCCCGGCCGATGCGTCATCACCACAACGACAAAGCGCTGGGACACCTGGCCCGGCCAACATCGTTCGGACACCGGCGAGGCGTTCAGCGAACTCCTCTACACCCAGGTCATCCTCCCGACCCAGACCGAACCCGGACAGGCCTGCCAAGCCGCGACGTCGGTCGCGACCCTGGCTCTGTCCCATCAGTCTCCGAACCAGACGGTCTCGGAGCGTCCCGCCGATGTGCCCTCGCAGGATTCGAACCTGCAAACGCAACCCACACCGGCACCGCGCCCATAGAAATCGCCAGCGCCGACGAGTCTCGTCATCGACTGTCCCGCCACGGCGATCGCCAGCTCAGCAACGCCCTGCACACGATCGCGTTGACGCAAGTGCGCATGCCGGGCAACAGAGGACGGATCTACTACGACGGCAAGGTCGCCTTTCACCCAACGTTGGGACCATTCCGCCGCAATCACACTCGGCGCAACGGATATCGACACCACGGCGCTTCGCGTGGCGTCGCCCGGGGCGCCGTCGAGGGTGATGCAGCTGTCGTCTCCCTCATGGCTCCAATAGGTGCCTCCGCAGCTCAGCGAGCGTTCGGCCAGGCCGAGTCCGTATCAGCCGAGGGCCAAAGCTGTTGGAGCTCCGTGTTCACCGGGACGGTCTGCTTCATCTGAGCCAGCTGCGCTGCCGGTAGCAGCCGAATGCCGAGCAGCGCGCGCAAGAAGATGTTCTCGTCGCGCGTGGTCGTGATCCACGAACGTTACGTAAGTCGGATCTACTTTGCGGTGCTCGAGTCCATGAACCAGCGCACGGCCAGGGCGGTTCCGCCGATGCCGGAACCGTTGTGGTCCACCGGGCCCACATCGGTGATCGAGGCGTCGACGCCGCGTCGGCGCAGCGCGGTCTGGCAGTCGACGCTGTTGTTCGCGGAGACGTCGCGGTCCTGGCTGCCGGTGTAGAGCCGTACAGGCATTCGGGGTGTCCAGTCGCTGCAGGTGCTATCAGCGATGTTCATGGCGGCGGCGAGTGGGCCGGTCGGATTGCGCAGCATATCGATGCCGTGCGGGGTCAGCAGGTGATCGACATCCGGCGCCAGGGCCCCTGCGATGTCCTCGAAGGAATGCAGGCCATCGAACAGTTGCTCAACGGTGTCGTCGTAGGGTGCCTGGAACACCTCGCTCGGCGAGCTGTACAGACCGTGTGGGCGATTCCAGGACACCAGCAGGTACGCGCTGTAGAAGGAGCCCGCGCCCGGGTCCAGGGTGCCGTCGAACACTGCGGGCAGTTCGCCGTTTCGCAGGTCGAACGGTCCGCTGATCGCGGCGACCGCGGTTGCCCGGAAGTCGGTGTCCGCGCCGCTCTGCAGTGCGCGCGCCAGTCCCATCGCGGCCGGTCCGCCCTGGGAGAATCCCACGATGTCGACGTCGTTGCCCAGCCGGCGGCCGAGGGTTGCGGCCTGGGTGCGGGCGGCGCGCAGCATGTCCACCGATGCGGTGGTCTCGGAGGGCAGGTCCAGGTACGGGTGCGGGTTCGGTCCCGATCCCAATCCGAGGTAGTCGGGTGCGACGCCGGCGAAGCCAGCGGCCGCGTAGGTGATTGTCGCGGCGCGGTCGCCGCTGTCCTCGGCCACCGATGGGGCTTCGGACTTGGTGGGCTGGGTGCCGTGCTCGTAGGCCACCGTGGTCAGGTCGCGTTTGTCGTTGCGGGGTAAGGCGAGCAGTCCGCTCGCTGTCGTCGTCCGACCGTCTGTGCCGACCGTGTCATAGGTGAGTCGATACGTGTCGATGCCGAATTCCACTGTACTGGAGTCGAATTCGCTGGCGGTGAGTTCCCTTCTGACATCATCGGGTGCGTATGTGCGCAGGTGCTCGGCCTTCACGAGTCGTCCGCGCTCGGCGTCTGCCGGGGCCGGTGCCGGTGCCGGTGCCGAGTGCGTCGACTCCGGTGAACTGCCGCACCCCGCCGTGAGGGTCGACGTCCCGAACAGCAGTGCGGCGCCCGCGACTGCGGCGGTCACCCGGATTCGTCGGGCTCGCGGAAGACGGTGAGTCACTGTGATCATGCAGAAAGCTCATCGCCGAAGACCAGATTGGATCAATCACTCCTGAGAGTGATCACTCCCCGAACCCTCACCCAGTGGTATGAGTCCACCTGAAACACGCGAGCGCACGGATTGTCGTCACAGCGACAACCCCCAGCCGACCGACACCTGGGCGAACCGCAGTACCCAAACGCAGCCATCTCCATCGACCTCCCGTCTGTCGCTGACCCGCACGCCGGAATCCCCAACAGAGGTGCGACCGGAATACGGCAGAAACCTGCCGTCAAACTGTAGGGGTCTGTCCAGCTAACGGCTCTGTCCCTCTTTCGGCGGTAGCGGATAGCCGGCTATGCCAACAGGATTCGATGTCGGGGTAGCCCTGGAAGCCGGCCCTGCCATACATCTGCCGCTTGACCAGCTTGGTTTTCGTGTTCACGCCCTCGATCGGGCCACTGCTGTAGGGCAGGGTCAGGCCGGCGACGGCGGCGTCGTGGTCTTGATCGAGACCGGTCAAGAAGGGCGCGAGTTGGGGTAATTCGGCCTCGCGGACCTGTTTCATCCAGCAGTCGAGCTCGCTGCCGCGGCGGTTGCTCATTTTGTCGATTGGAGGCGCGGTGTTCCCGAACGACCGGTATGCCGGCAATACAGTGCGTTCGCTGCCCATTGGCGATCGACGGGGAAAACTTTCCGAACTCATCTGGGATTTTGAGGGATGCCCCGTTCGCGATCAAGCGATCGACAACGCTCCGCAGATGGGCTTGGTAGTCGGTGATTGTCCAAAAACCAAGCACTTGTTAGGGTTTCGGGATGGAGCTTTCCGGTCCGGTGGCTGGTCCGATCAACCTGATCACAACATTCTTCCCACTGTCCGATGTCGGTTATGTCGCCGAGGAGTACTTCCTGTCCGGTACGGCTGGGTCCTACCGCCTGACCGGCTCGGCCGGTGACGACGGGGAGTGGGCGACCGAGCCGGACGGCCTCGCACCGTTCACGACCAGATTCGTGGTGTACCGACCGGTCGAGGGCTACTGCGGAACCGCTGTCGTGGAGTGGCTCAACGCATCCTCCGGTGCGGACGCGCCGCCGATCTGGCTGCTGGCACACCGGCATCTCGTCCGGGCCCGGATGGCCTGGATCGGGGTTTCCGCGCAGTACGCGCCGATTCACGGCGGCAGCGTCATGGCCGCGGCGGCCGAGGGGGACGACACCTGGAACTCGGTCTTGCTGCCGCCGCTGAAGCAGGTGGATCCGGTGCGCTATGCCGATCTTTCGCATCCTGGCGATGCCTACTGCTACGACATCTACCGGCAGGCGGGAGAGGTGATTCGAAGACTGCAGCCGGGGACCCGGCAGCTGCTCGCGGCCGGGCAGTCGCAATCCGCGGCCACGCTCGTGACATTTGTGAATGCCATTGCGCCGCATGGCTCGCCGTACGATGCGTACCTCATCGACGGGCGGCCGGGCCGCCCTGCCACGCTGACCGGCTTGGTGGACCCCGAGGCGCTGGACGGCGGTACGCGGGTGCGTGCGGATTCGACCGCGCCGGTGCTCGTGCTCCAAACGGAGTTCGAGGTCGTCGGTCTCATGCGCTCGATTGCCGCCCGCCAGCCCGACTCCGACCGGTTCCGGCTCTGGGAGCTGGCCGGCGCCGCGCACGCGGACTCGTACACCGTCGGCGCATCGTTCACCGACTCGGGTTCTCTGACCGCGGAGGAACTGGCCGAGCGGATGGCACCGCGACGCAATCCACTAGGCGTCGAATTCCCCGAGCCGATCAATTCCGGTCCGCAACATCACTACGTCGTGCAGCGCGCCCTCGCGGCGCTGTCCCAATGGGCTGATGGCGGACCCGCTCCGGCGCACGCCGATCGGCTCACTGTATCCGCCGGGGAACTGGTGCTGGACGCAAATGGCAACGCGCTAGGCGGCATCCGCACACCGTGGCTGGACGTTCCATTGGTGGTGCTGTCCGGGCTCGGACAGGAGGACGGCGGTCCGGCGATCATGTTCGGCTGCACGCGACCTCTCCCCGGACCCCCTCCGGACGACTACCTCCAAGCATTCCGTGCGGCAACCGAAAAAACGGTCGCGGCAGGCTTCCTGCTGGCCGAGGATGTACCGGAAATCCTCGCCACGGCAGCCGCGAATCAGCGGAGAGCGTTGTTGCTGGCGGGTGACGACATCCCATAGGGGCCACTCGCGGACGGCGATCGCAGGTTGCACAAGCGTGTCGCTGTCGGGAAAACGGCACCGACACGGCGCTGGCTCATCGGCTATTCAGCAGCGCCTGGCCGAGAACTGGGACGACTGGGTTGCCCGTGCGGCACCGCTCGGCGTGGGTCCGGTACTGCTCGTCGACACCACCCGCGAGGTCGATCACGCCGCCCTCGCGTCGCAGGTGCAAGGGCTCACCGATTCCTAGGCAGGAATGCAAGCCCCGCGCTGGCCGGTTCGGTCAGCGCGACTTGGCGCATGACAGCGCGTTCGAGATACATGATCGAAAACTGTTGCAGCCCTGCGGGAGACAACCCGGTAGCCAGAAATTCTGTGGTTGGGTCAGTGATCGTGTGGTCACACTGCACCAGTGGTGACGACGGGAAAGGCGGGACGAACGCCGATCCGAGCCCGGGCGACCGGCTGGAGCGTGATCTCGTGGGTATTGTTCGCCAGCTCCGGGCCATTGGCCAAAGCGGTGATGGTGACGGGCTGGTCCCCGGCAGCGGTGACCTCGGTCCGGATCGCGGTGGCTGCGGTACTGCTGATGCCACTGGTTGCGGTGGTGCGACCGCGGGCGCTGCGGTTCGCTCGTGCCGATCTGTGGTTGCTGGTGGGCTACGGGACACTCGGGGTCGCTGGGGTGCAGCTGTTGTTCTTCGTTGCGGTGGCCCGGGTTCCGGTGGGCGTGGCGATGGTGCTGGTCAATCTGGCGCCTGCGCTGGTCGCGGCGTGGGTACGGGTGGTGCGGCACACACGGTTGCCTGGGTCGGTGTGGCTGGGCATCGGGTTGACGGTGGCCGGGTTGGCGTTCGTCGCGCAGGTCTGGCGCGGTGCCGAGTTGGATGTGCTCGGTGCTGCTGCTGGGCTGGGTTCGGCGATCTGCTCGGCGGGGTACTTCCTGCTCGGCGAGCACGGTGCCGGCAGGCACGACTCGGTTGGGCTGACTGCGGTCGGATTGGCCGTCGGCGCGGTAGTCGCGGCGGCGTTCACCCCACCATGGACACTGCCCTTCCAGCTGTTCACAGCCTCGACGGTGCTGGGTGATCTGAAGGCACCGGTATGGCTGGTGCTGGTGGTACTGGCCGTGGCTGGCACCGTACTGCCCTATCTGGCCGGGCTCCGAGCCCTGCGCGATCTGCCCTCGGCTCTGGCCAGCGTGCTAGCTGTGACCGAACCCCTGGTTGCGGCCGTGCTGGCCTGGCTACTGCTCGGCCAGTCCCTCGGGCTGCCCCAGATGGCCGCAGCGGTACTCGTGCTGATCGGTGCGATGCTGGTGCAACTGACCATGCCCGAAACCGTTCCCCGAACTTCCGGGACGAATGTTTGAGCCAAAGGGGGGTCGTGGGTGCACACCATCGGCTGATAGCTACGAGGGCGCCCGCGTCATGGCCACGATGGGTCAGGTTCGGGCCGGACCAGGCGGGTCGACGTCCCACATCCGACCGGAGTTGACAGATCTTCCACGCACCCGCGCTGGCCGGTTCGGTCAGCGCACTATGCGGCATAAGGCGTTCGGTGGGAGGCGATCAATGTTCGGAGCCGACGACGAGGCTAGGGCGATGCCGGCGAGGTAGGTAAGCGACGGCTTGTCGGAGGTTGTTGCCTCCGTAGACATTTGCCCGAGCCTCCAAGACCTGCTGGTCAAGGTACTGTACGCGATCAGGAGGGGATCGGATGACAGATACGGATACTCGGCGAGGGCGCGGCCGTGCGGTTCGACTGGGCCGGGTCGCGATTGCGGCGGTGGCGCTGGTGGGGCTCCCGGTGTTCGGAAGGTATCGGCTTCACCAGTGGCAGGACCGTCCGGTCGAGTCGGTGCGGATCGCCGATGAGGTGACTGTCGCCGGGTTCGAGCGGCTCGCGGTCATCAGTTGGTCGCCGGGCGACGATCTGCCCGAGGGTTTGGCGTATTTCGCTGGGCCGCAACCATATCCGGATCCGGTAACGGCAGTGTCGGTGCCGTCGATTCCACTGCGGCCCGTCGATCGAGTCCGGGAGAGCGCGGCCGAAGAGATCCAGACCGCGAGCGGGTCGCGCCCTGATCACTGCGGTGCTTCGGTGTATTTCAACCCCAACCCGTGGACGCACACCGTGGGCAACCAGGCAGTGCGGGCGAAATTGACCGCTGCCCGTAGCGCTGGAAAGCTCCTCATCCTGGTACACGTCCGGGGCTGCGGAGTATGACCGTCGAACAAGGGCAGGTCGACTACAAGCGTGCCCGAGCCAACACCTTCGCGGTCTGCACAGTGGTGGTCGGCCTGCTGGTTACGCTCTTCACCGCAGTCGTATCGCTGAGTGTGATGGCGAGCTACTCGGACTTCATCTACGGTGGCGGCGACTGGCATCGGCTCACTACGGGCGCGGCGAAATCGGTACCGGCGCAGGCGTGCCTGTGGATGTCCTGGTTCATCGCGGGGCTGACCTGCATGTACCTCGGCGGGCGCGCCGTCGTGCGCGGTCGGAATATCGTGTGGGCATTCGTGATCGCCCTGATCGTGTATGAGATCGGACTGGATGCGACCGTCGAGATCGCAACACGTGGAGTCGATGCGGCCTACCGGTCGTGAGCGTCACGGTGCGATAGAAAGACGTTCTGTGCCATCGCATCACCTCACCGTTCAGCCGTGCCCACTGTGTCGGCCTTCACGAAATGCCTTCTGCCGCAGGCGATTCCGACATCGAGACCGTATGTATGCACGCTAGGTCGAGTCGTGCACGGGTCTCGCCTCGTCACCGCGTCGGCCATGGTTTCGTCATCACCACCGACACCACCGCGCGCTGACCCGAGCGGGGGCGAGATGTTCTGCGAAGACCACGCCGATCGATGGGTCCATCCGACGATTCGCTGGTGAAGCGAACCCCCGTCCGAGCGGCGGCTCACCCTGCCTTCGGCCTTCCCGACCAGAGAACGGCACCGGGTCGGTGCCGTTGATTCTGCGGGCACCGACCTCGGCTCGATCGACTCGCTTACTTTCAGCCGGTCCGGCCCGAATTACGGTTTGCGGCCCGTGAATTCGTCCATCGAGTGATAGACGCCCACCGTATTGAGGTAGAAGTCGCGCACCTTCAGCGGCAGCAGGCCGGAGATGGCGCGGTTGAGGCGGGAGGTCCAGGGTAGGACCACCAGGGCGGAACCCTTCTTCATCTCGGTCCAAGAGGTGTCGACGACGTCCTCCTGCTCCAGGATCGGGGTGAACCAGAATCCCTTGGCGCCGTCGAACATTCCGGTATTGATGTAGGTGGGGCATACGGTGGTGAACTTGACGTGCTCGTTGCCGGACTGCTCCAGCTCCAGGCGCACCGAGTCCGACCAGCCCAGCGCCGCCCACTTGGACGCCGCGTACACGCTCATGCGCGGGTTGGCCACCAGACCGGCCGAGGAGGCGATGTTGAGCACACGCCCCTCGACGCCCTTGTTCGCCACCATGGCGGGCAGGAACTCGAGCGTGATGTACATGGGCGCAAGCGAATTGATCGCCATGGTCTTGTCGATATCGGCACGGTTGTCGGTTTCCCAGAAGTATCCGTTGCCGCGCACGATGCCCGCATTATTGACCAGCACGTCGATGTCACCGACTTCGGCGCGCACGGTCGCGCCCGCCTCGGCGATGGCGTCGCGGTCGGACACGTCGACCACGTAGTGGTGGATTCGGCTGCCGCCGAGCGCGGCCAGCTCGGCCGCGGTCTCCTTCAGCGCCTTCTCGTTGATGTCCCACAGCACCACATCGGCGGCCCGCTCGGCCACCGCGCGCTGCGCGAACGACTTGCCCAGCCCCATGGCCGCCCCGGTGACCAGAACCTTCTTGCCCGCTACGGTCTTCATACCCCTCTGCACCCCTGTCGAATGATCGGCGGAATCACTTCTGCCGCAGTGTCTTCATGACGCCCAGGTAGAGCGTCATGGTCTTGGCCCACAGCTGTTCCGACATGCCCGGCAGCGGCGCGATGGGCAGGACCCGCTGCACCGCGATGGTCTGGGTGTCGATGTATTTCAGCAGGCCCTCGGGCCCGTGCCGGCGACCGGTGCCGGAGATGCCGAGCCCGCCCGACGGCGCGGCCACCGAGCCCCAGGCGGCGATGAAGCCCTCGTTCACGTTCACCGATCCGGCGCGCACCCGTGCGGCCACCTCACGCCCGCGTGCGGTATCGCGGCTCCACACACTGGCATTGAGGCCGTAGGCGGTGTCGTTGGCCTGGGCGACGGCCTCGTCGTCGCTGGTGACGCGGTAGACCGACACGACCGGGCCGAAGGTCTCCTCGCGGTAGACGGTCATGCCCTCGACCACGCCCTCGAGAATAGTGGGCTCGTAGAAGTAGAGTCCGAGGTCCGGCCGCGCCTTGCCGCCGGCGAGCACTGTCGCCCCCTTGGCGACCGCGTCGTCGACGTGCTTGCTGACGGTCTCGATCTGGCGCGGGAAGGTCAGCG
This sequence comes from Nocardia aurantiaca, assembly GCF_009708175.1. Lineage (GTDB taxonomy): Bacteria > Actinomycetota > Actinomycetes > Mycobacteriales > Mycobacteriaceae > Nocardia > Nocardia aurantiaca. The sequence goes on from NZ_WMBB01000007.1 coordinate 322,723, forward strand.
ACCCGATCTCATAGCTGAAGTCCAGAGTCTTGCCGAGGCGCAACTCCTTGGTGTGGGCGACGAATTCGGCGACGAACCGGTCGTACACCTTGTCGTGCACGTAGATTCGCTCGATCGATTCGCACAGCTGCCCGGCCGAGGCGAAGCAGGCCCGCACCGCGATCTTGGCCGCCGCGGACACGTCGGCGTCCGCGAGCACCAGCAGCGGGTTCTTGCCGCCGAGTTCGAGCGAGTAGCCGATGAGCCGTTCCCCCGCCTGCTGGGCGATGGTGCGCCCGGTAGCGCTGGACCCGGTGTAGTCGACATAGTCGGCGCGGGCGATGACCTCGGTGCCGACCACCGCGCCGCGCCCGAGCACGGCCTGCCACAGACCCTTGGGCAGACCGGCGCGCTCGGCGATGTCGATGGCCCACAGCAGCGTCAGCGCGGTCTGGTTGTCCGGCCGACCGATGACGGCATTGCCGGCCAGCAGCGCGGGCAGCGCGTCCGAGGCGCCCAGCGCGAGAGGGTAGTTCCAGGGCGAGATGACCGCGACCACGCCCTTGGGCCGGTTGCGCACCTCCACCTGGGTGAGGATCGGCATGACGCCGCGCGGCTTGCGGTGCGCCAGAATCGATTTGCCCTCGGCCGCGTAGTAGCGGGTGTTGACCGCGACGTCGGAGACCTCGTCGAAGGCGTGCACCCGGGACTTGCCGGTCTCGAGCTGGATGATGTCGAGGATGGTGTCCTGCTCGGACAGCACCAGGTCGTGAATGCGCCGCAGCAGCGCGGCCCGCTCCCCGACCGGCACCTGCGCCCATTCCTGCTGGGCCTTCCGCGCGGTGGCGAAGGCGGCCTCGATATCGGCGACCGAGGATTGCGGCAGGTCGGCGATCTTGGCGCCGGTGGCGGGCGCGAGCACTTCCACCGAGGGCGCGCCGCCCGCGACGGCATGGCCGAGCAGACGCTGGACCAGGTCAAAAGGCAGCGCATCGGCGGCGGCGAGCTGCGGGGCAGTCGTCATTGGTCGCCCTCTCGAGGAGTCGTGTGCGGGTGGAACCCACTATTAACTGAACATCGGTGTTACATGAACACTGGTGTTAGATTAATGGACGTGACGCACACCATGTCAAGCCTTCCGGCGGGCAAGAGCACCCCCGCCCGTCGCGGCCGTCCGCCGCAGACGGAGAAACAGGCCGACCAGGTGCGCGCCCGCATCGTGCTGGCAACCGCCGAGGTCTTCGCCGAACAGGGTTCGCGCGGGCTGAGCGTGGCGCGCATCATCGAGAAAGCCGGGCTGGCGCGGCCCACCTTCTACCGGTATTTCGCCAATGCCACCGAGCCGCTGCACGCGGTGCTCACCATCTCCAACGAGGATCTGGTGGGCGGCATCCGATCCGCTTTGGAACGCACCGAGCAACCGGTGGAACTGGGCATCAACATGATCGAGGCGTACCTGCACTGGGCGGGCGGCCACGGCTCGATGCTGGCGCCGTTGTTCGCCGAGTTGCACGACCCGGGCTCGCCGGTGTCCGCGTACCGCGAGCAGGCGATCGAGGACATTCGAGTCCTGGTGCGCGCCAAGATCGCGAGCCTGGGGCGTCCGGCCCCCACCGATCTGGATCTCGACACCGCGCTGCAAACGTGCGAGTTCGTCGTCTACCGCATTTCCGCGGCCGCGCCACACGGCGAACCCGATCAGGCCACCATCGATGCCGCCCGCCTGACCATGATCCGTGGCGTGCTCACCATGCTGGGCACCCGCGAGGACGTCGAGTACGCGCTCACGATTCCCGGGCTGTTCGAATCCACCGCGAACTGACGCACTCCAGGCAGTCAAGGAGATCCGGGGGTTGCGGACTAGGCTCGGCCCATGCCGGAAACCCCACCGCCCCAACCCTTCTCAGCCGCCACCCGCGCCGTCGTCCAGGACGTGCGGGTCTCGCCGGCCAAGCACACCGAACGCATCCAGACCCGCCGCATCTTCATGCCCGCGGGCACGGCGGCCGGGCTGCACACGCACAACGGTCCCGTGGGCAGCATCGTGTCCGGCTCGGTGGCCTATCGCCTCGAGGACGAACCGCTGGTCGTGCTGCGTCCCGGCGATGTCTTCTTCGAACCCGAGGCGGTGCGCATCGCCCAATTCGACGCGCTGGACGAGGATGTGGTGTTCCTGGCCCACTTCCTGCTCGGCTCGGATCAGGATCCGGCGATCGAATTCCCCGAGAATTAGCCGACTGGAAATGCACCCTTCGTCATGGGCTCATGCGTCCCGAGGTTTGTCCCCTCTCGACGGCGCGAGCAGGAGGCTATCCGGGGTTCAGACTCACGATCGCCTCGGCGATGACTGTGATCTGGTCGTCGAGATCGAGAATCCGGTCCTCGATCGCGGCGGTGGCGAGTCCGGCCGCCAGTGCGGCTTCGAGCTCGTCGTGCGCGCGTGCCCGGGCCGCCCGCAGCGCGGCGAGCGTGCCCTCGACCGTCACCTCTTGCCCGAATTGCCTAGTGCGAGTGAGGGATTCGCAGTCGGTCATGCGCTGGCCTTCGTTCGTGCGGGTGCGGATGTCGGGGCGGGTATGGGCGGCAGGCGGCCCGAATGGTGAATTGCTATCGACTCAGCGGTCCCGCGAAAGGCAGGACGACCGTGCAGGAGACAGGTGCGGCGTGCGCGGGGTCGAGGGCATTGAGGACCACGCGCACCGTGACCGGATCAGCGGGCAGCTCGTAGTGCTCGGTGTAGTCGGTCGGGCAGAGGTCCTGCAGCACCACGTCGTCGACATTGGGGCCGTCCAGCAGGCCGGTGGTCCAGGGGGTGGCGATCTCGTCGTAGCGGGAGACCACGGTGGTGAACCGGATGTCCGGTGCGAGGGCCGGATCCGCGTTCAGGTCGACAGCGACCTTCGAGCCGGGCGAGAGCTGGCACGGCCCGCACTGCGCAGCCAGTTCCGCTCCGAGCGCGGTGGATTCGAGCAGCGGCTGCAGGTTCGCGAGGCCGCTGACCGTGGAGCCGTGCAGCGGCGCGGCCAGCGCCACGTAGCGGTCGATCTTCGGGATGGCGCCGAAGTGGTTCAGGGCGTAGAACGGCACCGCGCCGCCCATCGAGTGACCGACGAGATCGACCTTGTCCGAGCCGGTTTCGGAGCGCACCCGGTCGACGAAGTCGGAGATCTGCCGGGCGCTGGTCTCGACCGGCGTGATCGCGCCCATGACCGGGCCGAGCGCACCGGTGCCGTAGGTCGTGGTGAACACGCAGTAGCCGGCGTTCACCAGGACCGCGGACAGGGTGTTCCAGGTGACGGTGTCATTGGACAGCCCGTGCAGCAGCACCACCGGATTCGGGTGCGCGGCAGCGGGTTTGCAGGACCAATCGTTCGCGCCGGGCGGGGCCTGCCCGGGCGCGATGAGCTCGGCGGCCAGTCCGCCGAAGTAGCTGTAGGACGGATCCGGCTCGTCGGCCGCGGCCGGGCATACGGCGAGCGCGGCGGCGAACAGGACGGCGGCGGTGAGGCAGCGGGTGGCCGATCGCATGGGTACTCCCAGGGGATTCGTGCCGGTCGGCCCCACGATGCCCCCTACGCGCCGCGCATGACCGACCGGTCGGTCATAGGCTAGCCGTTGTGTACTCTTCGGGGAAGAGACAGCGCAGGAAAGGATTTCGGCCATGCCCCGACCCGCGGAACCGGGCCGCAACGCCCTGCTCGACGCCGGGGCGGAGGTCGCCGCGCGCACAGGCCTGGCCGGACTGTCGGTCAATGCCGTGGTCCAGGCCGCCGCCATGGCGAAAGGCACCTTCTACCATCACTTTCCGGATCGGCGCAGCTACCTGGTCGCGCTGCACCGTCGGTATCACGACGAGCTGACCGGTCTCGTCCTCGCCACCGTCGGCGACCTCGCGCCCGGCCGCGAGCGACTGCGCGCCGGCCTCACCGCCTACCTCGACGCCTGCCTGGCCACCCGGGGCACGAAAGCCTTTCTCGCCCAGTCTCGCACCGAGGCCGATCTGCTCGACGAGGTGACCGCCCGCAATCAGCTGGTCGCCGCGGCGATCTCACCCGATATCGAACAGCTGGGCTGGGCGAACCCGCCCGCGGTGGCGCTCCTGGTCATCGCCATGGTGGCCGAGATCGCGCTCGCCGAACTGTATTCCGGCGCGGCTCGCCCCGACCTGCGCGCCGCGCTCACCGCATTGATCGAGCGCACGCCGGACTGACCGCCGTCGCGGTCACCGCCCATAGTCGGCGAGTCCGGCCCAGACAAAGAGGTGGGCCGATCAGCGAATGAGGCCACCGAGGGTCCAGTAGTAACCACGCGAAAAACAACACATTGGGGCTTGGCCCCAGATGACGGCACGTCGCCCACGGCTGACGCGGTATCGCTGCACGCCGGCGCGTGCGCTGCCCCGGATATGGCTGTTATCCGGGGCTCACCCGGTGACGACGCGCGAGCGTCTGCGCGCGATCCCCGCACCTGTCCTCGCCGACCTCGTCGGCTGCAACCCCCGGTTCGCTGCCGAACGAGCCGCGACCCTCGCGACTGACCGGAACAGCTACGCCGCCCTCCGAGCCCGCGGGTCACCCGCACATCCCTGACTCTCGAGGGGCATACGAGCCCGCCGAATATGGGATCTCACCAGTCAGGTGGCTTTCGTCCGGGAATCCATCCGCACGTAGCCGACCGATGATCGCGCGTCTCATCGACGCGGGCAGCTGCGTCCCCGGATCGGTGTGGTCGATCTGCTCGCCGAAGCGGTGAAGCCGTTCAGCGCCAAGGCCGCCGGCGGCATAGCGGGCCGGATGGCCTCCAGGGCTACCCCTACGCCCGTTCGAACCGCATGGCCGAGTCGGTGATCCTGCCGTAGCGCAGTGTCGGGAGGTCGCGCAGGTAGTTCATGTGCAGCTGCCACGGCGCACGGTCGCCCCGCTTGGGCAGGATGTCGAGGGACCGGAGCACATAGCCGGGCTCGAAGTCGAAGAAGGGCGCGGCGCCGACCGAGGGGTCACGCACCGGCATGGCCTTGGCGTAGCCCTCGGCATCCATGTGGCGCAACAGCCGGACCACGTATTCGCACACCAGATCCGCCTTGAGCGTCCAGGAGGCGTTGATGTAGCCGAAGACGAACGCGAAGTTGGGGACCTCGGACAACATCATGGCCTTGTAGACCATCGTGTCGGGCAGGTGGATCTTGCGTTCGTCCACCACCAGTTCGACGCCGCCGAACGGGATGAGATTCAAACCCGTTGCGGTGATGATGAGGTCGGCCCCCAGTTCACGACCCGACTCGAGGCGCAGCCCGGTCTCGGTGAAGGTCTCGATGCGGTCGGTGACCAGGTGCAACTCGTCGCGGCGGATGGCGAGGAACAGATCGCCGTCGGGGGCCAGGCACAGTCGCTGATCCCAGGGTTCGTAGCCGGGGTTGAAGTGGGTGTCGAGGTCGTAGCCCTCGGGCAGCCAGTGCTCCTGCCAGCTGCGGATCCAGATCCGCATGCGCTTCGGATAGCGTTGCGAGAGTTGGTACATCAACGTGCTCAGCGCCACGTTCTTGGCGCGGGCCAGGGCGTAGGCGGCACGCGCGGGCAGGAACTTGCGAGCGCGATCGGCGAATCCGTCGTATGCGGGCCTGGGGATGATGTACGACGGCGAGCGTTGCAGCATGGTCACGTGTGCGCCCTGCTCGACCAGGGCGGGTCCGAGGGTGACCGCGGTGGCGCCGGAGCCGATGATGATCACCCGCTTGCCCTCGACATCGACGTGCCCGGGCCAGTGCTGCGGATGGATCATCGGGCCGGGGAACCGTTCCGTGCCCGCGAAGTCCGGGGTGTAGCCCTCGTCGTAGCGGTAGTAGCCGGAGCAGCTGAACAGGAAGTTCGTGGTCATGGTGACCGTTTCGCCGTCATGGTCGGCGGTCACCGTCCAGCGATTCCGCGCCGAGGACCATTCCGCCCGCACCACCTTGTGCCGATAGCGGATGTGCTGATCGATTCCATTCTCGGTAGCGGTATCGCGCACGTACGCCAGAATCGAGTCGCCGTCGGCGATGGCCTTCTCCCCCAGCCATGGCCGGAATCGGTAGCCGAGAGTGAACATGTCCGAGTCGGAGCGAACACCCGGGTAGCGGAACAGATCCCAGGTGCCGCCGCTGGCGTCGCGCATCTCCAGAAGGGCGTAGGTCCGCCCCGGGAAAGCGCGCTGCAGATGGTAGGCGGCATCGATGCCCGATAATCCGGCACCCACAATGAGCACGTCGACGTGCTCGGGTGTAGTGGCCATGAGCCCAGGGTATCGACCCCGCGGTCTCGGAGTGACCCAGGCCACTACGAACGCGACAAGAATTCGCCCACCACTTCGGCCACCCGCTCGGGGTCGCCCTTGTCGATGCCGAAATGGTCGAGGCCGGGCACGGTGGCGCGCTCGCAATGCGGGATCACCGAGGCCAGCAGGCCCTGCTCGGAGGCGGTCCATTCCCGGCGATCCCGGTCACCGTCGAGCAAGAGCACTTCGGCGGTGATCTCCGCGTAATTGCGATAGGTACCGTCGAGCCGCACGTACTGCCGGTGTTCGGTGAGGTTTTGCGGCAATTGCCCGATGACCGTGTCCGTGTCGGACGCTTGCATGAACCTGGGCAACATGCGCCGGAACATCCAGCGCGGCACCTTGCGCATGCCCTCCGGGCCGATCGCGCGCACGAATTCGACGAAGGCATCCAACGGTTTGCCCTGGGCCAGGTATTTCTCGTACGGGCCCATCCACGCGGTCGGCATCGACCCGTTCACCGACAGCGCCGGCTCGTACACCGCTACCTTCCGGACAACCGGGTTGCTCCGTGCCGCCTCCAGGGCGACCAGCGCGCCGTACCCGTGACCGACCACGAACGCCGCCCCCGTCTCGTCCTGGAGCGCGCGCAGGTCCGCGCAGTCGTCCTCGATACTGTGATCGGGCCGCTGCGGGCCGCTGCCCCCGTGCCCGCGCCGCTCGATGGTGTGCACCGTGAACGCGGTGGCCAGCGCCTCCGCGAAACGCGTGTATCCCCGCGCCACCGACAGCACGCCCGGTACGACGATCACGCCCGGTCCCAAGCCCGTGGTCAGGTACGCGATTCGCGTACCGTCCTCGGACACCACGCTATCCGCGTACCCGTCGCCCTCCTGCTCGGCCATGGACACCCTTCCGCTTCCGATCGCACGCGCGCCGAAAGGCCACGGCGACAGCCGTATTGGGCGCCATCCACGCTACGCCGATCCGATGGCCGAGGACCGCGCCGACCGCATGTCACCAGGTCGTCGCGGCGAGTCATTCCCGGTTGCGCAGGCCGCTGGCGCGCAGCACCCGGCGGGCGATGCCGGAGCGGATGGATTCCTCGGTGCCGAGGATGCGCACGTGACGGCGAGCGCGAGTGACGGCCGTGTACAGCAGTTCTCGCGTGAGCAGCGTGGATTCGGGGCCGGGCAGTACCACCGAGACGGTGTCGTACTGGCTGCCCTGGCTGCGGTGGATGGTCATGGCGTAGACAGTGGTGACGCCGGGGAACTGGGTGGGGTGCACCAGGTACGGTTCGGCGCCGCGCTGCAGGGCAGCGCGCAGGGTGCCGTCGGGGGCGCGGACGATGACGCCGGTGTCGCCGTTGTAGATGCGGGCCTCGTGGTCATTGGCGGTGACCAGCAGGGGCTGACCCGGGTACCAGTGCCCGGCGCCGGGATCGGCGCTGATGCCCGCGGTGGTGACCCACCCGGCGGCCAGGCGATCCCAGCGTTCGACGCCGTAGGGGCCCTGCCGGTGCGCGCACAGCAGGCGATGCGATTCCAGTGCGGTGAGCGCGGCGGTCGCGTCACCGTCGATTGCGGCGTCGGTGGCCTCGCGGGCCGCGCGCAGCACATCGGCGCGCACCTCGACGATGTCCTCGGGTGCGTGCAGCGACAATTCATCGCCACCGTCGGCGAGCAGGGCCAGAGCGGCATCCGCGTCACCGGCCCGAATCGCGACGGCCAGTTCCGCGATGCGGCCGCCGAAGCGTCGACCCCGGGTGAGCCGGACGATGCCGCCGCGCAGGCGTTCGCGCTCGCGGGCGGACAGGGCATCCGGGTGCGCGGCGGTGGCGCCCAGGTCGCCGCCCAGAATCCGGTCCAGCGCCGGATTCGCCTGTCCCGGAACGGGTCCGGCCACCAGATCGGCGAGCACCGCGCCCGCGTCGACGGACGCCAGCTGGTCCGGGTCGCCGACCAGGACGAGGCGGGCGTCGGGGCGCACGGCGGCCAGCAGGCGGCTCATCATGGTCAGCGACACCATGGAGGTCTCGTCGACCACGATCACGTCGTAGGGCAGCCGGTTGAACTCGTTGTGCTTGAATCGGCCCGCACCGCCGCGCTGCCAGCCCAGCAGGCGGTGCAGGGTGGCGGCGGTGAGCTCGGGCAGGCCGATATCGCCCGCCTGTTCGCGCACCGCCTCCTGCATGCGGGCGGCCGCCTTGCCGGTCGGGGCGGCCAGGGCGATGCGCAGGGCGGGCGCGCCGGGCACGGCCAGCTGATGCGCGACCAGCAGGGCCAGGACGCGGGCAATGGTGTGGGTCTTGCCGGTGCCCGGGCCACCCGCGACCACGGTCGTCCACTGGGTGGCGGCCAGGGCCGCCGCCAGACGCTGCCGGTCCGGTGGTTCGCCGGGTCCGGCGTGGTCGGGGAAGAGCCGATCCAGTTCGCGCCGCACCAGTTCCGCGTCCACCATCGGGTGCGTGGCGGCGCGTTCGGTGAGGACGCGACGGATGGTCTCTTCCTGCCGGTAGTAGCGGTCGAGATAGAGCAACGGTCCCGAGTCGCCGCCGCCGGGCGGGTCGATGAGCCGCAGCGGGCGCAGCGGCCCGGCCGGGCTGCCGGTCACCAACGGGCTCACCCGCAGAGCCGCGATCACCGATTCCACCTCGGGCCACGGCAGGGTGGCCGGGTCGATGGCCGATTCCTCGGCGCCCTCGGCGTCGACGCCGATCTCCCGCATGCGCCGCACTTCCAGGCACACCGACCCGGATCGCACCGCGCGCACCGCCAGGGCGGTGGCGAACACCACGGCCTCCGACCGCTCGCGGCCCAGACGCGCGAGGCGCAGTGCCACATGCACATCCGCCGCCGACAACACCCCGGCGGCGTTGAACACCTGCAACAGTCCGGTACCCCGCTGCGCCAGTTGAATCGAGGTCACCGCCGCACCGCCTGCGTGTCTCCGGCGAGCAGGGCGGACAGCTCGACGATCAGCTCCGCGGGCGGAAGCCAGTCGAAAACCCCGCAGCCGTCCGGGGTTTCGGGTCCGATCATGCCGCGCACGAACAGGTAGCGGATACCGCCCAGGTGCTCGGCCGGATCGTAGCCGGGCAGCCGCCAGCGCAGATACCGGTGCAGGGCAACCGAATACAGGATGGCCTGCAACGGGTAGTGCGAGCGCATCATCTCCGCGGCCATGCGGTCGCGGGTGTAGTGGGCGACGGTGAGGTCGCCGGCGCCGAGCCGGTTGGTCTTGTAGTCGACGACGAGGAATCGCGGTCCGGTGGTGCGCAGGACGGCGTCGATGCTGCCGGTCAGGTAGCCGCGCAGCGGGGTGTCGTCGAGATGCGCCAGCTGATCGGCGTAGGGGGCGAAGACGTCGTCGGCGGGCAGGTGGCGACGCAGCAGGTCGGCGATGCGCGGGACCGTCACCCGGGCGGCGACGGGGGTGTCGCCGCCGGCCAGGGGCAGTTCGAAGTCGAGTTCGCTCAGGCGATCCCGGGTCGAGAAGTCGGCGAGGGCCCCGAACCCGATCGGTGTGCGCATGACGGCCAGCAGCGCCCCGGACAGCACGTCCGGGTCGGCGTCGAACATCTGCTCGTTCACCGAATGGAGGCAGCGGGCGTGGATTTCGGCGGCGAGATCGGGGGCGTCGGTGTCGACGTACTCGAGGACCTCGTGCACGAGCGTGCCGAATTCTGCGCCGTAGGGCAGTGAATTCATCAGCGAGGGCGCGGCTCCGGCGAAGACGGTGAGATCGTCGGCGAGCACCGTCGGGGTGGCCGGTTCGTCGGCGATGCCGGCGCCCTCGGGCAGGTCTGCGGCGGGCAGCGCATCGTGCGCTCCCGCGGTGAGCGCCGAATACGAGGTGCGCCGCCACGCCTGGTCGAGGGTGCGACCGAAATGCGCGGCCGCCAAAGCCTCGGTGGCGGTGGCGGTGTCGTCGATGGGCAGGCGGGCGCGGGTGATCTCGCGGACCGGTTCGATGGCGATCACGCCCGGCTCGGCGGTGGCGGCCCACTCCCGGATGCGTTCCAGCACCACCGAATCCGCGGGCACCGGCACCTTGTCGGCGACGGCCGGGCTGCCGGGCTCGCGGCCCAGCAGCATGCGGTGCAGGGGCGCGGTCTGGGTGTCGTAGGCGGGGGCCCACCAGGCCACGACCTGCGCGCCCGCACGAGTCAGCGCCACGTACAGCAGGCGCAGTTCCTCGGCCCGCTCCTCGGCCTCGGCGCGCAGGCGGTGGGAGCCGTAGCCGGGTGCGTCCGGGCCGCCGACGTCGAGGACGCGGCGACCCTGCTCGTCGTGGAACAGCAGGGTCGGCGGATTCCGCGGTTTGGCGGCGTCCCAGGCGAAGGGCAGGTAGACGACCGGAAATTCGAGGCCCTTGCTGGCGTGCACGGTGGCGATCTGCACGGCCGCGGCATCGCGGTCCAGGCGGCGGCTGCGGTCGGCGACGCCGCCGGAGGCCGGATCCCGCACGCGGTCGGCCAGCCAGCGGGTGAGCGCGGACAGGCCCAGGCCTTCGCGCAGGGCGGCGTCGTCGAGCAGCTGGGCGATCTGACGGAGGTCGGTGAGCTGGCGTTCGCCGCCTTCGAGAGCCAGCAAACGCGGTGCCAGTTTTGTTTCGGCACTGAGCTTTTCGGCGACAGCCGCGAAGCCCGCGCGGGCGAACAGCCGCGCCGCGTCGCGCAGTTCGGCGCTGAGGCGGCCGACCAGATCGGCTCCACCGCCGTCGATCTCGTCCGCACTGAGCCCGAGCAGCGTGGTTCCGGCCGCCAGGCGGACCCGGTCGGCGCGGTGTGGCTGTTCGAGAGCGTGCAGCACCCACAGCCATTCGGTGGCGGCGGGCGTCCCGAAGACGCTCGCACCACCCGCCAGCACCGAGGCGACGCCGGCCGCTTCCAGTTCTCCGCGCACCATCTCGAGCTGGTTGCGGTTGCGGACCAGCACCGCGATATCGCCCGGGCCGAGCGGCCTTTCACCGGGCGCCCCGGCATCGATGAGCACCCCGGACTCGAGCAGGGCGACGATGTCGGCGGCCACATCGATGGCGACTCGTTCCCGCTGACGGCCCACGGTCGGATACCCCGACTTGTTGAGCGGCCCCGCACCACTGCGCGGCAGGCACCGCAGCCGCATCGGCGTCACCCGTTCCGGCGCACCGGAGAGCCTGGAGAACGGCCGCGTCGCCGCCACCCGGTGCACGGTGATCTCCTTGTGGCCCAACGCCGCACCGCCGTGCACATGTTCGAGCGCGGTCAGCAGGCCCGCGTCACTGCGCCGGTTGGTGGTGAGCTCACGCTTGCTGTCGGCGTGGGCGACAGCGTCCAGATAGCTCAGCACCTCCGCGCCGCGGAAGGCGTAGATGGCCTGTTTCGGGTCGCCGACCAGCACCAGGGTGGCGTGCCCGTGGAAGGCGCGGCGCAGGATGTCCCACTGCAGCGGATCGGTGTCCTGGAATTCGTCGACCAGCGCCACCCGGTACCGGTCCCGGATGCGCTGACAGGCGCGGGGCCCGTGGTCGGGATCGGCCAGCACCTCGTGCAACAGGACCAGCAGGTCATCGAAGTCCCGCAATCCCGAAAGCCGTTTCCGCCGAGCAGTTTCCGCCCGTACGGCCTCCGCGAACGCCACCCGCTCGGCGGCCGGATCGTCCTCGCCCTCGGCCTCCGGCAGCAGCTTGGCGTGCGGATCCCCCACCGCCGCCGCGGCCAGCCGCTGCGCGTCCGCGGGCCCGAACGGCGCACCGCCGCGCGCGTACCGGCTCAGATACAGATCATCCGCGACCGTGGACACCACATCCTCGATCCCCTCCACGAGTCGCACTCCCGGATCCTGCTCACCCGCCAACCCCAATTCGTCGAGCATGCGCTGGCAGAAGCTGTGCGTCGTGGCGATGGTCCCCGCGTCGAAATCCGACAGCGCAGCCAGCAACCGCTCTCGCCGTGTCGCGATCTCCCCCGGAGTCCCCTGCGCCAGATGCCGGATCAATTCGTCCTCCGACGCCAGTGCCCGCTCCGGATTCCCCAGCGCGGCCGCCACGCCCACGAACCGATCCCGGGTTCGCTCCCGCAGCTCCTGCGTCGCCGCCCGGCTGAACGTCACCAGCAGCAACTCCGAGACATCCGCCCCCATCTCGGCCACGAACCGCACCGCCAATCCCACAATGGCGTACGTCTTCCCGGTTCCCGCACTCGCCTCGAGCACCGTCGTCCCCACCGGCAGCGGCCCGGTCAACTCGAACCGATTCCCCGAATCCCCCACCGCGCCGACCGAACCGTGACCATCGATCGAATCGGCGGCGGCGTCCACGGGCTCATCAGCGGTCGCCTCGGCCTCCCACAGTCCTGCTGGCCCATCCGCGTCCATGGTCACCGCTACCGGCGCCGGGTCGGATGCGGGCGCCGGGGTCTGCTCGCCGGCGGCGAAAAGGGCGCCCTCCGCCGCCGGCGCGGCTTCTCCGTGACGGCGCGGTTTGCGGGCCGGGCCGTCGCTGCGGCGGGTGCGCGGGGCGGGGCGGGGCGTCAGGTCGGGGTCGGTCAGGGAGAACAGGTCGTCGGTCACGCGGGGCTCCCGGGAGCGGTGACGGGCAGGGAGTTCCTCCTCGGGGTGGTCATGGCTGGCCTTGATTCTCGTTGGTGAGCAAGGGATTCCAGAGACGGCGCGCCAGTTCGCCGAAACGGGTGGGTTCCGCGTCGACGCCCGGGGGCGCGGGGGCGGCGGCCTCGCTGAGCTGGTGGAAGCGGGGGGCCGGGCCCAGAATGTGGCGGAAGTAGCGGTCGGTGTGTTCGCCGAAGCGGTCGTCGAAGTCCTGCTCGGCGGCGCGCAGGGCCTCGTCGGGCGAGGCGCCGGCGAGGCGGCGTTCGGCGTAGGTGGCCGAGGCCGTCGGTGCGATGGGAAGGGGTTCGGTCAGGCCCTCGTCACGCAGGAGGGTGAGGTCGCGCAGGATGCCGCGGGCCAGTGGCGCGGCGGGGGCGATGAGGGTGGACTGCCACGCGGGGCGGTGGTGCTTGCCGCGGCCGATGGTGATAGCGCGCCAGGACTGGTGCGTCCCCGTCGCGGCCAGGGCGAGCAGGCGAATCCACGCCGCCATCCGGTGTTTCGGCGCGAGCCGCGAGAATGTGGTGCGCAGCAGCGCGTCATCGTGGACGTCGGGGACAGTGCCGGTCAGGCGGCGGCCGTCACCCAGATCCACCGCGATATCGATGGTGCGCGCGGGGATCTCGTGCAGCGGCCGGACCACCCGGACCAACTGGTCGACGGTGCCCTCCACCTCGTCCAGCACGGCGGCGCCCATGGCGAAGGGTGGCAGCGTGCCGCGTCGCCATTCGGCCGCGCGCAGCACAGTCGGGTCCACGCCGGTCAGGCGGGCGGTCAGCATGCGCTCGCCCATGTTCCATTTGGTCAGGCCGTCGAGTTCGATGGGGAGCCGGTCGGCGATCTCCTCCTCGTCCTCGGGCACCCGGATTCCCAAGCGCTGCCACAGGAATGCTCGCACCGGATGCTCGGCGAAGGCCACCAGATCTGCGAGTTCGACATCGCCGCGCGCACTGCCGGGCAGCGGTGTCGGCAGAAACAGCGGCCGCGGCCGCGGCGCGCGTCCCGCGGCGCGCGCGCCCGCCAGCGCGACGGTGTCGAAGCTGAACGGCCGGTCGGGCTGGAAGTTGCGACGATCGAAGGGCTGCAACGGGTGTCGCGTCACCACCCGCTCCATGGCGGCCACGCCGACATGCGCGCGCACGGTGTCGAGCAACTCGGCCAGCGGAATGGCGGGCGGGCGGTGTGCGCCCGATACCGGATCGGATCCGGTGTGCAGCACGACGAGTCGCTCCCCGGCGGCCATGATGGCGTCCAGCAGCAACTGCCGGTCCTCGCTGCGCGGGTCCCGGTCCCCGGGGCAGCGGTGCCGGGCCAGCGCGTCGTCGCCGTCCACGCCGCCCGCGCGCGGGAAGACCTCGTCGTCGAGGCCGAGCAGCACCACCACCCGGTGCGGCACCGACCGCATCGGCACCATGGTGCACACCGTCAACTCACCGGTGCGGAAGTTGGCGCGTGACGGCCGTCCGGCCAGCCGGGCCGTCAGCAGCGCGCCGATATCGCTGAGCCGCAGCGGAATTCCGCCCGCGGGCTCCAGTGCGGTCGCCAATTCGCGACGCGCCTGCACCGCCATCCAGCCCTGGCTCGCGGGCGCGTCGGTGAGCAGGTCCAGCGCCCGCCCCAGTACGGCCGCCCACTCCGCCGCCGGCCGCGCGCTCCCGGCCGGTTCCTCCAGGGTGGATCCACGCAGATCCCGCAGGCACACCGCGAGCCGGTCCACGAATTCGGCGAACCGCCCGGACAGATCGATGTCATTGCTGTCCACGTCGTCCAGCGGCAGCACCAGATCCAGCCAATCCTCACTGGATTCACCCGCCGCCACCCCGAGCAGAATGCGATCCACCGCGGCATTGAGCGTGTTCTGCGCGAAGTCGCCGAGCCCGAACGCCTGTCGCTGCCGCTGCCCGATCCCCCAGCGCGCCCCGGTCTCGGCGGCCCATTCCCGCAGCCGCTCGATATCGTCGTCGTCGAATCCGCAGCGCACCCGAACCGGTTCGGCCGCACACAGATCCAGCACCTCGGCCACGGTGACACGCCCGTCGGCCAGCTCGAGCAATGTGCCGACCACATCCAGCACCGGATTGACCGCCCGCTGCGCGCGATCGGCCAGTCGCACCCGCAGCCCGTGCGCCGGATGTCCCGGCTCGGCCGAGGGTTGGCTGGGGGACGAGGGCGCGAGGGACCACTGTCCGAAGGCCGCGCGCACCAGCGGCGCGTAGCTCTCCACGTCCGGGCACATGACGATGACGTCGCGCGGCTCCAGGGTCGGGTCGGCGGCGAACAGCCCGAGCAGCGCGTCGCGCAGCACCTCCACCTGCCGCGCCGGCCCATGGCAGGAGTGCACGGCGATGGTCCCGTCGGCCAGGCTCGCTTCCGGCATGATCGACCAGCGATCTTGCCGCACGCCGGCCTGCAACTCGGCCAGCAGCGTGCGCGGGCCCGGCGTCTCCGGGGGCGGGTGATAGGTGTCGATGTGATCGTACCCGGACAGCCGCTCCTGCAGCTCCCGCACATCGCGGCCCAGCGCCGCCAGCAGCGGATGCCGCACGCGCACACCGGAATTCGGGATCACCTCGGCCTCGGCCAGCTTGGTCCAGAGCGCCGGGCTGGGATGCACCAGCCACAGGTGCACCTGCCGCCCGGCCGACAGCGCCGAGAGCACCTCCAGCTGATCGGTGGTCAACCGGGTCACACCGAACAGCGAAATCCGTTCCGGCAGCGATACGATCGACGGCTCCGCCCGCAATCGCGCGCACGCCGCCCCCAGCCGCTCGGCGGGACCGGCCACCCCGACCACCTCGCGCAGCCGCCGCCACAGCATGGGCTGCCACACCAGGTCCGAGGGCAACGCAGCGCCCGCCCCATCGGAATCACGGCCCTCGGCCCAGTCGGTGATCATGGCCGGGCGCTGGGTGGCATAGCTGTCGAACAGCGCCGCGATCCGCGCGGCCGTCGCATACCGCCGCCCGACCCGGTGGCCGCCCGCGTCCCCGTGTCCGAGATGCCGGGCCGGCACCGCGGCCCACGGTTCGGCCAGCACCCCGTCCAACACCGGCAGCAGCGTCCACACCAACCGCTCCGGGGACCACGGATCATGGTCGGGATCCACGCCCGTCGCCTCGGCGAGCACCGCCGCGACCAGCGCGGCCGGATCCGCGAAATCGATATTGGCCGAAATGCCATCGGTCCCCGCACCGCTGCCGAGCACCATGGCCAGCCGCTGGTTCAGCCAGCGCTCGATTCCCTTGGCGGGGACCGCCACCACCTCCGGGGTGAACGGATCGCCGAGCGGTTCGGCGAGCAGCCCGGCCAGCGCGTCGGCGAGCGTATCCGCTCGTTCGGCCCGGTGAATGTGCACGAGCTGTGTTTATACAGTCGGCGAACGACATGCAAACACCCGGCGCCGCGGCTCGCCGGGTGACACCTGCCACACGCCCGCGATTTGCTAGGGCGCGTCACCGCGAATTTCGAGTGTGGTATGCGACAGTGCCTTTCGGGGAGGTTCGAAGTTCTCCGGAAAGGCTGGTCCGCGACGATGTCTGCGTCGGTGATTCCCCTGGTACCCAAATCCGGGTTCACGGTTCGCCGGGTGGGAGACCGCTGGGAGCTCATCAACTCCCGGCACTACGGCCGCGGCGTGGTCCTGCAGAGCTGGCCGCGCGATCGGCATACCGAGGCATTCGAGCACTGCTATCGCCTCAATGGCCGCAGCATCGAAGAGCTACAGGCGGCTTTCCACTGACGCACGCGAATCTCACTGCGACAGTGTCGATTCGATAAACGATCCTCCGCGAGGCGTGCGTTTCGGGCATCGTCCCCTCTATTGTGTTCCCTCGTGCGTTCCCCCAAGGCCCGGCGCGTGGCCTCCTCCGCTTGTGTCCTCGCAGCCGCGGCTCTCATTCCGGCCGCCCCCGCGTTCGCTCCCGTGGCCGGTGCGATACCCGTGCATACCCAGGGCCCCATCGCGGGATTCGACGCCGATATGAGCAACCGCATCGCCGCGGTCGACGCTTACCTCGGCACCCGCCCGGGCATCACCGGCTATGTGATGCGCGACCGCGTCACCGGCGGCATCTATCGAAATGGCAACGCGGACACCAACTTCTGGACCGCCTCCACGATCAAGCTGGCCATCGCGGAGGATCTGCTCAACCGCGCCCGGATCGGCGCCATCCAGCTCGGCCCCGACGACCGCGCGCTCATGGAGTCCATGCTGGCAACCTCCAATGACAACGCCGCCGACATCCTGTGGAACAAGTACGCCGGCATAGACCGCATGTCGTTCAACAACGCCTTCCGCGCCAACGGCATGACCGGTCTGGTCCCGATGCCGCCGACCACGTCGCTGGAACAGGTCAAGCTGTTCCCGGACTGGGGTTTCCAGCAGTGCTCCCCCGCCGACCTGGACCGGCTCATGGACAACGTCCTGACCAGCATGCACCCCGACGACCGCGCCTACCTGCTCGACCGCATGCGCCACGTGGACACCAACCAGCACTGGGGTGTGTGGGGCGCGGGCGCGGCGATGAATCCGGGGCTGAAGAACGGCTGGTCGGACGAGCAGGGTGGCTGGGTGGTCAATTCGGTCGGTTTCGCCGGTCCGGGTGAGCGCTACACCCTCGCCATCATGACGGAACAGGGTAATCAGGGCGGTTACGCCGATGGCGCCGAAACCACCACGCACGTGGCGCAATTGCTGTTCCAGGGCCGCTGAGCGAATTCCGGGAAAGGCTGTTGAGCGGGGCGTTTCCGGCACTGCCGGATCGTCCCGCCGCGTTCGTCGCCACAATCCACGCTGAACGACCGCCCATATTGTATTTTTGAGAGAGTTTTCTAAAAGGTCTGTTTTCAGTCGGTCCTGATTGGTCTGCGCCACTCACACTGCACTACCGTTACGGGTGAGTTGTCGTACTTTCACCGTCTGGCGAGGAGCAGGAACTAGATGAACGCCGAGAAATCCGTCGCACAGCGTCATCGCGTGGTGGTGATCGGGTCCGGGTTCGGTGGACTGTTCGCCTGCAAGCAGCTACGCAAGGCCGACGTCGACATCACCCTCATCTCGAAGACCTCCACGCACCTGTTCCAGCCGCTGCTGTACCAGGTCGCCACCGGCATCCTCTCCACCGGCGAGATCGCCCCCGCCACCCGCATCGTGCTGCGCAAGCAGCGGAACGCGCGCGTCATCATGGGCGAGGTCACCGACATCGACGTCGAGAACGGCACCGTCACCTCGCGCCTGCTCAACCAGGACTACGTCACCCCGTTCGACAGCCTCATCGTGGCCGCCGGCGCGCAGCAGTCCTACTTCGGCAACGATCACTTCGCCACCTACGCGCCCGGCATGAAGACCATCGACGACGCCCTCGAACTGCGCGCGCGCATCCTGGGCTCCTTCGAAGAGGCCGAACTCGCCACCGATCCCGAAGTCCGCGACCGCTTCATGACCTTCGTAGTGGTCGGCGCGGGCCCCACCGGCGTCGAATTGGCCGGTCAGATCGCCGAGCTCGCCGACCGCACCCTGGACGGCTCGTTCCGCAATATCGACACGCGCGACGCGCGCGTCATCCTTGTCGAGGGCGCCGGCGCCGTGCTCGCCCCCATGGGCCCCAAGCTCGGCGGCAAGGCGCAACAGCGGCTGGAGAAGATGGGCGTGGAGATCCAGCTCAACGCCATCGTCACCAACGTCGACGCGCGCGGCGTCACCATCAAGGACCAGGACGGCTCCGAGCGCCGCATCGAATCCGCCTGCAAGGTGTGGTCGGCCGGCGTGCAGGCCAGCGGACTGGGCAAGATCCTCGCCGAACGGTCCAAGGGGACCGAGGTGGACCGGGCCGGACGTGTCATCGTCGAACCCGACCTCACCATCAAGGGTTATCCGAACGTCTTCGTAGTAGGCGACCTGATGTCGGTACCGGGCGTGCCCGGGCAGGCGCAGGGCGCGATCCAGGGCGGCACCTACGCCGCGAAGGCCATCAAGGCCGAAGTCGAGGGCAAGCAGAAGGTGGAGGACCGCAAGCCCTTCAAATACTTCGACAAGGGCTCGATGGCCACCGTGTCGCGGTTCAGCGCGGTCTGCCAGGTGGGCAAGCTGGAGTTCAGCGGCTTCTTCGCATGGCTGGCCTGGCTGGGCCTGCACCTGTGGTACCTGGTCGGCTTCCGCAGCCGCTTCGTCACCGTGCTCGAATGGTTCGTCTCGTTCCTGGGCCGCCACCGCGGTCAGATGGCGGCCACCGAACAGTGGGTGTTCGCACGCCTGGCGCTCGAGGCACTCGACGATCCGGTCGAGGCGCGTCAGCTCGCCAAACAGATCGGCGGCGAAAGTTCTTCGGGTAACGGCAAATCCGTGGCGAATGCGGAAGCGGGGAAATCCTCGCAGCAGCGCGCTGGCTGACAGCACGCCGCCGACAGCGGCGGAGGGCTGGGCTCGCGGTGGGAACCGGCGGTGAGCTGCGGTTCCCATGAGCCCCGCCGTCCCACCGCCGATACGGGCCACGTTCTCGGTCAGTAGGGAATGGGTTTGTTCGCCTCGGCCCAGTCGCGCTCGACAGGGCTGCCGGGTGCGGGCGGGAACAGTCCACCGATCATCCAGGTGTCCCGGGGTACCTCGTTGATATTGAATTCGAGATGCAGCCCGCGATCGTGGGTGTACGGGGCCATGAGGTCGTGCAGGCGCTCGCTCATCCGCTTGCGCAGATCGGGGTCGTCGAGTTGGCGTGCCAGATGGTCGATGGTGATCCGCACCGCGGGGATCGATACGCCGCCGACATAGAAGGAGTCGGCGGGGATCTCATGGAAGAGCGCCACCGCGTAGAACTCCGGCAGCCCGAAGCGCGCGTAGTAGGCGGTGATGTCCTTGGCGAAATTCTGTTTGTCCTCGGCCGTGAAGGTGTCGGCGGGGTGGTAGATGTGCCACAGCGGCATGATGAACTCCCTTGAAAGAGAAGGATTTTCAGCGAACGAACGGCAGTGCGAGGCCCTCGACCGGACCGGACAATGTGGCCTTCACCTGCCTGGCGAAGTCGTCCACGAGCACCTCGGTTGCCCCCTGCTCCAGCCCGTCGGCAACCGCCAACGCCACCTCGGCGGGGCTGATCTTCGGCGCCGCGATGGCCTTCACCATGTCGGTGTCGGCGAACCCGAGGTGCACACCGACCACCTGCGTACCCTGCCCCGCCAATTCGATCCGCAGGGAATTGGTGATCGACCACAGCGCGGCCTTCGACGCGCCGTACGCCGCCGCCCCCGAACTCCAGGACAGCACCGAGTGGATGTCCACCAGCGCCCCACCACCGTTCGCGGCGAGGATCGGCGCAAAAGCCCGTGCGATCCGCAGCGGCCCGAAGACATTCGTCTCGAACGTCTCCACCACATCCGCCATCTCGGTCTGCAACAGCGGAGCCGGCCGTAACACCCCCGCATTGTTCACTACGATGCTCACATCACCGGCCCGCTCCGCCACCGCGGCAATCGAATCCGGATCGGTGACCTCCAACTCGACCGGCACGATCCGCGGATCGCCACTCGACTCCGGCTTGCGCGCGCTCACGTACACCTTCGCCGCGCCCCGGTGCAGAAACTCCCGCGCGAACGCACGACCCAACCCACGCTGCCCGCCCGTCACCAGAACATTCGCACCCTCGATTGTCGTCATATCTACTCCCTGATTCATTGAGGCATCTGACTATACTTCACTATAGCCATCTTGGCGAGCGGGAGCAGGTCGCGGATCCGCCGTCGTCGAGATGGGCATCGATTTCGCCGTCGAGTGGTCGACGATGGTGCTGATCATCGCCGAGGTGCTGACCGCGGTCGTGCCCCTCGTGGTACTGCTGGCCCACCGCGTGAATCTGAAGACGCTCTATGTGATCGGCGCGCTGCTGGCGGTCGTCGGCGCAGCGGGGGCGGCTGCGGCGGATTCCGGTGGGACGGTGCGGGATTGGTGCCAGCTGGTGCAGATCGCCGGGGGCGGGACGCTGTTGCCGATCGGCGTCATGATGCTCGGCCGGGCTGATCGGCCCAGGCGGGTCGTCGCGCCGCTCGCCATGGTCGGAGCGACACTCGGCATGGGCTTGGTCACAGCCCTGGCGGGCAACGCACTCATGCACCACCTGGCGCGGTGCAGTGTCGCCGAGGCTGGCAGTCTTCCCCTCCTCAGCTTCGACCGAACGGGGATATTCCTTGTAGGACTGGCATTTTCGACGGTGGCACTGGTCGCGGCCGACTTTCTGCCCACTGTCCGGTACCGCGCCGGCGCACGTCCCGTGTCGCCGCCGACCAATCCGCCTCACTCACCCGAGCTCGGGGATGGTCTCCCCGAGAAGGTGATTGCCGGTCAGCGGGTCAACAGGCGACCCGTTCGGGTGAACAGGGTGCCGCCGGCGGCGAGGGGTAGGAGGGCTGCGTCCAGGCCGGTGGTGTCCACGGGGCGGTCGTCGGGGTAGGTGAGCACGCTTTCCAGCGCGCGCGGGGACGAGAGGGGGTCGTCAGTAGTGGTGTCGGCGCCCAGTTCGAGGCGGTGGCGCAGGAGTGGGGTAGCGCCGATGTCGGCGGTGAGCTCGCCGCTCCAGCAGCCGTGGTCCTCGCCGGTGCGGCCGATCTGAATGCGTTCCCGAATGCGCAGGCGCGCGCCCTTTTCCAGTCGGACGGTAGTGAAGGTGTCGTGCTCGGCGCCGCCCGCGATCACCGTCGGTTCGGGGTCGACATCGAGTTCGCCGCCAGCGGCCACGTCGAAGCGCCAGTGCGCCATAGACTTCCGAGTCTCGTGCCCGGGCAGCGCGATGGTGGCGGCCACCGACCGGACCGTCAACCGTGCGCCCGCCCCCACCGAGACGGCGATATCCAGCACGTCGCCGCCGAGCGGTGTAGCGGCGGTGCCGATGATATGCACCGTGTCCACACCGGTGCGCCGCGCAGCCAGGCCGCCGACCGCGTGGATGTGCGGCAGCGTCCCGGCGGTCGCGGTGATGCGGAGTTCAGTGCGAATGGGCACTGCCCGCCGCCGCATCCTGTTCGGCGGCCAGGCGGAGTTGGTCGCGCACCCACGCCAACACCGGTGTCGCCGCCGGGTCCTCGGTAAGGGAGGTGAAGACGAAGGGGCGGCCCTCGCGCACCCTGGTCGAATCCCGGTCCATGACCGACAGATCCGCGCCGACCATCGGGGCCAGGTCGGTTTTGTTGATGACCAGGAGGTCCGACCACGTCACACCCGGACCGCCCTTGCGCGGGACCTTGTCGCCCCCGGCCACGTCGACCACGAAGATCTGGGCGTCGATGAGGCCGGAGGAGAAGGTGGCGGTGAGATTGTCGCCGCCCGATTCGACCAGGATCAGGTCCAGCGGCGGGTTGGCCTCGATGAGATCGTCGATGGCGTCGAGGTTGGCGGTGATGTCGTCGCGGATGGCGGTGTGCGGGCACCCGCCGGTCTGCACGGCCGTGATCCGCTCGTCGGGCAGCACCGCGTGCCGGCGCAGGAAGTCCGCGTCCTCGGTGGTGTAGATGTCATTGGTCAGCACGGCCAACGACAACTCATCACGCAGCTGCCGGCACAGTGCGGCGGTCAGCGCGGTCTTCCCCGACCCGACCGGTCCCCCGATCCCGATCCGCAGCGGCTCCCCGGGCGTGCGCTCCCGCTTGGGCCGGTCATGGCTGTGATCGTGCGGTTCACCATCGATGAGGTGAGGTGGCATGTTCGGCTCCTTTCCCCCTCATCGTGACCCAGCCACGTGAACCCGCTGTTACCAACCCTGTGACCAGCCATGTGAGAGAACTCGGTGGGCGGTCGCGTGCGCCGGCCTGGGAAAGGGACTCCCGGTATGAAACGAATTTCCAACCGAGACGTCACTCGACCGCGTCGGCGACCGATCCACCTGGTTCGTCGGAGGCTCGCTCAGAACATCCCATTCGGGATCTGATCGGCTTCGGGCACGGGCTGGACGACATCCCAGTGCTCCATGATCTGTCCGTCCACAAGCCGCCAGATGTCCACGACGGCGATGCCGCGCTCGTCGCCCTCCGGCGTCATGCGGTAATGCACGACCACGTGGTCGTCTTCGGCGATGACCCGCCCGAGGTCCAGATGTGCCCCGGCGACCGGCGCGGTGGTGATGAACTCGATGAACTCATCCCGCCCGCTGGGGTTTCCGGGGCTGTGCTCGATGAAGTTCTCGTGCAGGAGTGTGCGCAGCACCTCGACATTTCCCGCCGCGAATTCTCGGAATCCGTCGATCACCAGTTGCTTGTTGGTCTTGTCCATGGGGTGACTGTCGCGGATTCGGGCCGGGCGCGTCGATTACATGCCGGGTAATGGCGGCGGCGTTCGGCGGCGGAGCAGACTCGGGGCATGACGAACGATCGTCCCGTCGGGGAACTGCTGCGCGAATGGCGGCACCGCGGTCGGCTGAGTCAACTCGACCTGGCCATTCATGCGGAGGTGTCGGCTCGGCACATCAGTTTCGTCGAGACGGGACGCACGATTCCCAGCAGCGCGATGGTCCTTCATCTGGCCGAGCGGCTCGGCGTGCCTTTGCGTGAGCGCAACCGCTTGCTGGTCGCCGCCGGGCACGCGCCCGTCTTCCGCGACCGCCCCTTGGATGACCCTGATCTGGCGCGGGCGCGGGAGACCGTCCAGCAGGTCCTGTTGGGGCACGAGCCATATCCGGCGCTCGCGGTGGACCGTCGATGGAATCTCCTCCTGGCCAACAGCTCGGTCGAGGTATTCCTGCACGGAGCAGACCCGGCGCTGCTGAGGCCGCCGATCAACATGATGCGGTTGGGGCTGCATCCGGACGGGCTCGCGCCGAGACTGCGCAATGTGGAACAGGTGCGCGGGTATCTGCTGCCCCGGCTCGCCCACCAGGCCGCGCGCAGCGGAGATCCGCAACTGCACTCGCTGTACGAGGAATTGGCGGCGTTCGGCCCTGAGCCCGAGCCCCGGCCACCCGACCCGACCGAGATCGCGCTGCGTATCCGGCTCGCGCATCGCGGAACCGAATTGTGCTTGGTCAACACGGTGACTACCTTCGGCGCGGCCTTCGATATCACGCTGGACGAGATCGCCATCGAAGCCTACTTCCCCGCTGACGTCGAGACCCGCCGGTTCTTCCGGACGAGGCAGAACGCCGGATAAGTCCAGAGCGTGAGCGAGTTGAGCACGAACGCGTGAGCTCGGTCCTCGGACTCGCTCTACGACGCGAACAGCGGCATATCCCGCCGCAGGTGCCGTTCGGCGAGCACATCCTGGAGCGGATCAGACAGCGCGGCAAGGGATTCGGCGGCTGCCCGGGCGGTGACGTCACACACCTCGGCCAGCCGAATCGTGCAGGCGGCCACCGCGGCCGGATCCAGGGCCAGCAGTCGCTGGGCGGCGGTCGCCGCTCCCGTCATGGTCGTGTACACCGTGACCGCGGCGATGTCCTCGGGCGTGGCGCCGCATACGGTACCGACCACCCCGAACACCGTGGACAGATGCGGCCGAGTGCCGAGGTCGCGCCAATCGGTGTGCGGCCAGACCTGTTTCGCCAGCCGGAGCAGTCCGCGCCCCTGGGCACGGGAGGCGGTCCGGGCTGCCGGCGAGGGCGTCCGCGCATCGGCTTCGAGCTCGGCCCGGGCCGGGTCCAGCGTCCCCGCGCAGACGGCGGCGGCCAGCGAGGCCGCCACCAGTCCGGAGGTGCGGATGCGCCGCCGCAGATAGAGTTCGACGCTCGGCACATCGCGCAGCAGCCCGGACGTGACGGCCTCCTCGACCCCGCCGGAATGCACGTGCCCGCCGATCGGGAGCCGGGAATCGGCGAGGGCGAGAAGGGTCGCCAGGCTCATCGGCGCACGTCCGGGTATCGCATGGCTCGATCCTAAGCGGCACCCGTTCGCACGATTCCGCCTAGGTGAGCAGGCAGGGCATCGATGCCGAGAAGGTCTTCAGCGCACAGGTGATCGAGTTGTAGGCGCCGGCCGATCCGGTCTCCGGGACCAGCCCGGCCACCGGGGCCACGCTGGCGGTCTCGGGCGCGGCGGGTTCCAGGCCCACGGGCGCGGCCATGGCCGGAGCAGCACCGAGTCCCGAGGCGATGGCGGCGACGGCACAGGCTTTCAGCACAACGGTTTTCATGAATTTTCCTCTCTCACAGCATCCTCACAGGATGTGATCGCAGCGAGACTAACCGACAAGCCACGCATGTGACTGAAATTCGTTTCAAAACGGTCGGATTCCTCGCCGCCGAACGCACCCACTGGGGCTTGACCTGAAGCAATATTGAGGTTGCAAACTGGGTGCGTCCGCAGCCGAAACAAGGAGTTGCCTTGCGTGCCATACATCTTCATGAGTTCGGGCCTGCCGAGAACCTGCGATACGAGACCGTCCCCGATCCCGAGCCCGAACCGGGACAGGTGCGGATCGCAGTGCGGGCGGCCGGCGTGCACCTGCTGGACACCTCGCTGCGCCAGGGCATCATCGCGGCCGGGCCGATGCCGCTGACCGCGCTGCCCACGATTCCGGGACGCGAGGTGGCTGGAACGGTGGACCGCGTCGGACCCGGCGTCGACGAAAGTTGGCTCGGGCGTTCGGTTGTCGCGCATATCGGGCAGGTGCCGGGCGGATACGCCGAACTCACGGTGACCGAAGCCGAACGGCTGCACGAGATTCCGGCGGGTCTGGATCCGGGCGCGGCGGTCGCCATGATCGGCACCGGGCGCACCGCGCTGGGGATCCTCGGATTCACCGACATCACCGCGGACACCGTGGCCATCGTGCCGTCCGCCGCCGGCGGCATCGGTACGTTGCTGGTCCAGTACCTGGCCGAGGCGGGCGCGACCGTCATCGGGCTCGCGGGCGGGAAGGTGAAGGCCGATCAGGTGTACGAGAACGGCGCGGACCTCGCCCTGGACTACCTCGATCCGTCGTGGCCCGATGCCGTGCGCGCCCGCTACGGCGAACACCCCGCCACCCTGCTGTTCGACGGCGTCGGCGGCGAGATCGCCCGCACTGCGGTCGATCTGCTCGGCAAGGGCGGCCTCCGCCTGGTGTTCGGCTGGTCCGGCGGACGGATCGAACTCGACGATCGGGCGCTCGCCGAGCGCGGTGTCACTTCGCGGGAGGTGCTCGGCGCGCCCATGTTGGAACGCTCGGGCGGCCTGCGCGCCTTGGAGACTCGCGCACTGGCCGAGGCCGCGGCGGGCCGCCTGCGCCCGGCCGTCCATCCCTTCCCGCTCGCGGAAGCCGCTGCCGCGCATCGCGCATTGGAGACCCGCGCGACCACCGGCAAGGTCGTGCTACTCCCCTGACCTGCGCCCGAGACCGCGCTCCATGAACCGTTGCGCGGCTCCGCGCCGCAGGTCCGACAGCGCCTGCACCGGACCGGTCCACCAGGGCGAGATCTCGATCGGCCGCGCGACGACGGCATGGCAGATGAGATCGGCCGCCTCCTCGGCGGTGAGCCCGGGCACGCCGGAGAAGTCGGTGGGGGCGCTCATGCGGGTGTGCACCAGCGGCATATACACCGAGGTGGTGGTGACGCCATCGGCGGCGATCTCCGTCGCGACGGTGCGCAACCAGATGTCGAATGCGCCCTTGGACGCACCGTAGGCTGCCCACCGCGGCGCAGGCGGCATGCGCAGTCCCCAGGTGGAGATGTTCACGATGTGCCCGTGCCGGTTCTCGCGCATGCTCGGCAGCAGGGTGAGCAGCAACCGCACCGGGCCGAGGTAGTTGACGTCCATGGTCCGGGTGAAATCGTGGAACCGGTCATAGGATTCGTCGATGGGGCGTCGAATCGAGCGGCCCGCATTATTGATGAGCACATCCACCCGGCCGTGCTCGGCCAGCAGCCGCCGCCCCAACTCCTCGACCGCGTCGAATTCGGTGATGTCGCATCGGTACACGTGCGCACTGCCGCCTCCCTCGCGAATATCGGCGGCCACCTGTTCGAGGTCCTCCAGCGAGCGAGCCACCAGTAACACCGTCGCGCCCGCGGCGGCGAGCTTCTTCGCGGCGGCCTTGCCGATGCCGTGCGAGGCGCCGGTCACCAGGATGACGCTGCCGGAAACCGCGTTGCGCAGCGCTTTCTCGCGCGGTCGGGAGGTCGGGTAGAAGATTCTGGTCGCCACCCGTTCCGCCAGGGGGCGGCCGTTCGACCCGGCCGATTGCGCACTGTTCGGGGCGTCTTCCTCAACCACGCTTCCGAGCCTAACCGGCGGACCGGTATGTGATCGGGAACTGAGTGGAAATACCCTGGCCGCCGTGCGCTCTCCTGCACCAGGATGGGGCGGTCATTCGGGGGAAGGAAGCCGTCATGTCGACTCGAGCGCCGGAACAGCCGACGCCGGAACAGGTCTCGATCTGGGGTTGGTGCGCACGTACCGTCGTGCTCATGGTGTTCGTGCCGCCGCGGCTGGCGTGGGAGGTGATCAAACGCGTACCGCGTGCCATCGCTGCGGCAATCACCCTGTTCAACGACCACTTGCTGAGACCGCTCGTGACCTTGTTCCGAGACTGGGTAATTCGGCCGCTGCGCGATTTCGTCCGCAACTACCTCTGGCATCTGCTGATCCAGCAGTTGCTGTTCGGCATGGTCCTCACCCCGCTCGGCACGGTCCTGCTGGCGTATTTCCTGCGCCCGATCCAGCGCGCCATCGAGGAGTGGCTGTGGCGACGCGTCCTGCGTCCGAGCATTCCGTGGATCTTCCGCACTGCGGTGAAACCGATCGCCGACGCGATGGGCTGGGCGGTCACCATGACGTGGAGGTGGCTCGTCGCCGTCCCGATCTCGGCCCTGTGGCAGCGAATGCTGCGCCCGGGCGGCCGCTGGCTCCTGGTCGCCGTGATCGAACCGCTGGTCACGTGGCTCCTCGTGTGGCCCGCGAAGCGGCTGCGGCGCTGGGTCCTGCGCCCGCTGGCCTACGCGGTGGTCGTCACGGTCCTGTTCGGCTGGCGGGTGGCCACCACCGTCGTCCGCATCACGGTGGTGACCCCCTGCCGCTGGTTGCACCGCACTGTCCTGCAACCACTCCTCGCCGCCGTCGCCCGCGCTTGGCGCGCGCTCTCAGGCCCGGTGCGCTGGGCATATCAGCGCGTGATCATGCCCTGGCGGGCCCGGATCACCGAGGTATGGACCGCGCTGTTCGGCGGCTAGTGCACCGAACCGGCCGCAACCGCGGCGCTTTTCGCGGTGGCCTCGGATTTCGCGAAGAAGGCGATCACCGCCATGCCGGCCAGCAGGACCGCGCCCGTGGTGGTCGCGACGTGCATGCCGGTCACGAAGGACTCGCGCGCCGACTCTGCCAGGGCGGTGTTGTCCCCGGTCCGGGCGATGGTCTCGCCCAACGTCGGCCCGAAATCGCCGCCGGAGCGGAATACCAGGGCCGCGAGGGATCCCAGCAACGCCAGGCCGAGACCGTTGCCGAGCTCGAAGCTGGTCTCGGAGATGCCGACCGCGGATCCGGCCCGCTCGGTCGGCACCGACGACACCGCCACCTCAGACACCAGCGTGAACGCGATGCCGAAGCCCGCGCCTGCGACCACGGAACCGGCGATGTACCAGCCGATCCCGCCGTCCACGCCGACCCCGAGCAGCATGAGATTGCCCAGCGACGCCATGCTCAGCGCGAGCACGAAGGTGCTCTTGGTACCGAGCCTGCGCCCGATCCGCGCACCGGACATCGAGAACACGAACACCACCACCGCGCCCGGAATCCCGAGCAGCGCCGACTGCAGAGCGTCGCGTTCGGTCACCGATTGCAGGTACATGCTGGTCAGATAGCTCATCCCGGCCAGCGCCAGCATGCCGACCGTACTGGATCCGATGGCCACCGAGAACAGCCCGCGCCGGAACAGGCTCAGATCCAGCAGCGGTTCGGACAGCGTCCGCTGCCGCCGGATGAACGCGGTCAGCAGCAGCACGCCGATGATCCCGATGCCGATGGCCGGTAGCTCGAATCCCTCGGCCGCGCAATGTTTGATCGCGTACACGATGGGCAGGATGCCGCCGATCGACAGCAGCACGCTCACCCAGTCGAGGGGTCCACGCCCGGCCGCGCGATGCTCGGGCAGCAGCAGCGGGCCGAAGACCAGCAGCACCAACAGCACCGGCGTATTGATAAGGAAGACCGAGCCCCACCAGAAGTGGTGCAGCAGTACGCCGCCGATGATCGGCCCGACCGCTGATCCGCCCGCGAAGAACGCGGTCCAGACGCCGATGGCGGTGGCCCGTGCCCGGTCATCGGGGAACAGCGTGGAGATCAACGCCAGGCTCGATGGCAGCAGTGTCGCGCCGCCGATGCCCATGAGCGCCCGCGCCGCGATGAGCACGCCCGCGCTGGGTGCGACGGCGGCCAGCACCGACGCGGCGCCGAATACCGTGGCGCCGGCGAGCAGAATGGTGCGCCGGCCGATGCGGTCGCCCAGATTGCCCATGGTGATGAGCAGTCCGGCGATCATGAACCCGTAGATGTCGAGGATCCAGAGCTGTTGTGTCGCGGACGGATCCAGGCTCTGGGTGAGGATCGGCATGGCCAGGTAGAGCACCGACATGTCCATGGACACCAGCAGCACCGGCAAGAGCAGCACCGCCAGTCCCGCCCAGGCGCGGCGCGGCGTCTTCGCGTCGGGACGCGCGAGCGTACTCGTCATGACCTATCCTTCGGGCTGATTTCGGGCTTGCATGAGAATGCGCGCGTACGTTGTACGCACGAGGGCGAGTACAGTGTACGCATACCCCGCGCGGGAAGGGAAGAATTCGTCCGATGACCGAGGCCAAGCTCACCCGGGCCGCCATCGTCGACACCGCCATCACCCTGGCCGACGAGTCCGGACTCGAGTCCCTGTCCATGCGCCGCATCGCCGACCGCATGAATTCCGGCGCCATGTCGCTGTATCGGCACATCCCCAACAAGGACACGCTGCTGGC
Source organism: Nocardia aurantiaca (assembly GCF_009708175.1). Classification (GTDB taxonomy): domain Bacteria; phylum Actinomycetota; class Actinomycetes; order Mycobacteriales; family Mycobacteriaceae; genus Nocardia; species Nocardia aurantiaca. The sequence goes on from NZ_WMBB01000007.1 coordinate 352,436, forward strand.
CGCTATGACCGACGAGGTCTCCCGCCGCAATCCCTACCCGCCGGCCGAGGATCAGGACTGGACCTGGCGCGATCGGGTGCACATCGCGGCCGAGGTCGATTGGCGGCTCTACCAGGAACATCCATGGGTGCTGTTCACCTTCGCGGTGCCTCGCTACAACTTCGGCGAGCACAGCCTGGTGGTGTTGAGCTGGCTGGTCGAGGGCTTCGCCGAACTCGGCGTCGACACGCGCGAGGCGACCCGCATGTCGCTGTCGGTGTGGAGCTATATCGCCGGGGTCGCGCTCCAGGAGGTCAGCGCGCGACTGCTGCAGGGCCGCGACAGCGGTGCCGACGAGCGCTCCGGCCTCACCGCGGTCCTCGACGGCGACCCACGCTGGCCCGTCCCGCCGGCGCTGGCCGACCTCGAGGGATCCGGCGACACCTCGCTCCTGGATCCGGAGCACCTGCTCGAAACCGGTCTCGCCGCTCTCTGTGACGGGTTCGAGGCCCGCGCCGCCCGCTGATCCGCCCGATATCGGTGTCACGGGCACCGAGGAATACCGCTGCCCGGCATCACGCGCGCCTTTGCACAGGCTGCAATCCCGCGCCGTGTGCGCGTGCGCATATCCGATGCGACCTTCTCGATCACGGTCGTCGGCCGATCAGTCCTCGATCACGCCGTCGACGTAGACCCACGCCCCGTGGTCGCGGCGGAAGCGGCTGTTCTCGTGCAGCGCTCCCGCCGCGCCATGGGCGCGATAGTGGGCACGGAACTCCACCGTGCCCTCGACGTGGAACAATCCACCGCCGGTCGCGCCCAGGATCTCGAGCCGGTCCCACCGCAGTTCCGGATCGAAAACCACGTCGGCGGGCCGTGTTTCGGGATCCCAGCTGCGCAGCAGATACGCCTCGTCACGAACGGCGAAGGCACTGAAGCGTGAGCGCATGAGCTGCTCGGCGGTCGCCGCCTGCCCTTCACCGCGATGCAGCCGGCCGCAGCAGTCCGCGTAGCTCGCGGGCAGCCCGCACGGGCAGTCGTTCGGAATCGGCGGGGCTTTGCGGCGCTTCGACATGGGGCTAAGCGTAGAAGCTACGCCCGCCCAGCCCACCGGACACCGACCACACCTCGACGATCTGCCCGTTCTCGAAGCGCAGGATATCGGTGCCACTGAGGTCGCGAAGGACGGCGCCGTCCGGATCGGTGACGCGGGCCCCGTACGGCCGGGCGATGAATCCGGTACGGGCGTCGCTCATTTCGACGACCGGCTCGCCCTGTGCGGAGAACACCAGGCCGGGCCGTTCGGCACGGAACTTGTCGATCGCGGCCGCGAAGGCCGCGCGGTCGTGGATGTCGTCGTAGATGTCCGCGCCGGGCTGGGCGTAGCGGAGGGTGAATTCCGGAGCCATGATCTCGTCGGCCAGGGCGAGGTCGCCGTTCCACATCCCGGTCCAGCGGTCGAACAGGTCGATGGCGTAGTCGCGCATTTCCACTCCAATAGTATCATTGATATCGTATGACCGACATGAAGGTATAGTCTCAGCGGTACGATGTCAACTGAAAGGGGTTGCCGAATGGCCGAACTCGGCCCGCAGGACCACATAGTGCTGGGTCTCATCGCCCGACACGGACCGCTGACCCCCTATGACCTCAAGGTCCGCCTGGAGGAGAGTGTCGACAAGTTCTGGCCGATCCCTCACGCCCAGCTCTATCGGGTACCGCCGCGGCTTGCCGAGCAGGGCCTGCTGCGCGAGGAGGCCGAGGAGAGCGGCCGCCGCCGCCGCGTCTTCCACCTCACCGACGCCGGCCGCGCCGAACTCACCCGTTGGCTGGGCGACCCGACCTCGCCGCAGCCGGAGACGCGCGATCCCGCGCAGCTGAAGCTGTTCTTCGCCGATCTCGGCGCACCCGGCGACGTAGTGGCGCTGGCCCGCCATCAGGCCACTGAGCATCGTCGCTGGCTGGAGCTATATCGAATGCTGTATGCCGAGATCGACCCGAAGGACAGCGTGCGCGCGACTTCGCGCGCACGCGTGCTGCGGCTGGGCATCATGCATGAACAGGCGTACGTGGATTATTGGGAAGAATTGGCCGCGAACCCGGACGAGGCGCACGGCGCGCGACAGTGATCGCCCAGCAGGGGTGTTACGAGGCGTGACCCGCTGGGCGCACCGGGGCGACCTCCGGCTCAGTCGTCCTCACCGAGCACGACCGCATACGCGAAGCCATCCCATCCCTTCCCGCCAACGGTCTGCAATACGGTCCCGTCCAGACGCGGCTCGGCGGCGATCAATTCGATGACCTCGCGGCTGGCCCGCACCGCCACGTCCGTCGAATCCGCGTCCGCGATGGCGCCGTTGCGCACGACATTGTCGACGATGATCACCGATCCGGGCCGGGTCAGCCGCAGCGCCCACCGCACATAGTTGGCGTTGTTGACCTTGTCTGCGTCGATGAAGACGACATCGAACGGCTCCGGCTGCTCCTCGGCCAGCACCGGCAGCGAATCCAGCGCCGCGCCGACCCGGATGTCCACCCGCTCCCCCACGCCCGCGCGTTCCAGATTGACCCGCGCGACCTCCGCATGCTTCGGCTCGTATTCGAGGGTCACCACCTGACCGGACTTCCCGACGGCCCGCGCCAGCCAGGTGGTGCTGTACCCGCCCAGCGTGCCCACCTCGAGCACCCGCCGCGCCCGCACGGATTTCGCGATCAGATAGAGGAATTTGCCCTGCGGCGGCGAAACGTCGATGGCGGGCAGCCCCGCCGCCGCGTTCGCCCGCAGGGTCTCCGAATCCCCGTCTCCCACCAGGGTTTCGACGAGATAGTGATCAACTTCGGCCCAGTCGGCAGTCGTCATATTCGAAGTCTGCCACCGCCTCGGGCGTACTCCCAGCATTGCGCTCGCGCCGAGAGATTTCACACTCCGGAATCGGCCGCGGCAGTGCCACCGCGGATTGCGATGCTCGACCTCCATGGGCTGGTCGGCGTCGCAGATATCGCTGATCACCGGGGCAGGGTCGTGCGATCCGGTGTGCGACAGGGTGAGCGCACCGAGCTGGGTATCGGTGTCCATCGGCAGCGACGAACCGTCAGAACAGGAAGTACCGCTGCGCCATGGGCAGTTCGGTGGCGGGCTGCTCGACCCACACCTCCCCGTCGATCCGCACGGTGAAGGTGTCCGGCTCGACCTCGATGCGGGGCATGGCCTCGTTATTGGGCAGATCCGCTTTGGTGCGCGCGCGAACATTGGCCACGGGCACCAGCTTCCGGTTCACCCGCAGCCGGTTGGCGAGCCCGTCCTCGATGGCCTGCTCGGACACGAAGTGCAGCGAGGTCCCCGCCGCGACACTCGGCGCGGACCCGAACATGGGGCGCGGCAGCACCGGCTGCGGGGTCGGAATGGAGGCATTGGCGTCGCCCATAGCGGCCCAGGCGATCGCGCCGCCCTTGATGACCGCGTGCGGGCGGACCCCGAAGAACGCGGGCTCCCACAGCACCAGATCGGCCAGCTTGCCCACCTCGATCGAGCCGATCTCGGCATCGAGGCCGTGCGTAACCGCGGGGCAGATGGTGTATTTCGCGACGTAGCGCTGGACCCGGTTGTTGTCGGCGGCCCCGTCGCCCGGCAGCGCGCCCCGACGGCGCTTCATGACGTGCGCGGTCTGCCAGGTGCGCATGACGACCTCGCCGATGCGCCCCATGGCCTGGGCGTCGGAGCCGATCATGGAGATCGCGCCCAGATCGTGCAGCAGATCCTCGGCCGCGATGGTGGAGGGCCGGATGCGGCTCTCCGCGAAGGCCAGGTCCTCGGGAATGGACGGGCTCAGGTGATGGCAGACCATGAGCATGTCCAGATGCTCGTCGAGGGTGTTGATGGTGTGCGGACGCGTCGGGTTCGTGGAACTGGGCAGCACATTGAGATGCGAAGCGACGGTGATGATGTCGGGCGCGTGCCCGCCGCCCGCGCCCTCGGTGTGATACGAGTGGATGGCCCGACCCCGGATGGCGGCCAGGGTGTCCTCCACGAATCCGGCCTCGTTCAAGGTGTCCGAGTGCAGCGCCACCTGCACGCCGGAGGCGTCGGCCACGGTGAGGCAGTGGTCGATGGCGGCCGGGGTGGTGCCCCAGTCCTCGTGCAGCTTGAAACCGCCCGCGCCGCCGCGCAATTGCTCCCACAGCGCGTCCTCGCGCACCGTATTGCCCTTGCCCAGCAGCAGGATGTTGATCGGCCAGGAGTCGGTGGACTCCAGCATGCGGGCCAGATGCCAGGCTCCCGGGGTGACGGTGGTGGCCTTGGAGCCCTCGGCCGGGCCGGTGCCGCCGCCGACCAGGGTGGTGATGCCGCCGGCCATGGCCTCGTCGAGGATCTGCGGGCAGATGAAATGCACGTGGCAGTCGATGGCGCCCGCGGTGACGATGCGGCCGTTGCCCGCGATGATCTCGGTCGAGGGACCGACCACGAGGTCCGGGTGCACCCCGCTCATGGTGTCGGGATTGCCCGCCTTGCCGATAGCGACGATACGACCGTCGCGAATACCTATGTCGGCCTTGACGATTCCCCAGTAGTCCACGATCACCACGCCGGTGATGACGGTGTCCGGGGTGCCCTCGCCGCGCGTGGCGCGGGCCTGGCCCATGGATTCGCGCAGTACCTTGCCGCCACCGAACACGGCCTCGTCGCCGGCGAGTCCCGGTCCGCCGCTGCGGTCCTCGGTGATCTCGATGAGCAGATCGGTGTCCGCCAAGCGGATCCGGTCGCCGACGGTGGGCCCGAACAGTTCGGCGTAGCGGGCGCGGGACAGTTCGGCCATCAGGCATCCAGCTTTCCGGGTGGGGTGAGGCTGATTCCGTGCACTTCGCGGGCGCCGCCCAGCGGAACCAGCGAAACCCGCTGCCCCAGACCGGGTTCGAAGCGCACCGCGGTGCCGGCCGGAATGTCGAGGCGGCGGCCGTGGGCGGCGGCGCGGTCGAATTCCAGCGCGGAATTGGCCTGCGGGAAGTGCACGTGCGATCCGATCTGGACAGGGCGGTCACCGGTGTTGACGACATCCAGTTCGATGCGATCGGCACCCGCGTTGAGCTCGACAGCGCCTTCGGCACAAAGGTATTCGCCGGGAATCATCGCTCATCCGATCGGGTGGTGGACGGTGACGAGCTTGGTGCCGTCCGGGAAGGTGGCTTCCACCTGAACGTCGTGAATCATCTCCGGCACCCCGTCCATGACGTCTGCCCGACTGAGCACGGTGCGCCCCGAGGCCATCAGCTCGGCGACGGTACGGCCGTCGCGCGCGCCCTCGAGCACATGGTCGGTGATGATCGCGACCGCCTCGGGGTGATTGAGTTTGAGTCCGCGGGCCTGTCGCCGCCGGGCCAGCTCGGCCGCGTAACTCAGCAGCAGGCGCTCCTGCTCGTGCGGCGACAGTCGCATTCGGACTCCTCGTGGAATCGCGGGGACGGATCGTCGGCCATTCTGGCACGACCCGCGTTACCAGCGTGTTTCAGTGAGACGCGATCCGCTGTCCCGGTTCGACGATTCCGGTTCCGCGCGTTCAGTTCTGCGGGCTGAGGTTCTGCAACCGCACCTGCCCGCGCGCCACCGTGCGATCCTGCTCGTCGGTGATCACTACCTGCCACAGTTGCTGCGAACGCCCGCGATGAATCGGGGTCGCGACACCGGTCAGCTTGCCCTCCCGCACGGCTCGCAGAAAATCGGTGTTGTTGTTGACCCCGACCACCGACCCGCGATCTCCCAGCCACACCCCCGCCGACACACTCGCCAACGTCTCGATGACAGTGCAGTACACCCCGCCGTTGGTAATCCCCGCCGGCTGGTGCTGCTGCGGTGTCACCACCCATTCCGCGGTCGCCCCGTCCGCGCTCAGCGCCGTGAACTTCAGCCCGAGCAGGTCGGTGAAGGTGCCCTCGCTGAACTTGTTCATCAGCTCGGGGGTCACGTCGGCCATGGACTTGATCGAGGAGAACTCGTCAATTCCGCTTGTTGCATGCTGCTGCTCAGGGCTCATGTACTGGAGCTTAGCCAGCCCCCTGATTCATGGGACGACAGGGAGAAGCCCCAGAGCTCTTGTCTAGTTAGGTAAGCCTGGCCTATTCTATGTGCGGCGTCAGGATCGAGCGAGGCCCCGAGGGCTGCGGTGGCCCCGATCCCCTGCCAGGCGGTGGGCTCCACAGTCACGAATTCCCGTGGAGCCCACCGCCTCTTCACCTTCCGGTGCCGACGACCACGTCGAGCCCCCAGCGCACAGCCGTGGTGGCGGCGACGGTCCGGTTGGGGGCGTTCAGTTTTCGCAGTATGCGCTCGATATGGGTGGCGATGGTGGAGGGTTCGACCCCCAGGTCCGCGGCGATGCGGGCATTGGAGCCGCCCGCCGGTAGCAGCGCGAGCACCTCGAGTTCACGCGGGGTGAGGGCGTGGGGCGGGTCGATCCGGCGGTAGGCGACGCTGGTGCCGCCCGAGCGGACCGGACGCATGCGGGTCCGGTACACGTCCCCGCCGACGAGCAGCAGATGGTCACGCGGACAACCGGATTCGGCGACCGACCGTGCGAGCTCGAATCCCGCGGTGCCGGCGGCGAACAATGCGGGCGTGGCGGACTCCGTCACCGCGCGCACGGCACCGCCGGGGCCGACGAGCACGACCGATTCCCCCGGATCGACTGCGGCCTCGGCGCTGCGGCACGGATCGAGCGCCGCGCCGACCACGTCCGCGAGCAGGGCGAGCGCCGTCATCGACGACCGCGAGAACGGCACGCCCGCGGTCCCGCTCATGTTCAGCATGCCCAGATAGCGGCCATCCGCGCCGAACAGCGGCTGGGTGAGGCCCTGCCGGTAGCCGAGTGGCACGATGACCCGCTCGAATACCGGGCCGGAGCGGGCCGGGGCCGGAACCTCACCCAGTTCCAGCGGTACCCGCTCGTGCCGCAACCGGGTGAACATCGGGTGCGCATGCAGGCAGTCGTCGATGACCTCGAGCGCGGCCGGCGGATAGCCGACACTGGCCGCGGTGTGATGAACCCTGGCGACCGGATCGAACCGTGACAACGCCGCGTGTTCGTAGGCGACGACCCGGGAGAGCTCGAACAGCACCCTTCCCAGCCCGGATCGGTCCGGTGTCGCCGCTTCGATCGACGCACGGACCCGCAGGGCGACGGCGGGGTTCAGCTCCCTATCAGATGCGGCAACCATCGGGCCAGTATGACGCCGGTCACGATCCCAGCGACCCGAGGGCGACTCTCAGAGGGAGCATCCGCGCCGATTCACCGCGTCCGCCGATCGACGGACGCGGCCCCCGCCGCGCCGACCTACGGTCTGGCCCACCAGCAGACAGCACCGGGAGGTTTCCGATGGATATCGCCGACTACGCGGCACACGACGCGACCGCGCTCGCCATGCTCATTCGCCAGGGACAGGTCGCCGCCGCCGAGGTCCAGGCCGCGGCGGCGGCCGCGATCGCGCAGGTCGATCCCGAACTCGGCGCGGTCGCGGGCGAGATGTTCGAGCGACCGCTGGACTACGACCGGTCCGGACCGTTCGCCGGTGTGCCGTTCGCGATCAAGGACCTGATCATCCATGCCGCGGGCGTCCCGCAGCGCAGTGGCAGCCGGTTGTTCGGCGACGGCGTCGCGCACGCCCACGACACCGCGCTCATGACCCGCTTCCGGCGCGCGGGCCTGGCGACCATGGCGGTGACCACCTCCCCGGAGCTCGGTTTCAACGCCACCACCGAGGCCCGCGCCTACGGTGCGCCCACCCGCAATCCGTGGGACCCGGCGCGCAGCGCGGGCGGATCCAGCGGTGGCGCCGCGGCGCTGGTGGCCGCCGGGGCGCTGCCGGTCGCGCACGCCAATGACGGCGGCGGGTCCATTCGCATCCCGGCGGCCGCGTGTGGACTGGTCGGGCTCAAGCCGAGCCGCGGCCGGGTCTCCGCCGGTCCCGATTACGCCGATCCGCTGCTGGGCATGGGCGTGGAGTTCGCCGTCACCCGCACGGTGCGGGATTGCGCGGCGCTGTTGGACGCCGTGCACGGCAGCGAACCCGGGGACAAGTACCTCTTCCCCGCCGAACCCGTCGATTTCCGCATGGTCATCACCCGGCCCGCGCCCGTGCTGCGCATCGCCGTGACCGCCGATATGTCCCAGGCCCATCCGGACTGCGCACGAGCGGTCGCGGACGTCGCCGATGAGTTGGCCGCCATGGGGCATCACGTCGAACAGGCCGATCCCGCAATCGATTACGCGGCCTTCCACCGCGCCAATCTCGACGCCTGGTGCAGCTTCCTCGCCGACGCCGTCACCACCGCCGCGGCGGCGCTGGGCGTCACGCCGGGCGCCGAGCACCTCGAGGCCACCACCCGCGCCTGCGTCGCCTACGGCGCCACCCGCACCGCGGCCGATCTCTACGCGGTCGAGTCGACCTTCAACACGGCGCGCCGCGCGGTGGCAAGCCTGCTCACCGGCTACGACCTCTACCTCACGCCCACCACCGCCCACCCGGCGCTGCCGCTGGGTCACCTCGACGCCGACGACCCGGCACTCACCGCGCCCGAGTGGTATCGCAGGATCTTCGAATTCGCCCCTTACACAGCCCTGTTCAACGCGACGGGCAATCCGGCGATCTCGCTGCCGCTGGGCCGTACGGCCGAGAAACTTCCTGTCGGGGTGCAGTTCGTCGCCGGCTACGGCAGCGAGGCCACCCTGCTCGCGATCGCCGCGGACCTGGAGCGGCGACTCCCCTGGCACCAGCATCGCCCCGGTGTCTACGCCCACTGATCCTCCGTCGATGCTGGATTCCGCCCATGAGGAGTTCACCGAGCGCCCGATCCGCGCCCTCACCCCGACCTTTCGCCCGGGTAGGTCGGCGAGCAGCGCTGATGGGAATTGCCTCTCATGCGCTGAATTCCCCTGACCTCCAAGCGATGCGCGCCGGAACGTGTTAAAAACCAAATCTGCGGTTTTCGCCGCGTTTGCCCGCACGAGAGAGACGCATCCGCATGGCCGGCCCGGTGAAGGTCGAGTACTCCCTGTTCGGCGCGATCGAGGCGCGCGTCGACGGCGCGGTGACGACGCTGGGCGGGCCGAAACAGCGGTGTGTGCTCGCTGTGCTGCTGGCCCAGCGCGGCACGGTGGTCAGCGTGGACCGGCTCACCGACGCGCTGTGGTACGACGATCCGCCCGCGAAGGCCCTGGTGTCGTTGCGGTCGTACGTCTCCAATCTCCGCAAATGCCTGACGGCCCCCGATGCGGAGGCCGATTCGGGGATGGCGCGCCTGCAGACCTGGCCGCTGGGCTATCAACTGACCCTGTTGGCCGGAGACCGGCTCGACCTGGCCACCTTCGAGCACCTCGTCGAGGACGGCCGTGCGGCCCTGGGCCGAGACGATGCGGGCACCGGGTTCGACAAGCTCACCCTCGCGTTGAAACTGTGGCGTGGAACGCCTTTCGGAGAGTTCGCCGACCGCGATTTCGCGTACGCGGAGGTGCTGCGCTACTCGGCGCTGCGCAGGCTCGCCATCGAGGCGCGGTTCGACGCCGCGCTGCGGTTGGGCGGCTCCAGCGAGCTGATCCCCGAGATCGAGGCGGCGCTCGCGAACGACCCTGTGCACGAACAGCTCTGGGCGCACCTGATGCTCTCGCTGTATCGGGCCGGGCGCGGATCCGACGCGCTGGGCGCCTTCGAGCGAGCCCGCGAAACACTGGATCGTGAGGTGGGTGCCCCGCCCGGAGCGAACCTGCGCGCCCTGTATCGCCAGATCGGCGACAACTCCGCCGATCTACCGCTCGAAACGCGCGCTCCTGCCTCGGCCGTCGCGACCGACCCGGCAGCCCGGGCCGCTCCGGCACTGGTCGGCCGCACTGCCGAACTCGAGTCGCTGACCGCCTCGGCCGCTCGCGCCCGCGCCGGGTCCGGCACCCTGGTCGTGGTGACCGGCGAGAGCGGCATCGGCAAGACAGCCCTGGCCGACGCGGTGACGGTCACAGCCCGGAGGGCCGGCATGGCGGTCGCCTGGGCCGCGCATCCCGCCGGAATCCGGGTCCCGCAACTATGGATGTGGATCCAGATCCTGCGCCGGCTCGGCGACGAGTTCGGCGAGCCGGGCCGGAACGCGGTGCGCCGCGCCGTTCCCAGTGTCGTCGACGCGCTGGTGCCGGAATGGAACGCCGCCGACACCGCGGCCGCCCCCGGGGCCGCCGCGACCGGCTTCCACCTCTTCGAGGGCATCGTGACGGCCTTGGCCGAGCTGGCCGCGATGCGCCCGCTGCTGCTGGTCGTCGACGACCTGCACCTTGCGGATGCCGCGTCCGGCGGCGCGCTGCTGCTGCTGGGCGCCCGCGTCGCGCGCCTGCCCATACAGATCGTCGGCACCTGGACGTATTTCGGCAGTGGCCGTCCCGTCAACCGCCACCTGCACGAACGACTCATCGGGGCGAGCGGGATCGTCGCCGTGCGGTTGCGCGGCATCGATCGCGACGCGGTCGGCGACCTGATCGAACAGCTCACGGGGGTTCCCGCCACTCCCGAACTCGCAGCGCACCTGTGGACGCACGCACGCGGAAATCCCTTCTACATCAAGGAATTGGTCCGGGCGGCCAAGGCCGGCGAACGACCCGTCGGAGCCGCCGGACCCGACCCCGACGCCATACCCGACGCCATCAACGCGGCGGTCGGCCGGCGGCTGGCGGTCCTCGACAAACCTGGCCGGCGCGCGCTCGCCGCGGCCGCGGTAATCGGCCCGGAGTTCGATGTCGCGACGCTCTCGGACATCCTCGACTCCCCCGTCCCGGCTGTCCGGGCGCGGCTGCGCCCGGCCTACGAGACCGGTCTGCTCGACGAGCATCGGGAACGGCCGGGCGTGTTCTGTTTCAGTCACGGGCTGCTGCGCGATGCGGTACTGGCGCGAATCCCGGTGGCGGAGCGCACCGCCGTGCACGCGGCCATCGCGTCCGATCGTGCGGCCGCGCTGGCGACCTCGCCCTACGAGGAGGCCATCGCCGCCGCCGATCACGCCTGGCGCGCCGGCACCGAGCTCAATACTCATGCGGCCCTGGAGATCCACGAGACCGTGATCCAGCGCGCGCTGGCGCGATCCGCCTACGCGGACATCGTCACCCTGGCCGAGCACGCGCTCCAGGCCTGCCGCAGGCTACCCGCCAAACCCGAACTGCTGAAACGGCAGTCGGCGCTGTGGCTGCATCTGGCCGGGGCCCGCGGGATCCTGCACGGACAGACCAGCGCGTCCGCACTGGCCGCCGTGCAACGCGCGTTCGAACTAGGCGAACAGGTCGACGGGCGGGACTTCTACGGTGCCGCGGCCATGCGCTGCATGATGCTGTGTGCCCGTGGTCGGCTCGACGAGGCCGAGGTCGTCGCGAACGGTCTGCGGGCACGGTACGCGATGTCGAACGATTCCGGCGCAGGGGTTGCGAGTCACTTCGTGGACATCATGATCACCGCGCTGCGGGGCGACATGGACGCGATGCTGATCCGAGCCCGCCACATGCTCGCGGCCTTCCCGCCGCCGGAGACGATCAACGACCCGACGCATTTCTTCCATCCCCGGGTGTACTGCTGGATGGGGTTGATGGAAGCGCTGCGCGGCGACCGCGACGCGGCTGTCGAATGCTGCCGAATGTCGTTGGAGCTGGCCCGGACTCGCGGCGACGTCTTCAATATCCTGGCCGCCAGGCTGACTCTCGTGGAGGTCTACGCGGTGCTCGGCGTCGTCGCGGGAACGGCGGACGCCGCCGCGGTCGTTCACCGGGATCTCAGCACCGCAGGAGGCGAGCAGTGGGCGGCCTGCGCCAAGGTCGTCGAGGTGTGGGCGCGCACGCTGGCCGCCGAGAACGCCGATCCGGCCGCCGCGTTCGAAGCGTTCGAGGCCATCACCGCGGACGGCAGCACCGTCATGGTGCCGTTCTTCCTGGCCTTGCTCGCCGATATCGAGTCGCATCACCATCGGACCGATCAGGCGCTCGGACTGCTCGCCCGCGCGCGGGACATCGCGGACGCCACCGGCGAGCACGTCTGGGATCGGCTGCTGTCCGACCGCGTCGACACCCTTCACCCGGACGCTGATCCCGAGTGACCCGAATACCGTTGCCCGGCGGGTGTTCACGCGCCGGGCATGGCACCGGTGCAGGACTTCGCGCCAGTGCGCAGGCCGTCCCGATACGCCTCGACGCGAGGTGTAGCCGCTGCCCCGCCGGTCGGTCGAGTCGTGGCCGCGGAAGACGAGCAGCGCCGCCGGCGCCCTGTCCGGATCGCCGGGCGACATACGGATATTCACCGGCGGATCGCCGGCTCCGCGGACGGTATCCGGCCGGGATCGGAAGCGGCTTGGATGCCGGTTCCAATCGAATCCCAATCACCCGCGGCTACCTTTCGACGGCTCGATTCGACAGGGAGGTGCCAGATGACGATGGGAAATCGCGGCCTGATCGGGGTCGCCGTGGCGGCAGTGGCGGTGAGCGTCACGCTCACCGGATGCAGCAGCAAGGACCGCGCAACGAGCGTCTCGACCTCCTCGGCGTCGCCGAGTTCGAGCGCGGCCAGGACAACCGTGGCGGGGAATCCGGGCAACAGCAAACTCGCCCCGCGCACGCTGGACACCACCGGCGGCTCGAACTACACGATCGCCGACTACATCAAAGACCAGCACATCACCGAAAGCCAGGTGCACAACGGCGATCCGGGGGCGCCGGCGATCGGTCTGCCCTACCCCGACGGCTGGGCCAATGCGGGAGCCGACACCCCCGACTACGCCATCGGCGCGATCGTCTACAGCGGTCCGGACACTGCCGGGGCGAACTACACGCCGAATATCATCGCGTTGATGTCGAAACTGCAGGGCAAGGTCGACCCGCAGAAACTGATCGACGATGCCGCCGGCGAGATCAGGAACCTGCCCGGCTTCAGCCAGATCGGCGCTGGATCGGTCACCACCGTCTCCGGGTTCCCGGCCTACCGGATCGCGGGAACCTACACGCTGCAGGGTATTCCGGCGGTGTCGGCGCAGGAGACCGTGGTCATCCCGGGCGCCGGCGGCGCTTACTACGTGCTGCAACTGAACGCCACCAGCAATCAGGATCAGGCCGGGCTGCTGCAGTCGGCCATCGAGACCATCGACCAACAGATCACCATCACCGTCTGATGGACCCGACAATGCCTGCCCCGGAACCGGATTCGACCGCTGCCGCCCCGGAGAAGCCGAGCTCGCTCGGACGCATGTTCCTGAAGGTCTCGGGCCTGCCGTTCGTGCTGTCCCAGGCCGATGACCAACCTGTCGGCGTCCGGCAGTTCCTCCAGCTGTGCCTGATCGTGCTCTATCCCGCGTGGCTGGTGCTCATGGCCACGGTCGCACTGATCTACGGCATCCTGTGGGTTCTGCTCTGGCCCTTGCATTCTCGATCGCGGGGGCCAGTCGGGTGAGTACCGGTCGAGACCCCACTCGGGTCTCGACCGGTGAGACGGCGCTCCGGAGCCTCGGCCTACCTGTCGAAGCAGGTTCGGCGGACCGGAAGACCGCGGTCCTCGAACGCCGCGAGCATGGTATGCCCGCGCCGCGCGCCCTCCGACGAGGAGGTGCGGGCCAGAGCGGGGACATAGGTCGCCGCACCCACGACCGATTCGGCCACCAGACTCCAGAAGCGCCGGACACGCAGTCCGGCGCAGCGGGTCATCGCCTCCTGGACCAGGGTGAGGGCCGGGAGGCAGCGGTGGGCGAGCCAGACGTAGAGGGCGGGCTCGCAGGGCAGGGCCACGACGCCGTCCTCCCCGGTGAGAGGGTCGCCGTCGATGACGCGGATCGTGGTGTCGGACAGGCCCGCCCAGTCGATGCCGCCGTCGTTGTCGGTGTGGATCCAGAGGTTCTCCAGGCCCGGGTCCCAGGCGCGGCCCTCGGCCACCACCATGGCCATCACTCGTCCGATCACCGCGTGGATCAGGGCCGTGGCCACCACTTCGGCGGCGATGTCGGCATTGCTCATTTCGGCTGCGTGCCGCCGGTACATCACCTCGATGCGACCCTCGCGGATGCCGTCGGCGAGCCGCCACCATCGGCGTTTTCCCTGGTCTGCCATGGCCGCCACGGCGTATACGCGCGGGTGGTCGGGTTGCAGGGCACGCAGGCGGGTACAGGCAGTCCCGAAGGCGAGCCTGGAATCGCGCGGCGGGCACACGATTACGGGTTCGAGCATCGAACCTCCTCATTCATCGACTATTCGGCCAATGCATGGACAACGAGCACAAAAGATAGGTTAGGCTTACCAGACTTTTCGAGCAATGAACGCGTCAGGAGTAGTTCGTCACCGTGCCCGCCGTAGTCACCACCAGACGGCGACGTCTGTCCGGACTTCTCGTTCTCGCCGTCCTGTTGCTGTGCGCTATCGCGGCCAGCATTGCCCTCGGATCCCGGAACCTGGGCCTCGGCACCGTCTCTGAGGCGCTCATCTGCCCTGGTGGACTACCACTTTCGTGCCCGGCGGAGAGCTCGGCCGCGCAAATCGTGCGCGAATTGCGGCTCCCGCGAACCGGACTCGCCCTCATCACCGGCCTCGCGCTCGGCATGGCCGGAGCACTCATCCAGGGCTACACCCGAAACCCGCTGGCGGACGCGGGATTACTCGGTATCAATGCGGGCGCGGCGTTCCTGGCCGCCCTGAGCGTGCACTTACTCGCTCTCACCACGCCCGCGCAGTACATCTGGTTCGCCATCGCGGGCGCAATGCTCGCGGGCCTGGTCGTCTTCGGCGTCTCGACACTCGGCGGCGGCAAGGCGAGTCCATTGAGCCTGATCCTCGCGGGCGCGGCCGTCACCGCGTCCCTCCAGGCCATGACCAATATCGTTGTCCTGCTGGACGGCACGGCCCTCAACACCTACCGCTACTGGGTGGTCGGTGACGTGGCCGGACACGATGCCTCGACCTTCCGCCAGGTTCTACCGTTCCTCATCCTGGGCGCGATCCTGGCGCTGACCTCCGCGCCCAGCCTGAACCTGCTCGGCCTCGGCGACGACGTGGCCCGCGGCCTCGGCGCCGATGTCACCCGCAGCCGGGCCGTCGGGCTGGCCGCGGTCGCCCTGCTCGCGGGCGCGGCCACCGCCGCCGTCGGCCCGATCGCCTTCCTGGGTCTGATCGTCCCGCATCTGGCCCGCGCCCTGACCGGCCCGGATTACCGCTGGCTGCTCCCCTGTTCGGGCCTGATCGGCGCGGTGGTCCTACTTCTGGCCGACATCGCCGGTCGTTTGATCGCGCGCCCCGGTGAACTCCAGGCGGGCGTCACCCTCGCGGCTCTGGGCGCACCGTTGTTCATCGTGCTCGTCCGCCGCCGAAAGCTGGTGAGCCTGTGACTCTTCCGACACCTCTCACCGACGCGATGGCCACCGTGAGCCCTGGCCACCCCACGGCAAACTATCCCGGAAGCGCCGAATTACCCGCCACCGAGCCGACACCGGCCAACTCCGATCACCCCGGTGCGCCGGACTGCCGGCCACCCGCCGGACCCGATGACCATGCGGCCGAACCGGATTCGCCCACCACACGCGCGGCGGGCCTCGACGGGGCCGGATTCGGGGTGCCGCGATCCGGTGGCGACACGGCCGAGACCGCGCGTGCGCACACGCCGACAGAGCCGGCGCGACCGCGCCCGGCCCGCGGGGCAGTACCGGTCGTAGCGGCTGGGGACTGCGCCCCGGCTCGGGTCGACGAGGTGCGCGCCGTCCGGCCCGCGGTGCGGATGGGTGGGTTCTCCGCGGTGCTGCGGGTCGGCGGGCTATTCACCGTGATCACACTGGCGGTCCTGTTGTTCGGGCTGTTCGCGCTGGATATCGCGGTGGGCGAGTTCCGGATTCCGGTGGGTCGGGTGCTGGATGCGCTGGGCGGCGGAGGGACTCGGGCGCAGCGGTTCGTGATCATGGATTCTCGGCTGCCCAGGGCGTTGACGGCCGTGGTGGTCGGGGCGGCGCTGGGTTTGGGGGGCGCGGTGACGCAGTCGATTCTGCGCAATCCGCTGGCCAGCCCGGATCTGCTGGGCATCACCTCCGGGGCCGGCTGCGGCGCGGTGGCGGCGATTGCCGGCATGGGCGGGGTCGGCACCGGTGCGGCTGCGGCGTCGGGGATTTCGGCCGCGGCTCTGGCGGGCGGCGTGCTGACCGCCGTGCTCGTCTATCTGCTGGCCTGGGGCCCGACCGCGACCGGGGACAGCGGGGTCATGGGATTCCGGCTGGTGCTCATCGGGATCGGCGTGAACGCGGCGCTGCTGTCGATGGTGAGCTGGCTGCTGACGCGGGCGTCGCTCACCGATGCCGCGCACGCCCAGCAGTGGCTGACCGGGTCCCTGAACGCCTCGGACTGGTCGACCCTCGTTCCCGCGGCGATCGGACTGGGCCTCGCATTCCTCGTCGCCGTGTTGTCCACTCGGACGCTGGCCGCGCTGCGATTCGGCGCCGACACCGCGCGCGTCCTCGGAGTCCGCATCCAGACCCAGCAGGCGATTCTGATTGCCGCCGCGGTCGGTTGCACCGCACTGGCGACCGCGGCGGTGGGTCCGCTGAGCTTCGTCGGCCTGGCCGCGCCGCAGGTCGCGCGGCGGCTGCTGCGCACTCCCGGTGAGCCGGTGACCGCCTCGGCCCTGGTCGGAGCGATCGCCGTGGTCGGCGCGGACCTGCTCGCGCGCACCGCGTTCCCCGTCTCGCTGCCGGTCGGTGTGGTCACCGCGGGGGTCGGCGGACCATTCCTGCTCTCACTACTCGTTCGCACCAACCGGAAGGCGACCCTGTGATTCTCTCCGCGGACAACATCACCCTCGGCTACGGCGACCGGGTCATCGTCGATGGACTGTCGGTGGAGATCGAGCCCGGGCTGGTCACCACGATCATCGGCCCGAACGGCTGCGGCAAGTCGACGCTGCTGCGCTCGCTGGGGCGACTGCTGCGTCCGACAGCGGGTCGAGTCCTGTTGGACGGCAAGGCCATTTCCACCATGAAGACCAAGGACATCGCGCGGATCATCGGCATGTTGCCCCAGACGCCGGTCGCACCCGAGGGGCTGACGGTGGCCGATCTGGTCGCCCGCGGCCGTCATCCGCATCAGTCCTGGCTGCGGCAGTGGTCGGCCGACGACGAGGCCGAGGTGGCGAACGCCCTGCAGCAGACCGGCATCGCGGATCTGGCCGGACGCACCCTCGACGAACTCTCGGGCGGCCAGCGCCAGCGGGCCTGGATCTCCATGGCCCTGGCCCAGGGCACCGACATCCTGCTGCTGGACGAACCCACCACCTATCTCGACCTCGCGCACTCCCTCGAGGTGCTCGACCTGGTCGACCGCCTGCACGACGACGTCGGCCGCACGGTGGTCATGGTGCTGCACGACCTGAATCTGGCCATTCGCTACAGCGACCGCCTCATCGTCATGCACGCCGGGCGCGTCGTCGCCCAGGGCCTGCCCGCCGACATCATCGAGGCCGATCTGCTGCGCGAGGTATTCGGCCTGCACGCCGAGGTGCTCGAATGCCCGGTGTCCGGCCGGCCCATGATCGTGCCCATCGGGGCACGTCATGCGCGCGACTCCAGACCCGTGACGGCCGAGGCCGGGCTATGAGCAATACCACACCGGCAACTCGCCGGTTACGACGACCTGTAGTACGCATTCCTGTCGTTGCCTCCGTAAACTTGTGGGATGGCAGGTCTTGGTGAACTCGAGAAAGCGGTCATGGACCAGTTATGGTCGGCCGACGAACCACAAACGGTCCGGCAGGTCCATGAAGCCCTCGCTGAGCGTCGCGAACTCGCGTACACCACGGTGATGACCGTTCTGCAGCGCTTGGCGAAGAAGAATCTGGTGGTCCAGCAGCGCGACGACCGCGCGCACCGCTACGCGCCCGTGCATACCCGCGACGAACTCGTCGCCAGCCTCATGGTGGACGCGCTGCAACAGGCCGACGAAGTCGGCAGCCGCCGTGCCGCGCTGGTGCACTTCGTCGAACAGGTCGGTGCGGACGAGGCTGCCGCCTTGCGCGACGCACTCGCTAAGCTCGAAGCCACCGAGGCGACACGCAAGGCCGACAAAAAGTCCGAATAGCTGTAGCCTCGGCCCGAGCCCCACAACGCAGTGAGCTGAGGACATGGACTGGACAGCGCCGGTTTTCGCCGGTCTCGCCCTGTTATTGGCGGGACCGGTGCCAGCGCTGCTCAGCCGGGCCACGTGGCCCTATCGCAGTCCCCGTGCGGCACTCGTGCTGTGGCAGGCCATCGCGCTGGCCGCGGTGTTGAGCGCCTTCGGCTCCGGCCTCGCCATCGCCTCGCGGCTGCTCGTCCCGGGCGACGACGGCCGCCCGACCACCACCCCCAGCAAGGAAATCGACGCGCTCGGCCTGCCGCTGTGGCTGGCCCTCGTTCTGGTGTTCGCGCTCACCCTGCTCGTCGGGGCGCGGCTGATCTGGTCGGTGATCCGCGTCGGCATCCACACCCGTCGTCGCCGCGCTCGCCACCGCATGCTCGTCGACCTGCTGGATCAGTCCAGCGTGCGACGCAAATCGGCGGATATCCGAGTGCTGGCCGCCGCCGAGCCCATCGCCTACTGCCTGCCCGGCCTGCGCCGGCGCGTGGTCCTCAGTCAGGGCACCGTCACCAACCTGTCCGACACCGAGCTGACCGCTATTGTCAGCCATGAGCGCTCCCACCTGCGCGCCCGCCATGACCTGGTGCTCGAGGCCTTCACCGCCGCGCACGAAGCCTTCCCCCGCGTGGTCCGCTCCAAGTCCGCCCTGGACTCGGTGAAGCTGCTCATCGAACTCCTCGCCGACGACTCCGCGGTCAAGGTCACCGGCCCTACTCCCCTGGCCCGCGCCCTCGTGGCCTGCTCCAATTCCCCTGCCCCGCAGGGCGCCATGGCAGTCGGCGGTCCCACGACCCTGATCCGCATCCAGCGCCTGGCGGGCCCCATCGGTGATCTCCGCATCGCGGTCGCCGCCTATCTGGCCGCCGCCGCCATCCTCGTCGTCCCGACCCTCGCCGTCGCGATCCCCTGGCTGGTCGAGCTCAGCCGCCTGGTCAGCCGTGCCTGATCCCCATCTACCCGCCCCCGAATCCGGCTCGGGCGCGCCGCGATCCGCCATGCCCGCAGCCGGAATCGACCGGGGCGAACCAACCGCCCCACCGCGCGCGAACAGCGATGAGTCGCTGATCCCCGCATCCGTCCCAGCCCAGGAGGCCACCATCGACATCGACTCGTCGCCCGCAACCGAGGCCGTGCCCACCGACCCGGCGACCGCGGCCGACCGCCGGGTCGGCGGCCGGGACCAATGCGGCACTGCTGGGCCCATGGGCGCGGCGGACGGCGAGGCGAGCGCGGCGGAGGCGAGCGAGCCGGAGCGCCGCGGCACCAAGGCGGGGTCCCGCCATGGCCAGGTCACGACAACCGCATCGCCGCGGGCCGCCGCGGGCGGTGAGGCGCGATTCGCGGATCTGGGGCTGCCTCCGGTGCTGGTGCAGGCGCTGCGGCGCGGGGGGATCGACAGGCCGTTTCCTATTCAGGCGGCCGTGATTCCGGACATTCTGGCCGGGCGTGATGTATTGGGCCGGGCGGCAACGGGTTCGGGTAAGACCCTGGCGTTCGGGCTGCCGTTGCTGGTGCGGCTGTTCGGTGCGCCGAGTTCGCCGCGACGGCCGCGCGGGTTGATTCTCGCGCCGACGCGGGAGCTGGCGATTCAGATCGAGACGGCGCTGGACGAACCCGCGCGGTCGCTGGGGTTGCGGTTGGCCACGGCGGTCGGTGGGTTGCCGATCAAGAAGCAGGAGGAGCGGCTGGCGCGCGGAGTGGATGTGGTCATCGCGACGCCCGGGCGATTGACCGATCTGCTCGGGCGCAAAGCGGTGCAGCTGGGCGATATCCGGGTCGTCGCAGTCGACGAGGCCGATCACATGGCCGAGCTGGGATTCCTGCCGCAGCTCACGGCGCTGCTCAACAAGGTTCCGGGCGAGGCGCAGCAGCTGCTGTTCTCGGCGACCCTCGACGAGACGGTCGACGGGCTGGTGCAGCGGTACCTGCGGGAACCGGCCACGCACGCGATCGGCGCGGGTCCGGCGGTCGCATCGATCGCGACTTCGCCGGGCCGGGCCGATACTGCTGCGGCAGGCGAGGATTCGACCGAGGAGCTGGGGAGCGTCGCGGCCGGACCCAATATCGCGCATTTCGCCCTGCATGTCCGGCGGGCCGACAAGCGGGCGGTGGTGAGTGAGATCGCCGCGCGGCCAGGCCGGACACTGCTGTTCGTGCGGACCCAGCACGGAGCGGACAAGCTGGCCCGCAAGCTACGGGAGATCGGCGTCGGCGCGGTCGCGCTGCACGGCGGGAAGGCGCAGAATCAGCGCTCGCGCACGCTGGCCGCTTTCGCGGACGGCACCGCGCCGGTCCTGGTCGCCACCGATGTCGCCGCGCGCGGACTGCACATCGATGACGTCTCGCTGGTCGTGCACGTCGATCCGCCCGCCGACCCGAAGGACTACCTGCACCGCACCGGCCGCACCGCCCGCGCGGGCGCCTCCGGCACGGTGGTCACGATCGTCACCCCGGACGACCGCGACGAGGCCGCCCAGCTGGCCCGCCGCGCCGCCGTCACCCTCACCGATGTCGAGGTTCGTCCGGGCGACCGTAGGCTCGCCGAGATCACCGGCGCGCGCCGCCCCTCCGGCCGTCCGCTGCTCGAGCCGTCGACTTCCGCTGTCCCCCAACCCGATTCAAGCGAACGATCGCGATTCCGGCCCCGTCCCAAGGGGGAGAGCCGACCGCACAACAAGAAGCGCAAGCCGGGCGCGGCCCGCCGTTCGTCACGCTGACGCCGACACGTTTGGATGTTCCTACGACACGCGCGCGAAATCGACCAGGATTTCCGGCAAATCGGACGAGATTGAGATGACTCCGAGCCTGAAAATAGTCGCAGCAATCTCATAGCAAACATGGATTCCATGGCTCCGGCGACGGTTGATTCCGCCGCGGGGTCGGCGGGCAGTGTCCGGTCCATTCCCCGCAGGGAATCGCGAACGCACCATCGGAGCGCGAGCATCGAGACCATGACCGAGCCAAAGAACCTGCGCTACACCGTGATCGAATCCACCGCCGACGGCGGGTCGGTATTCGCCGATGCCGAAATCCCTTTGGCGGATCGGACTCTGGCGGTCGGCGTACCCGCCATGGCGGTCGGCGGCATGCCATCGGCCACGGGCGTTTCCTACCTGCGCAGCGCAGGCTTCGACAGCGAGCCGCATCCCGCCCCGGCCCGGCAGTGGGTGGTCATGCTGCGCGGCGCGATCGAGGTGATCACCTCCGACGGCAAGCGTCGCCGGTTCGCACCCGGGGATCTGGTGCTGGCCGCCGACACCGAGGGCCGTGGCCACACAACCGTCGCGGTGGGCGAACCGCCCTTCGAGGCCCTGTTCATTCCCACCGCGTCCTGAAACCCGGCTCAGACCAGATCGGCGTTGCCGTCGATGACCTTCAACTTGTATTCGAAACGGTCGATGCGCCAACCCTTCTCGGTGCGCCGCACACCCAGTACATAGCTCCCGACGAACCACCTGGTGGTGCCGCCGGCGGCGTCGTTCTTCACATGCACGGCGATGGCGTCGGCGTGGGCCAGCGCGGTGTCGCCGGTGATGTCGATGAGATGATTCCCGGCCTGGTGATGGACCGCGTCCAAGGATCCGAGCCCCGCGGCCCAGGCGTCGACGATGTCGGCGCCGGGCTGCGGCCCGACGGGTCCGCCGAAGCCGTTGTCGAAGAAGACCTCCTCCGCGAGCACCGACTCGCGCAGGTCGGCCCAGCGGGCCTGATCGCAGTAGACGAAGAGTTTGGTGATGGTTTCGCTGACATCCAGTCGATCGGCGAGCGCCGCAAGATCAGTCACGACTCAAAGTTAGGAGACCCCGCTGGCACCTGCCCGGCATTTTCACGGAGCGACCGCACCGCGAACTCCCAGCATTCAGCTACCATGGGCCAACGTGCAGTTTCTTCCCGGGCAGACTCCGCCCTACGACCTGACCTACGACGACGTCTTCCTCGTCCCCCGCCGGACGGATGTGGCGTCCCGGTTCGATGTCGATCTCTCCACCGCGGACGGGACCGGCACGACCATTCCGCTCGTGGTCGCCAACATGACCGCCGTCGCCGGCCGCCGCATGGCCGAGACAGTCGCCCGCCGGGGCGGCATCGTCGTGCTGCCGCAGGATCTTCCGATCCCCGCGGCCTCCGACACCATCGCCTTCGTCAAGAGCCGCTCGCTCACCGCCGACACCCCCGTGGTGCTGGATCCCGAGCAGTCGGTCTCCGACGCGCTGGCCCTCATCCACAAGCGCGCGCACGGCGCGGTCGTAGTGATCGAGAACGGCAAGCCGATCGGGGTGGTGACCGAGGCGTCCTGTGCCGATGTCGACCGCTTCGCCCGCCTGAGCACCGTCGCCGACGCCGACTTCGTCTCCGCCCCGGCCGACGCCTCACCGCGCGACGTCTTCGATCTGCTCGAGGCCGAGCACGCCCACCTGGCGGTGCTGGTCAACGCCGACGGCACCCTCGCGGGAGTGATGACCCGCACCGGCACCATCCGCACCGGCATCTACACCCCGGCCGTCGACGCCGACGGCAAGCTGCGCATCGCGGCCGCCGTCGGCATCAACGGCGACGTCCCGGCCAAGGCGAAGGCCCTGGTCGAGGCGGGTGCCGATGTGCTGGTCATGGACACCGCGCACGGCCACCAGGAGAAGATGCTGGAGACGCTGCGCTCGGTGGCGAGCTTGGACCTGGGTGTCCCGCTGGTCGCGGGCAATGTGGTCTCCGCCGACGGCACCCGCGATCTGATCGAGGCCGGCGCCGACATCATCAAGGTCGGTGTGGGTCCCGGCGCCATGTGCACCACCCGCATGATGACCGGTGTGGGCCGCCCACAGTTCTCGGCCGTGGCCGAATGCGCTGCTGCCGCCAGGGAATTGGGCAAGCACGTATGGGCCGACGGTGGCGTGCGCCACCCGCGTGACGTGGCCCTTGCCCTGGCGGCCGGCGCCGCCAACGTCATGATCGGTTCCTGGTTCGCGGGCACCTACGAGTCGCCCGGCGACCTGCGCGTCGACCGCGACGGCAACCGCTACAAGGAGTCCTTCGGCATGGCCTCCAAGCGTGCCGTGGCCGCCCGCACCGCCACCGACTCGGCCTTCGACCGAGCCCGTAAGGCGCTGTTCGAGGAGGGCATCTCCTCCTCGCGCATGCGTCTGGACCCGGAGCGTCCGGGCGTGGAGGACCTGATCGACCACATCACCTCCGGTCTGCGCAGTTCCTGCACCTACGCCGGCGCCCGAACCCTGGGCGAGTTCCATGAGCGCGCCATGCTGGGCGTGCAGTCGGCCGCCGGTTTCGCCGAGGGCCGGCCGCTGCCCTCCGGTTGGTGATCACTAGCGGGCACCACGCAGCGGGAACCCGGCGGGTCCCTCTCTCGGATTCGCCGGGTTCCGCGTGTGCGGACCCGGCTGTGCTCGCGGTCGTGGGCTTCGATGCCGGCCACGCGGACGTCCCGGCCGGCCGTTCCGGGCCGTCGCCCGATGTGATATGGCACCGCTGTGCGGAACGCGTAAAAGCCAGCCGGTAGCATGGCCTGACCGGACCCAGCACATGGGTATCCGTGGCGTAGATCCGCTAGCAACCCCTGCGAAAGGAACCAGTTGTCACCCGCGTCCAAGGGCGCTTCACAGGAGGGCTCCTCTACCGAGCCGGGTGACGAACCCGGCTTCCCCGCAATACCGGCACGACGAACGGTCGGGTGGTGCTGACCGTGTCGGCCGTGCTCACCGTTCTCAGTCTGCTCGGATTCATCGCTCTGACCGCCGGCACCGCGCTGTTCGTCGCCGCCGAGTTCTCGCTCACCGCCCTGGAACGCTCCACCGTGGAGGCCCACGCCCGCGAGGGCGACCGCCGGGCCCGGCAGGTGCGACGGGCGCATCGCACGCTCTCGTTCCAATTGTCCGGCGCCCAGCTCGGCATCACCATCACCACCCTGATCACCGGCTATATCGCCGAACCCGTGCTGGCGCGGCTGCTGGAGCCGATGTTCCGGGCCCTCGGGGTGAGCGCCGGTACAGCACACGGGATTTCGCTGGCGTTGGCGCTGATCATCGCGACCTCGCTGTCGATGGTCTACGGCGAGCTGGTGCCCAAGAACATCGCCATCGGCGCGCCGCTGTCCGCCGCGCGGCTGACCGCGGGCCCGATGATCGCCTTCGCCACGGTCTTCAAGTGGATGATCAATTTCCTGAACGGGGCCGCCAACTGGGCGGTGCGCCGGCTGGGCATCGAACCGGCGGAGGAACTCCGCTCGGCGCGGTCGCCCCAAGAACTGGGTTCACTGGTGCGTACCTCCGCGCTGCACGGGGCGCTCGATCAGCGCACCGCGCAGGTGGTGGATCGCTCGCTGCAGTTCGGTGAGCGCACCGCGGAGGAGCTCATGACGCCGAGGATGACGATCGAATCCCTGGATCAGGACTGCACGCTCGCCGATCTGGTCGACGCCGCCCGCGAGACCGGTTACTCCCGGTTCCCGGTCATCGACGGCGATCTCGACAACACCCTCGGCTTCGTGCACATCAAACAGACCTTCGTGCACCCGGTGAAGGATCGCCGCAGCATCACGTTGAAGTCCATCGCCCACCCGGTGCCGATCGTGCCGGCCAGTCTCGACGGCGACGAAGTGCTCGACCGGGTGCGCCGCGACGGCATGCAGGTGGCGCTGGTGGTCGACGAGTACGGCGGCACCGCGGGCATCGTCACCATGGAGGACCTGATCGAGGAGATCCTCGGCGACGTGCGCGACGAGCACGACGAGGAGGAGCTCGATGTACGGCGCACGCAGCACGGCTGGGACTGCTCGGGTCTGCTGCGCATCGACGAGGTGTCCCGGACCACCGGATACGACGCGCCCGAGGGCGAGTACGAAACCCTGGGCGGCCTGGTGCTGACCCGACTGGGCCGGATTCCGGTGACGGGCGATGAGGTGCTGCTGCCGCAGCCCGGCAATCACCAGCTGGAGCACATGCACACCAAGGGCGGCTGGATCGCCAAGGTGGAGCGGATGGACGGCCGTCGCATCGACCGTGTGCTGATCCGGCCCGTCGACGCCGAGGCCCTCGCGAGCTGGGAGCACAACCATGGGTGACCTGTACGCCGTCCTGTTGACGTTCCTGCTGCTGCTGGGCAACGCGTTCTTCGTGGGCGCGGAGTTCGCGCTCATCTCCGCGCGCCGCGACCGGCTGGAAGCGCTTGCGGCGCAAGGGAAGCGGAGTGCCAATACCGTCATCGAGGCGGGCCAGAACCTGTCGATGATGCTGGCGGCCGCGCAGCTGGGCATCACCATCTGCTCGATCCTGCTGGGTCGCGTGGGTGAGCCCGCGGTGGCGCATCTGCTGGAGAAGCCGTTCGATCTGCTCGGCGTGCCGGATTCGCTGCTGCATCCGATCTCGTTCGCGCTGGCGCTGGCCATCGTGGTGGTGTTGCACATCCTGCTGGGCGAGATGATTCCGAAGAACATCGCGCTCGCCGGGCCGGAACGGTCGGCGCTGCTGCTGGTCCCGCTGCATCTGTGGTGGCTGCGCATCGCCAAGCCGGTGATCGCGATCTACAACTTCGCGGCCAATATCACCCTGCGCGCGTTGCGGATCGAGCCCAAGGACGAACTGGATTCCACGGTGTCGTCGGTGGAGTTGGCCGAGATGTTCGGTGAATCCCGGTCCGAGGGTCTGCTGGACGAGGAGGAGCACCGCCGCCTCACCCAGGCGCTGGGCTCGAGCGACCGCATCGTCGCCGATGTGATGGTGCCGCTGGCCAAGGCCCGCTCGGTACCGCTGCGCGGGGACGGTACCACGCTGGGCGATATCGAATCCGCTGTCGCCGAAACGGGTTTCTCGCGCTACCCGGTGCGGGCCGCCGACGGTTCGCTGGTCGGCTACCTGCACGTCAAGGACGTCCTCGACCTGACCGCCGACGACAACGCGGGTCCGGGCACCCCCATCCCCCGCACCGATATCCGCCCGCTGCCCACACTCAGCATGGGCACCACCCTGTTCGAGGCGCTGGCCCGCCTGCGCCGCACCAACTCCCATCTGGGCCGCGTGGTCGACAGCCGCGGCAATACGGCCGGCATCGTGGCGTTGGAGGACCTGGTGGAGGAGTTCGTCGGCACGGTCCGCGACGCCACCCACCGAATCGCGGAATGATGAACGCTCGCACCGATCCGACCGTGCTGTCCGGCCCCGCTTGGCGGGGCCGGGCGGCCGCCCACCGCGACCGCGTCGACGCCCTGGTCGGCCCGTATCTCCAGCGCCGAGCCGCAGGTTCGACACACCCGGTGATCGACTTCCTGTTCACCTACTACGGCCACAAGCCCGCCCAGCTGAAGCGCTGGCACCCCGGCTTCGGTGCGGTCCTCATCGATGCCGACGACTACGCGGGTTCGCGCGGCTACCACGAGGTCTCGGTCACCGCCCGTGAAGGCGGCCTCATCGCCGGCTGGACCGCGGACCCGGCCTTCCTCGAAAAGCGCCGCGACACCATCGAATTCGTCGCCCGCCTGCTCTCGGCCACCGCCACCCGCCCCGCCCAGCTGTCCTGCTTCGGCCTTCACGAATGGGCCATGGTCTACCGCACCGACGACGTCCGCCACCAGCAGGTCCCGCTCCGCCTGGGCCCCGAAGGCACCGACGCGGTCGTCGAGTCGATGCAACTCCGCTGCACCCACTTCGACGCCTTCCGCTTCTTCACCCCGGAAGCGGCCCCCCGCAACGCCGAACCCCTCACGCGCGAGTCCCAAATCGACCGCGAACAACCCGGCTGCCTCCACGCCAACATGGACATCTACAAGTGGGGCTTCAAGCTGACTCCCCTGATCAGCTCCGACCTGCTGTTGGACGCCTTCGAACTGGCCTGCGCCGCCCGCGAACTCGACATGAAGGCCAGCCCTTACAACCTGCTCGACTTCGGCTACGCCCCCATCCGCATCGAAACCGCCTCCGGTCGCGCCGAATACGTGCGCGCGCAAGCCGAAATCTCCGCCCGCGCCGAGATCTTGCGGACGCGGCTGCTCGATGTCTGCCGAGAACTTCTGGCCACCGCTGATCAAGCACTCGGCTTCCGGCGATAAGGGTCGGGAGCAGTCCGTTCAAAGGGTGCCATGTACTTCTCGCTGCACCCGCACGGACAACGCATGGTCGGCGGATGGATCGGCCTGTCGTATGCCGCACCCGGTCCGCGGCCGGGCCGCTATCGGGCATGAGCGCGAGCAGCCGGAGGATCTGATATCCAACTCTGTGGCACTGAGGAAGACTTCCAGGCATGGCCGAAGATGAACTCGTAGACATCAGCATCACAGGACCAGACGAAGAGAAGCTCGCCGAGTTCACTCGCAAGCTTGTCGACAGCAGACTTGCTGCCTGCGGCAACATCATTCCGTCGATCCGGAGTATCTATCGGTGGGAAGGTGAGGTGCGGGACGAGCGTGAAGCGCTGGTGGTGCTGCACACCCGACAGTCGCTTGTCAAGGCCATCATCGACTTCGCGGACAAGGAGCACCCGTATGACACTCCGCAGGTGCTCGCGGTTCCGGTGACGGACGTGCATCCCGGCTACAAGCAGTGGGTGTTGGACTCGACCCGTCAGACGACGAAAAGACCCCTCCCACAAGGGGAAGGGTTTGCGGCCACCCCACCGGCGAAGCGGCCACCAAAGGACCCACGCTGACCATCCGCGTATCGGCTGAGTCGAATCAGCCGTAGCCCATGGTCGAGGTTCCCACGGTCGCTCACTACTGCGTGACCGGGTGGATTTTGAGGTTGCAGGTGGACAGGGATTCGGGGATTACTCGGATGTCGGTCGAGTTGGGTGCGGTTACTTCGACTTTGGTGACTGTGGGGTCCGGTTTGCCATAGACGCCGCAGGATACGGCCTCGGCGATGGCGCGGGCCGGGTGGCCGGATTTGACTACTACTGTGGGCGCCTTGTCGGTGCCGGCGGGAAGGCCGCCCATGTATCCGTTGGGGGTGCGTTCGGCGTGGATGACCTCGCCGGTTTCGGCGGTTTCGTCCAAGCCTGGATAGCCGGTGAGGGTGCAGGCTTGGGCGGGGTTGGCGATCGAGAAGACGAGGGTCAGGCCGTGGTGGTTGGTGGCCGCGCCCATGCCTTTGACGGTGATGTCGACCTGACCGGGAGCGCAGGCGGCGATGGAGGTGTCGGTGGGCTGCGGCGCGGTGGATTCGGGCGTTCCGGTCGCCGGGGAGTCGCCGGGGTTGGCGTTGCCGGAGGGGACGCCGGGAGTGCTTGCTGCGGCGGGGGTGGCCGGGGTTCCGGATTGGACCGGACCGGGCGAGGTCGAGGTGGAGCAGGCGGCGGCGCTCAGTACCGCGCAGGCCAGCAGTGCCGTGAATCCTGTCGTGCGCATAGGCTCACCTATCCCCTTCGATGATCAGAACATTGTCGAAATCGCCTGGGCGAGCACCCCTGTTACACACTATGGCAAGGGGTTTCGCTGTTTTCCGGAACGTTCACGCGTCGCGGACCCCAAGTGTCACAGACAATTTCGAGTTCACACCCACCAAGCAACAGTCGATGGGTTAACGTTCCGATAAGTAACCGCGACCACATCGCGCACCCTTCTGTGCCGCCGGTCACGGATCGTTACGACGGAAGACGGGGGGTTACCGCATTGAAGCGGTTC
This sequence comes from Nocardia aurantiaca, assembly GCF_009708175.1. Lineage (GTDB taxonomy): Bacteria > Actinomycetota > Actinomycetes > Mycobacteriales > Mycobacteriaceae > Nocardia > Nocardia aurantiaca. The sequence goes on from NZ_WMBB01000007.1 coordinate 381,167, forward strand.
ACGAGCTTGCGCCGGTCCACGCCGGCGGCGGTGTTGGCGGTGACGCTGCTGGGGGCGGCCGTGCTGCCGATGCAGGGCGCGTCCGCGGATCTGCAGTCCGACATCGCGAATCAGGTCCAGCAGTTCCTCGATGTCGGGCGGACCTCGGTGCCGCGCGCGGACTGCGGGGACGACGCGTTGCCGGAAACTGGTCTGCAGGGCGATGTTCCGGCCGAGGACCGCGACAGCGGGCGCAGCACGCTGGGGTATCGCTGCAATCTGTCGTTCGTGGGCGGGTATGTCGGCAAGGGCGCGGGCATCACCTCGGCCACCTACGACCACTGCTCCTACACCGGTTCGCTGTTCCCGGGCAATATTCTCGGGCCCGCGCAGGGCGTGCAGGTGCTGGACGTATCGGATCCGGCGAATCCGGTGGTGACCGGCAGCCTCACCGAGCCCGCCATGCTCGCGGGCACCTGGGAGTCGCTCAAGGTCAATCCCGAGCGAAAACTGCTGGTGGGCACCGGCGTTCCGGTCGCCGAGGGCGCCGGATACCTCTCGGTCTACGACATCTCCGACTGTGCGCACCCACGATTGCTGAATCCGGGCGCCGGCACGAATCTGCTGATGCCGCTGCCGATCACGACCCATGAGGGCGGGTTCTCGCCGGATGGGCGCACCTACTGGGCATCGGGCATCGCGCCCGGCTTCGTCAGCGCGGTCGATCTGACCGACCCGACGAACCCGCACGTCATCTGGCAGGGCCTCACCGGCATCGAGGCGCATGGCTTCGGCATCAGCCCGGACGGCAACCGCATGTACCTCTCGGCGCTGGCCGGTTTCACCGTCCTCGATATCAGCGCTGTGCAGCGCCGCGACCCGAACCCGCAGGTCAATCACCTGGGCCGAGTGTTCTGGACCGATGGCTGGGCGACCCAGCACAGCATCCCGGTCACCTATGACGGCAAGCCCTACCTGTTCACCGTGGACGAGGGCGGCGCGGGCGGTGTGAAACTCATCGACATCTCCGACGAGACGAACCCGACGGTGGCGGCCAAGATCAAGCTGGAGATCAACCTGCCGGAGAACCAGGACTCGGCGATGGCCTCGGCCATGGGCGGCTCGTTGTTCTCCTATGACGCCCACTACTGCGCCGCCGACCGCCCCGACAATCCGACCGCGCTGGCCTGCGGCTGGGAGGAGGCCGGCATCCGGGTGTTCGATGTGCGGGATCCGTTCCATGCCAAGGAGATCGCGTACTTCAATCCGCCGGCGCGCAAGGGCCGCAACCTGGAGCTGTGGAATTCGCCGCACGCCCTGGCCTCGATCATCGGCGTCCCGGCGATGGAGTTCCCGTCGGCGGCGCGGGCCATGCTGGAGGGCAAGTTCGACCCGAACCAGGCGCTCTCCTCGCGGACCGGCATGGTGGCCCTCGGCGACTTGTCCACCGACTGGTGCTTCTCGCCGCCGGAGTGGCACGGAAGCCAGTTGTGGACCACCTGCAATGACAACGGGTTCATGGTGCTGCGGCTCGCGGACGATGTGTACACGCCACCCGCCGATCAGCGATCCGTGGTGGGGTCGTGACGGAAACCACCGCCCGTCAAGGTAACCGGGTCCGGCGGTCATCGGGATCCGCCGTTCTCGTCCTCGCCCTGCTGGCGGCCGGTGTCCTGTTGCGCCCGCTGTTGATCCCCGAGAGCCATTCCGCGCCACAGGTTCTGGGCCAGGTCGAGATCGGCTTCTGCGAGGACATGGCCGCCCACCACGAGCAGGCGCTGCTCATGGTGCAGCGCTTGGATTCCGGCGTCGACCCCACGGTGCGCCGGCTGGCCCAGCAGATCGGCGATGCCCAGCGCATGGAGATCGGCACCCTGTTTGGCTGGCTGCGCCTGGCCAATGCCTCGCCGGACTCCAAGCATCCTATGGCCTGGACGAACTCGGCTTCGACTGCCGCCCATGACCATTCGATGCCTGCCATGACCGCCGCCGGTACCGCGATGCCGGGCATGGCCACCCAGGCCGAACTCGACTCCCTGGCTGCCGCGCGCGGTAAGGACGCCGAGATCCTGTTTCTGCAACTCATGCTGCGCCACCACCGCGGTGGCGTGGCCATGGCGAAGGCGGCCGACGAGCTCATCGGGTCGGGTCCGGTGAAGGAAGCCGCGCGCGGCATGATCACGACCCAGTCCCAGGAGGCGGGGCTGATGACGATCATGCTCGCCCAACGCAATGCCCAGCCCCTGTCCTGAGATCCGAGACACCCGGTCGCCGCGGCTGAATGTGCTGTACTGACGGCATGATCGAATCTGGTGGGTTGACCGCGGTGGTCGAACAGTCGTTGCTCGGCGGCCCGCGCCGGTACACCCGCACCCAGGTGGCCGAACTCTCGGGTGTTCCCGTCGACCGGGCCCGGAAATTGTGGGTGGCGCTGGGCTTTCCGGCCGCGGCGAGCGATGACGAGGTGGCGTTCACCGACAATGACGTCGCCGCCGTCCGCGCCTTCGCCACCCTGAATCCGACCTCGGTCGCGAGTGAGCACAGCCAGATCGCCGCCGCGCGCACACTGGGTCAGGCCATGGCGCGGCTGGCCGAGTGGCAGGCGGATCTGATCACCCGCGAGATCGGTGGCCACCTCGCCGCCGATGGCGGGGAGCCGACGCCCGAGGCGCGCCGGGAGGCCATCGCCCGGGCCATCGCGGTCCTCGCCGATCTGCAGGACTACGCCTGGCAACGGCACATGGCCGCCGCGCTGAGCCGCTCGCACGAGTCCGGCGGCGCCACAAGGCAATTGCTGGTCGGGTTCGCCGATATGGTCGGCTACACCCGGCTGTCTCGGCACCTCGACCCCGACGAGCTCACCGAACTGCTGGAGACCTTCGAGGCCACGACCACCGAGGCGATCACCGGCCATGGCGGCTGGGTGATCAAGAACGTCGGCGACGAAGTGATGTTCGCCGCCGAGAACGCACGCGACGGCGCGCGTATCGCGCTGGACATGAACGCGGCGATCAGCCGTGCGGCCCAGGCGATTCCGGAGATGCCCCAGATCCGGGTGGGCCTGGCGTACGGACCGGTCCTCACCCGTTTCGGTGACCTCTACGGCACCGTGGTCAATATCGCCGCCCGCCTGACCGGCGTGGCCCGGCCGGGCACGGTCCTCGTCGACGACGGCGCGGCGGCCGAACTCGACGACGACGCCGACCTGACCCTCCGCCATTTGCGCAGCGTGCGAGTCAAGGGCTTCTCCCGCCTGCGTTCCCATGTGGTCCGCGAGCGCAAGCGTCGATAGCCCGGGCGACAGTTCACCCCCTAGCGCCCCCGGTCCTGCATCCGCGGACCGGACGCTACCGGACGGACCGGATCCGCGAGATCCCCGGCGTGGACCACAGCGATGCCGACCGGGTGCTCGACCCTCATCATCGCCCTCGCGCGCGAGTGCGAAATTTCACCGACAGCGACCGGGTCCGCCCTGGGTATGGTCGAAGTGTCGATCGGCCCCTCCGGCCGGGAAAGGCTGGCTCACACGATGACCCAGGCGCAAGCGCTCACCATCCCCGCGCACATCCACGGCTATCCGCAGGTGGCTTTCGGCGGCTACCTGGCGGGCCTGCTCGCGGCGAATACCGGTGCGGATACCGTGCGCGTGGATTTCCGCCGCGTGGTCCCGGTCGGCACCCCGATCCTGCTGTCCCGCCCGGAGCCGGGCCACGCCGCGCTGACCGCCGTCGACGACGCCCTGCTGGTCCAGGCGAGCCCGGCCGCCCTCACCCTGGACCCCATCCCGGCGCCTCCGTGGTCCGACGCCGTAAACGCGGTCGAGGCCGCCCTTTCCTCCCCGCACCGCGCCGTCACCGACTGCTACGGCTGCGGCGTGGCCTGCGATCCGGGCCGCGGCCTGCGCCTGTTCCCGTGGCGCGTACCCGGCACCGAGATCATGGCCGCCGCCTGGACCCCCGATCCGGGTCTCGCGGACGACAACGGCGAGCTGCCGCCGGAAGTCGTGTGGTCGGCCCTCGACTGCCCCGGCGGCCTGGCCGCGTTCATCTTCTCCAGGATGGGTCAGGGCGCGTTCACCGCGGCCATGACCGCGACCCAGCTGGCCCCGATCACGGCCGGATCCGATTACATCTCCCACGCCTGGGCGATGCATCACGACGGCCGCAAACACACTGTCGGCGTGGCTCTTTCCACTTCCGACGGCGACCTGTGCGCCCTGTCCGAGGCGCTCTGGATCGAGCCCCGGCAGCCCTGAGCGCGAGAGCGTGCACAATACGGACCGCGTGGCAGGTGTTCCGCATCGCCGAAAGCACGGACCGATTCCATAGCCGCGGTCATCGATCGGAACACTGTCGGCCGCTGTAGGAGGGCTGGAAATTCGTTGCGGGCGCGGACGATTACGCCGACGGCCCGACCGCCGCGAATGCCACGATATTCATCACGAACATCGAGTTGCCGCCGCTGTCGACTGCACCGACACCGATATCCGCACGATCGACGAGCCCACGCCCGCAGACTGATTCGTCAGAGGTTGGCGATGGTGTGTTCGAGCCGTTCGGCCACCAGCTGTCGGGCCTCCTCGACCAAGGCTGGCCGGTAGCCGCTCGGGTAGACCGGATCGCCGGGTGCGTAGGCCTTCAGCACCTCCCTGGCCAGGGTGATCTTGTGGACCTCTGTCGGCCCGTCGGCGATGGCCATGATCTGCGCGTAGGTCATCATGTCGGTGAACGGCAGGTCCGTGCTCACGCCGATCGCGCCGTGCAGGTGCATGGCCCGCTGGGCGATGTCGTGCATGACCTTCGGCATCGCCACCTTGATGGCCGCGATGTCGTGACGCACCTTCAGATAATCCTGCTCCTTGTCGATGCGCCACGCGGTGCGCAGCACCAGCAGCCGGAACTGCTCCATCTCGATCCAGGAGTCGGCGATCTTCTCCTGCGTCATCTGGAGACCGCCGAGCACGCCCTTGCGCATGGGACGGGAGACCGCGCGCTCGCACATCATGTCGAAGGCCTTGCGCACCAACGCGACCGTGCGCATGGCGTGGTGGACACGGCCGCCGCCCAAGCGGGTCTGGGCCACGATGAAGCCGAGGCCCTCGGTGCCCAGCAGCGCGTCGGCGGGGACACGGACGTCGGTGAAGCGCAGGTGCCCTTCGTGCTCGCTGAAGCCGGGCACCGTGAAGTTCTTCACGATCTCGAGGCCGGGGGCATCGGCGGGGACGATGAACATCGACAGCCGCTGGTGCGGCGGCGCTTCCGGATCGGTCACCGCCATGACGATGTGGAAGGTGGCGAATTCGGCGGCGGAGTTGAACCACTTCTCGCCGTTGATGACCCACTCGTCGCCGTCGCGCACCGCGCGGGTGCGGAAGGCGGTCGGGTCCGAGCCGCCGGTGGGTTCGGTCATCGCGTAACACGAGCCGATCTCGCCGTCGAGCAGCGGCCGCAGGTATTTCGCCTGCTGCTCGGGCGTCCCGAAATGCGCGAGGATCTCGGCGTTGCCCGAGTCCGGTGCCTGGCAGCCGAAGACCAGCGGAGCCCACATGGAGGTGCCCAGCACCTCGTTGAGCAACGCCAGTTTGAGCTGCCCGTAGCCGGGACCGCCCAGTTCGGGTCCGAGGTGGCAGGCCCACAGCTGCTGGTCCTTCACCTTCTGCTGCAACGGTTTCATCAGCGCCCGGATCTCGGGGTGCCGGCGGTCGTAGGGGTTGGGGTAGATCAGGTCCAGAGGTTCCACCTCGGTCCTGACGAACTCCGCGACCCAGTCCAGTTTCTTCTGGTACTCCGGGTCCGTCTCGAAATCCCAAGCCATGATCAGCCTTTCGTGCTCGTACGCGGTTGGATGAGTCCATCGAGGACGGTGGTGCAGAGGATGTCGGCGATCTCGTCGGGCGTGTGCTGCCCGCCGGGCCGATACCAGAGGGTCACCGTATTGAGCATGCCCAGCACGCCGTTGGTGACCACGTGGTCGGCGGTACGCAGCACGCCCGCGGCCTGGCCGGCGTCGATCACCCGCTGCCACAGGGCTTGGATGCGGTCGCGCAGCTCCTGAAGTTCGCGCGCGCGGTCGCCGCTCAGCGCGGTGACGTCGCGCAGCTGGATCGCCACGGCCGCCCGGTTGTCGATGATCAGCCGCACGTGGCTGTGAATCAGGCTGCGCAGCTTGGCGGCTGGATGGTCCGAGCCGCTCGCTATCTGCTCGGCCTCGGCCAGCATGAGCCGGGTGTAGTCGGCGAGGATCTGCCACAGCAGCTCCTCCTTGGATCCGATGTGGTAATACAGCGCACCGCGCTGCACATCGGCCCGGTCCCCGATCTCGGCGACGCCGGTGCCGTGGAAACCCTTCTCCGCGAACAGCTCCAGCGCCGCACGTACGATCCGCTCCCGGGTCTGCCCCGGCCCGCTCGCCGAGGCGGGCGGGCGGCCGCGGCGGCGAGCGGGAACCGCGGCGGTCATCGGAATCCACCGTCCAGGGCGAGGGTCGCGCCGGTGCAGTAGGCGGAGGCGTCGGAGGCGAGGAATACGGCCGCCCCGACGATGTCGGCGGGCAGGCCGATCCGGCCGAGTGCGGTGTGTCGCGCGAGTTCCGCGCGCATGTCCTGTGGCCACGCCTTGGCGATATCGGTGTCGAACGGGCCGCAGCGGATCGTATTGACACGCACCGCCGGCCCGTAGGTGTGCGCCAGACCGACGGTCAGGTTCTCGAGACCGGCCTTCGCGGCCGCGTAGGGCACCGCCAGCGGTTCCGGATGCGCGGCCTCGATCGACGATATATTCACGATCGACCCGCCACCCGACGCGGCCATGCGCGCGCCGATGAGCGCCGAGAGCCGGAACGGGCCCTTCAGATTGGTGGCGATCACCTTGTCGAACATGGCCTCGGAAACCTGATCCAGGCTGGGATAGAGCAGCGACATCCCGGCATTGTTGATCAGCACGTCGACCGTGCCGAACTCGCCGTAGGCCGCGTCGGCCAGCGTCTCGCACTGGTCCCAGTCGCCGACATTGCAGGCCACCGGCAGCGCCCGCTGCCCGGTCTTCGCACGCACATCGGAGGCTAGTTCCTCACATGCGTCGAGCTTGCGGCTGGCGATGACCACGTCCGATCCGGCCTGGGCGAGGGCGAGCACCATCTCCCGCCCGAGCCCGCGGCTGCCGCCCGTTACCACAGAGACCTTGCCCGACAAGGGTTTTCCCATCAATCGCACCTTCGCCACGAACCGCTGAATAATGTTCTACTCGGTACATTAAATGTACCGATCGATACAATCAACCCCCATCCTTCGAGGCGCCAACCCCGAGGCCGGGAAATACCGTTCGGTAACCGCGAGTAATATGACGCGCGTACTATTTCCACCCGGCTTCTCGAAATGAGGCAGTAGATGACAGAGCGGATTCAGGTCGGCGGGCTTCAGGTTGCCAAGGTGCTCCACGATTTCGTGGAGAACGAGGCCCTTCCCGGCACCGGTGTTGATTCCGCCGCGTTCTGGTCGGGTGCCGAGGCCGTCATCAATGACCTCGCTCCCCGCAACCGCGCTCTGCTGGCGGAACGCGACGACATCCAAGCCAAGATCGACGAGTGGCACCGCGCGAACCCGGGCGCAGGCTACGACAAGGCTGCCTACAAGCAGTTCCTCACCGAGATCGGCTATCTCCGTCCCGAACCGGCCGACTTCCAGATCGGCACCGAGAACGTGGACGCCGAAATCGCCACCCAGGCGGGACCGCAGCTGGTCGTGCCGGTGATGAACGCCCGCTTCGCCATCAATGCCGCGAATGCGCGCTGGGGCTCGCTCTACGACGCCCTGTACGGCACCGATGCCATCTCCGAGGCCAATGGCGCGGAGAAGGGTTCGGGCTACAACAAGGTCCGCGGGGACAAGGTCATCGAGTGGGCCCGCAACTTCCTCGACGACGCGGTGCCGCTGATCACGGGTTCGCACGTCGGCTCCACCAAGTACTCGATCGAGGACGGCGAGCTCGTGGTCGGCCTCGAGGACGGCACCGACATCGGCCTGGCCGACGCGGACGCCCTCGTGGGCTACCTGGGCGATCCCGCCGACCCGACCTCGGTGCTGCTGAAGCACAACGGTCTGCACATCGAGATCCAGATCGACCCGGCCTCCCCGATCGGTTCCACCGACACCGCCGGCGTCAAGGACGTGGTGCTGGAGTCCGCGGTCACCACGATCATGGACTTCGAGGACTCGGTCGCCGCGGTGGACGCCGAGGACAAGGTCCTCTGCTACCACAACTGGCTGGGCCTGATGAAGGGCGATCTGGCCGAGCAGGTGTCGAAGGGCGGCAAGACCTTCACCCGCACCATGAACCCGGACCGCGTGTACACCGCGCTGGACGGCAGTGAGCTTGTGCTGCACGGCCGTTCGCTGTTGTTCGTGCGCAACGTGGGTCACCTGATGACCTCGGACGCGATCCTCGACGCGCAGGGCAACGAGGTGCCGGAGGGCATCATGGACGGCCTGATCACCGTGCTGATCGCCAAGCACGCCCTGGTCGGCGACACCCAGCTGAAGAACACCCGCACCGGCTCGATCTACATCGTCAAGCCGAAGATGCACGGCCCGGACGAGGTGGCCTTCACCAACGAGCTGTTCGGCCGCATCGAAGAGGTCGTGGGCCTGCCGGTCAACACCCTCAAGGTCGGCATCATGGACGAGGAGCGCCGCACCACGGTGAACCTGAAGGCGTCCATCTTCGCCGCCAAGGACCGCGTGGTGTTCATCAACACCGGCTTCCTGGACCGCACCGGCGACGAGATCCACACCTCTATGGAGGCCGGGCCGATGGTCCGCAAGGCCGAGATGAAGGCCCAGCAGTGGATCAAGTCCTACGAGGACTGGAACGTCGACACCGGTCTGGCCACCGGCCTGCCCGGCAAGGCGCAGATCGGCAAGGGCATGTGGGCCATGCCCGACCTGATGGCCGACATGCTGGTCCAGAAGATCGGCCACCCGCGCTCCGGAGCCAACACCGCCTGGGTGCCCTCGCCCACCGCCGCCACCCTGCATGCCACCCACTACCACCTGGTGGACGTGTTCAAGCGGCAGGCCGAGATCGCCAAGGGCGGCCCGCGCGCCACCGTCGACGAGATCCTCGAGATCCCGCTCGCCCCGAACACCGACTGGTCCGCCGAGGAGATCCAGCAGGAGCTGGACAACAACTCGCAGAGCATCCTCGGTTACGTGGTGCGCTGGATCGACCAGGGCGTCGGCTGCTCGAAGGTGCCCGACATCCAGGACATCGGACTCATGGAGGACCGCGCCACCCTGCGCATCTCCAGCCAGCTGATGGCCAACTGGCTGCGCCACGGCATCGTGACCGAGGCGGATGTCATCGCCTCCCTCGAGCGCATGGCCCCCGTCGTCGACCGTCAGAACGCCGGCGACTCCAACTACTTCGCCATGGCGCCGGACTTCAACGCGTCCATCGCCTTCCAGGCCGCGAAGGACCTGATCCTCGAGGGCGCCAAGCAGCCCAACGGCTACACCGAGCCCATCCTGCACCGCCGCCGCCGCGAGGCCAAGGCCGCCGCCAAGTGCGTGTAGGCCCCGAATTCGGTTGAGCCTTGAAGGGATCCCCGGTCGACCATCGTCGACCGGGGATTTTCCTTTACATGCCGGCCAAGCGGGACAGCGCGAACGAGATCGGGAACGGCTCGGACTTCTGTGGTCACCACAACCTCGTTTCCGCCGGTGTACCCGGCGGGATGTTCCATCGTGCGTACGTGTAGTGCGGGTCGACGGTTATCACGTCGGCGACCCGCACCAGTTCGTCGGGCACGGTCCCGCCGAGGTGGTCGAGGTTCGGTAACGAGATGTCCGGCGATGGTCCTCCATTATTGTTGTGCCGCAATGCGGAATTCATCGATACGAAAATCCGCATGGGTCAGCCGCCGTAGAGTCGGGCCATGGCGGCGGTTTGGGTGGCGATACGGCGGCGAAGCTCGTGGGGGCCGAGGACTTCTGCGCCCGCACCCAGACGAAGAATGTCGGAAAGGGCGCGGTCGAGAGATTCGATGGGGAGGTATACCTCACGAAAGCCATCGGGGTCGGGGTCTTTGGCGGAGTCGCGGGCAGCTTGGGCCGAGGCCGGATCAAGGAGTTCGGATAGTCGCTCGAATGTTTCGGCGGCCAAGCGGAGGAGGGCCGAATCACGTCGGCGGCGTTGGTCGAATGACTTCAAGTAGGTGGACCAGTAGGTTGCCAGGTCGAAGTCCGCGGGACGGGTGACGGGAATGTCGAGAATCTGGAGTTCCATAATTCGGGAGATCCGGTAGGTGCGGATTTGGAGGGCGGTGTGGCCAACCAGGTACCAGTTGCCGGATTTGAGGACCAGGCCCAGGGGTTCGGTGGTGCGGGTGACCAGATGCGGTGTGGCCCAACGGATGTAGTTGAAGCGCACAGAGTGCTCGTTCCAGACGGCGTCGGCGACAGCGGTCAGGAAGGGGGTGGGTTCTGCCTCGGCATACCAGCCCGGGGCATCCAGGTGGAAGCGTTCGGCGACACGGCCTGCGCGATCTCGTAGTTCTGGGGGCAGGGCGGACATGACTTTGAGGTTGGCGGCGGTGGCGATGGCTCCGAGGCCCAGATCGGAGGCGGCGCTGGGCAGTCCGGCCAGGAAGAGAGATTCGGCTTCGTCGGTGGTCAGGAGGTTGAGTTTGGCGCGGAAGCCGTCGAGGAGGCGGTAGCCGCCGTCGTGGCCGGGATCGCCGTAGACGGGAATGCCTGCGGCGGAGAGGGATTCCATATCGCGGTAGACGGTGCGGACGGAGACTTCCAACTGGTCGGCGATCTCCTGGGCGGTGACCCGGTCGCGCGTTTGCAGCAGCAACAGGATCGACATGAGACGGCTGGCGCGCATATCAAAAATTGTGCCGGAATCCACTGACAGTAGATGTCAGTGAAGCGCGCATACCGTGCTGCTCGTTCCGAACGGATCAAGTCCGATATCGAATGAGGAGACACCGCAATGCCTTTCATCGAGACACGCACCGGCACGTCGCTGTTCTACCGAGACTGGAGCACCGGACGACCGGTCGTGTTCTGCTCCGCGTGGGGCATGGACAGCACCGAGGCACGGGGTGTGATGGCCGATCTGGTGGCGCACGGATTCCGCGCGATCGCCGTGGACCGGCGTGGCCATGGACGCTCGGATGATCCCGGGCTGGGCTACGACTACGACACGCTCGCCGACGATCTGGCCGATGTGCTCGATCACCTGGATGTGCACGAGGCGATGCTCGTAGGTCACTCGCTGGGCGGCGGGGAGGTCGTGCGCTATCTCACCCGATACGGCACCACCCGGGTCGATCGGATCGTCCTGGTCGCGGCTGCCTTGCCGTTCCTGCGTAAGACTCCCGACAATCCGGATGGCGTTCCAGCGGAAGCGGCTGAGGCGCTGCGGGATTCGTGGCGGCACGACTTGGATACCTGGCTGACCGATAACGCCGACCCCTACATCGGCGCCGGCCTACCCGGCTGCGAGGTCTCGCAGTTCGCGCGCGACCGAGCGGTCGGCTCCATCCTGGGTACCTCGCTCCAGGCCGCGATCGAGTGCAATCGCGCGGTCACCGACACCGACTTCCGCGCGGAGTTGCGCGCGATCACCGTGCCGACACTGATCGTCCACGGCGACACCGATGCCTCCATCTCACTGGAACTGGGCGGCCGCAAACAGGCCGATCTGATCCCCGGCAGCGAACTGATCGTTTACGAGAACGCCCCGCACGGCCTGTACCTCACCCATGGCCCGCGCCTCACTGCCGACCTGCTCGGCTTCCTCGGCGATTCACCTTTGCGCCAACCCATGTCGGTGCCCGACGCGGTCGGATACGCTCCGCAGCGTCAACTCCCCCGAGCATGAGGAATTATCGATGGGTTCAACCGTCCTCGACGTCGTCAACGTGATCCTGACCCATGTCAACGCGACCTGGTCCTGGCTCACCTCGGGCTCCTCGGGCCCGATGCCGCTGTAGAACCGACGCGGACGATTTCGCGCACCCCTCCGCCGCACCCGCGGCGGAGGGGTGCGCGCGTTCTGGCTGGATTTCCGAGGCGGCGAAGAACCATCGGTCGTCGCGATGCCACGCCAGATCCTGGTGCCGGTCAGGATGCTCTGCGATGCTCGTCGTTCTCGTGGTGGGCGATGACGGCAAGGATCTCGCGCACCCAGGCGGGCCGCTGCTCACCGGTTCCGCCCTCGGCCACATCACGTTCGATCAGCGACCGGATATAAGCGGACTGCGACATGCCGAGATTGTCGGCGCGAGCTTTGCACGCCTGGTCCAGTTCGTAGGGCATCTTGATGGATCGGGGAACGAACACCGGTGGCGCGTGTGGACCGACTTCGATCCCGAAATCGGCCTCGGTCACTGTTTCGTCGGTGAACTCGAGGCGGTCGATCATCGCGGCCACATCGTCGGGGGTCATGTTGTCCAACGGGTCAGTCATTGCGGGTCGCCTCCCATTTCTCGAACTCGGCGATCTGGTCCGGACCGAGGTAGCGGGCCGCGTACACCTCGGTGTCGCTGCCTTTGCGGTGGGCGTAGACGGCGGTCAGGGTGCCGCCGCCGGGGCGGCCCCAGATCACGAACGTCGTCAACCCACTCGCCGGGTCGGTCGCGGTCCGGAACCACACCGGCCGTTTCGCGGTCACCCATGCGTCGATCACGTCGAACACGTCGTCGGGGTCTACTCCGTATCGCTCCAGCATCCTGGTCAGGGCCCAGAACCACGTGATCGCCACGCGACAAGACTACCGTAAAGACTACCCGAGCGATTGCGCTGTCGCCCGTGGTGCCGCGGCGAACCAGATGCGCCGGCCGTTGCTGAGAGTGTGACCGAAGGCCTCAGGCAGGCGTGAACCCCACCCGCAGCGATTCCAGCCCCCGGATCACCACATTCGGCTTGAACGGCGGGTTCTCCGAGATCAGTTCCATGGCACCGACTTTGCGCAGCATCACATCGAGCAGCACCTCCATCTCCAGCAGCGCCAGCGGCGCACCGAGGCAGTAGTGGATGCCGAGGCTGAAGCCCAGGTGCTTCTTGGCCGGGTTCATCGGATCGCAGTAGCGCGTCACGTCGGTGCGGTCCGGATCGGGGAAGACCCGCTCGTCGTGATTGGCCGAGTTGATCAGAACCACCACCCCGTCGCCGGTCGCGAAGTCGTGCCCGGCCACCGTGATCGGACGGGTGGCGGCCCGGGTGGTGATCTGCACCGACGGCTCCAACCGCAACAGTTCGTCCGGGGCCGAGGCCGTCAGCTCGGGCCGCTCACGCATGGCCTGGATCTGGTCGGGGGCACGCAGCAGCCGCAGCATGCCGGTGCCGATGAGGTTGGCGGTCGTCTCGTGCCCGGCCACGAAGGTGGTGATGCAGGTGGCGAGGAGCTCCTGTTCGGTGAGCACATCGCCGCGGTCCTCGACCAGCGAGAGCGCGCTCAGCAGATCATCTTTCGGGTCCGCACGGCGCTGGTCGAGCAGTTCCCGGAAGTAGCCCATGAAGCCGCGCGAGGCCGCGCTGCGCGCCGTCAGGCATTCCGCGGGCAGCGTGTAGTCGTGATCGAAGCCGCGCGCCAGGTCCTGCGACCACCGGTGCACCTGCTCGTAGGCGTCCGCTGGCACGCCGATGAGCTCGCAGGCGATGATCAGCGGCAGCGGATAGGCGATGGTCTCGACCAGGTCGAACTCGCCTTCCTCGAGCGCGCGGTCGACCAGCTGTTCGGCGAGTTCGGCGATGCGCGGCCGCAATCGGGTGACCATGCGCGGGGTGAACCCCTTGGTGACGAGGTTGCGCAGCCGGGTGTGGTCCGGCGGCTCCATCCACAGGAAGGAGGTGGGCAGTTCCTCGGGTGCGTCCTCGGGGGCGACGGTCGGGTGCATCATGCCGGCCTCCTCGGCATGGCTCCACGCGGTGGTGGACAGCACGGCCGCGCAGTCCTCGTAGCGGGTCAGCACGTGATGGCCGAGCGGGGTCAGGTGGATGGGCCCGGCGTCGCGCAGGACCCGGGCAGGGGTGTAGGGGTCGGATCGGCCGTCGGGCCCGAACAGCTGGGCCATCGCGGCCAGTACGGCCGGATCCTGTTGCTCGACTGCGGTGTTCACCTCGGGGGCGACCATAGCGGTCCTCCTGGTTTCAGTGGCGGTCTGGCGGTGTGGACGCGGCCCCGTTGCCGCGCAGCATGATTCGTCCCACGTTTATCGGATGCGCCAGTGCGGCAGGCGGTTCGACCAGGTGCGCGACCCGCATGAAGGCGCGCGCCACCCGGGGATCGTGGTGGGCGGCGCGATGCGCCCGCCGCACATAGGCGTTGGTGAGCCGGGTGCGCAGGGTGCGGGGCCCGCTCACCCCTGGATGGCTCAGGTCGGAGGAGGCGGCCAGGCGCCAGGCCAGCGCCACCGAGTCGGCGGCCGTGGCGTAGAAGCGCGCGGGCAGTCGCGCGGGCGCCGGATCGGCGCGCAGGGTGTCCCGCAGGGCGGCGGCCTCGAGCGCGGCCACGGTCATGCCCTGGGCATAGAGCGGATTGAACGCGCACTGGGCGTCGCCGAGCACGATCAGGCCGGCCGGGACCGCGGCCTGCCGGTCGAAGCGGCGTCGCACCGAGGCCCGGAACCGATAGCGCACCGGATCTCCGAGAGGTTCGGAGCCGGTGACGATCTCGTGGATATCGGGCGCGGAGAGGTCGGCGGCGTAGCGCTCGAACTCCTCAGGCTCGACGGACGGATGATCGCCGAGCATGCCCGCGAGGGTGACCAGCCAACGGTCGCCTTCGACCCGCACCGCTCCCCCGCCGCGCCCGTTCGCGCCGGTCGACACGATGACCGACGCCTGCCCGTCCAACTGGCCGGGCCGGTGCCGGTACAGCCGTGACGCGTAGCCCAGATCGACCTCGAGGCGCTCCTCGTCGGGCGGTTCGGCTCCGATTCCGCTGAGCCACTCCATCACTCGCGATCCGCGCCCGGTGGCGTCGACCACCAGATCGGCGGCCAGGATCTCCGGCCCGTTCACGCCGATCGCCCCGACGCCGCTCACCCGTCGCGCGTCGCCGACCAGCCCCTGGCCCGCGATTCGTTCGCGCACTTCGATATTCGGCAGCTCTCGGGTGCGTTCACGCAGCACCGACTCCATCAGCGCGCGAGTGGCGATGACGGAGGTGAGCCCGGTCGGAGTGGGCGTCAGCCGGGATCCCGCCACGTACCAACGGGTGTCGACCAGCACCTCGGCCACGCTCGCGCCACGGTGCACCAGTTCTGCGGTCCAGCCGGGGTAGAGCTCTTCGATGATGGCCCTGCCCCGGTCGAGCAGCCCGTGCAAGTGACGGCTCTGCGGAACGCCGCGCCGCCCCGCGCCCGCACGGTCGTCGCCGTCGTCGCGCTCGAGAACGGTGACGCGGTAATCGCTTTCGGCCAGCACCCGTGCCGCCAGCAGTCCGGCGATGCCCCCGCCCAGCACCAGCGCGCGCGGCCCGGCCGTGCTCATATCGTGACCGGCAGCGACATGACGCCGCGGTGGATGAGGCTGGGCCGGTACTCGACGCTGTCGGTGGCCGGCCGCAGTCCGGGCGCGCGCTCGAGCAGCGCGCGTATGGCGGCCGCGGCCTCGATGCGGGCCAGCGGCGCACCGACACAGTAGTGGATCCCGAGGCTGAACCCGAGATGCTTTCGCGCGGGCCGGGTTCCGGCGTAGCGGGTCACGTCGAAGCGGTCGGCGTCGGGGAAGACCCGGTCGTCGCGACTGGCGGAGGCGGTGAGCACGACCACGCCGTCGCCGCGCCGGAACTGCCGCTCGCCCACGACGGTGTCGGTCAGCGCGACGCGAATGGTGAATTGGGTGGGCGCGTCGTAGCGCAGCATCTCGTCGAGCGCGGGTTCGACGAGATCGGGTCGCTCGCGCAGGAATCGGAACTGTTCGGGATGTCGCAGCAGCGCGAGCAACCCGTTGCCGATGAGGTTGATCGAGGTCTCCATGCCCGCCACCAACAGCAGCAACGACATGCCGATGACCTCGGCCTCGGTCAGCGTCTCGCCGTCCGCGCCCACGGTGAGCGCGCTGAGCAGATCGCTGCCGGGCTCGCGCTTGCGGCGTGCGACGAGTTCACCGAAGTAACCCATGCACGCCAGGGCCGCCGCGCCGCGCGCGGTGACGGCGTCGTCATCGAGCAGTGCGTCCGGGTCGCTGCCACGGGCGATGGCCAACTGCCACTCCCGGAATCGCGCGCCGTCGGCCGGGTCCGCACCGAGCAGCCGCACCGGGATCATGGCGACCGCCAGCGGCACCGCCAGATCCTCGAGGACGTCGAAGCCGCCGCGCCCGAGGGCCGCGTCCACCAGTTCGTCGACCACCTGTCCGGCGACGGGCGCGAGGTCGGCGACCATGCGCGGGGTGAACGCCTTGGCCACCAGCTTGCGGTAGCGCCCGTGCTCGGGCGGGTCCATGCGCACGAAGGAGCCGGGTATGGCCGCGGTGGTGTCGCGGAAGGGACTGATCCCGGCCGCGTAGCCGTGCCCCCAGTCCGCGCCGGTGAGGATCGCCGCGCATTCCTCGTAGCGGGTGACGAGGGTGACGGGCACATCGCCGAGCCGGTAGGGGAACAGCGCCGCGGCGTCGCGGACGCGCCGGTAGGCCGGGTAGGGGTCGGCGCGGTGGCCGGGATCGAAGGCGTCGAAGGTGATCTCGGGAACGGCGGTGTCTCTCATCTGCCCTCCACACGGACATGAAGTTCGGACATTCCGCGCACGACCACATTGGGCCGGTACGGCGGCTCGGCCAGCAGGCTCAGGCCGGTGACGCGAACGCCCAAGGCGCGCAGCACCGTTCGCATCTCGAGCCGGGCCAGGGGCGCGCCCAGGCAGTAGTGCAGCCCCAGGCCGAAGGACAGGTGGCGTTCGGCGCGGCGCCCGGGCAGATAGCGCCCCAGGTCGAAGCGGTCGGCGGCGGGAAAGGCGGCCGGATCGCGGTTGGCCGAGCCCAGCAGCACGATCACCGCGTCGCCGGGGGCGAAAGTCCGTCCACCGATGGTGAGCTCGGCGCGCGCGGTGCGGGTGGTCAGGTGTACGGGCGCGTCGTAGCGCAGCACCTCGTCGACGGCCGGGCCGGCCAGGTCGGGGTCGGCGCGCAGCCGCCTGAATTCGCCGGGCTCGCGGATGAGCGCCAACACGCCATTGGCTATCAGGTTGACCGAGGTCTCGTGTCCGGCGACGACGAGGATGAGCAGAGTGCCGATGAGTTCGGTGTGGGTCAGGCGCACGCCCGCTTCCTCGGCCTGGACCAGGGCGGTGATCACGTCCGGTTGCGGGTTCTTGCGCCGCTGCTCGACCAGATCGCCGAAGAACGCCGTGAATTCGTGCACGGCGGCAGTGCGCGCGGCCAGTTCCTCGGGACCGAGCAGCACGTCGGGGTCGAGGCCGCGCGCGATTCCTGCCGACATGGACCGCACTTGCGCGTGGGCCTCGGTGGGCACGCCCAGCATTTCGCAGATGAGGGTGAGCGGTACCGGATAGGCCAGGGCCTCCAGCAGATCCACCTCGCCGGCGGTCAGCATCGCGGTCAGCAGTTCCTCGACCAACTGTTCGGCGCGCGCCCGCAGGGCGGTGACTGTCCGAGCGGTGAACGCCTTGCCGACCAGTCCGCGCAGTCTGGTGTGGTCTGGGGGCTCCATCCAGAGGAAGGAGCCCGGTAGTTCCACGTCGCTGTCGCCGTGCAACAGATCGGGCTCCTCGGCGTGGCTCCAGCGCGGATCGATCAGGATGGCCTGAGCCTCGGTGTGGCGGGTGACCAGGTGGGTGTCGTGCGGTCCGGGCACGAACGGACCGGCGGTGCGCAGAATCTCGTAACTGTCGTAGGGGTTGTGCCGGAATTGCGGCGCGACGCTCTCGATGACGGCCTGTTGCACCCGGGTCGTTTCCGCGACCGCGGCGGGATCGGAACTCACCGGCGACTCCTGAATTGTGCGGACCGATTTCGGATTCATCCTCTCGGCCGCTGCCCGCCTACCACCCGGCCATTGCCGACGCCTATCGACCGATCGCTGTATCCCTTTATTGCGCAGCGTAATTGGACGATCGACGGTGTTTATCACCGCTTATGATTAACAACGAGTTCAGCGCACGGACACAATTCGCTGTTGTCGTCATGGTCATGAATTCCATGAATTCGGAAGGCACGCTGCCGGATCGGCTGGCCGAGATCGCCGCCGCGCATCCGGGAGTCACCGCCACATTCTGGTCGACCGGTGAGCGTCTGGAATACGCGGAGCTACACCGCCGGTCGCTGGCGTGGGCGGCGGAGCTGGTGCGGCGCGGTGTGGGCCGCGGCGAGCCGGTCGGCATCCTGTGCCCTAACGCGCCCGAATTCCTGGTCGGCTTCTTCGGCATCGCGGCGGCGGGTGGTGCGGCCACTCCCCTGCCGCTGCCCGCGAGTACGCGCAGGGCGGGCGGCTATCCGCAGCAGCTGGCGGCGATCACCGCGGCGGCGGGCATGCGGACGGTGCTGGTGTCAGCGGCCTTCGCCGAGCTGGTGCCGCCGTTGCGCGGCAGTGTCGAGGTCGAATTCGTGGACACCGGCGCACTTTCCGGCGACAATGCCGAACCCGCCGCGCTGCCCCTGCCGGAACCCGGCGACCTCGCGGTAGTCCAATTCACCTCGGGCAGCACGGCATTGCCCAAGGGTGTGCGCCTGACGCATCGCCAGGTGCTGAGCGGGCTGGCGGCCATTCGCCGCGGCATCGCGCTGGATCTCGACGATCAGGGCGGCTTCTGGCTGCCGCTGTTCCATGATATGGGCTTGTTCGGCACGCTCTCGGCGATCCTGCGCGGCATTCCGGCGCACCTGTGGTCGCCGCTGTCGTTCGTCAAGGATCCCGCTCGCTGGCTGCGCGAGTTCGCCGCGAGCGGCACCACCATCACCGCCATGCCGAGTTTCGGCTACGAGGCGTTGCTGGCGGCGGTCGAGCCGGAGCAGGTCGCTGAGCTGGACCTACGGCACTGGCGCATCGCCTTCAATGGCGCGGAGCCGATTTCGCAGGATGTGGTGGCGCGGTTCCTGTCGCGTTTCGCGCCCGCGGGGTTCGCGCCCAGCGCCATGTTCGGTGTGTACGGGATGGCGGAGGCCACCCTGGCGGTCGCCTTCCCGCCGCTGGGACGAGAGCCGGTCTTCGAGTGGGTTGATCGGGCGCTGCTCGCGGATGCCGCTGTCGCCGAGCCTGTTTCGCCCGATCAGCGGGGTGCGCGCGCGGTGGCGGGGGTCGGCGCGGCGGTGGACGGCCTCAGCCTGCGGGTGGTCTCGGCCGAAAGCGGTGTCGAGCTGCCCGACGGCCGGGTCGGCGAGATCCTCATTCGCGGCGCGTCGGTGACCGATGGCTACCTCACGGCCGATCCGCTGTCGGTGGCCGATCGCTTCGCCGACGGCTGGCTGCGCACCGGAGACCTCGGATATCTGCGCGGCGGTGAGCTTTTCGTCACCGGCCGCTGCAAAGACATGATCACCGTGCGCGGGGTCAACCACTACGCGCAGGACGTGGAGGCGGCGGTGGCCGGTATCGACGGCATCTACAAAGGCCGCTGCACCGCCGCCGCGGACCCCGACGCGGACGTGATCGCGGTGATCGCCGAGTCCGAACGCACCGGCGACGCCGCGCACGCGCTGACCCGCGCCATCAAGGACCGCATCGCCGCGGACCTGGGCCTGGCCGCGGTCGAGGTTCACCTGGTGGCCCCGCGCACCATTCCCCGCACCAGCAGCGGCAAGCTCCGCCGGCTCGCCGCCCGCGACCTCATCACCCAGCGGCGATGACGCCCAACGGCATTCACACCTCTCGAACCGGAGTACCCCGTGCACAGTTATGACGTCTTCCGCCACTACGAGCGCCTGCACTGGAAGCTGAGCGACCTCGCCCTCGACGCCGTCGACAAGGACCTGGTGCGACCCGAGTACATCACCTTGGCCAAGAGCGCGGCCATGGGCGAATCCAATGTGATCGCGGCCGTGCACGGCTTCCTGGCGGAGTTCGTGCACGACTACGACTTCTCCACCTTCGCGGTCGTATGGGGCTATCAGGAAGTCCAGCATCACTATGCTTTCCGCTCCTGGCTGCGGGCCATCGGCGAGGACGTGCGGGACAACGCGGTGGACGCCATGCGCGAGCCCTACGCCCCGGGCACCACACCGTCGGCGACCCTGGCCACCAACATCATCTCCGAGCTGACGGTCAACCACGTCTATCGGGCGGTGTCCTCCTGGGTCGAGGAGCCGGTGCTGAAATCGCTGCTGCTCAATGCGAGTCGCGATGAGGCCGGGCATGCCCGCGAGTTCATCCACTACGCCACGGAACGGCTGGGGCGGCGTCCCGAGGAGCTGCCCTCGGTGCTCGAGACGCTGTATGTGTACAGCTCCGAGGCCAAGATCAAGCATCCGGTGAGCACGTTCAAGGCCGGGATCGCCGACCTGAGCGACCACGAGACCATCGACACCGGTTTCGAACTGTTCCTCGAACAGGTCGCGGCCGAGGGCGAATTGGAGGTGCTGCACGATAAGGTGCGGCGCACCTTCGGCACCATGACCGGTCTGGATCTGTCCAGCAATGCCAAGGTCCGGCGCGCGCTGGCCGAGGCCATCGCCTAGGCCGCGCGATGTCCGCGCCCGCCGATCCGGCCGCCGTGCGCGTGCCGTGGTCGGTCATCCCCGACTACCACTGCTTCGGATGTTCCCCGCACAACGCGTCCGGGCTGCGGCTGACCTTCACCCCGCACGGTGACGGGTTGCAGGCCCGGTTCCGGCTGGACCGGTCCTTCGAATCGTATCCGGGCATCGTGCACGGCGGCCTGACCGGCGTCATCTGCGACGAGGTGATGGGCAATCTGATCGTACTGGCCCGGCACGCGCCCGCCTTCACCGTCTCCCAGCGCACCCGCTTCCTCACCCCGCTCTTGATCGACCGCGAATACCGCTGCGTGGCAGAGCTTTCCGGCTCCGGCTCGGAGAATCTCATCCACGCGTCCGCCGAGATCCGCGACGCCGACGACGCCGTGTGCGCCGCCTCGGCCGCCACCTACCGGCCCTTCGCGCTCGACGCGGTGCGTCATCAGCTGTCCCTGCGCGACGACGAGGTCGCCCTGCTCGACCAGGCTCTCACCACGGCAAACGCCCTGTCCCCGAATGGAGTTCCGTCATGACCACCGACGACATCCTGCGCACCGTCACCGACATCGCCGCCGCCGAGACGGGGCTGCCCGCATCGACCCTCACACCCGACGCCGACCTGCGCGGCATGGCAGGGGTCGATTCGGTGCGGGTGCTGCGCATGATCGCCCGCATCGAGCGCACCTACGACATCGAACTCGAGGATGAGGACGTGTTCGGCACCGCCACCCTCGCGGATGTGGCCGCGGTGGTCGGCAAGGCGCTGCGGGAGGCGGCGTGAGCCCGGCAGGACACGGCGTGAGCGTCACCGCCGATACCAATCAGCACTACGACCTCGATCCGGAGATCTTCGGCCAGTTCCTGGATCCGCTGCGCAAGTACAGTTCCGGGCTCTACGAGTCCGGCAGCGACACCCTCGAACTCGCGCAGCGCAACAAGCTGCGGTTCGTCGCCCAGCGGCTGGGCATCAACGGCGGCGAGCGGCTGCTGGACATCGGCTGCGGGTGGGGGTCGCTGATCCTGTTCATGGCCCAGGAGTACGGCTGCGACACCCTGGGAATCAGTCCCGCCCCACGCCAGCACGAGTACATCGCGGCCGAGGCCGCCGCCCGGGGCGTGGCCCGCCAGGTGCAGACGCGCGTCGGGTATTTCGAGGAAATGGACCTGCCCGCGGGCAGTCGGGACGCGGTCACCATGCTCGGGTCCATCGTGCACATGCCGGATCTGGATCTGGTGTTCCGGCGGGCGCGCACGGTGCTGCGCCGGGGCGGTTCGCTGTACGTGTCGGAGAGCTGTTTCCGCAACGCGGCCGCGCGCCGCGCCTTCGACGAGCGCGCGGGCACGGAGTTCGTGCGCAACGACATCTTCGGATGGGGTTCACTGCGGCCGCTGTCGGAGCTGATCGCCGCCGCCGAGGACGCCGGGTTCTCCCTCACCTCGGTCGACGACCTCACCGACCAGTACCGGCGCACCATCGAGGACTGGATCGCCAATGTGGACGCCGCGGCCGACCGCATCGACGCCCACCGGCCCGGGCTTGCCGCCAAGCTGCGGCACTACCTGGAGGTGGCCAACGCCGGATGGGGTTACACCACCAAGCATTACGCACTGGGCTGCCGCAAGGCGCGCTGACGGTCGGGAGCGGATATGACGATGGAATCGGCGTTGCTGCCGGTGGGTGAGCTGGTGGCGGCGGTGGACGGGTTCCTGACCGCCTCGCCCGCGGCTCGGAGCTGGGATGTGGAGACCGCCTTCGACTGGGACGCCGCCGACGCGGGCCGGCTCACCGAGGGGCAGCGTTCGGCGGTGCGGTTCGTGACCTTCATCGAGGACCACCTGCCCGGATATTTCGATGTGTACCAGCGGTTCTTCCCGGTCGACGACAGCGTCGACCTACCCGCCTTCACGCACAATCGGGAGCTCTATCACTTCACGGTGCGCTGGGCGCTCGAGGAGGACACCCACGCGCGAGCGCTGAACCGCTATCAGGTGGACTCGGGCATCGCCGAGAGGGACGCGCTGCGTGCGGAATTGGCGGTGGAGGGACGCAAGCCGTTCGATCTGCCCTACGAGCATCCGGTGCAGTTCTTCGCCTACGCGCTGGTGCAGGAGAAGGCGACCCAGATGTACTACCACCAGTTGCGGGATGTGGCCGGTGATCCCGTGCTGGCCGCGGTGCTGTCGCGGCTGGCCCGCGACGAGGCGCGCCATTTCAGCTTCATGGCCGACGTGGTGAGCCGCTACCTGCGCACGCAGGGCGACGACGTGGTGGGGCCGATCCGCGATGTCATCGCCGGCTTCCGCATGCCGCTGGCCGATACGCTGCGCGGGTATTGGCGGTGGGCGCTGCGCATCGCCGACGTCGCCGACTACGACCACACCGCGGCCTATGAGCATCTGCTGCGGGTGCTCGACCGCGCGGTCGACGCGCGCACCGATCGCCTGGACGAGCTGGCGGGCTTCATCGCCCAGTGCCGCGCCCTGGTGTGAGCCGGCGGACGTCGACAGTGCCCGGTTCCCTTGGGAACCGGGCACTGTCGACGTCCGTCCGGGCCACCTCTCGGTTCAGCCCTGGGGGCCGAGGACCAAGATGGTAGTGGAGCCGTGGGCGATCAGCTTGCCGTTGGCGTCGGTGATCCGGCCCTCGGCGGTGGCGGTGCGGCGGCCGACGTGCACGGCCGTCGCCTCACAGGTCAGGCGGCTGCCGTCGATGGCCACCGAGCGGATGAAGTTCACCTTCAGCTCGAGGGTCGTGTAGGCGGTGCCGTCACCGAGCTTGGTGAATACCGCGCTGCCCATGGCGGTGTCGATGAGGGTGGCGAGCACGCCGCCGTGCACGGTGAACATGGCGTTGATGGTGGCCGGATTCGGGTCCAGGTAATAGCGGGTGTAACCGTCGCCCGCGTGATCGAGCCGAATGCCCAACGACGCACCGACTCCGAGATTCTCCTGCAGACCGCGTTCGAAGACGGTGGTCAACTCATTGACGCGCGCCGCGACCGTCGGGTGCAACGGGGCGTCGCCGTTCACGTGAATGCCGGTGCTGGTCATGGATTCGTCCTTCCTCTCAATGTCCCCGAATTCGACCAGCCTTCGGTGAATTGTTGTTTGCCACAGACGATTCCATTCCAAGCTCCGATCGGCCGATCGAGATCACCGGTGGGGTCGACGTGACCCCGGTCGGTCCGATAGCGTCGTTCCATGGCCGATATCGAAGCCCCGGACCGGATCGAATCCATCGGACCGGAGTTCTTCGCCGACCCGCACGCCCATTACCGCCGCTGGCGTGAGCAGGGGCCGGTGCGGCGAGTGCGCTTCCCCGACGGCGTCATCCGCTGGGTAATCCTCGATTACGCCGCGGGCCGGGCCGCCCTGTCCGATCCGCGCCTGCACAAGGACGCCGCGGTCAACGACGCCCTGCTCAGCAGCAAACGCGGTGTGCCGCAGTCGGATCCGAATGCGCTGGCCCTGCTCACCAATATGCTCAACACCGATCCGCCCGGCCACACCCGGCTGCGGAAGCTGGTGACCCGGGCCTTCACCCCGCGCCGGGTGGCCGCCCTGGGCCCGCGCATCGAGGAGATCACCGACGCTCTGCTGGATGCCATGGAAGGCCGCGGCGAGGTGGACCTGCTGCACGAATTCGCCGAACCGCTGCCGATCACGGTGATCTGCGAGCTGCTCGGCGTGCCGCTCGCCGACCGAGCGGAGTTCCAGGCATGGACCCGGGCGCTGGTCGCGGTGGCGGGCTTGGAGCAGGACCGTGCCCGCGCCTCGGAGGAAATGGCGGCCTACCTGACGCAGCTGGTGCGGGCGAAGCGTGAGCAGCCGTCGACCGACCTGCTCCGCGCGCTGGCGACCCCGGCCGACGATGGGGATATCCTCACCGATTCCGAGCTCGTGGGCATGGCCTTCCTGTTGCTGGTGGCGGGCCACGACACCACCGTCAACCTGATCGCCAACGGCACCCTCGCCCTGCTCCGCAACCCGGCCCAGTGGCAGGCCCTGCGCGCCGATCCGGACGCGATTCCCGCGGCCGTGGAGGAGTTCCTGCGCTTCGACGGCCCGGTGAACATGAGCACCATCCGACACACCGCCGAACCGGTCACCATCGCCGGCACGCCGATCCCCGCGGGTGAATTCGTCTTCGTCGCCCTGGCTGCCGCCAACCGCGACCCCGAACGCTATCCGGTCCCCGACGCCCTCGATCCGGCCCGCGACACCGGCGGCCATCTCGCCTTCGGCCACGGGATCCACTTCTGTGTCGGCGCCCCGCTGGCCCGTCTGGAGGCGCGAATCGCCTTCTCCGCCTTGCTGTCCCGGTTCCCGAACCTGCGCCTGTCACCCGCGGCGGAGACCCTCGCCTGGCATCCGAGCACCCTCATGCACGGCCTGCGGGAGCTCCCGGTGCTGCTGTGATCAGCGCGCCCGCAAGGTGACCGGCAGCGCGGACGGCGAGAGCACGAAATCCCGGTTGGAGGCGCGCACCCGGTGTCCCGGCACCGGCGTGATGCGCCACCGCGACAGCAGAGCCGCCGAGGCCAGGGCGATTTCGAGCATCGCGAAGTGGTCGCCGAGGCAGCGGCGGCGGCCGACGCCGAAGGAGATCATGGCCTTCTTGACCGTGTCGGCGGCATTCTCGGCGGACCAGCGATCCGGATCGAAGGACTCGGGATGTGTGAACCAGCGCGGATCGTGCTGAACCATATAGGGGCTGAACATGATTGCCGCCCCCGCCGGAATGACGACGTCACCGATGGGCAGGTCGGCGCCGGCATTGGCGGCGCTGATCCACGGTCCCCAGAATCGGATGGTCTCGGACACCACCTGTTTCAGGTACGGCATGGCGGCCAGGTGTTCGGGCCGCACATCACCGGTCCCCACGACCGCATCCAATTCCGCGTACAGCCGTTCCGCGATGGCCGGTCGCAGACTCACCTCGTGCCACAGCCACCCGGTCAGCGAGGCCATGGAGCCGACACCCCCGGCGAGCATGAGAATGGCCTCGTCGATGATGTGATCGTCGGACAGACGCGCCCCGGTCTCGCTGTCGGTGTGCCGAATGAGGGCGGAGACCACATCATTGAAATCCTCGTCACGCCTGCGGTATTCGCGCACCGCCGCCCCCACCGCGGCCCGCAGGTGCCGGGACTTGCTGCGCCACCGGTAGTTCGCGATCATCCGCAGCCCGCGCAGCCGCGGCGGCAACGCGGTGCGCACGATGACCTGACTGAGCAGCCACGGCACATTGTCGCGGATCTCGCGGCGCGCGCTGTCACCGAAATCGGCGGTGAACAGCGTCGCCGAGACGGTGTCGAGGACCAGCCCGTGCGCCTCGTCCATGAGATTCACCCGACGGTCGGCCGGCAGCGCGGCGGCCCAGGCATTGGCGATGTCGGCGGCGGCCTCGGCGTACTCGGCCAGCCTGCTCTGCCGCAACGCGGGCGAGATCATCCGGCGGCGCAACCGGTGCTCGGGCCCGCGCAGCACATTGACCGCCCCGCCCGCGATATCGGCGATGGCCTCGCGCAGGTCCTCCCGCTCGAATTCGGCATCGCCGAGATTGACCTCGCGCAGCAGGTCCGGGGTGGTGAGCACGTATCCGGTCTGGCGGCCGAAGTGCACGCGCACGATCGGCCCGAGGGCGGGCAGCGAGGTGACGAAGCCGGGCGCGTCGGCGAGCGCGCGCAGACTGTGCCCGAGCACCGGCACACGTCCCGGCGCGGTGGGGATGTCGGCCAGGGTGCGCGGCATGGCGAGCGGCGTCGCGGAGGCGACTGCGGCACCGGCGTCCCGGTAGACCTCCAATACCCTTGCGATCTGGCGCGATTGGCGCACCGTGTCGGCCCGACCGGCAAGTCGCGTACGCAGTTCGGCGAGCACCGAACGGTCCGCCGCCAGTTCGGCCAGGGTCTCGGCGAGCGCCTCGACGGACGGATCGGCCGACCGGACGCCCGCCGGCACCGATTCCGCCAGCGCGGGATCGCAGTACACCACCGGCAGTCCCACGGCGGTGGCCTCGAGCAGCGCCATTCCCTGGGTGTCGAATCCGTTGGACGGGAACAGCAGTGCGTCGGCGTCGGCCATGGCGTCGAGACATTCGGCCTGACTCACCCTGCCGTGCAGCCGGATTCGCTGCCCGAGCCGCCGCTCCACAATGCGCCCGACGGCCGCGCCGCGCAGGTCGCCGTCACCGTAGATATCGAGGACGCAGTGGTCGGTGCGCCGCACCGCCTCGATGGATTCCAGCAGCCGCTTCTCCCCCGACAGCCGCCCGCACCAGACCAGCCGCAGCGGCCCGTCCGCCGGGCGCGCCACGGCGGTGCGGCCGTCGAGCAGCGCGTCGTCGACACCGTTGGACACCACCGTGATCGGCCGGGTGAGCCCGTGCGCGAGCAGCAGATCGGCGAAGTGCCGGGTCGGTGCGATCACCCGATCGGCCGCCTGGGCCTGCCCGCTGATCGTCCACCAGGCGTGCCGGGCCGCACCCGATTCCCCGTCCCGGTGCGGCATATGGTGCGCGTGCGGCACATAGCGGCCGTGCAGCGCCCGCAGTGCCAGGGCGGTGGCGTAGGGCGCGGGCGAGGTGTGCTCGATGAAGGCGTCGTCGCGGCTCTGCGCGGTGTGGACCAGCGGAATGCGGTGCCGCCGGGCGGCTTTCATGCCCGCGATGGCGACACCGTAGGTGCTCTGGGTGTGCACGATGTCGATGGGCCCGCGCGCCGCGAATTCGGCGTCGATGAGCGCGGCATTGCGCCGGTTCGGCGCGACGACCTCGAACCCGTTCACCGCCGGAATCGAAAGAGGATGCAGGGCAACGATATCCGGATCCGGTTCGGTCGCCGGATCGGGCGCCACGAACAACGTGACCCGGTGCCCGGCCCGTTCGAGGCCTCGGCGCAGTCCGGCGACGGCCGTCTGCACCCCGCCGAGCGAGGCCGGGTGGTAGTCCACGAACATGGCGATGTGCATCAGCGGAACCCTACGCAGCGCCGCCCCACTCTGAAATGCCCACATTTCCTGCGTCTGGACGCCGGTCGCACGGCACCCCAGTGTCGACTGGTCCCGTCCCGTGCCGAGAGAGGCCGCATGCGCATAGCGATACCGCTGACCGGAACCCGGGGCGATGTGCACCCCATCGTGGGCCTGGCCGTCGAATTGCGGCGCCGCGGCCACGATGTGCTGATCGGCGCGCCGCCGAATCTGGTCGATTTCGTCACCGCCGCGGGGCTTCCCGCGCGGGCATGCGGCCCGGATGTGCAGCGGCTCTACAGTTCCGACGAGGGTCAGCGCGCGCTGGCGGCGGGCAACACACTGCGGTTGATGCAGCTGGTGGGCAAACAGATGGCCAAGTACGCCGAGCGAATGAACCGCGAGGTCATCGAGGTGTGCGCCAAGGCCGAACTGATCGTGGCCAGCACCGTCACCGAGGATCGGGCCTCGTCGATCGCCGAGGCCATGGACGTGCCGCTGGTCAGCCTGCACTACTATCCGGCGCGCATGAACAGCGCCTATCCCTTTCCCGGATTGCTTCCGGCGCAGTGGAATCCGCCCGCCACCGTGAATCGGGCGACCTGGCTGCTGGCCGAGAATCTGCGCCGCGTGGTGTTCCTGCGCTACCTCAACGAGCTGCGCGGCATGCTCGGGCTGCCGAAGTCGTACACCAGTCCCGCCGCCGCGCTGGCGCGTGCGGGCGTGCCCGAGATCCAGATCTATGATCCCGCCCTGGTTCCGGGCCTGCCCGAGCAGTGGGACGCCCGTCGCCCCTTCACCGGCTTCCTGACCCTCGATCACGCCACCCGGGCGGCGGTGGGCGAGCTGTCCGGCAGTCACCACGACATCCTGGCGTGGGTCGAATCGGGTGAGCCGCCGGTGTTCTTCGGCTTCGGCAGCATGCCGATTCGCGATGCCGCCACCGTCTTCGCCATGGTGAAGCAGGTATCCACGCGGCTCGGGTTGCGCGCGCTGGTGCACGCGGGCTGGAGTGACCTGGACATCGCGAACACCGCGACCGACGACCGCATCAAACTGGTCGGCGATTTCGCCTACGACCTGATCTTCCCGCACTGCGCGGCGGCGGTGCACCACGGCGGCATCGGCACCCTGTTCGAGAGCCTGCGGGCCGGCCTGCCCACGGTGGTGTGCTCGGTGTCGTTCGAGCAGCCCATGTGGGGCGGGCAGGTGGAGAAACTCGGTGTGGGCGCGCACCTGCCGTTCACCGGCATGACCGCCGACCGGCTGGAGCGCGCGCTGACGCCCCTGCTCAACGAGGTCACGCGGCGACGGGTCAAGGCTTTCGCGGCCACCTTGCGGACCACCGGCGTGGCCGAGCACACCGCGGATCTCATCGAGGCCGCCGCCCGGTGACCGCTCCCGCGTTCTCGGCGGCACGCCACTTCGTCCCCGACACCCTGGTCATGTTCCGCCGCTGCGCCCGCCGCACGCTGCGCAGCACGGATACGCTGATCATCTCGCTGACCATGCCGATCCTGATGATGCTGTTGTTCACCTATGTGTTCGGCGGCGCGATCCAGGTCGGCGGTTCGTACCTGAATTATGTGGTGCCGGGAATCATGTTGTTGTGCACGGGTTTCGGCGCGTCCATCACCGCCACCAGCGTCTGCACCGATATGACGCGGGGCAGTATGGACCGTTTCCGGACGCTGCCCATGTTCCGCCAGGCGCTCTCGGCCGGGCATCTGACGGAGGGCGTCATCCGCACCATGACGGCGATCGCCATCGCGGTGAGTGTGGCGGTGGCACTGGGCTACCGGCCGGGTTCGGGACCGCTGGGCTGGCTGGGGGCGGCCGCACTGATCGCGTTGTTCGTCGTGGCGATCACCGCCATCGCCGTGGCTCTCGGTATGGCGGCGAGCAATCCGGAGGCGGCGGGCGGGCTCACCTACGCCATCACCTTCATTCCCTATGTGAGCAGCGCGTTCGTGCCGACCCACACGATGCCGAGCTGGCTGCGCGGTATCGTCGACCGGCAGCCCGCGACACCGGTGGTCGACACCGTGCGCGCGCTGCTCGATGGCACTGCCGCCGATCGAGCGCTCGCGGCGGTGCTGTGGTGCGCGGCGATCGCGGCGGTCGGATTCCTCTGCGCCGCCGTGTCTTTCCGGCGGCTGTCCCACCGCTGAGCCGGTCAGCGGCGGGTGGCCGCCACCGCTTGTGCGATGAGGGTCAGGTACAGCGTGAGGATGAACAGGACCGCGGGAACCACCGGGTATTCCTCGTCGCGCGAGCGTACGAATCGCCATGCACCGATCGCCGGAATCACGGTGAGCGCCAGCGGCATCCAGCCGATGACGGCGGCCGCGCCGGACCACTCCCAAGGCTTCGCGGCGGCGATCTCACACACCGCGGCCGCGAGCGCGCACAGCACCGACGCCGCGGCACTCCCGATCGCGCCGAGGGCGTTCGAGTAGTACATCTCCCCGGGCCGCGCGATCCGCGAGGTCTTGCGCGCGAACTCGAATTGCAGGAAGGCTCCGGCGAACACGACCGCCACCGCCGCGACCCGCCCGTGGTCCGCCGCCTCGCCGGTGTCGATGGCAGACAGCACCGCGTACGCGGTCACCAGCAACTGCACCGGGTAGGTGACCACCAGGTTGAGCATGATGTTGGTGCGGACGGTCTCCGAAAGCCGTTCCAGCCCCCAGAGAATCAGGCCGTAGGCCAGCACCGCCGTGATCGCCACCGCCGATCGCACCGACAAGGCCAGACTGCCCCCGATCGACACCACCGCGATCACCGCCATGGCGCTGCGCAATTCGAGCGCGCTCACCGCTCCGGTCACCAGCGGCCGGTCCGGATTGTGCACGCGGTCGTATTCGAGGTCTTTCTGTTCGTCGACCATGCGCAGGTAGAGCAGGACGATCGCGACGACGCCGACGCGTGCGGCGGTCGCGCCGCCGGGATGCCAGGCCACATCTGGCTTGGTCAGCAGTGCCGCCGTACCCTCCAGCGCCAGCACCCAGAGAATCCCGTACAGCAGGTAGTGCGGCTTGTACATCACCTTGGTGAACCGCGCGATCCGGCCCACCGAGGTGAGAATGCCCGTCCGAGCCGGGATTTCCGCGAGATCGGTCACGATGCCGCCCCGCCGTCCCCCGGTGTCTGCCAGCCGTCCCACCCGGTGATTTCCGCCGCGGGCACGCGGCGAACCGGTTTGTGGCCGCCGGGCAGCAGATGGGCGACCGGCAGCATCGCCACCTGGGTGGCTTCCTCGAAGGGGATGCCGAGCAACTCGGCGACCTCGCGCTCGTAGGTCAGATGCGCTGTGGTCAGCGTCGAGCCGAGACCACGTGCGCTCAAGGCCAATTGCAGATTCCACACCGCCGGATAGACCGACCCGTAGAAGCCGGCCAACCGCAGCGCCGACGGCTCGGCGGGCGGGCGGCCCAGCGAGCAGACCAGGATCAGCACGGGCACCTCGCCGAGATGATCGGCCAGGTACTGTCCCGAGGCGAGATCGGCCAGCTGATCCGGTCGCGGGGTGCGGCCGGACAGGTTGGCGGCGAACCCTTTCCGGTAGTACTCGCCGATCCGCTGTTTGAGCTCGGCGTCGCGCACCACCACGAACCGCCACGGCTGCCGGTTCGAGCCGCTCGGCGCGTGCACCGCGATCTCCAGGCATTCCCGGATGTCGCGGTCGTCGACGGGCCGGTGCAGGTCGAGGCGTTTGCGGACCGCGCGGGTGCCCGTCAATAGATCGGTGTTCATCCGAGCGCATCCTCCGACAGTGCGGCGTCCCCGGCGAATTCGAGGTCGATACGCGCGGCGACGGCGCCGGCCTGCCGGATCTCGCAGTGCACCACCGTGGCGTCGACCCCGGAATCGGTGCGCTCGGCCACGCACACGGCGGGCAGGTCCAGTTCGACGAACTGCTCGAAGGCGCTGGTCACACTGAGCAATCGACGTTGTGGCGCGCCCATGGTGGTGAGCGCGGTCTGGCGGCACGCCTCGATGAGCAGATTGCCGGGCACATGGTCGAGCTGGTGGTCGAACAGGATCGGGTGCGTGGTGTCGGCCACCAGCGCGGCGCGGGACCGGGTCGGGCCGGTCTCCGGCGGGCCGATCACCACATTGCGGGGGTTCTCCCGGCCGACCAGGGCCGCGGCGGCCCGGACGCCCGGCGAGGCGGGAATCTCGAAGGGACCGAGCCCCAACCGCTGCCGGTATCCCACGCGGATGGCGGCCCACTGCCGGGGATTCACCCAGGAGAACGAACCGTCCACGGTACCCATCGGAATTCCCCGGCAGCTGATATCGAGGACCAGGTCCAGACCCTCCAGCCGCTCACCCCGATGGTGTTCGCGCAGTGCCCGCACCCGTAGCTCCAGATCGGCGGGTGCGGAGCCGATCTCCCAGATCGCGCCGTCGATGCCGGTGCCGTTGAAGGTGCGCACCAGGAAGGCCCGGTCGGTGGGCACGTCGAAGAACTCATGGGTGACCGCGATGGAAGCCTGCCGGGCGGCCTCCATGACCGCGATCAGATCATGGTGCCGACCCAGCGCGCCCGCGTGATCGCCGTAATGACCGTGCATGCGCGGCAATTGGGCCCCGACCACGAAGGTGTCGGGCGTCGCGGCGTCGAGGGAGGTCACGAAGACCTCCGCGACCGCGTGCCGGTGGGCGAGCGCGCGCGGAATGGTGCGCAGGTGGGTAGCGCGCGCCCCCGGCCGCCCGGTGGCCACCGGTGTGACGGCGTGCGCGGTCCTGGGTGGCTGTGTGGTAGTCACGGTCTGGCCTCCAGCCAATCGGTCGCGCTCACGGGGCGCAGGGTCTGTGACCCGGTCCCGGTGCGCATGGGTAGAAGGTGCGAACCCAGCACGATCAGCGACCAGGGGTCGAGTTCGCGGCCGGTGGCCCAGGCCACGTCCAGAAGCGCGGCCTGGGCCGCGTCGGAACCGGGTTCGGCGGTCGACATGCGTCGATCCAGGGATTTCATTGCCTCGGAATCGAGTTCGGCGCACAGCCGGGCGACGGCGTCGTCGCGCTCGAAGCTGCGGGCGGGCGCGTCGTCGTAGAGGTCGCGGGCCAGCGCAGCGGCCGTGTCGGTGCGGTCACGCACTTCGAGGGCGCGGGCGAGCACCTGCGCACGCGTGGCCTCGTCGAAGTAGATGGCGAGTTCGCGCAGCACGTCCGCCGGGTCGTCGGGCGAGTGGACGAGGTTGAGCAGGTAGTTGTGCCGGCCCAGCAGGTAGCGCAGTTCACCGGGCTGCCGCTTGCGCGGGTCGGTGGCGCCTTTCGCGGCGGTCAGGCGCACCGGCGTCGGCAGGTCGTCGACCGGGCCGCGGACCACCAGCACCAGCACGTCGGAGATCCCCACCAGCAGATCGGCCAGCCGCCGTCGTTCCGGTGAGGCGATGTTCCAGGCGAAGTACCACAGGGCCCGGGCGACATGCCGGTCCACGACCACGCGGCGGGCGTCCACGACCTGGAAGTCGTTGTCCGCCAGCCACATCAGCGTCGGCTCGACGGCGCGCGCCACGATGGCATCGGGTTTCAGCAGCAGCAGCGAGTGCTCCCGGGCGAAGGCTCCGGGGTCGATGCCGAGCCGCTCCGCCTGTTCGACGGTCTCGAGCACGTAGGTGTCGGTGAGATATGCGTCGACCTTCGCTTTGTCGGGGGTCGACGCGTCGAGCAGGGTACGCAGGGTGCCGTCGGTCATGGCCGGGTTCCTCCCGTGGCGGGTGCGCCGATTCCGGTGCGCGCCAGTGTTTCCGCGATGGAGGGCAGCGGCGCGCCCAGATAGCCGGATTCCAGGCAGTGGTCCAGCAGCAGCCGCAGGTACTCCTTGCCGGTGCGCGGCGGGAGCCGGTCCAGCAGGCGGTCCGCGTTCCCGGTGTCGAAGTTCAGGCGGCGCTGGAAGTAGCTGGTGTAGAGCGCGCCGATGCGCAGGTAGTACTCGCGCTCGATCGGGTCGAGATCCTCGGGGCGGAAGGAGGATTCCGGGACGAAGGTCGCGACCTCGAAGGACGGGTACTCGGCGAGCACGTCGGAGACCTCGCGCAGGGACAGGGTGTCGCGGCCCACCGCGTGCAGGGTGGATGCTTCGACGCTGCCGAAATCGGCGACCGCGGCGGCGATCACGTCGGCGACATGATCGACCGGGGCCAGTGCCAAGGTGGCGTCATAGCGGCCGGGCAGGGTGCGCAGCTTGCCCTCGACCATGAGCTTCACGATCGTGTAGAGGTTCTTGTACTCGCGGATCACGCCGTCGGCCAGGGCGCCGGTGACGATGCCGGGCCGCACCACCGCCCAGCGCAGGCCGCGCTCCCCGGCCGCGCGGATCACCTGTTCGGCCCGCAATTTGCTCTGCTCGTACCCGTTTCCGAAGGATTGGCCCGCATCCAGCTCGTCCTCCCGGATGACGCCGTGCCGTAGCCCGCACACGTACGCGGTGCTCACGTGCAGCAGCGGCACGCCCCAGGCGAGGGCCAGCGTGACGGCGTGCTCCGCGCCGCGCACGTTCAGCGCCTCGTACGTCTCGGCGGTGGCGTCGAAGGCGGTGGTGGCCGCGCAGTGCACGATCATGCCCACCCGGTCGGCGAGTCCGGCCGGCGCCGCGAGCTCCAGGCCGAAGCCCGGGCTCCGGATGTCGCCGAAGATGCGCAGGTCGGGCTCGTAGCCGGTGCCGTCATTGCGGCGGATCTCCGCATTGGTGTGCAGCACGGCGGCCACCGTCCGGCCGGACGCGCTCAGGCGCGCCGCGACTTCCGCGCCGACCAGGCCGCTCGCCCCGGTCAGCAGTACAGTGTCCCGCTCGCTCATGCGCTCACCTCCAGCGTGCGGGTGACCAGCTCGATGACCTGGCCTACCCGCAGCACCCCCATCAGCTGTTCGGGCCGGTAGCGCGGCAGCTCGAAGCTGCGCTCGAGCACGACGGTCAATTCCATGAGCCGCAGCGAGTCGAAGCCGAGGTCCTCGATCAAGCGCAGGTCGTCGCCGAGGTCGGCGGCGGGACGCGGGGCCATGGTGGCGATGATGTCCCGGACCCGCTGGGCGACACTGGATTCGGTGGTCATGACTGCTCGCTCTCTCGCAGATGGGGTTGCTGGCCGCCGCTGGCCAGCAGGTCGCGGGCTTCGTCCAGGGGCAGGTCGGCATCGAGATAACCCGCCAGCCGCAGCCAGTCGTAGCCGAGGGTGAGGGTGCGCTGCCATTGCTCGCGGGAGTCGAACGAGGCCGGAAACTCCTGGGCCACCCCGGCATCCGCGGCCAGACGGCGCACCCGGGCCACGACACCGTCGACAATGGCGAGATCGCCGAGCGCGTCGCCACCGTCGCGTAGCGTTCGCGAAAATCGCACACGCTCAGCCGATTTCAGCGCCTTGATCAGCTCGTCCCGCTCGGGCGCGGGTGCCGGCAGCAGTCGGGCGACGGTACCGGCAGGATCCACGTCGGCGGGCAGCGGATGAATGCCGAACGCGCTCAACAGCACTCGCACACTCATAGCGATAAGGCGGTGCGCGGCGATATCGGCGACATCCCCCTGCGCGTCCTTGACGGCCCCCACCAGATCCTCGCGGGCATTCTCCAACACCACGTTGGACCACACCAGGTTCAACCCCGCGCCGATGAACCGCCGCGCGGGCAACGGCGACAGCGTGGCGATACCCTCGCCCCGCGCGGCCCCCGTCAGTCCCATTGCGGGCGTGGTCACCACCGCCACCGGCGTATACGGCTCCACCGGCCCGCACATGGCCAGCGCCGGTGCGAGCACTTCCCCACCGCGCCACTGCAATCCGACGAAGCCCAGCCGCACGAACTCGGCCAGCTCCGCGCCGATGGGCTGCGGTGACCGCGCCATGATGTCCCGGATCGACTGCCGGAACACCACCGACCGCCACGCCCGAGCACCGGCCTCGGACAGCACGAAAACCTCACTGTCGGAACGCAACACATGCAGCCGCCCGGCCAACGGCCAGGTGGTGACGGCCGGCCGGCGGGTGAGGATCAGCGCGTGCGGATCATCGGCGATGCCCTCCACCCCGAGCTCCGCGGCCAGCGCCAGCATCGCGGCCCACCGCGCCGCGCCGCTGTCCTGTGGACGCGGGTCCGGCGCCACGGCGGCCGTCGTGGCGCCGCCGTCGGACTCCCGGTCGAGTGCGCGGTAGCGATCGATCAGCGCGTGCGGGGCGGATCGGGCGAGCTGCTGTGGCAGCCATTTGGTTTCGAGGTAGGTCTCGCCGCGGCGGGCCAGCCACGCCTTCATGGCTTGCCGGAGGCCGTCCTCCGCCCATGCGCCGGCTTCGGTGTGAACTCCGAAGGCGCGCAGAGCGACCGCGTAGCGCAGTGCGTGGCGGGCGCGGGCGGTCCACCACTTCGAGACGAGGCCGGTGAAGGCGTCGTGGGGCAGGATTGCGCGCAGTTCGTCGAGGTCCACCGCGCCGGGGCGGACGACCGTACCGCGCAGGAAGCGCTGACAGCGGTTCAGGACATCCTCGTCGGGGTCGGTCGCCGCTCGTTCGAGCTGGCGGCGGAGCTGGGCGACCGAGCGGGTGCGGACCTCCACGCGGCGACCGTCGAGGAACAGGACCGTCGGGAGGGTGGGCAATTCGTCCGAGCCGGGAGCCACGACCAGGAAGTCGATGTCGGAGCCCGCATTGCCGAAACCTTCCGCGAGGGAGCCCTCGAAAAGGATCGCCGCGTCCTCGGGGACCGAGACCGAGCACAGGGCTGCGTCCAGGAGCTGTCGCAGCCTCGTCATGGGCGTACCCGGTTGCGGGGCTGCCCTTTCCGGCTGTGGACGCTCTGGCCCGGGCTGGTTCGGCGTGGGCTCCTCTTGCTGACGGGGGGCGGGCGCACCGGGCGCGGCCTCGGCCTCGTGCAGCACGGCACCCACGAGGGATCCGTCGCGCAGCAACTGCCACATGTGGCGGCGGCGGGGTTTGCCGCTGGAGGTGCGGCGGATCAGACCGCGCGGCCCGGTGACGATATGGACCGTCTGGGCGGGGCCGAGGTGGCCGCGAATGATGGCCCGGGCCTCGGCGATCCAGTCACCGGGTGGGGTTTCGGCGAAGAGGGCGACGCCCTGGAGTCCCGCCTCGACGATGCCGACGGCGGCGAGCTTGCCCTTGGTGAGCCCGGTTTCCTGGGCGACCCGGGATTCGATGTCCTCCATGAAGACCGACCGGCCGCGCACCTTGAGGCTAGTACCCATGCGGCCGAGAACGAATACCTCTCCCCGGTAGAGGAATCCGGCGTCACCGGAGTACAGGCGGCCGTTCTCGATGCGGGTGGACGAGGCGGCGGTCGGCACGCCGGAGTAGCCCAGGGCCACCGAGTCCCCGGTCACGACCATCTCGCCCAGGACGCCGTCGGGCAGTTCCCGGCCGTCGTCGTCGACCACGGTCACCGTGGATTCGGGGGTGGAGAAGCCGAGCCCGGTGATCCAGCCCGAACCCGCCACCCGGTGGGTGTCGTCGACCCTGGCCTCCTCGAGCACCGGAACCCGTTCTCCGAAGCGCAGATTCGGATTGTCCAGCCGCAGCGCCGTGATGGGCCGCCGGGTGGGTGAGGAGGTCACCATCAGCGTCGCCTCGGCCAAGCCGTAGGCCAGGGTGAACGCGCCCATCGAGAAGCCTCGCGGCCCGGTCAGATTCGCGAAGGACTGGAGGTCGGCTACCTCGACCGGCTCGGAGCCGATGGCCAGGGTCCGCCACCCCGACAGGTCCAGGTCGGCGATGTCCTCGGGCCGGACCCGGTGCGCCACGTAGCCGAGCGCGAAGGACGGCGAGGGCGCGTGCTGGGCGTGGGTCATGGCCCGTAGCCAGCGGATCGGATCGCGCACGAACTGGTCCGGGCGCATGAGGTACAGGTCCGCCTGGTTCGTGACACCCTGCAGGAACGCGCCCACCAGCCCCATATCGTGGTACAGCGGCAGCCAGGACACCATGGACTCGCCCGGCCGCCAGTCGATCAGGCGGGTGATCATGGCGATGTTGTTGGCCAGGTTGTGCCAGCTCACCCGCACTCCGCGCGGTGCGCCCGAGGAACCCGACGTGAACTGGAGCAGCGCCACTTCAGACGCCTCGGCGAGCTCCCGCGTCACGGGGGCGGCGGGCAGCGCGGCGGCGTCGACGACCACCGGTTCGTCGGTGCGACCGGCCGCGACGCAGGCGTTGCGCACGAAGGTCTCGAATTCCGGGGAGGTGACCACCAGCCGGGGCGCCGCCTGCTCCACGATGCCCGCGATATGCGCCACGATCTGGTCCAGGTCACCGAACATGGGCGGCGCGACCGGCGTGAACACCCCGCCGCACGCCCACACCGCGTAAAAGGCCGCCACACACGGGAATCCGGTCGGCATGATGACGCACGCGCCCTCGCCGCCGCCGAGCCCGTTGGCGCGCAGCAGTTCCGCGATCGACCACACCTGGTCGGCCAGGTCCCGGTAACTGCGATACTCCCAGCCGTCGGCTTCGTCGGCGAGATGCAGCCCCGTGTCGGCAGAGGGCTCGAGCAGCCAGGCGCGCACGGCCGCTTCGTCGTTCACGTGGTCGATCACTGTTCTCCTTCGGGAAGCACGGTGACGGTGCCGGCGGCCCCATCGACTCGGATGCGCATGCCGCTGCGCAGCTGGCGGGTGACCCCGGGCAGCTGGACCACGGTGGGCACGCCCAGTTCGCGCGCCACGATGGCCACGTGGGTGAGCGGGCTGCCACGCTCGATGACCAGCGCCGACGCCGAGGGCAGCGCGGCCACCCAGCCGGGGTCGGTGCGGTAGGCGATGAGGATGCCGCCCGCCACGTCGCGGGGCTCGTCCACGATTACCGCGGCGCCCTCGGCAATGCCCGCCGCCGAAGGGGTTCCGGTCAGCACCGTGCCGGGGGTGGCGGCGGCCGTCGCGGTGACGGGCACCCAGCCCTGTTCGGCCAGTTCGGCATTGCCCATCCGGGGTCCGACGGTGCGGAAGCGCGCCGGAGCGACGAGTGAGGAGTCCTTGGCGCGCAGTGACTTTCGCAGCGACACCACCTCGCGCAGCAGCTGTGTGTCCGCGCCCTCGTAGCAGCCGCGCAATTCCTCGACGGTCAGCTGGAACACATCGTCGAATTCGTCGATGACGCCCCGCGCCGCCAGATCCCGGCCCATCACCCGGATCATGCGCTTGACCATGCCGAAGGCCCGGGTGCGGCAGAAGCGCAGCCGCTCCCGGTGGGCGGCGCACCGGGACACCTTGGCGCGCAGGCGTTCATAGAGACGTCGCCGCACGCCATGGCCGAGGTGCTCGTCCAGGTAGGCGTCGGCTTGCTCGCCGCGGCCGGCGGCCACGGTGTCGCCGACGCGGCCGACGGCGCTGCGCAACATGACGAACAGGTTCGCCGGGTTCTCCCGCAGGTCGGGCGTTTCCAGCTTGAGCTCGTCGAGGCTGCGGTAGCCGTAACGGTCCAGGTAGTCGTCGAGCGCGGCCAGGAACTCGGTCCGGCCGGCGATCCGCAGCGTCTCGTGAATCTCCTCCGGCGCGGTCGTATTGACGAGTTCGTTCAGCTCGGAATCGGCCCGCACCACCCGCGCGAGCTCGGTCATGGCGCGCGCCGGTTCGGCCGATTCGACATCCGCGCCCGGTCCGACCACCGCGTAGAGGAACCACTCCGGCGCCTTGGGCAGCACCAGCTTGGTGAGCACGAACATCAGGCCGGTCAAGGTCAGCAGGATGGCGTCGAGCACCATGAGCGGGCCCCACCACTCCACCAGGTCGCGTTCCACCGTGCGATAGGAGCGATATGCCTGCTCGCCGGTGAGCTCGGTGTAGTCCACCGCGTCGTATTCGTCGTAGACGCGATAGAAGTCGGCCATGAACCGTTCGACCATGTCGTCGATGCCGAACAGCCTTCGCGCGTAGATCACCGTGGTGCGCGCCCGCGACCACAGCCGGGCGGCCGGACTGTCGAATTCGAAGGGGCGCAGGGTCTTGGCGATGTCCGTCGCCAACGGTTCCGCTACTCCGAGCGCGGCCTCGAGCACCCGCCGGTTGAGCGGGTAGCCGGGCGCGATGCCGACCATGCGATACCAGTGCAGCAGGTTGTAGTAGACGCGGCCGTGAAAACTGCCCAGCAGCACCGGAGTCCACGCGTCGGTCTGCCGCAGCTGCTGCGCCGGCACGCCCAGTGATGCCGCGTAACCGCGGTACACCCGACCGTAGATATCGGCGGCGGTGGTGTAGGTCAGCGGAGAGGTGATCCCGCTGAAGCTCTCGATGATGTTGGAGTTGTCCCAGATGCGCAGGTCCGCGGGACCCACCCGCTCGCCCGCGCCCCGCAGCTCGACCTGGCGCGCGGAGAGCGCCGATGCCGTCGCGGTCACCGGCCGGGTCTGCAACAGCCACACACCGGTGTCGTCTATGGCCCATTCGATGTCCTGCGGTGCGCCACAGGATATTTCGATCTTCCTGGCGGTCTCCGCGAGCTCCGCGATCTCGGCATCGCTCAGTACCCGCGCACCCCGGCGATCCGCCTCGACCGCGACGGTCACGCAGCCCTGGCCCTCGACCGGCTCGAATCGAATATCCTTGTCACCCAGCGTGATATCCAGCAGCACACCGGTGTCCTTGTCCAGGATCATCGAGTCGGCGTCGACCGTGCCGGACACCAGCCCCTCCCCCAGCCCGTAGACGGCGCTGATCACCAGCTCGTCGTCCGCGCCGGTCATCGGATTCCGCGTGAAGATCACTCCACTGGATCGCGGGACGATCAGTTTCTGCAACACCACCGCCGGTGTGAACGCGCGAGACAGCCCGTGCGCGAACGCATATCGCACCGCTCGCTCCGAGAACGCCGATACCCAGCAGTCCCGGACCCGCGCGCCGATCGCCTCGATGCCGCGCACGTTAAGGTGGCTGTCGAACTGCCCGGCGAAGGAATGCTCCGCGCCGTCCTCGGCCGACATGGACGACCGCACCGCGATCGGTCCCGGCCCCAAGCGCTCCCATGCCCGCGCGATCACCTCGACCGCCGCCGCGGGCACTTCCGCCGCCGCCAGCGCCGCACGCAATTCGGCGGCCCGCGCGACCGCGGCCTCCACTTCTCCGAGCTCGGCGAACTCCCCGACCGCCGCCATGAGGCCCGCCGCCTTCGCGAACCCGTCGAATACCTCCGTTCCGAGTGCCACCCACTCCGGCACCCGCACCCCCACATCCCCCAGCGCGGACAGCCCCCGCGCCTTCCCACCCCCATACGCGGCGATTTCCACCGAATCCGACCAAGGGCCGAGCAACCGCACAACCTCTCCCATCCCCCTGAGGCCAGTCACACCACAGCGGACGCCGAAGCAAGATCAGGGGTTCTACTCTGAGTAGTCCGCGTTTCAAACGCGCACCAGCCCAAGCTTCTTGGGTCTGCCTCACCCCGGGTTCGTCGGCCACCATTGCCCGCCGAAACCCACGGCATGCGATTCGCACAGCGAGTGTGGCAACGCACGACGTGGGGATGTCGCCGTCCGCTCCGCCTACTCGGGCGGCTCCCAACTCAGCACCGGGTCCAGTCCGCGCAGCATGGCCGAGCTCGGCGAGAGCCTGATCATGGTGTCGCGCAACGCCGTTGCGGCCGGATGTGACCATTGCGCCACCGCACCGATCACCCGGGATCGGCGCGCGATCGCGGTGGTGCGGCCGCGCCGCAGGCGGTCATAGGCGTTCAGCGCCTCGGGAACAGGGTGCCGCTCCAGCACGGCGGCGAGGGTGACCGCGTCCTCGAGGGCCTGGTTGGCGCCCTGACCGAGATTCGGGGTCATGGCGTGGGCGGCATCGCCGAGCAGGGCGACCCGGCCGCGGACCAGCGAAGTCAAGGACGGCAGATCGTAGATGTCGTGGTGCAGGACGGTCGCCGGATCAACCCGGGCCAGGGCCGCCGGAATGGGCGCGGGCCAGCCACCGAACCGCCGGCGCACCTCGTCGAATTCCCCGCCCGGATAACGTCGCCCCTCCGGCGCGTCGGCGACCCCGAACAGGTAGGCGCACCCGTCGGGGAGCGGGACCACACCGAAACGCTCTCCGCGCCCCCAGGTTTCGCTGCCGCTCGGCGCGAAATCCAAAGGACCGGTGATCATCCGCCATGCGGTGTAACCGGCATACCGCGGTCCGCGCGCATCCGGCCACAGCGCCTCCCGGACCACGCTGCGAATGCCGTCCGCACCGACGACCAGGTCGGCCTCGCACACGCCCGTGATGTGGGTGACCTCGACGGTGTCCTCGAGATTCCCGATGCCGGTCACGGCGACGCCCGACCGCACGACGCCGTCGGGCAACGCACCGGCGAGGATCGAGAACAGGTCCGTCCGCCGCACGGCGACGAGGGGACCGTATCGGCGCTCGAGCTCGCCGGTGTCGGTCTTCGACAACCATCGCCCGGCTCTATCCCGAATGCCGCCCTCGATCTCCACGACCCCCGCCCCGCGCACGGCGTCACCCACACCGAGCGCATCCAGTGCGCGAAGGCCGTTGGCCCACAGTGAGATACCGGAGCCGCTCTCCCCGACCTCGGCCGCCCGCTCCAGCACCTCGACCCGCCACCCGCGCCGGGTCAGGGCGATGGCGGCGGCCAGCCCGCCGATGCCGCCACCGACCACGATCGCATTCTCGGACTTGCCCATCACGGCCTCCACTACAGCTGTAGTTACCATTCGACTACAGTTGTAGTCCCACGGGCCGATGAAAGGGAAGCCATGGTGACCGACAACGCAGATCGCCGCATCCGGCTGGCCGACGCCGCGATCGACACGCTGGCCGAGGCCGGGATGCGCGGCCTCACGCACCGCGCCGTCGACCAGGCGGCGGGTCTGCCGGAGGGCTCCTGCTCCAACCACTTCCGCACCCGCGAGTCACTGCTCGAGGCCGCGGTCGACCGGCTCGCCGACCGCGACGCCATCGAACTGGCTCTGCGTCCGCCCGATGCCACCGACCCCGACGAGGTGGCCCGCCTGCTCACCGACCTGGTGACCAAGTGGACCACCGTCGACCGCACCCGCATGCTCGCCCGCTACGAGCTCGCCCTGGAATCGACGCGCCGCCCCAAACTCCGCAGGGCCCTGCGCGACAGTGGCCTCCGCTTCCGCGCCATGGCCGCCGACCTGCTCGCGGGCCTCGGCGCCGACGAGCCACAGGTCCGCGCACACGCCTTCATCGCCTGCCTGGACGGCCTCATCTTCGACCGTCTGGCGGGCGCGGGGGAACCGGACACCCAGCAGATCTACGAGGCGTTGCGAATCCTGTTGCGCGGCTATCTGTCCTGATCCGCCGCACCGACGGCGAGCGAGGAAGCGGGCCGCGCCGCCGGCCTCGAATCGTGGCACGGCGGCGTTGGCGTACAGGGATCTCTCGGTGGAGGCGAGGCATCGAGGGCGAGGCCCGATTCGCGGTTCACGGACGCGTCGTCCCACTGGAGGAGGAACTCGACCGCAACGGTCATTCGCCGCGCCGCCTCGGCCAGGGTCTCCCGATCAGCCCACCGAAAATCGGCAGCGGTGATCCGAGGTCGGACTGCCTGTCCGAACGAGTCATTTGAGGCCCGAGCGCACGAAGGCGTT
The DNA here is from genome assembly GCF_009708175.1 of Nocardia aurantiaca. Lineage (GTDB taxonomy): Bacteria > Actinomycetota > Actinomycetes > Mycobacteriales > Mycobacteriaceae > Nocardia > Nocardia aurantiaca. Next base: position 424,335 of record NZ_WMBB01000007.1, read on the forward strand.
CACGATGTGCCGCTGCAGCACCAGATACAGCAGCAGAACGGGCAGGCAGGCCAGACCCGCCACCGCCATCATGGGACCCCACTGCTCCCCCTCGGTGCCCATGAAGCTGCGCAGCCCCAGTTGCAGCACCCCGTTGGAGCGGCGCAGCACCACCGCGGGCCAGAAGTATTCGTTCCACGCGTTGATGAACAGCAGAATCCCCAACGCCGCCAGCGCCGGTCGCAGATTGGGGACCACCACCGTCCACAGGATCGACCAGCTGCCGCGCCCGTCGATGCGGGCCGCGGCCACCAATTCCTTCGGGAACGCGGCCATGTGCTGGCGCAGCAGCAGCACCGCCAGCGCGGAGCACAGGGTGGGCAGCACCACGCCGACCAGGGTGTCCAGCAGGCCCAGCCGGGTGAGCAGGATGTAATTGGGCAGCATGGTGACCTGGAACGGCACCAGCCAGGTACCCACGAAGGCCAGGTACAGCAGCCGCTGGAAGCGGAAGGTGTACATGGCGAAGGCGTAGGCCGCCAGCAACGCGATCAACAGCTGACCCGCCGCCGACATCGCCGCCATGGCGAAGGTGTTCAGGATCAGCCCGGTGATGTCGACCTGCCGCGCCGCGTCGGTGACGTTCGACAGTGACAGCGGCCACGGCACCGGGGACAGCGAGGTGACGTCCTCGGGCCGGCGCAGCGCGGTCGCGAAGAGCCAGTAGATGGGGAACACGCAGACCAGCGACGTGCCCGCCAGCAGCGCGTGGCCGCCGGCGGACCGCAGCCGCTCGAACAGCGGTGAATCAATCATCGTGGAAGGCAACCTTTTCCGAGATCCAGACCAGGCCCGCGGCCACCACGCCGAATCCGACGAACATCAGCACTCCCGCGGCGGCGCTCATCCCGGCGTCGAAGCTGTGGAAGGCGTACTCGTAGAGCAGGTAGTAGATGTTCGTGGTGGCCTGCGCCGGCCCGCCCTGGGTCATGGTGTCGATGAGCGGGAAAGTCAGTGTGGGACTGAGCAATACGGTGGTCAAGATCAGGAACACCAGGGTCGGCGAGAGCAGCGGCAGGGTGATCCAGCGCCGGATCTGACCGGCGCTCGCGCCATCCACGCGCGCGGCCTCGTCGTAATCGCCGCTGATCCCGGCCAGCCCGGCCCACACCACCAGCACCGCGAAGCCGAGTAGCTGCCAGCCGGTGATGCCGATGATCACCCAGTGCGCGGTCCGCGCGTCGTAGACCCAGTTGCGCTGCGAGCCGAGCACGCTGTCGACGAAACCGGTGCGCGGGTGCAGCAGCCAGCGCCAGACCGCGGCCGCCGCCACCGGAGCGACCAGGAAGGGCGCGAAGATCAGGGCGTGGTAGATGGTGCGGGCCCGCGCGCCCACCCGGCGGCTCGCCAACGCGATGAGTACCGGCAGCCCGACGGTGAACGGCAGCAATCCCGCGATCAGCACACCGGTACGGCGCACCGAGGCCCAGAACGCCGGAAGCCCCACCAGCCGTTCGTAATTGGCCGATCCCACCGATCGCATGGGCGAGGTCGGCAGCAGATTCCAGGAGTAGGTCGACAATTGCAGGGCCTGCGCCAGCGGCTGGTAGGTCCACACCACCAGCAGCACCAGCGCGGGAGCGAGATACAGGTAGGGGGCCGCGATCCGGCCCACCCGGCGCGACAGTGCGCGGCGGGGACGCGCCGCCGGTGCCGAAGCGATCACCGGCGGCGCGTCCTGTGTGTCGAGAATGACGAACACCGGCTACCCGGCCTCCGCCGCGAGAGCGGCCAGCCGTTGCTGCACCTCGGTGTCGGCCTTGTCGTAGATCCGGGTGCCCGGGGCCGCCTCCACCGCGGTCGCGATGACCGTGGAGCCGAGCACGTCCAAGCGGGTGAAACCGGAGCCGACGAAACCCTGCTGGCGTCCGGCCGGAGCCATGGCATCGATGCGATACGCCAGCGCCGGGCCCACCCACACCGGGATTCCGGCCAGCGCCGACGCCGCGGTCATGTGGTTGTGCCCGCACAGGATCATCCGGACGTCAGTGCCCGCCACCACCTCGGCCAGCCGGTCGGCGTCTTCCAGCTTGAGGAATTCGGCGGCGGGAATCGCCGAGGGCAGCGGCGGATGGTGCAGCACCAGCACCGTGCCGCGTGCGGCGGGCCGCCGCAACTGCTCCCCCAACCAGGCCAGCTGCTCGGGTTCGAGCCTGCCATTGTGGCGGCCCGGGGTGGTGCTGTCCATGCCGATCAGGCGCAGCCCGTCCACCTCGAGCACCCGATCGTGCGGTCGCGCGCAGTCCGCCGAGCCGGGCTCGAGCCCGAGCAGTTCCACTCCGAAAGCGGTGCGCTCGTCGTGGTTTCCCATCACGTACAGCACCTGTGCGCCCAGTTCGGCGGCCGCGGGTTCGACCACGCCGCGCAGCCGCCGGTACGCCTCGGGCGCGCCGTTGTCGGCGAGGTCACCGGACAGGATGAGCGCGCCGATACGCCGCCCGCCGGTGCGCAGCCGGTCGAGGACCCCGGCCAGCGCGGTGAAGGTGTCGACGGTGTCGAGCACCGGTTCCCCGGCCGCGCGCAGATGAGTGTCGGTGAGCTGCACCAGAGTCAGATCGGTCATGACGCGGGCAGCAGTCTGGCGCCCTCGGTGCGGGCGGCGGTGAGCGTGGACTGCGGATCCTTGCCCTGGAACACGACCGACTCGACGGCGTCCATCATGCCGTCACGGATCTGCAGATAGTCGTTGCCCGGCATGGAAACCCACGGCTCCATGGTGGCCAGCTGCGCGATATTCGGTGTCAGCAGCGGGTTCTGGGCGGCCCAGGCGCCGAGCACGGCCGGATCGGTGACCATTTCCGAACGCAGCGGCAGGTAGCCGATATTGCGGGAGATCTGAAGGTAGGCGTCCTCGCTGGTGAGATACTTGATCAGCTCCCAGGCGGCGCGCTGCTTGGCCGGGTCGCCGGACAGGATGTGCAGTCCCGCACCGGAATTGGTGGGCACGGCGGCCTTGTCGCCGAAGCGCGGCAGCGGAGCGGCGCGCAGGTCCCATTTGTCCTTCGCACCCGCCACGAAAGTGCCCTGGATGGCGCTGGTTTCGAGGATCATGCCGATCTCGCCTCGCGCGAACGCCTCGTAGCCCTGCTTCTGGGCCAGCTTCGGCATCGATCCGGTGGTGACCAGATCCTGCGCCATCTTGGTGACCTCGACGCTGGGCGCGTCGGCGTAGGTGAGGGTGCGGCGGTCCTCGGAGATGACGCGCCCGCCGTTGGAGCGCACCAGCGATTGGAAGCACCAGTCCTTGGCGGACTTGGTCAGACAGTCCAGATACACCCCGCCCTGTCCGGTCTTGGACGTGATCGCCTTGGCATCCTCGGCGACCTGCTGCCAGGTCGTCGGCGGCTTGGCGGGATCCAGGCCGGCCGCGGTGAACAGGCTGGCGTTGTAGTACAGCACGGGGGTGGAGAACACGAACGGCACGCCGTAGGTGTGGCCGTCCCAGTCGTCGAGGGTGCGGGCGCGCGGGTGGTAGTGGAAACGCGTGCCGTCGAAATTCTGCTGCACGGCCTGCTTGCCGAACAGCGTGTCCAGCGGCTTCGCGCCGAGCTGGTGAATGGTGAAATCCAGGTCACTGAAGCCCAGTTGGGCCACATCGGGCGGTGTACCCGCGACGATCTGGTTCTGGATGCTCGAGATGGTGTCGGTGGCCGGGTTGGGGCTGTTGCCCTGCGGCTTCTGCGCGGTCACCTTGATGTTGGGGAACTTCTTGGAGAAGTCGGCGATCAAGGCGTTGAAGGTGTCGGTCCACGGGCCGGCGAGGCCGTAGTTGTAGGACTCGAAGACGATCGAGACCTTCTGATCGGGGCCCAGTTCGGGGACCTGCGCGGTGGAGGTCTGATCGGTGGCGGTGGTGCCGCTCAGCCCGCAGCTGGTGAGCGCGAGGCAGGCGGCGAACACCAGGCCCAAGACGGGCACGGTGCGTTTCACGGGTTTTCTCCTCATCGAGTGGTGTTCGAAGTTCAGGCGACGGACGCCGCCGCGACGTCCTGGACGGCCGGTTCCGGCTCCTGCCAGGTCAGCCTCAGGCCGCGGTCCGGGTCGAAGAGATGGATGTCGGTGGCATCGGCGCGCAGCCCGATGTCCTCGCCCACGGCGACTCCCGCGGGTCGGGGCGCGCGCACGCACAGGTCCGCGGCGCCCGTGGCGACGTGCACCAGCTCCTCGCTGCCGAGGTTCTCGACCATGGTCACGCGGCCGCGCACGGTGGTCGCGGCGGGATCGATGCGCAAGCGTTCGGGCCGGATGCCCGCCAGCACCGCGGTGCCGTCGTCGGGTCCGCCGGAAAGGCCCAGGGCGGCGTCGATGCCGTCGGCGCGCATCCGCAGGGCGCCCTCATGCGAAACCACCTCCGCCGGAAACAGATTCATCGGCGGGGAGCCGAGGAATCCGGCGACGAAGGCGGTGCGGGGACGGTCGTAGAGCTCCTCGGGAGTGCCGACCTGTTCGACCCGGCCCGCGTTGAGCAGTGCGATCCGTGTGGCCATGGTCATGGCCTCCACCTGATCGTGGGTGACATACAGGAACGTGGCACCCAGCCGCCGGTGCAGGGCGATGAGTTCGGCGCGGGTGGCGCTGCGCAGCTTGGCGTCCAGATTCGACAGCGGCTCGTCCATGAGGAACGCGCCAGGATCGCGAACCATGGCCCGCGCCAGAGCGACTCGCTGACGCTGCCCGCCCGAGAGCGCGGCCGGCCGCCGCTCCAGCAGCGCCGACAGCTCCAGCGTGCCCGCCACTTCGCGCACCCGCTGGGCGATCTCAGCACGAGAACGTCGACGGGCGCGCAGCGGGAAGCCGATGTTCTTGGCCACCGTCAGATGCGGATACAGCGCGTAGCTCTGGAAAACCATGGCCAGATCCCGCTGCTGCGGTGCCGCGTCGGTGATGTCGGCGCCGTCCACCAGGATCCGGCCCGTCGAGGGCTGCTCGAGGCCCGCGATCATGCGCAGCAGCGTGGATTTGCCGCAGCCGCTGGGGCCGAGCATTACCAGGAACTCACCGTCGGCGATGTCGAGGCTCACCTCGCGCACCGCGTAGTCGGTGCCGAATCGTTTCGACACCTTGTCGATTTGCAGCCGGGCCACGTCTCTCCTTCAGACCGGCGCGGTGCCGGTCGTGATCCAATTCGCCACGCCGGTCGCGATGGCGGGCGCGTCCTTCACCCACAGGAAGTGGTCGCGATTGCGGACGGCCGAGCTCTCGTCGATATGCCATTGCGTCACCCGCGCCGCGGGCATGCGCGAAACCAGGAAGTCCACATTGGATTTCGGGCCGAGCACATCCTCGGACAGCGAGATGGCCAGCACCGGCAGCGTCATGGCGGCCAGCAGCGAGTTGTAGCGGCGCTTGGTGCCGCTGGGGCGGTAGTAGCTGGTCAGAGAGTGCATCGACCAGTCGACCATCACGCCACCGGGCATGGGCGCGGGAATCAGCACGCCGCCGGGCCAGTGCCCGCGCACCCGGGACACCAGGCCGATCCACTGGATCTGGCTCAAGGCCTCCCACCAGCGGCGCGGGCCGAAGGCCCACCAGAACACGGTGCCGGTGCCGATGACCGTGACGCCGACGATCCGGCCGGGTTCGGCGGCCGAGAACAGCAAGGCGAGTTGACCGCCCAGGCTGTGGCCGAACAGGTGGATCGGCGCGCCCGGGAAGCGTTCCTCGACCGCGGCCACGATGGCGGGCAGATCGATCTCGATCATCTCGCGGTAGCCGAAGTCGGTGTGCTCGCCCAGGGCGGGCGTGGCCTCGCCGTGGGCGCGCAGGTCACAGGTGGCCACCGAGAGCCCTTGGGCCTGTAGGGCTTTGGCGAGCGAGAAGTAATTGCGGGCTTTCATCGCCATGGCGGGCAGGATGAGCACGACCGGCGCGTCGGGCCGCTCCGAAGGCAGGAAGCGCACGGTGAACGACACGCCATCGGTGGTTTCCACCCGCGTGGACTCCAGAGTGCCGAATTCCGACCGGGACTCGGGGGTGGCGGTGGTCATGACGCCTCGGTTCCGGCGATGGTCACATCGCATACGTAATCGAAGGTGAACTTGGCGACCACCACCTCGTTGTCGTCGAGCAGCGACGCCTTGCCGGACAATTCGAACCGCGCCGACTCCGTCGCGGCCAGAATGACGGACAGCTCGGGCTGGTCAACGGTCGCCACGGCGCGGATACGGCCCTGCGCCGGTTTGCGATACGACGCGGTGCCACCCCGCAGGACCAGCCGCTCCACCGTGTACAGCCGCTCCGCCGCAGCGCCCACGAACGCCGCCGCACCGGCGATATCCGCGGCCGTGAACAGCGCGCCGGCATGCACGGTGCCCATATGATTGCGCACCTGTTCCACCGCCGGGATCTCCACCACCGCCCGCTCGCGGCTGATCTCGGTGACGAGCGTGCCGACGTGGCCGCCGAACGGCACCAGCGCCTGCGACACCGCGCGCAAGTACTCGTAATCGACGGCGTCGTAGTCCAATTCCGGATACGCGGCGGCGAATCCGGCCAGGGTTCTGGTCATCTCTGTGTTCCCTTCTGATCGCGTTCTCAGCGGGGTCCGCGCAGCACGCGGCGTGCGATGGACCAGCGCAGCACTTCCGAGGGCCCCTCGTAGATGCGGAATGCCCTGGCCTCCACCAGGAATCGAGCGACCAGGTGGTCCTCGCAGACGCCGAGGCCGCCGTGCAGCTGCACGGCGCGGTCCAGCACGCGCCAGACCGCCTCGGAGACGAAGGTTTTCGCGACCGAGGTCTCGTGGCGGGCCTGCGGGGAGGCCGGTCCGCAGACATCGACGGTCTCGGCGACGGTGCGCACCAGGCTGCGGGCGGCCGCGATATCGATCTCGTTATCGGCGACCAGGCCCTGGGCGATGCCGTGTTCGGCGATCGGAACGCCGAAAGCCGAACGGCGCGTGATGTGTTCGACGGTCAGCTGCTGCGCGCGCACGGCCAGGCCCAGCCAGTTCATGCAGAACACCAGCCGCGAGGGCGCGAGCCGGACCTGCGCCAGCTCCAGGCCGCGCCCCACCTCGCCGAGCACGGCGGCATCGGGCACCTCGCAGTCGACGAACTCGACCTCGCAGTGGCCGCCGGGAGCGCTGGTGTGATCCAGGGTCGGCATGCGGCGACCCACCCGCAGACCGGGATTGTCCTGATCGACCAGGAACATGGTGGGCCCGTCGGTGGTCATGGCCACGCAGATGGTGAAGGCCGCGCCGTTCGCGCCGGTGGTGAAGTGCTTGGCGCCGTTGATGACCCAGCCGTCATCGGTCTCGTGGGCGACGGTGCGCAGCATGCGCGGATCCGATCCCGCCCCGGGGGCGGGCTCTGTCAGGGCAATGGCCGAACGCACCTCGCCCGAGGCCAGCGGGGCCAGGTAACGCTCCTGCTGCTCGGCATCGGCGACATGGGCCAGCAGGTGGATATTGCCGTCGTCGGGGGCCCAGGCATTGACCGCGAGCGGCCCGAGCAGGCTCGCGCCCGCGGCCTCGAGCACCTGAGCCTGGCCACGGGTGTCCAGGCCCAGGCCACCGTAGCGCGGGTCGGACAGCGGGCCGAAGACTCCGGCTTCCTTGGCCTTCTTCTGCAGATCCAGCCGCAGGGCGTCGTCGGTGACGCGGCCGCCGGCCACCACCTCGCGTTCCACCGGGTAGACGTGCTCGGTCACGAATGCTCTGGTCCGTTCGACCAGTTCCGCCACAGCGCTCATAGCGCCAGTGTCGGCCCGGCACCGCGCATCCCGGCCGGGCGATCGTCAATGCCTATCGGGCGAATCGACTCCCGCTACCGACGCGCGATCGCCGCCCGGCTCGGACAGGGTTGGGCTCGACACCGACTCCACGAGGGGATGCGATGAGCGAGCTGACGGTCCGGGTCACCGACCGGCGGGACGAGGCCGAGGGCGTGTTCGCCCTCGAGCTGGCCGCGGCCGGTCCGGGCGCGCTGCCGCGGTGGACCCCGGGCGCGCACATCGACGTGCACGCGGAAAGCGTTGGACAGCGACAGTACTCGCTGTGCGGCGATCCCGTCGACGAGCGGCGCTGGCGCATCGCCATCCTGCGCGAACCGGCCGGCCGCGGCGGCTCCGAGCATCTGTACCGCACCGCGCACCCCGGGACCGAGCTTCGGGTGTCACTGCCGCGCAACAACTTCGCACTGGTGCCCAGTGCCGAGTACCTGTTCGTGGCGGGCGGGATCGGCATCACGCCGATCCTGCCCATGCTGGCCGCCGCCGAGCGGGCCGGGGCGCGCTTCAGCCTGTACTACGGTGCGCGCACCCGAGCGCACCTGGCCTTCACCGGCGAGCTCGCCCGATACGAGCGGGTGACTCTGGTGCCGCAGGACGAAGCCGGGCTGCTGCCGATCGCGGCGCTGCTGGCCGAGACCACCGCGACCGTGTACTGCTGCGGTCCCGCGCCGCTGCTCGACGCCGTCGAGAGCGAAGGCGCGCGCCGCGGGCTTTCGGTGCACACGGAGCGGTTCACGCCGCGGCGCGTCGACAACGGGGTCGATCGCGCCTTCCAGGTCCGGCTCGCGCGCAGTGGTCAGGTGCTGTCGGTCGCGGCGGACCGGTCGATCGTCGACGTCCTCGAAGGCGCGGGCGTCGCGATCGTCACCTCCTGCCGGGAGGGCACCTGCGGCAGCTGTGAGACGACTTTCCTCGAAGGCGAAGTGCAGCACCGTGATTCGGTGCTGTCCGCCGAAGAACGCGCCCGCGGCAGGACCTTGATGCCCTGCGTCTCGCGGGCGCTCTCCGACGTTCTCGTGCTCGAGCTCTGACACGGGAAACACCAAGAAAACACACGCAGAGAGAAACAGATGAGGAACACTGCTGCGGCGTCCGCGCTGCTCGCTGCCGGACTGTGCATCAGCGCCGGCATTACCGGAACGGCCGGGGCCGACACCCCCGAGGCCGTGAACTACACGGCGACCAGCACCCCGACGACCACGATCGTCCGGACCGACGCGGGCTCGATGACCGTCGAGGATGGCGTCTTCAAGATCAAAGCCGCCGACGGCACCGTCCTGGCGGGCACCGAATTGTCTTTCCGCGTCGACGATTTCGTCTTCCCGATCGCGGCCGACATCAGCGACCGCACCGCGACCCTGACCCCTCAGTTCGACGAGGCGCACGCGGTCTACAAGCCGGTCGCTCTCCCCTACGAGGACCAGGCCCCCTGGAAGACCCAGTACGACCGCGAGCAGGCCGCGTGGGGTCGCATGCGTGACTCCATCGCCCTCGGCGCCACCATCGGCACCCTGGTCGGCGGGCTCGGCGGCGCGGGCCTGGGCTGCCTGGCGGGCGCGTCGGTCGGTCTCGCCCTCACCGGCGCGCTGGCCACGCTGTTCGGCGCGGGTCCGCTGGCCGGTTGCATCGCGGGTGCGGCCGCCGTCGGCTTCCTCGGCACCATCGCGGGCCAGCTGCTCGTCACCGCCCCGGTCGCCATCGCCGCCGCCATCCAGTACTTCACCACCATCAACCAGCCCTTCACCCCCGCCAAGTAGGCGGCACAGGCCCGGCGAACCTCTCGCCCGGGGGACACCGACCCCGCCCGGATCTCCGATCCGGGCGGGGTCTTTCGTTCACACGCCGAAAACGCGGCGGGCATTACCGTCCAGATACAGGTCGCGGGTTTCCTCGTCGAGGCCCAGGGCGTCGAGACCGTCGAGGGCATGCTGCGGGAAGATCATCGGGTAGTTGGTGCCGAAGAGGACCTTGCGACGGCCGGTGCCGGTCTTCAAGTACGAAACCAGTTCGGGAGGCAGGCGTTTCGTGGTGTAGGCCGAGGTGTCGATGTAGACGTTGGGGTGTTTGCGGGAGACGGCGATCATCTCCTCGGTCCACGGGTAGCCGATATGGCCGCAGACGATGGTGAGGTCGGGGAAATCGAGGGCCACCTGGTCGATGTACGGGATCGGGCGGCCCGTTTCGGAGGGGCGCAGCGGACCGGTGTGGCCGACCTGGGTGCAGAAGGGGATGCCCAGGTCCACGCAGGCCGTGTAGAGGGGGTAGAAGCGGCGGTCGGTGGGCGGGGTCTCCCACAGCCACGGGAGTACGCGCAGGGCCTTGAAGTCCTGGTCCCGGACGCGGTGGCGCAGTTCGCGCACCGAGTCCATGGGGCGGCGCAGGTCCACCGAGGCGATGCCGGAGAAGCGGTCGGGGGCTTCGCGGACCCATTCGGCCACTTCGTCGTTGGAGATGAGAACGCCCTCCGGTGCGGACCAGGCCGACAGGAGGGCGTGGTCGACGCCCGCCGCGTCCATGGCGGCGAGCGTCGACTTCAGGGGGATGTCGCCGGCGGGGATCTCCGCGCCGGACCAGCGGCGCAGCGAGGCGAACATGTCATGGGCGAGAAAGCGGGCCGTGGGGTGCTGGGCCCAGGCGTCGACGGTCATCTGCGCGTGCTCCTTCGCGTTGCGTGATGCCGCCTTCCATCATGCCGGTGCGCCCACCGGCGCGGTGAGGGAACCGATCAACGCGGTGTCGTGGGTGGCGGCACGGAAGCGCGGATGGTCGAGCACATCATGTAGGAACTCGGCGGTGGTGGCGACGCCCGCGCCGCGAATCCGGGTCTCCGCCAGGGCGCGCCGCATCCGGGCGATGGCGGTGGCGCGGTCGGGTCCCCACACGATCACCTTGGCCAGCAGCGAATCATAGTTCGGTGGAATCGAGTAGCCCGCCGAGATATGGGTGTCCACCCGCGTGAACTGGCCTCCCGGCAGTACGCATTCGGTGAGAGTGCCCGGGGCGGGCGCGAATTCGCGTCCGGGATCCTCGGCATTGACCCGGCATTCGATGGCCACTCCGCGGGGCAGGCCGCCCGGGGGCACGGTCAGCCGTTCCCCCGCCGCGATGCGCAACTGCTCGGCGACCAGGTCGATACCGGTGATCATCTCGGTGACCGGGTGCTCCACCTGCAGGCGGCAGTTCACCTCCATGAAGTAGAAGTTGCCGTCGGCGTCCAGCAGGAATTCCACCGTGCCCGCACCGACGTATCCGGCGGCCCGCGCGCCGCGCACCGCCGCCGCGCCGATGCGTTCGGCCAATTCGGCGGGCAGCCCCGGGGCAGGCGCTTCCTCCACCAGCTTCTGATGCCGTCGCTGCAGCGAGCAGTCGCGCAGCCCCACATGCACCACGCATCCGTGCGTGTCCGCCAGGATCTGCGCCTCCACGTGCCGCGCCGGCTCCAGATACCGTTCGATGTACAGCCTGCCGTCGCCGAAGACGGCGGTGGCGCCGGCACGGGTCTGCTGCCAGGCGGCGGCGAACTCACTCGGATCGCGCACCACCCGCATACCGCGCCCGCCGCCGCCGGCCACCGCCTTGAGAATCACCGGATACCCGATATCCCCGGCCAGATCCCGCGCCTCGTCGACCGTCTCCACGGGATCGCGGCTGCCGGGCAGCAGCGGCAGTCCCGCCTCGGCCATCAGGGCCCGAGCGGTGGACTTGTCACCGAGCCGGGCCATCACCGCGGCCGGAGCGCCGACGAACACGAAGCCCTCCGCCTCGCAGACCTCCGCGAAATCCGGGTTCTCCGAGAGGAATCCGTAGCCGGGGTGGATGGCATCAGCGCCGGTCGCGCGGGCCGCCTCGATGACGGCGGGAATGTAGAGATAGCTGCGCTTGGCCGGGCTCGGACCGATCTGGATCGATTCGCCGGCCATGCGCACCGCCGGCGAGTCCCGGTCGGCCGCGGAATGCACGGCCACGGTGTCGATCCCGAGTTCGGCGCAGGTGCGGATGATCCGGACCGCTATCTCACCCCGGTTGGCCACCAGTAGCTTGCGGATCGGCGGCGTCACCGCAGCACCTCGAACACGATCAGCGGCTGCCCGTGCTCCACGGATTCACCGTCCTCGACGAGGAATTCGGCCACCACGCCCTCACTCCCGGTGGTCACCGGGATCATGAGCTTCATGGCCTCGACGATGGCGACCTGCTGGCCGGCCCGCACCGGGTCGCCCTCGGCCACGAACGGGGCCGCGCCGGGTTCCGGGGACCGGTAGAAGACGCCGACGGTCTCCGCGGTCAAGGTGAATGTGGCCGCGCTGGAATCCTTTCCGTCGTTCGCGCCGGGTGCGGTCGGCGCCGCGGGTGCGGGGCCGACCGGGAGGTGCGGTGCTGCCGCAGCGGTGAGCACCGCGTTCCCGGCCTGGCCCGCCTCCCAGCCGACCTGCAAGACCACCGGGCCGTTGGCCACGGTCACCGAGGTCGGTGCGGGTGCGATCCCGGCGCGCACGGTCAGGGCGTGGCGGGCCAGCACGGTCAGGCTGTGGTCGGCCTCCGTGGCGCTCACGGCGCGGGCCGAGCCGAGGGCCGCCGCGGCGGGTCCGGAGGTCGTGTGGGTGGCGGCGGGCGGTGCGGTGATGCCGTTGTCGGTCATCGGTTCTCCTGGAGGTCGTTGGGGGCCGTGCCGAAAACCCGGAAGCGGGCGTGCCGCTGGGCCGCCAGATCGGCGGCGGGCAGTGTGCGCAGCTCGTGCAGCGCCTGCCGCAGCGCGCGGCGCAGCAGTGCGGTGGCGGTGGCGGGGTGGCGGTCCGCACCGCCCTCGGGTTCGGGCACCACCGCGTCGGCGATGCCGAGTTCCAGCAGCGCGGCGGCGTCCACCCGCAGTGCCCGCGCCGCGCGCGGCGCGGCCGCGGCGTCCTGCCACAGGATGGAGGCGCAGCCCTCGGGGCTGATCACCGAGTAGACGGCGTTCTCGCAGACCAGCACCCGGTCGGCGACGGCCAGCGCGAGCGCTCCCCCGCTGCCGCCCTCGCCGGTGATCACTGCGACCACCGGAACCGGCAGTCCGGCAAGCAGTTTCAGGTTCTCGGCGATCGCGACGGCCTGCCCCCTCTCCTCGGCGGCGATGCCGGGATACGCCCCGGCGGTGTCGACCAGGGTGACGACCGGCAGCCCGAGTTTGGCCGCCAGCCGCAGCACCCGCGCCGATTTCCGATAGCCCGCCGGTGTCGGCATGCCGAAGTTGCGTTGCGCGAGTTCGGCGGCGGTGTGCCCCTTCTGGGTACCGATCACCGCGACCGGCACCCCGTCCAGTCGCGCCAGCCCGGCCACCATGGCCGCGCAGTCGGCGCTCATCCGGTCGCCGTGCAGTTCCACGAACTCCTCGAAGGCCCCGGCCAGGTGATCCAGCGTGGTGGGGCGGCCCAGACGCCGGGCGGCCCGTACCCGCTCCCAGGGGTCGGCGACGGCGAGGGTCGCCGGATCGGTGCGCACGGCCTCGGCGTCGTCGGTGTGCGGCCGCGACGGGCGAACGGTCATGCCCACCAGCCGGATCAGCCGATCCCGCAGCGCCGAGCGGTGGCAGATCATGTCCACGATGCCGTGTTCGAGCAGGAACTCCGCGGTCTGGAAACCCGGCGGCAGCGTCTGCCCGATGGTCTGGCGGATGACGCGCGGGCCCGCGAAACCCAGGCGCGCACCGGGTTCGGCGACGATCACGTCGGTGGAGGTGGCGTAGGAGGCGGCGACCCCGCCGTAGGTGGGGTCGGTGACGACCGAGACGGTGAGCACGCCCGCGTCGTCCAGGCGGCGCAGCGCGCAGCTGGTCTTGGCCATCTGCATGAGCGCGACGATGCCCTCCTGCATGCGCGCCCCGCCGGAGGCGGTGACCACGATGAGCGGACGCCGTTCGGCCAGCGCGATTTCCGCGGCCGTCGTCACCGCCTCGCCGACCGCGCTGCCCAGGCTGCCGCCCAGAAAACGAAAGTCCATGGCCGCCACCACGACCCGGACCCCGCCCAGGGTGCCGCGCACGCACAGCACGGCGTCGGGCATGCCGGTGGCCTGACGCGCGCTGTCGAGCCGCTCGGGATAGGGCCGGGAGTCGCTGAACCCCAGGGGATCCCGCACCGTCGCGGCGTGGTCGACCGGTGTCGCGGAGTCCTCGTCGAGCAGCAGGTCGACGCGCTGCCGCGCGGTCAGCATCCCGTGGTCATCGCATTCGGGGCACACGCGGTCGGCGCGCTCGTAGCGTTTGACGTAGATCATGGCCGAGCAGCCGGGGCACAGCATCCACGCGGTGCCCGCGGCCGTGCCGGTGTCGAGTACGGTCATCGTTCCTCCATCGGGCGCGGAATGTAGCGGCCGAGCGCGGCCGGGAGCCGCACGCCGGCGGTCCGCAGCTGCGCGATCCGGGTGAGATAGGCCGCGCCGGTCATCACCTGGTCGGCGATGTCGGCGACCGCGCGGTTGCCGGGTGCGGCGAGATAGCTGCCCGCCGCCCACGAGTTGAACGCGCCCATGGCCGGGCCGCACCAGATCTGGTAGTCGGGCACCCGTTCGGCGTCGCCGCGGATGCTCCAGCCCGAGGACAGCCCCAGATACCAGCGGAAGATGAGAGCCATGCGCGCCTTCGGGTCGCCTTCGGCCGAAACCAGCTGGGCCGGATCGCGTTCGGTGAAGAAGGCCACGCAGTCCTGCCACACCGTCTGCAGCGGACGCCGGAACAGTGTGGCCTCCAGATCCTTTCGCACCTCGGCGGGCAGGGCGTCGATGCCGTCGTAGGCCCGGTAGAGGTCGTAGAGCCGTTGTGCGCGGGCGGCGAACATGCTGCCACGCCGCAGCACCTGCACCTGCACGCCCAGTTCGAACATGTCCGAGGAGGGCGCCATCGCGCAGTCCGCGAACTGCGCGGTGGCCAGCAGCCGCTTGGTGGCCTCGCACTGGGCCGCCTCGCGGGCGGACTGATTGATCGACCCGGTGACGACGTAGGCCGCGCCCATGGCGAAGGCGCCGGCCGCCGCGTCCGGGGTGCCGATGCCGCCCGCCGCGCCGATGCGCACCGCCGCCGCGGCGGGCACGGTGCGGGCCACGCGATCCCGGACGGCGAGGAGTTCGGGCAGCAGCACCATCAGGGGGCGGCGGTCGGTGTGGCCGCCCGAATCGGCTTCGGCGGTGATGTCGTCGGCCATCGGCACCCGGGCCGCCAGTTCGGCCTGGGCGCGGGTGATGCGGCCGTCGGCGACCAGTTTCCGAAGCAGCCGCTCGGGCGCGGGACGCAGGAACGGTTCGGCGACTTCGACCCGGGAGACCTTGGCGATCACCCGATTCCTGATCTCGACGTTTCCCTGCCGGTCGGCCGTGAGCCCCGCGGCCCGGTAGCGCACCACCTCGGCGGTGAGGTCCATGAACGCCGACGCCTCCACGCACCGCACGCCGTGGCGCAGGCACGCGTCCACGATGGCGCGCTCCAGCGCGGGCTCGGACGGACTGTGGATCAGGTTGCAAGCGAAGGGCTTCCCCGCCAGCCGCCGTGACAGCCCGGCCAGCGCGGCGTCGACCGTGGCCGGGACAACGCCGGCCGCGCCGTAACTGGCCAGGTATCCGGCTTCGGCCATGGCCACCACCAGTTCGGGCGAGGCGATTCCGTTGGCCATGGCCCCGGCCGCGTAGGCGGCCCGCACCCCGTGCGCGGCCCGGAAAGCGCTGTCGCCCAGCCGCTCCGGCGGCAGCGGCGGCACCGCCGCGAGCACTTGGCCGTGAGCGGCGACGGCGGGATCGGAAGTGGCCGCCACCCGTCCCTCGGTGCGCACGATCCAGCAGGGCCGGTTCAGGTCCAGCAGCACGGCGGCGATGTCGGCGGTCTCGGTGGCGGCGGGTGGGCGGACGGTGGTCATGCCGGCGCCTTTCGATCGGCGAGTTCGACGGCGAGGTCGATCAATTCGTAGATGCGCAGCCCCGGCTTCCACAGCGAGCCGTCGACCACGACCGTGATGCCGTTCTCGCCACGGTGCACCGATTTGATGTGCGCCTCCAGCTCGACGGTGCCATCGGTGGGCAGGAACTGGCCGCGATAGCGCCAGCTGAAGGCGATGTCGGCGGGTATCCGGAACACCGGGTCGGCCATGCCTTCGGCGAAACCGGCGTCGATCATCCATTCCTGCACGGCGTGGATGACCGATTCGACACCCAGCGAACCTGGAATCACCGGATCCAGGTGGAAGTGACGGGCGAAGAACCAATCCCGTGGGTCGATGGTGCGCAGCGAACGCAGGTATCCCGCACCGTAATCGCCCCCGTCGTCGACCACCTCGACGCGGTCGACGAGGGCGAGTGTGCGCCGCGAGCAGGCGCGGGCGGCCGGATCGGCGCGGCGGGCAGCCACATCGATGACCCGGGTGCGGGCTTGCGGATGCGCCGAAAGCCAGCTCGGCACGTACCGTCCGGCGTCCAGACCGGTCTGATTGGCCAGGGCCTGGTCGCTGAAGTAACCGAACATGGTCTCGCCCCGGTAGAACGGCTCGCCGTCCACACTGAGGGTGTAGTCGAAGGTCTGCAGTGACGAGCCCGGCAGGATGGTCGTCGACAGCAGCCGCGAGGACTGCCGGATCGTGGTGTCGCGCAGGTCGATCTGCCGCAGCACGGTGGCGGTGCCGCCCAGGTTGCGCAGGCTCAGGGTGGCGCCGGGCTGGGTGAGCGTCGGCCCGGCGTAGTAGCCCATGAGCAGCGCCGCCTGCAGCGAGGTCTCCATGTACACGAAATGCGGCATGGAGTCATTGGCGGTATCGCCGTAGTACCAGGAATCGGCGGGCGAATCGTATTCGGTGTCGTAGGAGGCGGATTCGAGGTCGCCGCGGGCGCCGTCGAAGCGCAGAACCCGGTCCACCAACAGCAGGCCGCCGGTGGGCAGGCGGGTCGCGCGCACACCGGTGTACGGCGCGAACTCCGGCCCCATCGCGATGGCCTGGTCGCCGCGCGCCAGGTGGGCCATGTGGAACTCGTTGAGCAGCAGGCCCGGCGCGGCATGGCCGGGCCCCACGTCGGCGCCCGGCCGCTCGGCGACCATGACGGTGACCGGCAGCGCGCCGGCGACGCCGTCCACTGTCGCGGTCGCCTGCAGGAACGGACGCGGCACCACATCGAGCCGGTCGACCACGAGATCGACGGTGCCGCTGCCGAATCCGGGCGCGTTCTCGCCGACGCCGCCGGTGAGCGTGCTCCCCGACAGGCACAGCGGCATGCCGGTGTAGAGCGCGAACACCTCCGCCGCCTGCAGGGCCGCCGCGCGCGGATCACCCTCGAAGCGGGCCACGACCCGACCGTCGCCGGTGCCGCCGTACAGCTCGATCGCGCTCACCTCGGTGAGTGCGAGCGGTGTGGTGGCCGCCAGCCGCGCCGCCACCTCCACTCCGTCACGGTGGTGCGCGCCGCCGAACACGGCACTCATCTCGGCGGCGGCCAGCAGCTCCAGCGCGGCGCGATCCAGCCGCGCCACCCCGGTGCGGGCCAGCGGCTTGAACGCCCCCTCCCTGGCGTGGGCCGATATCGGCTGCCGGGTCCTCTGTCCCGCGTCCACGCCGGACGACTCCGCGCCGACGGTGGGTGACACCGTTCCCGCCTCGGATGGGTCCGGCCCGGCTCCGGACAGGACCGCTTCCGTCCGTGGCCCCGGCGTGCGCGCCCTCCGCCAGATCGCCCGCTGCAACGCGGTCTGTGCGGTCAGCGCCGCGTGGTGCGCCTCGAGCACGCCCGCGCGAATCTGGGCTATCGCCTCGGCTGTCACCGGGTGCACGGCTGCGGCGGGCTCCGCCGTCCACGTCACCGCCGACTCGGCCGGCCGCGTCGCCGGGAAGGGCGAGGGACCCTGCACCGCCCGTGCCGGTTCCGGCGGTTCGGCGGCCGGGGGCCGCGCGCCGACCGGATCGAAGGCGATGCCGTCGAATTCGAGAACTGTCATGCCGTCCACCGCCTCACCGAGGTTCGGAACTTCTCCGTCAGATCGGGTGTCGTGAGCACCGCGACATCCGAGAACCGTTGCAGCACCGTCCCGTCGGTCGCCACTGCGGTCGCGTCGATCAGGGCTTCCATCCGGGTCACGCGCGGGTTGTCGACCACCACCAGGAACGATGCGTCCACCGGGAGCGGCCGGTAATACTCCACCCGGCCGACCCCCAGCGGCAGGCAGGCCGCGCCGAGCAGGCGGTGACCGAGCACGGGCGGACATTGCAGGACCAGGTCGGCCAGCACCGGATCGTGCAGGCGTCCGGCGAACGCGCCGTGCGCCACGGGATCCGCCGCGAGGGCACATTCGAAGACCATGGCCTCGTCGCTTCCGGCGCGCACCCTGCGCAGGCCCTGCAGAGCCGGGGCGTGGAACTGGATCGCGTCGCGATAGATGCGGTCCGCGCTCTCTCCCTGCCCGTCCGGAACCTGCTGCCGTGCGGGCTGTTCCGCGCTCGCCGCGAGCAGCAACGTGGCGCGGAAGCGGGCCGCCGCGTCGGCGAAGACGGTGGCGTGCAACGCCATCGACCCGTCGGCCGTCTCGGCGGGCCGCGACTCGAATTCCAGGGTGGTCACGGGGTGGTCGAACACCAGTCCTTTCAGTACCTGGAAGTCGCGCGCTCCCACCACGATTCGGCCGGGATGGGTGCGCTCGGCCAGGTTCACCATGGCCCCCAGCCCGAAGGTGGCCGGGAGCACGATGTGCTCGCCGATCCGGTGGGCTTCGATCACCGGGTTGTCGACCAGGCCCGCGATCGCGCGGCGTGCCCGCACCGGCACCGCCGGTGTGTCGGCGGTCGAGAGCGCGGTGGCCGCGCCGACCAGCAGGATCGGCTCTTCCCGTCGCGCCGCGGTGAACTGCGCGGCGAACGCGGCCGCACCCGCGGCCGGCGCCAGCAGCGGAACACCGCGCGCCGCGAAGTGTTCCCGCAGTGCGGGAGTCACCATGCCGCCGTCCCACGCACCCCAGTCCAGGGCGGTGACCCGGCGTTCCGGATCGCGCGCTCCCCAGCTGACCGCGAACCGGCCCAGCGCCTCATTGGCCGCCGCGTAGTCGGCCTGTCCGGTGTTGCCGAACAGTCCGGCCACCGAGGTGAACAGAATCAGGTGCCGCGGCTCTCCGGCCGCGGCCAGCACCGCCGCCAGTCCGGTCAGCTTGGGTCCGAGCACCCGTCCGATCGACTCCGCCGTCTTGTCGGGAATCAGCGAGTCGGCCAGCACGCCGGCACCGTGCACGACACCGGTGATGTCACCGCGCCATGGAGCGAGAGCGGCGGCCAGCGCGTCGGCATCGGTGGCATCCACCGCCAGGTACTCGGCGCGATCACCGAGGGCGGCGAGGGTGGAACGGATTTCGCGGACGGCACGGACATTCTCACAGGCCCGGTCGATCTCCCGTGGGGTTACCCCGGTACCCGCCAGGGCCCGTACCGCGGCGGGTTTGAGGTCGGGGTCGGCCACGCCCGCGGCCCACTCCGGGTCCTCGCTCAGCGCGGTGCGACCCAGCAGCACGAAGCGGCAGCCGCTGTGCCGGGCCAGTTCCAGGACACAGGTCGCGGTGACGCCACGCGCGCCGCCGGTCACCACCAGGGTGTCGGCCTCGGTGAGCAGCGTCGCGCCGAAATCGGCGCCGGCGCGGACCATCTCGACGGTGCGAGCCGCGGCGTGACGACTCGGCACCGGCGTGCGGCGCGTCCCGGTCACGTCGATCCCGACCTCGACAGTGTCGAGGGCGGAGTCGCAGAGTTCCTCGAGCACCAGCTCCGCCAGCCGGTGCGGCAGCGTCTCCGGGTCGATGTCCAGGGCTCGGCAGAACAGTGCGGGCTGTTCGGCGGCAAGGGTTTTCACCAGTCCGCCGAGCCCGCCGAGCAATGCCGCCACCGGTTCGGCGTCACCGAGGAAGCCGAGCTGCCCGTCGAGACGGGTGATGGTGGCGAACCCGGCCCGGTCGCTCGCTGCCCGCAGGCGGGGCAGCACCTGCCCTGCCGCGAGGATCGCGTCGGTCAGAATGCCCTGCGCCTGCGCCCATTCCGTGGCTACTCCCGCGACCACCACGCAGATGTCCACCGGCCCGGTGCCGGTGACCGCGCCGGACCCGGAGACTCGCCGCACCGACCAGTTACGTGCCCGCAGCTGCTCTTCCAGTGCCTCGCAATCGGTTTCGCCCGATTCGTCCAGGCATACCAGCACGGCGTGCCCGGCCGCCCGGTAGGGATCCACCGCCGGATCCACCGGAGCCAGCTCGACAAGTTCCACCACGTGCCGCGGCGCTTCGGCCGCGGCCTCAGCTTTTGGGCGGACATCACCCCCGGCCAGCTCGCCCACGATCTGGTCGAGCGTGCGCAATGTGCCCAGCTGCTCGGGACCGAGTACGGGCAGCTCGGGAAACCGCTCCTGCAACGCGCCGATCACCTGCACCCGTTTGATCGAGTCGACCCCCAGATCAGCCTCCAGATCCATGGCCGGATCGACCATCTCGACCGGATACCCGGTCTTGTCGGCCACCACCTCGCGAAGCGCCCGCCGCAGCGAATCCGCGGACAGGCCACCCGAACCGGACGCCGGATCGCCCGCCGTCTCGGCCTGCGTCACAACCGCGTCCGCCCGGCCAGCGGGCGCGTCCACCTCGGGGGCGACGATGTTCGCAGCCGAGCCGAACCCGGCCAACTCGTCGGCGACCTGATCCAATGTGCGCAGCGTGCCCAGCTGTTCCGGCCCCAGCACCGGCAGCTCGGGGAACCGCTCCTGCAACGCGCCGATCACCTGCACCCGCTTGATCGAATCCACGCCCAGATCAGCCTCCAGATCCATGGCGGTGTCGATCATCTCGACCGGATATCCGGTCTTCTCGGCGACGACTTCTCGCAGCGCCCGTCGGACCGTGTCGGCCGACGGCCCATCCACACCGATGGACTCGGCCGCCGTGGCCGCGTCCTCCGCCGCCCGGGTCGCGACACCATTGCCCGGCAGGGTGATCGCCGTCTCGTGACCGGCGGGGCCGCCATCGGGTACCGAGAGACCGCCGGCCGCGGCAGTGCGGGCCGGCGCGGTGTGAGCAATGCCCGGCGCGAGCGCGGAGACACCGTTCCCGGTCGCGCCGTCCGCGGTGCGCGCCGAGACGGCGGGGCCGTGCGGTGCCCCCGCCTCGGGCAGCGTCGCCACCGGATCCGATTCGACGTAGACGGGCACCGAGCGCGACCGCACCGCGCCGCCGCCCTCGAGGGCGGCCAGTTGTGTCACGACATCGCCTGCGCGCGAGTGGCTTTCGCTGATCGCCAGGCCGTGATCCTTGACGGCCTCGATGGCGCGCACCAGCAATTCGTCCACATGGCCGTGACGCAGGGCTCCGGCCAGATCGCGGGCCAGTTCGAGCTGTCCGTCCAGGTAATGGCGGTGGGTGTGCAGATGCTGCACGAGCGCGCTGTCCAGCGCGTCCGGCGCCGGGATGCGGTACTGCGGTTCCGCGGTCACGGAGTTCTCCTGGGTGCTGGGCGCGGGCCGGTCACCCCGGCCGGGCTGGGCAATGGGGTTGAGCCGACCGTGCGCGCCGCCACCGTTTGCGGTGAGGCGGGTCGGCGTGCCGAGTTCTGTGCGGGCGGCAACGGTCGCCGGGGCGGAAAGCGTTCCCGCCGTGGCTGGTACGGCCGGGCTCGCACCGGTGGCTACCTGTCCGCCCGGCGCGAATGCCGCGTGCGCGGTCCCCGCCGAAGCATCGACCGCAGCCGCGGGTCCACCGGGCGCGTCGACCACCTCGGCGGCCGTGAGGCTCACGCGGTAGCCGTCGGACAATGCCGCGGCGTACGCGGCGCGGCGTGTCTCGGGCACGTATTCCGGAGCCGAGATCGTCACCGTCATCGCGGGCTTCTTCGCCGGGGCGGCCGGCTCCGGCGCGTTGCAGCGGTTGATGCCGCGAATGTCGAAGCCGAGCACGGCGAGCCGGACGGCGGCCCGCTTGAGAGCCAGGTCACCATTGCCGATCGGGCCGGAGTCGGTGGGGATGGCGATGATCTCGTCGCCGAAGGTGCGCCGTGCCAGCGAGGTCAGCACCTGTTTGGGGCCGAACTCGACGAAGACGGTGCAGCCGTCGGCCCGCATGGCGGTGAGGGCGTCGTAGAACTCGACGGGGTTGCTCAGCTGCGCGGTCAGGGTGGCGCGGTTGGCCTCGGGATCCGCACCGTAGGACGCGCCGCGGGTATCGGCGTAGACGGGAGCGTCGGGCGTGCCGATCGTCACCTCCGCCACCGCCGCGCCGAACGCCTCGACCGCGTGCCCCACATACGGGGTGTGGAAGGCGCCCGAGACCGGCAACGGCCTTGTGATCCAACCCTTTTCGGTGAATCGCCCGGTGACGGCGGCGACACCGTCAGCGCCGCCGCCCACCACGACCTGATCGGGGGCGTTGTGGTTGCAGATCCACACGTCGTCGATGCCCGCGAGCGCCTGTTCGACCTCGGCGCGCGACGCGCCGACCGCCACCATGGTGCCCGCCTCGACGCCCTCGGGAACGGTCATGGCCGCGCCGCGCGCCCGTGCCAGAGCGTGGAAATCCGCGGTGGCGATCGCGCCGGACGCCCACAGCGCGGTCAATTCACCGAAACTGTGGCCCAGGTAGCCGTCGGCGCGGAAGCCGAACTCGCTCAGGACCTGGAACTGTCCCGCCGACAGCGCGCCGATGGCCGGTTGCGCGAATTCGGTGCGCCGCAGCATGTTCTCCTGCTCGGCGCGGGTGTCCTCGTCGAAAGCGGGCGGCGGGAACACCACCGCGCCCAACCGTGTCGCGGCTCCGGCGAACACGGCGTTGGCGGCGTCGAAGGCCGCGCCCACCGGCGGATTGTTCAGCGTGGTGGCCACGCCCATGTCGACGTACTGGCTGCCCTGACCGGCGAACAGCGCACCCGCCCTGCGCTCGGGCAGCGCGGCGGCACGGAAGTACACGCCCTCCGGGTGATCCCAGTGCGGCGCTCCGGGATTGCGCGTGAGCTCGTCCACGACGAGTTCGCGCAGTTCGGCGACGGTGTCCTCGTCCAGCGAGACGAAACCCACCCGGGCATGGTGCTCGGGAATATCGCCGCCGTCACCGCCGTCGGTGCCGCGCACGGCCTCGATCAGTCCCGCCGCATCCGGCGCGTGCCAGATATGCGCCCGTGGTGTCCGGTGCAGCAGCGCCCCTCGCGCACCGTCGGCCTCCTCCAGCACCAGGTGGAAGTTGGTGCCGCCGAAGCCCATTGCCGAGGCCGCGGCCCGCCGCACCGGGCGCATCGGATCCAGGATCCACGGCCGGGAACGAGTGTTGACATAGAACGGCGCTGCGCCGGAGGCGATTTCGGCGTTCGGCTCGTCGACGTTGATGGTGCCCGGCAGCACCTTCTGGTGCAGCGCCAGCGCCAGCTTCATGATGCTGGCCGTGCCCGCCGCGCCCTTGGTGTGCCCGATCTGGGACTTCACACTGCCCAGCGCCGCGAAGCGGGTCTCCGGACTCGCCTCGGACAGCAGCCCTTTCAGCGCGGTCAGCTCGGTCTTGTCGCCGACCGCGGTGCCGGTGGCGTGCGCCTCGATGAGTTCCACGCCGGCGGGCGAGCAGTCGGCGTCGGCGTAGGCACGGTCCAGCGCCACCCGCTGGCCCGCGGCGACCGGCGCGTAGATGCTCTTGGCCCGGCCGTCACTCGACGATCCCAGTCCGCGGATCACCGCGTAGATCCGGTTGCCGTCGCGGCGCGCGTCCGCGAGCCGCCGCAGCGCCAGCATCGAAATGCCCTCGCCCAGCAGGGTTCCGTCGGCCCCCGATCCGAACGGGCTGATTCGCCCGCTGTGCGAGAGCGCTCCCACCTTGGAGAAGCACATGTAGATGAAGATGGTGTTCTCGGTATCCACGCCACCGGTGATCATCATGTCGGCCCGGCCGTCGCGCAGTTCGGCGATGGCCGTGCGGATCGCGGCCAGCGAGGCCGCGCAGGCCGCGTCCACGGTGCAGTTCATACCGCCCAGCCCGAGCCGGTTGGCCACCCGCCCGGCCACCACATTGGCGAGCAGACCCGGGAACGAATTCTCCTCCCACGGCGCGAAAGCCGCCGCGAACCGGTCCGCGATCGCATCGGCGTCGGCATCGGACAGGCCGACCGAGCGCGCCGCCTCCTTCAGCACCGGGGTGGACAGCCGCGCCGCCAGGGGATGCATGAGCGGCACCGGGCCGGTGGTGCCCAGCACCACACCGGTGCGCGACGGGTCGTACCACGCCGACCCGGTCGCGCCCGCGTCGGCCAGCAGATCGCGCGCCACGGTGAGGCTGAGCGTCTGCATGGTGCTGGTGACCTCGAGCTGATTGGGCGGCAACCCGAACTCGAGCGGATCGAAATCCACGTCGGGTAGGAAAGCGCCGCGCCGCGAATAGGTTTTGTCCGCGGCCGCCGGATCCGGGTCGTAGTAGTCGTCCAGGCTCCAGCGCGAAGCGGGCACCTCCTCGGTGCAGTCGACACCGTCGACGATGTTCTGCCAATACTCTCGATGGTTGCGTGCCTTGGGCAGCAGGCCCGACATCCCGACAATGGCAATCGGGTCGCGTGCCAGGCGTCTGTCGTCCGTCACGAAGAATCCTCTCGAACCGTGGCCGATGCGCCGGTCAGGCGGCGACCGTGGTGGCGGTGGTCGACGAAATGAGTTCGGCCGCACTGGCGGCGAACAGGCGGTGTCCGGACGGGCTCGGGTGCAGTCCGTCCTCGGTCCAGGTGCCGGCGCGCTCCCATTCCGAGCGGGCGGACAGATCCAGCAGCAATACCCCGTGGTCGGCGGTGACCCGGGCCATGGCCGCGTTGGCGAAGGCGAAACGCTCCCGCAACAGGCCCCGGAAGCCGTCCGGAACCGGCAGGCGCGCCGGGATATCCGGGTAGTCAGCGGTGAAGACCGTTGCACCCGTGGCACGTAACGCGCCGAACAGCGTGTTCAGATTGGCTTCGAAGGCTTCCGGGTCGAAGGCGCTCACCAGATCGTTCACGCCTACCACCACGCCGTACAGCTCGGCCCGCGCCGCCCGCGGCAGCTGCTCGCGCACCACGTCGCTCGTGGTCGCGCCGTGCACGCCCAGATTGCGGACCGCGGCCGGCCGCAGGCCGAGCTGGCCGCCCAGCCGCGCCACCCAGCCGCGATAGCCCCCGGCCGGGGCCGGGTCGCCGCGGCCCTCCACGAAACTGTCGCCCAGGGCGACCAGGCCCGCCGCGGTCATAGCGCCGCCTCGGACTTGCTCACATGGCGGGCCTGCACCGGGAAATCGACCTGCTCGTACAGCTCGGCCAGTTCGGTCTCGCCGAAGAACTTCTCCGGCGGGTACAGTCCGGCGATCAGGCCGAAGAACTTCGTGGAGTAATCCGGGCTCATGCTGGCGGCGCGGAACACCGAGTCGTAGTACGGGGTCAGCGTCAGCTCGGAGATGCTGGTGGTCAGCTCGAAGGTGCTGGCGCTCTGAGCGTCGCGCTCACGCTGGTATTCCGGCATCGTCTCCTCGAAAGGCCGCCCGCCCGAGAGGGTTTCGGCGACCAGGTCCGACAGCAGCTGGGCGTATTTGAACGAGTCGGTGATGCCCCAGCCGGTGAAGGGGTCCTTGTGATAGCCGGCGTCGCCGACCAGCGCCCAGCCGGGGCCGTAGGACTGGCGGCGGTAGTTGTCCGGGTACAGCATCGGACGGAACGGCTCCACCCGGCGGCCGGAATCACGCAGGCGCGCACCGATTTCCGGGTCGATCTGATCCACGATCTCCTGCACGCCGGCGTCCGGGTCGGTGCGGAACTCGCGGAACCGGTCGCGCTTGCGCATGACGGCCACCAGATACAGCTCGTCGTTGGTGGGCCAGGCCGCGAACTGCTGCTCGCCGAAACCGGTGCGGTGCTGCATACCCCAGTCGATGCCCTCGTAGTAGGAGTAGTAGACGAAGCACGCGGCCGGCGAGCCCTCGTAGACCTGCGCGCCCACCTCCTTGGCCACGGTGGAGCCCGAACCGTCGGCGCCGACCACCAACTTGGCCCGGAACTCGTGCTCGGCTCCCTCGCCCACGCGGCCACGGATGCCGGCCACCGCGTCCCCGTCGCGCAGCAATCCGGTCACGGTGAAGCCCGAGATCACCTCGGCTCCGGCCGCGTCGGCGGCGTCGACCAGGATCTTGTCCAGCACGGTGCGGCGCGGGCAGTACACGGCGTCGATGCCGTCGGGCGACGGATCGGCCATGCCCCGGATGTCGATGTCGGTATAGGTGAAGTTCAGATGCCGCACCGGCGGACAGCCGGTCGCGGTGACGCGGTCGAGCAGATCCCAGGACTTCAGCAGGCTCAGCCCGGCCTGGTGGATGTAATGGGTGGACGAGGTGTCGCTGGGGAACAGCGCCCGGTCCACCGCCAGCACCCGGTAACCCTTGCGGGCCAGCAGCATTGCCAGCGGGGCGCCGGACACACGGGTACCGACAACGATGACGTCATACATGCTCAGATCACTTTCGGGTCGTCGAGTAAAGGAGATCGATATCGGCCGAATAGGTTTCCGCGATCGCGGCGCGACGCAGTTTCAGTGAAGAAGTCAACAATCCATTGGCAATGGTGAAATCGCCTGCCACAATGCGAAACTCGCGAATGGATTCCGGACGTGAAACGAGCGAATTGGCATCGTCGATCGCGGATTGAATCGCGGTCGCGAGATCCTGTCCGGGGTTCTCCCGCCGCCAGATCTCGGCGCGCTCGGCATCCACGGTCACCAAGGCCGTGACGAAGGCCCGCCCCTCGCCCACCACCATGCAATTGCTCACCAGCGGATGCAGCCGTACCCGGTCCTCCAACGGAGTGGGCGCGACATTCTTTCCACCGGAGGTCACCAGGATTTCCTTCTTGCGCCCGGTGATTCGCAGGAATCCGTCCTCGAGCTCGCCCACATCGCCGGTGTGCAGCCAGCCGTCGGCGTCCACCGGACGCTGCGAACCGGCCGCGCCCCAGTAGCCGGGCGACACGTGCGGCCCGCTGACCAGCACCTCACCATCGGCGGCGATGGCCACCGCCGTGCCGGGAATCGGCGTGCCGACGGTGCCGAGCCGATTGGTCGCCGGCGCGCTGACCGTCACCGCGGTCGCCGCCTCGGTCAGGCCATAGCAGTTCAGGATCACCGTGCCGAACGCGGCGTAGAACCCGGCGGTCGAATCGTCGAGGGACGCACCGCCGGAGATGACATGGCGCAGCCGCCCGCCCAGCGCGTCGGCCACCGGATCGTCCACCACCACCGGCGGTTGCGACTGCGCGAGCCGCAACAGCCCGGTGACCACCGCCTCCCGCTCGGCCTCCTCGCTCAGCAGCGAACGGCAGTGCTTGCGAATCTTCTCCAGCGCATAGGGAATCAGCGCCAGGAAGGTGGGCCGCAGCCGCGGCAGCGCGGGCACCAGTTCGGGGATGCCGGGCAGCAGGTGGGTCCGAGCACCGCCGAACAGGCACGCGAAGAGCATGGTCTGGCCGAACACATGCGACAGCGGCAGCGCCAGCGCGGTCACCCCGTCGAACAGTCCGCCCGTCTGGCGCACCGTGTTCGCCGAGGACACGTACATGTTGCGGTGGGTGATCATGCAACCCTTGGACACACCGGTGGTACCGCTGGTGTAGACGATCATGGCCAGGTCGTCGGCCCGCACCGCGGCGGTGCGCTCGGACAGGTCCGCCCGGATCTCCCCCCGCGCCCACTCGGCGATGTCCGCGAAGCTCCACACCTCACCCGCGCCCGCCGCGATCAGCCGAGCCGCGTCCTGCGAGGTCTCCGCCGCGAAATGCGTGCTGCCGCTGTCGCGCAGGATGTGCTCGATCTGGGCGGCCGACGAGGTCGGATACACCGGCACCACCACCGCGCCGATGGCCAGCGCCGCGCAGTCCAGCAACGCCCACGCCAGGCCGGTGCGGCCCAGTACCACCACCCGGTCGCCCGCCGCGACCTGCCGATCCAGCAGCGCCGAGGCCGTGGCCCGCACCCGCCGGTCGAGTTCCGCACAGGTCAGGGGCGTGTCCTCACCGTCGGCGAGGGTTTCGCGGTCCGGGTGCCGGTCGGCCGCTCCGGCGACGATGTCGTACAGACTCGAGGTGTCGGGCGGTTCGAAACCGTTTCCGGTGACAGATCTTTCGGTGACAGCCGCTGTGTTCACAAAACGAATTCTGGGCGGCGGCAATCATTCTCGTCGCCGCCCGGACCGCTGTTCCTACCGCGCGAAAGTCATTGCCTATCGAATCGCGCCGACGGAAACCACGCGGGCATCATCGAGGGGGGCCGGTTCCGCCGAATCGATACAGTCCAGGAAAGCGGCCACCGCGGGATTCTGTTCCTCCGCGCGCCACACCGCATACAAATCCAGAGTAGGTACCGGGTCCAAAAGTTTGACCGCCACCGTATTGCTGCCGGGCGCGCCCATCCCCATGGAAATCGCGCGTGGCAGCGAGGCGAACCCGACCATCGGGCGCACCGACACCACATGCGCCGTCGCGCCCGGGTCGTCGGCGTGATGGCCCACGCTGAGCGCGATCCGCGTCTGCGCGGCCGCCTTGAAGATCGCGTCGTACATGGCCGGGCACTGCTCGCGGGAGAACAGCACACAGTCCTGCCCCTGCAGCTCGGCGAACGGCACACCGGGGCGATCCGCCCAGCGGTGCCGTCGTCCCACCACTGCCACCAGCGGCACCCGGTGCAGCAGCCGCCGATAGCGGAACTCCGCGGTGCTGGGGTGGCCGTATACCATCGCGATATCCAGCGACCCGTCCGAGAGCGCCGCCAGCTGCGGGCCGGTGCGCTTCTCCCACAGCGAGACCACCACGTCGGGGTGGCGGTCCGTCATGCGAATCAGTGTCTCGGGCAGCACATGACGGCTGGCGGGCAGGTTGTAGCCGATGGCCAGGGTGCCCGCCCGGCCCTCGGCGGTGGCCTTGGCCACGCGCGCTGCCCGGTCCATCTGGGCGACGATCTGGCGGGCCTGCAGTTCGAATTCCCGACCGGCGGCGGTCAGTCGGACCTCGTGCGAATTCCGGGCGACCAACTGGACCCCGAGTGACTTCTCCAGTTTCTGCAGCTGGGCGCTGAGGCTTGGTTGAGTGAGGTGGAGGCGCTGCGCTGCGCGGCCGAAGTGCAACTCTTCGGCGATCGTGATGAACGAGACTAGATGTCGGAACTCCATGACGCGGCTCCTTCCGAGTACCCGTCACGGTAGCCGCGACAGGTAACCGGTGATGAATCGCGTCCGCACAGCCGACCCCGGTTCGGTTTCCTCCCAGTGAATCCCCGATGTGATCCCGGTCTCCCTGGAACAAACATCCGCGGCCCTTCGTTGTGACTCTACGATGCGCGCCTGGTCGCCGACCGGAACCGCGGCATCCGGGGGCGGAAAAATCACCCGACAACGGCAGGTCCGTTGTGCCACCATGTGTTTCATCGAAGATCAGCCGACCGTCACGGTCGTGACCAGCAGGAAGGAGGAGACGGCAATGTATCCGATGTGCGGCGGACGGTATCCGAGTTCGCCCGAACAGCGCGCCCTACTCGTGGGCCACGTCGAGCGCAGCCTGCGCGGCGATGACCGGACCATCGGCCGTCTCCAGGCCCACGGCTGACCGGCCGGCTCCCCTTCCTGTTCGATCCCCTTCACGAAACATGGTGACCCCCATGCTGTTCCGTCATGCCGAAGACCCGGAGATAACCACCGACAACTGGATCAACGCCACAGTGCTGCTGCTCAACGCCTCCTACGAGGCGCTGACCACGATCCGCGCCGAGCGCGCGGTGGTGCTGTTGCTCAGCGGCGCCGCCGAGACCGTCACCGATCGGCAGCCGCACTTCCCGATCCGCTCCAAGCACCTGGAGCTGGTGCTGCCGGAGACCATCCGGCTCAACCGCTACATCTATCTCGAGCACCGGATCCTCGTGCACGACGACGACAGCCGCGCCACCCTGGCCGCGGTCCTGCGCCGCGACCGCTACCGCTGCGGGTACTGCAACAGCTGGGCCCGCACCGTCGACCACATCCGCCCGCGTTCGAAGGGTGGGCCCAACACCTGGGCCAACCTGATCGCCGCCTGCGGTCCCTGCAATACGTACAAGGCGGACCGGACTCCCGAGGAGGCCGGCATGCGCCTGCTGTGGGAGCCCAAGGCCCCCAACGACAGACAGCGGGCCCAGCGTCAGGTCTGGAAGGAACTGGCCGCGTCCTGATTTCGATGGACAGGGCCCGATGTCGATGAACAGGAAGCGCCCACCACGCGTGATCGGACATGAAAGGAGCGAGATCCGATGACGAACACTGCACTTCGGGAGCCGACCCTGGCGGATCTGCTCCCTATCTCCGACTCGAAGGACTACTGGCAGCGCGCCGCCTGCAAGGGTGACCCGAACCATGAGGCGTGGTTCCCGTACCCGTCGCAGGACTTCGACTACGCGCGAAGCATCTGCGCGGGCTGCCCGATCCGGCGCGAATGCGGTGACTTCGCCGCCCGCACCGGCCAGTCCGGCGTCTGGGGCGGTCACGAGTACGACCGCGGCAAGCTGATTCGCGACTGAATACCGGGCGGCGCCCCTCACCGGGGTCGCCGCCCTTCTTCGACGTCCGCTTCGAGGCGGCGCGTTGCGTATCGGATATCCGCCCACCGACGCACGAGGCGATGGCGGCCGGGATTCGTACCGGTCGGGTTTCGCGCAGCCGCCTGGTACAGGTGGCTACCGAACCGTCAACATAGGATGGTCACTCGTGGGAACTCATCGCGCCGCGGGCGGGTCACGAGGTATCAGCAAGGGACCGGTTATCGCAGTCGTCGCGGTGATTGTGCTAGTGCTGGCCGTCGTCGGATGGGCCTGGTTGTCGGATCGGTCGAAGCAGCGCGACAGCCGGGCCGCCGCCTCCTGTGTCGAGGGCACCGCGACGCTGAATGTGACCGTCGATCCCGACATCCTCACCCCGGTCAAGGCCGCCGCCGACCGATTCGATGCCACCAAGCCGCATGTGCGCGACCACTGCGCCGAGGTGGCCGTGACCGCGCAGCCCTCGGCCGCCATGGTCGCGGCGTTCACCGCGAACAAGCCGTGGGATCCGGCGCTGGGCCCGCAGCCCGCCCTCTGGATTCCCGAGTCCTCCCGCTCGGTCGAGCAGATGCGGGTGCCGGGTCTGATCGCGGGCACCCCCGCCCCGATCGCGGTCAGCCCCATCTCCCTCGCCGTCCCCGACGACCTGCGCCGCGCGCTCGAGACCGCCCAGGTGCACTGGTCGGATCTGCCCAGGCTGCAAGGCGGGTCGCTTGGCGACATCGGGCTGCCCACCTGGGGCAAGCTGCGCTTGGCCATGCCCGCCGGGGACGCCTCGCTGGCGGTCGCGACCGCGGTGGGATCGGGCGTCTCCGGCACCGATCCCCTCGACGAGAAGGCGGTCGCGACGGGCCAGGTGGTCTCGGCCATCTCCGGCCTCGCCGCGGGCGCACCGGCCGCCAAGGACGTGACCGGCGCCCTCACCGACCTGACCGGCGCGACCGACCCGGCCACCGCTGCCCTGCACGCCGTGGCCGCCACCGAGCAACAGATCCGCGCCCACAACGGCCTGACCGCGTTCCGCCCCGACGGCGCGGGACCGGTCGCCGACTATCCGGCCGCCCAGCTCACCGGCGCCTGGGTCGACCAGACCCAGAACCTGATCGCGGGCCTGTTCGCCGACTTCCTGCGCGCCCCCGACCAATCGAAGCTGTTCACCGACAACGGCTTCGGCGCGGCCCCGCCGGCCACCGCCGCCGTCCCGGCGAAGTCCGTGCTGGACAAGGTGAACCAGATCCTCGCCCACCCGGTGCTCGGCGTGCAGGCCACCGTGCTGCTCGACGTCTCCTCCTCCATGTCCGCCTCGGAGGGCTTCGGCACCCGGCTCGCGAATGCCGTTGCGGCACTGGAGTCCACGATGAACGTCATGCCGCCGGACTTCGGCCTGGGCGTGTGGGAGTACTCCAAGAACCTCGACGGGAACAATCCCTACCGGATCCTCACCCCGACCGCACCGCTCACCACCGATCAGCGCACCGCCATCAGCCAGTCCCTGACCACCGTCACCGCCGGCGCCGCCAAGCCGGACCGCGCCTATCCCACGGTGGAGGCGGCCTACAAGAGCGTGCTCGCCAACTACGCCGCGGCCCGGACCAATTCGATCCTGCTCATCACCGATGGACCCGAGGACGACTCCCCCGTCACAGGTGATCAGTTGCTGGCCGCCGTCGCGGCGGCGGCCGATCCGGCGCATCCGGTGCGGGTGGACGTCATCGTGATCGGTGGCCCGGGCACCCAGACCCTGCAGACCCTGACCCAGCGCACGGGCGGCACCTACACCAAGGTGAACACCAGCGCGGATCTCCCGTTCGGCACCGCGGTCTCGCAGGCGCTGACGACACCGTGACGGCCCCCGACCCCGGGCGGCAACGGCACGGCAACACGTCGGCCGCAATGTCCGCGTTCATCAGCAAACCCGTGGCATATTCGGCAAATGGCACATAGCACTGGTCCCGAACCCACATTGAAGCAGGGCGTGGCCGCCGGAACGACCATCGCGGCGGGCATCCTGCTGCTCGTCGTCGGGGTGCTGTCGATCCTGCAGGGCATTTCCGCGGTGGCGGCGGACAACCTGCTGGTCGTCGGCTACGACTACGTCTACAAGCTGAACACCACCGGATGGGGCTGGATCCACATCGTCCTCGGCGTCATCGAGGTCGTCGTGGCGATCGGCCTGCTCCGCGGCACCACCTGGGGCCGCACCGCGGCCCTGGTGCTGGCGGCCCTGTCCATCGTGGAGAACTTCCTCTGGATTCCCTACTACCCGGCCTGGTCCCTGCTCATCATCGCGCTCAACGTCGTGGTGATCTGGGCCATCGCCAGCTACAAGCCGATCACGGCTTGATCCGACGCACAGGAGAGGACAAGCGCCCCGCCGGTTCTCCGAACCGGCGGGGCGCTTACTTGTTCGAGGAAGATCCGGGTCGATCCGACGTAACTCGGATTGCAATCCACCGCGAGGATACGATCCCGACCGAAAGCGGGCCGGGATCACGGGAAATCACTCGGCGTAGGCGTCCAGCGGAGGGCACGAGCACACGAGATTGCGGTCGCCGTAGGCGCCGTCGATACGGCGCACTGACGGCCACACCTTGGCGCGGGCGTGCTTCACACCCATCGGGTAGACGGCCAGTTCGCGGCTGTACGGGTGGTTCCACTCGTCTACCAGGCACTCCGCGGTGTGCGGTGCGCCGCGCAGCGGGTTGTCCTCCACCGGCCAGACCCCGGCCTCGACCTGGTCGATCTCGCCCTTGATGGCGATCATGGCGTCGATGAAAGCGTCCAGCTCCTCGAGGTTCTCGCTCTCGGTGGGTTCCACCATGAGAGTGCCCGCGACCGGGAAGCTCATGGTCGGGGCGTGGAAGCCGTAGTCGGCCAGCCGCTTGGCCACGTCGTCCACGGTGACGCCGGTGCGCTTGGTGATCTCGCGCAGGTCCAGGATGCACTCGTGGGCGACCATGCCGTTGTCGCCGGTGTAGAGGACCGGGAAGTGTGGATCCAGCTTGCGCGCAATGTAATTGGCCGAGGCGATGGCGGTCAGGGTGGCGCGGCGCAGGCCGTCGGCGCCCATCATTCGGATGTATGCCCAGGTGATCGGCAGGATCGACGCCGAGCCGTACTTGGCCGCCGACACCGCGTGCGAACCCTTGTCGAGCGGATCGCCCGGCAGGTACTGCGCCAGGTGCTCGCGCACCGCGACCGGACCCACGCCGGGGCCGCCACCACCGTGCGGAATGCAGAAGGTCTTGTGCAGATTGAGGTGGCTGACATCGCCGCCGAACTTGCCCGGACGAGCCAGTCCGACAAGTGCATTCAGATTCGCGCCGTCCACGTACACCTGACCGCCGGCCTCGTGCACCAGCCCGCACAGCTCGGCCACCTCATGCTCGTACACGCCGTGGGTGGACGGGTAGGTGATCATGATGCAGGCCAGCCGCTCGGCGTGGTCGGCGATCTTGGCGCGGAGGTCGTCGAGGTCGATATCGCCGTTGGGGCGGGTCTTCACGACCTCGACCCGCATGCCCGCCATGGCGGCCGAGGCGGCATTGGTGCCGTGCGCGCTGGAGGGGATCAGGCAGGTATCCCGGTGCGAGTCGCCGCGATCCAGGTGGTAGCGGCGAATCGCCAGCAGACCCGCGTATTCGCCCTGGCTACCGGCATTGGGCTGCAGGGAAACCCGGTCGTAGCCGGTGACCGCGCACAGCCAGCCCTCCAGATCCTCGATCAGCTTGATCAGGCCCGGCGCGTCCTCGACCGGCGCGTAGGGGTGCACCCGATTGAAGCCCGGCCAGGTGATGGACTCCATCTCCGCGGCCGCGTTCAGCTTCATGGTGCAGGAGCCGAGCGGAATCATGCTGCGGTCCAGCGCGATGTCCTTGTCCGACAGCGCGCGCAGATAGCGCAGCATGGCGGTCTCGGTGCGGTACCTGGTGAACGCGGGCGCGGTCAGGTACTCCGAAGTGCGGACCTCGATGTGCGGGCGTTGCTTGCCGTGGAAGAGCGCACCCTCCGGGCCGACCGGGATCTCGGCGCCGAAGCAGTCCAGCACGGCGACCACATGGGCGTCGGTGGTGACCTCGTCGCAGGCGATGGCGACATGATCGGAGTCCACCAGCCGCAGGTTGATACCGCGGCCCTTCGCCTTGGCCACAATGGCTTCCGCGCCGCCGGGCGCGTTCACCAGCACGGTGTCGAAGAAGCTCTGGTGCACCACCGCATCGCCCAGCCCGGCGGCCAGCCACTGGGCGTGCCCGTGCACGCGCCGCGCCAGGGACCGCAGCCCGTCCGCGCCATGGTAGGAGGCGTACATGGCGGCCAGGATGGCCAGCAGCACCTGCGCGGTGCAGATGTTCGAGGTCGCCTTCTCGCGGCGAATGTGCTGCTCACGCGTCTGCAGCGCGAGCCGATAGGCCAGGTTCCCGTCCGCGTCCACGGACACGCCGACCAGGCGGCCCGGCAGCTGCCGCGCGTGCGCGCTGTGCACCGCGAGGTAACCCGCGTGCGGCCCGCCGAAGCCCAGCGGCACGCCGAAGCGCTGCGTGGTGCCGAAACAGGCGTCCGCACCCTGCTCGCCGGGCGGCGTGATCAGCGTCAGCGCAAGCAGATCCGCGCCCACCGCGACCAGCGCGCCGCGCGCGTGCGCGGCCTCGATGACCGGTGCCCAGTCCACGACGCGGCCCGATGCGCCAGGCTGTTGCACGATCACGCCGAAGAAGTCGCCCTCGGGAAGCTGGGGCGGGTCAGCGGGCGTGCGCGGAGCCAGATCCGCCTCGACGATCTCGATGCCCAGCGGCTCGGCCCGGGTGTAGAGCAGGGTCCGGGTCTGCGGGAACAGGTCGGTGTCGATGAGCAGCCGCATGGACTTGCTCTTGCGGTTGGCCCGCTGCAGCAGCGTCATGGCCTCGGCGGCCGCGGTGGCCTCGTCCAGCATGGAGGCATTGGCGACCTCCATGGCGGTCAGGTCGGCCACCATGGTCTGGAAGTTGAGCAGCGCCTCGAGGCGACCCTGGCTGATCTCGGGCTGGTAGGGCGTGTAGGCGGTGTACCAGGCCGGGTTCTCGATGAGATTGCGCAGCAGCACCGGCGGGGTGAGGGTGTCGTAGTAGCCCAGCCCGATCATGGAGGTGGCCACGGTATTCGAATTCGCCAGTGCCGCAAGCTCGGCGAGCGCCTCATGCTCGGAAACGGCGGCGGGCAGCGCGTTCAGGCCATTGCCCTCGGGCGCGTCCAGAATGCTGGCGGGCACGGCCTTGGTGGCGAGTTCGTCCAGCGATTCGACGCCCACGGTCTCGAGGATGCGGCCGGTCTCGCCGCTGTCGGGGCCGATGTGGCGGTCGGCGAAGGATCGAGTCCAGATCACGGCTGCTCTCCAAAGGGTGGGCGGAATCGGCTTTTCGGCCGACGTGTCGTCTGCCCTCCCCCTCTGTCCTCGATGCCTGAGAGATTCGGACCCCGGCCGCGCGGCCGGTGCCCTTTCACCATGGGCGGGTGACGCGGGGTCACCACTTTCCAGAGGCGTCGAAACTCCGCACGGTCCCTGATGCCTGAGAGATTGACGGGGAGGTGCTGCTCCTTCGGCGTCCGAGGCTATCCCGGAACTCTCCCGCACGGCTGCGACGCACTGCCAGTTTAAGCGGCACCAGGTTACGGCGATGTTGCCTGGTCCGGTTTCGCACAGTCCGGAGTGTGATCCTGATACGCCGAACGCGCGCCGCCCCGGGCGACGCGCGTTCGGATCGGACAGGGCTGTCTAGCCGGTCTTGCTCATGCGGGCCTTGCGGCGGAAGGCCAGTTCGTCCTCGGGCCGATCCGAGGCGGTGGCGGTTTCGGCGCGCTCGGCGGGGAAGTTGGCGATGGCGCCGGTGAGTTCGCGCATGGCGCCGCTGACGGCGATGCCGAATACGCCCTGCCCGCCCTGCAGTAAATCGACCACTTCTTCGGCGGAGGAGCACTCGTAGACGGTGGTGCCG
Source organism: Nocardia aurantiaca (assembly GCF_009708175.1). GTDB lineage: Bacteria > Actinomycetota > Actinomycetes > Mycobacteriales > Mycobacteriaceae > Nocardia > Nocardia aurantiaca. The sequence continues at coordinate 460,625 of NZ_WMBB01000007.1, forward strand.
TCGGAGAAGAGCGTGATCCCGGCGAGGTCTTCGACACCGCGGCTGCGCAGGTGGTCCACGGCGATGCGGATGTTCTGCAGCGAGATGCCGGCGTCGAGGAGGCGCTTGACGATCTTGAGGACCAGGATGTCCTTGAAGGAGTACAGGCGCTGGCTGCCGGATCCGGTGGCACTGCGGATGGACGGGACGACCAGTCCGGTGCGGGCCCAGTAATCGAGTTGGCGATAGGTGATACCGGCCACCTGACAAGCGCTGGGCACGCGGTAGCCGACGAGTTCATCGGGCACCGTGTCATCGGGGAACAGCCCTGGCTGCACCACATCCTGAGGTTGCGGTTGATCTCCCACTGGCTACTCCCTTACTGCGTGCCTATCAGGGCTGGGCTCATGTCGTTTGAAACAACACCGAATCGACTCTGGAGCGTTGGCCTAACAATCGAGGCTACTCCCCTGATTGTCGCGGGAGAATCGGCACCGTCAAAGCTTGAGCGGGCGCGTGTTTTTAACCCTAAACCTGAGGTAGAGACGCGGTTTTGTCTGGTTCGGCATTCCTCGTCAGGTGGGGAACTGGTCAGCTGTCCGTCGCCTTGAAGTCGTCCGGAGATACCGATTCGAGAAACTCCTTGAACTTCTCGACCTCGTCCTCGCGCTCGTCCGGCATGACCAGTCCGGCCTCTTCCAGCACCGGCTCCTCGGCATAGATCGGGCAGCCCACGCGCAGCGCGATGGCCACCGAATCCGACGGCCGCGCGGAGATGCGGAGATCGTTCTCGAAGACCAGGTCGGCGTAGAAGGTCCCCTCCTGCAGATCCACGATCCGCACCTCTTTGAGGGTGTGGCCGAGCTCCTTGATCAGAATTTTGATCAGGTCGTGGGTCAACGGGCGGATGGGCGTGACGCCCTCCTGCTCCAGCACGATCGCCGTGGCCTCGGCCTGGCCGATCCAGATCGGCAGATAGCGATCGCCGGAGACCTCGCGGAGCAATAGCACAGGCTGATTCTGTGGCTGCTCGACACGGATGCCGATCACACGCATTTCACTCATGGCCGTGCCTCGCTAGCGTTTGCCACGACCCTGCGCGAAGGCGCACTGTGTTTCACGATTCGCTCGCTGCGCTCACTCATGGCACTGCCTCCCAAATCCTCACCGGCCGCCCAACCCCGGCTGTAATACCGAGTCTAGGCGAAGATTTCAGCCTCCGAGAGAAGCGCGCACCGAGGTCTTCACCAGGCAGGTGTGCAGGGTCAGCGACAGCGCCGCCAACTCGCGGACCGTCTCCTCGGCCCGGGCGCGGGCATCCGCATCACGACTCTTGGCGATCGGCGCCGCGATCTGCGCGACCATGGCCGCCTCGCGGTCGGCCGCCAGCTTGAAGGCGCGCAGATGCCTTGCCTCCAAACCGAATTCACTCAGCGCCTTGGCGGTACGGGCCAGGGTGATGGCGTCGCCGTCGAAATAGCCTGCCGCACCGGGGGTAATGAGATTGGCACGGATCAACTCGGTCAGGAACTTCTCGTCGATACCGGCCTGCTCGAGCAGATCCGCCCTGGTGATCCGGATTTCGTGATCGAACCGGAGTTCCTCGGGCGACACTTCACCGGGCACGACGTTCAGCCGCCTCAGGCGGCCGCCCCCATGCGGAGCCATGCCGTCTCTCTGGTCGGACCCAGTTCTGGAATCGGGCACGGCCCCTCCCACGGCGTTCGCCCGGGCCCGGGCCTCCCGGACTCCGAGCGTCGCCGCCCCGCTGTCGATCGCTTCGAGCTGTTCCTTGATCACCTTCAACGGCAGGTACTGATCCCGCTGCGCGGTCAGCACGAAGCGCAGACGCTCGACATCCGCCACATGGAAGCGGCGGTACCCCGAGGGCGTGCGCTCCGGGCTGATCAGGCCCTCCGATTCCAGGAATCGGATCTTGGAGATGGTGATGTCCGGAAAATCCGGACGCAGGAGATCCAGCACGGAGCCGATCGACATGCCTCCGCGCGTCCACTGCGCTGCGCCAGTCATTCCGCTCGGTCCTATAGAGCCGACGAATCGCTTGTCGCCGGACGGGGACCGGTCAGGAAGACCAACCGGAACTTGCCGATCTGGACCTCGTCACCGTTCTGCAGCTCGGAGGAGTCCACCGGCTCCCGGTTGACGTAGGTGCCGTTGAGGCTGCCCACATCGACAACCTGGAATGTGTCGTCGTCCTGACGGAATTCCGCGTGGCGACGGCTGACGGTGACATCGTCAAGGAAGATGTCGCTATCGGGATGGCGTCCCGCCGAGGTGGTCGGCTGGTCGAGCAGGAAGCGCGAGCCGGCGTTCGGACCACGCTTGACCACCAACAAGGCCGCGCCCGCGGGCAAACCCTCCACTCCCTGTACCGGCTGCTCGCCGGTCTGCTCGGTGCGCGACGTGTCGACCTCGTTCAGGAAGTCGGCACGGAACACCGAAGTGGTCTCTGCTGCCGTTTCCTGGTAACCCGGGTCCTTGTTCTCGCTCACCCTTGCTCTCCTCCTCGAACCGAATAATCCATGCAAGCAGTTGATGCCCTCAGCGATGCGGCATTCCGGCCGCTCCCCGCTTCGGGTAGGTCCGGATTCTCCGGGCACCGGCTGCGCGCACTTCTGTTGGCATTGACCGTACCCTGCCAGGGCGTACCCGTGCAGGTAGAACTGTGAAGGCTCCTTCAGCCTCCGATAACTCCTTGATAACCTGCGGCATCCAGGAGCTTTCCGAGCGCCGCGGTGAGCGCTTCGGCGGACTCCGCCTCGACCTCGAAGAGCCATCCGTCGCCATAGGCGTCGGAGTTGACCGTCTCGGGCGAACCGTCCAGAAGATCGTTCACCGCAACGACTTTCCCGGAGAGCGGAGCGTAGATGTCGGACACGCTCTTGGTGGATTCGATCTCGGCGACGCTGTCACCGCTCGTCACATCGGAGTCCACCGCGGGCAGCTGCACGAACACGACGTCACCCAACTGCGACTGCGCGTAATCGGTGATGCCCACCCGCGCGCGGGTCGGACCCACTTGACTCACCCACTCGTGCTCTTCGGAGTAGCGCAAATCCTCGGGTACTGCGGTCACTGGCAGTGTCCTTTCAACGGGCGTTCCTCTCGGGATCGTCGTCGATCCGTCCGCCGCACACCCTATCGGGAGTGATCATGATGTGGCACGGGCGGTATCGCTCGGGCCACGGCGACGGCTTTGCCGAGATAGAGGATTCCGGTCCAGACATAGACCGCCGTGCCCCAGATCAAGAATGCCCCACCGAAGGCGCGGCCGAAACCCGCGGCAGCCCAGTCCATCTGCCCCGCCAGCAGCCAGGGCAGCGCGGACATGAGCGCGAAGGTGGCGGCCTTGCCCAGGTAGATGACCTCGGGCGGGGGCAGACCCCGGCGGCGGTAGACGCCGAGGGTGAGGGTCAGGACGGCGTCGCGGCCGACCAGGATCAGCACCACCCACCAGGGCAGGATGCCGCGAATCAGGAAGCCGCCCAGGGTCGCCAGCAGATACAGGCGATCCACCAGCGGGTCGAGGATGGCGCCCAGTTTGGAGGACTGGTCGAGCAGGCGGGCCAGCTTGCCGTCGAGGAAGTCGGTGATGCCGCTGGCGACCAGCAGCGCGAAGGCCCAGCCGTCGGCCTGCTCGACGAGCAGCAGCCACAGGAAAACCGGGACGCCGATCAGCCGCAGCACGCTGAGCACGTTCGGCACGGTGAAGACGCGGTCGCTGTAGACCGGTTCGGCGTTCTGCTCGGTTGTCACAACCCGGTCATACCTCAATCACTCCGCCATATCCATCCGGGCACACCGCCGCGCCGCGGCCGAAGGCAACCGATATGTCCGCTGCCACACCCACCCGATGAGAGAATGACATTAGTATCTTCTCACTGCATTGGAGGGTGCGAATTCGCGGGGCGCGCTGCGGTTCGGGCCGGAGCGGTGAAGGCTGATCGGTAGCACCCAGGGAGAGGAAAGACCATGCCCAACTTCGACTATGACGTCGTCGTTATCGGCTCCGGCTTCGGGGGGAGCGTGAGCGCGCTGCGCCTGAGCGAGAAGGGCTACCGGGTGGCCGTGCTGGAATCCGGCCGCCGCTGGAACGCCGAGGACATTCCCAAGACGAACTGGAATGTGCGCAAATCGATCTGGGCCCCGCGGCTGGGGCTGACCGGCACCCAGCGCATCAGCATTCTGGGCAAGTGCGCGGTGTTCTCCGCGGCGGGCGTGGGCGGCGGGTCGCTGATCTACGGAAACACCCTCTACGAGCCGCTGCCGGCCTTCTACACCGACCGGCAGTGGGCCCACATCACCGACTGGCGCTCGGAGCTCGCGCCCTACTACGACCAGGCGCAGCGCATGCTGGGCGTGGCGCCGAATCCCCGCATGACCCCCGCCGACCACGTGATCCGTTCGGTCGCAGCGGATCTGGGCGTCGCCGACACCTTCCACGCCACCAATGTGGGCGTGTTCTTCAACGAGGCCGCGCCGGGCGAGGAGGTGGACGACCCGTACTTCGGCGGCGCGGGCCCCCGCCGCAAGGGCTGCATCCACTGCGCGCGCTGCTTCACCGGCTGCCCGCACAATGCCAAGAACACCACCCCCAAGAACTACCTGTACCTGGCCGAGCAGGCCGGTGCGCACGTGTTCGAGCTGACCACGGCCACCGGGGTGCGGCCCGTGACCGGCGGCGGCTACGCCATCGAGACGCAGCGCTCGGACCGCTGGGTCCGCAAGGGGCGCAAGGTGTTCACCGCCGAGCAGGTGGTGTTCGCGGCGGCCGCGCTGGGCACCCAGAAGCTGCTGCACACGATGCGCGACGAGGGCGTGCTGCCGCACCTGTCGCCACGGCTGGGCGAGCTGACCCGGTCCAACTCCGAGGCCATCCTGAACGTGGTGAGCAGGTCCCGCGACGATTTCGCCGAGGGCATCGCCATCACCTCCTCCATCCATCCCGAGCCCGACACCCACGTCGAGGTGTGCCACTACGGCAAGGGCCAGAACGGCCTGTTCCCGTTGTCGGTGCCGCTGGTGGACGGCGGCGCGTTCCGGTTTCTGCGCTTCCTGCTGGCCATGCTGCTGCACCCGGTGGTGTTCGCGCGCAGCCTCAATGCGCGTCGGGCGTCGGAGAAGTCGGTCATCCTGCTGGTCATGCAGTCCCTGGACAATTCACTGACCTCTTTCCGGCGGTGGGGGCGGCTGAAGACCCGACAGGGGACGGGCAAGCCGAATCCGACCTGGATCCCGCTCGCCCACGACGTCGGCCGCCGCTTCGGCGAAAAGGTCGACGGGGACGTGCAGATGCTGGCCATGGACGTGTTCAACATCCCGGCCACCGCGCACTACATCGGTGGCTGTGTGATCGGTGAGGGTCCCGAAAGCGGTGTGGTGGACCCGTATCAGCGCGTGTTCGGCCATCCGGGCCTGCACATCGCCGACGGTTCGGCGGTGACCGCGAACCTGGGCGTGAACCCGTCGCTGACCATCACCGCGCAGGCCGAGCGCGCAATGGCGTTCTGGCCCAACCGAAACGAGGCCGATCCGCGCCCCGAGCTGGGCGCGCCGTACCGCCGGATCAATCCGGTGGCGCCCAAGCACGCGGTCGTGCCGGACTTCGCGCCGGGCGCGTTGCGGCTGCCCATCTTTCCGAACGATCACGAGTTGTCCACGAACTGAGAGGGGCGGAACCGATACGGGCGCCCGCGAACCGAGCGCGGCGGCGTGCCCGGCGGTAGTTTGGAGCCTTGTGCCCGTACCATTCCCGGTATCGATTCGACGAGGAAGGTGAGAGCCGATGCTCGTCCGAGTGCAGAACGCCGCCGACACCCATGCCGAGAAGGTGCTCATCGATTGGCTGCGGACCTGGAAGGGCAGCACCGATCCCAAGGGCGTCGCCACCGTCAATTGCAGTCTGTTCCACGATGATCGGCTACATCCGTTCGATGCGGTGGTGTGGACCCCGACCAGCTGCGTGGTGATCGAGGCCGAGGCGCTGTCCGAGCGCATGGACGGTGAGCTCGAGGTTCCGGTCAACGGCCCGTGGCGGGTCGGCGACCGGATCATCGCCTTCGAGGGCGGCGACAAGCGCAATCCGCTGGACCAGTCCCGCGATCACACCTTCGCGCTGCAGAACTGGCTGGCCGAGCGCGGGCTCGGGCAGCGCGTCATCCACGGCGTCGTGCTGGTGGTGCCGCCGCCCGGCTCGAACCTGCGGGTCAAGCAGCTGTGGAACGACCCGAGCTTCCAGGTGCTGCTGGGCGACGAGCGGGCGCTGCGCGACCATTTCACCAGCCTGCTCTCGCGCGGGCGGCCGCAGTGGTCGGCCAACGACGTGGCGTGGGCCTTCCGCGGGCTCGGCATCCTGCCGTATCTGCCCGGGCCGCAGGATCTGCTCAATGAGGGTTTCCTGGGCCCGGTGGATCCGACGCTGTGGCACGGCGGCCCGCAGCAGGCGCAGGCCGAGGCCTTCGCCGAGGAGCAGGCGCGGCTCGAGGCCGAGCACGGGGCGGCCGGGCGCGGGTTCCACATCCCCGAGCCGTGGTTCAGCCCGCGCAAGCTCTATCCGCGCCGCAGCGACCGGATCGAGGTAACCCGCGGGCTCATGCGGGTGATGCTCACGCTCGGTTTCATCATGGCGGCGCTGTGGGCGGTGTGGTTCATCATCGCGGTGGCGGCGTCGTATTAGACGGCGCCGCAACCGGTGTAGCCGTGAGATAGCGGAACGGTAGGTACAGGGCGGTAACGAGCGCGACCGCGGCCGTCGTTCCGCCCAGCACGTCGGTCGGATGGTGGTATCCGAAGCCCACCATGCCGATCATGACGGCGGGCAGGACCGCCACCATGACGATCCCCGTCGCGGTCCGCACGCGCCCGGATTCGGTCACGAGGGCGAAGGCGGTGACGACGGCCACCAACTGGACGGTGTGCCCGCTGGGGTAGGCGAGAAAGTGGTCCAGCTTGCGCTCCCAGAACGGTTTGAGCGCAAAGGTATTCACGGTCACCGCCAGTTCGGGGGCCACCAGCGCGAATCCGGCCAGCCACCACTGCCGCCGAGACGCGAACCACGCCGCGGAGACGAACAGCAGCGGCAGCACGACATAACTATTGCTGGGGAACACCAGGACTCGGTACACCCAGGTGTGCGCGTCCAACGCCGAGTGAATGGTCCGCTCCAGTGTCAGGTCCGCGCCCGTCGAGCCGCCGCCCGCCGGAAATGACAGCGGCACAACCAGAGTGACGATCACTCCCGTCAGCATCACGGCGGGCAGGGCGGCACGGCGGGTCCAGCTGTCCGCCGGCGCCGCGGCGGGGGTGGTCGATCTGGTCACGTCCCGCACCCTAACGGCAGCCGCCGGGCCCGGTTGCGGGGCGTCGTGTCACTCCCGCGCGGGCCGGCCGCAACTGGAGGCGGGAGAGCGCGGGCATCCACCGCCCGGCGGCGCCCATGAGCCGCATGCAGGCGGCCGCGACACCCGCGGCGGCAGGGCATCCGACTCGTCGATGCCGGCGAGCACACCGACGTCGTCGACTGCGCCCGGGCGACAAAGGTTCCTCGCGCCGTCGTTCGGGAAGGGCCTGGGCGCGGCGGCGTCCGGTCATGATTCGGACTACTACGTCGACCGACGCATCCCATGCCGACGGAGAACGGCTGTCACAGATAATTCGCCGGGTTTTCCCGTCCGATCCATACCTGTTTTCTATCGCAAAATCACGTTTCGCATTTGACCAATTGCAATGTGATACAACGCTTTTCACTTATCCTGATCTTGACTGCTACCGTGCAGTATGACCACGAGAAGCCCGCGTGACCGCGATGTCTTCGCGCTATGGGGAAAACTCGTAGCCAACCACCGTTTTCTGGTCCTCGGCATCGTGGCGGTGGCCATGCTGAGTCTCGGCGGCTACGCCTGGGGTTTCGAGGATCGACTCAGCGCGGGCGGTCTCGACGATCCGAACTCGGAGTCCGCGCGGGCCGCGGTCATGGCCGCCGATGCGTTCGGGCCGAACCACGCCGTCGATGTGGTCGTCCTCTACACGGCGCCGGACGGCAAGACCGTCGACGATCCCGACGTCAGCGCGCCGGTGATCGACAGCCTCAACGGCCTCACACACCGCTTCCCGAACGAGATCGCGGGCGTGAACGGCACTTATTGGTCCGCGGTGAACACCATCAAAGGGTCCTCGGCGATGGCCGCCACCAAGGACAAGACGCGTGCGATCGCCGCGATCGCCTTGAAGGGCGAGGACGGCACCGAGCTCGCGCGCGACTACGCGACGGTGAAGGACGCGTTCGCGATTCCGGGTATCGAGGTGCACGTGGGCGGCTTGCAGCCGGTGTCGAGCGCATTGACCGACACCATCTCGGCCGATACCCATCGCATGGAATTGTTGGCTATTCCGGCGGTGGCGGTGCTGTTGTTCTTCATCTTCGGCGGCGTGGTCGCCGCGGCGCTGCCCCTCATGATGGGTGTGCTCACGATTCTCGGCGCGAACGGCGTGGTCCGGTCGATCACGAATATCACCGAGGTGAATTCTTTTGTGGCTCCGGTTGTTTCGATGATCGGCCTGGGCCTGGCCATCGACTACGCCCTGTTCATCGTGAGCCGGTTCCGTGAAGAGGTGGCCGCCGGATACGACACGCCCGCGGCCGTACGCCGGTCGGTGATGACCGCGGGTCGCACGGTGTTGTTCTCGGCGACCATGATCGTCGCCAGCCTCGGCGGCATGCTGCTGTTTCCGCAGGGTTTCCTGAAGTCCATCGCGTACGGCGCGATCGCCACCGTCACCCTGGCCGCGCTGACGGCCGTGACGATTCTGCCCGCGATGTTGGCGATCCTGGGGCCGTGGGTGGATGCGCTGGGCATCAAGCGATTCCGCCGCACCGATTCGGCCCACGATGTGGAGCAGGGCTTCTGGGGTCGTTCCACCACCTGGGTGATGCGTCATCCGCGCGAGATCACGGCGGTGCTCGTACTCGGATTGCTCATGCTGATCGTGCCGGTCCGCAATATCGCTTTCGGCGGTTTCAGCGAGAAGTACCTGCCGCCGGACAATACGACCCGCGTTGCCCAGCAACAGATCGATACGTACTTCCCGCTCCGCAAGTCCGACCCGATCGAACTGCTCATCGTCGCCGGTGACAGCACCGAGGTCGGCCCCCTGATCGAACAGGCGAGTCACGCTCCCGGCCTGCTGTCCGCCGGTTTCGAGGTTCCCACTCGCTCGCAGTCGCAGCCGAACATCTATCGCACCCAGGCCTACCTGATCGATTCCACCGACTACGACAAGACGATCGACTATCTCCGGGCGCTTCCGGTCCCCGACGATATGACCGTCCTGGTCGGTGGAGTCCCGACCATTCAGCACGACGCCATCGCCGCGCTGCTGAACCGGCTCCCCCTGATGATCCTGCTGGTTTTGGCCGTGACCACCCTGCTCATGTTCCTCACCTTCGGCTCCCTGGTGCTGCCGATCAAGGCCGCGTTCATGAGCGTGCTCGGCCTGGGCTCCACCCTCGGCATCCTGACCTGGATCTTCACCGAGGGCCATGGCGCGACCCTGCTCAACTTCACCCCCCAGCCGATCCAGGCGAACATCCTCTTCCTGATCATCGCCATCGTCTACGGCCTCTCCACCGACTACGAGGTATTCCTGTTGTCCCGCATGGTCGAGGCCCGCGCCCGCGGCGCGACCACCGAGGAGGCCATCCGCTCCGGCACCGCCCACACCGGTCGCATCATCACCGCCGCCGCCCTGATCCTGCTCGTGGTCACCGGCGCCTTCGCCTTCTCCGACCTCGTCCTCATGCAATACATCGCCTATGGCATGATCGCCGCCCTTCTCATCGACGCCACCGTTCTGCGCATGCTCCTGGTCCCCGCCACCATGAAGCTCCTGGGCGACCGAGTCTGGTGGGCTCCGGCCTGGATGAAACGTATTCAACGCCGCATCGGCCTGAGCGAACCCGTTCTCCGCGATGAACCGGACCACCTCCGCCGCACCGAATTCGCCGATGCCCGAAGCTGATTCGCATGTGTGGTTCGGGATCGATTGTGCGATGGGGTTTGCATCCTGTATCGGGGTACAGGCTTACCGTCGGATCATGACGATTTCACCAGCTCAGGGCGACTGGGTGCCCTCGGCGTGCACGCTGCTCACCGTGGACCAGCCGATTCGGGTCGCCGAATTCGACCAGTTCTTCACCACCTCGTCCCGCGCGACGCGGCGGCCCGGCCCGGTCCGGTTGGAGGTGATCGTGGATCCGGACGCCGAGGCGGTGGCGCGTGAGCTTGCCGAGCGTGAGAGCAGCTGCTGTTCGTTCTTCTCCTTCGACTTCTCCGCCGGCGCAGAGGGTTTGGTGATTGGTGTCGGGGTCCCGACGGCCTATACCGAGGTGCTCGATGCCTTCGCCGCGCGCGCCGAGTCCGCGATCGAGGGACAGGGGTGACCGCGTTGCGCACGAGCGAGCTGGCCGCCGCAGCCGGGGTGAACGCCCAGACGCTGCGCTACTACGAACGCCGCGGCCTGCTCGCCGAGCCTGACCGCACTCTGGGTGGGCACCGCCTGTATCCGAAGGACGCGGTGATTGTGTTGCGGGTGATCAAGGCCGCCCAACGACTCGGATTCACCCTCGAAGAGGTCGCAGATCTGCTCGAAGGCACTCGGGTCGGCTCCCGACGTCGCGCCGGCGCGGGCCTGCGGGAGCGGGTCACTGCCAAGCTGGCCGAGGTCGATGACAAACTCGCCGAGGTCACCGCAGTGCGTGACACTTTGCGCGCAGCACTGGCGGCCGGGTGCAAGGACCTGCTGGCGTGTAGCGAATCCCCGGGCTGTCCTGTCCCGTTCGACACCGTCCCCGCTACCTCACCGGCCTGACCGTCTGGGCGCGCTGACCTATCCGCAGTTGTGCGTGGTGGCCGCACTCAGCACGGTGAGCGCGATAGTGCTCACCGCGCCAACATCCGATCGTCACGTGACGCCAGATTCGATGGGTGATTGCCGGGTATACGCCGAGTATGGCCATTCGCGATATGGCCTATCCCACTCATCAGGATGTCGTCGCTCGACCTCGAACAACCTGGGGCCGTATCAGTGCTGCGGCAGTCGAGCAAGCTAGGAGTAGGCCATGAAAGGTGGCACAAGAATTGCGTTAGGGGTGGGCATCGGTTACGTGCTGGGACGCACGCGCAAGATGCGTTTTGCGTTGTCGCTGGCGGGTGCGGCGATGGCGAGGCGGAACACGGGGATGACCGGCGAGCTGCTCGAGCGCGGGACTTCGTTGCTCAAATCGTCTCCGGAGCTGGCGCAGCTCACCGACACGGTGCGCGAGGAGTTGGTGGGTGCGGTCCGCTCGGCCGCTGTGACCGCCACGAGCAACCGTCTCGATGCGCTCAGCGCCCGGCTGCAGCAGGGTTCGACGCTCGTGGCCGACAGAGGCCCAGACGAGGGTGAAACGGATTCCTACGAAGAAGAGGAAGACGACGAGCGCAGAGGGCGGCCCGCCGCGCGTGCGCGAGCAGGTAGCCGGGAAACGAGCTCTGGAAGCTCGCAGCGTCGCTCCGGTTCCACGGAAGGTAAGTCGGCCTCCTCTGTCCGAGGCCGTGCGCGCGCCGATGCCGGCGCAGCGCCCGTGCGCCGCGCGAGGAGGTGAGGGCGATGCCCAAGTCCAACGGACACCGCAAGGAGACCGCCCACACCATCGGCCGGGTCGCCGATACCGTGAGCCGTGCCGGGGCGCGCGTCGCTGATACCGCGAGCCGTGCGGGGGCGACTGCGGGGAAGACCGTCACAGCATCTGCCCCGACGGGTGTGCTGCAGCAATCGGTGCAGAATCTCGCCGGGACGATGGCCGAACGTGCGGTAG
>NZ_WMBB01000008.1 GCF_009708175.1 Nocardia aurantiaca
GAGGGTCAGAGTGCGCGCGTCGCCGGAGATCTCCGGCCGGATCGGCAGCTGCCGGCCATCGACCTCGGCGGCCAACGGCAAGGTGTCGAGCACATGCCCGAGTGCATCGCTCACTGTCACCGACCGCCGGTCGGCGGCCAGCTCGAACGTGCCGTCCCGCAACGTAGCGAACACCGAATCCCCGACCATGGCAGCGTGGTACGACACCGGCGCGGCGGCCGTCTCCGGCGCCGCGGCCGCCGTGGCGGCGCTGACGGTCACGGCCGCGGCAGCGGAGAACGCTGTCAACGCCAGGGTGTGAAGTTTCATGGGAACTCCCTCATCGCGAACAGATGTAACCGCTGTCACAATGAAGGCCGCCATGACATCACCCCGGTGACATGCCGTAATCCATCAGCATTGGAAAGTAATCGCCGGAATCCATCACACGCATAAAGCATCTGTTGAAGTTCGCGACGTGGCCCGCCGCTGGGATCGTCGCCTGCGCGGCGAGGCTTCGGCTCGTTGGATATCGCCGCGGTCATGCGCCGTGCTCGCCATCGGCCGGCCGCTTCCCGGGTACAGGGCCCGCCAGGTGCGATTCGGTCGCTGACCGCGGCCTGCTTCGGCCGAATCGTTCACCACGGGGTACGCCCGGTCAACCGCCTCGTCGACGAGGGCTCATCGGTCACGCTGTGTCGGCCGCCGTTCGGAACGCGGCGATGGGCAAATCCGCGAAATGGGCATACGACGTAAACTGGGTGCCGAGAAATCTTGATGTTGGCAGCAGCGCGGCGACGGGAAGCGGTTGAGCTGATGATCAAGGTGTTCCTGGTTGACGATCACGAGATCGTGCGACGCGGTATCGCGGATCTGCTCGGGGCCGACCCCGAGCTGACCGTGGTGGGTGAGGCCGGTTCCGTGTCCACCGCGTTGGCCCGGATTCCGGCGCTGTGCCCGGATGTCGCGGTCCTCGATGTCCGTCTGCCCGATGGAAACGGCATCGAATTGTGCCGTGAGCTGCTGTCACGGCTGAATGGCTTGCGCTGTCTGATGCTCACCTCGTTCACCGACGAGCACGCCATGGTGGACGCGATCCTTGCCGGTGCCAGCGGATACGTCGTCAAGGACATCAAGGGCATGGAACTGGCCGGCGCGATCAAGACCGTCGGAGGCGGCCAATCGTTGCTGGATAATCGCGCCGCGGCCGCCCTCATGGACGAGATACGTCACCGCACCCAGAGTAAGGACGATCCCCTGGCGGCACTGTCGCAGCAGGAGCAAACATTGCTCGATCTGCTCAGCGACGGCCTGACCAATCGTGAGATCGCCGAACGAATGTTCTTGGCGGAGAAAACCGTCAAGAACTACGTTTCGCGGCTGCTGACCAAACTCGGTATGGAACGCCGTACTCAGGCCGCCGTCTACGCCTCCAAACTGCGCACCGCGGCCGACGCCCACGACTACTCGTAGGTGCGCCCCGCAGAGCGGGAGGCGTTGTCGCGGCATGGTCGGGCTTCTCCATGGCAGTGCTGGGATGCCACGTCACTGCTTTTCGAATCGTCCCGTTCGGCGCTCCAACCGGATCCGGTAAATCGCTGCCTGCCCGCTACCGGAGGGCGCCGTACCATGTGTCGGTCGGCTCGTACTGCTGGAAAGCAGGGGCATGAGACGGTCGACGAGTAGCCGCATGCCCGCCTCCGCTTGCTGCCCGTGGAGTTCCTCGAACGTGCCCCACGCGATCACGCTCTGCCAGTTCGCGAGATTGTCCACATGCTCGACTTCGAAGCAGACCTGCGGATGGGCACGCATCGCGCGCAACTTGTCTCCGTCGCCCGAATGCCCGTAGACGCACTCACCGTCGTAGACGTAGGTGATGGGTACGACGTACACGCGGCCGTCGCTGACGCATCCGATTCGGCCGACCACCTCACTGCGCAGTACATGCTCGATCTGAGGATCCTTCAATTCGCCCAGCATCACCGACGCTCCTTGCTTCGCTGTGCCGACAATCGAGCCGGCGAGTCGATTTCGAACTGGTGACCGCTGTTCAACTGCCTCGATTCGACCCCTCGCGTATCTCCGCGTTCAAGAGTGCCTGCTCGGGATCGGGCGGCGTCAGGGCCGAAGGGCCCTTCTCTGCCGGACCCATGCTTCCGCGTCGCGTATCGGCTCATGGTCGGAGGAGGTCGGGTCGCTTTCACCGTTCGCCGACCACGCGGAACGGGTGCGGGGCTGTCGGCTTCGGAGATCACCCGGCTGACCGGCTGCTGGCGGTTCGAGGCCAAAAACGTTGCCGCCCAGGATCTTTCGAGCGTGGACTATGTCCACTGGCGGCGGTCGTTCGATCTCCGCGACCCAGGCGAACTCCGCTATCTCAGATCATTCGATGCAAAAACGATGCACTCGTGTCAGAATGGTGCAAGAGTCAGGTGGTGCTCGTCGAGATCGTCGCGCTGGATCGATGACGCAGCGCAATGAGAAAGGTGCGGCACCGGACCTTCGGAAATGGTCGACGGCTCTGGGTGTAGGCGATGCCGACCCACGTAACAACAGACGCCCTACGGGATCGAATCGACGAAAGCGACGGAACAATGCGGAATGCCCAACGCTCGGTAGTGACCGGTCTGGCCTTGGCGGTTGCCTTGCTCGGCGCCTCGGCCTGCTCCGGCAATAGCTCTGATTCCTCGTCCACCACATCGAAAGCGATGCCCACCTCGGTCGCGCCCACGTCGTCGGCCTCGGGCGGTCCGGCGGCGGATTTGGTCGGGCCTGGTTGCGCCGCCTACGCGAAACAGGTGCCGACCGGACCGGGATCGGTCGACAGCATGGCGCAAGAGCCGGTCGCTGTCGCGGCATCGAACAACCCTTTGCTGAAGACGCTGGCCGCGGCGGTATCCGGTCAGCTCAATCCGCAGGTCAACCTCGTGGACACGCTCAATGGCGGTCAGTTCACCGTCTTCGCGCCCGTGGATGACGCGTTTGCGAAAATCGACGCGGCGACGATCGATTCGCTCAAAACCGATTCGGCGAAGTTGACAAGCATTCTGACGTATCACGTGGTGCCCGGAAGGCTGGCGCCGAGTCAGATCGCGGGCGAACACAAGACCGTCGAAGGTGCCACCGTGCGCGCGACTCGGTCGGGCGATGAGATCAAGGTCGCGGACGCCTCGGTGATCTGTGGCGGTGTGCAGACGGCGAACGCCACCGTCTACCTGATCGACTCGGTCTTGATGCCACCCGCGTGAACGCCGAATCTTCCAGCGCGGCTGGGAGGTCATGCATCGTTTGTGCATTGAAACAGGTGGCAAGCCCGAGCCGTAGGGCGGCGCGCAGTCGCCAACGGCAGCGTGTGGTGGTTGAACACGCAACCGTGAAGCGGTGAACACCGGGGCCGGCGCGAACCGGACGAGGTATCCACCGATCCCCGACCCGGAAGAAGGATGATCGAACATGCGGTGTGTGGTCTTCGGCGCGACCGGCTACATCGGCGGACGCTTGGTGCCTGTACTGGCGGCGGCCGGACATCAGGTCCGGGCGGTGGCCCGGACACCCGAGAAATTGTCGGAGGTGCCGTGGCGGGATCAGGTCGAGGTGGTGCGCGGCGATGTCACCGATGCCGACGACGTGCGCGCCGCGGTCGCCGACCAGGAGGTCGTCTACTACCTGGTGCACTCGCTGACCCGCCGCGACTTCGACGACGTCGATCAGCGCGCCGCGCGCGTCGTCGCGGCCGCGGCGGCCTCGGCCGGGGTCAGGCGCATCGTCTATCTCGGCGGCATCATCCCGGATCAGACAGAGCTCTCGCGCCACCTCGCCTCCCGCGCCGAGGTCGGAGAAATCCTGCGGGCATCCGGGGTCCCTACCGCAGAACTGCGCGCGGCGGTGATCATCGGGTCCGGCTCGGCCAGTTTCGAGATGCTGCGCTACCTGTCCGAACGCCTGCCCGCGATGATCACCCCCCGCTGGGTGCGCAACCGCATCCAACCCATCGCCGTGCGCGATGTCCTGTACTACCTGCTGCGGGCCGCCGAGCTGCCCGCCGACGTCAACCGCCCGTTCGATATCGGCGGTCCCGACGTCCTGACCTACCTGACCATGATGCGCAGGTACGCGGTGGTCGCAGGGCTGGCTCGGCGGGTGGTGCTGCCGGTCCCGGTCCTCACGCCATGGCTGTCGGCGCAATGGGTGAATCTGGTGACCCCGGTGCCGCGCGCCTTGGCCGTCCCGCTCATCGAATCTCTCGTCCACGAAGTGGTCTGCGGCGACCACGACATCGCCGCGTACATTCCCGACCCCGCCGACGGCCTCACTTCCTGTGAACGGGCCATGGAGCTGGCACTGACCCGCATCCGCAACGCCGAGGTGCCGACCCGCTGGTCGGACGCCAGCACACCCGGCGCGCCCTCGGATCCGCTGCCCACTGACCCGGCCTGGTCCGGCGGCTCACTGTACGAGGACCTCCGTGAGCGCCACACCGACGCCGACCCCGAGACCCTGTGGGCGGTCATCGAATCCATCGGCGGCGAAAACGGCTGGTACTCGTTTCCGCTCGCCTGGTCGCTGCGCGGCTGGATCGACCGGGTCACCGGCGGTGTCGGTTTGCGTCGCGGCCGCAAAGACCCACGCCGCCTGCAGGCCGGCGAAGCTCTGGACTGGTGGCGGGTTGAACACATCGACCGCCCCCGCCTGCTGCGGCTTCGCGCCGAAATGCGGGTCCCGGGACTGGCATGGCTCGAACTCGGCGTCGAACCCGACCCCGGCGGGGGTTCCCGCTACCGGCAACGCGCCATCTTCCAGCCGCACGGGCTTGCCGGTCACCTCTACTGGAAGGCGATCACGCCGTTTCACAGCGTCGTGTTCGGCGGGATGGCTCGCAATATCACCGGAACCGCCGAACACAACCCCGCCGCGGCGGTCAGGTCGTGGGGTGCGGGGGAAAACGGGGTGAGTGCGGTGGGTGCGTGAGGATGGTGATCGGCCTGCGGAACCTCTGGTCGAGTACTCCGTCGGGGCAGCGGCTCGCAGGCTCGGAATTCCGGTCGACCGGTCTGGCCACACGCCGAATGAACGAGCGATCGGGTGGGCAGTCCGAGCGAGGGGAGACGCTGCCGCGGGGTCGCTCGGCGCCCGAGCGGACCAAGTCCTATTTGCGGATCCGCTGCCCGATCTTCTTGGTGACCGCCGGGATCTTCGATGCCGCCATCAGCGCCCGGAACGGCCAGCTGTCATCACGGGGCAGGATTCCGGCGCGTTGCACTCCATCGAGGAAGTCGTAAAGCGCAGACGGTGTTGGTCACCGGCGCCGGTGCGGGCATAGGCCGTGAACTGGCTGTGATGCTGGTCGGCCAGGGCGCGCGGGTGGTCGCGCTCGACCACGATGAGCGTTCGGTCCAGCAACTGGCCGATGAACTCAGCGACCGTGTGCTGCCCGTGGTGGCGGATGTCCGCGATCGGGCTGCCATGGCCGCCGCGGCCGAGCAGGCGCTGGCCTGGTCGTCGCGAATCGACATCGTGGTCGCCAACGCCGGCGTCACACCCACAGCGCACCGTGGCGACCCGGCCGGTCGGCGGTGAATAGCCCCGACATCACCGCGCCGGGATCGTGGCGAGCCCGGCAGACCCGCGCCATCGCGGCAGCGACCGTACGCCCATCGGGTGCGGTGGCACCGGTCAATCGTCACTTCCTCGAGGATCACCTCGTCACGGACGCCGAACCGGCGAGCTGACCCGCGCGAAAGCAACTGCGCCACATAATAATTCGCCGCAAGAACGCACTACGGAAAGGCCACCCACGCCATGGCCACATCATCACCCGCGCCCTCGACCCCGCAGATCGTCACCGTCGCGATCATCGGAGCCGGTTTCGGCGGATTGGGAACCGCCGTCGCGCTCAAAGAGCAGGGCATCGACGATTTCGTGCTGTTCGAGCGGGCCGAGGACGTCGGCGGCACCTGGCAGGCCAACACCTACCCCGGCGCCCAATGCGATATCCCGTCGATCCTGTACTCGTTCTCCTTCGCCCCCAACCCCGACTGGTCGCGGTTGTATCCGCTGCAACCTGAAATCCAGGCCTATCTGCGTACGGTGGCCGAGCGGTTCCAGATCATCCCCCATATCCGGTTCGGCCATGAGGTCACGGACGCGACCTGGAACGACGACACGACTCAGCTAGGACCTGGTCGCGTGATGGATCGCCGACCGCTTTCGACGACGAGACAGTGAGAACTCCGGGCTCGTTTCCGACACGAACGTCAGAAAACGAATCAGAACCTGCCAGCGCGTGTTCGCCCGCGGCGAACATCGGTCCGGAACAATCGGTATACCCCCTGAGTTGAGTAGGTAACGCTCAACCTTGAGAGGGGTCGAAGACGTGACTACACCACAGAACCTGCCAGTCCTGTTCCTGACCGATCCGATCGTGCTGCCCGGCATGGTCGTGCCGATCGAGCTGGACGAGTCGTCGCAGGCCGCCATCGATGCCGCCAGCGCGGGCAAGGTCAACCAGGTGTTGGTCGCGCCGCGCCTCGATGAGGGGTACGCCAGTTTCGGCGTCGTGGCCACCATCGAACAGGTCGGCCGGATGCGCGGCGGCGCGCCCGCGGCGGTGCTGAAGGCGGAGAGCCGGGCCAAGATCGGCCACGGCGTGACCGGACCGGGCGCCGCCCTCTGGGTCGAGGCCGAGCCGGTCGAGATTCCGGCGGCCGATGGACGCACCAAAGAGCTCGCGGCCGAATACAAGAAACTGGTCGTGTCGGTCCTGCAGCGCCGGGAGGCCTGGCAGGTCATCGACGCGGTCAATCAGATGAACGATCCGTCCACCCTGGCCGACGCGGCCGGTTGGGCCTCGTACCTGAGCAATGAGCAGAAGCGCGAGATCCTGGACACCCCGGACACCCAGGCCCGCCTGCGCAAGCTGATCGAATGGACAACCCAGCACATCGCCGAGACCGAGATCAGCGAGAAGATCAGCGAGGACGTGCGCGAGGGGATGGAGAAGACCCAGCGCGAGTTCCTGCTGCGCCAGCAGCTCAACGCGATTCGCAAGGAGCTGGGCGAGGACGAGCCGGACGGCGCGGAGGACTACCGCAGCCGCGTCGAGAACGCCGACCTGCCCGCGGATGTGAGGGAGGCCGCCCTGCGCGAGGTGGGGCGTCTCGAGCGTTCCAGCGATCAGAGCCCGGAGTCGGGTTGGATCCGCACCTGGCTGGATACCGTCCTGGAACTGCCGTGGAGCGTGAAAACCACTGATTCCACCGATGTTTCGGCCGCTCGCGCGGTGCTGGACGCCGACCACCACGGCCTGGACGAGGTCAAGGACCGCATGGTCGAGTACCTGGCCGTGCGTTCCCGCCGGGCCGCCCGCGGCCTGGAGGTCGTCGGCGGTCGCGGTTCCGGCGCGGTGCTGGTGCTGGTCGGTCCGCCCGGCGTCGGCAAGACCTCGCTGGGTGAATCGGTGGCACGGGCCCTGGGGCGCAAGTTCGTTCGCGTCGCCCTGGGCGGCGTGCGCGACGAGGCCGAGATTCGCGGTCACCGGCGCACCTATGTGGGCGCGCTGCCCGGCCGCATCGTGCGCGCCATGAAGGAGGCGGGATCGATGAATCCCGTTGTCCTGCTGGACGAGATCGACAAGGTCGGCTCGGACTTCCGCGGCGATCCCGCAGCGGCCCTGCTGGAGGTCCTGGACCCGGCGCAGAACCACACCTTCCGCGACCACTACCTGGACCTGGATCTGGACCTGTCCGACGTGCTGTTCATCGCGACCGCGAACGTCATGGAGACGATTCCCGGCCCGCTGCTGGACCGCATGGAGCTGATCACCGTGGACGGCTACACCGAGGCCGACAAGGTGGCCATCGCCCGCGACTTCCTGATCCCGCGGCAGCTCGAGCGCAATGCCCTGACCGCCGAGGAGGTCTCGATCACCGACGAGGCGCTGCGCGAAGTCGCCGCCAACTACACCCGGGAAGCCGGTGTGCGGCAGATGGAGCGGCTGATCGCCAAGGCGCTGCGCAAGGCGGCGACGAAGCTGTCGGAGTCGGCGGACATCGCCGAGGCCGAAAGCCGGCTCGTCAAGGGCGAATTCGTGCCGGAACGCCTGGGCTACGACAAGGAGCTGGGCTACGACGCCGAATCCGGTTCGGCCGCAGCCGCTTCCGGTCAACTGGTGATCGGGCTCGGCGACCTGAAGGACTACCTGGGCCGTCCGCGCTTCACCCCGGACGGGGCGGAACGCACCGCGGTCCCCGGTGTCGCCACGGGTCTGGCCGTGACCGGTGCGGGCGGCGACGTCCTCTACATCGAGGCCAATGCCGCCGAGGGCGAGCGCTCACTGACCCTGACCGGTCAGCTGGGTGACGTCATGAAGGAGTCCGCGCAGATCGCCGTGACCTATGTCCGCTCCCACCTGGAGGAGATCGGCATCGAGCCGAGGGTGTTGGATCGCAATATCCACATCCACTTCCCAGCGGGCGCCGTCCCGAAGGACGGTCCTTCGGCGGGCGTCACCATGGTCACCGCCCTGGTGTCGCTGGCCCTGGGCCGTCAGGTGCGCGCGGATGTCGGCATGACCGGTGAGGTCACGCTGAACGGACGCGTGCTGCCGATCGGCGGGGTGAAGCAGAAGCTGCTGGCCGCTCAGCGCGCCGGGCTGAAGACCGTTTTCATCCCGGCCCGCAACGAGCCGGATCTGGATGAGGTCCCGGCCGAGGTGCTGGCCGCGCTGGATGTCCGCCCCGTCGCCGACGTGGCCGACATCCTGGCCTACGCCATCGAGCCGGTCGCCGAACCGGCCTACGACGGACGACCGCTGAGCGCGACCGCCTGACGGAAACCGGACGGGAGCCGTGCGTGTGCTGTGAACACGCACGGCTGCCGTCCATTTCGGCGGGCTCGCAACCACACCGGGTCGTACCCTCGTGAAGGGTCCACCGGGGATCCGACGGAGGCGAACGCCATGCAACCCAATCAGCCCAGTCAGCCGAACCAGCTCGATCAGGTCGCCGGGGAGCGGCTCTCGCACGCGAACCGCATCTTCACCTCGGATCTGTCGGTCAACGAGTTCGCGCTGTTGCACGGCGCGGGATTCGAGCCCATCGACCTGGTGATGGGTGTGTCCGTCTACCACGTCGGCTTCCAGTTCACCGGTATCCGTCAGCAGCAGGAGCTCCCGGTGCTGACCGAGGCCACCTATCGCGCACGCTGGAATGCCATGTCCCGCATGCAGGCCGAGGCCGACTCGCTCGGGGCCGACGGCGTGGTGGGGGTGCGCCTGGAGTGGCGGCAGCACGGCGAATCCATGGAACACCTGGAATTCATCGCCGTCGGCACGGCCGTGCGCTTCGCGAAATCCCCTGGCAGCTACCGGCGACCGAACGGTCAGGCCTTCACCAGTCACCTCTCGGGCCAGGACATGGTGACGCTCATGCGCACCGGGTACGCACCCATCGCCTTCGTCATGGGCAACTGCGTCTTCCACGTGGCCGTGCAGGGTTTCCGTCAGATGCTCAGCCAGATGGGCCGCAATATGGAGATGCCGCAGTGGACGCAGGGCAACTATCAGGCCCGCGAGCTGGCCATGTCCCGCATGCAGGCCGAGGCCGAACGCGACGGCGCCAACGGCGTCACCGGGGTCAGCGTCGACATCTCCAACTACGCCTGGGGCTATCACACCGTGGAGTTCTACGCCTCGGGCACCGCCATCCGACGCGTCGGCGAGGGCGACCCCATCCTTCCCCAGTTCACCCTCGGAATGAACTCGTGACCGATTTCGACACCGCGGCCGCCGGCCGCGCCATCAATGCCGCGCTCGCCGGGCCGGGGGGCCTCGCGCTGGTCTTCACCGTCTTCGCCGGCGTCCCGGGGGTGACCCGGACACCGCCCCGCAAATCCCTGTTCCGTTCGGAGCCGGAGCGCGTCCAGATCGGTTCCTGGCGTTACGAAGTCACCTCCGACGAGCGCATTCGCGCGGCCCACGTGGTCGGGGGCATCGTCCTCGCCGATGAGCTCCTCCCCGCCGCCGCCATCGCCCCGCATCTGACCCGTGCCCTGTCCGAGATCGCCGCCTCCTACGGCCCCACCGTGCTGCCCCACCTCTCCGCGGCCCTGGACGTCTTGGCGGGCGCGGAATGAATCGGCAACCCATCAGCGAACATTCTTTGTTTCACATGAAACGAAACCCACACGGTCCCTATGTTTCTCGTAGGGTGCATAGGTGATCTCCATTGCCACATGGAATGTCCTGCACCGCGTGCATGCCGACAATTGGGACAGTGAGATGGCCGCACGGTGGCCGGAGGAGGCGCAGCGCATCGCCGTCGTGACCGCCGCCGTCGCCGCGCGGAAGGAAGCGGTCATCGGGCTCCAGGAGGTGAGCGGCGATCAGCTGGCGAGCCTGCGGGAGGCCCTGCCGGACCGGACCTTTCACGTCCTCGACTATCCGCGGATTCCGACTCCGCGCCGGGTGCCGAACACCCTGGCGGATCGGACCGAGCATCTGGTCCTGATCGTGCGTGGGCCCAGCCGGTTGGTACTCGCCGAACCGCACGCCCTCGACCCCGGAAAAGGCCTGGTGGCGGTCGAGATCGACGGGATCTTGATCATCGTCACCCACGTGACCGGCGATGAGCGTCGCAGCGGCCAGTTCGCGCGCTTGGCCGAAGTCGCCGGTGATGGCCCGGCCGTCCTGATCGGTGATTTCAATGTCGGCCGGGACGATCTCGCCGCCGGGTTGGGTGAGGGCTTCACCGTCACCGGGTTCCCGCCGGATTCCGTCCCGACTCGGCCACGGACCTCGGGCGCGAAATCCCAGTTCATCGATCATGTGGTGGCGCACGGTGTTCCGGTGCGCGGCCTCACGGTCGAGGATGTGGCCGGGGTGTCCGACCACAACCTCGTTCGTGCGGAGGTCGGCTAGAACTCGCCCGTCACACCGAGAACCGTGCGGCCGGAGTGGGTTCCGTCCAGGATCGAGTGCAGGACGGACTCCGCCTCGGTGATCGGGGCATAGTTCTCCAGCAGCGAGAGATGCTGCGGCTTAAGGTCTTTGGCCAGTCGCGCCCAGAGATCGCGGCGCTGGACGATCGGGAAGTGCGCGGAATCGATGCCGATCAGGGCGACGCCGCGCAGGATGAACGGCATGACCGTGGTCGGCAGGTCGGAACCGCCGGTCAGGCCCGAGACCGCCACCGCGCCACCGTATTTGACGGTGCTCAGGATGTGGGCCAGCGAGGTGCCGCCCACGCTGTCGACAGCGGCCGCCCATTGAGCCTTGCCGAGGGCGCGTAGCTTCTCGCCTTCACCGGGCAGACGGCCGATGACCGAGGACGCGCCGAGCGTCGAGAGCAGTTCGCCCGCACCGAGTTTGCCGGTGGAGGCCACCACCTCGAATCCGAGACCGGCCAGGATGTCGACGGCGACGCTGCCGACACCGCCGGTCGCACCGGTGACCAGCACCGGACCGGCGTCGGGCGTGAGCCCACGGTCGAGAAGGGCCTGCACGCTCATGGCCGCGGTATAGCCCGCGGTGCCGATGGCCGCGGCCTCGCGCGGGGTCAGGCCGTCGAGTTTCACCACCCACCCGGCCGGGACGCGGGCGTACTCGGCGAAACCGCCGTGGTGGGCCACGCCGATGTCGTATCCGTGCGCCACGACCAGATCGCCGGCCGCGAATTCCGGATCGGCGGAGGTGACCACCTCGCCGGTGAGGTCGATGCCGGGGATGAGCGGGTACTGGCGCACCACGCCGCCGCGCGGGGTGATGGCCAGCCCGTCCTTGTAGTTGGCGCTCGAGAAGTGCACTTTGATCGTCACGTCGCCCGGCATGAGGAAGTCGTCGGTGACTTCCTCCCGGATGAGGGCGATCCCACTGTCCGTTTCGTGTGCCACCATCGCCTGGAACTCCATGTCCCGAGCATAGGGCTCCGGGCACCGGCCGGATCGGGGAAAACGGCCGGGCTCGCGGGCGAAATTCGCGAGCTCAGGCGAACTTCGGCGCGCGCTTGCCGACGAAGGCCGCGATGCCCTCCTGACCGTCCGCGGATTCCGCGCAGTGGGTGATGAAGGCCGCCTCGGTGCTGAGCTGCTGCTCCAGGGTGTGCTGGCCGGAGACCAGCAGCAGCTTCTTCACGTTGGCATTGGAGCCCTTGGGCCCGGTGGCGAATTCTTGGGCCAGGCTCTCGACCGCGTCGGCCAGCTCGGCATCGCGCACGACCCGGTGCAGCAGACCCCATTCGAGGGCCTCGGCCGCGGAGAGGGTGCGGTTGGTGAGCATGAGCTCCTGGGTCTTGCGCAGCCCGATCAGGCGCGGCAGGTAGTAGGAGGCGCCGCCGTCCGGGCTCAGGCCGACCTTGGTATAGGCCATGGTGAAGGAGGCGGATTCGGCCGCCACCACCAGGTCGCCGGCCACCGCGAGGCTCATGCCCGCGCCCGCGGCCGTGCCGTTCACGCCCACGATGAGCAGCGCGTCCATCCGGGCCAGCGCCGAGACCGCCCGGTGCAGGGTTCCGGCCAGCTGCTCGATGAACGCCCCGGTGTCGTCGCTGGCCGCCATGGCCCGCACGTCCCCGCCCGCCGAGAAGAACCGTCCGGCCCCGGTGAGCACCACGACCTTCACCGCCGGATCCTCCGAGCAGTAGGTGGCCGCGCGCTCCAGCTCGTCGGCGAGCGCCTGATCGATGCCATTGGCGGCATTCGGCCGATTCAATGTGATGCGGGCGATCGGGCCGTCGTGCTCGAACAGGATGTTCTCGTAGTCGCGCCCGCCCGTCGCTCCACCGCCCCCATGGGAACTGCCGCACGATGCTGAATCCATTTGAATGCCTTCCGTCGGTGGAACCTGATCACAGCATGGTGTATTCGACGCGGACCCCGAGCAACCGGATGGGCCGATCCAGCGCGAAGGCATGCAGCACCTGGAGCGCGGTCTGCACGATGTCATCCACATCGGTGGCGGGAGCGGGCAGTTTCCGCTGCTTGCTGCGGGTGAAGAAGGTCTTGGTGCGCACCGTGACAGCGACCCGCCCGACGGCCCGCCCGGCGGCGAGCGTCTCCTCGGCCACCTGGGTTGCCAGCCGCACCACCGCCGCGTCGATCTCCTCGCGTTCGGTGAGGTCGTGCGGGAACGTCTCGGATCGGCTGTGGCCCACCGGTTCTCGCGGCTCGGCGATGTCCGTGTCGCCCGCCCCGTGTCCCAGTACCCACAGGTAGGGCCCGGTATTGGGCCCGAACTCCGCGGCCAGCGAGTTCCGGTCGGCGGCGGCCAGATCGGCCACGGTCTCGATACCCAAGCCGCTCAGCCGTTTCGCGATGCGCGTGCCGATACCCCAGAGTGCGGTGGTGGGCCGGTGTGCCATCAGTTCGCCCCAGTTGTCCGCGGTGAGCCGGAAGATCCCGGTTCCGGCGTCCTCCTCCCGGGGTTGGTCGTCCGAACGCACCGACTTCCCGACCGCCTTGGCGAATCCGGTGGCCAGTTTGGCGCGGGTCTTGTTGTCCCCGATGCCGACCGCGCAGGTCAGCTCCAACTCCTCGACGGCGGCGCGGATCTCGCGCGCCAGCGCCTCCGGATCCTCGGTGTCCACGGCGAGGAACGCCTCGTCGAAGCCGAGCACCTCGACCCGTCCCGGAAATGTGCGCAGTAGCGCCATGATCTCCTCGGACGCCTCGGCGTAGGTGGCGAGGTCCTGCGGCAGGAACACGCCTTCCGGGCAGATCCGGGCGGCCGTGCGCAGCGGCATGCCCGCCCGCACCCCGAAAGTCCGCGCCGGATAGGACGCGCAGGACACCACCTTGCGAGGCTCGGCTGGATCTCCGTTTCCGCCCACGATGACCGGCTGTCCACGCAGCTCCGGCTGCCGCCGGAACTCGACCGCGGCCTGGAATTGGTCGAGGTCGACGTGCAGCAGCCAGCGCGTCACCCCTCCGTCATACCGCATGGTCTCCCGGAATGCCGGGATCTGCGGAAACCGTCAGCGGGAGCGGCGTAACCACATGAGCGGCGAACGGTAGGCGTAGCGCGCCTTCACCACACCGGTGTCCACCTCACCCGTGACCCGGATCAGCGGCGCCCCCGGGAACCGGGGCAGCGTGACCCGGTTGGTCACCGAGCCGTTGCCCGGGCGTACCCCGTCCAGGTCGACCCGCCAGCCGCGCGGCACGATCAGCACGATAGCGCCCGCGCCGGCCGTGACCCGGATGTCGATCTCCCGCCGTGAGCACCGGGCCCGGGTGAAGTCCACCACCAGCTTGCCCGAAACACAGTCGGCCACCAGCTGTTTCGGGACGATCCAGTCATCGTCGGTGCGTTTGGTGCCACCGGCGACCCGTAGTTCCAGGGGAGGCGCGTCGGCGGCGGGCTGAGATTCTCGGGCGCCGAACATGCGCTCGATCTCCTCGACACGGGTCGCGGGCGTGCGCCGCTGCTCCTTGGTACGGGTCACCGAAACTCCTCCCCCGGCATGTGAAACGATCATGTGGGTTTATGCCATGGGAGCTCGAATTATGCCGCATAGCAGGGCATTTCGGGACGTCAGAGCGGCCTCTGCGGCCACAACACGGTGTCGGTTCGGGCACGGCCAGATCACGACCGCGCCCGATCCGGGTTTCACACCGGGACGACGCGCATCGCGGCTAGCGGCGTCCGAGGAAGACCGTGGTCACGCCGAGAATATAAATGTCTTCGCGCGCACCGATATACGTGTCGGCGGCCGGGTCCAGCAGTGCCCTCAATGTAGCGCGATCGTCCTCGCCGATGCGATCACCGATCCGCTCGCTCAGTCCCCGCAGCCAGGCGGCGACACTGTCGCGTACGGCCTGCGACGGCGGCGCGGGATGGTCGGTGAGCACGCTGAAGGAGGTCACCTCGGTCAGTCCGGCCCGGCTCAGTGCCACGTTCCAGCCGTAGGGCATGGAGATCGCCCCGGTGATATCGGCGCGCATCTGCGCGAAGCCCGCATCGCGCAGGGCCAGCAGCCGATCCTGCAGGCCGGGCGCGCCGATCCCGAGTTCCCAAGGGAGGCAACGGACCGGGAGCCCGCCCTCGGCCAGCGCCAGCCGGCCGCCGGGGCGCAGCAGTCCGGCCAGGCGCGCGGCGCCCGCCTGTTGATCGGGCAGGTGGTGCACCATACGGGAGGCCCACACCAGATCTGCCGCCGGAATCCCGGCGCCGAAGTCCTCCGCGGCCGCATCGGCGTGCACGGTCTGCACCCGCACGCGATCGTCGCCGTCGAGTGCGACCTTCACGGCCTGCTGCGCCGCCTCGAGCAGTTCCGGCACGGCGTCGACGATCACCAGCCGCCCCCCGCCGCGCGCCAGCAGTTCCCGTGCGAACGCCACGCTCTGCCCGCCGGCGCCCGCGCCGATGTCCAGCACGGTCGGCTCGGTGTCGGCGGGAATCGGCCCGATCAGCCGCCGGGCGATCTCGGCATCGGCGTCCGCCGACATGGCGTCATCGCGCCGGAGGTCGCCGATCATGGCCGCCCAGTCGATCCCGTCGTGGGTGTGGCCGTGACCGTGGGGGTGCGGATGTCCTGGGGTGCCTGCCTGTTCGTGCGAGTGAGCGCTCATACCCCGACGCTATCGGCGGCTGCCCGGCGAACTCGAATTCTGTTGCCGATCCGGCAACGAGTCGTGTCCGATCAGGCGACCGCGGGTTCGCTGGAGTCGGCGAACTGGGTGCGGTACAGCTCGGTGTAGCGGCCGTCCGCGGCGAGCAGTTCGGCATGGGCGCCGCGCTCGACGATGCGGCCGTGTTCGAGCACCAGGATCTGGTCGGCGTTGCGGATGGTGGACAGCCGGTGCGCGATGACCAGGGCGGTACGGCCGTCGAGGGCCTCGGCCAGGGCCTCCTGCACCGCGGCCTCGGAGGTGGAGTCCAGGGATGCGGTGGCCTCGTCCAGGATCACCACCCGTGGCTGTTTGAGCAGCAGACGGGCAATGGTCAGACGTTGGCGCTCACCGCCGGAGAGACGGTAGCCGCGCTCGCCGACCACGGTGTCCAGACCGTCGGGCAGGGATTCGATGAGATCGCGCAAACGCGTGCGCTGCAAGGCATCCCAGAGCTCGGCCTCGGCGGCCTCGGGGCGGGCGAGCAGCAGGTTGGCGCGAATGCTGTCGTGGAACAGATGTCCGTCCTGGGTGACCAGGCCCACGGTGTCCTGGATGGACTGCCCGGTCAGCTCGCGGACATCCTTGCCGCCCAGCAGCACCGCGCCGGAATCCACGTCGTAGAGCCGCGAAACCAATTGCGCGATGGTGGATTTCCCGGCCCCGGAGGAGCCGACCAGCGCCACCATCTGCCCGGGCTCCGCGCGCAGCGACACCCGATGCAGCACTTCCTCACCGCCGCGGGTGTCGAGGGTGGCGACGTCCTCCAGCGAGGCCAGCGACACCTTGTCCGCCGAGGGATAGCCGAAGCTGACGTCGTCGAGTTCCACCGCCACCGGCCCCTCGGGCACCGGCACCGCCAGCGGCGAATCCTGGATCAGCGGCTTCAGATCCAGGATCTCGAAGACTCGCTCGAAGCTCACCAGCGCCGACATCACGTCCACCCGGGCGCTGGCCAGCGCGGTCAGCGGCGAGTACAGCCGGGTCAGCAGCAGCGAAAGCGCCACCACAGCACCGGGTTCCAGCTGTCCCTTCAGCGCGAGGTACCCGCCGAGGCCGTAGACCAGCGCCAATGCCAGCGCTGAGACCAAGGTGAGCGCGGTGACGAACACCGTCTGGAGCATGGCGGTGCGGACTCCGATATCGCGTACCCGCCCGGCCCGCAGCCCGAACTCCGACGACTCCTGCCGCGGCCGCCCGAACAACTTGACCAGCGTCGCGCCGGGCGCGGAGAACCGCTCGGTCATCTGGGTGCTCATGGCCGCGTTCAGCCCGGCCGCCTCGCGCTGGATCCCGGCCAGCCGCTCGCCCATGCGACGGGCGGGCACCACGAAGATCGGCAGCAGAACCAGTGCGAGCAGGGTGATCTGCCACGAGAGCCGCAGCATGACGGCCAGGGTGAGCGCGAGCGTCACCACGTTGGTGACGACCCCGGACAGAGTGGTGCTGAACGCTCGCTGCGCCCCGATAACGTCGTTGTTGAGCCGGCTCACCAGTGCGCCGGTCCGGGTGCGCGTGAAGAACGCGATCGGCATCTTCTGCACGTGGTCGAACACCGCGGTGCGCAGGTCGAAGATGAGCCCCTCTCCGATGCGCGCCGAGAGCCACCGGATCACCAGCCCCAGCCCGGCATCCAACACCGCCACCACCGCGATGATCACCGCCAGCACGATCACCGTGCGTGGCGCGCCGTGTCCGACGATGGCGTCGACCACCCGTCCGGCCAGCACCGGGGTGGCGACCGCCAGCAGCGCGGACACGATGCTGAACACCAGGAACGCCGCCAGTGGCCGATGATGTGGCTTGGCGAAGGCGAGAATCCGCCGGGCCGTGGCCAACCGCAACGGTCGCTGCTCTGTGGGCGCGTTCATCTGCCGATACAGCTGATTCCACGCCACGGATTCGATACTCATCCCCGCTCCTCACCGGTCCGGGTTCCATCGAACCCCGGTCCACCGACACTAAGACCTGAACAATGGTTGAGATCAAGGGCTTCCGGGCAGGTCAGAAGTTCGCTGGGAGCGAAATCCGGGCGGCATTCCAGGCGCGCATAGGGTTGGGGCGTGACCGAGGCGTGGGAGCGAGCGTTGCGCGGGTCGATCTCCGGTGAGGTCGACACCGATTCCCGACGGCGGGCCGAGTACTCCTCGGACGCCTCGAACTACCGGGTGCGCCCGCGGGGTGTGGTCTTCCCGCGCGACGCGGCCGATGTGATGGCGACCCTGGACGTCGCGCGCGCGCAGGGGCTGGCCGTGACGGCGCGCGGGGCCGGAACCTCGGTGGCGGGCAATGCCATCGGACCCGGTCTGGTCCTGGACTTCAGCCGCCATATGAATGCCGTCCTCGCCCTCGATCCCGAGCGCCGGATCGCCCGGGTGCAGCCCGGTGTGGTGCTGGCCGCGCTCCAACGGCGGGCGGGCGCGCACGGGCTGCGCTTCGGGCCGGACCCCTCCACCCAGAACCGCTGCACGCTCGGCGGGATGATCGGCAACAATGCCTGCGGTCCGCGCGCCGTGGCCTGGGGGCGCACCGCGGATACGGTGCGGG
Organism: Nocardia aurantiaca; assembly: GCF_009708175.1. Classification (GTDB taxonomy): domain Bacteria; phylum Actinomycetota; class Actinomycetes; order Mycobacteriales; family Mycobacteriaceae; genus Nocardia; species Nocardia aurantiaca. The sequence goes on from NZ_WMBB01000008.1 coordinate 18,127, forward strand.
AGTTGCGGATTCTCGACGGGATGGGCGTCGAGCGGACCCTGGGCGACGATCTGTCCGTGGTCTACGGCCTGGCCGAGTTCACCCGCTCGCACCTCGCGCTCATCCGCACCGAACTGGGCCGGTTCGAGCGGCAGGCATCCGGGTACGCGCTGGAACACCTGCTGCCGGAACGGGGTTCGTCGGTGGCCAAGGCCTTCGTCGGTACCGAGGGCACCTGCGGGCTGCTGCTGGATGCGACCGTCGACCTGGTCCCGGTGCCCGCCGCGACGGTGCTGGTGGTGCTCGGCTATCCGGATATGCCCGCGGCCGCGGACGATATCGCCGCGATCATGGCGGTGCGGCCGATCGCCGTCGAGGGCATGGACGCGCGATTGGTCGACGTGGTGCGCGCCCATCGCGGCGCGGTGCCCGAGTTGCCACGCGGCGGCGGCTGGCTGCTGATCGAGATCGACGGCGACACAGCCGAACACGCGCGCGAGCGGGCGGAGCTGCTGCGCGCGAACGCCCACGCGCTGGATTCGCGAACAGTCATCGACAAGGCGCAGGCGCAGGCGCTGTGGAGTATTCGTGCCGACGGCGCGGGCCTGGCAGGCCGCACCCCGGACGGTCACCCGGCCTGGCCGGGCTGGGAGGACGCCGCGGTCCCGCCCGACCGCCTCGGCGACTACCTGCGCGAATTCGAGGCGCTCACCCGGGAGCACGGCCTGGACGGTTTGATCTACGGTCACTTCGGGGATGGCTGCATCCATGTGCGCCTGGATCTCCCGATAGCCGATGCGCCGCGACGTTTCCGGAGCTTCCTCGAGGACGCGGCCCGGCAGGTGGTGACGTTCGGCGGCTCGTTGTCGGGTGAGCACGGCGACGGGCGCGCGCGCTCGGATCTGTTGCGGTTCATGTACTCCGAGGAAATCCTGGCCGCGTTCGCGGGCTTCAAAGCGCTCTTCGATCCCGGCGTGGTGCTGAATCCCGGTGTGCTCGTGCACCCCCGTCCGGTCGATGCCGATCTGCGCCTGGCCGGGCTGCGCCCGCTGCCATCCACCGGTGGATTCGCCTTCCCCGCCGACGGCGATCTGGCCACGGCCGTGCATCGCTGTGTCGGTGTCGGCAAGTGCCGCGCCGATATCCACGCGTCGGGCGGGTTCATGTGCCCGTCGTACCTGGCCACCGCCGATGAGAAGGACAGCACTCGGGGCCGAGCCCGCGTGCTGCAGGAGGTCGTCCGGGGTGCGCTGGACTGGCGATCGGAGGCCGTCGCCGAGTCGCTGGATCTGTGCCTGTCCTGCAAGGCCTGCCATTCCGACTGCCCCGCCGGCGTCGACATGGCGACCTACAAGTCGGAGACGCTGTATCGCCGCTATCGGCGCAGACTGCGCCCGATCGACCATTACACCCTGGGTCGGCTGCCGCGGTGGCTCGGCGCGGCGACCCGGCTCCCCCGGCTGGTGAACGCGCTCGGCGCGGTCGGACCGCTGCGCCGTATCGGCCTGCGGCTGTCGGGAATGGATCCGCGCCGCGAGGTGCCCACGATGGCGCACAGGAGTTTTCGGCGTTCCTGGCAGCAGCCGAGGGTCATCGGCGACTCCGAACCCGGCGTCATGCTGTGGATCGACACGTTCACCGACGCCTTCGATCCCGAGATCGCCGGTGCCGCCGTGGTATTGATCGAATCACTGGGGCATCGCGTGCGCATCCCGGATGCCCGGGTCTGCTGCGGTCTCACCTGGATCAGCACCGGCCAGCTCGACGGTGCGCGAAAGCGGCTGCGCGCCACCGTCGATGCCCTGGCCGAGCATGTCAGTGCCGGTGGTGTGGTGGTCGGGCTGGAGCCGTCGTGCACGGCCGCTCTGCGTGAGGATCTTCCACGTCTGCTGCCGCAGGATCCGCGGGCCGCCGCCGTGGCGGGCGCGGTGCGCACCCTGTCGGAATTTCTGGAGGGCGAGCCCGGCTGGCGGCCGCCGGACCGCACCGGCCACACCGTGCTGGTTCAGCCGCACTGCCATCAGCATGCCGTGCTCGGCTTCGCGGCCGACCGCCGAATACTGCGTAGCACGGGTGCGGAAGTGATCGAGATCACTGGATGCTGTGGACTTGCTGGAAATTTCGGAATGCAGCGCGACCACTACGAGGTTTCGGTCGCTGTCGCCGAGAACGGTCTGCTCTCGGCGCTGCGCGCGGCGCCCGCGAATTCGATCTTGATAGCCGACGGCTTCTCCTGCCGGACCCAGGCCGCGCAGCTGGCCGCTCGTCGGTCCCGTCACCTCGCCCAGTTCCTCCTGGGTCGGTCGTAGGGAGCGCGGACCGGCCGTAAACGACACGGACCGGCCATGATCGGCGCAAACGAAGGGGCGCCCGCCGCGGCGGGTGCCCCTCCCTCATCATTCAGCTGCCGAATGGCAGCGTGCCCGGCGCGATCTGGTAACCACTGCTACCGGCGAAAATGTTTCCCCAGACACCGAGCAGGAAATTGATCAGATTCGTGATCACGCCGAGTACCTCCCAGGAGTGAATGCCATCCATTTGCCGAGCGAGTAAGACAATCGGAACGAACATCGCGGCATTCGATCTCCGCGTTACCAAATAGACTGGGGCGGTGACTTCAGCGCCGCCCGCACCGATCGCACGCGAGCGCACCCGCATCCTCGGTTCCGAGCGGCCATTGGATCTGGCCGCCACCGTCTCCCCGCTGCGTCGCGGCCTCGGCGATCCCTGCCACCGCGAGACCCCCGACGGCTCGCACTGGCACGCCTCCCGCCTGCCCTCCGGGGAGGTCAGCTACCGGCTGCGCCAGCTCGACCGGCACACGGTGGACGCCCGCGCGTGGGGTCCGGGCGCGGAGGAATTCCTCGAGCGTCTGCCCGGGATGCTCTGCCTGGACGAGGACGTCAGCGACTTCACCCCCGAGCACCCCACAATCGCCGAGGCCCACCGTCGCAATCCCGGCCTGCGCATGCTGCGCACCGGGCTGGTGTGGGAGGCGCTGGTCCCGGCGGTGCTGGAACAGAAGGTGCACACCAGGACCGCGCACGACTCGTGGCGGAAACTGGTGTGGCGCTATGGAACTCCCGCGCCCGGCCCGGTCCCGCAGGGCCTGCGGGTCATGCCGGACGCCGAGACCTGGCGGCACATCCCGTCCTGGGTCTACCACCGCGCCAATGTGGGACCGCAGCGTTCGAAGACCATTGTGCTGGCGTCACGGATCGCGTCGAAGCTGGAGGACGCGGCCGCGCTGAGCCACGCCGAAGCCGAGCAGCGGCTGCGCACTGTGCCCGGTATCGGGGTGTGGACGGCCGCCGAGATCGCCCAGCGCGCCTTCGGAGATTCGGATGCCCTGTCAGTGGGCGACTTTCACCTCGCCGCCATTGTCGGCTGGACCCTGCTGAACCGCCCGATCGACGATGACGAGATGGTCGAATACCTCGAACCGCTGCGCCCGCATCGGTATCGCGCGGTGCGGTTGCTCGGCCTGGCCGGCTTCGCGCGCAAACCGAAGTTCGGCCCGCGCACGCCCTATACCGATCACAGCCGGATCTGAGCACGGTCATGCCGGGCGGCGGTCGCGCGGGTCACTGCTGGGCGGCCGCCGTGTCTGCCTCCCGCTGGGCGCGGGCCAGCGCGTCCGGCACCGGGATGCGGCCCAGGTACATCTCGTCGAAGATCGGCGTGATCGCCTGGAGCGCGGCCGGGAATCCGGCGCCCCCGCCCGCCGGGATCACGTTGCCGCGCAGCACATCGAAGAACGGCGACACGTCCACACCGTGCCGGGCCCAGTAGTCGCGGTACACCTGCTGTTCGGGCACCACCGCCGGAATGGCCGCCCCATCGACGCCGAGGTAGCGGTTGCCCGCAGCGCTGCCCAGCCATGCCAGCACCCGTTTCACCGCCTCCGGGTGCGCGGTGGCGGCATTGCCCGCGAGACCGATCGCGTTATCGGCGCTCACCCGTCCGGCCGGGCCCTCGGGAATCATGGCCAGTCCCCAGTGGAATCCGGCATTCTGCGCAATTGTCGCGAGGTTGAACGTGCCCGACTGGAACAGCGCCATGCGTCCCTGGAGGAAGGCGTTCTTGGCGAAGTCACCGCTGGTATTGGTATCGGCGGCCGACGGCGAGAGCCGGTCCGCGACCAGGCCCACCGAATAACCGAAGGCGTCCCGCCCGGGCGGGGAATCGAAGGCGAACCGGCCGTCCCGCTGGAGTTGCCCGCCCGCCGAGCCCAGGTACGGCAGTGAGATGGACTGAAAGTCATTGGCGGCGTTGTACGGCCACGGTGCCACCGTGGCCAGCCGCCGCAGCAGCGGCCGGAATGTGTCGCGACCGGGATCGGGACTCCACCGCGCCGCCGCGAGCTCCGCCGGATCGATCCCGGCCTGCGCCAGCAGATCCCGGTTCACATACACCGCTGTTCCGCCGTCCACGAATTGCGGGACCGCCCAGAACTTTCCGGACCGCGTGTACTGGGTGACGGCCTGCGGATCCCAGGCTCGCGGGGTCTCGGGTCCCAGTGTCGCGCCGATATCCATCAGGTGTCCGCTGTCGGCGTAGTCCTCGTAGAGGTTGGTCCAGAACATGTCGTCGGCGATTCCGCCCGCCACATCCAGCCGCAGCTTCTGTGCGTAGGAGGCCCACGGCACCAGCGTGATTCGCACCTCCACATCGGGATTGGCGCGCTGGAACTCGTCCAGCGAGGCCCGGTAGGCGGAGACGAAACTCTGATCCCAGATCCGCAACCGCACCACCGTGCGCCCGCCACCCCCGGCATCACGGCCCAGCCACAGCGCCGCGGCCACCAGCAGCACGGCGACCACGACCATCCCGAACACCGCCCGGGTCGAATCTTTGATTCGCGCCGCCTTGATTCGCGCCGCCTTGATCCGGATCCCCCTCATTTCAGCCCCGTCACCGCGATGGAGCGCAGCACCTGCCGCTGGAACACGACGAACAGCAACACCAGCGGCGCGATGGCCAGCGTGGTGGCTGCCATGATCAGCGTCCACTGCGCGTTGTACCGGGTCTGCGCATTAGCGGTGGCCACGGTCAGCACCTGCCACTTCGGGCCCGACGCGGCGACCAGCGGCCACATGAAGCTGTTCCACTGCGAGACCACCGTGATGACGGTGAGCGTGGCCAGGATCGGCCGGCTCATCGGCACCACGACGCTCAGCAGAATGTCGAGGGTGGAGGCCCCGTCGACTCGGGCGGCGTCGATGATCTCGCCGGGAATGGCCCGGAAGTACTGGCGCAGCAGGAAGATCGCGTACGGCGACCCGAACAGGAACGGCAGCACCAGCGCCCAGAAGCTGTTGAGCCAGCCCAATTTCGCGAACATCAGGTACAGCGGCACCAAAGTGACCGCACTGGGCACCATCATGGTCCCGAGATACACCCAGAACAGCGCCTCGCGCCCGGGAAAACTGAGGCGCGCGAAGGCGTACGCCGCCATCGTCGAGGTGACCAGTTGCCCGCAGGTGATGCACGCCGTCATCAGCGCGGTGACCGCCACCGCGCGGCCCAGCCCCTGGTCCAGCACGGTGCGGAAGTTGTCCAGTGTCGCCGGATGCGGTGCGGCCAAGACGGATTCGCTCGCGAACTGCTTCGGCGTCTTGACCGCGGTCATGGCGCTCAGTACCAGCGGGGCGACCGTCAGCAGGGCCCCGACCACCAGTACCGCGTAGGCGGCACCGGCGCGGACCGCCGTCCGTTTGTCAGTACTCATAGCGCTCCGCCTCCTCGCGCTCGGTCCGATCCCGGAAGTATCGATGCTGTGCCAGCGTGATCACGAACACGACCGCGAACACCACCACCGCCATGACCGCGGCCCGCCCCGGATGCGCGGCCTCGAAGGCCTCCGAATACATCCGCATGGCAACCACATCCGTGTGATGGTCGGGCCCGCCCCGGGTGAGCGCGTACACCGCGTCGAAGGTCTGAAAGACGGTGAGCACTCCGGTGACCAGCACGAAGAACATGGTCGGCCGCAGCAGCGGCAGGATCAGCCAGCGAATGCGCCGCCAGCCCACGGCTCCGTCCAGCGCGCCCGCATCGAGGATCTCGCCCGGTATGGCCCGGATCCCGGCCACGAAGAACAGCGCCACATATCCGATGTTCATCCAGACGATCACCGCGGCGACCGCGGGCAGCGCCAGCGTCGGCGAGCTGAGCCACTCCACCCGCCGCCCCAGCAGCGCGTCGAGCGCGCCGCCGGTGGGCGCGAAGATCCACTGCCAGACCACTCCCACGGCTACCGGTGCGCACATCCACGGCAGTGCGTACACCACCCGCAGCACGGTTCCGCCCCGTCCGCGCCGCGCCAGCGGGGCCGCCACCGCGAATCCCAGCACCGTCTGCACCGGCACCACCAGGGCCGTCAATGCCAGCGTCATCAGGATCGAATGTCCGAACTGCCGGTCACTGCGCACCGACCCCCAATTATCCCATCCGGTGAACCGTATGGGCCCCAACAGATTCCAGCTGTGCAGGCTCAGCCACAACACCACCGCGATCGGCACCAGCAGAAAACAGCCGACCCCGATCAGGCTCGGCAGCAGCAGGACATAGCCCACCGCCGCGCGCCGACGCCGGGCCGATCCGCGGCGAACCGTCCGATCCATGATCCGCGACGCTACCGGCACGCCCCCGGCGACCGTGCACTCCCACGCCCGATCTGCCCGATATCGCTTTGTGCGCGACGCGATTTCGGGCCTGCCTTCCACCCTGTGCCGACGGCTGGCGCATGATAGTTTGTGCCGCGCCCGTTCATAGCTATGACGGCGAGGCTGGCCACGACAGGGCAGGGGACGGCGTCGATGAGAATCAAGCCACGGGAACAGATCCTCGGAGTCTGGCGGTCGCTGTTGACCGCGTGTTATCAGGACGGCACCTGGGTCTGGGGCGGCCGCAACGGTTCCAACTCCATCAGCGACGCCGAACAGCTGCTGTGCCTGCTGTACCCGGCTACCGAGATCGACGGCTTCGGGCTGGAGCGGCCCGACGAGATCGCCGTCGACATCCGCGAGGTGCTGTCCCCCCTGGGCGACAATGGCCTGCGGATCGGCGAGCGCGTGGTCTGGCTGCTCGAGCAGTACATCGACCGCCACACCGATCCCGACCCGGACTCCGGCGCCGGCCTGCCGAGCTTCGCGGCGGGTAGCTACCTGTCCTCGTCCGACGGCGTCGATCCGACGCCCGCCCAGCGCGCGCTCGACGTCGTCGACTCCTATTCCATGTCGCTGACCCTGTGCCTGGCCGCGCTGAAGTTCCTGCGCGGCTTCAGCGGTCCGGTCGCCGAACTGGCCGTGGGCCGCCGGATCAAGCTGGCCGTGGAGCTGGGCCCGCGCATCGAGCGGCTGGACGCCCTCATCAATGTCCGGCTCACCGCCGCCATGGTGGGCTTGGTCCGCAGCTTCGTGGTGAACACCGTCTCGCCCAAGTCCGATGCCGGGCGCACCATGCTGTCGATGCTCAACCAGACCGGCGGCTCCACCGACGCGGTGGTGCACGCCGTGCAGCAGCGCCTGGAACGGGTCCGCATCCGGCTGCGCAACGACGCCACGCTCAGTCAGGTGGAGGGCGTCGACCTGGACAGCTCGGACATGCTGTTCGAATGCGGTTGGAGCTGGGCCATTGTGCGCAAGGCCGCCCCCATCGACTTCGTGGACATGCCCCTCGCGGATCAGCCCGGCCACGCCATCGCGCGGCCGTACCTGCACTTCACGGTGGTGGCGCTGGACGGCATCAACGACCTCACCTCGGTGCGCACCCGCGAACTCGACCTGCTCAACAGTCAGCAGCGCCGCCTGGCCGAGGCGCTGCAGCTGCGCTGGGATCTGGCGCAGCGCTACTGGGCGGCGGTGGCGCGCTTCGGCACCGGGCGCTGGCCGCTCGAGGACATTCCGTGGCGCACCTCCGACGGCGAGGAATCGGACTACTTCAGTCTCATCGTGTCCGCGGTGCTCATGCAGGACCTGCTCAACCGTGAGGCCAATGACGACGATCTGGACCGCGCCGCAACGATTTTCGACGAGCTGGCCCGCCGTGGCCGCATCATCCGCCGGTTCACCGCCGACGATCCCGCCCGCATCATGCACACCCCCGGCGTCAGCCTGCGCCTGCTGGGCAGCGAGGAACTGGACGGCCCGCTGCTGCTGTGGACGGTATCCGACTACGCCACCGTGCTTTTGAAGCGCACCCTGCAGGCCGCCCGGCTCTCCGGCACCATCGAGACCCGTGACCAGCTCATGGCGCTGGCCCAGGCCACCATGGACCACCTCGACCTGCGCGCCTTCCGCGAGGGCCCGGCCACCGGCCTCTGGGACGATCCCAGCCGCATCTTCGGCGGATCCGAAACCCAGCTGCCCTCCTGGTATCTCACCGAGCGCGTGGTCGAGTGCATGGTGACCGCCGCGCGCATGTACCGAGAACCGCCGCTGCGCGCGCCCACCTCGGTGACCCGGGCCATGGAACTGCTGACCGAGGCCGAGCATCTGCTCAATCGGGAGATGCTCGAGTTGAGCGAGACCGATACGTCCCCCAGCCGCACCGCCCTGGCCCTGGCCGAACAGCGCCTGGAACGCGCCCGCAAGCTCATCGACGAACGCCCGGGCACCGCTGTCAGTCTCGCCTCGCAGGCCCTCATGGAACTGGACGAACTCGCCTACGCCCGGTTCGACGCCACCAGGAGTGTGTGACCGTGCTCGTGTTCTCCGCTTCTGACAAGGGCGGCACCGGCCGCTCGGTCACCAGCTGCAATATGGCCTACTGGCTGAGCATGAAGGGCTACAAGGTCGCCTATCTGGATTTCGATTTCGGATCCCCCACCGCGGGAGGCACTTTCGAGATCAGCCGGATCGACAATGGTGTCCGCGACGGCACGGGTCTGCACGCGTACCTGCTCGACGAGAACGGCACACCCGCACGGCTGAGTGTGCGCTCCGAGACCGACCGGATGGAACTGAGCCGCTCCCGCCACCCCTCGGGCCGGCTGGTGCTCTTCCCCGGCGACGTCGGCGGCTCCGAGTTCACCACGCTCGACGAGCGCATGATCGACCGCTGCGCCGCCCTGTTCGCCACCTGCGAGCAGGAATTCAATGTCACCTTCGTGGATCTGAGCGCGGGCCGCTCCATCGCGCTCGCACTGGCGCTGAGCGCGACCCGGCATCCGCAGCTGGCCCGAGCGGTGTGCCGTTGGCTCATCTTCCACCGCTGGACCCGCCAGCACATCGCGGCCGCCCGCGGCCTGGTCCACGACGAGCATGGTGTGCTCGCGGTCGGGGAGGCGTGGGGTCATGACCGCGCCGAGTTGCTGAACTCGCTGCGCTTCGTCCGCACCGCCGTGCCCGAACTCAACCTGACCGCCGGCCTGCGCCCGGCCCAGGCCGCCTGGCTGCAGGAACAACACAACACCCTGACCCGCGCGGCCAACCGGCACGGCATGGGTGAGAGCGGGATACTGGGCAAGGTCCCGGTGGAACCGATGCTGCAGTGCCGGGAACAGGTGATCCTGGATGTGGATGTGGCTGCCCACGTGGCCAATGCCGCGACCGTGGACGCGTTCCGCCTGCTCACCGAGAAACTCATGAACGATGCCGTCTGGGAACAGGTGGAGGTGCGCAGATGAGCTCCGCGACCGACTACAGCGAGGCCGGCGAGCGCAATCGCGTGGCCGGACAGCCGCTGTCGCATCTGTCCATCGAGGTCGGCCACTTCTACATGGACGAGCTCGTCAACGGCGTGGACCGCATCCATGCCCAGCTGCGCAAGGTAGCCCCGATCGTGGCGGCCCAGATCGCCGCGGCCGAAAAGGAATTCGGGCCGGGCGCCCGGGTCAGCACCTGCTTCCTGGTCGACGACTACTTCTGGACCCGCACCGCCACCCGTTCCCGGGACGCCCGACGCGCCGCGGACCCGCGGCAGGTGCTCGAGAAGCTGCTGGTCGCGGCCGAGCAGTGCGAGGTGCCCATCGACTACCTGGCGCGTGAGGCCGGGTGCGCGGAGGTGCCGTCGTTCCAGGACGGCGAACCCGTGGGCGAACCGGTGCGGCTGGCGGAGATGATGGCTGCCCGCATCGTCGCCGAACCCGAGCGTGACAGCACCGGTCGCCGACCGCCCACCGTGGAGTCCGGCTGGCTGTGCAATGGCCGCCGTTCCTCGGAATACGATGCGGGACAGGCCATGCGCATCGCCCGCTACCGCCCGCCGGAGGAGTTCGGCGCGCGCAATCACTCCATCTTCCTCGATGTACAGCTGTGGAGCCGCCAGTTGGAGGAGGTGGCGGGACAGCAGGTGGAGCGCATCCTCTGGTCCTGTCCGTTCCTGGCCTCCATCTGGCAGTTGTTGCGGCTGGGCATGATTCGCGATGAGGGCGCGATGGTGGCCGCGCCTGTGCCGTGGGAGGACCCGTGGCCCAGCGACTGGTCGCGGTTGCCGGCGGTGATGAAGCTGAACTCGAAGGCCAAGCCCTTCGCGGCCTATCGGGCGCTGTCCGTGCTGCCCTACAGCTACCTCGGCATCGAGCACGCGGTCAGGGTCATCCTCGACCACCTGCAACTCGACGACGACGTGCACGCCAAACTCGCCGAACGCGGTGCGGGTGAGCGCATTCCGGTCGAGGTGCCCCGGCAGGCCACCCGCCGGTTGAACCACATCTTTCTAGGTGATGTCTGAGGTGGCCCCCGGTCATGCGCGAAAGGGACCGGTATGAGCGATCCGCTGGTGCTGCTGGGGGAGGTACGCACGGCACTGCTGCCGAATTCGGGGGGACTGGCGGCGCGGGAGGCGCAGGCGCTGCTGTCACTGCTACCCGGGCAGCGGGTGCTGATGCGGGAACGCCCTCTGCCACTGGCGGTTTCGCCGAGTTCGGCCATCGGCGTGGACTGCAAGCTGGCCACGGTGTCGCGTTCGGACAGCCGCGCCATCGGCACGGTCGCCGCGCACGCGATCCTGGTGGGCGGCCGGGTGATCCAGTCCTCGGCCTGCTCGACCGTGGTGCGCACCGCCGACAAGAACCGGCGCCCTTGGTCGCACTATCTGAAACAGGTCGGGACACTCGAGGTGTGGCACCGGATCGCCGACGACCCCTCGGCCGCGGTCGATCTCACCGAGGGTTTCCTGGAGGGCTCCAGCGCCACCACCCTCGACCTGGGTTCGGTCAGCGATCGGCTGCTCACCCGGGTGCGCACCGATCCGCGCCTGGATCAGCAGCCGCCGGTGCGATCCAGTGCCACCCGGCTGCGCTGGGCCGCGCGGGTCGCGCCGCCGGTGGGCGGCGCTGTGCGCGGTCGCACTCTGTTCGCGTTCCGGCTGGAGGACGAGAACACCCGGTCGGTGCGGATCATGGTGCCGACCGCGCGGGATCTGGCCGGGGTGCAACGCTTCTGCGAGGATCTGGCCACCCACGACTGGCTGCTGTCCACCCTCGGCGCCGCCCTGTCCGAGGCCGAACGCCCCGCGCCCGAACGCGATCCGGCGGTGGAGCTGGCGCCGCTGCTCGAGCACCTGGTGCACCTGTGGATGCCGGGCGCGCACACCCCGCCCCGGCTGCGCGAACTGTGGACCCGGCTGGAGTCCGATCCGGGCTTCACCCGGCAGTGGACCGCGCAGGTCGGGCACCTGCGCGACCGGCTGGCGGTGGCGACGCTGGAGGCGCTGCGCAGCTCCAAGATCAGCACCATCCAGTGGTGAGACCGGCGCCGGGGCAGTGGGCGAGACTGGCACCGGGGCTCCGGGCGGTCAGAGCCGGAACCAACGGCGCACCAGCAGGGCGAAGAACACCGACATGGTGACCGCGCCCAGATAGCTCTCGACCACGAAGATCGCGCGACCGCCGACCCGCAGGCTGGCGGTATCGCCGACGCCCAGCGGATTCAGGTAGTTCATGAGCACCTGGAACAGCGTGATGGCCGGCGGCTGATCCGACCGCAGCATGACGGCCACCAGGAAGACCAGCAGCTGGCAGACGACGAACCACAGCATGCGGAAGGGCCGGTAGCCGTAGCCGCAGATGAGGTCCGGGACCAGGCCGCCGATGCGCCGCCAGGCCACCGGCTGCGCCAGCCGCCGTGCGCGGGCCATTTCCAGACCGCAGCGGTCCTCGGCATCGGTGTCCTCGTCGATGCGGTAGAGGCTGCCGGCGCGACGATAGGCCAGGGCGGCATGCGCGGGCAGCCCGGCCTGCACCAGTGGACGGCCCAAGCGCTCATAGGTCTCGGCCAGCAGCCGGTTCTGAGTGCGACTCAAACGCAATGGCCCTCGGAACTCCACCTCGGCGGCGATGAGGGCCGCTATGAGCTGTTTGACCGATACCGCCTGCGGCGGCGCGGCGGTGACGTGCTGGAGGACGTTTGCGTAGATGTGCCCGAAGACGAGACTGTCGCCGGCCCTGCGGATTCCGGGTGGATCGTAGGTGGCGACGACCGCCTCGGTGTGCCGGGTGAACAGGTCCAGCAGGGGCTGTTCGGTGACGCGCCGCCGCAGGCCGTGCGGCTGTTCGAGGAATTCGGTGATGTTCTCGGCGTACGTGTCGGCGTGGCGCTCGATGCGCATGCTCATATCCGCCACGAACGGCGATGACGGAGCGTTCTTCTCGAGCATGATCAATGATAAATCCTGTGCACCAGCACATCTCGGGGCTCGCCGACGCCGAAGTAGGCGACGTCGTGGTCGGCCCATACGAAGCCGACCTCCTTGTAGAGGTGGTAGGCGGCGCGATTGCCGGGTTTCACCGTGACGAAGACCTGTTCGGCGCGGATCGTGCGGCATTGCGCCAGTGCGGCTTCCAGTAGCGCGCGGCCGTAGCCGCGACCCCGGCAGCCGGGCGCCACGGCGAAGCCGAGGAACCAGGCGGTGCTGTCCCCGTCGATGGCGGTGAGCACATAGCCACACACCTCCCCCGCGTCCTCGGCAACCGTCCAGTTTGCTCCGTGCAACTCGAACAATTGCCGCAGAACGAAATACGGATACGCGAGATGCTCGAATTCGACCACCTCGAGGGCGCGGATCGCGTCCAGATCAGACAGCGACGCGGTCCGGCATGCCGGGACGTCCGGCTGTTCGAAGGCCAACAACGGTGTTCCCCTCCACCCCTGGCGCAAGTGCGATGGATTCCAGGGTAAGCGTCACACCGGTTCTTGGGTGCGGTTCGGCCCGCCCGCCGTCTGTGGAACGAGCGGGCCGAACCGCGCTGCAGCACGCGGTGGGGACTGCGTCACCGCTGCCCGGAGGTTAGGCGCGGGACGCTCGAAAGCGCTGTGCGGCAGCGTTTATCGCGGCCCGGGGCCTTCCCCGGTACACCCCGGGCCGCGAATTCCTGGAGGGATCGCGCGCAGCCCTGGAACGGCGTAGCGCGGCCCGCGTATCGAGTAGCAGCCAGAGCAGCCGGTGCACGAACCGGTCGGTAGCGGTTCCGGGGTGAGACCCCGCGATCCCGGTCATGGCAGCGCCCGCTCGTCGAGCACGCACCGTCCCTCCGCGACCAGCGTCGCCCGCGCTCGGCGGCGCACCTTGCACGTCTGCACCGTGCAATCGAGGTGCAATTGCATTGCGGCGTGTGCTTGCTCGACGTTCATCACCCCCGGATCCCTACGGCAGCGCGACAGACCGGCGATGTGCATGTTGAGGGATGTCAGTTGCATGTCCAGACCACTCCTCGTTCCCGCTGGTTCCTGAAGTGCCCGGAGGTTCAGGAAAGGAAAGGGGCCTAGCTACACCGCTCCGGGCACATCTCCAGCACACCACGAGCAGACGCCCGGCGGGCGAATTTCGAAAAGGAGAACGCAAAATTGCGCGAATTCCCAGCAGCGAATCCACTTGGGAGAGGACGATTCTCCACAGTGGACGAAGCCCTCGCCCGCCGTCGAGCCCGATCCATGCCCGCGACCGCGAATGGAGCGTGTTGTGTCCGAAGGTCCCGCGTCATCCACCTTGCCCCGGCGCCAGCTCGGTCGCTATCTGCGCGACTGGCGCATCCAGGCAGGATTGACCATCGCCGAAGCCGCCAAGCTGATGGAGTGGGGCGCGAGCACGCTACAGCGGCTCGAGAAGGGCAACGCCGACCGGATCCGCACCATCGACATCCAGGAGCTGTGCCGCATCTACGGTATCCCCGCCGAGATCGCCGAGGGCCTCAAGGGTTTGGCGCAGCAGGCGGCGGTCAAGAGCTGGTGGCACTCCTACGGCGATCTGATTCCCGAGAACTTCGACGTCTACGTGGGCCTGGAGGCATCCGCGCAGCAGTTGTCGTGCTACCAATCGGAATTGGTGCCGGGCCTGCTGCAGACGGCCGACTACGCAAGGGCCCTGAACCGCCTCGGGTATCCGGAAGAGACTGCGGCGGAGGTGGATCGGCGCGTTCAGCTGCGTATGCAGCGGCAGGCCATGATCAACCGCCGCATGCGGCCGGCGACTATCGCCATGGTGTTGCACGAATCGGTATTGCGCCGCCTGGTGGGAAGCGCAAAGGTGATGGCGGCGCAGGTACGGCACTTGGCGGAACTGAGTACCCGGACCAATGTCGCCTTGCGTATTCTGCCCTTCGCCGCCGGTGTCCCCCTGGGACTTTCGACCGGGCCGTTCGTGATTCTGGAGTTCGGAACCGACAGCAAGGGGCAGCCGGTGGAGCCCCCGGTGGTCTATGTGGAGGGGTTCACCGGAGATCTGTATCTCGAGAGACAGGGCGACGTTCAGCGTTATCGCCGGGCGCAAGAGGGCCTGGAACGCTGCGCGTTGAACATCCAGGACAGCAGAAACCTGCTGCGGCAGGTGGCGAAGGAGTATGCCGCCTGGGCGGTCAAGCCCGGAGGCGTCGTTCCACCTCCCAGCACGTGCGGAGCGTAACCATGGAGGGCTCCGCACCGGCGAAGAAGGGATAGAGCATGAGTGTGGATCTTTCCGGGGCCGACTGGTTCAAGAGCAGCCGCAGCGGCGCCGGTAAGGAGTGCGTCGAGGTGGCGTTCCTGCCCGCAGGCCGAATCGGCGTGCGGGACAGCAAGAATCCCCAGGGCCCGGCGCTGGTGTTCGACGCGGCACAGTGGCGGTCCTTCACCGCCGGCCTCGAAAACGGTGTCTTCGACCTGTGATTCGCCGCGCGAGGGTGCACGGGCCCCGACCCCCGTGAACTCTCGCGTCACAGGATTGCGACAACGCCGATCGCGACGGCGGCGACCAGCAGGCCGATCGCGATGGATGGCATCAATGCGCCGGTGAGTATGTATACGCCCATCGCCGATACCGCGAAGAGCATCCCTACGATCAGCCGTTCGACCCAGTCATCGGGACCCATTTTCCGGTACCGGGGACGTGCATTCTTGAGTCCTCGGTCCACGAATAATCGGATACCCATGTTTAGCCGTCGCAAACATACTTCCGTTGTCGAACGGCGGCCGTTTCGTGATCAACTACGGGCTCGCCAACCCGGTGGCGCCGAGCTCCAGCGCGAGGCCACCGGTGCCATGTTGTCGGAAAGGTGCGTCAGCGACGGAAAAGTTTATTGCCCAGCCATACGATCGGGTCGTATTTCCGGTCCACGACGCGTTCCTTGAGCGGGATCAGCGCGTTATCGGTGATCTTGATGTGTTCCGGGCACACTTCCGTGCAGCACTTCGTGATGTTGCAGAAGCCCAGACCGGCATCCTCCTGTGCCAACTCGCGGCGGTCCGCCACATCCAGCGGATGCATTTCGAGTTCGGCGATACGCATCAGGTATCGAGGCCCGGAGAATGCGTGCTTGTTGTCCTCGTGATCACGCACCACATGACAGACGTTCTGGCACAGGAAGCATTCGATGCACTTGCGGAATTCCTGGGACCGTTCCACATCGGTCTGCTGCATCCGGTACTCGCCCGGTTTCAGATCCATCGGTGGCGTGAAAGACGGCACCTCCCGCGCCTTCCGGTAGTTGAACGACACGTCCGTGACCAGGTCGCGAATAACGGGAAAGGTGCGCATGGGCGTCACCGTCACCACTTCGTCCTGGGTGAAGGTCGACATCCGGGTCATGCACAGCAGCCGCGGCCGCCCGTTCACCTCCGCCGAGCACGAACCGCACTTGCCCGCCTTGCAGTTCCAGCGCACCGCCAGATCCGGCGCCTGGGTGGCCTGCAACCGGTGGATGATGTCGAGCACCACCTCGCCCTCGTTCACCTCCACGGTGAAGTCGTGCAGGCCGCCGCCCTCGGTGTCACCGCGCCACACCTTGAACTTCGCCTCGTAACCCATGACTATTCCGCCTTTCCAGCGTCGTCCCGCAGCGCTGCGAGATCGGCGGGGGTGTAGTACTTTTCGAGCTCCGCCAGGTCGAACAACCGGAGCAGGTCCTCACGCATGGGCACCTGGGCCTCGGGCGTGACGGTCACCGCCGGCACCGAGAAGCCGACCTCGTCGGGGTCGATCGTGCAGACCAGCAGCTTGTTGCGCCACACCGGATCCATGCCCGGGTGGTCGTCGCGGGTGTGGCCGCCGCGGCTCTCGGTGCGCAGCAGCGCGGCCTTGGCGACGCATTCGCTGATGAGCAGCATGTTGCGCATGTCCAAGGCCAGATGCCATCCCGGGTTGAACTGCCGGTGGCCCTCGACGGTGACGTGGTCGTAGCGGTCGCGCAGTTCCGACAGGTGTTCGATGGCCTGCTTCAGCTCGTGTTCCTTGCGGATGATGCCGACCAGATCGTTCATGGTCTGCTGCAGGTCCATGTGCAGCGTGTACGGGTTCTCGCCCGGACCGCCCTCGGCGGGCGGATCGAACGGCGTCACAGCCGATTTCGCGGCCGCGGCGATATCGGTGTCGGAGATCTCGGGCCGAGCGGCCAGCTGCTGCACGTATTCGGAGGCGCCGAGGCCGGCACGACGGCCGAACACCAGCAGATCCGACAGTGAGTTGCCGCCCAGGCGGTTGGATCCGTGCAGGCCACCGGCGCACTCACCGGCCGCGAAGAGGCCGGGCACCGTGGCCGCCTGGGTATCCGGATCGACCTCGATGCCGCCCATGACGTAGTGGCAGGTCGGCCCGACCTCCATGGGTTCCTTCGTAATGTCCACGTCCGCCAGCTCCTTGAACTGGTGGTGCATGGACGGCAGCCGCTTGACGATCTGGTCGGCGGGCAGCCGGGAGGCGATATCGAGGTACACGCCGCCGTGCGGGGTACCGCGCCCGGCCTTCACTTCTTCGTTGATGGCCCGCGCGACCTCGTCACGGGGCAGCAGATCCGGTGTGCGCCGGGCGGAGTCGTTGTCCTTCAGCCACTGGTCCGCTTCTTCTATGGTCTCGGCGTACTGGCCCTTGAACACCGGCGGGATGTAGTCGAACATGAACCGCTTGCCGTCGGAGTTCTTGAGCACGCCACCGTCACCGCGCACGCCCTCGGTGACGAGGATGCCTTTCACCGACGGGGGCCACACCATGCCGGTCGGGTGGAACTGCAGGAACTCCATATTGATCAGCGACGCCCCGGCGCGCAGCGCGAGCGCGTGCCCGTCGCCGGTGTACTCCCAGGAGTTCGACGTCACCTTGTAGGACTTGCCGATACCGCCGGTGGCGATGACGACCGCGGGCGTCTCGAAGAGAATGAAGCGTCCGGACTCACGCCAGTACCCGAAGGCCCCGGCGATCTTGTCGCCGTCCTTGAGCAGCTCGGTGATGGTGCACTCGGCGAAAATCTTGATGCGCGCCTCGTAGTCGCCGGTCTGCGCGAAGTCCTCCTGCTGCAGCGAGACGATCTTCTGCTGCATGGTGCGGATGATCTCGAGCCCGGTGCGGTCGCCGACGTGCGCCAGCCGCGGATAGGTGTGGCCGCCGAAGTTGCGCTGGCTGATCCGGCCGTCGGCGGTCCGATCGAACAGCGCCCCATAGGTTTCCAGCTCCCATACCCGGTCGGGGGCCTCCTGGGCGTGCAGTTCGGCCATGCGCCAGTTGTTGAGGAACTTGCCACCGCGCATGGTGTCCTTGAAATGGGTCTGCCAGCTGTCCTTGTCATTGGCATTGCCCATGGCGGCCGCGCAGCCGCCCTCGGCCATGACGGTGTGCGCCTTGCCGAACAGGGACTTGCAGACCACCGCCACGGACAGTCCGTGTTCACGGGCCTCGATGACCGCGCGCAGACCGGCACCGCCGGCACCGATCACGACGACGTCGTACTTGTGCCGCTCGACTTCAGGCATGGAACCGAATACTCCTGGGAGAAAGAGGAATAGAGGACCGTCAGCCGATGAGGCGGGGATCGGAGATGGTTCCGCTCGCCACCAGCATGACGTAGAAATCGGTGAGGACCAGCGTGCCCAGCGTGGTCCAGGCCAGCTGCATGTGCCGGGTGTTCAGCTTCGACACCACGGTCCAGAAGCGGTAGCGCACGGGGTGCTGTGAGAAGTGTTTGAGCCGTCCGCCCGCGATATGGCGGCAGGAGTGGCACGACAGCGTGTACGCCCACAACAGCAGTGCGTTGCCGGTGATGATCAGCGTCCCCAGGCCGATGCCGAAGCCGTCCGCGGCGTGGAAGGAGATCACCGCGTCATAGGTGTTGATCACCGAGATGATGACCGCGACGTAGAAGAAGTAGCGGTGCGCGTTCTGGATGATCAGCGGAAGCCGCGTCTCCCCCGTGTATTTCGCGTGCGGCTCGGCCACCGCACAGGCCGGCGGCGCCATCCACACGGACCGGTAGTAGGCCTTGCGGTAGTAGTAGCAGGTGAGCCGGAACAGCAGCAGGAACGGCAGCACCAGGAAGCCCAGCGGAATCCACATGGGCAGGTGGCCGATAGGCGTGCCGAAATGGCTGGAGCCCGTCACGCACGAGGCGCTCAGGCAGGGTGAATAGAACGGTGTCAGATAGTGGAAGTCCGGCACCCAATACGCGCTGCGCACAAAGGATCTGACGGTCGCGTAGATGACGAAGGCCGCGAGCCCCAGCACCGTCGTGGCCGGCGGTACCCACCACCGGTCGGTGCGGAGCGTGCGTGCCGAGATGGCGGCCCTGCCCCTACTGAAAACCCCGGTTGTGCTCGATTCAGAAGTCTTGACTGGTGCGGCGCTCACTGGTGGATGCCTCGCTGCTCTATCCCGTGGAACGTCATCGTTACCTCCGGCATCGAATGTGATGGTGAGCACCTTACGACAGTGGTGCTATCACTCGAGCTCGCAACAGTGATTTCGCGATCCCGTGATTTGCGCCACATTTTCTGCGATGTTTCGCGATTCGTTCGCTTAGTGAACGAACGGCAATCGCGCGAACTCTCCGGTCTGTCAGAAAAGATTGGGGTAGGCCGGATCCCACGCCGCCGACTGCCCGTTTCGGCCGCTTGTCCACCGTCATGGACGGTGACAACGGCGTGGTGGCCTGTCCGTCCGATGAGGGTTAGAGGGGGGGCCGGTCACTCTTGCGCCCCAGCCGGATTCGAAACGCAATCTGTCGGCGTCCCGGTGCTGCCGATCACCCGGGACCGGCCGGCGTTCCGGCCGGGCCCGTCACCGACGATGAGCAGCTTCCCGCTGGCCACCCGGTGCAGCGGTGAGCGCAGCATCCATCGCATGACCGCGTCGAGCCGCTCCTGCTTGCGGGTGGCGGCCGGGTCGGGAGTTGTCGTAATCGGCTGGGGCATCGGTGTTACCTCGGCTCCCTATTACTGAGTGAATACTCAGAAAATACGACCAGGTGCGGCATACTGCAAGAGTCCGAGTTCAGAGCGTGACAGGAGGCAGCGTGGCGACCCGTTCCCGAGGGCGGCCCAGTACCGGTGTGCGCGAGGCCGTGATCGCCAATGCCCAGCAGGTGCTCGCGGAATATGGCCTCGCCCGGCTGTCCACCAAGGAGATCGCGGCGCGCGCCGGGGTCGCCGAATCCAGCATCTTCTACCACTTCGGTGATCGAATGGGCCTGCTGCAGGCCGTGATCCAGCAGCGACTGCGGCCGCTCGAGGAGTTGCTCGCCGATGCGGCGACGGCGGATCTGCGCACGGACCTGCGGACGCTGCTCGCCACCCTCGAGGAATTCTTCGTCTCCGCCCTGCCTGTGATGGCGGCGGTGCAATCGGATGTCGACCTGCGCGCGGTCTACCGGGAACGCAGCCGCGATCTCGACCTCGGTCCGCATCGCGCGGTGGATACCGTGGTCACCTATCTCTCGGCCCGTGACATCCGGTCCGCGGATCTGCGCGCGCCGGCCCTGCTGTTGGTCGGTGCGGCTCATCAGCGTGCGCTACAGCGGCAGCTGAGCCCACCCGACGCGCTCGTCGAATTGCCGAGCCTCGACGCCATTGTCGAGGTGGTTCTGCCGCTGTTCGAGACGAAGGATTAGTTACTTGGTGCGGGGACGCGAGTGGAAGCCGAGGCCCTCGTCCTGCGCGCCCATCCAGGCCGCCTCATCGTATTTGGCGTCGGGGACGTAGATCGTCTCCTGCTTCGCCCGTGGTGATTCCGGCGGTGGCGCCTGTTCGAACTCGTCGGTGTCGATGACGAGCCTTTCCAGATCGTTCTCCAGTCGACGGACCGTCCCCGCGTCGCCGTAGTGCGTACGCAATGCGCTGACGCACTGCCGGAGCTGGCCGACCGCGTAGCGGAGTTCCGCAATCTCGCTGCGTGTCATCGAAACCCTCCTCGAGCCGTGTGACAGACCACACATCGTGATCTACAACACAGTACGTGATCGCCGGTGATTCGTCTCGTCCGCGAGAAGTATTCGCAGCTCAGGGGCCTGTCATTCCAGGCGAAATCGGGGCGGTGGACGTTTCGGATCGCGTGGATCGACCCGCCGCCGATGATCTTCCAGCTAGCCCGCGATGGCGTATTCGGGCCCGCAGTCGGGGTCCTCGCCGCGGGCCGCCGCGGTCGCCCGCGCGACCAGTCCCACCACGGCCGCGGCCACCTCTTCGGCCCGCTCCAGGATCACGCTGTGCCCGGCCCCGTCCAGCCGCACCAGCTCGGCGTCGTCGACCTGGGAGGCCAGCACCACCGAATGCGCGAACGGGATCATGATGTCGGCCGACCCGGCCAGCACCAGCACCGGAATCGAGCCCAGCCGGTGCAGGATCGCGGTCTCGTCGAAGCGGATGAGCGACTCCAGGAAACTGGCCATCGTCAGCAGCGAGGTGTCGTTGAGCATGGCCGTCGCCACGGCCAGCATGCGCGGGCTCACCTTGCGGGTGCCGAGCGTCACATCGCGCATGATGGGCTCGAAGATGCGGCGGCTCAGGTGTTTCGAGGCCTGCATGGCCCGCGGCGCCCGCCGCACCGCCAGCCGCAGCGAGGTCACCGCCGGCGCGCTCAGCAACCGCCCCAGCCCGACCCGGGTCACCCCGTTGGCGGCGCTGGAGATGAGGCCCACGCCGACCACCCGGGTTCCGATCGTCTCCGGGTAGAGCCGCGCGTAGGCCAGCACGGTCATGGCTCCCATCGAATGTCCCACCAGGACAACCGGTCCGGTCGGCACCAGGGTTCGCAGCACCGCGTCCAGATCCCGGGCCAGTTGCTCGATGGTGTACGTGGACGGGTCGGCATTGCCGGAATCCCCGTGTCCACGATGGTCGTAGAACACCATGTGGGTGTCGTCGCCCCAGATCCGCAGCAGGTGGCCCCGCATGAACGCCCATGACTCGGCGCGCAGGCAGTGCCCGTGCACGAAGACGACGGTGACCGCGGCCTCGGTCGGGCCGAATTCACGCACCGCGAGCCGCACGCCGTCATCGGCGGACACGGTGATGGGGTGACCGTCGAAATCGGCGGCGCGGGT
Organism: Nocardia aurantiaca; assembly: GCF_009708175.1. GTDB lineage: Bacteria > Actinomycetota > Actinomycetes > Mycobacteriales > Mycobacteriaceae > Nocardia > Nocardia aurantiaca. The sequence goes on from NZ_WMBB01000008.1 coordinate 39,824, forward strand.
ATCGATCGTGGACATGACGTCCTCCTGAAGAGTTCGCCCTCTTGCCCGGTTGTCGATAGAGGTAGCCCCCGCGTTAACCCGCTACACCAGGCGTTATAGACAAGTTGTCCAACTGTCTCCGCTGAGCTATGCATGCCTCTCGGCGGATCTATCGGAGTCTCGCCACATTGCTGGACCCTCATGGAAATCACTGCCGATCCGACTAGTGTCAGCTATTTCTACTGGTATCTAGCGAATGATCTAGAGCAACGTAGATTTGACTCGAATCTCGCGGTGACCGGTCGCATGCCGGACCCGATCACAGTCCCGCCCCCGCCGGTCGCGGAGATGATGGCTCGAACGGTGCAGCGATGGAGGGCCCGAATCGCGAATCTGGGTGAGGGAGAACAACAATGAAGGCTCGCATGCCCAACCTGCGCAACCGGATGAACGCCACCGCTCGGCAGTGGGCCGGAAACGCTCGGCAGCCCGCGACGGTCGGGTGGTCTTAAAATTCTGCCGCTCTCTAGCGACTGGGCTAGAGAGCGGCAGATTTTGGTGAGGATTCGAGTCAGGTGGCCGCCCCCGTCTTCGTGGACGGGAGGAACGGCCGGAGCAGGTTCTGCTCCGCCGACGGTCCGAACTGCCATTCCGCGATCCACGGGCCGGTGCCCTCGCTGGGATCCAGCGCGCCGCCCTCCAGCCAGCGGTAGCGGCCGTCGAGGACGCCCCGGGTGAGGTCGGTATCGGCATCGTCGGTATTGGACCAGAGCTCGGCGAAGAGCTTCTCGACGCGCAGGCGGGCCTGCCGGCAGAAGACTTCGGCGAGTTCCTCGGCGGCCACGCCGTCCGCGCTGCCCTCGACGCGCAGGGATTGGGCGCGGACGCAGGCGGCGGCCATGGCGAACAGTTCCGCGCCGATGTCCACGATGCGGCCCAGGAAGCCCTGCTTGTATTCCAGCTTGGCCTGCCAGCGGGCCATCCCGTACATGAGAGCGCGGGCCTGCTTGCGGGCGGTGCGCTCGACGAAACGCATATGCTTTGCGAGCGGGCCGAATTCGCCGAAACTCATCGGGGCGGTGCCCGCGCCGACGGTCAGCTGCGGGAACCACTTGGCGTAGAACCCGCTCGCCCCGACCGCCGCCTTGGCCTTGTCCTTGAGTTCGGCATTGCGATCCACCAGCGCGCCGGCGGCGGCCATGTGGGCATCGGCCATCTCGCGGGCGATGAGCAGGCGCATGATCTCGCTGGAGCCCTCGAAGATGCGGTTGATGCGCAGATCTCGCAGCAATTGTTCGGCACCGACGGCCCTTTCGCCGCGCGCTTTGAGCGAGGCGGCCGTCTCGTAGCCGCGGCCGCCACGGATCTGGACCAGTTCGTCGGCGATCCGACAAGCCATCTCCGAGGCCCACAGCTTGGCCAGCGCGGCCTCGATGCGAATGTCGTTGCGGTTCTCATCGCACATGGTGGCCGAGAGGTCGAGCACCGACTCCAGCGCGAATGTCGTTGCGGCGATGTAGGAGATCTTCGCGCTGACGGCGGCGTGCTCACCGACCGGGCGGCCCCACTGCACCCGGGTGCCCGACCATTCCCGCGCGATCTTCAGCGACCACTTGGCCGCCGCGGTGCACATGGCCGGGATGGCCAGGCGGCCCGCGTTGAGGGTGGTGAGCGCGATCTTGAGCCCGTCGCCCTCGCGGCCCACCAGATTCCGCTTGGGCACCCGGACGTTGTGCATGCGGGTCACACCGTTCTCGATGCCGCGCAGGCCCATGAACCCATTGCGCCGCTCCACGGTGATGCCCGGGCTGTCGGCTTCCACGATGAAGGCGGAGATGCCGCCGCGATGGCCCTCGCTCTTGGGCACCCGCGCCATGACCACGAGCAGTTCGGCGACGACGCCATTGGTGGTCCACAGCTTCACGCCATTGATCTCGTAGGCCTCGCCGTCCGCGGTCGGGGTCGCGGTGGAGGCCATGCGCGCCGGGTCGGAACCCACGTCCGGTTCGGTGAGCAGGAACGCGCTCACCGCGCCCTTGGCGCAGCGCGGCAGGAACTCTCGCTTCTGCTCCGGAGTGCCCGCCAACTTGAGCGGCTCGGGCACGCCGATGGACTGGTGCGCCGACAGCAGCACGCCGAGACTGGCGTGCGCGGAGCTGACCAGCATGAGCGACTTGTTGTAGCCGACCTGCGACAGCCCGACGCCGCCGTATTCCTCGGGAATCTTGAGCCCGAAGCAGCCGAGTTCGGCCAGCCCGCGCACGTATTCGTCGGGGATGCGGCCCTCGGCCTCGATGCGCTGCCCGTCGATGGTCTCGCAGAAGGCCCGCAGCCGGGTCAGATACGCCTCGGTCTTGGCGGAGTCCGCCGCGTCGGGGCGAGGGAACGGGTGAATGAGGTCGAGCCGGAACCGGCCGAGGAACATTTCCTTGGCGAAAGATGGCTTGGCCCAGGCGGTTTCGCGGGATTCCTCGACCAGTGCCCGGGCTTGTTCTTCGGTGGCGTCGACTTTGGCGGCAGTCGCCATGATGTCCTCCTCGACCGTGATGAGAATCACATTCGAGTGTAGGAGTGTTTGTTACCCACCGGTAGGGCTCGGCAAAGATCGAAAGCGCCGGTCAGGTCATGATCTTGATATAAAGGCTAACCCTCGGTTACTGCACGCCGCGCAGATACCGGCCGAAGTGCGGGACCGTGAAACCGATGGTTCCGCGCTCCGCCGAGTAGATGAGGCCCTTCTTGATCAACCCGTCTCGCGCCGGAGACAACGAGGCCGGTTTGCGGCCCAGCTCCTTCGCGACCGCGGAGGTGGCGACCGGCCCGTCGTCGCCGGACAGATCGGCCATGGCACGCATGTACTCCCGCTCGGCCGGGGTCGCCCGCTCGTAGCGGGAGCCAAAGAAACCGACTGCCAATTCTTCTTCGGCCGCGGGCGCCGCCACCGCCACATCCTCCGCCGAGATGGGACTCTGCGCCGCCGCGTCCCACGTCGCCTTGCCGTACGCCTGCACGAAATACGGGTATCCGTCGGCCTTCCGGTACAGCGCGTCGAGCGCCTCCTCGGAGTACTTCACGCCCTCCCGCTCGGCGGGCGCGATGAGCGCCTGGTCCGCCGACTCCCGATCCAGCCGATCGATGCGGTGGTAGGAGAACAAGCGCTCGGAGTAGCTCTTGGACGCCGACAGCACCGCCGGCAGATGCGGCAACCCGGCCCCGACCACGATCAAAGGCGCGGCGTCCTGGCTCAATTCGTGGCAGGCCCCGCAGATGGCGGAGATGTCGGCGGCTCCGAGATCCTGCATCTCGTCGATGAACACCGCGATCCCGATGCCGAGCTCGCGCACCAGCGCCGCCGCCTCCACGAGCAGCTCCACCAGATCGATCTCGATATCGCCGGAGTCGGCCCGCCCGGTCACTGCCGGCACATCGATACCCGGGTTCCAGCGTTCCCGCATGCCCTTGTCGGCGGTGGAGCGCAGCGCGAAAGCCTTGAGAATCCCCAGGAAATCGTCCACCTGCTCCGGATTGCGGTGTGTCACCGCGAGCGAACGCACCGCCATGTGCAGCGCCGAGGCGAGCGGGCGCCGCAGTTCCTGATCCGGCCGCGCCTCCAGTTTCCCGGTGCCCCAGCCCCGCGAGCGCGCGGCCGAGCGAAGCTGGTTGAGCAGCACCGTCTTTCCGACCCCGCGCAGTCCGGTGAGCATGACACTGCGTTCCGGCCGGGCCCGCGCCACCCGTTCCAGCACGATGTCGAAGGCGGCGAGCTGCCGGTCACGGCCCGCGAGCTCGGGTGGCCGCTGCCCCGCGCCGGGTGCGTAGGGATTCCTGACGGGGTCCATGCGGCCCAACCGTAGCGCGGGAATCACCGATTATCCGGGCATCTATCCAGGACCGTAGAGACAGCTATCGATCGGCATCCGGGCCCGCTGAGTTCGCACCCACGCTGTCCCTCGAGGTCTCTACCCTTATGTCTGATTTCGTTGGGATCCAGCGCAGGAGGGTTCATGTCGGAAGAAGCCGTACCCACCGTCGCGGAGGTGGTCGAATCCTGGAATGTGCCCGCCGAGGCGACCGTGGCCGCGCGCATCCGCAACAACATTCTGGTGGCCATCGAGCGCGGGTACGACGATCCGCAACTGGTGGCGGACCTCGCCGTGGGTCCACTGGTGATGGCGCTGGGGCAGCTGGAAGTCGATCTCGCGGACGCTCGCCGGCGGATTGCGGAGTTGGAGCGGGCGGTCGAGGCGAAAGGTTGATAACGGCCCGGTTGATCGCGTATATCGTCTCGTGATCCACGGCCATATACACCGAATTACCCGTTCAGCGGGGCGTTTTCGGAAATATGCGACACACCACTCGTGTCGGGTGGACAACAGCGCGGCCTCGTCGTAATCTTCTCGTGACTTAGCGGAGTCTGTTGCTTCATCGGAGAGGCAGCCCGCGACGTTACAGCAGCAAGATCGGAGATGCGGCTCAGTGGGTAAGCACAGCTTGCAGCAGGAATCTCGGCTTCCGAATTCCGTGAAGGGTGCCATCGTGATGGGTGCGATGGCCGCGACGACTACTGGCGTATTCCCGGCGATCACCGCCACGGCCGCCACCGTCGAAATCCCGGGCATCGGAAACTTCGACGTGCCGGACGATTTCGCGCCTCAGGTGCAGCAGTTCAACCAGACGGTCAAGGACGCCGAGGCGGCGTTGCAGACCCCGGGTGGACTGGGCGGCGGAGCTCAGGTCGGCGCCCAGGCGGTCACCCCGGCTCCGCAGTTCACGCTGCCCAACATCTTCAACAAGCCGAGCTCCGTGGGTGACATCGCGCTGCACGCCGCCGAGACCAAGGTCGGTGCCCAGTACTCCTGGGGCGCGACCGGTCCCTACAGCTTCGACTGCTCCGGCCTCGTGCAGTGGGCCTACAAGCAGGCCGGAGTCGATCTGCCCCGCACCAGCTTCGAGCAGTCCAACGTCGGCGCCCCGGTAGCCTTCGAGGACCTGCAGCCCGGCGACATCGTCGTCACCAACGGCGGTGGCCATGTCGGCATCTATGCCGGCGACGGCAAGCTGCTGAACGCCGTCCAGACCGGCACCCCCGTCTCCTACACCAACCTGCACCCCAGCCAGGTTGTCACCGCGCGCCGCATCGTCAACGCCTGACGCAGTATCGTCAACGTGTGACCTCCGCTCCGCTGAGCACCACGGCCCAGGCCCGAGTTGATTCTTGGACCTGGGCCGTCCGTATTTTCAAGACCCGCTCGGCCGCCGCCGTGGCCTGCCGGTCCGGGCATGTGCGGGTCAATGGTGTGCCGGTCAAGCCCTCCCACAATTTGAAGCCCGGTGACGAGATCCGTGTCCGCGTCAACGGTTCGGAACGCATCGTCATCGTCGAGCAGCTCATCACCAAGCGCGTCGGCGCGGCCGTGGCGGTCCGGTGCATGATCGACAAGAGCCCGCCCCCGCCCGATCCGCAACTGGCAGCTCTCATGCCCCGCCGTGACCGCGGCGCGGGCCGCCCGACCAAGCGTGAGCGCCGAGAGCTGGACCGCCTCTCCGAGACTTCAGCGCGCGGCTACGAGCCGTGACCAGCCGTGCACGTGTGCCGGTGGTTGGGTGCCAACCCGATTCTGGGGGTACCCGGTGAGTCACCCTCCCGGCGAGGGTTCCATCGCGGTCGGCATGGTCTTCACCGCGTCGGTGCGGCGGTCACGAAATCAGTTGTGCGGCACCGATTCAGCGGCGCTCCGCGCGCCCCAGGCGGCGGCGGCAATGGTCACGACCGCGCCGAGCATGAGCGCGGCCGGCTCGCCCGGCTTCAGGACATGCAGCTGGGTGCCGACGGTGATCGCCGCGACCGGGACGCCGATCTGCGCGGAGGCGATGGCCCCGAGCGGAATCGGCTGACCCAGGAACCGCATGAGCGTGTGGGTGAGCACCGCTCCCGCGCCCAGGGCCACGCCCAGCAGGATCAGGGACACGTGGTCGCCGAACTCGCGCAGGTTCAGCCGCGCGCCCAGCCATACGAAGAACAGCGGCGCGAGGAACCCATCGCTGATGGCGAAGAGCTGCTTGGCGACTCGGCGCGGTTCGCCGATGGCCGCCACCGCCAGGCCGAGGGCGAAGCCCGCCAGCATGATCGAGACGTGGCTGCGGGTCGCGAGCGCGCCCAGCGCGAACAGCAGCGCCAGACTGACCCGCAGCTCGAGGGCGAACTGCCGGTCCTCGGACACCTTGTGCAGCCGGTGCCGGATGCCGGAGTCCTCGAGCCAGCGCAGGAAGAAGTACACGGCCACCGCCGCCGCGGCCACCAGCACCGCGCCGATCGCGGCCCGGCCCGCATTGCCCGGATCGATCACCAGCGGCAGCGCCACCACCGCGGCGGCGTCCGCGATGGCGACCTGGGCGGTCAACTCCAGCACGGGTTTTCCGCCCAGCCCCTGGGAATCGATGATGGGCAGCACGATGGCCGCCGAGGAAGAGGCGATGAGCACGGCGTAGAGCAGCCCGTGCCCGGTGCCGAACCAGGCCGCGATGCTCTGTCCCAGGATCATCGCCAGCACACCCACCACCAGCGCGCGGAGCACGCCCCGCCCCAGCGCCGAACGGATGGACGCGTCCCGCACCGGCACATGGGTGCCGGCCACGAACATGACCACCGCGAAGCCGACGTCGGCAATGAAGCTGAAGGTCGGGTCCTCCGGATGCAGTAGGCCGAAGCCGGTGGTGCCGAAAGTGATTCCGGCCAGCAGTTCGCCCAGGATGACCGGCAGGTGCCAGGACTGCCGCCAGGCCAGCCAGGGCCCGGCCAGGGCGAGCACGGTGATGAGAGTGAGGGTCTGGAGGGTCACCGTGTCACGGGCTCACGGCAGCCGGGGCGCGATCTTCACGGGGATCGCGATGTTCTCGTCGGTGTAGTAGACGGCGCATACCCGGTGGTAGCCGTCCACGATCTGCATCGGCACGCCCTTGCCGAAGTCCCCGCGGACCACCAGGATCGGCGAGAGCGCCTGCCCGGAGGTGATCTTGGCGAGGTCGCGGCGGACGTAGGGGTTGTAGGACGGCAGGATCTCCAGCTGTGAGGCGCGCAGCAGGTCCTTGGCCTTCTTGTACGTCACCGGCGCGTCGCGCAGCGCCCGGATGACCGTCTCGATGACGTCCGGCTCCGCGAGCATCTCGAGGTAGTCCGCGGCAGCCGGGTAGTCGTGCTCGTCCGGTTCCTTCTTCCACCTGACTGTGATCTCGGGGTCCGCCATTGAGTCATCATGCCTCAGGCGGCGGGCCCGACCTCCCACTCCACGCAGATGACGCGCCGATCCGCCTGCGCCGCGGCCAGTTCCCGCACCGCCTCCGGCTCGGCCGCCCCGGGGACCGAGGTCAGCAGCACGGTGAAGTCGGTGGGATCGGCCGCCGTCAGCTCCAGCAGGTTCGCCGCCGCGACCAGCCGCGTCTCCCCCGAGGCGTGGACGACACCCCGGATGGCGGACCCGCACTCGCGAATGTCCTGCAGCGCGGTGGCCAGATCCGTGCGATCCGCGCAATCGCATCGCACCACCACGATGCGATCCTCCATCCGGATCAGCCCCGGCGGCAGCGGCCGCGGGGTGCGGGTCAGCACCACCACGTCGCCCGCCCCCGCTTCCAGCAGCCACCGCACCGCGGCCCCGCCCTGCGGTCCGAGCCCGCCCGCGACCACATAGGTCCCCTCCGGCCGGATCTCGACCGCCGGAAACGCCGGCTCCGCCCGATACCCCTCCGGCCGTCGCCGCTCGCCGCCCGAACCCGTTCTCCGCCATTGCCGTTGCGGCGGCGCGGCCGTCAGCGGCCCCGCCGCCGTCCAGTCCACCGTTCGCCCCTCGAGGTACAGCCGCGCGATGGTCCGCAGAAAACTCCCCGCCTCGTCGTCGCGCGACAGCACGGCGTGGGCGCCCTCCCGCAGGGCATTGCGTTCGCGCACCGCCGAGGTCAGCACCGCACCGGGGGCGATTTCGAGAACCGTCGAAATCCCGTCGGCGGCAGCGGATTCCAAGGCGGCGGCGAGTTCGATCGTGCCGGAGACATTGGCGGCCCAGTAGCCGCTGTCCGTCCGGGTTCCCTCGCTCTGGTCATACCCGGCCGGACGGTCGGTCCGGTCAGCTGGCGCGCCCGGGGTCGGCGGCCGTAGTACGAGGCCGCGGCGAGTGGCCGAGTACAGCGGCCGCCACGGTGTGCCGGGCGTGAGATCGATGAGGGCGCAGCGCAATTCGGCGGCACGGTCGCGCACCATCGGCAAGTGAGACGGTTCGGGCAGGGCATCGGCGGGAAGCCGCTGAGCGAAGATGGCACGGCGATGCGCTCGCCGGACCAACGCGTCGATATAGCGCGGTTCGCCGGACACCGTAATGGCATTACCGTCCACCGCGGCCACCGCGACTTCGGTGCGCATGGGCTCGACCAGTCGGTTCACCTCGGCGGGCGTCGCTTCGAGCACCGCTGCGGCTCCGGCCCCGTCCGCCCGCTCGAGCAGCCGCGCACGCGCCAACACCACCCGCGCGCCATCGTCCAGCGTCAGCGCGCCGCTCGCGACCGCCGCGGCGGCCTCGCCCACGCCGTGTCCGGCCACCGCGTCCGCGTGAATACCCCAGGACTCCAGTAATTCCGCCAGCGCCACCTGGAACACGAACAGCGCGGCGTGGCGGAACACGATCTCGGGGTGGCTGGGAATACCGCTGCCGCCGTGCATCTCGGTGCCTCGCGGCGGCCGAGCCCAGCGTGGATCATCCACACCGCCGCGGGAATGGGAGGCACCGGCGACAAGCGGCGAGGTGCGATCCGACTCCTCGGCCGATGGATGCGTGGCCGCCGCACCGTTCGCGCCGGTTCGGCCGAATCCGTACCGTGGGGTCCAGACGCGTGGGCCACCGACCTGCGCCACGGCATCGACAGCGGCGGTCAGCGCGGTGGCGAAGACCGGATACCGGGCCGCCAACGCCCGCCCCATGCGGGGGTGAGCGCCGGTCCCCGAGAAGAGGAAGAGTATTCGCCCGGCGCGGCAGGACTGTTCCGGGCCGAAGGTCTCGTTCATCGTCGGCGCGGTGAGGGGAACGGTCGGCGCGTCCGGTGGCCGCGCGGCCGGCGTGGTTGTGGCGATCCGGCGGGCCAGGGTGCGCAGCCGGGCCGCGGCCTCGGCGGTGTCGCGGGCCAGGACGGCGGCGCGGGTGCGTTCGGGGACGAGTCGCGCGGTGGCGGCGGCGAATTCGCGCAGGGAGCGGTAGGAGCCGACGGCCACGGCCCAGCGCAGGGCCAGGTCGTGGATGGCGGCCTGGTCGCGCCCGGTGAGAGGGAGCAGGATGGGCGGTTCGTCGCCGCGGTCGAGGCCGGCGTCGGAGCGCGCCGGATCGTCGAGGGCGATGTGTGGGTCGGGGCCGTCGGCCTCCGGGAATCCGAGTCCGGGGCCGCCGATTTCGGCGTAGCGGCGGGTGCGGGTGCGTTCGGCGTCGGTGGTGCGCTGGAGGATCAGGACGGTGCAGACTCCGGAGCCGGTGCGGAGCCCGGGAATGTGAAGGTCCGAAATGTCCGGTAGCAGAGCGAGATCCACGCCGCCGGCGATGACGAAGGGCACGGATTCGTCGGCCAGCAGTCGGACGCCCATGTCCACGGCCACCAGCGGCGAGGCGCGCTGGCTGTCCACGGTCAGGCTGGGGCCGTGCAGGTCCAGGGCCCTCGACAGATGATGGGCGCTATTGGTCCCGCCGACCGCGCCGAACACGACGGCGGCGTTGGAAGCCGGTGCCAGGCAGCCCAATCCGGAATCGTCGAGGGCCTCCACGGCCACTTCCAGATTCGCCCGCTGGCGCGGGGTGAGCCCGGCGGCCTCGAGCCGGTCCATGCCGAACCACTCGTGATCGAAGTCCGGACCCGTCGACCGGCAGCCGACACCGACGATCGACACCCGGGGGAAGGGGGTGGGATCGTTCGATGCTCTCGTACTGTGCCGCACAGGAATGCCCTCCCGTGTCCGCGCTGTCGGCCGTCGAGGTACCACGGTGATTCTGCCAAGGTTTCGCCGCTGCCAGAAAAGCTCTCGTACAAGGGTATCCGTCACCTGGCGCTGTGTGGGTCAGCGCCTACCCGTCCTCCCCGAGGAGCAGGAGGCCATCACTCCCGCGTTCACGAGGCTGTGCGCGCCTGGAACGGGTGGTTGAAATCAGCCGCGGCGGCGTGGGTACTGAAGAACCGCAGCGCTAGGTTCACCGCGTCCTGCTCGGAGTGCACGCCCGAGATGGCCATGGCCCGGCGCAGCGCGTCATCGTCGAGATAGATTCGAGTGATTGCCATTTCAGGCACCTCCGCCGCATCCGTCGTGTACTGAAAGCATGACGCATCTTGCGGCCGGTGATAGCCGGAATGACGAGAGCCCTTGGTATGAAATCCAAGGGCTCTCGTCGTATTTGTCTGGGACGTACCGACTTTCGCCGGAATTATCCGATCATGCCCGCGAGCCGCTGCTGGATCAGCGCCTCCGCCTCGGACACCATCCGCGACACCAGCTCGCCGCAGGTCGGGATGTCGTCGATGAGGCCCTGCACCTGACCGGCCGACCAGATGCCGGCGTCCAGATCGCCGTCCTCGAACACCCGGCGTCCGCGGGCGCCCGCGACCAGGTCCTTGACGTCGTCGAACGTGCCGCCCGCCTTCTCGATCTCGACGACCTTGCGGCTGATCTCGTTGTCCGCCACGCGCGCGGTGTTGTGCATGGTGCGGAAGATGAGCTGGGTGGCCCGCTCGGAGTTGGCGACGATCTGCTCCTTGACCGTCGGGTGGATGGCCGACTCCTGGGTGCACATGAAGCGGGTGCCCATGTTAACGCCGTCCGCGCCCAGTGCCAGCGCCGCGACCAGGCCGCGGGCGTCGGCGATGCCGCCGGAGGCGATGACCGGGATGTCGAGAGCCCTGGTGGCGGCCGGAATCAGGATCAGGCCGGGCACATCGTCCTCACCCGGGTGACCGGCGCATTCGAAGCCGTCGATGGACACGCCGTCAACGCCGATCTTCTGGGCCTTGAGCGCGTGCCGGACGCTGGTGCACTTATGCAGCACCTTGATGCCGGCTTCCTTGTAGTACGGCAGGAAGGGCTCCGGGTTGGACCCGGCGGTCTCCACGATCTTCACGCCGGACTCGATGATCGCCTGGACGTACTCCTGGTACGGCGGGGGCTTGATCGACGGCAGGATGGTGACGTTCACGCCGAAGGGCTTGTCGGTCAGCTCGCGCGCGCGGTCGATCTCGCGGCGCAGATCGTCCGGGGTGGGCTGGGTGAGCGCGGTGATGATGCCGAGACCGCCCGCCTCGGAGACGGCCGCCGCCAGCTCGGCGCGGCCGACCCACATCATGCCGCCCTGCACGATGGGGTGCTCGACCCCGAAGGTCTCGGTGAATCTGGTCTTCAGTGCCATGGGCGCTGTCCTCTCCCTGCCTCTCGCGAACTGTCCCGATAGTCGCATGGTTGCATATGGGGCGACAACCCGGATGTGAGTCGAAGTTTGCACACAATGGTGTGCATCACCCGCGCGGCTGGGGATAACCTCCCGCTGATGCGGGTGCTACCCACGTCGTTATCCAGGCTCTGAGCTGCTGAATGAAGCTATGAGAAGTTTTCGGTGAAACCTTCTCTGTAACCCTTGTCACGTCAGAAAGTTAAGCGGTATTCTCACGGTCGATCAGCGTGAAAGGACACCGCATGACCTTCCAGCCGCTAGACGAGCCGATCCGGTCACGTCGCAACCACTGGGTGAACCAGATCGCGACCCACGCGGCGATGCGGCCCGACCACGTCGCGTTCCGATTCAAGGGTGTGGACACCACCTGGAAGCAGCTGCACGAGCGGTCGGAGAAGTTCGCCGACGCGCTGTCCCGTCGAGGGGTCGGGTTCGGCGATCGTGTGCTCATCCTCGCGCTGAACTACACCGAGTACATCGAGGCGGTCATGGGCATCAACGCCCTGGGCGCCATCGCGGTGCCGGTGAACTTCCGGCTCACCCCGCCCGAGGTCGCCTATATCGTGGCCGACTCCGGCGCCAAGGCAGTCGTCACCGACTCGGTGCTGCGGCCGCTGGCGGTGGGCGTGGCCGCGCAGGCGCCGCAGCTCGAGACCGTGGTCGTCATCAACGGGCAGACCGGGGACGGCGTCATCGGCTACGACGACTTCCTGGCCGAGGAGGGCGAACCGCATGCGCCGCTGGACATCCCGGAGGACTCCCCCTGCCTGATCATGTACACCTCGGGCACCACGGGCACCCCCAAGGGCGCGGTGCTCACCTTCGCGAACATGAACGCCCAGGGGCTGACCTGTATCCGCGCCACCGAGGTCACCGCCGACACCATCGGCTTCTGCACCTCGCCGCTGTTCCACATCGCCGGACTGGGCAGTCTCACACCGTTTTTCATTCTCGGCTGCAAGACCGTCCTGCACCCGCTGGGCGCGTTCGACGCCACCGAATTCCTGGACGCCGTCGAGGCCGAACAGGCCACTTCCGCCTTCTGCGTTCCGGCGCAGTGGCAGCTCATCTGCGAGGAGCCGACGGTCAAGCAGCGCAAGTTGGCGCTGCGGGTGCTGAGCTGGGGCGCGGCCCCGGCGTCGGACTCGGTGCTGCGAGCCATGGCCGACTGCTTCCCCGACGCCGTCAATGTGGCGGTCTTCGGACAGACCGAGATGTCGCCCATCACCTGCGTGCTCGAGGGCAAGGACGCGCTGCGCAAGATCGGCTCGGTCGGCCTGCCCATCCCGACCATCCAGGCCCGGGTGGTCGACGACGAGATGAACGATGTCGCCCCCGGCGAGGTCGGCGAGATCGTCTACCGCGGACCGACTCTCATGCAGGGCTACTGGAACAAGCCCGAGGCCACCGCGGAGGCCTTCCACGGCGGCTGGTTTCATTCCGGCGACCTGGTCCGCCAGGACGAGGAGGGCTTCATCTATGTGGTGGACCGCAAGAAGGACATGATCATCTCCGGCGGTGAGAACATCTACTGCGCCGAGATCGAGAACGTGCTCTTCGCGCACCCCAAGATCCGTGAGGCCGCCGTCGTGGGCCGCGCGCATGAGAAGTGGGGCGAGGTGCCGGTCGCGGTCGTCGCGCTGGTCGAGGGCGCCGACGATCTGACTCTCGAAGAGCTGGAACCGTTCCTGAACGAGTCCCTGGCCCGCTACAAGCACCCCAAGCACCTGGTGGTCGTGCCCGAGCTGCCCCGCAACGCCAGCGGCAAGGTCGTGAAGGTCGAACTGCGCAAGGCGTATTCGGAATAGACCCGACTCTGTCCCGGTCTCCCCCGCTCGTCGCCACCGCGACGGGCGCGAGGCGCCAGGGGCGGAGACCGATCAGATCATGTCCTTCGCGGTGAGCCAGCGCATGATCGGCCAGCCGCAGAACACCGGCAGCCAGCAGGTCAGCACGCGGTAGAGGAGGACGGCGGGGACCGCGATCCCCGCCGAGACCCCGAACGCGGCCAGACCACCGATGAGGGCGGCTTCGACGGCGCCTACACCGCCGGGGGTCGGGGCGGCCGAGGCGAGGGTGCCGCCGACCATGGTGACGATGGTGACGGTCACGAAAGTCGTACTGCCGCCGAAGGCTTCGATGCTCGCCCACAGGGCCAGCGCCATGCCCAGCGTGGTGGTGGCGCACCCGCCCAGGATCATGGCCAGCCGGGCGGGCCGCCGAGCCAAGTCCTTCAACTGGCCCATCACATCCGCCAGCTGCGGGCGCACCTCGTTGAGCAGCCACTTGCGCACCTTGGGGACGAACATGGTCGCGCCCAGCAGGCCCAGCAGCGCACCCGCCACCAGGTACAGCACGGTGGCGTTGGGCACGAAATGCGAGAGGTTCGTGGAGGTTCCGGCCAGCGCGCCGAAGATCAGCAGCAGCACCACGTGGGTCACCACCTGCACCGTCTGTTGCAACGCGACCGCCGCGGTGGCCCGCACCGCGCCCAGGCCGCCCTTCTGCAGAAAGCGCACGCTCAGCGCCAGACCGCCCACGCCCGCCGGGGTGGTGGTCGCGGCGAAGGTGTTGGCGATCTGCATGAGCAGCAGGTTGCCGAACTTCACCGCCTCGGAGGCACACGCCCACAATGCCATTGCCGCGCCCACATAGGTCAGAGCGGACACGGTCAGACCGAGCAGCGCCCAGCCCCAGTTCAAGTTGCGCAGCTCCGAGGCGAAGGTCGGCACCGCGCTGATATACGGATAGGCCACGTACACCAGGCCGATGAGCAGCACCAGCTGGATGATCTGATTGCGCGAGAAACGGGTGATCTGCGCGGCCTCGATCCTGTCCTGTCCGGTCTGGGCGGCCACCTCCTCGCGGATGGACTTCATCAGCTCGCCCGCGTCGGGCACCGCCTTGCGGACGTGGGTGGGCACGGCGGTCTTGGTGAGCCGGGCCGAGGCGTCCAGCACGGCCCGCTTGTCCAGCACTTCGAGCGCGGTGCGCACCGCCGGGCCGGTGCCGAACAGGGCGGCCGAGGACAGCAGCAGCTGAGCCACGTCGGAGTCGAAACGCACCTTGTACGCACCGAATTCGGACTGGACGAACCCGCCGAACAGCACGGTGCCATCCTCGAGGACCCGGATCTCCTCGGCCCGCAGTTCACCGTGCGAGATCTGGGCCTGGTGCATGCTGTGCAACGCCCGCCATACCCGGGCCAGGGTCGGCTCCCCATCGGCGGCGGTGAGCGGGCGGCCCTGGGGAACGGTGTGCGCGTACACCATCCAGCCGCGGTCCAGCGCCGCCACCGTGAGCGGCTTGTTGCTGGCCAGCCCCAGATCGGCGATGGCGAAACCCATCAGCGCCCGATGTTCGACCGCGCGCCGCATGGAGGTGAAGGGCGCGGGGTATTCGCCGCTGCGAATCGTGAGCCAGCGCTTGAACTGTTGCAGCATGCCGCGGCTGCGCTGGTTCGCGCCGTACATCTCGATGATCAATTCATTGTCCGGCGAATGGGATTCACCGGATTTCCTCGCGGTCTCCGCCGCGGCGGGCGCGCCGTCAGGTGGGGCGCTCAGCTCCGGTTGCGGAACCGTGCTCGCCGAAAGCACCAGTGGCCCACGGGCGGCCGGGCGCAGCACCCTGAAGGCGGTCACCCGGAAGCCGCGCTGGGCCAGCACCCGCACCGCCGCCTCCAACGGCACCTCCAGCGCGGGGGTGCCGACCACCAGCACGATCACCGCACCCACCAGCCAGCCCACCACCAGGCCGAGCGCGGCGCGGGCGGGCACCACCAGCGAGACGAACAGGTGGATCGGCACGAAGGCCAGCAGCAGCGTCCACCACCAGCGCCGCGCCCGCGCGGGCAGCCACGGGCTGGCCACCGTGAGCACCGCGGCCAGCATGGCGATCCAACGCGGATCGTCGAGGAACTGCGACAGGAAGGTGTGGACCTGCCCCGGTTCCGACAGATGCCAGCGCGGCGCGGAGAAGCCGGTGCCGGTGATGGAGAACAGCCCCAGCGCGATCAGGCCCGCGGAAAGGAAGCCCGCCAGCAGTTTCCAGTGCCGGCGACGTACCAGCCGCACCAGGATGGCGAAGGGCAGCGCCAGGATGGCGATGCCGTAGACGATGTAAACCAGGTTGGACTGTTCCGGTGTCAGGAACCCCACGATGCCGGAGACCGAGCGCTCCAGCGCCTCCCACTGCGGCCTGGTGATCAGCGATCCGGCGATGACAATGGCCACCGACAGCGCGGACAGCACAACGCGCAGAATGTCACTGGTCCGGCGGATCCGCGGCTGCAGCAGGCTGCCGGAGACGGGAATCTCCCGCCCGTCGACTCGCATGTCCTATTCCGCTTTCGGATCGTGGGAACGGCTGTGGTCCCATGGTCGGCTCGTTGTGAGTATGCGGCAGGCGACGGGATCACCAGCCACCCAACACGCTGGTAACCGTAACAGTGCTCGATTCACCCCTCCGCTCCGCTCCGGTGGGGTTCGCGGTCCCGGCGCAGGTCCATGGAGCCGCGGTCTCGATTCGTTCCCTCTCCCGGCTCCGAGGCGGAGGTCTGTCAAGCCGCAGTCCGGAATCGCGAGACGGGCGGCGGCCGTCTCCGCATCCTGCGGATTCGGTGTTGTTCCGGCTTGATGCGAGTCCTCGATGGATCGCGAACGCGCGTGCGAGGATCGGGCCGTGCTCGATCTGCGTGTCTGTTTCGTCGGTGAGTCCTTCGTCGCGGGAGTCGGTGATCAGCGATGCCTGGGCTGGGCGGGCCGGCTCGCGGCCAGGGCCACGGCGGCCGGACAGCCGCTGACCTACTACAACCTGGGCATCCGCCGCGAGAACAGCACCGAGCTGCGGGGGCGCTGGGAGGCCGAATGCGAGCCCCGGCTCCCCGCGGGCGCGGACTGCCGGGTGGTGATCTCGACCGGCGTCAACGATACCCAGATCGAGAACGGCCGTCCCCGAATCGATTCCGGGGACTCGGTGCGCAATCTGGCCGACATCTTGCGTCGGGCGCGGGAAAAGGGCTGGCAGGCACTGGTGGTCGCGCCGCCGCCCAATGTGGACGACGAGCACAATGCCCGCCTGCTCGTACTGGACCGCCGCTACGCCGACCTGTGCGAGGAGGCCGGGGTGCCCTACCTGCGGGCGCATCAGCCGCTGCGCGAGAACCGCATCTGGATGCGCGATATCGCCGCCGGCGACGGGTACCACCCCGGCGCGGCCGGCTATGACGAGTTCGCCGCGCTGCTCGCCCCGTACTGGCTGCTCTGGCTCGCCGATCCGGGCTCGAAACTGCCGGTGGT
This sequence comes from Nocardia aurantiaca, assembly GCF_009708175.1. Taxonomy (GTDB): domain Bacteria; phylum Actinomycetota; class Actinomycetes; order Mycobacteriales; family Mycobacteriaceae; genus Nocardia; species Nocardia aurantiaca. The sequence continues at coordinate 56,568 of NZ_WMBB01000008.1, forward strand.
GCGCTGAGTTTCGCCCCGGTTCCCGGTCGCGTGCCCACCGGTCGGGTCCCGGCCGGTCCTCGACCATGTCCTCGAGCGGCGGCTGTCGGGTCGAGGACATCGGGCCCGGGCCGACCGGTACGCCCAGCGCGACCAGCGCCGAGAACCCGTTCGAACCCATGCCGCCGGGCACCGGCATCCGTCCCGAATCTCGGCTTACAAGCAATGGGGTATGCCTACCGGTTGCCCTCTTCCTAACCTGGTGGCATGGATATCGACACGCGACTGCTGCGTTACTTCCTGGCAGTCGCGGATGCGGAGAACCTGCCGCGGGCGGCGCAGCGACTACATGTCGCGCAGCCCGCGCTGGCGACCCAGATCAAACAGCTGGAACAGCAGCTGGGCGTGGAGCTGTTCATTCGGTCCCGCGCGGGCTGGACCCTGACCGCGGCCGGCAAGGTCCTGGCCGAACAGGTTCCGGCGCTGCTGGCGTCCTGGGACCGGATCCTGCGCGACACCAAGAGCGATGCCAGCCGCGCCTCCCGGGTGCTGCGGCTGGGCTGCGTGACCAGTGCTGCCGACGGGCACATCCCGGAGATCATCCGGGTCTTTCACCGCCTGCACCCGGACTGGCAGGTCGATCTGCATCAAGGTGGATGGACCGATCCGACCGCCGGGCTGGACGAGGGCGATGTGGATGTCGCCCTGCTGCGCCTGCCCTTTCCGGGCCAGGGCGAATACCACCTGCGGGAGCTGTTCGCCGAGCCGCGCTGGATCGCGCTGCCGGAGGACCATCCGCTGGCCGACCGCGACGACATCGCCTTCCGGGAGCTGTGGGACGAGCCGTATGTCGCCTCGCCCGCGGAAACCGGCTGGTGGCGCGACTATTGGATGGGCTTGGACTCACGGCCCGCGGACACCGCCATCATCGGCGCCATCGCCCGCAATACCGAGGAATGGCTGCGCGCCATCGCCAATGGCTTCGGCGTGAGCTTCACCCCCGCTTCCACCGCCCGCACCGAGTACCCGGGCGTGGTGTTCCGGCCGGTACACGGCATCGGCCCGACCCGGGTGGCGGTGGTGTGGCCGGATGCCTCCGAGGCCGATCAGGTCATGCGGTACTTCATTCGCTGCTGCTCGGACATCATGGGCCAGTACGGCGCGGACGGCCGCCGCACCTCCTAGCCGATCGCGCGACTTCCCGGCCCGATCGGCGCTCCGCGTCGGACATGATGGGGGTGCGAGCGACCAGCATGAGCACCGGCAGCGCACCTACCGCACCCATCCGCTGATGTACCGCGAACAGGCGTCGGAGGTCGCGGTATACGCCGCGGGCCCGTTCCGCGAGCGCGGCGCTCTCCACGTGCTCGAACCGGGTGCGGGGCACGGCCGGCGGATCACCCAGCTGCTACCGGTCCGCTGACCGCCTCCGCGATCTCCTCGCGCATCGAGCGCGCGACCGTGGGCAGCAGCGCGGGCAAATCGCTGTGAGAGGCGTGCAGGAATCCCGCCTTCAGGTTCGAGAACAGCGAAATCGTGTGCCCGATCCGGTAGGGTTCGAGTCCCCCGCTGAGCAGTTCGTCGCGCAGCTCGGTGAGCGGCACATCCCGGTATTCCACTGGGCGGCCGAGTGATTCGCTCAGCACCTCGGCGATCTCCGCGCCGCTGAGGGAGCTCACGCCCTCCAGTTCGTAGGTGCGCCCGGCGTGCGCGCTGCCGGAACCGGCGCGCAGGTCGCGTTCGATCTCGGCGGCCACCCGCACCGCGACCGCGGCCAGATCCTCCCGCGACACCCCGGAGATCCGGCCGGTGCCGAACGGTGCCGCGAAAACGCCTGTGGCCGCGGCGGATTCGGCCGCCCCGGCGGCCAGGCTCACCGGCAGCTCGCTGTAGAACCCGTTGCGCAGCACCGTGACGTCGAAAGACGCCGCGGCCAGCTGCTTCTCGGTCCACAGGTGCGGGACGGCGATGGTGGTGTGGTGGGTCGACGCGGACAGGCTGGTGTAGATCACGTGCCGCACCCCGGCGGCCGCCGCGGCCGCCACCACCGCGCCGTGCCGGGCCGTCACCACATCGTCCTCGGCGTATCCGGCGGAGACGAACACCAGCGTGTCCACACCGTCGAAGCCGGAGGCCAGTGTGCCGGGATCGTCGAAGTCGATGCGGCGGGCGGTGTGGCCGTCTCCGGAGCGGGTGCCCGCCACCACCTCCAGATCCGGCTGGGCGCGCAGGCCCGCCAGCATCAATCCGCCCAGGGCGCCGGAAACACCGGTCACGAGAATCATTGCGCTACTCCTTGCGTTGAGAGGGTCGTGGACCACGACCTGACCGAGCATCCGACGACGGCGACGACCTGGGAAGAAGGCACTTCACTGTCAGTCACGAACACCGCGGTAACCGAACAGGCGGCGGCGGTCGCCCCGGTCGGGCCATGTGGCGATGACCACTGCGGCATTCGCGACACCCTGGACCGGATCGGCGACAAATGGACCGTCCAGCTGCTGGTCGAACTGCGCAAGGGTGTGCGGCGGTTCGGCGAACTCCAGCGCGCCGTGCCGGGCATCTCCCAGCGCATGCTCACGCTCACCACCAAAAGGCTGCTGCGCGACGGGTTTCTGGAGCGCACCGCCTACCCGACCATTCCCCCGCAGGTGGAGTACCGGCTCACCGAGATGGGTGAGAGCCTGGCGGAGGTCGCCTTCTACCTGGCCGACTGGTCTCGTGCGCACATGGACGCGGTGGCCGCGGCCCGCGCCCGCTGGGACGCCGAGCACGGCGGGCTCGACTGAGCGCACGCTGGTTCGAAGCGCTCAGCCCTGTTCGAGGACGGCCATGGCGGCGTTGTGACCGCCGATGCCGCTGACGCCGCCGCCGCGCACCGCGCCCGCCCCGCACAGCAGGATGTTGGGGTGGCCGGTGGCGACGCCCCAGCGAGCCGCGGGCGTGTCATCGGTGTCGGCGCGGTAGGGGAAAGCCAAATCGGCGTGGAAGATATGGCCGCCCGGCATGCTGAGCTCGTGCTCGAGCTCCACCGGCGTGCGGGCCTCCAGACACGGGTTACCCTCGCCATCCAGGGCCAGGCAGTCGCGGATGGGTTCGGCCAGCACCGAATCCAGCTGCGCCAGTGTGGCATCCACCAGACGGTCTTTCGCGCCGCGCGGGTCATCGGCGAAAAGCCGTGCGGGAGTGTGCAGACCGAACAGAGTGAGGGTGTGGAAGCCGCGTTCGTTCAGTTCCGGCGCGAGAATCGACTCGTCGGTCAGGGTATGACAGTAGATCTCCGACGGCGGCGCCGCGGGCAGTTCACCCGCGGACGCCTCCCGATAGGCGCGTTCGAGCTGGGTCGCCGACTCGGCGATGTGGAAGGTCCCGGCGAACGCGGTGCGCGGATCTACCCGCGGATCACGGAGTTTCGGTAGTCGTCGCAGCAGCATATTGATCTTCAACTGTGCGCCTTCGGGTTTGCCGGCCTGCTCACCCAGCAGGCCCGCCAAGACATACGGCGCGGCGTTCACCAGGACGTGACGGGCAGCCGCGACACCCTCGCCGTTCCGGTCCGCGAAGCGCACTTCGGCTGTGCCGCCATCGGTTTCGATGCCGGTGACCAGGCATCCGGTGCGGATCTCGGCTCCGGCGGTGCGAGCCGCGGCCGCCAGCGCGCCGGTCAGCGCGCCCATGCCGCCGACCGGCACGTCCCAGTCGCCGGTGCCGCCGCCGATCACGTGGTAGAGGAAGCAGCGGTTCTGTCGCAGCGACGGATCGTGGGCGTGGGTGAAGGTGCCGATGAGCGCGTCGGTGAGCACCACGCCGCGCACGGTGTCGTCGGTGAAGGTCGCCTCCACCGATTCGCCCAGGGGCCGTTCGAAAATCGCGTCCCAGGCCGCGGAATCGTCCACCCTGCGCTGTAATTCGGCGCGGGTGGGCAGCGGCTGGGTCAGGGTCGGGAAGACGCGTTCGGCGAGGTGTCCCGTCATGGCGTAGAAGCGCTGCCAGGCCGTGTAATCCCGCTCCGAACCGGTGATCTGGGCGAAGCTGTCGCGAGTGGCGGCCTCGGAGCCGTTGTCCACCAGCAGGCCGGTATTCCCGATCGGCGTGTACGACGAGACGCGCCGCTTGCGGGTCTCGAAACTCAGGTCCAGGTCCCGCGCGATGCGCTGGGGCAGCAGGCTCACCAGGTACGAGTAGCGGGAAAGCCGGGCGTCGAAGCCCGGGAACACCCGCTCGGAGACGGCCGCGCCGCCGGTGTGGTCCGCGCGTTCCAGCACCAGCACCGAACGTCCGGCCCGGGCCAGGTACGCGGCGGCCACCAGGCCGTTGTGGCCGCCGCCCACCACGATCACGTCATATCCCGCTCGCGTCATGGGCCCATCGCATCACACTCCGGGCGGCGAAAGCGGTCAGCGGGCGCTCATGTCGAGGGCCGCCAGGTGGCTGAACAGCACCGACGCGCCGATCGGATTGCCACCACCGGGGTAGACGGTGCCGCTCACCGCGGCCATGGTGTTACCCGCGGCGTACAGGCCCGGAATCGGCGCGCCCTCGGTGTTCAGCACGCGGGCGGCGGTATCGGTGCGCAGCCCGCCCTTGGTGCCCAGATCGGAGATGCCGAAGGCGGCCGCATGGAACGGGCCCTTCACGATCGCGGCCAGCGGGGGTTCGCCATTGGAGAAGGCGCGGTCGTAAGCCTCGTCGCCGCGGCCGAAGTCCGGATCCACGCCCTGGGCCACGAATTCGTTGAAGCGGGCTACGGTGGCCACCAGAGCCTCGGCCGGGACACCGATCTCGGCGGCCAGCCCCTCGAGGGTGTCGGCGGTTTTCCACAGGCCCGCCTCGATATAGCGTTCCGCGTCGACCATCGGCACATTGCTGGCCTTGATGGGCGGCACGACGCCCTCGGCGTCGTCGTAGATCATCCAGAACGGAAGCGTCGCCGACCCGTCCTTCAGGTGCTCGATGATGTCGCGGCCGAGCCGGTCGTAGGGCGCGGACTCGTTGACGAAACGCTCACCGGCCTGATTGACGAAGATGCCGCCGGTGAACCACAACGCGAACGCTGCCCGACCGTCCGGATGGATCAGGCCCGGCGACCACCACGCCTGATCCATCAGGTCGGTGTCCGCGCCCACCGCGATGCCCGCCTCGTGCGCCCTACCCTGATTCCCCCACGGCCCCATGGTGTCCCGGGCCACGCCGGGCACGCCGTAGCGCTGCCGCAGTTCGTCATTGCTCTCGAAGCCACCCGCCGCCAGCAGCACACCCTTGCGGGCCCGGATGGCGATGCGCTCGCCGTCGCGCTCCACGATCGCGCCGACCACCGCGCCCGCCTCGGTCACCAGCTCGACCAGCGCGGAGTTCAGGTAGAGCGAGGCATTGGGGTATTTGGACAACGCCAGCAGGAACCGGCCGATGAGGGCGCGCCCACCGATCAGGTAGTCCGGCTGCGGATCGCCGTGCCGGTCGGTGCCGAGTGGCCCGCGCACCGAGGCGCTCAACTCACCCAGCTTCGCGGCCCGCAGCGGCGCCGGGACGATGTGCCGCTTGCCGTCCAGCCGCGCCTTCGGAGCCTTCCCGAAATAGTCCGGCCACGGGAACATCTGGAAGGCGAAAGCCTCGTCTTGCTCCAGGTATTCGATGACCTTGGCGCCATTGCGGACGTAGGTCTCCTGCATCTCGGCCGGGGTGCGGTCGCCGACCACGGACCGGAAGTAGGTGAGCGCGTCCTCCACGGTGTCGTCCGCGCCCGCGCGCTGCAGCACCGGATTGCAGGGGAACCACACCCCACCCCCACCGGAGAACGAGGTGGTGCCGCCGAACTTGTCGGTGGCCTCGACCACCGCCACCGTCAGCCCCTCGCGGGCCGCCGTATACGCCCCGGCCAGGCCGCCGCCCGACCCTGCCACCAGGACATCGACTTCTTCGTTCCAGTCCGTCACCGTTACTCCCTGATCAACGCGGTCTCCCCGCGACCGTATGCGCCGTACGCGGCCCGCGCACCGCATATCCCGATGGCCGGATACCCGGATCAGCCGTTCCAGCCGGTGAGGACGATCTTGCCGCGCACCCGGCCGGATTCGGCGAGCTTGTGCGCCTCGGCCACATCGGCCAGCGACATGACTCGCTCGACCTCGCCGCGCAGCCGCCTGGCCGTCACCAGGTTCGCGATCTCCTTCAGGTCCGCGCCGGACGGGGTGAAGTAGTGGCGGTGATAGCGGGGATCGACGAGCGGCTCCTCGCCCTGGGCGTCGATCATCCGGCCGTGCGGGGTGAGCACACGCAGGGACCGAGCCGCGTAATCGCCGCCGACCAGGTCGAAGACGATGTCCACAGCGGAGACCGCCGTGGTGAAATCGGTGGCCGTGTAATCGATCAGCTCATCGGCACCGAGCCCGCGCAGGAACTCGTGGTTGACCGTGCGGGCGGTGCCGATCACGTATGCCCCGCGCGCCTTGGCGATCTGCACCGCCAGATGACCCACCCCACCTGCCGCCGCGTGCACCAGAACCCGTTGTTTCGGTCGCACATCCGTGAGTGCCTGCCATGCGGTGAGTGCCGCCGTCGGCAGCGCGGCGGCGACAGCGTGGTCGATTCGGGCGGGCTTGTGGGTGAGGAATTCGGCCGGTGTCACCACATATTCGGCGTACGCGCCGGCGCGGCTGACCACATTGCCGAAAATCTCGTCGCCGGGCCGGAATTCGGTGACCTCGGAGCCGACCTCGGTCACGACACCGGACAGGTCGAAGCCCAGCGTGAACGGCGGCGGGCCCAGCTTGGTGACCACGCCCGAGCGCAGCTTCCAATCGGCTGCGTTGATCGAGGTGGCGGCCACCCGCACCAGCACCTCGCCACTGCCCGGTCGCGGAATATCGATTTCCACCGTCTCCAGCACGTCCGGTCCGCCGAGGGTGCGCTGACTGATCGCTTTCATGAACTCGATCCTGCGCGCGGATAGTATCTTTCGGGAAGAAGGCACTATTGCGATCCCGAGGTACCTCATGGATACCGTCTCCGACTGGGAGCCATCCGGAAATCTGGTCGAAAGCTACCTGCGGCGCTGCCCCGCCCGCGACATCCTCGCCGTGCTGGCCGACAAGTGGGTGCTGCTGGTGCTGGGCACACTCCGCAAGGAGGGCGGCCCGATCCGCTTCAACGAACTGCGCCGCCGCCTCGACGGCATCACCCAGAAGATGCTCACCCGCACACTGCGCGACCTGGAACGCGACGGGCTCGTCCGGCGGACGGTGTATCCGACGGTGCCGCCCCGGGTCGAGTACACGCTCACCGATCTCGGGGCTGACCTGGGGCGGATAACCCATGCCATGGGTGAGTGGGCGCTGCGGCACGCCGATGAAATCACCGCTGCTCGAACCGAATTCGATGAGCGAGCGGCGCGGGAGCCGGAGCCGATCAGACCCTGACGGCCAGCACCGTGGCGTGCGGGGTGTACTCGTCGGGCCGAGCCTCGCGGGACAGGGTGGCGGTGACTCGGAGGCCATGGGCGGCCAAGGCTTCGGCGAAAGTGTCCGGGGCCCAACGGTAGGCGGGGGCGACCTTGTGCGCGTAATCCCGGATGCCGGTGGGCTCGTCGGTGGCCTGGAAGGCGAACACAGCGATTCCGCCGGGGCGGACCACCCGCGCGAATTCGGTCAGCACTGCCGGAACCCGCTGCGGCGGAATGTGAATGATGGAGTACCAGGCCACCAGGCCGGCCAGCGCGGCGTCGCCGTACCGTAGCCGCTCCATCGCGCCGACCTCGAACGGGATATCGGGGCACTCCTCCCGGGCCAGCCGGATCATCTCCGGTGACAGATCCACCCCGGACATCTCCAGCCCGGCCTGCGCCAGATACGAGGTGACCCGTCCGGGCCCGCAGCCGATATCGGCCACCGGGCCGCCGCCGTTGTCCCGCACCGCTTCCGCGAAGGCATCCAGCATCACCCGATCGAAGGGATTGGCGCGCAACTGCCGGTGAAAGAGCTTGGCGTAGAGCTCCGCCACCTCGTCGTAGGCCGCCCGGGTGACGCGCATGTCCTCGCTGTCGATCATGCTTCGACTCTAGGCGTCCGGCGGCGAGGGCTGCGTCCCGATCGCGCCCGTGGAGGGGGTGCGCACCGGCTGGTATTCGCCGTTCACCAGCACCCGCAGGTGGGCCTGCGGCGACATCAGGGTGCGCAGCGGCAGGACGGCCAGCCGCGCCAGCCGGCGCAGGTCGCGGGGCAGGGCCGGCAGGTGAAGATCGATGTGCCACAGCGGATAGCGATGGTCGGGATGCTGCCAGCCGTCGCGCAGCATGAATCTCAGTACCCGCGGGGACAATTCGCGGGCGGTGGCGCCGGCCAGTTCCAGGCGCAGCAGGTCCTCGTCGCGGTCGACGCGGGCCCGGTGCGGTTCCCCGGCGTCCACGGTGAGCTGTCCGGAGTCGGTGAGATCGGTGATGAGGGCCGCCAATTCCTCATGGAACTGCGCCCATTCGCGATCGTGGGCGCGGTGCGCGGCCCGCTGCTGCTCGATGACGAGGCGGCGGTCGCGCTCGCCCGGGCGCACCAGGTACAGCTCCACGGTGTCCGGCTCGGTGACCAGGCCCAGGGTCAGGCGGGCGTCCGGCCAGGCCGGGCCGTGCGTCTGGCCCAGCACCGCGTGGCGGGGCGCGCCGAATTCGGCGCGGAAGCCGTCCAGTGCGCGGGCCTGGGCCGCCGTGCGCTGCTCCCGCACCTCGGCGGGCAGGCCCTCGTCGTAGAGGAACGATTCGATGCTGTCGCTGAGCGTCACGCACACGGCCTCGAGCCGGTCGCCGTCGAAGCAGAAGCGGGCGCGCGGATCGTCCACGCGCAGCGCGGTATCGGCCCACACGGTCCGATCGCCATTATCGGGGTCGTGCAACGGTTTCCAGCCCATGGCGGCGGCGAAGCCGTCCAAATCGGCGCGGGTCCAAGTCCAATCGAAAGCCCGCGCCGCGCGGGCGATCTCGACCCCGGCGGGCACATCCACCCGCAGCGGCTCGGCATCGAATTCCGAGACCGCTTGGCGGCGCAGGAATTCCGCGCGCTGGGTGCGGGAGGTGGGGTGCGGCGGAATGCCCAGCGGGGTCAGGTCCAGATCCGCGCCGCCCTCGACCCAGGCGTCGGCCACCAGCTCGGTGACCGCGGTGACCCCGACCGTGCGCAGGGTGTCGACGGTGCGCAGGGCCAGCTCGCTCATGGCCACGGCGCCGGCCCGCCGGGACAGCGTGCGTGTCCAGTTCGCCTCACGCGGCGGCGTCCAGCCCTGCTCGATCAGCCGCTGCTCCGCCTCCGGGCCGTAATGCCAGGCGGGATCGATGAATTCGCTGCGGGCCAGCTCACCGCTCAGCCGTGTCGGCCCAGCCTCGAACTGTACGAAACGTCCGCCGGGCGCGGTGATCAGCAGTCGCGCGTCGACCGGCAGCGTCTCCAAAAAACCCGCCAGGTTCTCGGCGAAACGGGTCCAGGCGCCCGCGGCGGCGCGTCGACGCGCGGTCTCGTGTCGGCGTTCCATCCAATACCGTTGGGCGGTCGGGTTCACCAGCAGCAGATCGACGGTATCCGCGCCGATGGTCAGGCCCGCGAACACCGTCGGGAAACGCCATGCCATACCCTCGGCGGGGCCCACGGCGGTCCTCTCCGGATCGCCCCAGCGCTCGATGAACTCGGCGGCGGTGCGGGCCAGGGCCGCGTCCAACAGTTCTCGGTTGCCGAACTCGCTGGGGGCCGGGCAGTCGGAAATGGTCACGCGCACATGGTCGAGTCCGCGTTCGCTACCCCAGAACATGGCCGAGTCCCACCACACGGACAGCCCGGTACGGGAGAAGACCGGCCCATGGCGGAGCGTGCCCACCGGTTGCGGACTACTCCATCCGACCAGCCGGGCGAATTCGGATACATTTCCTGAACCCCAACGCCAGCCGAATCCTGCTGCCGCTCGGACGATCTCGACCGCACCCGCAGTATCGACACGCACCTCGAAACCCACCCAGCGACACTATCCCCGGTTCGGCCGTGCCGGGAGCCTTCAGAACCCCGTTTACTCTGTAGGCGGCCGGTGCTTCCCGCACGGGGCGGACAATCCACGGGAAGCCCGGCCACGGTCATCCTCAGGGGCGAATATGTCAGTGCTCCATCGGGAATCGTGAACTTCCCGCGTCGCCCGCCGGAATGATCGGCAACAGCAGCGCCGAGGGATGATTCGGGTCGTGGTAGATGGTCTGGGTCGCGACCTGCGTATTCGCGTTCTGCCCGAACGGATCACCGGTATTCGGATTGGGCGCGAACTGCGGGAAATCGCTGCTCGATACCTCGACGCGGATCTCGTACCCGGCCTTCACGAGATAACTGGTCGGCCAGATATCGATCGAGTACTCGTAGGGCCGGCCCGGCACGATCGGCGACGGATGCTCGAGCGACTCACGGAACGCGGCCCGGATGATGCCGTTGTTCAGGTTCACCGTGGATCCGTCCGGGGCCACCGCCACCAGTTTCGCGGCGAAGTCGGTGTCGGTCGCGGTCGAGGCGGCCCACAGCGTCATCCGAATCGGGCCGGTGATTTCGGTATCCGAGGACAGCGGTGCGGTGGTGTAGGTCAGCACATCCGATCGCTGCTCCACCACGAACTGATCCACCGGGCCCTGAGGTCCGGTCGAAGCGCCGCAGCAGGAGTGCCCGCCCGCGCTGGGAACGGGATTGAGCGGGTCGTAGTCGTAACGGTCCGGCTGCTGGGCGTCCTTCGGAGACTCCGTGGTGAGCAGACCGGCGCGGCCCTGAATGCCGGCGCCGCCCTTGCCCGACAGGTAGTAGGTGGTCCACCGGGTATTCGGCAACGGCCACGCCGAAGCCGACTTCCACTTGTTCGCGCCCATCAGGAAGTAGTCGACCACGGGCTTGCCGGAGACCTTGTTGTCCTTGCCCTTCAGGAAATGGTCGTACCAGGCGAGCATGAGGTCATTGATCGGGCTGTCGCCCGCCGCGCCGCTGGCGGCCAGCATCGGGGTTTCCGTATTGCTGCCCGGACGGCCCCAGCCGACGTGATCCCATGGGCCCAGCACCAGCCGCTGCCCCGCCCGCGCCTCGGGAGTGCCGCCATTCGCGACCATACCGGAGAAATTCTCGACGCCGCCCGCCAGAAACGCGTCGTACCAGCCCTCTACCTCCAGGACCGGGATCTTCACCTTCGCGTACCGGTCGCGAATGCTCCACTGCTTCCAGTAATCGTCGCGTGTGGAGTGGTCGACCCAGTCGTAGAACCATGGCGCGACCACCGGGTCACCCGGGTGCAGTGGCGGAAACTGTTGGTACGGGCGAAAACCCAGCCAGCACGTGTAATCGGCGCCATCGACCGCCAGCTGTTTCGCGGTGGCGGTGTCACCGCGATTCACGGCCGCGCTCGCGCCGATGGTCTCCATGGCCCACGGCTCCACGAACGCCAGCCGGAACGCGCCGCCCTCGTAGGTCCAGCCGTCGTAATAGTCCGAGGCGGTATTGGCGGGCACAATCGTGGTCAGGTGCGGTGGCGCGCCGACCGCCGCAAGCCATTGTGTGGCACCGACATACGACGACCCGTACATCCCGACCTTGCCATCGGCGCCCGGCAGCGTGGCGGCCCATTCGACCGAGTCGTAGCCGTCATCGATGTCATTGGCGAACTCGGTGAAGGTTCCGCCCGACTGGCCCTGACCCCGAATGTCCTGCACCACGACCAGATAGCAGTGCGAGGCGAACCAATCCGGAGTCTGGTAACGGAATGGCTGGATCTGCGCCGACGACTTCCCGTACTGCGTGCGCATCAGAATGACCGGCACCGATACGGATGACTCGGGCCGATACACATCGGCCTTCAGCACTACACCGTCGCGCATGGTCGCCGGAACGTTCTCCTGCTTGTCCACCGCGCACGACCCGCGCCCGCCCGGCGGCGGCCAGCTCGCCGGAGCGTGCTGTCCAGCATTGTTCCCGCCGCTTCCGCAGCCCGCGGCGACGAGTGCGACCGCCCCCACCACCGCCCCCACCCGAGCGACACGACCGCGTCCTGTCCCACTACGGCTCACCGATCGACGGTAACCCCGGTCGCGTGCTCGATGACCGCCAATCGGGTGAAGCAGGCCGATCCCAGCGCGCCAGCTCGGCGGCCAGCAGGGACCGCGCCCGGGTAATGGCCAGCAGGGACCGGTCCAGGTCCGCGATCCGATCGGCCAACCGGCGCCGCGCACGCTCACATCCGCCCAGCCGCCCATCCGCGGCAAAGCACGGCAGTAGCGACGCGACCGCCGACAGATCGAGACCGACCTCGAGCAGCGCCCGAATCCGGCGCACCCGTTCGACACTCGACTCCGGGAAGTCGCGGTAGCCATTGGACCGACGCTCGGCATCCAGCAGACCGCTGCGGTCATAGTGTCGCAGGGCCCGGGTGCTCACGCCGGTGCGCCGCGACAGCTCGCTGATCAGCATCGATGTCCTCCATCTTGACCTTGACCCCGGTGTCAACGTTTAGCGTCGGCCCACTGCCGCCCATTCCCAGCCGGAGGAAACGCCATGGTCACCGATGTCCACGCCCACGTCACCGTCGACTCCGCCGCGCAGCTGGCGCGCGCGAAGGCGGCCGGGGTGGATCGGACGGTGCTGCTGTCCACCCGCGTCCATCCCGAACGAGCCCGCACGCTCGACGCCGTGCGGGCCGAATTCGCCAGGCTGACAGCCGTTATCGGCGGTGCGGACGCGGCGCCGGACGAAGTCCGGGCGGCCATGGGCGAAGTGCTGCGCGCGCTGGAGGCGCATCCCGGCGCCACCCTGGGATTCGCGAGCCTGCCCTCGCTGCTTCCCGATGAGCGCCTCGGCGACTGGTTCGAGCCCTACCTGTCCCGTCCCGACATCGTGGGCATCGGCGAGATCACCCCGCCGCCCGGGCAGGCCGCGCGGATCGAACCGGTGCTGGCCCTCAGCGCCGACCACGGCGGGGTTCCGATACTGGTCCACGGATTCGCGCCCAACACCCTCGACGATCTCCGGACCTATGCGGCGCTGGCCGCCCGCTATCCGTCGGTTCCCCTGATCGTCGGTGCGCTGGGCGGATTCCACGCCCTGGAACTGGTGGAGCTGGCCGCCGCGCGGCCCAACCTCCACATCGATCTGTCCAGCGCGTTGCAGGTGTTCGCGGTCGCCGCCGCCGCACGGGAAGTCCCTGAGCAATGTCTGTTCGGGTCGAACACACCGTACGGGGACGTAGTCGCCGCGCGACACACCGCCGAGGCGGCCATCGCGGATCCGAGTGTGCGAACCCTGGTTCTGGAGGGCAACTTTCAACGAATCCTCGGGGACTGACTGCGTGTACACGCCAACCTGCAATGTTCTAGCCAATTGTCGGCGACGAAACCGGCCAAGCGGACGATAGGCCCTTCGAGCGGGCGTGACGACAGGAACTGCCCCGTCGTCACGCCGCTTTCGCCCGGTGCGGGAACCGGTGCCAAATGGCCCCGCGCCACCGGCCGTTCGAGCCAGAGAAACGGGATCGATGAGATCGACTGGCAGAAGATCGAATTCGGCTGGCGGGATCCAGAATCCGAAATATGGTTGCCTCCTCGATCATACGGCGAACGGGTCGCGGAGTTGAACGACTTCGCCGCTCCCACATGTGAATACGTCGGAGAAAGGTCGAGTTAGGAATCGCATGCTCTTGTCGAGCGACCGGACCGGAGTGCGTCCTCCACTGTGCGGCAGCGCTTTCGGTGACGCCGCTGCCTGCTGTCAACGCGGTTATACGCTCGATCAACCAGTCGGACTACCCCATCCCGCCTGAAAATTCGAAAGCATTGGCGCGCTCGCCTTTTCGGCTCCGCAGCAGCATGTTTGCTCGCACGGCCCGACTACAACTGAAATATCTTTTCGACATGGCTCAACCGCGTGCCATATCGACAAATCGACTCAAATGCAGCTGGTGCGCAACGGTAATTGTCGCGGTCGGCCCGTTTCGGTGCTTTCCGAGGATGAGGTCGGCTTCGCCGCCGCGAGGGTCATCCCGCTCGAAGGCATCGGGCCTATGTAGCAAAATGACCATATCGGCATCCTGTTCCAAGCTTCCCGATTCACGCAAGTCGGACACCATGGGCCGCTTATCCGTCCGCTGTTCCGGACCACGGTTGAGCTGCGAAATCGCGATCACGGGCACTTCGAGCTCCTTCGCCAGAAGCTTGAGGCTGCGCGAGAATTCGGAAACTTCTTGCTGCCGCGATTCGACCTTTTTGCCCGATGTCATCAGCTGGAGGTAGTCGACGACCACGAGGCGTAGATCGTGCCTCTGCTTGAGGCGTCGGGCCTTGGCCCGGATCTCCATCATCGTGAGGTTCGGCGAATCATCGACGAACAGCGGCGCCTCGCTGATCTCGCTCATGCGTCGCGCCAGCTTCGTCCAGTCGTCGTCGCTCATGCGGCCCGAACGCATATCGCCCAGTTTGATTTTCGCTTCCGCGGACAGCAGGCGCATGACGATCTCGGTGCGGCTCATTTCCAAGGAGAAAATGACGCTCGCCAGGCCGTGTTTGATCGAGCAGCTACGCATGAAGTCCATGCCCAGCGTCGAGTTGTGAGTCGGAACCATGGTGGGACCGGCGAGGTAGAGGTGATCGGTATTGTCGACCTCCACACAGCGGACCGGGGTGCTCTCGATCTTTCGAACATCGACGATGTGACGCCGCTCCGAACGAGCGGTCGCCGGCACCCAGTGATTCAGCGCGTCGTCGGGAGTTCGCACGCTATGGGCGATTTCGCCGGTGGTCCGGATCTCGGGATGCGGTCCGTGCACGTGCGAGACTGTGCGCCACTGGTGCTCTTCGTCCGCGACGATGACGGCGCCGTCCGAGAACTCGACCTCGTAGCAGGGGCGACCGAGCATGACCTCGGTGGCGGCCAGGATGCGCGTCGGACGGCCCTGCGCGTCGAGCAGTTCCTGACCGACCCGGACCTCACCCATCGTGGTCCAGCCATTCGGCGTGGGCAGCGGAGTATCGAGTGCCAGCGCCTTACCGACACCCGGGCGCGCCGCGACGATGATCATCTGGCCGGGGTGGAGGCCATTGGTGATTTCGTCGAGTTCGGTGAAACCGGTTGGTACGCCTAGGGAGATGCCGCCTCGGGAGGCAATGGAGTCGAGTTCGTCCATCGTCGGTTGGAGGATGTCGGTGAGGGGGGCGAAGTCCTCGCTGGAGCGACGTTCGGTGACGTCGTAGAGCTCGGCCTGGGCCCGGTCCACGACCTCGGCGACGTCTTGACCGTCGGCGCCGGCGTAGCCGTACTGGACGATTCGCGTACCGGCCTCGACCAAACGGCGCAGAATCGCCTTCTCCGCGACGATTTCGGCGTAGTAGCCCGCGTTGGCCGCGGTGGGGACCGTTTGGGTCAGGGTGACGAGATAGGGGGCGCCGCCGATGCGCTTGAGGTCGCCTCGGCGGTCGAGGGTCGCCGCCACCGTGACCGGGTCGGCAGGTTCGCCGCGGCCGTAGAGGTCGAGGATGGCGTCGTAGACCGCCTGGTGCGCGGGGCGGTAGAAATCACCGGGGCGGATGACCTCGACGACGTCGGCGATGGCGTCCTTGGACAGCAGCATGCCGCCGAGGACGGATTGCTCGGCGGCCATGTCGTGGGGTGGCTGGCGGCCGAAATCCTCGCCGGGCGCGTCGGGGTAGTCGGAGGGACCGTGATCATCGTGGCCGCGATCGTCGATGACTGCCATCAGGCTCGACCGTCCTCTCTCCTCGCGCCCGGAACGAGTCCATGACCCGTTGTACGCCTGCGCACCGACATGTTCGGGCCGCCACACGGAGCCGACACGCCGAGTTGTGCAGGCGTGGTGGCAAACCCGTGGTGGGGGCGCGGAGTACACGGGGTCGTGACGTTCCGGGCGGTGGTCACGACACCGAATGCGAACCTAGGCGACCGGACGGGGACCCGCCAAACCGAGCTGTGCACAGACCTGTGGACAACATGGGTATTGTTCACCGACTGTTGTGCACCCCCTGTGGAAAACTTGGGGACAACAGCCGATTTGGTTCATCAATGAGCTGGTAGTGGCGAAATTCTCATTGTGCGTAACTGTGGATCAATTCGGTGCGGCGTGTCGCTGGACGGTAACGTCCGGGCGTGTTGGGTAAACGAACGGCCTCATGCTCGTGATCTGTTGCACAACGAGAATGGTTGGTATGCAAAGCAATCCATAACCCCGGTGCACACCTTGGGCGTGCGCGACGTTGCCTCGCGGACGCGCGCTCATCGGTGAATCAGCCAATGACTGGCAAACAAAAGCAAATCGGAGGCCACCCCGATGGGAAGGTGGCCTCCGACGAACCGAATTACTCGGCGGCAGTGACCTGCAGGTCGACCTTGGCGGCCACATCCGGGTGCAGGTGCACCACGACACCGTGCTTGCCGGTGCTCTTGATGTGGGCCTTCGGCAGCTCGATGCTGCGCTTGTCGACGACCGGGCCGCCGGCGGCCTTGATCGCCGCGGCGACATCGGCGGAGGTGACCGAACCGAAGAGCTTGCCGGTGCCGGCGGTCTTGACCGCGAGCGACACGTCGGTCAGGCCCTCGATGGCCTGCTTCAGCTCGTTGGCGTGGTCCAGGTCGCGCACGCGGCGGGCATCCTGCGCCCGGCGAATGCCCTCGACCTGCTTCTGCGCGCCCCGGGTGGCCACGATGGCCAGGCCGCGCGGCAGCAGGAAGTTACGACCGTAGCCGTCCTTGACCTCCACGGTGTCGCCGGGCGCACCGAGGTTGTCGACATCAGCGGTGAGGATGAGCTTCATTGCTGTGCCTTCCTTTCTCAGCGAGCGGTGGACACGTAAGGCAGCAGCGCCACCTCACGCGAGTTCTTCACGGCGACGGCGATATCGCGCTGGTGCTGGACGCAGTTGCCGGTCACCCGGCGCGCGCGGATCTTGCCACGATCGGACACGTACTTGCGCAGCAGCGCGGTGTCCTTGTAGTCGATCTTGGCGCCGCTGGTGTTGTTCTTCTTGCCGGCCTTGTCTTCCTTGCAGAAGGTGCAGGCCTTCTTCTTCAGCACCTTTTCGCGTGCCGGTGCTTTGGCCATGGTCTTTCACTCCAAAGTTTCTCGAGAGCCCACCCGGGGCGGGCTCCTATGAAAGCCGTTCCGGCCGAGCCGGATCGGCATCACCGCCTAGAACGGCGGTTCATCGTCCATTTGGCCGCCCCCGAAGGAGCCGGCCGCGGGCGCACTGCCCCACGGGTCGTCGCCGGCGCTCTGGCCGCCACGACCACCGCCATTGCCCCCACCGGAAAAGCCGCCGCCTTGCTGGCCGCCACCGCCGAAGCCGCCGCCACCACCGCCTCGGGTGGTCTTGTTGACCTTCGCGGTCGCATACCGCAGCGAGGGACCCACCTCGTCGACCTCGAGTTCGACGACCGTGCGCTTCTCGCCCTCGCGGGTTTCGTAGGAGCGCTGCTTGAGTCGTCCGCTCACGATCACTCGCGAGCCACGGGTCAGGCTCTCGGCCACATTCTCCGCAGCCTCACGCCAGATGTTGCAGCGCAGGAAAAGCGCTTCGCCGTCTTTCCATTCGTTGGTATTACGGTCGAACACACGGGGAGTGGACGCGACGGTGAAGTTCGCGACCGCCGCTCCCGCGGGCGTGAATCGAAGCTCGGGGTCAGCCGTCAAATTGCCGATGACGGTGATGACCGTGTCGCCTTGGGCCATGGTTCCTCCTGCTTTCCGGTGCATTCCGCAATTCGCTCGCCCGTGCAGCCCGGCAATCGGGCTCAGCGCACGGTTTGCCAGTCAGCCTAGAGATAGGCACCGACGGTTACGAGCGACGTTGCGGGAGGACTGGACTACTTCTTGTCGAGGCGCAGCACCTTGGTGCGCAGCACCGACTCGTTCAGGCCCAGCTGGCGATCGAGCTCGCTGACGGTCTCGGACTTGGCGGTCAGGGTGACGACCGCGTAGATGCCCTCGGCCTGCTTGGCGATCTCGTAGGCGAGACGACGGCGGCCCCAGATGTCGACGTTGTCGACCTTGCCGCCCTCGGCACCGACAACACCCAACATGTTGTTCAGGTTCGGGCCGACGGTGCGCTCGTCCATTTGCGGATCGAGAATAACCATCACTTCATAATGACGCACGGACCTCATCACCTCCTGTGGACTGTGAACGGCCCACGGACTGTCCGTGGGCAGGAGGGTTCGTTGCGTCAGCAACCCGACAAGGCTACATGAGCGGGTTACAGTATCCACGGGTGGGGCGATAACCGGGCGTGGCCTGCGAAATCGGGCCAGTCCCGAGTTTGAACAGGCGGACACGCCGAAGAGACACCTATGGTGGTGCGCATGCCGAACCGACCCGTCGTCAGCGATGCGGCTTCCCGCCGCCGCGATGTCGGCCGGTCGATGATCGCGGTCACGTCGACGCTGGTGTGTGGAATCACCGTATTGATCGCGTACGTGAACAAGGCGCGGTGCGCGGGCGGTCCGTTCGAGGAGTCGGGGCGCAGCGCGATCTTCGACGTCGTCAAGGACTCGAATGTCTGCTATTCCGATATTCAGTACCTGTGGCTGGGTCGCGGGATCGATGAACACCTCTTTCCGTATATAACCGGCGGCATCACGCCGGACGGTCAGTTGACCGGCGGCGCGGTCGAATATCCCGTGCTGAGCGGGCTCCTGATGTGGATCGGCGGGATCGGCACCCGTACCGACGCGGATTTCCTGCTGCACTCGGCGCTGTTGCTGGCCCCGTTCGCGCTGCTGACCGCCTATCTGCTGGCCCGCATGGCGGGCCCGGCCGCGCTGTTGTGGGCGGCCGGGCCGCCGTTGGTGCTCTACGCCTTTCACAATTGGGAACTGCCGGTGGTCGCCACCGCGGTCGCCGCGTTCTATGTGATGACCGTGCTGACCCGATATTCCCTGCGGGACAGGGCGATAGCCGCGGCGGTATTCCTGGCGATCGGCTTCTGTTTCAAGCTGTACCCCGGAATCTTCGTGCTGCCATTGCTGATCTATGTGCTGCTCGGCGAACATCCCTTGCGGGAGAAGCGATTCGATGTGCGCGGCGCGCTGATGGTGGCGGCCACCGCGATCGGCACCGTTGTCGCGATCAATCTGCCGTTC
The DNA here is from genome assembly GCF_009708175.1 of Nocardia aurantiaca. Lineage (GTDB taxonomy): Bacteria > Actinomycetota > Actinomycetes > Mycobacteriales > Mycobacteriaceae > Nocardia > Nocardia aurantiaca. Next base: position 75,668 of record NZ_WMBB01000008.1, read on the forward strand.
GCGCTGGCCGGGTACGACGGCTGGCGGGCATCGATCACCTTCCAGCAATTACGCCAGGCCGATATCACCACGAATTCCATCTGGTACTGGGGTTTACGCCCGCTGTTCGGACCGACCCGTGACGCGGAGTCGGCGTTCCAGCACGTGGTGTCGGCGGCATCGCCGATATTGGTGGTGCTGTCCTTCGCCCTCGCCTGCTGGCTGGGCTGGCGACGGTATCAGATGGCAGGGCTCTATCCGTGGATCGGTGTCAGCGGTGCCATGTTGTGTGGATTCCTGTTGTTCCACAAGGTGCATTCGCCGCAATACACGCTGTGGCTGATCCCGTTCCTGGTGCTGCTCGAGGTGCCGTGGGGTCTGATCGTCGCCTATCTGCTGGCCGACGCGTGTATCGGAATCGGCGTCTTCCGCTACTTCTATGCCCTGGGCGCGGGCCATAATGCCGAATTCGAGCAGAACATCGTGCAGATCGGCGTGTGGGGTCGGGCGGCGCTGCTGGCGGTGTTCTTCTTCCTGTTCGTCGGGGCTCGGGAGCGGTCAGTGGGCCGGCTCGGTGTTCCGGGCGCGGAAAGCCTTGCTCTTGGCTCGGTTTCCGCAGACCGTCATATCGCACCACCGGCGCGAACCGCCGCGTGAGGTGTCGATGTAGAGGCGGGTACAGGCATCTCGCCCGCACTCCTTGAGCCGGTCCCGCTCGGGGCTGCCGAGCAGTTCGATGGCGGAGCGGGCGATCGCCGCCAGCGCGGAATCGATGGTCCCGCTGCGCCGTACGCTGCCGTCGGCGCGCAGCGTGAGTTCCGGCAGGGTGTCGTGAGCATGTCGGTTGGCGAGGGCGCGGTCGGCCTCGGCGGTGGGCGTGCCCTCGAGGGTGGCGAGCATGAGCCGCCATCCGGCTTCTCGTAGCCGTACGGCCCGTTCCAGCGCGCCGGCGCAGTCCGGCGCGGTGTCGAGAATGCCTGCCGCTACGACCCATTCCGCGAGGTCGTCGGCCGTGGTGAGCCGGTCGAGGAAGGTGGTGCGCCGTTCCCCCACCGTGCCGATGAAGTTCAGCGCGAGATTGCCGCTGACGAACAGATGCGGATCGGTGAGGGTGGACATGCGCCAATAGTAACCCCCTTGACAGGTTATGGGGAATGGTGCAACGGTGTAACCACCTAAAGCGGTTAGCGGCCTGGAGGAATCATGGACAACCGGCTTCTCGACGTGGCGGGCCCGCCGGCCCTCATCCTCATGTGGAGCAGCGCCTTTATCGCCGGCATCATCGGCGTGGGCGCGGCGCCGCCGATGCTGGTGCTGTTCGCTCGTTTCGGCATCGCGGGCCTGCTGCTCATCGCGTACGCATTGCTCGCGCGTGCGCTCTGGCCGCGCGGGAAGGTGCTGGCCCACACCCTGGTGGCCGGCTTCCTCATGCAGATGGTGCAGTTCGGCGCGTTCTACACCGCCATGCACGAGCACGTCACCGCCGCCGTCATCTCGTTGGTGCAGGGCCTGAGTCCGGTGGTGCTCGCCGTATTCGCCGGTGGCCTGGGCGAATCCGTCAGCCTGCGGCAGTGGCTGGGCTTCGGCGTCGGAGGTCTGGGCGTCGGGCTGGCCGTGGTCGATCAGTCCAGCTTCTCGCTGTCGGGCCTGCTGCTGTGCGGGGTCGGCTTGTTCGGGCTCAGCTTCGGCACGATCTACCAGAAGCGCTTCACCCCGGCGATCGATCCGCGCGCCGGCACCGCTCTGCACGTGGCGGTGAGCGCGCCGTTCGCGGGCGCGATAGCCCTGGCGGGCGGTGATTTCCACATCGCGGACCCGGACCGTTTCGCCGGTTCCATGGTTTGGATGGTCCTGGTGAACTCCATGGGCGCGTTCCTGCTGCTCAACACCATGTTGCAGCGCTGGGACACCACCCGCGTCGGCCGCTTCTTCTTCGCCATCCCGGCCGTCACCGCGGTCATGGCCTGGCTGATCATCGGTCAGCCGTTGCGCCCGTTGACGATTGCGGGCCTGGGTGTCGGACTGGTCGGCATGGTTCTGGCCTCCCGCCGCGCCGCGACGGCCGAACCCGTCACCGCCGCGGCCCAACAGCTCGAGGCCGCGCCGGAACGGGCCGCCGCACCGCACGGCATCGCCCCACGACAGCCCGTGCGGGCCTGACGATGCCGGCGGCCCGCGCGCGGGCAGACTGTGCCCATGCTGCACCTGCGGATTCTGGCCCCCGCCACCATGACCGACGAGATACTCGAGGTCCTCGAGACCGATGACGCGGTGACCGGGCTGGTCGCTGTCCGCGGGGCGGCGCTACGCCCGCCGGGCGATCTGATCACGGCGCAGATCGCCCGCGAGGCCGCCAACGATCTGGTGCAGAAACTGCGGGACATGCGAGTGCATCAGGAAGGCAGCCTCGAAATCGAGCAGGTGCGAACCTGGTTGTCGCGCAGCGGTTTCGAAGCCGAGGTGCGGACCCCGGGTAGCAGTACCGACGCGGTGGTGTGGGCCGAGGTGGCGCAGCGGGCCTATGAGGAGACCGAGCTCAACTGGACGTATCTGAGCTTCCTGACGCTGGCCACGGTCATCGCCAGCATCGCCATCGTCACCGATTCGCAGATCCTCACCGTCGGCGCGATGGTGCTCGGCCCGGAGTTCGGTCCCATCGCGGCCTTGGGCGTGGCGCTGGTGCGGCGGCGATTCGTGCTGTTGCGGCTGGCCCTGCGCACCCTGGTGCTCGGATTCGTGACCGCCATCGGGATCACCATCGTGGCGGCGCTGATCGGGCGGGCGCTGGGCTGGATCACGCTGGCACAGGTGACCGGTCCGCGTCCGGCCACCCAATTCATCTACGCACCCGACAAGTGGTCGTTCATCGTCGCCGTGGTGGCGGGGGCGGCCGGGGTGCTGTCCATCACCTCGGCGAAATCCGTCGGTCTGGCCGGTGTCTTCATCTCGGTGACCACGGTGCCCGCGGCGGGCAATATCGCGCTCGGTGTGGCGATCGCGGACGGTGCCACGGTCTGGGGCAGTACCGCGCAGCTGCTGGTGAACATCATCGGCATGGCGGTCGCGGGCTGGCTGACCCTGTCGCTTCAGCAGATGCTGTGGTCGCGAGTGTCGGTGCGGCGGGCCAAGCATCTGACCATTCCCCGACGCATGCTGTGAGACCCGCGAGACGCTGTGAAACCCGGGGCGCGCAATGAGAAAGCCCGCCACCCGGACAGGGGTGGCGGGCTACGCTCGGGACCGGCCCGGTCAGCCGACGCTGGTGGTCTTCTCCAGATCGGTGTCGGCGTCTTCGCCATCCTCCCCTGCGGCCTCGCGGCGATTGCGAATCACGCTGGTGATGAAGGCCGCTCCGATGAACGTCACGCCCACCAGACCGCTGACCACCTCGTTGACGTGCACGCCGATGGTGATGAGCAGGATGACAGCCAGCGCGCCGATGGCCCAGAAAGCGCCGTGCTCGAGGTACACGTACTCCGAGAGCGTGCCCTTGCGCACCAGGTACACCGTGATGGACCGGACGAACATGGCGCCGATCAGGCCCAGGCCCAGGGCGATCAGGATCGGGTCCGAGGTGATGGCGAACGCGCCGATGACGCCGTCGAAGGAGAACGAGGCATCGAGCACTTCCAGGTACAGGAACAGGAAGAACGCCGCCTTACCGGTCGCCTTCACCACGGCCGAGGGCCCGCCCGCCGCCGCTTCCTCGGCATGCTCCTCGGCATGGAACAGCGAGCCGAGCCCGTCGACCAGGATGTAGGTCGTCACGCCGAGGATGCCGGCCAGCAGCACTGTGCTGCGGTCGTCGTCGGCCGCGATGAATTCCGCCGCGATGATGAGACCGCCCAGGGTGAGCACCACGGCGAGCATGTCCAGTTTGCCCAGTCGCGCCAGCGGGCGTTCGATCCAGCCCAGCCAGGTGATCTCGCGCTCTTCCAGGATGAAGCTGAAGAACAGCAGCAGTAGGAACGCGCCGCCGAAGGCCGCGATCTGCGGGTGCGCGTCGGTGAGCAGCTTCTCGTAGGAGGGGCTGCCGTCGGGGAAGGTGAGCGCCCCGTCGGCGGGCGGGTTCGTGGCCAGGTCGAAGGCGCGGACCGGGCTGAGCCCGGCCGTGATCCACACGACGGCCAGCGGAAACACCAGGCGCATACCGAAAACGGCGATGACGACGCCGACGGTGAGGAAGATGCGCTGCCAGAACTCGCTCATTCGCTGCAGGATGCTGGCGTTGACGACCGCGTTGTCGAAGGACAACGACACTTCGAGGATGCCCAGGATCGCGCAGAGCACCAGTGCCGTGGGACCGCCGTACACCAGGGCCGCGAGCAGCGACAAGACGGTGACAATGATGGAGAGGCCGAATATTCGCACCGCAGCGGGCCTTTCATTGTGTAGTGGGCGGAGGGGACGAGCGGGCACACGAGGAGGGCTCGTGCGACCGAGCCCTCCTCGTGTCGCTAGTTACTCGATTCAGACATTGACGCCGAAGTCGCGAGCGATACCCGCGAGGCCGGACGCGTAGCCCTGGCCGATCGCGCGGAACTTCCACTCACCATTGTTGCGGTAGAGCTCGCCGAACACCATGGCGGTCTCGGTGGAGGCGTCCTCGGACAGGTCGTAGCGGGCCAGCTCGGTGCCGTTGGCGCGGTCGACGACCCGGATGTAGGCATTGCGGACCTGGCCGAAGCTCTGGCCGCGGGCGTCGGCGTCGTAGATCGAGACCGGGAAGAAGATGGACTCGACGGTCGGCGGGGTGTTGGCCAGGTCGACGTTGATGACCTCGTCGTCGCCCTCGCCCTCACCGGTGAGGTTGTCGCCGGTGTGCACGATGGTGCCCTCCGGGGACTGCAGGTTGTTGAAGAACACGAAGTGCTTGTCCGACAGCGCCTTCTTCTCGGCGTTGGTCGCGATGGCGCTGGCATCCAGGTCGAAGTCGGTGCCCGTGGTGGTCCGCACGTCCCAGCCGAGGCCGACGGCCACCTGGGTCAGGTTCGGAGCCTGCTTGGTCAGTGAAACGTTACCGCCCTTGGACAAACTGACACCCATTGCGGGAATCCTTCCTTGTTAGCGTTCGAAGCGTTTCTTGCATAACGGCTTTGCCCGCTATGTCGGTTCCGCCGTCTCGACAGTAATGGTTTGCCCAAGTCTTGGGTAGGAACAGATCAAGACCACCTGTCGGGACAGCCTGTCATACGACAGATTCACACACTCCATCGCCGCGGTCGCCGCATTCGTCAACGTTCTCCTAACATCGGGGGCGTGGCAGGCCGTCGACGCGGATGGTTCCGGGCACCCCGGAACAACGAATGGGTGCAGCAGGCCCGGCAGATGCTGACGGCCGCCTTCCTGGATATGGACCAGCGGCAGAGCATTGCCGAGGCTGCCGTCGCCGCGTCCGCCGCGCTGTTCCCCGAGCGCGGCATGACCGCGCGCTGGGAACCGGTGCGCGCCCGGTGCTATGACGCCTCCGGCGCCTACCTGGCCCTCAATGACCGTCTGGACCAGGCGGAACGCGATGAGGGCGGCCCGGTCACCCAGCCCGAGATCGACACCCTCATCCGACGGCTGGCCGATGCCGCGCGCGGGGTCGACGAGTTCTACGGCGGCAATCAGGCCCACCTCGAGCACGCCGTCGCGGTGTACGGCTCGGTGCCGCAGCTGGTTTCGCAGGTCCGCGCGCAGGCCCGGCAACTGCGGCAGGCCGCCGACGCCTCGCCCTATGCCGCCTACCCCTCGATCCGGCAATGCGCGGCCGCCGTGGATGAGGGACTGCTCACACTCGAGGCCGCGGTGGCCTCCGGCGCGGGCGGCGCCACCCGCGACGCCGCCACCCGGCTCGAGACCCTGAACCGCGACCTGTCCAGCGCCCTGGAAGTCGCACCCGGCAAACAGCATTCGGCCACCACCGCGCTCGCCTCGGCCGCCACCCGGCTCGACGCCGCCCGCAACCGGCTCGAGCGCGTAGCCCCGGCCCTGTCGGCGCTGCTGCGCGAATTTGCGGCTGCGTCGTCGAACGATTTGGCCAACAATGAGCGACAAGCCCGGGAGGCCGTCGAGGCCGCCGACGCGGATCTGGTCCGCGCCCGGGCCGCCCTGGCCGACCACGACCCGGAGGACGCGCTCGACCTGACCACCACCGCCCGCGCCCGCCTCGCCATCGCCGAGGAGCGCGCCGAGGCCGTCATCGATCGGCTCGCCCTGCTACGCGCGGTCCGCGAGCAGCCGGCCGAGCGCGCCAAGGCCGTCCGCTTCAAGCTGCGCGACGCGCAGATGCTCGCGGTCAACAAAGGCGTAGTCCCGCAATGGGGTTCGGTGCTCGACGCCCAGGCCGAACGCCTGGATCGCGCCAGTGCGGGACTCACCGGCCGCTACCCCGATTACTGGGCCTACGTGTCCGAACTCGACGCCATCTCCGCGTTCGTGGCCGGAGTGGTCGAACGCATGCGAAATACCGGCAGATAGACCGAAAGTCAGCAGGAGGACGACCGCGACGATGACCGCGATGATCACCAGCGATCCGGATGTCGCCCCGGTCTCCCTACGGAAGCGCTTCCCGCTGCGGCATTTCCGGCAGGTGCCGGGCCCGGAGCTGCGGCGGCTGTTCCACCGGCTGCCCGAACCCTTCGGCGGCTCCCGCGATCGCGACCTGCTCGCCATGGCGCTGGGCGCGACCCTGTACGTGCCCGCCACCCGGGCCGACCTCACCTCGACCATCCTGCGCCGGGCCGAACGCGGGGTGTGCTCGATGGTCATCGATCTCGAGGACGCGGTCGCCGACCACGCCGTCGAACACGGAAAATGGCAGGCCGCCAGGACCGTCGACGAGCTGGCCGAGAGCGGGGAGGCCTATCCGCTGCTGTTCGTGCGGGTGCGTGATGCGCGCAGCATCGCCGAGATCGTCGACCGGCTCGGGCCCGGAGCGTCGGCGCTCACCGGCTTCGTCCTGCCCAAATTCGACAGCTCATGCGGGGCGGAATACCTGCACGTACTGATGACGGCCGCAGAGCGGCTGGGCCGCACCGTGTTCGGGATGCCGGTGCTGGAATCCCCGACGCTCGTGCACCGGGAGACCCGCGATCGCGAACTCGGCCGTATCGGCGCACTGCTCGCCGAGCACCGTGAGCGCATTCTCGCCGTCCGCATCGGGGGCACGGATATGTGCTCCACCTTCGGGATTCGCCGCGACCGCGACCTCACCATCTACGACGTGCGCGTGGTCGCCGACGTCATCGCCGATATCGTCAACTACCTGGGTCGCGCCGACGGCACCGGATTCACCATCACCGGACCGGTCTGGGAGTACTTCGCCGACCACGCCCGCATGTTCCGGCCGCTGTTGCGCACCTCCCCCTTCGCCGAGGTGGACGCCGTTCCCTTCCGGCAGTCGCTGGTCAGCCGCGATATGGACGGGCTGCTGCGGGAGATCTCGCTGGACCGCGCCAATGGGATCCAGGGCAAGACCGTCATTCACCCCTCGCACGTCGCCGTCGTGCACGCGCTGTCGATCGTCACCCACGAGGAATACGCCGACGCCCTCGACATCCTGAGCACCGGCGACGGCGGCGTCGCCGCCTCCGAGTACCGCAACAAGATGAACGAAATGCGCCCCCACCGCACCTGGGCCAGCCAGATCATGCTGCGCGCCAAGGTCTTCGGCGTAGCGAATAAAGGAGTCTCCTTCGTGGACCTGCTCAAGGCCCTGGTCGAATCGTGACCGCCGGCCCCGCCCTGCCCTGGGCCACCCGGCACCTCGGCCTCACCCTCCGTCACACCGATTCGGCCCTGCCGGAACCCGATTGGCGCGTCGACACCCTGGTCGAACCCGGCCTCCGCCGCAATCCCCGGCGCGCCCATCTGCTGGTCTCGACGGTGCTCGGCAAGCATCTGCCCACCGACCCGCATCGTGTCCTCGACGCGGGCAATCGCCTGGGCGACCTGGTTCGCGATGTTCTCTCCGCGCGGCGCGGCGGCGCCGCGCACACTCAGGACGCATCGGAAGACATTGTTCCGCAGCCGAACCCGGCAGCGGTCGTGCTGGGCTTCGCCGAAACCGCGACCGGGCTCGGCCATACCGTGGCGGCCCGCCTCGGTGCACGGTGCTACCTGCACTCCACCCGCCGTGACGTGCCCGGCGCCCAGACCCTCGCGGGCTTCGAGGAAGGCCACTCGCACGCCACCTCCCACCTGCTGCAGCCCATGCCCGCGTCGGTGTTCCACAACGACCTGCCCATGGTGCTGGTGGACGACGAGATCTCCACCGGCGCAACGGCCCTGGACGCCATCCGAGCCCTGCACGCTCACACTCCCCGTGGCCACTACATCCTGGCGTCACTGGTGGACATGCGCACCGAGGCTGATCGCCGCGCCTTCGACGCGGCGGCCGCCGAGCTCGACGCCCGCATCGACACCGTCTGCCTGGCCGCCGGCAGCACCCGGCTGCCGGCGGGCCTGGTCGATGCGGTCACGGCGCTGCCCGAACCTGTGCTCAACCCCGTCGCGGATCGGACCGGCGCCTGCCTCCGGGTCGAACTGCCCTGGCCGCGGCAGGTTCCCGAGGGCGGCCGTCACGGGTTTCTCGCCTCGGATTCGGTGCCCTTCGACGCCGCGCTCACCCGTGCGGTCGCCGAGCTGACGCGTGCTCTCGCGGCATTACCCGGATCGGTCGAGCATGCGGATGGAACGCCGCTGCCGCACGGGGCAATTCGCGAATCGCCGGGATCAGCGACCCGGCGGGGCTCGAACGGGCCGGCGACGGCGGATGGGTCGGACGCGGCCGCCGGCGAGATCGACCATCGGCGCCCGGTGATCGTCATCGCCCACGAGGAACTCATGTACCTGCCGCTGCGTATCGCCGCGGCCCTGGCCGACAGCGGCATCCCCACCCGATACCAGACCACTACACGCTCTCCCGCCTATGTCCTGGACGAGGCCGGCTACCCGCTGCGCCGCGGATTTCGTTTCACCGCACCGGAACTCGGCGAGGAAGGCCCGCGTTTCCTCTACAACGCGCGCTGGCCGGACAATCGGCCCGATGCCGCCACGCGTGACCACGTCGTGGCTGGTCGCCGGCGATCGCCCCACAGCCCGCCGGAGCGGACCGCGGTGGTCGACCCCATCCTGCTCGTCATCGTCGACCGGCCCGCGGACACCGACAAGCTCATGGCCGCCGGAGGACTCGTCGACGTCCTGACCGCCTCGGGCGCGGACGTGCTGCTGGCCGTACTGCCCGACGCGGACCCGCGCGCACTCGCCGCGGCCCGCTCGCGCAGCGCGCAGACGTCGCCTGCGTCCGGGACGGCCGCGGCGCCATTCGGCGACGGTGACGGGCATATGGCCCCGCATCGCAACGGGATCGACGACGCGGACCCGCGCGCACTCGCCGGCGCCCCCTCCGACGACGCGCAGATTCCGCGGCGCGCGCGGCCCGCTGTTGCGCCGTCCGTCGACAGTCTCGGCGAGCAGGCCCGCCACCGCAGTGGGTTCGCGGGCCGTACGCAGCGTATGGCGGTGCCGACGGGGGAGCGACCGCCGGAACCGTTGCACGGACCCGAATTCGGGTCGTACGCCCGCGACGAGGTGGCGTGGCTGCTGACCGATCTGTCCGGCGCCATGCTGGAAGCCGATGTGGCGGAACGCGAACGGCGGATTCAGGCCGGGTTGGCGCATTACGCGGAATCACTGCCGGTGGAATATCAGCCGGACGCGGCCTATCGGGAGCTGTTCGAGCAGGTGCTGGCGGACAGCGCCGAGCGGCTGGCGCTGGCGGTCGCGACCGTGTCGGAGTTGGTGATCGCCGAGCGCGGTCACGACGTGGTGCTCGTATCGCTGGCTCGGGCGGGGACGCCGGTGGGGGCGCTCATGCGGCGCTGGCTGCGGAACCGAGGTGTCGAGGTTCCGCACTACGCGGTCTCGATCGTGCGGGATCGCGGGATCGATGCGGTGGCATTGGATTACCTTGCACGTCGGCATGATCCGGCGCAGATCGTGTTCGTGGACGGGTGGACCGGCAAAGGGGCGATCACGCGCGAGCTCAGTGCCGCGCTGGACGCCTACGCGATGGACGGCGGGGCTCGGTTCATCGGTGATCTCGCGGTGCTCGCCGATCCGGGCAGCACTGTGCGGACCTACGGCACTCGGGACGACTTCCTCATCGCCTCGGCGTGTCTGAATTCGACTGTGTCGGGGTTGGTTTCACGCACGGTGCTCAATACGCGACTGATCCGGCCGGGACAGTTCCACGGAGCCAAGTTCTATCGCGAGCTCGCGGGCCAGGATGTGTCCAACCATCTCCTCGACACCGTCAGCGCGTGCTTCGACCGGGTTCGCCCGCTGGTGGACGACCGGGTGCGCGCCCTGCTGGCCGCCGACCGGACCCCGACCTGGGCGGGATGGGAATCGGTGGAACGGGTGCGGGCGGAGTACGGGATCTCCAGCGTGAACTTCGTGAAACCCGGTGTGGGAGAGACGACTCGGGTACTACTGCGGCGCGTCCCGTGGCGGGTACTGGTGCGGGATCCGGAGGCCGGTGAACACGCGCACATCCGTATGCTCGCCGCGGCACGCGGGGTGCCGGTCGAGACGGTGCCGGATTTGGCGTATGCCTGTATGGGGTTGATCAAGGAAGTGAAGGGGTAGCAGTGCGGCAGCGCGGGATGATGGTGGCGACGGATCTGGACCGCACGGTGATCTACACGCGGGCGGCCTTCGGGAACGCCGAGCCGGACACGGTGTGCGTGGAACACTATGAGGGACGGCCGCTCTCGTACATGACGGTGACGGCCGCGCGGCGGCTGAGCACACTCGCCACGGCGGCGGCCCTGGTCCCGGCCACCACCCGCACCATCGAACAGTTCAACCGGATCCGCCTGCCCGGCGGGCCGTGGCCCTACGCGGTCACCAGCAATGGCGGCAACATCCTGCGCAACGGCCTGCCTGACCGGCGCTGGCGCTCGGCGCTGGACGCGCGGGTGCGCGCCGAATGCGCCACCCTGGTCGCGGTGCGTACCGAACTGCGCAGGCGCGTGGACGAATCCTTCGCCCTGCGCCTGCGCGAGGCCGACGACCTGTTCTGCTACCTGGTGGTGGACCCGCAGCGGGTGCCGAGCGGGTTCCTCGCCGACTGGGACGCCTGGTGCCGCCCACGCGGCTGGTCGGTCTCCCAGCAGGGCCGCAAGATCTACACCATGCCCACGCCGGTCTGCAAAAGCCGGGCGGTGCAGGAGGTTCGCCGCCGTCTGCTGGACGCCGGCGAACTGCACCCCGAGTCCCGCCTGCTGGCCGCGGGCGACGGCGCGCTGGACGCCGAAATGCTGCGGACCGCCGACGCCGCCATCCGGCCCCGCCACGGCGAACTGGAACAGCGGAACTGGAATCATCCGCGCGTGGCCGTCACCGCGGCCTCCGGCATCCACGCCGCCGACGAGATTCTCGACTACTTCCTGCGGGTCCGGTCCTGATCAGCGCCAGGCGGCCAGCAAACGGTTGGCCTGTTCGGTGAGGGCGCGCTGCAGGAACGGGCCGAAACTGACCCGCGCCACACCGAGTTCGGCGAAGTAGGCGGGCGAGCCCTGATCGGGAATGCCGATGGCGTTCACCGGCAGCGGCAGTTCCGAGGTGAGCGTGCGCTGCACATCCGGCTCGTGCCGGCCCACCGGGTACAGCACGTCCGCGCCCGCCTCGGCGGCCAGCCGCATCCGGGTGAGCGCACTCTCCAGCCGCTCCTGCGGGGTGCCGGTGTCCTGGCGCAGGAACACATCGGTGCGGGCATTGATCACCACGCGCACGCCGGTGGCGTCCGCGGCGGCACGCAGCTCGGCGACCAGGTCGGCGTGCTCCCGCGGGGTGCGCAGTCGCCCGCCCTCACTGTGCACGGAATCCTCGAGATTGAAGCCGACGGCGCCGGCCTCGAGCAGGCCCTCGATGATCCGTGAGGGCTTCTCGGCGTAACCGGACTCCAGGTCGACCGATACCGGGATGTCCACGGTGGCGGTGATCTCCCGGACCCGGCCCAGCACCTCGGCGAAGGTCATGCCCTCCTGATCGGACTTGCCCATGGAATCGGCCAGAGGATGGCTGCCGATGGTGAGTGCCCCGAAACCGGCGTCCTGCACCAGCTTCGCGGACCAGGAATCCCAGACCGTCGGCAGGATAACGGGATTGCCGGGCTGGTGGAGGGACAGGAAGGTCGTGGCTTTCTCAGCGAGGCTGGTCATGATCTCGATTCTCGGCCAGGGAGCGAACTTTCGCGACCGCCAGGGCGGCATCGGGCCCGGCCGCGCTGACTTCCAGCCGCTGGCCGGGGAGCACGCCGAGGGTGAGCACCCGGGTCAGGCTGTCGCCCGGGACCGGACCGGCGCCGGTGGTGGCATTGCGCAGGGCCACCACCGCCTCGACCTCGCGCAGGGCCGAGACCAGCGCGGCGGCCGGGCGGGCATGCAGGCCGTGTTCGTTGGTCACCTCGATGGTTTCGGTGATCGCCGAATCATCCACCGGCTCCGCGCCTGTGGATGATTGTGGACTGTCAGCGAGACCGGTGTCAGCGGTGTCGCCGAGCTGAGCTCGCTTGGCGGCCAGGGCGTTCTCGGCTTCCCGCGCGACCGCGGCCAGATCGGCGCCGCCGCTGGCCGCGGCCAGCGCCGATAACAGCCCCTCGACCAGCGGTCCCGTGGAAAGCCGAACGGCGATCGGGGATTCGAGCAGGTCCAGCGCGGTCTCGGCGGAGAGCACCGCGCTGCCCAGATCCATCAGAACCAGGACGCCATCCCCGGAATCGGCGGCGGTGATCGCATCGGCGACCGCGACGGCGTCCGTTCCCAGTTCGGTATCGGACAGTCCCGCCGCGATGCGGACGGGCACGCCCCGATCGGGCAGCAGTCCGAAGGCCAGCGCCACCGCCGCCTCGGCCAGCGCCCGGCTGTGCGAGACCACCACCAGCCCGATCATCGCAGTGCCCGTCTCGCGGACCGGACCAGCAGCGCCGCGCTGGTGGCACCCGGATCCTGGTGTCCCGCACTGCGTTCGCCCAGATACGAGGCACGCCCCTTGCACGCGACCAGCGGTGTGGTCGCGTCTCGTCCAGCCTCCGCCGCGGCCACCGCGGCATCGAGGGCTTCCGGCGCCGACCCCCCGTCCGCCACCTGTTCGTCGAGCGCGTCCGCCGCGGGCCCCAGCGCGTCCACCATGGTCTTGTCCCCCGGCTCGGCCTTGCCGCGTGCGATCACCCCGTCCAACCCGGCCCGGAACGCGCGCGCGAAATCGGCGATATCCGAACCGCTGTCGATGGCGTCGGAGAAGCGCAGAAAGAAAGTTCCGAACAGCGGGCCGCTGGCGCCGCCGACGGTGCGGATCAACACCATGGCGGTTCGCCTGCACACCTCGCCCGGTGTGCCGGGTGCCGAATCATCGAGCGCCGCAACGGCGGCCGCCATACCTCGTTGCATATTGGTCCCGTGATCGGCATCGCCGATCGCCGCGTCCAGTGCGGTCAGCTCGGCGACGTTCTCGTCCACCAGTGTCGCGAAATCCCGCACCCACGCGCCCGCGTCCACCGCGGACATCAGATGCCCCACCGCAGCGCCGGAGTCCGCACCGGTGCGTCCCACAGCGCCGTCAGCTCCTCGTCCAGCCTGGTCACAGTGATCGAGCAGCCCGCCATTTCGAGCGAGGTGACGTACGAGCCGACCAGTGAGCGCTCGATGTGTATTCCGTGCCCGCGCAGGATCCGCGTCACCTCGTCGAACATCAGGTACAGCTCGATGAGCGGCGTGCCGCCCATCCCGTTGAGGAAGCACAGCACCCGATCACCCTGTGTGAAGGGCAGATCCGCCAGGATCGGCTCCAGCAGCATCTGCGCCACATCCCGCGCCGGAGCCAGCGGCACTCGCACCCGGCCGGGCTCGCCGTGGATGCCGATGCCGATCTCCATCTCGTTCTCGCCGAGCTCGAAGGTCGGATGCCCGACCGCCGGGACCGTACACGAGGTCAGCGCCATGCCCATACTGCGCGACCGGGCGTTCACGGCCTCCGCGATGCGCGCCACCTCCGCCAGCGGGCGGCCCTGCTCTGCGGCCGCGCCCGCCATCTTCTCCAGGATCACCGTCGCGCCCACACCACGCCGTCCGGCCGTGTAGAGGCTGTCCTGTACGGCCACATCGTCGCTCACCACGACCGCGCGCACCTGGGTGCCGGTTTCGGCGGCGGTCAGTTCGGCGGCCATCTCGAAGTTCATGACATCGCCGGTGTAGTTCTTCACGATGTGCAGCACGCCCGCCCCGGCGTCCACCGCCGTGGTGGCGGCCTGGATCTGATCGGGCACCGGCGAGGTGAAGATCTCCCCCGGGCAGGCCGCATCCAGCATGCCGAGCCCGACGAACCCGCCGTGCAGCGGTTCGTGACCCGAACCGCCTCCCGAGACCAGACCCACCTTGCCCGCCACCGGTGCGTCGGCCCGCACCACGATGCGCTGTTTCACGTCCACCCGCAGCTCGGGATGCGCCGCCGCCATCCCGGCCAGCGCGGCGTCCACCACCTCGGCCGGATCGTTGATGAGCTTCTTCACCGAATCTCCCCTCGGAAGGCCGGTTCGGGACCCTGAGAGTCAGACTCGCACCGTGGGTGCGGCTTTGGTGCGGATTCGAGCTATTCGCACCTATGGTGTGGTTCGGCGGGCTCCTCCAGCGTGCGTGCCAGCTCGATATCGGTCACCAACTGCACCATCAGATCCCGCAATTCACTGTCCGGCAGATGCTCGGCGGCGAACTCGAACGGTTCGGAGACATCCAGCCCGCCCTGGGCGGCCGCCAGGATCACCCACGGAATCCCCACCTCCGCCACCCCGAGCCGCTCCCGTATCAGATCGGTGGTGTCGTCCATCAGCCCGCTGCGGGCGGCCACCGCCGCCGTCATCCGCTCGTCCAACTCGGCCCGGCGCCGCTCCAGCAGCCCCGGATCGGCGCTCGCCTCCTGCGCCGGAGTGCTGCGCACCGAACCGTCCTCGTATACCTGGAAGCCCTCGTTCACGCAGGTCGTGCCCAGTTTCACTTCGGCCTGCGCCAGTTGGGGCAGGCTGCGCAGGCAGTCCAGCACCGCATCCAGCGCCGCCACCAGACGGTCACGGATATCGCGGCGGCGCAGCAGCTCCCGATCGGCGTCCTTCCGCTCGGACAGCACCTGTTCGACCGCGCGGCCGATCTGGAAGGCCAGGGCCGTGGATTCGGGCGCCCAGCCGCCCTGGGGGACGAACTCGCCGGCCTTGGGAGTGATGGTGTCCAGGAAAGCGTTCACGGCGCCGAGCAGGTCGCGCAGCTGGTCTCGGGACACGGCGGGGTGCCGGAAGGCTCGCAGATACTGTTCGTGCGCTTCCGCGGGATCGACCTCACCGTCGCTCACCCAGCCGATACTGCCACGCGGCCCGGGCATTCCCCGCCACCATTGCCACCATGGCCACGGCCCGTGTCGCGAGGTTCTCGTAGAGTGACAGCGACAGCACCGACAAGCGAAGGGTCGATCTTGTCCGCAGTTTTGGTGAAGGGCCAGAACGGCCCTCTGAGCGTCCATGATCTGGTGATCAGCGTGCAGGTGGCCGCACCGGCCGACCTGTCCGCCCTGCTGGTCACCCCGGCCGGCACAGTGCGTTCGGACGCCGATTTCGTGTTCTTCAACCAGCCATCCGGGCCCGGCGTGACGCTGCGGCCGGGCGCGCCCGGCCAGCCCGCCGTCCTGGCGGTGTCACTGGACGCGATTCCCGCTGACATCGAACAGCTTCGGGCCGTCATCACCCTCGATGACGCCACGGGCAGTTTCGGGCAGCTCTCCGCGCCGGTCGCCGTCGTCAGCGATACCGCCGGAAACGCGTTGTACGAGTATCGGATCGAGGGCCTGAGCACCGAATCCATCGTCATCGCACTGGAGTTGTACCGCCGCCAGGGCAGCTGGAAGATCCGCGCCGTCGGACAGGGCTACGCCGGTGGTTTCGCCGCTCTGGTCACCGATCATGGCGTCCAGGTGAACGAGGAGGCCCCGCAGGCCGCGCCGCCGCCTCCCACGCCGCCACCCGCGCCCGAGCAATTCGCGCCGGCGCCCGAGCAATTCGCGCCCGCGCCGACCGGATACCCGGCGCCCGCGCCGACCGGATACCCGGCCCCCGCGCCCACCGACAGTTTCGCGCCGACCGGATACCCGCCCCCCGCGCCCACCGACAGTTTCGCTCCGACCGGTGGCTATCCACCGCCCCCGAACCAATTCGCGCCCGGCGCGGGCTACCCGCCGCCCGCACCGGGCCAGGGTTATCCCCAGCCCGCCGAACAGTACCCGCCGACGGGCGGCTACCCGCCGCCCACGCAGTACGCACCCGCCGGTGGCTACCCGCCGCCGCCCGACGCCGGGTATCAGGCTCCGGGACCGTCGTATCCGCCGCCGCCCTCCTATCAGCAGCCCGTGGGCGGCTATCCGCCGCCGCCTGGCGCCGGATATGCGCCGCCGGCCCAGGAGGACCGCGACCTGCCCCATGGCCATGCCGTGAGTCTGGTCAAGGGCCAGCGCATCAACCTGCGCAAAGAGGGCGGCAGCGCACTGAGTCATGTGAAGATGGGCCTGGGCTGGGATCCGGTCAAGCGCGGCGGCATCTTCGGCAACAAGTCCGTCGACGTGGATCTGGACGCGTCGGTGGTGCTCTTCGCCGACCACAGCCCCGTCGATGTCGTCTACTACGGCAGCCTCAACTCCAAGGACGGCGCCATCCGTCACCAGGGCGACAACCTGACCGGCGAGGGCGAGGGCGACGACGAGGAGATCATGGTCGACCTCTCCCGCATCCCGTCCCAGGTCACCACACTGTTGTTCATCGTGACCTCCTACAAGGGCCACACTTTCGAGCAGATCGCCAATGCCTACTGCCGCCTGGTGGACAGCGCCACCAATGCCGAACTCGCGCGCTACACGCTCGCGGGCGGCATGTCCTTCACCGCCATGGCCATGGCCAAGGTGTACCGCCTTGCCCCGGGCGGGGACTGGAAGCTTCAGGCCATCGGTGAGGGCTTTCAGGCCAAGCACCCGGGCGAGGCGGTGCCGCAGCTGGCCCGCTTCCTCTGAGCCGACTCACGCAAACCCGGGCCGATTCACGAAAACCGAAGTCCCCGCGCTGATCAGCACGGGGACTTCGGTTCTCGCTAAGGGACGGGCAGCGGCTGCCGAGGCCGTAGGAAGGGCGGCAGCCACGGATCATCCTGCGGATCCGGGGCGTGGTTGAGAACGCCGCCTCCCGGATCGTCGATGCCGTCGCGGCGGACCGGATCCGCACCGGGACGGTAGATCTGCCGGATCACCAGCACGCACAGCGCGACGACGGCCAGATCGCGCAGCACCACCGCACTGGTGAACCACTGCTCGGGCAGGCCCTTGTGGTCGGCGCCCAGGTAGTAGAACATGCGCGGCACCCAGACCAGCGCGTCGATCGTCATCCACGCCAACAGGATTCGCCGCTGCGGCAGCGCCAGCGCCGCCAGCGGCACCAGCCACAGCGAATACTGCGGGCTCCACACCTTGTTGGTCAGCAGGAACGCCGCCACCACCAGGAACGCCAGTTGCGCCAGCCGCGGCCGCCGCGCCGCGGTCAGGCCGATCCAACCGATGCCCGCGCACGCCGCCACGAACAGCAGCAGCGACACCGCGTTCAGCACGGTCGGCGCCTGCTGCGCGCTCAGCACCCCGTCGAATCCGGTCCAGCCGGTGAACGAGGTGATCACGTTGTAGATCGAATCCGGGTCCGCGTGCCGTTCGGTATTGAGGCGGAAGAACTCCCACCAGCCGTTCGGATACAGCGCCGCGATGGGAGCGTTCACGGCCAGCCAGGTGATCGCCGCCGCCGCGATGGCCCCGCCCGCCGCGCGCAGCGGCCGGATGCCGCCCCACGCCGACTCGTCCGCACCGAACCGCTCGGCGCGGACGCACAGGATCAGAATGGGCCCCAGCAACAGCAGCGGATACAGTTTCGCCGCCCCGCCCAGGCCCAGCAGCACGCCGGCCAGCACCGGTCGCCGCCGCGCCCAGGCCAGCAGCCCGCAGGCGGCGAAAGCCGTTGCCAGCGCGTCGAAATTGGTGAAGGCGTGCACCAGCACCAGCGGCGACAGCGCCACCAGCGCGGCATCCCAGACCCGGCGTCCGGCTTGCAGCGCGGTCGCCCAGATGGTCACCAGCCAGGCCAGCGACAGCCCGATGGCCACCACATCGAAGTAGATGACCACCTCCAGCGCCTTGTGCCCCGGCAGCGGGGACATCTTCCACGCCTTGGCGACACCCATGGAGACGTACTGGTACAGGCCCGAGAGCACCGGATATTCCATGTACCGGACCTGCGGACGGCCGTCGGGGAACTCCACCCATTGCTTCTTGTACGGGAACGCGCCCTCGTTGAGATGCTCGGCGCCGTACAGCGGCACGGTGTCGGAATAGCACATGGCGGTGTACTGGCGGCCGTTGTTCCAGTCCAGGCCCATGACGCCGTTGGCGTCCGGCCGCTGCTGGATGCAGCCCGCCTTGCCGAACCAGCTGAACGCCAGGAACAGCACTGCGAACGCCATCAGGACCCGCATGGGCGTCCAGAAGCGCACCCGCCCGATCACCGCGTGGTCGCCGACCGGTCCGCCGATCAGGTCGCACAGCTGGGCGGTCAGCGTGTCGGTGCGACTCGGCTTGTCCCGGTCGTCGGCCGAGCGCAGATCGGCCGCCATCGGTTCCGGTGACGCGTAGAGCGTCGGCGCATCACGCTGTGCACACGGGTCTTCCACTCCTGCTGCCTCCCCCGGCTTCAGCGCGTCACCGGCCGGCGCGCCCGAGGCGGCCGGCCGGTGCACCAGTTCCTGCTCGATCACGGCAGCAGGCTACCGAGTCGGCCGTGACCCGTTGCCGTTGCCGTTCCCATTGCCGCCCCCGCCGTTCGGCGCGGTCGTCGGCGTCGAGCCGTCGGAGGGCGCGACCGGTTGCCCGGACATCGGGCCCTCCTGCGGATTCTGTTGCTGCTGTTGCGGATTCGACTGGCGTTGGTTGTTCGGATTCGGCGCCAGACCCGGCACCGGGATCGTGAGGCCCGGCAGGATCTCGACCTGGCTCTGCGTGATCACCGGCGGCAACACCTGCTGCTCGGTGGTCGGCGCCGGCGTGTACGGCGCGGACCAGGACGGCACACCGGCCTGGCCGCCGATGGTGCCCGGCTTCGGGAAGTTCTCGTTGGGCGTGCCCTTGAGGGCGCCGTCCATGGTGGACTTCCAGATGTCGGCGGGCAGACCCGAACCGTAGATCATGCCGCCACTGGCGTTGCGCAGCTTCTCGCCCTGATCGGTGCCGACCCAGACCGCGGTGGACAGCGACGGGGTGTAGCCGACCATCCAAGCGTCACGGTTCTCGCCGGTGTCGCCGAGCTGGTTGGTACCGGTCTTGGTGGCCGAGAGGCGGCCGCCGGAGAGCTGGTGGCTGCGCGACCACTGGGCGATGGGCTTCATCGCGTCGGTCACGTTGTCCGCCACCGCCGCGGAGACCCGCTGCTCACCCGCGGGCTCGCCGCGGTCCAGCAGCACGGTGCCGTCGGAGGAGACGACCTTCTGCACGAAGTGCGGCGCGTGGTACATGCCCGAGGCGGCCAGCGTGGCGTACGCGGAGGCCATGTCCAGCGGGCGGACCTGGTACTGGCCCAGCACGATGCCGTTGTTGGGGCCGCTGCCGTCCGCTTCGGTCAGCGACTTGCCCACGCCCGGAATGTTTTCCGGAATGCCCAGCTTGTGTGCCATGTCGGCGATCTTCTGCGGGCCGTTGCCCGTCATGTCCAGCTCCATGCGATAGAAGCTGGTGTTCAGCGACCGCTTCAGCGCCTCGGCGATGGTGCACATGCCGCACTGCTCGCCCTCGACGTTGGTGATCTTGATGCCGTTCACGGTGACCGGCGAGGAGTCGTACAGCGTCGACAGCGGCTTGCCCAACTCCAGGTTCTCGGCCAGACCGAACACCTTGAACGAGGAGCCCGGCGGCAGACCCTGATTGGCGTAGTCGAGTCCCTGGCCGTCGGAACCGCCGTAGTAGGCGCGCACCGAACCGGTCTTCGGGTCCACCGACACCACCGCGGTGCGCAGCTTGTCCGGTTCGCCGTCCATCACCTTGGTCACCGCGTCCACGGCCGCCTGCTGCGCCTTGAGATCGATGGTCGTGGTGATCTGCAGGCCCTCGGTGTTCAGATCGTGCTCGGTGATGCCGGCGGCCTCGAGCTCCTTGAGCACCTGGCTCTTGATCAGGCCCTCCGGACCGGAGTCCAGCGTCTTGTCGTGCTGCGCCTGCACCGCCGGAATCACGGCGGGGTACTGCATGTTGGCGGCATCGGCGGCCGACAGGTTGCCGCCGTCGGCCATGCCCTGCAGCACGTACTTCCACCGCGCCTGCGCGCCCTGGGGATTCTTCTCCGGATCCAGGTTCGACGGCTGCTGAATGGTCGCGGCCAGCACCGCGCCCTCGGCCACCGACAGCTCCTGCACCGGTTTGTTGAAGTACGCCTTGGACGCCGCGTCGATGCCGTAGGCGCCGCGGCCGAAGTAGATGGTGTTCAGGTACGCGGTCAGGATCTGGTCCTTGGACCACTGCTTGGCCATCTTGGCCGAGATCACCAGCTCGCGCATCTTACGGGTCAGCGAGTGCTCGTTACCGACCATCGCGTTCTTCACGTACTGCTGGGTGATCGTCGAACCGCCGCCCGCGTCCTGCTTGCCGGTCAGCTGGCCCAGGAAGGCGCGTCCGAAGCCCTGGATCGAGAAGCCCGGATTGGTATAGAACGAGCGGTCTTCCGCGGCGATGACCGCGTTGCGCACATGCGGCGGAATCTGGTCGATCGACACATCGGTCCGGTTGCCTTCCGGCGGAATGACCTTCGCCAGCACCGAACTGCCGTCGCTCATGAAGATGGTGGCCACCTGATTATTCTTCAGGTCGCCGGGCTGCGGCACGTTCACCGTCGAATACGCGTACAGGAACATCGAACTCGCCAGGCCCAGCACCAGTGCCATGCCGACGTAGACGACGCGCCGGGCCAGCCGCCAGTACGAGGTCTTGCGGGGCGCGCCCTTGCCGCCGCCACCGCCGGACCCGACACCGGGCCGTCGGGGCGGCGGACCCGACGGGGTGCCGTTCTGCGCGCGCCGGGCCGTGGGCTGCGCGCCCGACGGCGGGCGGGTGCGGTCCTCGGCGGAGCGCGGCCGGGTGCCGGTGCCCGCGCCGGAGCGCATCGCGCGATCGTCGACGCGCTGGGTGCGATCGGAGGTGGCCGGGCGCGAGATGTGATTCGGAACCGCCTGTCGCGCTCCGGTATGCACCTTCTCGTTCGGGCCGGAATTCGCCGGATGAGGGAGTCTGCGTGTCGCGTCCGGATTGCCGGATCGCTGGGGCGGCGGCCCCGGACGCCGCGGCGGCTGACCACCCTGTGGCGACGGCCCGTGCTGCGGCTGCCCGTTCGGTCCGCGTGGCGGCATGCCGCCGGGACCTGCCACGGGTCCGCGCTGCGGGCCGCCGGGACCCTGTGCGGGACGCCCATTGGGCTGACGCGCCCCGGGCGGCGGGCCTGCCGGTCGAGGCGGCGGATAGCCGCCGGGGCCGGATTGCGAACCGCCACGGGGGCGGCCGCCGTGCGGTCCGTCGTCATAGGGCGATGTCACAGCCTGGCTCTCCAATAACTAGCTCGATAACGGTCCGGGTGGCTCGATGCGGTCACGCGTGCACCGCGGCGGGCATGGTCGTGCCCGCTGATCAGTAGTCGACGTGGCCTCTCACTCGGCGGCCGTGCGGCGGCCGCCGGTGCGGCGGCGGCCCGTCGGTGCCGGGGACAGACCCAGCACATAGGACTGCACCAGATGGTTCCAACTGCAGGTCCGGCATACCTCGACCACATGCACCGAGAACTCTTCCCGAGTCTCGGCCAACCGGACCAGTTCCTCCGGCGTGCGGGCGGAGCCCGCGACGGGCCCCAGCCCGTCGCCGTAGACCCACGATACGAGAGTCAGTTGCTCTTTCCTGCAGATAGGGCATGTGACCTCGCTCCCCCGCCCGTGGAACTTCGCCGCACGCAACAGGTACGGATTCGCATCGCACACTTCCGCGACGTCCACCCGCCCCGCGTAGACGTCGGCCAGCAGGGACCGGCGCCGAAGCGCATAGTCCACTACCTGCCGCTGTATTCGCACGGGACCCAGAGTACTTGCGGGGGCCCTGGGCCCGCACGCGCTGTTCCACCTCCCCGAAACTGCAGCGGGCGGCTGAGAGTCGTCGGCGCTGGTCACCCGTGTCGGCGGCTGGGGTGCCGATCCGATTACCGGGTACCGGACGAGCTACCCGAATCGGACGAGATCAGCGGTCACCTCGGGAGACGCGCCGTACGACATCACACAAGTTATATCGGCGCGATATAGTTTGGAATCGCATCCATCGGTTAGGTCTGAAAACAACAGTCAGGAGGTGAAGCCCGGTGTTGGAGTTGGCAATCCTCGGGCTGCTCCTCGAATCACCGATGCACGGCTACGAGCTGCGCAAGCGGCTCACCGGTCTGCTGGGCCCGTTTCGGGCGTTCTCCTACGGGTCGCTGTATCCGACCCTGCGGCGCATGCAGTCCGACGGCCTCATCGCGGAGGAGAGTCCGCAGGGCTTGGCAACGCGCCGCGCGCGGCGGGTCTACAACCTGACCGAAACCGGTCGGGAGCGGTTCAACGAGCTGCTCGCCGACACGGGACCACAGAACTACACCGACGACGGCTTCGGCGTTCATCTGGCCTTCTTCGGCCGCACCCCCGCGGAAGCGCGGATGCGAATCCTGGAAGGGCGGCGGAGGCAGGTCGAGGAGCGACGAGAAGGACTGCGGGAGGCGATAAAACGCGCCAGCGGGCAACTGGACCGCTATACCCGCCAGCTCCATCAACTCGGTCTCGAATCAAGCGAGCGCGAAGTGCGCTGGCTCAACGAGTTGATTGCTGCGGAGCAATCGACGAAGGCGGCACCACAGAAAGAGGGAAATATCGGCCATGAGTGAGATCAACACCGAAGTTCGGGTGGCCATCGTCGGCGTGGGTAACTGCGCATCTTCCCTGGTTCAGGGCGTGCAGTACTACAAGGACGCGGACGAGAATTCGACCGTTCCCGGACTCATGCATGTGAAGTTCGGCCCTTACCACGTCCGCGATGTGAAGTTCGTCGCCGCGTTCGATGTCGACGCCAAGAAGGTCGGCTTCGACCTGTCCGACGCGATCTTCGCCAGCGAGAACAACACCATCAAGATCTCCGACGTGCCGCCGTCGGGCATCACCGTGCAGCGCGGTCCGACGCTGGACGGCATCGGCAAGTACTACGCGCAGACCATCGAGCTGTCCGAGGCCGAGCCGGTCGACGTCGTGCAGGCGCTGAAGGATGCCAAGGTCGACGTCCTGGTGTCCTACCTGCCGGTGGGCTCCGAGGAGGCCGACAAGTTCTATGCGCAGTGCGCCATCGACGCCGGCGTGGCCTTCGTCAACGCACTGCCGGTGTTCATCGCCTCCGACCCGGTGTGGGCGCAGAAGTTCGTCGACGCCGGCGTGCCGATCGTCGGTGACGACATCAAGTCCCAGGTCGGCGCGACCATCACCCACCGCGTGATGGCCAAGCTGTTCGAGGACCGCGGCGTCGTGCTGGACCGCACCTACCAGCTCAACGTCGGCGGCAACATGGACTTCAAGAACATGCTCGAGCGTGAACGGCTGGAATCCAAGAAGGTCTCCAAGACCCAGGCCGTGACCTCCAACCTGGAAGGCCCGCTGGCGGGCAAGGTGTACGACCGCAACGTGCACATCGGCCCGTCGGACTACGTCGAGTGGCTCGACGACCGCAAGTGGGCCTACGTCCGGCTCGAGGGTCGCGCCTTCGGCGACGTGCCGCTGAACCTGGAGTACAAGCTCGAGGTGTGGGACTCGCCGAACTCGGCCGGCATCATCATCGACGCCGTGCGCGCCGCCAAGATCGCCCGCGACCGCGGCATCGGCGGGCCGGTTCTCCCGGCCTCGGCCTACCTGATGAAGTCCCCGCCGCAGCAGCTCGCCGACGACGTCGCGCGCGCCCAGCTCGAGGCCTTCATCATCGGGGCTGAATAACCCTCATGGCTTTCCGGGGGCTTCGCCCCCGAACCCCCCGACGGGAGACCCGGGGCTTCGCGCCCGTACTCGGAGGGAATGTGGGCCGATGCGAAGGGCGGCATCGCGAATCGCGATGCCGCCCTTCGTCGTTCGACCTCCGCGCTGCCCCCGGCCGCACGGGATTGTCCGACGTCAGTCGAGGGAGACGTACACCTCGACGGAGGTGGGGCCGGTGTAGCGCTCGATCTCCGCGGTGTGGGAGCGGGTGATGGTGCCCGCGTTCTCGGCCTTGGCGACCTTGGCCCATGCGGTGCGCAGCAGGTCGTAAGGCTTGTCGGAGACCACGAATTTTGCATAGCGGCCCGAGGGGATGCGAGTCACGACGTCGCCGATGTCGAGGTCGTTGAGGCCCGAAAGTTCGTATCCGAGAACGGCTACAGCGTGGTTGTTCTGGCCGATGTACGCCGCGACGCGTGCGGCCTTCTTCTCGCGGGCCAGGTAGCGGTCCCAGGTGAAGTTGACCAGGTCCAGGTCGCGGGCGGTGACCTCGCGGCCCGCCAGGGGGATGGTCAGCCCGCCGACCAGGAATTCATCCAGGGTGACGATGTCGAAGTCCACAGCTGCCCTACCCCTCCGCGCTCGGATCCAGCGCGACGAAAACCTCCACCGTCCGGTTGTCCGGATAGTGCTCGAAATCCCCGGTATAGGCGCGGACCAGGGTGCCGGCCGCCTCGAGGTCCCAGACCGTGCGCCAGATGGACACGATGATGTCGCCGAGATTGTCGCCACTGCGAATGAAGCGGGCGAATTTACCGGCCGGGATACGGGCGAGTACATCGCCGGGCAATAGGTCGTCCAACTTCTTGCATTCGTAGCCCACGATATGCGTCAGATACGAACCGATCTCTGGCGCGTGATCCACATACGCGGTCGCGGGCGGACCGGGCAGATCGCGTGCCAGATTACGTTTCCAAGCCTCCTCGACCTTCACGCGGCGCGGCCCTTCGACCGCGAGTGCCGGGCTGCGTAGCACCGTTCCGGCTACCAGCGTTTCGTGGCGTTCAACGACATTGAATTCCACCGGCGTCGCCCCTATGTCTCGTGCTGTCTCCGACCCCACCCTGCTCCCAACCCGCATCCTGCCACCGTCATTCGGAGTCGCTGAATCCGGTGGCGGCTTCCACAATATCCGCGGCCGCGCGCGGATGGGCACGGTAGGCACGAAACATGATCAACACTGTCCCGCCTCCCCGAATCTTCAGCGCGCGGCTGGGAGCCGTCGGCGTTGGGCACGCGTGCCGGCGGTTGGGAGCCGAAGCCATTTCGGACGTACCCCATGAGTTACCCCAGCCGTCACGAAATCAGTTGTCGCCTTGGCATTCGCCAATAGGCCGCCTGGCCCAGCAGAAGCCCAGCAGAAGCCCAGCAGAAGGCCAGCAGAAGCCTAGCCGGGGACGGGGACGTTGAGGCCGGGGAAGATTTCTACTTCCTTGGGGGTGGGGGCTGGGGGGATGACGAGGATGGGTTCTTGTTGAGGGGCGGGGGTGGGTGGGTTGAGGATGTCGTAATTGGCGGTGGTGGGGGGTGTTGTGGAGGCTGGTTCGGGGGTCGGGGCGGGATTGGAGTTGGGGAATTGGTCGATGGGGGTGCCGTCGAGGGCGCCGTCCATGGTTTGTTTCCACAGGTCGGCGGGGAGGCCGGAGCCATAGATGGCGGCGCCGCGGGCGGTGCGGATGGGTTGGGGCCGTTCGGTGCCTATCCAGACGGCGGTGGACAGGGCGGGGGTGAAGCCGACCATCCAGGCGTCCTTGTTCTGGCCGGAGTCGCCGAGCTGGGTGGTGCCGGTCTTGGCGGCCGAGGGGCGGCCGCCGGCCAGGTTGTGGCCGCCCGAGTAGGCGGCGATGGGGAGCATGGCCTGGGTGACGCTGTCGGCGACCGAGCTCTGGATGCGCTGCTCGGGCCCGCTCGGATCGGCGCCGCGGTCCAGCAGGACGCGGCCGTCGCCGGTTACCACCTTCTGCACGAAGTACGGGGCGTGGTAGGTGCCGGAGGCGGCGAGGGTGGCGTAGGCCGAGGCCATGTCGATGGGCCGCACCGAGTACGCGCCCAGCACGATGGCGGGCAGCGGCGGGCCGCCGCCGTCCTCGGTCAGCGTCTTGCCGGGCACGCCGGGAATCTGGTCGGGGATGCCCGCCTGATGCGCCGCGTTGGCGATGGCTATCGGGCCCTCGAACAGCGATTGCGCCAGCCGGTAGAAGCTGGTGTTGAGCGAGCGCTTGAACGCCTCGCCCAGTGAGCAGATGCCGCAGGACTCGCCGCCCACGTTCTGGATCTTCTCGCCGTTCACGGTGAGTGGCGCGCTGTCGATCCGGTAGGACAGCGGAATGCCCTGCTCGAGCGCGGCCAGCACGGCGAAAGTCTTGAAGGCGGAACCGGTTTGCAGCGGCGCCTGCGCGAAATCGAAGCCGATGCCGTCGGGTCCGCCGTAGTACGCGCGCACCGCGCCGGACCGCGGGTCGATCGACACCACCGCGGTGCGCAGTTCGCCCGGCTGCCCGCCCAGTACATTGCCGACCGCGCGCAGCGCGGCCTGCTGCGCCTTGGCGTCGATGGTCGTGATGATCTGCAGCGCACCGGTGTTCAGCTCGTGGTCGCTGATGCCGGAGGCGCGCAGTTCGCGCAGCACCTGCGCGCGGATGAGCCCCTCGGGACCGCGCGGGGCGCTGTCGTCCGCCGGGGAGACCGGAACGATGTTCGGGAACTGGGTGGCCGCGCGGTCGGTCCGGTCGAGCACGCCCATCTCGACCATGCCGTCGAGCACGTACTCCCAGCGGGCCCGCAGCTGTTCGAGGTGGTTCTCCGGGTCCAGCAGCGACGGGGTGCGGATCACCGAGGCCAGCACCGCGCCTTCGGCGAGGGTCAGTTCGGGTGCGGGCTTGCCGAAGTACGCCTTGGCCGCCGCCGAGATGCCGTAGGCGCCGCGACCGTAGTAGATGGTGTTGAGGTAGGCCGCGAGAATGTCGTCCTTGCTCCACTCGCGGGCCATCTTGGCGGAGATGATGAGCTCACGCATCTTCCGGCTCAGTGTGCGTTCCGAACTCAGGAAGGCGTTCTTCACATACTGCTGCGTAATGGTGGAGCCACCGCCCGCGTCGTCGCGGCCGAGTAGATTGTCGCGGGCCGCGCGCAGGAACGCCGAGGTGGAGTAGCCGGGGTTGGTGTAGAAGTGGCGGTCCTCGGCCGACAGCACGGCCTGTCGCACCGGCAGGGGCACGTCGCTCAGTGGGACGAGCACCCGATTGCCTTTCGGCGGAACGACCTTCGCGATGACCGTATTGCCGTCGGAGGCGAGGATGGTGGCGATCTGATTGGTCTGCACCGTGTTCGGGTCCGGAATCTCGACGCTCCAGTAGGCGATGCCCATCAGCGTCGTCGGCATGACCGCCAGCACCAGGAACAATGCCAGCAGCAGTCGGCGGATGCGCTGCGCGCGGGTGCGGAGCGGCCGTGGCGCGGGTTCGGCCTGTTCTGGACCTCCGGGCGGCTTCGGCCGCCGACGGGGCCTGCTGTGCGATTGATGCCGCTGCCGGTGTGCGGCGGCCGTGGCCAGCTCGTTCCACCCCGCCGTGTCGGCGGATAGCGCGGATTCCCCACGCTGCCTGCTGCGGGACGAGCTCACGAGCATCTCCTTCCGGAGCGTCGACAAAGCAGTTCACGAGACACGCAAGGCGACCGCGACAGGCCCTCGCGGCGGGTCCAATGCTAATCGACGAGACCGGAGGGAAGGCGGAAGCGGTTCAGGGGCCGACGCCCCCGAACCACCCCGACGACCAGCTTTCGAGGCCGAACGACTCAGCTCTTGACGCCGCCGGCGGTGAGGCCGGAGATGATGCGGCGCTGGAACAGCAGCACCATGATCACCAGCGGAACGGTGACGATGGTGCCCGCGGCCATGATCGCGGTGTACGGCTGGACCAGCGGGTTGTTGCCCGAGAAGCGGGCGACCGCGACCGTCACCGGCTCGGTCTTGTCACTGGAAAGCAGTCGGGCCAAAAGGTATTCGTTCACCGCCGCGATGAACGCCAGGATGGCGGTGGTGAACACCGCCGGCGCGGCGAGCGGCAGCATGATCAGGCGGAAGGCCTGCAAGCGCGAGGCCCCGTCGATGCGCGCGGCTTCTTCGAGCTCCCAGGGGAGTTCGGCGAAGAAGGACGCCAGGATGTAGACGGTCATGGGCAGCACGAACGAGATGTTCGGGATGATCATGGCCTGGTAGTGGCCGATCCAGCCGATATCGGTGAACAGCTGGAACAGCGGGGTCACCAGCACCACCACGGGGAACATGGAGGCGGACAGGATCAGTCCGGATACCGCGTACTTGCCCTTGAAGGTGAGCCGCGCCAGCGCGTAGGCGGCCATGATGCCGATCAGCAGCGCCACCACCGTGGTGGCCGCGCCGATGATCACGCTGTTGCCCAGGGCCCGGCCGAAGTTGTTGCCGCGGCTGGTGTCGAAGGCGTTGCGGAAGTTCTCCATCGTGACGTGGGTGGGCCACGGTGTGTTGTCGAAGGTGTAGGCCGGATCGCGCAGCGCGGTGACGACCATCCAGTAGAACGGACCCAGACCCCACACCAGCACGATCAGCGCGCCCAGGTAGACACGGCCGGAGGCGAGCCGCTTGCCCCACGGAACAGCCTGCCGCACCGGCTTTTTCGCGGTCTGCTCGATGACGTTCGTGCTCATCAGTGCGCCTCCCGCTGTTCTTCCTGGGTGCGAACGGCGTTCGCTCCCAACACCTTCACCAGCAGGAACGCCACCGTGAAGATGAGCAGGAAGGTGATCACCGACAGTGCCGAGGCGCTGTTGGGTCCCTGGCGCACCTGATCCACCACCAGCATGGAGATGGTGCGGGTGGCCGGGTTGCTCTGGGTCATGATCGCGGGCAGGTCGTACATGCGCAGCGCGTCCATGGTGCGGAACAGAACCGCCACCAGCAGAGCGGGTTTCAGCAGCGGCATGGTGATGTTCCAGAAGCGCTGCCACGCGGACGCGCCGTCCACGCGCGCGGCCTCGTACACGTCCTCCGGAATCACCTGCAGGCCCGCGAGAATCAGCAGCGCCATGAACGGCGTGGTCTTCCACACGTCGGCCGCGATGACCGCGAAGCGGGCGGGCCACGGGTCGGCGGTCCACAGGATGTGGGTGCCGAGCACGCGGTTCACCACGCCGTCGTACTGGAACATGAACTCCCACAACCGCGCGGTGACGGCGGTCGGGATGGCCCACGGGATCAGCACGGCGGCGCGCAGCAGGGCGCGGCCCTTGAAGGTCTTGCCCATGATGACCGCCATGCCGAGCCCGATGGTGGCCTCGAGCGCCACGGTGACCACCGCGAACAGCAGGGTGACGCCGATGGCGGTCCAGAACTGCGAGCCCAGGTTGCCGGTTGGGCAGGACACGGTCTCGCCCAGGCTGTTGGTGCACTGCTGCAGCAGCCAGTGCGTGTAATTGCCGAATCCGGCGCCGCCGCCTTCGACGAACATGCCGGTGGACTTGTCCAGGCCGGAGTCCTTCTGGAAGGACATGATCACGGCCCGGACCACCGGGTAACCGATCACCACCGCCAGCGCGATCAGCACCGGTGCGACGAATACCCATGCCCGGGCCGAGACGCCAAGGCGGCTGCCCCGGCGTTTCGGCCGTTCGGTTTGTGGCGCTGGGGATTTCACGCTCAGCTCCGTGAGGTCGGGCGACGCGACATCGGTCGCACCCGAAGGACGTGACACCTTTTCTCTTCTCCTACGGGACCGACTCGTTCGTCGAGCGCGCCCTACGATCCGGCGGTCTCGATGCCCTTCTGCATGCCTGCGATGGCCTCGTCGACCGACTTGTTTCCGGTCAAGGCAGCATAAGCGTTGTCCTGGATGGCCTTCGACACCGCCGGGTAGAACGGGGTCACCGGTCGCGGCACGGCGGAGGAAATGGATTCCTTCAGCGCGGGCAGGTACGGCATCTTGGCGATCAGGGCCGGGTCGTCGTACACCGAGGCCCGCACCGACGGCAGCGCGCCGGAGGCCACGATGTGCTGCGCGTCCTCGCTGATCAGGAAGCGCAGGAAGTCCAGTGCGGTGGCCTTGTTCTTGGAGAAGGCGCTGATGGCGGCGTTGTACCCACCCAGGGTGGAGGCGCCGATGGTGTCCTTGCCGGGCAGTGGCGCGACGCTGAACTTGTCCTTCACCGCGGAGGCGTCGGAGCCGGCGTCACCGTAGGAGGACGGCCAGCCGCGCATGAACAGCAGCTTGCCGGTGACGAACGCGGTCTGCGACTCGGGTTCCTTGAAGGAGATGGCCTCCTTCGGGATGTCGCCGCTCTTGTAGGCGTCGACCAGGGTCTGCAGGCCGGCCTTGGCCTGCGGGCTGTTCACGGTCGGGGACTTGCCGTCGGGGCCGACGAAGCTGCCGCCGTAGGCGTTGATGACCTCGGCGGTGTTCACGGTCAGACCCTCGTACGGCGCGAACTGGCCTGCGTAGCAGCCGATTCCGGTGTCCTTGGCCTTGGTGCAGTCGGCCAGCAGCTCGGCCCAGGTCTTGGGCGGCTCGGGCACCAGGTCCTTGCGGTAGAACAGCAGGCCGCCGTTGGTATTGCGCGGGGCGGCGTAGAGGGTGCCGTTGTAGGTGGCCGAAGCGACCGGCGGCGAGAGCAGGGTGGAGGTGTCGATGGCGAAGGAGTCCTTCAGCGGCTGGATCCAGCCCTTGGCGGCGAACTCCGCGGTCCACGGCACGTCCAGGGCGACCACGTCGTAGTCGGACGCCTTGGCCTGCATGTGCTGCTGGAGGTCGTCGTACTGCTGGGAGGCGTCGTTGGACTGCTCCTTGAAGGTCACCTTCTCGTCCGGGTGCGCGGCGTTCCAGCGTTCGATGAGCTGCTTGACCGCGCCGGTCTCGGTGGTGTCCTTACCCTCGACATAGGTGATGGGGCCACGGCCGGTGAGGTTCTCGCCGGTGGCGTTGCTCCCGCTGTTGCTGCTGGAGCAGCCACTGGCGAATGTCGCCGTCAGCAATGCCGCCGAGGTCACGGCCAAAACGGCGCGCGGCACCAGCGTCGATCGTAGGGACGACACCTTCTTCAAAGCCATTGCGAATACTCCAGGGTCGATGAGTGACCAGTGGCACACTCAGCCGGGGGTGCACAAGGCAAGATACATGGTGACGCTATCGTCCGCCGGAGCTACCTTGTCGATCATCCAGAGGTTCGCGGCCGTCTCGATTCTGGACCGCGGCCGGAATCGACCTCCGCCTCGGCGCGAGGGAGCGAAGCGGAGGAGGGAAGAATCGAGACCTCGGGGCCGCGAACCCGCCCGGAGCGAAGCGGAGGGCAATTGGACACGGGCAAGATGCTCACCCGGATCGGGGGACTGCTGCGGCAGGCCGAATCGACCGACAACGAGCACGAGGCCGAAGCGTTCCTGGCCGCCGCGCAACGGCTCGCGACCAGTTCCTCGGTGGATCTGGCGGTGGCGCGGGCACATATCGCGAAGCGGGAGCGGCGGCCGACGCCGGCGCAGCGGGTGATCCCGATCGGTGAGGCCGGAAAGCGCGGGCTGCGAACCTATGTGCAGTTGTTCGTGGCCATCGCCGCGGCCAATGACGTGCGTTGCGATGTGGCCCGCTCCTCGACGACGGTGTACGCGTACGGATTCGACGCCGACATCGACACCTGTGAGGCGCTCTACACCAGCCTGCTGATCCAGATGGTGCGTGCCTCCGACCAATACATCAAGTCGGGCGCGTACCGGTCGGCCACCACCGAGAAGGTCGTCGTCGAGCGCCGGTACGGCCGGACGTTCCACCGCCCCGTGCAGGTGCCGGTCGCGGCGGTGACGGCTCGCCTGAACTTCCAGATGGCCTTCGCATCCCGCATCGGCCGTCGCCTCGCCGAGGTGAAGGCGGAGGTGGAGACCGAGGCGGTCAGGGCCGACGTCGCCGAATCCGCGCCCACCGGAACGGCGCTCGCCCTGCGCGACAAGGAACTCGCGCTCACCGATTTCTACACCCGCACCTCCGAGGCGCGCGGCACCTGGCGGGGCCCGCAGGCCTCGGCCGGGTACTCGGCGGCCGCGCGGCGGGCCGGTGACCGGGCGGGTAAGGCCGCGCGGCTGGGTGATTCGCCGGAGCTGGGCGGCGTGCGGGGGCAACTGCCGCGCGGTGCGGGCCAATAGCGAACGCGCGCATGGCCGTCCGGGATGGGCAGCGGTCCCGCGTCTACGACGCCGAGGGGCTGGTGCGCGGAATGTTCGATCGCGCCGACGAATTCGGGACGCGGACCGTCGAACTGCACGGGTCCCACCTCACGCTGCCGATCGAGCGGCGGTTCGCGTCGGTGGAATCGGTGCAGGCGTACGTGGATCGCGTGCTCACGCTCAATTGGGTGCGCGCCCAGTGGGATCGGGCGGTGATTCCGGTCACGGTGCGAGCGCGCGCCGGCGCGAAAGCGGCGCACTACGAAACGACCGGTTCGGTGCTGGCGGTGCCGCTGCACGTCCGGGGAACCGCCTGGGCCCTGCGCGAATTGGTGATCCTGCACGAACTCGCCCACCACCTCGAGCCGGAGACCACCGAGGTGGCGCCGCACGGCCCCGAATTCTGCGCCCGCTACCTCGAACTGGCGGACGGCGTCATCGGGCCGGAGGCCGCGCTGCTACTGCGCACCACCATGTACTCGTGCGGTGTGCGAATTGCCTGATCAGGGTAGGAGTTTCCGGACCCGGGCCAGGCGCTGGCGCCACCAGTAGGTCCGTTTCGGGTCGGGGTGGCGGTAGCGGTCCAGCAGCCCGGGATCGGGCGTCGGCGCGGTGCGCGGTACGGGCAGGTAGCCGTCCACCGGGCGCAGGGGCTCGGTGACCACGTCGCCGGTGAGCAGGGACAAGGTGTCGAGGCCGCAGGCGAAATCGAGGTGGGGGAGGGCGCCGGCCAGCGCGACCTGCGCCGCGAGACCGACGCTGGTCTCCAGGGCGGAGGACACCAGGCAGGGGAGGCCGGCGGCCGCGGCGACCTCCAGCGCGCGCCGGACCCCGCCCAGCGGAGCGCATTTCAGGACGGCGATGTCCGCCGCGCCCGCCACGGCCACCCGCAGCGGGTCCTCGGCGCGGCGAATGGATTCGTCGGCGGCGATGCGCACGTCCACGCGTTCGCGGACGGCAGCCAGCTCCTCGACGGTTCGGCAGGGCTGTTCGACATACTCCAAACCGCCTGCGGCGCGGTCGATCCGCTCGATCCGATCGACGGCGGTGTCCACGTCCCAGACGGCATTGGCGTCGATCCGTACCGCGCCGTCCGGCCCGAGAGCGTCGCGGACCGCCGCCACCCGCGCCAGATCCTCGGCCAGCGAGTCCGGATGGTCCGCCACCTTCACCTTGGCGGTCCGGCAGCCGGACCCGAGCACGATCTCCCGCGCCCGCTGCGGACCGACCGCGGGCACGATGCAGTTGACCGGAATCCGATCCCGGACCGGTTCCGGCCAGCCCACGCTCGCCTGCTCCACCGCGGTGGCCAGCCACGCCGCGGCCTCACGGTCGTCGTATTCGGGAAACGCGCAGAACTCGCCCCACCCGGTGGGACCGGGAATCAGCATGCCCTCGCGAACGGTGATCCCCCGGAACCGGGTCCGCATGGGAATCGCGTAGACCACCGCCGATTCGAAATCCACCGCATCGCCGCTGTCGCTCATCCACCGCACCCTACTCACCACCCGGGCCGGTCAGAGGTGGCGGCGCGAGGCGAGCCCGGCGACAATGCCGAATGACGCCGATTCCGGCTGCATAGACCTGCGCCTGGGGGAGACCGCAATCATGAACCCGCCCAACGAGCCCCGCCGTCCCGCTCGCGACGAACATCCCCCGTCCGACGTCGGCTTCTCCCCACTTCCGCCGCATGCTCCGGGGCAAGCCCAGCCACCGGCTGTACCCGGTCAGCCGCCCGCCCCGCGGTCGGACGGCTCGAATCCGCCGCCCCCGGTCCGGGCTGGTGGTCCCGGTGCCGTTGTGGGACCGCGTAATCCAGCGATCCCCGGACCGCAGCACCGGCCCGGACCCGGACGTCAGCACCCGCCTGCGCCCGGCTCGCGGCCCGGCGGTTCGCTCGATCCCGCGGGGCCGACCCTGCCCGGCGGGGGTTGGCAGGCGCCGCCGCCACCTCCCGCACCGCCTCAGCCGCCCGGGAGAGCGCCGCGTCCCGGTGCGGGCATCGATGCCGCCGGACCGACCGTGCCCCAGGGCGGCCGGACTTCGCCGCCTCCGTCACCCGGAGCCGCACCGCGATCACACGCCGGCCCCGGGCACCCGAGGCAAGAACCCATGAGCTCCCCTGGGGCGCAGCAACATTCCGCCGGCCTGCCGAGTGCGAACCATTCGCCGACGCTGTCGCCCGCCGGACCTGTCCCGCCGACGGGCGCCGAGATGCCATCCGAGTCGTGGGCTTCGGGCGGTTCGCAGTACGTGGGCGGGGCCGGCCCCGGGCAGGCGTTCGAGGCGCCGGACCAGACCATGCCCGCTCCGCTGTCTTCAGCGGAGGCCGTCGCGCCGCGTGCCGCCTTGGAGCGTAAGGCGCTGCGCCGCAGGGACATTCTGGTGTCAGCCCTGCTGTACCTGGTCGGGGTGGTCGCGGCGTTCGGCTGGTCCTATGACCTGTTCGCGAAGCTGTTCGACCTGGTCCACAACCGCTGCACCGCGAAGAAGGACTTCTCGGTGCAGTGCGTGGTGATCCGCCCGCCCGCCTCGGCCCTGTGGGGCCTGCTGATCGGCGGTGGGGGCATGTTCCTGGCGCTGGTGGGAGCGATGGTGCTGGCGTCGGTCGCGGCCATGACGGGTCGGCGCGCCTGGATCTGGCCCGCGTTCGCGCTGCCCGCCATCCTCATCGCCGGCGGCGCGGGCCACATCCTGGTGGCCACCGCTTGACCTCGACCGTCCGGGATAGGTCCTCGGGCATCGCCAGGTAGTCGTCCATGTCGACGGGCAGGCTGTAGGTCTTCGGCGAAGACCAGTCGAACGCTTCCGACACGGTGGTCATCCCTCGGTGGGGATCCCCGCTACCGTACGTCGCATATCCGCTGTTCAACGTCCGGTGGCGGGCGACGAATCCACTTCCGATGTCTCAGAGGCCCTCGTAGACGGTGGCGTTGGCCAGACCGCCCGCCTCGCACATGGTTTGCAGGCCGTAGCGGGCGCCACGCTCGTGCATGGCGTGCACAAGGGTGGTGGCCAGGCGAGCGCCGGAGGCGCCGAGCGGATGGCCCAGGGCGATGGCGCCGCCGTTCACATTGACCTTGGACAGATCGGCTCCGGTGTCGTGGGCCCAGGCCAGGACCACCGAGGAGAAGGCCTCGTTCACCTCGAACAGGTCGATGTCGGCCAGGTCGAGACCGGCGCGCTGCAAGACCTTCCGGGTCGCGGGGATGACGGCGGTCAGCATGAGCAGCGGGTCGTCACCGCCGACGGCGAAGCTGTGCACCCGGGCCAGGGGACGCAAGCCCAGCTGGGCGGCGCGCTCGCTGGTCATGATGAGGGTGGCGGCGCTGCCGTCGTTGATCTGGCTGGCATTGGCGGCGGTGATGTTCCAGCCGATCTGCGGGAAGCGGGCGGCCATCTCCTCGCTGTAGTAGGCCGGACGCAGCCCGGCCAGCGTCTCGAGCGTGCTGCCGACGCGAATGCCCTCATCGTGCGAGATCCCGGCGTAGGGGGCGAGCTGAGCCTCGAACGAGCCGTTCTTGGTCGCGGCGCCGGCCTTCTCGTGGCTGGCGAGGGCGAACTCGTCCAGCTGGGTGCGGCTCAGTCCCCACTTGGCGGCGATGAGTTCGGCGCTGATGCCCTGCGACACCAGACCCTCCGGATAGCGTTCGGCGAAGCCGACGCCGGCGATGTCCTCGGCTCCGATCAGGTTGGCGCCCATGGGAACCCGGCTCATGGACTCCACGCCCGCGGCGACCACGACGTCGTAGGCTCCCGCGATCACGCCCTGGGCGGCGAAGTGAATGGCCTGCTGGCTGCTGCCGCACTGCCGGTCCACCGTGGTGGCCGGGACCGATTCCGGATATCCGGCCGCCAGCGCCGCGCGGCGGGTGAGGTTGGAGCCCTGTTCGCCGACCTGGGTGACAACGCCGCCGATCACATCGTCGATCAGGGCCGGATCGATCTCGCTGCGCCGGACCACCTCCCGCAGGCTGTGGGCCAGCAGATCGGCGGGATGCACGCCGTGCAGGGCGCCGGTGGCCTTGCCCTTGCCGATGGGGGTACGGACGGCTTCGACGATGACTGCGTCTCTCATGACGTTCCTTCCAGGCGCGCCGCCCCGGATTCGAGCCCGACCACGGCGTCTGACTTGATCGCTGTAAAGTCAGCGTAGGAGCTGGCCATAGTTAGGGCAAGTCAGCGTTGTATGATGTACGCCATGTCGGCCGTACTGGAGGGAAAACTCAGCGATCTGGGCTCGTGGAAGCCCGAGGGCTGCTCGATCGCCAAGGCGATGGACATCGTCGGGACGCGCTCGGCGATCCTCATCCTGCGCGAGTCGTACTACGGCACGACCCGGTTCGACGGCTTCGCGGCACGGGTCGGCATCACCGATGCGGCGGCCTCCAGCGCGTTGCGCAAACTGGTCGACGCGGGCCTGCTGGAGAAACGGCCCTACCAGGAAGCGGGCAAGCGCACCCGCAACGAATACGTGCTCACCCCCATGGGTTTGGATCTGCTGCCCGCGGTCGTCGCGCTGTGGCAGTGGGGCGACAAGTACCTGCAGGACGGGACCGCGCCCCTGGAACGGCTCGAGGACTCGACCGGTGAACCCGTGCGCGCCGAACTGCGCAGTGCGTCGGGAAACGAAGTCTCCCTGGAGAATCTGCGCATCCGGGTGAACGACGAATGGCGGCGGAAAAAGGCACGGAACCCCCGCGCTCACGAATAAGTGGTCCGGGGCCTTGGCCCCGGACCCCGTGGCGCTGACCGACGGTCAGTGCAGGCGGCGCCCATCCTCCGGGTGGAAGAAGTAGGTGTGGTCCGCGTCCGCCACCAGCGCGAGCCGGGTGCCCTTGGCAGGCGGGTGGCGCCAATCCACGCGCGCCACAATGGTTTCCCCGTCGCCGAGGGTGCGGCCGTAGATGTAGGCGTCCGAGCCCAGCTCCTCGACCACATCCACCTCCATGGCGATGCCCGCGCCGTCGCCGACGGCGTCGAAGTGCTCGGGCCGGATACCGACCACCACGCGCTCACCGGTGGCCGCGGCCACCGAACGCGGCAGCGGCAGCGGGCACCCGCCCAGCGTGACCGAGCCATTGGCGACCGGCAGCGTGAACAGGTTCATGGCGGGGGAGCCCATGAAGCCCGCGACGAACAGGTTGGCCGGGTCGCGGTACAGGTCGCGCGGGGAGGCGCACTGCTGCAGCAGCCCGTCCTTCAGCACCGCGACCCGGTCGCCCATGGTCATGGCCTCGACCTGGTCGTGGGTGACGTAGACGGTCGTGGTGCCGAGCCGGCGCTGCAGCTGGGCGATCTGGGTGCGGGTCTGCACGCGCAGCTTGGCGTCCAGGTTGGACAGCGGCTCGTCCATGAGGAAGACGTGCGGCTGGCGCACGATGGCGCGGCCCATGGCGACGCGCTGGCGCTGACCGCCGGAGAGCGCCTTGGGCTTGCGGTCCAGGTAGGGCTCCAGGTCCAGCAGCTTGGCGGCCTCGAGAACACGCTGCCGACGCTCCTCCTTGGCGACCTTGGCCATCTTCAGCGCGAAGCCCATGTTCTCGGCCACGCTCATGTGCGGGTAGAGCGCGTAGTTCTGGAACACCATGGCGATATCGCGCTCCTTGGGCTCGGCGTTCGTGACGTCCTTGTCCCCGATCAGGATTCGGCCGGCGCTCACCTCCTCGAGCCCCGCGAGCATGCGCAGCGAGGTGGATTTGCCGCAGCCGGAAGGCCCGACGAGAACCAGGAATTCGCCATCGGCGATCTCCAGGTTCAGCGCGTCGACGGCGGGTTTGGCCGAGCCCGGGTACAGCCGGGTGGCGTGGTCGAAAGTCACCGTTGCCACGGTTTCATACATCCCTTCACCGGCAGGAACGTGCCGGACGATCCGTTGTAGAGGGGTCTTGCTCAGGTGCTGCCAGGTCAGCCCCGCATTTCAGGCCGCCTTGTCGAGCTTGTCAGGTTCGGTGACAAGGTTTCGACAAGGTGAGACCGAGGGTGTACCGCTCACGCATCGCGTTCGCGACCCGATGAAGGTCGACGTCGAACAGGTCCGCACAGGTATTCAGGGTCTCCGACAGCGCCATCACAGTAGCCCCAGCCGAGATAGCCGGCGAGGCGCACGTGTGCCGTGGGTCGTGCGGAGTGGTCTCCGGGGACTCGGCGCGACTGCCTGAGGGCTGCCCTCGGCCGGATGGCAGCTCGAGTCACTCGGCGTTCGGCGCACGATGGTGGGCATACCCGAACGGATCCCGCCCGGTAGTCTCGAAGCGGATCTCCGGCCGGCGATGAGGAGTACGTCATGAGTCGACCTGTTCGTATCGGTGTTCAGCTCCAACCCCAGCACGCCCCCCACTACGGGTTGATCCGGGACGCGGTGCGGCGGTGCGAGGACATCGGGGTGGACATCGTCTTCAACTGGGACCATTTCTATCCGCTGTACGGGGATCCGGAGGGTGCGCACTTCGAGTGTTGGACCATGCTGGGCGCGATCGCCGAGCAGACCGAGCGGGTGGAGCTCGGCGCGCTGGTCACCGGCGGCGGCTACCGGAACCCGGATCTGCTGGCCGATATGGCGCGCACGGTCGACCACATCAGTGATGGGCGGCTCATCCTCGGTATCGGCGCGGGCTGGTTCCAGAAGGACTACGACCAGTACGGCTACGAATTCGGCACTGCCGGAAGCCGTCTCGCGCTGCTCAAAGAGTCCATGGCCCGGATCAGCGACCGGCTGGCCAAGCTGAACCCGCAGCCGGTGCGCGACATCCCCATCCTGATCGGCGGCGGCGGTGAGAAGAAGACGCTGCGGCTGGTCGCCCAGTACGCCGATATCTGGCACAGCTTCTCCGACGTCGACGTGCTGCAGCGCAAGATCGGCATTCTGGGTGAGCACTGCGCCGAGGTCGGCACCGACCCCACCGCTATCGAGAAGTCGGTGGCCTGGCCGGGCCTGGATCAGGCGGACGCCTATCGCGACGCGGGGGTGACACTGTTCACCGTGAGCTCCGGCGGGCCGGACTACGACATGGGACAGATCCAGGAGGCCGTCGCCTGGCGCGACCGCGCGAATCAGCGGTAGCCGGCGCTCCCGCTCGCGGTCGCGGGCATTTCCCGCACCCGCTGGTTGCGCTGCGCGCAGGAATTCACACTGATATCTCTTCCGCGGCTGCCCGCCATTCGATTTCCGATCAGGTGGTGTCCACCGGCCACGGACAGGTGATCGGACCGGTAAGCCCGGCGCTTTTCACGAACGCCGAAACCCTCGCCTGCGCCCGTTCGGGTCGCAGGTGCTGTGAGCGACTCTCGGGGCGAGGGCTAGCTGCTGCCGCCGCTGCCGCTGAAGGGCATGTTGGCTAAGCGGGCGAAATCGCCCTGGGCTCCGCTGTAGACATTGAGATCGACCGCTCCGCCGATTCCGGGGATGCGCCCGGAGCTGGTGGTCTGCCAGAACGTCCACGAGGGCCAGCCGCCCGGC
This sequence comes from Nocardia aurantiaca, assembly GCF_009708175.1. Taxonomy (GTDB): domain Bacteria; phylum Actinomycetota; class Actinomycetes; order Mycobacteriales; family Mycobacteriaceae; genus Nocardia; species Nocardia aurantiaca. The sequence continues at coordinate 115,464 of NZ_WMBB01000008.1, forward strand.
ACCTCGGGCTGATCGTTGCCTCTGTAGTCGGCGATCCACAGTGGGTAGTCGGTGAACTGGTTGGTATCGGCCATGGCCGTCTGCCAGAACCGGGGATAGGTGTAGATGATCGGCATGCGGCCGGTCATGGCCCGGACGGTCGTGAGATAGCGGTGGGTCCAGTCGATGAGCGCGGCGGGTGGCAGGCCGCCGGAGTCCTCGAGATCCAGCACCGGCGGCAGGTCCAGCGGCCCGTTCTGGCCCATCGCCACGGCCGAGTAGAAGGCGGCCTGGAGTTCCGGCGGCAGGTTGGGGCGCGCGAAATGGTATGTGCCGCGGGCGACTCCGGCCACCCGCATGGCCAGGCTGTCCTGTACGAAGAACGGGTTCACGTAGTTGAGGCCCTCGGTGGCCTTGAGCATGGAGAACTCGTAGCCGGCCGCGCGCACCGCGAACCAGTTGATACCCCCGCCGCCCGGGTGTTGCCAGGAGGCCACGTCCGGGCCGTCGACATCGGCGGCGGCCACCCCCATGGAGGTAGCCACAAGGATGCCCGTAGCCGCGGCGGTAAGCACTTTCATCAAGATGCGTCCGGTCATGCGCCAAAAGGCTAGGCCGACTGGTCGCTATAGCCAGGAAGGCGAGGCGGTACTGTTCGCCAATCGTTAGCTTGGGTGCGGTCAGCCCAGCCAGTCCAGAACTGAAGCGGCGGTCCAGGACTGCTGCATGCTGCCCAGCGGCTCGCCGGTGAAGGGCTCGTAGTACTCGGCGAAACTGCCGTCACTGGCCTGCCGCAAGCCCTCGGCGCGCAGCATGAACGAGCGTTCCGCCCAGCCGCGGCGGGCGAAGACCCAGGAGAACAGCCAGCTGATCACCGGCCACACCGGGCCGCGCCAGTACTCGCGCGAGCGAAAGTCCCTGGCGACCGGTGAGGTCGAGGGCGGCAGCGCGTAACACAGGTCCGGGTGTCCGCACCAGCGCGGGCCCTCGAACAGGCGCAGCAGCCGCCGCTCGGCATCGCGCGGCAGTCCGCCGCTGAGCAGGGGCGCGAAGACCGCGAGGGTCTCGGTCTCGATCCACTTGTCCGCGCGCACATCGAAATCCCGGGCCACGCCGGTGCGCGCGTCTGTGGTGGCGACCACGCCCGCACGGAAGTAGTCCGCCCATTCGTAGAGCTCGCGCACATCCGCATGCGGCTGCTTGTAGTCCTCGCCGATATTGGCGAGCACATCGCAGGCCAGCGCGAAGATGGCGGTCACGAAGACGTCCTCGACCGCGAAGCTCATGGTCGAGGCGAGTTGGTAGTCGTCGTAGCCGGCCCGGCGCATCTGCTCGACCAGCCACAGGTAGCGGTCGTACTCGCGGTCCGAGGGCCGCTGCGTGGGGTCGCCGACCACCTGGGTGTCCGCGCGCTCGTACGGCGGCAGGTCCGGGCCGGGAATCACGTTGTCGTAGGCGCGATCCCAGCGCGGCGAGTTGTCCATGCCGGACTCCCAGCCGTGGTAGAGCGTGATTCGGCCGTGCTGTTTGGGGTCGCGGGCGTAGGCCAGCCAGCGGTGCCAGCGCATGAGATCGGGCCATCGGCGGTTCAGGAAGTCCTCGGCGACCGCGCGGGTGCTGCGGCCGTGCCGGCGCGAGTGGTCCAGAATCCGTTGCACCGCAATGGCATGCACGGGCGGCTGAGTGATGCCGGAGGTGTCGGGACCGTCGGGGGCGTCGGCGGCCAAGCGGCGGCATTCCCAGCGGGCGGGGCCGGGAAAGTAGCCGTCCACGCCATTGGCGAAGACTATGTGCGGGATCATGCCGTTGCGCCACTGCGCCGACAGCAGGGTGTCGAGTTCGAGGGCGGCGCGTTCTACGCTGAGCGGTGCCAAACCGACCGCTACGAATGCCGCATCCCAGCTCCACATGTGCGGATAGAGTTTGGGCGCGGCGCTGGTCATGGTGCCCAGGTCATTGCCGCGCAGCAGATAGGCGGCGCGGGCCGCGAGCTGGGTGGGCGTGAATCCCGGGTGCGTCATCGCCCTATTCTGCGCCGCGACCCGCAGATACGCGCGATGGACCGGCGGACCCGGGGGATGGCTGCATGGCAGGGCCCGGACAACGGACTGCGCCGGATCGCCGGAGGACGACTCCTGATCGCCAGATTGCACTTCGTTCGCCTTCTCGGAATCAGCTAGCGGTGGTGTGCCCGACCGGAGCATCGCGGGTCGAGTTCACGCGGTTACGGTTAGCGCATGGCGAATTCCGCGAAAACCAGCACCGACCAGCCGGCCGCGCTGATCACCGGCGCCAGCCGTGGACTCGGCGCGGCCATCGCCCGTGAACTGGCGCCCACGCATCGGCTGTTGCTGGGCGCGCGCACGCCTCGGGCTCTGGAACCGATACTGCGTGAACTGCCGGGCAGCGCCGGGTGGCCGGTGGATCTCACCGACTACGCCGCCGTGGCGCGCGCTGTAGCGGGCATCGAACGGCTGGATGTACTGGTGCACAATGCCGGAATCGCCGACTTGGGAACGATAGCTGATTCCTCGGTGGCGCAGTGGCGGAATACGTTGGAAGCCAACCTGATCGCGGTCGCGGAATTGACCAGGGTGTTGCTGCCCGCGCTTCGGGCCGCCAATGGCCATGTGGTGCTGATCAATTCGGGGGCGGGGCTGCGCGCCAATCCGGGCTGGGGTGTGTACGCGGCGAGCAAGTTCGGGTTGCGCGCCCTCGGTGACGCGCTCCGACTGGAGGAACCCGCACTGCGGGTGACCTCGGTGTTTCCGGGTCGCATCGACACCGACATGCAGCGCGAGATCATCGCGGGGGAGGGGCGCGCGTACGAGCCGGGCGAATTCCTCAGGGCCGAAACGGTTGCCCAGGCCGTCCGGCATGCTGTGCAGACGCCGCGTGACGCACATCCCACCGAAATCGTGCTGCGCCCGATCCCACACTGAGAGCAGCCTTAATTTCTCCGCTGAATTCGAATCATTTCGCACAGATTTGGTGTCCAGTTCACGACCCGTGGATATAACTGACTGGCCCTGCGGGGGAGGCAGGACCAACTCCCAGGGGCTTATGCCCCCCGGACCCCGGGAATACACGTGAAATTCGGAGTGCGCGAAAGATGGATCGAAGACAGCTGCTCGCATTTCTCGTCGCGGGAACTGCGGCGGCGCTGACCGGCTGCTCATCGGAGTCCGACGCCTCCCACAAGGTGACCCCGCGAATCAGCGGACCCGTCGGAACGCCCACACCGTCAGCGGTTCCGAAGGCGATCGCCGCACCACCGGCAGCGCAGAAATCCCGCATTCCCGCCGGGACGATTACCGCGCTGCCCGGGACCGGCAACAACTTGGCGCTCACCGTCGACGACGGGGCGAGTCCCGATGTGGTCGGCGCGTACATCAAATTCGCCAAGGACACCGGAGCGCGGTTCACCTTCTTCGTCACCGCGAATTACGACTCCTGGACCACCCACCGCGCCGCGCTGCGGCCGCTGGTGGAATCCGGGCAGATTCAGCTGGGCAATCACACCTGGGACCATCCGGATCTCACCACACTGTCCGGCACCGAGGTGGCCTCGCAGCTCACCCGAGCGAAGACCTTCCTGCACAACAACTTCGGCGTGGACGGTACGCCGTATTTCCGTCCCCCCTACGGCCGCCACAATGCTACGGTCGACAAGGTGGCAGCGGATCTGGGATACACCGTCCCCACCATGTGGTACGGCTCGCTGTCCGACTCCGGCGTCATTACCGAGGACTATCTGATCGAGTGCGCGCGACAGTATTTCAACGCGCAGACCATTGTCATCGGGCACGCCAATCATCCCGCCGTGACGCACTGCTACGACCGTCTGGTCGAGATCATCCGTGAGCGCAACCTGTCGATGGTGACGCTCAATGACGTGCTGGTCTCGCCGATGTAGCCGGTTTCGCCGGGGCAGCCGAGGTTTCTTTCGAAGTGATGTGAATGAGGGTCGACATGGATAGACGACGGCTGCTGACGATGCTGGCGGCGGGCACGGCCGCCACCCTGCTGGGCACGGGGGAATCGCGCGCCGACTTTCCCTTCGACACCGGATCCGCCGGCGGGATCGTTCCCCAACTGCCCGGCGTCCCGCAGGTGACGCCGGACTTCGGGCCCAAGACGCCGATCGGGCCGGGCACGGTCAGCGCGCTGCCCGGCGACGGAAACCATATGGCGCTCACCATCGATGACGGCGCCAGCTCCGAAACCATCCGCGGCTTCATCGATTTCGCGCGCGATACCGGGGCCCGGCTCACCTTCTTCGTGACCGCCTACTATCCCGGCTGGCTCGATCACCGGGATGTGCTGCGCCCCCTGGTGGATTCCGGCCAGGTCCAGCTCGGCAATCACACCTGGGACCACCCGGACCTGACCAGACTGTCCGGCGGCGCCGTCGCCGACCAGCTCAACCGGTGCAAGGACTTCCTCTGGAACCAGTACGGCACCGACGGCACGCCCTACTACCGCCCGCCCTACGGCCGGCACAATGGCGGTGTCGACGCCGTCGCCGCCGACTGCGGCTACACGGTTCCGACCATGTGGTACGGCAGCCTGAACGACACCAACACGGTGATCAACGAGGACATGCTGCTCGACGCCGCGCGCCAGTGGTTCCGGGCTCAGTCCATCGTCATCGGCCACGCCAACCGACCGACCGTCACCCACATCTACGACCAGCTCGCCGACATCATCCACGAACGCAGCCTGCAGCTGGTCACCCTCAACGACGTCCTGATCCCACCGCGATAAGGCCGCTCCGACTCCCGGAGGCTTCAGCAGCTTCGGCCCCGAACCCCCACGACCGCAGGGGGCTTCGTTCCCACCCCTACGACAGAGGGCCCGCGTGCGCACTGCGCACGCGGGCCCGCGTGCCTCGGAGCCGGCGTCAGGCGACGATGTTCACCAGGCGGCCCGGCACCACGATGATCTTGCGAGGCGGCTTGCCGCCCAGCAGTTCCGCGATCTTCTCGTCCGCCAGGGCAGCCGCCTCCACCGCGGCCTGATCGGCGTCGGCGGCGACGCTGACGCGGCTGCGGACCTTGCCGTTGACCTGGATCGGGTACTCGACCGAATCCGCCACCAGCAGTGCGGGATCCGCGACCGGAAAGGGGCCGTGGGCCAGGGAGGTGGTGTGGCCCAGGCGCTCCCACAGTTCCTCGGCCACGTGCGGGGACATCGGGGCGAGCATCAGGACCAGCGGCTCCACCAGCGCGCGGGGCGCGCCGTCGCCGTAGTTCTTGGTCAGGAAATTGGTCAGCTCGATGAGCTTGGCGCCCGCGGTGTTGTCGCGCAGGTGGGCGTAGTCGTCGTCGACACCGGCGATGGTCTTGTGCAACAGGCGCAGTGCCTCGGCCGACGGCTCGGCATCGGTGACCTTGAGCGCGCCGGTCTCCTCGTCCACCGCCAGACGCCACACGCGCTGCAGGAAGCGGTGCGCGCCCACGACATCCTTGGTGGCCCAGGGCCGCGAGGTGTCCAGCGGCCCCATCGACATCTCGTAGAAGCGGAAGGTGTCCGCGCCGTACAGATCGCACATCTCGTCGGGGGAGATGGCGTTCTTCAGCGACTTGCCGATCTTGCCGTACTCCTGGAAGACCTCCTCCTCCACGCCGGAGGCATTGGTCCAGAAGAACTTTCCGTCCCGCTCGACGATCTCGGCGGCCGGCACGTAGGCGCCGCGCGCGTCGGTGTAGGCGAAAGCCTGGATGTAGCCCTGGTTGAACAGGCGGCGGTACGGCTCCGAGCCGGACACGTCACCCAGGTCGAACAGCACCTTCTGCCAGAAGCGCGCGTACAGCAGGTGCAGCACCGCGTGCTCCACGCCGCCGACGTACAGATCCACGCCGCCCGGATCCTTGGGGCCGTGCTCGGCCGTGCGCGGGCCCAGCCAGTACCGCTCGTTCTCGGGGGCGCAGAAGGTTTCGGTATTGGTCGGATCCGCGTAGCGCAGCTGATACCAGGAGCTGCCCGCCCAGTTGGGCATGACATTGGTGTCGCGGCGGTACTTCCTGGGGCCGTCGCCCAGGTCCAGTTCGACGTTCACCCATTCGGTGGCCTTGGCCAGCGGCGGGGACGGCTCGGAGTCGGCGTCGTCGGGGTCGAAGGTGACCGGGGCGAAGTCGTCGATCTCCGGAAGACGCACCGGCAGCATGGATTCCGGCAGCGCGTGCGGCGCGCCGTCCTCGTCGTAGACGATGGGGAACGGCTCGCCCCAGTAGCGCTGGCGGGCGAACAGCCAGTCGCGCAGCTTGTACTGGACGGTGCCTTTGCCGTGGCCGTTGGCCTCCAGCTCGGCGATCACCTTGGCCTTGGCGGACTCGATGTCCATGCCGTCGATGTAGTCGGAGTTCACCATGACGCCGTCACCGGTGTAGGCCGCCTCCGAGACGTCGCCGCCCGTGACGACCTCGACGATGGGCAGGCCGAAGGCGGAGGCGAAGTCCCAGTCGCGCGGGTCGTGGCCGGGGACGGCCATGATCGCGCCCGTGCCGTAGCCGCTCAGCACGTAGTCGGCGATGAAGATCGGCACGCGCGCGCCGTTGACCGGGTTGGTGGCGTAGGAGCCCAGGAAGACGCCGGTCTTCTCCTTGTTCTCCTGCCGCTCCAGATCCGACTTGGCGGCAATCGAGCGGCGGTAGGCCGCAACGGCTTCGGCGGGGGTGTCGGCGCCGCCGAAGGCCCAGCGGGTGTCGGTGCCGGTGGGCCAGGTGGCGGCGGTCAGCTTGTCGACCAGCTCGTGCTCGGGGGCCAGCACCACGTAGGTCGCGCCGAACAGAGTGTCCGGACGGGTGGTGAAGACCTCGATCAGATCCGCTGCATCCGATTCGGCGCTCGCGCCGGTGGCCTCGAACTTGACCTGCGCGCCCCGTGAGCGGCCGATCCAGTTGCGTTGCATGGCCTTCACGTTCTCCGGCCAGTCCAGTTCGTCCAGGTCGTCGACCAGGCGATCGGAGTAGGCGGTGATGCGCATCATCCACTGCCACAGGCGCTTGCGGAACACCGGGAAGTTGCCGCGCTCGGAGCGGCCGTCCGCGGTGACCTCCTCGTTGGACAGCACGGTGCCCAGGCCCGGGCACCAGTTGACCATCGAATCCGTCTGGTAGACCAGGCGATAGGAGTCGATGGCGGCATTGCGCTCGGACGGGGACAGCTCGCTCCAGGCGCGGCCCTCGACGGCTTCCCGCTTGCCGTCGGCGAATTCGGTGATCAGCTCGGAGATCGGGCGGGCCTTGTCCAGGCTCTCGTCGTACCAGGCGTTGTAGATGCGCAGGAAGATCCACTGCGTCCACCGGTAGTACTCGGGATCGGTGGTGGCGAAGGAACGGCGGCGGTCGTGGCCCAGACCCAGCCGGTCCAGCTGCCGCTGCATGGTGGCGATATTCGCCATGGTGGTGTCGCGCGGGTGCGCGCCGGTCTGCACGGCGTACTGCTCGGCGGGCAGGCCGAAGGCGTCATAGCCCAGGGCGTGCAACACATTCCGGCCGTGCATGCGGTGGTAGCGGGCGAAGACGTCGGTGGCGATGTAGCCCAGCGGATGTCCGACGTGCAGGCCCGCGCCCGACGGGTACGGGAACATGTCCTGGATGAACAGCTTGTCGGTCGGGGTGGCACCCTGCAGCGGGCCGACCGGGTTGGGCGCGTAGAAGGTGCCGCGCTCCTGCCAGTTGCCCTGCCACTTCTGTTCGATGCGGCCGGCGAGATCGGCGTTGTAGCGGTGTGCGGGAACGTCGCCGCCACCACCCGTGGTCGCGGTGGGTGTTTCGGATGCACGGGTGTCCTGCACGATCCTGCCTTCGTTGTCCTGCCAATCCCCGATGAGGTCGCTCACCAGGGTAAAACGTGGCCCACGCTGCGCCCAATCTGCCCTCCGCTTCGCTCCGGGTGGATTCGCGGCGCGGGTGGTCTCGTTCTTCCCCCGCTGCGAGCGCGGGGAGGACGGAGGACAGTCCAGAACGAGCGCTCCGCCTCGCCGGGCGTGCGCCGCGACCCTGCGCGGTGGCACCCGCGATGCTCGGCCTCGGTGAATTCGGCGCGGTGTAGCGTGATCGGGGTGTTCGTCGTGGCGCTGATCCTGTTCGTCCTCGCGGCTGTGGCCGTGGTCACCGGCGTGCTCGGGCTCACCGGGACCCTGCCGGGCAACCGGTACTTCGGGGTGCACTCCGAGGCCGCGGTGAAGACCGAGGAATCCTTCAAGCTGGCCAATAAAGTGGCCGCGCCGACCTCCATCGTGGCGGGGCTGCTGCTCGCGGCCGCCGGTGCGGTCGCGCTGGTCGCCGGTGGCATCGCGGCCCTCGTCGTGGCGGTGGCGGCCGTGGTGATCGCGGTGTTCACCCTCGGCGCCGGCGCGGCTGCCGCCGAGAAGGCGCTGGCCACAGCGTTCCCGGAGGAGAAGATCGGCGGCTGCGGCAGCGCCTGCGGCGCGTGCTCACTGCGCGACGCCTGCGAGCCCGCCTAGGTCAGTTCACCAGGGTCCGGCGCATCCAGATGTGCGGGATGCCCGCGTCGATGCCGATCTCGCCGTATGCCCGGTACCCGAGCTTCTCGTAGAAGCCGCGGGCCCGCGTCTGCGAATGCAGTTCGACCGCGTCCAATCCGCGCTGGCGCACCCGCTCCTCGATGGCGCGTACCAGGGCCACCCCGAGCCCGACGCCGCGCGTCTGCGCCAGCACGGCCAACCGTCCGAGTACACCCACGCCGTCCCGCACGATCAATCGTCCGGCTCCGGCGGGTTGGCCGTCCAGCCGGGCCAGGAAGTGATCGGCGGTCGCGTCGAACTCATCGATCTCCATCTCCGCGGGCACGCCCTGCTCGTCCACGAACACCTGCATGCGCACGGCGAACGCCTCCGCCAGTTCCTGCGCGGTGCCGACGGTGACGACTTCGATCATGGTCCCAGCCTGCCTCAGTGTCCCGGATCACGTGCCGAGGGTTCGCCCGCGCAGGCCGGAGGCGGGATGCTGCGCGACAGCGGGCTCCCCTTCGGATTCACGTAGACGACGGTCAGGGTCAGCGGCCGCGCGCCGCTGTTCCGCGCCAGATGCGCGTGGCCGGGACCGCTCGGCTCTCGGAAGATCCGCCACGGCCGAATGGTGACAGGCGTGCAATCGGCCTTCGGATGATCGAGCGCACCCCCGGTGACCAGCACGAACAAGGTCCCGTCGTGGTAATGCCACCCGGATTGCCCACCGGGAGCGACGACCGTCTGCCGCAGCACGAATTCCCAGCGCGCCAGGCCGAATCGCAGCAAAATCCTGCTGGCCGTCCGGGTCGCCGGGGCCGGATTGGGACGGAAGCCGTATCTGCGGCCGTGGTAGGAGAACGTCACGTCCGCATCATGGCGCAAGCGTGCCACTCGGTGTGGACGCGGCTTCATCGTGTGGCCGGCCGCGCCGATCGATCACTGCGACGCATTCCCCACCTGTGCAACCAGGCTGCTTTCGAGCGTGGGCTGGGCAGGCCGAGATCGTCTGCGAAGGCGACCGCGTCCTCGGCGGTCGTCGTCTTCGGTCGGGTCCTGGCCCACTCCATATATCGGGCGCTGAAATCCGGTCCGGCGGCGTGGGCCAACCGCGGGAACCTCCGCTTCACCTCGTCGGCCCGCTTGTGCAGCAGCCCCCGGGCGGTGGCGGCGAGATCGTCCGCGTCGAAGCCGGGCGGTGGCTGTGCACCCGCGACCAGTGCCCGCACCACGGCGGCCTGCTGCTCGGCGAGTGTGCCTGCCCTTGCGGGGGATTCGGTGGTCATGCCGGGACCGCCGATTGGCGCAGGGTGATGGACGGGCGGCCGGAGGCGGCGGCGATGGCGTTCAGTTCGGCGGCGAGTTCGGTTGCGGGCGGGTAGTTTCCGTCGCGTTCCAGCATGAGGGGGACGGGCCGGTCCGCGGTGAACTCGGCGACCAGGGCCAGCACCTCCGCGGGGACGGCGTGGACGTGGGTGTCGATATAGCGGCCGCCGGACTCATGTCCGCCCGCGACATGGCAGTAGGCCACGCGCTCGGCGGGCAGGCGCAACAGTTCGGTGAGCGGGTCACGTGACGTATTGCGGGCATTGGCATAGACATTCGCGATATCGAGCAGCAGGTACGCGCCCGTGCGCTCGACCAGCTCCTGCAGGAATTCCGCCTCGGTGTACTCGGCGTCCGGCCACTCGAACAGCGCCGCGATGTTCTCCACCGCCAGCGGCACATTCACCTGGTCGCTCACGCGGAAGATATTGCGCTCCAGAGCATCGAGCGCCTCCCGGGTGCGCGGCACCGGCAGCAGGTGCCCGGCCTCCAGGCCGCCCGCCCGCACGAAGGCGATGTGCTCGCTCACCAGCGGCGAACCGAGGGCCCGCGCGCACTCGGCGAGATGGGCGACCCGGTGGTCGTCCACCGCCTCCGCGCTGCCGAGCGACAGCGAAATACCGTGCGGCACCACAGGAACGCCCTGCGCCACCAGCACGGCCAGTTCCTCGGGCACGGCGACGCCGGGCCGGGGGCGGCGTCCGCGCCATCCGGCTGGACCCGGGCGGCGACCGGAGTCGTTCGGCGCCAGCGTTTCCGCGATCACTTCGCAGAATCCGATGCCCTCCAGGGCCGCCACCAGACCGCAGATCTCGCGGCGCCAGCCGATGCCCAGCGACCTCTCCGGAAGCGGTGGACCGCTCATCCGCCGCAGCCTCCTCCGCAGCCACCGCCACAGCTGCTGCCGCAACTACTACTACTGCTGCAACTGCTTCCGCTGTCACTGCTGCCGCAGCTGGAGCCGCTGCCGCACGAGCTGCTGTCGCTGCCGCCGCCTCCGGCCACCACATTGGCGGCCCCGGCCAGCGCCGGGTCGAGGGTCCACAACACCAGGCCGCCGAAGAGCGCGACGGCGAGGGCGGCGCTGTCGGGTCCATACGCGGCGTACGCGGGCGAATTCGCCGGGCGCAGATGGCGGTTGCCGGCGTGGGCGGCGGCGAGGGCGTCGCGGCCGCGCCGGGTCAGGCGCGACGGCCGGCCCACCGCCCAGCTGAGCACGGCCAGCACGATCATGGCGACGATCAGAAACCCGACCGGGTGATGGGCGGACAGGCCCGCGAACACCCGGACCAGACCCAGCAGCAGCAGTCCCAGCAGTGGAATCCTGGCCGTCCACAGGGCTTTTCGCTGCTTCTCGCCGAGTAGATAGCCCTCACCGGTGAGCTTCTCCCGCAGGTTGGAGACCGCGGAGCCGGTGGCCGCCACCATATCGGGGATGCGCCGTCGCGGAGAGCCGAGCAGATGCGCGTACAGCGTGCCGGAGATCGGATCCAGGTTCCGCTGCTCGGTGTCGCTGGGTGTCCGCACCGGTGTCGCGGTGGAGTCGATGATCTGATGTCCGCGCAATTGCGCGAGTCCGGCCAGCACCGGCCGCTTGTCGTCGACCAGCATGGCGGTCTCGCTGGGCCGCAGCGGGCCGGCGGGTAGCCACGCCGGATCGATCGTGCGCAGCACGCTCGTCCGGCGCGCGAAACCGAAAATCACCGCCACCAAGGCGGCGATCGCATAGAACTGGAGGAAGGCTGGGCCCGATATCCCCCACGTATCGGTCGCGGCCGCGGCCGCGTCGGTCCGAAGGACCATGGCGATTCCACCTCGGGAGTCGTCGTGACTGTCGATCAACACCAGTATCGCCGCAGAGCGGGTGTTGTGTTATCTCGACAAACCCGGATGATTAGCCTGTCTCGGTGCGATTTCTCAGCAAGTTCTACATAGACGGGTTCATCCTGTCGATCCTTGCGATGGTCGTCCTGGCCAGTATCTTCCCGGCCCGGGGCGATGCGGCCGAGGTCGTGAGCCTGCTGACGAAGATCGCCATCGCCTTGCTGTTCCTGCTCTATGGCGCCCGCCTGTCACCGCAGGAGGCGATCGCGGGCCTGAAGCACTGGCGGCTGCACGTGACCGTGCTGGCCTGCACCTTCGTCTTGTTCCCGGTGATCGGCCTGGCGGCGCGAGTGCTGGTGCCGCACGTGCTCACCGGTGATCTCTACACCGGTGTGCTGTTCCTGTGCCTGGTGCCGTCCACGGTGCAGTCCTCGATCGCCTTCACCTCCATCGCCAAAGGAAATGTGGCGGGCGCGATCGTGAGCGCCACGGTGTCGAACCTGCTGGGCGTCTTCCTGACTCCGGCGCTGGTGATCCTGCTCATGAACACCACCGGCCAGGCGAGCGTCGATCCGTCCGCGGTGGTCGACATCGCGTTGCAGCTGCTGGCGCCGTTCTTCCTGGGCCAGCTGATCCGGCCGAAGGTCAAGGGTTTCCTGTCCCGTTACGCGGAGCCCACCAAGCTGGTGGACCGCGGTTCCATCCTGCTGGTGGTCTACAGCGCCTTCAGCGCGGGCATGGTCGAGGGCATCTGGCATGCCATGTCGCCGTGGCGGATTCTGCTGCTGGCCCTGGTGTGCTGCGCCATCCTCGCGATCGTGCTGGTGGCGACCGGATTCATCGGCGAGGCGGTGAAATTCGATCGGGGCGACCGAATCGTGGTGGTGTTCTGCGGATCCAAGAAGAGCCTGGCCACCGGCCTGCCCATGGCGACGGTCCTGTTCGCCGGGCACTCGGTGGGCCTGGTCGTGCTGCCGCTGATGATGTTCCACCAGATTCAGCTGATCACGTGTGCCGCCCTCGCACAGCGCTGGGCTCGTAGCGCGCCGTGAGCGAGAGCAGCCGGCTGTCCTCGCGCCGCAGCGTGCGCGTGCCCGCCGAGGGACGCGCGGCCAGCGCGCGCAGCACGGCGCGATGCGCGCCCGGATCGCCCACCGCGATGCGGGCGCTGCCGTCCGGGTAGCGCTTGGCCACGATTCCGGCGCGGGCCAGCGCGGGCGCGATGTCGCGGCCGGGCAGGTACAGGAAGTTGGCGCTGCTGCGCGGCACCCGGATGCCGACGCGGCGCAGCTCGGTGCGGAGCAGTTCGCGTTCGGTGGTGATGCGCAGAATCCGTTCGCCCAGTTCGGCTTCCGCGGCATAGGAGGCGCGCACGGCGGCCAGCGCCGTGGCGGGCATCCCGAAGGGCAGTTGCAGCCGGTGCACCCGGTGCACCAGTTCCGGCGCGCCGAAGGCGTAGCCGATGCGCAGCCCGGCCAGGCCGTATGCCTTGGAGAAGGTGCGCAGCACCAGCACATTGGGATGCCGTTGGACCAGTTCGACGGCGTCGAGCGTGTCGCTCGCCCCGAGGAATTCGGCATACGCCTCGTCGAGCAGCACCGGCACCCGGGGCGGGACCGAGTAGAGGAACGCCTTCAATTCGCTGGCCGGGGTCACGGTGCCGGTCGGATTGTGCGGACGGCACACCGCGATCAACCCGGTGCGCTCGTCCACCGCGCGGGCCATGCCCCACAGGTCCTGGTGGCCGTGGGTGCCCAGGGGCACCGGCACCGGCCGCAGCCCGGTCATGGTCGCCATGATCGGGTAGCCGTCGAAGGTCGGTGTGGCATAGATGAATCCGGCTCCGGATCGAGGCAGGGTCTGCATGATCTGCATGGCGACCCCGGTGGCGCCCGAGCCCACCACCACCTGCTCCGCCGAGACGCCGATGTGATCGGCGATCAGTCGTGGCAGCCGCCTGGGCAGGAATTCCGGGTACCGGTTGGCCTTGCCGAGACAGTCGTCGAGCGCGGCGACGACGGAAGGCAATGGCGGAAAGGGGTTTTCGCTGAGGCTGAGGTCGTAGCGAATGGTGTCCGCGCCGTGCGGATCGACGGTCGCGGGGTGTCCCTCCACCTCCGAACCGCGCAATCCCGTCGGCCAGTGCACCGGCGACACGATCCGCGGTCCGGGCCGACTGGTCACCGCGCCGCTCCCCAGCGTACGGCCGCCGCCCCCGCGAAGTCCCCGGCGTGCGCGAACGCCGCCATCAGCACCACCGAGCCGTTGCGCAGCCGGCCCGCCCGGTTCTCGGTGTCCAGGGTCACGGGAATGCCGGCGGCGAACAGGTTTCCGCAGCTGTCGAAGGTGTCCGGATGCCGCTCGGGCGGCAGCTCCATCGCCTCGTTCCAGTTGCGAAGGAACAGCCGGTTGGGCTGATTGGTGACGAAGGTGTCGACATCGCGCGGTTTCACCCCGATGCGCTTGCACACCGCCTGTGCCACCTCCGGCACCAGCCGATTGCCGCGCGTCATCACCTTGGCCACCTTGGATTCGGTGAAGGTCACGCACCCCTGGCCCTCGCCGGGCTCCCAGTACTTGCGGTCGCCGTTGGTGCTGAATTCCATGTCCCCCGCGAATTCCGGATAGGTGCGGCATTCGATGTCGAGGATGGGCGCGGAGCTGTTCTTCACGATCAGCCCGACCCCGCAGCCGTCGCCGGGGACCGGGGCCTGCGCGAGCCCGCGGATGTCGGGCTGGGTGAAGACCGGGCCCGCGCAGTTCTGGGTGCAGGCGATGAGCGCGGTGTGCGCGTCCGTGGTCTGCAGGATCATGCGGGCCATCCACATCATGTGGACGAAGGCCGCACAGCCGCCGTTGTGGATGTCGAAGACCCAGCGCGGCTTCATGTCCAGTCGTCGCGCCACTTCAGGACCGGCGCCCAGCACCGGATTGTCGGGCAGCTGGGTGTGGGTGAGCAGCACGTCGACAGTCGAGATCTCCTGTGCCCCATGGCGTTCGATGAGCGGAGCGACGGCCCGCTCGACCATGTCGACGGCGGTCTCCTCGCGGCCGACGTGATGGCGGCTCTTGGGCGCCCGGAACATGACGTTCTTGGCCATCCGGTCCGAACGCGAGAACTGGGTGAAGTACTCGGTGCCGACCGGCTCACCGGGCAGATAACTGGCCACGTCGACCAAGCTGACAGGCGGCGTCCGCAGGGCGGGGTCGGTGAAATCCATGACTCATCACTCACTTCATCCAGTCGGGCTTGATGGGGAGGCCGTGCGCGGCGCGGTACTCCGCGATGGCCTTGAGGTTGTCGAGCTCCAATTGGTGCCCGGCGGAGAACATCTCCCAGAAGTCGCCCACCCAGACCTTGCGCTTGTCCGGCGCGGTGTCCTGGTAAGGGTTCCTGTCGTAGAACGGGTGGTGGCAATTCGTCCACAGCACCACCGAACCCGGTTTGTCGAACACCACCTGGGCGTCGACCACCCGCATCAGATAGATCATCCACAGGTGGTCGCTCTGATCCCAGGCACAGTGGTAGTCCACGGTCATGGCGTCGGGATTGGCGACGGTGCGCGTGTAGATCCTGGTGCTGTCGCCCAGCCGATCGTGGGATACCCACAGCCCGGGCTCCTCGGTCTCGGTGAATCCGCGCAGGCTGTAGGTCCACTCCTCCAGGCATCGGGTGTCGGCGAGGTACTCGTACAGCTCCCGCGGCGGCGCATCGATGAACCCCTGGACCGGGCAGAAGTCGCCGAAGATCTGGTCGTGCGGATACACCGACCGCAGCATGTCCAGGATGATCGGGGTGGTGGCCTCGCGATCGGAGTTCTCGATGCGCAGCAAACCGGGCACGGCGGCATCCGGAATATCACTGAGGGCGGGCAGGGCGCTGTTGGTCACGGTTTCTACCTCCTGGGTGGCGTCAGGAACGGTGTGAACGGCGGGATTTCGTCGGGATCGCAGTCGATCGAGACGAACGACGGTCCCGGGCGGTCCGCGCAATGCCGCAGTGCCGTGGCGAGTTCGGCCCGGTTCTGCGGTGCGTGGGTGCACAGGTCGGGGAACATGGCGGCCATACCCGCGCCCGGATGCGCGGGACGAAATCGGTTGAAGCTGTAGCGATCCCCGTAGTACAGCTGTTCGCGGGTGATGCACATGGCGTGCGCGTTGTTGTTGAAGACGATGAACGTGATCGGCAGCCGGTGTTCGACGGCGGTGTGAATCTCCATGCCGTGCATGAAGAAGGCTCCGTCGCCGGCGATGACGAAGGTGCGCCGGATGCTGCCGTCCGGGCGGCGCCGCCGGGCGAAGGCGGACCCGATCCCCGCCCCGAACGCGTAGCCCATGCCGCCCATGCCCAGCGCCACCGTAAAGCGCCCGTTGCGCGGCAAGCGCAGGTGATGGACCACGGCCGCACCGGTGTTGCCCGCGTCGGCGAAGACGTCGGCGCCCGCGGGCAGCGCGTCGTTGATGGTCTCCACCACCTCGCGGTAGCGCAGCCCGGGACCGTCGGAGGGCGGCACCGGCAGCGGCGTCACCAGGTGATCGCCGTGTGGGCGCGGCCGCAGCGGAATGATCCGAGCCTCGCTGTCGGCCGAGCCGGAATCCACGTCGCCGACCAGCTCGGCGAGGGTCTTGGCCAGGTCGTTGCTGTGCGCGTGCCCGGCGGGCAGGAACGGCGGCAGCGCGCCGATGCTGGCCAGCGGGACCGCCGTGAGCGCGTCCTCCATCCCGGCGCGCGCGGTGACCGGCATGCGGGTGCCGATCAGCAGGCACAGGGCCGCGCCGCGCAACGCGGCCGGCAGTTCCGGATTGCCCATGCTGCCGGAGACGCCGCAGAAACCGGGGTCGGCGTGGTGGTAGACGTCCTTGGCGTCGGGCGCGACCCCGATGGCGGCGTCCAGGGCGGCGGCGAAGCGCGCCAGCTCGCCGCGAGCGTCGTCGCGGGCCACCTGGTCGCCGGCGATGATCACGATCTTGCCGACCGCGCGGGCGCCGCGCACGACATCGCGCACCCGCCACAGGCTTTCGATCTCGCAGCTGTAGGCGCGCGAGGGCGGCACGAAATCCGGGGCCACCAGGTCGGCCTGCTGAATGTCCTTGGGCAGCAACAGGACCGCGGGTCCGCCGCGGTGTGCGGCGGTGACGGCGCGGGCGAGGTGAGCGGGCAGGTCGGCGGGAGCCTCGACGCGCGCGCAATAGTGCGAGATCGGCGTGTACAGCGCGACCGCGTCGAAGGCGCCGGCCCGCCCGCTCGAGTCCTGGAACGCGCCCTTGCCCTCCAAGAACGTCGGCGGCTGCCCGACCAGTGCCAGCACCGGCACCCGGGAGGCGAAGGATTCGGCCAGCCCCGCGACCAGGTTCACGGCCCCGCCCCCGGAGGTCGCGCACACGACCCCGAGGCCGGAGGTCGAGCGCGCGTACCCGTCGGCCATGGTGGCCGCGCCGAACTCATGCTTGGCCACCACGGCCGTGACCAGATCCCGGTGGTCGAAGGCCGCGTCGTAGAGGTCCTCGATATTCGCTCCGTCCACACCGAAGATATGCCCGGCGCCCAGCGCCGAAACCGCCCTGACGAGATGGTCCGCGACCCGTGTGCCGCTATGCATGGGCGCTTCCTTTCGGTGGCAGCCACCCGTGCCCGAGTGCTCTCAACCGAGATACGAAGCGCGAGTGGCCGGCGGTTCAATTCGAGAGTTCGGCCGCCGCTTGCGATGTACGTATACATCTACGTATAGTTGGATCATGCCGAACAAGACGATCTACGTATCCGATGACGATCTGAAGCTGTTTCAGCGCGCGCAGGAACTGGTGGGCGGCAATCTGTCGGGCGCGATCGTGACCGCGTTACGGCGTTTCATCGAGCTCGAGGAAGGCCGTCAAGAGGGCTACGAGGAGGTGGTCCTGAAGGTCGGCAAGGACGGAATCCGGCAGGTCCGGTTCTCCGCGACCCTGCTGGCCGAGTGGCACCAGGTGACCAACGAGCGCATCGAGGACATCCGGGTGTTCCGCACGCGCAAGGGCGCGTACGCGGTGCACAGCCACTTCTCCAACTGGTCGGAGTTTCCGACCGACACCAACATCCTGAAGGACTGGCGGCAGTGGCGTCGTTTCCTCGGTGTGGGCGAACAGAATTGGGGTGATTTCACCCTCGAGGTCTTCGACAGCGTCGGTGATCTGGAGGGCAAGATCCCGGATCGCCTCTACGCCCGCGTCATCGACGCCACCGAGCATCCGAACGTCGAGGATCTCGACATCTGACTTCTGGTCCACAACGACCTTCCACCGTAAGACCGGGTAGCGGTCATCACCATCAGCACGAGGCGGCGCACTGCATCACCGGTGCGCCGCCCTCGCGTCCTCAGAGTCCCGCTGCCAGCAGCACTTTCCCTGACATATTGCGGATCTCGACGGTCTTCAACTGCTCCGGCCGGGCCGAGGCGGTGCCGTCCAGGGTCAGCGTCTGCCCGGACTTGACCGTCCACTCGGCGAGTTTGGACTGCACGCCATCGTCACGGGTCACCCACAGGGCCAGTGTCCACAGGTACACCTCGTCCTTCTCATCGGACGGCGGGTACTCGCACCACATGTCGACACGGGTCTGGCCGTTGATCGACATCACCTTGAAGGTGGCCTGGATCGGGGTGTCGGTCTGCGGCTTCAACGGTCCCTGCGCCACCACCTGCTGCACCAGGGCCGGACCCTCGTCCCGGGCGAGCGACATGGTCACCGGTACGGCGATCATCACCGCCGCGGCCGCCGCCAGCACGGGTCCGCCGATCGACCACCATCGCCTCCGGCGCCGCGATGCGGCGGCTTGCGCCATCAGGGCGGGCAGCAGCCGCTCGGGCGGCGGCGGCACGGTGGAGGGCGGATCCTCCTGCGCCGCAACCGAAACCGCGGTGTCAGGGTCCACCAGGGCCAGCAGGCCGGGCAGCCCGGCCAGTTTCGACACGGCCGTGCGGCAGGATTCGCATCCGGTCAGATGCTCCTCGTACTCGCGGCGGTCGTCGCGGGCGAGAGCGCCGAGCACGTACGCGCCGTCCCATGTGGCGTAGCCATCGCACGGCTCATGGCTCTCGGTCATCTCGTCACCCCCATTTCCTGCAGCACCAATCGCAATGCCCGCATGCCGTAGTGCATCCGGGACTTGACCGTGCCTTCCGGGATCTCCAGTTCTTCCGCGATCTGGTGCGTGGACAGCCCCCGGTAGTAGGCACGGACGATCACGTCGCGGTGGTCGATGCTCAGCCGCGCCAGCGCGTCCGCCACCAGCCACCCGTCCAGCGCCCGATCCGTCTTGTCCGGTTCGGGTACCTCCGGCGGGTGATCGGTGCGGAACTCGCGCCGGCTGCGCGCGCTGCGGTGTTCGTCCACGGCCAGATTACGGGCCACCGTGAACAGCCAGGCCCGCGCCGAGCTGGTGGACTGGTCCAGCACGTTGGGTCGCTGCCACGCGCGCAGGAGGGTCTCCTGCACGATGTCCTCGGCCCGGCCCGGATCCCCGACCAACCCGTAGGTGTAGCGCCACAGTGCCGCCGCGTGCTCCTCATAGAGTGCGCGGAGCAAGGCGGTTTGGTCCTCGGGCATCGCCACACCTCCGGTACGCGACAACTGATCTGGTGAGCTATGGGCAACTCACCGGGTACGTCCGGAAGTCGACCGGCTCCATACCGTTGGTCCGGTGCGCGACCGGTGTGGCATTCCGCTGTCGGCAAGAGGGGCGGGGCGGCGGGCTAGCGTGTGTGCCATACCGCATCCACGATCCTAGTTGCGTTCTAGTTCGATCGGGTGTGTGGCCAGCAGGGACAGCGGTAGAGGCTGGCGGCGTAGGACGTGGGCCCAGAGGTCGACGCGGCCCGCCAGCAGATCGGTGGGCAGGGCCGACAGCACGATCCAATCGCCGCGGTCCAGTTCGCCTTCCAGTTGCCCGAAGGTCCAGCCGGCGTAGCCCGCGAAGACCCGGATGCCTTCCACCAGACCCTCGATGCGGTCCGGGTCGGAATCCAGGTCCACCAGGGCCACGCGGCCGTCCACCCGGCGCACGCCGGACAGACCGGCAATGGACGCGCCCACCTTGACGGTGGCCAGGCACAGCGCCGCATCGCGTTTCACGGGGCCACCGATGTAGAGGGCGCGCGGGCCCGCGGCGAGTTCGGACCAGTTGGGGAGCACGTCGTGCAGGGCGGTGTCGCTGGGCCTGTTGAGCACGACGCCCCAGGTGCCGCCGTCATTGTGTTCGAGAATGTAGACCACCGAGCGCCGGAAGGACGGCTCGACGAGATCGGCCGCGGACACCAGCAGGGTCCCTGGTCGAACTACCTGGTCCTCATGCCGGAATTCGCGTCGAGAACGGTCACCGTGTTCCTCTGCGCGTGCCACTCAGCCATCATCGCACTGCGACAGAGTAATTGCTGCGCTAAATTGCCCTCCGCATCGCTCCGGGCGGGTTCGCGGCCCGAGGCATCGATTCTCCGCTCCGGTTCTTCGGGGCGCAGTTCCATGGAGCCGTTCGCTCTCCGCTCCGAGGCGCGGGTCTATCGAGCCGCCGTCCGGAATCGCGCGCTCCGCCTGCCCGCGCTCGGCCGCGAACCTTCGGGCGGCTGTCCTATCGGGCGCGTGATTACGGAAATCGGGCGCGTGATTAGGGTGATCGGTATGGAACGCCCCGAGGTTGTCCTCGAGAACGCAGACACCGTCTACGACTTTTACCGTGACCACCAGCAGAACCTGTGGAAGGCGCGTGCGGCCTACTGGCTGCTGGGGCGTCGCTACCGGCCCCGCGTGACCTATGCGGACGGGGCGCGGGAGAAGTTGCGGGAGCTCATCTCCCAACGGCGGCCGCTGCTCATCGCGGTGAACCACCTCTCCCAGCTGGACCCGTACACCGTCGCCGCCGCGGCCTGGCGCAGCGCGCTGCGGCCGGTCATCGGGCGCACCCGGGTGCTGGCCAAGGACGAACTGTTCATCGAGACCGCGCTGCGCGAACGCATCGACATGATGGGCGGGATCCCGGTCTTCCGAGGCAAGGACCACGGCATGCGCGCGGTGAACGCGGCCGGGCAGCGCATGATCGACATCTGTGCCGAGCGCATGGCGCGCGGTGACGGGGTGGCGGTCTTCCCGGAGGGCACCTGCAATGACGTGGACCCCACCCAGGTGCAGACGATCGGAACCGGTATCGGGCACATCGCCTTCCGCGCCAAGAAGCTCGGGGCGGAACCGGTGCTGGTGAGTCTCGGACTGAGCTACGGCCCGCGTCTGGATCCGGCGGTGGAACCGACCAAGGAGGAAGCGCGCTCGGCCAGCTTCCACTTCGGCGTGCCGGTGGCGGCGCTGCCCACCAAACCCGCCGAGATCACGCGGGTGGTGCGCGATGAACTGCAGGTCGCGCTGGACGGTGCGGTCAAGGCGTACTGAGCGGTCGAGGCGTACCGCGCCGCGATCACTGCTGGGGCAGGCCGAGTCTCTGCCTGGACCATTGCGGCACCAAAGCCAGGTAGTCGGGCCGGGATTCGACGAAGTGGTGCACCATCGGGCACAGCGGCAGGATGCCGAAGCCCTCGTCGTGGGTCTGGTCCAGCGCGCCCTGCACGATCTTGCGCCCGAACCCCTGGCCCTCGAACTGCGGGTAGATCTCGGTGTGCACGAAGGCCCGCTCCTGGGCGGTGTCCTGATAGGCCGCGACCCCGGCGAGATATCCGTCGACGTACAACTCGAACCGATCCAGTGCGGCGTTCTTGCGGACCTCGATCGACTCACTCGACATGGCTCCGACGTTAGTTGCCCTGTGACGGCTATTTATCCGTTTGGCGCAACGGTGGCGCCGGACGTGGCGCTTCCCACATCGGCGATCACACTGTATGGATGACGAACCCACGGCCGCGCCGGGTTTTGCTGGCCCCGGACAAGTTCAAGGGCTCACTGAGCGCCGCCCAGGTGGCAGCCGCGCTCGCGGCGGGGATCTCCCGGGCCGCGCCCGGGACCGCGATACGGTGCACGCCCGTGGCGGACGGCGGGGACGGCACTGTCGACGCCTTCGTGGCGGCGGGCTGGGAGCGCGTCGAGGTGGACAGCTACGGGCCCACCCTCGCACCGGTGACCGCCTCATACGCGGTGCGCGGGCGGGTGGCCGTGGTCGAGCTGGCGGCGGTCAGCGGGATCGCGAAACTGCCGGGCGGGCAGCCCGATCCACTGCACGCCAGCACCTACGGAGTGGGTGACGTGATCGGTGACGCGCTCGACCGCGGGGCCCGCGAAATCGTGCTCGGGCTGGGCGGGAGCGCCTCCACCGATGGCGGGGCGGGCCTGCTGCAGGCGCTCGGGCTGCGCATTCTCGATGCGGACGGGAACGAATTGCCCTGCGGCGGTGCGGCACTCGCTCGGGCGGTGCGGGTGGACCGCGAGGATCTGCATCCCGGACTGGCCGACGCGACCGTGACGCTCGCCAGCGATGTGGACAACCCGCTGCTCGGATCCACGGGCGCGGCGGCCATCTACGCGCCGCAGAAGGGCGCGGACCCCGACCAGGTGGCCACTCTCGAAGCGGCACTGAAGAATTGGGCCGCGGTGCTCGGCCCGGAATTTGCGGACAAGCCGGGTGCGGGCGCGGCGGGCGGCACCGGATTCGGGGCGCTCGCGGCGCTGGGAGCGCAGATGCGCTCGGGCATCGACCTCGTTCTCGACCTGATCGACTTCCGCGCCCAGCTGGCGGACGCGGACCTGGTCATCACCGGCGAGGGCTCGCTCGACGAGCAGAGCCTGTCCGGCAAGGCCCCGATCGGCGTCTGTCAGGCGGCGCGGGCGGCGGGCGTACCGGTGCTCGCGGTCGCGGGCCGCGTCCTGCTCACCCCGGACCAGGTGCGGGCCGCCGGATTCGCCGGCGCCCATGCCCTGTCCGAATTGGAGCCCGACCCTGTTCGCAGCATGGCGACCGCCGCCGCGCTGCTGGAAAGGATCGGTGAGCGGATCATCGAGTCCTGAGCGGCCGGGCGGAGTTTCGCCGTCATCCCGGCGGGCTTTCGGCCGGGATCCATGCTCAGGTCGTCGGGGTGAGCGCGCGGCCGGCAATCCGGTTCCGGTTGCGGTCACCCCACTCCTCCAGGGGCCGCAGCGCCGCACTGAGCTCCCAGCCCAGGTCGGTGAGCGAATACTCCACGCGCGGCGGCACTTCCGGGAAGATCTCGCGGTGCACGATGCCGCTGGCCACCATCTGCCGCAGGTTCTCGGCGAGCACCTTCTCGCTCACGCCGGTCAGCAGCCGTCGGATCTGCCCGAAGCGCTGCGGTCCCCCCGCCAGCACCCACATCAGGTGCATCTTCCATTTGCCGCCGACCGCCTCGATGGCCACGGTCATGCCGCACACCTCGTGATCCGCGTCACCGCCGATTGCCATCGCGGCCTCCTGACCAGATTTCGAACCTTCAGGTAAGCAACCGCACGCGCAGGTGCGGTCTTCCCGAGGCTACCGATCCCGGCCACCATCGATTCCGGCGCGCCGCTCCCAGCCACCTGGAATCGAAGGGCACACACCATGTCTGAAATACGCTCCGCCTCCCCGCACCTCCGATCCGTCTCGGTCATCGGCCTCGGCCCGATGGGGCGCGCCATGGTCAAGGCGTTCCTGACCGCCGGGGTCGAGGTGACCGTGTGGAACCGCAGCCCCGAGAAGGCCGCCGCCATGGCCGAGCTCGGCGCGAAGAAGGCCGCCACGGTCGCCGAGGCCGTCGACGCCAATGAGGTGATCGTCGTGAGCCTCACCCACTACGCCGCCATGTACGACGTGCTCGAGCCGGTCACCGACCATCTGCCGGGCAAGATCATCGCCAATCTGTCGTCCGACTCCCCGCAGCGCACCCGCGCGGGTGCGAGCTGGGTGCGATCCCATGGCGCACAGTTCCTTTCGGGCGGCTGCATGACCGTTTCCGACGATATCGAGCACCCGGCCTCGTACATCTTCTACAGCGGGCCCCGCCCGACCTTCGACGCCTGCGCCGAGCTACTGCGTCCGCTCAGCCCGCAGGAGTACCTGGGCGCGGACGACGGGCTGGCCCAGGTCTACTATCAGGCCCTGCTCACCGTCTTCCATCCGTGGATGCTCGCCGTGGACCAGGCGTTCGCGCTGATCGCCAACTCCGGCAACGAGATAGACCACTTCCTGCCGTACGCGCTGCGCGCACAGGCTCCCTATGCGGACTTCATGACGGGCTTCGCCGCGACGGCGAAGACGGGCGGCTGGGGAGACCTGGCCAACCTTCGCATGATGGACGCCGGAGCCCGGCACGTCATCGAGGCCAGCGAGGACGCCGGGGTGGACGCCACGCTGATTCATGCCGCACAGGCGTTGTGGCGCAAGGCCATCGACGCCTCGGTAGCCGCCGGGCACCCGGTGCCGATCCATCGGGTCCTGCGCGGTGACGTGGTGTGAGCCATCTGCCTGAACGGGTTGCCGTTCACGCGGTTTCGGAACCGATGCGCGGAAAGGGCTTGGTGGAGAAGATGACCTCCACCGGCACCTCGAAATACTGGGCCAGCCGTAGCGCCAGATGCAGGCTCGGGCTGTATTCGCCGCGCTCCAGGTATCCGACGGTCTGGTAGTGCACGCCCAGCGCTTCGGCCAGCTCCCGTCGCGAGATGCCGCGCTCGGCGCGCAGCATGGCGATCCGGTTGTAGATGACCTCGCTAGTAGGCACGCGCCATGGCCCTCTCGCGGCGGGCCGCCACCGCGGCCCCGGATTCGCGGCGGGCCATGCGGCGCAACACCATCGGCGCGATCAGCAGGCCGGCCACCGCCCAGGTGCCCAGCACCGCCATGGTCTCCAGGTGCCGCCACGAGTGCGTCAGCTCCACCACCGCCGCGCTGTCGGGTAGCATGGCCGAACGCATCCCCAGGCCCATCCAGTAGATGGGGAATACCTGCGCGACCGCCTGCAGCCAGCCCGGCAGGCCGGTGATGGGGTAGAAGATTCCGGATATCGCCACCAGACCCATGATGGGGAACGATACGAAGCCGATGCTGCGCGGGCTGTCGAACGCCGACCCGATGATCGCGCCCAGCGGCAGGCAAGCCAGCAGGCCCAGCATCAGAACGCCGATCAGGGTGGCCCAGGCGCCGACGCTGTCCAGGCTCACCCCGCCGATGGCGATCAGCCCGAACCCGAGGATCAGCGTCACCTGCACCACGGTCACCCCGGAGACCGCGGAGATCTTGCCGATCAGGTAGCCCAGCATGCCGTGGGGAGTCGCCTTGGCGCGCAACAGGGTTCCGTCCTCGCGGTCCATGGCCAGGCCCTGGGCCACGCCGAACATGCCGGTGAACGCCACCAGCATGCCGAGCACGCTGGGCAGGGCCAGGGCTCCCAGGCCGACGCCGGTGCCCTGGAAGCTGCCGTGGCGCATGAAGTACACCGCGACCATGGTGGCCACCGGCCAGAAGAACTGGGAGAAGATGTCCATCCCATTGGTGAGGGTCTGGACCAGCTCGATGCGTCCGCGCCGGAAACCGGCCCGGACGGCGACGGTCGTCGGATTCATCGGACTACCTCTTCCAGGCTGCGCAGTTCGGTGTCGCCCTGGCCGGATTCGAAGCGCTGCACCAGGGTCATATAGGTGTCCTCGAGCGAGGCGCGGCGTACCTCCAGCTCCTCGACGGACTCGCCGAACTGCTGGAACAACTCGTAGACGAACTTGGTGGACTCGGTGGTGGTGTGCACGAAGCGTTGCCCGTCATGGGTCCACTTCACCTCGGCCTCACCGGCGATGCGGCGGGAGAGCTGATCGGCGGAGCCATCGGCGATGATGCGCCCGCCGGCCAGGATGAGGATGCGGTCGGCCAGCTTCTCGGCCTCGTCCAGGTCATGGGTGGTGAGCAGGATGGTGGTGTGGTCGTCGTCGGCGAGTCGGTGCACCAGATCGTGGAATTCGCGGCGGGCCTGCGGATCGAAGCCCGCGGTCGGCTCGTCCAGGAACAGCAGCTCCGGGCGGCCGACAATGCCGATGGCAACGTCCAGGCGGCGGCGCTGACCGCCGGAGAGCGTCATCGCCTTGGCGTCGGTGTGCTCGGTGAGGCCCACGGCGGCGATGAGTTCATCTGTGTTCCAAGGCCGTTGGATGGCCGAGGTGGAGTAGGGCGCGTAGAACATGCCCAGGTAGTCCAGTAGCTCCCGCACCCGCCACTTGCCGTGATCGCGCCAGGACTGCAGCACCACGCCCAGCCGCGCCCGCCACGCCTCGTCCCCGTGCGCCGGGTCCACGCCGAGCACCTCCACCCGGCCCGCCGAGCGCATACGGAAGCCCTCGAGGATCTCGATGGTGGTGGTCTTGCCCGCGCCGTTCGGGCCGAGCAGCGCGAGCACCTCGCCGCGGTGGGCTTGGAAGCTGACGTCGTGCAGGACATCGCGGGTGCCGTAGCGCATCCGCAGGTTTTCGACGTCGAGTACGACGCCCTCACCGACCGACATGTCATCCCTCCGTAGTAGAAGCCGGATTGGATGTAGCATATCTACTACATTTTGGCGCGGACAAGCTATTTCTCGAGGCACGAAAAAGGGCCCGGCTCTCGATGAGCCGGGCCCTTCTGCGGACTTCGGAGTGAAGGCCGGGGCCGGAGCAAGCGCCGTGAAGCGGCCCCTCAGCGGGTGCAGAGGAATTCGACGGCGGCCGCGTACCCCTGGATCCCCATGCCCGCGATCACCGCGGTGGCGATGGGCGAGACGAAGGAGTGGTGCCGGAACTCCTCGCGGGCGTGCACATTGCTGATGTGCACCTCCACGATCGGCACCTCCGGAATCACCAGCGCGTCGCGCAGCGCCACCGAGGTGTGGGTGAGCCCGCCCGGATTGATCACGATGCCGGACTCCGTCCCGCGCGCGGCGTGGATCCGGTCGATCAGCGCCCCTTCGTGATTGGACTGGAACGCCGTGATCTCCCGATCGAAGCGCGCCGCCGTCTTGCGGCACAGCTCCACCACATCGTCGAGGGTGTCGGCGCCGTACACCTCGGGCTGGCGGGTGCCCAGCATATTCAGGTTCGGGCCGTTGAGCACCAGGATCGGACCGGAAGCAGCCATGCGCCCACTGTATTGGATTGTGCCCGCCGCATGGGACGACGCCGGCGCGATCCGGATGGCTCGGGTTCCAGCCCCTCCGCGGACCCGAGCCGGCGCGGGTCTACAGCCCGCGCGGCCCCTCGGAACGCAGGTCGTCGACTTTGCGCATGGCCGAACGCAATTCCTCGAGCCACTCCTCGGCGTGCTTGCCGGCCAGCTTGACCGTCCAGGCGAGCGCGTCCGAGCGGGAGCGGGCGACACCGGCGTCGACCAGGGTGTCGAGCACCTTGCGCTCGGGCTGGCGCAGCCGGGTCATGACCGGAACGGCCAGGTGGGTGAACATGATTCGCTCGCCGTCGACGAGCACACCCCAGGCCACATTGCGGCCGTAGCGGGCCTGGGCCTCCTGGGCGATCTGCATGCGGGCGGGGCGGGTGGTCTCCCGGAAGCGGGCGATGAGGCCCTCGCGCGTGGCCTGTGGGACGCCGGCGGGAGCCGCGTCCTCGTCGGAGGAGTCGGCCGCGGCGGCGGGTTCGGCTGGGGGCAGGGGGAGTTCGCCGAGGACGACGATCTCGTCGCGATCGACCTCGAGGGTCGCGGGACCGGTGAACCAGTCAGCTGGCAATCTTCCAGCGAACCAGTCGGGAGCGTCCGAGGCGTCGGGGAGGTCGGCCTGCTGCCAGCCGCCGGTGCGCCCGAAACCGTGTCCACGATGTCCGTGTCTCATGTTGCTCACGCTCACTCACTGCATGGGGTTGTAATACTGATTACAACGTTACGTCTTTTCCAGGTGGATGGATTCCGCTTTGGGAGAACGAAGTCGGCGAGCGTCGCCGCGGGAGTCCCGCAGGCCTGTCACCAGTGAGAACCGACCGGTCTGCCGAGTCTCGAGTACGCCAGGGGCTGTAACCGACCAGTGATCATGTAAGTGGTCACTGCTGACCGATTTCGGCACTATGGTGATGCTCAGTACAAGCACGCCTGGCGGGATGGTGGAACTGCGGGCATTCGGCGCGCGGTACCGTGGACCTGTTGCTGATGTGGCCAGAGTGAAGAGTGGGCGATATGGATGTGTGGGGATCCCGCCGCTTCCGGGTACGGGGTGCGATCGCACTCGCGGGTGTGGCAGCCATCGCGATCGCGATGGGGTCGTGTGGTTTTCGGGAGCGATCGACGGGTGCGGAGGCGGTGGTCGAACGGTTCACCACGCTGATCGACAAGAAGGACTATGACGGGGCGTCGCGGCTGACCTCCTACCCGGCGGGTGCTTCGGCAACGCTGAAGCAAGTTTTCGAGGGGCTCGATCCGGGCAAGCCCGATTACCACGTGACCCAGTACATCGGACTGGACGGTACGACCGGACTCTTCTCCATGACCGGTGCCTGGAACTTCGGCGACAAGCGGAACTGGAAGTACGACCTGCAGGGCACCGTGCGCAAACTCAGTGTGGGCTGGCGCATCTCGTGGGATCCGGCGCTGGTCATGCCGCAGCTGGACGCCAAGCGCAGCGCCAAGCTGGTCCGCACCTTCGCCACCCCCTCGCCCAAGGTGAACGACATCGTCGGCCAGCCGCTCATGACCGAGCAGACCATCAATGTGGTCAAGCTGGACCCGGCCAAGATCGCCGACCCGGTCGCCTCCACCAACGCGCTGGCCGCCGCCATCGCGCCGGTGGCCCCGCTCATCGACGGACCGGCACTCATGCAACAGCTCTCGGCATCGCAGGGCAAACCCATCGTGGCTGTCAACCTGCGCGACGGCGACTTCAGCATCCTCGAGCCGCGCATGGCGCCCATCCCCGGCGTAGTGCTGGAGAAGCAGCCCAAACTCATCTCCGCGGACCGGCGGGTCTGGTCGCCCATGCTCGACGCGCTCACCAAGGTGTGGCAGGACAATCGCGACGCCCACTCCGGCTGGGGCGTGCAATTGTTCGAGCCCGACGGCGCTTTCGTCACCCAGCTGGCCGGGGAACAGGGCCCGCCCGGACCCGACATTCCGGCGACCATGGACCAGCATCTGCAGCGCGCCGCCGAGGACGCCGTGGTGAGCACCGGCTCGCCCACCTCCATCGTGGCCATCCAGCCCTCCAGCGGGGCTCTGGTCGCGGCGGCGCAGAACACTCAGGCCAGCGAGCTCGGCAATATCGCCTTCACCGGTCTGTACCCGGTCGGCGGCATGATCGAGCTGTTCAAGAATGTCGCCGCAGTGACCAAACACAAAGCGCCGCAGGATGTCTCGGTGGGCGATGCCGCGGACGCGGCGAGCCTGCTCGGCATCGGCATCGACTTCAAGGTGCCCGGCCTGGACGAGACCACCGGCCGGCTGCCCACCGGCAAGAACGCCGCGGAGAACGTGGGCCGCGGCAATGCCGCCGATTCGCTGCTGGCCAGCCCCTGGGGCATGGCCATCGCGGCGGCCGCCATCGCCAACGGCCGGGTACCCAAGCCCATGATCACCATCGGCCAGCCGGCCACCACCGAGGCCGACCTGGCCGCGCTGCCCGGCGAGGCCACCGATCGGCTGCGGGCCATGCTCCACGACGGGGTGGGAGCGCCGGAGATGGCCAGCCTCAACAGGTATCGCGACGTGCAGGCTTTCGGCGCCACCACCGGCAACAACGGCTGGCTCGTCGCCACCATGGGTGATCTGGCCTTCGCCATCCACATCGACGATCCGGACAGCGGCGACCTCACCGCGCGGGTGGCGGCGCGGCTGCTCCAGTCGCTGGCCTCACCCGACTAGCGGTCAGCGCAGCACCTGCACGGCCGCGCGCCAGCCCACCACGAACAGAGCCAGGAAGCTCGCCGCCACCAGCACGAAGCTGAAGGCGATGCCCTGGCCCGACACCACGCGCAGCAGCATGCCGCCGACCAGTGTGCTCAGCCACACGATCACGCCGGTCGGCCACACCGCGCGGCCGTCGAAACGCTGTGCCGCGCTCGCCCCTTCCCGGCCGGCCGCCACCGCCAGCGAGATCACCCAACCCAGCAGCAGTCCGGCGCCGAACGGCCAGAAGGTGCGCAGCAGGCCCGCGCCGATCGACTCGTCGTGGCTGCGCCGCCCGATCGCACAGAAGACCACCACTAACGCGACATCTACGACGAAGGGCACGAATTTCTTCACGCGGCACAGGGTATCGGGCGGTCGGAGACCACCTGTGCAGGGACACTCCACCCTGGTCGGTCACGGTGTGGCCGGGCGGTCGCGGCGAGTCAGGCGGAAGGGGAGTCCGGATCGGCCGGGGGATTCGGACGGCGCCGGTCGGTGACCAACGAGTTGCCGCGCTCCTCGAACTCCTTCTCCAGCTCGGCGTCGTCGGCCTGCGGCTTGCGGTACAGGAACAGGAAGACGATCCAGCCGACGATCGCCACCAGGATGAAGCTGATCAGGCGGTAGAGGAATGCCGCCGCCACGGCCTGCGCGGCGGGCAGTCCGGCCGCCGCGGTCAGCGAGTAGATGAGGGTCGCGTCCACGTAGACGATGCCGCCCGGCGCCAGAGGAATGGTGCCCACGGCCTTTCCTGCCGCGAAGGCCAGCATGAGCCCGGCCCAGTGCGGATCCGCGCCCACCGCGTAGCAGGCGAAGCCCAGGCAGGCGACATCGGCGAGCCGGTGCACGAGCGCCCACGCGACCACCCACGCGCCATCACGTTTGCCCAGGTCCACCGATTCCAGCTGGGTCAGGATCTCGGCGACCTTGTCCATGCCGGCGTCGGCGGGCTTGTGCCGAATCCGGTTGACCAGGTGCAGGATTCGCTGTGCCAGCGCCTGCACCCCACCGGGGTGGCGGGAGACGTAGTTGAAGGTCCAGATCAGCAGGGCGATGGTGCCCAGCGTCATGATCACCTTGCCGGGGCCGACCTTGTCCCCGGCCAGCACCGCTCCGAACAGGCCCGTCAGCGTCAGCCCGGCCGCGGCCACCACGCCCGACATGACCAGCTGCCAGGACGCCACGATCGGGCTCGCGCCCCAGCGCCGGGTCTGGCGGTAGGTGAAGGCGGCCGAGAACACCTGGCCCGCGGGCAGGGTCAGCGACATGCCGGTGGAGCCGTACACCACCGACACGGATTTGCGCTGGCTCACCTCGACACCGCCGGCGTGCAGCAGCTGCTTCTGGATGCGACCGAAGCCGCTCATGGAGAACGCCGCCATCACGACGCAGGCGGCTACCCATCCCCAATGGATTTCGGTGAGGTTCTTCCAGGATTCGTGCAGGCGTGGATACAGATATACGCCTTCGGAAATCAACAGTCCCGCCAGTGCGGCGCCGAGAACCCATTTGGCCCACCAGAACCTGCCACGGTGCGAGTTATCCGCGGGCGGCGCAGGTTCGCCGGCCAGCTCACCATGGGCCGTCACGCCGTCAGCCTAACGAACTCGCCGCCGCCTCGTCTGCGGCAGCCGGTTCGGTGCTTTCCCGCGGCCACGCCAGCCGGGTTTTCCGGCGGCGTCCGCGCAGTTGCACCTCTTCGCCGGTCTGCCAATGCCGCTGTTCGTTGTCGTCGGCGAAAAACAGCGCGCTCGACGAGGTCAGGACCCGTTCCGGGCGGTCCTTGGCGAGTTCGGTGAGGCGTGACGCCTCGTTCACCGGATCGCCGATCACGGTGTATTCGAATCGATTTGCCCCACCGATGTTTCCGGCGACCGCCAGTCCGGCCGAGACGCCGATGCCGATATCCAGCCCGGCCACCTCGCGCAGGGCTTCGCGCAGCTCACGTGCGGCGGCGAGGGCCGCCGTGGGCGCGTCCGGACGGTCCAGCGGTGCGCCGAAGATGGCCAGCGCGGCATCGCCCATGAATTTGTTGATCAGTCCGTGGTGACGGTCGATGACATCCACGACAACCCGGAAGAACTCGTTGAGCAGGCTGACCACTTCGGTCGGCGGGCGTTCGGCGGCGGTGGCGGTCGAACCGACCATATCCACGAACAGCACGGCCACGAACCGGGTTTCACCACCGAGTTCGGTGCCGTACTCGAGCGCGCGCCGCGCCACGTCCTCCCCGACGTGCTGGCCGAACAATTCCTGCAGTTCCCGGCGTTTGGCGGCCTCACCCATCATTCGGTTGAAGCCGACCTGCAGCAGCCCGATTTCCGAACCGTCGAAAACTTCCACCTGCACGTCCCGCGCGCCCTCCTGCACCCGGTCGATGGCCTGGCTGAGCTGACGGATCGGATCGGAAATGGAGGAGCCGGTGAGCATGGAAAGCGCCAGCGCCTGCATGATCACCACGCCGCACAACAACAGAATCGAGACCGCGAGCGACTGCGCGGAAAATTGGACGCGAGAAGAAATCTGGGTGACGCACAGGAGCACGATGGCGATGGTCGGCGCGAATGTGCCCATGCCCCAGGTCATGGCCATCCGGGTGCCGACGCCCGGCGTCAGGGTGTGGTCGAAGGCCCCCGTGGTGAGGGCCTCGGCCGCGACCGGACGCAGAATTCGTTCTCCCAGCATGTAGGTGAAGCCGAAAACGATGGTGGCGGCCATACATTCGGTGACGATCACCGCCGCCGCCAGTTCCGGGGTCCGCACGATGATGACCGATGCCAGCACGCCACCGCCGATCAGCCACAGCACCAGATGCACGATGGCCTGCCGCAACGGTGCGTGCAACGCAGCCATCTGCTCCTGCCGCGACGGCGGCCCGCCCCGCATCTGCCACCGCATGACCGGCCGCAGCATGAGCGCCGACGCGGTGACGCTCAGGAGTCCGCCGATCACGAACACCAGGCCCGGAATCAGCAGCCCGGTCTGCCGGGTCGCGCTGGTCCCGCCCTCCGGAACCGGCAGTCCGTACTGAATGAAAGCCCACACCAGGACAGCGCCGAACGCGTTGGCCGCGAGCATTGACGCCAAGTACAGCGGCCAGCGGGTATGCATGGTCTGTTTGACCGCTTCCAAGGGCGCTGACACGATCACCAATCTAGCTGTGCCCGATCGGCCTCCGCTTCGCCGCGGGCGGGTTCGCGGCGCCGAAGGTCTCGTTCGTCCCTGCTCGGCTTCGCTCGCTCGTTCCGTCGGTCGGGAACGAGCGCTCCGCCTCCCCGCGCTTGCGCCGCGAACCACCAGGTCGTCGGCGGGGAAGAGATGATCGAGCAGGCGTCATCGCGGTACGCGCCTGGAGCGGAGAGCCGCTCGGGCACAGTAGGCTCGCCAACGTGAGTGAGGTGCAGGCAGTGTCCAGCGGATCCGGCGAGTCCGGTGGGGTGCGCCGTCGCGACGTGGAGGCCGTGCACCCGATCGTGCGGCAGACCGCGGAGTGGTGCTGGCGGCTGCTCATCATCTTCGCGGCCGTGCTCGCGGTGGCGTATCTGGCGCGGCGGCTGTCGACGGTCACCATTCCGATTTCCATCGCGTTGCTGGGCGCGGCGCTGATGGCGCCGCTGGTCAACTGGATGCAGCGGTTCGGAGTGCCGCGCGCGATCGGCGTGTTCGTGGCGCTGGTCGGGGCGCTCGGTCTGCTCGCCGGGATCGTGACCTTCGTCGTCGAGCAGTTCGTCTCGGGCGTGCCGCAGCTGTCGGACGAGTTCAAGACCTCCGTGCACCAGGTGCAGGACTGGCTGATCAACGGGCCGTTGCAGCTGAGCAACGATCAGATCCGCAATGCCGGCGACACCATCGTCAAGACCGTCGAGTCGAACAAGGACGCGCTGACCAACGGGGCCCTCACCACCGCCACCGTCATCGGCGAGTTCTTCACCGGCGCCTTCCTGACCCTGTTCATCCTCATCTTCTTCCTCTACGGCGGCGACCAGATCTGGGAGTTCATCACCCGCGTCGTCCCGACCGCACACCGGGAAAAGGTGCGGCAGGCCGGGCGGCTGGGTTTCGGCACCCTGACCGGCTTCGTGCGAGCCACCGTCATGGTGGCGGCGGTGGACGCCATCGGCATCGGCGCGGGCTTGGCCATTCTCAATGTGCCGCTGGCGCTTCCGCTGGCCTCGCTGGTCTTCATCGGCGCGTTCATTCCCATCGTGGGCTCCTTCATCGCCGGGTCGGTGGCGGTATTCATCGCGCTCATGACCAAGGGAATCGTCACCGCGCTGATCGTGCTGGGCATCACCGTGGCGGTCATGCAGCTGGAAGGCCATGTGCTGCAACCACTGCTGATGGGTCGCGCGGTGCGCATCCATCCGCTGGCCGTGGTGCTCGCCATCGCGGCGGGTGCGGTGCTGGCCGGTCTCGCGGGCGCTCTGCTCGCGGTGCCGTTCGTGGCGGTGCTCAACACCGCCGTGCGCTCGCTGTTGGCCGGCTCACCCGACGAGCTCTATCAGGACCTGCACACCGGCGATCCGAGCAAGCCCATGTACAGCGCCGAACCCGACATTCCCGACGAGGACCGCTACCGGGTGTCCGTGCCGGTGACCGAGGACGCGCACCAGCCGCCACCGAAGCCCGTCGGCGGCAGCGGTGAAGCCGGAGACTGACGAACCCGATCCCGCCTGGGCCGCCACCGCGCCGCTGTGGCGGGCCGTGCAGGCGTTCCGGCTGGTCACCCTGTTGTACGCGGTGGGCCAGCAGATCGCCTCGGTGTCGTACTACACCGGTCAACGGCTGAGCTGGGCGCTGATCGCCGTCATGGCGGTGTGGTCGGGCATCTCGGCGGTCCTGTTGTCGCAGTGGCGGATCCGGCACGAGCCCCGGGTGCGCACAGCGGTGGTCGTCGGTGACAACATCGTGGTCATCGCGCTGATCTTCGCCACCCGGCTGGTCGCGCCCTACGACTGGTATCACCACCATCAGACCCTGCCCACCACGCTCTGGGCCGCCAACGCCGTTGTCTCCGCGGCGATTCTGTGGGGGCCGCTCGGCGGCGTCTGCTCGGGGCTGGTCATCTCCGCTGCCGTCATCACCGCGCGGGCTCAGTGGGACTTCGACGTGTGGCGCGACGCGACGCTGCCCGTCCTGGTCTCGGTGGGCCTCGCCCTGGGCTTGGCCTCCGATACCGCCCGCCGCGCGCATGCGCAGCTGCAACGCGCCGTCCGGCTCACCGTCGCCGCCCAGGAACGCGAACGCCTGGCCCGGGAGGTGCACGACGGAGTCCTGCAGGTGCTCAGCTACATCAAGCGTCGCGGCAACGAAATCGGCGGCCCGACAGCCGAGCTCGCGCAGCGGGCGGGCGAGCAGGAGGTGGCGTTGCGCGTGCTCGTTTCCGAGCAGGGCGACCGCGCCGAGGCCGGGGGAACCGAGGAGGACCTGCGCCCGCTGCTCACCGCCCAGGCCACCCCATCCGTCTTCGTCTCCACCCCTGGCGATCCGGTGCGGCTGGGCCACTGGGCGGCCCGCGAGATCGCCGCCGCCGTGGCCGCCGCCCTCGCGAATGTGGTCCAGCACGCCGGGCCCGGTGCGAAAGCGTATGTGCTGCTGGAGGATACCGGCGATGAGCTCATCGTGAGCGTGCGCGACGACGGTCCCGGCATACCACCCGGCCGCCTCGCCGAGGCCGAAGGCCAAGGGCGCATGGGTATTTCACGGTCCATCGTGGGACGCATCGCGGCGCTGGGCGGCAACGCGCGGCTGCTGTTCGAGGCGACGCCCGGGGACAATGAGGATGGCGCGGGCGCGGAATGGGAGTTCCGCGTGCCCCTCGCACGGCGACGATGAGACCGGAGGCGGATATGGCCGAATCGGATGCCCCGATCACGGTGATGGTGGTCGACGACCACCCGATCTGGCGCGACGGCGTCGCCCGCGACCTCGCCGAGGCCGGATTCGACGTGGTCGCCACCGCCGACGGCGTGCGCGCCGCCGGGGCCCGCGCGAGCGCCGTGCGACCGGCCGTCGTCCTGATGGACATGCGACTCCCCGACGGCAACGGCGCGGACGCCACCGCCGAGGTGCTGCGGGTCTCCCCGCGCACCCGGGTGCTGGTGCTGTCGGCGTCGGCCGAACGCGCCGACGTGCTCGACGCCATCAAGGCCGGGGCCACCGGCTACCTGGTCAAGAGCGCCTCGGCCACCGAACTCCTGGATGCCGTCCGCGCCACCGCCGCGGGGCAGGCCGTTTTCTCGCCCGGCTTGGCCGGACTGGTCCTCGGTGAGTTCCGGCGCATCGCCAACACACCCGCCGATCGCGACGAACCCCATCGCCCCGCCCTCACCGACCGGGAGACCGAGGTATTGCGCATGGTGGCGAAGGGCTTGTCCGCCAAGCAGATCGCCACCCGGCTCGGCCTCAGCCACCGCACGGTGGAGAACCACGTGCAGTCCACCCTGCGCAAACTGCAGCTCGGCAATCGCGTCGAATTGACCCGCTACGCCATCGAACAGGGCCTCGAGTAGGGGGACGGTTCAGGGATTGCCCTGATGCGGCGGCGGCCCCGCGCTGGTTAGCCTCGAAGCATGGGAGGTCCTGAAGCGGTTTCCGCGATCGTGACCGGCAACGCCGTGATCGGCGACCGGGATCTACGGGTATCCGATGTCGAACGCGAACATGTCGGTCGGCTGCTGCAGCGCGCTGTCGGGCTGGGCATGCTGTCGCTGGGGGAATTCACCGAGCGCATGGACACCGCGCTCGCGGCCAAGACCCGCGGCGAACTCAATGCGGTGCTGGTCGATCTGCCGGGGGTCCGGCTGGTCGGGCAACCCGCCCCCGCAGCACAGCGCTACGCGCCGCCGCAGCCGCGGTACGTGGCCGCGCACCGCATCCCGCAGGCCGCGCCGGGCACTGTGATTCGCGCCCGCCTGTCGAGCGTGGAGCGCAAGGGCGCCTGGCACGTGCCGCCCGCGCTGATGATCAACAGCCTGATGGGCAGCGTGCGCCTGGACTTCACACAGGCCGTCATGTCCACCCAGGTGGTCGAGATCCACGTCGACGACACCTGCAGCTCGGTCGAGCTGATCGTGCCCGCCGAGGCCACCGTGGACCTCAATGCCATCGACCTGATCGGCTCCAGCGCCAATACCAAGGTCCGCACCGGTCCGCCCATCGGGCCGCTGCACATCATCGTGCACGGCACGCTGCGGTTCAGCTCCGTCACCGCCAAGCACCCGTTCGGAACCAACTGGAAACGGTTCCTCAACGGTGCGTGACCGCCGCCGGGCCCGAGGGGCCGCCGAATCGGGCGCGGCGGGGTGCTTATCCGGACGGTATGGTCACGCACATGGTGGATGGCGTCCCGACCCCGGAGGCAGTGCATCGATCCGGCAGCGGTGAGCCGCTGCTCCTGTTGCACGGCGTCCTGCTGACCTGGCAGTCCTGGGGCGCGGTACTGGACGAGCTGGCCACCGACCACGCCGTGCTGGCCCCCACCCTGCCCGGCCACTGGGGTGGTCCCGAGGCGGCGCGGCCCGCCACCGTGGCCGCCCTGGTCGATCACTGCGAGCGGCTGCTCGACGAATCCGGTTGGGACACCGCCCATATCGCGGGCAATTCGCTGGGCGGCTGGATCGCCCTGGAGCTCGCCGCCCGCGGCCGCGCCCGCTCGTGCACCGTCATCGCCCCCGCAGGTCTGTGGCGCACACCCGCCGCCGCGGATTCGCTGCTCCGCAGGTTCCGCGCCTTCGCCCCGCTCATCGGGCTGGGCCCGGATCGACAGCCGACCATGCCCTCGCTGCTGCGCAGCCTGCTGCTGCCGCTGCTGGCCGATCGTCCGGCCGATGTGCCGAATCCGCTGGCCAAGGCCATGACCGCGGCCATCACCGAATGCGCCATCGTCGATGACCTATCCGAAGATCCGGATCTCTCAACGGGTTTCACGGGACTGGCCGAGCTGGATATCCCCACGACCGTCCTGCTGCCCGACCGCGACCGGGTGCTCCCACCCCACGTCTACGCCGCGCTGACCCCCACCGCGGCCGTCGAGGTGCGCTCCCTGCCCGGCCTCGGCCACGTCCCCATGCTCGAGGCTCCGGACCTGATCACCGCCGAGATCCGCGCCACCATCGCCCGCGCCGCCGCCCCCGCGCGCCCCGCCTGATCCGGCCCGGGGACCGTATCCGCCGAATCGGGAGGCGGTATTGCCCGGCACCCGCGTGTTTCCCCCATATGGGCAAACGCCCAGGTCGAGAGCATGACGGACATGAATCCCGCCGACGATCCCGCTGATCGCGCGGCTGTCGACCGAATTCACCTGGCCGACCTCGATGGTCCGGTCCGGGCTGTGGCGCTCCTGGTGGTCGGCAACCGGTACACGGTGGCCTTCACAGACACGGATTCCGGCGCCCGGTCCACATAAACCGCTGAAACGGCAGGGCCCGGCCGAGGATTCGGCCGGGCCCCGCCGTCGCCAGGTCAATCGCTGTTCTGGCGACGGAGGAGTTCGTTGACGCTCACCTGGCCTCCCTCGCCACCGCGATGCTTGGCATCCTCGTCCGCATGGGGAGCGGGGGGGCGACGCCGGGAGGAGCGCAGGTCGGACATCCACTGCTCGATGCTGCTGCGGCCGCCGCCCTCCTGCGGCTGATCCTCGACGGCACGGTGCGTCGGATCCTCTTCCCCGGCAGCGGATTCCACCGGCTGCTCCGGTTCCGGCGAGTGCCGCTGGGCCAGCTGCGCCCGGGTCGCCGGATGCGGAGCGATCCTCGGCATCGGCGGCGGCAGCACCCGCCCCGAACCGACCACCGGCGCGGGCGGCTGTGAATCCGCCGGTCCCGCAGGCGGTTTGGGCGATGCGGCCTGCGGGGCTGGAGGCGCGGGCTGTGAGACGGACGGGACCGGGGTCGCCGGAGCGACCGGCGGGACCGCCGCGGGCGGCGGGGCCGAAGCCTCGAAGGCCCCGCCCTGAGCGTGCGACACGCTCTCGGGCGCGGCTTCGCTCTCGGGCACACGCTGCGGCAGGCCGCCACCGGGATTCGTGGAACCCTGTGCGGGGGAAGCGAAGTCGCTGATCGGGTGCGGGGCCACCGGGCCGCGGGCGGAGCCGAGACCGGTGGGGCCGGAACCGAGATCGGTGGTCGGGGCGTCCGCCGAGGCCGTGCTGAGCACGCGCCGCGGCGCGACCGGCGGAGTGGCCTCCGCGGGCGCCGGGGACGCCGGGGCGGGTTCGACGGGTGTGCTGCTCGCGGAACCGGATTCGGGGACCGAGATACCGCTGGGCTTGACGAACGCCGGGACCGCGGTGGTCGACGGGGTGACGCCGTGGCCGGGACGCATTGCGGCGGACGGGACTTCGGACGCGGGGCGGTCGGACTCCGGGGCCGGGGCGGCCTCGGCGGTGTCCGCGGGCGGTGTGGTCTCGGTGCGCTCGACGGTCTCGATGCGCTGGGTCGGGGCCTCGCTGTCGACGTCGACGGTGCGGGCCGGGCGCGGCTTGCGCGGGCGCGCGGGGGCGGCGGACCCGTCGG
Source organism: Nocardia aurantiaca (assembly GCF_009708175.1). Classification (GTDB taxonomy): domain Bacteria; phylum Actinomycetota; class Actinomycetes; order Mycobacteriales; family Mycobacteriaceae; genus Nocardia; species Nocardia aurantiaca. The sequence continues at coordinate 154,390 of NZ_WMBB01000008.1, forward strand.
GCAGGACCGGAATCTGCATGGTGACCGGGTCGGTGATCGGGGTGGTCTTCACCAGGTCGACCACCTCGCCGCCGCCGGGCCGCTCATCGTCGAGGATGGGCTCGCCCAGGCCGATCTTCTGCTGGATCTTCTTCATCCACTTGGGCGCCCACCAGCAGTCGTCGCCGAGCAGCTTCATGGTGGCCGGCACCAGCAGCATGCGCAGCACAGTCGCGTCGATGAACAACGCCGCCACCATGCCGTAGGCGATGTACTGCATCATCACCAGGTCGGAGAACGCGAACGCGCCGGTGACCACCAGCAGGATGAGCGCGGCGGCGGTGATGAGGCGGCCCGTCTGGGCGGTTCCCGCGCGTACGGCCTCGGTGGTGCTGGCGCCCTGGGCGCGGGCTTCGACCATGCGGGACAACAGGAATACCTCGTAGTCCACGGATAGGCCGTAGATCACCGAGATGATCAGCACCAGGACCGGCGACATGATCGGCTGCGGTGTGAAGTTCAGCAGACCCGAGCCGTGGCCGTCGATGAAGATCCAGGTCAGAATGCCCAGCGTGGACCCGAGCCCGAGCGCGCTCATGAGCGCGGCCTTGATCGGCAACACCACCGAGCCGAAGGTGAGGAACATCAGCAGGCCGGTCACGAACACCACGAGGACGATCATCAGCGGCATGCGATCGACCAGCGTGTCGATGCTGTCCTGCATCATGACCGGCGTGCCGGTGATCATGACCTCGGCATCGTCGGGGACATCCATCGAGCGCAGATCGTCGATGGTCTCCTTGATGTCGGCGCTCTTCTCCACCGGCCGCGACGTGGTCCACACATTGGCGCCGTTCGGCGGCGTCTGCGGAATCGAGAAGGTGGTCTTGGGCTGCAGCCCTCGGGCCTGATTGGCCTCGTTGAGGATCGTGCCGATGTTCTTCGGATTGTCGGTGACGATGATCAACTGGACGGGATCGGCCTTGCGCAGCGGGAAGGTCTCGTCGAAGTGCTCCTGCGCCAGCCGGGTCGGATTGTCCGGCGGCAGATAGGTTTCGCTGATCCCGCCGAACTGCAGGTTCTTCACCGGGATGATGAGCAGCAGCAGCCCGATGGTGAGCGGAATCGCCACCTTCAGCGGGTGCTTCATGACCCACGCGGTGAGCCGTCCCCAGTAGCCGTTCTCGATCTCCTCGGCGGTCTTGGTCTTGCGGAACCGCTTGAGCCCCAGGGCGTCCACGCGCGGGCCCAGGATGCTGAGCAGCGCGGGCAGCACGGTGAGCGCCGACATCGCGGCCAGCGCCACGGCCGCGATGGTGCCGTAGGCCACCGATTTCAGGAAGCCCTGCGGGAACAGCAGCATGCCCGCGGCCGCGCCGATGATCATGGTCGCGGAGAAGGTGACGGTGCGGCCCGCGGTCATGATGGAGCGCCGGACCGCCGCCTTGGTGTCATAGCCCTCGGCCATTTCCTCGCGGAAACGACTGACGATGAACAGGCCATAGTCGATGGCCAGACCGAGGCCGATCATCGTGACCACCCCGCCGACAAAGGAATTCACCTCGGTGAACTTCGTCAGCGCCATGATCACGCCATTGGCGGCGACAATGGTCAGACCGCCGATGATCAGCGGCAGGGCGGCGGCGACCACCCCACCGAAGATGAAGAACAGCAGGATCGCGACGGCCGGAAGGGCCAGCACCTCCATGCGCCGCTGGTCGCTGGCCATGGTGTCCTGCAGGGTGCCGGCGACCGGCTGCAGACCCGCGACCTCGACCTTGACGCCCGGAATATAGAAGGCGTCCTTCACCTTTCGATAGTTCCGCACCATATCGGTGTCGTTGTCGCCCTTGATGGCGATGGACGCGAAGGCGTGCTTGCGGTCCTGGCTGGCGGCCTGGGCCAGCTGCTGGCCGGTCTCGGTCTTCCAGGGAGAGCCGTTGACCTGGCTGATCTCCGGGTACTTCTTCGGCAGGTTGTTGAGGCTGTCGATGACCTTCTGATTCCACGTCGGATCATCGACCGTGCCACCGTCGGGGGCGGTGTACAGCACGACCACGTCACTGTTGTGATCGCGGCCGTACACCTGGTCCTTCAGGACGGCGGCCTGGGACGACTGCGCGGTCGGGTCGAACCATCCGCTGGAGCTGAGATGGTCCTCCAGCCCGAATCCGAAAGCTCCGAGCGAGAGCATTGCGGCCACGACAACACCCAGGACGGTGTAGCGCAGCTTGTAGACCAGGTCGCCCCAGCGGGTGAACACTAAGCGACTCCTTGAGCGGGGCGGGAGGTGAGCAGGGCCGACAGCGGCCGGAACGGCTGCAGCCACGCACCCTCGTCGGGCAGCGAGTCGAGGCTGACCCGGGGCAGCGGTTCACGGAACACGCCCGGGATGTCCTCGAGGTCGATGAACTCGAGAATATCCGACGTGACCGCCCAACTCGCGTGCTCGCGGAAACCCAGCACCTGAACAGGCACGCCGGAGGCGGCGATCTCCTCGAGGGGCCCGCGGAACGCCTGCCCGTCGGCGGAGGCCACCATGATCCCGGCCAAACCCGCGCCGCGGCGGCGTAGCTCGATGTGGGCGAGCATGTCGCTGTCCACATCGGAGTCTTCGTCGATCTTGGGTTTGGCGAAGACGGCGTAGCCGACATTGCGTAGTGCCTCGACCCACGGCCGCACCACATCGGCGGTGCCGGGGGCGATATTGGTGAAGACGGTGGCCTCGGGTTCGACCCGGGTCGTGCTGCCCACCGACAGTTCCGCGGTGCGGGCCAGCAGCCAGCGGCCCAGCGCGTCGAAGCGCGGGCGGTAGGCGGCGGTCGGACGGCCGCCGAGGATGGCGCCGAGGCCCATATCGAGGTTCGGTGCATCCCAGACCAACAGGACGCGGCGCACGTCGGTGGCGGTGCCGCCCAGGGCGACCGCGGCGTTGCCATGGAGCCCTGTGGTGCCAGATAATTCGGTCGAGTCGGCGCCGTGCATTATTCCGGCAACTTCCGACACCCCGTGGGCCATCTCACTGACGCTCATGATTCGATCTTCCCCCAGATGAACTCGGTGATGGCGCTACCCGCGCGGAGTCCTTTGCTTTCGAACTTGGTAATCGGGCGTTCGAAACCAATCGGTGCCTTGGTCCGGTAGGCCTCGGGATCCCCTCCGGTGGGCTCGTTCATGCCGATGAGCTGGGGTTCCGCATTTCCGTACAGACCGATCCACTCGGCATAGTCCGCATGGTCGGTCGCGACATGCAACACGCCGCCCGGAATCAGCCGACTCGCTATGAGTGCGAATGTCTCCGGCTGCAGCAGCCGCCGCTTGTGGTGCCGCGCCTTCGGCCAGGGGTCCGGGAAGAATACGCGCACACCGGTCAGCGATTCGGGAGCAATCATATTTTCCAGGACATCTACGGCATCGCCGCGCAGCAGTCGGATGTTCTCGATGCCTTCGCGCTCCACCCGCTGCACCAGCTGGGCCAGACCCGGCTTGTAGACCTCGATGCCGATCAGATTGAACTGCGGCTCCGCCTGCGCCATGGCCGCGGTGGCCGTGCCGGTGCCGCAGCCGATCTCGATGATCACCGGGGCCGAGCGCCCGAACCAGGCGTCCGCGTCCAGCTTCTCGTCGGAGACATCCTTGCCGATCCGCGGCCACACCCGATCCCAGGCGTCCTGGCGGGCGGGCGACACCGCGCCGCGGCGGGCGCGGAAACTGGTGACCCGGGGATAGAGGCGGTTGCCCGCGGGCCGATCCGGCTGGCCGTTGGCGGCTTCCGAGTGATCGGCGTCACCGGCGGTGGCGGCGGACCGCGGCCCGGGAACTGGCTCGGCAGTATGGTTCGCGGCGTCGTTCACGGCGTCCATTGTCCAGTATTGGTTCATCAGCGCGGCAATCGACCACGAATTGCCGCGGCCGCGAAGACTCAGGCTGCCAGGCCCGACACCTCGTCGGAGGACGCGGCGGCGGCCGGGCGCAGGGGCAGTCCGAGCGTGACTCGCATTGCGGTGGTTGCCATTTCCACCATGCTGCGCCAGTGCGTCGGGGACGCGGCTACCGACCAGACGGTCTTGGTTGTGGGTTCGGTAAGAGTTTTGCCGGCCAGCCGATCGGCCAGCCAGTTCAGACTCATCGGAGTCGCCAGCGGGAACAGCGAGAAATGCTCGCTGAGGCGATCGCGGACGTGCCAGACCGACGCGCCGCCCGCCCGGTAGCGCTCGACCTGACCGTCGACGCCCGCGGCATCGATGACCTGATCGCGGACCGGGTGCACCACCAGCACCGGGCACTTGGGCGCGCGGTTGCCGAGCCGCAGCTCGTCGAACATGTCCTCGAGGTCCGGGAGTATCTCCATCAGCGGGCGCTTCAGATAGTCGTCCAGGCGGCGGCCCACCAGCAGCGGCAGCACCGCGATCGGGCCCAGGGATCGGGCGCGGTCCAGCAGACGCCGGCCCTCGGGGGTGAAGTCGCGGCGCACCACCTCGGTCAGCGCGGGATAGACCTGCTGCAGAGCGGCGATCACGATCGCCGGAAAGCCCGCGAACAGGCCGCCGTTCAGGTTCAGGAACACATGGCGGGGATCTCCCACCGGCGCGCCCAGCACCGCTCCGACGATATCCACCTCAGGCGCGTACTCCGGGGCCATCTCCACCAGCCACGAACTGGCCATGCCGCCACCCGAATAGCCCCACACCGCCACCCTGGTGCCCGCGTGCAGGCCCAGCGGAGCGAAACGCAGTGCGGCGCGGACGCCGTCCAGTCCGCGATAGCCGGGCTCCCGGGCCACCCCGAAATTCCCTTGCAGCCCTTCGTGATCCGCGATGCTGACCGCCCAGCCGCGGCGCAGCGCGTTCGCGACCAGCATCCATTCGAGCTGGGTGATGGAGCCGGGGGACAGGGCCCCGCGGCGCAGCGCGTAGGACGGCGCGCAGCGGTCGGTGACGGCGTCCATGGCGGTTTGGAAGGCCAGCAGCGGGCGCTCGGAATCCAGTTCGGCGCCTCTCGGCAGCAGCACCGTGGTGATCGCGATCTCGGGCTTGCCGTGCAGATCCTGGCTGCGGTAGAGCAGCTGCCAGGCCGTCACCTGCTGGGGCACCAGGCCGAAGAGCGCGATCTCGACCGCGCGGCTGCGCAGGATCGTGCCGGCCGCGTGCCGGGCGAAGCCGCGCGGCGGATGGAAGAAGGGATCCAGGCTGGGCGGCAGCGGACGGCCACTCGGCTGCTCGGCCGCGGGCCATGCCGAATCGGCTGCTTCGATGACGTCGGCGTTGACGGCCATCACTACCTCCCCTCCTCGCGCCGGCCGTGGACCGAGAAGGGGCACCGCAGCCGTGCATCGGCCCTGATGCCGACCGAATCGCCAGAGTAGGGCACTCGCAGGTATCCGTGAAGAGCGGTCGCACCGAATTGTGCCGTCGCACAGAAGGACTCGGATCGACCGGGTTCCTCACGTCGTGACCTGCGCGTTTGTGATGCGAAACCCGCACGCGCCCAGCGCCTTCCGGCTAGGCTGCCCGCGTGTCGGTCGGGCGATCTCCGCGCATCCAGGTGACGGGGCGGGCCCGCGCGGGCAAAACCACCCTGCGACATGCGCTGTCGCTGCTCACCGCCGAAGAAACCCGAGCGGTCGACCGGCCCGGGCAACCGAACCCCGCCCTCGACGCCGACCTCGTCCTCTATGTTCTTCCCGGCCTGGCAGATCCGGCCGACCACCGCCTCCTCGCCACCCTCGCCCCGGACCGCACCCTTGTGGTCCTCAACAAGGCCGACTCCATCGGCGCCCGCTGGTCCGACGCCGCCACCATGGCCGAAAAACTCACCGCCGACCTCGGTCTCCCCACCTTCCCGGTGGTGGCGGCCCTGGCGGGCCGGACCCGCTCTGGCACGCTCACCGACACCGATCTGCGCACCCTGCACGACCATCGCGATCGCCCCGACCCGCCCCTGACCCTCTCCCACGACCTCTTCACCGCCCCGGGCCTCGCCCCCGATCCCGAAGCCCGCCGAGCACTCCTTGACCGCTGGGACCTCTTCGGCGTCTCCTGCGCTCTCGCGGCCCTCCGCCGCCACCCCACCCTCACCCCACAGCTCCTACTCCACATCCTCCACTGCGCCAGCGGAATCGACCCCCTCCACCGCGAACTCCACCGCCGCTACGAGGCCGTCGCCGCTCTCGGCGATTGATTCGCCTCTCGCCAAGCCGAATACACCGCTGGATACGAATCAGCGGTGTTGATTCCCGAACCCCGCCCCGCCGACCCGCCGTCGCGAGATCCCGCCGCGGTGGGCGAGCTGTCCTCCGGTGCGGAGCGCGGTTCGGGCGCCGAGGAGACCCGGACCCGCCCCCTTCCGGAATCCGTTGACGCTCAGCTCCCGTCCCTTCCGGACGACCGCCCGCACCAGGGGCCGGGCCGTGGGCTCCAACTCCCGCCGTTGAGCCGAGCGACCTCGGCCGGGACGGTCGGGTGGTCCGTTCCGGGCGGCGTCCACGGTGTGGAGTCGGCGGTGTCGGTGTCACCCGTGGGAGTTCCCATCCGGTCGGAGCTGCCACCGCCTGTCGCGGCGGATTCATCCCGGGGTGCGTCGTGGTCGGACGGGGCGGCAGCCGCGGCCACCGCGGCACGGGCGGACGAGTCGGCCGCGCTGCCTGCGGCCGTGGAAGCCGTTGTCATGCGCTGGAATCCGCACGGTTTGGCTTTGCTCCGCGCGATGGCGGGCCCGGAACCGGAGGCCGCGTCGATCGGGCTCATCGGTGGCGACGATTCACGCTCGGCGGCATTGCGGGTCGAGCTGGCCCGATTCCAGCCACGCATCGACCTCGGCGTCGTCGCGGCCACGGGTGGAGCCGGCATTGACGAGGCGGCGGAGAACGATGCACGGTTCGGGTTGCAGGCGCGTCCGAACCCGGTGGCACTCGTTGTGCTCGAGGCCGGGGCCCTGATCGGAGGCGAGCTGCTGGAGCGGGTGCGGGGTTTGCGGGCGGATCGGACTCGGATCGTGTTCGCGCTCGACGGGATTCACGCGCATCGGGACTGGCGGGAGGTGCGGAAGCTGGATATCGAGCTGCTGGCCGAGGCGGGTGGCGGGGGTCGGGAGGAGATCGTGCCGGTGTCGGCGCGGATGGCGGCGGTGGCCAGGTCGCAGGGGGATGCGGCGTTACTGGATCGGTCGGGGGTGGGGTTGCTGCATGCCAGGTTGGTGGCGGCGGCCGGGGCGGGAGCGGCGGGGGATCAGGTGGGGATCGTGCGGGAGCGGGTGGTGGGGGAGACGCGGCGGCGAATTCGGGCGCAGCTGGGGAAGCTGCGGGGCGGCGGGGATGTTGCGGGTTTGCGGGAGGAGCGGGCGCGGCTGCTGGCGGTCAGCGACGGTGGGCGGGGATCGGCCATGACAATCGTGCGGAATCGGCTGCAGTTGGCGCGGGTGGATCTATCGCATGAGGTCGGGGGCCGAATCCGGGCACTGCACGGGGAGTTGCGGGCCGAAATCGAACGCCTGCCGCGTGGCGCGCACGCTGAATTTCCGCGACATGTGAGCGATTCTGTGGAAAAGCTCACACAGGAGATGGACCGCGCGATTCGCGCCCGGATCGGCGAATTATGCCGTCAGGTCGAAGAATCCGTCGCGGAGGAATGGCATATATCTTTTCCGCCCCCCGCGGAACGGGTGTCGAGGGCGGTTCCGACGCCCGGCCCACGCCTGCGGGGCGTGGAGGACCACCTGGTGATCGCGCTCGGCGCTTCGGCGGGCTTCGGACTGGGGCGGCTGGTCGTGGCTCCGCTGGCCCTGCTGCAGGCCTTCGACTATGCGATCGTACCGGTCAGTCTGCTCCTCGGTGCCGCCGCCGCGGGCTGGGTGGTGCGCGCCCGCAAACAGCTTGCCGATGGCGCTCACCTGCGGCAATGGGTCGCCGACACGCTGGTCGACGCCCGCGCGCACCTCGAACAGCGGGTCGCCACGGCCCTGGTCGACGCCGAGGAGCGGCTCACCGACGAAGTGCTCCGCCGCGCCACCGCGCGCATGGTGCACACCGATCTGCGGGTCGGAGAATTGGAGGCGCAATTGCGGGAGGCGGCCCAGCGCCGCCCCGCTCTACTGCTGGCATGCGAACGTGACCTGGCCGCACTCGAATTCGCATAACGGCTGGTCGGAGGTTTCGACCGGGTACCGACTGGACAACCCGATTCCGTACACCGCGATATATGGCGTTAACCTCTATGGCAGGAACCAGGGCATCCGCTGCGTTCTTGTACGCGCGTCCAGCCGGTACGGGCAAGCGGCCGAGACCAGCGGGGGCCCTGCCGCAATTGGTGGCACTCGGTGTCGCGAGCCGTGGTCCTCGGCTCGAGGACCTCGGGGCCGCCCATCTCAGGAGAGTTTTCATGACCTCAGCGACCATTCCTGGTCTTCACGATGGCACCGCGCCCACCGAGCACAAGGAACTGCTTGCCTGGGTACAGGAGGTCGCAGAACTCACCCAGCCGGACCGCGTGGTGTGGTCGGACGGTTCCGATGAGGAGTGGGACGTCCTCACCGCCAAGCTGGTCGAGGCCGGCACATTCAAGAAGCTGAACGAGCACAAGAAGCCCAACTCGTTCCTCGCGCTCTCCGACCCCTCTGACGTCGCCCGCGTCGAATCCCGCACCTACATCTGCTCGAAGACCGAGGCCGACGCCGGTCCGACCAACAACTGGGTCGACCCGACCGAGATGCGCGCCACCATGACCGAGCTGTACCGCGGCTGCATGAACGGCCGCACCATGTACGTGGTGCCCTTCTGCATGGGCCCGCTCGGCGCCGAGGACCCCAAGCTGGGCGTCGAGATCACCGACTCCGAGTACGTCGTGGTCTCCATGCGCGTGATGACCCGCATGGGCGCGGCCGCGCTGGAGAAGCTGGGCGCCGACCGCCCGTTCGTGAAGGCCCTGCACTCCGTGGGCGCCCCGCTGGCCGAGGGCCAGGCCGACGTGCCGTGGCCGTGCAACGACACCAAGTACATCACCCACTTCCCCGAGGACCGCGAAATCTGGTCCTACGGTTCGGGTTACGGCGGCAACGCCCTGCTGGGCAAGAAGTGCTACTCGCTGCGCATCGCCTCCGCCATGGCGCACGACGAGGGCTGGCTGGCCGAGCACATGCTCATCCTCAAGCTCATCTCGCCGGAGAACAAGGCGTACTACATCGCCGCCGCGTTCCCCTCGGCCTGCGGCAAGACCAACCTCGCCATGATCCAGCCGACCATACCGGGCTGGCGCGCCGAGACCCTCGGTGACGACATCGCGTGGATGCGTTTCGGCAAGGACGGCCGACTGTACGCGGTCAACCCGGAATTCGGCTTCTTCGGTGTCGCGCCCGGAACCAACCACAAGTCGAACCCGAACGCCATGGCCACCATGGAGGCCGGCAACACCGTCTACACCAATGTCGCCCTCACCGACGACAACGACGTGTGGTGGGAGGGCCTGGAGGGCACTCCGGACCACCTGATCGACTGGAAGGGCAACGACTGGGTCGAGCGCGAGTCGGAAACCCTGGCCGCGCACCCGAACTCGCGCTACTGCACCCCGATGTCGCAGTGCCCGATCCTCGCCCCCGAATGGGACGACCCGCAGGGCGTGCCGATCTCGGCCATCCTCTTCGGCGCCCGCCGCAAGACCACCGTCCCGCTGGTGACCGAGTCCTTCGGCTGGCAGCACGGCGTGTTCATGGGCGCGACCATGGCGTCGGAGCAGACCGCCGCCGCCGAGGGCAAGGTCGGCGCCGTGCGCCGCGACCCGATGGCCATGCTGCCGTTCATGGGCTACCACGTCGGCGACTACCTGGGCCACTGGATCAACCTCGGCAAGAACGCCGACGACCAGCAGCTCCCGAAGATCTTCTACGTCAACTGGTTCCGCCGCGGCGACGATGGCCGCTTCCTGTGGCCCGGTTTCGGTGAGAACTCCCGCGTGCTGGAGTGGGTCATCGGCCGCATCGAGGGCCGCTCCGAGGCGGCCGTCACCCCGATCGGCAATGTCCCGGTCGCGGCCAACCTCGATCTCGAGGGCCTGGACGTGAACGCCGCCGACGTCGACGAGGCGCTCGCGGTCGACATCGAGGAATGGAAGCGGGAGATTCCGCTGATCGAGGAGTGGTTCGAGTTCATCGGCGACAAGCTGCCCTCCGGCATCCGCGACGAGTTCGAGGCCCTCAAGCAGCGGTTGGCCTGACATCCTGGTCGTGGGGGCTTCGCCCCCACACCCCCAACGAAACGAAATAGGGCGGGGCCCAGCCCCGCACACACGGGTGTCGACGGCCAGCCAGCCGTATGCACCGACGAAACGGCCCGCCCACAATGAAAGTGGGCGGGCCGTTATGCGTTCCCAGTACGGCCTGCCGACCGCCAGGCCCGCCGACCCGCAGGCCCCGACTGGGACGGGGCGACCGATTTCGGGCGGCGAGGGTAACTCGTCGGGTACCCCCGAAGTCGTTTCGGCTCTCCACCGCCGGCACGGGTGCGCGTCCGGAAACGGCACCCGAGCCGCCCGCTAAAGGCTCGGGGTGGCGGGGGAGTTCGGGGAGCCGGGCGGCATGAGCAGGGACTTCTGCTCGCAGTAGGCGTCGAGGCCCTCGGGGCCGTTTTCGCGGCCGATGCCGGAGGTCTTGTAGCCCCCGAAGGGAGCGCAGGGGTCGAAGGCGTACCAGTTGATGGCGTAGGTGCCGGTGCGGACCTTGGCCGCGATGGCCGCGCCGTGTTCGATGTCGGTGGTCCAGACGGAGCCGGCGAGGCCGTAGTCGCTGTCGTTGGCGATGGCGACGGCCTCGTCCTCGCTGTCGTAGGGGAGAACCGAGAGGACGGGGCCGAAGATCTCCTCGCGGGCGATGGTCATGGCGTTGGTGACGTCGGCGAAGACGGTGGGTAGGACGTACCAGCCGGGGAGGTCGGCGGGGCGGTCGCCGCCGAGGATGAGCCGGGCGCCCTCCTCTTGGCCCTTGGCGATATAGCCCTCGACGCGTTCGCGCTGCTTCTCCGAGATGAGCGGGCCGAGTTGGGCATTCGGGTCGTCGGGCAGGCCGACCGGGAACAGGCCCACGGAACTGGTGAGGGCGTCGAGGATTTCGTCGTAGCGGCCGCGCGGGGCGAGGATGCGGGTCTGAGCCACGCAGGCCTGGCCGCTGTTCATCAAACCGGCGAAGGCGAGCTTCGGCATGTCGGCGATGTCCATGTCGGGCAAGAGGATCGCGGCGGACTTGCCGCCCAGTTCCAGCGAGCAGCGCTTGAGCCCGCTGCCCGCGATGGCGGCGATCTTGCGCCCGACCGCGGTGCTGCCGGTGAAGGTGACCTTGTCGACGCCCGGGTGGGAGACCAGGTATTCGGCCGCGTCTGCCTCGGCGGGCAGCACCGACAGCACGCCCTCGGGCAGTCCGGCCTCGGCGAAGATGTCGGCCAGCAGGTTGGCGGCCAGCGGGGTGAGCGGCGCGGGTTTGAGCACCACGCTGCACCCGGCCAGCAGGGCGGGCGCGAGTTTGTTGACCGCGAGGAAGAGCGGGACATTCCACGCGATCACGGCGGCGACCACACCGACCGGTTCGCGGGATACGCGCGTGGTGCCGAACAGGCCGGTGCGGGATTCGGTCCAGGGGAACGACTTTCCGAGTCCGGCGTAGAAGTCGAGGGTGGCGCGGGCGGGGACATAGTTGAGGGTGCTCGCGGCCATGGCGGGCGCGCCCATTTCGGCGGACAGGGCGGCGGCGAGATCGGCGGCCTTCTGGTCGAGCAGCGCGACGACGCGGCTCAGCAGGGCGGCGCGCTCCTCCGGCGGGGTGGCGGGCCAGGGTCCGCTGTCGAAGGCCCGACGGGCCGCCGCGACCGCGGCGTCGACGTCGGCGCGGGTGACGACGGGCACGCTGCCGACAGTTTCCAGGGTTGCGGGCGAGACGACGGGAAGGGTGTCCGGGCCGGCCGGCGCGGTCCAGCGGCCACCGATGAACAGACTCTGGTACTCCATGAGAACACGTTACAGTTTTGTGCTCCGCGCTGTCCCGGGCATGCGGGGCGAATGTCCCGCTGACCGGGATCTTCTTTGAAATTCGACTTCTCGGTTTCCAAGTCGTCGTGTCCCCGGCGCGCCGAAACCTGATTCGGATTCCAGGTTGCCAGGCCGTGGCCTATGCTCTGCCCGGTACGCCTTTCTCCACCAATCCGGTCGGTTGCTATCTATTAGCTCTTCGAAAGGTAGATCCCCTGATGGCCGATGCGCATCTCGACGACTTCCTGCTCGGCGAGTTGTCCGATGTCGATTCACCGGGTGTCAGCACTCCCATGCAGCGGGCCGCGATCCAGTTGCAGCGGGTGTTGCCGCCGGGGTGGCGCGTCGAGGTCCTGGAAGCGACGTATCCGACGGTCCGGAAGGGGCAGCCGGTCCTGCGGCTCATGCTGCCGGAGGGTTGAGCCCTCCGGATGTCCGGCGGTGCAAGGGTTTTGCATACTTGTGGCAAACACGCAGCGCCCGCCGGATTCCAATTCCGACCTGTCGGTTCGCTTTTCGCCGAACGCACTATTGCATTCGGCAGCCATAGCGAGCATGCTTTATAGCTACCGTGGATAGCTCGCTCGAAACATGAACCGTTACCGCACAGGGGAGTCCGAGTCATGGCGGTGCAAGTGGTCGGCAGATCGTTGATGACCAGTGATCTCACGCCGCATCAGGCGAAAAGCGTTGGCGCAGGCGGTTGGGTGGTGTCTTTCCTGCCGGGCCGGACGCTGACCACGGAGCAAGCCGCCGCGGCATTGCAGGCGGCCGAGGCGGTTGCCGCCGTGAATGCCCTGGCCGGTCAGGTCGGCCTGACCGCCATGGAGACCGTCGGGTTGGCTACCCAGGAGTCACCATGGGGCGAACCCGAACCGTGCACCGCGCTGGGTCGCATCTGGCGGCGTGGATTCTCCATACGCTGATCGCGGCCGCTTGGTGGCCACCACCACGAGGTTGCTGACCAGCAGCTCCCGCAGCACCGGGACATGCACCACCCACCAGGCCCAGTGCGGGTGATAGCGCGGGAACACCGCGAGAATCCTGATGTCGTCCGGAGTTTCGCGGGCCCAGCGCAAACCCTCCGCGGCCCGCACCGCGAACAGTGACCGCCCGAAGCGGTTCTTCGGCTCGCGTCCGTGCTTGCGCCGATATCGCCGTGCCGCGTACTCCCCGCCCAGGTAGTGCCACGGCCCGGTCTCATGCCCGCCGAAGGGCCCGTGCCAGACGGTGTATGAAAAGACCATGAGGCCACCGGGTTTGGTGACCCGCAGCATTTCCCCGGCCATCACCCACGGATGCGGCACGTGCTCGGCCACATTCGAGGAGATACAGACCTCCACCGCGTCATCGCGGAACGGCAGCGCCATCCCGGACCCGCGCACCGCGCCCGCGACCCGCAACCCCGCCGCGTGCATCTCCGACGGATCGGGCTCGACCGGCAGGTAGCGTGCTCCGGCGCGGCCGAACTCATCCGCGAAATATCCCGGGCCGCCGCCCACATCCAGCACGATGGCGCCCCGCAGCGAGTCTCCGGTCAGATCCCGATAGAAGTCGGACACCAGATCGGCGGTATCGGCGGCCACCCCGCCGTAGAAGACCGCCGGATCGCTCTGCTCGAACCGGAAACTGCCCAGCAGTCGTAGCGACCGACGCAGCGTCGCCCGGCGGGCGAATCGCGGGCGGCGCGGCGTGGTCTGCTCAGCTCGAAGCACGGCGGCCAGTCTCGCACAGCGGGGTCCGCCGGCAGTGCGCCTCCCCGGGACTGCGGCGGGCGGTCCCCGAGCCGCTCACCGATGAGCACCCATACCGGGATTTCGGCGCCGACCCGATTTCCGGGGGTGCCCCCAGGGATTACCCCTCCTCGCGAAATCGGTCGTGCCGAGAACGCGGCCGCGGGCGAAATCTGATCGATCGTGGCAGGTCGGATGACCCACTGGTGGTCCGTGAGTGGCCGGCGGGCTATATGGTGGAGCCCATTGTCCGTCCGTCCCCGACTGCGACCTGGAGACCCGCCTGTGCGTGAAGTGCTGCTGCTGTGCTGGCGCGACACCGGACATCCGCAGGGTGGCGGGAGCGAGCGTTATCTGGAGCAGGTCGGTGCGCAGCTGGCGGCGCGCGGCGTCAAGGTCACGCTGCGGACCGCCGGGTATCCGGGGGCGGCCAGGCGGGAAATGGTGGACGGCATCGAGATCAGCCGCGGTGGCGGCCGGTTCACCGTGTATCCGCGGGCGCTGGCGGCCATTGCGCTGGGCAGGCTCGGGATCGGGCCGCTGAAGGGCTTGCGCCCCGACGCGGTCATCGACACCCAGAACGGCATCCCCTTCTTCGCCTGCGCCGCGACGGCCGCGCCGACCGTGGTGCTGGTGCATCACGGGCATCGGGAGCAGTGGCCGGTGGCCGGACGGCTGATCGGGCGGATCGGCTGGTGGATCGAATCGCGGTTGTCGCCGCGCGTGCACCGGCGCAATCAGTATCTGACGGTCTCGCTGCCGTCGGCCGAGGAGCTGACCGCGCTCGGGGTGGCCAAGACGCGAATCGCGGTGGTGCGCAATGGCGCGGAGCCCATTCCCGCGCAGGTCCCCGCCGGCGACCACGCCACCCGCACCGGGCACCCCAGTATCGTGGTGCTCTCACGGCTGGTGCCGCACAAGCAGATCGAGGACGCCATGGCCGTGGTGGCCGGGCTGCGCGGGCGGATTCCCGGCCTGCACCTCGACGTGATCGGCGACGGCTGGTGGGCCGACAACCTGCGCGCCCACGCCCACGAGCTCGGCATCGCCGACGCGGTCACCTTCCACGGGCACGTGGACGAGGACGAGAAGCATCGGCTGCTGGCCCGCGCGTGGGTGCACGTACTGCCCTCGCGCAAGGAGGGCTGGGGGCTGGCGGTCATCGAGGCGGCCCAGCACGGGGTGCCCACGGTCGGGTACCGCAGTTCGCGCGGGCTCACCGATTCCATCGTGGACGGCGTGACCGGACTGCTGGTCGACGACTCGGCGCAGCTGACCGAGGCCGTCGGCGAACTGCTCGGCAATCGCGAGGCGCGTACCGTGCTCGGGGAGAAGGCGCGAGCGCGGGCTCGCGAGTTCTCCTGGGAGCAGACCGGAAACGGCGTCTACGAGGTGCTGTCCGCGGTGACCCGCGGCGGGCGGGTGAGCGGTCTGATCGCGCCCGCGCGAGTGTGACCGGCGCGCATCGCGATTCGGCGACTCTCGACGCGGATCCGCGACGATTCCTGGCATCGAGGCATGTGGATCGTCCTGGTCATCGCACTAGTCGGCATTGTCGTGATCGGGGTGGGGTTCGCACCCGGCTTCCCGCGGGACCGAACGCCGCGTCGCCGAATAGATTGCGGCGGTGAGGAATCCGCTGACAAGCAGCGCCGCCCACAGCAGATGCGCGGCGCCGGACAGGCGGCGGTTGGGGGCCGACGCGTCATGGGCGGCGATATCGCCCGGCACCCGGTACAGCTGCACATCCCGGTCGGCGTAGACGGGATTCAACTGGGCCAGAGTGGCTTTCGATTCGCCCAGCGGTCCGGGAGTGCCGTCCTCGACCAGCACCCAGCCGACCCCGAGTTCGGCCAGTTCGTTCGCCGATCCGCCGCGCAACAGCAGTTTCTCCACCTTCCGTGCGCGCTCGCCCTCACCGGCGACCACGCCGCCACGCACGGGAAGCTCCCCGGTCTGCAGGACATCTCGCCGCAGCATGCGCGGGGCCGGATCCAGGACCGGCGCACTGCCCGAATACCTGAACCTCCGGAACATCCCCGCGGGCAGCACCGCGACATCCCCGGGCGCGTCGACCGTAGCCGCCACTCGCTGCCAGCCGGCCGGATAGTGCACCGGCCGCAGCGCGCCTCCGACTCCCCATGCCATATCCGGCAGCGTGAGGAACAGGACGGCCAGGAAAAGCACCGCGGTCGCGCCCGTTCGAGCCCGCGGCGACTCCACGCTCGCACCATCCACCATGGTGGAAATCCGGCGTCCGACCGTCCGGCATCCGGCCGCCGCGCACAACGCGTATGCGGGAACGGCCAGGGCCACGTACTTCTGGGTGTCGCGGAACAGCCCGGCGCCCGGCACCCTGGTCACCAGGAACTCGCCCACCGACAGCCCCCAGCCGGTCGCCCCCAGCGCGGGCAGGACGATCGCCGCCGCCGCCAGCGCGACCAATCGTCGGCGAACCACACGCCCCTGGCCGTGACCTGGATCCCGATCGGATTCACCGTCCGGCGCGTTGTCCGCTCCGGACGTGTCGTCCGGTCGCGCGTCGCGGCGGTCCCGGGCGTGAGTGGCTGCGCCCGAACAGGATTCGGCGGCCGCGCCGGCGCCGAGGACCGTGCGGATCCCGGTCGCCACGAGGACGAGCAGGAGTACCGTTCCGGCCAGCGCGAGGAATGTCGTGCGCGAACCGGGTACAGCGGTGCCGTTCCAGATGCCGCCCAGACCGGCCAGGCTGCCGAGGGTACCGAGCCACGGTTCCGCGCGGGCCGCGAAGGCCGCGATGCCCGCCGGATCGGAGGGTTCGGCACCCGCGCCCGACAGGGCGGTCGCGGTCAGCCAGGGCGCCGCCGACAGCAGCCAGAGTGCCGCCGCCGCAGGCAGATTCCGCCTGCCGACCAGCAGCACTGCCATGACTCCCGCCAGCAGTGAACCGGTCGGGGTGAGCCCGGCCGCCGCGAAGCAGCCGGCAAGTCCCGCCCACCCGCCCAACGAGCCAGGTGGTGAGGTGGTGGCGGGCCGTGCAGTGGCGTCGGCGCCGGTCACCGCGCGTCGACGATGCCCGGTGCCGATGTGTATGCGCAATCGTGTGGCGAGCACTGCGATCCAGGGCAGTGCGGCATAGCCGGTGAGCAAGCTCCAATGCCCCTGCAGAAGACGCTCGGCCACATAGGGATTCCAAATGGCCACGGTGGCCGCCACCAGCTGCGGCCCCAGTGACACGTCCAGCAGATCGCGCACCAGGACGGCCGCGCCCCAGCCCGCCAGCCAGAGCGCCGCCAGCAGAATCACTTTGACGAAGAGCCCGCCGTCGACAACGACCGACGCGACGGCGATCAGCGCGTCCTGCGGTACCGCCCGCGGCGCCGCATCGCCCAGCCCGAGGGCGGAATCGGTCAGATACGACCGCGGCGTGCTGACGGCGTCCCGCAACAGCAGATACCCCGGCCCGAGCAGCGGACCGAGCACGATCACCGCCTGCACCAGGCTGTATCCCGCGGGCGCCAGCTCAGCCCACCGCCGCTCCCGACCCTGCGCGCTCACACCGGCACCCTACGTTCCGCTCGCCCCGAGATCGGGGACCCGCGTTGGGCTCTCGGCCCCGTCGTTCGCGGCGCGCAGGGCCACGCCCGTGATGACCAGGGTGGTCACCGCGGCCGTGACCGTGGCGGTGATGATCAGCGACAGCATCGAATGCGCGCACGTCAGCATGACCGCGATCCCGGCGCCCAGCCCGATCCACGTGATCGCCGCCGGCGCCGTCCGATCCGTCGCGATCGCCGACAGCAGCGCCGCCTGGAGCACGGCCAGCAGCGCCCCCTGGAGCGCGAACAGCCACAGCGATCCTTCGATCGGCGCGTAGTCCTTTCCGGCGAACAACGGCGCCAGCGGCGCGGCGACAGCTGCTCCGGCCACCGTGACCGCCCCGATCCCCACCAGCACGGCCAGCGCCGACCGCATGGCGCGCGCCGAGTGCTGCGGCTGCGCCATCCGGGGATACAGCACCACCCCGACCGCCTGCGGCAGCCAGAATGCGATCTTGGCGGCAATCGCCCCCAACGCGTACCGCCCGGCATCGTTCTCGTCCAGCACGATCCGCGAGATCAGCAGATCCGCCGACGACAATGCCATCAACGCCGCCTGCACCTGGGTGGCCCGGAAGACCGGAAGCACCCCGAGCGTGCGGTCGACGGCGCGCTCCGGCGCCGACATGGCGGATACCCCGCCGATTCCCGCCGAGACGCTCGACATCGGCTGCGCCCCGGTCTCGGAAGCCGACGGCGAGGGCCTGCGCGCCTGATCGGCCTCCTCGTCTGCCAGATGCCGGGCGGCCAAGGTCGCGCAGGTAACCCCGGCAGCGCCCGCCCACAGGGCGGCCGCGGGCCCGCCACCGACGGCCAGAACGATCAACGCGGGGGCCACCCGGACGATCGCCGCGCCGCCCAGCACCACGGCCAGCTCCCGGAATCGGCTGCCGCCCTGCAGAATTCCCTGTTCCCCCGCCAGCAACACCAGTACCGGCGCCGAGCACAGTGCTCCGGCCGCCGCCGCGACCTCCACTTTCAGCCCTGCGGCGATGACCGGTACCAGTGCCAACGACAGCCCGGCGACCAGGCCGGCGCAACGCAGCGCGAGCGCTCGCGCGGCGGCCACGGACGCCGCCCGCACGACCTCCCGTGCCACCACGTTCTGCAGTGCCAGCGCGGGCACCGCGCACAGCATCTGCACCGCCAGCAGGCTCGCGAACGAGCTGTACCCCGCCACGCCCAGCCACCGGCTGGCGAGCAATTGCAGCAGATATCCGGCCACATTCGCGGTCATCGCCCCCACCGTCACCAAGGTCAGGTCCTTGACCACAGGCAGACGGCGTACGGCAGACACGCCCGCAATGCTCCCATCCGCCATCTCCGCCGGTCCGCGCGCCCCTCGGCCCCGCTGCCGAACCTCCGTGCCGCCGGATGCCGCTCCGGTCGGCGGCCGACGATCCACCGGCCCGGGAGTGCGGGCGGGAAAACGACAGCGGCCCAGCACCGTCGGAAGGTGCTGGGCCGCTGTCGAACCTGGAGCCGCTACGGCTTCTTGTTCATGTCGATCTGCTGGGTCGGGGCGTCGAAGTCGCGCACGCCCGCACCGCCCGAGGGGGCGGAGGGGACCCGGCGGACCGGGGTGCCGCCCTTGCCGTTCTTGCCGAGGAAGCCGAGCAGCAGGCCCGCGATCACGAACATCAGGCCGAAGACGCCGAAGATGATCGGCAGGATGCGGCCGTACAGCGACAGCTTGTCCATATTGTCCTTGGCCACCGAGATCTGCGACTCGATGGTGTTCTCGTCGAACACCACGGTCGACTTCAGGGCGGTCACCTCGGGCTTGTCACCGCTGCGAGCGTAGAACAGGTGAATCTGCTCCTGGCCCTTGATGATCGTGCCGGTCTGCGGCTCGACCCACAGGTCGCGGACGTTGGTGTAGTAGCGCGCCATGGTGACGTCGCCGTCACCCTCCACGCCCCACTTTTCGGCGGGCAGGGTCAGCTTGTTGGTCGGCGAGTTGGCGACGGTGGACAGGTCGGTGACCGGCGCCGTCATCTGGAAGTGATAGACCTTCAGATCGTTGATCTCGGTCTCTTCGAGATAGTTGGCATCGAAGGTCTTGCGCACGTTCAGGTCGAAGTACGGGTAGGTCTTCTTCTCGGTGCCGATCGGGAAGCGGTACTGGAGGCCGGTGTGCTGCACCGGGTCCATCACACTCTCGCCCTTCTTGTCGACCGTCACCGCGATGGCGCCATTGGGGCCGCCGTCGACCGAGTCCACCGGTTGTCCGGTCTTGCGGTCGATGGTGACGCGGTCGATGGTCGCCGTCAGCAGGCCCGTGTCGCCTTGCTTGTCGGTGCGGCGCAGGGTCTGACCGGCCTGGATGGTCATTCGCGAAGCGTCCGACGGGTCTTCGACGGTGAGGAAGCGCTGCGAGACCAGCGGGACGTTCTGGTCGACCTTGGCCGGCCCCGTGCCCGAGGTCAGCGACTTGGCGTCCAGAACCTCACTGGGGGCGCCGGCCTGCGGATTGGTCGCGACGGTCGTGATCTCCAGGTCCAGCGGGGTTTTCGCGAGCCGGCTCACCGTATAGGTGGGGATCATGATCGCGGCGACGAGCAGCATCGCACCGAGCCCCACGAGTACGCAGGCCACCGTCCTTCTGGTACCGGCACTGAGTGCCATGCAGGTTCTCCTCGTCGTCGAACACGTCTTTGCTCCAGCACTGCGGTCGCCGCGCAGCACTCGTGAGCCCAGACACTAACAGTCCGAGCGGTCCCAGAGTGCGGCCGAGGCAGGAAAACACCCCGAAACATCCCGGAGTCGGGCGGCGGACGCCCGCGGGAACGGCGACAAGGCAGACTGGGATCCGATGACGACCACGACCTTCACCGCTGCGGCGACTCCCGTTCCGGACGAGGCGCCCGTCCGTCTGGGTCGCTTCGTCCCGGCACTCGAGGGCATGCGCGCGCTCGCGGCGCTGGGGGTGGTGCTCACCCACGTGGCCTTCCAGACGGGCGCGACCGGGCAGCCTCTCCTGGGCCGGGTGTGGGAGCGCTTCGACATGGCGGTCGCGGTGTTCTTCGCGCTGTCCGGGTTCCTGCTGTGGCGGCCGCACGCCGCCGCGGCCCGCGGATCGGATGAGTCGCCGAGCGCCGGACGCTATCTGCTGCATCGCGCGGCCCGCATCCTGCCCGCCTACTGGGTGGTCGTGTGCGCGGCGCTGATCCTGCTGCCCAGTGCCGCGCGCACCGCCGGACTGCGGGTATGGCTGTCGAATCTCGGTCTGCTGCAGGTGTTCGTGCCCTTCACCCTCACCGACGGCCTCACCCAGATGTGGAGCCTCTCGGTGGAAGTGGCCTTCTACCTTGTGCTGCCGTTGCTCGCCTTCGCCCTGGTCCGGCTGCGCGGGCAGTGGGCACGGCTGCGGGTGCCGGTCGTGCTCGGTCTCGGACTGCTCTGCCTGGGCTGGAACTTCCTGCCCGTGCCCACGCCCGAGGGCATTCACGCCGACAACTGGGTGCCCGGATATCTGCCCTGGTTCGCCGCGGGCATGCTGCTGGCCGAACTCGCCGACCTGCCCGCCCCGCGTTGGCGGCGGGTGGCCGGAAACCAATGGCTCATGTGGCCGCTCGCGCTGGCGGCCATGCTGCTGGCGTCCACCGACCTGGCCGGTCCGGCCGGTCTCGTGCACGGGCAGCCATGGCAGTACGCCACCAAGATGGCGCTCGGCGCGATCATCGGCTTCGGCCTGCTGGCCCCGCTGGTCCTGCGGCCCGATCGGCGGCGCCGGTTCCTGCAGGGCCGGGTGGCCGCGACCCTCGGACGCTGGTCCTACGGCATCTTCATCTGGCATCTGGCCGTGCTGTCGATCATCTTCCCGGTGTTCGGCATCGTGCCCTTCCAGGGGCACTTCGTCGTGGTCTACCTGCTGACGGTCGCCTTCGCGCTGCCGCTGGCGGCCGCCAGTTACGCCCTCGTCGAGGAACCCGTCCGACAGTGGACGCGCCGCCGCTTCGGCTGAGCGGCAGCACGATTCAGCGGCGCGGCGGCAGGGCCGCGATCCCTACCGCGATCACGGCGACCACGGCCGGGAACTGCACCCACAGCGACCCGCCGACATAACCGTCCAGCGAACGCCAGGGCCCGGTCGACAGTGCGGCGGCGCATACGGCGGTGCCGCAGCCCGCGATCGCCACCAGCGCGCGCGACCGCCCGTGCGGCCGAAAGTGGTCTGCGACCAGGCCGAACAGGGTGATCACAAGGGCGATCGGACCCGCGATGAGACCGGCTGCGGCGGCCAGGCCCAGCCCGGCGACGGTGCGCCCCTGCCAGGCGCGCGGTGGCGGGCCGTCGTCGCGCACCGGTGCGCGGGCACCCCGGAAGGCCAGCGCGACCAGGGGAATCAGCAGCAGGAGCCCCCCGAAGATGGCCAGGCGGTACCAGCGGTCGGTGGGGAATTCGACCGTGATCGGGCCCTCGGTCCCCGGCGGCACCAGCCACGCCTGCTGCCAGCCGTTGATCACCACCGGCTTCAATGCGCCGCCCTCGGCCGACCGCGCCTTCCATCCGACGTTGGTACTGAGCGGCAGCACCAGCACCCGGGTGCCCGCGGCGCCGTCCGGATCGGCGACGGGGGCCAGTGGCGGGGTGCGATCCAGGCGCAGTTCGTCGACGGTGAACAGCTCCGTGGGAGCGACCGCGACATCCACGCGCCCCGAGGGGAGTTCGAAGCCGGTATCCGCGCTCTCCGGTGTGGCCATCTCGGGGGCGTTGTCGTCGACGGCGCATACGGTGGCGGGCAGCGGTGCGCCGGAACGCAATTCGGCGGCGGTGCCGGTCACCGTGGTGTGCAGGGTGCGGCCCGCGGCGGTGATGGTGGGCCCATGCGCGCAGTCGATGGTGATGAGCCGATCCGGGTCGGCGGGGACCGGGTAGTCGGGGCCCAGCACGTTCACCTCGGCCAGGCCCGGCGGCTGCTCCTGTGCGAAACCCAGTGCGGTGCGGTCGAGTACGCCGTCCCAGGTCTGGATGCTGACCTCGATGCGGTCGGTGACAAACGGATGCAGGTCCACGCGGCTGGTGACGCCGGCATCCGGATTCACCTCGCGCACCTGCGGCCCGTCACCGAGATTCACCGAGACCGAGGTGGGGTGCGCGGGCAGGTCGCCGCGCGCCGGCGTCACCTCCAGGCCGGTCACCAGGGTCGGGGCCGGAAGTTCGATGGTGAGTGTGGGTTTGGGGCCGGCGGGGTCGCGCACGGTGGTCTCCGGCGCGATCCAGCTGGTGCGCGGGTCGCCGTCGGTGGCGGCCAGGGCGGAGCCGCGCGGGTCGGCGACATCGGCGCGGCCGCGGGCGATGGGCCGGTCCGGGTCGGTGAGCAGCGCTTCCAGCGCGGGGCCGGGGCGAGTGTGGACGATCAGATCCGGGGTCACCGTGATCGGCTGCGGCACCCGCAGGGTGCGTTCGAACGGACCCGGCTCCTCGGCGGCGAGGGCCAGGCCCTTGCCGCACCGGATGCGGTCGGGGGAGTCGAAACAGGCGCTGCGGCCCGGGAATTCCTGCCCGAGGTCCCAGCCCCGCACCGGTGCGCCCGCCGGGACGGGCGGCAGCACCGTGCGGTGCCGGATGTCCACGGTGACCGGGTTCTCGCGGTCGGCGTAGTCGTCCAGGCTCAGTTCGCTGATGCCGAACTGCCCACCGGCGCTGCCGTCCTCGGTGTGCACCGCGGTGATCTTGATCCAGTCGGTGCGGCCCGGCGGCAGCGATATCGACACCGGCGTACCGGGTTCGGTGATGCGGCCCGCCACCGTGCCCTTGGCGGTCTCCACCTCCACCCACTTCACCGGGCTGCCGATGGCGGCCGCGCTGGTGGTCAGCCGCAGCACCGCCGAGCTGACCGGCTTGTCCAGCTCCAGCCGAAGCCATTGGCCGACAGCGGGTTCGGCGCCATTGCTGATCCAGGCGGTGGTCGGATCGCCGTCCACCACGGCCGCGGTGGAGCTTCCGGGCGCGGCCCCGCCCAGCTGGGTGGCATCACCGGCGGAGCTGGAGGCGGTGAGGGTCGCGCCGGACCATTCGCCTTCCACCAGCGGGGCGCCGGGCACCGGATAGTCGGGCACCAGATTGTGGGTGCGGCGGGCGTCGCCGGGCGCGCGCAGCGCCGAATTGTGGTTGTCGACGCGCCCGAAATCGGCCTCGCGATCCATCGGGGTATCGGTGACGGTGACCCCGTCCATCGGCAGCCCGGCGCTAGCGGCGTCGGTGGCCAGCATGGTCGGGCCCGCGGGCATTGCCGGGTTGCGTCGCAACCGTTCCACGACCTCCGGGCCGCCTTGAACGACCGGGACACTGTCGAGGGGAACCGTGTAGGCACCCGGAAACGACCCGGGCGCGCCGACGCCGCTGCGCACCTGAGCGGGTGTGCCGGGCACGGTCGTCTCGACGCGATAGATCTCGACGGCCGGGTATCGGGGGCGTAGATCCCCGTCCGCTACCAGGCCCTTCACCTTGCCGCTCTCGGCCGGCTCGCCGAATTCGGCGACTTTCCTCAGACCGGGCGAACCCTCGATCGCGCGATGCGCCAGCATCGGCCGCGTGGACCGCGAGGTGTCCGGGTCGAGATCGTTGCGCAGCACCAGGATTCCGATGCCCTGTCCGGCCAGCGTCGCCGCCAGTCCCGCCGACGGCCGTCCGTCGGCGATGAGCCGCTGCACCGAATCCATGGCACGGATGGCGCCGGGCGGGTTGAGCGGCACCGCGTCCCGCACCGCCCACGGGGTGCTCGCCAGGGCCTGCAGGGGTTCGTCGCGGGTCAGGCCCCACAGCTGACTGCCGAACGGCGCGCCGGGCACCACCAGCGCACGGGTGTCGGATGCGTTGTGCGCCAGCCAATCCGCGGTCTGCTGCCAGTACGCCGGCACCCGGTCGTAGCTGCCGCGCGGCGCGAGCTTACCGGTCCAGGCCAGCGAGGTGGACAGCGCCAAGGCCGTCAGGATGAGCGCGCCCACCGCCACCATGCGGTCGCGTTCCGGATGCGCGAAGGCCCTGCGCCACACCGGCATCGGCACCGAACCCGGCAGTGGCACCCGGCTCAGCAGATGCGCGAGCCCGAGCGCCAGCGGCAGCCGGATGAGCGGTTCCAGCTTGTGCACGTTCCGCAGCGGCGCGCCGCCGGAGTCCAGGAACACCCGCACCTGCTCGGCGAACGGGCCGCCCAGCTCACCGGCGTAACCCGCGCAGATGCCGACCAATCCGACGATCAGGATCAACACGAGCCGTCCGCGATTCGGTATGGATCGCATGGCCAGACCGGCCATCCCCGCCGCGGCCAGCAGGCCGGTGGCCAGCACCGCGGCGGGCTGGGTCACCAGCACCGTGCCCGCGATGCGTTCCGGGGAGACGAACGGGGTCCAGCTGTCGGTGCCCCGCAGTACCTCGCCGAGCGAGGCCCACTGCGTCGTCACGCCCGAGGACTCGATGTAATCCAGGAACGGTGGACTCACCTTCCCCAGCAGCAACAGTGGTACCACCCACCAGAAGGTGCCCAGCACCAGCAGCGGAATCCAGGCGCGGGTGAATCGCCACCACGCCCGATTCGGTTTGTACGACAACCACCACAGCGCAGCGGGCAGGAAAGCCGCGGCCGTCGCCACGGCGTTCACCGAACCCATCAACGCGAGCGCGAGAGCGCTGCCCGCGGGTGTCGCCATCCCGCGCCGCGCGGGCTTCTCGGCGACGGCGGAATGCGTGTCGACGGTTGTGGAATTCGCGGTCGGGTGTTTCATCGCCACGCCCAGGGCGGCGGGAGCCAGCAGCACCCAGGGGGCGAGCATCATCGGCAGCGTCTCCGAGGAGATCGAGCCGAGAGTCGTGAGCACGCGCGGCGACAGCGCGAACGCGACCGCCGCGATCACCCGTGAGCCGCGGCTGCCGATGCCGAGGGTCTCGCAGAGCCGGATGATGCCCCAAAACCCCGCGAACAGCAGCAGGGCCCACCAGATTCGCTGGGTCACCCAGCCCGGCAGGCCGAGAATGTGCCCGAGCGAGAAGAACGCGCCGTGCGGGAAGAAATAGCCGTAGGCCTGGTTCTGCACCTGGCCCATCGGGGCCTGACTGCTCCACAGATGGGAGGCGCGGGTGAGGAAGCCGAGCGGATTCTGCGTGAGATCGTATTTGGTGTCCGCGACGGTCTGACCGGGCACCTGCAGAAAGGTCAGCAGGAATGCGGCGATGACGCTGCCGAGCAGCCAGCGGCGCCCCAGCGGCGCGGTGTTCGGCGACCGGTCCGCGCCCGGACCGGTCACATCGGACTGTGAGTCTTCGGGTTGGCCTGGTTCGGAGGTCGTCCGGTCAGCGCGAGCCGTACTCAACGTTGTTCAATAGTGACGAGGACGCCTCGCCGCTGCGGTCGATCTCGGGCCGCTTGTCCTGCGAAGCCGCCATTGTGATGACCAGGACCGCCGCCAGCCCGACCAGGGCTCCACCGACAGCACTCGCTGCACCAGGAACGGCAAACTTCATCGCGGTCTCCCAACATCGGACGCATGCGTAACGGGAGCCAACCTAGCAGGTTTTGGCATGGGGGCTGCGGTCCCCCGCCATCCCGAGCCGTCAGCGCGCGGCTGAGAGCCGTTGGCGTTGGGCACTCGTGTCGGCGGTTGGGAGCCGAACCGATTGCGGACATCCCCGGCGAGTCATCCCGACCGTCGCGAAAACGGTCGTCGCTTCGGCATACGACGACACCGCGCTAATCGGGAATCGCGCAGTGCAATCCGCCGAGGAAGGTGCGGAGCTTGGCGGTCGTTTCGTGGAGTTCGGTGCGGGGGTCGGAGGCGGCGACGATGCCGCCGCCGCCGAAGGCGCGCAGGGTACGGGTATCGGCGGCGAGTTCGGCGCAGCGGATGGCGACGTACCAGTCGCCGTCCCCGGCGGCGTCGCACCAGCCGACCGCGCCGCCGTAGAAGCCGCGCTCGCCCTCGAGGTCGGTGATCGCCTCCAGGGCCAGGTCGGTGGGGGTGCCGCAGACGGCGGGCGTGGGGTGCAGCAGGACGGCCAGGTCGAGGGCGGTGGTGGCCGAGTCGCGGAGCATGCCGCGGATGGGGGTGGCCAGGTGCCAGACCTCGGGGGTGGAGAGCAGTTCGGGGCTATCAGGGATGGACAGTTCGGCGCAGACGGGGGCCAGCAGCTCACGGATCCAGTCGATGACGTAGGCGTGCTCCTCGCGATTCTTGGTACTGGCCAGCAAATCCCGGGCCTGGGCGGCGTCGTCGTCCGGATCGGCGAGCCGGGGCAGGGTGCCGGCCAGCGGGCGAAGGGTGACGGTGCGGCCGTGCCGGGAGATCAGCATCTCGGGCGTGGCGCCGAGCAGCGTGTCGCCCGGCCGACCGGCGGGGGACAGGTCGACGGCGTAGACGGCGGCCCGCGGATGCCGGCTCACCAGGTGCGCGGCGATCACCTCCGCCTCCAGCGGAGCCTGCGCCTCGGCCAGCAGCGAGCGGGCCGCCACCACCTTGCGCAGCGGTTGCGCCGGATCGCCCAGCTGTTCCACCAGCTTCGTCACGCGTGCGACATGCTCTGCGGCACTGGGCATTTCGCAGACAACCCGGACCTCGGGCAGCTCCGGAAGCGCCGCCGGACGCCACGGTCCGGCGGTGTGTACGGCCTGCTCGGGGGTCGCGAGCGCGGCGGGACGGCGCGGATCGAACGGCAGCGCGCCCACGATCAGCTCGGCCGCTCCGGACCGCAGCGCCGCGCTCGCGGCGGCCGCCGACTCGTGGGCGGCGCGGGTTCCCGAGGTGCGTACGACGCCGTCCGGTGTCGCCAGCAGAAATCCGTCCATGATGGTTCGACCATAGCCCCGCACCCGGGCGGGCAGGCTCAGGGAGCGACGCATCTCACCCGGACGGTCGGGCGGTGCGCGGTATCGCGGTGTGGCCCAGCATCTTTCCCGCAATATCGAGGGCCGGCCGGTTCGCACTGCTCCCCCGGCGGGGTGCGCCGCCGAGGGGTCAGGCCTGTTTCGCGGCGGGTTCGCGCCCCGGCGGGACCATGAGCACCGGCCGGTGGCAGTGCTTGAGCACCGCGTCGGCCACGCTCGAATGCAGCAGGGCCCGGATGCCGGTCGCCCCGCGTGTCCCCGCCACGATGATGTCCACATTCAGCTCGTCCGCGACCTCGACGATCGCGTTCCAGATGGTGGTCGTGCACTCGGCGGTGCGCGGCTCGGCGTTCAGGCCGGCCAGTTTGGCCAGCCGCACGCCTTCGGCATTGATATTCCGGGCGTCCACGAGTGCGACGTCCTCTATCTCGTCGTCGGTCATCCACTCCGGCTGCACCACCCCGGACAGCCCCGACAACCGCGCGGCCTGGCGCACCATCGGCTCCCACGCCGTCAGCACCACGGCTCTGTTCGCGGCCAGGAACCGTCCCGCGTATTCGACGGCCCGCCGGGCGTTCTCGGAACCGTCGTAGGCGATCAGCATCAAATCGCAGGGCATGACGAACCTCCTGGTAGGAACGTCCTTTCTCCATCCAAGAGGCTACCCCGAGTACCTTCCGCCAAGCCTTGACCCCGCAACGGCACCCACGTCGTTCCGGCGCGCCTTTGTCCGGAATCCCCATCGCTCGAGGTGGATCCCGGGCCAAAAACACGCCATATGGCGAAGGCGAGTGCCGTCGCAGTATCACAAGCCCAGTGGTTCGCGGCGCGTCTCGTTCTGGACTGTGTGGAGGGAGGGAAGAACGAGACCTCCAGGGCCGTGAGCCCGTCCGGAGCGGAGCGGAGGGCAGATTGGACACCGTTGGTTCGCGGCGCGTCTCGTTCTGGACTGTGTGGAGCGGGGGAGCGTAGGGGAGGAGCGGAGGGAGGGAAGAACGAGACCTCCAGGGCCGCGAGCCCGCCCGGAGCGGAGCGGAGGGCAGATTGGACACCGTTGGTTCGCGGCGCGTCTCGTTCTGGACTGAGTGGAGCGGGGGAGCGTAGCGGAGGAGCGGAGGGAGGGAAGAACGAGACCTCCAGGGCCGCGAACCCGCCCGGAGCGAAGCGGAGGGCAAATTGAACACAGCGCACGTTCTCCACAGTTTGCGAACGATTCACCCAAACCGGTGGTGCGATGCGGGGTACGGGTTTTCACTGAAATTGTCGGCTCTCGCCGACGATCGACATCGCCGTCGTTGGAGCAGGCCGAACGAGGGGTGGAGTGTGCGGTTGGACGAGCTGACGACCCCGCAGGAGTGGGCACGTATGTACCGCTCGCTGTTCGGTCTTCCCCACGTGCACGTGACCACGCCGGGATTCGTGGTGCTACCACTGGTCGACACCATCGCCGCTGTGAACACCCCGGAACCGTTGGGGGCCTTGATTCTTGATGAACTGGTCGGTCGCGACGTACCCGGCCCGGTGCTGGTGCGCGACAAGCCGCCGCGCCGCACCTTCCTCGCGGTCTTCGACGGCTATCCATCCGACGACTGCCTGGAATTGCTGGAGCGCAACAGCGTCGACATCGGCCCGCATCGCAGTAATGTCATCCTGCCCACCGGATTCGGCCGTCGCACCCATGAGGGCCGATGGTGGGCGCGCGCGCCTCGGCGCGACGAATCCCTGCCCCTGCTCTCCGAGGTGGTCGCGGCCACCCAGGCGGTGTTGTGACCATAGAGTCGGCCTTCTTCGGCCATCATGAGGCCGATCCGCGTGCCCTGCTGTACTACGAATGGTGTCAGCGCGCCGAATCCGGGTACGCGGTAGAGGATTTCGCGGAAGAGGTGCGCGATCTGACGCACACCGACCGGACGATCCCCGCGGCGTGCTGGCGGCTGTTGGATCGGGTCGAACAGGCGCCGCGGCTGCCGGACTGGCCCTACACCGAATGGGTGGACGCGCCGTGGAGTGTGAATCCGGCGGACATCGAGCAGGATTCGGTACCCGGCCTGGCGGAGCTCGAGCTGCTGGACCGCATTCACGGCGGCTGGATCGGCCGCTGCGTCGGCTGCACGCTCGGTAAACCCCTGGAGAACGGCTTCATCTGGACGCCCGCGCGCATCCGCGAGTATCTGGAATCGAACGGGGTCTATCCGCTGCGCGACTACGTCCCCGTCGACGATCCGCTCCCGCCCGAGGCGAACGGCCGAAGAGCCTGGGGCACAGCTACTCTCGGCCGCATCGACGGCTGTCCCCGCGATGACGACGTCGACTACCCGATTCTCGGCCTGCACCTGCTCGAACAGCACGGCGCGGCGTTCGCCCCCGATGACGTCGCGGCGCTCTGGCTCGAACGGCTGCCGTTCCTGCAGACCTATACCGCTGAACGCGTCGCCTACCGCAACCTCATCGACGGCTTCGTCCCGCCCGACACGGCCATCTTCCGAAATCCCTACCGCGAGTGGATAGGCGCTCTGATCCGCGCCGATATCCACGGCTACACCCACCCCGGCCAACCCCGCCGCGCGGCCGCCGCGGCCGCCCGCGACGCCTCGATCTCCCACGTGGGCAACGGTTTATGGGCCGCCATGTGGGCGGGCGCGCTGATCGCCGCCGCCTTCACCGCCCCCGGCCCCGCCGCCGCGCTGACCGTCGCCCAGTCGGTGCTCCCCGCCCGCTCCCGCCTCGCCGTGGCCCTGTCGGAGGTCCTGGACGACCACCGCGGCGGACTGTCCTGGGAGCAGGCCGTGACCGCCATCCACACCCGCCACGCCCACTACAACTGGGTCCACGCCGTCGGTAACGCCTGTCTCATCGCGGCCGGATTACTCTGGGGCGACGCCGATTTCACCCGCACCCTCGCCCTCACGGTGCAGGGCGGCTGGGACACCGACTCCAATGGCGCGACGGCCGGTTCCGTCGTGGGCATCCTCACCGGAGCCGCCGCCGTCCCCGCCCACTGGACCGCCCCGTTCCACGACACCGTCCACAGCTCCGTCGCCGGCTATGACCGCACCCGCATCTCCGACCTGGCCCGCCGCACTCTGAGGCTCCTTGTGTAGGGCCGCGAGGAATCGAACCCGACCCGCTACTCGTCGCCAGGTGATCCAGCACCGGATCCACTCGCGGCCACCGGGCAGGGTCCCGGCGGGATCAAAGCACCCGCACAGTGCTTTCAGTGGTGCCGTACGACGAAGGCGGTGCCCGGTCCGTCGTCCTGGACCGGGCACCGCCCTCGAACAGAAATGGGGCTTTCGGGTTACATCCTGTAAACGGTTTTCAGGGGCGTGGCCCCTGTGAACTACCGCTCGACGATGGCGACGACGCCCTGGCCGCCCGCGGCGCAGATGGAGACCAGCGCGCGGCCGCCGCCCTTCTCGGCCAGCTGCTTGGCGGTCTGGGCGATGATGCGGCCGCCGGTGGCGGCGAACGGATGACCCGCCGCCAGCGAGGAGCCGTTCACGTTCAGCTTGGCGCGGTCGATGGAGCCGAGCGCGCCGTCCAGGCCCAGACGCTCCTTGCAGTACTGGTCCGACTCCCACGCCTGCAGGGTGGCGAGCACCACGGAGGCGAAGGCCTCGTGGATCTCGTAGTAGTCGAAGTCCTGCAGGGTCAGGCCATTGCGGGCCAGCATCCGCGGCACCGCGTAGGTCGGGGCCATGAGCAGGCCGTCCGGGCCGTGGATGTAGTCCACCGCGGCGACTTCGGAGTCCACCAGGTAGGCCAGCGGCGACAGGTTGCGCGAGGCCGCCCACTCCTCGGAGCCCAGCAGCACCGCGGACGCGCCGTCGGTGAGCGGGGTGGAGTTGCCGGCGGTCATGGTGGCGTCGCCGAGCTTGGTGCCGAAGACCGGCTTCAGGGTGGCCAGCTTCTCGATGGTGGAGCCCGGACGCAGATTGTCGTCACGGGTCAGGCCGAGGAACGGGGTGACGAGGTCGTCCATGAAGCCGCGGTCGTAGGCGGCGGCCATGTTCTTGTGCGACAGGTAGGCCAGCTCGTCCTGCGCCTCGCGGGAGACGCCGAACTCCTTGGCGGTCATGGCGGCGTGTTCGCCCATCGAAAGACCGGTCCGAGGTTCGGCATTGCGCGGGATCTCGATGCCGACCATGGAGGGACGCAGGCGGCCGACCAGCTTCACGTAGTCGGAGTTCTTCTTGGCGCGGTTGGCGTCGAGCATCCACTCGCGCATGCTCTCGCTCACGCCGATCGGGGCGTCGGAGGTGGTGTCGCTGCCGCCGCCGATGCCGTTCTCGAGGCGGCCCAGGGCGATGCCGTCGGCCACGGTGACGATGGACTGCAGGCCGGTGCCGCAGGCCAGCTGCAGGTCGTGTGCCGGGGTGTAGGGCGAGAGGGTGGAGCCGAGCACGCTCTCGCGGATCATGCCGTGCTCACCGACGCGCTTGAGGACCGCGCCGCCGACGACCATGCCCAGGCGCTCGCCCTGCAGGCCGAAACGGGCGACCAGGCCGTTCAGGGCCGCGGTGAACATGTCCTGATTGGAGGCGTGGGCGTACTTGCCGTCGGAACGAGCGAACGGGATGCGGTTACCGCCGAGGATGGCAACCGGGCGGGCCTGCTTGGTGGTCTTGGCCGCGGCCTTCGCCGAACGGGCTTTGGTGGTCACTCGAGTCTCCAGTGTCTCGTCGGTGGATTCCGGCACGCGCATCCCCGCGGGGTGCACGTCAGTCGGTTTACATTAAACTTACTCTGGAGTAAGTTCATTTGTCGACACCGTACCCCGCATATGTGCGCAACAACGCTTCCAGCGGGCCGAGACAAGGAGAAGGTAGGAAACGTGGCTGCCAGCAAGAGCAAGGGCGCTCCCAACCTTTACGGATCTTTCATTCACTCCGCTCCCGGCGCGTTCCTGGCCAGCAAGCTCGGTCTGCCGCAGCCGGAGAACCTGCGTCGCTACCGCGCGGGCGAGCCCGCGCTCCCCGGTCCGGTGCTGCTGGGCGGCAAGGGCCGCGTCGCCGACGCCGTGCGAAACCTGCTGGGCGACTACACCTTCGTGGATTCGGCCACCCCGGGCGTGAAGTTCGGCGCGCTGGTGTTCGATGCCACCGGCATCCGCACCATCGAGGAGCTGCAGCAGCTGTTCGAGTTCTTCCAGCCCGCCATGCGCAGCATCGCCGCCTCGGGCCGCGTGCTGGTCGTCGGCACCACCCCCGAGCTCACCGATTCGGTCGACGCCCAGATCGCGCAGCGCGCGCTGGAGGGCTTCACCCGCTCGGTCGGCAAGGAGCTGCGGCGCGGCGCGACCTGCAACCTGGTGTACCTGCACCCCGAAGCCGCCGCTGCCGCAACGGGTCTGGAGTCCACCCTGCGCTTCATCCTGTCCGGCAAGTCGGCGTTCGTCGACGGCCAGGTCTTCCGGGTCGGCAAGGACGACTCGACCGCGCCGACCTCCTGGGACAAGCCGCTGGACGGCAAGGTCGCCGTGGTCACCGGCGCCGCCCGCGGCATCGGCGCGACCATCGCCGAGGTCTTCGCCCGCGACGGCGCCACCGTGATCGTGGCCGACATCCCGGCCGCCGGTGAGGCCCTGTCGGCGACCGCCAACAAGGTCGGCGCCACCGCCCTCGCCCTCGACGTCACCGCCCCCGACGCCGCCGAGAAGCTGGCCGCCTTCGCCACCGAACGCTTCGGCGGCATCGACATCGTCGTCCACAACGCCGGCATCACCCGTGACAAGCTGCTCGCCAATATGGACGAGGGCCGCTGGAACTCGGTCATCAACGTGAACCTGGCCGCGCCGCACCGCATTACGGAGGGTTTGGTCGCCGCGGGTGCGCTGAAGTCCGGTGGCCGCGTCATCGACGTGTCCTCCATCGCCGGTATCGCCGGTAACCGCGGGCAGACCAACTACGGCGCCTCCAAGGCCGGCGTCATCGGCATGGTGAACGCCGAGGCCCCGAAGCTGGCCGAGAAGGGCATCACCATCAACGCGGTGGCCCCCGGCTTCATCGAGACCGCCATGACGGCCGCCATCCCGCTGGGCACCCGCGAGGCCGGCCGGCTGCTGTCCTCGCTGCTGCAGGGCGGTCAGACCGTGGACGTCGCCGAGACCATCGCCTACTTCGCCTCCCCGGCCTCGAACGCGGTGTCCGGCAACATCATCCGCGTCTGCGGCCAGGCCCTGATCGGAGCGTGATGAGGCAGACCGTCAACCTCACCGAGGTGCCCAAGAACAGCGGCCTGTTCGTCAAGGCCGCACTGGGCGCGCTGCCGGTGCCGGGTCTGTCGGCCCGCAAGCCCACCCTGCCGGACCGCAGCGTCCGTCTCGAGGGCTTCAAGGTCGATCCGGAGCACCTCGCCGCCTACTGCCGGGCCACCGGCCTGCGTTTCGGTGACGCGCTGCCGTTGACCTACCCGTTCGTGCTCAGCTTCCCGCTGGCCATGCAGCTGGTCGTCGCCCGCGACTTCCCGTTCGTGGCTGTGGGCGCGGTGCACGCGGAGAACGTCATCCAGCGCACGCGCGAGATCTCGGTGTCCGAGCCGCTGGACTTCGAGACCCACATCGAGAACCTGCGCGAGCACCCCAAGGGTCTGCTGGTGGACGCCGTCACCGAGGTCAGTGTGGGCCGCGAGCTGGTGTGGCGCCAGGTCACCACCTTCCTGCACCAGCAGCGCACCTCGCTGTCGGGCGGGCCCAAGCCGGAGCCCAAGCCGGAAGAGGTTCCGCCCCCGCCGCTGCGCGCGCTGCGGGTCGATCAGAAGATGATCAACCGCTACGCCGCCGCCTCCGGCGACCACAATCCGATCCACACCTCGGCGCTGGGCGCCAAGGCCTTCGGCTTCCCGAAGCCGATCGCGCACGGCATGTGGTCGGCGGCGACCGTGCTCGGCGCACTCGAGGGCCGGATTCCCGACCAGGTCACCTACGCGGTGAAGTTCGGCAAGCCGATCTTCCTGCCGTCCACGGTGAACCTGTACGCGGACCGGGTGTCCGGTGGGTGGGACCTGTCCTTGAAACACCCGAAGAAGGGCTATCCGCACCTGACCGCTACGCTGCGCTGAAACCTCGCCGCGCGGGTAGGGTCGAAAACCCGCAGTGCGAGGGAGTGTCGAGCCTGACACCCGAAGATTCGGGCGCGGCCGCCATCCGGCGGTCCGCCCGACGGGGGTGAAGAGCCGCACACTGTTTCGAATTCGGATGTCGCCACGCAGGGGTTTCTACATCCGGCCCGAAACAGTGTGCGGCTCTTGTATTTCCGGAGCGGGTCAGGCGATGGGCGAGCGCATCGGCGCACTGCTGCCGTCCACCAGCAGCGTCAGCACGTCACCGAGCCAGTCCGGCGTCAGCCCGGAATCGGGACCGGCCGCGATGTGGTGATCCGGCCGGACCAGCAGGGCCTCGCCGGCGGCCAGCCCGGCATGCGTCGCGCAGTCGGCCGCCGGCAGGGCGTGCACGGCCAGGTCGATACCGGTGGCGCGCCGCGCCTGTGCGGCGGCCGTGCGCCACGTCCCGGCCTGACAGATCCAGCGACTCCGCGGTCCGCACCGACTCGCCGGTCCACGCCCCGCCGAACTTCCCCGCCCGCAACGCGCTCGCCGCCGCCAGGATCTGCGCCTCGACCCCGGCCTGCCGGTACATCTCACCGGTGCGGGTGTGCAGCCCCCGGGAACGCGGCAGCGGTGAGGCGGTCGCCCATCGCTCCACCAGAACATAAGGGACGCCGTGGTATTCGAGGAACAGTGCGGCGGACAATCCAACCAGACCGCCGCCGGCCACCAGGACCGGAACATGTGCCGTTGTCATGCTCCCAGCGTGGGCACGACCGCTTGCACGCCCCTTGCACGGCGATCACACGACGCAACAGGGGCGGCCGTGCCGGTCTCGGCTCGCGACGTTCAGCAACTGCAATCGCATCCGCAGCAGTCACAGTCGCAGCAGTCGCCGTCGCAGCAATCGCAATCACACCCACCGCAATTGCAGTCGCAGCAGCCGTGGCCGTCGCAGCAGCCGCCACCGCCGCCCGCGGCGTGGTGATGGCCGCCGCCGCAGTTGCAGTTGCTACAGCAATCGCAGCAGTCGCAGTCGCAGCGATCGATCCACGGCGCCTTGCGATCCCCGCTGCACGGACGGGTGTGCCACTTGAAACACGCGTAGCCGGTGCAGTACTGGGTGCCGATGATCCCCAGCCCCTCGAGCAGGTTCGGCCGCTGCATCGGCGGTCCTCCCGGCCCGGGCGGTACGAGTCCCGGCTGCGGCGTGAACGGCGCGCCCGGCTGCCAGGGCTGCTCGCCGCGCGGTGCCACCTCGGACGCCGCCGCGGAGTGGGTGCGGCAGGTGCGGATGGTGCAGGTGTGCGCGATGCCCGCGGCCCGGCCCAGCTTGCGGACCACGCCTCCCAGCGGGTCGAGCAGGATCCAGCGGACCGTGGCGGCGCGGTCCAGGGCGACGCGGGCGAGGGCCGCGCGCAGGAGTGAATTCGATTCGGCGACAAGGGCGTGTGCCTGTTCCAGGGTGGTTCCGGTGGCCGACAGCGGGTTGAAGTGACCCTGGGCGTTGTCCGCGTCGAGGTCTTCGATCGCGTCGGCCAGATGCGCGATACGGCCGAGATGCCATCCCACCTCACGCAGGGCGTCGGCGTTCTCGGGCCGGTTCGCGAGAATCGCGGTGTGCGCGAACAATTCCGCCGCGCAGAGCTGGGTCGGCGCGGTCAGCTCGGTGAGGGTGCTCTCAGGTGAATTCTCCAGCCGCAGCTGCGATTCGATCGCGGCGATCAGCGGTTCGACGTCGAGGCCGAGGGGCTCGGCGGCGGCGCGCGCCCGGGTATGCCACCGCGTGGAGACGCGGGTGAGCGGGCGGCGCGCCAGGTGGTGGGCATCGCCGTCGTCGACATGGTCGCGAATCTTGGCCGCGCCCAGCAGCAGTGAGGCGGTCGCGGCGAGGCGCACGCCGGGCGCGCCGGCGGCGACCACCTCGGCGCGGCGCATGCCGCGCAACGGGCAGGGGCCCGCGCCGGTGCGGGCGGACGGCTCGGATTGCTGTGCCTCGGTGAGTATTTCGAGGACGATGGCATCGGTATTGGTCGCTGCGCGGGCGAGCTGGCCGTGGCCGTCACGCAAACCCAGGCAGAGACCACACAGGTGGGTCTGCCAGGCCGACGGGTCGATACCGTGCCGTGCCGCACTGTGCGCGCACGGCTTCAGCAAGCCGAACAACTCTCGTCCCCATCCCCGGCCATGCCGGCCGTCCTGCAACACGATCGCAGCGAACTGTGGCAGGCGATCGCGGTCGCGGCAAGTCAGACCTGTTCGGCCTTCTTCTTGTTGCCGGACAGACCACGCCAGGCCAGATCGTCGAGCAGGTCGACGGCCTCGGCCAGGTCGATCTGCCCGCTGGCGACCCGGTCGGCGATGGCCTCGCCCGCGCCGATCACGGCCACCGACACCACCTCGAAGTTGGTGCCCGGTTCGGCGTACTTGGCGCTGGATTCGAGCAGCTTGGCGGTGAGCTCGATGATCCGTTCGCGGCTGTTGGCGATCTCGGAGGCGAAGGGCTGCTGGCCCAGCGCCTGCCGGTAGAGGACCTGCCAGGACAGCCGGTTCTGATCCACATAGGACAGGAAGGCCTCGAGGCCCGCGCGCAGCTGCTCATGCGGGGTGAGCTTGGGGTTGCCGGCGACCGCGACCGCCTCGATGAACCGCATGCTCTCGCGGTGGATGCAGGCCCGGAAGAGCTCGTCCTTGGATCCGTAGTAGAGGTACAGCATCGGCTTGGAGATCTTCGCCTCGGCGGCGATGGCGTCCATGGAGGTGTCGTGGTAACCCTTGCGCGAGAAGACCTCCACGGCGGCGTCGAGCATCTGCTGCTCGCGCACCGCGCGAGGAAGCCGTTTCGTTCCGCCTGCCATTCACTCTCCTAAGACCGGACGGCCGTCACCCTCGACGAGTGCCGACGTCCTTATCTTACTCTATGGTAAGTTCCGCGAGCGCGAATTGCCGGTCATTCGCCACTGCTCAGCAGCGTGATGACCGAGGGCTAGCAACGTGGCGCGGAGCCCTTGAACCTTGCCATGCGCAATACCGAGGCATCCACCTGGGCTCCCGGTAAGCGGCCACTGTTGACCGCCGCGACGAGCCGATCGAGCACCTTCGGCACCGCGTCCGTGGTGATCCACAGGGCGTTGTCGGCCCCCGCGACCAGGGCCGCTTCCACCGCGTCCTCGATGCTCATGCGATTGGTGATGGCCGCCATGCCGCCCAGATCGTCGGTGAAGATGACGCCGTCGAAGGGTGCTGCGCCGTAGCCGGTACCCTGCCGCAGCAGTGCCATGGCCTGCGGACTGATACTGGCCGGCACATTCGAAGTGGTGAGACCGGGTACATCCAGGTGCCCGACCATGACTGCCGCGCCCGAATCGACCAGCTTCCGAAACGGCACCAGGTCCTTGTCCTGCATCTGATCCAGCGGCGGCGTGTGCACCGCGCCGGTGTGCGAGTCGCCGGAGCCGGAGCCGTGGCCCGGAAAGTGCTTCATGACGCTGCCCAACCCGGCGTCCTTGAAGGCCCGGATGAACGCGTCCGCGTACTGCACCACCACGTCCGGGTCGTCGGAGAAGGAGCGGTCGCCGATCACCGAGTCGTCGGGCTGGCTGCTGACGTCCACATCCGGCGCGAAATCCACGGTCACGCCCAGCGCCTTCAGCTTCTGCGCGCGGTCCAGGCTGAACGTGTAGAACTCGTCCGGGCTCATGGTCTGCGCGATCACCCGAGCCGAGGGCGCGACCCCGATCAGATCCTTGGCCCGCGAGACCCGCCCGCCCTCCTCGTCGATGGTCACCATGAGCGGTATCCGCGATGCCTTCCGGACCGCGTCCACCTGGTGCTGGGTCAGCATGGCCTTGTCGGTCCAGCTGCCGATGAAGATGCCGCCGATCTGCTCGGCGTTCACCACGTTCTCGGCGTCGGCCTCGCCGGTGACCCCGACGGTGAGCAGCTGCGCCAGCTTCTGCCGCAGGGTGAACTGCGCGAGGTAGCCGGCCGCGCAATCCTGTTGCGCCGGAGTCGTTGTCGACGGCGCGGCGGCGGTGCTGCTGCTCGGGGATCCGCTGCTCGGCGGCGCGGATTCGGTGGACGAGTGCTGGCCGCTGGAACAGCCGGAGAGCACGAGGGCGGTCACCGCGATGACGATCCCCGGTACAAGGCGCATGCCTCCGACGGTAGCTCCCCGGCCTCCCCGAGCCTCGAGCGGCCCGCTGACAGCCGTTGCCGCCTTCACACCTGTGCCGGCGGTTGGGTTCCGCACCGATTTCGGGCGCACCCGGCGAGTTACCCCGAACTCGCGAGACCAGTTGCCGCCCTTCATATCCCACTCATTGGTTCGGCAATTCGTGATGCCCGCCGAAGGCCTGCCGCATGGCCGAGAGCACCTTGTCGGCGTAGAGGGATTCGCCGCGGGAGGCGAAGCGCTGGAACAGGGCCGCCGACAGCACGGGGGCGGGAACGCCCTCGTCGATCGCGGCGTCGAGGGTCCAGCGGCCCTCCCCGGAGTCGGAGACGCGGCCGCCGAAGGAGTCGAGGGTGGGATCGGCGTACAGCTCGGCGGCGGTGAGGTCGAGCAGCCAGGAGGCCACGACCGATCCGCGCCGCCACACCTCGGTCACCTCGGGGACGTCGATGTCGTATCGGTAGTAGTCGGGATGCTCGAGCGGGGTCACCTCGGCCGAGTGCTCGTCGGCCGCCTGATTGCCGATATCGGCCCTGTGCAGGATGTTGAGGCCCTCCGCGTAGGCGGCCATCGCGCCGTATTCGATCCCGTTGTGCACCATCTTCACGAAATGCCCCGCGCCGGCGGGGCCGCAGTGTAGATAGCCCTGCTCGGCGGTGGAGGGCTCACCGGTGCGACCAGGAGTGCGTGGCGCGGCGTCCACGCCGGGCGCGATCGATTTCAGCAGCGGGTCCAGGTGGGCGACGGTATCGGTCTCGCCGCCGATCATCAGGCAGAAGCCGCGATCGAGCCCGAACACGCCGCCCGAGGTGCCGATGTCCACGTAGTGAATGCCCTTGGGCCGCAGCGCCTTCGCGCGTTCGATGTCCTCGTGATAGCGGCTGTTGCCGCCGTCGACGATGATGTCGCCGGGTTCCAGCAGCTCGGCCAGATTCTCGATCACCGCGCCGGTGGCGCCCGCGGGAATCATGACCCACACCACCCGCGGTGAGGTGAGCATGGCCACGAATTTCGGGAGTTCGGTGCTGCCCTGGAAACTGTCGCCGAGCTCGGCGGACAGTTGGTCGATGTGCTCGGGGCGCCGTTCATAGCCGACCGCGGTATGTCCGTCACGCACGATCCGGCGCACGATATTGGCGCCCATCCGGCCGAGTCCGATCATTCCGAGCTGCATGGGCTCATCTCCTCGAGTCGTACGGTCCCCGGTCCGTCCCGATTGTCCCAGCCGAGGGCCGTCGAATTTTTTTCCGATCGGATGGAAGGGCGTGTAACGCCCTGGAGTAGGTGTCGATAAAAGGGGTGGCTCCGTGCTGTTGCCAGACCCCCGACCCGGCAACCGCACGGGGCTTT
Organism: Nocardia aurantiaca; assembly: GCF_009708175.1. GTDB lineage: Bacteria > Actinomycetota > Actinomycetes > Mycobacteriales > Mycobacteriaceae > Nocardia > Nocardia aurantiaca. The sequence goes on from NZ_WMBB01000008.1 coordinate 194,073, forward strand.
CCTTTGCCCTCCGATTATCGTCGCAGAAGATTTGCTGACGGCTGGGTAGGGCGGTTCGAAGCCGGTGAAGGCCGACGCACGCCAATTGCTGACCCGCGTTCCGGAGCATGAACAGCACTGTGGCCCGGGGGTCCCGGGCCACAGTGCTGTTCGGCTGTCACGGGGTGCGAGCCCCCGCGCTGTCGTATCAGAAGGCGGCTTCGTCCAGCTCCATGATGTCGTTGTCCAGGTTGGACAGCACCGTGCGGACCGAGGTCAGTTCCGGCAGGACGTTGCGGGCGAAGAACTGCGCGGTGGCGACCTTGCCCTGGTAGAACGCCTCGGTGGAGCCGTTGTCGAGGGCGTTGATGGCGACCTCGGCCTGGGCCAGCAGCAGCCAGCCGATGAGCAGGTCGCCGACGGCCAGCAGGAAGCGGACCGAACCCAGGCCGACCTTGTAGAGCTCCTTCGGGTCCTGCTGGGCGGCCATCAGGTGCCCGGTCAGGGTGGCGGCCATGCCCTGGACGTCCTCGAGGGCGGTGGCCAGCAGCTTGCGCTCGGCCTTGAGGCGGCCGTTGCCGCCCTCACGCTCGATGAACTTCTGGATCTGGCCGGCCACGTGGGCCAGCGCCACGCCACGGTCGCGGGCGATCTTGCGGAAGAAGAAGTCCTGCGCCTGGATGGCGGTGGTGCCCTCGTACAGGGAGTCGATCTTGGCGTCGCGGATGTACTGCTCGATCGGGTAGTCCTGCAGGAAGCCGGAGCCGCCGAAGGTCTGCAGCGATTCGGTCAGGTACTGGTAGGCCCGCTCGGAACCGACACCCTTGACGATCGGCAGCAGCAGGTCGTTGACGCGGAACGCGGTGTCGGAGTCGGCGCCCGAGACCAGCTCGGCGATGTCCTCGTTCTGGTGCGCGGCGGTGTACAGGTAGACGGCGCGCAGGCCCTCGGCGTACGCCTTCTGCATGGCCAGCGAACGACGCACGTCCGGGTGGTGGGTGATGGTGACGCGCGGAGCCGACTTGTCGGCCATCTGGGTCAGGTCGGCGCCCTGCACGCGGGTCTTGGCGTACTCCAGCGCGTTCAGGTAACCGGTCGACAGGGTGGCGATGGCCTTGGTGCCCACCATCATTCGCGCGTTCTCGATGACGTCGAACATCTGCGCGATGCCGTTGTGGACCTCGCCGACCAGCCAGCCCTTGGCGGGAACGCCGTGGCCGCCGAAGGTGACCTCACAGGTGGCCGAGACCTTGATGCCCATCTTGTGCTCGACATTGGTGACGAACACGCCGTTGCGCTCACCCATGGTCTGGGTGTCGAAGTCGAAGTGGAACTTCGGCACGTAGAACAGCGACAGGCCCTTGGTGCCCGGGCCGGCGCCCTCGGGGCGGGCCAGCACCAGGTGCATGATGTTCTCGAAGAGGTCGTCGGAGTCGCCCGAGGTGATGAAGCGCTTGACGCCCTCGATGTGCCAGGAGCCGTCTTCCTGCTTGATCGCCTTGGTGCGGCCGGCGCCGACGTCGGAGCCCGCGTCGGGCTCGGTCAGCACCATGGTGGCGCCCCAGTTGCGGTCGGCGATGATCTGAGCCCACTTCTTCTGCTCATCGGTGCCGTTGTTGTAGAAGACCTGCGCGAAACCCGCGCCGGCGGCGTACATCTGGGCCGGCGGGTTGGCGCCGAGGATCATCTCGCCCAGGGCCCAGCCGACGACGGAGGGGGCGCCCAGGCCGCCCAGCTCCTCGCGGACGGGCACCTTGGACCAGCCGCCGTCCTCGAGGGCGCGGTAGGACTTCTTGAAGGACTCGGGGAGAGTGACCGTGTGGGTCTGCGGGTCGAAGACCGGCGGGTTGCGGTCGGCGTCGGCGAAGGACTCGGCCAGCGGGCCCTCGGCCAGGCGACGGACCTCGCTCAGCATCTCCTTGACGGTGTCGGCGTCGAGGTCGCCGTAGGCGCCCGCGTCGAGCAGCTTCTGGATGCCCAGGAACTCGAAGAGGTTGAACTCGAGGTCGCGAACGTTGCTCTTGTAGTGACCCATGGTCGTACTCACTCTCCATTGAGATGGGTGCGGTTCGGTGTGTGCCGTTCCCGCCCGTTAGGTCTCCACCGGGTAGACACCGTAAAGCAGCGCTACTGGCGGGTAACTTATGCGCCATGTTACCGGCCGGTAAGGGGGGAGCCAAGGTCATCGCCGCCGAATGTGACTGAAAGCACGCGAGTTGCCGGGAGTCGGGGTCGCATCGGCGCCGTGCGGCTCCCGTCGTCGCAGCTAGAGCCCGTGCGGGGGAGATCAGGGTGGACCGGCCGCGAGTCCTTCGGCGCAGCGTGCGGCGGCAGTTCGGGCAACCGCCGCGCACACCGGGCATATCACCCCGGACCTGCCGATTCTCGGCGTGATCGCGGGCTTCGCCGGGCTGATGGCGGCCCGACCGGTCGATTTCCGGCGAAGGCGCTGAGGTCCGCGGTGTGCCGCGTGAGGCCGGTCCGCGCGGCTGATTACGGTGCCTGCATGCGCATCGAGACGAGTGCCGGGCCGGCGGAGGTGGAGATCCACCGGGCGGGCCGGAACAAGCCCCGGTTCCTGCTGGTGCTCACCCATGGCTCCGGCGGTGGCGTCGACGCGAAAGATGTGCTGGCCCTGCGTGATTCGGCCGTGGAGATGGGTGGCGCGGTCGCGCTGGTGACGCAGCCGTACCGGGTGGCGGGGCGGCGCGCCCCGGGCAAGGCCGACGTGCAGGACGCGGCATGGCTGGAAATCATTGCGGCCCTGCGGAAGAAGGTGCGCGGGGTGCCCGTGATCCAGGGCGGGCGCAGCAATGGCGCGCGGGTGGCCTGCCGCACCGCGCGGGCGGCCGGTGCGCGGGGCGTGGTCGCGCTGTCGTTCCCGCTGCATCCGCCGGGAAAGCCGGAGAAGTCGCGGCGCGAGGAACTGCTCGCGCCGGGCGATATCGAGGTCGTCGTGGTGAACGGCGCGCGCGACCCGTTCGGTGTCCCGGAGGCCGCCGACGCCGCAGAGGTGCATGTCATCGCCGGCCAGGCGCATTCGTACCGGGCGGGTTTCGAGGAGATAGTCGCCGCGATCACCCCGTGGCTGCGCCGGTGGTCCGCGAGTTGAGCCGCATCCTGGAGCGGGTTCAGCGGGCCTGGCCCAGGTAATCCGGGAGAACCCATCCAGTTCATTCTGGATTCCGGCCAAAAGCGCCGCAACGACCGGGCGATGTCGCTAGGAGATGTCCGCGACCGGCGGTTGCAGAGCCTCGAGGGCACGCGGCTCGTGCTCGGGTGCGGATCTGGTGGCCACCACCAGGGCGTCGATGGCGTCGCGGTCCTCGGTGGGGCGGTGTACGCGGTCGGCGATGCGGATGCGGATATCGGGTTCGGCGGGTGCGAGATCGGCGATGATGTCGGCCGGGGTGAAGGTCAGGGCTGGATCCTGTTCGCCGCCATAGCCTTCCACGAGATTGAGGGTGTCATTGCCGATCACCAGCAGCGTGCCCTCGGGGGAGAGCATCTCGGCCGCGTGCAGCAGCAGGGCGCGGCGGTCCTCGACGGGCAGGTGCAGGAAGGCCATGAGCACGAGCTCGTACGGGCCGGTGATACCGGCGGCGTCCAGCCTGGTGACATCCGCGTGGATCCATCGGATGCGCCCGCGCACCGATCGGGACAGCCGCGAGGCGACGGTCCGGCCCTTGTCGATGCCGGTCTGGGAGAAGTCGACCGCGTCCACCTGCCAGCCGTGCGTGGCGAGCCACAGCGCGTTCCGGCCCTCCCCGCAGCCCAGATCCAGCACCCGCGGCAGCTCCGGGCGCGGCGCGATCCCCGGCCCGCCGACCGGAATCCGCCGCTCCAGCCCGAAGACCTGCTCGACAACCGTGGCGTTCGGAGGTGCTCCCCACACCAATTCGGTGTTGGCGTAGTGCTCGTCCCATGCGGCGGCATCCATGGGGACGAGTCTATGAGCCCGTCCCGCGAGACAGATCGACCGCGAACTCGAAGCGAGTTCGCGGCCGAGTGACTGCGAGGTGCCGAGGTGGGTACCGGGCGGCTGGGGTTTCAGGAACGTCGGCCCGAGAGCCGCCGAGAGTTGGGTCGATCAGAGCGTGGTGTGCATCAGCAGCACGTTGTACTGGCTGTGGACCGTGGTGAGGAAGTACAGGTCACGACCGGTCTGGTACGGGAAGATGTACGGCGCGTAGGCCGTCGGCAGTTCCCGCGTGTCGATGAGCACCGTCGGTGCGCTCCACGGCCCCTCGGGGCTCGGCGAGGTGTACATGACCACTGAGTTCCAGGGGTCCGTGGTGAGCATGATGTATTGGCCCAGATAGTCGTTCCACTGGACCGACATCTCCGCCACGCCACCGCCGATCACCGGCTTGGCGGCATTGACATCCTTCTGCCACCTGTCGCCGTCCCAGTACTCGTACGCGCCCATATCGGTGACGCTCGCCTCGGGGACGCGCGCGATGTACGCCGGGTGGTTACGGCCGGAGTCGGTGCCGAACTCGTAGAGGAACCCGTCGCGCTTGACGAAGGCGTTCATCTGGAAGTTCGAGTTGCCGCCGTCGTGGGGGCGGCGGGTGGCGGGCAGTTCGGCCCAGTTCTCACCGTTGTCGTTGGAGACCGCGAGGCTGGAGTAGTTGGTGGTCCACTGGCCCACGTCGTCCCAGCTCTTCACCGACATCAGGCTCATGAACTGGGTGCCGCCCACCGAGACGGCCGCGGTGGGGATGCGGCTGATCTCGATGAAGGGAATCTTGGGGCTGGGGATCAGATCGCGCGCCTGGCCGAAGATGTCCCGCACCACGGAGTCGAAATAGATGCCGTTGGCGGGGTTCTGCGTGTGTGAGCGCAGCAGGATGTTCGATCGCCACGCCCAGGTGCTGCCGACCAGCAGATTCGGCAGGCCCAACCCGGCGGTGTCACCGAACGCGGTGAGCATCTCACCGTTTCCGTTGTCCCACATGATGCCGAGGTCGGTGCCCAGCACGTTGTAGTTCTGCGTGTTGTTGGGGCTGGCCATGCCCGTGACCTGGAAGACCGCCTGGGTGCGGCCCGGCAGCTGCGGCAGACCATTGGTGCCGTTGAGCACCGGAATCGGGTTGATCGCGTTGGGGTTGGCTGCAGCCGGCGTGGTCACGGTAAGGAGCAAGGCCGTGGCGCCTGCTATCGCGGACAGCAGGAGGGGGGCGGTCTTGGTCAATGCGGTGCGTCCTCCGGGTCTCGCCGAATAATGCGCGCCCACACGGTATGTGACGGGTCGCACAATGCGTTCGACTCGATGGCAAAGTGTGAAAATGCTAACAGCGTTATCCGCGAAATGCGGCTTGCGAACCGGGTTGTTCGCCGTGAATTGGCTTACTTTCCATTCCTGCCATGGCCCAGCGCCTGCCTCAGAATGAGCGGCAGCTGGGTGGCGCGTTCCGCGGCCAGGGTCCTGCGGACCGAGGATTGCCAGGTCCGGTCGAACAATCTCTTGGCGCTCGCCACCGCGTGCGGGGAGCGCGTCGCGATCCGGTCGGCCAGTTTCTCGGCGGCCGCGCGCGGGTCCGCGGTCACCTCGGTGACCAGTCCGATGCGCTCGGCGTAGGCCGCGTCCACCGGGTCGGCGGTCATCGTCAGCAGCAGCGCCTGATCGATGCCGATGAGCCGGGACAAAGTGGCCGCGCCGGTCATATCCGGGATCAGCCCGTGCTTGGCCTCCATGACCGAGAACTCCGAATCCGGCGTGACGAACCGGAAATCGGCGGCCAGCGCGATCTGCAGGCCGCCGCCGTAGCAGCGGCCGTGCACCACGGCGATCACGGGCTGCGGCAGCCGCCGCCACGCCCAGCACGCCTCCTGGAAGGTATTGGTGCCGCGCCACGGCAGTGGGACGAAATTGCGGACCACGTCCAGCGGATTGCCCATGGCCTTGGCGACATCCAGTCCGGAGCTGAAGCTGGGCCCGTTGCCGGACAGGATGACCGCGCGGATGTCGGAGCGCCTCCCGAGGACGCGCGCGACCCGCACCAGCTCGTTCAGCATGTCGATGGTCAGGCCGTTGTGCTTGTCCGGCCGGTCCAGGGCCACGTACGCCCGGTCGCCGTCGAAGGTGAGGGAAACGTTGTGGCTCAAGGTCTTTCCTTATTCGAGCTGGTCCAGGAGCAGGCGCGCGCAGCCGGCCGGATCGTCGTAGAAGGGGGTATGGCCGCTTCCACGCAGGGTGACGTGCCGCGCGCCGGGCACCGCCGCGCGGGCGCGGCGAGACTGGGTGGCGTACGTGAGCAGAATGTCACGATTGCCCCAGGCGATGGTTATCGGGATGTCGCCGTAGGCCGTGCGGTCGGGGAGCCGGAAGTCGGTGAAGGAGGCCAGCGCGGCGTCGAAACCCGGCGCGCCGAGCAGGCCCTCGACGGTGTCCACGGCCACCTGGGCGTCGAGCGCCCACGGCTTGCCGAATACCAGGCCGAGGAAGGTGGAACGGCCCACGGTATTGCCGAACAGGGCGGGCACGGCCGGGCGCAGCGCCGTGGTGAGCTGTTTGGCGCGGCCCAGCGCCTGCTGGCACCAGACGCGGCCCGGGGTGTCCCAGAACGCGATGGGGGAGTAAGCGGTGACCGACCGGGCGAGGCCGCGCGCCGCCAGGTCCAGGACGATGCCGCCGCCCATGGAATTGCCTGCCAGATGCGGATTCTCGATGCCCTCGGCGGCGAGGAAATCGACGAGTGCGTCCGCGAGGGTGGAGACCGTGGTGTGCGCGAGCGGCGCGCTGTCGCCGAATCCGGGCAGGTCCACCGCGATCACATCGAAGGACTCGGCCAGGAGGCCGATGATCGGCTCCCACACCTGCCAGCGGCTGCCGACGCCGTGCACGAGCACGAGCGGATCGCCGTCGCCGGTCCGGTGGTGGTTCAACTTCGTCATGCTTCGACTCCCCTGGCCTGGTTCTGCGCGTCTCACCCTACAGTCGTTGACGTATCGCCAACAGGATGGAAAATGCTGCTGCGGAGGTACGATAAAAGGTATGGCAACCCGAAAAGTGACACTCTCGCTGGACGAGGCGGCCTGGTCCTACGCGCAGGACGCCGCTGCCCGCGCGGGCATGTCGCCGTCGGCGTGGATATCTCGCGCCGCGCGTCGCGAAGCCGTGCGGCTCGGTTGCCGCCCGGTGCGGGATCCGGTCGAACTCGCCATGGCCGACGAGGCGGAAATGCTGGCCGCCGAGAAGGAGCTGCGTGCGCAGGGGTGAACTCTGGGTCTACCACCCGCACGGCAACACCCGAACCCGCACCATCATCCTCATCTCGAGCGACGGCATCAACGAGTCGCCGCGTCCCTGGCTGATCGCCGCCGAGGTCGAGGCCGAGGATCCCCAGGACATCCTGGCCGTGCCCATTCCCGGCCACGGCTGGGTACACGCCGGCAATCTGGGCCGCATCTATCGCGGCTGGCTGGATGAGCGCGTCGCCGCCGTCGACAGCGAGACCGCCGAGCGAATCGACACAGCGCTGCGCGCCGCCATGGATCTGTGAGAGGGTGCCTGCGGCATATCTCCCGTCGAATCATGAGAGTCGAGGCACCAGTGCGTATTTCCCTGTTGGCCGCCGCGCTCGTCGCGCTACCCCTGCTCGCCGCGTGTGGCAGCAGCAGCGACAAGCCCGCCGATATCAGCCAGGCGGACGTGTCCAAGGCGCTGCAGGACGGTGGCCTCAAGGACGCCAAGCTGGCCGACTGCGCCGCCAAGATCTATGTGGACCAGGGTATTTCGCAGTCCGGACTGCGTCTCATGATCAAGAACGACGCCAAGACCGCCGCCGCAACCGATCCGGAGTCGCTGGGTATGAGCAAGGACGACGCCGACAAGGCGCGTGCGGCCACCAACAAGATCGTGACCGACTGCCTCAAGCAGGAGTGACCGCTGCGCCGCGACGGCGTCGTGGCGGCCAGCGGGCCTTGGCGGCCCGCGGTTTTCGGTCCGCACTTCTCAACTCCCAGGTGCCGGTGCGCATTCTCTGAATCGACCGGGATCGGCCCGGCATCGGGGAGGACGGCGCCGACCCCGCCGAGGTCGGTCACGGCGCCGAGGATCTGGTCAAGGCCGGCAAGGCAATCGAGCGCAGTGCCGCCGAATGCGTGAAATAGCGCGCTGACATGCGAAAAGCCCCGTCTATCGGACGGGGCTTCTGGCTGGAGCCGGTGACGGGAATCGAACCCGCAATTCGACCTTGGGAAGGTAGCGTGTTGCCACTACACCACACCGGCGCGGTCCTGCTTGTGCACGCGACTCTATCAGACCCCTTCTCTTCCGGTGCAACTTCATTGATCTCCCCGCAGGTCGCGCTCGTCGTGTGGCGTCGCCGAGTCGGGGGCCGAATAGCGGTCCACGATTTCCGCCGAGGGCCGAGCCGTGGTCCGTGAGATCCCCGGGATGTTCGGGACGGGGTCCCCGAGCCTGATTTCCTTCGGGGGCCCGGGGGCGTAGCCGCCCAAGGTTGTCGTGTCGGCGGCTGAGGGGTGCGGGGCTTGGCCCCCACACGTGTCGGCGGCGACGCGCCGAAGACCGCGACTCTCTTTCGCAGAAGCGGCTGGTTCCGCCCACGGGTGGTCGTAGACTGGCCCGCAGGGTCGAAAACCCGTCCACCACAGGAAGTTTGGATGCGCTGAATCTTTGCTGGCGCTGGTTCGGTGCTCCTGCTCGGCGGTCGAGGAGGACGTATGACCGCGGTGCCCGCCCGTGAAGTCCCGGAGCTCGAGCCTGTGCGGCCATATCCACGGCGGACGGGACCCAAGGGTTCCTTCCTGTGGAAGGCGCTCACGACCACCGATCCCAAGGTGCTCGGGATCATGTACATGTTCACCGCCGTTACGTTCTTCCTGGTCGGCGGCCTGATGGCGCTGCTGATGCGGACGGAGCTGGCGCGGCCCGGACTGCAGTTCCTCTCACCCGAGCAGTTCAATCAGCTGTTCACCATGCATGGCACGATCATGCTGCTGTTCTATGCGACACCGATCGTGTTCGGGTTCGCGAATGCGGTGCTGCCCTTGCAGATCGGCGCGCCGGATGTGGCGTTTCCCCGCTTGAACGCGCTGAGTTACTGGCTGTATCTGTTCGGGGCGAGCATCGCTACCGCCGGATTCATCACCCCTGGCGGGGCGGCGGACTTCGGCTGGACCGCGTACGTACCGCTGTCCGATGGGCCGCACGCGCCAGGTGTGGGTGCGGACATGTGGATCATGGGCCTGGCGGTCTCCGGCGTGGGCACGATCCTCAGCGGCGTCAATTTCGTCACCACCGTGGTCTGCCTGCGCTGCCCGGGTATGACCATGTGGCGGATGCCCATCTTCACCTGGAACATCCTGGTGACGAGCGTCCTTGTGCTGCTGGTGTTTCCGATTCTGACCGCGGCGCTCATGGCGCTGGCGATCGACCGTCACCTGGGTGCGCACATCTATGACCCGTCCAACGGCGGCGCGATCCTCTGGCAGCACCTGTTCTGGTATTTCGGCCATCCCGAGGTGTACATCATCGCGCTGCCGTTCTTCGGCATCGTGTCCGAGATCTTCCCGGTGTTCAGCCGCAAGCCGCTGTTCGGCTACACCACGCTGGTGTACGCGACGCTCGCCATAGCCGGGCTGTCCGTCGCGGTGTGGGCGCACCACATGTATGCGACGGGAGCCATTCTGCTGCCGTTCTTCTCGTTCATGACCTTCCTCATCGCGGTGCCCACGGGGGTGAAGTTCTTCAACTGGATCGGCACCATGTGGCGCGGTCAGCTCACTTTCGAAACCCCGATGCTGTGGTCGATCGGCTTCTTGGTGACCTTCCTGTTCGGTGGACTCTCGGGCGTCATCCTGGCGTCGCCGCCGCTGGACTTCCATGTGTCGGACACGTATTTCGTTGTGGCGCACTTCCATTACGTGTTGTTCGGCACCATCGTGTTCGCCACCTTCGCCGGCATCTACTTCTGGTTCCCGAAGATGACGGGTCGACTCCTGGACGAACGGCTCGGCAAACTGCATTTCTGGACCACGTTCCTCGGCTTTCACACCACGTTCCTGGTGCAGCACTGGCTGGGCGATCAGGGCATGCCGCGCCGCTACGCGGATTACCTGCCCAGCGACGGATTCACCACGCTCAACACCGTTTCCACCATCGGCTCGTTCATCCTCGGATTCTCGATGGTCACGTTCGTGTGGAATGTCTTCAAGAGCTACCGCTACGGCGAAGTGGTGACCGTCGACGACCCATGGGGTTACGGCAATTCCCTGGAATGGGCCACCAGCTGCCCGCCGCCCCGGCACAACTTCTACGAACTGCCGCGCATCCGTTCCGAGCGCCCGGCCTTCGAACTGCACTACCCACACATGGTGCCGCGCATGCGCGCCGAAGCCCACGTCACCTGGGGACTGCGCAAGCCCAACCAGATCACCGAGGCAGCGAATAAAACCCCCAGCTAGAGCACGGAAAACCCGCAGCGAAGCGCAGGCACCGAACAGCACCGAAAGTTCGCGGCCCGTCTCGTTCTGGTCTGAGCGGAGGGAGGGAAGAACGAGACCTTCGGGGCCGCGAACCGCCCGGAGCGAAGCGGAGGGCAAAATGTCACCGTGCTGCTTTCAGATCGCGACATCCGTAAGGAAATCGCCAATGGTCGTCTCGGGGTCGAGCCGTTCGACGAGAAACTGGTGCAGCCGTCGAGTATCGATGTGCGGCTGGACAGTCTGTTCCGGGTGTTCAACAACACCCGCTACACGCATATCGACCCGGCGCAGCGGCAAGACGAGCTGACTACGCTGGTCGAGCCCGCGGAGGGGGAGCCGTTCGTGCTGCATCCGGGCGAATTCGTGCTCGGTTCCACGCTCGAGGTGTGCTCGCTGCCCGACGATCTGGCCGGACGTCTGGAGGGCAAGTCCAGCCTGGGCCGGCTGGGTCTGCTGACGCACTCCACCGCGGGCTTCATCGATCCCGGATTCAGCGGGCACATCACGCTGGAACTGTCGAATGTGGCGAATCTCCCGATCACCCTGTGGCCGGGCATGAAAATCGGGCAGCTGTGCCTATTCCGGCTCACCAGTCCGGCGGAGCACCCGTACGGGAGTGCCGCCGCCGGCTCGAAATATCAGGGTCAGCGCGGGCCGACGCCATCGCGGGCCTATCTGAATTTTCCCGTGCGCAAATGAGTGGTATTCCGGGGTAGCGGTTTCTATCGTGCGTCCGGCGGAAATCGGCCGCTGCCTGGACAGTTGACCGCGGGTCGGTGGCGCGAATACGCCGCCCGCTGGCCGGTTCTGCCGGGTGTACGGATGGCTCGGTACGTCGTAAGGTGGCGGCGACGGTGTGTGTGAACGAGATGGGCTGCAAATGAGTTCGGTTCTGGGAGTTTCGGTGGGGACGGGTGCGGTTCGCGTCGCACGCCCGTTCACCGGTGATTCCGCCGAGCAGGGCGCCCGCAATTTCGGCGTGCCGCCGCAGCCCCGATACGGCCGTGCACGCAGCGGATTCGACGGCTCGCCGGACGCGTTCGACGTGCAGGCGGTGCCGGTCGGTGAGCGCCGGGTCGACGAACTGGTCGCCGACGCCGTCGGGGCGGTGCTCGCCGCGGACTCACGGATCAGCGCCACCGCCATCGCCTACCGGGACGAGAATCACGCGCGGGCCATCCGGGCCGAGCTGGCGCGGCGGCAGTTCACCAATTACGAGCTGGTGCCCGACGTGGTGGCGGCGCTGGAATTCCTCGAATACTCCGGTGAGCTGCAAGGTTTCGGCACGGTCGCGCTCTATGACCTGGGTGCGTCCGGACTGTCGGTGACCGTGGTCGACACCAGCACCCGGCAGGTCTGCTTCAGCGAACGCACCAGCGATATCAGCGGCGATTACCTCGACGCGCTGATCCGTGAACAGCAGATCGCATCCGGACGAATCGCCCATCCGCCGGACCACACCGGGCTCATCGCACTCGACAAACTGTGCCGCGAGGCCAAGGAGCAGCTGTCGGGCAGCAGCGCGGTGGCGCTGCCCTCGACCGAGGGCCTGGTGCTGCTGTCGCAGGAGAACTTCGAAGCGCTGATCATGCTGGCCGTGGAATCCTCCGCGCGGATGACCCGCGATGTCATCCTGCGTTCCGAGCAGCCCGTGCAAGCGGTCGCCCTGCTCGGTGGCTGCGCCCAGATTCCGCTGGTGGCAAGGGTTTTGCGGCGCTGGCTCGGCGTCCCGGTGATCGTGCCCGCCGCCCCGGACACCGTGGTCACCCGGGGCGCGGCCATGCTGGCGCGCCCCGTGATGCACCGGCCCGCGCCCGCGCCCTTCCTCACGGCCCCGCGCGAGGACGCCGCACCCCAACCCCCGAAGCCCGCCCAGTCCTGGCCGGCGACTCCGAGCGCGGCGGAGAAGTTCGGCCGCCGCCGCGAGGTCAGCCTCGCCGGGGTGGCGGTCGGCGCGCTCGTCGTGGTGGCCGCCATCGGCATCACCCTGGGCTGGGGACCCCTTGTGCTGACCCATGATTCGCAACGGCAGGACGCCGTGACCAGCTCGGTTCCGGTCAGCACCACCCGCGCTTCCGCCGAATCCGCGACGGCGACCCCGACCACCACCGACGCCACCAACGAATCCCTGGCCGCGCCCCCGCCGCAGGCCTATTCGACCACCACCGAGACTCCCGCCCCCGCGCCCACCCCTGGCCCCAACACCATCACGATCATCCCGGGCCTCCCGCCCGTGGTCGTGCCCACCCTGCCCCCGCTCTTCCCGCCCGCCCCGGCACAGCAAGCTCGCTGACCCGACCATGGCCCGAAAGTTGTTGCGGGCGTGGCCCCGACAGTAGTCGGCAGCGGGTCGCGAACGAGGCCGGGCACTCCCGAGCGGGGCGCGGTCGGCCGGACTCGAGTCCTCCGCGAAGGGGCGCAGCCCCCGGCCGTTTCGAGAGTCGAACCGAGTCCGCCCCGTCGACTGCCAGGATGGGGGCGGACTCGGCTGGGGCCGGCGCGTGCGGCGCCGGTGCGAGGATCGGCTGCGTTCAGTCCTCGCTTCCGGTTCCCACCGCCAGAGCTGTCGTGATGATTGCCGACAGGGGTGGGAGTTTGGAGTCGCGGGCGGGCGGCGTCACCCAGTGGCAGCCCTCGCGCGTCCAGCGCCCGAGGCCGGTGGGAAGCATGACAGCGCTGCCGACGACGGGAATGCCGATATCGAGCCGGTTGAGTGCCTCCATGATCTGTTTGCCGGGCCGTGAATCCGGTTCGGCCAGAAAGCTCCAGCGGATATGCCGAGCCAGTATGGGTCCGCCGCGCCGTTGCTGTTGCAGTGCGCCGCGTACCTTTTCGGCCGTCCCGACCGGTAGGTGCACCACCCCGATCTGCGTGGTGACGGGAAGCATGACGAATCCCCCTCGTTCGGTGACCGGCAGCGCGAACTCGTGCCGGTAGTAGGAGACCCAGTCCCCGACTGTTGTGAGTCTGTCCGCGTTCACATCCCCGCCTCCTTCCCCTTGTCACCAGGGTCGCGTGTGGAGGGGCGCTGTGAGAACGCCCGCACACTCGCATTCCGCTGCCTTTCCACCGCCACTATTACCGGTACGTATAACGCCTGGTACCGAGAAGGTTTCGGCTGTGGCCGCGACCACCTTCCGCTCGTACCCTGGAGTTCGGAGTTCGTTCGGAAGGGATGGCACCGTGGTCCGGCACTGGTCAGGCAAAGAGGCCCGGGCCCTGCGCGATGCCAAACGCATGAGTATCCGGGAATTCGCCGCGCATCTCGGTGTGCACGAACGACTGGTCTCGAAATGGGAGGCCGGGGGTGAGCGGGTGCATCCCCGGCCCATCAATCAGGCCGCCCTCGATACTTCCCTTGCCAGGTCCGACGATGTTGTGCGGGCACGGTTCGCGGCCTTGATCGACCAGCCCTTGATCGACCGCCCCGCCGTTCCCGGTTTCGATGTGCGCCAAGGCGGTTCCGAGGTGTGGAACGCGATGCCGGCGCAGGCCAGTTATTCCAGCGACGCGGAACTGCTGGCACTCGTCGATACGGGTGCGATGAGAGGCGATGCGTTAGCGGCGATTTCGGAGAGGGATCTGATCATGGCGGCTGCCCACGAAGCAAGCGAGCACGCCGGCAGGGCCGAGAGCACCAATGTGGGTACGACCCTGCTGGAGCAGCTCGATGCCGATGTCACGCGCATCGCCAACGATTACGTGCACATGCCGCCGGTGCCGATGATGGTGGAGATGCTGCGGGTGCGGCGTCGGGTGTACCGGTTGCTGGAGGGACATCAGCGTCCGTCGGATACGGCGCATCTCTACCTTTTGGCGGGTGCTTTGTCCGGTCTGCTGGCGAATGCCAGTACGGATCTGGGCTATTTCGATGCGGCCGGTGAACAGGCAAGGGCCGCTTGGGCTTACGCCGAACTGTGCGAGCACGATCCGTTGCGCGCCTGGACCCGCGGCATGCAGGCGCTCATCGAATACCGTTCCGAGCGCCCGCGCCGCGCGGTGCTGCTGGCCCAGGGGGGCCAGCGCTACGCCGAATCCGCGACCTCGCGGGTGCGGCTGCTCAATATCGAGGCCCGCATCTGGTCGCGGCTGGGCAGCACCGCCGAGACCGAGCGCTGCATCCGCGCCGCCGACGAAGCCCGCGACGGCGAATCCAGCGACACCCTGCACGATGACGTCGGCGGGGTCTTCGGGTTCGACCAGCCCAAGAGCCACTACTACGCCGGCGCGACCTACATCCACCTCGGCCAGGCCCAGCCCGCGCTGGAAGCCACCAGTCGGGCCATCGACCTGTACGTGAACGGGCCCACCGACAAGCGCTCCTACGGCGCGGAGTCGCTGGCCCGCGTCGACAATGCCGCGGCGCACCTGATCAACGGCAGCCTCGACGGCGCCGCCGCCGCGCTGGAACCGGTCCTGGAGCTTGCCGAGGACAAGCGCATCGCGCAACTCGAGGAACGGCTCAGCGCCGTCCGGCAACGGCTGGCGAGCCCGGAGTTCCGGGACGCCGGCGAGGCGCATGACCTGGACGAAAGGATCGAGGACTTCTGCGGCTCCAGCGCCGCGAGGAGCGTGTTACCTCCCGATGCACCGCGCTGAGGTTCGCGGCCGAGCCCGAGGGTGGAGCGCTCGATTCCGGACTGCGGCTCGCAGAGACCTCCGCCTTGTCACGGGGGAGCGAACGCCTCCATGGACCTGCGCCTCGCAGGAGTGCGGGAGGGAAGAATCGAGACCTCCGGCTCCATGGACCTGCGCCTTGGCCGCGAACCCGCCCGGCGCGAAGCGAAGGGCGGATTAGATACTGTTCGGGTGAGCCCTTCGAGTCACCTACCGCATCGGTCCCCCCGCGTTCTGGAACAGTCCACCAAGCTCCAGAACGTTCTCTACGAGATCCGGGGGCCGGTACACGCACACGCGGCACGGTTGGAGGCCGAGGGGCATCGGATCCTGAAGCTGAACATCGGCAATCCCGCGCCGTTCGGATTCGACGCGCCGGACGTCATCATGCGCGACATGATCGCGGCGCTGCCGTACGCGCAGGGCTACAGCGAATCGAAGGGCATCCTGTCGGCGCGGCGGGCAATCTTCACCCGGTACGAACTAGTGCCGGGCTTCCCGGAATTCGATGTGGACGACGTCTACCTGGGCAACGGCGTCTCCGAGCTGATCACCATCGTCATGCAGGCGCTGCTCGACAATGGCGACGAGGTGCTCATCCCCGCGCCGGACTATCCGCTGTGGACGGCCATGACCTCGCTGGCCGGCGGCACCCCGGTGCACTACCTGTGTGACGAGTCCAACGGCTGGCAGCCGGACATCGCCGACATGGAATCCAAGATCACCGACAAGACCAAGGCGATTGTCGTGATCAACCCCAATAACCCCACCGGCGCGGTGTACTCCGCCGAGGTGCTGCAACAGGTGGTGGACCTCGCCCGCAAACATCAGCTGTTGTTGCTGGCCGACGAGATCTACGACAAGATCCTCTACGACGACGCCAAGCACGTATCGCTGGCAACGCTCGCGCCGGATCTGCTGTGCCTCACCTTCAACGGCCTGTCCAAGGCGTACCGGGTGGCGGGCTACCGCTCGGGCTGGGTGGTCATCACCGGGCCCAAGGACCACGCGGGCGGCTTCCTCGAGGGCATCGACCTGCTGGCCTCCACTCGCCTGTGCCCGAATGTGCCCGCGCAGCACGCGATTCAGGTGGCGCTGGGCGGACATCAGAGCATCGAGGATCTGGTGCTGCCGGGTGGGCGGCTGCTGGAGCAGCGGGATGTGGCCTGGCAGAAGCTGAATACGATTCCGGGCGTCTCGTGCGTGAAGCCCACCGGCGCGCTGTACGCGTTCCCGCGGCTGGATCCGGAAGTGCACGAGATCCACGATGATTCGAAGCTGGTGCTGGATCTGCTGCTGCAGGAGAAGATCCTGATGGTGCAGGGGACCGGGTTCAACTGGCCGCATCACGACCATCTGCGCATCGTCACGCTGCCGTGGGCGCGTGATCTGGCGGTCGCGATCGAACGGTTCGGCAACTTCCTGGCAAGTTACCGGCAGTAACTTCCGGCCGGAAATATTTGGCGGTAGGGTTCATAGGGATTGCTGTGAACCCTGCTGACCTGCGCCAATATCGTTTGTCCAGTAGCGGACACGGACTCTCGGGGGCCGTGGCATGGGTGAGGCCCTGGCTAAAACAAACCATTGGTACGAAAAAGTTGGGTTTTTAGAGACTTAGCTAGCGCAAAGAACCGTCTTTTGTGTACAGTGGTCCTCGGCACTCAGAGTGCCCGGCCGGACCGCCTACCCCCCCTGGGCCGTCCGGCCCTGGTTCAGCCGGCCTACCCCCCCTGGGCCGCTGACCCCGGGCGGCGGAGACATCCCCCTGCTCTCCGCCGCCCCTCCCACACTTTTCGCCGCAGAATCCGGAAGCGATAGAGCGGGCGACGACTGATTTCGCGAGATTCGGTAAGCCGCCGGGTACCCCCGGGATCGGTTCGAAACCAAACGTCGGCGCCGGTACGAAACCCGCGACGCATCTCGGGTCGTCCGCCGAAGTCTCGGGGAGGCGGGGTGCGAGAACCTCTCAGGATGTCAGAAATGGTTTTCGTTTAGGCTCGGCGCGTGAGCGATCACCAGCATCATCATCACCACCATCACGACCACTCCGGACCCATCGCCATCGGGGCGAATGCCGCCCGAGTCGTCGTCGGAGTGTTGGCGGTGATCGGTGTGGCGGTGATCGTGGGCATGATCTGGCTGTGGCCGAGTGCGCAGCACATCGACATTCCGCTCCCCATGCAGAACGGCGGCGGGGGTGCGGTGCACTCCGAGGCGGGGACGGTGGTCAAACAGGATCTCGGGCCGTGCGGGGACGTCTCGAACGGCAAGGTCTTCACCGTTGAGCCGGAGCTGCTGCCCGCCGCACAGCGGCAGTGCGAGCGCAGTGTCGTCGCGATCGACTCCGGGGCGGACAAGGGCAGCTGGACGATCTTCGTCAATTCGCCGACTCCGGATCAGCCCAATTTGAACGTCGGCGACAAGATTCGGATCGTGCCGCAGACGGTGCCGAAAACACCGCAGGATCCGAACGGCGTCACCATCTACTCGTTCGACGACTTCGCGCGCGGATTGCCATTGAGCATCATCGGGATCGTCTTCGCGGTGGTCATCATCGCGGTGGCGCGGTGGCGGGGACTGCGGGCGCTGATCGGACTCGTCATCGCGTTCGGGGTGCTGGTGATGTTCCTGCTGCCCGCGCTCCTGGACGGAAAACCCGCGATACCGGTGGCATTGGTCGCGGGCGCGGTGATCCTGTACTCCGTGCTGTATCTGGCGCACGGGGTGAATCTGCGCACCAGTTCGGCGCTGCTGGGCACGCTGACCTCGATGGTGCTGGCGGCGGCGCTGTCCTGGGCGTCGCTGAAGGTCACCCACCTGACCGGTCTGTCCGAAGAGCAGAACACCAATGTCGCCGCCTATATCCAGCACGTGAGCATTACCGGATTGCTGCTGGCGGGATTCATCATCGGCTCGTTGGGTGTGCTCAACGACGTCACCATCACCCAGGCTTCGGCCGCCTTCGAGTTGGCGTCGCTGGACGAAAAGGCCAACCGCCGCAGTATTTTCGCCGCCGCCATGCGGGTCGGCCGCGATCACATCGCCAGCACCGTCTACACCCTGGTGCTCGCCTATGCCGGCGGCGCGCTGCCCTTGCTGCTGCTGTTCAGCGTCGCCGGACGGCCCATGCGTGACGTGCTGACCGGCGATGCGGTGGGCATCGAGATCGCGCGGTCGGCGGTCGGCGGTATCGCGCTGGCCCTGTCGGTGCCGCTGACCACCGCCATCGCGGTGCTGCTGGCCCGACCGCTGGGCGCGAAACCGGAACCGGCCGGTGCCCGCGGCAAACGGCCGCGAAACGCTGGACCGCAACGGAATCCGCAGCGCCGTCCGGGCGGACAGCCCGGCGCCCCGCGCCCCGGTGCGCAACCGGCGGCCCGCCGCGCCGGGCAGGCGCGCACCGGAGAGCAATCCGTGGCGCCACGCACGGGGCCGCAGCTGGTGGTGCGTCACGGCGGAGATCCGAACGGCCCGCGCACGGGATCGCAGCCGGTGATGCGCGGGCCGGTCGATCAGGGAAGTGGGCCGCGTACCGGTGAGCAGCGGGTCGCGCCGCGCACCGGCTCGCATCCGGTCGCGCCAGGAGATGGCGAGCCGCCGACGGTGCCGAGAACCGGTGTGGTGCAGCCGAATCCCAACCCGCCGGAGGAGAGGCAGTACACGACCTCCTCGTGGTTCAATCCGAGCGAGCCGTGGTCGGATCAGGAGCCGCGGGATCAGGGGTGGTCATCGGGTCAGGGGTGGCAGCAGGATCAAGGGTGGCCGCCGTCCGAGCCGCCGCGCGGCGGACGGCACTCCCGGCCCTGATCCTGAGCGAAAGAGACCGCGAGGGGCGTGTTTCCGAGGAAGCACGCCTCTCTTTCCTCACCACGAACGCGCTTCGGGAGGTCCACGAAGCGGGAAATCCCAGCGGCGGAACCATATTCGCGGTGATGATCAGAGCGCCGACCGAGCCGCCTCGCAGAGCGCCGCGACGCCGTCGGCATCCGTGGCGAAATGGTCGAAGCCGGTGGGCGCCCCGAATTCGGCGAAGGAGACCTCGGAATCGGGTTGTGGGCGGCCCGGCACCGGAATGCGCACGGCGGCATGCAGATCCCGGGTCCCGGTCAGCTCGATCACCCGCCGGGCATTGTCGGCGCGCAGGCCGCCGCAGGCCATCACGTCGATGCGGCCGTCGGCCAGCGTCACCAGTCGGGCGATCAGCGACGCGCCGTCCAGCACCGAGACCTGGCGGCCGGAGGTGAGCAGCCGGGTGAAGCCCAGCTCCAGCAATTGATCGAAGCCCGCGTAGGGATCCGCGCACACGTCGAACGCGCGGTGGAAGGTGACCTCCAGCTCGTCCGCGGCGGCCAGCAGTTCGGTGTTCGCGGCCGGATCGACGTGCCCGTCCTCGTCGAGGACGCCGATCACCACCCCGTGCGCTCCCGCATCGCGCACCCGCTCGATATCGGCGCGCATGAGCGCCACCTCGTCGGCGGAATAGCGGAAATCTCCGGGGCGCGGCCGGATCAGCACGTGCACTTGGGTGTGCCCGGCCGCCTCCACGGCCGCCTCGATGAGCGCGGGCCCGGGCGTGAGTCCTCCGACCGTGAGCCCCGAACACAACTCCAC
The DNA here is from genome assembly GCF_009708175.1 of Nocardia aurantiaca. Lineage (GTDB taxonomy): Bacteria > Actinomycetota > Actinomycetes > Mycobacteriales > Mycobacteriaceae > Nocardia > Nocardia aurantiaca. The sequence goes on from NZ_WMBB01000008.1 coordinate 213,735, forward strand.
CCGTGCGACCCCCGCCTTTTCGGCGATCCGGACCCCGCTCAGAGACTCGACCCCGATCTCGACCCGCACCGCCCGCGCATCCGTCATACCTTGCAGTATGGCGAACCCGCGCCGGATTTGTTGCCCGAGATTAGCCAATAACGCTGGAACGGCGGGTGAAGCGTGGAGTGAAACGCCTGGTCGGGGGCATGAAATCGGCAGTCGGGCCGAATATGGAGAAACGGCGAGGGCGGCGTCACCCGGTGGGTGGCGCCGCCCTCGTCAGTTCGGTTCGGGCGTCAGTTCTTTCGGCCCGGAGCCTTCATGCCCGACTTGAAGCCGAGGCCACCCGGCTTCGCGGTCGGCGGCTTGGCAGCGCCATTGCCCTCGGAGGCGCCATGAGCCTCCGACGCGGCCGGTTCGGCCGGGGCGGGTTCGGCGGCGGGGGCCGGAGTGGCCTTTGCCGGAGCCGAATCGGCCGGAGCCGCAGGCGCTTCCGGAGCCGGAGCGGCGGCCGCGGCGCCCGGAGCCTTCGAACCGGGGCGCTTCAGGCCGGTCTTCATGGCCAGACCCTTGGGCGGGATGGACGGCTTGGCCTCGGCGGCCGGAGCCGATGCGGCCGACGCCTCGGCGGCCGGAGCCTGGGCGGTCTCCGCCGGAGCGGCCTCGGCGGCGGGCTTGGCGCCCGGAGCCTTGGCGGCGCCCTTCATCTGGAGACCCTTGCCGCCGGGCGCCTGGAGGCCGCCCTTCATGGCGAGCCCGCCCGGCTTGGCGGCCGGCGTCGCGGGAGCCTCGGCGGGAGCCGCAGCGGCGGAAGCGGATTCGGCGGCCGGGGCCTTCGCACCCGGCGCCTTCGATCCGCCCTTCATCTGCAGACCCTTGCCGGGCGCCTTGGCCGCGCCCTTCATGGCCAGACCCTTGGCCGGAGTCGAGGTCTCCGTGGCCTCGGACGCCGCCGGCGCCTCAGCTGCCGGAGCGGCGGCTTTCGCGCCCGGTGCCTTCAGCCCGCCCTTCATGGCCAGACCCTTGCCGCCGGGCGCCTTGGCGGTACCCTTCATGCCCAGGCCGCCACCGGCCGGAGCGGCCTTGGGCGCGGCCTCGGCGACCGCGGCTTCGACGGGCTCGGGCTTCGCGGTATCCGATTCGCGGCTCGCCGCGGCCGGTTCCGGCTCGGCCTGCTTGGGCTGCTGGATGACCTCGAGGTTCCTGGTCAGCTGGGCCGGCTCGACGCGGTCGATGGCCTGCAGCATGAGCTGGGCGACATCCACCACCTCGACGCCCTGACCGACCTCGCCGCCGTCCTTGCGGGCGGTGACGCCGTCGGTCAGCATGACGCGGCAGAACGGGCAGCCGGTGGCGATCATGGACGGCTCATTGCCGCCCTTCAAGGTGTCGAGCGCCTCGTCCACGCGGTCGATATTGATGCGCTTGCCGAGCTGCTCTTCCATCCACATGCGCGCGCCACCGGCGCCACAGCACATGGAACGTTCGCCGTGACGCGGCATTTCGACCAGGGTCGAGCCCGAGGCCTCCATGAGCTCACGCGGCGCGTTGTAGATCTTGTTGTGCCGGCCCAGGTAGCAGGGGTCGTGGTAGGTCACGTTCTGCGCCACCGGTGACACCGGGATCAGCTGCTTGCCGCGCACCAGGCGGTTCAGCAACTGGGTGTGGTGCACGACCTCGTAGGTGCCGCCCACCTGCGGGTACTCGTTGTTGAGCGCGTTGAAGCAGTGCGCACAGGTGACGACGATCTTCTTCTTCGACTGCTCGACACCGTCGAACACCGAGTTCAGCAGCTCGATGTTCTGCATGGCCAGCTGCTGGAAGAGGAATTCGTTGCCCGCGCGGCGCGCCGAGTCGCCGGTGCAGGTCTCCTCCTGGCCCAGCACCATGAATTTCACGCCCGCGGTCGCGAGCAGTTCGGCGACGGCCTTGGTGGTCTTCTTGGCGCGGTCCTCGTAGGCGCCGGCGCAGCCGACCCAGAAGAGATACTCGTAGCCGTCGAAGCTGTCGGCGTCCTTGCCGAACACCGGAATCTCGAAGTCCAGCTCGGAGATCCAGTTGAGGCGGTCCTTGGCGTTCTGGCCCCAGGGGTTGCCCTTGTTCTCCAGGTTCTTGAACAGACCGGCCAGCTCGGAGGGGAACTCCGACTCGATCAGGACCTGGTAGCGGCGCATGTCGATGATGTGGTCGACATGCTCGATGTCCACCGGGCACTGCTCGACGCACGCGCCACAGGTGGTGCACGACCACAGCACCTCGGGATCGATGACGCCGCCCACGTCCTCGCCGCCGACCAGCGGACGCTCCGCCTCGGCCCGCGCGGCCTCCGAGATCTTCGCCAGCGCGCGCTCGTTCGGCTTGCCCTCGGCGTCCACGAGGCCGATCTCGTCACCGCCCATGTCCTTGCGGCCACCGGCCAGCAGGTATGGGGCCTTGGCGTAACCGTGATCGCGCAGCGACATGATCAGCAGCTTGGGCGAGAGCGGCTTACCCGTGTTCCAGGCCGGGCACTGCGACTGGCAGCGGCCACACTCGGTGCAGGTCGTGACGTCGAGGATGTCCTTCCAGGAGAAGTCCTCGAACTTGCCGACGCCGAAGGTGTCGTTGTCGGGGTCCGCGGTCTCCATCTCGATCGGCTTGCCGTTCGACATCATCGGCTTGGCCGCGCCGAGGGCGACGGAGCCGTCGTCCTCACGCTTGAAGTAGATGTTGGGGAACGCGGCGAAGCGGTGCCACGCGACACCCCAGGTGACATTGCGACCGACCAGGAGCAGGAAGGTAGCGCCGGAGATCAGCTTGATGAACGCGAAGATCGACACCATGATCACCGACTCGGGCAGCAGCTTGGCCACCTGCTCGGTGAAGAAATCGCTCCAGGTGTGGGATTCGTGGTAGGTGGCGATCTTGCCCGCCTTCACGAAGGTCATGCCCAGACCCTCGACGAGGACGATGGCCTCGATGATGTACGCGGGCGCGAACCTCGAACCGCTGAAACGGGATACACGCTCCGGCACGCGCGGGTGATTCAGCTGGCGGATGGTGATCAGCACCAGAATGCCGACAACCGTTCCGATGCCCAGGATTTCGTCCACCAGGTGGTAGATGCCCCAGGATCCGACGATGGGCCAGTGGAATTCGGGGTCGAAGATCTGACCGTACGCCTCGAACCACAGGATGAACCCGGCGAGGAAGCCGATCATGACGAGCCAGTGGGCCCAGCCGACCGTGCGGAATTTGTTCATGCGCGTGTGCGCGAGGAATTCCACGATCATGGTCTTGAAGCGTGGGAAGAACGGCCGCCACCGATCGGGCGCGGACTGCCCGACCATGACGGTGCGCGCGATGTTCCGCACGCCTCCGATGAACGATGCCCAACAGAAGACTGTGAACACCGCCCCAATCGTGCCCAGAGTCACTGTCAGGGCATTCATGTCGCGACCTCTCTTACGGTTCTACGAGCGTTTCGCGAGGCAGCCTGGTTCAGCCTCGAGTTGCCCGTATCCTAATGGACAGTAAGTTACCCGTCAGTAACTTAGCTGTCCAGGGTTTCCCACACCGTAAATCCCGGCAAATCAATGCGGTAACCAAGGGCAGGCTTACTTCGAAACCCGGTGTCCAGCAGAAAGAAACGAATCTCGCAAATCGTAGGGTGATCGACTAGGCTCTCGCTGTCCGACAGCTGTGCGCATCTTCACATGCTCGGGGAGGACTCGTCCTAGCGCTTGGCATGGCCCGAGGGAAGCCGGGCCTCGCGTGGCGAAGAGGCGCACAGCGGATATACCTGATGACGGATTGGATACCAACCGAATGAAGCTTCGCAGTACCACTGCGGCTGCTGCCCTGGTCATCGGCGCAATGACCATTGGGATGACGACCGCCCACGCCGATGACGCTCCCGCACAGCCTGCTGGAATCAATTACTCCACCAAGCTGGTCGACGGCAAGACCATCGTTTCCACCCTGAAGAACGGCACCTTCGAGCTCGCCCAGCAGGACGGCGCCACGCCCGAGGACCCGAAGGTCACGGTGGTGAACGTCAAGGATCAGCAGGGCGCGACCGCTATCTCCTTCCCGCTGAAGTTCGACGCCGACGGGACCACCATCCCGGTCAAGTCGGAGGTCAAGGACGACGGCAAGGTGCTCGAGGTCGTCCCGGAGAAGCCGGCCGACTTCCAGCCCGGCACCACCGTGCTCGCCGCCAAGCCGATCGCCTCGGCGACGGAGAACCAGAAGGCGATGAGCAACTTCTCCACCCAGTTCGGTCTGGCCATCGGCATCGGCAGCTTCGTGGGCACCGCGCTCGGCGCGATTATCGGCTGCGTGGTGACCTTCGTCGCCGGCTGTGTCCCGGGCCTGGTCGCGGGCGCCGGCATCGGCGGCATCCTCGGCACCATCGCCGCGGGTGGCCCGACCCTGATCGGCGCGGGCATAGAGCTGCTGCAGACCCTGCAGGCGCCGGACGGCACCAGCAAGTGGGCCGAGACCACCAAGACCGCTCCGGTCACGCAGAACTGAGTAACCGCCGGGGTTTCGGCCCCGGTACGCAGGACCGTTCGGCCCGCCCCGTACATGGGGCGGGCCGAACGCTTTCCGGGAAATGGTCAGGCCGGCAGGTCGAGGCGGCCGTCGAACGACACCGTGGCGCGGTGGCGGCCGAAGCGCGCGAAGGTGCGCTCGGTCATCACGTAGCTGCCGTCCTCGCGCACCAGAAGGACTGTGCTGCATCGGGTTCCGTGGACCGGATGGTTGACGAAGCGCGCCGAGGCGGCGCGTTCGGTGGGTCGGTCCAGTCCGGTGTCCGGCAACTCGGAGGCGGCGGCCGGGGTGCGGTCGGCGAGCACCGCCAGATAGCCGTCCACAGCGCCCGGATCGGCCGCGACCACCGCGGCCAGGGCGCGCACCCCCGTGCGGACCTTGGGCCACGCCGGATCGTCCGTGCCCGTCGCGACATCGCCATCGAGCGTCAGGGAGCCGATGAGCGCGCTGTTGGACACGCCGTGGAAGCCCGGTGACAGTTCGCGCGGGGTCCGATCGCTCCGATTGCTGTGCCACCACAGCGTTTCCAGATCCGAGACCACCAGGTTGCAGCCGTTGTGATCGTCAGGGGCGGCGGAGACTCCGCGCACGAATCTCTCCGGGGCCGGATCGCCGCGCAGGAAATCCATGAGCAGCGCGCCCCGGGAGCGGGCGTCGGGACGGAAGTCGCCGGGCCGGCGCACATTGGTGACCGTCGCGAAACGGCGCCGATCGGGCAGCAGGCCGAGCCAGGTGCCCGGCACCGGACCCGCCGCACCCAGATCCCGGCCCGCCAGCAGGCCGGGCACCTCGTCCCAGTTCCGCAGCGATTCCGTTGGGCGGGTGAAGAACTCGTCCCGATTGGCTGCGACGATCAATCGATACTCCGGATGTGCCCGCCATCCGAGTAACACCAAACACATAACTGTATTGTCTGCCTCCGCTTCGCTTCGGCGGGTTCGCGGTCGAGGCGCAGGTCTATGGAGCCATTCGCTCGCCCGCTTCGAACGCTGAGAGTCGGAGCGCAGTCCGGACCGAGGCGGGACGCGAACTTCCAGTGCCGCATCGCAATCGGTAGGGCTTCGCGGGTACCGCCCCTTGGCCGAACGCCGAAAAGGCCGGCAGCTGTTGAGCTACCGGCCTTTTCGAGGGTGCCGAGATTACATGGTGCGGACCCGCAGGCCCGGGTTGTCGGAGAGCACGGTGCTCACCGGCTGCGCGAACAGCTGCGGGGTGTTGCCGGTGATGAGGCCGATCAGGTTCGGGATCTCACAGACCGGGTAGTCGGCGACCGAGGAGGCGCTGGAGATGCCCAGGGCCAGCGTGCCGGTCACCAGCGGACCGCCCGAATCACCGGGCAGGGCGCAGATATTGGCGGAGAAGGACTGGGTGAGCAGGCGGTCGCCGACCTGGACGGTCTGGTCGACGGCGTTCACCACGCCGCAGCTGAAGCCGGTGCGCGCACCCGACTTGCAGACCGGAGCGCCGACCACCGGCACGGCCACGCCGGTGATGTTGACCGGGGCCGCGCCCGGGACGTTCACCACCGGGTTGGAGAAGCTGTCCCGGAACTGGTCGTTGATGCCGACGATCGAGTAGTCCTGGTTCCCCAGGATCGACTTCTGGAAGGCGCCCACCTGCGGACCCAGGCTGTCGCCGACCAGCTGGTAGACGCCGGGCGAGTTGGCGCCGGGCGTGGCCGAGATGTTCGGGTTGCAGTGGCCCGCGGTGATGTTCACCACGTTGCCGTTGCCGTCGGTGCCGTTGAAGCCGAGCGAGCAGCGCAGCGACATGCGGCCGGCCACCGAGGCGTAGGCCTCACCGGCGGCCATGGTGCGCGGACCGGCGCCGGCGATCTCGGCGGCCTTCGGCACGTCCTGGCCCTCGCCGCCGACCGGCGGTGCGGTCATGACGATGACGCGGGCCGGGTCCACGAAACCGGGCAGCGGCAGATCAGGCTTGTCCACCCGCACCGCGATGCTGTTGTTCAGGGTGTCGACGGCCACGCCCCGGATGGCCTTGGACACCGACTCCGGCTGATCCTTGAGCCACTGCTGGAAGGCGTTCTTCTCGCCGCGCAGCGTGGTCTCGCTCTTGGCGACGTCCTTGGCGGTGAAGCCGGCGTCCTGGACCGCCTTGCGAGCCTGGTCCAGATTGTCGCCGGGGGCCAGCGCCACGATGGCCTTCCCGGTCTCATCCAGCCAGGCGCCACCGAAGACGCCCGGGAATTGCCGCTGCGCGGTGGTGGCGAAGGTGGCCACCTTCTGCGCGATGTCGGCGCGCTGCAGGTAGTCCTGCGGGGAGATCTTGAGATCGCGGGTGATGGCGGCCACCAGTTCGGTGGGCAGATCCGGGGTCGCGGGTGTCGCGGGCTCCGCGTGCGCGCTCGCCGCCAGGGGTCCAGCGACGAGCACAGTGGTGGCCGCGATCGCCGCAGTACGGACAAGGGAGCGTGGGCGTCGGCCCACGGCAGGCATGGAAAGGCGCAAACGTGGCAGGAGCATGAGCCGACTATATGGTGTCGGGCTCGTTATGCCTACTTATTGTGAGATGACTTTTCGGTATTCGCGCGGCAAACAGCGGGCGCGCAGGAATCACGTGTGAGAAGGTGTCCGATTTTCGCGGTCCGCCGTAACGGACCGCGAAACGCCGCGGGTCGGCGCGAATCGGTCAGGCGTTGGAACGCGTCCGGACCTGAATTCCGCTGCCGATGCCGCCGCCGGAATTGGCGTCGATATCGGTCAGAATCGCGCGCACCGGGATGCCCAGCGACGCGGTGCCACCGTACTGCGCCAGCGCGGTGTTGGCCTCGTTGCAGTTCGGCGCGTCGGCCGCATTCGAACCACTGGTGATGCCCAGCGCCAGCGTGCCGGTCACGATCGCGCCGCCGCTGTCACCGCCCAGGGTGCAGGCGCTGGAGGCGAAGCCGCGCACCGTCTTCGACTGGCCCTCCGCGGTGAACAGCTGGGTCTCCACCCGGTCGGCCACCACGAAACCACAAGTGAACGTGGAGGATTGACCCGACTTGCAGACCGGCGCGCCGGTGATCGGGTCGGCCACACCGGTGATGGTCAGGGTGGTGCCGTTGGCACCGCGCACCGACGGCTGGTCCATGCCCGACTTCACGGCGTCGTCATTGAGCTTGATGACCGAATAGTCCAGCGCGCTGCGCCCGCCCAGGTTCGAGGAGACGAAGCTGCCGACCTTCGGGCTGGACAACAGGTTTCTGACATTCGGCAGGTACACGTCCGCGGAGGTGCCCTTGTCCACATTCGGATTGCAATGCCCGGCACTGATGTTCAGCGCATTGCCGGACGAATCGACACTGTTGAATCCGAATGAGCACACATCCACGCTGTGCAGCGACGAATCGGCCAGCGGGGTCGGCGCGGTGATGTAGGTGTCGCCACCCATCGGCCGCCGTTCCACCGGGCCGCCCGAGTTCGGGGACAGGATCACCTTGATATTGGCGATCAGGGTGGGCAGATTCAGCAAATGCCCGGCCGGGGTGTTCGCGACGCTGAGCACCAGCTGGCTGTTGAGGAAGTCGATGGCGACCGAATTGATCGCGGTGGAGATCTCGCGCGGCAGGCTGGTGATCCACTGGTTGAGCTGATCGACCGAATTCTCCAGGCTGTCGGCGCTGATCGGGGCCAGCCGCGTCTGGTAGCCGTCTGCGGCGGCGACCTTGGCGGCGTCCAGCGAGGTGACGGCCAGCACCGGCTTGCCGTCGGTGCCCAGCCAGGCGCCGGCGAAGTCCTCGGGCCGCTGGCTGCGGAATTCCGTTGCGTAGTCCCGCAATTGCTGGGCCTTGGCCGCGCGGTCCAGGTATTCGGCGGGCGTCATCTTCAGATCGCGCTGAATGGCGGTCACCAGCTCGGCCGGAAGCTTGTCGGCGGCAAGCTGATCCGGGGATGCCGGGTCCGCGGTGGCGGTGCTGAGCAAGGGGCCGATAAGGACGGTCGAGGCGAAAGCGACGGTGGCTGCTCGAACCGTGGCGCGGCGCGCCATGAACTTGCGCATGGAGTCCCTTCGTAGTGCACCAGCAGACCAAGGATCCGGTTACCTTCCGGAAGGTCGGTCAGCGCACCACTTTAGGGCACAAACCACGGAAGGTCTCTACGAAATCAGCGCGGATTCATTCCCCACGGGTCCTGCAGCACGGGAGCTTGCGGCAGTTCGAAGGTCGGCGCCGGTGGGTACTGATAGATCGGCGGGTACGGGCGTGTCGTGGTGGACGGCGTCGTGCGGGTGGGGCTCGGTGTGGTGGTAGCCGGATCGGGCGTGGTGGTCGGGGGCGGCGTGGTGGTCGGCGGGTCCGAGGTCACCGGGGCGTCGGCGGCATCGGCGGGCGGCGCGGCCGCGGTCGGATTGTCCGAACCGGTGGGTGGCAGCAGCGGCGGGGCCACCCCCGCGGTGGCGACCGGCTCCGAGCGCACCTCGCCGCGCGGCGGACCGGGCGTGGAATCGTCGTCGGTGCGCAACACCGCCGCCACCCCCAAGCCACCGAGCAGCAAACCGATCATCGCGGCCGCCGCCGCGATGATGTACGGGCCGCGATTGACGCGCGGCGCGTGCGTGACCCGAACGTCCGCTATCGCCCGGGTGACCGCCGGCTCGGCGGCCGTGACGGCCGGGACCGCGGCCGAATACGCCTGGGCCAGCGGCTCGGACGACTTGAGCGCAGGCAGCACATCGGTGACGTCGGCGGCGTTCTCGGCCGCCGTGGTGGCATCGGGCGGGGTGAGGCCCGCCGGGGTGGACAGCACCGCCGCCAGTGCGGCGCGGGCCGCCTGGTAGGCGAGGGTCTTCCCGGTCTCCGCGTCCGCCTGGGGCAGGTCGCGCTCGCTGACCAGCACCACCGACTTCAGGCCCAGATAATCGAGAGCCTCGCGCAGGGACCGCACATGGTCGTCGGGCCAGCCGGTCGGGTGAGCCAAATAGAACTCGGCCGGACCGTTGAGGTGCTCGGCGGCCTGACTGATGAGACAGAAGACCGCGGTCGCCATCAGGTCCTCGGCCCGATACGCCTCGCCGTCGTCCACCGGCAGCCCGGCCGGATCGCCGACGGCGCCGACGAAGCCGCGGATGGAATGGGTATAGCCCTCCGGCGCCTCGCCGCCCAGCACGGCGTCGCCGTCGTCGGACATGTGCAGTACGGACTCGCGCACGGTGTAGTGGACCGGGAGTGTGGCGTCATCGCCTGTCACCACGGCAACGACGGATTCGTCGTCCGCGATACGCAGGCCCACCCCAGTGGCCATCCTCGTTACCTCGCTCGGTGCGTCCGGGTGCTCTTCGCGCGGAGGTCAGACGAGCAGTGAACCGTGACCCATGGCGCGAAGCATTGACAATAGCTCCGAACGCGAGCCGGCACCGATTCGACGTCTCATCCTGGCCACGTGATGTTCCACGGTTTTGGCCGAAATGTAGAGCCGCGCCCCGATCTCCCGGTACGTCAAGCCCAGCAGTACCAGTTCGGCCACCTCACGCTCGCGTTCGCTCAGCACGGTATCGGCGATCGGTTCCGCACGCGGCTGCGGGGCCGTGGGCTCGGGTGCGCGCACCGGCGACTCCGGTGGCCGGGCCTGCGCGCGCACCGTGCGGGCCAGCTTGAGCAGCGCGGTCGCAGTGGCGGAGTCGCCCGCCGCCAGCGCGGCCTCACTGGCCAGGCGGGCCGCGTCCCAGCGCAGGCCGAGTCCGGCCAGACGCGCCACCGCGCCCTCCACCTGGTCGCGTACCACCTGACCACGCAGCACCAGCACCCAGGTGCGGCCCGCGTCCGCCAGCGCGGCGGCCTGCGGGTCGCCCGCCGCGGCGGAGGTCTTCAGCCGATGGGCATGCGGCAGCAGGGCTTCCGGGCTCTCCTGGGCGATGGCGGCCTGAATCGCGTACCAGTGGAAGGCATTCGACCAGGCGGGCGGCTCGCCCAGTTGGCGCAGCAGTTCGTCGGCGGCGGTCACCAGCGCGGTCATCCGGGTCTCGTCCCGCAGGCGGATGCCCGCCAGCCACAGTTCGCCGATGGGCAGCAGCGCCAGCAGGTCCGCGCTGACCTCGTCGAAGAGCGGGAAGGCCTGCTGCCAGGCCAGCGCCAGCGCCGCGTGATCGCCGCTGCGCCGCGCCAGGCCGACGATCACGCCGTGCGCGAGCAGGCGGTCGCGCGGATCCAGTTCCGCCACCCGGACTTCCGACACGAGGGTGGCCGCCGAATGCTCGTCGCCGCCCAGCATGGCCACCCACGCGCCCAGGACCAGGCACTGGGGATCGCGGCCCGTCCCGCGCAGCGCGTCCGCGGCCCGGCGCGGATCACCCATGCTCAGGCATAGGAGCACCGCGATGGAGACCGCCGAACACGGCAGGAAGCGATCCCCGCCATCGTCCGCGGGAGCCGGTCCGGAGTGCGCGGCCTGGATCAACGCGGACGCCGCCGCGACGGCCGCGCCGCGCCGCGCCCGTGCCGGGCTGGTGAAGCGCTGCACCGCGAGGGTGGTCGGCGCGATCGCCGTCATCTCCGCGGTGAAACCGGTCGGGGCCGAGACGGCTCCGAAGGCATTCGGTTCGCCCGCGGCCGATTTCACCGGTGAACCGGTCGACTCGGCACGCGGTCGTTCGGCGGGAGCGGGTCTGGCCGCGGCCGCGTGGGGCGCGCCGGTCCGGGCGGCGGGCGCGCCGAACGTCTGTGGCGGTGACGGGAATTGGGACCCGGAGTGTCCGTTGCCGCCATCGGCGCGTCGCGCCACGGCGAAATCGCCCGGGGCGCATGTCGATCCGATGGTGTCGAACAGGGCGTTGGCGATCGACGCCGCGCGCGAGGTGGCCTCGGTGGGCGGCCACTGGGCGGCATTGACCGACAGTGCCTGTGCGCCCAGGGAATCGCCGGACAGATACAGCACGGTCGCGGCGACCGCCCAGTCCGGGCCCACGCGGGTGGCGCCCAGCCAGGTGTAGAGCTGGGCGGCCCGGGTGGCGAGGCCGCGCCGGGTCCAGACGCCGGCGCAGATGCGGACCGCGGCGGCCAGATCGGCCAGCGGAATCGACGGATTGGCCAGTGTGGGTTCGGCCAGGCGCAGGGCGGTGTCGCCGTCCCCGGCCCGGGCGGCGGCGTCGGCCCAACGCACGGCCAGCGCCTCCGGATCGGCGCCGGCGGCGGCCGCGGCCGCGTAATGGCGGACCGCCTCGTCGCCGGCCCGCTCGGCCGCGGCACAGAGGAATTCGGCCAGCCGTTCGTCGCGGACACCCGATTCGGCGAGCAGCAGCGCGGTGTGGTCGCGCAGCAGCCCGGCGTCCAGCCGCGCGTGCAGCAGGCGGCGGGCGACGCTCAGGAAGCGTCGGTCGCCGACCAGGGTCCGCAACGGCGCGACGGCCGGGGAGAGCAGCAGATCGGCATCGGTGACCAGGGCGCTGCCCCGGGACCGGTCCACCAGATCCTGGGCGGCGGCCGGGGAGATATCGAGCACCTCGGCGAGCTCATCGGTGTCCAGGCCCGCGCCGATGGCCGCTACCACCAGGGCGTCCAGCAGGTCCGGGTCGGCGTCGTCGAGGCGGGCCCGCGCCCACGCCGTCACCGCCTGATCGACCGCGGCCACGCCCGCGTCCAGTCGGGTCGCGCAGGCGGCGGTCAGGGCTGCCACCACACCGCCGTGGATGCCGCCGGTCTGCCGGTGGATGTGCTGGGCCAGCCCGCGCGGCACCATCATGCCCAGTTCGCGGGCGAACGGGGCGATCTCGGTGGCGCCCAGGGCGCGCAGATCGACCACCCGGCCACGGCGCGCCACCAGATCGGCGAGCCCGCGCAGCCGCGCGTCGTGCGGTCGCGGGCGCATCCCGATCACCACCGCGTACTCCCCGGATTCGGCGGCGGCGCAGAGCATGTCGAACTCGGCCGGGCCGAGCGCGTGGGCGTCGTCGACGATCAGGGCGACGCGACCGGTGTGGCGGTCGGTGCGCGCGGAGCCGGGCGGACGCAGAAGATGCGCCGGATTGTCGGTATGCGGGACGCCGCGGGCGCGCAGCCGCGCCCGGATCGCGCCCAGCAGGGTGGATTTACCGGTGCCGGAGCGGCCCCGGATGAGGTACAGCACCGAGGCTGAATCGTCGGAATCCAGTTCCCGGAAGATTTCTCGCGCGCACGGAAGCGAATCCAGCGCGACTGGGGTAATGCCTGTCACGGAGAACCAACTCTCAGCCGCCGGTATGCGGAATGATCTGCGTCGGCACCGGTGGGACGGCGTTGCCGAGCTGATCGACCGTATTGTTCAGTGCGCCCGTAGGGAGCGTTATGTTCGGCGCCTGCACCGTCGGCTGCTGGAATGTCGGCAGCTGCGGCACCTGGACCGGTTGTTGTTGCTGCGGCTGGGTGTTCGCCGGATTCTGTTGTGGGGAAGGGGTATCCGCCTGCGCGGCCGGGGTGTTCGGATCGCCGGTCCCCGGCGCCGGGGGCGCGGCCGCGGTGGTGGCGGGACTGCCGGGCTTGGCGCCGCCCGGCTGCCGCGCGGGCTTGGTGGAGCCGACCGGGCTGCCCGCCACGGGGGCCGGGGTGCCGGAGGCGGCCGCACCGCTGGGCGCGGGGGCGTCCAGCGCGACCGGTGAGGTCGAAGAGGACTGTGTCCCGGCGGGATTCGCCGGCGTCGGCTGGGAACCGGTGCCCATGGCCAGGGTGCCGGTGGCGACCGCGGCCACCGCGACGGCGGCCGCGCCGATCACCGCCAGCCGCTTCCAATGGCGGAAGCCGCCGGCGGGCTCCTCTTCCGGCAGGTCGGGGAGCAGCGGAAGGCGCTTGGCCGCAGCGGATTCAGCCCGCTGTTCGATGCCGCCGCCCCGACCCGGTGGTTCGGCGTCGGCGGGCTCGGCTATGAAGCCGGCCCGCATGCGCTGGGGGAGACCGGTGGCGGTGCGCAAGGCGGTGAGCGCGGTGTCGTCGTCGGCCCCGGCGTGGCTCGCGCCGCCGACCGCGATGGCCGGGTGCGCCTCGGTCTCGGTGGTGTCGGCGAGCAGGTCGGCGGCCAGCAGGGCCGCGCCGTGCGCGCTCAGGTGCGCCGGATCGGCGGCGGCCGCGACCGGGATACCGAATTCGGTGGACAGCAGCTCGGTTACCAGCGGTATGCCGGCACCGCCGCCGGTGAGCAGGAAGCCATCCAGATCGGCCGCGCTGAGACCGGCCCGGCGCAGGGCCTCACGGACCAGATCGGTCGAATCGAGAAGCGGACCCCGCAGCAGTTCCTCGATATCGTCGCGAACCAGTCGTACGTCCATGCCACCCAGGGCGGGCAAACGCACCGGCACCATGGTGGCGGTATTTGTGGACAGAGTTTCTTTCGCAATTTTGCAGCGAACGCGGAGTGCCGCCAATTCTTGTTCCACCAAAGGGTCGAAAGGATCGAAATCCTTTCCGCCAACCGCATGTGCGAGCACAAAGCGCATCGTCAGCAGATCGAATTCCGAGCCCGCGACCTCGGTGGTTCGTACCGGCTCGCCCAGCAGGCCCGACATGGGTCCGGTGCGCACCACCGAAACCGTCAGGCCGGTGGCCCCGAGGTCGTACACCACCATCGCGCCGTCATGGCTGGACTCGTGCACCTCCTGCAGCCAGCGCATGGCCGCCGTCGGCTCCGGGACCAGGGCCACCGTGTCCAGGCCGGCCGCGTCCAGCGCGGTCCGCTGCATCTCCACGCTGTGGTGCGACCACCAAGCCGGGTAGCAGGCGACCGATGCGGCGGCCGGGCCCATATCGTCCAGTGCGCGGCCGATGGCCGCCGCCACCAGGTCAGCGGCACGCACAGCGGAGCCGTCGCGGGTGCGAATGTCCACGGGATCCCCGACCCGGGACAGGAAGCTGTCCGGCACTTCCGGCTCCGTGCCCAGCATGCTGGGCCGGGTATGCAGCCGTTGTTGTCCCCCCGAAGTCGTCACGGCAACCGTATTCGACGACCCGACGGTGATGCCGAGCGCCAGCCCCTGACTCATTCGAGTTCCCCTGTCATTACCACCACGCGTCGTGCGGATCGCGTGCCGAAAGTTCTTCGGTCCGATATGTACGAAAACCTCGGGTTAGGCCGGGCGGCCCACCCGGCCTGTCGGCAGCTGAGGGGAACCCGTTACCGATTCCCGGGAACGTATGGGGATATTCCCCTAATGTTTGCCCACCCCCGTAGGCGACGGATGTGGAACTTGGGGGAGTTCACCCCGTTACCCGTAACAGGACGGGTTCCTAACGTGAAAGGAAATTCGAGCAGCGCGGGTCAGTGGGGCCCGCCCATCCAGGGAGACGATTCGCCATGAGCCCCAACGCAATCCTCGAGTTCATCCTCAATCTGCTGCGCGACCACGAGGCCGCGGTCAGCTATTGCAACAATCCGGGCGCGGCGCTGGCCGATGCCGGACTCGCCACTGTCACCCCGGAGGACATTGCCGCCGTGGCGCCCATGGTGGCCGAATCCGCGCTGGTTGCCGGAGGTTCGCAGCTGTCCGACATCATTGCCGCGGGCGGGGTCACGGGCCTGAGCGCCGACACCGGCCTCGGTGTCGGCGCCGGGGCGAACGGCGGGGTGGGGACCACTGGCTCGGCCGCGATCGGCGACACCGCGGGCGTGAACCTCGGCACCGCCACCGCCACCCAGGTGGTCCTGGGCGCCGACGCCGGCACCGGTCTCGAACTGGGACTGTCCGATGGCGTCGGCGCGGTCGTCGGCGGGGCCACCGACATCGGGGCGGGCCTGTCCGCCGGACTCGGCGGCGCGCTCGGCGCGGCAGGTGAAGTCGCCACCGGGGTCGAAGCCGATCTGGGCGGTGTCGTCGGCGCGCAGGCCGGCGCCGACCTGACCTCCGCCCTCACCGGCGGCTTGGCTGCCGGCGCGGGCCTGCAGACCGGCATCCAGGGTGCTCTCGACGCCGTCACCCAGGTCGGTGCGGGCCTGACCGGCGCGGTCACCACCGCCGGCGACCTCGAAACCGGCCTCGGCGCAAATCTCTCCGGCGTCGTCAACTCCGCGACCGCGGGCCTTCAGACCGGTCTGACCGGCGCCCTCGACTCGGCCACGGGCGTCGGCGCGGGCCTCCAGACGGGTGTCGTCGGCGCACTGGATTCCGCCCTCGGTGCGGGCGCCGGGGTGCAGACGGGCGTCATCGGCGCGGTGAACACGGCCGGCGATCTCGGCGGGCAGCTCGAAACCGGCCTCGGCGCAGGACTTTCCGCCGGAATCGACAGTGCACTCGCTACGGGGCTCGGCGTGCAGACCGGTCTCAATGGTGCGGCGAACGCGGGCGCGCAGCTGGGTAGCGGCCTGGAGACCGGGCTTTCGGGCGCGGCCGACACCGTGGTCGGCGTCGGCAGCCAGCTCGGCGGCGAACTCGACACCGGGCTCTCCGCAGGCCTGAACACCGGCGCGAATCTGGGCGTGGGTACGGGTCTCGACACGGGAATCAGCACCGTGCCGGGTACCGGGACCCAGGCCGGGGCGGGTTTGCAGACCGGGCTGAACGGTGCCGCGAATATCGGCGCGGGCCTCGGCACACAGGTCGGAGGCGGTATCGAGACCGGATTGTCAGGTGCGGCCGACACGCTCATCGGCGGGGGCACGCAGCTGGGCGCGGGCCTCGATGGTGGCCTGCACACGGGCTTGACCACCGGCGCGGATCTGGGTGCGCAGCTGGGCGGGGGGCTCGGCGCGGGCGTCGATACCGCGGTCGGCGCCGGAACCCAGCTCGAAGCGGGTTTGCAGACCGGGCTGAACGGTGCCGCGAATGTGGGCACCGGGCTGGGCGCACAGGTCGGAAGTGGTTTGGAAACGGGCATTTCCGGCGTTGGTGACGCGACCGTCGGCCTCGGCGCGGGCGTGCAGAGCGGGCTCGACACGACCGTGGGGGCCGGGACCCAGGTTGGGGCCGGACTGGAGACCGGGCTCAACGGTGCCGCGAATGTCGGTGCGGGCCTGGGGGCACAGGTCGGCAGTGGCCTGGATGCGGGCGTGCACTCCGCGCTCGGGGCGGGAACTCAGGTCGGGGCCGGACTGGAGACCGGGCTCAACGGTGCCGCGAATGTCGGTGCGGGCCTTGGGACACAGGCCGGAGGCGGTCTGGATGCGGGTGTGCATTCGGCGCTGGACGCGGGGACTCGGGTCGGTGCCGGTGTGGACACCGGGTTGACCGGTGTCGGGAACGCGGTGGCGGGGGTCGGCAGCGGGCTGGATGCCGGGGTTTCCGGGGCCACGCAGGCCGGTGGGGGCGTGCAAGTGGGGAGCGGGCTGGATGCCGGGGTGCACGGTGGGACGGCGGTCGATGCCGGACTGCACGGTGCGGGTGCGAATCCCTGGGCCGGTGTGGATGTTTCGCAAGCCTTCGGGGGCGGCGTGCATACCACCACAGGTGCGGATGCCTCGTTGTTCGGGGATGGTGGGGCCCACACCGGGGTGGATCTCGGGGCGCACGCGGGCGGCGACATCGTCGGCGGCATCCTGCACTCGTAGGTTGGGGGTCGCTGACCGCGGGCCGGCCCGCGGCCAGCGACTTCCTCTCGGAATAGGGACGGCTGGAACGGGGTCGGTGAGCAAGCTGTGACGGGCATGGTGGCGGCGAATCCGCTGCTGGCGATGGTTTCGGAGGCCATCGCCGTGGCGAAGGCCGCGGAACGCGGGGATCTGGTCGCCCGGCTGGAGACCGTGGCGGGCAAGGTCCGGGATCCGCGGCGGCGGATCGTGGTGGCCGGGTTGGGGAATCAGGGCAAGAGCCGGTTCGTCAACGCGCTGGTCAATATGGACGTGTGCGCGGTCGCCGATGACGTCACCACCACGGTGACCACGGTGCTGTCCTACGGCGCGCAACCGCGTGCCACCGTGGTGGCGGCGGGCGCGGACGGTGGCGCGAACACCAGGGAGCCGGTGCCTTTCGAGGTGGTCACGAGGATCACGCCGCGCAGTCCGCAGGGCCGCGCCGTGCTGCGGCTCGAGCTCGAGGCTCCGAGTCAGCTGCTCGCGGACGGCATCGTGGTGGTGGATACGCCCGGGCTGGGCGCACACGGAACCACCGGTGCGGCAAGCGTTCTCGCGCAGGCACCGGCGGCGGACGCGGTGCTGGTGCTCACCGACGCCTCCACCGAACTCACCGAGACCGAAGTGGATTTCCTGCGTCAAGTGCGGGAGCTGTGCCCGGCGGTCGCGGTGCTGGTGACCAAGATCGATCTGTACCCGCACTGGCGGCAGGTGTTCGAGGCGAACCGGAAGCATCTGCGCGCCAACGGTATCGAGATGCCAATGCTGCCGGTGTCGGCAGTGCTGCGCGCGCACGCCATGCGGCTGCAGGATGAGGGGCTGGGCCGTGAGTCCGGGTTCGGGCTGGTGTTCCAATTCCTGCGCGAGCAGGTGGTGGCCCGGGATCAGCAGGCCGTCCAGCGCGCGGTCGCGCTCGACATCTCCTCCGCCGCCGAGCATCTGGCGCTGGCATCGGGCAGCGAACTGGTCGCGCTGCGCGATCCCGAACGAGGCGCGGCCGCCATCCGGGAACTGCACGCCGCCAAGACCGAAGCGGAGAAGCTGCACCGCCATACCGCCGCCTGGCAGCAGACACTGGGCGATGGCATCACCGATCTGGCCGGCGATATCGACCACGATCTGCGCAACCGCCTGCGCGATATCGCCCGCACCGCCGAGGACTGGATCGACCAGCACGATCCCGGCCGGCACTGGGACAGCATGGAGGAATGGCTCACGGCCACTGTCGGTTCCGCCGTCGGCGACAACCTGGTGTGGACGGGCACCCGCGCGGTGAAACTGGCAGAGCAGGTCGCCACCCACTTCACCGATCTCGGCACTGTGGACCTGCCCGAGGTGCGCGACACCCTCGACGACGACTCCCGCGCCGCATCCTGCACCCTCGCCGACCTGGAACCCGATCTGGGCCTGGGGCACAAGCTGCTGGTGGGTGTGCGCGGCTCCTACGGCGGCGTGGTGATGGCGGGCATGGTCGGCACCATGGCCGGGCTGGCCCTGATCAACCCGCTCTCGCTGGGCGCGGGAGTCCTGCTGGGCGGCAAGGCCTTCAGCGATGACAAGAAGGCCCGCCTGGCCAAGCGCCGCGCCGACGCCAAGATGGCGGTGCGCCGCTATCTCGACGACATCGCCTTCCACACCGGCAAGGAGACCAAGGACCGCCTGCACCGCATCCACCGCCTGCTGCGCGACCACTTCACCGCCGTCGCCGACCGCACTGTGCGTTCCATCGACGAGTCCCTGCGCGCCGCCCAGGAGGCCGCCAACCTGGAGGCCGCCCGCCGCACCGAACGCGCCGCCGAACTCGAGCGCCGCCTGCGCGTCGTGGCCGAACTCCGCCGCCACGCCGACGCCTTGCTCGGCCCGGCGGATCCGGCCTCCCTGCCCCCGTCCGACCGTCACCAGTTGCCACCCAATGCTCGCTGAGGATCGTGCGGACCGCGGCACCGTGAGCGCCCCCGCACCCAGCGTCGCGCAGCATTGTTTCGTGGACTTCGGCGAACGGTAGACCGCGACCGGTGCCGAGGTCGTCGAATCCGCGTGGTCAGCGTGTTCCTCTCGGCGGGCTGGGTAGCGCGTTGAGGGGCCGCGGTGCCCTCGGCCGCGGGTCGCGGTCGGGGCACCGCGGTGGTGATCGGTCGCGCCGCGCCGGGGACGAGGCGGGCGTTTCGAGTCGATCCGGGCAAGATCAGGGGATACCGAGCGGATTCGGTGCGCGGGAGCTGGCGTGAGCCGGCTCTCGGTACTGGGAATTCGCTGTGAGAGCCGGTCAGTTCTGATAACGATTCGGCGTGTCCGGGCGAATGCCCTGCGATGCGTGGAGGTGCGGTGTGCTTCGGAATCGGGAGCCTGTGAGGGACGACGCGAGCGGTGTCGGGTATGGGCTGGTGCCGGAGACGCGCGGGCTGGTGGCGGCGGCGCGTCGGGCGCTGGGCGACCGGCCGCGGGTGCGGGGGCAGCTGGACGAGTGCGCGCGGCGGCTGGACGAGCCGCTGCGGGTGGCGTTGGCGGGCCAGCTCAAGGCGGGCAAGTCGACGCTGTTGAACGCGCTGGTCGGGCAGGACATCGCGCCCACCGACGCGACCGAGTGCACGCGGCTGGTCACCTGGTATCGCAATGGGACCGCGCCGCGGGTGACCGCGTACAGCCTCGACGGGTCGCGCGCGGACGTGGTGGTGCGGCGCGGGCGCGGCGCCGAGGGGCTGCCGGGCGCGCACGGGCTCACCTTCGATCTGTCGGCGCTGCGCTGGAATTCGCCGGCCCCGCGCGAGGTGGATCACCTGGCGGTGGAGTGGCCGTCGGCGGAGCTGGCGCAGACCATCATCATCGACACGCCCGGCATCTCCTCCCTCTCGCGTGAGGTGTCGGCCCGCACGTCGCGGCTGCTCACGCCCGGGGGCCCGGCCCTGCCGCCCGCCGACGCCGTGCTGTATCTGCTGCGCCGCCTCGACGCCGCCGATGTCGATTTCCTGGAGCGCATCGGCGCCGGTTCGAGCGGGAGCACCGGAGCGCCGCAGAGCTTCTCGGGCCCGCTCGGCGTGGTCGGCGTGGTGTCGCGCGCCGACGAGATCGGCGCGGGCCGCATCGATGCCCTGCATTCCGCCCGCGATGTGGCCTCCCGGTTCGCGACCGAGCTGGAGCGAACCGGCCTGTGCCAGTCCGTGATTCCGGTCGCGGGCCTGCTGGCCTTCGCCGCCGCCACGTTGCGCCAGCGCGAGTACGACGCCTTCGAGGCGCTGGCCGCCATCCCGGTGGACGAGTTGACCGCGGCCCTGCTGTCCGCCGATCGTTTCGCCCATCCGGACCTGCCCCTGCCGGTCCCGGCCGAGCTGCGTGCCCACCTCACCGCCCGCTTCGGCCTGTTCGGCATTCGCTTGGCCGTCACCTTGATCCGGCTCGGTGTCCGGGGTTCGCAGGCGCTGGCCGCCGAACTCTCCGCCCGCAGCGGCCTCGACGAACTCCGCACCGTCCTGGACGTCCAATTCGCCCAGCGTGCGGACGAATTGAAGGCCCACTCGGCGCTCACCGCCCTGGCCCGCGTCCTCGCCGCCAATCCGGGTTCGGCCGCCGATGCATTGCTCCCGCGCGTGCGCACCCTGCTCGCCGATGTCCACGGCTTCGCCGAACTCCGCCTGCTCGCCCACCTACGCGCGGACGAATTGCCCTTGCCGCCGGACGATCTGGCCGAACTCAACCGTCTCATCGGCGGCACCGGCGTGGCTCCCACGCTGCGCCTGGGCCTGGCCACCCACACCGATCTCGCCACGCAGCGCGAGGCCGCCTTGGCCGCCGTTCAGAAGTGGCGCGCCCGGGCCCGCCACCCACTGGCCGATCAGTTCACGGCCAATGCCTGCCTGACCGCGGCTCGCAGCGCCGAGGGCCTGCTGGACATCCTCCACGAACCACCGACCACGCCTTTCCCGGCGCTACGGCCTGGCCGCTAGTCCGGAACGGCCGAGAGCGCCGCGCCCGATTTCAGGGCGCGGTGCGGTCGCTGCGCGGGTCGATCAGGATCTTGGCGTGGTGCTCCGGGGAGGCGAGCGTGGTGAAGGCCGTGTCGATGCCGTCGAGCCCGACGGTGCCGGTGATCAGGGGGCTGGGATCCACCTTGCCGTCGGCGATCATGTGGAGGGTGTCGCGGAACTCGCCCGGGTCGTAGCCGAAGACGAATCGCAGCTCGATCTCCTTGTTGATGGCCCTGGCGGGATGGAAGTTGTCCTGCTGCATGCACACGCCCACGACCACCACGCGGGTCAAAGGCGGCGCGGCGGTGAGGATCTGGTCGATGATGCCGGGCACTCCGACGCATTCGAAGACGACCGGCCCGGCCGGCCCGCGGTTGAGCGTGTGCGCGGCGCGGAACAGATACCACCACGGGATGGTCGGGATGCGGCGCAGTCGTTCCATGGCGTCGAAGGCCAGATTGAGGAGGTCGGCGGCGCCGGTGATGCGCGGCTGTTTCGGCGTCGCCGCCCACGGTGCTTCGGTGGTCGGGTCGACCACCACATCGGCCCCGCACCTGTCCGCAAGCTCGCGCCGGCGCGGTGAGAAGTCACTGGCCACGACGGTATGCACGCCCGCCGCCTTCAACATGGTGATGACGGCCAGCCCGATGGGCCCGCATCCGATGACGAATGCGGTCTGCCCCTTGGCGATCCGGCTCCTGCGGACCGCGTGCCAGGCCACGGCCATCGGCTCGGTGAGCGCGGCGTGGTCGGGGGACAGACCGTTGGGGACCGCGAAGGTCATGGGCTCCTGCACCAGCACCTGCTCGGCGTACCCGCCGGGCGCGTGGGCGGACAGCCCGGTGAGCTCCGGCCCGCGACCGTTGCGCAGGATGGGCATCGCCACCACGGGCGTGCCGGGCTTCCACCGGCGGCGGGTGCCGGGACCGTATTCGGCGATCTCGCCGGTGAATTCGTGCCCCATGACGATCCGCTGGTCGGAGCGCATGAAATGGTCGTAGCCGGTGGCGGCGGCCAGGTCGGCGAGTTCGTCGCAGTGCACGCGGGCGTGCAGGTCGGAGCCGCAGATGCCGCAGCGGGTCACCGAGATGAGCGCTTGACCGGGCCCGGCTACCGGTGCCGGTAGGTCCTCGACCTGGAATTCGCCCTTGCTGACCACGGCCGCACGCATGACTGGCTCCTGTCGAAAGTCGGTGACAGTTGGATTGTTCACCGGCACGGGCCGCGGGTTCGGTGATTTCACCGAACCCGCGGCCCGTGCCGTCTGATCCCGCCGGTGTGGGATCAGATGCCGACGAGTTCCTCCTCCTCGGTCTCGGCCTCATGCGGCTCGAGCCGGGTGTCGCGCGGCAGCGCCAGGAAGCCGAGGCACACCAGCGCCATCAGCCCGACGCCCCAGAGCAGCGTGTGTTGGAAGGTGTGCGCGAAGTTGACCGCATTGGCCTGTTCGCCCGCGCGCGTGAGGGTCTGGCCGATCGCGGGATTCGCGGTGGGCGCCGACTGGCAGCTGGCCGGGACCACGGAGGGATCCACCTCGGCCGAGCGGTCCCGCACACACGCCCGGAAGTTCGCCAGGATCTGCTCCTGCGCGGGCCCGGGCACCCCCGCCGCCGCCAGCTCGGTGTGGGTATGCGTCGCAACGGAATCCACGCCGCGCGCCGAATCGTGGTCCAGCTGCGCGAAGAACAGGATCCCGACCAGCGCCACGCCGAGCGCCATCCCCAGCTGCTGTCCGGTGTTCAGCAGACCGGACGCGGCTCCGGCCTCGCGGTCGGGAATCTGCCCGAGCAGCATGTCGATGGTGGGCGCGACCACGATGCCGAATCCGATACCGGTCACCAGCAGCGGGAACACCATCTGCCATGAGGCGAAATCGGATTCGTAGCGCGTGGCCAGCGCGCCGTAGAGCGCGAAGCCGCCCGCGGTCACCAGCCCGCCGGCCAGCAGCACCCATTTGCCGAACCGCGGCGCCAACGCGCTCACCGACACGCCCGCCCCGATGCCCGCGCCGACCGCGAAGAACACCGAGGTGAGCCCGGCCCGCATCGGCGACCAGCCCAGGCCGGCCTGCATGAACAGCGTCCAGGTCAGGAAGAACCCGCCGAAGCCGATCCAGAACAGCAGCCAGCTCGCCAAACCCACGGTGAACGGCCGCGACCGGAACAGGTCGAGGTCGATCAGCGGTGATCCGGCGGTCCGGCCCCGCCACCGCTCGTAGACGCCGAAGGCGACGAACACCAGGGCCGACGCGCCGATCATGGCGAAAGTCCAGGCGGGCCAATCCAATCGGCGGCCCTCGGTGAGCGGGTACACCAGCAGCAGCACCGCGGAGACGGCCAGCACCATGCCGACGATGTCCAGTCGCGGCGCGTGCGCGGAGCGCGAATCACGCATGACCATGGTCGCGGCCGCCAGCGCGATCACGCCGACCGGTACGTTCACCAGGAAGATGGGTCGCCAGCCCAGGTCGAACAGATTCCACTGCACCAGCAGCCCGCCCAGCGCGAGTCCCACCGCGGAGGCGGATCCGCCGACGCCGCTGTAGACGGCAATGGCCTTGGCGCGTTCGTCCTTCGGGAAGGTGACGCGAATGATGGCCAGGATCTGCGGCACCATGAGCCCGGCCATGGCGCCCTGCGCGAACCGGGAGCCGATGAGCAGTGTGGGCGAGGAGGCCAGGCCGCAGGCCAGCGAGGCCGCGGTGAATCCGGCCATACCGAACAGGAATAGGCGTTTGCGGCCGTAGATGTCGCCGAGTCGGCCGCCGGTGATGAGGACCGCCGCGAAGGACAGCACGTAGGCGGCGATGATCCATTCGATCTGCGAGTAGGCCGCGCCCAGGTCCTTCTGGATGCTGGGTACGGCCACATTGACGATGGTGACGTCGAGCAGGTCCATGAATCCGGCGGCCAGCACGACGGCGAAGGCGATCCAGCGGCGTGGATCGAGGGCGGGGGTGTTGTCGGTATCCACTGCGAACTCTCTTCGTTTCGATACGGGTGGAGCTCCCAATGTCAAACTATGCACCTGAAGTGATTATCAATCAAGAGTGCAATCACTCTTCGGGCGTTAAGGTAGGCTGTGCGGGTGAAGGACGTCGATCCCGAGTACCGGTCCCTGGTCGATAGCGCGGCATTCCTATTGGCGCAGTTGGGCTCTCACGCCGCGTACCGCTTCGACCAGTTGCTCGCGCCGCTGGACATCAAACCGCCGCAGTACGGCACTCTGCGCATCCTGGAGGCCAATGACGGCCGCACCCAGCAGCAGTTGTGCGATGCGCTCGGGATCCACCGCAATGTGATGGTCAGCCTGATCGACAACCTGGAGAAGCGCGGCCTGGTCGAGCGCCGCAAACACCCCGTCGACCGCCGCGCCCACGCCGTGCACCTGCTTCCCGCCGGGCGCGAGATGATCGCGCGCGCGTCCGTGATAGCCGATCGGCTCAATGACGAACTGCTGGGCATGCTCACCCCCGAGGATCGGGCGCGCCTGCTGGCCATGCTGCGGCGGGCCGCGATCGGCAACGGCCTCACGCCGGGTGTCCACCCAGGGCTGACGCACGAGCCGGGCACCATGCCGATGTATGACCCAGATCACATCTAGGTCCTGTCACAAGCCGTCCCGGCGGGTGTCCAACCAGGTGTAGGCAACTCACCCGGAAGGACACCACGATGGCCACCATCGATGTTCTGGACTCGTTCATCAACTACACCGACACCGACACCGGCGGTGGTGCGGTTCCCGTCGTCTTCCTGCACGGCAACCCCACCTCCTCCTACATCTGGCGCAATGTCATCCCGCACGTGAGCGGTGAAACCCGGGCCCTGGCACCGGATCTCATCGGCATGGGCGCCTCCGGCAAGCCGGACAGCGACTACCGCTTCGTCGATCACGTCCGCTACCTGGACGCCTGGTTCGACGCCCTGGACCTGGACCAGGTTGTCATCGTCGGCCACGACTGGGGCGGTGCGCTCGGAATGGACTGGGCCGCACGGCATCCCGAGCGGGTGCGTGGGATCGCCGTGGTGGAGACCTTCCTGCGCCCCATGCGGTGGTCGGAGATGCCGCCGCAGGGTGCGGAACTCTTCCGCCGCTTCCGTTCTCCCGAAGGCGAGGAGATGGTGCTGGAACGCAATATGTTCATCGAATTCAACCTGCCCGCCTCCACCCGGAGTCTGACCCCCGAGGCCTTGGACGCCTACCGCGCGCCCTACCCGACCCCGGAGTCCCGCAAGCCGATGCTGGCGTGGCCGCGCGAATTCCCGCTGGACGGCGAGCCCGCCGACGTGGTCGCCCGCATCGAGAACTACGGCAGGTGGATGGCCTCCAGCCCCGAGGTGCCGAAGCTGGTCATGCACGTCGAGGACGGTGTCGGCCTGGGCTCGCCGGCGGCGATGGAGTGGGCGATGAAGACCTTCGCATCGGCCGAGCTCGCGAATATCGGACCGGCCGGGCACCACTGCCCGGAGGATCAGCCCGATGCCATCGGGCAGGCCGTCGCCGAGTGGATGCGCCGGCACGCGCTCACCACCGCCTCGACCGTCGCATGACGCGCCGGCTTTCGCGGCCGGGCGCTTCGACCGGTTAGCCTGGTTTCGCCGTGGCAGGGCTGATCGCGGGGCGCAGACGCTGTGCCCCGCGATCCCTATGCTGGCGACATGGACACCGGATCGGAAATCGACGAGCGTGAGCTCGTGGCGCGGGCCGTCGAGGGCGATGGCGCCGCCGTCTCGGATGTCGTTCGGCTGCTGCAGGATCCGATCTACCGGCTCGCGCTGCGCATGGTCTGGCGGCCCGCCGATGCCGAGGACGCCACCCAGGAAATCCTGGTGCGGGTGGTCGGCAATCTCGCCGGCTGGCGCGGCGAGGCCAAGCTCACCACCTGGGCCTACCGCATCGGTGTCAACTACCTGTTGAATCTGAAGCGGCAGACGCCGCTGGAGGCCCAGCAGCTCAGCCTCGATCAGTTCGGCGAGGTATTGCGGGACGACCTGGCCGACGAGGACTACCGCGGTCCGGAATCCACGCTGCTCACCCATGAGGTGCGGCTCAATTGCAGCCAGGCCATGCTCCAATGCCTGGGCCGTGACGAACGCATCGCCTACGTGCTTTCCGACGTCTTCGAGGTGAGTTCCGATGAGGCCGCCTGGATAGTCGGCGTGACGGCGGCCGCGTACCGGAAACGGGTGGAGCGGGCCAAGAAACGGCTCGGAAACTTCCTGCGATCCGCGTGTGGCCTCGCCGATCCGCAGGCGTTCTGCCGGTGCTCGCGCCGGGTGGAGAAGGCCATCGAACTGGGACGGGTTGATCCGCGCCGCCCTGCTTTCGCCGCGCATCCGATCACACCGGGCGGGCGCGGTGTCGAGGAGGCCGAGCGGCAGATGGTTCGCCTGCACGATGCCGCCGCCGTGCTCGGCGCGCATCCGGATTACGCCGCCCCGCAGGCGAAGATGGAGGCCATCGCCGGACTGCTGCGCTCGGGCCGGTTCCCGCTACTGGACTGACGGCGGCGTCCCGTACTTCAACTCGTAGGCCCAGGGCGCGAGTTCGGCCGTCACCTCCGCCAGGCCGGGCGTGGCGTCGCAGTCCGAACAGTCCAGGCGTACATGGACTTTCCCGCCGCAGCCGGCATGCCGGTAGGTGACCGGCGGCCCGTCCGGTGCGGCCCAGCGGTCGCCCCATGCGGTGAGCGCCAGGATGACCGGCTTCAGGTCGAGTCCCTTCGTGGTGAGCAGGTATTCGGGGTGTCCGCTGCCGGTGCCGGTGCGCTGCTCGAAGATTCCGGCTTCGACGAATTCGGCGAGCCGCTTGGTGAGAATGTTCGGCGCGATGCCGAGCGCGCGCTGGAACTCGGTGAACCGGCTCATCCCGGCGAACATGGCATTGCGCACGATGAGCAGGCTCCAGCGTTCGCCCACGAGCTCGAGCGTGCGCGCGGCCGAGCACACCTCCCCGTCGTACATGCGTCCCAACATGTCTCCAGGTTGCCGGATCCGCTTGTGTGATGCAAGCAACGCCACTATCGTGATGAAAGTAAGTTCTCGCGAGACAGTCCACTCCGAACCGCCCTGTGTTCTCAGTAAAGAAATGGACCTGCCATGACTGATCAGAACTTCACCACCAGCATCACCGTCGACCGCACGCCTGCCGAGGTCTTCGCCGCCGTCATCGACGCCCGCGGCTGGTGGTCGCCCGGCATCCAGGGCGGCACCGAGCGGGTGGGCGACCGATTCGTCTTCGAGGCCCCCGGGGTTCACCGCAGCGAGATCGAACTGACCGAGGTGGTGCCGAACCAGCGCGTGGTCTGGTTGGTGAAGGACAATCACATGTCCTACATCCAGGACCAGACCGAATGGGTGAACACCGAGATCCGCTTCGACATCGCCGCGACCGATGGTGGCACCGAACTCCGCTTCACCCACGTCGGCCTCGTGCCCGACTACGAGTGCTACGAGGCATGCTCCCCGGCGTGGACCTTCTACATCACCGAGAGCCTGCGCGACCTGGTCACCACCGGCGTCGGTCAGCCGAGCGAGTTCCCCGGCCAGATCGAGGCGGTCGCCAGGGCCGCGCAGGCCTGATTCAACAGTCCCCCAGCAGCTTTCGCGCGAGGGGCACCACCTGTCGCGCGAAGCGCTGCACCTGGTCCACGTCGAAGCCGGGCGGCCAGTAGACGAAGGTGTCGAACCCGGCGTCGCGGGCCAGGCGCACGATGAGCTCCGCCCATTCCTCGGGTGAGCCGTGAATCGGGTCGGAGCCGCGGGGATTCGGGTGCAGCGGCCGATCGCTCACCACGCCCGGCAGCGCCGCCAGCCGGGTGATGGTGCGCGGGTCCCGGCCGACCGAGCGCGCCACCGCGTCGATGCGGGCATTGGCATCGGCCCACTGCTCCCATGGCATCCAATTCGGCAGCGGTGCAACCCATCCGTCGGCCGCCGACCCGATCAGATCCAGCGCGTGCGGTCCCATCGCCCCCAGCCAGATACCGATGGCGTGCGCGGGTGCGGGCCCGCCCTCGATGCCCTGCACCGTGTATTCGGTGCCCACCACCGACACCAATTGCCCGGGCCGCCACTCCGCCCGGATGATGGCGATGCCCTCGGCCAACGCCATGAGCGCGGCCCGGCCCTTACGGGCGGGCCCGCCCATGGCCACCACGCCGCTCTCGAAAGCGCCCGCACCCAAACCCAATTCGAACCGCCCGCCGCTGAGCAGGTCGAAGGTGGCGGCCTGTTTGGCGATCATGGACGGGGTGCGCAGCGGCAGATTCGCCACGCCCGGGTAGAGGCTGACGCGCCCCGTGGCCGCCAGACAGGCCCCGATCACCGCGAAGGCATCGCCGAACTGCGCGTTGTAGGGATGGTCCTGGATGGCCACCAGGTCCAGCCCGTCGGCGTCGGCGGCCACGGCCATATCGATGACGTCCGGCAGCGCGGATGCGACGGGCGGGATCGAAATACCGAACCTTGCCTGCATCGAGCCTCCTCACCAGCGGAAATCGATGCTCCCGATCTTCGTGGCCGACCGCGCGCGAGCCCGGCATTTCGGACGTCGGCGCGCATCCCGGGCGTGTCCCACCACCGCCGGAAACCGCGCGTTTTATCCGGGATCCGTCTACGATCCCCGCGTGAGCTCGAAATCGTCCGGATCCGTCGGGGATTCGCCCGCGACCGGACGCATGCGGGCGCGGGACATCGACCGCGTCAACGCGCGGACGCTGCTCGACGCCGCCTACGCGGAGGGCGAGCTCGCGGTCGAGGAGTATCACCAGCGCTCCGAGCAGGCGCAGAACGCGCAGACCCTCGGCGAATTGCAGCGCCTCATCGGCGATCTCCAGCCCAGCGCCAAGACCGCCGACCTCACGCCCGCCGGCAAGCGCGCGCGGCGGCCGTCCTCCGGCGGCTATCCGCCGCGCACCCGGGCCCGCGACGGTGACCGGCAGGCCACCTGCACGCTCCTCGACGCCGCGCTCGCGGACGGACAGCTGAGCGCCGCCGACCACCGCACCCTCACCGAACTCGCCGGTGAGGCACGGACTTTGGGCGAACTGGCCCAGCTCACCGACGACCTGCAACGGCCCGCCGACGCCCGGCCGGACCCGATCCCGCCCACATCGCGGCGCGAGAACTGGTTCGCCGCCGGTGTGGCCGCCGTGAGCATCGCGGTGGCGGTGGGCACCTTCGTGGCGGTGGACCGTCCCCCTTCCCGCCCCGCCGGGCCGCCCGCGGTGGATCTGGGGATCATCGAGCCGATGGTGCTGCCCCGGCCGAAACTCACCGAGGCCGAGGGCATCAGCTACTTCCGGGAGGCCTACCGAGCAAAGTTCGGTGACACCCGCGTCGACGAGGTCGACCTGTTCCCCGACTACGCGGTGGTCACCCGGGGGGTGCAGGCCGACCGTACGGTCCGCTACACCTATCGCGGCGGTTTCGACCAGGGCGACCAACCGCAGACCCGGTCGCCGCAGACGCCGACCGCGGACCTGGCCGCCCTGAACGTGCAGGCCATCGTGGCCCTGGCGGCCCAGGCTCCGGCCCTCACCAAGGTGGATCAGGGCACGGTCGGCCACCTCGATGTCGAGGGGTCGAGCGCCGGGCCGATCGTTCGTATCTATGTGGGCAACAAGGCCAATGAGAACGGCTACATCGAGGCGACCCTCGACGGCCGGATCGTGCGGACCCTGGCGTTCGGGGGATAGGGCGAGACCATGGCTGATGCACGTTCCCAGGGGCTGCGGGCCCGCGACACCGATCGCGTGGACGCCTGCACCCTGCTCGACGCGGCCCGCGACGCGGGCGAGCTCACGGCGTCCGAACACTCGCACCGGACCGCGCGGGCCATGGCGGCCAAGACCTTCGGTGAGCTGGACGCGATACTGGATGATCTGCAGATCCCGGCCAATCTGGTGAATTCGCCTGTGGTGCGGGTGAATCGGCGCGGCCCGTCCACGCGCATGCGCGTCGCCGCCGCGATCGTCGTCGCCGCGGCCCTGCTGGGGGCCTTCGCCGGTTGCGTCTCGCGCACGACCGCGTCCGCACCCGCGATTCCGGACCCGACCACCGGCCAGGGCCTCGCCGGTTTCGTCGCGGCCTATCGGGACCACTTCGGCGATACCAAGGCCGATCAGGTTCTCCTCTACCCCACCTACGTGATCATCGAGCGCCGCAAGGATCCGTCGGCGCCGCGCGACGCGCGCATTCGCTACGACGGCAGCTTCCACTCCTCTGACGACATCGCGCGGTCTCCGGGCTTGGACATCTTCGACATGTCGGTCCTGGATCTGAAGAAGATCGCGGGTCTGCTCGCGGGAGCTCCGCAGTCGGCGGGCGTGCCGAACGGCCGGATCGGGCATGTCGAGATCGCGCGTGGCGTCGATGGCGATCCGGTGGTCACCGTGTATGTCGACGACGGTTCCCAGCACGGGTATTTCAAGGTCACCGCCACCGGCGAGCCGATGGCGATCTATCCGCCCAGCTGATCCGGTCACGATCCGGGCCCATCGGCGGTTAAAAACCGACCGGTGTGGACACAATGGGCCTGGGGCCGGACTCGCGAAGAACTTTCTTTGTGACGCGGGGAATAGATGGTGTGCGGCACCCGTTGGGAGTGGTCAGCAAGGTTGAGCGAGTCAGACTCAAGTTAAGGTTGCGCACCACCCGCCGGTGGGTGCAAGATTGAGCCGATCACGCTCAGTGTTACTGGGACGAAGTGCGCCGGGGTCACTCGGAAGAGGTTTCGGGGCGCTCAGGTACTTAATTAGGAGGAACCACCATGGCTCGTGCGGTCGGTATCGACCTCGGGACCACGAACTCTGTCATCGCCGTTCTCGAAGGCGGCGAACCGGTCGTCGTGGCCAACTCGGAAGGATCGCGCACTACGCCGTCGATCGTCGCGTTCGCCAAGAACGGTGAGGTGCTTGTCGGTCAGCCCGCCAAGAACCAGGCTGTCACCAATGTCGACCGCACCATCAAGTCCGTCAAGCGCCACATGGGCGAGGACTGGTCGGTCGAGATCGACGGCAAGAAGTACACCCCGCAGGAAATCTCCGCGCGCACGCTCATGAAGCTGAAGCGCGACGCCGAGGCCTACCTGGGTGAAGAGATCACCGACGCCGTGATCACCGTCCCCGCCTACTTCGAGGACGCGCAGCGCCAGGCCACCAAGGAGGCCGGCCAGATCGCGGGCCTGAACGTGCTCCGCATCGTCAACGAGCCCACCGCCGCCGCGCTGGCGTACGGCCTGGACAAGGGCGACAAGGAACAGACCATCCTGGTCTTCGACCTGGGTGGCGGCACCTTCGACGTGTCGCTGCTGGAGATCGGCGAGGGCGTCGTCGAGGTCCGCGCGACCTCCGGTGACAACCACCTCGGTGGCGACGACTGGGACGAGCGCATCGTCGGATGGCTGGTCGACAAGTTCAAGGGCACCTCGGGCATCGACCTGACCAAGGACAAGATGGCCATGCAGCGCCTGCGTGAGGCCGCTGAGAAGGCCAAGATCGAGCTGTCGTCCTCGCAGTCGACCTCGATCAACCTGCCCTACATCACCGTCGACGCGGACAAGAACCCGCTGTTCCTCGACGAGCAGCTGACCCGCGCCGAGTTCCAGAAGATCACCTCCGATCTGCTGGATCGCACCCGCAAGCCGTTCCAGTCGGTCATCAAGGACGCCGGCATCTCGGTCGGCGACATCGATCACGTTGTGCTCGTGGGTGGTTCGACCCGCATGCCCGCCGTCTCCGACCTGGTGAAGGAGCTGACCGGCGGCAAGGAGCCGAACAAGGGTGTGAACCCGGACGAGGTCGTCGCCGTCGGCGCCGCCCTGCAGGCCGGTGTGCTCAAGGGCGAGGTCAAGGACGTCCTGCTGCTCGATGTCACCCCGCTGTCGCTGGGCATCGAGACCAAGGGCGGCGTGATGACCAAGCTGATCGAGCGCAACACCACCATTCCGACCAAGCGGTCGGAGACCTTCACCACGGCCGACGACAACCAGCCGTCCGTGCAGATCCAGGTCTTCCAGGGTGAGCGCGAGATCGCCTCGCACAACAAGCTGCTCGGCTCCTTCGAGCTGACCGGCATCCCGCCGGCCCCGCGCGGCGTGCCGCAGATCGAGGTCACCTTCGACATCGACGCCAACGGCATCGTCCACGTCACCGCCAAGGACAAGGGCACCGGCAAGGAGAACACGATCAAGATCCAGGAGGGCTCCGGCCTGTCCAAGGAGGAGATCGACCGCATGGTGCGCGACGCCGAGGCGCACGCGGCCGAGGACAGGGCGCGTCGCGAGGAGGCGGAGACCCGCAACCAGGCCGAGTCCCTGGTGCACCAGACCGAGAAGTTCATCAAGGACAACGAGGACAAGGTGCCCGCGGACGTCAAGACCAAGGTCGAGGCGGCCATCGCGGAGGCGAACGAGGCGCTCAAGGGCACCGACATCGCGGTCATCAAGACCGCGGTGGAGAAGCTCGCTACCGAGTCCCAGGCGCTGGGCCAGGCGATCTACGAGGCCTCGGCCGCGGAGCAGGCCGCCCAGGGCGACGGCGCGAGCGCCACGCAGTCCGATGACACCGTGGTGGATGCCGAGGTCGTCGAGGAGCCTGAGAAGAAGTGACGAACCAGAACCCGGATTACGACGCCGATTCGACGGCGTTCGATGGGCGCTCGGCAAGCTCCGCGCCCTCGGGTGAGGACTTCGAGGCCGCGGTGGACGGTTCCGCCGCGGCCCTCGGGGCCGAGGAGACTCCCGAGGTCAGCGAGGACGCCCTCGCCGACGCGATCACGGCCGAACTGGCCGAGCGCACAGCCGATCTGCAGCGTCTGACGGCGGAGTACGCCAACTACCGCCGTCGGGTCGAGCGCGACCGCAAGGCCGCCATCGATAGCGCCAAGGCCGCGGTGGTGGGCGAACTGCTGCCCGTGCTCGACGATCTGGACCGCGCCCGCGCCCACGGCGACCTCGACTCCGGACCGCTCAAGTCGGTCGCGGACAAGCTGGTCACCGCCCTGCAGAAGCAGGGCCTCGAGGAATTCGGTTCGGAGGGTGAGCCTTTCGATCCGACCCTGCACGAGGCCGTGCAGCACGAGGGCAGTGGCGCGGACCCGGTGCTCGGCATGGTGATGCGCAAGGGCTACCGCTTCGGCGATCGGGTATTGCGTCACGCGCTGGTCGGCGTCACCGACGGTGTGGCGGATCTGGCTGCGGCGCAGCCGGATACGACGAACGCTGGCACCGATGCCGCTGGCACCGATCTGTAATTCACAGACGCCTGCGGCGTCGCCGACGATTCCGCCGGTGCTCTCCGCACCGGCGCCGACCACACGGAAAGGAGGAGATGCCCGGTGAATCGGGAGTGGCTCGAGAAGGACTTCTACAAGGATCTGGGTGTTTCCTCCAGCGCCACCCAGGACGAGATCAAGAAGGCCTACCGCAAGCTGGCCCGTGACCTGCACCCGGACAAGAACCCCGGGGACAGCAAGGCCGAGGACCGGTTCAAGGCCGTCAGCGAGGCGAATGCCGTGCTGTCGGATCCGGAGAAGCGCAAGGAGTACGACGAAGCGCGCAGACTGTTCGCCGGCGGCGGTTTCGGCCGCGGCGGATTCTCGCCCGGGGGCGGCTACGGCCAGCCCGGCGGCGGGTTCTCCGGCGAGTTCAACCTCGGCGACATCTTCGGCGGGGCCGCCGGGGCGGGCGCCGACGGCGGCCTGGGCGACCTGCTGGGCGGACTGTTCAATCGCGGTGGCGCGCGGACGTCCTCGCGTCCCCGGCGCGGTTCCGATGTGGAGACCGAGACGACCCTCGGCTTCCGCGAGGCCGCCCAGGGCGTGACCGTTCCGCTGCGCATGACCAGCCCGGCCGCCTGCACCACCTGCCACGGCAGCGGTGCCAAGCCGGGCACCAGCCCGCGAGTCTGCCCGCACTGCAACGGAACCGGCGTGGTCAGCCGGAACCAGGGCGCGTTCGGCTTCAGCGAGCCGTGCGAGGACTGCCGGGGCACCGGGTCGATCATCGACGACCCGTGCGTCGACTGCCGCGGCACCGGCATCCAGAACCGCACCCGCACCATCACCGTGCGCATTCCCCCGGGGGTGCGCGATGGGCAGCGGATCCGGCTGGCCGGTCAGGGCGAGGCGGGCCTGCGCGGCGCGCCACCCGGCGACCTGTACGTCACCGTGCACGTCAGTCAGGACAAGGTCTTCGGCCGCAATGGTGATGACCTGACCCTGGTGCTGCCGGTCTCGTACGCCGAACTGGTGCTCGGCACCACTGTTTCGGTACCGACCCTGGACGGTCGCGTGGGCGTCAAGGTGCCGCCCGGCACTGCGGACGGCCGTACCCTCAGGGTGCGCGGGCGCGGTGTGCCCAAGCGCGGCGGCGGCGCCGGTGACCTGCTGGTCACCGTGAAGGTCGCGGTGCCGCAGAAGCTGGACGACAATGCCACCGAGGCGCTGCGACGTTACGCGGAGGCGGAGAACACCAGCGGGTTCGATCCACGTGCGGGATGGGCAGGTGCGTGATGAGTTCCGATCCGAAGCAGACCGAGGTCCAGTACTTCCTGATCTCGGTGGCCGCGCAGCTCGCGGGCATGCACGCCCAGACGCTGCGTACCTATGACCGGCTGGGTCTGGTTACACCGCAACGCACTTCGGGCGGCGGGCGGCGCTACTCGAGCCGGGATGTGGAGCTGCTGCGCGAGGTGCAACGCCTGTCCCAGGACGAGGGCGTGAACCTGGCCGGCGTCAAACGGATCATCGAACTCACCAACCAGGTGGAAGAGCTGCAGCAGCGGGTGAGCGAGCTGACCGCCGAGGTGGAAAGGCTGCGGGCCGGATACCGGCCCGCAGACCTGACCCCGCCTCAGCGCAGCACCGCTCTCGTGGTGTGGCAGCCCCGAAACCGGCGTAAACCGTAGCAAGACTGAACCAGAAGCGGTCCGGAGACGTTGTCTCCGGACCGCTTTCGTTGGGGCGGGGCATCCCATCCTCATCCCGGCGTGCTTTTGGCCGGACTCCACCACGCTGCGGATCCCTGCCCAGAAGACGCCGGAATGACGGGGAGAGTCTGTGCGGACAAGGGTGGGTGTTCACCCCGATGCGATTGTTGCGGGCAATGTGCTGAGTTGTGCTGGGGGACCGTCGTATTGGCGAAAGTCTTTGCGTCGGTTAATTACAAACGGACCGGTAGGTTATATATAACTCCATTCGGGAGTTTTGTCCGTATGCTGCAGAGGAATTCAATGACCGGCGTGGTTGCGGCGGGATCGCTGTTTTTCCGAGTCTTGCAAAACGGATCACCCAGGCTCGCTGTCTGAAACCCCGTGTCTCGCGGCGTGTTCCGGTTGAGCAGTCGGTTTTCGTGTCGGATACCCCGCAACGTTCACGCTTTCAGGGAACAAAAAGTGCGTTATTGAAACGTCCCGTTCCGTTGCTGGCTAACCTCGCCTACACTTGCTTGGCAACGGCTGCTGTCGAGTGTCCCGCAGCACTTCACTCGCCGGTCACGCCTGCGTTCGATTGCGAAATGGGGTTGTGACACAAATGGATTCGCGGACCGTCGCATTGATTAGAACAACGTTCAAGGCGGTTGCTGCAGAAGAAGGCGGCCCCGAGAAACTCGCGCGCTCGTTCTACGCCATCCTGTTCACCGAGTACCCACACATTCGCGACTTCTTTCCCGCCGCCCTGGACGCCCAGCGCGATCGGCTGGTCAAGGCCATCGCCTATGCGGTCGACCGGCTGGAGGAACCCGACCGGTTGCTGCCCTTCCTGGCCCAACTCGGCCGCGATCACCGCAAGTACGGGGTGGCCGCCGAACACTATGCGGCCGTGTGCACATCGCTCAAATCCGCGCTGGAGGCCTACGCCGGCACCGAGATGTGGACCGACGAGGTCGATCGCGCCTGGGACGAGGGCATCGGCCTCATCGCCGACACCATGATCGGCGCGGCCGAGAAGGAGACCACCCCGCCGGTGTGGACCGGCACGGTCATCGAACACCGGGAAGTGCTGCGCAATCTGGCCATCGTGCGCCTGAGGCTGGACCAGCCCATGCAATACGCGGCCGGGCAGTACATGAGCGTGCAGATCCCCTCCCGCCCGCGCATGTGGCGCTATCTGTCTCCGGCTATCCCCGCGAATGCCAACGGCGAGCTGGAATTCCATATCCGCAGCGTCACCGGCGGCTGGGTCAGCCCGGCCATGGTCGGCCACAGCCGGGTCGGCGAACAGTGGTTGATCGGGTCGCCGCTGGGCGGTCTCGGCGTGCCCCGCAATACCCGCCGCAAGATGCTCATGATCGGCTGCGGCACCGGCATCGCGCCGCTGCGCGCCCAGCTCATGGCCATGGCCGCGCGGCGCTCCAATCCCAAGGTGGACCTCTTCGTGGGCGGCCATTACCCGTGCGATCTCTACGATCTCGAGGTGCTGAGCCAATTGGCCTGCGCCAACAAATGGCTCACCGTACACCCCGTCACCGAGTCCATCGACAACCCGTGGTGGCACTTCGACAGTTCCGAGGAGCCCCAGGAGTTTCCGGGACTGCGGCCGCGCGTGGTCGGTCAGATCGGCAAGATCGTGGCCGGCCACGGCTCCTGGGAAGACCGGGATGTCCAGATCGTCGGGCCGCCGTCCATGGTGCAGACCACCAAATTCCGCCTCATGGCCGCCGGCACATCCACCCAGAACATCCGCCACGACCCGCTGTTCTGAACCGCCTCCCCGGATATTCAGCGGGCGGCTGAGAGCCGTCGGGGTTGGGCAGCCGTGCCAGCGGCTGGGAGCCGAACCGATTTCAGGGACACCCCGGGAGTCACCCCGATCCTTGCGAAATCAGTTGTCGCATTGGAAGAGCCTTCGTGGTGATCAAAAACCCTCGTAGCGGATGGCTTCGGCGGGTGCGCCTATGGCGACCAGTTGGTCGATGGTGTTGCGCACCATCGCGGCGCCGCCGCAGACCAGGATCTGGTGGTGGTCCAGCGGGCCGAAGCGTTCGGGGATGTCGGCGACGGTGCCCGGCATCATCTCCTCCGGGCGGAAGCCGATATCCACCCGGCACTGCTCGTACCAGGGGTCGAGGCGATCCGGATCCTCCTCGTCCTGCACCACGGGAACGACCGTGAGCCACGGCAATTCGCCGGTCAGCAGGTAGAGCATGTCGGAGGCGTAGAGATCACGCGGGTAGCGCCCGCCCACGAACAGGTGGGTGCGCGGCGGCTCCGGCCGGCGCGAAATGTCGAGCAGCAAGGAGCGCAATGGCGCCAGCCCGACCCCATCGGCGATCATGACCACATCGGTGGCCTCCGAATCCACTGCGAGCCAGCCCGCCGGCGCGCTGATCCGCCACTCGTCGCCCGGATGCGAGTCGGCCACGATGGAGCCGCTGCACCAGCCGCCCGGAACCGTGCGGACATGGAATTCCAGCTTGCCGTCCAGCGACGGCGGCAGCGCGCAATACATACGGCGCGCCATGTTCGGATGCTGCGGCGTGCGCACCTCCACCGACTGCCCGGCCGCGAACGGCACGAACTCGCCGATCAACCGCACCACCGTGGTGTCCTCGCGCAGCCGGTGCGCTCCCACCACGGTAGCCGTCCACTCCGTCCGCGCGCCGAGCGCGAGCTCTCCGGTCTCGTCCGGGCCGAGCGTCACCGATAACTCCTGATCGTCGAAAGGCCGTGCACTACACCGGATCCGAGCTTATCGCCGACAGCGGCGTGCCCACCGAGAGTAGGGCGCGTTTGGTGTCGGCGATCATGCGGGCGGAGCCGGCGATCTGGATCT
This sequence comes from Nocardia aurantiaca, assembly GCF_009708175.1. Lineage (GTDB taxonomy): Bacteria > Actinomycetota > Actinomycetes > Mycobacteriales > Mycobacteriaceae > Nocardia > Nocardia aurantiaca. The sequence continues at coordinate 251,451 of NZ_WMBB01000008.1, forward strand.
GGCGGTCGGCCCAGGCGCCGAAGCTGGCCACCACCGCGCCCAGATTGCCGATCAGCCGCCGGTGCATGCCGAACGGCGTCTCGGCGGGCGGGTAGGGGTGCCACCACGGGTTGGTGTCGTTCTCACACACCGGGATCACCGTGAGCCACGGATTGGATTGTGAGAGCTGCCACATGTTCTCCACGTCGTAGAGATCACACGGGTAGCGCCCGCCCATGAACAGGTGCACCCGCGGATTGATGCCGCGCCGGCCCATCTCGATGAGCTGCGCCCGCAGCGGGGCGATGCCGGTGCCGGACCCGATCATGAGCACGTCCTTGCGGCTGCTCAGGTCCACGTGCAGACCGCCCAGCGGAGCCGCGATCATCCACCGGTCGCCCACCTGGGTCTCGTTCACGATGGCCGGGCTGACCCAGCCGGTGCGCACCTTGCGCACATGGAACTCGATCTCGCCATACGGATTCGTGGGGATCGCCGGGGACAGATAGCGCCACATCTTGGGCCGCTGCGGAATGGCCACCGGCACGTACTGACCGGCCTGATAGGGGATCGGGGTATCGGTCTGCAGGCGGACGATGGCCAGATCGTCCACCACCCGCCGGTGCCCGACCACCGTCGCCTCCCAATAGGGTTGCGACTTATCGGAGTTGGCTCCGATGGCCATGGACGCCGAGATCAGGATGGTGATGTCGCGCCAGCCCGCCTCCAGCTGCGGGCTCCAATTGGCGGCGCCGTTATAGGTGCGGAAGGCATGGAGCAGGGCGCGCCCGGCGATGTCGTAGTGCGCGGCCTCCACTCCGTACTTGCGGTGGTCGCGCGCGAGTTGCTCGAGGAAGCGTTGCGCGCGATCCCAGTCCTCCAGATTGTCGAGCACGAACGAGATGGCCGTGACCAACCGCTTCGGCTGCATGTCCATGGCGAAGGGAAACAGTTCCCGCAGGGCGGGAATCTCCGCGAAAAGGTGACCGTAGAACGCGCTGATCAGCCGTTCGGGCCCGTTCGGGGCCTCGACGACTGTCCGAAAGTTTGCGCGGACCAGCGCTGCCGAACGCGCATCCACGACGTCGAGCTTTCCTTCCTGTGCTACTACCCCGGAACGCCCGTTGCCAGGCGGCCCTCCGCGTCAAGTATCCCTTAAAACCTGGTGGTCGCACGGATATAGCGGGAGGCCGATCGATTTGCGGGCCGCGGGGAGGTACCGGCGTGAACTCCGAGTTCGGACCACCGGTGGTCTTGCCGCGTGCGCTCGGTGCGCCGATCGCCTCGGCGGCGTCGGTCAGGAGCGGCGCAGCGCGGATCGGGACCATCAGGTCGCGGTTGCCGACCGGTCGCAGCAGTTTGCGCAATTCGGCTGCGCCGCCGCGGGATTGGAGGTTGCCGCCGAATTCACGGCCGATGATCGCGCGCACGGGGCGACCCGTTCGCCCGGAAACCGGGATGGTTGAGCTGGTGCGATGCGTCAATGAACGGGGTCGTCGCACGCGTAGCGTAGGTAAGGGCTTCGGCCCCTGGCGCGGGCGCCGAAAACTGGTCAGACTTGAGCGGAACAGACTCAACTTCTACCGGGTTGTAGTCAGCAACGACTAGTAGGAAGGTGACCGTGGACTCGTTCAATCCCACCACCAAGACTCAGGCGGCCCTGACCGCCGCGCAACAGGCGGCTGCCGTCGCCGGGAACCCGGAAATCCGTCCGGCGCACTTGCTGGTGGCGTTGCTGGATCAGACCGACGGCATCGCCGCCCCGTTGCTCAAGGCCGTCGCGGTCGACCCGGCGACGGTGCGACGCGACGCCCAGGAGATCGTGGACCGGCTGCCCCGGGCGACCGGCGCCACCACCACCCCCAACCTCGGGCGGGAAGCCATCGCGGCGCTCAGCTCCGCGCAGCGGCTGGCCACCGAGCTGGGCGACGAATACGTCTCCACCGAGCATCTCGTCTACGGCCTGGCCGCCGGGGACTCCGATATCTCGCAGTTGCTGCTGAAGTACGGCGCGACCGCCGACGGGCTGCGCGAGGCGTTCACCGCGGTGCGCGGCAATGCCCGCGTCACCTCGCCCGACCCGGAGGGTTCGTACCAGGCGCTGGAGAAGTACTCCACCGACCTGACCGCCGCCGCCCGCGAGGGCAAGCTGGATCCGGTCATCGGCCGCGACACCGAAATCCGCCGCGTGGTGCAGGTTTTGAGCCGCCGCACCAAGAACAACCCGGTGCTCATCGGCGAGCCCGGCGTCGGCAAGACCGCCATCGTCGAGGGCCTGGCCCAGCGCATCGTGGCGGGCGACGTCCCGGAATCGCTGCGCGGCAAGAAGCTCATCTCGCTCGACCTGGGCGCGATGGTGGCCGGCGCCAAGTACCGCGGTGAGTTCGAGGAGCGCTTGAAGGCCGTGCTGGAGGAGATCAAATCCTCTGCCGGACAGATCATCACGTTCATCGACGAGCTGCACACCATCGTGGGCGCCGGCGCCACCGGCGAATCCGCCATGGATGCGGGCAACATGATCAAGCCCATGCTGGCCCGCGGCGAGCTGCGGCTGGTCGGCGCCACCACCCTCGACGAGTACCGGCAACACATCGAGAAGGACGCGGCCCTGGAGCGCCGTTTCCAGCAGGTGCTGGTAGGCGAGCCGTCGGTGGAGGACACCGTGGGCATCCTGCGCGGGCTCAAGGAGCGCTACGAGAACCACCACCACGTGCGCATCACCGACTCCGCGCTGGTGGCCGCCGCGACCCTGTCCGACCGCTACATCACCTCCCGATTCCTGCCGGACAAGGCCATCGACCTGGTCGATGAGTCCGCGTCGCGCTTGCGCATGGAAATCGATTCCCGCCCGGTGGAAATCGACGAGATCGAGCGCGTCGTTCGACGGCTCGAGATCGAGGAGGTGGCGCTGGCCAAGGAGACCGACGAGGCGTCCAAGCAGCGACTGGAGAAGCTGCGCTCCGAACTCGCCGACGACCGCGAGAAGCTCAACCAGCTGATGACCCGCTGGCAGAACGAGAAGCAGGCCATCGACGCGGTGAGCGTGCTCAAGGAACAGCTGGAGTCGCTCAAGGGCGAATCCGAGCGGGCCGAGCGCGACGGCGATTACAACAAGGCCGCCGAGCTCCGGTACGGGCGAATCCCCAAGCTGGAGAAGGAACTCGCCGAGGCCGAGTCGAAGGCCAAGACCGCCGCCGATGGCGACGTCATGCTCAAGGAGGAGGTCGGGCCGGACGATATCGCCGAGGTGGTGTCGTCGTGGACCGGTGTCCCCGTGGGCAAGATGATGGAGGGCGAGACCCAGAAGCTGTTGCGCATGGAGGACGAGCTGGGCAACCGGGTCGTCGGGCAGAAGGAAGCCGTGCAAGCGGTTTCGGATGCCGTGCGCCGCGCACGGGCCGGGGTCGCCGACCCCAACCGCCCGACCGGGTCGTTCATGTTCGTCGGCCCGACCGGCGTCGGTAAGACCGAGCTCGCGAAGGCGTTGGCGGACTTCCTGTTCGACGACGAGCGCGCCATGGTCCGCATCGACATGAGCGAGTACAGCGAGAAGCACTCGGTGGCGCGCCTGGTGGGTGCTCCTCCGGGCTATGTCGGTTACGACCAGGGTGGCCAGCTGACCGAGGCGGTGCGGCGACGCCCGTACACGGTGGTGCTGTTCGACGAGATCGAGAAGGCCCACCCGGACGTCTTCGACATCCTGCTGCAGGTGCTCGACGAGGGCCGGCTGACCGACAGCCAGGGCCGCACGGTCGACTTCCGCAACACCATCCTCATCCTGACCTCGAATCTGGGTGCGGGCGGTGACCGGGAGACGGTGATGAGCGCGGTGCGCCGCGCCTTCAAGCCGGAGTTCCTGAACCGGCTCGACGATGTGGTCATGTTCCACGCGCTCGACGAGGAACAGCTGGAGCGGATCGTCGACATCCAGCTGAACCAGCTGCAGAAGCGCCTGTCCCAGCGCCGCCTGAAGCTCGACGTGTCCGACGGGGCCCGCTTCTGGCTGGCCGTGCGCGGTTACGACCCGGCCTACGGCGCGCGCCCGCTCCGCCGCCTCATCCAGCAGGCCATCGGCGACTCGCTCGCCAAGGAACTGCTGGCCGGGGAGTTGCAGGACGGCGACACGGTGAAGGTCAACGTCACCGCCGACGGCGACACCCTCATCGTCGGCCGCTGACCCAGCCGACCACCGCGGCCCCGAGTCAAAAGGCTCGGGGCCGCGCTGTGTCTGTCAGCGGCCAAGTGGCATCGCTGGCGAGTCGAACAGGGCAAAGTTCCCGGCCCGCCCCGGTCTGGACTGCGCTCCGCCTCCCCGCGCTTGGAGCGGGGGAGCGAACGGTTCCATAGACCAGCGCCTTGGAGGAGCGGAGGAGGGAAGACCGGGGTCACGAGGGCCGCGAACCGCCGGAGCGAAGCGGAGGCAAAATAAACCCAGCCGCCTACCCTGGAGGTCATGACTAATCCGAGCGATCCGTGGTCACGGCGTCCGGAACCGGACCCGGGGGAGAGGCCCGCCGAACAGGCCACACCGGACCGCCACACCTCGGATAGCGCCGCGGGCTACGGGCCCACCCAGGCCATACCCTCCGGACCGACCGATTATTTCGGGCAGCCTCCCGGCCTCGACGCCACTCGCGTGCTGCCGCCGGTGGACGCGCAGTGGGGCGGGTACGAGACCGGTGGCGGCTATGAGCCGACCGCCGTCTATCCCGGCCAGCAGGGGTACTCGCCCACGAGCAGCTATGGCGCGCCGGGATATCCGGCTGCGGGCGCAGCGGCCGGTGGTCCCGGTTATCCGGGCGGGCCGGGAGTTCCGCCCGGCGGGTATCAGCCCGCGGGCTTCCCGCAGAATCCGCCTCCGCCCGAGCCGCCACGCCGGACCACCCTGTGGATCGCGCTGGGCATCGCCGCGGTCATCGTGGTCGCCATCGTCGCCGTCCTGGTGGGAACAGTGCTGTCGGACAAGGTTTCCTCGAACAGCGCATCCGCGCCCAGCGGGAGCGTCAAGACCTCCGCATATCCGCAGCCGAGCCTGGGCAATACTTCGGCGGTCCCGCTACCCAGTGGCATTCCGACGATCCCGGGCCTCGGTGATCTGGATCAGCTGGGCGGCGCTATGGGCACCATCGCCGGCAACGACGGCTCCACCCTCACCATCACCAGCCTGTCCGGTGGCACGGTCACCGTGAAGACCGATGACAAGACGCAGGTGATCTCGCTGGGCAGCACCAAGGTTTCGGACCTGCCGGTCGGCGAGGTGGTCATGGTCCAGGGCGACAAGAACGCCGATGGATCCATCCAGGCGAAGCTGATCTTCAGCACCTCGATGCCGAGCGGAACCCGATGAACCGATGTTGAAAGATATTGGCGAGTGCCCACACCCGGGGTTCGCGGCGAGACCTTCGGAGCCGCGAACTCCTCCGGAGCGAAACGGAGAGCAGATCAGGCCTGAAGGTTCGCGGCCCGTCTCGTTCTGGACTCAGTAGAGCGGCGCAGCGAACGGCTCCATAGACCTGCGCCTTGGAGGCGGAGGGAGGGAAGAACGAGACTCCCGGCGTCGCGAGCCCGCCCGGAGCGGAGCTGAGGGCAAATTGGACCTGAAGGTTCGCGGCGCGTCTTGTTCTGGACTGAGTGGAGCGGAGGGAGGGAAGGACGAGACTCCCGGCGCCGTGAGCCCGTCCGGAGCGGAGGGCAGATTGGACACCGTTGGTTCGCGGCGCGTCTCGTTCTGGACTGAGTGGAGCGGGGGAGCGTAGCGGAGGAGCGGAGGGAGGGAAGAACGAGACCTCCAGGGCCGCGAGCCCGCCCGGAGCGAAGCGGAGGGCAAATTAGACACAGCATCCGCCCGGAGCGAAGCGGAGGGCAAATTGAGCACAGTGTGGATAGGGTAGGCGGCGATGACGGCAATATGGTTCGGGCTGGCGGCGATCGCGCTGGTGGGTGCGATCGTGCTGCTCTATTTCGATCGGCTGCAGCGGCAGCGCACCGGACACGTGCGGCAGGTTTGGGCGAAATCCCAGGGCTACACCTATGTTTCGGTGGAACCCGCGCTCGCCTCCACCTGGCGGCGCGGCGCGCTGGCCAAGCTCGGCTACCTGTCCGCGGTGGACGTGGTGTCGGGCAACCGCAAGGGCGAGAAGTTCGTGCTCTTCGATCTGGAGGACGCCGCCACCCTGGTCGCGGTGCGCCGGCAGATCGGCTCGGACATCGATATCGATCTGCGGCTGAAAACCGCGGCGCCGCCGAAGGACCACGATCTGGAGCTGCTCGGCGCCATCGGCGACCGGGTGGTCTTCGCCACCAATCCGGATGTCGCCCGGCACGCGGTGGACCAGCGCATGGTGGCGTTCATCGAATCGCTGCCCGACACCGTGCAGCAGCTGTGGTCCGAGGGCAACTGGACCCTGGGCATGCTGCCGGTGGGGTCCGTGGCCAAGGATTGGGAGATGGCCGTCGACGCGGTGCTGCGGCTGTCCGGTCTGCTGCATGTGCTGCCGCCGGTCATCAATGGCGAGCGCGGTCGCGACGAGGTCCCCGAACCCGGCCGCTCACGCCCGGTCCCGGAGGACGAAGAGTACGACGGCCACGACGAATTCGGCGACTTCGGCGATGAGGACCGCGATCGCCCGGTCCGCCCGCACGGCGAGCGGGGAGACGACTATGAGTCCCCGCTGGTCAGCGATATCGCCGGGGCGGGCGAAGCGGATGACGAGCCCGAAAACTGGCGTCCTGCGCTGAAAGTCGTGCCGGACCCGCGCAATCGCCCGCGCCGCAATTGGCCCCCCGCCCCCGAGGGCGAGGAGCTGGACCCGTACGACGAGGACGAGCGGTCGCGCCATCCCGAGGGCGAAGACCGTTGGGCCGAGCCGGAATCCGACCGCGAGCCGGAGGAGGGCTGGCGCAAGGATCAGGGTCGCAGTGCTCCGCCCGGCGGTCCGTTCCATCCGGGGTTCCGCCCCTACCAGGGACCCGCACCGAGGTGACGCCCTCCAGCCGTGTCAGCGCGCGGCACGCCGCAGCCACGTGGTGTCTGCGCGAATCCGCCGCGTGCGGGGCGGCTGGGGAACAGAATGGGGGCGCAATTCCGGTCATCGCCGACCGCTCCCGATTTGTGCGAGTGATGGGCCGTCGATGAGCGAGAGTTCGCCTGATCGTCAGGCCGCCGCGCGCCTGCCCGGCGCGCACCGCCCGGTGGCCTTGGTCACCGGGCCGACCTCCGGCATCGGCAAGGCGTACGCCATGCGGCTCGCCGCGCTCGGTTACGACCTGGTGCTGGTGGCGCGGAATGAGGATCGGCTGGCCGCGCTGGCACACGATGCGCAGGTGCGTTTCGGCGCGCGAGCCGAGACGCTGCCTGCCGACCTCGGACTGCCCGAGGATCGCGATCGCGTGGCCGCCCGGCTGGCCGAGGGCGTCGAATTCCTCGTCAACAACGCGGGATTCGGCCTGAGGGGTGAATTCTGGACGGTGGAGCCGGACGCCCTGCAGCGCCAACTCGATGTGAACGTCACCGCCGTCGTACAGCTGACCCGGGCGGCGTTGCCGCCGATGCTGCACGCGGCCAGGGGCACGGTGGTGAATGTGGCCAGCACCGCGGGCCTGATCCCCGGAAGGGGCTCGACGTATTCGGCCTCCAAGGCGTACGTCGTATCCTTTTCGGAAGGGCTGGCGGGCGCGTTGGCCGGGACCGGAGTCCGGGTGCAGGCGCTGTGCCCGGGATTGGTCCGCACCGAATTCCATGAGCGAGCCGGAATCGATATGGGTTCGCTGCCGCGACCACTGTGGTTGAGCGTGGACGAGGTGGTGGCCGGTTCGCTGCGTGATCTGGAGAGAAACCGGGTGATCAGCGTGCCCGGTATGCAGTACAAGGCGATCGTCGCGGTCGCCGAACTGATCCCACGATCCCTGGCCGCCCGCCTCAACCGGGGATTGTTCAACGCACGCGGAAGGACATAGACACAGCAATGCAGGTAACGACGACCGACCGGGACAGACTCGCGGCTCTGGTGCGCGACCTCGCCGTGGTGCACGGCCGGGTGACGCTGTCCTCGGGCAAGGAAGCCGACTACTACGTGGACCTGCGCCGCGCCACCCTGCACCACGAGGCGGCTCCGCTGATCGGCAAGCTACTGCGCGAACTCGTGGCGGATTGGGACTTCGACGCGGTGGGCGGGCTCACCATGGGCGCGGACCCGGTGGCGGCCGCGGTGATGCACGCGCCGGGTCGTCCCATCGACGCCTTCGTGGTCCGCAAGGCCGCCAAGACGCACGGCATGCAGCGCCAGATCGAGGGCCCGGACATCGTGGGCAAACGGGTGCTGGTGGTCGAGGACACCACGACGACCGGCAATTCCCCGCTGACCGCGGTGCGCGCGCTGCGCGAGGCGGGCGCGATCGTGGTCGGCGTGGCCACCGTGGTGGACCGGGAGACCGGCGCCGACGACATCATCGCGGCCGAGGGCCTGGAGTACCGGTCGATTCTGGGCCTGAAGGATCTCGCCCTGGGATAGGACTTAAGTCCTTACCGACTGGTTAACGTGACTTTGCTCTGGGCTGAACCCTTGCTCTCGGTTAGCCTGGTGCTGGTCTTACGTCCGACAAAGGTGTTGCGAAGGGTCGTGTGAGTCACCAGTGGTGAGCATTGCAATCAACAAGAGTCGTCAAAATGTTGCGATGCTCGGCATCGGCGCCTATCGGCCCCAGCGTCTGGTGACGAATGCCGAAGTGTGCGAGACCCTGGACTCCACCCCGGAATGGATCTTCGAGCGCACCGGCATCCGCAATCGCCGCTGGATCTCCGGTGACGAGACCCTGCGCAGCATGGCGGTGGCGGCGGGCAACCGGGCGCTGAACAACACCGGCATCGACCGGTCCAAGATCGGTGCGCTCATCTTCTGCACCTCCAGTTGGCTCAAGCTGACCCCGCACGGCGCGCCGAGCGTCGCCGCCGACCTGGGCATGAACGGCATCCCGGCTTTCGACCTGACCTCCGGCTGCGGCGGTTTCGGTTACGGCCTGGGTGTGGCCACCGACATGATCCGCTCCGGCTCGGCCGAGTACATCCTGGTCATCGGCGCGGAGACGATGACCGTGGGTTTGGACCCGAAGGACCGCGGCACCGCCATGATCTTCGGCGACGGCGCGGGCGCGGTCGTGGTCGGACCCAGCGAGGAGAACGGCATCTCCCCGACCGTGTGGGGCTCCGACGGCGAGAACGCCGAGGCCATCGCCCAGGACGTGGACTTCCTGGAGTTCATGAACAAGGCGCAGCGCCTGCAGGGCACCGACCCGGCCGTCGAGCCGGTGGGCCGCATGTCGCTGCACATGGAGGGCCCCAAGGTCTTCCGCTGGGCGGCCGTCACCCTGCCGCGCGCGCTGTCGAGCGCCATCGAGATGTCGGGCGTGCACAAGGAGGACATCGAGGTCTTCATCCCGCACCAGGCCAATGCCCGCATCAACGAGCTCATGAAGAAGAACCTCGGGCTCGCCGACGAGATCCCGATGGCCAATGACATCGAGAACACCGGCAACACCTCGGCCGCCTCGATCCCGCTGGCCATGGAGGAGATGCTGGTGACCGGCAAGGCCAAGGGCGGTCAGCTGGCGTTGCTGCTCGGCTTCGGCGCGGGCCTGTCCTACGCCGGACAGGTCGTGGTGCTGCCGCCGGCTCCGGCCGAACCCAGCTTCTGATGGCCCGCCCGTTCCGCGCCGCGTTCGTCGGCGCCGCGGCGTTGACGGTGTTCGGCGCTGTCACCGGTCGTGAGAAATTGCAGTGGGCCGCAAAGCCTTTGCTGATGCCGCTGCTGGCCGCCGATGTGGCCGTCAACGGTAGGTATCTGGATCGCGCCGATCGTACGGTGCTGCTCGGGTCGCTGGCCGCGGCCACCGTCGGCGACGTGCTGCTCATCGATCCGGATGACGATCGCCGATTGATCGCGGGCGCTTCGTCTTTCGCGGTCATGCAGACCGGGTACTCGTGGCTGTGGTCACGGCGCGGCGGGCGGCCGCGCCCGCAGATCCTGGCCCCGCGGGTGGCCGCTTGGCTGGGCGCGGCGACGCTGATGCGGCTCGAGGCCCCGACGGTGGCGACCCCGCTCACCGCCTATGGCGTGACGCTGGGTATGGCGGCGACGCTGGCCTCCGATCCGGAACTGGCCCGGGACGCGAAGAATATCGCGGGCGTGAACATTCCGAATGCGGACCCGCGCAGCCGACTGGGTGTGGGCGCATTGCTGTTCACCCTGTCGGACGGTTTGATCGTGCTGCGCCGTATTTTCGCGCGCGGTGAGAAGTCCCGACGCATCACCGAGGGCGTCATTCTCGGCACGTATGCCGCCGCCCAGTACTTGCTTGCGGATCCCCGCGCACATCGATAAATCGCTTTCCGGCAGCCGAATTCGATTCGGCTGCCGGAAAACGGGAATCATTTGTCCCGAGGGATCAGGGCAGCACCTGCGGAATGGCATCCGGGTCGACCGCGCCGACGAGCAGGCCGATCAGGGCGCCTTGGAGCGCGGGGCCGAGGGCGCAGAGCGGGATGAGGGGCAGGCCGACGATGGTGGCGGCGCAGATCACTGCCCCGATCACGGCCCCGACACCCGCACCCACCACCGCGGCATTGGCCATCGGATCGTGGTTCTTCGCATTCGGATCGGTGGCGATGTCCTGCGGCTGCGAAATCTCGGCCGCCGCCGGTTGTTCGACATCCGGGGTGACGGGCTGGGCGGCCTCCGGCGCGATGGGCTGGGCGGCCTCCGGCTCGATGGGCTGGGCCGCCTCCGGCTCGATGGGCTGGGCCGCCTCCGGCTCGATGGGCTGGGCCGCCTCCGGCTCGATGGGCTGGGCCGCCTCCGGCTCGATGGGCTGGGCGACGGCCTCCGCGACCGGAGCCGCGATGATCTGCACGACGGGGGCCGATTGAGGGGCCTCGGTCGTAGCGGTGGCCGAAGCCGTTCCCGTGCTCGCGAAGGTCGCGGCGACCGCCAGCGGCAGTGCCGCGACGAGTGCCTTACAACCGAAATTACGAATGGTGCGACGCATGATTCTTCCTGTTCTCCCGACCCCCGCAGCACGCTGAACTCAGATGGCGTGCACAATGATTCGCGTTGCGAATGGCAACGGAACAAGTTCTATCCGATCGAGGTCGCGGAATCAAGTGCCGACTCCGCTATTCTGTCGCGGCGGAATTGTGCTCGCCGACACGCTATTCGGTTACACGCCAGGGATTGCGGAGAGCAGTTCCCGGCCCTCGGCGGAATCGGTCCACCACGCGGTGTGGCCGAGGAAGTAGTCGGCATAGGCGATTTCGGCGTTCTGCATATTTCCGCCCGGGATCACGCCGAGGAAGTAGTCGATCTCGGAGAGCTCGTACTCGCAGTGCACCAGGGGGAGCAGCGCCGGCAGGGCACGGCGTTCGGCGGCGGTCAGCCGCCGCACCGCCTCGTAGGCCTCGATCAGTACGCGGACCCGATCGAACCGCGCATTCGCCGGGCCGCCCTCGCGGATCGAAATCCAGTCCACGGCACAGCGTTCGATGGCGGTGGCGAGGTCGTGGACGGCGGTGGTGCGGTCGCACAGGCCGAAGTCGATGACCGCGGCGGCGTCGCCATCGCGCCAGAGCAGGTTGGTGCCGTGCCAATCATTGTGTGTCCACAGTGGATCCAGGCCGGTGATCAGCGGCTGGAGGCGCGCGTGGACCGGGAGGTGGACGCGCTCCATGTCCCCACGCCAGTCATGCTCGGCCAGGAAGGCGCTCAGCGCGGGGCGTCGCGCGGCCCGATCCTCCACGGCTGCAATGGGATCGGCGGAGGAGAAGATCGTGAAGCCCGCGAGCAGCGGCCGGGGCGGCCGTCGTGGTGCGTCGTATCCGGCGGCGGCGAGGTGCAGCCGGGCCAGCAGGCGTCCGGCCGCGGCCGCCTCGCCGAGGGTGCGGTAGGGCGACCAGGAGAAGACGCCCGCGTATTCGTCGACGCCGTGGCCGAGTTCCTGGACCTCGTAGGCGAATTCGTCCAGATCGAGAGTCCGCAGCACATCCGGCACCGGAATCCGGTGTCCGCGCAGGTGATCCATGAACCGGTGTTCCTCGCCGAGCGCGGCCGCGTCCCGCAGCGTGCGCGGCAGCCGTTTGACGATGACATCGCGCCCGTCCGGCAGCCGTACCCGCGCGGTGGCCGACAGCGGCCGGGGACTGCGCCATGTGATGACCGCGTCCGCGCCCAGCACCGCCTCGACATCGCCGGAAGTCAGTCCGGGCCAATCGGGTTCGACCAGCGGGTCGAACCCCATGCCGTAGACGCGGTTGTCGGTCATCCCCGCCGGAACCGCGCCAGGAGCGCGGTCACCCCCGCGGCCGCCAGGAAGGAGTAGAGCGAGGCCGAGGACCACCAGCCGGGATGTACGTGCAGGGCGTCCTGCGCCCTGGTCCAGAAATCGGTCCACGGGCCGATCGAGCCCGGATTGAGCAGCTGGTACGTGACGAATCCAATGGCCCATGGCAGCAGCATGAGTGGCCGCGTGGGCGCGGTCTCGGTGAGATTCCAGCCGGTGCGGCCGCGGCCGAAGTGGTAGTCGACGACCAGTACCGCGCACAGCGGTACGAACACCGAGCCGATCAGCACCAGGAAGTTGGCGTAATTGCTGAAGTCGCGCACGGGCAGTGCCAGCAGTGTCACGGCCAGGCCGACGAAGCCCGCCAGCAATCGTCGGTCCACCCGGGGCAGCAGGTTCTGGATGGACATGGCCGTCGAATAGATATTGGCGAACGATTGATCCGATTCGCGCAGCACCAGCACCGCGAAGAACAGCCAGCCCGCGGTAACCCCGAGGAAGGTGTCGAAGACGTGGTCGGCGCTGCCCGCGTGCAGGATCGCGAGAATGCCGAGCAGATAGCACCAGACCTGCGCCACGGAGTAGCCGAGCACGGTGGCGCTCGCCGCGATCCGCGCGGACGGGGAGTGCCGGGTGTAGTCGGCGGCCAGCGGCACGAAGGAGATGGACACCGCGAGGGTGCTGTCGACGGCGGGCCAGAAGCCGCTCCAGCTCGTATCGGTGGGCAGCGGAACAGGCTGCCGCAGTAGCTGGAGCGTGAAATAGATCAGCGCGACGGCCACGGCCGCCGACACGTACTTCCGCAGCGCACGCACCGCTGACAGCGGCCAGATGGCCATGACGGTGGACAGCGCACCGGCGGCGACGATGACGATCCAGTGCGGCACCCGGTCGTGCGTGAGCGCCGAGACGCCGAGCGTGATGACGGTGAGTTCATACACACCCCAGCCGATGCACTGCACGATATTCGCGCCCGTCGGCAGATACGACAGGCGTGTTCCGAACAGTCCTCGCAGCACCGCCATGGCCGGCGCGCCGGTGCGCGATCCGATGGCCGCTGGTCCGGCCACCATGGTCGCGCCGATCACCGTGCCGACCACGGTCGCCAGCAAGGCGCCGGCCAGTGGCAGACGGGAGCCCTCGGCAGGGGAGAGCACGACCGCGGCCCCGCTGAAACCGATGAGGCTGACGCCGATGTTCAGCCAGAACGCCGCCTGATCCGTGAATCCCAGCGTGCGCGGCGGCTCGGTGTCGAGCACCAGCGGCGCTTCTCTGTGGTCCGGTCTCTCAGCGATCGTCATGGCCGGGATGCTACGGCCCGGGTCGGGCAATTCCGGCAGTCAGGCGGTTTGACCTGGTATGTCTCTCATGAGAGTCGCGGAGAGCGGTCAGAGGCACAGCATGATCCGGTCGCGGTTGCGAGGATCGACGCGGATCGAAATCGTCCCGCCCACTGCGATTCTCGGCTTCACCACCGGCTCGACGTCGAACACGATGCTGCCGTAGTAGGTCTCGGACCCCGGCACCACGAGTTCGAGATCGAGTTCGGTGATTTCGGTGCAGTGGTCGGTGCGCTGCAGCGGATGGACGCCTTCGATGTTCGCCCACCCTTCCAGTCCGTGCCGGAGCAGTCTCCGGTCGGAGCGGGTGGGGCGTTGGGCCAGCAGCATGCCCAGACCGAGGAAGGTTCCGAAGAGACCGACCAGTGTGACGATCTGTAGCGGTACCGTTCCGGGCGGGGTGAGCGGGAGCAGCAAGCCCAGCCACAGTCCGAGGGTGACGAGATATGCCGTCGTCACTCCCAGCACGGTACGGATTATGCGCGCGTGGTCCATACACCCTCCAACCACGGCCTTCAGAATTCCAGGATAGTCCCGAAGTTGGTCCCGTGTGGCCGATCAGGCGCGGTCAGAGGGCCGGCCGATCAGGCGGACGCGCCGGAGGTGCGTAGCGCGGTGAGCGCGTCCAGGTCGAGGGGGAGGGTGAGCCCCTCGAGTTCCAGGGTGACCTGTCCGGAGTACTCACCGGTCGGCATGTATCGCCCGTCCCGCAGCCGATGGGTCCGCAAAAGCAGCGAATCCTCGGTCTCCAGCAGCCAGTAGTGGCCGATTCCTGCTGTTGCGTACTCGGCGAACTTCATGATCCGGTCCACCCGACGCGAACCCGGCGACACGATCTCGATGGCCGCCATCACATCGCCCGGCCGCACCCGGGTGGCGTGCTCGGCCCCGGCCTCACCGCCCACGATCAGCACATCCGGCACCCGCACGGTGGGCGGCGCGCCATCATCGATGATCAATTCGATGCGCGCCATGGCGGCAACCCGCCGCGGCAGCGCCCGCTCCAGTTGAGCGGCCAAGCGCCACACCGCGAGTTGATGCCGGGGCGGCTGCGGCGCCACCACCAGCACGCCGTCCACCAATTCGCGGCAGTGCCGGTTGTTCTCCGGGAGCAGCGACCACTCCGCGATGGTCAGGAGATGATTCGGCCAGTATTCGACCGATTTCAGCAATTCCGCGGAACTCGACCGAGTCATGGGCCCAGTCTTCCACGCTCGGCAACCGTGCCGCGATGTTTCAACCCCTCAACCGCAGAACGGCGAGTACGCGCCGATGATGCAGGTCCGAGGGCGGCAGCTCCAGCTTGGTGAAGATATTGCCGATGTGCTTTTCGACCGCGCGTTCGGTCACCGTCAGGGCCCGCGCGATGGCCGCGTTGGACAGACCCTGAGCCATGGACTCCAGCACCTCGCGCTCGCGCGAGGTGAGCCGGGCCAGCGAATCCTGTTGCCGGGCAGCGCCCATGAGCTGGCTCACCACCTCGGGATCCAGCGCGGTGCCGCCGGTGGCGACCCGGCGCAGGGCCTCGGCGAAATCGCTCACATCGGCCACCCGGTCCTTGAGCAGATAGCCGACGCCGCCCGCGCCGGAGGCCAAGAGTTCGGTGGCGTAACGGGTTTCGATCCACTGCGAGAACACCAGCACCCCGATGCCGGGATGGCTGCGGCGCAGCGCGAGCGCGGCCAGCAGACCCTCGTCGGTGAAGCTGGGCGGCATGCGGACGTCCACCACGGCGACGTCCGGCACCTGGTCGACGACCGCGACATGCAGACCGGTCGCATCGCCCACGGTGGCCACCACCTCGAAACCGCGCTCCGACAGCAGCGCGGTCAGCCCGTCCCGCAGGATGGCGTTGTCCTCGGCGATGACCACGCGCAGCGGCCCGTTCGCGGCGCCCATGCCCTCGATCATCGCGGCCCCGCGATCGGCAGCACCAGCGTGACCACCGTCGGCCCGCCGATCGGGCTGTCCACCGTCAGCGCGCCGTCCACCGCCCGCGCCCGTTGCGCCAGCCCCGAAAGCCCGCCCACCACAACGGCTTCACCGCGGTCCTCGGCCGGTTGCAGCGCGCCGCCCTGACCATTGTCGCGGACGCTGACCGACAGCGAATCCGTGCCCGCGGGCAGCACCGCCACCCAGATCCGGTTGGCGGCAGAGTGTTTCACCACATTGGTGAGCAGCTCCGCCACCGAGAAATAGGCGATGGCCTCGATGGCCGGGCTCGGCCGCACCGGCAGCAGCACCCGCGACTCCACCGGCAGCGCACAACGGGCGGCCAGCGTCTCCAGCGCCGGTTCCAGGCCGAGTTCCAGGGCGGGCGGGTGGATGCCGCGCACCAGTTCCCGCAGTTCGGTCAGCGCCTCCTTGGATCCCGTGCGGGCCTGGGCGATCAGGTCACCGGCGTCGCCGCCCGCCGCGATCCGCTCCTCGGCGCGGCCCAGCATCATGGCGATGCTGACCAGCCGCGCCTGGGTGCCATCGTGCAGGTCGCGTTCCAGACGGCGCAGGGTGGCGGCGGCATCGTCGACCGCGGCCTTGCGGCTCTGCTGCAGTTCGGCCAGTCGGCGGTCGCGGGCCGTCGGGGCGAGCAACCCGAAGGAGAGCGCGCGATGCAGGAAGCACACGCCGCGGATCACCCACGGCAGCAGCAAGCAGCCCAGCACGCCGAGCGCCCCGAAACCGAGCGTGCGCGGCCAGGTGTCGAGGTAGAACTCGTTGATCTGGATCATCGAATGGTGCGGCACGCCTTGCTCGTCCACATTGACCGGATTCGCCACCGCCCACAGGACGGGTGACAGCGCCACGAATCCCGACAGGGCGACGGCCACCAGTACGCCGTAGCCGACCACTACGCCCAGCAGACCCTCGAGGACCAGGAACAGCAGCGCCCGCCACGCGGTCCGGTCGGTGAAGGCGCTGCGCAGCCACCCGATCGGCCCGGGCCGGAACGCGAACGGCGGCGGCTCGGGCAGGTCCGCGTCCAGCAGTACCACGCCCAGTACACGATAGATCCGGCCCCACACCCGCCCGCCCAGAATCGCGGCCGCCAGCACCGGAATACCGACCACGAACAGCGAGAGACACAGACTGCCACCGATGGCCAGGAACAGATAGGCCGCGGCCAGGCATCCCAGCCCGAAAACGATGATCAGATAGGCGAATTCCTTCCAGGTGCGCGCCGTGAACGGTGTCACCAGGAAGGCCCGCAGGACCGTCCGTGGCGATGGGCCCCGGCCCGGATCCGGTTGCGGCGCGGGCGGATCGAGCACGATGGTGGGTAGGGCAGCCGTATCGCTCATGGATCCATGGTCTCGGTCGCCGATGCGCCGGGGCGATGGGGCAGCCCAGAAGATGTTCGGTGTAGCCAGCACCACCACCTAGCATTCTGCCCATGACCTACGACGCGCCCCCGCCGGGCTGGGATCCGCAGTCCCAGGGCTATGAACAGCAGCCGGGCTACTACCAGCAGCCCGGCTACAACCCGGGCTACCCGCCGCAGGCCCCCGGCTATTACCCGCAGGGCTACTACGGCGCGCCGCCACCGGATCATCCGCAGGCCGTCGTGGTCCTCATCCTCGGCATCATGAGCCTGATGTTCTGCCAGCTGCTGGGACCGGTGGCCTGGGTCATGGGCGGCAAGGCGCGCCGGGAGATCAGCCAGTCCAACGGCATGATCGGCGGCAGCGGCATGGTGACGGCCGGTTGGATCTGCGGCATCGTCGCCACCGCGATGATGGTCCTGGTGGTCGGGTTCATCGTGTTCGCCATCATCGTGGGCGCGGTCGGCTCCTCACACTAGGCAACTACCATCGCCCAGGTGAGTTCCGCTCCGACAGCCGATCAAGCGCATACCCCCGGTCCGACCGAATGGGGTGAGCATCCGCACGGCGTCGGACCGTGGCGCGAGGAGTTCGGCACCGAGCCGCCGGACGATCCGCGCCTGGATCCGGATCTGCTCGACCAAGGCGACCGGCGCAATGTGGTGGATGCCTACCGGTATTGGCGGCGCGAGGCCATCGTCGCCGATATCGACAGCCGCCGGCATCCCTTCCACGTGGCCATCGAGAACTTCGGCCACGACGCCAATATCGGCACCGTGGTGCGCACGGCCAATGCCTTCGCGGCGGCGGCCGTGCACATTGTCGGGCGCAAGCGGTGGAATCGCCGCGGCGCCATGGTCACCGACCGCTACCAGCACATTCACCACCACGCCGACACCGACGAGCTGCTGCGCTTCGCCGAGACGGAGGGGCTGACGGTGGTGGCTGTGGACAATGTCCCCGGCTCGGTGCCGCTGGAGACCGCGACGCTGCCGCGCGATTGCCTGCTGCTCTTCGGCCAGGAGGGCCCGGGCGTCACCGAGGCCGCGAAAAAGGGTGCGCTGCTGACCGTTTCGATCGCGCAGTTCGGCTCGACCCGCAGCATCAACGCGGGCGTCGCCGCGGGCATCGCCATGCATGCCTGGATTCGGCAGCATGCCGACCTCGCCACCGCCTGGTAGGCCGGCTCCCTCTTGACGCCGGTGTCCCCGCTGCCGTCGGGCAGCGTGGACGCGGGATCGAGAGGTAACAAATCAGCCACGGGCGCGGTGCCCGGCTGGCACGATAAGTGCTATGACTTCGCGGACGGGACGCAATACCGAGCCGACCGCTGCCCTCTGGTCGGAGCGAGCCGACCTGGCGGAATCCGCGATTCTCTCGCGTCACCTGCGCAAATTGTGGGGCGTGCCCGGCACCCAGCTCGGGGTGGTCGGCTGGCCGACCACCAAGCGCGAGCGCACCTTCGCCTTCTGGCACTACTGGTGGCAGGCCCACCTGATCGACTGCGTGGTCGACGCCGCCAATCGCGCGCCCACCCCGGCGCGGCAGCGTCGGCTGTGGTCCATCCCCCACGCCATGCGGCTCCGCAATATCACCGGCTGGACCAACAACTACTACGACGACATGGCTTGGCTGACAGTCTCTTTGGAGCGGGCCGAGCGCACCCAGGGGGTGGCCGAGGTGCGTGGGGCGCTGCTCGTTCTGGAGAAGGCGCTGGTCAACGGTTTCGACCCGGAGTTCGGCGCGGTCCCGTGGCGCAAGGGCTCCGACTTCTACAACGCCCCCGCCAATGGCCCGGTGGGCATCGCCATGGCCCGGCTGGGCCGCTACCAGCTGGCACAGGAACTGGCCGACTTCCTCGACGCCAACCTGCGCGACAAAGAGACCGGTCTCATCTTCGATGGCATCCACCTACCCTCCGGTGAGGTGGAGAAGCCCGTCTACAGCTACTGCCAGGGCGTGGCGCTGGGCCTGGAAACCGAGCTCGCGGTGCACACCGGCGAACCCCGGCACGCCGAGCGCGCGGTCCGGCTGGTGGACGCGGTCGAGGAGCACATGACCTCCGGCGGCGTAGTGGTCGGCGACGGCGGCGGGGACGGCGGCCTGTTCAATGGCATCCTCGTCCGCTACCTGGCGCTGACCGCCCTCATGCTGCCGGGCGACGAGCCCGATCACGTCACCGCGCGCCGCAAGTCCGCCGCCATCGTGCGGGCCTCAGCGACCGCCGCCTGGGAGCATCGCCTGGATGTGGAGGGCGAGCCGCTGTTCGGCGCGGATTGGCGTCAGCCCGCGCGACTTCCGGGCGTCGCGGGAGCCGGTGGTTTCGTGGGCGGGTCGGTGAGCGCCTCGCGCAGCCCGGAACGCGATCTGTCGGTGCAGCTTTCGGGCTGGAAGCTGATGGAGGCCGCGCACACGGTCACGGCCGCCGGGCTGTGACCGATCAGGCGCGGTGCTGCCGGGGGATCGGCACCGTCGCCGCCTCCTCCATGTCGAGGTCGAAATCCTCGGCGGGGCGCGCCATTTCGACGCGGTACTGCCGCACGCCCAGGAGGGTGCCGAGCACCAACCCGACCACCAGGGTTCCGATGACCGCGGGCATGAGCCAGGACATGCTCTCCAGGAAGCTGCCCGCGTAATAGCTGGAAAGCAGGATCACCGGCGCCCAGATGACCGCGCCGACGGTCGAGGCGATGGTGTATTTGCGGTGGTCCATCCCCGCCGCCCCCGCGACCAGTGGACACAGCGTGCGCACCCACGGAATCCAGCGGGCGACCAGCACCGCCATGAACCCGTGTTTGTGCAGCATGTCGGACACCCGCGCGAGATTGCGGGTGTTGATGTATTTGCCGTTCTTGCGCGCGACCAGATGGTGTCCGGCGCGGTGGCCGAAGACGTACCCCACCTGGTTGCCGGCGATGGCCGCGATCATGGTTCCGACCGACAGCGCCCACACCTGCCCCTCGCCGACCTGGGAGGCCAGCACCACACCGGCGGTGATGAGCATCGAGTCACCGGGCAGGAACAGCCCGATGATGAGCGCACACTCCAGGAACACGAAGGTGAGAACAACGGTCCAGACCAGTACCGGGCCGGCTGTCTCGAGCGGACCGAAGCCGCCGGAAGCGAGGGTTAGCGGGGTGTGCGACACCGAAGGGCTCAGTGGGTCGGCTCGTTCGTCGAGGTGGCGTACTCGACCTGCTGCGGGGCCTGGCCGCGGTGCAGCAGGTTCTTCGCGACCGTGATGATGCCCGGCAGGATGGACACGAACACGATCAGCAGGAAGATCGCCTCGACGTTCTTGCGAATGAATTCGACATTGCCCAGGAAGTAACCGAGCACGGTGACGCCACCGCCCCACAGCACCGCGCCGATGATGTCGACGGTGGCGAACTTGCGGTAGTCCATCTTCGACACACCGGCCAGCACCGGCATGAAGGTGCGCACGATGGGCACGAAGCGGGCCAGGACGATGGTCTTCGGGCCGTGCTTCTCGAAGAAGGCGTGGGTCTCGGTGATGTAGCGCTGCTTGAAGAACCGCGTGTCTTCCTTCTTGAACAGCGCCGGGCCGATGGTGCGGCCGATCCAGTAGCCACTCTGGTCGCCCAGCCAGGCCACGAACGCGGTGGCCGGGACCAGCCACCAGATGTTCATTCCGGCCGGCGGGTGGGCCTGGGCCGCCAGCAGACCGCCAGTGAACAGCAGCGAGTCGCCGGGGAGGATCGGGAACAGCAGGCCGGTCTCGATGAAGACGATCACCAGGATTGCCGGGAGCACCGCATGGGACAGCCAGGTCTCCGTGAGGAGGTGCATGGGATCCAAGATCGCGGGCAAGGCGGCGTTGGTCGTCACGGCATCGGATACGGCCAGCAAGGTCACGGCCACCACAGTACCGGTAGCCGTGACATCACACCGAGCTGAGCTGAATTTGCCTCCGCTCCGCTCCGGCGGATTCGCGGCCACGGCGCAGGTCCATGGAGCCGTTCGCTCCCCCGCTCCAAGGAGGAGGCAGCCTGTCGAGCCGCGGTCCAGAACGAACGCTCCGCTCGGGCCGCGAATCCTCCAGCGCTGCCTCGAGCCCGGAGGCGTCGGGTTTTGGTCCTGTTCTAGGGTGTCAGCTGACAGAATTATGTCGTACGCACCACACACAAACGGAGGTCACTGTGCCCATCGCGACTCCGGAGATCTACGCCGAGATGATTGCTCGGGCCAAGCAGAACTCCTTCGCGTTCCCCGCCATCAACTGCACCTCGTCGGAGACGATCAACGCGGCCATCAAGGGCTTCGCGGATGCGGGCAGTGACGGCATCATCCAATTCTCCACCGGCGGTGCGGAATTCGGTTCCGGCCTGGGTGTGAAGGACATGGTGACCGGCGCGGTCGCGCTGGCCGAGTTCGCGAATGTGGTTGCGGCCCGCTACGACGTCACCATCGCGCTGCACACCGACCACTGCCCGAAGGACAAGCTGGACACCTTCGTGCGCCCGCTGCTGGCCATCTCGGCCGAGCGCGTGAAGAACGGCCTGAATCCGCTGTTCCAGTCGCACATGTGGGACGGCTCGGCGATTCCGATCGACGAGAACCTGGAGATCGCCAAGGAGCTGCTGAAGCAGGCGCACGCGGCGAACATCATCCTCGAGGTCGAGATCGGCGTCGTCGGTGGTGAAGAGGACGGTGTCGAGGCCGAGATCAACGAGAAGCTCTACACCTCCCCCGAGGACTTCGAGAAGACCGTCGACGCGCTGGGCGCGGGCGAGAACGGCAAGTACCTGCTGGCCGCCACCTTCGGCAACGTGCACGGCGTCTACAAGCCGGGCAATGTGAAGCTGCGTCCCGAGGTGCTGGCCGAGGGCCAGCGGGTGGCCGCCGCCAAGCTGGGCCTGGGCGCGGACGCGCAGCCGTTCGACTTCGTCTTCCACGGCGGCTCGGGCTCGCTGAAGTCGGAGATCGAGGACTCGCTGCGTTATGGCGTGGTGAAGATGAACGTCGACACCGATACTCAGTACGCCTTCACCCGCCCGGTGGCCGGCCACATGTTCGCCAACTACGACGGCGTCCTGAAGGTCGACGGCGAGGTCGGCAACAAGAAGGTCTACGACCCGCGCAGCTACCTCAAGAAGGCCGAGACTTCGATGGCCGCGCGCGTCGTCGAAGCCTGCAACGACCTGAACTCGGCGGGACGCTCGATCAGCGCCAAGTAAGCTCAACGCTCGGGATTCCGCGCGGACACGCGGAATCCCGGGCAATTTTGAAGCGGCGGGCGCGCCGCGGTCTCTATCGAGGCAGGTGGCATGACTGTCGATGTACGGGTCCTGGGCCCCGTGCAGCTGTTGGTCGCGGGCCGGTCCGTGCCGGTCGGCGGCCCCAAGCCGCGTGCGCTGCTGGCGGCACTGACCGTGAACCGGCGGCGGGCGGTTTCCTCACAGGCACTGGCCGATATCGTGTGGAACGACGATCCGCCGGACTCCTATCAGGCCAGTCTGCAGGTGTTCGTCTCGAACATTCGCAAGACCCTGCGCACCGCCGGGGTCGACCCGGTGGCGCTGCTGCGCACCGAATCCTCGGGCTATCGGCTGGAAATCGAGGACGACGAGTGTGATCTCGGGCGTTTCGAGACGCTGCGCCGCGAGGGCTCGGAGGCCGCCTCGATCGGCGACCCCACCGCCGCGTCGCGACTCTTCGGTGCGGCGCTGGCGGAATGGAGCGGCCGGGCCCTGGACGATCTGTCCGGCCTGGGTTTCGCGGAGAGTTTCGCGACCGCCATGGACGAGGAGCGGCTGCTGGTCGCCTCCGCCCGCATCGACTCCGAAATCGCTTTGGGCCGCGCCTCTTCCGTGGTCGGTGAACTGGTGTCGATGACCAATGCGCATCCGCTGCGGGAACCGCTGTGGGCGCAGCTCATCACCGCGCTCTACCTGTCCGGCCGCCAGGCCGACGCGCTCGACGCCTGCCGGCGGGTGCGCACCGTGCTCGCCGAGGAGCTCGGCATCGATCCCGGTCCGGCGCTCATCGCGCTGGAGCACAAGGTGCTGCGCCAGGAACCGTTGAGCACCGGGCAGATTCACGAGGTCGAGCGCATGGCCAAGGCCATGACCGAGACCGTCACCGAGATGCCGCGCGCGGTCCGCGCCGGGCAGCTGCGCCTGTCCGACGGGCGGGTGGTGCCGATCGGCGCCAGCGGCATGAAGATCGGCCGCATGACCGACAACGATCTGGTCCTCGACGACCCCAAGGCCAGCCGGTACCACGCCCAGATCACGCCGAGCCGCGCCGGCCTGCTCATCAAGGACCTGCACTCCGCCAACGGCATCTACATCAACGAGCAGTCCATCGAATCCGCCGCCGTCCTGGCGGACGGGGACGCCATCCGCATCGGCACCACCGTGCTCACCTTCCAGGCCTTGCGCTGACCGGCTGCCGTATTACGCTGCCGCGCCGTCGATTTCGGTTCGGCGTGCGGATGCGGTAGGGGCCCGGGTCTCGATTCGGTGGAGATCGGGTGAGTGCCGGTGGTTCGCCGGGCCCCGGGGGTAGGGTCTGTGCCCGGATGTGTCCGGAGAGCTGGATTATCGAGAGGGTTGAGTGAATGGCCAAGCGGCTCCTGGCAGCTGCGGGGGCGGTGATCTTCGGAGCGGGCGTTCTGGTCGGAGCGGACGGGCCGGTCGCCGTCGCCGATCCGGATCCCGGTGCGGCACCGGCCGTTCCCGGCATCGGGCCCTGCGCCTCCGACGCCAAGCCGCAGCACGAGTCGGTGATTCCCAAGACCGTCGAGATGCCCGTGGTCTACCCGGTCATCACGGTCGACACCGGACCGCTGCCGGAGAAGACCGAGCGCGTGCGGATGGAGCTGCCGTCGGATCCGTGCGTGAACCCCTGCCCGGACCTCACCGACACGCCCGCCCCGCCGCCCAGCCTGGCCGAACAGCTCGGCCTGCCCACACTGATCCTGCGTCCGCAGCCGTTCAATTTCGCCTTCCCCAATCCGAATCCGCAGCCGCTGCCGCCCGGGCCCGACCCGGCGCACCCGCCGATCGAGGCCGCCGCGCAGGTGCCTGCCCGGCCGACGCCGCAGGTCTCCGATGTGCGCGAGGTGTCCAAGCTGACCGGTGCGAACTCGGTCAACCGCACGGACAAGCGCTGGCAGGTGCAGGGCACCGACCTGGGGATCATGTGGCAGAGCGCGCCCGACGAGATCGCCATCGCCTTCGGTGACACCGTCGGCCGCGACTTCCATCCGCCGGGCGGCATGGGTGAGGACTGGCGCTCGAATCTGCTGGCCTTCAGTAAGAACCGGGATCTGGCCAACGGTGTCGTCTTCGACCGCATGGTCACCGACGATCGCTGCCACGCCGCGGAAATACTGAGCAGCCGCAAGATGGACAATATCGAGATCACCACCATTCCGACCTCTGGCTTCGCCCTCGGGGACCGGCAGTACATGAGCTACATGTCGATCCGCACCTGGAACAGCGGTCCCGGCACCTGGTACACCAACTACGGCGGCATCGCCTACTCCGACGACCACGGTGAGCACTGGACCAAGGACCCGTACGCCAAGTGGGAGAACATCTTCGGACTCTCCAATTTCCAGGTGACGTCGATGGTGCCGCAAGGGGACTGGGTGTACATGTTCGGCATCCCCAACTCGCGGCTCGGCGGAGTGGGCCTGGCCCGGGTGCCCAAGGAACAGGTCCTCAACCCGACCGCCTACCAGTACTGGAACAGCGGCGCATGGCTGCCCGCGGAGAACGGATTGGTCACCGCCACACCGATTGTCGACGCGCCCGCCGGTGAGCTGTCGGTGCGCTACGACGAAAACCGCAAGGTGTGGCAGATGAGTTATCTGGACACGGCCAAGGCGGCTCTGGTTGTGCGGGAATCGGATTCACCGCAGGGCGTGTGGTCCGACAGTGCGGTCACGGTAAGCGCACTGCAATTCCCGGAGCTGTACGGCGGTTTCATCCACCCGTGGTCGACCGGCAACGACCTGTACTTCACCATGTCGACCTGGAGCGACTACAACGTCTACCTGATGCACGCCACGCTGGATCGCCTCCCCGAGACTTCAGTGCCCGGCTGAGAGCCGTTCACCATCGCGCACGCGGTGCCGGCGGCCGGGTGCGGGACCAAACTTGGGTGTCTACCGAGGAGTTACCCCCAACGTAGTGAAATCGGTTGTCACGTAGGGAGGAAGGAACGAGGACGGTAGTCGACTTCGACGGGCCGCGATGCGGCCCGTCGTTTCGAGGTGTCCGATCAGGACAGCCGAACCTCGGCGATGGCGCGGCCGAACAGCTTCTTGCCCTCCGACGTCGCGCCCAGCACGACGGTGGCCGCGCCCCGGGCGGCGTCGACCGACTTCACCTTGCCGGTGAACTCGATGATGGTCGGGGCGGTCGGCTCGACCGGTACGAAGCCGGAGAAGCGGACGCTGAACTTGCCCAGCGCCGACGGGTCGCCCAGCCAGTCCACCAGGTAGCCCGCGGTCAGGCCCATGGTGAGCATGCCGTGCGCCACCACGGTGGGCAGGCCGACCAGGGTGGCGGCGGTGTCGCTGAAGTGGATGGGGTTCGGGTCGCCGGAGACGCCGGCGTAGTTGACCAGGTCGCCGCGAGTGACCGGCACGCTGGCGGCGGGCAGCTCGGTGCCGGCGGTCACGGTGGCGGCGGTGGGGATGGTGTGGACCGGTTGCGGCGCGGCGGGCGCGGCCGGGTCGGCGACCTCCTCGGGGGCCAGCAGCACCAGACCGGTCGGGTCGCCGTCGAATTCGCCGGGTTGCACGACATGGCCGTGCATGACAACGCCCGACACCGTCTCGACCATGGCCGGATCGATCTCGACGCCCTTGCGGGCCACGATGGTGGTGGTGGAGACCAGCACCGGCAGTACGTCGGCGTCGGTGAGGGTGACCTTGACGGTGATGAAGTCGTTGTCGCCGAAGCTGCGGATGTTCTCGACCACCACATCCACGCCGAGGCGGTCCTCGGCCAGGATCGGGCGGTAGTACTCGAAGACCTGGTCGGTCTGCAGGATCTGGGAGACGTCGTACTCGGTGAGCACGGACCCGATCAGCGAGCGGGTGGTGGCCGCGCCGATCACCGACGCGAAGGTCGGCGAGGCGAGCAGGCCACCGTAGCCGAGCCCGGCGGCGTCGTCCTCGCGGTGGTGAGCGGGGTGTTCGTTGCGCACGGCACGCGCGAACTCGCGGATCTTCTCGCGGCCGACGTCGTAGTGATCACGGACACGGAAGTGCCGTCCGACCAGTTCGGCCGCGGTGGCCTCAGTGGCCTCTGCCGTTTCCGGCATGGTGTTCAGCTCCCTGCAAATCGAAACCCGGTGGGCCCGCACCACTTCTGTCGGACACTGCCCTGGACTTCTGTCCGAGAATGCCCTGGACGGCGTACAACCGCTGAAGTGCCGGAACGCCGAAATGGCTGGCCCAGACAATCCGGCACACTCTACCCACGTGCCGGACTGTTGACCAGGTCTTTGTGATGTTCATCGCGACCGGGGCCCCGACTGCTTCAGGGCAATTTCGGGAATGGGTCAGTGCCCGTTCTGCGGGTCACACACCTTCCACGAACCACCCTCGTTGCGCAGATCGAAGGTGCGCGCCGACGTCTTCGACGGATCCGCCGCGGTGTAGACGGTCGCCTGCGCCAGCGCGGTGTCGCCGGTGATCTGGATGGCGTCGACGCTCTTCACCTGCGGAATGCTCTTCTGGTCCTGGGACGTCTTGTAGACGCTCGCGAACTGGTCGGCCGAGATCTTCTGGTAGAAGTCGTGCTGCGCACCGCAGGTCACGGCCCGCAGGGCGGCCAGGTTCCCGGCATTGAGCGCGTCCGTGTACGACGTGATCGTCTTCTGCACCAAGGCTTCCGGCGAAGTGTCGTTATTGTGCTTCACCACTGCGAACACCACACCGACGATCGCGATCACCGCGATCACGGCCGCTGCGACGATGATCCACAGCTTCTTCGATCCACCGGCCGCCTTCGCCGTCCCATCGGACGCCTCCGCGGCCGCCGGAACCCGCTGCGGCTGCGCCAAGGTGCGCGATCCATCCCCTTGAACGCCCTGTCCCCCAGCCTGTCCCGGCCCGCCCTGCGGTGCACCCGGCCCCTGCTGCGCATTGGGGGCCTGCGGTCCGCCCGGTCCCTGCGGTGCGCCGGGACCCTGCTGCGCATTGGGGGCCTGCGGTGCGCCGGGACCCTGCGGCCCACGTGGCCCTTGCGGCGGCGCGCCCGCCCCGACCCGCTGCGGCGGAGCAATGCGCGGGCCGCCGATCGGCTGCCCCGGCGTGGTCGGCTGCATATCCGCCGGCGACGGTGCGGTAGCCGGTCGCCGCGGCCCCATCGGCGGCCGCGGCGGTGAGGGCCGAGTCTCCTCGACCGGCGCGTCCTGTGCCGGCGCACCCCCGCGCGGTCCCACATTCCGCGGCCCCGCGTTGACCCGAGGCGTCTGGGGCGGCTTACTGACCGCCCGCCCCTGCGGTCCCGAAACCCGAATCTTCTCCGTGCCCTGCTCACCCGAAACAATCGGCAAAGCAGTGGTGGCGGCATCCGCCGGATTCGGAACCTTCTTGATCACAACGGTTTCCGCGTCCCCGCCACGTGCGGACCCGCCATCCTGCGCACCCGAGCCCGCCCCGGGTCCGCCCGGCGCCGCGGTCTCCTCGCCGCCGTCCTTCGCGGCACCGTCCTTCGCAGCGCCGCCCCGCTGCCCCGAATCCTCTTGTGCTGCACCCTTGTTCCCAGCACCCTGCCGACCGCTCGAATCGCCGCCGTCACGCGGTGACTGCTGCATCCCCTGGGTCGGGACATCCTCCGGCGCGGGTTTCTCCGATGCTGCGCCCTCGGCCTGTACCGAACCGCCCTCCGCGGCGTCGCCACCGGCAGCCGCCGCACCACCCGCGCCGCGGCCAGCCTGTCCGGAATCCGAAGGCGTGGAACCGGATTGACCCGCCCCGCCCGATTTCCCGGCCCGGTCCGGCCGCTGAATCGGGATCAACTGGGTCGTCGCGTCCGCCGGCGCGTCACCACCGGCAGTGTTCTTCTCCCCACCCGGCCGTTGAATCGGAATGAACTGGGTAGGAGCATCAGCGGGGGACGCGGCCCCCGGCCCCGGACCGCCCGTGGGCTGACCGCCGCCCGCGTTCGGCCGCGCACCCGAGCCCCGAACTCCGTCCGATCCAGCCGCCGCCGGTCCACCGGGCGGTTGTGCGCCGCCCGCGGCCGCGGACTGTCCACCGGATCCGGTCTGCCCATCGCCGCCGGGCCGTTCACCCGCCGAGTTCTGTGGTGTGGGCGCGTTCGCGCTCTGGCGTGCCGTCGAACCGGCGGGTGCGCCGGCCGCGCCAGCGGTCGGGGATGCACCGGGCCGCTGTCCGCCGCCCACAGCGGGCTGTTGTCCGCCGGGTGCGGTGTGTCCAGTGCCGGTGGGTCGTTCGCCCGCGGTGTTCTGTGGCGTGGGCGTGTTCGTGCCCTGTCGTTCTGTCGAACCGGCGGTTCCAGCGGTGGGGGATGTGCCGGGCTGTTGTCCGCCGGGTGCGGTGTGTCCAGTGCCGGTGGGTCGTTCGCCTGCGGTGTTCTGTGGCGTGGGCGCGTTCGTGCCCCGGCGTTCGGCCGGTCCGCCGGTCGCCGAGGATCCAGCGGAGGGCTGTCCGCCGGGCGCGTTCTGCCGAGCGGGTGCGCCGGGGGCCGGGTTGCCGGAGGTCGAGGTCGGTCCCGCCGCGGATCCGGGGGCCGACGGCTGTCCGCCGGGGGTGCTCTGCGGCACGAATGCCCCCGAGCCCTGGCGGGCGGCGGCCGGTGGTTGGCCACCGGGTGTGCGCTGCCGTCCGGCGACCTTGGGCGCTTCGTAATGGATGGTGGCGAAACCGGCCGGTCCGGACTTGGGTGCGCCAGTGCGGATCTCCTCGGTGCGGGAGTTGGCGGAGGGGATCGCTTCGGTGGCGGCGGTCGGCGGCGCGTCGTCGGTGGCGGCATCGCTCGATGCGCCCGGCTGCGGGGCGGACTGGTCGGTCGGAGCCTTGGGGGTGGCGGTGTCCTGGGCGCCGGGGGCAGGGTCGGCAGGACCCTGCGGCTGCTGGTCGTCTTTCGGGTCGGACACGCGGCTACACCCCTCGGATCGGCGAAACTGTGATTCGACGGTCAGCCTACTGAGCATTCCGGGCGGCGGTGCAGAATGATCGGCATGACCTCCTTCGGCGATCTACTCGGACCGCAGCCGGTCCTTCTCCCGGAAAACATCGACGCGGAGGACGCGCTGCTCCAGAAACAGGACCCGGTGCAGGTCGCCGCGGCGCATCCGTCGGCCTCCATCGCCTGGGCCCATCTGGCCGAAGCGGCCCTGGAGCGTGGCGAAGCCGCCGAGGGCCAGATCAACCACGACATCATCGCCGCCTACGCCTTCGCCCGCACCGGCTATCACCGCGGCCTGGACCTGTTGCGCCGCAATGGCTGGAAGGGGTTCGGCCCGGTGCCGTGGAGCCATGAGCCCAACCGGGGCTTCCTGCGCAGCGTCGGCGCGCTCGCCAGGGCGGCCCGCGCCATCGGCGAGACCGAGGAGTACGCGCGCTGCCTGGACCTGCTCGAGGACTGCGACCCGCGCGCCGCGGCCGAACTCGGCCTGGACTGAATTGAGCGACGGCCTGGGCGAAACCATCGACGCTGCCCGGGAGAGCGGCGTCACCCGCCTGCGCAGGGCCGCTGCGCGGGTCCGATCGTCCCTGCTGCCGATCGTGCAGTGTGCGATCGGCGCGGGCGTGGCCTGGCTCATCGCCCACAATGTGATCGGGCACGAGCATCCGTTCTTCGCGCCCATAGCCGCCATGATCTCCATCGGTCTGTCGTTCGGCGCCCGACTACGCCGCTCGATCGAACTGATCGTCGGCGTGGCCGTCGGCATCGGCATCGGCGACCTGTTCGTCACCCGGGTGGGCACCGGCGGCTGGCAGATCGTGCTGCTGGTGGTGATCGCCATGTGCACGGCCGTGTTTCTCGACGGCGGACCGGTCATCACCATGCAGGCGGCCAGCTCCGCGGTGCTGGTGGCCACGCTCTACCCGCCCGGCAATGGCGCTGCGGCCCTGCGCATGATCGACGCCCTGGTGGGCGGTCTGGTCGGCATCGTGGTGGTGGCGGCGATCCCGCTGCATCCGGTGCGTCGTGCCCGGGAGCAGGCTGCCGGGATTCTCGACGTGATGGGCAAGGCACTCACCGACTGCGCGGACGGCCTGCTCGAGCAGGATGCCGAGAAGATCAAGAAGGCCCTCGAGACCGCGCGCGGCACCCAGGGCGCGATCGACGCCATGCGCAACACCCTCGAGGGCAGCAAGGAGATCATGCGGATCTCCCCGCTGTACTGGAACTCTCGCGCCCGCCTGCAACGCCTGCGCGAGGCCGCGGACCCGCTCGACAACGCGGTCCGCAATACCCGCGTGCTGCTGCGCCGCGCCCTCACCTCGGTGCGCGACGACGAGGTGCTGAATCCGGGTCTCATCGCGGAGGTCGAAAAGCTCGGGCGGGCGGTGGATGTGGTGCGCCGCATGATGCTCGCCGATCCGGACGAGAAGCCCGATCCCGCCGAGGCGACCCGTGTGCTGAGGTCGGTCGGCAAGGGCGCGACCAAGGATCTGGTGGCCGGCGCGGGCCTGTCCGCACATGTGGTCTTCGCCCAATTGCGTTCCATCGTGGTGGATCTCATGCAGGTGTGCGGGGTGCGCCGGCTGTCCGCCATGGCGCTGCTGCCCCCGACGGTCGCGCATCCCTACGTCACGCCGATCGACTGATCCGCGGGTGCGCCCGCCCGAACTGCGGGTATGTCCGATTCAGCAGCGGGTACCTGCTCTTGAACTTCGGGTAGTGCGATACTCGCGTCGAACCGTGTGTGCCCCTCTACCGTTCGTATCAGACCGGACTCGCGAGGGGTAATCCGGTTCCCGGAGTCGCGGAGACGGTGGCGACGGTACCTCCGGACCGCTGTCGCTGCGATTGGGCCGCCCGGTTACCGGGTCGTCCGGGCGGCCCGTCCGATCCGCTCGCGGCCGAATATTCGTCAGAGCCAGAAGCGCGTCAGCGAGCTGCCCGCCGACCACCAGCCACCCGGCAGCCCGGACAGCTCGAACAGCGCGTTGACCCCGTCGAAGAAGGCCCGGTTGAGTTCCGGCGTGAACAGCAGCGCGAACAGGATCAGGATGCCGAACGGCTTGATCTGATCCAGCGACCGCCGCGTCTGATAGCTCAGCGACGGCTCCGCAATCCCGTATCCGTCGGTGCCCGGAATCGGGATGAGATTGAGCACCGTCGCCGTAATCTGCAGGAACGCAAGATAACTGAGCCCGAACCAGAACGCCGCGTGCGAATGTGTGCTGCCGTAGAACCGCACGATCATCAGCAGCACGATGGCGCACAGCGCGTTCACCGCGGGCCCCGCCCCGCTCAGAATCCGCTGGATCCGCGGGCTGAAATTGTGGGAGTGCACGTACACCGCGCCACCCGGCAGTGCGAACCCGCCGAGCGCGATGAAGACCACCGGCAGCGCGATCGACAGCAGCGGATGGCTGTACTTGAGCGGATTCAGCGTCAGATACCCGCGTATCTCGACTTCCCGATCCCCGGCCCGCCACGCCACATACGCGTGCGCGAACTCGTGCAGGCAGATCGACACGATCCAGCCCGCGACCACCAGGATGAAGACGCCGAATTGTGCTTGCCGCGAACCGTAGTCGGCGTCCCAGGCCAGGACCCCGCCCACTACCGTGATCACCACCACGAGCAGGAACACCGGACTGGGCCGGACCGCTCCGAACGCCCGTCCCACCGTGCGCGGGTAATTCACCTCATACTCCCAACTGGTCGGCTCGTCCGGACCGCCGATTCCCATTCTGGGGGCGAATCAGCGAACCAGCAGCCAAGGCTCGTGGTGTCGATAGAACGTGGAGCGCTTCACCACCCGATCGGTGGTGATCCCGTCACGGGTGACGATGGCGCCGCTGGTGCCCAATTGCATTGCGCGGCCCTCGATCCAGCGCTTCTTGCGCAGGCCGCGCTGCACGCTGGCGTGCAGGCCGGGCATCTCCAGCATGGGCGAAACATGCAGTGCCGCGATCTTTCCGGTGAACAGCCGGGTGTCGTCGACGTACGCCTCGCCCTCGAGTTTCGCGCCCGCCTCGCCGACGATGGTGGCGCGGCCGACGAGCACCTTGCCGGTGTCGTCGCGAATCAGCGGAGTCTCGGTGGCCTTGCCCTCCAGGGCGCGCTTGGCGGCGGCGGAGCCGGTGCCGGTCTCGTAGGCGCGGGAGCCGTAGGTGCGATCGATGGGCACATAGCCGATTTCGACGCCGAGACGTTCGGTGCGCATGAGATGCGTGAGGACCGCGGCCAACCCGGCGTCCTCACCGAGGACGATGAGCCTGGGCAGGCTGTCGGCGGCCATCACGGGGAGCAGTTCGTCCAGGTCGCTGGTATCGGGAATGGCCGAGGTCTGGGTCAGGGGCAGGGATGCCAGCGCGATGGGTACGGGCGCGCCGTCGCAGCGGAGAACATGGGTACTCAACTGCCGAACACCCTCCTCTGGCTTACCAACACCTATCCGCCTCGCTGCGTCTCCGATGGGCCCCTGCCGGTCCCTCTCCCCGTGCCACCATAGCCCTGTCTCATTTGCCGCGCTGTCCTCACTGTGCTGTCTGATTCGCCCTACGCTTCGCTGCGGGCGATTCGCGGCCGAGGCGAGGGTTCATCGAGCCGGAAGCTCGATCCTCCACTCCTCCAAGGAAGGTCTGCGGAGTCGTTCGCTCCACCGCTGCAAGCGCGGGGCCGCGGAGCGCAGTCCAGAATCGAGCCGGGCCGCGAACTGCGGGTATGCCGCCCCGTGGGCTCATGGGACATCCCGTAAAGTGTGCCTACGGCCACCGCCTTCTGACGGCGGGTAGCTGCAGCACCGGGGTGCTGCGCGTCGAACCCGTAGGAGACACTCACATGCCGGCAATCGTGCTGATCGGCGCCCAGTGGGGCGACGAGGGCAAGGGCAAAGCGACCGATCTGCTCGGTGACCGCGTCCAGTGGGTAGTTCGATACCAGGGCGGCAACAACGCGGGTCACACCGTGGTGCTGCCGAACGGTGAGAGCTTCGCGCTGCATCTGATCCCGTCCGGCATTCTCACCCCCGATGTGACCAACGTCATCGGCAATGGCGTGGTGGTGGATCCGGGCGTACTGCTGGCCGAACTCGCCGGTCTGGAAGAGCGCGGTGTGGACACCTCCCGCCTGCTGCTCTCGGCCGACGCGCACCTGATCATGCCGTACCACGTGGCCATCGACAAGGTCACCGAACGCTTCCTGGGCAACAAGAAGATCGGCACCACCGGCCGCGGCATCGGCCCCTGCTACCAGGACAAGGTCGCCCGTGTCGGCGTGCGCGTGGCCGACGTGCTGGATGAGAAGATCCTCACCCAGAAGGTCGAGGCCGCACTGGAATTCAAGAACCAGGTGCTGGTGAAGATCTACAACCGCCGCGCGCTGGACCCGCAGCAGGTGGTGGACGAGGTGCTCGAGAAGGCCGAGGGCTTCAGACACCGCATCGCCGACACCCGGCTGCTGCTCAACCAGGCGCTGGAGCGCGACGAGATCGTGCTGCTGGAGGGTTCGCAGGGCACCTTGCTCGACGTCGACCACGGCACCTACCCGTACGTCACCTCCTCCAACCCCACCGCGGGCGGTGCCGCGGTGGGCGCGGGCGTCGGCCCCAACAAGATCACCACGGTGCTCGGCATCCTGAAGGCGTACACCACCCGTGTCGGCTCTGGCCCATTCCCGACCGAGCTCTTCGACGAGTCCGGCGCTTACCTGGCCAAGACCGGCGGCGAGGTCGGCGTCACCACCGGACGCGCCCGCCGCACCGGCTGGTTCGACGCCGTGATCGCCCGCTACGCCACGCGCGTCAACGGCATCACCGACTACTTCCTCACCAAGCTCGACGTGCTCTCCAGCCTGGAGACCGTCCCGATCTGCGTCGCCTACGAGATCGACGGCGAGCGCGTCGAGCAGATGCCCACCACCCAGACCGAATTCCACCACGCCAAGCCCATCTTCGAGGAGATGCCCGGCTGGTGGGAGGACATCTCCGGAGCCCGCGCCTTCGAAGACCTCCCCGCCAACGCCCAGGCCTACGTCAAGCGCCTGGAAGAGCTCTCCGGCGCCCGCGTCTCCTGCATCGGCGTCGGCCCCGGCCGCGACCAGACCATCGTCCGCCACGACATCCTCGGCTGAGCCGAAGCCACGGGACCGCAAGGCATTTCGCCCCTGTCGTGAGGAATCGCGGTGGGGGCGAACGTTTTCGAGCGCGTCTCAGCTGCTCTTGTCCGGTCGGCGCCGGTCGAAGCTCACCTCGGCGGCCGGTACGAGTTCGGCTATCCGCTGGGTCAGGTTCGATTCGAATTCCGGCCGCCACAGGTAGAACTGGCTGAGAATCACCGGGTACGGCGAATCCGCGGGGATGAGCGAGCCGTTGTCGGAGCCGCCAGGGGAGACGGTCACCTCGTATTGCGGCCTCTCACGGGTCAGCAGTTCGGCCGGCGTGGCACTGACCGCCACGCGCTGCGCTTCTCGGGCAAGGCGGCCGATTGTGAACGCGACATCCATCACTGACGCGGCGCACGGTACCGCCGGGTCGTGACAGCCGCGCCCAGTAGGTTCAGTAGGTGATGAGGGGGGCCAGTGGATCCGCGGCGTGGGGGGTGAGAGCGGCGTAGGCGGCCGCGATGGACTTCACGGCGATGCGAATGTCCGGCTCCTCGTGGGTGAAGGGGAGACGGATGAAGCGCTCGAAGGCGCCCTGGACGCCGAAACGTGGTCCGGCGGCGAGTAATACGCCGTGGTTGGGCGCCGTGGCGGCCAGGGCGGTGGAGACCGGGGCGGGAAGTTGGGCCCAGAGGGACATGCCGCCGGTGCCAGCGGTGATGCGCCAGTCGGGAAGTTCCTCGGCGAGGGTCTCCAGGAGGATGGCACGGCGGGAGCGGAGTTGCGTCCTTCGGGTGGTGAGGATTTCGTTCGCGTTGCGGAGAAGGTGGACGGTGGCCAGCTGGTCCATGACGGGGGTGCCGAGGTCGACGGTGGAGCGGGTGCCCAGGAGTTTGGTGATGAGTGCCTGGTTGGCGCGGACCCAGCCGACGCGCAGGCCGCCCCAGAAGGACTTGGAGGCCGAGCCGATGGTGACGATCTCCGAATTGCGCGCGAAAGCGGCCACGGGGGGCGGGGATTCGAGGTCCGCGAGGTTCAAG
Source organism: Nocardia aurantiaca (assembly GCF_009708175.1). GTDB lineage: Bacteria > Actinomycetota > Actinomycetes > Mycobacteriales > Mycobacteriaceae > Nocardia > Nocardia aurantiaca. Next base: position 286,694 of record NZ_WMBB01000008.1, read on the forward strand.
TCGACCATCGATTCGTCCACGATCACCGTCATGCGGGTCTCGCGGGCGATGGCGGCCAGCTCCGCGCGGCCCTCGGCGTCTAGTAGGAGACCGGTCGGATTGTTGAAGTCCGGGATCAGATAGGCGACGCTGGCCGCGGTCTGCCGTGCGGCACTGCGGATTCCGTCCAGATCCCAGCCGTCGGGGCGCATGGGCACCGGCACCGGGCGCGCGCCCACATCGCGAATCGCCTCGATGGCGTTCGGATAAGTCGGGTGCTCGATCAGTACCCGCTCGGCCGGGGTGGTCAGCACATTCAGCAGCAGTCGTAGGCCGTGCTGCGCACCCAGGGTGATGAGGATCTGGTCCGGCTCGGTGGGTAGCCCGCGCTCGGCGTAGCGCCGGGCCAGCGCCTCGCGCAGCATGAGCACGCCGACCGGGTCCATGCCGTGCGTACCGAGATAGGTTGGAAGCCCTTGCAGTGCAAAGGAGTACGCCTCGGTCATCTGCGGCGGGGCGGCCATGGCGGCGTAGGTCATATCGATGGTCGGCAGTTCCGGCTGCGCCATCATGGCCAGAATGCTGCGGGCCGGTTTCGCGCCATCGTGCACGACGGTCGGCGGGAGCGCCACCGTGCTGCGCGAGCCCTGGCGGCTGATCAGGTAACCGTGCTCGCGCAGCAGCGAATACGCGGAGGTGACGGTGGTCCGGCTGACCGCGAGGCTGGTGGCCAGGTCCCGTTCGCTGGGCAGAGCCACGCCGAGGGGTGCGCGACCGTCATGAATGAGCAGGCGGATGCTTTCCGCCAGTGCCACGTACGCGGGTCGTGCGGACCGCTTCCCGTTGTCGATGGTGGCACCTTCGTCGTTCCGCCACCGGCCCAGGTCGCGCGTCAGGCTGGCCGCGCCGATCACTCGTGTCGCCATACAGGCCAGTATCGGGGCACTGGATATTTTCTTCAAGTACGCAGCGAGGCCACCATGGGGTCATGGTCGCTCTGCTGGTCTCCATCGTGATCGTCGCCGCTTTCGCCGTTCTCGTATACCGGTGCGCGCCCAAGCCCGGCGAACGTTGGGGCGTGCTGCTGGAGCGCTACCGTCCCCATGCCCCGATGTCGGACTGGTCGGTTGCCGAATATGAAGCGTCCCGGCAGTATTCGGACCTGGCCGCCATCGCCTCGCTCCGCCCCGATGCTGGATCGGCCGTGGCGGCCCTATCTGCGATTCCGTGCCGTGAAGAAACAGTCCAGTTCTAGCCAACTGGACTTGGATCGAAATCTTGTCGGTGCCACCGTGCACACTGGCCTCATGTCCGCCCCGGCCCGACCCCTGGCGTCCGCGGCGCTCTTCGACACGGCGATCGGTGTCTGCGCCATCGCCTGGAGCGCCACCGGTGTCCTGCGCTTCGCCCTCCCCGACCGCGACCCGGCGGCCACCCGCTCCCACATCCTGCGCCGTCACCGTCTCGCCGACATTCACGAGGCCGAGCCCGGCGCCGACATGGCCGCGGCCATCGACCTGGTTCGCGCCCACCTGACCGGGGATCTGGATGATCTGCGCTGGATCCCTTTGGACACCAGCGCCTTCAACGAATTCGACCGCGCCGTCTACGAGGTGACCCGGGCCATCGACCCGGGCCACACCCTCAACTACGGCGCGGTCGCCAACCGCATCGGCGCACCAGGCGGAGCCCAGGCCGTCGGACAATCCCTGGGCCGCAACCCGATTCCGCTGATCATCCCCTGCCACCGGGTGCTGGCCGCCGACCATGCCCTGCATGGCTTCTCGGCCCCCGGCGGCCTCACCACCAAACAGCGTCTGCTCGAAATCGAGCGCACCCCCGGCTTCGGCGAACCGACGCTGTTCTGACTGGTTCCCGCATACGTGAAAGGTGTTCGCATCAGGGGAATCGTGCGAACGCCGACTGCCGACGGCCCGCTCGCTAGGAGCCGGCCTTGACGATCGGTCCCCAGTGGATGAACGGCGCCGCACTGCCCTCGCAGAACACCCAGACATCGGCGCCGGGTGTGAAGTGCAGGTAGAGGGGGCGATCTGCGGCGAGACCCGACAGCGGGTCCGACGTGGCGAACGGCGCTCGGAGGCTCCAGCCGCCACAATTCCACAACTCGCCGGGAGCGGGATCCAACCGAATCACGCCACCCGGTTCCGGGGTCGCGACCGGGACGGTCGCCGACGCCGTCCGGGCACTCATCACGCCGACAGCGACGACAGCTCCGGCCATGGCGATGGTGCGCAGTGCTTTTCTCATGAGGTTCCTCGTATCTTCGTGATTCGTCGACAGGTACGGACCAAGGGCGAGGCCGAACGCGTTTCCGCTACGCCCCGAGCAAGTCAGAGCGCGCCGCCCAGGAAGCCGCCGATCGCCGCACCGGCCACCCCGCCCGCTACTCCACCCGCGAGGGCGGCCGGAACACCGAGCGCGGCGGCTCCGGCCACGGCGCCGGCCCCGGCGCCGATGAGCGTGCCGCCGATTCCGCCGCCGACCATGTCGATCGGCGCGAGCGAGCCGATCGCGACGCCGCCGACAGCGCCGATCGTCACGCCCGTGACAGCGCCGATCCCGGCGCCGATGAGCATGCCGCCGGCCCCGCCGAGTGCGGCCATCGGTACGCCCGCGAGACCGGCTCCGATGCCCGCGCCGATCGCGGCGCCGCCCAGCGTCCCCGCCGCGATCTTGTCGGAGCGGCTCGGGTTCACCCCGATGGAGTCGAGGCCGGTGGCCAGGCCCGCCTCGGTGTCGGCGGCCACGCCGTTGACGGCGTCGAGAACGCTGTCGGGCAGCTGATCCGGGGCCGGGGTGGAAAAGTCCCCGATGCGGACCGTGCGCGGCGGCGGGGCGATCGGGAGGACCGGGTCCACCGCGGTCGGGGCGTGCAGGGTCTGGAAGTTCACCGCCGGGGCCGCTTCGTGATCGGGGACCGGGCGGAAGTCGGCCGGGATCGGGTAATCGGCCCGTGGCTGCGACTGCGGTTGCGGCAGTGGGTGATTCGGTGTGGTGACACCGGGCTGCGCCGACCTCGGGCGCGAGCCGGGACGGTCCTGGTCACCGGACGGCAGGGCCACACCGGGCTGGGCGGAGTTGAGGCGCGGCCCGGGAAGGACGCCACCGGAGGCGGTGGCACCGGTATCGGAGTCGCCCTGGTGCGCCGCTCCGGGCTGCGGATTTCCCACCGGTGTATCGGTAGTGTTCGGCGTCTGCGCGCCGCCGGGCTGCGGCGCCGCCGACCGGTTCGGGCCGGCCTGGGCCGCCCCGGCCGGCTGGTCATTCGTATTCGAGCAGGCCAGGGCCAGCGCCAATGGAATGGCGCCCACGACGATCGCCCGCCGAGCCAGGTTGCTCTCCACTTCACGATGTCGACGACGCACGCCGAAACACCCGCCTTCCGAACATATTTCGCTTCATCGGTCCGGGGACCGTCCATCGATGCCGGTAATTCGCACCCATACCCGGCGGAGCGTTGCCGCGATTCCGGTGCTGAAGCGTCTCCGCATGTCAGAGCACTGAATTGGGGGTGCGAAGTTCGCGCCCCGACTCACCGCGCGGCGCGCCCCAGGTGTGACTCTCGACGGGTTCACACTGCGCGGGAGGTTGACCGAATGAGAGTTGCTCGCCCGAGTTCTTCCCAGTTGTTCGAGTGGACTGCCCGTGCGCGAAAAGACGCATCGCGCATTGTGGGGCCGTCGCGGTATACCGAATGTCGATCGAATCAGTCGTCTGATTCGCTCGATGGTGTCCCACCGCGCGTCAAATCCGCCAGCGCCTCGCGATCGGTGACATCGAGCTTGATGCACGCCCGATACAGGTGCCCCTCCACGGTGCGCACCGATACGGTCAGCCGATCGGCGATCTGCCGGTTGGACAATCCGGCCGCCACCAGATTCGCGATCTCGCGTTCCCGCGCGGTGAGCGGCAGTGGCTGCGCGGATCGCCGCAGCGCCGGGGTCGACGCCCCACCGCAGGCGGCCGCCATCCGATTGGCGGTGGCCGCGGATTCCAGCAGGCGCCGCCGGTCGCCCGCCCGTTCGTGCGCGGAAGCCGCCTGCGCGGCCGCGTCCGCCGCCGACAGCAGCGCCCCGATCGCCTCGAATTCCGCTGCGGCGGCATCCAATCCGGGTCCGTCGTGTGCCGCGACCGCCACCGCGTGCCGGGCCTGCACCTGCACCAGCCGTCCGTCGATACGGGCCGCCAGATCCGCCAGCCGGTCCGCGACGGAGTGATCGCCGAAGCGCGCCGCGGTGTGCAACGCCATGGCCTCCACGGCGTGCTGGTGGGAGCGCGCGGCCAGATCTGCGGCGCCGATGGCGAGCCGGATGGCGGGCGTCGCGGTGCCCTCGGCCGCGGCCTGCATGGCGCGCGCCAACTCCAGCATCGCCTCGTAGACGGCGCTGTGCCGGCCGCCCCGGAAGGTCGCGGCCGCAATCGCTTCCGCGGCCTCGGTGGGCCGCCCGAGCGCCGAGTACGCCTCCGCCAGACGCAATTGCGCGGGGAACATCCAGGCCGCCGCGCCCTCGGTGGTAAGCGCCGCCAGCGCCTGCTCCAGATTGTCGATGCCCTGCGGGAATTGGCCCTGCGCCACATCCACGGTGCCCTGCAGGATCTTGGCCATGCCCCAGGCCAGATATTGGCCGGGAGAGTGGAACGGGTAGGGCGTATTGGCGCAGCGCCGCGCGGCCTCCAGCTCGCCGGTGAAGGTGAGCGCCAGGACTTCCGCGTGCGTGAACATGAACCGGTTCAGCCCGTCGATGTGCGGCTCCACGGTGTGCCCGCGCGCCGCGTATTGTCGGGCCGCTTCACCGCGCCCCATGAGCGCCAGTGCGAGCCCGCCGCCGAACGCGGCCCAGTACACCGCCCACGGCGGCGCGTCCGGGGCGCAGATGACCGGTTCGGCGAGGGCGAGCGCCTCCTCGATCCGGTTCTCGTTGACCGCGCACGCCGACGCCAGACCATTCAGTGCCGCGACGATCTTCGGATGCGTGACCCGGCTGCGCACCGACTCCAGCACCGCGTCGGCGCGGTCGGCGTCGCCCATGGACCACAGCAGGTTCGCCACCCGGGTGCTGCCCCAGCGCGCCAGCTGCACCTCGTTCATCCGGTCCGGATCGAAGGCGGCCAGCGTGCGCTCGGCCTCGATCCGATGGCCCTGCCACAGCAACGCGCGGGCCAGCAGATCCGCGGCCTCAACGCCGCCCTGCCGTTCCACCGCCGCGCGCGCGAAGCGTTCTCCCAGCGGCAGATTCGCCAAGGTGATGGCGTCCGCGGCCGCCGCCTCGAACAGCTCCAGATCCGCGGATTTGTCACTGTCCAAGGCCAATTCGGCCAATCGGATGCGCTCTGACGCGGAGTGGATGGGCCGGTCCCGGAGCGAGGAATACAGCTGCCCGCGCAGCCGCCGCGCCGACGCGATACCCAGCCGCCGCCGGATCACCTCGCCGAACAGCGGATGGTTGTAGCGCACCAGCAGCTGATGGTTGTTCTCGACAATCCTGATGAGACTCCGTGATTCGGCGGACTCCACCGCCTCCTCACCCGCGAGTTCGGCGAGCACGTCCAGATCGATGGGTTCGCAGAAGGTGAGCAGCTCCAGCACCCGCAGCACCGACTCGGGCAGCTGCTCCACCCGATCCTCGAGCAGCGCGGCCAATTCCGAGGTGACCGCGGCGCGCCCGCGCAATTGCCACACCCCGCTGACCTGCCGCAGGCTCCCCGCCTCCAGTGCGCCCTCGACCAGGTGTCGTAGGAAAAGCGCGTTACCGCCGGAGGATTCCCACATCAGGTTCGCGGTGAAGCCCTCCAGCTGCCCGCCCAGCATCGATTCCACCAGTTCCACGCTCTGCCGCTGCGTGAACGGTTTCAGGTCGATGCGCAGCAGGTGCCCGTCCTTCCATAGCGAGGTCACCGCGTCCGGCGCCGGCACCCCGCTGCGCACGGTGCATACGATGTGCGCGGCCTTGTCGATGGCCAGCTGCAGCAGGAGGGTGGCCGAGAGCTGATCCAGCAGATGCGCGTCGTCGACGCCGATGACGGTGTGCCCGTCGGCGAGCAGCGCCTCGCGCGCGGCCGCCATGAAGGTCACCGGATCGTGGACGGTGTACACCCCCACCATGTGCGCGAAGACCCCGAGTGGAATGCTGCGCGCCGACTCGGTCCCCGCGACCCAGCGAATATTGCCGCCGACCGCGGCCGTGGCCAACCGCGCCAGCGTGGTCTTGCCGACCCCCGCGTCGCCGGTGAGCACCGCCCCGACCAACTGGTCGCCGGTGAGTGTCGACCTGATCGATTCGAATTCGTTCTTCCGCTCGACAATCGGCCAATTCCGAGCCATGGCACAACTGTAGTGCGCCCGACCGGCCCGAACGGCGGGAACGAAAGCCCCAGAACCTGCGGTTTTATTCGTTGACCAGCCGCAACCCGGGTGTGCGGGCCCGGCGGCGGTCGACCAGCCAGACCATGACGGTCTGGTCGGCGGCCGGATCCAGGGTCTCCACCTCGACCTCCACGGCGCCGCGCAGCGGGTGCTGAATCTTCAGCACGAGGGAGCGGAAATCGGTGAGCCGGTGCTCGCGCCAGCGCCGCTCGAACTCCGGGTAGCGATTCAGACTGGTGATGGTGGCTTCGACCGACCGGTCGTCCGGGAAGCGGGTCTGGGCCGCGCGGAGGGCGGAGGTGGCCATATCGGCGACGTCCGGCCAGTTCAGGAAGGTTTTCCGGGCGGCCGGGTGGGCGAAGACGTAGATCGCGAAGTTGCCGTGCGCCTCCGCCTCGAACATGCCGAGCGGTTCGGCGAAATCGTGGAAGGAGGGGTTTCCGGCCAGCAGGTTCAGCCAGCGGCCGAGCACGAAGGCGGGTGTCGGCTGCAGGGCGTCGATGACCGCCTGAATGGTCTCCGAGACCTGTTCCCGGGCCTGCCCGGAGGAGGGGCAGGGGGCCTTCTGTTCCAGGCCCAGGGCCAGCTTGCCGAAGTGGTGCTTCTCGATCTCGTTGAGCCGCAAGGCATCCGCGAGGGCGGCCAGTACGGCGGTGGAGGGGTTGGTGTCGCGTCCCTGTTCCAGCCGGGCCAGGTAGTCTGCGCTGACACCGGCGAGCGCGGCTACCTCCTCGCGCCTCAGGCCGGGTGTGCGCCGCCGGCGGCCGGCGGGCAGACCGACGTCCTCGGGCTGGAGCTGGGCGCGTCGGGCGATCAGGAACTCGGCGAATTCGGAACGGGACACCCTTCCATACTGCCTGGTCCTGGTTCCGCTATCCGCGCCCTGGCAGTCCCCGGATAACCACGGCCTGGCTAACCGGACTGGAGTCCACTTATTGTCATCGGCATGACGACTTCCGAGCAGACCACCCTCGCCCCCGGCTCCTGGACCCTGGACGCCGCCCACTCCTCGGTCAACTTCACCGTGAAGCACCTGGGCATCTCCAAGGTCCGCGGCCGCTTCAACCGCTTCGAAACCGGCTTCGTGGTAGACGAGTCCGGCCGGGCCGCCATCGAGGCCACCATCTACTTCGACTCCTTCGACACCGGCAACGAGATGCGCGACGGCCACGTCCGCAGCGCGGACATCCTCGATGTCGCCAACCGCCCGCACCTGACCTTCCGCGTCCCCGAGCCGGTCACCCTGGCCGAGGAGTTCGAGGTCACCGGCGAGGCCACCATCGGCGGCATCACCAAGCCCGTCACCCTCGACGTCGAGTGGGGCGGCGTCCAGGTCTTCCCGCAGGACAACAAGGAGCACGCCGGCTTCACCGCCTCCGGCACCATCAAGCGCAGCGACTTCGGCGTCGCCCCCGGCATGCCGAACGCCATGCTGAGCGACAAGATCGCCATCGAGCTCGACATCCAGCTCGTCGCCCCGTAATTTCGGGCCTCGCCACCGCATCGGAAAAGTCAACGCCCCCTGTGGAATTCCACAGGGGGCGTTCAGCTGTGCGGGAAAGGTCAGTCGGCCCAGACGGTGTCGATCGGGGTGCCCGCGTTCGGCGGCGGAGTCGGGACGCCCGACGGCGTGCGCGAGAAGCGCGGGGCCGGGGCGTGCTGCACGACGCCGTCGATGTCGATCAGGCCGGTGCGGGCCTGGATGTGCGGGTTCTGTTCGGCCTCGGTGAAGGTGAGGACCGGTGTGGTGCAGGCGTCGGTGTTCTCGAAGATCGCCCACCACTCGTCGCGGGTCTTGGTCTTGAACTTGTCGGCGAACAGCTTGCGCAGTTGGTCCTGCCCGGCCGGGTCGAGCTGGTTGGGCAGGCCCTCCGGCGAGATCTCCAGGCCCCGCAGCAGTTCCGCGTAGAACTGCGGCTCGATGCAGCCGACGGCCATGTACTTGCCGTCGGAGGTCTCATAGGTGTCGTAGAACGCCATGCCGGTGTCGAGCAGGTTGGTGCCGCGCTCATCGGACCACAGGCCCATGCCCTTCATGCCCCAGATCATGTGCGAGAGCGCCAGCGCGCCGTCGATCATCGCGGAGTCGATGACCTGGCCCTTGCCGGAGTTCTGCCGTTCCACCAGCGCGGCCAGGATGCCGAAGACCAGGAACATGGAGCCGCCGCCGAAGTCGCCGACCATGTTCAGCGGGGGCACCGGGCGTTCGCCCTTGCGGCCGATGGCATTCAGCACACCGGTGAGCGAGATGTAGTTGATGTCGTGCCCGGCGCGGTCGGCCAGCGGGCCGTACTGGCCCCAGCCGGTCATGCGGCCGTAGACCAGGCGGGGATTGCGCTCCAGCGCGACGTCTGGGCCCAGGCCCATGCGTTCGGTGACGCCCGGACGGAACCCCTCGATGAGCACGTCGGCCTTCTCGATCAGCCCGAGCACCTTCTCGATGTCGGCCGGGTCCTTCAGATTGGCCTCGACGATGGTGCGGCCGCGCCACTGCGGGCGCTCCATGAAGCCGGGGAACTGGCCGGGCCGCTGTACTCGCACCACGTCCGCGCCGAGGTCGGCGAGCAGCAGTGCCGCGTGCGGACCGGGGCCGATGCCGGCCAGTTCAACAACCCGGATGCCCGCGAGCGGGCCCTGCTTGTCGGTGGATGGAGTGCTCACGCCCTACCTCGGTTCGTCGTCGAATCACCTGTGCACCGGCCCACGAGCCGGTGTTGACGGTATGACAATAACTCGAATCCGCCCGAGCCCCGAGCGGGCGCCCGATGATCTAGCGATCGATGATCGGCAGCGGCAGGGTGTCCGGCGGAGGGGCCCCCGGGAGTTCCGATCGCGGCAGGCGCAGGGTGGGCGGTTCGCCGGCGGCCATGCGCATGGTCGGGTTCGGATCCTCGAAGAGGCGATCCTTGGCCGGCAGGCCGTAGAAGGCGCGGGCGTTGTCGTCGAGGACCTTGTGCAGGTCGGGGCCCAGCGCGTCGGCGAGCAGTGAGATGTCGGCGTCGCGGAACGGCCGCCCGGCGCGGGTACCGGGCAGGTCGCTGCCGAACATCAGGGCTTCGGGGTTGACGGTGTGGATCTTGCGCAGGGCCGCACCCACATTCATCGTCACCCGGCCGAAGCCCGAGGCCTTCACCTTGGCGCCGCGATCGACCAGGTTGAGCAGATAGGGGAGGCATTCATCGGACATGCCCAGGTGGTCGATGGACAGCTTGGGCAGCTTGGTGATGACCGGTTCCAGCGAGCCCAGCATGGATCCGTCGATGTACAGCTCGACATGCCAACCGGCCAGTTCGTAGGCCCGCAGCGCCAGCATGGTGAGCCCGACGATGTCTCCGCCCGCGCGCTTGAGGTTGAACCGGATGGCCCGCACCCCGGCCCGGTTCAGCTCGATGATCTCGGCATCGGTGGCGTCCACGTGCAGGTTGGTGACGCCCACCCAGCCCTCGCCGAGTTCGGCGAGGGCCGCCAGCAGATAGCTCTGATCGGTGCCTTGGAACGACCCGCTGACCACGGCGCCGCCGTCGATGTCGAAGCGGGACATCCGCTTGCGATAGTCGGCGATGGTGTAAGGGTCGGGCAGGTAGCCCTCGTTCTCGACCAGCGGGAACCGCGGATCGAAGATGTGGAGATGGGCATCGAACACGTGATCAGCATGCCTCAGAACGGTGACATGTGTGGACAACCTTGTCCGACAGGCGGATTCGCGCTGGTCAGGACACCTTGTCCGGTTCGGACGCGGCGAGCATCTCGTCGCGCTCGACGACCTTGACCCGCTCGCGGCCCTGCGGCTCGCCCAGTGCGCGCTCATGCGCGTCGAGGCGGTACCAGCCGGCCCAGGTGGTGAACGGGATGCCCTTGCCCTCGAGGAAATCGGTGACGGCGTCGGGCTCCGGCTGCGCGGCCGGGGTGAAGTTCACGGCGTCGTCGAGCAGGCAGGCGATGGTCTCGTTGGCGTCGCCCTTGGTGTGGCCGATGAGGCCGACCGGGCCGCGCTTGATCCATCCTGTCACGTAGGTAGCTGGCATGTAGCGGGCCGCGCCGTCGGCACCCTCGTCGATGAGTACGCGCCCGGCCTCGTTGGGCACGGTGCCGGCCTGATCGTCGAAGGGCAGCAGCGGGATGTTCTGCGACAGGTAACCGACCGCGCGGTACACGGCCTGGATGTCCCAGACTTTGTATTCGCCGGTGCCCTTGCAGTTTCCGGTGCCGTCGAGCTGGGTGCGCTCGGTGCGCAGGCCCACGACCTTGCCGTCCTCGCCGAGGATTTCGGTCGGGTTCTCGAAGAAGTGCAGGAACAGCTTGTGCGGGCGGTCACCGACATCGCGAATGGCCCACTGCTCCAACGTATTGCAGATCATGTCGACCTGCTTGGAGTGGCGGCGCGCGGCCTCGGAGCCCTCGTCGTAGTCGATGTCCTCGGGATCGACGATGACCTCGATGGTCGGCGAGTGGTCGAGTTCGCGCAGCTCGAGCGGGGTGAACTTGGCCTGGGCTGGACCGCGGCGGCCGAACACGTGCACCTCGAGCGCCTTGTTGGCCTGCAGGCCCTCGTAGACGTTGGGCGGAATCTCGGTGGGCAGCAGTTCATCGCCGGTCTTGGCGAGCACGCGCGCCACGTCGAGGGCGACATTGCCGACGCCGAGCACGGCGACCTTCTCGGCCTCCAGCGGCCAGGTGCGCGGCACGTCGGGGTGGCCGTCATACCACGACACGAAGTCGGCGGCGCCGTAGGAGCCGTCCAGGTCGATGCCCGGAACCTCCAGCGCGCGATCGGCATTGGCGCCGGTGGAGAAGATGACGGCGTCGTAGAACTGGCGCAGGTCGTCGAGGGTGATGTCGACTCCGTAGTCGATATTGCCGAGCAGGCGGACCTGCGGCTTGTCGAGCACCTTGTGCAGCGCGGTGATGATGCCCTTGATGCGCGGGTGGTCGGGGGCGACGCCGTAGCGGATGAGGCCGAACGGCGCCGGCATGCGCTCGTAGAGGTCGATGCTCACCCCGTCGAAACCGGCGGGGGCGTCGGACTTCATCAAGGCATCGGCGGCGTAGATGCCGGCCGGGCCTGCGCCCACGATCGCAATGCGTAGCGGGCGGGTCGCTGCACTCTGTTCGGTCATTCTTCCGCGCACCCTTTGGGTCGAAACTAACTTGTCGTCAAAACTCAGCCGTCGTTCTTAGCTTAGGCTAAGTTGACGCCCTGGCTTCGGTGACCGTCATTGGCCCCCGACGCTGCAGCGTTGCTGCGTAGTCTTGCAATTCCCGCGCCTGGGGCGGAAATTCTGCTGATTCTATCGATGGTCCGCGGGCCGCCTCGCGCGCAGGGCCGTGAACTGTGGGAATGCCGGGGCCGAACGTGTGGGAATGCCGTGGCCGGCGAGCGGCGGCGACCAGGCATGATCTACTCATGAGCGATGTCGAGGAGACCCCGGTCCGGATCGACCAGGACGAGACCCGGAGCATGTGGCCGTTCCTGGTGGCGGCCGGTGTGATCGCGGTCGTCATCCTGGGCATCGTGATCGCGGCGCTGGTCTCGCCGGTTGAGAAGAATGTCACAGATTCCGATCGCCTGTCGGTGGCGGCGGTCAATTTCATCAAGTCCCGCAGCGACGCCGGCAAGAACGATCCGGCCCTGACCTGCCAGGGATTCGACGAGAACGCCTCGCCGCTGAAGATCGCGGCCGCGACCGGGCGGAGCGTCACCTTCGACCGGCTGGCCGATCCGGCGGTCGACGGCGACAAGGCCACCGCGCAGGTCACCGTCACGGTCTCCGGGGCGCAGTCGACCTCGACCTGGCACTTCAGCCGCGAGAATTCCCGCTGGGTGGTCTGTAGTGCCTGATCTGTCCTCCGTTTCGCTCGGGGCGTGTCCGCGGCGCTGGAGGTCTCGATCCCTTCGAGGCGCGGGTCTGCGGAGCCGTCCGCTCCGTCGCTGCGAGCGCCGCGAAGCTGTGTGTGGTCGGCAGGAACGTTTGACAGCGGGCAGGTGGTTTCGGCAGTCTCATCCCAGGTCATGAGTACCAGCGCCAAGCCCCGGCTGGCTGGTCGGCAACCCTCCTCCGCGGTGGGGTGCTCCGGGTGACGACCTGGCCTCGCATCGAACAGCGGTGCGGCAAGTGCGGATTCACAGGAGGTACAAGTGAGCTATGCGGGTGACATCACGCCGAAGCAGGCGTGGGAGTTGTTGCGGGACAATCCCGATGCGGTGCTGGTGGATGTCCGCACCGAGGCCGAGTGGCGGTTCGTCGGCGTGCCCGACACCAGCGGCGTCGGCCGGCAGACGGCGCTGATCGAGTGGGTCGACGTCAACGGCACGCCGAATGCCCGCTTCACCGACCAGCTGAAGCAGGCCCTGGCCGACCGAAATCCCGACTCCGAAGCACCGGTCCTGTTCATCTGCCGCTCCGGGCAGCGCTCCATCGGCGCGGCCACCGCCGCCACCACCCTCGGCATCACCCCGTCCTTCAATGTGGTCGACGGCTTCGAGGGCGCGCTCGACGGCCAGGGCCATCGCGGCAGCACCGGCTGGCGCGCCGCCGGCCTGCCGTGGCGTCAGTCATGAGTTTCGTGTCCGGCCAGATCCCTGGGAGGAAATCATGATCACCGGTGGCTCTTTCGACAAGCCGCTCCCCGAAGGCGTCGGCCCCGCCACCCAGGCGGTGCGCGGCGGCACTCGGCGTTCCGGGTTCGACGAGACCTCCGAGGCGTTGTTCCTCAATTCGGGTTTCGTCTATGAGAGCGCCGAGGCGGCCGAGGCGTCCTTCACCGGTGATATCGAGCACTTCGTCTACTCCCGCTACGGCAATCCGACGGTGTCGATGTTCGAGGAGCGGCTACGCCTGATCGACGGCGCGCAGGCCTGTTTCGCCACCGCCTCCGGCATGTCGGCGGTGTTCACCGCGTTGGGCGCGCTGCTCGGCGCGGGTGACCGCCTGGTCGCGGCACGCAGCCTGTTCGGCTCGTGTTTCGTGGTGGCCAATGAGATCCTGCCGCGCTGGGGCGTGGAGACGGTCTTCGTCGACGGCGAGGACCTGGACCAGTGGGAGCAGGCGTTGTCGGTGCCCACCCGGGCCGTCTTCTTCGAGACACCGTCCAACCCGATGCAGACCCTGGTGGATGTGCGCGCGGTATCCGATCTCGCCCATGCCGCGGGCGCGAAGGTGGTGCTGGACAACGTCTTCGCCACCCCGCTGCTGCAGCGCGGCTTCGATCTGGGCGCGGACATCACCGTGTACTCGGGCACCAAGCACATCGACGGCCAGGGCCGGGTGCTCGGCGGCGCCATCCTCGGCCCGAAGGAGTACATCGACGGCCCGGTGAAGACGCTCATGCGTCACACCGGTCCGGCGCTGAGCCCCTTCAATGCGTGGACCCTGCTCAAGGGTCTGGAGACCATGCCGGTGCGCCTGCGTCAGTCGGTGGATTCCGCGCTGCGCATCGCCCAGTTCCTGGAGTCGCATCCGGCGGTGGCCTGGGCGAAGTACCCATTCCTGGCCTCGCACCCGCAGTACGAACTGGCCCAGCGCCAGATGTCCGGCGGCGGCACGGTGATCACCTTCGAGCTGAAGGCTGCCGAGAACGAGGCCAAGAAGCGGGCCTTCGAGGTGCTCAACCGCCTGCGCATCATCGACATCTCCAACAACCTCGGCGATGCCAAGACGCTGATCACCCATCCGGCCACCACGACCCACCGGGCGATGGGGCCGGAAGGCCGTGCGGCCGTGGGCATCACCGATGGCGTGGTCCGCATCTCCATCGGTCTCGAGGACGTCGAGGACCTGCTCAACGATCTCGACCAGGCTTTGAGCTGACCTGAAGTTCAGCCGAAAGGGCCGCAACCCCAATGGGTTCCGGCCCTTTCGGCGTATTCGGGCGGATGACGGGTTCAGCGGAAGCCCGATCGCTATCGCGTCATCATTGACAGCATGCTGTCAATGATGACAGCATGCTGTCATGCTGAAGACAGTTCACCTGGCCGTGTACGACACCTTCTCGGACTGGGAGGCCGGGCATGCAACCGCGCACATCAACCGTGCCCTCTGGCACCGCGAGCCGGGAACCTGGCAGGTCAAGACCGTCGCCATCAGCGCCGAGCCGATCACGTCGATGGGTGGCATGCGGGTCCTGCCCGATCTCGCCCTCGAGGATCTGAAGCCCGCGGACAGCGCCATGCTGATCCTGCCGGGCTTGGATACCGAGCATCATCCCGAGGCGTTGGCCGCCTTCGCGCGCAAGGCTCGGGAGTTCCTGGCGGCCGGGGTGCCGGTGGCGGCGATCTGCGGCGCGACCTTCGGGCTGGCGCAGGAAGGGTTGCTGGACGATCGGCGGCACACCAGCAACGCCGCCGAATACCTCGGCTACACCGGATATTCGGGTGGTGAGCACTTCGTCGAGGCACCGGCCGCGACCGACGGCGACCTGATCACGGCGACCGGTACCCGCCCGGTCGACTTCGCTCGCGAGATCTTCGCTCGCCTCGACATCTACGAGCCGCACGTGCTGGATGCCTGGTACCGACTCTACGGAAACAATGATCCCGCAGGCTTTTACGCCTTGCTCGAGTACGAGCAGCAGCGCGCCGCGGCTACGCGATGACCCGGACCGCGCAAGATCTGTTCGCCACCGCGGCCGTCACCTCGTTCAAGTTGAACGGCCAATTCCTCGCGATCGCAGAGAAATTGGCCAAGCCGTCGGGGATCACGGTGGCGTGGTGGCAGGTGCTCGGCGCGATTCTCCACAAACCGTTACCGGTGGCGGGCATCGCCCGCGAGATGGGCATCACCCGTCAAAGCGTGCAGCGCATCGCGGATTTGCTGGCGGACAAGGGTTTCGTCGAATATCGCCCGAACCCCGTCCATCGCCGCGCCAAGCTCGTCGCCATTACCGAATCGGGTCACGCGGCGGTTCGCGAGATCGATCCACAGCACGCGGCAATGGCGGAACGTCTTGTGGCGCATCTCGGCGTCGATGAACTCGCCCGCATCGTGGACGCGCTGACGACCCTGTCGGCCACCCTCGACGCACTCGAGGGCGACGCGACCGATACCGCCTGACTAGGCCGCGAACGGGTCCTTGGTCTTGCCGACCAGGGCGGCGACCGAGGACAGGATGGTGGTCGGGCGGTACGGGAACTGCTCGACCAGGGCCGGGGTGGAGATGCCGGTGGTGACCAGGATGGTCCGCATCCCGGCCTCCAGGCCCGCGATGACGTCGGTGTCCATGCGGTCGCCGATCATCACGGTGGACTGGGAGTGCGCGCCGAGGCGGCGCAGCGCCGAGCGCATCATCAGCGGATTGGGCTTGCCGACGTAGTAGGGCGTCTTGCCGGTGGCCTGGGTGATGAGGGCCGCGACGGATCCGGTGGCCGGGAGGATGCCCTCGCGCGAGGGGCCGGTGGCGTCCGGATTGGTGGCGATGAAGCGCGCGCCCGCCGCGATGAGGCGGATGGCCTTGGTGATGGCTTCGAAGGAGTAGGTGCGGGTTTCGCCGAGCACCACGTAGTCCGGATCGGAATCGGTGAGGATGTAACCGATTTCGTGCAGCGCGGTGGTGAGGCCGGATTCGCCGACCACGTAGGCGGTGCCCTCGGGCCGCTGATCCTTGAGGAAGGTCGCGGTGGCCAGCGCGGAGGTCCAGATGGACTCGGCGGGGATGTCCAGGCCGGTGTGCTGGAGCCGCGCCGCGAGATCGCGCGCGGTGTAGATGCTGTTGTTCGTCAAGACGAGGAACGGGATGTTGTTCTCGCGCAGTTCGGCGAGGAACTCGTCGGCGCCGGGCACCATGTGGTTCTCGTGCACCAGGACACCGTCCATGTCAGTGAGATAGGAGAGGATCGGTTCTGCGCTCGAGTCGGTCACGTGCCAGAGTCTATTTGCCTCCGCTTCGCTCCGGCTGTGCGCTGCCCTCGTGACCCCGATTCTTCCCTTCCCCATGGCGCCGTTCGCTCCCTCGCTCCAAGCGCGGGGAGGCGGAGCGGCAGTCCGGAACCGGGGCGGGTCGCGGACATTTTCGCGGTTCCCCGCGGCGGAATACCGGCAAAGGGCGCGCGGTTCGATCCTGTGGCGTGACCCCTGCCTCACCGCTGTACGCCTTTGCGACCTAGGGTGCGAGGTAAGCCCGTTCGCGCCGCACGGCGCGACGGTCGAGCGGGAGGTTGGCCCGCACAGCCCAAGCGCAGCAAGGCGACAGGAGTGCCCAGGTGAAGGACCTCAAGCTCGGTTACAAGGCGTCCGCGGAACAGTTCGGCCCGCGGGAACTGGTGGAGCTGGCGGTGGAGGCGGAGGCGCACGGCCTCGACAGCGCCACCGTCTCCGACCATTTCCAGCCCTGGCGGCACAATGGCGGGCACGCCCCGTTCTCGCTGGCCTTTCTGGCCGCGGTGGGCGAGCGCACCAAGCGCATTCAGCTGGGCACCTCGGTGCTCACCCCGACCTTCCGCTACAACCCCGCGGTCATCGCGCAGGCCTTCGCCACCATGGGCTGCCTGTACCCGGATCGCATCATGCTCGGTGTCGGCTCTGGCGAGGCGCTGAACGAGATCGCCACCGGCTACCAGGGCGAATGGCCGGAATTCAAGGAGCGCTTCGCGCGCCTGCGCGAGTCGGTGGATCTCATGCGCGCGCTGTGGACCGGTGAGCGGGTCGACTTCGACGGCCAGTACTACAAGACCGTCGGCGCCTCCATCTACGACGTGCCCAAGGGCGGCATCCCGGTCTACATCGCCGCGGGCGGTCCGTTGGTGGCCCGCTACGCCGGTCGCGCCGGTGACGGTTTCATCTGCACCTCCGGCAAGGGCATGGACCTCTATACCGAGAAGCTCATGCCCGCCGTGGCGGAGGGCGCGGCCAAGGCCGATCGCACCGTCGACGACATCGACCGCATGATCGAGATCAAGATCTCCTACGACACCGATCCCGTTCTGGCACTGGAGAACACCCGCTTCTGGGCCCCGCTCTCGCTGACCGCGGAGCAGAAGCACTCCATCACCGATCCCATCGAGATGGAGGCCGCCGCCGACGCGCTGCCGATCGAGCAGATCGCCAAGCGCTGGATCGTGGCCAGCGATCCGGACCAGGCGGTCGAGCAGATCAAGCCCTACCTCGACGCGGGCCTGAACCACCTGGTCTTCCACGCCCCCGGCCACGACCAGCGCCGCTTCCTGGACCTGTTCCAACGCGATCTGGCGCCCCGCCTGCGCGCGCTCTGAGGTGTCGCGCGCCACACCCGATCGAGCGTCGACCGGGGACGGGCCATCCCTGCCGAAAGCCCGTCCCCGAGCGTCCGGGGTCGTGTTACCGGGTAGGCGCGGAAATCTGCCCATAACGGTCGGTAGTCTTTCGCTCATGGCTGCCACACCGGTTTCCAGTGTGTACATCGCGTCCCCCGAGGGTGACACCGGCAAATCGACGGTGGCGCTCGGTGTCCTCCAAGCCCTTGCGGCCAGCACCCCGCGAGTGGGCGTGTTCCGGCCGATCACCCGATCCGCGACCGGGCGCGACTACGTTCTCGAGCTGCTGCTCGAGCACTCCACCTCCGATATCGACTACGACCAGGCCATCGGCGTCACCTACGAACAGGTGCACCAGGATCCGGACGCGGCGATCAGCGAGATCGTCATGCGGTACCACGCGGTCGCCAAGCAGTGCGACGCCGTGCTCATCGTCGGCTCGGACTACACCGATGTCGCCGGTCCCAGCGAACTGCGCTACAACGCCCGCATCGCGGTGAACCTGGGCGCGCCCGTGCTGCTGGTGGTGCGGGGAATGGGCCGCACCCCTGACGAATTGGGCCAGCTGGTGGAGCTGTGCCGCAGTGAACTGGTGGCCGAGCACGCCAAGCTGGTGGCGGTGATCGCCAACCGCTGCGAGCCTGCGCGGCTCGAGGGCGACGCCGCCGCCCTGAAGCGAGTGTGCGCGGTGCCGTCCTGGACGCTGCCGGAGGTGCCGCTGCTGCAGGCCCCCACCATGGAGGAGCTGCGCGAGGCCATCGGCGGCGAACTCTTCAGCGGCGACCCGGAACTCATGCAGCGCGAGGCGCTGGATGTGATCGTCGGCGGCATGACCGCCGAGCACATTCTGGAACGCCTGACCGACGGCGCCGCCGTCATCACCCCCGGCGACCGCTCCGACGTACTGCTCGCCCTGGTGAACGCCCATGAGGCGGAAGGCTTTCCCTCGTTGGCCGGGATCATCATGAACGGCGGCATACTGCCGGAGCCGTCCATCGCCCGGCTGATGGGGGGTCTCAAGCCCAAGCTGCCGATCCTCGCCACCGACCTCGGCACCTTCGAGACCGCCAAGGCCGCCGCTCTCACCCGCGGCCGGGTATCGCTGTCCAGCATCCGTAAGGTGGATACCGCGCTCGCCCTCATGGAGCAGCGGGTCGATCCGCGAGAACTGCTGCAGCAGATCGAGATCCCCATCCCGAACATCACCACCCCGCAGATGTTCGAATACCAGCTCATCGAGCGTGCCCGCAGCGACCGCAAGCGCATCGTGCTGCCGGAGGGCGATGACGACCGCATTTTGCGCGCCGCCGGCCGGGTGCTCCAGCGCAAGATCGCCGACCTCACGATTCTCGGCGACGAGGCCGCCGTGCGCGGCCGCGCCGCCGAACTCGGCGTGGACATCGAGGCCGCCGAGGTGCTCGACCCCCAGACCTGCGCGCTGCGCGACGAATTCGCCGAGGAATATGCCCGCCTGCGCGCCCACAAGGGCATGTCGGTGGATCGCGCTCGTGAATTCATCGGCGACATCTCGTATTTCGGCACCATGATGGTGCACATGGGCGTCGCCGACGGCATGGTGTCGGGCGCGGCCCACACCACCGCGCACACCATCCGCCCGTCCTTCGAGATCATCAAGACCGAGCCGGGCGTGTCCACGGTGTCCAGCGTCTTCCTCATGTGCCTGGCCGACCGGGTGCTGGTCTACGGAGACTGCGCCGTGGTGCCGGATCCGACCTCGGATCAGCTGGCCGACATCGCCATCTCCTCCGCGCGCACCGCCGCCCAGTTCGGCATCGACCCGCGTGTGGCCATGCTCTCCTACTCCACCGGTGAATCGGGCTCCGGCGCGGATGTCGACAAGGTCCGCGCCGCCACCAAGCTGGTGCATGAGCGCGTGCCGGAGTTGTTGGTAGAGGGCCCGATTCAGTACGACGCCGCGATCGAACCCGCGGTGGCCAAGACCAAGCTGCCGAATTCCGCTGTGGCCGGCCAGGCGACGGTCTTCATCTTCCCCGACCTCAATACCGGCAACAACACCTACAAGGCGGTGCAGCGCAGCGCCGGGGCCGTCGCCATCGGCCCCGTGCTGCAGGGCCTGCGCAAGCCGGTCAACGACCTGTCGCGGGGCGCCCTGGTGGCCGACATCGTGAACACCGTCGCGATCACCGCGATTCAGGCTCAGCAGGAGGCGTCGTGAAGGTTCTGGTGATCAACTCCGGATCCTCGTCCATCAAATACCAGCTGCTCGATCCGGAGACCGCCGACGTGTGCGCCCACGGCATCGTGCAGCGCATCGGCGAGGCCGTCGAACCGGACGCGGTGACCGTCGAACACACCGCGGGGGAGAAGACTCTCGAATACCAGGGCTCCATCGTCGATCACGCCCAGGGCCTGCACGTGGTGTTCGACCTGTTCATCGCCAGCGGCCAGGATCTGGCGCACGCCGATCTGGCCGCGGTCGGGCACCGGGTGGTGCACGGCGGCGGGGTTTTCTACCGGCCGACGCTCATCACCGACGAGGTGCTGCGGGCCATCGTCGATCTGTCCTCCCTTGCGCCGCTGCACAATCCGCCGAATGTCATCGGGATCGAATCGGCCCGCGCGCTGCTGCCGGACGTGCCGCAGGTCGCGGTGTTCGACACCGCCTTCTTTCACAATCTGCCCGCCGCGGCCAAGACGTACGCCATCGACCCGGAGATCGCCGCGGCGCACGGTGTTCGCAAGTACGGTTTCCACGGCACCTCGCACGACTACGTGTCCGGCCAGGCCGCCGCCTTCCTCGGTCGGGACCGGGCCGATCTCAATCAGATCGTGCTGCACCTGGGCAACGGCGCGTCGGCCTCGGCCATCCGGGCCGGGCAGGCGGTGGACACGTCCATGGGGCTGACCCCGCTGGAGGGCCTGGTCATGGGAACCCGGTCCGGGGACCTGGATCCGGGGATCATCTTCCACCTCATCCGCACCGCGGGCATGGATGTGGACGATGTGGACGTCCTGCTCAACCGGAACTCCGGGATCAAGGGCATCTCCGGCGTGAACGACTTCCGTGAGCTGGGCCGCCTCATCGAAACCGGGCATCCGACAGCGAAATTGGCGTTCGACGTCTACATCCACCGGCTGCGCCGCTATGTCGGCGCGTACATGATCGAGCTGGGGACGGTGGACGTCGTCACGTTCACGGCCGGGGTGGGCGAGAACGACGCCAAGGTGCGCGCCGAGGCGCTGGCGGGCTTGGAGCGCTACGGCATTCGCATCGATGCCGACCGCAATAACGCCAAGGATCGCACCGCCCGGCGCATTTCGACCGACGACTCGGAGGTCTCGGTGCTCGTGGTGCCCACCAATGAGGAACTGGCCATCGCTCGGGCCGCCGCCGACCTGGTCGGCTGAGCATCGCGCACGGACACGAGCTCGGGGTTTCGAGGGCTCGCCCGAGACCTCTCACCAGCGTTACGGGCTTCACGAAAACATCATGATGGGCCTGGCATGGTGGTCATCGGATCCGGTTCCTCCGGACCACCGGAACCCGTGTCGCACCACGCACAACCGCGGTAGGGACCGAACTTCCCTCGCCGGTCCCGTGGTGTGCAGGCTGCCCCTGTGACCGCCGCGGGCGACACGGGACTCATCCGGTTCGGCGGCGGGCGGTGCTCAGAACCAGGACTTGGCGCGCACCGCGTTGGCCAGATCGACCAGGGCGTAGCGGTGGGTGCGTTCGGGCGCGGACCGGGCCAGGGCGCGCAGGCCGGTCTCGATGCCACGCCGCAGATCCCGCTCGGTGAACGGCGACCCGAACAGCGTGGAACTGGCCGACTTCGGCTGATTCCCCGCCTGCACCCAGCCCAGCGCGACACCCAGGGTGAGAATCCGCAGTTGCGCCGTGCGCCCCTCGCCCGGCGGCAGATCCTGCACCCGCGCCGCCGCCACCTGGAGCGTCGACTGGTCGAGTTCGGCCGCGGGCGCGCGGGTCAGCAGCATGAGGATGGCCGTCATGCGAGCCTCCGCGTAATGCCGTGAGGCGGGCGGCACCTGATCCAGCGCGTGCACGGCTGCCGTGATCTTCCCGGCGGCGGCGAGCTGGCGGGCCAGGCCGAAGGCCGCGCTCACCACGCCGCGGTCGGTGCGCCATACGGTGGCATAGTAGTTCTCCGCGTAGGCCCGCCACTGCTCCGGATCCTGCGAATCCCAGTGCTGGAGAATGAGTTCCGCGGTGGCGGCCAGCGCCAGTTTGGGTGCGATCTCGCCGGGCAGCGCCTCCAGCGCGGCGTCGAAGCGGGCGAAGGCGCGCTCGTACTCCAGCTCCAGCAGCTCGGTCAGGCCGAGATACCAGTCGATGCGCCAGTCCGGGGCGGGCGGCAGCGGCTCGTCGGTGAGCCGGGCCAGCAGCATGCGCGCCGCGGCGGGCTCGTTCAGGTCCAGATGTGCGCGAGCCTGCGCCAGGGTCACCTCCAGCTCGAAAGTGTCCGGCGCGCCGCCGGGTTCGGCCGCAGCCCGCTGGCGGGCGTGCCGCAGTTCGTCGAGGGCGTGCCGGGGTTCGGGATGCGCGGCCCCGGCCAACAGCGGCGCGGACGGATCGCCCGGATCGATGATGGGCACCGGCAGGGCCGCCACCACTTCGCCGGGCCGCAACAGGGTGCCGCGGGCGATGCCGTCGATGATGCCGTCGGTCTGCGCGATGAGCTCGGCGGTGCCGAAACTGGTGCGCGGCGGGCTGAACAGTGTGGACAGCTGCGGATGCTCATTGCCGGTCTCGCCGGCCAGGATCTCCCGCAGCACGCCGGTGAGCTGGGCGGCCAGCAGCCGAGCGGACGGGAAGCGCCGGTCGGGATCCGGATGGGTGGCGCGCAGCAGCAGCCGGTAGAGGAACTCGTGCCGAGCCAGTACGGGCTGGTCCTTCGGATCCGGGATGCCGTCGACGTACGCGCCCCGCTCCATCGGCAGGTGCAGGGTGAGCACGGCCAGCGTGCGGCCCACGGTGTAGATGTCCGAGGCCACCGTCGGCCCGGTGTGCGCGATCTCGGGGGCCTGGAATCCCCTGGTGCCGTATAGGTTTCCGTACGCTTCGAACTGGCTGACCGCACCCAGGTCGATGAGCTCCACCCGATCGGTGGTGATCATGATGTTGTCGGGCTTGAGATCGTTGTAGGCCAGCCCCACCGAATGCAGATAGTCCAGGGCCGGAAGGATTTCCAGCAGATAGGCGATGGCCTCGGCGACCGGCATGCGGTTGGGCGCGTGGGTGTCGAGCAGATCGCGCAGCGAGTGCCCGCCCACGTATTCCATGACGATATAGCCGATGGGCGTCCCGTCCGAGCCGGGGTGCTCCACGAAGTTGTGGATCTTCACGATGCTGGGGTGGACCACTTCGGCCAGGAACTGCCGCTCCGCCAGTGCGACCGCCTGCGCCTCCGCGTCACCGGCGTGCAACAGGCCCTTGAGCACCACCCAGCGATCGCTCACATTTCGGTCGATGGCCAGGTAGATCCAGCCCAGCCCGCCGTGTGCGATACAGCCCTGGATCTCGTACTGGCCGGCCACCCGGTCGCCCGGATGCAGTGAGGGCCGGAAATCGTATGGCGCGCCGCAGGTGTGGCAGATGCCCGCGGTGGTGGACGGCTGGGTCGACGTGCCCCGGCCGACCGGCTTGCCGCAGCGCCAGCAGAACCGCCGCCCCTCGGCGACCATCGGATCCTCGAGCACCGCGGCCTCCGGATCCACCGGCTCGACCGCTGGGATCGGCACCAGACCGGCTCCCAGCCGCCGCACCACCGGTCGTGGGCGGGTCATGCGCGCCGTGCGCTGCGAGGGCCGGGTGGGCGAGCGCGGCTCGCCCTCGGCACGCGAAACACTCTGTGCTACAGGGTTTTTCGGCCCCCCATCGGCAACGCCCGGTCCGGTCCGGTCCGGTCGCGGTGTCATTTCGGTCCGCTGGGCCGGCTCGATGCGCGGTGTCGTCACCGTGCGCTGCGTGGGCTCGGGTCCCGTGGATTCCCCACGCTCACCGGCGGGTTCGGGCCGCGCCGTCACCTCGGTCCGCGCCGGCCAGAACGGACCCATGGTCATCTCGGTCCGCGCCACCGCCCGCGTCCCCTCGGGGTCTTCCGGTGTGGTCATCGTCAGTCCTGATACCTCGGGGGCGGCGGAATGGCGGCGTCGCCGAGTTCGGCGACCAGCCAGCGGCGGTAGAGCCGGTTCCAGGTGCCGTCGGTGCGAATGCGTTCCAGCGTGCCGTTGACGAAGCGGACCAGATCGTCCGCGCCCTTGGAGATGCCGATGCCGTATTGCTCGGTGCTCAGATCGGGCCCGACCACCTCGGTGGCCGGATCCTGTTCGGCCAGCCCGGCCAGCACGGTGTCGTCGGTGCTGACCGCGTCCACCTGCCGCTGCTGCAGCACCACCAGGCAGTCTGCCCAGCTCGGCACGGTGAGGATGGACGCCGCGGGCTGCTCACGCCGGATCAGGTCCAGGGAGGTGGTGCCGCTGACCACGCACAGCCGCTTGCCCGCCAGGTCGGCGAGCCCGCCGATGCCGGAGTTGCGCACGGCCAGCACCCGCTGATGCGCTTGCAGATACGAGGTGGAGAAGGTGACCGTCTGCCGCCGTGCGCAATTGATGGTCATGGTCTTCACCACGACATCCACGGTGTGCTCCTGCAGTGCGCGCTCGCGGTCGGCGGATCCGAGGATTCGGAACTCCAGCGCGGCCGGATCGCCCAGCAGATCCCGGGCCAACTCGCGGGCGATGTCAACGTCGAATCCGGTCAGGGTGCCGCTGGTCGGATCCCGGAAGCTGAACAGATTGCTGCCCGGGTCCAGCCCGACCAGCAGCCGTCCCCGCGCCCGGATGGCGTCGATGTCGGGTCCGCGCTTGGTGCCCTTGGGGCGCAGGCTCGCGGTGGGGTCCCCGCAGTCGGCCACCTCCGGGGGCGGCGCGGTCTGGGTCTGTGCCGCAACGGCTCCCGAGGGCAGCGGCGGCTCGACATAGCTCGGCACCCGGGTCGAGGGCGCGGGCGGCGGGGGAGTGTTGTCGCCGCAGGCCGCGGTGCAGGCCACGGTCGCGGCCAGGGCCGCCAGGGTGAGGGTGCGGATCGGTCTTCGGGTCATCGGTACTCCCGCAGACGCGGCCAGAGCCCGACCGCGATCAGCACGGCCGCCGCGGTGCTCAGCACCAGCGCGCCGGGCCCGAGCAGGTCCAGGGCGCGGGCGGCGTGAGAGGTGTCGGCGCGCAACATGTTCCGGGTGTCGGCGATACCGTCGCCGAGCGCGCGGTCGAGGGCGTCGGTTTGGGCGGTGGCCTCGTTGGCGCCGGGCCCGGTGGCCACCGCGGCCGCACCGATGAAGTCGCCCTTGGACAACGCGTCGTTCATGCGCTGGTGGGCGGCCCGCCAGCGGTCCAGGGCGGCCGTCGCGGTCTTCACATCGTTCGCGCCGGGCGCGTCGGTTCGATAGCCGGACAGGATGTTTCGCAATGTGTCGATGGCCTGGTCGTAGGCTCGGTCGTAGTCCGCGCTGGTGTCGCGGCGCACCAGCTTGAGGGTTTCGGCGGTACGCGCCTGCTGGGCCAGGATGCGGCTCTCGGTGAGCCCGGCGGCCGGAATGCTGCCCCGGTCGCGAGCGTGGGCGGTGTCCACGGCGGAGATGAAGCCCGCGATGACCATCCAGGCCAGCAGCACCACCATGGTGCCGGTGGCGAGCAGCAGACCGAGATTGAGCACCCGGTGCCAGCGCCGGGACAGGAACAACTGCGCCGCGATCAGCGCCGCCACCGCCAGCAGTGGCAGCAGGATGGCCGGCCACGGCGGCCGCACGTGATTGCGCTGGGTGGCGGTGATGGCGGCGGACCGGTGCTCCTGCAATTCCTGGGCCATCGGCAGCAGCGTCCCCTGCATGAGGTTGGACGCCTCGCTCAGATACGCCGCACCGACCGGTTGCCCGCCGCGATTGTCGGCGCGCGCGGTCTCGATGATGCCGGTGTACACGGGCAGTCCGGTCGCGATGCCGCTGCGCAGATGCGTATCCGTGTCCCCGTCACTGCGATTGGATTGCGTCACCAGTTCCGCGGCGGCCTCGCCGACGGCTTGGTTGTACCGGTCGCGCACCGGCTTCGGTTCCAGCCCACCGGAAATGAAGGCGGCGCTCGCCGACGCGTCGGCCACCGACAGCGAAGTGTAGAGCCGCTGCGCCGAATAGGCGTCCGGCTCCGACTCGTCCAGTAGGACGTCGAGGGCGTGTTGCCGGTTGGTCACCGCGGTGGCGGTCACGATCCCGGCCGCCGCGCACAGGCTCAGCAAGATCAGCCCGATGGCGATCAGCTTGGCCGGTGACGACTGGGCGAAGGTGCGCAGTTCGGTGGTCGCGAAGCGTTCACGCCAGGCGGCCGCGGCCGCGCGGGGGGACAGCTCCTCGAGCCTCAATTCCTCGGCGCGAGCCATCCTCACCTCCCACTGCCCGAAATCGAACGGCCGACTTGTCACTGCCGGATGAGCTTATTGTGGACGTACCTCCGCCGTGACGCGGGAATCCCCGCGGTGTGATCCGCTGTGCGGGAAGCGTGCACGGTGGCGTGATCGGACGATGGGATTGCGAAGATGCGTGGTGATGGTGACGGTTGGGCGGAAAGTCCGGATGGCAGCCGCCAGTGGGGTCTTTTCGGCGCTGCCGGACTGTTGCTGCGCGCCCCGCTGACCGGCGGCGGTTCCGCGGTGCTGTTGCATCACCGGGCCGCGTGGACCCATCAGGGCGGCACCTGGGCGCTGCCCGGCGGCGCCCGCGACTCGCACGAGACCAGCGTCCACGCCGCCGTCCGCGAGGCCGAAGAGGAGGCGGGCATCGCCCCCGGTTCGATTCGGGTGCGCGGCTCCCGGGTCACCGCGACGGCCCCGAGTGGCTGGACCTACACCACGGTCATCGCCGATGCCGCCGATCAACTGCGCACCCGCGGCAACGCGGAGAGCCAGGATCTGGTCTGGGTGCCCGAGGACGAGGTCGAGGACCGGCCGCTGCATCCCGGTTTCGCAGCCGCCTGGCCTACCCTGCGAGCCACGCCCACGCTCATCGATCTGGACGGAATCGCCGATATGGGCGCGGTGGCGGCCGCGTTGCCGCGCACTCTGGATCTGGTCGGCCACGGATTCCTCTGGCTGCATTCGCACGGTGACCGCACCGGCCGTACGGCCCGCATCGGCGCACCCGAATCACATGCGGAACAATCTGATTTGGCCGGAAATGTGTTGTTCCTCACTCTGGATCAGGTGTTGTCTTGAGGCGTGACGACGCGCGAGCTCCCCACCTTTTGCCGGATCTGTGAGCCTCTCTGCGGGCTGATCGCCACCGTCGAGGATGGGAAACTGGTGCGCCTGCGCGCCGACAAGGACCATCCGCTCTCCCGCGGCAATGCCTGCCCGAAGGGCATCGCCTTCACCGAGATCCAGAACGATCCCGACCGGGTGCTGTACCCCCTGCGGCGCACGGCCTCCGGCGAGTTCGAGCGGGTTTCCTGGGACACGGCACTGGACGAAATCGGCGAGCGCCTGCGCGGGCTCATCGACGAGCACGGAATCGACAGCCTCGGCTGGTATTTCGGCAATCCGTCCTCCTTCTCGTATTCACACACCCTGTGGATGGTGGGTTTCCAGCTCGCCGCCGGGCTGAAGCACGTGTATTCGGCGGGCTCCCAGGACATCAACAACCGCTTCGTGGCCAGCGAACTGCTCTACGGCTCGCTCACCAGGGTGCCGGTGCCCGATCTGGACCGCACCGACTTCCTGCTCATGCTGGGCGCGAATCCCCTTGTCTCGCACGGCAGCGTGCTGAGCGCGCCGCGCATCCGCGAGAAGCTCACCGCCATCACGAAGCGGGGCGGACGGGTGGTGGTGGTCGATCCGCGAAAGACCGAGACCGCCAAGCTGTTCGAGCACATCGGCGTGCGCCCGGACGGTGACGCCTGGCTGCTGGCCTCGCTGTTGCAGGTCATCTTCGACGAGGGCTTGGAAGACGACGGGGCGCTGCGCCGCCAGGCCACCGGCGTGCGCGAATTGCGGGATGCCGTACGCCGTTTCACGCCCGAGTGCACCGCCGAGGCGACCGGACTCGAGCCCGACCGGGTGCGCGCCCTGGCCCGCGATCTGGCCCGCGCCGAGTCCGCCGCGGTCTACGGCCGCACCGGCACCTGCCTGGGGCGGCACGCCACCCTGGTCGCCTTCCTCATCGACGCCCTGTCGCTGGTAACCGGAAATCTCGACAAGCCGGGCGGTTCCGTCTTCGGCAAGGAGTTGGTGGCGGTCTCCGAGCTGAGCGCGGGACTCGGGTTCGTCGGTTACGGAAAGAACCACTCCCGCATCGGCGGATTCCCGGATGTGCTCGGCACCTTCCCGGCCGCCATCATGGCCAAGGAGATCACCACCCCCGGCCCGGGCCGCCTGCGCGCCCTGTTCACCTCGGCGGGCAATCCGGTCTCCTCGGTGCCCAACGGCCGCGAGTTGGCCGCCGCCCTCACCGAACTCGACCTGTTCGTTTCCATAGACATCTATGTCAATGACACCAACCGGGCCGCCGACTACATCCTCCCGGCGACCACTTTCCTGGAGCGCGACGATATTCCGCTGCCGTTCACCGCGTTCTCGCCGACCCCGTACACCCAGTACACCGAGCGGGTGGTCGAGGCGTACGGGGAGGCCCGGGAGGAATGGCGGATCATCGACGCCATCGCGACCCGGATCGGGGTGCAGCCCTTCGCTGTCGGTCCAGCCCGTCCGGTGGGCCGCCTGCTGAGCGCCCTGCGCCGCCGCGTCCCCGGCCTCGCCGCCGCCCGTCCCACTCCGGCCCTGCTGGCCGATCTGGCGCTGCGCACCGGCCCCTACGGCGACCGGTTCGGCCTGCGCCGGGGCGGCCTCAGCCTGCGCAAGCTGCGCCGTCACCCGCACGGCGTGGTCCTGGCCGACGGCATCACCACAGGTGTGCTGCGGGATGTGGTGCGGCACAAGGGCGGCCGCGTGCGCCTGGACCCGGACGAGATCATCGTCGAGCTGCGCACCCTCGCCGCGCGGCCGAGCGATCCCACCTACCCGCTGCGCGTCATCGGTCTGCGTGAACTCAAATCCCACAACTCGTGGATGCACAATGTGGAGCCGCTCATGCGCGGCGACCGCGAGCATGCCGCCCGCATCAACCCCAAAGACGCGGCGGTGGCGGGCATTTCCGATGGCGACCGCTGCCGGGTCACCTCGGCGCACGGCTCCATCGAGGTGATCGCCCGGCTCACCGAGGACATGACCGTGGGGACCGTGGCCATTCCGCACGGGTGGGGTCACGACGGCGGCTGGCAGCGCGCCAATGCCGCCGGGGGCGCGAACGTGAACGACCTGATGTCCACCGATCTCGCCGATGTGGAACGCCTGGCGGGCATGTCCAACCTGAACGGTGTCCCGATCCGGCTGGACCCGGTCGCCTGATTACCGGTCGTTCTCCAGGATCCGCTGCTTGATCGCGCGGGCGGCGGCCTGCGGATCGTCGGCCTCGGTTATGGCCCGCACCACCACGATTCGCGTCGCGCCCGCGGCCAGCACCTCGGGCAGGCTCCGGGCGTCGATGCCGCCGATGGCGAACCACGGCCGCTGCGTATGCGAATCGGCGGTGGACCGGACCAGATCGATGCCCGCGGGGGCGCGGCCCGGCTTGGTCGGGGTGGCGTACACCGGCCCGGTGCAGAAATAGTCGATGTGCTCGTCCACCGCGGCCAGCCCGGCCTGCGCGCGATTGTGGGTGGAGCGTCCCAGCACCACCTCGCCGCCCAGGATCTGCCGTGCGTACCAGGGCGGCAGATCGCCCTGGCCCAGGTGCAGCACGTCCACCCCGGCGGCGAGCGCGATATCGGCGCGGTCGTTGCACGCGACCAGCGCGCCGTGGCGGCGGGCGGCGGCTTTCAACTCGGCCAGCGCGCCGAGTTCGGCCTTGGCCTCGAGCGGCCCGAACTGCTTCTCCCCGGGCGAGCCCTTGTCCCGCAGCTGAATGATGTCGACGCCGCCGGCCAGGGCCGCTTCGGCGAACTCCGCCAGATCGCCCCGGTCCCGGCGGGCGTCTGTGCACAGGTACAGCCGCGCGGTGGCGAGGCGTTCCCGTGGGGTGGCGGGCCGGTTCGGGTGGGAGGGTTGCACAGGCTCGACGGTAGTCGCGCTACGGTGGTCGAGTCGAAGCGACCCGAGGGTTCGCACCCCGCGTGGCTCCCGCCGAAGACGCTGTTTCGAGCGATGTATATGCAGGTCCCGGGGATACTGGGACGAGTTAGGTGGATTCACATGCGGACTCTGGCCGTCGTCGGGGGCGGTGTGATCGGGCTGTCGGTGGCCTGGCGTGCGGCCGGAGCGGGCTGGACCGTCACCCTCTTCGACCCGGCCGTGGGTTCCGGATCCTCCTGGGTGGCGGGCGGCATGCTCGCCCCGCTCTCGGAGGGCTGGCCCGGTGAGGACGCCGCCCTCGCCTTCGGCGCGGCCTCCCTGATCCGCTGGCCCGGTTTCGCCGCCCGCCTGCTGGCGGTGACCGGCACCGATGTCTTCGTCGCCGACCAGACGCTCACCGTCGCCCTGGACGCCGCCGACGCCGCCGACCTGCGCACCATCGCCGAGTGGGTGAACTCCCGCGGCCATGAGCTGCGCGTACTGGACCGCGCCGGGGTGCGCGCGGCCGAGCCGAGCCTGGGTCGCGGCGTGCGCGCCGGACTGCTCGCCCTCGCCGAACCGGCGGTGGATAATCGCGCGCTGGTGACCGCGCTCCGAAACGCCTGTGCCGCGGCCGGAGTCGAGTTCCGCGCGGAGCGGGTCGAGTCCCCGTCCGAGCTGTCCTACGACCGCATCGTGCTCGCGGCCGGCGCCGCCACCGCCGAGCTGTGGCCCGGCCTGCCGGTGCGCCCGGTGAAGGGCGAGATCCTGCGTCTGCGCCGCCGCCCCAGCGCGCCGCTCGCGCCCGCGCGCGTGATCCGGGCGCGGGTGCACGGCCGTCCCATATATCTCGTGCCGAGGCGTGACGGAATCGTGCTCGGTGCAACACAATACGAAGTCGGGTTCGACAATGCCGTCACCGTGGCCGGTGTCCGCGACCTGGTCACCGACGCCGAAGCCGTGCTGCCGGGGCTCGGTGAGTACGAATTCGCCGAGGCCATCGCGGGTTCGCGCCCCGGCTCGCCGGACAATCTGCCGCTGATCGGCTACCTGAGCGAGCGGGTGATCGTGGCCGCGGGTCACGGCCGCAACGGCATTCTCGACACCCCGGTCACCGCCGACGCCGTCCTGGCGCTGCTCGCCGATAGCGAGCTGCCCGAGGCCCGTGCGGCGGATCCGCGCCGGTTTTCCACCGCCGCACCGCTTTACCCAGGAGGAGTTCGATGACCGCAATTCCCGTCGGTGTCACTGTCAACGGTGAGGACCACGTGTTCCCCGACGAACTCACCGTCCGCCAACTCCTCGAACGTCTGAGCCTGCCGTGCCAGGGCGTGGCGCTGGCCATCGACGGCGCGGTGTTCCCCAAGTCCCGCTGGGACGAGCCGGTCGGCCGCGGTTGGGAGATCGAGGTGCTCACGGCGGTGCAGGGTGGCTGACTCGTCGACGGCGGCTCAGGGGCCGGAGGCGTCGCTGCGCCTCTCCCCGTTTGCTCGCGTGACCGCGCAGGATCCCGCGCACGCCGCGTCGATCACGGCGCCGCTGGTCATCGCGGGCCGCGAGTTCGGCTCCCGGCTCATCATGGGCACCGGCGGCGCCGAGAACCTGGCCGTGCTGGAGGAGGCCCTGGTGGCCTCGCGTACCGAGCTGACCACGGTCGCCATGCGCCGGGTGGACGCCGTCGGCGGCACCGGCGTGCTCGATCTGCTCTCGCGCCTCGAGATCGCCCCGCTGCCCAATACCGCGGGCTGCCGCACCGCCGCCGAGGCGGTGCTCACCGCCCAGCTGGCGCGCGAGGCCCTCGAAACCGATTGGGTGAAGCTGGAAGTCATCGCCGACGAGCGCACCCTGCTCCCGGACGCCATCGAATTGGTCGCCGCCGCAGAGCAATTGGTGGACGACGGTTTCACCGTGCTGCCCTACACCACCGACGACCCGGTGCTGGCCAAGCGCCTCGAGGACGCCGGGTGCGCCGCCGTCATGCCGCTGGGCTCGCCCATCGGCACCGGCCTGGGCATCGGCAATCCGCACAATATCGAGATGATCGTGGCCGCCGCGGGTGTGCCGGTCATCCTCGACGCGGGCATCGGCACCGCCAGCGATGCCGCCCTGGCAATGGAACTCGGCTGCTCGGCGGTCCTGCTGGCCACCGCGGTCACCCGCGCCCGCCGGCCGGCCCTGATGGCCGCCGCCATGGCGCGCGCTGTGGAGGGCGGCTGGCTGGCCCGGCAGGCCGGACGAATCCCCAAGCGCTTCTGGGCCCAGGCTTCCTCCCCCGACTTCTGAGGCCCAGCCCCGGGTGGTTCGCGGCCCGTCTCATCCCTGAGGATGAGCGACGCGCGACCAATTGGCGATAGTGCGCGGTCCGCACATGGGGGAGACTGGTCGCCATGATCGAACTGAGAGGCCTGACCAAGCACTACGGCCAGACCGTCGCGGTGTCGGACCTGTCGTTCACGGTCCGTCCGGGGCAGGTGACCGGCTTCCTCGGCCCGAACGGGGCGGGCAAGTCGACCACCATGCGGATGATCCTGGGGCTCGATACCCCGACCTCCGGCACCGCCCTCATCGACGGCAAGCCGTACCACGACCTGAAGCGCCCGCTCGACACCGTCGGCGCGCTGCTGGACGCGAAGTGGGTGCACCCCAACCGTTCCGCGCGCTCTCATCTGCGGTGGATGGCCGCCGCCAATGACATTCCGCAGTCCCGGGTGGAGGAGGTGCTGCGCCTGGTCGGCCTCTCGGAGGTGGCCGACAAGAGCGCGGGCGGCTTCTCCCTGGGCATGTCGCAGCGGCTCGGCCTGGCCGGCGCCCTGCTCGGTGATCCGCGGGTGCTGCTGTTCGACGAACCGGTGAACGGCCTGGACCCCGAGGGCATTCTGTGGATCCGCCGCTTCATGCAGCGGCTGGCCGCCGAGGGGCGCACCGTGCTGGTGTCGAGCCACCTGCTCTCCGAAATGGCGCAGACCGCCGAGCATCTCATCGTGATCGGCCGGGGCCGCCTCATCGCCGACACCACCACAAAGGATTTCATCGAGAAGGCCTCGGAACAGTCTGTGCGCGTGCGCAGTCCGCAGCTGGACCAGCTGCGCAGCCTGCTCACCTCGAACGGCATGACGGTGCGCGAGGACGGCGCCGAGGCCGACGGCCGGGCCCTGGTGGTCGCGGGCGTCACCAGCGACGCGGTCGGAAAACTGGCCGGCGCCAATGACATCACGCTCTACGAGCTCGCGCCGCAGCGCGCCTCGCTGGAGGAGGCGTTCATGCGCATGACCGGTGGCGCGGTGCAGTACCACGGCGAAGGCTTCGATCAGGTTATGGGAGGTGCGCTCTGATGGGAGTGCTCGCGGCGGAACGAATCAAGCTCACCTCGACCAAGTCCCCGGTCTGGTGCACGGCCCTGCTGGTGGTGTTCGCGCTGGGTATCGCGGCCCTGTTCAGCCTGGCCCTGAACGCGTCCTGGCGGGTGTTCCAGGATCAGCTGGCCGAGGGGAAGATGACCCCGGCCGACGCGCCCTACGCGGAGAACTCGGTGGCCGGTCTGGGCATCACCGGTCTGGCCCAGGGCATTCCGGGCTTCGGCTACCTGATGGTCATGATCCTGGCCGCGCTGGCGGTCACCAGTGAATACCGCTTCGGCACCATCAAGACCACCTTTCTCGCGATCCCGCACCGGACGACGGTCCTGCTCACCAAGGCCGGTGTCATCGGGGTTGCTATGGCGTTGCTGAGCGCGGTGTTGACCTTCCTCGGCTTCTTCATCTTCAAGGCCATGGTGAATCACGACGCGGGCAGCCACCTCAGCCTCGGCGGTGGTGATCTGCGGGTCTTCTACGCCGTGCCGGTGTTCATCCTGCTGGTCGTCTTCCTGGCGGTGGGCGTGGGCGCGCTGATCCGGCAGTCCGCGGGCGCGCTGTCGCTGCTGATCGTGTGGCCGGTGATCCTCGAACCCATGGTCGGCGCCTTCGGCAAGATCGGCCGGGAGATCCAGGTCCTGCTGCCGTTCCAGAACGCGGGCCTGTTCCTCGGTACCGTGGATGCCAAGTCGGACTATTGGCACTGGGGTCCGTGGGGTGGCCTCGTTTACTTCGCGGCCGTCGTGGCCATCGTGTTCGCCGCCGCGCTGTTCGTGGTGAACAAGCGCGACGCCTGAGACCCTGCCCGGGAGCCGTCGGCCACTGCCCGGCACGGCGGCGAGCATCGGCCCGATACGGAAAATCCGTATCGGGCCGATCTCGTAAGAGGGGGGCTAACAGTGTGTGAAAACTTTCGCTTCCGACTGGAATCTTCTAGCCAGTTGGACTGGACGGTCGGTAGCATCGCCTCAGCAACCAAAACACTCGAGCAATCGGCGGGTCCAACGATGTGGCCGCTAGCACCGATCGGGAGGTGTCAGGTGGCAATCATTCATCCATCCCATGACGGAACGCTGGGATACGCTCTGGGCGTGAGCGAACGACCCTCCGACGGCGGTGAACGCGCCTCCGACGCGAACCGCACGGACGGACTGGGAAGCGATCGCAAGCGGTTACGTGACGCGGCCGGCGGCCGGGGGCGGCAATCCCGTATCGACCCGGATGTGGTCATCCCCTTGATTCCCGCGGAACTCTCCGAGGATCCCGACGACACCGCCGAGCCGCGGTCCGGCCGGCGGCGCGGCCGTTTCCCCGGTCAGCTCTCCGCCATCGTCAATGCGGCCAATCAGCGCGACGACATCATCAGCGTCATCCGCCGGGCGCGCGAGAACCTGCCGGGCGATCCGGCCTTCGGCGATCCGCTCTCGGTGTCCGGTCCGGGCGGCGTGCGCGCGGTGGCCCGGGCGGCGGACAAGCTGGTGGGCGATTCCCCCAGTGCCGCACGCGAATTGGGGCTGGGCGCGCTCCAGGTCTGGCAGGCCGTGCTGGAGCGGGTCGGCAAGGGCCGCGGCGCCCAGGAGATCACCATCATGTTCACCGACCTGGTGGCCTTCTCGAGCTGGTCCCTGGCGGCGGGGGACGAGGTGACCCTGGATCTGCTGCGCCGGGTCGCCAAGGCCATCGAGCCGCCCATCGTGGATCGCGGCGGCCAGGTGGTCAAGCGCATGGGCGACGGCGTCATGGCCGTGTTTCCGTCCGCCGACCGGGCGGTGCGGGCGGCGGTGGCGGCCAAGGAGAATCTGTCGGCGGTCTCGGTCGACGGCTACCGTCCGCAGATGCGGCTGGGCCTGCACACCGGCAGCCCACGCGAGATCGGCGGCGACTGGCTCGGCATCGACGTGAATATCGCCGCCCGCGTCATGGAGGCGGGCGGCAATGGCAACACCATGGTCTCGAACGCGACCCTGGACGCACTGCGGCCGGGAACGCTCGAGGAACTCGGCCTGGGCGTAAAGCCCTACCGCCGCAGCTTTTTCGCCGCACCGCTCAGCGGCGTCCCCGAGGACCTCCGCATCTTCCGCCTCGAAGCCGAGTGAAGGGGTGCGGAAGGCGCTTCAGGCGAAGCCCCTGTGACCGGGTGTGAAAAGGGCTTCAGGGGAAGTCCCTGAGAACCGGATATTCAGGTCATCCAGAGCACCGCGCCCACGGCCGCGAGCACACCGCAGACGGCGAGCCCGATGGCCAGTGGGCGCGAGGTCTTGAACAGCGAGTACGCCCCGCCGAGCAGGAATCCGGCGAGGGCGAGCAGGACGATCATGGTGACGTCTGAGGACACCCGTTCAGTGTGCCTGAAGGTTGCCAGCACACTGCGGATGGGCCCTGAACTGGGAATTCCGCAAATAACAAGCACGCGGGCTTGATTTTTTCCGGACCTGATGTGACCCTGTAACCGACCGCAGCACCGAGGCTGCGCCGACCGCCCGTGACACGCGCGGGTGCACAGGGAGGCCCTCCATGAGTCAGCTCGCCGATACCCCGGATCTGATTCGGATCGGCAACTGTTCCGGGTTCTACGGCGATCGGTTGAGCGCCATGCGGGAGATGCTCGAGGGCGGGCAGCTCGACGTGCTCACCGGGGACTATCTCGCCGAGCTCACCATGCTGATCCTGGGTCGCGATCGCATGAAGGACGCGAACCTCGGCTACGCCAAAACCTTTGTGAAGCAACTGGAGAACAGCCTCGGGCTGGCCCTCGAGTCCGGGGTGAAGATCGTCGCCAACGCCGGCGGCCTCAACCCCGCCGGGCTGGCGCGGCGCATCGGCGAGGTGGCCGAAAAGCTGGGACTGGCACCGGAAGTCGCGTATGTGACCGGTGACGATCTGCTGCCGCGCGCCGCCGAACTGGGGCTGGGCACTCCGCTCACCGCCAATGCCTACCTGGGTGCGTGGGGGATCGCCGAATGCCTGAACGCGGGCGCGGACATCGTGGTGACCGGCCGGGTGACCGACGCCTCGCTGGTGGTGGGACCCGCGGCCGCGCACTTCGGCTGGGGCCGAACCGATTACGACGCGCTGGCGGGCGCCGTGGTGGCCGGGCACGTGATCGAGTGCAGCACCCAGGCCACCGGCGGCAATTTCGCCTTCTTCACCGAGATCGCCGATCTGGGCCGCCCCGGCTTCCCGATCGCGGAGGTGTGGCGTGACGGCAGCAGCATCATCACCAAGCATGAGGGCACCGGTGGCGCGGTCACCGTCGACACCGTCAAGGCGCAGCTCATGTACGAGATCCAGAGCGCGCGCTACGCCGGACCGGACGTCACCACGCGCCTCGACAGCATCCAGGTGAGCCAGGAGGGACCGGACCGGGTGCTGATCAGCGGCGTGACCGGCGAGGCCCCGCCGCCGCAGACCAAGGTGTCGACCAACACCATCGGCGGGTTCCGCAACGAGATGGAGTTCATCCTCACCGGCCTGGACATCGAGGCCAAAGCCGCACTGGTGCAACGACAGCTGGAATCGTGGCTGTCGGTGCGGCCCGCCGAGCTGGAATGGACCCTGGCGCGATTGGACCGGCCCGACGCCGACACCGAGGAGCAGGCC
Organism: Nocardia aurantiaca; assembly: GCF_009708175.1. Classification (GTDB taxonomy): domain Bacteria; phylum Actinomycetota; class Actinomycetes; order Mycobacteriales; family Mycobacteriaceae; genus Nocardia; species Nocardia aurantiaca. The sequence continues at coordinate 323,386 of NZ_WMBB01000008.1, forward strand.
AGCGCGCTGTTGCGCTGCGTGGTGCGCGATCCGGATCCGAACAAGGTGGGACGCGCGTTCTCGAGCGTCGCGGTGGAATTGGCGCTGGCCAGTTTCCCCGGCTTCTCGCTGACCGCTCCGCCCGGAAACGGCGGGCCCTACGGGGTGTTCACCCCGGGATACGTGGATTCCAAGGAGATTCCGCACACGGCGGTACTGGCGGACGGCGCCGAGGTGGCGATCGCGCCGGCCGGGGAAACCCTGGAACTGGAGGCGGTCGCGGAACCGGAACTGCCGCAGTCGCTTCCGCCCGGCGCCACCACGCGCGCCCCGCTCGGGACGATCGCGCTGGCCCGCAGCGGTGACAAGGGGGGCAACGCCAATATCGGCGTCTGGGTCCGCACCGAGGAGCAGTGGCGGTGGCTGGTGCACACCCTCACCGTCGAGGAACTGCGCCGCCTGCTGCCCGAGACCGCCGAGCTGCCTGTCAGCCGGCACGTGCTGCCGAACCTGCGGGCGCTCAACTTCATCGTCGAGGGCCTGCTCGGCCAGGGCGTGGCCTATCAGGCCCGCTTCGATCCGCAGGCCAAGGGGCTCGGCGAATGGCTGCGCGCCCGGTACCTCGACATTCCCGTGGAGTTGCTGCCATGAGCGGAGATGGCGGGCTCGCGGCGGTGCACGCCCGCGCCGTCGTCCCGGTGGCGGTGTCGCGGCAGGCGTCGCTTCCGGGCGAGACCAGCCGTGCGGCATGGTCCGGGAGTTGGTGCCACCCGTGGCGGTATGGCGGAAATGCGCTGCGGCCGTGGATGAACCGGTGTGTCGACAGGCGAGGATTCGGCCTCGCGGAAGGGAACTGGGCGGTATGAGCGCCGGATATGTGGACCCGTGGCAGACGCCCGAGCGTCGCGAATTGCGCGCCACCGTGCGCGGTTTCGCGGAGCGGGAGGTGCTGCCCTACCTCGACGACTGGGAGCGCGAGGGTTTGATCCCGCGCGAGCTGCACAAGAAGGCGGGTGCGCTGGGGCTGCTGGGCATCCAGTTCCCCGAATCCGTGGGTGGTTCCGGCGGCGACGGCATCGACGCGGCCATCGTGGCCGAGGAGATGCACTACGCGGGCTGCTCCGGTGGCCTGTTCGCCTCCCTTTTCACCTGCGGTATCGCGGTGCCGCATCTCATCGCCTCCGGCAATGCCGAGCACATCGAGCGCTGGGTGAAGCCGACGCTGGCGGGCGAGAAGATCGGTTCGCTGGCCATCACCGAGCCGGGCGGCGGCTCGGATGTCGGGCATCTGCGGACCGCGGCGGTGCGCGACGGCGACGAGTTCATCGTGAACGGGTCGAAGACCTTCATCACCTCCGGCGTGCGCGCCGATTTCGTGGTGACCGCGGTGCGCACGGGCGGTCCTGGCGCGGCCGGTGTCTCGCTGCTCGTGGTGGAGAAGGACACGCCCGGTTTCACGGTCAGCCGCAAGCTGGAGAAGATGGGCTGGCTGGCCTCCGATACCGCCGAGCTGTCGTATGTCGACGCGCGAGTGCCGGTGTCGAACCTGGTCGGGCCGGAGAACAGTGGATTCGCCCAGATCGCGCAGGCTTTCGTGAGCGAGCGGGTCGGGCTGGCCGTGCAGGCGTACGGGCACGCCCAGCGCTGCCTCGACCTGACCCTGCGGTGGTGCCGGGACCGCGAGACCTTCGGCCGGCCGCTGATCAGCCGCCAGGCCGTGCAGAACACGCTGTCGGAGATGGCGCGCCGCATCGATGTCGCGCGCGTGTACACGCACGTTCTGGCCGAGCGCGCCGCGCGCGGCGAAACCGATCTGATCGCCGAGGTGTGCTTCGCCAAGAACACCGCGGTGGAGACCGCGGAATGGGTTGCCCACCAAGCGGTTCAGCTCTTCGGCGGTCTCGGCTACATGCGTGAGTCCGAAGTCGAGCGCCACTACCGCGATGTCCGCATCCTGGGTATCGGCGGCGGCACCAACGAGATCCTGACCAGCCTCGCGGCCAAGCGATTGGGGTTCCAGTCTTGACCATCCTGCGCTCTTCCATAGACCCGAACTCGGCGGACTATCAGGCCGCCGCCGAGGCCATGACCGCCAAACTGGCCGAGGTGGAAGCCGAGTACGCCAAGAACATCGCGGGCGGCGGTCCGGACAAGATGGCGCGGCACCGCAAGCGCGGCAAGCTGACCGCGCGTGAGCGCATCGAACTGCTCATCGACGAGGACTCACCGTTCCTGGAACTGGCCCCGCTGGCCGCCTGGGGCAGCGATTTCCATGTGGGCGCCAGCGTGATCGCGGGCATCGGCATCGTCGAGGGCGTCGAGTGCATGATCGTCGCGCCGGATCCGACCGTGCGCGGCGGCACCTCGAATCCGTGGACGCTGCGCAAGAACCTGCGCATGAACGACATCGCGCTGGAGAACCGGCTGCCGGTGATCGGCCTGGTCGAATCCGGTGGCGCGGATCTGCCGACGCAGAAGGAGGTCTTCGTTCCGGGCGGCCGCATGTTCCGGGACCTGACCCGGCTCTCCGCAGCGGGAATCCCCACCATCGCACTGGTTTTCGGCAACTCCACCGCGGGCGGCGCCTACGTGCCCGGCATGTCCGACTACACGGTCATGATCAAGGAGCGCTCCAAGGTATTCCTGGGCGGTCCACCGCTGGTGAAGATGGCCACCGGTGAGGAATCCGACGACGAATCGCTGGGCGGCGCCGAAATGCACGCCCGCACTTCGGGTCTGGCCGACTACCTGGCCGTGGACGAGCAGGACGCGATCCGCCTGGGTCGTTCCATCGTCAAGCGCCTGAACTGGCGGAAGCAGGGTCCGGCCCCGCGCCCTCTCACCGAGGTGATCGAGCCGCTGTACGACTCGCAGGAGCTGCTCGGCATCGTGCCGAGCGACCTCAAGATCCCGTTCGATCCGCGCGAGGTCATCGCCCGCGTGGTGGACGGCTCCGACTTCGACGAGTTCAAGCCGCTGTACGGCTCCAGCCTGGTGACGGGATGGGCGGAGCTGCACGGCTATCCGGTCGGCATTCTCGCCAATGCCCGCGGCGTGCTGTTCTCCGAGGAGGCGCAGAAGGCCACCCAGTTCATCCAGCTGGCCAACCAGTCGAATACGCCGCTGCTGTTCCTGCACAACACCACCGGCTATATGGTCGGCAAGGAATACGAGCAGCGCGGCATCATCAAGCACGGCGCGATGATGATCAACGCGGTCTCCAATTCGAAGGTGCCGCACATCTCCCTGCTCATGGGCGCATCCTACGGAGCCGGCCACTACGGCATGTGCGGTCGCGCCTACGACCCGCGCTTCGTATTCGCCTGGCCCAGTGCCAAATCCGCCGTCATGGGCGGCGCGCAGCTGGCGGGCGTCATCTCCATCGTGGGGCGGGCCGCGGCCGAGGCCAAGGGCATGCCCTTCGACGAGGAGGCCGACGCCGGCATGCGCGCCATGATCGAGGCGCAGATCGAGGCCGAATCGCTGCCCATGTTCATGTCGGGCCGCCTCTATGACGACGGCGTCATCGATCCCCGCGACACCCGCACGGTATTGGGAATGGCCCTGTCCGCCATTCACAATTCCCCGATCAAGGGCGCCGAGGGCTTCGGCGTCTTCCGGATGTGAGGCCGAAAATGACTGTATCGCGAAGCGATTCCCTCATCGGTGGCGGCGGGGCGACGGTTGGGCTGACGAACGTTCTGGTCGCCAACCGAGGTGAGATCGCGCGACGGGTGTTCGCGACCTGCCGCCGGATGGGCATCGCGACCACCGCGGTGTACTCCGACGCCGATGCGAACGCTCCGCACGTGTCCGAGGCCGATGCGGCGATTCGATTGCCGGGCAACACTCCTGGCGAGACCTACCTGCGCGGCGAGCTGATCATCGAGGCCGCGCTGGCCGCCGGTGCCGATGCGATTCACCCCGGCTACGGGTTCCTTTCCGAGAACGCCCAATTCGCCGAGGCCGTGCAGGCCGCCGGGCTGGTCTGGATCGGTCCGCCGGTCGCGGCCATCGAGCAGATGGGCTCCAAGGTCGAATCCAAGAAGATGATGGACGCCGCCGGTGTCCCGGTGCTGAAGCAGCTGGACCCGGCCGAGGTCACCGCCGACATGCTGCCGGTGCTGATCAAGGCGTCCGCCGGTGGCGGCGGCCGCGGTATGCGCGTGGTGCGCGAGCTCGCCGACCTGAACGTTCAGATCGAGGCGGCGCAGCGGGAAGCCCAGTCCGCCTTCGGCGATCCGACCGTCTTCTGCGAGCGCTATCTGGAGACCGGCCGCCACATCGAGGTGCAGGTCATGGCCGATGCCCACGGCACCGTGTGGGCGGTCGGCGAGCGCGAGTGCTCGATTCAGCGTCGGCACCAGAAGGTCGTCGAAGAAGCGCCGTCCCCGCTGGTCGAGAAGATCGACGCCATGCGCGCGTCAGGCTCGGAGGAGGTAGCGCAGCGTAACCACGGAGAGCCCGCGCGCATGGCCGAGGGACAGAGCATGCGGGCGCGGCTGTTCGAGGCGGCCCGGCTGGCCTCGGAGGCCATCGGCTACGAGGGCGCGGGCACCGTCGAGTTCCTGGCCGACGAGAAGGGCGAGTTCTACTTCCTGGAGATGAATACCCGTCTGCAGGTGGAACATCCGGTCACCGAGCAGGTGACGGGCCTGGACCTGGTGCGCCTGCAGCTACAGGTGGCCGCAGGTCGCCGGCTGCCCGCGCGGCAGCCGCAGATGCGCGGCCACTCCATCGAGGTGCGTCTGTACGCCGAGGATCCGGCGCACGACTGGCAGCCGCAGTCCGGCCCGGTTCACAAGCTCGAGATCCCCGGCACCCTGGGCGAATTCACCGTGTTGACCGAGCCGGGCGTGCGCCTGGACACCGGCGTGGTGGATGGCTCCGTGGTGGGTGTGCACTACGACCCCATGCTGTCGAAGGTCATCTCCTTCGCCGAAACCCGCGACGAGGCGGCGCATCTGCTGGCGAGCGCGTTGCAGCGGGCCAAGATTCACGGCCTGGTCACCAACCGCGATCTGCTGGTGCGGGTGCTGCGGCATCCGGCGTTCCTGGCGGGTGATACCGACACCGCGTTCTTCGCCACCCACGATCTCGACGAGCTGTCGGCCCCGCTGGTTTCCGAGGACGACGAGCGACTGTCCATCGTGGCCGCCGCGCTCGCCGACGCCGCCGCCAACCGGCGCGCGGCCCGGGTCGGCCGCGGCCTGCCCAGCGGCTGGCGCAATCTGCCGTCGCAGCCGCAGTCCAAGTCCTACGAGTCGCGCCTGACCGGCAAGCACGAGGTGCGCTACCGCCTCACCCGCGCGGGTCTCGAGGTCGAGGGCCATGCGGGGCTCGAATTGCTGGAGTCCACACCGGATCTCGTCGTGCTGCGGGTCCCCGGCGAGCGCGGCCCGGTGCGCCGCCGCTTCGAGATCGCCCGCTACGGCGACCTGGTGGCGGTGGACTCTTCGCTCGGCCCGGTGGCCGTGCGTCGTCTGCCGCGTTTCGAGGACCCCGCCGACCAGGTGGCCGAGGGCTCGCTGCTGGCCCCCATGCCGGGCGCGGTCATCCGCCTGGGCGCGGCCGTCGGCGATCGGCTCGAGAAGGGCCAGCCGATTCTGTGGCTGGAGGCGATGAAGATGGAGCACACCATCGCCGCGCCCGCCGCGGGCGTGCTCACCGAATTGAACGTTTCCGCCGGCCAGCAGGTCGAGGTCGGCGCGGTTCTCGCCGTGGTCCACAGCGAAGATCAGGAGTAGACAATGAGTTTCATCGAGACCGACGAACAGAAGGCGCTGCGGGCCGCGGTGGCCAAGCTGGCCGCCAAGTACAACTTCCGCGACTACGCCGGACCCAAGGCGCGCCGCAACGAGCCCTTCGACGAGCTGTGGGACGAGGCGGGCAAGCTCGGCTTCCTGGGCGTGAACCTGCCCGAGGAGTACGGCGGCGGTGGCGCGGGCATCTACGAACTCGCCCTTGTCCAAGAGGAATTGGCGGCGCAGGGCTGCGGCCTGCTGCTCATGGTGGTCTCGCCGGCCATCTGCGGCACCATCATCACCAAGTACGGCACCGAGGCGCAGAAGCAGCACTGGCTGACCAAGCTGGCCGACGGCTCGTCGAAGATGGTCTTCGGCATCACCGAGCCGGACGCCGGCTCCAACTCGCACAAGATCACCACCACCGCCCGCCGCGACGGCGAGGACTGGATCCTGAGCGGCCGCAAGATCTTCATCTCCGGCGTGGACCAGGCCGAGGCGGTGCTCATCGTGGCCCGCACCGAGAACGCCAAGACGGGCAACCTGCAACCCGCCCTGTTCATCGTCCCCACCGACGCTCCCGGCTTCGTGAAGACGAAGCAGGAGATGGACATCCTCGAGCCGGACAACCAGTTCACGCTGTTCCTCGACGATGTGCGACTGCCCGCCACCGCCCTGGTCGGCCAGGAGGACGCCGCCATCGCGCAGCTGTTCGCGGGCCTGAACCCGGAGCGCATCATGGGCGCGGCCATGGCGGTCGGCATGGGCCGCTTCGCCATCGACCGGGCCGTGGCCTACGCCAAGGAGCGCGCGGTGTGGAAGGGCGCGCCGATCGGCTCGCACCAGGGCATCTCGCACCCGCTGGCACAGGTGAAGATCGAGCTGGAACTGGCCAAGGTCATGATGCAGAAGGCCGCGTTCCTCTACGACTCCGGTGACGACTTCGGCGCGGCCGAGGCCGCCAATATGGCGAAATACGCTGCGGCCGAAGCCAGCATCAAGGCCCTGGACCAGGCCATCCAGACCCACGGCGGCTCCGGCCTGACCTCCGATGTGGGCCTGGCCGGCATGCTGGCCGCGGCGCGCATCGCCCGGGTCGCCCCGGTCAGCCGCGAGATGATCCTCAACTTCGTCGCGCAGCACTCGCTGGGTCTGCCCCGGTCTTACTGACCGGGGCGACGAGTGGCGGCGGCGCAGCCACCGCCACTCGTCCCTCCCGCACCCGAAAGCCACACAGCAGCAGGAGTATTCGATGACCGACATAGCCGGTGCCGCCGCGGACGCGCCGTTCGTGCGCTACGAGGTGCGCGACGGATTCGCGGTACTGACCCTGGACTCCCCGCACAATCGCAACGCCCTGTCCTCACGGCTGGTCACCGAACTACTGGCGGGCCTCGAGCGGGCGACCAGGGACGATGCGGTGCGTGGGGTGGTGCTCACCCACACCGGCAACACCTTCTGCGCGGGCGCGGATCTCAAGGAGGCGGTGGACGCCGACCCGGCGGCCGCCGCCGACATCCGCACCCGCTGGATGATCTCGGTGCTGCGCACCATCCTCGCCATGCCCAAGCCTGTGGTGGCACGGGTGGACGGCAATGTGCGGGCGGGCGGCATGGGCATCATTGCCGGCTGCGACCTCGTGGTCGCCGGGCGGAGCAGCAGCTTCGCGCTAACCGAGGTCCGGATCGGGTTGGCCCCCTTCATGATCTCGCTGACTCTGCTGCCGCGCATGACCGGCCGGTCGGCGGCACGCTACTTCCAGACCGGCGAGACCTTCGACGCGGCCGAGGCCGAACGCATCGGCCTCATCACCGTCGCCGCCGACGACCCCGAGACCGAGACCGAGCGCCTGCTCGGTGAGCTCCGCAAGGGCTCACCGCAGGGCCTGGCCGAAGCCAAGCAGCTCGTCAACGCGGACCTGCTCACGGCCTTCGACCGGGGGGCCGAGGACCTGGCCAAACGCTCCGCGAGCTTCTTCGGCACCCCCGAGGTGATCGAGGGCATCACGGCCTTCATGCAGCGCCGCCCGCCCAGCTGGGCAGAATAGGCAACCATGGCGACACCCCACGAACCCAAGCAGGACCGCAGCCGGGCCACCCGGCAGCGGCTGCTGGAGGCGACCATCGACTGCCTGGCCCAGATGGGCTGGGCGGCCGCCACGGTCGCCGCGGTGGCCGAACGGGCCGGGGTGTCGCGTGGTGCCGCCCAGCATCATTTCCCCACCCGTGAGGACCTGATCACCGCCGCGCTGGAGTACATGTTCGAGGCCCGGATGGACCAGGCCAAGGCCGACGCCCTCGCGATCGCCGAGGTGGCCGAGGGCGTCGCCCGCACCGAGGCGGTGGTGTCCGGCCTGGTCGAGTCCTACACCGCACCGATCTTCAAGGCCGCTCTCCAGGTGTGGACGCATGCCGCCGCCGATCCGGTACTGCGGGAGCGAATCGTGCCCATGGAGGCCCGCTTCGGTCGCATCTCGCACCGCATGGCGGTCGAGGCGCTGGGCGTAGACGACTCCGACCCGGTCGCCCATCACCTGGTGCAGGCCACCCTGGACCTGGCGCGCGGTCTCGGCCTGGCCGACGTCCTCACCGACGACTCCTTGCGCCGCAAGGAAATCGTCGCCCAATGGTCGGCCACCCTCCATTCGGCCCTCTCCATACCCCGCTGACTCACCCCCGCGAAGCCGTACGAATCCCGCATCGGGACCTCCTCGGCGAGGTGCTGGGCTTGAAGCCCGGGATGGTGAGGAAACGTCCGTCTGGCCCCGGGAAACGAAAAAAGCCCCAGCCATGAGGCTGGAGCCGATAGGCATAAGAGTGCGCTGATCGAGAAGGCCACTGCGACAACAGGCTTCCGTCGACACCGGTGCTCTACCTGTGGAAACATGCATGTCTTACAGTTGAGATCGCCTGCCCGGCAGCCGATTTCGTGACACTTGATGTCTTTTCGTGAATTTGGATTTCCTCACAGATGGAATCAGGAAAACCCGATTTGAATCTGCCCGATGCAGGGGTAGTGGTGCAACTGCCCGGAATCCGGCTCCACCGGCCTCTCGGTTCCGGCCGGTGTGCAGTCGCGATCTACGTGGCCTGACACGCCGCAGCTTGCTCCAGCGGCCGGCGGTGGTGGCGCTGAGCCCGAGTAGCTCGGCCAGCATGGGGCCGGGCATTTCTGCCGCGACAGGGCTACGACTCAGGGGCTGTGTGCGAGCGCGGCCGTCGTGATGTGCCGCGAGGACTGACGGGGCGTGCCGGAAGAACCACGGAATCGGCCAAACGGCTGGCGCGCCCGCGGCTACGGTCTTGCCCCGAGTGTCAAAGGATCTCGGGCATAGCCGTAACCTCGAGAGCGGATGTTGTCGCTGGTCGCATCCCGGCGAGACAGCTCGAATGGCGATGAACGGAGCACGGCTGGTGTGGTTGAGGTGATCAGCTTTTGCGAGTGGGTCCGCTGATGGGTAGCGGTCGTCCGGTTTCGAGCAGGGATTTGAGGTCGCTGAGCATGAAGGGGTAGCCGCCGCCGAAGCCTTCCGGTTCCAGATCGCCGGAGGCGATGATCGAGATGAGCGGGGCGTCGGTGACGTCGTGGATGACGGTGAGGGCGCAGGTGCCGTCGCCGCGGTCGCGAATTTCGTAGCGTAGATAGGTTTCCGGCTCGGCAGCCAGGTTGTCGTCGCCCAGGTAGCGAATTCGGGCGCCCCACAGTGTCGGCGGGGTGTAGTCGGTGACGATGCCGCAGATGATGATCTGCGGTTCGCTGTCGATCGGGCGAGGTCCGGACGGCGCGAACACGGTGAAGGCGCCGCCGATGCGGGGTTCGATTACGCAGCGGCCACCGAATCCGTAGCGCACGGTCCAGTCGGGATCAGTGACCGCGGCCCAGATCCGCTCGGCCGGTGCGGCGATGATCACGCGGTGGATCTGTGTCGTCTCCGGGCGTGCACGTGAGAGGGCATCGGCGAGCCTCACGATTCCAGGTCCTTCTTGAGATCGGCCAGTGCGGAGAGCTGTTGTTCGGTGAATTTGTCGATCCACCGGTCGTGAATCAGCCGAATCGGCACGGGATTGAGGTAGTGCCGTTTGTTTCGCCCGCTGCGGACTGCTGTCACCAGGCCCGCGTCCTCGAGGACACGTAGATGCTTGGCTGTGCCGAAGCGGCTCATCTCCAGCCCGGATTCCAACTCGGTCAGCGTTTGGCCGTCTTTGGCGAACAACGCGTCCAGCAGGTGCCTGCGCGTGGGATCGGCCAGCGCCTTGAACACCGCGTCCTCATCCACATCCACACCGTATACGAGACCAAGAGGTCACCCAACCGTTGACATGTGACTATATGGTCACCTATTTTCGTGGAGTGAACCGCTACGTCGTGCTGTACCTCGCCCCCCTGTCGGTCGCCGAACGATTCGCTCAGGCCACGCCCGCCGAAGCCGCGAAAGGCATGCAGCTGTGGCAGGAGTGGAGCGCCCGGATCGGCGACGGTCTGCTTGATCCGGGCAAACCGCTCGGCAACGCGCGCCGGGTCACGCCGACCGGTATCCGCGAAACCGACAGCGAAGTGATCGGAATGTCCATCCTCCGAGCGACTTGCATGGACGAGGCGCTGGCAATGGTCGAAGACCACCATCACCTGCATTGGGCCGAACAATGCGAGATTGTCGTCCTGGAGGAACAGCCCATTCCTGAACTGCAGTGGTAACGGGGGTTCAGACCGACTGATCTGGTCGACGGACCCAACTCGACGATCTCACCACCCCGACTGCTGGACATGATCGACCGCGGACTCCGAGACCGAGGGCGAAGGAACGCCCTACATTGCCGCATACCGCGCTGACCGAACCGGCCAGCAATCCCCTGAATGTGCTGGGCTGTCGTTGGGTTAGCAGTGTCCGGATACGAATGTTCGCGAGACACCCTCAGCGACAGTGCCTTTCGCAGGTCGAACCCATAACGCATTCCGTGTACGCGGCAGCGTCAAGTGGTCGGTTGGCCCTGCAGATGTAAGTCCCCGTCGATAGGATCTTCCGCATGTCGATCGGGGTGGGAGCAGTTCATCGGATTCATAGGTTGCTGTCGAGCGCATGTGCGACGGCCGCTGTGGCCGGACTGATGGCGACCGCTCCGGTCGCGCACGCGGAGACCGATGGCGCCTCGTGCACGGAGGGCTGGCAAGCCGATATTCTCGCGTCGGGTCTGGGTGGTCTGGAGAATCTCGAGACCGACGGGGGCGGCGGCTTCTACATGTCCGGCATTGTCAAAGGCGTCCTGTACCACGTCGATTCCAGCGGCGAGGTCACCACGCTGCTGTCGGGTCTGGACAACCCGGCTGGGTTGCGGCTGGTCGGTGACGATCTGTACTTCCTGACAGGCGACGGCACCGCGTTCACCGGCACCGGCACCCTTCGGCGCTACAACGTGACCACCGGCGCGGTGACCACACTATTGACCGGGCTGGTTCAACCCAACGGGTTGCTGTTGCTTCCCGACGGGGACCTGCTCATCTCCCACCTGTCGATTCCCATACCGGTGGGCATGAGCCGGTATCGGCCGTCCACCGGTGAATTCATCCCGCACTGGTCGAATACGCCCTACCCCAACGGTATTGCGCTGACAGCGGACCAGACAGCCGTCTACACCGAGAACGACTTCACCTCGCAGGTGCTGAGAATTCCGCTGGATGCGCCCACGGCCGCCACTGTGGTCGCCGGCGTTCACGACGGCCTCTTCCCGGGCCTCGATGACATGGAGGCCACCCAGGCCGGGCAGATCTATCTCGCTGGCGACACCTCCGGCAGCGTCTACAGCATGGATCCGGCGACGGGCTCCACCTGCACCATCGCTACTGGCTGGCAGACCTCGAGCCCGATGCTGCCCAACGGCCCGACCTCGGTCCGGATCGCCCGCGACGGACAGGGCTGGGCGCTGTATGTCACCAGCATCGACGGCAACCTACGCCGCCTGCGTCCCCCGCCCGGCGTCGACCTCACACCCGTACTCGCCGACACCGACGTCGTACCCCAGGCCTAGCCTGGATCGCGCGGCCGTGTAGCGGATACACGGTCACAGTAGGCCCCGACCGCACGCGCATCGGCGATTGAAGCTCGGAAAACGATGGGTCCTGCGCAACTCCGGGCACTCATAAGCCAGTCATTCAGCGCCCGGTGACCCCGCGCTATATCGTCTCCCCACCAGGAAGGGGGGTGATGACCGAGTCGGTGAGGAGGGACGAGCGCAACAGTTCCGGCCGCCCGGAACCTGGCATTCTCGGCTTCGGCGAACCACCGACACCCGTTCCCGCACCGTTCGCCAGCCTGCTCATCGAACTGATCGACCGCCGCACGAACATGCGGACCGCGGCGAACCCGAACGCGCACTGGCTGTTTCCCGGTCGCCGCGCCGGACAGCCGCTGCGACCCGAAACCCTCGGCCAGCAGGCCGCCAACTGGTCCTGCAAGCACCCGCCCCAGTGGTCGCCGACGCCTTCGGCATCCACTACACCGCCGCCCACCGGCACGTCTCCCGAGCCGGAGGCACCTGGAACCGCTACGCACCAGGCAATCACACCCGGTGACCGTTGCTCACCATTCCACTCCGAATACCGACTACCTGAATACCGATCCCTGCCAGTCCGGAAGCCCTGAAGGGGCCGGCGGAGCGGGCAGAGTGGGCAGGACTCACCCTGGTCATAAGGGAGAGCACCCTGATCTGGATGGGAGTAACGATGGGGGCAGCAAAGGTCTTGGGACGCGCGGTTGGCCGGCGACTGTACGCGATCAAGCGTGGGATGTATCCGGACGGGCGACCGGGCGCGGTGGCGCGGGTGCTGAACTGGGTCTCGCGCCTGCAGTACTCGGCGGGTCTTCTGTCGCCACGTTATGCCGTGACCTTGGAGGTCGCCGGTCGACGTACCGGTCGTCCCGTGACGCTGCCGATCGTGGTGACCGAGTATGAGGGCAACCGGTATTTGGTATCGATGCTCGGCTCGGAGGCCAACTGGGTCCGCAATCTCCGGGCTGCCGGGGGCCGAGCCGTGCTACACCGTCGCGGTAGCGAAGCCGTGCAACTGGAAGAGGTAGCCCCCGATGCCCGTGCCCCTATCCTGCGCCGATACCTCGCGATAGCCCCCGGGGCGCGACCCCACTTCCCGATCGATCGCAACGCGCCACTGGACGAATTCGAGAAGATCGCCGACGAATATCCGGTCTTCCGGATAGACAGTGCGTTCTGATCGCAAGACCTCGCGCCGGGAACCACGCGCGGCGGAACGGGCCGCGCGAATCCCGAGTCGATGGATCTCATATTCCGGGCGTCGGCTTCGGGTCAGCCGCAGGGAGATCTCACGACCGGACGGGTGTCGACCACAAGCCTGGATGGATTGTTCGGCGGGACGGTCCTCGAGCGTGACCATGGCAGAAGTCGGACTGCTCGAGAGGACGCTTCCAGTGGCGCGACTCAGAAGCCGAAAATCTCTGCCATTGCGATGGATTCGTCGTCCCAGCGGCGTTCTATGGCCTCGCGCTCGACATCCGGGAGGAACGGATCCCATCCGGCTTTGCGCCAGAAGGCTTCTCGATGCTCATCGCTGAGGGGATGCGGCGTGCTCATGGCGGATTCCCTGGATCGTGACGACCGTCACATCGATTCTATCGAGGGGCCGGGTGCATCGAGAAGAACCGAGCGCTCGGACCCGATCGGGTCCGAGCGCTCGGCTCCTCTTGTGGCGGTGGCAAGGTCCACCCGTCGCCCACCTCCACCTTCAGCGGAGGCCGCCGTGATCTTCGACTTGGTTATGTGGTCTTCGGCGAGGTCAGGTCGTAGAGGGTGATGCCGTCCACCTCCTGCGAGCTGAAGTGCTCCTTCACCCATGCGGTGATCTGGGCGCTCTGACTTCTGCTCTCGCCGTTGCCATTACCGCCGCGATCGCCGCCCATCTGATTGCCACTGATGAAGTAGTGGATCCGGCCGACCTGCACGTACTCCTGGAACTGGGCCAGCGTCGGCGACGGGTCGCTGCCGTTGAAGCCGCCGACCGGCATGACCGGCAACTGGGTCGCCAGCTGGAACCCGGCCGCCGCATTGGAGCTGACCGTGGCCGCCACCCAGGTGTAGTCGGAGCCGTCGGCCTTCAGCAGCGCGGTGACCTGGGCGCTCGGATTGCTCGCGCTCATCATGCCGCCCGCCGGACCGCCGAATCCGCCTGGGCCGCCCTCATTTCCACCGTTTCCGCCGGGTCCGGCGTTCGCGGTGTCACCGTGGTTCATGCCCATGCCGTGCTGGCCGCCGGGTATCCCATTGCCGGGTCCGGCATTGCCGTTGCCCGGTCCGCCGTTGCCGGTTCGGCCGTTCGGCATGCCGTGGTCGCCGCCGTGCGGCCCGCCCGGACCCCAGGCGCCGCGCACCGCGGGTCCGGCCGAGGGCATCGGCCCCTGGTGTGCGGTGGCGATGCCGTCCACGGCGTAGGCGGTGGGACCGGCCAGGCCGACCAGCGCCGCGGCCGCCGCGACGGCCAGACCGCCCTTGCGGGGCAGGCGAATCAGCATGAGCGCGGTGGCGACGATGCCGCCCACCAGGATCGCCCAGCGCAGCCACGGCACGAAGGACGTGCTGCGGGACAGGATGATCCACGCCGTCGCCGTGGTCAGACCCATGGCGAGGACAGCGGCCAGCCGCACCCACAGCCGATCGCGGTGCTGCCAGGCGAGCGCCGAGCCCGCGCCGATCAGCGCCGCCACGGCCGGGGCCAGCGCCACTGTGTAGTACGGGTGGAAGATGCCCTTCATGAGGCTGAACACCAGACCGGTCCCCACCAGCCAGCCGCCGAACAGGATGAGCGTGGCGCGCTGGGGATCGGTGCGGGCCAGCTTGCCGCGCAGCGCGATTCCCGCCAGCAGCAGCACCAGGGCCGCCGGGATGAGCCAGACGATCTGACCGGCCTGCGCCGGTTCGAACAGCCGCCCGATGCCGGGGGTGCCCCACATGCCGCCACCACCGCTCGGCAGCTGTTCGCCGCCGCCGAACCCGCCGACGCTGCCGCGCTCATTGCCGTCCAGGCGGCCCAGGCCGTTGTAGCCGAGGGTCAGTTCGATGATCGAATTATGCTGCGAGCCACCGAAGTACGGCCGATCCGAGGCCGGCCACAGTTCGGCCAGCAGCACCCACCAGCCCGCGCCCGCCACCATGGCCGCGGCCGCGCCGAACAGCTGGATGATGCGCTTGCCCAGTGTGGGCGGGCCCGCGATCAGATAGGTCAGGGCCAGCGCGGGCACGACCAGCAGCACCTGCAACTGCTTGGCCAGGAAGCCGAGTCCGATGAAAACGCCGGTGAGCAGCACCCAGCGCCAACGGCCGTCGGCCACCGCACGGGTCATGGCCCAGGCCGCGGCCAGCATGAGGAACACCAGCATGGCGTCCGGGTTGTTGAACCGGAACATCACGGCCGCGATGGGAGTCAGCGCCAGCACCAGGCCCGCCAGCAGTCCGGCGCTCGCGCCGAAATTGCGCCGCACGATGGCCCACAGCAGCGCCACCGAGGCCACGCCCAGCAGCGCCTGCGGCAGCAGCATGCTCCAGCTGTGCAGACCGAAGATTCGCACCGAGATCTCCATGGGCCACAACGACAGTGGCGTCTTGTCCACCGTGATGGAGTTGGCCGCGTCGGAGGAGCCGAAGAACATCGCCTTCCACGACACCGAACCCGCCTGCACCGCGGCCGCGTAGAAGGCATTGGCCCAGCCGTTCGCGGACAGGTTCCACAGGTACGCGACGGCGGTGCCGATCAGCAGGGCCGCCAGCGCCGGATACTCCCGGCGTCGGGTGCTGGACGGCTCGATCGGGGGTGGGGCGAGCCGGGGCTCGGTCAGTGTCGCGGTCATCGGTCGCCTCCTCGGTCGGCTCGATCGGCCGGGGTATCGGTGGGAATGGTCCAGAACGGCAGGTCGCCGTGTTCGGGGTGGCAGCGGCCGGGGAAGTCGACCCGGACCAGCCGGAAGCCGTCGTTCGGAAGCCCCTGCGGCGCGGGGAAGATCGGGGTCACCGGACCCCCTCGGGCAGGGGATGCCGTCCGGCATTGCGGAATACCCAGCGCAGACCGACGAAGCGCAGCAGCGTGGCGACCAGGTTGGCGATCACCAGCACCACGAGTTCCAGATGGACTGCCGCATCGGGCGCCCAATGATGCAGCGCGAAAAGCGAGCCGGAGGTCAACGCCAGGCCGACGCCGAAGATGACCAGACCCTGGAAGTGGTGCGAGACCGCCTGATTGGAGCCGCGCACCCCGAAGGTGAAGGCGCGGTTGGCGGCGGTATTGCCGATCGCGGTGATCAGCAGCGCCAGGAAGTTGGCGACCTGCGCGCCCGTGATCCCTTGCAGCACAATGTAGAGCAGCAGATAGGCCAGGGTGGAGGTGACGCCGACGATGCCGAAGCGCACCAGCTGCCCGACCATGCCCAGCGGCACGCCCTCGACCAACGGCTCGCGGCCGATGGCGGCCCGCAGCTCGTTGATGGGCAGTCGCCCGGTGGTCAGCGCACGGCCGACCCGCCAGATGCCCTGCAGGTCCTTGCGGGCGGTGTCGATGATGTCCACCCGGGAGTCCGGGTCGTCGATCCAGTCCACCGGCACCTCGTGGATGCGCAGCCCGATGCGCTCGGCCAGCACCAGCAGTTCGGTGTCGAAGAACCACTCGCCGTCCTCGACCAGCGGCAGCACCAGCTTGGCCACCTGGGAGCGCATGGCCTTGAAGCCGCACTGCGCGTCGGAGAACTTGGCCTGCAGCGAGGTGCGCAGGATGAGGTTGTAGCAGCGGGAGATGATCTCGCGCTTGGGTCCGCGCACCACCCGCGAGGAGGACGCCAGCCGGGTGCCGATGGCGACGTCGGAGTGCCCGGACACCAGCGGCGCGACCAGCGGTAGCAGCGCGTTGAGGTCGGTGGACAGGTCCACGTCCATGTAGGCGACGACCTGGGCGTCGGAGGCCTGCCAGACCTCCCGCAGCGCGCGCCCGCGGCCCTTGCGGTCCAGGTGCACCACCCGCACGCCATCGAGCTGGTCGGCCAACTGCTCGGCAATCTCGAGGGTGGAGTCGGTGGAGGCGTTGTCGGCGATCGTGATGCGTGCGGTGAAGGGGAAATTCAGGGTCAGAAAGGCGTGCAGTCTGCGCACGCAGGGCCCGAGATCGACCTCTTCGTTGTAGACCGGAACGACCACGTCCACGACGGGCGCGGTCACTGCTTCTGCGGGTTCCGCCGCCCGCACGGCGGTCACGGTGTCGCTCATGGTGACCAACCTCGATCACCAGACTCACATCAGGCTGCGGCCTGCCTGGGAGATTCCTGGGAGCCGCTCGCTGCGACCGCGCTGCGATCACATCGGCAAGACGACACGACGGGTCCGCCTGCGGCGGGCCCGTCCGCCCGGTGCTGGTCAATGGCCGTGGACGGCCTGAAGGAGATCCGATGCCAGGAAGGAAACAGCGACGGCAACCTGCTCTGGCTCACCGACGCCTTCCTCTGCTCGGCCAGCCATCATGGACCCGAGTGCGTCCGGGGCCACTGGCGAACAGACGCTCCAGGTATTCCAACGCTTTCTGGGCGGATTCCGCACTCAGCTCGTTATCGAGAAGGCGGGCGAACCCGTATTGCAGCGTGGCGGTCTGAATTGCCCTGAGCTAGGCGGGGGTCCAGTGCCACGTCGCTGTCCTTGGTCGACTCTGCCAGTGCCACGTGGATTGCGCCTGTGCGCAGGTAAACGGCTTGGGCGCCGATGACTATGATCGCATTACGCTGTTCGGACAACGCCTCCAGCGCATCCAGAAGCACTCTGCGTGCGCGGACAAGCAGGTCGGCTGGGTCACCGCCAGGTTTTTTCATGGTGCTCCATCCAGTTGAGGAGTTCCTCGGCTTCGGCTGGGGCCCGCCCGGGGCCTGTCATCAGGTCCACCGCGACCTGTGCTGGTGCGGCGAGTGACACACCGTCGAATGCCTTCACCCTTCGCACCAGCACGACTGGGTAGGCAGGCTCGGCAATCAGGACGTTCGCGCCTGCGTCGGTGGGCCGCAATCCCCATGCTGCTGCGGTGTGCTCGGGCTCGGTCGCGTACACCATCGCTGAGCGGGCGGGTGCGTGTGGCTCCCAGGCGCCGGCAGCCATCGATCCGGTGAGCGCATACTGGTCGATAGGGGAGGTTCGCATTGCGTCGAGCAATGAGGGCAATCCGCGGGGCGCTATCCATCGAGTGATCTTGTTCGTACGTAGGAACTGATAGTCGTGGCTCCAGCGCCGTAGGAGAGCAGCCCAATCCGGTATATGTATGAGCCCCTTGCCTTCTCGGACGGCGAGTGCCTCCGCCTCCAGGAATTCGATTACGCGGTATACCGATCCGGTTGATGTGCTCGAAGTCTCCACGAGGTCGCGAATACGCCAAGGACCGGCGATATCCGCAAGTGCACGTACGACTTTGGCGGCAGGCTCGCCCTGAAGGGTTGCCCGTGGGCGTCCAGGTCCGCGCCAAGGATCGCTGTCGGCACCACGATCGGAGATGAACAGTGCGGGCGATTCGGCTCTGACGAGCATGTTGCCTGTCGCATCCACGAATGCGATTCCGGCCTGCGCGAGGGCCTCTCGGGTCGATCGTGAGAGATATCTTGCCATGAACATTCCGACGCTATCCGGGTGTTGCCCGGTGCGGTGAGCGAGCTGTGCTCGAATGGCAGCCACATCGCGTGCCTCGATGAGGCGTTTGGCCTCGACGACCAGGGTGATTTCCTGCCCATCAGGGGTGAGTAGAGACAGAGTCGCGTCAGCGGAGCCGCGTTCCGGCGTTTGGGCGGGGGTCGAGGTCAGTGACCATGTGGAAGGCAGGTGATCGCGGATGATCGCACTGCATGCGGACAGCACTTCGTTCACAGTGCGAGGTTCGGAAGGCCCACGCTCAACCATGTTCGGATAATACTGCTTCTCCGTTGCGAACGGAAAGCGATTATTTCCTGAACATCTTCTGCCATGGGTTCTGGGGGCGGCCGATTGGCCGTTTGGCCGGTCAGCCCTCGTGTATGCCCAGGTTAAGCCGCCACAGCGGGGAGACCGGTCCGTGTCCCGCGCCGAGGTCGTAGGAGGCCTCCAGGCAGCGGAAGGTCCACTCCTTGGCGAAGGCGACGGCGTCGGGGATCGAGTAGCCGTGGGCCAGCGCGCAGCAGATGGCCGCGGCCAGGGTGTCGCCGCCGCCGTGGTCATTGCCGGTGGCGAGTCTTTCGGCCGGGAGTTCGTGGAAGGTGTCGCCGTCGAAGAGCAGGTCGGTGGACTGCTCGGAGGTGCGTAGGTGCCCGCCCTTGACGATGGCCCACTGCGGGCCGAGCGCGATGAGGGCCTCGGCGGCCTTGCGGGCGGAGGCGTCGTCGACCACGTCGATGCCGGTGATGAGCCGGACCTCGTCGAGGTTGGGGGTGACCACGGTGGCCAGCGGAATCAGGGTGTGGCGCACCGCGTCCAGGGCCTCGGCGTGCAGCAGGGCGTCGCCGTGCATGGAGGCGGCGACCGGATCGACCACCAGCGGAATGCTGCCCCGACGTCCGATGCCGACCTCGCGGCAGACCTCGGCCACGGCCTCGATGATGGCGGTGGAGGCCAGCATGCCGGTCTTGGCCGCGTCGATTCCGATGTCGCCCACCACGGTTCGCACCTGGTCGGCCACGATCCGTGGCGGGATCTCATGGAAACCGCTGACGCCGAGGGTGTTCTGCACGGTCACCGCGGCCACCGCCACGCACGCGTGCACGCCGCACAGCGCCATGGTGCGGGAATCGGCCTGGATGCCCGCGCCGCCGCCGGAGTCGGTGCCCGCGATGGTGAGGGCGCGAACCGGAGTGGTGCCGTTCGGGGCAAGCGGTAGAAGTTCCACGTCACAGACGGTATCCAATTGCCCCGCTGTGTCCAATCGCCCCTCCGCTTCGCTCCGGGGCGGGTTCGCGGCGCTGGTGGTCTCGTTCTTCCCTCCCTCCGCTCCTCCAAGGCGCAGGTCTATGGAGCCGTTCGCTTCCCCGCTCCGCTCAGGCCAGAACGAGCGCTTCGCCTCCCCGCGCATGCGCCGCGAACCTAGGAGCAATCAGACCCATTCGTCGAAAATCATTATCATTAAGTGTTGACCGGCTGCCGTGGCCGTGCTGTCGGGTTTCCTCGGCGCGGGGAAGACGACCCTGCTCAACCCATCCTGGCCAACCGGGAAGGCCGCCGGTGGCGGGCGTCGTCAATGACATGGGCGAGGTGAACATCGACGCCGCCGTGGAGTGGAGGAGTGAATGGCTTTAGCTGGAAGCCGGGTCGCAGGCGTTGCTGCGGTACCCGGATCTCTTCCCGTCGTGAGGTGAAGCGCACGAGCACGCATGACCGCTCAGTTCGAAATGCCGGGCGTACGACGCACATACGTGGAACCGGTGAGCTGCTCCACCAGGAAGTCGGCGATATCGGCGCGCGAGATCTTCAGTGACAGACCGGTTTCCGTGGGCGGAAGATCCCGGCGGTACTTCCCGGTGGCCGGTCCGTCGGTGAAGGCGCTGGGCCGCACGATGGTCCAGTCCAGATCGCTGGCCAGCACGTACTCCTCCTGTCGCACGTGATCGGCGTAGGCCTGGCGCAGCAGCATGCCGAACATCACGTACTTCCACACGAAGTTCAGATTGCCGCGGCTGTCGCCGACGCCCAGGGAGGACTGGCAGATCAGCCGCTTCACCCCGGTCCGATCCATGGCCTCGATGATGCGGCGGGTGCCCTCGGCGCGCACCACACCCTTGCGGCCCGCGCCCAGGGCGACGATCACCGCGTCCTGCCCGATCACGGTGCGTTCCACCGCTACGGGGTCCAGCACGTCGCCGACCTCGATGCGCAGCCGTTCGTGGGGTGTGGTGGTCAGGTTCGCGGGATCACGGGTCAGCGCGGTGACCTGATGCCCGGCCGCGAGGGCGCGGGCGACGATGTGGCGACCGACGGTTCCGGTGGCTCCGAAAATGGCGATATTCATGCCTCTCACCTCTGTAATTCGTTGTTGCGAAGGTGAATTCAGTACATCAACGCGGACCGCCCGGGAACATCGCCTCGCGTCTCCCGAACATGCGGGAGGGTCCACACATGCGCGTGACCCGCATCCGGGTCCGGGATGCGGGTCACGTGATCGCGGATCAGCGCAACCGGGCGAAGAACTCGCGAATGTCGGCGAGGAGCACCTCGGTCGCCTCATGTGCGGCGTAATGCCCTGCCGCGTCATTGGGGCCGGTGGAGCGGGTCGCAGTCACCTCGTAGGCATGCCAGCTCACGATGTTCTTGTGATCCCGCTCGGCGAATCGGCGGATGGACTGGAAGTCACCCTTGAACATGGCCAGCGCGGTCGGGGTGGTAGTCGGGCCCTGTGGGTGCTCGGCGTGGGCGTCCTCGTAGTAGAAGCGGATCGAGGACCCGGCGGTGCCGGTCAGCCAATAGATGGCCACATTGCCGATCACGAAATCGGCGTCGAGGCCCTCGCTGAACAGTTGCGCGTTCCAGCCGAGCAGACCGACCGGGGAATCCGAGATCGCGAAGGCCAGGGTCTGCGGCTGCTGGCTGTGCAGGGTATTGAAGGCCATCTTGTTCTCGTGGAACCACTGCAGGTGCGCCAGGCCCGCCAGGTCCTCCTCGGACAACCCTTCCATCTCGGCGGGATCGCCCGACGGGAACGAAAACAGCTGTGTCACATGGACTCCGATGACCTGATCGGGTGCGATGCGGCCCATCTCGGGGGAGACGAACGAACCACCGTCATTGCCGATGGCGCCGAACCGCTCATACCCGAGCCGGTTCATCAACTCCACCCAGGCGCGGGCGGTGCGGTAGCGGTTCCAGCCGGTGGAGCGGGTCGGGCCGGAGAAGCCGAAGCCGGGCAGCGACGGGATCACGACGTGGAAGGCTGGGGCGTCGGCGGACTCCGGCTCGGTGAGCGGCTCGATCACGTCGAGGTATTCCAGGACCGAGCCCGGCCAGCCGTGGGTCAGGATCACCGGGATCGCGTCCGGCCGCGAGGACTTCACGTGCAGGAAGTGGATGTCCTCGCCCTCGATCTCGGTGGTGAACTGTGGGTACGAGTTCAGCTTGGATTCCAGGGCCCGCCAATCGAATTCCGTCAGCCAGTACTGGGCCAGCTCGCGGATGCGGTCGTTGGTGACGCCGTAGGCGTCGCCAACGACCGGCAGCTCGTTGGGCCACAGCGCCTTGCGCAGCCGCTCGTTCAGATCGTCGAGCTGGGCCTGGGGGACGTCGACGCGGAACGGGCGGATGGCGGTGCTGGTCATCATGCTCTCCTTACTGGAACGGAATGTTTCGTTCTGTTCAGACCATAACGGAACGGATCATTCCGTTCAAGTGGTATTCTCGGATCCATGCCGAAGACAGTCGAAACCGCAGCTCAGCGCGCCCTGCCCGGTCGCAAGGCGCAGGCTGCGCGCAATGACGAACTCATCCTCGCCGCCGCCCGTGAGGTGTTCCTGGCCGAACCCAAGGCCCCGATCTCGGCCGTCGCCGAGCGCGCGGGCGTCGGCATCAGCGCGCTCTACCGCCGCTATCCCGGCAAGGAGGACCTGCTGCGCACCCTCTGCTACGACGGCCTGCGCCGCTACAACGCGGAAGCGGAAGCGGCTCTGGAGAATTCCGACGGCTGGGCGGCGCTCGTCGACTTCCTTCGACGCGTGGTGGACGCGGATGTGCACTCATTGACAGTGCATCTCGCCGGCACCTTCACCCCCGATGAGTCGATCCTTCCCGACATCCAGCGCTCCGCCGAACTCAATGATGAATTCCTGCGCCGGGCGCGGGAATCGGGGCGGCTGCGGCCCGAGGTCACCGCGGCCGACTTCGGCCTGATCCTCGAAGCCTGCGCGGCGATTTCACTACCCGATCCCGACCGTACCGCTCAGCTGCGCCGCCGGGTCCTGGCCCTGCTGGTCGACGGCCTGTCCGCCACCGGCGAGCTGCCCGGCCCGCCACCGGTTCCGGGCGAATTCGCGCAGCGCTGGCAGCGCCGCGACCTGTGAACCGTAGCGTTCGCCACGGGTACACCGACATTCATTCGTCTCCGCAATCGACTCGAGGAGTTGCGATGCGCTGGATCCGTCCCCTGCTCGCCCTGCCGCTGGCCGCGGGCGCGCTGTTCGCCGCCGCCGGCACCGCCGCCGCCGACCCTGTCACCACCTTCACCCCCGCCTACACCGCGGGCGGGGGCGCGTTCCCCTGCTTCGGGCAGATCGAGGCGTTCCACGACCCCCAGAACACCTACCTCGGCAAGCAAACAGTCTGGGTACGAGCCGATTTCACCTTCCTGCCCATCCCGTCCGGAATGTGCAGCGCGACGGCCACATTGAGCTGGCGGAATCTGGATACCGGGGCGAGTGGCGGTTTCCCGCCGGTCTGGCTGGGCGATGCCACGCCGTTCGGGACGACCAACGCCCTCTGGGTGCCGGAGACCCTCCCCACCGGTCCCGGCCGCGTCGAGGTCACCATCGACACCGACTTCCTGCACCTCCCGGGCAAGGGGACGTTCTACTCGCCGGAATAGCAGCGCTCGAACGGGCCTGAGGCGGCTGGAACGCGATTCGGGGCGGGTGGCCCAAAGCCGCCCGCCCCGAATCGGATTCGCTCCGAACGGATTCGGTCCTAGGAGACGACCGGCAGGTACACCTGGTTGCCGGTGGCGGCGAACTCGGCGGACTTCTCCGCCATGCCCGCCTCGATGGCGGCCGCGTCGGTGAGGCCCTGCTTTTCGGCGTAGTCGCGCACGTCCTGCGAGATGCGCATGGAGCAGAACTTCGGACCGCACATGGAGCAGAAGTGGGCGGTCTTGGCGGGCTCGGCCGGGAGGGTCTCGTCGTGGTACTCGCGGGCGGTGTCGGGATCCAGCGAGAGGTTGAACTGGTCGGTCCAGCGGAACTCGAAGCGCGCCTTGGACAGCGCGTTGTCGCGGTCCTGCGCGCGCGGATGCTGCTTGGCCAGGTCGGCGGAGTGGGCGGCGATCTTGTAGGTGATCACGCCGACCTTCACGTCGTCACGGTTGGGCAGGCCCAGATGCTCCTTGGGCGTCACGTAACAGAGCATGGCGGTGCCCGCCTGCGCGATGATGGCCGCGCCGATGGCCGAGGTGATGTGGTCGTAGGCCGGTGCGATATCGGTGGCCAGCGGGCCGAGGGTGTAGAAGGGGGCCTCCTCGCAGAGCTCCTCCTCCAGCTTCACGTTCTCGACGATCTTGTGCATGGGCACGTGGCCCGGGCCCTCGATCATCACCTGCACGCCATGGGATTTCGCGATCTTGGTGAGCTCGCCCAGGGTGCGCAGCTCGGCGAACTGGGCCTCGTCATTGGCGTCCGCGATGGAGCCCGGGCGCAGGCCGTCACCGAGGGAGAAGGTGATGTCGTACTTGGCCAGGATTTCGCAGAGCTCGGCGAAATTGGTGTACAGGAACGATTCCTGGTGATGCGCCAGGCACCACGCCGCCATGATGGAACCGCCGCGCGAGACGATGCCGGTGACGCGCTTGGCGGTCAGCGGCACGTAGCGCAGCAGCACGCCCGCGTGCACCGTCATGTAGTCGACGCCCTGCTCGGCCTGCTCGATCACGGTGTCGCGGTAGATCTCCCAGGTGAGCTTGGTGGGATCGCCGTTCACCTTCTCCAGCGCCTGGTAGATCGGCACGGTGCCGACCGGAACCGGGGAGTTGCGCAGGATCCATTCACGGGTCTCGTGAATGTTCTTACCGGTGGACAGGTCCATGATGGTGTCGGCGCCCCATCGGGTGGCCCACACCATCTTCTCGACCTCCTCGGCGATGGAGGAACTCACGGCCGAATTGCCGATGTTCGCATTGATCTTCACCGCGAACTTCTTGCCGATGATCATCGGCTCGGACTCGGGGTGGCGGTGGTTGGCGGGGATCACCGCGCGACCGGCGGCCACCTCGTCGCGCACCAGCTCGGGCGAGACGCCCTCGCGCGCGGCGATGTAGCGCATCTCGTTGGTGATGACGCCCTGGCGCGCCCAGTTCAGCTGGGTCGGCGGGCCGTCGACCTGGGGCTTGGCCCAGGTGTCGCGCAGCGTGGGCAGACCGCCCTCGAGGTCGATGACGGCGGTGTCATCGGTGTACGGACCGGAGGTGTCGTACACGTCGAAGTGCTCGCCATTGGTGAGATGGATGCGTCGCATCGGAACCCGCAGCGTCGTGCCGTCGGCCTCGACCTGCTCGTAGTGCTTGACGCTGCCCTCGATGGGACCGGTTGTCACGGTGTCGACAGGCGCGGATGTGCTGGAGACACGACTCGATGACATATGAGAATCCTCCCTACGCCGGCATTACCCGGTCAGGTTCATACGGTCGACGGCCCACTAGCCGTCCTCTCAGCCCGCTGGTGCGAGCCCCCGTTGGCGTGCGTACTTTTCCGGACTCGACGATACCGGGCCGCGTTACGCGAACACCTCGAGACAGTGGAATATCCGATTCGGTCTGTTCAGGGGGATGGATGCGGCCGGGAGAAGTTCGCCTCGGAAGTGGACCTCGACGCCCTGCCCCGACGGGGTAATCACCGGACCTCGCCGGGGAACTCGGACGCGCCCTGCGGTACTGGGGCGGGAATATGACGCACTACGCCCTCACCGACGTTGACCATCCTGGCCGCCCCGCGCCGCCATAGGCGACGCCTCACCTGCCGGAGGTGGTGCTCATGACGCGGTCGTCGGCATGGGTGCCGGCCTCGGCGTCATCGGTGCGCTGGTGCTCGGTGCGCTCGCCCTCGGATACCGCCGCGCCTGAATCCTCCTCCAGCCCGATCCGCTTGTGCAGCGCCGCAAGCGGTTTCGGCGCCCACCAGTTGCCGGTGGACATCAGGCGCATGAGGGCAGGGGCCAGCACGCCGCGAATGATGGTGGCGTCGGAGACCACGGCCAGCGCCAGGCCGATGCCGAACAGCTTCATGGGTGCGACCTCGGAGGTGGCCACGGCCAGCAGTACCACGGCCATCAAACCGGCCGCGGCGGTGAAGATCCGGCCGGTGCGGGCGACCCCGAGGGCCACCGAGCGGGTATTGTCCGCCGGGCCGCGGTCGGAGGCCAGCCACTCCTCGCGAATGCGGGACAGCAGGAAGACCTCGTAGTCCATGGACATGCCGAAGGCCAGGCAGAACATGAGGATCGGCATGAACAGGTCGAGGCTGCCGGTCGAGGTGAAACCCAGCAGCCCGGACAGGTGGCCCTGCTCGAAGACCCAGATCATGGCGCCGAAGGTGGCGGTCAGCGACAGCATGTTCAGCAGCAGCGCCTTCACCGGGAGCACCACGCTGCCGGTGAACAGGAACAGCAGGATCAGGGTTATGACCGCAATGAGCCCGGCCGCCAAGGGAATTCGGCTGATGACCGAATTCATGGTGTCCTCGTTGAGCGCGGCCGCGCCGCCGAACAGCACATCACCGGGCGCGGACACCGCCCGCAGGTCCGCCAGCTGTCGCTTGCCCTCGGCGGAGTACGGCGCGACCTTGGTGCCGACCGAGAGATAGGTCCCGTTCGGGCCCGTCATCTGCGGGATACCGGCCGCCACCCGCTTGCCGGTCGGTGGGGCGCCATCCGCGGACGGCAGCGCCATGTAGACGCCCTCGCTGGACAGCACCGCCGCGACGCCCGGCACCTGCGACAGGCTCTTGGCGTACGCGCCGATTTGCGCCGCGTCGCCGTGGAATCCGGGCAGCACGACCACCGCGCTGGAGGCCATATCGGCATCGAAGTCCTGCCGCAACGCGTCACCCACCTGGCGGCTGGACGCGAAGGCGCCGATCACCCGATCGTCCGGTGTGCCGAAATGCGCCTTCAGGAACGGGGATCCGAGCGCCAGCAGCGCCGCCGCCGCGATCACCGCGACCGGCAGCGCGCGCCGCATGACCGCGGTGACCAGCCGGTACCAGAAGGTGTCCTCGGCCCGCTTGGGCGCGGGCTCGCCGCGACCGAGCAGGCGGCGCACCGGCTTCCGCAGATCCCAGGCATTCACCCGATCGCCGAGCAGCATCAGCGCGGCGGGCAGCAACAGCACCGAGGCGCCCACGGCGGCGGCGACCACCGCGACGCCGGCGTAGGCGAAGGACTTGAAGAACGGCTGCGGGAAGACCGCCAGTGCCGCCAAGGCCAGGGCGACGGTCAAGCCGGAGAACACGACCGTGCGGCCCGCGGTCCGCACCGACCGCAGAATCGCGGCGCGGGTGTCGCTGCCATTGGCCAGCTCCTCGCGGTACCGGCTGACAATGAACAGGCTGTAGTCGATGGCCAGCGCCAAACCCAGCGCGCTGGTCATGTTCAGCGCGAAGATCGACACATCCATGACCGTGGTCAGCCCGCGCAGAATGCCGAGTGTCGCGGCGATCGCGAACAGCCCCACGCCCACCGGCAGCAGCGCCGCGACCACACTGCCGAACACCAGGACCAGCAGCACCGCCGACACCGGCACCGCGATGGCCTCGGCCAGCAGCAGATCCTTCTCGACCTGGTGATTGATGTCGGCGAAAGAACCGGCCATGCCGCCGACCCGCACCCGCACGCCGTCGCGATCGCCATTGAGCTGGTTCGACAGATCGGCGGCCCGGTTCTGCACCTCGGTATCGGTGCCGGTGACCGTGGCCATGATGAGCCCGCGCTGCCCGTCCTTGCTCTTCAGCGCGGCGGCCAGATCGGAGCGGGTCGTCAGGCTGGTCCAGTAGGACTGCACGCCGCTCACGGTCGAGTCCTGGCTCAGCTCATCGGTGATGCGCTGCGCCTCGGCGCGCACCTGAGGGCTGTTGACGCCGCCGTCACCGCTGACCATGACGATGAGGTTCGGATTGCCGCCGGGGAAGTTCTGTGCGATGAAGTCATTGGCGCGCACCGACTCCAGCGAGTCGGTGAGGTAGCCCCCGCCGACCATATGGGATTTCGCGGTGGCTCCGAAGCCACCGCAGATGAGCATCAGCAGCAGCGCGGCCACCAGGACCGCGCGCGGGCGCGCCATGGCGAACCGGGCAAGACTGGTCAACATCGACGCACCCTCCGAAGTCTTCAGACCTTCGGAACGGTAACGTTCCTGACCTACCGGTCGGTAGGGTCAGTGACGATGGTCATTGTCATAGTTCACGGCTATAGCTGGTGAATCGTGCGGACGCAGTGCGGGCCGCATCCGCGCACGGGCGAGACTCAGGCGCTCGCAATGCGCCCTCGCACCTCACCCAGCTCCAGGTGGCCGCCCCCGACCGCCGGTGCGGACGCGGTGATCACCACCTCGTCGCCGTCATCGAGGAAGGTCCGTTGGACCCCGTTCAGGTCGATGGGTTCGGTACCGCCCCAGCTCATTTCCATCAGCGACCCGCGCTCGCTGCGATCGGCCCCGGAGATGGTGCCGGAGGCGAACAGATCGCCGGTGCGGGTCGAGGTGCCGTTGACCGTCATATGGGCGAGCATCTGCGCGGGGGACCAGTACATTCGCCGGAACGGGGGAGTGGAGACCAGCTGGCCGTTCCACTCGATTCTCACCCTGATATCCAGCCCCCAGGACTCGTCGTCCCGTAGATACGGCAGCGGCTCGGGATGCTGCGGCGGCAGCGGAATCCGCGCCTCGGTCAGCGCGTCGAGCGGAGTCACCCACGCGGACAGGGTGGTCGCGAAGGACTTGCCCAGAAACGGGCCCAGCGGCTGTCCCTCCCATGCCTGAATATCCCGCGCCGACCAGTCATTGACCAGCGCCACCCCGAAGACGTGCTCGGCGAACGCGTCGGTCTCGATCGGCCTCCCGAGCTCCGAGCCCGCCCCCACGATGAACCCCAGCTCGGCCTCGATGTCGAGGCGGCGGCTCGGCCCGAAATCCGGTGTGCCGGAGTCTGTCCGGCGCTGCCCCTGCGGCCGGATGATATCCGTGCCGGACACCACCACCGTGCCCGCGCGACCGTGATATCCCACCGGGAGGTGCCGCCAATTCGGCAGCAGCGGTTCACCGGCCGGTCGCAGCATCCGTCCCATGGCGGTGGCATGGTCGAGACTGGCGTAGAAGTCGACGTAGTCGCCGATCTCCACCGGCAGGTCCAGCCGCACCGCGCGCACCGAATGCACCGCCGTCGCAGGCAATTCCGAGTCGGCGGCGACCCGCACCCGCTCCCGGATCTCCCGCCAGCACTGCGGCCCCTGGGTCATGAAGGCGTTGAGGCTGGGCTGGGCGAACATCGGATCATCCAGCGCCACCGCCAGATCGATGATCGAATCGCCCAGCCGCGCCCCCACCCGCGGGGCTTCGCCCAGCGGGCGGAACACGCAGTACGGCAGGTGCGCCGGGCCGAATCCGGAATCCGCGGGAACCTCGATGTGTACCCGGCTGTTCATATCCCCACCACCCACTCCCATGCCACCAACCCCTGCACCGTCGAACCACTCGGACTCAGATCCACTCGGACGGCCCTCGTCCCGACCAGGTCCAGGCGTAGCCCGCGTCCTCGCACGCCAGCGCGCCCTCGCCCAGCTGCAACGGGTGGAAGGTGTCCACCATGACCGCCAGCTCGTCGAAGAAGTCGATCCCGATGCTGTCCTCATAGGCCCCCGGCTGCGGACCGTGGGCGTATCCGCCCGGATGCACCGACACCGAGCCCTGTCCGATCCCGGATCCCTTGCGCGCCTCGTAGTTTCCACCGCAATAGAAGAGGATCTCGTCGGAGTCCACATTCGAATGGTAGTAGGGCACCGGAATCGAGCGCGGGTGGTAATCGACCTTGCGCGGCACGAAATCGCAGATCACGAAGTTCTGGCCCTCGAAGACCTGGTGCACCGGCGGCGGCTGATGCACCCGGCCGGTGATCGGTTCGAAATCGGCGATATCGAAGGTGAACGGATACAGGCAGCCGTCCCAGCCCACCACGTCGAAGGGGTGGGTGGCGTAAACCATGCTGGTGCCGACGATCTCACGGGCGGGCCGATGCTTGACCAGCACCTCGACATTCTCGCCCTCACCCAGCACCGGTTCCGTGGGCCCGTGCAGATCCCGTTCGCAAAAGGGCGAATTCTCCAGGAACTGACCGTATTTCGACAGATACCGCTTGGGCGCGGTGATGTGGCCGGTGCCCTCGATAATATAGGCGCGCAACGGTTCCGGGCCGTCCGGGACCCAGCGGTGCGTGGTGGCGCGCGGCAGCAGCACCTGATGCCCCTGCCGCACGGGCAGGGTCCCGAAGACGGTTTCCACGCGTCCCGAACCGGATTCGATATAGACCAGCTCATCGCCGACGGCATTGCGGTACAGTGCCGATTCCCGCAGTGCCGCCACGTAGGAGATGCGGACATCGGCATTGCCGAGCAGCAGCCGTCGCCCGGTCACCACATCGCTGTCGCCCGGCTTGTCGCCCAGGAACAGCTCGTGCAGCTTCAGATGCCGGTGCCGCAGTGGATGATTCGGGTACAGCCGCTGTTCGGGCAGCACCCATACCGATGAATCCACAATGGCCGGAGGCAATCCCCGGTGATAGAGCAGCGAGGAATCACCGGAGAACCCCTCTTCTCCCATCAGCTCTTCGTAATAGAGCCGGCCCCGCTCATCGCGATGCTGCGTGTGCCGCTTGGGCGGCACCGAACCAACCTGCCGATAGAACGTCATGGCGGCCTCCCGCTGACCGATGGTCCCGTTCCCATCGTAGCCATCGGATAACGGGAGGACCCCGCATTCTCAGGCGTGGCGCAGGGCCCGATACACCGCCGCGCCGACGAACTCGCCCAGCGTGTCCGGGGTCCACTCGCCCGGATCGGTGAGCAGGGTGCGCACCGCGCCCTCGCCTGCCGAGACCCACAGCTCGACCAGGGCCGAAAGCTTGCGTTCGGCCTGCGCGGTGCCCCAGGCCTTCAAGGTCGGGCGCAGCCGGCGGGTGCAGCGCTCCACCGCGAGCAGCCGGCCCTTGCCGAACGAATCCGCCACGGCCGGATCGGGATTGCCGTACATCAGGCGCCAGGTGTCGGGCCGCCGGGACACGGTGTGCAGCAGGGCGCGGAAGCCCTCCACGAAGACCGCCTCGTCGGCTTCGACCCGGCGGCGCGGCAATGCCTCCATCACACCCTGCACCAGGTAGTCCTCCTCGCGGCGGATGAGCGCTTCGAGGAGCTCCACCCGATCGGCGAAGCAGGCGTAGACGACCGGGCGGGTGACCTTCATGCGGTCGGCCACCGCGGCGATGGTCACAGCCGCGATGCCGTCGGCGACGGCGATCTCGAGGGCGGTGTCGAGAACCTGTGGGCGACGACGTTCGGGACCCAGGTGCCGCGCGCGCTGGCGTGGTCGTATCGCCGAGTCGGTGCCCATGCGCACCGACGATAGCAGTGCGCGACGGGCGGGGAACGGCAGGTCGCGGCCGGTACTCGGGTCATCGGCCGGGTATGTGACGTCCATGCTCCAGCGGCTTTACAGCGCCGTTTCCCGCGGTGGGAAACGGACCCGAGCGTGCACGCTGCGGGGCATGCATCACCTGCCGTTCACCCCGACCGACCGCGGTGTCACGGGCGAGCGCTGGCCAAGAACTTCATCGGCGCCATGACGGGCCGTCTGCTCGATGCGCATATGCGAGCCTGGGTTCCCGTGAATCCTGTCACCGTCACTCCGGCGCAGGCCAAGGAGCTATAGAGCCGCGATTCCCTGATCGTGCGCATAACGGCGCGGTTAACTTTTGGGAATCGGCCGCGGTCGGATGTGGCATTTCGGGTGAAGGGGCTTACCTACGCTTGCGTAACAGGACGGGCGTACGGCAACCTCGCCTTGATCTTCGAGATATTCGATCAGATCCATCGATATCGCTCGACCAGTTCACACTCAGCCGAGGAGGCCCTTCCGTGTCCCACTACAAGGCGAACCTGCGAGACATCGAGTTCAACTTGTTCGAAGTTCTGGGCATCGGGGAACTGCTGGACCAGGGCGCCTACGGCGATCTCGACGGAGACACCGCCCGGGAGATGCTCGCCGAGGCGAAGCGTCTGGCGGAGGGGCCGGTCGCGGAATCGTTCGTCGAGGCCGATCGCAACCCGGTCGAGTTCATCCCGGACCAGCACACCATCATCGTGCCCGAATCGCTGAAGAAGACCGTGGCCGCGGTCAACGAGGCCGGGTACTCGGGTCTGGGCATGGCCGAGGAGATGGGTGGCGTACCCGCACCCAATGCCCTCATCTGGGCCATCCAGGAAATGCTTGTGGCCGCGAACAATTCGGCCTGCTTCTTCAATATGGGCCCGCTCATGCACAAGGTGCTCTTCGAGGAGGGCACCGACCAGCAGAAGCGCTGGGCCACCCACGCCTGGGAGAACCGCTGGGGCGGCACCATGGTGCTGACCGAGCCCGACGCCGGTTCCGATGTCGGCATGGGTCGTACCAAGGCCATCGAGCAGGCCGACGGCACCTGGCACATCGAGGGCGTGAAGCGCTTCATCTCCGGCGGCGACGTGGGCGACACCGCCGCCAATATCTTCCACCTGGTGCTGGCCCGCCCCGAGGGCGCCGGCCCGGGCACCAAGGGCCTGTCGCTGTTCGTGGTGCCGCGCTTCCTCTTCGACACCGAGACAATGGAGCTCGGCGCCAGGAACGGCGCGCTGGTCACCGGCGTCGAGCACAAGATGGGCATCAAGTCCTCGCCCACCTGTGAGATCACCTTCGGTGGCGCCACGCCGGCCGTCGGCTACCTGGTCGGCGGGGTGCACAACGGCATCGCGCAGATGTTCAAGGTCATCGAGAACGCGCGAATGATGGTGGGCGCCAAGGCCGCCGGCGCGCTGTCCACCGGTTACCTGAACGCCCTCGAGTACGCCAAGCAGCGCGTGCAGGGCGCCGATCTGACCCAGATGACGGACAAGGCCGCACCGCGCGTCACCATCACCCACCACCCGGACGTGCGCCGCTCGCTGGCCGTGCAGAAGGGCTACGCGGAGGGCCTGCGCGCGCTCTACATGTACTGCGCCTCCTATCAGAACGCCGATGTGGCGCAGGCCAATTACGGCATCGACGCCGAGCTGGCCGAGCGGGTCAACGACCTGCTGCTGCCGATCGTCAAGGGCTGCGGCTCCGACCGCGGCTACGAGACGCTGACCGAGTCGCTGCAGACCCTGGGCGGCTCCGGCTTCCTGCAGGACTACCCGATCGAGCAGTACATCCGCGACTCCAAGATCGACTCCCTGTACGAGGGCACCACCGCCATCCAGGCGCAGGACTTCTTCTTCCGCAAGATCATTCGCGACAAGGGCGTGGCGCTCGCCCACGTCGCCGGCCTGATCCAGAAGTTCGTCGACGCCGGCCCGGACCAGTTCAAGGTCGAGCGCGGCCTGCTCGGCGCGGCCCTGGCCGACGTGCAGGCCATGGCGGCCGCCCTCACCGGCTACCTGATGGCCTCCCAGCAGCAGGTCGACGAGATCTACAAGGTCGGCCTCGGCTCGGTCCGATTCCTCTACGCCGTAGGCGATCTCGTCATCGCCTGGCGACTCCTGGAACACGCCACCATCGCCCAGACCGCCCTCGACGCCGCCGCCGACAAGGACAAGAACTTCTACATCGGCAAGGTCGCCGTCGCCTCCTGGTTCGCCAAGAACAAGCTCCCCCTTATCAGCGGCGTTCGCTCGGTCGTCGAAAACCTCGACAACGACATCATGAAGCTGGACGAGGCTGCCTTCTAGCCCTCCGAGATCCCCTCGGCGGGTTCACGCGGTCGTCGCGACACTCTCGACTCAGAGGTTGCGGCGACCGTGTCGTTTTCGGAGGATTCGGCCGGGTCGGTTCAGCGCGCGGCGGACTTTCCGCGTTCCTGGTCGCCCAAGAAGGCTGGGGCGCAGCTCCTCGCCGAATCGGCGCGTCTCAATACGAAGATCGTTTCGGACACCGAGTACTACCTCTGACACCATCGTGTGGTGGCTCCCGGCAACGGCCGGGCGCCATGTCAACACGCCGATGATGCCGCGGGTCCGGAAATGCCGCGCAGGGTGACGCCGTCGCGTAGGGCGTGAACCGCCCGCGCGGTGTCAGGCCACGGGGCTCGCGGGCCCGTGGTCGGCAGCTCCCGTCGTCGGTGCCGGCCGCGTGTCGGAGGAGCCGACACGGGAATGGGGAGCACGACCGTCGGTGCGTCCAGTAGGGCGTGCAGGTGGGCGCTGAAGGCCTCGAGGCTGCCGTAGCGCGTGAGGATCTCGCCGAGCAGCCTGTGCGCACTCGATCCTGTCGGATTGTTCATCTCGCCCCTCCGAGGTCCGCCACCGGCCGGAGCCGGTCCTGTTCGGCATTCTGCACGAGATCTCCGCTTGCGTAGCTACTTTGGAGAAACTGTGACTTTCCGTGCCGTGAATACTCTCGATTTGTGCCATAGGCGCAGAATTCTGGCTGCTCCAGCGCCAGATCTCACTACCGTCCGATACGGGTGAGCGGAGTCGGGAACCGCGGCGTGGCTCGGAATGGTTATCTCGTCGCACCCTCGGTTCGGATCACCCTCCCGGGACCATCGCTCGACGGCCCCGGAATCAGATGCCCTGCTTCACCATCCTCGAGCGGTGCATCGTGCGCGGAAAGTTGCTCGACGGCCGGGTGGATCAGCCCGCAGACAATGTGATCCACCCGGCCCGAGAACAACGTGACCGTGACGGGGAGCCGCACCGTGCCAGGGGAGCGGCCGTTCCCTGAGCGGATATGTCGGCGGATGACCTTATGGTTGGGCGTATGACCGACATTGCTCCTCTGGCCGCTTCTACGCGGGCGGTGTTCGGCGATCCGGGCGTGCACGCGGTTGTTCGGTCCGGGCGTACCGTGCACGCGGTCGGGCTCGGGCAGTGGGTCGGCACGGAAGAAGTACCGGAATTGTTGTGCCGCACCGGTGTTGCGGGATGGTCTCCTACCGCGCTGGAACCGACACGGGCGGAAGTGACTTGCGCGCGGTGCCTGCGCAGGATCGGCCGATCCGGTTCGCCGTCGGAGCAGATTTCGCTGTTCGGTGATGAGAGCCAGGACGGATAACCTCCAGGGCTCCTGGAGATCTCGTGACCACGTGTGTTTGTCGGTGACTCATGACTCGCCGATGTGACACGCAGATTCGATTTGTGACGACGCGGTGAAGTGTCGTATTCAGCGGGTACAACTACGGAATGGTCTACCCGGTCAGCTTCGGCTGGATCCAGATTCTGCTGCTGGCGCTCGGCATCGCGGCGATCGGATTGCTTGTCACAGCCGTTCTCGAGGCGCGCAAGGTCGGCTGGCGGGCGCTGGCCGGGCGGGGCGCGGGTGCGGTCGGGCTCGGGCTCGTCGCACTGGTGATTCTGTGGATCACCACGCTGCTGCAAACGTTCCTGGGGCTCACCGGGGAGGTGAAGGCCGCGCATATCGAGGCCAAACCCGTTGCGGGGCAGGACCACATGATGACCGTGGACCTGACCATCTACGGCGACAAGGACCACGGTGACCAGCACAAGACCTATCAGGTCGAAGGCGACATGTGGGTGCTGCAGGCCAATATCGTGGAACTCGAACCATGGGTGAACGCCCTCGGCTTCAACTCCGGCTACAAGGTGACCCGCCTCTACGGCCAGCGCCTGGACGGCGTCGCCACCAAACAAAACCAGATCTTCCTCAATGGCAGCGACTCCGACTTCTTCCAGGACATGAAGCATCGGTCCTGGTACACAAAACCTTTCGTGCGCTCGGCCTACGGCAACGCGGTCATCGCCACCGCCGGAACCTACGACGTCTTCATCTCCCGCGACGCCATCAAGACCCGGCCCGTCTAGTCCGCTCTAGTCCGCGAGCTCGGCCACCACGGGCGCGTGATCGCTGGCGCCCTTGCCCTTTCGCTCCTCGCGGTCCACGTTCGCTTCGATGACGCGGGCCGACAGAGCGGGGGAGGCGAGGATGAAATCGATGCGCATGCCCTCCTTGCGCGGGAAGCGCAGCTGGGTGTAGTCCCAGTAGGTGTAGACGCCCGGACCGGGATGGAAGGGCCGCATCACATCCGAGAAGCCCACGTCGTGGAAGGCATCGAACGCGTCCCGCTCCCGTTCCGACACATGGGTCTTGCCCTCGAAGAACTCCGGTGACCAGACATCCAGATCGGTCGGTGCGATATTCCAGTCGCCGACCAGCGCGATCTGCGCCTCCGGATCCTCCGACAGCCACTTGCCGCCCGCAGCGCGCAGGGCGGCCAGCCATTCCAGCTTGTAGGTGTAGTGCGGGTCGTCCAGGGCGCGGCCATTGGGCACGTACAGGCTCCACACCCGCACACCGCCACAGGTCGCGCCGATGGCGCGGGCCTCGACCACAGGCGCGCTCAACAGTGATGCACCCGCGTCCTTGTCGAATCCGGGCTGATCCGGGAAGCCGATCTCGACATCCTCGATTCCCACCCGCGAGGCGATGGCCGTCCCGTTCCACTGGCTGTGGCCGACGTGCGCGACCTCGTACCCGGCAGCCTCGAAGGCCTCGAACGGGAACTGCTCGTCCTTGCATTTGGTTTCCTGCATGGCCAGCACGTCGATATCGGCCCGGTCCAGCCACGCCAGCACCCGATCCCGCCGGGTGCGGATCGAATTGACGTTCCAAGTGGCGATGCGCACGGCTGTGAACCTTTCAGCACTAGTGTCCAACGAAAGCCGGGCGGACGCGCGATCAGGGCGCGGCGTACCGGTAGCGGTGGTGTTCGACGAACCCCATCTCCTGATACAACGCCAGCGCCGCGTCATTGTCGTGCGACACCTGCACGTAGGCGTGCGTGGCTCCGCGCGATTTCCCCCATCGGATCATCTCCGCGCACACCAGCGCGCCCAGCCCGTGCCGCCGATGCTCGGCGGCCACCGCCACGCAGGTCAGGCCCACCCAGCGGCGGCCGTCCGGCGCGGTCGTGATCGCGGCCCGGCCGATGGCCAGCGGCGTCGGCAAACCCAGTGTGGCGAAGGCGACTTCGCCGTCGCGGATCGCCGTCAACACCTCCACCAGCGGCGTCGACCCGAGTTCGACGTCCCCGCCGCGATGGCGGTGCATGGACAGCCAAGCCCCGTCCGGCTCCGGGGTGAAGCGAACCATCGGCGGCCCGGGCGGCAGCGCCATGGTCTCGATATCGATGGCCAGCACCTGGGTTTCGTTCCAGCTGCGCCAGTCCGCGGGCGCGGTGGCCAGCCGGTCGGGCAGTTGCAGTTGCAACGGCAGGCCGAGCGCGGTGTACCACTCGCCGATGCGGTGCAGAGTCTCGGTGTCGGTCAGGGCGGGTCCGTCCGTACCGCCCAGTGGCACCGCGGAATTCGCGCGATGGGTGTACCCGTCACCCGCGCGCAGCAGCCAGCCGCCGATCCAGGACCGCCGCAGGCCCGGCCAGCCGTCGGCGGCCGCCGCCTCCAGGGAGCGGATCTCACTGGTCCGAATGGGCCTGGGCCCGAGCGGCTTCCAGGCCACCACCTGATCCCGGGCGATCGAGACCACCTGGCCGTCGGCGGTGCGCACGGTCAGCGGGTCGGTCGCGGTGAGTTCGCCGATCACATCCGTCAGCGGTTGTGGATAGCCCGCGGGCAGACGGTAGCGAACCACCATCCGCGTACCGATCGGCGGGAGTTCGGAATCGGTCATGTCCGATCAGTCGTCGAGATCGTCGTCGTCATGTCCGAAGGGGTCCGGCACGGTGCCCGGGACCCAGCTCAAACCCGGCTTGCCCCAGCCGTTTCGCTTGATGGCCTTCTTGGCGGCGCGGGCATTGCGGCCGATCAGAACGTCGACGTAGAGGAACCCGTCCAGGTGCCCGGTCTCGTGCTGGAGCATGCGGGCGAAGAAGCCGCGGCCCTCGATCTCGACCGGCCGGCCGTGCTCGTCGGTGCCGGTGACCTTCGCCCAGTCGGCGCGGCCGGTGGGGAACTGCTCACCGGGGACCGACAGGCAGCCCTCGTCGTCCTCGTCGGGATCCGGCATGGATTCCGGGATCTCGGAGGTCTGCAGCACCGGATTGATCACGCAGCCGCGGCGGCGCACCAGCGTGGCGCCGTCGGTGTCTTCCGGGCAGTCGTAGACGAAGATACGCGGTGAGACCTCGTCCTCGTCCTTGATGATGACCTGGTTGGCGGCCAAGCCGACGCCGTGGGCGGCGTCCATGGTCTCGTACATATCCGCGATCAGCTCGGCCAGCTCCTCCGGGGACTGCGTGACCGGAGTGGTCGCGCGGTGCAGAACCGGATCGCCGACAATGCGAATCGGGAGAATAGCCATGCGGAGAGCCTACTGGGCGGCCATTTTGCGGGAGCTCACACCCTGGACACGCGCCCGCGGTTTCGCGGCCGAGCGGGGGTAGGGCGGAGCGTTCGATTCTGCACTGCGGCTGGAGAGACCTCCGCCTTGGAGAAGCGGAGGAGGGAGGATCGAGACCGCGGCTCCGTAGACCTGCGCCGTGGCCGTGACCCCCGGAGCGACGCGCAGGGCGGAACAAGCACGACACGCCGAGGGCCTCCTCGTTGAACACGCCGATTGGTACGCATCCGGAAGCCTCACCCGCGTGGTTGAATGATCGGCGACGCACAAGCACCATATTCGTCTGGTGACCACTCGGCGAGGGAGCACTATGGACAGCGCAGCGGCACGCGACATACCCGCAAGCGAGGACGGCCCTTCCGACGAGGATGGCGCTCACGGCCTTTCCCGCCGTGAGCTCGACATTCTCGACTTCGAGCGCAAGTGGTGGAAGTACGCCGGCGCGAAAGAGGAAGCCATCCGCGAACTCTTCGACCTCTCGCCCACCCGCTACTACCAGGTCCTGAACGCGGTCGTCGACAAGCCGGAGGCGCTCGCCGCCGACCCCATGCTGGTCAAACGCCTGCGCCGGCTGCGCGCCAGCCGTCAGAAGACCAGGGCCGCACGCCGTCTCGGTTTCCAAGTGTGAACCGCGCCGGGAATGTGAAGCAGCTTTCGACACCGCGTGCGTGCGCGCTTGATTCCGCGCGTGCGCCCCTTCACCCATTAGGCTCGACGCCGTGAGCAACCCGAATTCGCCGGCCGGTGGTCCGCCGCTGCGGGCCCTGGCGATGGTCCTGATCGCGCTGGCCATCGTGTTCGCGGGGATGGGCGCGATGTCGCTGTCGAGTTCGGACTCCTCGACCAGCAGCGCCGACTCGACCTCGCAGCCCAGCACCACCACTGCGGCACAGCAGAATTCGGCCCAGGCCGGCACCACGCCGCCGGTCACGTCGGTTCCGCCGACGACCACTGCCGCGCCCGCATCCACCACCGCCACCACCGCGGCCGCGGGCGTCGACAAGACCATTCCCGTGCGGGTCTACAACAACGGCACCGTCCCCGGTCTGGCCAAGAAGACCGGCGACCAGCTCAGCTCCGACGGTTTCAACGTGACCGAGGTGGGCAACTATCCGAGCGGTGTCATCCCCAAAACCACCGTCTACTACGGCAGTTCGCCCAAGGAGCAGGCGCTGGCCAAGGCCATCGCCGCCGAACTCGGCTGCTCGGCCGAGCCCCGCTTCCCCGGAATCGCGGACTCACCCTCCGGTGTCATCGTCATCGTCATCGGTAACTGAATCGCCGCTGGAAAGAAACCGCGCGGCCCCTCCACGGGACACATGCACGGCTCTGGCATCATCTTGTCCGGTACGAACTATGCCCACCCTGCTTTCCCGATAAACTCGGACTCGTAAAGGAGTTCCCCGATGGCCTCGTCCACAACTCGTCGCCCGTCCTGGTGGACTGTCGCTCCGGTGCTCGCGGTCGCGGCTCTCGGCCTCACCGCCTGCTCCAACGGCCAGGAATCGACCGACGTCAAGGGGACGACCCCGCCGGTGTTCACCAGCTCGCCGGCCCCGGCCGGCACCGCGCACGGGACCGAGGGCGGCACCGTCCCGCAGGACTCCACCAGCGTCACGCTGAAGGACCCCAGCGGCGGCACCGTCGGCACCGCCACCATCGCGAAGGTGGGCAACCACCTCGAGATCACCGTCGAGGCGCACGGCCTCAAGCCCGGCTTCCACGGCCTGCACTTC
Organism: Nocardia aurantiaca; assembly: GCF_009708175.1. Lineage (GTDB taxonomy): Bacteria > Actinomycetota > Actinomycetes > Mycobacteriales > Mycobacteriaceae > Nocardia > Nocardia aurantiaca. The sequence continues at coordinate 363,113 of NZ_WMBB01000008.1, forward strand.
CACCAGTTCGGCAAGTGCGAGGCCAACTCCGCCCCGCCGGCCGGTGGCGCCCCCGGCGACTTCCTCTCCGCCGGCGGCCACCTCCAGGTCGGCGAACAGAACGCGCACCCGTCCAGCGGCGACCTGACCTCGCTGCAGGTGCTCAAGGACGGCAGTGCCAAGCTCGTGACCACCACCGACTCCGTCACCCTGGATGAGCTGAAGGGCAAGGCCCTGATCATCCACGCAGGCGCCGACAACTTCGGCAACATTCCCACCCGGTACGCGACCGCACCGGATGCGGAAACCCTCGCGACCGGCGACGCGGGCGCACGGGTCGCCTGCGGCGTCGTCGCCTGAACACTCTCGAGGTGAGCCATGGCCGGGGCAGGCAGAACGAAGGTCCCCTTCAATTCATCGCCCCGGCCCACGCTCGGAGTGGAATGGGAGATCGCGCTCGTCGACAAGACCACGCGCGACCTGTCCAACACCGCCGCAGCTGTTTTCGAAGCCTGTGGTGACCTGCGGGCCTGGGACGGCACCCCGCAGATCACCAAGGAACTGCTGAAGAACACCGTCGAGCTGGTCTCCGGCAAGCATGACACCGTGAGCGAGGTGGTCGACGAGCTGCGCGCCACCCAGGACGCCGTGCGCCGCGCCGCCGACCAGGTCGGCGTCGACCTGTTCTGCGCCGGCACCCATCCGTTCGCGCAGTGGTCCACCCAACAGCTCACGCGCAGCGCGCATTACGACGAGCTCATCGAGCGCACCCAGTGGTGGGGCCGCCAGATGCTCATCTGGGGCGTGCACGTGCACGTCGGAATCTCTCACCCGGACAAGGTCTTCCCCATCCTCAACGGGCTGCTGCCGTCCTATCCGCATCTGCTGGCGCTGTCGGCCTCCTCGCCCATGTGGGCGGGCGTCGACACCGGCTATGCCAGCAACCGGGCGCTCATGTTCCAGCAGCTGCCCACCGCCGGGCTGCCCTTCCAGTTCGAAAACTGGGACCAGTTCGAGGGTTTCGTACACGACCAGATGAAAACCGGTGTGATCGAACAACTCGGCGGCATGCACTGGGACATCCGGCCCGCGCCCAAGTGGGGCACCATCGAGGTCCGCATCTGCGACGGTACCCCCACCAAGACCGAACTGGCCGCCATCGTGGCCCTGATCCATTGCCTGGTGGTCGATCTCGACCGCCGGGTGGAATCCGGCGAGACCATGCCGGCCATCCTGCCGCCCTGGCACGTGCAGGAAAACAAGTGGCGCGCAGCGCGATACGGGCTCGACGCCATCGTCATCACCGACGCAGACAGCAACGAGCGGCTCGTCACCGACGACCTCATGGAACTGCTCAACCGGCTCGAGCCGACCGCCAAGAGTCTGGGCTGCGAGAACGAGCTCGCCCTGGTCGCCGATATCCCGAAGAAGGGCGCGTCCTATCAGCGGCAGCGCCGGGTGGCCGCGGCCACCCATGGCGATCTGGTCGCCGTGGTGGACTCGCTGGTGCGTGAACTCGCGCAGTGAGAACGTCTTTCGCCGTTGTGATTTCGATTACGGCGAGATACATACGGTGTACGCGTGGCCAGGAGCGATATCGCGCTGACCGGGGGCTGTTCATCTGCTGAGATGGGCGGCGTTCAACTACTCACCGAGCTGGCGTTCACGCGGCGTTTACTATGTCTAGATGCTGCTCGACGATCCGCGTTCCCGAATCGGCGGTGGGGCACGCCGACCAGGAATGTGGGTGCCGTCGCCACGCGTGGGTCTGACCATCGCGCTGACCACGGGTGCGGTGCTGCTCACCGTCTTGCAGATCGTCGCCTCGCGCCATCACTTCACCGGCCCGCTCGAGAGCATCAAGGACGACTTCGCGGGCAATGCCAAATCCTTCACCGTGCCGTGGGCCGGGCTCGGGCTCGCGCTCATCGGGCTGAGCTGGCGGCGGCGGCTCATCGCCGTCGGCGCGGCCCTCGGCATCGACGTTGCCTACCAAGCGGTTCGATCGATGGCGGGCGGGCCGCTGGCCATGGGCAACGGCCCGGTCCTCGTGCTCCTCGCCGTCATCGTGCTCGCCTACTGGAAGTGGGAGGGCAAGGACCGCACCAACGCGCTGCACGCCGCCGCGCTGGGCATCCTGCTGGTGCTGTCCAGCAAGATCGCCGATGTCTGGCTGGGCATCACCGTGCTGGCCGGGCCCCGGGTACTCGACGAGCACATCGCGCTGGTCGACCACGCCCTCGGTGATCCGTCCTGGCTGATGGGGCAGCTGCTGGCCTGGCTGGGCCCGCTCGCCTCCGCCATCCTGCACTGGGTCTACATCGAACTGCCGGTCGGCGCCATGGTCGTGACCATCTGGCAGCTGCGCAATGTCGTGAAGACGGGTGAGTGGCCCCGGCACTACCTGGTGCGCACCTTCCTGGTGCTCGGCCTGATCGGGCCCATCTTCTACATCGTATTCCCCGTCGTCGGGCCGATTTTCGCCTTCGGCGCGGACGGGCACGCCTTTTCCTTGGGCCACTACTGGCCGAATGTCGTCTCGCCGGTCGACCCCTCGCCGGGCTCGATCGCCTTCGACCACTACACGCCACGCAACTGCATGCCGTCGCTGCACACCGCGTGGGCGCTGTCGATCTTCATCCACTCCCGCCGCGAGCCGTTCACCGGCGCCCCCGCACCGACCTGGCTGCGCTGGGGCGGCACGTTCTGGCTCATCGCCACGCTGTCGGCCACCCTGGGCTTCGGCTACCACTACGGCGCGGACCTGGTGGCGGGCGCGGCGCTGTGCCTGACCATCGAGTCCGCCCTGCGCGCACCGGAACTTGGCTGGGATCGCACCCGGACCCAGCTGGTCGCCGCCGGCGCGGCGCTCTTCGCCGGGCTGCTGCTGTCCTACCGGTATCTGTCGGTCGGCTTCGCCGAGCATCCGGTGCCGGCGGGCGTCATCGTGCTCGGCCTGTTCGCGGGCTATGCGACGGCCGTCTATCGCACCTGGTTCGGCGAGCGCGCCGTGACTCCGGCCGTTCAGCTCGAAGCCGCCGTGCGCGCCTGACCCGTCACCGGCCCGCGGTCACCCTTCGCTCGGGTATCACTCGGACGCGGCCGACTCGGTCGGGGATTCGGGTGAATCGGGTTCGACGGCGGGCAACGGGCGGCTGCGGCGCAGCAGGAACAGCCCCACCAGACAGCCGCCGACCACCAGCGCCGACGTCCATCCAGGGCTGGCGGTGCTGCCCGAGCCCACCGTGCACATGAACCCGTGATCGGGCGCCGGCATCGCGTCGTGGCCACGCGACACATAGTCGCGCATGCCCAGCACCGCCGACGGCACGAAGATCACCATGGTGCCCAGCACCCGGCTCGGCACGTAGCGGGGCCGGACCGAGAGCAGCCCGTAACCGATGAGCCAGGACACGGTCGCCGCGCTGCCCACGATCACCCACGCCCGCTCGGAATCTGCCGTGAGCGCGGTCGCTATCCCGAGCGCCCCGGTCGCCACCAGGCACACCACCGGCGAGCCGAGTCTGCTGCCCGCCCACATGCCGAACGCGGTCACCGACACCAGCAGCGGAATCGACCAGGCCGGCAGCTCGGCCGCCACGGTAGCCGAACCGACCGCGCTCAGCGCCACCGCCAGCAGCGCGATCTCACCGTCCCGGCCCGGCAACAACATGGCCGCGACAATGGCCGTTCCCACCGCCGTCACCACCGCGAGGCAGATCCCCGCCACGGTGTCGCCGTGTCGGGCCAGCCATTCCGCGCTGGCCAGGGTGACCAGCACCAGCACCACGCCCGCCAGAATCGGCGCCAGCGGCAGCTCGGCCGTGAGCCGTTCCGCGACCGGGCGCTTCCGATTCGCCGCCAACCCGAACCCGGCCATGGCCAACGCCAGCACGATCATCCATGCGGGCGGCATCTCGGTGGCGCGCCAGTGGGCGGTGATCGTCTCATCGATGCCGCCGCCCACCCGCGGCACCGGATTCACCGCACCCAGCAGCAGGCTGATCAGGATGCCCAGGGTCCACGCGAAGGCGGGCAGCCGACGGTGCAGCACGGCCGCGCCCAGCGCACCCAGGATTACGCCGCCCGCCAGCGAATCAATGAAATTCATGGTGGACAGCGAGGAATTCGGTTTTCCGGCATGTCCGATCACATGATTGGCCAGCAGCACTACCAGCCCGCCCACCGTGGTCGTCCACGCCGCGCCCGGGCTGCCCAGCGTGGTGATCAGCACCGCCACGATCATGGCGATGAGCACACCCGCCGCCACGGCACGGGGCAGGCTGTAGGCCAGCAGATTCAGCTGCAATGCGGAAGTCTGTGAGGTCCAACCGAAGTCGATGGGTAAGGCCAGCGCCAGCCCAGCAACCGTGGCTGCGACCAGTACCGTGATCGTCTCGGCGGCTACCTCATACGACCTCACCAGCGCAAAATTACCGTCGATAGGTGGCCCTATCGGTCCGACTCGCCTACTTTGTACAGATTCAGCGAACGACCGGCAGCGTTGGTCAGACGTAACCGGAGGGGTCGCCGGTAGATCGGGAGGTTTCCCGCTGGGCCGCGAACAGCCGCAGCGATTCCACCTGCACCGGGTCGAGTGAGGGCCGCACCGCCTTGCGGGCGGCAGTCACATCGGTGGCGGTCACCTCGCCGGCCTCGACATCGCGGCGCATGGCGGCGAGGGCGGCCTCGCGCAGCAGGGCCGAGCAGTCGGCGGCCGAATAGCCGTCCAGGTCCCGGGCCAGCAGGCGAAGGCTGACCTCGTTGGCCAGCGGCACGGATTTGGCCGCGGTGCGCAGGATTTCGGCGCGGGCGTCCGCATCCGGCGGCGGCACGAAGACCAGGCGTTCCAGGCGGCCGGGCCGGGCCAGCGCCGGATCGATGAGTTCCGGGCGGTTGGTCGCGCCGACCACGACCACATCCCGCAGCGGCTCGACACCGTCCAGTTCGGTCAGCAGCGCGGCGACCACGCGATCCGAGACGCCCGAGTCACTGGACTGCCCGCGCCGGGGCGCCAGCGCGTCCACCTCGTCCAGGAAGATCAGCGACGGGGCGGAATCCCGTGCGCGCTGGAACAACTCGCGCACCGCCCGCTCCGAGGAGCCGACCCACTTGTCCATCAGCTCCGCGCCCTTCACCGCGTGCACGCTCAACTGGCCCGATCCGGCCAGCGCCCGGACCAGGAAGGTCTTGCCACAGCCCGGCGGGCCATACAGCAGCACCCCGCGCGGCGGCTCGATACCCAGGCGACGGAACGAATCCGGATGCTTCAGCGGCCACAGCACCGCCTCGGTCAGCGCCTGCTTGGTCTCGGTCATGTCGCCGACGTCGTCGAGACTCAGATTACCGATGACCAATTCCTCGGACCCGGACCGCGACAGCGGGCGAATCACCTCCAACGCGCCGAGTAGATCCTCCTGCAACAGCACCGGACTTACCTCGCTCCCGGTTTCCTGATGCTCCCGGCTGGCCCGCGCCGCCGCCCGCAGCGCCGCCTCCCGCACCAGTGCCGCCAGGTCCGATACCACGAATCCCGGTGTCCGCGAAGCAATTCCATCCAATGTCAGCCCATCGGTCGGAACTCTGCGCAACAACTGCTCGAGGAGCGCGGCTCGCACCCCGGCGGTCGGCAGCGGCAACGACACCTGCCGGTCGAAAAGCTCGGGGCTGCGCAGCCGAGCATCGATGCCGACCGGATTCGACGTGGTGGCCAGCACGGCAACCGCGGGTAGCGCCACCGCGCGGCGTATTTGGTCCAGGATCATCGTGGCGACCGGTTCGGCCTCGGCGGGCAGCAGCGCGTCGAGATCGGTGATCAGCAGCACCCCTCCCGCGCCGGAGCCGATCTCCCTGACCTTGTTGCCGACTTCGCACAGTCGATCCCCGCTCGCGGTCGCGCCGACCGATGGCCCGTCGAGTTCGACCAGCCGTCGAGAACCCACCACCGCGCGCGCTAACGTCGCCTTGCCGACGCCCGCGGGCCCGGTGATCAACACGCCCAAATGCGAGCTGGCGCCAAGGGTTTTCAACAACTCGGGCTCGTCAAGGGCCAGATTCAGCCATTCGGTCAACTTGGCGGCTTGGGCCTGCACCCCGGCCAGATCCGCCACCGCCACCGCCGAGGTCGGTGCGGTCGAGGACGGTCTCTCGGGCGCCGCGATGGCAGGGGACGGCAGAGGCGCGTCGTCGAGCAGGCCGTGGGGCGTGTCGGTGCCGCCGATGATCGTCCCCAGTGTCACCGCGGTACTCGGCCGGATGGTGACCGGTCCCGGATGCGGATCCGTGGCCGTGACCCGCAGAACCTCCGAGGTCCAGGCGATACCCAGGCCTTTCAGCGCCTTTCGGGCGGCGGCCGGATTGTCGCCCGCCAGCAGATCGCGCGGCAGCAGTGTCACGCCGTCGCCCACGGTCACAATCTTGCCCAGCAGCGCCTGCCGCAGCGTTGATTCCGGAATGGCGGCCATGGCCAGGCTCGATCCGGTCACCGCCACCTGGCGGGCATCCGCCACCGAAGCCGGGGCGACCGTCACCTCGCCGCCCTCGCTCACCTTCGCATTGGACAGGGTCACCTCGTCCAGGAGTGCGACGCCGGTGGTGAACCCGTGTGTCGGCCTGAACGGCCCGACGACCGCGGTGGTGCGCCGACCCCCGGTGAGCGTGACACCGTCGCCTGCGCGCAAGCCCAGCGCCATCAGGACTTCCGGGTGCAGCCGCACCAATCCCCAGCGGGCATCCCCGCCCGAAGAGTTCCGGCGCGCGGTCAGCTTGATTTCCGGCACCCGTCAATTCTGCCCGGCGAACCGGCCCTCAGGCCCGCCGCTCGCGAATTGCGGCCCAGCCGTTGGTTTCAGTGGTTGGCGTGATCGGCTACGCGGCTGCGCGGACCGCCGGGGCGACGCAGCCGCAGCCGCGCCGTGGAGACCCGCGGCACCCGTCCGGCCAGCGGGCGCTCGCGGCGCTGCGCCTTGCGCTGGGCGCGGCGCTCCGCGGGCTTGTGGTGCCAGGTCTCCGGCCGGGCGGCCACCCAGCGCGCGGAATGCACCGCGAACGGGATGTGGCCCAGGTACAGCACGACCAGCGCCATCATCAGGATGAGCGGGTAGGTGAGCAGCAGCGCGGCGGCCAGGGCGACCAGCACCAGCAGGATGGGCGCGGTGCGCGGGGCCACCGAGACCGACTTGACGGCCAGCGTGGGCAGCGTGCTCACGCACAGCAGACCGGTCAGCACGGTCCACACCGACACCATGGGGAAGCTCACCCACCAGCCGTCGCCGAACTGCTCCGACAGCGCGATGGGCGTCAGCACGATGAGCGCGCCCGCCGGGGCGGGCACGCCGACGAAGTACTCCCGCTGCCAATCCGGGCGGTTGTCGTCGTCCATCAGGGTGTTGAAGCGGGCCAGCCGCAGCACCATGCAGACCGCGAACATCAGCGCCAGGATCCAGCCGATGCTGTCGGCGTGCAGGAAGGTCACGTACAGCACCAGGGCGGGCGTGACGCCGAACGCGATGGCGTCCGACAGCGAATCCAGCTCCGCGCCCATCTTGGTGGTGGCGTCCAACATGCGGGCGAGGCGCCCGTCCAGCATGTCGAAGACCGCGGCCGCGCCGACCAGCGCCAGCGCGATCCCCAGCGTGCCCTCCATGGCGAACTTCACCGCCGACAGGCCGGAGCACAGTCCCAGGATGGTCACCATGCTCGGCAACAGCCGGATGGTGCGGTTGCGGCGGCGCGGGTTCGGCGCGGGCGCGAGTTGTTCCATCATGAATCCAGTTCGGCCAGCACCGTTTCCGCACCGATGGTGCGCTGCCCGGGGACGACCAGCAGTCTGGTCCCGGCCGGGAAATAGGTGTCCACGCGCGAGCCGAACCGGATCAGGCCGTAGGTGTCGCCGATGCTCAGTTTGTCGCCGGCCTTGGCCTCGCACACGATGCGGCGCGCCAGCAGGCCCGCGATCTGCACCACCACGACCCGCTGGCCGGAGGCGGTCTCGATGACCATGCTGTTGCGCTCGTTGCGGTCGCTGGCCTCGGGCAGATCGGCGGAGAGGAACTGGCCCTTCTGGTAGGCGATCTGCTCCACCAGACCGCTCACCGGCACTCGCTGCACGTGCACGTCCAGCACCGACAGGAAGATGCTCACCCGCGGCAACGGCGCGTCGCCGAGTCCGAGTTCGGCCGGCGGGACCGCGGTGTCGACCAGGGCGACCTCGCCGTCGGCGGGGGCGACCACCACACCCGGGCGGTTCGGCGGCACCCGGTGCGGATGCCGGAAGAAGGTGGCGCAGGCCGCCGCGGCGGCAAGTCCGGTGCGGCGCACCCACTTTCGCCGGAAACCCAGCACGGCCACCGCCAGCGGGGCCGCCACGAACGGCAGGCCGGCCGGATGCAGTGGCGGAATGGCGGATCGGACCAGGTCGGCCACGTGACCGAGTCCGGTCTGTTCCGGGGTGCCGGGCGGGGTGGGTCGGCGGGCCACAAGCTCCTCTTTCATGCGCGGGTAGGTGCGGTCAGGGACCGCGATCACACGATACGGGAAGCGCGTTGGACGCTCGCGTTCTCGGTGACCGAACTCCCCGGCAGCGGTCACCGGCCGGACTGTGCGGCGCGCTGCGGTGCGCCCTCGATTGTGATCGGAAACATGTCCATGAGAGGCTTTCGCGATTAAGATGAGGGAGCCTCATGTCTGCGGCATTGTGGGTCCGCGGGGGGTGAGGAACCCGATGAAGGTCACGTTCGACGCGCAGTACGCAGTGCATAGGAGAGAACCATGGCTGCTCGAATCGCCTCGATCACCGGGGCAGAGCACACGGCAATGCTCGGGCTCGGCGTGTACCGACCGGAGCGAATCGTCACCAATGACGAGGTGGCGGGGCCCATAGATTCCAGCGACGAGTGGATCCGGACCCGTTCCGGCATTCGCACGCGACGCTTCGCCTCCCCCGAGGAGACGATCGTCAGCATGAGCGTCGCGGCCGCCCGCGACGCCATCGAGGCCGCGGAGATCGACGCGAATCAGATCGATTGCGTCATCGTCGCGACATCCACCTGGCTGCTGCTCACCCCCGCCGCGGGCCCGCAGATCGCCACCGCCCTCGGCCTGGAGAATGTGGCCGCCTTCGATGTCTCGGCCGGATGCGCGGGCTTCTGCCACGCTGTGGCCCTGGCCTCGGACCTGGTCAAGGGCGGTACCGCACGGCACGTGCTGGCGATCGGCGTGGAAAAGCTGACCGACACGGTCAACCCGAAGGACCGGGGCACCGCCTTCCTCTTCGCCGACGGCGCGGGCGCGGTGGTGATCGGCCCCTCGGACGAGCCGGGCATCGGCCCGACCGTCTGGGGTTCCGACGGCACCCAGCATCACGCCATCCGTCAGGACAAGGACTGGATGGAGTTCTTCGCCGAGATCGACGAGAGGGGGCTGGACGCAGTCCGCCCCTACCTCGCCATGGAGGGTACGGCCGTCTTCCGCTGGGCCGCACACTCTTTGGAGAAGGTCTGCCGCGACGCCATCGAGCGCGCGGGCCTGACCACCGACGAGCTGGACGCCATGGTGCCGCACCAGGCCAACGGCCGCATCATCGAGATCATGGCCCGGGTGCTGAAGCTCCCCGAGAGCTGCGCCCTCGCCAATGACATCGAGGAGACCGGCAATACCTCGGCCGCCTCCATCCCCTTGGCGATGGAGGCCCTGATGCGCACCGGCGACGCCAAACCCGGCGGCTCCGCGCTGCTCATCGCCTTCGGCGCGGGTCTGTCCTTCGCGGCGCAGGTGGTCCACCTCCCGAACTGGAAGTAGCCCACCGGCTTTCGGGCTACCCCAGATCCCAGGCGACGGTCACGGTGAACGTGACCGTCTGCTGGCCTGGCTCGAGGTTGATGTTCGGAGCGGCGCCGGGAGCGTTGTCCCGGTACATCGGCGTCGGCGTGGGCGTTGCGCCGCCGCCGTTTTCGCTGATGGTCTTGACCTTCTTCAGTTTCAGCCCCGACAGGTCCGCGTACTGCTGGGCGCGGGACTTGGCGTCGTCGAAGGCCCGTGCGCGGGCATCGGACAACAGTTTGGTGTTGTCCTCCAACCCGAATGCCACCGCGTTGATGCGGGTGTCATTGCCGCCCGCCTGCACCGCGGCGGACAGGATGCCGGAGGCTTTGGGCAGATCCCGCACGGCCACGTGCATGGTGTTGGTGGCGCGATAGCCGGTGATGGTGTGCCCGTCGGTCCCGTAGGCGGGATGGACGGACAGGTCGCTGGTCTTGATGTCCTCGCGTTCGGCCCCGGCGGTCACCATAGCGTCGGTGATCGCCTTGGCCTTGGCATTGGCCTGGTCCACCGCCGCGGATACGTCGGCGGCGCTCACCTCGGTGCCGAGATCGGCATTGAGCACGTCGGGCGTGCCCTGCACCTTGCCGGTACCGGAGACGGTGACCGTGCGGTCGCCCGCGGAGTCCGAGCTGCCACAGCCGGTGAGCAGGAGCGTGACACCGGCGGTCGCGGCGCAGATCGCTGTCAGTCGTCGCATGGGCCGAACCTACGCTCAGCGCTCCACGGTTTCCTTGATCTTTTCGAGGGTTTCGTGCATCCCGTCCACGAGAGCGCCTTCGAAGGGCTGCTCGCCGCCGAAGACGGTGTCGATGGTGCGCTGCAGCCACCAGGGCAGCTTGCCGTCGGGGACGTCGCGCCGCTGAATCAGCCGGGTGCCGCCGTCCGCGGTGGGCTCGAGGGTGTAGCTCCAGACCGTGCGATTCTCGGTCATGCGGAAGGCGATCGCGTGATTCGGCTCGAATCGCACCACCCGGGACGTGGTCGGGTAGACATAGCCCTTGGCCTTGTTGAGGTTCACCGTCCAGGTGCCGGTGCGCACCTTGCGTCCCAGCGGCTGCATGCGCAGCGTTTGCGGGCTGAATTCGCGAATGCGCTCGAGATCGGCGACGACGCTCCAGACCTGCTCCGGCGTGGCCGCGATATCGATGCTGGCTTCGAGATTCTTCGGCAACGTTGCCTCCGGTGACGTAATGATCGGTCCCAGGCATCCTAGTTCCAGGTGGCCTGGATCACCCTGACTGCGTGGCGTGGATCACCCCACCCCACCTGCACGTATAGCCCATGGCTCCGGTTCATCGCGCAGCTGAAATTCAACTAGATCACATTCTGGGGGTGTCGATGTCCGAAATGTAATGCGCGGCGCACAATGTGGGATAGACGAAGCAACAGACACTGCCACCAGCTTCCGATTGGGAAACGTGAGGTGATCGGCCGTGAACCTGCGTTCGCTCCTGCATCTCGAGACCAAGGCGGTCCCACTCCTTCCTGGCGAAGAGTCCGGTACCGATGCGGAGTCCTCCGAACCCAGCAAGCCTTCGAAGTGCTCTCGGCGCAACGGCAACGGCGCCCTCGAGGAGAGACTCGAGAGATTGCTGACGCCAACCGAAATGGATCTCATTCAGCATCATCGGATTTGAGCGGCGTGGTGCCAGGAGCGGCGAGCAAGGGCGACCTGTTCAGCCCGGCGCGAACGTGGCACGGTCTGGCCTTCGCGGGCTTGCCTCGTCATTCCATACTCGTTAGGTGACTTCACCAGCTGCCGCGAAGCCGGCCATTCTCAGCGTCGACGACGATCCTGGCGTCTCGCGCGCGGTCGTGCGGGACCTGCGCCGCCGGTACGGGGCGGACTACCGGATTCTGCGGGCGGAGTCCGGTGCCGATGCGCTCGAGGCGCTTCGTGAGATGAAACTGCGCGGCCAGCCGGTCGCGATCCTGATCGCCGACTACCGGATGCCCGGCATGAACGGCGTCGAGTTCCTCGAGCAGGCCATGGACCTGCACCCGTACGCGCGCCGCGTGCTGCTGACCGCGTACGCGGACACCAATGCCGCCATCGAGGCCATCAATGTGGTGGACCTCGATCACTACCTGCTCAAGCCGTGGGATCCGCCGGAGGAGAAGCTCTACCCGGTCGTCGATGCCCTGCTGGAGGCCTGGCGCGGGGATGAGCACAAGCCGGTGACCGAGACCAAGGTGGTAGGCCACCGCTGGTCGGCCCGCTGCTCGGAGGTACGGGAGTTCTTGGCGCGCAATCAGTTGCCGTATCGCTGGTATCAGGTGGACGAGCCGGAGGGAGCGCGGTTGCTGACCGCCGCCAATGCCACCGAGGACCAGTGCCCGGTCATCATCAACCCAGGCGGCGACGTGCTGATCATGCCGACCGACGCGCAATTGGCCGAGGGGGTGGGTCTGAACACCGACGCCTCCAGCGACTTCTACGACCTGATCGTGGTCGGTGGCGGCCCGGCCGGTCTCGGCGCGGCGGTTTACGGCGCTTCGGAGGGGCTGCGCACGGTCCTGGTGGAGCGCACCGCCACCGGCGGCCAGGCCGGTCAGAGCTCCCGCATCGAGAACTACCTGGGGTTCCCCGACGGTCTCTCCGGCGCGCAGCTGGCCGACCGGGCCCGGCGGCAGGCCGTGAAATTCGGCGCCGAGCTGATCACCGCGCGGGAGGTCGTGGGCCTGGAGGCCTGCGGTTCCGCACGCGTGGTGAGGTTCGCCGATGGCGGCAGCGTCGCGGCGCATTCGGTGCTCATAGCCACCGGCGTCAACTACCGTCACCACCCCGCCCCGGGCGTGGACGAATACACCGGCCGCGGCGTGTACTACGGCTCGGCCATGACCGAGGCCAGCGACTGCGCCGACAAGGACGTCTACATCGTCGGCGGTGCGAACTCGGCGGGACAGGCGGCGGTGTTCCTGTCCCGGCGCGCGAAGGCCGTCCACATCCTGGTGCGCGGCGCGTCACTGGAGGCGTCCATGTCGCACTACCTGATCCAGCAGATCGCGCAGATCCCGAACATCGAGGTGCGTACCCGCACCGAGGTGGTGGCCGCCGACGGCGACGACCACCTGCAGCGGATCGTGCTGCGCGACAACGAGACCGGCGTGGAAGAAAAGGTGGACGCGGAGCGGTTGTTCCTGTTCATCGGCGCCGCGCCGGAAACCGACTGGCTCGACGGCATCGTCAAACGCGACGACGCGGGCTACGTGCTGGCCGGACCGGACCTCATGGTGGACGGCGAACGGCCCGCCGGCTGGGAATTGCCGCGCCCCCCACAGCATCTGGAGACCAGCGTGCCCGGCGTGTTCGTGGCCGGCGACGTGCGGTCGGAATCGGCGAAGCGGGTGGCCTCGGCGGTCGGCGAGGGCGCCATGGCCGTCATGCTGGTGCACCGCTGGCTCGCGAAACAGTAGGAGTAGGTGAATGGGCAACACCCGATTGATCTGCGACCCGAACGAACTGCGGCAGCTGTTCCTGTTCGAGAAGCTCGACGATGACCAGCTGGCCTGGCTCTGCAAGGACGGCCGGGTCGAGATGTTCGAGCCCGGACTGGTTTTCCGCGAGGGCGACCCGGCCACCTGCTTCTACGTCCTCATGGACGGCGAGGTGCGGCTGACCAAGATGTCGGGCGGCGAGGAGATCGAACTCGTCCGCACCGAGCACACCGGCTCCTACTCGGGCGCGTGGACCGCCTACATGGGCGACAAGGTCGAACAGACCTACACCGCCTCGTTCTACGTGACCCGGCCATCGAAATTCTTCGTGCTGGACGCGGGCACCTTCGCGCGCATGATGCAGGAATGGTTTCCGATGGCGCTGCACCTGCTGGAGGGCGTCTTCTTCGGCAACCGCAATGCCAATGAGCGCATCGGCCAGCGGGAGCGGCTGCTGGCGCTGGGCTCGCTGTCGGCGGGTTTGACCCACGAACTCAACAATCCGGCCGCCGCCGCGGTGCGCGCCACCTCCTCGCTGCGCGATCGGGTCGCGGGCATGCGGCACAAGCTGAAGATGATGGCGCACGGCAAGTTCAACTCCGAGACCCTCGAGGCGCTGGCGCAGCTACAGGAGGAGGCGGCCGAGCAGGTCGCCAAGGCCCCGACGTTGACGCCACTGGAGGCCGCCGACCGCGAGGACGAACTGGGCGACTGGCTCGACGACCACGGCGTCGCCAACGGCTGGGACATCGCGCCGAACTTCGTGCAGGCCGGATTCGACATCGACTGGATGGAGAAGGTGCACGCCACCCTGTCCGGTTGCGGCGCCGATGTTTTCGAGGCGGCCATGCGCTGGCTCAACTACACGGTCGAGACCGAGCTGCTGATGAACGAGATCACCGACTCGACCAACCGCATCTCCTCGCTGGTGAACGCGGCCAAGCAGTACTCGCAGATGGACCGAGCCCCGTTCCAGGTGGTGGATCTGCACGAGCTGCTCGACAGCACGCTGGTCATGCTGGCCCGCAAGATCGGCGACAACATCACGGTGGTCAAGGAATACGATCTCGCGCTGCCGCCGGTGCCGTGCTACGCCGCCGAGCTCAACCAGGTGTGGACCAACCTGATCGACAACGCGGTCTCCGCCATGGACGGTCGCGGCACGCTCACCGTCCGCACCTATCGCGAGAACGAGTGCGCCGCCGTGGAGATCGGCGACACCGGTCCTGGCGTCCCGGACGAGATCCGCACCCGCATCTTCGAACCGTTCTTCACCACCAAACCGGTCGGCGAGGGCACCGGGCTCGGGCTGGACATCTCGTTCCGGATCGTGGTGAACAAGCATCACGGCGACATCCGCGTCGAATCCGAGCCTGGGAACACGCGTTTCATCGTCCGCCTGCCGCTCGAGGCGGCCGCCCCCGTGGATGGCGCCTCGGGGCGGGTGGTCCAGGCAGTGTCCGCCACTACGGAAGGCAATTGATGACCGAACAGATCGAGGGCATCGACACCGGCGTGCCGCCCAGCGGATCCGGCTGTGTGGAATGCGATGCCGCGGGCGGCTGGTGGGTGCACCTGCGCCGTTGCGCGCAGTGCGGCCATATCGGCTGTTGCGACATGTCGCCGAACCAGCACGGCACCAAGCATTTCGAGAGCACCGGGCACCCGTTCATCCAGAGTTTCGAGCCGGGTGAGGACTGGTACTACAACTTCGAGAACAAGCAGATGTACGAGGGCGGCCCGGAACTCGCGCCGCCGCACGCGCATCCGGTGGACCAGCCGGTGCCCGGTCCGCGCGGCCGGGTGCCTGCGGATTGGCAGCAGCACCTGCACTGAGGAAACCGGCGGGGCCGGACTTCTTCTTCCGGGAGTTGCCGGGGGCGGGTACGCTGCTGCGAGCGCCGGGCCGGTCCGGCGCCTGGCACTCACGGGAAGTTCGGAAAGCAGGGTATGAAGCGTCTTTCGATCGTCGCCCTCGCCGCCGGTGCGATGGCATTGACTCTCGCCGGTTGCGGTTCGGACAAATCCAGTGATGCGAACGGCCCGAAGCAGTCCGGGACCACCACGGCCGCCAGAACCGCCAGTGCGGTCGCTTCCACCACTGTCGCGGCTCCGGTGCAGCCACCCGCCGAGGCCCCCACCAGGGCCACCGCCGCCAAGAAAACCAGCGCGCCCGCCGGTGCCCAGACCACCTGCGGCGACTTCCGCGACCTGACCGAGGATGCCGAGAAGCAGGTCATCGATCAGGTCCTGGCCGCCAATCCCGGCTCGTTCCTGGACGGCAGCCCCAATGTGGCGCTCGGCACCGCCAAGCTGGCCTGTCTCTCCTCCGGCTACACGAATACACCGGTCGCGGTGGCAATCCGGGTGGCTCCCAAATAGTTTCGAGCTGCATCGTCGGTCCGCCGTAAGCCCCTCGTCGGTCGGGGGGGTTCGCGGTGGCGGCGTGTGGGTGGTTACCGCCGGGGGCCCGTCGGCGCAGGCGTATCGTCCCGAGACGAGCGCGCACGACGAGGACGGATGAACCTATGGATTCCGATGGGTTGGTCGAATTCGAACGGCACCGGCCGCGTTTGTTCGCGCTCGCCTACCGGATGCTCGGCTCCGCCGCCGAGGCCGAGGACGCCGTGCAGGAGACCTACCTGCGCTGGGACGCCACCGACCGTGCCGAAATCCGTTCCGCCGAAGCCTGGTTGACCACCATCCTGGTCAACCTGTGCCGCACCTGGCTGGATTCGGCCCGCGCCCGGCGCGAAACCTACGTCGGGCCCTGGCTGCCCGAACCGGTCCGCACCGGCCACGGCGAACTCGGCCCGCTCGAGTCCGCCGAACAGCGCGAGCTGGTGTCGATGGCGATGCTGACCATGCTGGAACGACTGACACCGGCCGAACGCGCCGTCTTCGTCCTGCGTGAGGCGTTCGGATACGCCCATCGCGAGATCGCCGACATGCTCGACCTGTCCGTGGCCAACTCCCAGCAGCTCTATCGCCGTGCCACCCGCCACGTCCGCCAGGAGCGGCCGCGTTTCGACGCGACCCCCGACCACGTGCGCGCCCTGTTCGAGAAGTTCCTGGGCGCAGCGCAATCCGGCGATGTGGCCGCGCTCGAGTCCATGTTCACCGCCGACATCGTCTCCACGGCCGACGGCGGCGGCAAGTTCACCGCGGCCCGTCGCCCGGTCGTCGGGGCCGGTCGGGTGGCGCACTACATCCACGGCCTGGTCACCCGGCTGCTCCCCGGCTTCCCGGATGTGTCGATCGACTTCGACGAGGTCAACGGCGGACCCGCCGTGGTCTTCCGGACCGCGGGTGCGGTCCTCATGATCGCCACCATCGACGTCGTCGGCGATCGCATCTCCGCGCTGCGCATGGTCCTGAATCCCGACAAGCTGGCCTTCTTCGCGCGCGCCGAGCAAGCGTCGACGGGCGGGTCCGCCGCCTGACCTGCGGTTGGCGCGTCCCGCGTGTGTGGCAGGGCGCACACCCGGAATCTGTCAGGAATCGCGTGCCCGTCCCGTCTGGAGGGTGTCGACTACCTCCTCAGGGAAGGACTCCTCTCATGACCACAGAACATCGGATCGTCGTGCTGGGCGCGGGATACGCGGGCCTGTCGGCGGCGCGCCGGGCAGCGAAGATCAAGGGCGTGCGGGTCACGGTCGTCGATGCCCGCGCGGAATTCGTGGACCGGGTGCGATTGCACCAGGCGCTGGCGGGACAGCAGGTGCCGCGCGCCGATCTGGGCGAGGTGCTGGCGGGTAAGGGCATCGAGTTCGTGCAGGCACGGGTCGAGCGCATCGACACCGCCGCGCACCGGATCCGACTGGCCGACGGCGGAACCCGCTGCTACGACACCCTCGTCTATGCCCTCGGCAGCTCCGGTGATCGTTCGGCGGTGCCGGGGGCGACCGAGTTCGCCTACTCGGTGGCCGTTCCCGAGGACATCGGGCGGATGCCCGCGCTGTCCGGCCGGATCGCGGTGGTCGGTGGCGGGGCGACCGGCATCGAGGTCGCCAGTGAGCTGGCCGAGTCGCGACCGGATCTGCCGGTGTCGCTGATCAGCGCGGACGAACCCGGCGGCTGGCTCTCGGCGAAGGCGCACAACCATATTCGCGCGGTCCTGGATCGGCTCGGCGTGCGGGTCCGCGCGGATGTCAAGGTGGCGGCCGTGACGGCGGATGGTCTCGAACTGGTCGACGGTGAGCGCGTTCCCGCCGAAACCGTGCTGTGGACAACCGGTTTCGGAGTTCCGCGGGTGGCGGCCGACTCCGGGCTCGCGGTGGACCCGCGCGGCCGGGTCCTGGTCGACGACGAGCTGCGCTCGCGCTCGCATCCGGATATCTACGCGGTCGGCGATGCCGCCGTCATCGCCGGTCCGGACGGGCGTGATCTCCGGATGGCTTGCGCCACCGCGATTCCGGCGGGCACGTACGCGGCCACCGCCATCGCGGCGCGGCTGCGCGGCAAGGAGCCGGCGGCGCGCGAGTATCGCTACGTCTTCCAGTGCATCAGCCTGGGCCGCCGCGATGGTGTCATCCAGTTCGTGCACGCCGATGACTCGAATGCCCGGACGGTCCTGACCGGTCGCACGGCCGCGTGGTTCAAGGAGCAGATCGTGCGCATGGTCGGGAAAGTGGCTCAGGAGTAGGCGGAATTCAGACCATCGTCAACATATGGTTGACCATCCATCAATGGTCAACCTAAAGTTGACGATATGACGAACTCCATCCGCCTCGACGACCTCATCGACGGCATCAAGAAGGCCCGCCCCGACAACGTCCTGGATCAACTCTCCGACGCCGTGGTTCTCGGTAACCACATCGGCGAGGTGGCCGACCACCTGATCGGCCACTTCGTCGACCAGGCCCGCCGCTCCGGCGCGTCCTGGACCGATATCGGCCAGAGCATGGGCGTCACCAAGCAGGCCGCCCAGAAGCGCTTCGTTCCCAAGACCCCCGCCGATGCGAGCCAGGCTGCCGCCCTCGACCCCAATGCCGGATTCGCTCGCTTCACCCCGCGTGCCCGACATGTCGTGATGGCCGCGCAGGAGGAGGCTCGCGCTGTCGGCAACCTCGAGACGCGGCCCGAGCATCTGGTGCTCGGCCTGCTCAGTGAACCGGAATCGCTTGCGGTGCAGGTGATCACGGCCAAGGGTGTGTCGGCCGAGGCGCTGCGCCGGGTGGCCACCAACGCGCTCCCGGCCGCCACCGGCGACCCGGTGCCCGCCCTCATCCCCTTCGACGCGCAGGCTCGCAAGGCCCTCGAGTTGACCTTCCGGGAAGCCCTGCGTCTGGGCCACAACTACATCGGCACCGAACACATGCTGCTCGCGCTGCTGGACCTGGAGAACGGTTCCGGGATCCTGACCGGGCTCGGCCTGGACAAGGAATCGGTGTCCGCCGATATCGCGGACCTGCTCCAGTCCCTGCCGCTCGTCGATCCGCAGGCGAGCGGAGCGCCGGGCGGGGATACGCGGTAGTCCGCGCGTGTCGTTCCGGCGGGCTGCCGACCTGGTGATGTAGGGCTCGCCGCCGCTCCCGCGTCACCGGGTCCGCTGGTGTGCATGATGCGACGGATACGATTGTGGGATGGCGGGCGACGAGGGTTCCGACCTAGTTGCGGGGGAAAAGCGCGCCGATCTGTTGCGCGCGCTCAGTTATGTCTCCACCGAGGACGCCCCGGACGGTGGCTACATCGTGAACGGAGACCTCCCACCCGAGGTTGCCCCACCGTTCATCCGGGCCATCATGCGCATCGAAGCCGAACTCCTCCTGCAAGACGCCGAACTCGTGACCGTCGAGCACGGCGAGCCGCGCACTCCGGAGGAGCGCCGCACCGACGCCTTGATCGCCCTTCTGCTCCGCGTAGACGATCGTTCCCACTTCTCGTAGTCCCGGGGGAGCCGATTGGCCGCCGAGACGACTCGTGCGGCCAGCCATCCATTTCAAGGGTCCCGGGTGGGAGTTCCTGGCATCTCTCGTTGGGCGTGCGGGTGCGGCGTCCACACCCTCTCTCCAACCTTGCACTCGCCCGGGGTGAGTGCTAGAAATGTTTTGGCACTCCATACCGGTGAGTGCTAGGTCGGAACGGTGAGGCCGGGCTGGGTTTCATTCGAAAGCTCCGGTCGTCCGTCGCGGGCACCGAACCTGACCAGATCATGCCAATCCCCTGATCTGGAGGATCTCAACGCAATGGCCAAGACAATTGCGTACGACGAAGAGGCTCGCCGCGGACTCGAGCGTGGCCTGAACAGCCTCGCCGACGCTGTCAAGGTGACCCTGGGCCCCAAGGGCCGCAACGTGGTGCTGGAGAAGAAGTGGGGCGCCCCCACCATCACCAACGACGGCGTCTCCATCGCCAAGGAAATCGAGCTCGAGGACCCGTACGAGAAGATCGGCGCGGAGCTCGTCAAGGAAGTTGCGAAGAAGACCGACGACGTCGCGGGTGACGGCACCACCACCGCCACCGTGCTGGCCCAGGCGCTGGTCCGTGAGGGCCTGCGCAACGTGGCCGCCGGCGCCAACCCGCTGGGCCTGAAGCGCGGCATCGAGAAGGCCGTCGAGGCCGTCACCGCCAAGCTGCTCGACACCGCCAAGGAGGTCGAGACCAAGGAGCAGATCGCCGCCACCGCCGGTATCTCGGCGGGCGACTCGTCCATCGGTGAGCTCATCGCCGAGGCCATGGACAAGGTCGGCAAGGAAGGCGTCATCACCGTCGAGGAGAGCAACACCTTCGGTCTCCAGCTGGAGCTGACCGAGGGTATGCGCTTCGACAAGGGCTACATCTCCGGTTACTTCGTGACCGACCCGGAGCGTCAGGAAGCGGTCCTCGAGGACCCGTACATCCTGCTCGTCGGCTCGAAGATCTCGACCGTCAAGGACCTGCTGCCGCTGCTGGAGAAGGTCATCCAGGCCGGCAAGCCGCTGCTGATCATCGCCGAGGACGTCGAGGGCGAGGCCCTGTCGACCCTGGTCGTGAACAAGATCCGTGGCACCTTCAAGTCCATCGCCGTGAAGGCCCCGGGCTTCGGTGACCGCCGCAAGGCCATGCTGGCCGATATCGCCATCCTGACCGGTGGCGAGGTCATCAGCGAAGAGGTCGGCCTCTCCCTGGAGACCGCCGGACTGGAGCTGCTGGGCCAGGCCCGCAAGGTCGTCGTCACCAAGGACGAGACCACCATCGTCGAGGGCGCGGGCGACGCGGAGGCCATCAAGGGCCGTGTCGCGCAGATCCGCACCGAGATCGAGAACTCGGACTCCGACTACGACCGTGAGAAGCTGCAGGAGCGCCTGGCCAAGCTGGCCGGCGGTGTCGCGGTGATCAAGGCCGGCGCCGCGACCGAGGTCGAGCTCAAGGAGCGCAAGCACCGCATCGAGGACGCCGTCCGCAACGCCAAGGCTGCCGTCGAAGAGGGCATTGTCGCCGGTGGTGGCGTGGCCCTGCTGCAGGCCGCCCCGTCCCTGGAGGCCCTGTCCCTGTCGGGTGACGAGGCCACCGGCGCGAACATCGTCCGCGTCGCGCTGTCCGCCCCGCTGAAGCAGATCGCCTTCAACGCCGGCCTGGAGCCGGGCGTTGTCGCCGAGAAGGTCTCCAACCTCCCGGCGGGCCACGGCCTGAACGCCGAGTCCGGCGAGTACGTCGACCTGCTGGCCGCCGGCGTTGCCGACCCGGTCAAGGTCACCCGCTCGGCCCTGCAGAACGCGGCCTCCATCGCGGCCCTGTTCCTCACCACCGAGGCCGTCGTCGCCGACAAGCCGGAGAAGGCCGCCCCCGCGGCCGACGCGACCGGCGGCATGGGCGGCATGGACTTCTGAGTCCTGCCTTCCGGCAACACATCTGAACAACGAGGGCCCGGCCACCTGACGGTGGCCGGGCCCTCGGCCATATGGGGGCCGGAACGCACTGCTGCTGTGGGCGGTCGCCGTGAGTGACGGCGGCCGCGGGTCGGTCACATGCCGTGCTGGAAGCGCGCGCTGCGGATGCTGTCGGCGCGTTCGGGCAGCACGCTGTCGAGCAACGCGGTCACCCGACCCATGACCGGGGCGAGGCGGCGGGGACGGTCGATGATGGCGTCGCAGATGATCTGGCCGCCTTCTTCCGGAGTGAGGGCGTTGGCCGTGGCCTGCTGGTAGACGGGGTTGGCGGTGATCATGTCGGTGCGGACGAGGGGGAGGTAGATGGAGGTGAATCGCAGGTTCTCGGTGTGGGTTTCGGCTTGGAGGCTGGTGCTCAGCGAGTCGAGTGCGGCCTTGGAGGCGACGTAGGCGGCGTAGCCGGGACCGCCGTAGAGGTTTGCCAGGGACAGGATGTTGATGATTTGGCCGTCGCCGCCGGCGCGCATGGCGGGGGCGAAGGCGAGGATGAGCCGCACCGCCGCGAAGTAGTTGAGCCGCATGGTGCGCTCGTAGTCGTGGAAGCGGTCGTAGGACTGGTCGAGTGTGCGGCGGATGGAGCGGCCGGCATTGTTCACCAGGATGTCCACGTGGCCGTGGTCGGCGAGCACCTTCGCGGCCATGGCGTCGAGGGCGTCGAAATCAGTGAGGTCGCAGGGGTACGCGACCGCCCTCCCGCCCCGGGCCTCGATCTCGGCGACGGCCTGCTCGAGTTCGTCGGCGCGGCGTGCGACCAAGAGCACGGTGGCGCCGACCGCGCCGAGTTTCGCGGCGGCGACCCGTCCGATACCGGAGGAGGCCCCGGTGATCAGGACGATGCGTCCGGCTGCGGCGTCCGCGAGCGTGCGGTGTCGCCGCAGCCGCGCGAGGCTCACCTGGGTGTCGAGGCCGTGCTTGATCTTGTGAATCAGCCCGCTGATGTCCTGCATGGTGAGAGATGCTAAGTGCCGCAGATTGATTCGGGGCCGTTTCGGATTCCGTGTCAGTGGCGGGCACAGGTATAGGCGAGGACCGCGGCGCCGTCCCTGCCTCCGGGCAGGGCGCGACAGTGCTGCCGGATCCAGACCACGCGGTCGTCATCGGTGGGAGTCAGCAGCACCAGGCCGACCTCGCCGTCGTCGACCATGCGGGCGACCTCGGCAGTGGTCGGCACCGGGGCCGCGCCGGTGAAGCCGCCGATGGTCGGCACCTGCCTGCCGCTGGACAGAATGAACGGCGAGCCCAGCGCCGAGGTGTACGTGACCAGCGGATATTTCACGTGGCCGGGCATTTTCGCGATCTGTTCGTCGAGTTCCCGGGCCGAGATGAGGGCGGAGGCCATGAACCCCCGCGTCACCTGACGGGCCTGCGCCGATTCATAGGGTGTGTCGAGTGGTCCGTAGCCGTCCGCGACCACCGATATCGCGGCCGTCGTGGGCGCGGCGAGCGCCGTGCCGAGAAGCAGTGCGGTTGCCCAAGATTCGCGGGCGCGCAGCGCGACCATGATCAGCACCACGGCGACGACCACGAGCCCGGCCCGCACCCAGCCCGGCGCGGCCGCCGACAGCCACCAGCCGTAGCAAGCGGTCGCGGCCACCGCGACCATCCCCAGCCCGCGCACCCGGCGATCGTCGGTCTGCCGGTACGCCTTGGCTCCCATACCGATCAAGGCCCCGATCGCGGGTGCCAGCACTGCCAGGTAGTAGGGGTTCACCGTCCCGATCACCAGGAAGACCGCGACATGGATGAGGAGCCAGCCGCCCCACAGCACGATCGCGGCGGTCTCGCGATCAGTGCGCGGCCGCCGCCGGGCTGCCCAGGCCAGTGCGATCAGGCAGATGAGCGCGAGCGGAATCAACCACCCGGTTTCCCGTCCACCTCCACCTCCGAAAAGATGGTCGAACCGGCTGTCCGGGCCCAACACCAGTTCCGCGCGGAATCCTGTGCCCTTGCCGCCGGTGGTGAAGTTGGCCGATCCCACACTGAATCCGTCATTGGCGCGACTGGCCGCGTTGTAGACGAAGACCTGCTCGAACAGTGAGTTGTCGTGACTGCCGTCCACGTACGGCCGATGCCCGGCGGGCAGCAGACTGACCAGGGACATCCAGCTCAGCGACACCACCAGCGCGGTCGCGCTGAACCAGCCCAGGCCGGTGATGCGTTGCCGCAGTTCGGTTCTCGGCGCGGCGACCAGTATCGCCGCCGCCACGACCGGGACGATCAGCCAGGCCTGCACCATCTTCGCCTGGAAGGCGAGGCCGATGCAGAGTCCGCACAGGATCAGATTCCGCGTCCTTCCGGAGACGATCGTGGCCGCCGCCTGATCCGCGGCCAGTACGAGCAGCAGGATCAGCATGGTGTCGGAGATATTGCCGCGATCGAGCGCGACCACCGCCGGTGCGAGTGCCGCGACCGCCGCCCCGACGAGCGCCGCGTACGGACCGGACAGTCGCCGCACCGCCCGATAGAGCACGAGCACGGTGAGGACGCCCTCGAGGACCTGTGGCAAGAGATACGACCAGGTGTGCGCCCCGAAGATCCGCGCCGACAGCGCTTGGATCCAGATCGCTCCCGGCAGTTTGTCGATGCTGATGGTCGCGTCCGGGTCCAAGGCCGCGTAGAAGAAGTTGTGCGGGCTCATGCTCATCGAGCGGGCGGCGGCCGAGTAGTAGAGGTGTGGTGTCTGCGTGCTGATGCCCCACGCGTAGAGGACTCCGGCGGCGACGGCGATGCCCAGTAGTGCGGGCCGGGCCCAGCGTGGTTGGTCGGCCGGCCCGCGCAACCACCGTGACCAGTCGGTTCCGGATCGTTCGGGACGTGTGATTACCCCTGTCACAGCCCCAATCTGGGCTCGTCCCCGGTGCGAGTCAACAGAATTCCACCCGTGGGTGGATGGCTTCCGGCGTGAATCGTCCGCACGGTGTATCGGGACCTACCCGGGGTGGATGGCCATGCCGGCTCAGCGGTTGGGGTGCCGCGCCGAGAGGGTGGCGGCCGCATCGATGGGCCGGATGCCCAGCTGTTCGGCGATGGCGGCGATGGTGGCGTGAATGTCGGCGCCGGGCTGGGCCGGGGCGAGGAGAAGCTCGGCCAATTCGATGGCGGCGATCGCCTGGGCGCGGGTGAGTACTCGGCCCGGCAGCCAACTAACGCGCCAGTCGGTTTCTTTATGACCGGGAAGCCGTTCCGCGAACTCGTCGACGACAGAACTGGTAATCGACCACTCGCAGACGTACACACCACCAACGGTCGTGCACCGCTCAGGCGAATGCAACACTTCGGGCCTTACTCGCGCAAGCCCGAGAACAATGCGGCGAGCAGATGCGTCGGCATGCGCGAATTGTGGCTCTG
The DNA here is from genome assembly GCF_009708175.1 of Nocardia aurantiaca. Classification (GTDB taxonomy): domain Bacteria; phylum Actinomycetota; class Actinomycetes; order Mycobacteriales; family Mycobacteriaceae; genus Nocardia; species Nocardia aurantiaca. The sequence goes on from NZ_WMBB01000008.1 coordinate 387,571, forward strand.
ACCAGCCGATTTGACTTCTGTTCGTAGCAACACGTAACTTATTCCAGGTCAGAGCGACACGGACACCGACCCGGAGCCCCGAGGGCCTGGGAAACGAGGTTGGACGAGGAGCGCCTGATGATCACACTGGCTTGGCCTGACCAGCGGATTTGGTTCTGCTGCATGGTGCGAGCTAAGCTTGAAAAGTTGCTTAGCTGATCGAACGGGCTCACTGTCCGGGAGATGGCTTGTGCGTGTGTTCTTTGAGAACTCAATAGTGTGTCGATGAATGTCAGTGCCAAATTTTTGTAATTTGGTTCCGATTCTCACCCCCGTGTGAGGGTCGGACATTGAAGTCAGCTAATTTCCGGCTGGCGATTTGTTTTGCTAGGTTTTCGGACTCTGGTTCGAGATACTTCTGATTCGCTCTTCGGAGTAAATCTAGAGTCTTCAACG
>NZ_WMBB01000009.1 GCF_009708175.1 Nocardia aurantiaca
CGTTTGCGCATGACGACCAGTCTGTTGTGCTGGCCCGATGCGGGAGCAGGGCCCAAAGTCCCCTCGCCTCCGACGTCGGATGGAGATTCCACTACGACTTCGGACGTCAGCACCGGCGCGCTTCGGAATTCTCGAGCTGGTGGACCACGAGGTCGAGGAATGCGTCGACCTCCTCGCGGTGATAGGCGGGGACACCTTCGGGGGCTAGGTGGAAGGTGATGTCGCGAACGTCTTCGGGAGTGAGGCCGCTCGGGCCGTGGTGGGCGAGAGTGGCGGCGAGGCGGTCGAGGAAGGCCCCGACCTCCTTGGCGTGATAGCCGGGCAAGCCGTAGGGGGGCGCGGAGAATTGGATGCGTAGGACGTCGTCGGGGGTCAACGGGTCGTGGGCGCGGCCCGCGCTGCTGCCCTGACGCAGGTATTCCAGTTCCATGCAGACCTGGTCGAGGAAGTCGTCGACCTGGTCGATGTCGTAGCCGCGGTGATCGGGTGGGGGCGCGTCGAATTCGATGAGCCGGATATCGGCGATGGTGAGATGGTCGCGGCCGAGCATGGTGTCGGCGATGCGCGCGCAGAAGGCATCCACCCGGGCGGGGTGGTAGCCGTGATGCCCGAACGGTGCATGGCCGAACCGGGTGCGGCGGACGTCGTCGGGGGTCACCCGGGTCATTGTGCCAATGGGTTCATGTCCGAATTTCTTCCGCCCCTTGCGAATCCGGCCGCACCGGACAAACCGGTCTGGTTGCGCAGGGTGGCTCAGCGCTTGCGCACACCGTCGATGAGCAGGTGCCGGATGGCATGGCTGAGATCGTCGACCGCCTGCACATCGGGGGTGCGGATACCGTGCAGGATCGCGGCCAGCAGCATGCCGGTCACCGCCCGCGCGGTGTTCACCGTGTCGAGATCCGCGCGCAGATAACCGCGCTCGACGCCGTGCTCGAGATAGCCGGCGGTCAGCGCGTCCGCGGTATCGAGCAATCCGTAGAGCCGCGTGGTCAATTCGGTGTCGATCCCGGTGGCCTGAAACAGCAGCAGCTGCGCCACCCGCCGGTCCTCGAGGAAGATCCGGTTCAGCGCGTCGCCGATGCGGTCCACCTGCGCCCGGTATTCCTCGAGGCTGTCGGCCGCGTCCGGGGCGTTGTCGGTGCCCAGCGACTCGATGATGCGCGCGGCCAGGTCGTCGATGACGTGGTCGATGATGTCGCGCTTGTTCTCGAAGTAACGGTAGAACGTCCCGTGCCCGATGCCGAGCTCATTGGCGATGTCGGCGATGCCGGTGGCGTGGTAGCCCTTCTCGGCGAAACACGCGAACGCGGTGTCGATGATCTCCTGCCGGAGTTCGGCCTTGCGCCGTTCGATTCTCGAGGATGGCTTCGTCACGAGCCCGATGATACGGTGATCACAAGCGGAATGAGGTGTCATTCCGTGACATATGCATCACTTCAGTGGATCGAACAGTGTTCTTGCGGGAGGTTCGGCGTGGCACCTCAGTACGACGCCATCGTGGTCGGCGCCGGATTCGGCGGAATGGGCGCGGGGATCGAGCTGGATCGGCTCGGCCTGAGTAATTTCCTCATCCTCGAGCGGGAGGACGATCTGGGCGGCACCTGGCACGTCAACCACTACCCGGGCCTGGCCGTGGACATCGCCTCGGTCACCTACTCGTACTCCTTCGAGCCCAATCCGTACTGGTCGCGGCTGTTCGCCCCGGGTTCGGAGCTGAAGAAGTACGCCGAGCACGTCGCCGACAAGTACGACCTGCGCCGGCGCATGCGCTTCGACACCACGGTCGGCGGCGCGCGCTGGGACGAGGAGCGGCGGCACTGGGTGGTTTCGGTCCAGAACGGTGAATCGCTGACCGCGCGCTACCTCATGGCCGCCACCGGGTTCCTGTCGCAGCCCTACACCCCGCCGTTCCCGGGCATCGACACCTTCGCGGGCAAGATCATCCATACCACCGCGTGGGAAGACGACTTCGATCTCACCGGGACCAGGGCCGCCATCATCGGCACCGGCGCGACCGCCGTGCAGTTGATCCCGGAGGTCGCCGAGAAGGCACGGGCGCTCACCGTCTTCCAGCGCACCCCGATCTGGGTGGTGCCCAAGATCGATGCCCCCATTCCGCCCGCCGTCCAGCACCTGTTCGCGCGAGTTCCGTTGACGCAGAAGGCCGCTCGCCTGGTCAACACCGCCGCGCTGGAGGCGCTCATGGTGGTCGGCGTGCTGCACTTCAAGCAGGCCAAGCCGCTCAACAAGGCCGCGGGCATCCTGGCCAAGGCGCATCTGCGGACCCAGGTGCGCGACAAGGAGACCCGCGAGAAGCTGACGCCCGACTACGACTTCGGCTGCAAGCGGCCCACCTTCTCCAATCTCTACTTCAAGACTTTCAACGAGCCGCATGTGCGCCTGGAGACCAACTCCATCGACCGCATCGAGCCCGACGGCATCGTCACCGCCGACGGCCGCAAGACCGAGATCGACACCCTCATCCTGGCCACCGGCTTCAACCTGTGGGACGTCAACTTCCCGGCCATCGAGATCATCGGCCGTGATGGGCGCAACCTCGGAAAGTTCTGGCGAGACAACCGTTTCCAGGCCTACGAGGGCATCACCGTGCCGAAGTTCCCCAACTTCATCAGCCTCAACAGCCCCTACTCCTACAGCGGCCTGTCCTACTTCACCACCATCGAGGCGCAGATGAAGCATATGGCGCGCCTGTTCGGTGAGATGTTCCGCCGCGGCGAGCAGGTCTTCGAGGTCACCGAGCACGCCAACGCCGAATTCCTCGACCGCGTCACCGACAGGCTCGGATCGTCCGTCTTCTACGGAGGCCAGTGCTCGAGCGCCCGCAGCTACTACTTCAACCAGCATGGCGAGGCGGCGCTGCTGCGCCCGACAAGCACCCTGAACGCCCACCGCGAGGCGGTCACGTTCCCGCTCGACGACTACACCTACGGGGTCGAATCCGCTTGAGCGGGACCGCGGGGGTCAGCACAGTCGGCGGCCGAGCGCGGCACTGACCGGAACGAGGTCCGCAAGCCGTCTTCACGGTTCGCGGCGCAAGCGCGGGGAGACGGAGCGCTCGATTCCGGACTGCGGCTCGATGGACCACGTCGTGGAGCGGAGGAGGGAAGAATCGAGACCACCGGCGCCGCGAACCGGTCCGGAGCGCGGAGGAAGGCAAATAGAACGCCGCCGCCGCGCATTCTCTCAGGGATTACTGGCAGACTGTGTGGGAAACGCATCCAACCGACCACTTACTAGGGGTTGACTTCGACGATGGACCTTCTGCTGCCGCTGCTGCTGGTTGCCCTGCTCATCCCGATGTTCCTCGGCGTCCGTCGCCAGAAGCGGGAGATGGCCAAGGTCACCGAGATGCAGGACGCCCTGAAGGTCGGCGATCGTGTCGTCACCACGTCGGGGCTCTTCGGCACCGTGGTCGAACTCGATGACACCAGCGTCGATCTGGAGATCGCCGAGGAGGTCGTTACCACCTGGCTGCGGCAGTCGATCCGCGAGGTGCGCAACGACGACATCGACGCCACCGGGGACACCACGGCCGAGGACAGCGCCGAGGCCGTATCCTCGAACAGCGCGGAGGCCGCCGCTTCGAACGGCACGGCGGACGATCACGTCGCCGCGCCCGAAGCCGCCGCCGACGCGTCACGGCTGACCAAGGACTGACATACTCCGCGCCATCGGCCGCCCCAGATTCCTGGCGGCCGGTGGCGCTGCGGTGTGTGCCCGATCGTTCCACCTTCGAATCCGCCTAGGAGATAAGTACTGTGCCACCTTCTCAGGGAACGGCGCACCCGTTGCGCCTGCTCGGCATCTACGCCGCGCTGGTGGCTCTGATGTTCGGCCTGATCTTCTTCACCGGAGACAAGCAGCACACCCCGAAGCTCGGCATCGATCTGCAGGGCGGCACCCGCGTCACCCTCACGCCCCGCACCCCGGATGGCGGCAAGCCGAGCCAGGACAGCCTCAAGCAGGCGCAGAACATCATCGAGCAGCGCGTGAACGGCCTGGGCGTGGCCGGCTCCGAGGTCGTCATCGAGGGCGATAACCTGGTGATCACCGTCCCGGGCGAGGATGGCGCGCAGGCCAAGACGCTGGCGACCACCGCCAAGATGTACTTCCGCCCGGTGCTGCAGAGCGCTCCCGCGCAGGCGGGTAAGCAGGCCCAGCAGCCACAGCAGACCCAGCCGCAGCAGCCGAGCGCGACCGCGACGCCGACTCCCACCGAGACCGCCCCGGCCACCAGCGAGGCGCCGGCGCCGACGACGACCGGTGAGGCCCCGCAGAACCGCGTGTTCCCCCAGCAGGCCCCCACCACCCCGTCCGCGCCGCCGTCGACGCCGGCGCAGCCGGGCCAGCAGCTGACCGCCCAGGAGATCGCGGCCGCGAAGGCGGCCCGGCAGAGCACCGATCAGACCGCGCAGCTGCAGGCGATGGCCACCCTGGACTGCTCCAAGCCGGATCCGTTGCAGGGCAATGACGATCCGAACCTGCCGCTGGTCACCTGCGGCACCGACGGCACCACCGTCTACCTGCTCGACAAGAGCGTGATGGACGGCCAGGAGATCAAGGACGCGTCCGGTGTGCTGCAGCAGGGCCAGTGGGTGGTGAGCCTGCAGTTCAAGTCCAGCGGCACCGACCAGTGGGGCAATCTCACCAACAAGTACGTGGGCAAGCAGATCGCCTTCACCCTGGACTCCCGCGTGGTCTCCGCGCCGGTGATCAAGGAGGGCGGCCAGTTCTCCGGTAGCACCGCGATCTCGGGTCCGGGCATCAACAGCAAGACCTCCAAGGAACTGGCGAACACCCTGAAGTACGGTTCGCTGCCGCTGTCGTTCGGCACCTCCGAGGCCGAGACGGTCTCGGCGACCCTGGGCATGTCCTCGCTGCACGCCGGTCTGATCGCCGGCGCCATCGGTCTGGTGGCAGTGCTGCTGTACTGCCTGCTCTACTACCGCATGCTCGGCTTCCTGGCCGGTTTCTCGCTGCTCGCGGCGGGTGTGGCGGTGTACGCGCTGATCGTGTTGCTGGGCAGGTGGATCGGTTTCACCCTCGATCTGGCCGGTATCGCGGGTCTGATCATCGGTATCGGTATGACCGCGGACTCGTTCGTCGTCTTCTTCGAACGCATCAAGGACCAGATGCGCGAGGGCCGCAGCTTCCGGTCAGCGGTGCCGCGCGGCTGGCAGCGCGCGCAGCGCACCAACCTGTCGGGCAAGACGGTCTCGCTCATCGCCTCCGCGGTGCTGTACTGGCTGGCCGCGGGCCAGGTGAAGGGCTTCGCCTTCACCCTCGGCGTCACGACCGTGCTCGACGTCATCGTGCTGTACCTGGTGACCGCACCGCTCATGATGCTGGTCTCGCGCTCGCCGTTCTGGGCGAAGCCGTCGGTGAACGGCCTGGGCGCTATTGCAGAGCTTGCACAGGAACGCAAGGCCACCGCCGGCGTCCTGGTGAAGGAGGCGTGATCATGGCCAAGTCCTCTCCCGTCGTCGTCGATTCCGACCCCGAACTCGACTACGAGGCCGCGCCGTCGGACAAGCGGCACAGCCTGTTCGAACGGCTTTACACCGGTACCGGTGGTTTCGAGATCGTCGGCAAGCGCAAGGTGTACTACGGCATCGCGGCCGTGCTGGTCGCGATCGCCGTCGCCAGCATCGTGTTCAAGGGCTTCACCCTGGGCATCGACTTCGCGGGCGGTTCGCGGATTCAGTTGCCGGCGTCCGACACCGTCACCACTTCCAAGGTGGAGGACGTCTACCGCTCGGCGCTCGGCCACGACCCGGTGACCGTGCAGAAGGTGGGTTCGGGCTCCTCGGCCACCATCCAGATCCGTTCCGACACACTGAATACCGAGCAGGCGGACAAGCTGCAGTCCGCGCTCTTCGACGCCTTCCACCCGAAGGATTCGAACGGCCAGCCCAGCCGCAACGCCATCAGTGTCGCCGAGATCAGTGAGACCTGGGGCGGCGAGGTCACCAAGAAGGCGCTGCTGGCGCTGGTGGTGTTCGTCGGATTGACCATGCTGTACATCGCGATTCGCTTCGAACGCGATATGTCGATCGCGGCGATCGCCTCGCTGTTCTTCAACCTGATCGTGACCGCCGGCATCTACTCGCTGGTCGGTTTCGAGGTGACGCCGGCGGCCGTCATCGGCCTGCTCACGATTCTGGGCTACGTGCTCTACGACAACGTGGTCGTCTTCGACAAGGTCGAGGAGAACACGCGCGGCGTGCTCCACCTGAGCAAGCACACCTACGCCGAAAAGGCGAACCTGGCGGCCAACCAGACGCTGATGCGATCGATCAACACCACCGTCATCGGCATCCTGCCGATCATCGGCATGCTGGTGATCGCGGTGTGGCTGCTGGGTGTCGGCACCCTCAAGGACCTGGCGCTGGTGCAGTTGGTCGGCATGATCGTGGGTGGTTACTCGTCCATCTTCTTCGCCGTGCCGATCCTGGTGTCCATCAAGGAGACCTGGGGCCCGGTGGCCGCGCACACCAAGAAGGTCCTCAACCGCCGCGCCGGCGGCGCGAAGGCGCGGGTGGGCATGGCGGCGGCCGAACGGGTCGGCGTTGCGGGCCGAGGTATCGACGTCTCGGCCAACGGTTACGGGCGTGACCACGCGCCGCGCAGTCAGAGTGCCGGGGCGCCGCGCCCCGGGGCCCGGCCGAGTGGGAAACGACAGAAGCGACGGCACTGAGCGCGCAGGGGGTTTGCGACGGTGAAGCAAGACCATAGGGTTGTGCGCCGGACCGCCGCCGCGCTGGCGGCGGGTGCCCTCGCCGCAGGCGCGCTGGCCGGATGCTCCAGCAAGAACCAGGTGCCCTCGATCGGGTACGGCGTGGACGCGGTCATCGCCAGCTACAACGGCGGCAGCACGCTGGGCGCCAACAGCGGTGCGGCCGCGGTGTTCTCGCGGGTGCTGACCGGCTTCTTCTACACCGGCCCGGACGGGCAGCCGGTGGCCGACACCGATAGCGGCACCGCCAAGGAGGTGCCGGGCGACGCACAGACCATCCAGTACCGGCTCAGCCCGGAGGGCGTCTACTCCGACGGAGTGCAGACCTCCTGCGATGATCTGGTGCTGGTCTGGGCGGCGCACAGCGGACGGTTCACCAAGGCCGGTCCGGGCGGGCCGGTCCCGCTGTTCGACGCCGCGAGCACCGACGGCTACCGTGATATCGAGCGGGTCGACTGCCAGCCCGGATCCAAGGACGCCACCGTGGTGTTCCGGCCGGGCAAGCACTACTCGGCGTGGAAGACGCTGTTCAATGCCGCCGAGCTGATGCCCGCGCACGTGATCGCCGCCCAGGTGAAGATCCCGAATGTGGTGACGCCGGTGCAGACCGGGGATCAGCCCACGCTCGAACGCATCGCCGACTTCTGGAACAACGGCTGGAAGCTGGCGCCGGGCAAGGTGGACCTGACGCTGCTGCCCTCCTCGGGTCCGTACCGGATCGACTCCTTCGGCGACAAGGACGGTCTGGTGCTGGTCAAGAACGAGAAGTGGTGGGGCGATCAGCCCCGGACGCCGCGGATCGTGGTGTGGGACGGCCACTCCGACCTGAAGTCGAAGGTGTCGGACAAGTCCGTCGGCGTGCTCGATGTGGGCGCGGGATCGCTGGGTGATGTGAACCTGGGCGGATTCCGCCGGCAGAATCTGCCGGGCCGCGGGGTCGAGCAGTTGGTGCTGGGCACCGGCGGGGTGTTCGGTTCGGCGGACGCCCGCCGGGCGTTCGCGCTGTGCGTGCCGCGGCAGGCGCTGTTCGACAAGTTCGGGCACCCGGACTACAATGTCAAGCTCGGGCTGGGCGCGGGGCCGCTGAATTCGCGCACCGTACAACAGGATTCGGTGTACTACCAGGCCATCTCGGGTGCGGGCGACAAGTACAAGGGCGGTGACGCCACCGCATCGCAGGCCGCGGCCTCCTCTGGGATGCAGAACCAGACCGTGCGCGTCGGCTACCTCGAGCCCGACGAGCAGCACACGGCCATGGTCGCCGCCATCGGTGACGCTTGCAGGGCGGCGGGTATCACCGTGATCGACGCGGGCGCACCGGATTTCACCGCCTCGCAGCTCACCGACGGCAAGGTGGACGCCATCCTGGGTGGCACGGCCGGCATGCCGGGCCCGTCCGGATCGCTGAACGCCACCGACGCCATCGCCTCGCTGCGCACCGGTGCGGGCCTGAATTTCGGCCGATTCGGTAACGGCCGCTACGATGCCATCGCGGATCAGCTTGCGGCCGAGGACAACTCGGGCACCGTGCTGAATCTGCTGACGGAGCAGGAGAATCTGCTCTGGAGCGAGATGCCGTCGATACCGCTGTTCGCCGCCCCCCGCACCATCGGGTTCGGCGACGGCATGGAGAACGGCGTCGCCGGCCCCACCAAGGAGGGAGCGGGCTGGAACATGGATCGCTGGGTGCTGAAACGGTGAATGCCGTGGTGGCGTGGTGGATGAGGAATTGGTGCAGATGAGCAAGCACGAGATGCGGGAGACGGCCGAGGTGGCGGGAGAGCGGGCGGCCCGTGCCGAGGCCGCGGTGCAGCGGTTGACCCGCTGGCATGACGACTTCCCGACGCCGGGAGTGCGTTTCGCCGACCTGACCCCGGTCTTCGCCGACTCCGAGGGCTTCCGCGCGGTGCTGGACTGCTTCGCCGCCTGCGCGCCCGACGCCGACCTGGTGGCGGGCGTGGATGCGCGCGGCTTCCTGCTCGGCGCGGGGGTGGCCGCCTCCCTCGGAACCGGCGTGATCGCCGTCCGCAAGGCGGGCAAGCTGCCGCCGCCGGTCATCTCGCGCGAGTACACCCTCGAATACGGTTCGGCCACGCTGGAGATCCCGGCCGAGGGCATCGACCTGAAGGGTCGCCGTGTGCTGCTGCTCGACGACGTGCTCGCCACCGGCGGCACCCTCGCGGCGGCGGCCGAGCTGTTCATCGCCGCCGGAGCCGAGGTGACCGCGGCGGCGGTGGTGCTGGAGCTCGGTTTCCTCAATGGCCGTGAGCGCCAGGGCGATTACCCGCTGACCTCGATCGTCGAACTCTGAGCGGTTGCCTCCGCCGGCGCTGACCGTGCTGGATCGGGCCGGGGGCTGGGTGCTGATGCCGAACCTCGTTCGGGTCGATGCCGTCGTGGCCCGGATCGCCGCCGCGGCAGATGTCCAGGTGATAGCTGGGACGGTCACGGCGGCAACGGTTTCCGAGATTCCGGCGCGCGCCGAGGAGGCGGGGGAGATCGCCGGCTCACCCTCGGACCGGGACGACCGACGGGGATCTGTCGCAGGGCCGATCTCGCCCCGCAATACCGGTTCGCCCCCGATCCCGCCCGCGCTCGGCTCCTGGTCGTGCTCGCGCCACCGGCCGGACATCAGCGCCTGATGGACGGCTGCGTGCCTGTCCGAGGCACGACCACAAGCGCGTCGCGGCCGCCGAGTCGCTGGTCGTGCTTCGGAATACTCTCAACTACCGCCTGAACGTATCGCCGCCCTCGCCGGATACGATCTGGGCCGCTCCGAACACAGCGCAGTTCGCCGCGGCTCGCACCGCGTTTCGATCTCTCCGGCGCCGAGCTCTAGTAGCGGCCGATGATCCGGGCGACGAAGCCGGTCACGACCAGCCAGAAGACCGCGGCCAGACCGTAATTCAGGATGATGTCGACATTCGGGCTGCCGGTGTGGAACAGCCCCGGGAAGAACAGTGCCAAAGGTTCAGCGAGCCCCTTGATGAAGGTGAAGAACTTGTTGGTCTGGTCCGCGTTGAGGACCAGCATCAGGATGTAGACACCCTCGATGAGGGCGAACAGCGCGCCGACACCGCTGATGATGCGAGCGGCGTGGACTTCGTTACGGGCGACGTACGGCATATGAGAGGGATGCCCGCTGTGTGCCCATCGAAACGGCAGTGCTGAAACGATATGCGGGTCCGTGAAACCGCGTGTCCGCCATGGCATGATGTCCGGGTGATCACCGCGGCAGCCGTGAGCGTTCGGGCGTGAGGCCCAAAGTCCTCGTGGGTGGGGCGGTCGCCCTGGTGCTGGGTCTGATGACGCTCGTCCTCGTCATCATCCTGCCCGCCAGCGAGACCAGTTGCGGCCCGGGCACACCGACGGTGCCGGTCGTCGCGTCGGCCCGCACCGAACCCAACTGCCCCTCCACCGGCTCGCCCGTCGAGGTCGGGCTGCAGGAGGGCGCGCTGCGCGTGCTGCGCTGCACGGTCGCCCACTTCGGGATGATGGATATGCGCGGGCTCGTCAACGATGACTCCGCCCCGGACCTGAAGGCCGGTCGTGCGGTCGAATTCATCGTCGGCTCGGACTCCGGCAAGGGCGACGCCATCGTCTCGTTCCTCCAGGAGAACGCCGCCGCCTTCCACATCGACTACCTGATCTGGAAGCAGCGCAGCTGGACTCCCGCCGCCGCCACCGGCATCCAATGGACCCCGCTCGGCGATCGCGGCGACGCCGCCCGCAATCGCATGGACCGCGTCCAGGTCACCATCAAGGATGTCGTTCCGACCTCCACCGTGCTCGCGCCGGCCAACGTGTCCATGGCGGCCGCGCCCGGCACGGTGAACGAGGCGGGCGGCCTCATCGGGGCAGGACGGCACCAATATCCGCTCGCCGCAGGCGCATTCACCGTCAGCGACGTGTTCGGCGCGCGTGGCGGTACCCACCTCGGCGTGGATTTGGCGGCTCCTGCGGGCACGCCCATCTACGCGGCGGCGGACGGACTCGTGGTGGCCTCCGGTGCGGCGTCGGGCTTCGGCGACTGGGTCGTCATCGATTCCCTCGACGAGAGCGGACGCCGGTACTCCACGGTGTACGGGCACATGTACGAGAACGGCATCTTCGTGCACGCCGGCGATATCGTGCTGATGGGTCAGCACATCGCCGATGTCGGCAGCAATGGCGAATCCTCCGGCCCGCATTTGCATTTCGAGCTGGTACCGGGCGGCCGGCTGACCGGCGGGCACCAGGTCGACCCCATGCCGTGGCTGGCGGGCGGCACCATTCCCGCGCCGACCACGCCCTACTGTGAGAACGGATTCGGCACGCCGGGCGGCAATCTCGCCTCCGGGAAGGTGCCGCCCGAACTCGAGATCTGGTACCGGCGCGCGGGCTCGCTGTGTCCGGAGATTCGCGCTTCGCTGCTGGCCGCCCAGGGGCAGGCCGAATCCGGGTTCCGCACCGACGCGGTCTCCCCGGACGGTGCGCAGGGCATCGCCCAGTTCATGCCGGGCACAGCCAAGGCGCTCGCGCCCGACGGACAGCCGTACGTCATCGATGCCGACGGCAAAGGCTATGCCAGCGTGCTGGATCCGGCCGACGCCATCATCGGCCAGGGGCGCTACATGTGCGCCATCGCCAAGACCATCGAGGGCTGGATGTCGGAGGGCAAGGTCTCCGGCGACCTGACCGCGCTCACCGTGGCCGCCTATAACGCCGGTGAGGGCGCGGTGCTGGCTTCGGGCGGCATGCCCAACCAGATCTCCCGGCACTACACCGAGACCCGGCCGTACGTGGCGCGCATCCTGGCCGCCGAACCGGGCTTTCGCAGCCTGGGCAGCGAGGGCAGGTTTCAGGCCGACCAGAGCTCCGATCTTGGCCCCCAGATCGTGGCGGCGGGACAGCAATGGCTCGGCACGCCATACGTTTTCGGTGGCGGCGGGCCGGGCGGGCCCAGTGACGGCGGCTTCGATCAGGCGGGGTTCACCGCGGCGGCGGTGTTCGCGGCCAGCGGCAGCACGATCACTCTGCCGCGCACGGCCGAGCAGCAGTGGGAACGGGGCGAGGATGTGCAGTTGCTCAATGCCAAGCCCGGTGATCTGGTGTTCGGTTCCTTCGGCCCGCGCGGGCCCTCGGATGTCGGCGTCTACACCGGCAGCGGTCGCATGCTGCACGCCGAATTCGGCGGCAAGGTCAGTGAGGTGCCGCTCTCGAATGGCATGAAGGCTCGTCGCATCTCCAGGTGATCCGGGGTTGGCTCGGCTAACCAGGATATGTACTATCCCTATTCGTGCTGATGGGCGAAGGCGTCGAATGGGGACTGCACTGCTGCATGGTGCTGGCTTGGCTCGATGATCATGCGCCGATCGCCACCGCTCGCCTGGCCGAGATCTTCGAGCTGCCGCCCGAGTACCTGAAGAAGCGATTGCAGCCACTGGTGCGCGAGGGCATCCTCGATTCCACGCCCGGCGCGCGCGGGGGATATCGGCTGGCGCGCACGCCCGAGCGCATCACTCTCATGGATGTGGTCGCCGCGGTCGAGGGACGTACGGAAGCCTTCCGCTGCACCGAGATTCGCCGCCGGGGGGCCGGAGCGTCCCGTGCCGGTTCGGATTTCGCCAAACCGTGTGGCATCGCGAAGGCCATGGGGCGCGCGGAGCTGGCCTGGCGGCGCGAGCTGGAGGCGCAGACCGTCGCCGACCTCTTGGCCGGCACCCCGGCCAATGCCTCGAAATACACACGCAGCTTCTATGAACGCGTCGCCACCTGAGCGGTCCGCCGTCCACGAGAACCCCACCCGGCTCCGCGCCGGGTTTTTTCGGAAGGAGATTCGGGATGCTAAATATCCCGGTTAATGCCCGGTCGCGCCCGACCGACACCACCGCGGCGCCGAACGGATTGCGGCGCACCCTGATCCTGGCGCTGGGCACCTTCGCAGTCGGCACCGACTCGTTCATCCTGGCCGGGTTCCTGCCGGACCTGGCCGGGTCCCTCGCGGTGTCCACGGCCACGGCGGGGACGGCGGTGACGGTGTTCGCCGCGGCCTACGCGCTGGGATCACCGGTACTGGCCACTGTGACCGCGCGGCTGCCGCGCCGGGCGCTACTCGTGTCGGCGCTGCTGGTACTCGCCATGGCGAATCTGGGATCGGCGCTGTCGCCGACGTTTTCGATCCTGCTGATCACGCGGATCGTGGCGGCGCTGGGAGCGGCGGCGTTCACGCCGAACGCCGGAGCGGTGGCCTCGGCGCTGGTGTCGCCGCAGGCGCGCGGGCGGGCGCTGGCGGTGGTCGTCGGTGGGTTGACCATCGCGACGGCGCTCGGAGTGCCGCTGGGTGATCTGCTGGGGCACTGGCTGGGCTGGCGGCCGGCGCTGACCGGCGTCGCGATCGTGTGCCTGCTCGCGGCGGCCGGAGTCGCGGCGTGGGTTCCCGCGCTGCCGGGAAATCCCGCGGTTCCCCTGCGCGCGCGGCTGGCGGTGCTGCGCAATCGGTCGGTCACGGCAGTGCTGCCGCTGACGGTGCTCGGCATGGCAGCGGCGTATGTCGGGTACGCGTACGCTGTTCCGGCCTTGGGAGCCTTGGGAATCGGGGCATCCACCACCGCGTGGGTGCTCATGCTGTACGGCCTGGGCGCGGTGGCGGGCAATCTGTCATCGGGTTACGCCACCGATCGCTTCGGAGCCACGCGGGTGCTGACCGTCGGCTACGCGGTGATGGCCGCCGCGTTGACGCTCATGGGCGTCCTGGCCGCGACGGAGACCCACGTGCCCGTCCTGGTCGGCCTGCTGGCCCTGGGCTGGGGTGCGGCGAGCTGGTGCCAGACGCCCGCGCAGCAGCATCGGCTCATCGCGGCGGCGCCGCAGGAGTCCGGTCTGGTGGTGGCGTTGAACGCCTCGTGTATCTACTTCGGCATCGGCGCGGGGACCGCGCTCGGCGGCCTCACCATCGGGCACGGCGCGACGGTCATGTACGGGTCGGCCGCGCTGCTGGCTCTGCTCGCGCTCGGGTATCTGCGGCTCACCGCGTGGGCCGCGCGGTGAGGGGCGGTGAGACTCGGCTCACGAAATACGTTCTTGCACGGCCTCGTTGATCTCGGTTAGCGTAATCGAGTTCTTTCCCGTCCGATCGGAGACATGCCGTTGCTCTGCTGAGGTGATCGCCGAGTGGCCCGCAATCGCGCGCCGCATTCGCTCACTCTCGGGAGGTACGCATGTCATTACCCGTTATTTCCGTTTCCGATCTCACCTTCGCGTGGCCGGACGGCACCGCCGTGTTCGATGGTCTCCACGCCCAGCTCGGACCCGGCCATGTGGGCCTGGTCGGCAGCAATGGCGCGGGGAAATCCACCCTCTTCCGGCTGCTCACCGGCGAACTGCGCCCCGCGCGCGGTTCGGTGACCATTCCGGGGCGGTTCGGGTATCTGCGTCAGGACCTCGGGCTGGCCGCCGGGCAGCGGGTCGACGAAGTGCTCGGCCTGGCCGAGATCCGAAAGGCCCTGCACCGCATCGAATCCGGGGCGGGCACCGAGGCCGACTTCGAGACCGTGGGCGCCGCCTGGGATATCGAGGAGCGCGCCGTGGCGCTGCTCGGACGGCTCGGATTGCATTACGTCGCAGGGGATGTCGCGCGGCTGGACCGGCGGCTCGACACCCTCTCGGGCGGCGAGACCGTACTGCTGGGCCTGGTCGCGGAGTTGCTGCGCGAACCCGATGTGCTGCTGCTGGACGAACCGACCAACAACCTCGATCAGCTGGCGCGGCAGCGCCTCTACGAGGTCGTGGGCCAATTCCCCGGCACCGTGCTGACCGTCAGCCACGACCGCGGACTGCTCGACCGCGTCGACACCATCGCCGAACTCCGGCATGGCGAGATCCGCACCTTCGGCGGCAATTTCAGCGAGTACGAGCGGATCATCGAGATCGAGCAGGAGGCGGCGCGCGCCGCGATCCGCGAGGCCCGCAGCGATGTCCGCAAGCAGGCCCGCGAACTCGTCGAGGCCCGCATCAAACTCGACCGGCGACAGCGCTACGGGCAGAAGATGTGGGACCAGAAGCGCGAACCCAAGATCGTCATGGGCGAGCGCAAGCGCCAGGCCCAGGTGTCGGCGGGCAAACTGCGCAACAACCACATCGGCAAGGTCGAGGAGGCCAAGGATCATCTGACCGACATGCAGGACCGACTGCGCGACGACCGCGAGATCCGCGTCGACCTGCCCGGCACCCGGCTCTACCCGGGCCAGGACGTGCTCGAGCTGACCGACGCGCGGCTACCGTGCGGGCCCACGGTGACGCTGAAAGTCACCGGCCCCGAACGCATCGCGCTCACCGGACGCAACGGCATCGGCAAAACCACGCTGCTGCATCGCATCCGGGAGGAGTCGCCGACGGTGCCGTGGCGCATGCTGCCGCAGCGTCTGGACGTCTTCGACGAATCGCAGACGGTGTTCGAGAACGTCGCGGCCACCGCGCCGCACGCCTCCGCCGAACAGATCCGCGCCCAGCTGGCCCGATTCCTGTTCCGTGGCGCCGAGGCCGATATCACGGCCGGCGCGCTCTCGGGCGGTGAGCGGTTGCGCGCGGCCCTGGCCATGCTGCTGCTGGCCGAGCCCGCACCCAAACTGTTGCTGCTCGACGAGCCGACCAACAACCTGGACCTGCCCAGCCTCGCTCACCTCACCGAGGCGCTGGCGAGCTTCCAGGGCGCGCTCCTCGTGGTCAGCCACGACCCGCGTTTCCTCGCCGGCATCGGGGTGACGCGGCGGCTGGAACTGACCGCGGACGGGCTGGTCGAGACCGTGGGCGAACAATGAGCAGGAAGTCCCGGGCAACACCGGAACGATCCAGGTCCCATGCGGCCGCGAAACCGGGCTCCGACCGGGTATCGTTCATCGCTCCGGAGCCGTTCGGACCGGCGGCGATCGCTGCCCCGGTCGGGATCCGATTCCAGGACTAAAGTGGATGATCTGGGTGGTTGAACGGTCCGATATGGTTTTCCGATCGAGACCGCGAGCGGAGGTGGCATGACACAGCATCTGGAGCAGGCGAACTCGGGGCAATCGCCCGAGGGCGAGTCCGCCACCCCACCGGCCAATGGGCAGTCCGCCGCCGCTCGCAATTCCACCGCCGTCCCCACGTCCGCCTCGCGCCGGGTCCGGGCGCGCTTGGCCCGCCGCATGACCGGTCAGCGCGGCATCGCGGCCGTCAAGCCGGTGCTCGAGCCGCTCGCCACCGTGCACCGTGAGTTGTACCCGAAGGCGAATCTGGCTCTGCTGCAACGGGCTTTCGACATCGCCGACGAGAGGCACGCGCATCAGTTCCGCAAGTCCGGCGACCCGTACATCACCCACCCGCTGGCCGTGGCCAATATCCTGGCCGAGCTGGGCATGGACACCACCACGCTGGTAGCCGCGCTGCTGCACGACACCGTCGAGGACACGGGGTACTCGCTCGACGAGCTGACCGCCGAATTCGGCACCGAGGTCGCCCACCTGGTCGACGGCGTCACCAAGCTGGACAAGGTCAACCTGGGCGCGGCCGCCGAGGCCGAGACCATCCGCAAGATGATCATCGCCATGGCCCGCGACCCTCGCGTGCTGGTGATCAAGGTGGCCGACCGGCTGCACAACATGCGCACCATGCGTTTCCTGCCGCCGGAGAAGCAGGCCAAGAAGGCCCGTGAAACCCTCGAGGTGATCGCGCCGCTGGCCCACCGGCTGGGTATGGCCACCGTCAAATGGGAGCTCGAGGACCTCGCCTTCGCGATCCTGCACCCCAAGAAGTACGACGAGATCGTGCGGCTGGTCGCCGATCGCGCGCCCTCGCGCGACACCTACCTGGCCAAGGTGCGCGCCGAGATCGTCAACACCTTGGCGTCGAGCCGGATCAATGCCGTGGTCGAGGGCCGTCCGAAGCACTACTGGTCCATCTACCAGAAGATGATCGTCAAGGGCAAGGACTTCGACGACATCCACGACCTCGTCGGCATCCGCATCCTCTGCGACGAGGTGCGCGACTGCTACGCCGCGGTCGGCGTCGTGCACTCGCTGTGGCAGCCCATGGCCGGGCGGTTCAAGGACTACATCGCCCAGCCCCGCTACGGCGTCTACCAGTCGCTGCACACCACCGTGGTCGGACCCGACGGCAAGCCCCTGGAAGTGCAGATCCGCACCCAGGACATGCACCGGACCGCCGAGTTCGGCATCGCCGCGCACTGGCGGTACAAGGAGACCAAGGGCAAGCACTCCACCGATTCCACCGAAGTCGACGACATGGCGTGGATGCGCCAGCTGCTCGACTGGCAGCGGGAGGCCGCGGACCCGGCGGAATTCCTGGAGTCGCTGCGCTTCGACCTCAAATCGCCCGAGATATTCGTGTTCACGCCCAAGGGCGATGTGATCACGCTGCCGCAGAAGTCCACCCCGGTGGACTTCGCCTATGCCGTGCACACCGAGGTCGGCCACCGCTGCATCGGCGCCCGCGTCAACGGGCGCCTGGTCGCGCTGGAACGACAGCTGGAGAACGGTGAGGTCGTCGAGATCTTCACCTCCAAGGCCCAGAACGCCGGCCCCTCGCGGGACTGGCAGAATTTCGTGGTGTCCCCGCGCGCCAAGGCCAAGATTCGGCAGTGGTTCGCCAAGGAACGCCGCGAGGAGGCCCTGGAGGCGGGCAAGGACGCCATCAGCAAGGAGGTCCGGCGCTCGGGCCTGCCGCTGCAGCGCCTGATGAGCGTCGACGCCATGAGCGCGCTGGCCCACGAACTCCACTACACCGACATCTCGGCGCTGTATGCGGCCGTCGGCGAGAGCCAGGTATCCGCGCACCACGTGGTGCAGCGGCTCATGGCTCAGCTCGGCGGCGTCAGCGACGTCGAGAACGAACTGGCCGAGCGGTCCACACCGTCCACCGTGCCCGCGCGTCAGCGCACGACAGGCGATGCGGGCGTGGAGATTCCGGGCGCGCCCGGCACCGTCTCCAAACTGGCCAAGTGCTGCACCCCGGTACCCGGCGACGAGATCATGGGCTTCGTGACACGCGGCGGCGCGGTCAGCGTGCACCGCACCGACTGCACCAACGCCGATTCGCTGCGCGCGGAGCCGGAACGGATCATCGAGGTCAAGTGGGCGCCGTCGCCGTCATCGGTGTTCCTGGTGGCCATCCAGATCGAGGCCCTCGACCGCACCCGCCTGCTGTCGGACGTGACCAAGGTGCTGGCCGACGAGAAGGTCAATATCCTCTCGGCCGCGGTCACCACCTCCGGTGACCGGGTCGCCATCTCCAAGTTCACCTTCGAGATGGGCGACCCCAAGCACCTCGGTCACCTGCTGAACGTGGTCCGCAATGTGGAAGGCGTCTACGACGTCTACCGCGTGACCTCGGCAGCCTGACCCACCCGGTCGGCGGACTCCTTTGGCGCCGACGCGGTTTCGCCGCGTCGGCGCTCCGGTCTCTGGCCGCGGACTTTCCGGGCGGGCCGCGTCCGAGCTCTCACATGGTTTGCGTCTGGGTTGCTCGGTACCTTGATCATCGAGCAGGGGCGGGCGCCGGCGGCCGAGGCTCTCGACGCCCTGCCCGACTGGACGATTGCCCGGAGGTCGCGGGTACGATCGGCGCGAACCGGACCGGCCCGCCAGGATCGGTCGTCACCCGTAGGAAGGGCCCCGTACCAGCATGAAGTTCGAGAATGTCGCCGTCACCAAGCGCGCCAACGTCTACTTCGATGGCAAGTGTGTGAGCCACACCATCGAATTGGCCGACGGCACCAGCAAGTCGGTCGGTGTCATCCTCCCCGCCACCCTGACCTTCAACACCGGCGCGCCGGAGATCATGGAGCTGCTCGAGGGCGAGTGCAAGGTCACCCTCGCGGGCGAGTCGGAGGCCATCACCTACAAGGGCGGCGAGTCGTTCTCCGTGCCGGGCGAGTCCAGTTTCCAGATCGAGGTCATCGAGCCGGTCCACTACGTGTGCCACTTCGGCTGAGTCGCCGACACCCGCTGTGGCCCGGTCTCACGAATGAGGCCGGGCCACAGCCTTTTCCGCCGTCCGCGTGGTAGGCATGGGGTATGACGACCCTGGGAGTGGTGTTCCGGCCGCAGCATCCGCCCGAGCGGCTGCGGGAGGTGGTGCGGGCGGCGGACGAGTCGGGGCTCGACGAGCTGTGGTTGTGGGAGGACTGCTTCCTGGAGGGCGGGATCGCCACGGCCGCCGCGGCACTCGCCTGGAGTGAGCGGGTGCGGGTCGGGGTGGGCGTGCTGCCTGTCCCGCTGCGGAATGTCGCGATCACCGCGATGGAACTGGCGACGCTGGAGCGGATGTTCCCCGGGCGCGGGATCTGGGGTGTGGGGCACGGGGTTCAGGACTGGATGGGGCAGGTGGGGGAGCGGGTCGCCTCGCCGATCACCCTGCTGCGCGAATACCTCGAGGCGCTACGCGCACTGCTGGCAGGGCAGCGAATCACGGTGCGGGGCAGGTACATTCAGCTCGACGGCGTCGCACTGGACTGGCCGCCGGCCGCCGCACCGCCGATCCTGGCCGCCGCGACCGGCCCCCGGACGCTGGAGTTGGTGGGAGAGGCGGCTGACGGGGTGATCCTCACCAGCTCCACGCCCGCCGACGGGATTCGAACGGCCGCCGGTATCATGCGTGCCGCACGACCGGAAGCGCTTGCGGCACAGCCATATCCGATCGTCGTGTATTTGCTGGCAGCGGCTGGTCCGGATGCCGCCGAACGGGTGGCCGCGGAGCTGCGCGCCGAGGGACACGATGGCATTCCCGATATCGGTGTCGCGGGAGATGCTCGGGCCATCGCCGATACCGTGATCCGCTGGGTCGAGGCCGGCGCCACCAGCGTGATCCTGCAACCCACCGCCGACGAGCCGGACCCGGTCGGCTTCGTCCGCTTCACCGCCGAGCAGGTCGGACCCCTGGTGCCCTGAGCACGGGGGCAGGTGCCGTACCGGCATTCGTTCGAGGGCGTGACGCATTTCGACCGGCCGACGGGGAAACGACCCGGGCGAATCGCTCAGTTCGCCTGCACCGCAGTCGAATCCGCGTCTAGGGGCTAGCGCAGGCCGCGGAAGAACTCCCGGATGTCGTCGACCAGCAATTCGGGTTCCTCCATGGCCGCGAAGTGCCCGCCACGATCCACGTCCACCCAGCGGGTGATGGTGTTGGACTCCTCGCAGTAGCGGCGGATGCACACGTCGTGCGCGAAGGCGATCACACCGGTCGGGACGCCGGAGTTCGTCCCGGGCACACCCCGCTCCCCGGTGTGCGTGTACCCGACGTAGGCCGCGGAACCGGCGGTGCCGGTGAGCCAATAGATCATGACGGTGGTGAGGAGGCGGTCGCGGTCGATGATTTTGTCCGGTACCACGTTCCGCGGGTGCGTCCATTCCCGGAACTTGTCCATGATCCAGGCCAGTTGTCCCACCGGCGAATCCACCAGCCCGTACGCGAGGGCCTGGGGCCGCGTGGACTGAATCGCGACGTAGCCGAACTCCTCTCGCATGAACGCCTGGATCCGCCGGAGCCGATCGCGCTCCACGTCGGTGAGCTCGTCGAGGTCGTTCGCGGCCGAGGGCGGCGGCAGGCTGGGGCCGCCGTTGACGTGCACGCCGATCACTCGGTCCGGCGCGGTGCGAGCCACCTCGGGGCTGACCGCGCCACCGATATCCCCGCCCTGTACGCCGTAACGCTCATAGCCGAGGCGGTTCATGAGCTCGGCCCAGACGCGGCCGATCCGCGCGCGGGTCCAGCCGGGCTCGCTGACCGGACCGGAGAAACCGAACCCGGGCAGTGACGGGATGACCAGGTGGAAGGCGTCGGCCGGACTGCCGCCGTGGGCGCCCGGATCGGTCAGCGGGCCGATGACGTCGAGGAAATCGGCGATCGATCCCGGCCAGCCGTGCGTGAGCAGCAGTGGCACGGCGTCCGGTTCGGCGGAAGGGATATGCAGGAAGTGAATGCGCTGCCCCTCGATCTCGGTGAGGAACTGGGGGTATCGGTTGAACTGCGCTTCGGCCGCGCGCCAGTCGTATCCGGTGCGCCAGTGGTCGAGGAGTTCGCGCAACCAGTGCACGGGCACGCCGGTGTCCCAGTCGTCGCCCGGCAGCGGGGCGGGCAGGCGTGCGGCGTCGAGTCGTCGCTGCAGGTCATCGAGCTGTTCGGTGGGGATGTCGATGCGGAAGGGAGTGATCTGCTCGCTCATGTGAACCACCGTATGAGGCGGTCAGGACAGATTTTGCCCTAGCTGTGCCGCAGAATCGGATCGTGTTGGAAACCTCCGCCAGACTGCTGCGACTGCTGTCGCTGTTGCAGACCCCGCGCGAGCGCAGCGGCGCGGAATTGGCCGCGCGGCTCGAAGTGGACGTGCGCACCGTGCGCCGGGATATCCGAAAGCTGCGCGCTCTCGGCTATCCCGTGGACGCCACCGCGGGTGCGGCCGGATATCGGCTGGGCGCCGGCGCGACACTGCCGCCGCTGCTGCTCGACGACGAAGAGGCCGTCGCGGTGGCCATGAGCCTGCACACCGCGGCCGGTGGGACCATCGCGGGAATCGAGGAGAGTTCGCTGCGGGCTCTGGCCAAACTCGAGCAGGTGCTGCCGTCGCGGCTGCGTCATCGGGTGACAGCGCTGAAAGCCGCGACCGTGTCCGTGCCCGCGGGTGGGCCACGCGTGGACCCGGACACCCTGAGCGCCATCGCCGCCGCCATTCGTGACCAGCATCGCCTGCGGTTCGACTACCGCACCCATACCGGCGAAACCTCCCGCCGCACAACCGAACCGCATCGCCTGGTGCATATCGGCCGCCGCTGGTACCTGACCGGCTGGGACATGGACCGTGAGGATTGGCGCACCTACCGGGTGGACCGCCTCACCCCGCGCATCCCGAACGGACCGCGCTTCACGCCCCGCGAAGCGCCCGACGCCGCCGATCAGGTCTCGCGCGGCGTCACCACCGCGCCCTACCGCTATCAGGCCCGCATCACCCTGCTGACCTCCGTCGAGCAGGCCGCCGAGGTGATCGAGCCGACCGTCGGTGTGCTCGAGGCCGTCGACCCGGACACCTGCGTACTGCACACCGGCGCCGATAACCTCGACGCCATCGCTGTCCACGTCGCGGGTTTCGGCTTCGACTTCCGTGTCATCGAGCCGCCGGAACTGACTGCGCGCCTTCGTGAACTGGCTACTCGGTTGCATCGCGCGGCGGGCTGACCTCGAGCGCGGGCCTCGGGGCCGGTACGGTCCGTTCCCGGGATTCCGGCGGCATCGAGCACTCGGCCGCGGGTCGGTGGCGTTTCCGCCGCGGCGGCGGAGCGGCTTTCGAATTGTCGTAGAGCACGGTCGGCCGGGCGCTGATCCAGTGCTGCACGGGAGTGTTCACACGGTTCTCGTCGAGATGCTTCAGGTCGGGCATCGACCGAACGAACGAAACATATGATTCAGCCCGCCAGGGCCGTCCGGGCGGCGGATTGGATGGCGGCCGTGACCGTTTCGGGCTGCTCCAGCATGACCAGGTGGCCGCAGTCGGCCAGTTCGATGGCCTCGGACGGGCACAGGGTGGTGTTGAGGCGCGCGCCGGCGGATGCGGAGAGGATGCGGTTCTCGGCTCCCCACACGGTGGTGATGGGCGGGAATCCGGGGGCGGGCCGGAAGTCGTCGAGGACGGCCAGTGTCGGCAGGTCGCGGGCGATCGCGGCGGGAGGGAGCAGCCGGCGCGGCTCGCTCCAGCGGCGGCGCAGGCCCGCGAAGGGTGAGGAACCCATGCCGCGCCCGCGGGGGCCGAGCTGTTCGCGGACCACCAGATTCGCGGCCGCCTCGGGCAGCCGGATCGCGCCCGCGATGGAGTCGAGCGGAAAGTGCGCGGCCATACGAGCCATCCAACCGGTCGGTGTGGGACGCAGCGTGGCGGCGGTCAGCGGGCTGCACAGTACGAGCGCGCGCACATTCCGCGGATTGCCGCGTGCGTAGAGCAGCGAGAGCGCGCTGCCGAAGCAATTGCCGACCAGCGTGACATCGGTGAGGCCGTGCGTCTCGATGAACTCCGACACCATCCGCACGTAGTTGTCGACGGTGTACCCGCTGCCGGGTGAATCGGAGTCGCCGTACCCGAACAGGTCCAGGGCGTATACGGCGTTGGTGGCCGCCAGTGCCCCCGTCTGGTTCATCCAGATGCGCCGGTCACCGCCGATATTGTGCAGGAACACGATCGGATCACCCGACCCGGCGCGATCGTAGGCGACGGATACGCCGTGATAGTCGAACTCCGGCATCGGGCGCTCTCCTCGTCGAGTAGCGGTGCGGCACCGCGTCTACGGCCTCGAGGGCCGTCAGCACCGACTCACCCTCACGCGGTACCAGCCATGGTAGCCGGTACCGCACGTATGCAGGCGCAGCCGCACGCGTGGCTGACCGCTGCCTCGCCGGGGCCGAAACCCTTACCGGTGGAGCGGGATTCGCCCCACCCGCAGGCGGCCGCGCTGCTGGCCGGTCTGTGGGAGCAGCGCCCGCGAGCCGATGCCGCGGCGGCGCAACGCATTCTGGCGGGGGCGCGAGACACCGTGGGCGGCGGCGGTTTCGAGGCCCTGAGTTCGGCCGAGCGGCGGGTGGCCGAGCCGGCGGCGGGCGGAAACCGCGATCGCGATATTCATCGTGGGAGACTTGGCCGTCCGCTGAGGTGCTGGTGCAGCGAATCGGCCTTGCTGATCCAGCCCACCACCGCACGGGTCACGAACGGCGGAGAAAGACGGCTGGCGAGGCCGGTGAGTTTGGTCTGCAGGCCGACCAGAACATGGGGGCCGGCCAGCGGCCGACTGGCGGTTGCGGTGTGCCACACGGCGTTCGCGACATCGTCGGGGGTGAGATGGACGCCGAGCGCGGTCGCGGACTTCGAGCCGCGGCTCACCTCGGTCATCATGTCGGTCGCGACGAACAGGGGCAGCAGGTCGCTGACCTTGATTCCGTATCGCCGCCATTCGAGGTCGAGGGCCTCGGTCAGACTTCGGACGGCGGCCTTGGTCGCAGCGTAGGTGGCCAGACCGGGCTGGCCGTACAGCGCCGAGGCCGACGCCAGATTGATCACCTGGCTGCCCTCGGTGCGGCGCAGATAGGGGAGAGCCGCGTGGCAGCCATTGAGGACGCCCTTGATATTCACGTCCACCAGGCGATGCTGGCGTTCCACCGGAATCTCACCGAATGGACCCGACACCAAGATGCCCGCGTTGTTCACCAGCAGATCCAGGCGACCGGTCGCATCGGTGAACTCCCGCAACGCCCGATCCCAGCCCGCCGGGTCGATGACGTCGAACGTTCCCGTGACGGTCCGGCCACCGATCTCGGCGGCGGTGCGCGCCACCGCATCGGCGTCGATGTCGTAGAGGCCGACGGTCCAGCCCTCCCGGACGAAGCGCGCCGCGATCGCGCGGCCGATACCCGCTGCCGCGCCGGTGACGAGGATCGCGGGGTGGGAACCAGTGGCGGATTGGGACATCGGAGCCTCTCGGGGTCAGGTCGCGGGGACGGGTCAGGCGGCGTCGCGGCCGAGGCGCCCGAGATCGATCATCGCACGGTGGAAGTCCGCCGCGTCGCGGGCTGCGTCGCGGCCGTCGGCGAGCAGATCCGCGCCCAGGTGGATGAGGGTGTGCGGCGCGCTCGGGCGGACCTGGAGCCGCATCGGTACCCCGGCCGCCTCGGCCCGCTTCGCCACCGCCAGCGCATCGGCCAGCAGCATCTCCCGGGAGCCGACCTGGAGCAGAATCGGTGGCAGACCGGTGAAGTCGTGGTTCACCACCGACCACGCCGGATCCAGTTCGCCGTCCACCGCGATGCCGCGGCGCACCACCATGTCCGGACCGACCGCGGGCAGCACCGCGTCGTAGCGGGCATTGGGGTGCGCGAGCCGGGCGGTGGAGTCGAAATCCGCCCACGGTGAGGTCACCGACAACGCCACCGGCAGCGGCAGACCCGAGTCGCGCAGGGTGAGCGCCAGCCGTAGCGCCAGCCCCCCGCCCGCGGAATCACCTGCCACCACGATCTTCTCGGGCGGAAACCCCTCGGCCAGCAGATGCCGGTACGCGGTGAGCGCGTCGTCGAGGCTTTCGTTCGGGTGGGCATCGGGCAGCTGCCGGTAATCCACCGTCAGTACCGGCAGCTCGCTCAGTGCCGCCAGGCGAGCGGTGTGGCGGCGGTAACTGTTGAGACCGCCCGCTATGAACGCGCCGCCGTGCAGGTACAGGATCGCCGCGTCGCGGTCGGCGCGCGGATCGGGAGCCGGTGCGCTCCACAGCCATTCGGCGTCGAAGTGCTCGAACCGCACCGGTTCGCGGCGGGTGCCGCGCGGCGTGCCCAACACCCGGGCGGGCTGTTCCGACAGTCGCGTCATGCGAAAGACCAGGGCGGCCGGGCGCGGACCGAGATCGGCGACCCAGGCTCCCGCGCGTAAGAACTGTTGCACGGTGGTGCGCAGGACAGGGTGGGCCAGCCTCGTCCCGATTCGTGCCGGTCGGATCGTTTCCACGATCACCGAGGAAACGGGGTCCGAGGTCTGCGGCGTCGTCGCCACGGGCACTCCTGTCCGCGCCGCGAAACACCGGGCGCTGCTGAGACAACGATGTCATTCCTGGCCGAGGGCCGTTGATCATCTTGACTGCGAATGTGCGGATTGTCATGTCCGAGAACGAAATTCCCACGTAGGAAAGGATCCGTCGGACCGCTCCCGAGACGATGCCGCCGCCCGCCGTTGACTTATGCAGGTAAATACCTGCATAATCTTCCCGTGCAACCCGAACCGGATATGGACGCGGTCTTCAAGGCCCTGGCCGACTCCACTCGCCGCCTCCTGCTGGACCGGCTGCGGGAACACAACGGCCAGACCCTGCGTGAACTGTGCGAGCGCGTCGAGATGGCCCGGCAGTCGGTGACCCAGCACCTCGACATCCTCGAGCGGGCGGGGCTCGTCACCGTGCTGCGGCGCGGGCGCGAGCGGGTGCACTACATCAACCCGACCCCGATTCACGACATCGAACAGCGCTGGATCTCCGTCTTCGACCGCCCCCGGCTCGACGTCCTGCGCGCCATCAAGAACCAGGCAGAGGAGTACGCCATGACCGCCACGATCCCGAACTACGTCTACGTCACCTACATCCACGCCGGCGCCGCCCAGGTCTGGAAGGCCCTCACCGACGCCGACCTGACCGCCCGGTACTGGGGCCATGCGAATGTGTCCGACTGGCAGCCGGGTTCGCCATGGGAGCACCGCCGTGTCGACGGCTCCGGCAAGATCGACGTCGTCGGCAAGATCCTCGAGGCCGACGAACCCAACCGCCTCGTCCTCACCTTCGAGGATTCCCCCGAGGAGGACCGCTCCCCATCCGTGGTGACCTTCGTTATCGAGTCCCACCAGGACATCGTCCGACTCACCGTCACTCATGAGAACCTGCCGAACGAGGAGATGCTGCAAGGCATTTCGACCGGCTGGCCCGCAGTCCTGGCCAACCTCAAGTCGCTGTTGGAAACCGGCGCGGTGTTGCCACAGGCCCCGTGGGAGATGTCGCAGGCCCACGCCTGATGCGCCCGGACCCAGCAGCCACCATGTTCGACACCACCCCATTGCGCGAGGTCTACGGCTCGCTCTTGGAAGCCGCTGCCACCGTGGCCGATTCGGGCCGCCCGCCGACACCGGCGCCGGGGGAATGGGACGCGGACCAGATCCTGGCCCACGTCTGCCTCGTCACCGCGGCCGCCATCACCGCCGCGTCGGCGGTGGCGGCCGGGGATCACGCCACCTACGACAACCGGATCGCCCTCGACATCTGGACCATCGGCCGTGTCATCGATCTGGCGGGCGGCCGCGCCGGCCTGTGTGAACGCCTGCGCCGTCAGGCCGAAATCCTGTGCGGCTTCGGTGGACCCGCCCTGTCCGATGCGGAACTGGACACGCTCGTCCCCACCCGCCTGCTCTCCGCGGGCACCCTCCTACTGGATCAGGCCGTGCCCCTGCGCGATCTGTTCCTCGGCCTGATCGATGTCGAGATCCCCGGTCACACCCGACAGTTGCTGGCGCTGTGCGGAAATGGCGACGGCACCGGGCGAGCGGATGCTCGCGCCGGTGCCGTCACCGCGTGATCGCCGGGCGGTGATTACCGCGGGGCCATCCGGATCGCGCCGTCGAGGCGGATCACCTCACCGTTCAGCATCGGGTTCTCCACGATGTGGCGGACCAGCGCCGCGTACTCGGCGGGGTCGCCCAGGCGCGACGGGTGCGGCACCTGCGCGCCGAGGGCGTCGATGGCCTGCTGCGGCAGGGTTGCGAACAGCGGGGTGTGGAACAGGCCCGGCGCAATGGTCATCACGCGGATCTTGAACGAGGCAAGGTCGCGGGCGACCGGCAGGGTCAGGCCCACGATGCCGCCCTTGGAGGCGGAGTAGGCGGCCTGGCCGATCTGGCCGTCGAACGCCGCCACCGAGGCGGTGTTGACGATGACGCCGCGCTCGCCGTCGGCCTCCTCGGTCGCCGAGATGCGCTCGGCGGCCAGGCGGATGACGTTGAACGTTCCGATGAGGTTAACGTTGATGATCTTGGAGAAGGCATCCAGCGGGAACGCGCCCTGCTTGCCGACCGTCTTGATCGCATTGCCGATTCCCGCGCAGTTCACCGCGATTCGCAGCGTGCCGAGCTCCTGAGCGGCGTCCAGCGCGGCGGTCACGTCCGCTTCACTGGTCACGTCCCCGGGCGAGAACACCACGCGCTCACCGAGTTCCTCAGCGATGGCCTTGCCGTCGGATGAGGGAAGGTCGAGGATAACGACCTTCGCGCCGGCCGAGTGCAGTTCCCGCACGGTGGCCAGGCCGAGTCCCGAGGCGCCGCCGGTCACTACCGCGACGATGTCTGCTGTCTTCACAAAACCTCCAAAATTCTTGGTCTTGTTAATGTAGATTCTGCTCCGTCCACAGGGAAGACCGCCCCGTCGGCGTGGCGTTCACCCGATGGCGCGAACCCTGCTACTCGCACGCGCGCGCGGATTGCACGGCGTGGCGTCCGGCGCGTCGAGTCGTTGGAATCCTGTTCATGCGAGAGAATTTCCGATCGGGACCGTTCCGACCGCGGCGCCGACGGCGACGCGATGACGGCGGGCTGCTCAGTACCATCCGAATACCGACGACAACACACCGTCAGCCACGACCGACCGCCGAGAGGGTCAGACGATGCCGAGCGACGTGCCCACAGCGGGAATGTTGAAGTCGTACAAAAAAGTATCGCGCTGGTACCCCGCCCTGGACCCCGACGCCCAGGCCTCCACCCTCGAACCGTCCGGCGCCGACGCGGCGTTCGGTGACGAGGCGGGCCCGGCCCGCTACCCGCACTACATTCACGAGGCCGAGCCCGAACTCGAGATTCCGCCGCTGCCCGAATCGGTGCTGCGGCGCAACCACTTCGACGGGTCCTGGTCGGACTGGATGGCCGACCGCGGCGAGAGTGGCTCCTACGCACCGTCGCTGCGCTACCGTGGCGGCGCCGTCGTCGAATTCCCCTCGGAGAGCGGCACATCCGCCGCGCTGTCCATCGGAAAGCCCGTCGACCGGGCCTCCCAGCTGTGGGAGTCGATCTCCGACACCGCACCCGCGCGCGCCGGGCGCTTCACGGGGTGGCGGTTCTTCACCCTCGCCTTCCTGATCGTTGCCATTGTCTTGCTAGCCATCGTCGGTGGAGTTGCTCTATATGTGCTGAATTCTCATGACGGCACTGCGCAATCCATCGGCACACCCCAGGCGGGGCCCCTTTCCGGCCCGATCGCCGTCGCGGCGGCGTACAACGAAATGACGGCCCCCGCGATCATCGGCGACGATGGACCTGCCGCGGGCGTTCCGGCCGGATAAGAGGAGAGCGGAGACAATGGATCAGGACTGGAGCCGCTGGCTCGACGAGATGCCCGAAGAGGGTGAATCGCCGGGCCGTGCCGCGCGTTCCAAGGCTCCGGTGGTGCGCGCGCGCAAGCGCCGCGGCGACTCCGGCGAGGCCGGTCCCGCGCCGCGCCCGATTCTGGTGGTCGGTGGCTGTGGCGGCGCGGGCACCACGACCACGACCCTCGGCATCGCGGGAGAGATGGGGGCCGCCGGTACCCAAACCGTGGCCGTGGACGGCACTTTCGCCGGCAGCGATCTCGCCCTTCGGGGCGCTGACGAGCACCTGAGCCCGATCAGCCTGCAGGCCTGGCTCTACGGCCGCGGCGACGACGAGGCCGCGCCGCTCAAGGAATGTCTCTCCCGCGCCACCTCCGGAATCGGGCTGTTGTGGCGCGATCCGGCTCCGCTGCGCCGCCGCGCCACCTATCTGACGGTCGCCCGCGAACTTGGCGAAACCGCGTACACGCCGGTGTACGACGGCGGCAATCCGATCGCCAGCCGCCATCTGCGCCCGCTGCTCGAGGACGGCGATATCGCGCTGGTGC
Organism: Nocardia aurantiaca; assembly: GCF_009708175.1. Lineage (GTDB taxonomy): Bacteria > Actinomycetota > Actinomycetes > Mycobacteriales > Mycobacteriaceae > Nocardia > Nocardia aurantiaca. The sequence continues at coordinate 29,194 of NZ_WMBB01000009.1, forward strand.
TGTCCATTCCGGCGCGCGTGGACGCGGCCAACCGTCTGCGTGTCACCCTGGAGTGGCTCGACGATCAGTTCGGCGGACAGGGCGAGGGGCAGGGCGACGGCATCGTCGGCGACACCACGATTGTCGTGTCGCATCAGTTGCCGGGCAGCGATTCTCGGATCGCTGAACATTTGCGAGAGCATCTGGACGGCTGGGTCCGCGAGATCGTCGAGATACCCTATGACCCGCACCTCGCACGCGGAGAGTTGGTGCGGCACAGCAACCTGGCCGCCGAGACACGCCGCGCGTATCGCCGCCTGCTTGCTGGAGTGGCATCATGACCGCAGCCATGAAGGAACGCCGATCCTCCTCCGAGGCCGCCCTGGCGGCCGGTGTGGTGCCGCCGCCGGAATCCCGCCGCGCACCGATCTGGGACCGACCCGTACCCGGCGGTGGTCGAGCGCCTCTGGTGTGGCTGCTCGGCGTGCACGGGGGCGCGGGCGCGACCACGCTGTCGCATGTGCTCGCGCCGGCGGCGGATTCGTATCGACGCTGGCCAGGGGGATTCGACCGGGAGTCGCCGTTCGTGGTCCTGGTGGCGCGCGAGACCATCGCCGGGCTCACCCGCGCCCACGATCTGCTGCGCCAGCACCATGCCGGACTGGCCGGTTCGTGTGAGGTGCTGGGCCTGGTCACCGTGGCCGCGCGCCCGGGCCGAATGCCGGCCGAGATTCGCCGCTACCGCGATGTGGTCGGCTCGCTGGCGGGTCAGGTATGGCAGTTGCCGTGGCATGAGGAATGGACGCTCGTGGAGGCCGATCAGCTGCCGATCTGGTCGCCCGGCGACCCGGTACCGCAGCAGCGCAAGCGCAAAACCGATCCGCTGGAAGAGATTACGCCGGATGTGCGGGAGCTCGGCGCGGGCATCGTGGCCGCCGTGCAGGACGCGTTGGACGCCCCCCGGCGCGAGTTCGCCGACCCGCGGGAGTGATCATGAACGCCGACGGATCATGTTGCGCAGGAAGGATTTCCCGGTTGCGAGGACCGGTTCGGTCCCCGGGGAAGAGGGAAGGACAGTTAACCGAAGGAGTTGTCGCCGCCGGTTGGACCGCAGGGCCGATCATCGGCGAGATTGTTACTAGCAGTTCGCTTTTGGAGAAGGACAGACAATGAGCATGCTCCTCGCCGTACATGACGCGTACGGCCAGATCCTCGCCCAGGTCGGGAATCCGACCCCCGAGGCGCCGCCCGCGTCGGACAAATTGCTGAAACTGGTTCGGTACTTCACCTGGTTCGTTCTGTTGTCGGGAGTCCTGGGCATCACCTACGCCGGCGGACGGTTCGCCTGGGAAAAGTGGACGGGAGGCGGTTTGGAGTCGCCGAAGATGGTGGCGGGGGCCATGATCGGAGGTATCGTCGCCACGAGCGCGGGCACGATCATGAACGCAGTGATCACCTAATGTCCGCCGCGCTGGTGCCACAGGCGATGGCTGCTGTACTGACCGACGACACAGCCGTCGTGCTGGCCTACAAGCAGATGCCGTCGGATGTGATCCGGCCGATCATGCAGCTCATCGACTGGCTGTTGTGGTGCGTGCTGCTGTTCTGCCTGGCCTGGATGATCCTGGCCGCGGGTCGGCTCTGGTACGCCTTCCGCGACGATCTGGCCGCCAACGACGCGACGCACGGGGTGGTGATGAGCCTGCTGGGCGCGATCATGGCGACCTCGGCCAGCGGCATCGCGCTGGCCCTGCTGCCGACCTGAGGACACGGACACTGAATTGTCCACTGGCACAAACACTTCGGAGGCCACACAATGAGCGAGAAGGAGTCGCCCGAGCGCGACCGCGTCTCGTTCGGCGTCATTGCCTCGGCCGCGCTGGTCGCGGTCATCCTCATCGCCGGCCTGGTGGTCTACTTCGGGCACGGCGACAACAAGCCGAGCGCGAAGAACGACGGCACCGTGCCGTCGACCTCCGACACCGGCGCCACCGGATTCGCCTCACCCGAGGTGGATCTGTTCGGCCGCCGCGTCGACGTCCCCAACAACTCGGCGGGCCAGCCGCTGCCACAGGACCCGTCCAAGCAGCGCAAGGCCTCCGACGCCGACTGGCTCACCGCCGCCCCCCTGGGCACCACCGATCCCCACGGGTGGCAGCGGGTCTACGGCGCGTCGGTTCCCTTCTCCACCTCCGACGGTCCGGCTCGCCTGGAAAACGGCCTGGCCGTTGGTTATTCGCACACCCCGCAGGGCGCGGCGCTGGCCGCGGCCCAGATCACCTATCGGCTCAACGCCCGCCCGGCCGACCGGGAGCTGTACGTGCGGCAGGTACGCGTGCCCGCCGACCAGCTCACCGCCTACGACCAGGCGCTGGCCGACCAGCGGCTGCCGAAACAGCAGCCGGAGAAGGTGACCCGCTATCTGGTGGCCCCCGACGGCTTCCAGATCGAGAACTACGCCGACGACATGGCCATCGTGCGGCTGGCCGCGCGCGGACCGGTGGTCGACAACCGGCAGCTGTGGGCGGCGGTGCGCCTGATCATGGTCTGGGATGCCGGCGATTGGCGGCTCAAACCCTCGACCTCCAAGACCGCGCAGACCGTATACGTGGATTCCCTTGCGGGGTGGACCCGATGGTGACAACCGAAAATTCCGAACACATGGCATCGCGACCCATCGAGAGGTGGACCACATGCTGAGACGGCTATTCACGATCCTTGCGGTCGTATTCACCGTCATGATCGCGACTCCGACGGTGGCCTACGGCCAGACCTACGGTTTCGATCAGGCCTGCAATGAATTACACGACTCGCTCGACGGTCTCGGCGTGCCCGGCATCTCGCTCGGCGATGCGGCCTCGGCCGCGTGCAAGGCGGGCAATGTCGCCACCCACCCGACCGATGCCGCCGCCGCCGTGCGGGACAAGGCGTGGGACTCCACCTTCGGCAAAGTGGTGGACTCCCTGATGAACGGTCTGGGCGAGGCCTTGATCCTGGCGTTGACGTTCTGGATGAAGATCCCGAACGAACGCGTCAGTGACGCGGGCGCGCTCTTCACCAAGATCAACGACTACACCTATCAGGTGCAGATCCTGCTATTGATGGCGTCGGTAATCATCTCCGGCCTGAAGCTGGCACAGGCCAGACGAGGAGCCGCGGTCAGTGAGGCCACGGAATCGTTCTGGATGTTCGCGCGGGTGGTGTTCAGCTCTTGGATGCTGGGCGCGGTGATCGTGGCCGCCACCCAGGCCTCGGACAAGTTCTCCGAGTGGATCATCAACGACTCCACCGGCGGCAATGCCAAGAACATCGCCGAGCTGATGGTGAAAACCTCGAAGCTGCAGGCGTTCTCGCCGGGACTGGTGCTGATCATCGCCATCGTCGGCCTGCTCGGGGCGCTGGCCCAGATCGTGCTCGCCATCGTCCGCCAGGGTCTACTGGTGGTGGCCGCGGGCGTGCTGCCGCTGGCCGCGGCCGCGTCCGGCACGCAGATCGGGCGTACATCCTACTCGAAGCTGCTGGGTTGGATCATCGCGTTCATGCTCTATAAGCCGGTGGCGGCGATCGTCTACATGATCGCGTTCACCACCGCGGGCAGTACCGATGACCTGACCGGCACCGTGAACCTGCCCGACGCCGACGAGGCCCAGCGCATGCTGGTCGCCATCGTGTTGCTGTGCACGGTCGCCTTCGTGCTGCCCGCGCTCATGCGCCTGGTCACACCGGCGGTCGCCATTGTCGGTTCCGGCGGTTCGGGTTTGGCCGCCACCACCGGCACCCTGGTCGGTATCGCCGCGCTCGGTGCGGTGGGCTCGCGCGCGGTCGCCCCGCGCGGTGCCGCCGGACCCGGCGCTGCCGGATTTGTCGGACCCGGTCGCGGTGGACGGCCCGGCCGTCCCGGTCCCGGCGGACCGGGGGGCGGCGGCGCGCCGCGCCCGACACCCCCGCCACGCCCGGCCGGTGGCGGCGGCGGGGCTCCCGCCGCGAGTCCTGCCGCCCAAGGCGGTGGCGGCGCAGTACCGTCAGGCGCGTCCCGCGTCGCCAACCGGGTCGCGCAGGTGCGCGCGGCGACCGCGTCGCTGGGCAAGGCCGAGGCCACCGCGGGCGACCTGGCCGGTGATACCTGGGCCAACCGTTCACCCGACCTCGGCAGGAGCACCATTCCGCGATGACGATGACCGACACCTACGAGCGCCGCTCGTACGGACTGTGGCAGAAGCCCCGCAGCGCCGGCCTTTTCGGCCTGCGCTGGGGTGAGACTGTGGTCGGTTTCGCCGTCGTGATCACCGCGCTGCTGACGGCGCTGGCAGCCGGGCCGAAACCGGCCGCCGTGGTGGCGGGCATCGGCACGGTCGTGATGGTTCCACTGGTGTGGCGGACGGGGGGCCGCTCCGGCTACGAGAACGGATTGATGATGTTCCATTGGTTGCGCGGCCGTTCCAAGGGTGAGCACGTGTACCGGGGCGGGCGCTTCTCCCGGATTCCGGGCGGGGTCACCCGCCTGCCCGGGCTGATGGCCCCGTCGCGGCTCTATGAGGGCATCGACGCCGGCGGTTACAGCTTCGGCATGATCCACCTACCGCAATTCGCCCAGTACACCGTGGTTCTGCGCGCCTGGCCGCAGGGCCACGAGGCCGTCGACCAGCCGGTCATCGACCGCTGGGTGGGCGCGTGGGGCGCGTTCCTCGCCTCGTTGGGCCAGACCTCCGACATCGTGGCCGTGGTGCCGGTCATCGATACCGTGCCCGAGACCGGAAACCGTTTGCTCACCGAGGTTTCCACCATTACCCGGCCAGAGGCCCCCGACCTCGCACAGCAGGTCATGTACGAGCTGGCCACCGAGCTGCCGCAGGAGCGCGTGCAGCTGCTGCCGCGGGTGGCCATCACCTTCAAGGCCACCACCGCCGAGCGCCGCAAGAATCCGGCCGAGGAGGCGGTCGAGATCGGCCGCCGCCTGCCCGGTATCTGCGCGGCTCTGGCGGAGGCCGGCGTCCGCGCCCAGCCCATGGCCGCCGACGAGATCATCTCCTTCATCCGCCGCAGCTACGACCCGGCCTCGCAAGCCGACCTCGAGGTGGCCGCGGGCGAACCCGGTGGGCACGGCCTGGATTGGGCCGACGCGGGTCCGGTGTCGCACGAGGAGCGTTGGGACCACTTCATTCACGACGGCGGCCGCTCCGTGACCTGGGAGATGGACACCGCCCCCGAGGGCGCGGTCGACGAGAGGGTGCTGCAGCGGCTGCTGGCCCCGAATCCGGAGGTGCCGCGCAAGCGCATCACCATCGTCTACCGCCCGCACTCGGCCGGCGACGCCGCCCAGATCGTGGACGATGACTACAAGAACGCCTTGGTGGCACAGCAATCCGAGCGCGGCGTCGTGTCGGCCGCCGCCACCCTGCGTGTCGGCGCCACCCAGCAGGCCCGCGAGGAGCAGGCCCGCGGCCATGGCGTCACCCGCTTCGGTGCCCTGGTCACCATCACCGAACCCCTGCGCGGCGATCTGCCGCGTATCGAGGCCATCACCCGCGACCTGTCCACCCAGGCCCGCCTCAAGATCCGCCGCTGCTACCGCTACCAGGCGGCGGCGTTCGCAGCCTCCCTCGGCTGCGGGGTGATCCTCCCCGAACACGCCACCGTCCCGAAAGCGCTTGCGGGGTAATCCACCATGCCACGTGACTACGACCCGTCGGTCCGCGATCGCGACGCCGTGCCGCCGCCCGCCACACGGCGCGGCTCCCGCCGCGATCCGGTCCCCGTCAACCCCGGTGACGACGCGGACCCGTACCCTCCCACGCCCCGCGTGATGCGCGATGAACACCGTCCCCGCCGCGGCACCCTCCCGGACCGCCGCATGCTCCGCCGCGACCCCATCGAGCAGCCCGCCGCGCAGACGGACGAGGCTCCGGCGGTGCGAGAGGGCGAGGGCGACTACGCGATGCTCGAGCACGCGGACGGAGTCACGGCTGATCGAGTCAGTGCCCCGGCCCGACCGAGCGACTCGGAGTCCGGCGCCGAGTTCGAACACCCGGGCGGGCGGACCGCCCCGGACGGCGTCTCGGAGAGCGCGGCTCATGGTGTGCGCCGGCCTGATTCGGCGCGCGCGATCACGGGCCGGCCCGGGCGGGGCGATTCGGCCGCCGCCGGCAGCATCGGCGACAGCGCACCGTCCGACAGCGCCGGTCGTACCGCACACCAAGGCGATTCGGCATCCGAGGCCCGGGGAGCCGGGGTGGCCGGGTCCGAAGGCACGCCGAAATCGATCGATGTCTCGGCGGAGTCCACCACCGCGCCGAATCGCCCGGTTTCGCGGCCTGTGGCCGCCGATGCGGTGACGCGCGCCGGTGCGCGCGAGGGTGATCCGGGTCGCGACGAGCGCGGAGTCCGTTCGGATGGTGGCGATGGGTCGGCACCCGAAGCAGCCTCGAGTGTGGCTGTGCGGGAAGGCGCCGGATCCACCGAACCGACTGGTCGCGACCGTGCAGGGCAGGCGAACCCCACCGGCGGTACGCCGCCGAGGCGGCGGCTTCCGGCGTTGCCGGCGCTCGAACCGACCGGCGGCACCGCGGAATCCAGCGCTGCCGCTGTGTCCGGACCTGGGCGTGCGCCGGCCGGGCGAGAGCTCGCGATGCGGCCTGGCGCGGACTCGGCGGATGCGCTGCGGGCCGCTGCCGGGGTGCTGGGGGAGACCGCGGAGGGACCGGGACGCCGAGGTGACGCCGAGCGGCCGGATCGGGTGCTGGACAAGCGATCTGGGAGGGGCGGCGTGGCACCGCGGTCCGGCGGCGCGCGGGACGGCGACACCGAGTCGCCGGAGCGCGGGCGGGCGCGCGGGCCGGAACGGTCCGAGCGGGATCGCATCGAGCACAAGCGGAGTCGCCAGGCCACCGGTGACGGAGAAGCCGTGCGGCGCGGGGAAGCGTCGAAACGCCGCCGCGAACGGCCTCGCGCGGAGGGCGAAACCGGGCGGGAACACCGTGGCCAGGATCCGGAACACGGGCGTGAGCGACGCGGCGCCGACAGCGAGCACGGGCGCGAGCGCCGGGTCGATCCGGAGCGGGAAGCACGACGCGGGAACGGATCCGAAGGACGCGGGCGGTCCACGGATGCCGATCGTGTGCATCTGGGCGGACGCGCCGGGACCCCGGGGCGCGCGCGCCCACGACCCGACGGCGCGCCGGGGGAGCGGCCGGTACGGAACCGGTCGTCGCGTTCCGGACGGCCCGAGCGGGGCGAGGAGCGGGCGCGCGGGGGCACGCGAAAGGCCGATCAGAACAAGATCGCCGATCAGGCCGAGCGGGATGCGGCAGCCAACCGTGCCGCCGCCCGCAAGGCCGCGGCGAGGAAGAAACAGCAGACGGGTCCCAAGCTGCTCGACGACACCACGCGCGCCAAGCTCGAGGTCACCGCGCGCGAGGGCAATGGCATCAAGGCGGCCTGGGCCACCTTCCGGCTGCACACCGACGATCTGCGCCGCCGCAACTTCGCGGCCCGCGCGGAGCGCATGGAGTACGGCAGCTTCGACGAATTCGACCGCACCACAGCACAACTCACCGACCGCGGCTACATCGGCCCGGGCGGCGGGCGGATGAACGTGATCGGCCGTCCGGTCGAGTACCGCGCCACCACCGCGCAGGTCGCGGGCCTGTGGCCGTGGTCGGTCGGCGCGGGCGCGCCGCTCATCGGCACCCCGCTCGGCTCCCACCTGCACACCGGTGCGCCGGTCTGCTTCGACCCCATGAACTGGTTCATGCGCGGCAGCTTCATCACCGCGCCCAGCCTGTTCGTGCTGGGCCTCAATGGTTTCGGCAAATCGTCCCTGGTGCGCCGCATCGTACTGGGCGGTGTCGCTCAGGGCATCACGCCGCTGGTGTTGGCCGACGTCAAGCCGGATTACCGCAAGCTGGTGGAGCTGGTCGGAGGCCAGGTCATCGACCTGGGCTACGGCCACGGCAAGCTCAATCCGCTCGCGGCCGGTGTGCTGGGCTCCATCGTCCCGCGCCTGGACGGCCTGCCCGAGCTCCAGACCCAGGTGATGCAGGAGATGCGCGCTCGCCAGGTCACCCTGGTGGCGGGTCTGGTCGAACTGGTCCGCGGCGCGCGCGTGCGCGATTTCGAGGAAACCCTCATCTCCACCGGCCTGCGCATCCTCTACCGCGAGGGCAGCGGCTTCACCCCCGACCAGCCGCCCATCCTGGAGGACCTCCTGGAAGTGGTCGTGGCCGGTGGCGATGAACTGCAACTCGATGCGGGCGCGGACAATCCGGACGAATACCACGAGGCAATCAAGGGGCTGCGCCGCTCGCTGCGAGCCCTCACCCAGGGTCCGTTCGGCGCGGTCTTCAACGGCCACACCACGACTCCCATCGACACCGACTCCACCGCGGTCTGCATCGACGTCTCCCACATCCCCAACGGGGACAAGAAACTCAAGGCCGCCGTCATGTTGGCCTGCTGGGCCGACGGTTTCGCCTCCGTCGAGGCCGCGCACGTGCTGGCGGACGCGGATATGGGCCCGCAGCGCTACTTCCAGGTGGTCATGGATGAGCTGTGGCAGGTGCTGGGCCTGGGCGACTTCATGGTGGACCGCGTCGACGAGCTCACCCGTCTGCAGCGTGGTATCGCCACCTCGCTCATCATGATCAGCCACACCATCAAGGACCTGCAGGCCCTCGGCTCCGAGGCCGCCATTGCCAAGGCCCTCGGCTTCCTGGAACGCGCCCGCGCCAAGATATTCGGCGCGCTCCCCGCCGAGGAGATCGCGCGTCTGGATTCCACTGTGCCCTTCACCGCCGCCGAGGAGGAGATGGTGACCAGCTGGTCCGCGCCGCAGGCGCTGACCGGTGAGGCGCTCAAACCGGGCCAGCAGCGCCCGCCCGCGCCCGGCACCGGTAAGTTCCTGCTCAAGATCGGTGAGGACCGCCGTCCCGGCATCCCGTTCCACATGGAGTTCACGTTCTCGGAGCGGGAGAGCGGAATCCACGACACCAACCAGCGTTTCAGCGAATTCACCGAGACCACCGCCAGCCGCGGCTCGGACGAGGGGAGCGCCGCATGATGCCGCACCGGTCGTATCGAAGAGTGTCGCCGGAGGTCCGCCAGGCCGCCGTCGAACAGGTCATCGCCCTCACCGGCAAACTGCGCTCGGAATCCGAGGCCTGCCGGGTGGTCGCCGACCAGATCGGTGTGCACACCAATTCGGTGCGCAACTGGGTGCGTGCCGCCGAGAGTCCCGGCCTGGAACGCATGGATGCGATTGCCTTGCGTCGCAAGGTAGCTCTGCTGCAGCAGCAGCTGGCCGCCGCCGCCGAAATGAACCGCACACTGGTGGAAACCCTCCACGAAGCCAAGCGCGGCACATGAGCCGCCGTTGCGAGAACGAACCCGTCGCGCCGGGAAAACCGCTGGTATGGCCCGGGTATGAAGCCCAGCGACTAGCCTGGAAGGATGGTCCGGTGCTGCGCCGCCGGCGCGGACCGGGCGATGGACGCGCCGAGGTGAACGGCGCGAGCGCAGGCATGCGTCCCGCGATTGGGGTGGTGATGCTGGTGATGACCGTCGCGATGCTGGCCACCGCGTGCGGCGGCGGCTCAACCGGCGGCGGCTCGAATCCGACTGCCGGGCAACCGCCCACGTCGACCACCCGGTTGCTGGAAAATGCCCCCGCCCCGGACCCCACCACCCCCGACGGTGTCGCGGTCACCGCGCTGGAACAGATCTACACCTGGTACCCGGCCACCGAATCCGAGGGTGATGCGCTGCGCCGGGCCCGGAAATGGCTGGGACCCACCCTCATCCGTACACTGGATAACCCATCCACCAGCGTGGCAACACCGAGACCGTCACTGCGCTGGGCCGACTGGGCCAAGGCGGGCGCACACGTGGAGGCATTCGCGTTCGCCTCCGGTGAGAAGGCTCCCACGGGCGCCGACCCGAACCGGCAGCAGTACAAGATCGGCATCGAGCAGACGGTCGTCTACCCGGACGGCAAGCGGGAATCGCTGCCCCCGGCCACGGTCGTCGCCACCGTCGTGCGCGGACCCACCGGCGGCTGGTTGCTGGACGAATTCCGTTGAGCGGCAACGACCTACAGGTCATCCCAGGAGGTTAGAGATGGCGAAAGCCAAGGTGAAGGACCCCGCCGACCCGGGTCCCGACCGCACCCTGCAGCTCATCTACGCGGGTTTCTACGTCTTCGGAACCCTGTGGCTTGCAGTGCAATTGGGCAACCTGCTCAGCTCCCGGCGTCAGCATCTGCCGATCAACCCCATCGCCATCGTGGCCGGCCTGATCAAGGGCGATCTGCGCTGGCCCGCGTCCGCGACCGTGATCATCGTGCTGGTCGTCCTGTGCTCCGTCGGCTGGGTACTGCTGAAGCGCCGGCGCGCGGAGAACGCCAAGAAGGGCCGACTGGCGATCGACGACAAGGCCGACCACATGGGCACCGGTGGCGCCGTCAAGGCGCTCACGCTGGCGGGCGTGCGGGAGAAGGCCGGGCAGATCGGCGTACCGCTGGTGCGGCACGAATTCAGCAGCGACATGATCATTCCCGGCTCCCTCATGCGGCCCGGGGACCCGCTGATCCCGGGCATCCCGATCGGCATGTCGGTGGCCGATGGCGAAATGATGTACGGCTCCTACGAGGACCTGCAGGTCGACATCTGGGGGCCCCGTCAGGGCAAGACCTCCTCCCGCGTCGTCCCGGCCGTGCTCGCCGCCATCGGCCCGGTGATCGTCACCTCCAACAAACGTGACGTCGTGGACGCCACCCGCGATGTGCGCGAATCCAAGGGCAGCCCCGTCTTCGTCTTCGATCCCCAAGGCGTGGCGCCGGATTCGCACGACCTCAGTCAGCAGCAGGAGCCCGAGTGGTACTGGGATCCGCTGGCCTGGGTGAATGTGCACAAGCCCGGCTGTGAGGTGCGGGCTGTGCGCCTTGCCGGTCACTTCTCCGATGCGGAGGGCAGCCCGTCGGCCGGTCAGGGCGCCGACTCCTACTTCGACCCCGAGGCCGAGGATCTGCTGGCGGGCCTGTTCCTGGCGGCGGCCTGCGCGGGCGACAACATCCTGCGCGCCTGGGAATGGGTGAACAATCCCAATGACCACACCCCCATCGAGATTCTGCGCAGCTACGGAATGCACTACATGGCAGGCGGACTCGCGGGACAGTACAACCTCGACGTCAGGACCCGCGACGGCATCTTCGGTGGCGCGAAGGCCATGATCCGCGTCCTGAAGTTCCCGCATGTGACGCCGTGGATCATCCCGGGCGGCAACCGCGTCGCGTTCGACGAACTGGATTTCATCGAGCGCAACGGCACGCTCTACAGCCTCTCGCTCGAGGGTCGCGGCTCGGCGGCGCCGCTGGTCAGTGCCCTGACCGAGGCCGTGATCGATGTCGCGACCAGCAAGGCGTCCCGGTCGCCGGGCGGACGGCTGCCGGTGCCGCTGCTGGCCGCGCTCGACGAGGCGGCGAACGTGGTGCGCTGGAAGGATCTGCCGAAGCAGTACAGCCACTTCGGTTCTCGCGGCATCGTGGTGATGACCGTGCTGCAGTCGTGGGCGCAGGGTGCGCGCTGCTGGGGCCCGGACGGCATGGAAGCCCTCTGGGGCGCGGCCAATATCAAGGTCATCGGCAGCGGCATCGACGACATGAACTTCCTGCAGCAACGTTCCGAGGCCATCGGTGACTACGACAGCATCGCCCAGTCGGTGTCGGAATCGAAGGGCGGCAAGAGCTATTCGCGGTCGCTGAGTTCCTCGCGAACCTTCAATGCCCACGCGCTGGCGACGCTGCCGCGCGGCCGCGCCATCCTGTTCGCCTCGGGCACGCCCGCGGTGCTGTTGCGCACGGTGCCGTGGTGGGAGGGCCCCTACGCCGAGCAGGTCCAGCGCTCCATCAGCGCGCACGACCCGTCGCCGCGAAAGACCGAGATTTCCGACCTGATCAGCTCTCCCGCCGTGATCAAGGAGACACTGCCCGACGTTGCGGCTCCCAAGGAGGTTCGACCGCTGTGAGCGATGAGCAGCACCCCGAGAATTTCCCCTTCGACGAGGCCCGCGGCCGCCGTCCCGACGAGTCGCCGCCGATGGTCTATCAAAGCGTGGTCGAGTTCGTCGAGAACTACCTGAGTTTGGTGTACCGCCGGCAGGTGACCGATATCAGCGACACCGTATGGTGCCCCGAATGGTGGAAGCATGCCGAGGCGGTCGCGCGACTGGACGCCATGTGGCGGGCGTGGGAGCACTACCGCCACGACGGCAAGACCGGACTGAGCATCTGGTTCCTCGATCACGCCGACCCGCACATGGCGAAGCTGTTCGACCCCAAGGGGCCGTTCAAGTACTGCAGTGTGCGCAACGGGCACAAGGACATGCTCACGCCGCTGCCGTTGAAGTCGCCGCAGCAGGGCCTGTTCAGCAATCCTACGATCGGGGAGTTCCCGCTGTGAGAACGGCGCCGGACCCAACCAGGCCGGCGCCGAAATGGATTGTGGCGGATCGGTTTGCGATCCGCCACCGTTCGAAAGTGCTGCTACTCAGACTCGTTCGCGTGAACGTGAGCGTTCCCGCTCCCGCTCATGGGCTTCCTGCTCCCGGACCCGGCGCTGGGCTGCCTCCTGCTCCCGGATTCGTACGGCCTCCTGCGCCGACTGGGCCTGCCCGACCTCCATCAGCAGGCGCACCGATTGCAGTTCCGGCGAGATGCCCATGCGCGAAAGGTGCTGGGCCAGAGCAGTTCGCCGTTCCACCGAGTCGTATCGCACAGAGCCGCGGTTGGCTTGCTGCGCGGCCATCCGAGATGCCTCCGCCTGAGCGGAGAATCGGTCTTTCTCGAGGGATACGCCCCGTTCCAGGGGCGGGCGTTCCAAGATTCGCGAAAGTTCGCGGTTGCGCGGATCGCGTGCCTTGGCATCGGCGGCCTCCCGCAGACGACGCTCGCGAGTCTCCTTCTGCCGGGCCTCGGTAACCCTGACGCGTGCTTCCGCTTCCTTCTGGCCACGTTCCCGGGTGCGCAGCGCGACAAGTGTCGCGAGCTGCAACATTTGCCTCATCATCGCCGCTGTTTCGCGGCCGATGTCGTCGAGTTCCTCGGCCATTGCCTGCTCCCCGATGCTGCAGTTAGATCACTATGGATGATGGTGGTGCTTCGTCGCGGACATCGCCACACACGGACGGTGGTTGCGCATCGCCATGTCCCGCCCGCAAACGTGGACACCGGGAGAACGTGGGGCGTTGGGGCGGCCCGATGGGGTTTACCCGGGGCTTTACTACGCCTTGGTACTCCGTTCTACGAGATTACCAGCGAGAACTCCGAAACCGCCGTGCGCGCGCGTCGCGATCCAGCATATATCGCACAATTCCGGCGGGCGGCGGGAAAGTCAGGATTTTCTTTGGTTAGGGAAGCCTTACTCTGAAGGTTCAACGGGGCCTTCCCGAGACCTTCGTCGGAAAGAATCGGGCCCGGCGCATGAAGCGCCGGGCCCGAAAAACCATGCTGGTCAGTTGATTTGGACCGACTGGATGTTCACGTCCGAGGCCGGCTTGCCGTCCTGACCGCCGCCCTGGACGCCCGCCTTGGCGATCTTGTCGAGGGTGCCGAGCCCGGCGTCGTCGACCGTGCCGAAGATGGTGTACTGCGGCGGCAGCTGGGAATCGCCGTAGACCAGGAAGAACTGGCTGCCATTGGTGCCCGGGCCGGCATTGGCCATGGCCAGCACGCCGCGCTTGTACTCGACCGGGTATTGGGCCGCTTGATCATTCGGGTCGTACTGGTCGGTCGGGTACTCGTTGTCGAACTCGTAACCCGGGCCGCCCATTCCGCTGCCGGTCGGATCGCCGCACTGCAGCACCTGCAGGCCCTTGCCGGTGGTGATGCGGTGGCAGTTGGTGTTGTCGAAGAACTTCTGCTTGGCCAGGCTCTCGAAACTGTTGACCGTGCAGGGGGATTCACCCGGGTTCAGGGTCATGGTGATCGGACCCTGGCTGGTGTCCATGGTGGCCTTGACGTCACCGGCGGTGGAGACACCGGCCGTGCTCGGCGGGTTCACCGGCTTGTCGGCCGGCTTCTGCGACGGACGGTAATCGCAGCTGACCGAGGCCGGCTTGGCCTTGGCGGCCGGCGGAGGAGCGGCGGTCAGCGAGGCGTCCGGAGTCTCGGAGGCCTTGGCGCTGGTGCTGTTGTCATCGCCCTTGGTCAGGAAGTAGATGCCGACACCGGCGGCCACCGCGAGCACGACACCCATGGTCGACGCCGCGATGGTGAGTTGCTTGCGCTTGCGCGCCCGCTGGGCCCGGTTTGCGAGTTGACGCTCCAGCTTCCGTTTCGCCGCAGCGCGTCGCTGTTCATTGCTCGGCACTAACTGTCCCTCCGTGAGCGGTCGGTATCTGATGTCCGTACAGACTGCGGCCGTCAGCCCAGCGGCCGCGGCAGACATTACCTGCATTCGCTGAGAAAAACCTAGATATGGCAGGTGCCCGGGCCCGCGGTCGATAGCCAGTTGGACTTGACCGGCGGCCGTGGTGGAAACTTGACCATCGTGACCAAGACCAGCAGCTTCAGTGCCCCGAGGGGGGTCCCCGACTATCTGCCACCGGGCTCCGCGGAGTTCGTCGCCGTCCGGGACGGCCTCGTGGCCACCGCGCGATTGGCCGGATACGGGCATGTCGAGCTGCCGGTTTTCGAAGAGACCGCCCTGTTCGCTCGGGGTGTGGGCGAATCCACCGACGTCGTCTCCAAGGAGATGTGGACCTTCGCCGACCGCAATGGCGAGAGCTTCACCCTTCGCCCAGAAGGCACGGCCGGTGTCATGCGAGCGGTCATCCAGCACGGCCTCGACCGCGGCCAGCTGCCGGTCAAACTCTGCTACGCCGGTCCGTTCTTCCGGTACGAGCGCCCGCAGAAGGGCCGCTACCGGCAGCTGCAGCAGGTCGGCGTGGAGGCCATCGGCATCGATGACCCGGCGCTGGACGCCGAGGTGATCGCCCTCGCCGACGCCGGCTTCCGTGGGCTCGGACTCGACGGTTTCCGGCTGGAGATCACCTCGCTGGGTGACGAGACCTGCCGACCGCAGTATCGAGAACTGTTGCAGGACTTCCTGTTCGAGCTACCGCTCGACGAGGAGACCCGCCGCCGGGCCCAGATCAACCCGCTGCGCGTGCTCGACGACAAGCGTCCCGAGATCAAGGAGATGACCGCGGGCGCGCCGCTCATGATCGACCACCTGTCCGAGTCCGCCAAGGCGCACTTCGAGCAGGTGCTCGGCCACCTGGAAGCGCTGGGCATACCGTACGTGGTCAATCCGCGCATGGTGCGCGGGCTCGACTACTACACCAAGACCACCTTCGAGTTCGTGCACGACGGGCTGGGCGCGCAGTCCGGGATCGGCGGCGGCGGCCGTTACGACGGGCTCATGGCCGAACTGGGCGGGCAACCGCTGTCGGGTATCGGCTTCGGCATCGGCGTGGACCGCACGGTCCTGGCGCTCGATGCCGAGGGCAAGTCGGCCGTCGACGGTCCGCGCATTCAGGTCTTCGGTGTGCCGCTCGGCGACGTGGCCAAGCAGCGCCTGGTCGTGATCGCCGCCGAGCTGCGCAAGGCCGGCATCCGCACCGACCTGGCCTACGGCGGCCGCGGCATGAAGGGCGCGATGAAGGCGGCCGACAAGTCCGGTGCGCGCCTGGCCCTGGTGCTCGGCGACCGCGAGGTCGCCGGGGGCGAGATCGGCCTGAAGGATCTGAGTACCGGCGAACAGCGCCAGATTCCGCTGGACGAGGCCGTCGCTCAGGTTGTGGAAACCCTCGCGGGCGGACAGAACTGACGCGCTGCCCGGACCGGACAGCGCGGCTGTCCGGACCGGCCCGGCACACCCCGGGAAATCAGGCTCGAAGTGGGGAAAATCGGAGTATGCAGGTAGGTGCCTGCTGGTACCGTGCGGGGCGTCGCGCGGGGGCGGTGCGTGCCGCCGGTACGCACGACCCATCGAGACATGGACGAATGCGCTGCTGTGACTGATGAAACGAAACCGGGGTCCACCGGCGACGTCGGCCTCGACCTGATCGCCCCCGAACTGCTGGCCCCCGCCCTGCGCAGGCTCACGCTGGCCGCGCTCGGCATCGGCATCGGGGTGGGGGTGCTGATGGCGCTGTTCGTGCACTGGCCGATCGCCCTGGCCACCGGCCTCGTGCTCGGCGCGCCCACCACGCTCTACGCCCTGGCCGTACAGCGGCGACGAATCACCGTGTCCGGCACCGTCGTTCGCGCGCGCACCTGGCGCGGCGAACGCCGCCTCGACCTCGCCGCCGCCACCGCCGCCGAGATCCTGGTCTACCCGGGCAGGATCAGCCGCATCGTCCTGCGCGCCACCGCCGGCGCCGATACCCAGGTGGTGCCCCTGGCCATCTACAGCGATTCCGGCGGCGGCCGCGAACTCCACATCCTCGGTCTGCGCAAACTCGCCGACGCGCTGGCCGGTTGCCCCCTCGCCGCCGCCCTGGCCATCTCCGATCTGCTCGTCCAGCAACTGCGCGCCGAGGCCCGCGATGCGGTAGCCGAGCAACGGCCTCTCTACCGAGCCGTCCGGATGGTCCGCGATCGCGACCAGGTCGCCCCGGTCGTCCTCGCCGACTCCGACATCGCCGACCTGGCGCACTGATCGATCAATTGGCCGACACCCGAGGCGGATTCGCCACCGGCCACGGTGTCTGATTGCTCACGTGCTGCTCACGACACGGACGGGCGGTGTGAGGCTGGCTAGGGTGAAAACGGACCTAGCCGCCATCGCGAGGAGATCGTCGTGAGCAATGCCGCGCCAGTGACCGTCACCGTGACCGGAGCCGCCGGGCAGATCGCCTACGGGTTGCTCTTCCGAATCGCGTCGGGAGCACTGCTCGGGTCCGACACGCCGGTGCGGTTGCGGCTGCTGGAGACTCCGGCCGCCGTCGGGTCGCTCGAAGGCGTGGCCATGGAGCTCGAGGACGGGGCCTTCCCGCTGCTGGCCGGCATCGACATCTCCGATGACCCGTGGATCGGCTTCGACGGGGCCAACATCGCCATCCTGGTGGGGGCGCGACCGCGGACCGCGGGAATGGAGCGGTCGGATCTGCTGGCCGCCAACGGGCCCATCTTCACCGATCAGGGCGCGGCTATCAATGCCAACGCGGCCGAAGACATCCGGGTGCTGGTGGTCGGTAATCCGGCCAATACCAATGCCTTCATCGCCATGAGCAATGCGCCCGACGTGCCCGCCGGGCGGTTCACCGCCCTCACCCGGCTCGACCACAATCGCGCGATCGCGCAGGTGGCCGAGAAGACCGGCGCGGCGGCCGCCGATATCGCGCGGATCATCGTGTGGGGCAACCACTCCGCGACACAGTACCCGGATCTCACCCATGCGACGGTCCGCGGGCGCTCCGCGCTCGAGGTGATCGACGACAGCGCCTGGGTGACCGACCATTTCATTCCGACCGTGCAGCAGCGCGGCACCGCCATCATCAAGGCGCGAGGCGCGTCGTCCGCCGCGAGCGCGGCCAGCGCCGCCATCGATCACATCCACGACTGGGTGCTGGGCACCGCGCCCGGCGACTGGACGTCGATGGCGGTGCCCTCGGACGGGTCCTACGGCGTGCCCGAGGGCCTCATCAGCTCGTTCCCGGTGACCTGCAGCCGCGGTGAGTACGCCGTCGTCCCGGACCTGGAGATCGGCGAATTCGCCCGCACTCGAATCGATCACAGCGTCGCCGAGCTCGTGGGCGAGCGCGATGCCGTGATCGATCTGGGGTACGCCAAGCGGTCCTGATCAGCTCAGCTTGTCGATCACGTTCTCGCCGTACCACTTGATCTTGACGATCTTCTCCTCCAGTGACTCCGTATCGTGCTCCATGGCGTAGGAGTTGCGGAAGCCGACGATCAGATCGGTGATGCCCTTCTCCTCGAGCCGCTTCACCCCATCCGGGGTGTAGCCGTCCCGCGAGACAGCGTGGATCTCGAACTCGCCCGGATTGTCACGCTCACTGCGCAATTCATCGATGCGTGCGAGGTACTTGTCAAGGTCCTCGCCCTTACCGCCGGCGTGCATCCAGCCGTCGCACAGCCGCACCGCGCGGCGCAGCGCGGCATCGCTGTGGCCGCCGACCAGGATCGGCAGCGGCTCGGTCGGGGCGGGGGTGAGCTTGATCTTCGGGATGTCGTAGAACTCGCCGTGGTACTCGAAGTACTCGCCGCTGGACAGGCCGCGCACGATCTCGATGCACTCGTCCAGGCGCTTGCCGCGGCGCTCGAACGGGACACCCATCATCTGGAAGTCCTCCGGCCACGGGCTGATGCCCACACCCAGGGCGAAGCGGTTGTTGCTCAGGCGGGCCAGGGAACTGGCCTGCTTGGCCACCAGCACCGGCGGGCGGATGGGCAGTTTGAGCACGAACGGGGTCATCCGCAATGTGGTGGTGGCCGCGGCGATGGCGGCCGACAACACGAAGGTCTCGATGAACGGCTTGCCGTCCAGGAACTCGCGATTGCCGTCGGCGGTGTACGGGTACTTGGAGTCCGACTCGGCGGGGTAGGCGATGCTGTCGGCCACGGTGATGCTGTGGAACCCGGCGGCCTCCGCGGCCTGCGCGAGGGGGATGTAGTAATCCGGGTTGGTCATCGCCTCCGCGTAGGTGAAGCGCATCGATCATCCTCTCGACAGTGAGCAGTGCGACAACTAGAACACATTCTAGTTCTGAAGCTGATGCTAGCGGGGCGCTCGCGGGAACGGCAGCCGAACGAGCGATCCGCGCCCACCCCGCACCGATCGCACAGCGGGTGCTCACCTGTCGTATCGCAGCGCTGGTCCGCCCGGTTGTAGCCGTCCCGGTGGCTGAGATGTCAATCCCGATGGTCTTGTCCAGTTCACTGGATCTTGTTCTAATCGCGTTATGACGATCGCCATCACAGGCGCCGGCTCGGGCATCGGCGCGGCCACCGCCGCCGCCCTTCGTGCCGCCGGGCACCACATCATCGGCATCGACCTGCGCAACGCCGACATCACCGTCGACCTCGCCGATCCCGCGGCGCGTGCGGCCGCGGTCGAGGAGATCCTGGAGCGGTCCGGGGGAGTGCTGGACGGTGTGGTGCTGTGCGCGGGCGTCGGCCCCCAGGTGCCCGACCCGAACCTGGTGGTGGAGATCAACTACCGGGCCACCGTGGCCTTGCTCGACGCCCTGCTGCCCGCCCTGCGCAAGGGCGAAAACCCTGCGGCCGTGGTGGTTTCGTCGGTGGCCTCCACCCAGATCAAGTGGGAGGACAACCCGATCGCCAAGGGCAACGAGGCCGAGGCCTTCGCCCGGGCCGGCGATTTCGCGGGGCACTACGCCTACGCGTCCTCCAAGAACGCCGTCACCGTGGCCGTGCGCGAGCGCGCCGTCGAGTGGGGCGCCGCAGGCGTGCGCCTCAACACCGTCGCCCCCGGCAGCGTCGAAACCCCGCTGCTGCAGGCCGGTTTGGACGACCCCCGCTACGGTGAGGCCATCCGCAACTTCGTGGCGCCCATTGGCCGCAATGGCAAGCCTGAGGAGATCGCCTCCCTCATCGCCTATCTGGTCAGCCCTCAGGCCGGATTCATTCATGGCGCCCAGTTCGTCATCGACGGTGGCATCGACGCGCAGACGCGACCGACCGTGGTGTAACCCACCGCGGCGCGCGACCGCGCCCTGAACGGTGGCCGAGCCCGCGGGGTGTACAGCCGCATTTCGGCCTCCACCGATGCCGCGGTGACCGGGGTACCCGACCCGATCACCGCGGCATTGCGCTGTCCGCAGACAGTGCCTCCTACCGCTCGGCCTCCTCGGTCCGACCGATGACGCCCGGGGCGAACATGCCCAGATTGCCCGTGAGTTCGCTTTCCGCCGACGTACTTTGGTGCGGCTGGACGGTGCGGCCCTGCCGGGCCGCACGGCCCTGGCCCGCGCCTGCCGTGGCGGGGGAGCCCATGAAGCTGGAACCCGCGGGACCACTCATACCGGACACGTTCGCCATGCCCGCGCCGAACGGATCGGCGGGGTTGACAACCGTCCCGCCCGGAATCGAGGAGCCGGGTCCACCGGGTGCGGAGGGCCGACCGCTGCCGAGACCACCGGCACCGCCTCCGATGCCTCCTCCGCCCCCGCCGACGCCCGCGTTGGCGGTGTCCGGCAGACCGCCGACGTTCGGATCGGCCTTCCCGGGTTGGGGCCGCATCGCAGTGGCTGTCTGGAGACCACTGTCGAGCAGGCTCTTGGCCTGTTCGAGGATCGACTCTCCGACATTCTGGGCGAGGAACTGCGCGACCTCGGCCGGATCCGGGCCGCCGCCCTGACCGAGCAGTTGGCCGATGATGCCCTGCACCCGCGCGGTGTAGACCGACAGCTCGCCGTGCGTGGCATTGACGACCGTGACGGCCTCGCCGAGGTGGCGGGTGGCCGAGGCGATCAAGGTGGTCTGTCCGATCGGGGTGAGGATCACCGGGGCCAGCGCTGTCGCCTCGGCGGCGAAGGCCTGTGCGATAGCGGTGAGCTGGATATTGCCCCGCCGCACGACGGCTGCGGCCCGAGTGGTGATGGCCGACAGGTCGAAGCCGCGCTGGGTGGTGTCCTGGCCGTGGTTCTCGGCTTGCCTGCCCGATTCCCGCGCGCTCTGGGAAGCCTTGCCCCGCCACAGGAATTCGACCGTCTTCAGCGCGCCGCCGCCCACCTGGACAGCGGACTCGATGAACTCCGAACCCGTGGAAAGCAGGATGGCCGGATTCAGCTGACCCAGCGCGCCGGTGCCGAAGCTCTGCAGCAGCTCCAGGAACGGTTCGAACAGCGCGTCCAGCCCGGGAATCGCGGGCAGTGCCAGACCACGCATGAGATCGCCGACAGGATCGGCGGGCAGGGGCGGCAGCGCGGATGCGGGATTCGCGGCTGTCCGGGCGAACGCGGCCTGGGCGGCGTTCAATGCGTCGGGTACTCCGTTCAGCGCCGCTTGCGCGTCACCGAGGACGGTCCGGGCGGTATCGAGCGCCTCCTGGGCGGCCGAGAGCGCGCCGTCGAACGCGGGTGCGACGGCGCTCCCGAGCGTTCCGGCCACGGTCTCATCGGTCGGTGCCCCGCCGGTGAGGCCACCGGGCGTGCGCCCGGTGAACGGCGGCCCGCCCTGCTCGAACTCCTTGCGCGCCAGCGCGAATGCGGGCGGCTGGAATGACGGCACCTCGGCGGGCAGGGTGCCCAGCGGGAGATCGGGGATCGGGCCGGACGAGCGGACGGTCACGCTGTCGACTCCCCTCGCGGTAGTGCCGGGACCGGCCGGGTGGATGGCGCCGATGACGCCGGAGTCCACCGGCGTCATGCCCGCTCGCCGATCTGGCCGGCGATCGCGCCGAGACCTGCGGCGAATTCGGTGTCCGTGGCGTCGTAGGCGGCGGCCGAGCCGGAGGCGGCCCGGCCGATCGTGCCGAAGCGGGCCGAGAGGGCGTTGATGTCGCGATCGTGCAGAAGTTCCGCGACCGCGAAACTGGCCAGGAAATCCGCGCCGATGAGCCCGAAGACCGGAGTCATGGCCGCGACATGGGATACCGTGTCGAGTCCACCCTGGGTGGCGATGTCGGCGGCGACGCCGTCCTGCCTCGCGGCGAAGGTGCGGACCGCGCCGATGTCGACCGAGAATTCGGCCATTGTGAGCCCCCCTGTCGTCATGGCCATGCGGATGCCGAATATATCCGATCGAGGGTCCGGCCCGGCGTGGCGTGCGCGCCCACACCGTTGTTGCAAATTAGAACAAGTTCTATATTCTCATCACCATGAAGGTCGCAGTCACCGGCGCTGCCGGGTTCCTTGGCACCAATTTGCTTCGCCTGCTTACGGATCGCGGTCATGAGGTCACCGCCATCGACCGGGTCGCGGGTGCGAGCCAGGCCGGTGTCACCTGGATCAATGGTGACGTGCTGGACCCGGTGTCCATGCGTTCGGCGCTGGACGGGGCCGAGGTGGTCTACCACCTGGTCGCGCTCATCACCCTGGCCCACAAGAACGACCTCGCCTGGCGGGTCAACACCGAGGGTGTGCGCGTGGTCGCCGACGCCGCGCGCGAGGTCGGCGTGCGGCGCATGGTGCACACCAGCTCCATTCACGCGTTCAACCAGTACTCCTGTGGCGGCCGCATCAACGAGCGTTCGCCGCGATCCAGCGACCCGGACCTGCCGGTGTACGACCGCTCGAAGTGGCAGGGCGAGATCGAGCTGCGCAAGGTCATCGACAAGGGCCTGGACGCGGTTGTCTGCAACCCGACCGGTGTGTACGGCCCGATCGACAACACCGCCTCGCGCATCAACCAGACCCTGTGGGACGCCGCGCGCGGCCGGGTGCCGGTCATGATCAGCGGCGGCTTCGACCTGGTCGACGTACGCGACGTCGCCAAGGGGCTGATTCTCGCCGGCGAGCGCGGCCGCACCGGTGAGAACTACCTGCTCGGCGGTCACTTCACCGATATGTTCCAGGCCACCCGCACCGCGGCGGAGGTCAATGGAAAAATGAAGCCCGCCTTCGCGATTCCGGCCAAGGTCATCAACGCGTGCATGCCGGTCATGGAGCCCGTCGCCCGCGCGCTGGGCAGCGATCGCATCTCCAGGGCGGCCATGGGCGCGCTGCTGTCCGCGCCGATCGTCGAGCGCACCAAGGCCGCCGAGGAACTGGGCTACCTCCCGCGTCCGGCCGAGCAGACCATTCGTGATCTGGTCGCCTTCTACAACGGGCATCCGATCGAGGCCGACACGCAGAAGATTGCTTGACAGTCGTTAGAACGCATGTTCGACTGGGGTGGTGCGTTGGCAAAGGCAAACCCTCGGCGCCGATGACGGCGCGCTGCCCGGGCTCGAACGTGCGGGTTTCGTACGCAGCGTACAGACGCCCGAGTTCGAGGGCATCACGTTTCACGAGGTGCTCTGCAAGAGTGCCCTGAACCGGGTGCCGGACAGCGGCGCCCTGCCGTTCAACTGGACCATCAATCCCATGCGCGGGTGCTCGCACGCGTGCCGCTACTGCTTCGCCCGCGGCACGCACGAGTACCTCGACCTGGACGCGGGGGCCGATTTCGACTCCCAGATCGTGGTCAAGACCAATGTGGTTCCCGTGTTGCGGCGCGAGCTGCACAGGCGCTCCTGGCGCCGGGAATCGGTGGCGCTGGGCACGAATACCGATCCCTATCAGCGTGCCGAGGGTCGCTACCGGCTCATGCCGGGCATCATCTCCGCCCTCGCGGAGTCCGGCACCGGGTTCTCCATTCTCACCAAGGGCACGCTGCTGCGGCGGGATCTCCCGCTGCTCGTCCAGGCCGCCGGGCAGGTGCCGGTGCATCTGGCCGTGTCCATCGCCATTCTGGACCTCGACCTGCACAGGGGGCTCGAACCGGGCACCCCGTCGCCGCGGGCGAGGCTCGAGCTGGTGCGCGCTCTGGCCGAGGCCGGATTCGCGGTGAATGTCATGGTGGCGCCGATCATTCCGTACCTCACCGACTCCAACACGCATCTGGACGAGCTCTTCGCCGCCATCGCCGAGGCGGGGGCCGCCGGGGTCACGGCCTTCCCGATGCATCTGCGCGGGTCCACCCGCGGCTGGTTCCTCAACTGGCTGGCCGAGGCTCACCCGGCGCTGATGCGGCGCTACCGGCAACTGTATGGTCGGGGTACTTCGGTGACACCGGAGTATTCTGCGTGGCTACGCGGCCGCATCGAGCCGTTGCTGGAGAAACACCGTTTGAACCGCGATCGGCCGGCCGAGCCCAAGGTCCGCGCCGCCGAATCGCACACGCCCGATCCGCAGCTGGCGTTGTTCGCCTGACGGCGATTCTTTCATCGAAACCATTGCGCTTCGCGGGTGTGTCGCGAATATTGCGGAGTAGTTTGGCGTTGATACCTCACACCTGACGAGGAAGTGATGCACGCGCATGGTTTCGCAGCATGACGACTCTGTGGCAGCCGGAAACGGCGGCGCCACAGAGAAATTGGCGGTCGAGAAACTGGAAAGGGTCGTCATCCGCTTCGCGGGCGACTCCGGTGATGGTATGCAGCTCACCGGTGACCGTTTCACCCATGAGGCCGCCGCCTTCGGCAACGACCTTGCCACCCAGCCGAATTTCCCCGCGGAAATCCGCGCGCCGCAGGGCACGTTGCCCGGCGTGTCGTCGTTTCAGATCCAGATCGCCGACTACGATATTCTGACCGCCGGTGACCAGCCGGACGTCCTTGTCGCTATGAATCCCGCTGCGCTGAAGGCGAATCTGGAGGATTTGGCCCGCGGCGCGACGGTCATCGTCAACACTGATGAATTCACCAAACGTAATCTCGCCAAGGTCGGCTATGCCGGTGATCCGCTCACCGATGACACGCTGACCGATTTCGTGGTGCACAGGGTGCCCATGACCTCCCTGACTCTCGGGGCAACCGAACCGACCGGTGTGGGAAAAAAGGATGGGCAGCGCGCCAAGAATATGTTCGCGCTGGGCTTGCTGTCCTGGATGTACGGGCGGCCCATCGGCGGCACCGAACAGTTCATGCGGGAGAAATTCGCGGCCACGCCCGACATCGCCGAAGCAAACATCCTCGCATTCCGGGCAGGCTGGAATTATGGCGAAACCACCGAGGCCTTCGCCACCACCTATGAGGTAGCCCCCGCGACACTGCCGCGCGGCACCTATCGGCAGATCACCGGGAACACCGCGCTCGCCTACGGCATCGTCACCGCCGGGCAGCTGTCCGGGCTGCCGGTCTTCCTGGGCACCTACCCGATCACCCCGGCGTCGGACATCCTGCACGAACTGAGCAAACATAAGAACTTCGGCGTCACCACCTTCCAGGCCGAGGACGAGATCGCCGGAATCGGTGCGGCGCTGGGCGCTGCCCTGGGCGGGGCGCTCGGGGTGACCAGTACGTCAGGACCCGGCCTGGCGCTCAAGAGCGAGACCATCGGCCTGGCCGTCATGACCGAGCTGCCGCTGGTCATCGTCGATGTGCAGCGCGGCGGCCCCTCCACGGGCCTGCCCACCAAGACCGAGCAGGCGGACCTGTTGCAGGCGCTCTACGGCCGCAATGGCGAATCGCCGGTGGCGATCGTCGCACCGCGATCGCCCGCGGACTGCTTCGACGCCGCCGTCGAGGCCGCCCGCATCGCCGTGACCTACCGCACGCCGGTGCTGCTGCTGTCCGACGGCGCCATCGCCAATGGCTCCGAGCCGTGGGCGATTCCGCAGGTCTCGCAGCTGGCCCCGATCGATCCGGGATTCGAACCCGCTGGCGCGGACGGGGATTCGTTCCAGCCGTACGCCCGCGATCCGGAGACCCTGGCCCGTCCGCTGGCCGTGCCCGGCACGGTCGGCCGCGCCCACCGCATTGGCGGGCTGGAGAAGGCCGACGGCAGCGGCAATATCTCCTACGACCCGGCCAATCACGAGCTCATGGTGCGGATCCGGCAGGCCAAGATCGACGGCATCGCGGTGCCGGAGCTCGAGGTGGGCGATCCGGGCGACCGCGCCGAGCTGTTGCTCATCGGCTGGGGCAGCTCCTACGGGCCGATCGGGGAGGCGTGCCGTCGGGCGCGGCGGCGCGGGGTGCCGGTGGCGCAGGCGCATCTGCGGCACCTGAATCCCTTCCCTCCCAACCTCGGTGACGTGCTGCGCCGGTACCGCACCGTGGTCTGCCCGGAGATGAACGGCGGCCAGCTGGCCATGCTGCTGCGCGCCCGCTACCTGGTCGACGTGCAGCCGTGGACCAAGATCGCCGGCACCGCCTTCCAAGCACAGGAACTGGTCGGCGTCATCGACGCGGCCCTGGACGGCTCCATCGCGGAGATGGAGCAGGCCAAGGCTTTCGCCGCTCGTGCGCGGGCGACCTACCGCACCCCAGGGGGCAACTGATGACCATTCTCGAAAACCCGCTCGTGGGTACCGATCTCGGGCTCACCGGACTGTCCGGCGTGCCGCGGGCCCACCGGCCGCAGAAGGTGAAGGACTACACCTCCGACCAGGAGGTGCGCTGGTGTCCCGGGTGTGGCGACTATGTCATTCTCGCCACCGTGCGCGGCTTCTTGGCCGACCTGGGGCTCGAGCGTGAGAACCTCATGTTCGTCTCCGGCATCGGCTGCTCGAGCCGGTTCCCGTACTACCTGGAGGCGTACGGGATCCACTCCATCCACGGCCGTGCCCCGGCGATCGCCACCGGCTTGGCGGTGACCCGGCCGGACCTGTCGGTCTGGGTGGTGACCGGTGACGGTGACGCCCTGTCCATCGGCGGCAATCACCTCATCCACGCGCTGCGCCGCAATGTGAACATGACGATCCTGTTGTTCAACAACCGGATCTACGGCCTCACCAAGGGCCAGTACTCGCCGACCTCGGAAATCGGCAAGGTCACCAAGTCCACCCCGATGGGTTCGGTCGACCATCCGTTCAACACCCTGTCGGTGGCGCTGGGCGCCGAGGCCACCTTCGCCGCCCGAGCCCTGGATTCCGACCGGGCAGGGCTCACCGAGGTGCTGCGTGCCGCAGCCGAGCACCGCGGCACCTCGTTCGTCGAGATCCTGCAGGATTGCCCGATCTTCAACGACGGCTCCTTCGACGCCCTGCGCCGTGAGAATGCCGAATCCCATCTGATCCGGCTCCAGCACGACCAGCCCATCCGCTTCGGCGCCGATGGCGAATTCGCCGTGGTCCGTGACGGTTTCGGCCTGCGGGTGGCGCGCGCCGACAGTGTCGCCGAGGCCGACATCATCGTTCACGACGCCTACACCGACCACCCCGAGTACGCCTACGCCCTGTCGCGGCTGTCCGATCAGGACCTCACCCACGTCGTGACCGGTATCTTCCGCAGCGTCTCCCGCCCCACCTACGACGACGGCGTCCGCGCCCAGCAGAGCATCGCCGCCGAACGCAGACCGGTGAGCGAGAACTCGCTGCAGGAGCTGCTCACCGGACGCGAAACCTGGACGGTCGGCTGAGTTTTCGCGGCTACGCCGGAGTGAAGGCGTTCAGCAAGCGCTGGAACAGATCGTCGAAGCGCTTGCGGGACGCCTTCTGCTCGTCGCTGAGCCCCTCGCTGAGTTCGGGCGCGTACACGATCAGATGCACGTCCTGATCGGGCGTCCGCGGCATGTAGTCGATGATCGAGGTGCCCTTGTCGGCCGCCTCCGGCGTCCCCATATCCACCGCCGCCAACGCCCGGATCTCCGTGGCCGCCGCGTCGAGCACGTCGGCGGGGACAGTGCCGTTCACCGGCTGCGCGGAGTCGGCGGCCCGCTTCACCGCCTGCCCGTCCGACTGGACCTCCAGCACTGGACGCAAATCGGTGCGCGTCTGCCATCCGGCGGGCATGGCGGTCAGGGTCAGCATGGCGATCGACGGAGCCGGTGCCGGATCCGCTGCCGCGAATCCGCCCACGGCCGCGAGTGTCACGGCCGAGAGAACGGTGGCTATTGCCGCTCGCCACCCACGCGTTGTCCCGAATCGTGCTGTGCCCCTGGCTTTTCGCATCGCAACCCTCCGAATTCCCTTGCGGGCACGCGCCCGCCGCCGCCGATTTTGCCGCCCACCCTTTCCCCGCCCGCGGTGCCACGCCGACTCGCCCCGAGAAGCGAGCGACCCGACAGCCGCACCCACCATCGAAATGGCGAGGTCCCCGGACCGTGGGGGCTCAGGGGCCGGTAGTAGTCAGCGGAGGGCAGGCGGGTTGCCGAGGTCTCGGGCGGAGAAGGTGTCGCAGGCTTTGACCTGGCCGGATTTGTAGCCGGTGAGAAACCACTTCTGGCGTTCCTCGGAGGAGCCGTGGGTCCAGGCCTCGGGGTTGACGCGGCCGGTGGCGGCCTTCTGGATGTGGTCGTCGCCGACGGCCGACGCGGCGGACAGCGCATCGCGGATATCGTTGTCGGTCAACGGCTTCAGGAAGGGGATGGTGGAGCCGGGGGCGGGGAGCTTGTCGGCGTGGTAGGCCCAGACGCCCGCGTAGCAGTCGGCCTGGAGTTCGGTACGGACCGCGCCGGAGGTGGCGCCCTGGGGATCGCGCTGGGCGCGGTTGATGTCGCCGAGCAGGTTCTGGATGTGATGGCCGAACTCGTGGGCGACAACGTACTCCTGGGCCAGCGGGCCACCGCTGGAACCGAAGCGATCGACGAGTTCCTGGAAGAAGCTGACATCGAAGTAGGCGGTGCGATCTGCCGGGCAGTAGAAAGGGCCCACAGCAGACGATGCCTGTCCACAACCGGTCGAGGTGGAGCCGGAAAACAAAACTACCTGCGGCTTCACGAAGGTGGTGCCGGTTTGTGCCGACAGCTGGCCGGCCCACACCGCGTTGAGGCTCTGTGCGGTCAGCGCAACTCGGCAGTCGGCGTAGCGATTCGCGTCCGCGCCCGTCTTGCAGTGGGAGGGCGTACCAGCGACGGTGGCTGGGTTCGTACTCGGCTGACTTCCTGTGAGCTGA
Organism: Nocardia aurantiaca; assembly: GCF_009708175.1. Taxonomy (GTDB): domain Bacteria; phylum Actinomycetota; class Actinomycetes; order Mycobacteriales; family Mycobacteriaceae; genus Nocardia; species Nocardia aurantiaca. Next base: position 57,627 of record NZ_WMBB01000009.1, read on the forward strand.
CCCAGCAAGGAACTCGGATCACCACCGAACAACAGTGCCAAGACGAGCACCAGGATGCCGCCTGCACCGCCGCCCAGGACCAACTTCCCACCCATCCCCGGACCACGCGATGAGACTGCGTCGGGGTCGATCTGCATACCTTCGTTGAAGGTCATCGGGGCCCGCCTTCTCGAGTTGACTGAGCCGGCGCGTGTGCCAGGCAAGTCCGTTCCACGCGGAATTTATCAGTTCGCCCAGCGCGACACACATTGCTTCAGGGCCTGTGATCGGCGGCGCTCATCGCCGAACCACCTGCGCTGAACGGCTAGGAGATGCGTATCCAGAGCGTTTTCGGCGGCATTCAGGTTGTCAGATCGAGCGCTGAGCTCGCATGAAACGCCCTACCTGCCCTCGACCATGAACGGTGCCAACAGCTTTGAGGTGAGGATTGCCCCGAGAACGCGCTAGGCGTAGGCGAAGGCGTCGATAACCATCAGGCATCGTTGCTGAAGCCGCTCCGGACGCGTGCAAGAGCCGGGTGGCGTATGGATCGTGTCGTTGCCGAGGGATAGCAGCCTCCCTGCGACCTGACAGGTCGCAGGCGCGCTCGAATCGGGCATGGGCTGGTCATCGATGATGACCCGGCACGGATCGATCTCCGGCCTGAACCCACCGCATCGATATCGGTTTCACTCGTCTGGATGCTCCTCATTACGATGGGTCTGCACCTGGTCACCCTTACCGGGTGCTTCGACCCGTCGAAAGGAATCCCGTGCTGCGCACCCACTTGGCTGGTTCGCTGCGAAGCGAGCACGCCGGTCAGACCGTCACCCTCACCGGCTGGGTGGCCCGGCGGCGAGACCACGGTGGCGTGATCTTCATCGATCTGCGCGATGCGTCGGGTGTGTCCCAGGCCGTCTTCCGTGAAGGCGAGCCCGCGGAGGCCGCCCACAAGCTGCGCAACGAGTTCGTCGTGAAGGTCATCGGCGTGGTGGAGAACCGCCCCGCCGGCAGCGAGAACCCGAATCTGCCGACCGGCGCCATCGAGGTCAACGTGACCCAGCTCGAGGTGCTCAACGAGGCCGCGCCGTTGCCGTTCCAGCTCGACGACGAGCCCGGCGAGGAGGCCCGACTCAGGTACCGCTACCTGGACCTGCGCCGCGAAGGCCCGGCGCACGCGATCCGCCTGCGCTCGAAGGTGAACGCGGCCGCCCGCGCCGTGCTGGCCAAGCACGCCTTCGTCGAGGTCGAGACCCCGACCATGACCCGCTCCACCCCCGAGGGCGCGCGCGACTTCCTGGTTCCGGCCCGCCTGCAGCCCGGCAAGTTCTACGCGCTGCCGCAGTCGCCGCAGCTGTTCAAGCAGCTGCTCATGGTCGGCGGCATCGAGCGCTACTACCAGATCGCGCGCTGCTACCGCGACGAGGACTTCCGCGCCGACCGCCAGCCCGAGTTCACCCAGCTCGACATCGAGATGAGCTTCGTCGAGCAGGAGGACGTCATCCTGCTGGCCGAGGACATCCTGACCGCGCTGTGGAAGCTGGTCGGCTACGAGATCCCGACCCCGATCCCGCACATGACCTTCGCCGATGCCATGCGCCGCTTCGGGACCGACAAGCCGGACCTGCGCTTCGGCATCGAGATCACCGAGATGATGGAGTACTTCAAGGACACGCAGTTCCGCGTGTTCCAGGCTCCCTACGTCGGTGCGGTGGTCATGCCGGGCGGCGCGAGCCAGCCCCGTCGTCAATTCGACGCCTGGCAGGAGTGGGCCAAGCAGCGCGGCGCGAAGGGCTTGGCCTATATCACCGTGAACGAGGACGGCACCCTCGGCGGCCCGGTCGCCAAGAACCTCACCGACGCCGAGCGCGAGGGCCTGGCCAAGCAGGTCGGCGCGGAGCCGGGCGACTGCGTCTTCTTCGCCGCCGGTGACGCCAAGTCCAGCCGGGCGCTGCTGGGCGCGGCCCGCGGCGAGATCGCCCGCCGCTGCGGCCTCATCGACGAGAACGCCTGGGCCTTCGTCTGGATCGTGGACGCGCCGATGTTCGAGCCCGCCGCCGACGCCACCGCGAGCGGCGATGTGGCCCTGGGTCATTCGGCCTGGACGGCCGTGCACCACGCCTTCACCTCGCCCATGCCCGAGCACCTGGACACCTTCGACGCCGACCCTGGTTCGGCGCTGGCCTACGCCTACGACATCGTCTGCAACGGCAACGAGATCGGCGGCGGTTCGGTCCGTATCCACCGCCGCGACGTGCAGGAACGCGTCTTCAAGGTGATGGGCATCAGCGAGGAGGAGGCGCAGGAGAAGTTCGGCTTCCTGCTCGACGCCTTCTCCTACGGCGCTCCGCCCATGGGCGGCATCGCCTTCGGCTGGGACCGCATCACCGCGTTGCTGGCCGGGGTGGACTCGATCCGCGAGGTCATCGCCTTCCCGAAGTCCGGCGGCGGGGTCGACCCGCTCACCGACGCGCCCACCCCGATCACGCTGCAGCAGCGGCAGGAGGCGGGCCTCAACGCCAAGCTCGACGCGAACGGCAACCCGGTCAAGGACGACGCCAAGTAGCCCCTACGTGCGCAGGACCAGTGCCCTCCGGTGTCACCGACAGCGGAGGGCACTGGTCCTGCTCCGGATGTCAGACCGGGACGATGAGCCGGCCCGTGAGTGTCCGGTAGGCGTAGGTGGTGCTGATGGCGGTCACCGGTCCTGCGATCAGCAGACCCAGACCGCAGAACAGAGTGCCGATGGCGGTGATGAGCAGCACCGCCAGCGCCAGCAGCGAGACGTGCAGGGCATTGGCGATGACCAACCGCACACTGGATTGGATTGCGGCGATCGGATTTTGGTCCTGATCGATCACGAAGTGCAGCGCGAACATGCACAGCACGCCGACGATCACCGCCGGGAACAGGCACGCGATGGCCGCCACGAAGCTGAGCGCGAACACGATCAGCGCGGTGATGAGCACATTCCCGGCATTCACGAATCCGAAGAAGGCCGGGAAATCCGGTGGGGTCCCGTCGGTTTCGTAGAGCGCGCCGCGGATCATGGCCGCCTGCAGCAACCACACCACCAGCGACGCCACCGCGAACAGCAGGACGACCGCCGACAGCGACCGCACATCAACGATTCTCACCAGCAGCGTGACCACCAGCCAGGAGATCATGCCGATCAGCACCATGCTCACCCAGGGAATGGGGTTGAGCCGGAACCGATCCCAGCCGTAGGTGAGGGCCGCGCCGACATCGAGGGTCTCGCGTGGGGGCGTATAGGGCTGTTGCCGGACCGGCTCGGTGGGTGGGGGACCGGCGGTCGGCGGCATCGCCTCCGGCGGGAATCCGCCCGGCGGAGGCGGATTGCCCGGCGGCATCGGCCCCGGCGGCAACTGCCCGCCGCTGTGGCCGGCCGGCGGCCGCGGCGCGCCCGGCGGTGGGGTGAACGCGGGCGGGGGCGCCACGGCCTCGCTGCCGTATTGGGCGGCACCGGGTCCGTCGAACTGCGGGTACCCGGCGAGTCCCGGCATCTGGTGTCGGCCGTGTACGGGGCCCGGCTCGGACGCTGCGGAAACCGGTGCGGGCTCGGGGTTTTGGTGCTGACCGGCGCGGGGTGGATACGGTTCGCCGCCCCCGGCGACGGGACGGTCGCCGGGGGGGTCGTACGGTGCGGAGGGCGGCGTGCCAGTCATGGTCGCAAGCCTTTCACATTTCCCGGTTTACGGTGTGGCGCACGGCAGTTGACCATGAGACAACTAGACGGTGCTGGTTGTGTCAAGCAACCAGCGCCGTGTGGGCAAACCCTTCACAAAGACACGCCGTCCGACGCGCGAAAGGTTGCGCAACCGCTCGCTGAAAGTGACCTGACGGGAGTAACTTGGGTTCCGATGACCGCACTACTGGCCGAACGCGCCGCCGAAGTCGTGTCCGCGGCACAACAGTTGCTCACAAAGCGAATGGGTGCTCCGGTAAAGCTGAGTGATCCGATGGAACTCAGCGGCAGTGGAAGGACGACGGTACTCCGTGTCCGCGTTGCGGAGAACGCCTTTTCACTTCCTCGCACACTGATCGTGAAGCAGGTAGCGGGCACGGCGTCGCAGCGGCGCACCGGGGGCATGGCTCCCGGTGTCGCCAGCATCGACTCCGCATTCCTGCGCGAAGCCGTGTCCTACCAATTCACCACCGCCCTCGGCCGTGACCATCGGCCCGGCGCGTACCTACTCGGCTACAGCCTGCCCGACCGCCTGCTCATTCTCAGCGACCTCGGCGAGAACACCTCTCTCACCGCGGTCCTGCAGTCCGGCGCGGAACCCGCCGGCCGCAATGCGCTCATGGCGTTCGCCCAGGCGCTGGGTCGCATGCATGCCGCCACCGTCGGCCGCGAGGCGGACTTCGTGGCGCTGCTGCGCCGGGTGGATGTGGTGCACCGCGTGGACGGCATTGCGCAGCAAGCCGAGTCCGCGGTCGGCGAGGTGCCGGTGATGTTGCAGCGCGAGCTCGGCATCGAGGTGCCGGGCGAGATCGCCGAACGCATCGTGCGCGGCAACCGGCTCTTCTCCGCCGGGCGCTACCGTGCCTTCAGCCCCTCGGACCTGTGCCCCGACAATGTCATCCTCAATGACGAGGGCGCGCGGTTCCTCGACTACGAGTGGGGCGGCTTCCGCGACGCCACCCTCGATATCGCCTACGCCCTGGTCTCCTTCCCTGGCTGCCTGTGCGATTTCGAGCTGTCGCGTGAACGCGCCCGCCAGATGGTGGAGGCCTGGCGCTCCGAGGTGGTCGCGGTCTGGCCCGCCCTCGCCGACGACGATGTGCTCGCCGAACGCATCCTCGAGGCCCGGCTGATCTGGGTGTGGTTGTCCACCTACTGGTTCCTGCCCGCCGACCACACGCGCATCGCCGCGGCCCGCGAGCACGGCCTGTCCATCCCGCGCTCGGCCGCCCTCATCAACCGCTGGGCAGCCCTCGCCGAGGACGCCCGCTGCACCGGCGACGACACTCTCGGCGACTTCGCCGAACACGTGTCGGCCACCTTGGAAGAGCGCTGGGAGGAATGATCGTCCACGCCACGGCGGGCTGGGATTCGAGGGCGGATCCCGGCCCGCCGTGATGTGTCGGACGTGCTCGGTAGGGTCTTGGGAGTGAGTGATGGGTTGTTCGATGCGCCGGGCACGCAGGCCGTATCCGACGACTACGAGACGGGAGCCGCGCGCATTCCCAGCGGGGACGATCGATACGCACCGCTGGCCGTGCGCATGCGGCCGCGCACTCTCGACGAGGTGGTGGGCCAGCAGCATCTGCTCGGTCCCGGCTCGCCGCTGCGGCGGCTGATCGAAGGGTCGGGGGCCGCGTCGGTGCTGCTGTACGGTCCGCCCGGGACCGGCAAGACCACGCTCGCTTCGCTCCTGTCGCAGGCCACCGGCCGGCGATTCGAGGCGCTGTCGGCGCTGTCCGCGGGCGTGAAAGAGGTCCGCGCGGTCATCGATGTGGCGCGGCGGCGGCTCACCGGGGGTGAACAGACCGTGCTGTTCATCGACGAGGTCCACCGGTTTTCGAAAACCCAGCAGGACGCGCTGCTGGCGGCGGTGGAGAACCGGATCGTGCTGCTGGTCGCGGCGACCACCGAGAATCCGTCGTTCTCCGTGGTGTCGCCGCTGCTGTCGCGTTCGCTGGTGCTGCAGCTGCGGTCCTTGTCGCCGGACGACATTCGCACGGTGCTCGCTCGCGCCATCGCCGATCCGCGCGGGCTGGCGGGGGAGTACACGGTCACCGATGCCGCGCTCGACCACATCGTGCGCATTGCGGGCGGTGACGCCAGGCGCTCGCTCACCGCGCTCGAGGCCTCGGCGGAATCCTCCCTGGACGGCACGGTCGATGTGTCGCTGGTCGAGGCCAGCGTCGACAAGGCCGCGGTGCGCTATGACCGCGCCGGTGATCAGCACTACGACGTGATCAGCGCCTTCATCAAATCCCTGCGCGGCTCCGATGTCGACGCCGCGCTGCACTATCTGGCCCGCATGATCAGCGCCGGCGAGGACCCGCGATTCATCGCCCGCCGCTTGATGATCCAGGCCAGCGAAGAAGTCGGCATGGCCGATCCGACGGCGCTGCAGACCGCGGTCGCCGCGGCGCAGGTGGTGCAGCTGGTCGGCATGCCGGAGGCGCAGCTGGCCCTGACCCAGGCCACGATTCACATCGCCACCGCGCCGAAGTCGGGTGCCGTGGTCAAGGGCATCGGGGCGGCGATGGCCGATGTGCGCGCGGGCAAGGCGGGCGCGGTGCCCGCCCACCTGCGCGACGGCCACTATCCGGGCGCCGCGGCGCTCGGCAACGCCCAGGGCTACAAGTACCCGCACGATCATCCGGACGGCGTTCTCGGCCAGCAGTATCCGCCCGACGAACTGGTCGGCGTCGACTACTACCACCCGACCGATCACGGCTACGAACGCGAAGTCGGTCCCCGCGTCACCAAACTCCGCCGCATCGTTCGTGGCACATAGCGCTCCCGTGCGGGTGCGCAGCGCGCCGAATCGCACCGACCGCCGAAACGGCCGATAGCCGCGAATGCGCTTGCGGCGCTGGTCAGTCCGCGAGCAGTTCGTTGTGGAAGGCGATCCGCTCGATCTCGGCGGGCGTGCCGCCCATGATGGCGCGCACATGCTCGGTGATCAGCTCGGTCGGCCAGTTCCACCAGGCCGCCCGCAGTAGCCGGGTCACATCCGCATCGGAGAAGCGCTGCTTCACCACCTGCGCCGGATTGCCGCCCACGATCGTGTAGGGCGGCACATCGGCGGCGACGACCGCGCCGGCGGCGATGATCGCGCCATCGCCGATGCGCACGCCCGGCATGATCAGCGTGTTGTAGCCGAACCACACGTCATTGCCGACGACCGTGTCGCCCTTGGACGGAATCGAGGTGATGAGGTCCATGGTCTCCTCGGCCCAGGCGCCGCCGAAGATGGTGAACGGGAAGCTCGACACACCCGAGGTCGCGTGGTTCGCACCGGCCATGATGAAGCGGGTGTTGCTCGCGATGGCGCAGTACTTGCCGATGATCAGCTTCTCCGGCCCGAAGGCGTAGAGGACGTTCTTGGTCTCGAAGGCCGTCGGCGCGTCCGGATCGTCGAAGTAGCTGTAGTCGCCGACCACGATATTCGGCGAGGTGACGTGCGGTTTGAGGAAGACGGTGCGATGCGCCTGGGGAAGCGGGAAGCGCTGGGATGGGTCCGGGATCACAGTCACTCCGGCGATGGTAGCTATCGCCCGGTGGTGGGTGGAAACTCCCTGGACTCGGACCGGTAGGCTGGACGGTTGTGCAGACCCACGAGATTCGACGGCGCTTCCTGGAGCATTTCGTAAAGGCCGGACATACCGAGGTGCCCAGTGCCTCGCTGATCCTGGCCGACCCCAACCTGCTCTTCGTGAACGCGGGCATGGTCCAGTTCGTGCCGTATTTCCTCGGTCAGCAAACCCCGCCCTTCAGTACCGCGACCAGCGTGCAGAAGTGCGTCCGTACCGGCGATATCGAGAACGTCGGCGTCACCACCCGCCACAACACCTTCTTCCAGATGGCGGGCAACTTCTCCTTCGGCGACTACTTCAAGCGCGAGGCCATGGAACTGGCCTGGTCGCTGCTGACCAAGCCCGTCGAGGATGGCGGCTTCGGCTTCGATCCGGAAAAGCTCTGGGTCACCGTCTATCTCGACGATGACGAGGCCGAGCAGATCTGGCGCGAGCTCGGCGTGCCGGACGAGCGCATCCAGCGCCGCGGCATGGCCGACAACTACTGGTCGATGGGCATCCCGGGTCCGTGCGGCCCGTGCTCGGAGATCTACTTCGACCGCGGCGCCGAGTACGGCGTCGAGGGCGGCCCCGAGGCCGACGAGGATCGCTACCTCGAGATCTGGAACCTCGTGTTCATGCAGAACGAGCGGGGCGCCGGGCGCGGCAAGGACGACTTCGAGATTCTGGGTCCATTGCCCAAGAAGAACATCGACACCGGCATGGGCATCGAGCGTGTCGCGTTCCTGCTGCAGGGTGTCGACAATGTCTACGAGACCGATCTGCTGCGCCCGATCATCAACAAGGCCGAGGAGCTGACCGGCCGCTCCTACGGTGTGGAGCACGCCGACGATGTGCGCTTCCGCGTCATCGCCGATCACGCCCGCACCGCCGCCATGCTGATCGGCGACGGCGTGAACCCCGGCAACGACGGCCGCGGCTACGTGCTGCGCCGCCTGCTGCGCCGCATCGTGCGTTCGGCCCGTCTGCTCGGCGCCGAGAAGCCGGTCATGGGTGAGTTCATCAAGGTCGTCACCGACCTCATGGCTCCCTCCTACCCGGAGCTCGCCACCGACTTCAGGCGCATCGAAACCGTCGCCGTCGGTGAGGAAGCCGCGTTCCTCAAGACGCTGAACACCGGCACCAAGCTGTTCGACGAGACCGTCGACGAAATGCGGGCTCAGGGCAGCAAGAAGATCAGCGGCACGGACGCCTTCACGCTGCACGATACCTACGGTTTCCCGATCGACCTGACCCTGGAGATGGCTTCCGAGGCGGGCCTGCAGGTCGACGAGGAGGGCTTCCGCGCGCTCATGGCCGAGCAGCGCAAGCGGGCCAAGGAGGACGCGCTCTCGCGCAAGCACGCGCACGCCGACCTCACCGTCTACAAGGAGTTCGTGGACCGCGGCGAGACCGAGTTCACCGGCTTCGACGAACTGTCCACCGAGGCCACGGTCCTGGCCCTGATCAAGGACGGTGTCCGGGTGCCGGTCGCCGAGGTCGGGCAGGATGTCGAGGTGATCCTGGACCGCAGCCCGCTCTACGCCGAGTCCGGTGGCCAGATCGCCGACCGCGGTTCGATCATCTCCTCGCACGGCCTGAAGGTGAAGGTCAACGACGTGCAGAAGATCGCCAAGAGGGTGTGGGTGCACAAGTCCACCATCGAGGCCGGTCAGCTCACCGAGGGTGACACGGTGCTGGCCCAGGTCGATCCGGCCTGGCGCCACGGCGCGACGCAGGGCCACTCGGGCACCCACATGGTGCACGCCGCGCTGCGACAGGTGCTGGGGCCCAACGCTGTTCAGGCCGGCTCGCTGAACAAGCCGGGCTACCTGCGCTTCGACTTCAATTGGCAGGGCGCGCTGTCCGAGCAGCAGAAGGCCGATATCGAGGCCGTCTCCAACGACGCGGTGGCCGACGACTTCCAGGTCAACACCTTCGTCACCGATCTGACCTCGGCCAAGAAGATGGGCGCGATGGCGCTGTTCGGCGAGAACTATGGCGACGAGGTGCGGGTCGTGGAGATCGGCGGACCGTTCTCCATGGAGCTCTGCGGTGGCACCCATGTGCAGCACTCCTCGCAGATCGGCCCGATCACCGTGCTCGGCGAGTCGTCGGTCGGTTCGGGTATCCGCCGCGTGGAGGCCTTCGTGGGCCTGGACTCCTACAAGTACCTGGCCAAGGAGCGGGCGCTGCTGGCCGGTGTCGCCTCCTCGCTGAAGGTGCCGTCCGACGAGGTGCCGGGTCGTGTCGAGCAGCTCGTCGAGCGTTTGAAGGTCGCCGAGAAGGAGCTCGAGCGCACCAAGATGGCGGCGGTCCTTGCCTCCGCCGGAAGTTTTGTGGAGCGGGCGCGGCGTATCGGCAACGTAGTTCTGGTCGCGGAAGCCGCGCCGCAGGGCGTGGGCGCGGGCGATCTGCGCACCCTGGTGTCGGACATCAAGGGTCGCTTCGGTTCCGAGCCCGCCGTCGTGGTGATGCTCGGCCATGCCGACGGCAAGGTGCCCTTCGTCGTCGCCGTCACCAAGACCGCGCAGGACCTAGGCATCAAGGCCGGGGATCTGGTGTCCGCGTTCGGTCCGGCCATTTCCGGCCGGGGCGGCGGCAAACCCGAGATGGCCCAGGGCGCGGGTTCGGACCCGTCGGGCATCGAGGCGGGTCTGGCCGCATTGCGCGCGCGGGTCGCCGAGCTCGCCGGGTAAATGGCCGAATCGGATACATCCGACACATCCGGTCCCGCACGCGGGACCGGGTCCGCATCCGAAACCTCACGCTCGGCGGCCGCATCCGCGGTGCCGTATTCCGCGGAGTTGGGCGCTTCCACGGGCGGAGTCGAGGAAGCTGGTGCGGAATCCGACTTCTCACGGGTGGATTCGCGGCTTTCCTCCGGATTTGCCAGGACTCCGACCGAGGCCTCCGGCGTGTCCGCCGACGGGCGCGGGTTCGCATCCGAGCGACCGTGTGCCGAGCGGGATCCGGGCCGGGGCCGGCGCATCGGCATCGACGTGGGATCGGTGCGCATCGGTGTCGCCTCCAGCGATCCGGACGGGCTGCTGGCCACTCCGGTCGAGACGGTGCCGCGCGCGAAGAAGGTCGCGCCCGGCACCCTCGCGTCTGATCTCTCCAGAATTGCCGAGATTGTGCGGGAGTACGAGGCCGTCGAAGTGATCGTCGGTCTGCCCCGCACATTGCGCGGGGAGAGCGGCTCGTCGGCTAAGCTGGCGGCCACCTTCGCGGGTCGTTTGCGGGCCCTGATCGCTCCGGTGCCGGTGCGACTTTCCGACGAACGTTTGACTACGGTGTCTGCTGCACGTGCGTTGCGAGACAGTGGAGTTCGCGCACGCGGGCAGCGGCAGGTCATCGATCAAGCCGCCGCCGTGTCGATCCTGCAAGGATGGTTGGACGAACGGAGTGCCCTTTTGAAGCCGCGCGGTGATGACGCATGACCGACCGCTGGACGCGGGCCGAGGAACGCTACCGGCAGAACGCCGAACGGCGTTACCGCCGCGACGATCTGGATTGGTCCGAGGCGGACGATTACGAAGACGACACCACCGTCATACCCCGCTACGAGGATGAGCACTACGACGAGGAGCACTTCGACGACGAGCACTACGAGGGCGAGGAGTACGACGAGCACCCGCTCGCGCCCGAACCACCGCGCCGCAGCGCTACCCAGCGCGTCGATCGCGCCCAGCGCGTCGACCGTGGCCGCCGCGCCACGCGATCGCAGTCCCGGTCGTCGGGATCCCGGAGCCCGCGGCCCAAGCGATCCCGGATGGCGTCGCGGAAAGCGGCCGAGCGCAAGCGGCGCCGCCGCAACCTGTTCGTCATCGCGGGCGTGTTCGCCGTATTGTTCGTCGGCGCAGTCGGATTCGCGGGCTGGAAGTTCATCGGCAAGCTGAACGGGCCCGCTGACTTCTCCGGCCCGCAGGGCCCGCTGGTGGTCATCCAGATCAAGTCCGGCGACACCTCGACGCAGATCGCGCAGACCATGGCCGACAAGGGTGTGGTGGCCAGCAGTGGCGCGTTCTACGAAGCGGCCGTGCGCAATACGAACATGAACTCCGTCCAGCCCGGCTACTACGCCATCCCGAGCCACAGCAAGGGCGCCGAAGCGGTGAACGCGCTGTTCACCAAGGACGCCCGGGTCGGCAATGTGGTCATCTCCGAGGGCCGCCAACTGCACGACTCCAGCGACGTCACCACCGGCGCGCGTAAGGACGGCATCTACCGCAAGATCGCCGAGGCCAGCTGCGTCGGCACCGGCACCGCCGCCAAGTGCGTGACCTACGAGCAGCTCGATCAGGCCGGGGCGACCGCCGATCCGGCCGTGCTGGGGGTGCCGGCATGGGCGCTGGAGCGGGTGAAGTCGGTGCCGGACCGCTCACGTCAGCTCGAGGGCCTGATCGCCGGTGGCACTTGGGATTTCGACCCCAGTGCCAGTGCGCTGGACATCCTCAAGCAGCTCGTTTCCGCGAGCGCCATGAGCTATGAGGCCACCGGGCTGGTGCAGTCCGGGGCGGCGAACGGCCTGAGCCCCTACGACACGCTGATCGCGGCGTCGCTGGTGGAGCGGGAGGCCCTGCCCCAAGACATGTCGAAGGTGGCGCGGGTCATCGTGAACCGGCTCGCCGCCCAGCAGCCTCTGCAGTTCGACTCCACCGTCAACTACACCCTCGACAAGACCGAGGTCGCCACCACCGATTCCGACCGCGCGCGCAAGACCCCCTGGAACACCTACGCCATGGCCGGTCTGCCCGCCACGCCGATCTCCGCGCCGTCGCTGGATGCCATGCGCGCCATGGAGAATCCGGCGCCCGGCCCGTGGCTGTACTTCGTGACCATCGACAAGCAGGGCACCACGTTGTTCACCGAGAACTACCAGGAGCACCTGCGCAATATCGAAAAGGCCAGGCAGAGTGGAATCCTCGATAGTGGACGGTAAGCGAAGGGCCGCCGTGCTCGGCAGCCCGATCTCGCATTCGCGTTCGCCGCAACTGCATCTGGCGGCCTACCGGGCGCTCGGCCTGGACTGGAGCTACGAGCGCATCGAGTGCACCGCCGAACAGCTGCCCGGCTTGGTCGACGGACTCGGCCCGGAATGGGTCGGGCTGTCGGTGACCATGCCGGACAAGGTCGCGGCCCTCGAATACGCGGACGAGCGCACCGAGCGCGCGGTCCTGGTCGGCTCGGCGAACACCCTGGTGCGCACGGAGTCCGGCTGGCGCGCCGACTGCACCGACGTGGACGGGGTGCGCGGCGCACTGGAAGGCGCGGGGGTGAGGGAGATTGCCCGCGCCGTCGTGCTGGGTGCGGGCGGCACCGCCCGCCCGGCGCTGCTGGCGCTGGCCGACCTGGGCGCGCACACCGTGACCATTGTGGCCCGTGATCGCGGGCGCGCGGCCGAAACCCTGGAACTGGCCGAGCAGCTGGGCATGTCGGCCGAGGTGCTCGGCTTCGACCCCGAAGGCCTGCTGTTCGTCTGCTCTGACGTGGACGTCGTCGTCAGCACCGTTCCCGCCGATGCGGCTGCGGCCGTGGCGGATTCGGTGGCGGTGGCCCCGGTGGTGCTCGACGCCATCTACAACCCGTGGCCGACGCCGCTCGCGGAAGCGGTCGCGCGGGCGGGCAATACCGTCGTCAGTGGCCTGGAGATGCTGCTGAACCAGGCGTACGGCCAGGTCGAGCAGTTCACCGGCAGGCCCGCCCCGCGCGCCGAAATGGCCGCGGCACTGCGGGATTGATCTTCCTCTGCGCGCCGGACCGATCCGCTAATCGAGGACGGCCGCGGAGGCTTCCGCGGCCGCCTCCGGCTGGAATGCCTGCCGGAACGTGAAAGCGTAAGGCGTGGGGCCGTTCTCACGCAGGTGGTCCAGGCGCGCCATGGCGTCGGTGAGGGTCGGCAGCGTGCTCTCGGGGATCCACCACAGTACCGTGAACGCCTCGCGCAGCGGGATGAACCACTCCCGGCGGCGGCGCACGTATTCCATGTGGCCGCTGCGATACACGTAGTCGAACAATGCTTCCCGCGATTCCCACAGGCTCATGTTGACGAGCGTGTCCGGGTCGCCTTGGTACGGGCGCAGGGAGGTGGCGTTGTTGGATTCACCGTCCACCATGCGCCAGACGAAGCCGGGGGAGGAATCGGCGACGGCATTGATCTCGTCGAGGGCCGCGAAGAATTCGGCGACTCGGGGATCGCCTTCGGGGGCGATCATGCGCCCGATATTGAGCTGTGCGAGGTGCATGTTCCGACTATAACTAGTCAAGATTGCTTTTAGAAAAGCTCACGCAGCATCGACCCGGGGCCGGATCCATCCGCGCGGTCCAGCCCGCCGCGGCGGCCGGGCCCGCCAGCAGGGCCAGATTCATCCCGCAGACCAGGGGCGGGAAGTCCACGGCCAGCTTGTGGAACGGGCAATTGCGCAGGCGGAGCACGTCGCCCTCGAGGTAGGGCTCGTATCCGCGCTCGCGCAGCGCCTCGGACAGCTCACGGCCCTCGAGGGCGGGCCCGTGCGCGGCGGCGGCCTTCGCGATGGCCTCCTCGAAGCCCTCATGCTCGATCACCTCGGCGAGAACCGTTGCGACGGTGCGATAGTCGCGGGCGGGGAGCGTGACGGCGAATTCCGCGCCGGCGCGCCGATAGAACTTGGCGGGCCGTCCCGAGCCCGGTCCGGTGCGGCCCTCCGGTCGGCGGAACACCGCGTCGAGCAGTCCGGCCTCGGTCAGCTTGTCCAGATGGAACGCGGCCAGCGGCCGTTTGATCTCGACCGCCTCCGCCGCTTCGTCCCGGCTGACATCGTGGTCGGCGGCGGCGACGTAGTCGTAGAGTCGCTTGCGGACCGGATCCTGAAGCAGAGCGACGGCTTCGATGCTCACCGTGTCTTTCTAGCAGCGTGTCGGGCCCGGGTGTGGCCTCCGGTCCCGCTCCGGCTATGGTTCTGAAACAAGTTTCAATTCATTCGGTTCGGCCGGGCGGCCGCGCAGGTTAAGGTGATCGACATGAATGCGTGGGTGTTGCGCGCCATGGGGCTGGGGGCGCTGACCGTTGGGCTGGAGATCCTGCTCGGTTTCGGCATGAGGTACTGGCCGACCTCGGGCGCCTGGATGCGGATCCTGTCCCTGATCGTGCTGGTCGCCGCGGTGATCGCGTGGGGGTGGCTGGACGGCCGCTCCGATCGGCGGGCCAATCCCGATCCCGAGCACGGCGCCGATCTGACCATGCGCTGGCTGAAGGCCGCACTCGCCGGTGGCATCGGCGCCGGGCTGGTGGCCTGGATCCTCGACTTCATCCCCGGCTTCGATCTGGGCGATCAGGGCCTGGTCTTCAACATCACCTCGGGCGCGGCCTTCATCGTGCTGCTGATCTTCATCCCCGGCATGCTCGGCGTGGCCCTGGGCCGGTGGCTGGCCGGCCGCGACGGCAAGAAGAACGCTCCCGCCACCACCGCCCCCGACCCGGAGCCCGCCAACGCCTGACGTTGCGCTGAATTCGACCCCGCGCCACCTGTCGGGTGGCGCGGGGTCCTTCGTATCCGGCGACGTATGCGATGGCGCCCGCCGCCGGTATCGGCCGCGGGCGCCATCGTGAAAGCCGTTGTGCCCTAGAGCAGGATGGCTCCGCCCGTCGGGCCGTCCTCGCGGGCGATGGCCGAATAGGCCGCGGCCAGCAGGCTCGGATCCGGGCCCTCCAGGCGGCCGGGCTTGGCCAGCCCGTCGAGCACAACGAAACGCAGCACCCCCGAACGGGTCTTCTTGTCGGTCTGCATGGCGTCCATCAGCTGCGGCAGCGCGTCGGCGTCGTAGGTGGTGGGCAGGCCGACGCTGTCCAGGATGGCACGGTGGCGATCGGCGGTGGCGTCGTCGAGACGGCCTGCCAGCCTGCCCAATTCGGCCGCGAAGACCAGGCCCACCGAGACAGCCGCGCCGTGCCGCCAGCGGTAGCGCTCGCGGCGCTCGATGGCATGACCGAGGGTGTGGCCGTAGTTGAGGATCTCGCGCAGATCCGATTCCTTGAGGTCGGCGGCCACCACATCGGCCTTGACCTGGATGGCACGGCGGATCAGCTCGGGCAGCACGTCGCCGGTCGGGTCCAGGGCGGCCTGCGGGTCGCGCTCCACCAGTTCCAGGATCACCGGGTCCGCGATGAAACCGGCCTTGATGATCTCGGCCATGCCCGCCACGATCTCGTTGCGCGGCACGGTTTCCAGCGTGGCCAGATCCACCATGACCGCGGCCGGCTCGTGGAAGCTGCCGACCAGGTTCTTGCCCGCCTCGGTATTGATGCCGGTCTTGCCGCCCACCGCGGCGTCCACCATGGCCAGCAGGGTGGTCGGCACGTGCACGATGTTCACGCCGCGCATCCAGGTGGCGGCCACGAAACCGGCCAGGTCGGTGGCCGCGCCGCCGCCCAGGCTCACGATCACGTCCTTGCGGGTCAATCCGATCCGGCCCAGCACCTCCCAGCAGAAGCCCGCGACCTGCAGATCCTTACCCGCCTCGGCGTCGGGGATCTCCACCCGGTGCGCGTCGATGCCCTTGTCCGCGAGGGCCTTCCGCACCACCTCGGCGGTCTCGGCCAACGGCGGCTGATGGAAGATCGCCACGGTCCGCACGCCGGACCGGCCGGTCACCTCGTCGACCAGGTCCCCCAGCAGTCCCCGTCCGATGATCACCGGGTACGGGTCGGCGGTGCGGACCTCGATGCGAGTTGGCTCGCTCATCAGGACTCCTCCGTGAATGGTCCCGCCCGATGGCGGGGAAGTAGCGAGTCCCCGGGTGTCGGGGACATGGTCGATCGATTCGGCGCCGCTCACTGACCCGGCTCCGCCGCAGGGGAACCGGAGCCCGGACCCGAATCCGCGGCCGAACGGGCGTGCTCCTGTTCGCGAGCGCGTGCCCGGGCCCGCCGTGCCCGCGCGCGGCGGGAGCGCCCGCTGCCGGGCGGTGCGACCGCACCGCGGGGACGCGCCGCATCCCGTTGTGCGGCGCTGTCCTGCCCGGCCGGAGTTGATCCGGTGATGTCTGAGCTGCCGTTCGTGGCCGTGGACCGGGTTGAATCCACGCCGCCGCCAGCGGGATTCACGGGCGCGCCGGCCCCACGGGAGGCGCGGCGGCGGCGTCCGCGTCCGGCGGGCGGCCGTGCGGAGTCGGATTCGCCGCCTGTCTCCCCGGTCGCCGCGGGCGAGACCGACCGGTCGCCGGATGTGTTCGTCGCCGCGGCGTCGGCCGTCGCCGCGGGCGAGCCGGTCTCGGCTGTCCGGCCGCCGCGGCGGCGCGAACGCCGGTTGCGGCGCGGCCGTTTCGTGCCCTGGTCGGCTGGCGGGGCGGGCGAGGACTCGCCGTCACGCGAGCCCGTGGCCGAGTCGGCGTCGGTCGTCGTGGCGGTGGTGGCCGGATCGGTCTCGCCCCGGCCGCGGCCGCCGCGGCGGCGCTTGCGGCGGCCGCGGGAGCGGCTGCTGATGCCGGGTTCGAGGGTCGTGGTCTCGGTGGCCGAATCCTCCGGGCGCGCAATCGGTTCCAGACCGAGCTTGGCCAGGATCATGCGGACCACGCGGCCGGGGCTGCGGCCGTCGGTGCGCACGCGCACGGTCGCCACCTCGCGGTAGAGCGGGCGGCGGATCTTCATCAGTTCGCGGTACTTCTTGGCCGGGTCGTCGCCATTGAGCAGGGGGCGGTTGGTGCTGGCGCCGGTGCGGCGAAGCCCTTCGCCCACACTGATTTCCAGGTAGACGACCGTGCGGTCGCGCAGCAGGGCGCGGGTCGCGGCCGAAAGCACCGAGCCGCCGCCGAGGGACACGACGCCGTGCCCGGCGAGGACGGCGTCGCGGACGACCTCCTCCTCCATGCGCCGGAACTCCGGCTCGCCGTCCTCGGCGAAGATCTCCGGAATCGTGCGTCCGGCGCGCTCCTCGATTCCGGCGTCGGTGTCGTACAACTCCACGCCGAGCTCGCGGGCCAGCTTGCGCCCGATGGTCGACTTACCCGCGCCCGGCGGGCCGACCAGCACCAGACTGATTGCGCGACGGCCGGTTTCACCCCGCGCGTCGACATCGGGCACGGCCGCGGTGTCCGCGGCCTCGGCCGCGGCGGTCGGTTCGTGCTCGCCGGACACCGCGCTATCGTCAGCCGTCACTGCCCGGCGTGGCCCGGGAGGTGCGGGCGAGCGTTGATCCGCTTCAGGTAGGCGTTGACGTTGTCGACGGTCTCGGGCAGCGAGTCGCCGCCGAACTTCTCCAGCACGGCCTGCGCGACGACCAGCGCCACCATGGCCTCGGCGACCACGCCGGCGGCCGGGACCGCGCACACATCGGAGCGCTGGTGGATGGCGACAGCCTCCTCGCCGGAGGACATGTCGATCGTCGACAGCGCCCGCGGCACGGTCGAGATCGGCTTCATGGCCGCGCGCACGCGCAGCGCCTCGCCATTGGTCATGCCGCCCTCGAGACCGCCCGCGCGGTTGGTGGAGCGCAGCACGCCGTCGGGGCCCGGCCGCATCTCGTCGTGGGCCTGGCTGCCGCGGCGGCGCGCGGTCTCGAAACCGTCACCGACCTCGACACCCTTGATGGCCTGAATTCCCATGAGCGCGGCCGCGAGTCGCGAATCCAGGCGCGCCTCACCGGAGGTGAACGAGCCCAGGCCGACCGGGAGACCCTCGATCACGACCTCGACCACACCGCCGAGGGTGTCGCCGTCCTTCTTGGCCGCCTCGATCTCGGCGATCATGGCCGCCTCGGCGTCCTTGTCGAACGCGCGCACCGGCGATTCGTCGATCGCGTCGGAATCGGCGGCGGTCGGTACCACGCCGGTGGTGTTGGCGGCGGTGCCGATGGACACCACGTGCGAGACGACCTCGACACCCAGTGCCTGGCGCAGGAAGTTCTTGGCCACGGTGCCCGCCGCGACCCGCGCCGCGGTCTCGCGGGCGCTGGCGCGCTCCAGTACCGGGCGCGCGTCGTCGAAGCCGTACTTGAGCATGCCCGAGTAGTCGGCGTGGCCCGGGCGGGGACGGGTCAGCGGCGCATTGCGCGCGAGCTCGGCGAGCTCGGTCTCGTCCACCGGGTCGGCGGACATGACCTGCGTCCACTTGGGCCACTCCGAGTTCGCGACCTCGATGGCGACCGGGCCGCCCATGGTGCGGCCGTGCCGGACGCCGCCGATCATGGTCACCACGTCGGCCTCGAACTTCATCCGCGCGCCGCGCCCGTACCCGAGACGTCGCCGGGCCAACTGCGCGCCGATGTCGGCGGAGGTCACCTCGACACCGGCCACCATCCCCTCGAGGATGGTGACGAGAGCAGGACCATGGGATTCTCCGGCAGTTATCCAGCGCAACACGGGTTACATCTTTCCATGACAACAGGGGTGCTCGAACACGCGGTCCACGCATAGCCCGATGTCAGCGCCCGGCCACCAGCGCCACCACACTGGCGGCACACATCGCGGGCCCGTGGGGGAGCGTCCCGATCGCATCCGCACGTCGCGGGAGTTCGACCTCGCGGCGGCCCACCAGGTTCACTGCGAGCATGCCGATTCCGGCCGAGGCGGTGAGCATCGGGGCGGCCAGCGCCGCCCACGACCAGGCGTGCGGACCGGCCAGGGCTGTCGCGGCCCCTAGACCGAAAGCGAGTTTCACATCGCCCGCGCCGAGGGCGTGCGGGCGGCAGAGGTGGACCAGCAGGTAGGGGACGGCGAGCAGCACCGCGCCGGTGATCGCGAATGCCGGCTCGCCGACGGCGAATCCGTAGCCGAGAGCCGCCGCGGCACCGGGAAGGGTGAGGGCGTTCGGCAGGCGTCGCCCGTACACGTCGTGGGCGGTCAGGGCGGCGCACCACACGGTGAAGAGGAGCAGGGGCAGCGGGGTCATGGTTCGAGGGTCTCGCGCTGGAGGCAGGCACGGGGCGCGGGTTCGCGAAATGTGGAGAACTGCTTGGTATGTGAACAGTGGCAGTTCCATAACCGGGCCATGCACGTGTTGCGTGTCGGTGATGCGGCGTGTCGGCGGTAGCTTTGACGCATGTCTGCTGATCACGATCCGGCCCGGCCCAACTACGCGCTGCGCAGGGCCAACCTGCGCAACCTGCTGGTGGAGAACCGCGTCGACGCCCTGCTGGTCACGGACCTGATCAATATCCGGTACCTTACCGGCTTCACCGGCTCGAATGCCGCACTGCTGGTGTACGCCTGGGACTCCAGCGAGGACCGCACCATCATCTGCACCGACGGCCGCTACATCACCCAGGTCGGGGAACAGGTGCCCGATCTGCGCGCCGAGATCAACCGAGCCAGCGCCCGCCGCGTCATGGAGATCGCGGGCGAGTGGCAGACCGGCCGGGTCGGTTTCGAGAGCCACGTGGTCACCGTCGAGCAACATCGCAGTCTCTCCGCGCTGGGCACCGGCCTGGAGCTGGTCCCGGTCGCGGGCCTGATCGAGGAGCTGCGCATGGTGAAGGACGAGTACGAGGTGGGCCGCCTGCGCGCGGCCTGCGAGGCCGCCGACGCCGCCCTGGCCACCCTGCTCGACCGCGGCGGCCTGCGCCCCGGCCGTACCGAACGTCAGGTGGCCCGGGAGCTGGAGTGGCTCATGTTCGAGCACGGCGCGGACGCCGTCGCCTTCGAGACCATTGTGGCCGCGGGCGTGAATTCGGCTGTCCCGCACCACCGTCCGACCGAGGCGGTGCTGGCCACGGGCGATTTCGTGAAGCTCGACTTCGGCGCGGTGGTCGGCGGCTATCACTCCGATATGACCCGCACCTACGTGCTCGGCAAGCCGACGGATTGGCAGCGGGAGGTCTACGACCTGGTCTATGTCGCGCAACAGGCCGGGCGTGAGGCGCTGGCCCCGGGTGCGTCGACCAAGGCGGTGGACGCGGCGTCGCGCCGGGTGATCGAGGCGGCCGGTCACGGCGAGTTGTTCGTGCACAGTCTCGGACACGGGGTGGGTCTGCAGATTCATGAAGCGCCCGGAATCGCCAAAACGGGCACGGGTACACTGCTGGATGGCGTGGCGGTGACCGTCGAGCCAGGCGTGTATTTCCCCGGCCGCGGCGGAGTCCGGATCGAGGATACGCTCGTGGTTCGCAAGGGGGGCCCGGAACTGCTCACCCGCACCAGCAAAGACCTGACCGTCGTCGACTGACGCGCGGTTGCACCGACTAGTAGGAGATCCGAGGACAGTGGCGGACACCAGCGACTTCAAGAACGGCCTCGTGCTGAAGATCGACAATCAGCTGCAGCAGATCGTCGAGTTCCAGCACGTGAAGCCGGGTAAGGGTCCCGCCTTCGTGCGCACCAAGCTGAAGAACGTGGTCTCGGGCAAGGTCGTCGACAAGACCTTCAACGCCGGCGTCAAGGTGGAGACCGCGACCGTCGACCGTCGCGACATGACCTACCTCTACCACGACGGTGAGGACTACATCTTCATGGACGGCGAGACCTACGACCAGGTGCACCTGAGCGAGCAGCTGCTGGGCCGCAACGCGGGGTTCCTGCTGGAGAACATGGCCGTGCAGATCGCCATGCACGAGGGTGAGGCGCTGTTCGTCGAGCTCCCGGTCGCCATCGACGTCGTCGTCACCCACACCGAGCCGGGCCTGCAGGGCGACCGCTCCTCCGCCGGCACCAAGCCCGCCACCGTGGAGACCGGCGCCGAGGTGCAGGTGCCGCTGTTCATCAACCAGGGTGACAAGCTGCGCATCGACACCCGCGACGGCAGCTACATCAGTCGCGTCAACAACTGACGCGACGGATAGTGTCTGCCGTGGCCGATCAATCGGACAAGAAGTCTTTCAAGAAGCTCGGCGCACGGCACAAGGCGCGCCGGCGCGCGGTGGATCTGCTCTTCGAGGCGGAGGCCCGCGATATCGATCCCGCCGACCTGCTGTCCGAGCGCGTCTCGCTGTCGGTGCGTGAGGAATCGGTCGCGCCGGTGAGCCCTTACACCCGCGTCCTGGTCGAAGGCGTCGCCGACGACCTGGACCGGGTGGACGGCACCATCGAGTCGTATCTGCAGGACTGGACACTGCCGCGGCTGCCCGCCGTGGACCGCGCCATCCTGCGGGTGGCGGTGTGGGAGTTGTTCCACGCCAACGACGTTCCGCCGGTGGTGGCCGTGGACGAGGCGGTGGAGCTGGCCAAGGAGCTGTCCACCGACGATTCCCCCTCATTCATCAACGGCGTGCTCGGCCAGGTGGTCCAGGTGGCCCCGCAGGTCCGGGCCGCCGCGGCCGCGACCCGCGCCACCGTCGTCCCCGACGACGACCAGTAGTTCGAAGGAGAAGCGCAGGGTGCGCAAGTATCTCGTGATGGCAATGCGCACCCCGCGCTTCGACGATTCCGTCCTCATCCCGCACAAGGAATGGCTGGCGGCCGTGGGCGAGCGCGGACAGCTCGTGGAAACCGGCAAGTTCACCGACGGCAGCGGCGGCGCGTACGTGATCACCGCCGAAAGCCTTTCCGCCGCACAGGATCTGATCCACACCGACCCGATTCACATCACGGGCGCGTCGGAACTCACCGTCTACGAGTGGGAGATCACCGGCTGAGCCGGTGGCTCAGGCGCGACCGGGTCGCAGCACGATCGTGCCCTTGGCGGCCCGCTCGGCCAGCAATTGGTGTGCGTACGCGGCCTGTTCGAGCGGCAGTACCCGGTCGACCAGCGGGGTGATCGAGCCGGTCGCGGCCCGCTTCAGCGCGGCCCCGCGCGCCTGGGCGACCCCGGCCAGCCAGTCCGGTCCGGAGCAGCCGATCAGCGTGAGGCCTCGCATGATCAGGTCCATGGCGCTGACCTGGGCGGGCGCGCCGGACAGAAATCCGTAGCTGAGCATGCGGCCGCGCAGCGGCGTCATGAGATCCAATAGAGCGAGCGCGGATTCGCCGCCCAGGGAATCGAACACCACGTCCAGCGTTGCGCCGCCGAGTGTTTCGCGCAGTTGTCGCGGCCATTCGGGATCGAGGTGATCGATGACCACGTCGGCCCCGAATCCGCGTGCCTGCTCGGCCTTTTCGGTTCCGCCGGCGGTGGCGATGACCCGCGCGGCACCGTACTCCTTGGCCAATTGGGTGAGATATGCGCCGACACCTGTGGCGGCCGCCTCGATCAAAATCGTCTCGGTGCCGGTCAGTTCCGCGGTCTCCAGCAGGGGAATGGCCACCGACGCGCTCATGCCGACGGCCGCCGCGTCGACCGTGGACAGCCCGTCGGGAATCGGGGTCGCGAGTGCGGCGGGGACGCTGACCTGTTCGGCGTAGGTGCCGAAGGTATTGCTGCTCACGATGACTCGCTGCCCGAGGAGCGCGGTGTCCACGCCGACACCCACTTCGGTGATCACGCCCGCCGCCTGCGTCCCGAAGACGATCGGGAATTCCACCGGCATCGGGAACGCACCCGAGCGGAGCATGGTCTCGGGGAAGAGCACCGGAATCGCCTCGGCGCGCAGCAGGATCTCGTCGGGGCTCGGCTGCGGCGTGGGCACCTCGCTCGCCACCAGGACGTCGGGTGCGCCGGTACCGGTCAATAGGATTGCTTGCACGGAAAACCTCACAAGTTGACTGTCGGTCAAGTTACGTCTGCGAAGATATTGACCGACGGTCAAATTGTCAATGAAAGTGGTGATATGGACCGGCCCAAGGAACGCGCCGACGCCGCCCGCAACCGGCAGGCGATTCTGGAGGCGACGCGCAAACTCCTCGCCGAGGAGGGGGCGGACGCGGCCACGATGGAACGGATTGCCGCCGCCGCGGGGGTCGCCAAAGGCACGCTGTTCCACCGCTTCGGCAATCGGGCCGGCCTTCTGTACGAACTCATCGCCGAGGGCGCAGTCAATCTGAGGGAGGCTGTGACGTCCGGTCCGCCGCCGCTCGGTCCCGGCGCTCCCGCGGGGGAACGCTTGCTGGCCTACTTCGACGCCATGACCCGACTGGTCGCCGACGACATCGAACTGTCCGTCGCCTATCAGGCCCTTCCGCCGCACCCCCGGCGCGAGGAGTTCCACGCTTTCTGGGCCGCCCACATCGCCGCGCTACTTCGCGAGGCGCGTCCCGATCTCGATGCCGACGTGGTCGGTGGCCTCCTGCTGGCACCCCTCGGCGGTGAACTGGTGCCCTACCTGGTCCGAGCCGGTCAGAAGGACCGCCTCCTCGAGGGCGTCCGCCAACTCGTCCGATCCGTTCTCAACCAACCCGCTCGAGCGCCCAGCGCTTCGTGAAGGTTCCGGTGACTTTGTGGCCGGAATCCACCGTGGTGGGATGGATGCCCGCCGAAGCCCGTGTGGTCGTCAGGCCTGGCTGAACGACCAGACGGCGGCGGGGCGGCCGGTGGCTTTGACGCGGACGCGTTCGCCGGTGCGGCCGAGGCCGGGGATGGCGGCAAGGATGCGGTTGAGGTTGCCGGGGTCGGGTCGGGTGCCGTGCAGGGCGGTGGTGAGGCCCACGGCTCGAGTGGCGGTGAACTGGTCGCCGATCAGCGCCCGCGTGAATGTGAGGTCCTTCCAGAGCATTTCGGCCAGTCGTGTCCGGGCGGCGGTGATGATCTGGTTGTGGTCGAAGGCCAGAGGCGGGACCGCGTCGAAGGGAACCCAGGTGGCGATATCGCTGTCGTGGTCGCCGACGACGGCCCACATGGCGATGGACAGGGTCGGCCCGCGCGGGTCGCGGTTGGGTTCGTCGAAGGTGGCGACCTGACCGATGGCGCGGATGGCGTCCTCGGGCACACCGAGTTTGGTGTGCACCGCGCGGTGGGCGGCCTCGGCGAGGCGTTCGCCGCGGTGGAGCAGCACGCCGGGCAGGGCGAGCTCACCGGCGAACGGCTCCCACTTCCGCGCGGCGATGCCGAGGGTGGCGGTCGGGTCGTCGGGCCCGGAGCGCAGGGCGATCACATCGATGGATACCGCGGATTGTTGCTCCACAAATGGACAATCATGCCTGAGCCGGGATCCGGATCGTGCGATCGGCTCGGTCCGGGCCGTGCGCGGTGAGCACCACGGGCGCGCCGAGTTCGGTCTCCAGGTAGCGGGGCACGTCGGCGGGCAGGTCCGCCAGCGCGGGGGTGGCGGCGTCGAGGAGATCGGTGAGCCGCCGCTGGTGATCGAGATCCCGCCAGACCCCGCACTCCAGCCGGTCGACATATCCGTCCACGGTGAGATAGCCGGTCGCGCCGCGCAGGCCGCCGACGGCGTCGAGGTGGTTGACGGCCAGCCCGTCGATTCCGCCGCACGCCTCGACGGCGTAGCGCAGCAGTACCGGATCGAGGTGTCCGCGTCGGAAAGCGCCCTGATATTCGCCGGTTCCATTGTGCGGCTCCGCGATCGCGAGCGCCGGATCCTCGGTCGGGAAGGGCCCGGCCCCGTGCCTGGTCATGTACGCGCGGGTCACGCCCAGCACGTAGCCGGGAGCCCCGAGACGCGCCAGCATGGCCCGCGCGTGCCGGGGTTCGACGGTCGACCACGTGGTGTAGGGGTGGGTGCCGCGCCACTCGTCGAGCAGCACCCCTTGCGCGCCTTCGAAGACGAGCCGGCCCTGGCGCGCGAAACCGGCGAGCTGTTCGCCCGGAAGCACGGCCACCGCCTCCGCGAACGCGCGGTACGCCTCGACGAGTTCGTCGATCGGGTCATAGCGGTGCCGCCCGCCCGCGAGCAATGGCGCGTAGTGCTCCTCGAGCGCGATCAGCTTGCGTCGCAGCACCTCCGGCCGTCGGCAGTCGGCGACCCGGGGCGCATCGTGGCCGAGGGCGTAGCTCGCGGTTTCGCCGATGCCGATGCCGCACGACCCGTGCCGGGCGGTACCCCTCGCATCCTCCCGGCAGCGGTTGGCGGCGCCGTGGATCGGCGTGGTGAGCAGGGCCCGCTGGTCCACGGAGAGCAGGGACAGCGGATCGGTGACCCCCAGCGCGGCGAGTTCCCGCGCCTCGGCGGCCAGGGCCAGCGGCTCCACCAGCATGTGCCGCGACAGCAGGGTCGGCACACCCGAGAGCGTGCCGGACCCGAACTGCCGGAAGGTGTGGTGGCGGCCGTCGGCGATCACGGTGTGGGCGGCCTGCGCCCCGCCGTTGAACCGCACCACCGCGGCCACGTCCAGACCGGCTCGCGGTGAGCACAGCCAGTCCACGGTCGCGCCCTTGCCGGCATCGCCGAAACCCAGGTCCACGACGATCAGGTGACTGTCACCGAACATGAGGTGTCCCTTCGTCTTCGGTTTCCCGTGCGGCGCGTCAGAGATCGACGTCGTCGGTTCCGGTGGCGGCGGGAAGCGCGCCCACGCTGCGGCCGCGCCGGGCGCCGGCCATCGGAGCGAGGGCCTTGCTCACCGCGTCGGCCTCACTGGTGGAGCCGATATCGCGCAGATCGGCCAGCCCGGCCCCGAGATCGATGCGGTCCTCTGCGATGCCGATGGTCAGGGCGATGAGCTCGCACACCGCGGCCGGATCGTCGAGCCGCAAGAACCGCTCGCCCAGCAGTTCCTGCCAGTGCTCGGCGATCTCCGGATCCCGGTAGTAGCTGGACTGATTGGGCAGGATGTAGTGCACGTGCCAGCGGTCGGCCAGCTCCCGGTAGACGGAGTTCACGGTGATGTCCCGGTCGACCTCGTCGCCGATGACGGCGCGAATGTGACGGGCGGCCAGCCGCTTCTTGTTCAACTCGTCGCCGACGATGAACAGGTAGCCCTTGCGTCCCCGCTTGTCCCACGCATCGGTGACGGTGTGCCTGGCGATGAAATACGCTGCCAGCTCGTAACTTTCGGACTTCTGCCCGCCACCGCCGCCCTCCAACAGGATGAGCCGCAGCTGTTCGTCCATCCGGTTGTCGGATTCGAACTGCCCGACCTGCAGTGGCACCCGGTCGCTGTCGGCGTCGCCGATCGCCCCGAACAGGATCTGCGGATCCTCGGCATAGCCCTTGCGCTGCAGCAGTCCGTGCAGTCTGGCCAGCTTCTCCTGCATGATGCGCGGCACGCTGCCCATGGATCCTGTCACGTCGAACAGCACCGCGATCGGGAGCGAATTCCCGTGGTCGTCGGAGTCTCGCGACTCGCGCACGGTCACCCCGAACGGATCCAGGGTGGAATGCGCCTTCCACTGATCCCACGGCACCGACCGCATATCCGCGGTGTAGCCGAAGTCGTCGAGGCCCTTGGCGGCGCGGAAGGTCCGCGCCGCGTCATAGGCCGTGTCATCCCAGCGTCCGTAACCCATTGCTGTCACTTACCTTTCGTGAGCTCGAAGGGCCGGAAGCGGCGCTTCCCGTAGAGCCGGTCGAGCAGATCGTCGAATTCCCCGAGCAGGTCCGCGGCATCGGGCCGCAGGCGTGGATCGGATTGCAGGCATCCGGTGGCGTAGGCCCGCATGGGGGCGGGCGCGCGATCGCCGAGCATGGTGAGCATCAGCCGATGGGCGAGGTGGACATCCGTGGCGGGGGAGACCTCGTCCCGGATCTCCGGCGGATAGTCGAGGGATTTCAGCGTGGCCGCCGCCGGATTGCCCGGCCGGGTCGCGAAAGACCATCCCGTCAGCACGATTCCGTGCAATCGCGGATGCACCAGCACATTGGCCGGACTGATGGCCGTGTGCACCCACCCCGCCAGCCGCGCACCGGCCAGGCAGCGCAGCAGCCGGCGATGCATCCAGGCGTAGTCGCGCGGGTCCAGGCCGTCGGGATAGGCGGCTCGCACGTCCTCGAGCGTCACGAATTCCTCGACGAGCGCGCCGAGCACGTTGACCGTGCGGTGCTCTCCGGTCGCGGAATCCAGATGATCGACCGTGTCGACGAGTTCCGGGAAGTAGGGCCGCAGCCACTCGTGTTCTTCCGCCACGGCCGCGATGTCGCGCAGGGCATTCCGTTCTCCGGCCAGCAGCCGATTGGCCGCCGCCCGCCGCGGGATCTTCACGACTCGATCCGATCCGCTGCGGTACACATCGGCGATCGAGCCGGACGCGTGCAGCGCCCCGACTCTGTACCGTCCGTGCGCCCCGATCACCTCGAAGGCGGGCTCGTCCGGATCCAGCCAGTGCCGGTACAGCTCGGCCAGCCGCGCGAACGCCGCCCCGGCGATCCCCGCGTCCACGGCCTCCGCCCGATCCGGATGAACGATCCTCGCCAGCCGGTGATACCGCCGCCGCGCGTCCTGCCGCGCCGTGGAATCCGTTGCGGCAGCGCCGAACAGATCCTCGGGCCGCCGGGCCGCCAGGATATTCTCCGCGGCTTCTCGCGCTGTCGTCATTGTTTTAGACTAAATGACTAAAACGGTGCCCGCCAGAGGTTCGGGACAACTTTTTGTAGCTTCGACAAAAAGCCTGTTCGCAACTCGTCCGGCTGTCAGCGGCCCGGATGCGCCACCCATCCGGCGACAACGGCCAGGCTGGTGGGGCGGTGCACCGCGAGAAAGCCGAAAGGTCGGTCGAAGGTCACCGTGGTGTGCAGCGCGGTGCGCTCCTTGTGGAGGAATCGCGCGCTGGCGAGGTTCATGGTCATGGCGGTGACCGCGGCGGCGTCGAACCCGTCCTTGGTGAACCGTGCGAACACGTCCTGCGCGGCCTGGTCGACGTACAGCGGGTGCTCCGACATGCCCGGAAAGTGGCCGCGCGCACTGTCGGTGACCGTTGTCAGGCCGAACAGCGCGGACTGCTCGATCAGATCGTGCAGGCAGCGAATCTCGAAGGGCGGCAACGACATCTCCAGGCGGTCGCCCTGTCCGCGATCCTTCACGGCCTTGACGTTCAGTCCGGGCGAGCGGGTGCCGGCGGGCAGGTGCCCGCGGACCGGGACGGTTCCGGCGAGGGCTTCGAGGCCGGCGGTGAGGACCGCGCCCGGCGTTCCCCTGCCCAGCAGCAGATGGACGTCGAGATCGCCTGTGCCGCAGACGATCACACGCGTCACCGGATCCGTGGCGTCGAGAATGGTTGCGTCCTGGGGGCGCGACGAAGAGCGCGTCAACGCGGGGCCGGCATGTCCCCGCCACGGCCCGTCGGTGATCGACATGGTGTCTTCGTGGAACGGGTCGAGCCACGTGGTTCGTGCCGCCAGCGCGGTGGCGAGCACCATGACCGTCATGCTGTCGACCGGAAGCGGGAACTTCTCGATGAGGCCGCCGGTGTGGCGGTCCGCCCAGGTGTCGAGCGCGGCCTGGTCGGTGATGGCCTGCACGGTTCCGGCGGGCAGGCTCGTCGACCACTCCCGGCGCAGCGGCAACCCCTGACGAACCCAGATGCCGAGGGCCGCCGACACCGATTCGGCCTGGGCGAGGGTGTGCAGCAGCTCCAGCGCGCCGGCGTGCGCGTCGGCGGCGGGCAGGCCGGTGGCCGCGGCGAGTTCGGAGCGCCCGGGCTCCTCGGCGGTGGCGGCCAAGAGCGCCAGCAGCGGCCATGCGCCGCAACCGGATAGGACGAAGTCGCCGGGCCCGGCGGTCGCGCACCAGCGGGCGGTGAGGCGGTTGGCGGCGTCGATGTGGACGGACAAGGCGGTCGGCATGACGCCAGCCTAGGTGTGGTGTGGGGGATGATCGCGGGATACAGTGAGAGGAAATATGTCGTTTGCCCTCACCGAGGAGATGATGATGGTTGCCGCTGACTCGGCGACGGAGGGCGCCGCGCGCCTCGAGGCGTTGATGGCCGCCGGAAGTACGGCCGCGCAGGCGTGGGAATTGTTCGACAGCCTGCCCGCCGTGCGCGTCGACGAGGTGACAACCGGTCGGTGGCGCGGGGACGAAGTGGGGACCGGACATCCCTGGGACAGGCTGCTGGTGGAATCGGGTTGGTACGGGAAGCAATTCGACAGCGCGGACAGTGTGCAGCCGCTGCTGTTCTCCGGACCCGGCGGGGATATCTTTGCCGTCGATCCACGGCGGGTACCGCTGTTCCTGGCGGGGCACGTGCCGGCGTCGGCGCTGAAGCCGGTGCGGCGCTCGCTCGGCGTGTTGCGCCCGCTCCTGCGGACCCGTGCGCCGCGGGCGCGGCTACGGAATCTGGAATTCCGTGGAAAGACCAGTGCGGCAATGATCTACGACGATCTGCCGATCATCGATATCTTCCGCAGGGTCGACGAGAACACGCTACTGGGCGTCATGGATAAGCGCGGGCTGAACGAACCGTACTTCTTCGTGCTGTATCGCGACCGGTAGCGGGCCGGCGAAGCGTCTGTGCCCGAGCCGGACTCGGCCTATCATCGAGGTTGACGGTGGTCTTCGGCTCGGGAGGTCCCGATGGAACGCACGACCTGTCTCATCGTCGGTGGGGGACCGGCGGGAATGTTTCTGGGACTGATGCTCGCCCGCGGCGGCGTCGAGGTCACCGTGTTGGAGAAACACGGTGACTTCCTGCGCGACTTCCGCGGCGACACCGTGCATCCGACCACCCTGGAACTCATCGATGCCCTGGGCCTGCGTGAGGACTTCGCGAAACTGCCGCAGCGGCGGCTGAATACCGTGCAGATTCCCATCGGTGGCCGGATGGTGCCGCTGGCGAGCTTCGGGCACATTCCGGGCAGGCACAAGTATGTGGCCATGGTGCCGCAGTGGGATCTTTTGGATCTGCTGGCCCGCGCCGGTGATGTCGAACCGACCTTCCGGCTGCGGCTGAATACCGAAGCGGTGGATCTCCTGCACGAGCACGGCCGGGTAACCGGTGTCCACTACCGCACGAAAGACGGTGCGACCGGGGAGATTCGGGCCGACCTCACGGTCGCTTGCGACGGCCGCTCGTCGGTGCTGCGCGCGGGTGCCGGTCTCGGGGTGCGGAACTGGGCGACACCCTTCGACACCTGGTGGTTCCGGATCCCGCGCCACGGCACCGACCCGGCCGGGCTGATCGCGGTGGTCAGCGCCCATCGAGTGGTGGTCATGTTCGACCGCGGCGACTACTGGCAGAGCGCCACCCTCATCGCCAAGGGCAGCGACCCGGAATTGCGGGCGCGGCAACCGGTCGCGGAGATCATGCGCAGCCTCGCCGCAGTGGTGCCGTGGCTGACCGACCGCATCGACGCCCTCCAGAGCTGGGACGAGGTGAAACTGCTGGACGTCAAACTGGATCGGCTGGACCGGTGGTACACCGACGGGCTGCTGTGCATCGGCGACGCCGCACACGCCATGTCGCCGATCGGCGGGGTCGGCATCAACCTGGCGGTCCAGGACGCGGTCGCCGCGGCGCGCATTCTCGGTCCTAAACTGCTGTCGCACACCGTGACCACCGCGGATCTGGCCCGGGTGCAGCGCCGCCGGCTGCTGCCGACCGCCGTCGTCCAGGGCATGCAGCGCCTGGCCCATGCTCAGCTTGTGCGCCCAGCCGTCGCGGGTCGGCTGAATATCTCGAATTCTCGCGACACGCCCATGCCGTTGAAGGTCTTCCGCCGTATCCCGGTGATACGCAGTCTTCCCATCTTCCTGGTGGCACGGGGTGTCATTTCCGAACCGGTTCCGGAATTCGCCCGCCGCGCCTGAACGGTGGCCGGGCGCCCGAGCGCGGTTCGAGGCGCGGCCGTCAATCGCTCTGTGCCGCAAACGATCCGGTCGACCGGAGGGTCGCCCTCCAGCCGGAGTTCCGCTGACATCCCTCCGGTGCGGGGAGTGCTCGCGGCGTCCGAATCCCTCGTTACCGGACACCGCGCGGGCGGAATTGAATGCTGATGCGCGGCCCCACGGGCCGCTTGGTCTTGGGCACCGCGTGCTCCCAGGTGCGCTGGCAGGAGCCGCCCATGACGATGAGATCCCCGTGCCCGAGTGGATATCGCACGCTCGCCCCGCCGCCGCGCGGGCGCAGCAGCAGCGCGCGTGCCGCGCCCACCGAGACGATGGCCACCATGGTGTCCTCGGTCGCCCCGCGTCCGAACGTATCGCCGTGCCAGGCGACGCTGTCGTCCCCGTCGCGGTAAT
The DNA here is from genome assembly GCF_009708175.1 of Nocardia aurantiaca. GTDB lineage: Bacteria > Actinomycetota > Actinomycetes > Mycobacteriales > Mycobacteriaceae > Nocardia > Nocardia aurantiaca. The sequence continues at coordinate 88,734 of NZ_WMBB01000009.1, forward strand.
AACACAGGCCCGCCGTCGCGAACGGCTCGCCCAGTTCACCGGAGTAGTATGCGCTCAACGCCTCCCGTGCCCCGCTCAGCACCGGATCCGGTAGCTCCCGCCCCGCGTCGTAGAAGCACAGCAGCCGCGGCACATCCACCATCCGGTCGTACATGGCTCGCCGATCCGCGCGCCACGGCACCTCCGTCACGAGCCGTTCGAACAGCACGTCCGCGCCGCTCAACCAGCCCGGCAGCAGATCAACCCAGGCTCCGTCGCCGAGCTCGGTGCGCCGCATCCCCCGCAGTGCACCGAGCTCCACCTGCCCGAAGCCGTCCAGAAGCGATCCCTGCCAAGGTGTCGACATACACAAGAATCTACCACAGGTGCGAACATATGTTCGATACCGGCCGTTGCGTGCCGCGAGGTCCGGGGGCTCCGGACCGGTGAGGTCGCGTCTTCAATTGTCGCGGGTCGGCGATGGTTCCAACCGACGGGTGATCGGAACCGGGGCGGCGACATGGCGGCTCCAGGTGATTGCTGCTTCCGGCTGCGCGTTTCGTTTGTGGTGCTGTGGTGATAGCCGAGAGTGTCAGCGGCGATCGGTGGGGGCATCTGCCGGACGTGGTTGGCGTATGAGGTCGGCGCCAACCGGTAGATCGACGGCGGCTACCGATCCAACGAGAATGCCGATCGGGCAGCCGAATACGGGCTGGTGCTGGTGCTCACCACTCGGCGGCAGATCACGGATGCCGCTGGACTGGGGCCATGCGTCTTTCAGCTGCAACTCCTCGTCTGCGAACATCCGCGGCGGCACGAAATCCAACCTCTGGCACACCGATCAATCTCATCGGCAGCCGAGCCGAACATCAACAGCCTCGCCCGCGGTCTCAACGAGAGCAAACGCCTTCTGCCCAGCTCATACGTCGAATGTTGTTGGATTCTTCGGCGTTTACTACCGGAGCGCCTTTCTGTCCGGCAGTCATGCCTGCCAGCCCAACCCGTGTGCGGTCGTAGCCGCGTGGGATGGCAGTCCGGTCCCTCGTCATTCGAGGGACCGTGGAAACGGTTGCGGCGGCGGCTGATTCAGATTTCGAGTTCTTCGTCGATCTTGCGCAGATGGTGACGAGCCAGAGCGAGATTGCCGCGGATGCGGTCGAGGGCGAGATAGAGGAACAGGCGACTCGACGGGTGGGCGCTCAGTGGGCGCAGCAGATGGTACTGACCGGTCAGGGTGATCAGGATGTCTTCGATCCCCTCGTCGAGGCCGAGCTGTTCGATGGTGCGCATCTTGGCGCGGACCACCTCGGTATTGCCGGCCGCGCCGACCTGCAGGTCCAGGGATCGGGATCCCCCGGCGGTGCCGAGGGTCATCCCGCTGCTGTAGTCGACGACCGCGGCGCCGAGCGCCCCGTCGATGTTCATCATTTCCTTCAGTGCCACATCCAGATTCGACATGGGTCTCCCTTTCTATGTGATATCACCGATCAGTGGAATTCAGGTGCCGTCAGTGGCGATGGGCCGGCGCCAATGTCGCTGCGATGGCGCGGGCCGCCGGGCGGGCCTCCAGATGAACACGGGCCAGCGTGGCGTCGGAGTCCGTGAGCAGGGCCAGGCAGGCCGTGGGGCCGGCGCGGTAGACCGCCACATGACCGACGCCGCTGTCGAGCACCACCTCGTGCAGGTCGGCGCCGTGGGTGGCGGCCGCGAAGGTCAGCGACACCGACAGCAGTGCCGCGGTCAGCGCCGCGATGCCGGTTGCTTCTATGACATCCGGGAGATCCTCGGCCATCAGCAGGCCGTCACTCGAGGCCACTGCGGATCCGATCAGATGCGGAACACGTCGACGCAGCGTACGCAGGTGGGCGTCGAGGTCGCTGTCCACCGAATCCGTACGCGGTGAATTGATACGAGCGCCGCTTCCCGGTCCGGTGAGGGTGATGGCTTCCGGCGTGATCGTCATAGGCTCGTCTCCTGTCTCGGCTGGAACCTCTTCGCTCAAACTCGTGCGACTTCGCACCGCGGCCCGGCGACGCTCCACACGGAAACGTGCGCGTGCGGCGTGCCCGCCCCGGCTGGGCGCCACGTACCCCTGTCGATCTCGAGCCGAACACGTTGTGTCACTGCGTGATCTATGACGAGCTCTGCATTGCCGCGGCACAGCGCTTCGATTCCGAAACCACCGCAACTGGACGAACGAACACAATGACCATGACGTGCGCGCGTCAACGCCTCTGATCCCATTGGGGCGCTGATGGTTTCACAAGCCCACCTTCGACTCCATCCAGGATAGCGATCCATCGGCGAATGCGCAGCAACAACTTGTAATCCGGTACCGAGAATGAATTTCAGGGTTGGCGCTCCGTCATATCCGAACCGTCGACTCCGGACGAGTTGCGCGCCCGGGCATTTCAAATCCGACCGACCAGTCGTGTCGCGTTCGTTGACTTCGCACGCCGATCGGTCACGCGGGGCAGGGCTGCTTCGAGGCTCTCCGGTCGGCACGCGGCTGGCGGCCTCGGTCTGAATGGTCGACATGCGTGCGGCCGGGCGTTGGGCCTGGCCGCGAGCGTCCGATATCACTCGGGCCCGGACCTGATCGTGCCGGTTCACGAAGTCGAGGAACCGCGGAATCACCCGCGCGAGGTCATCAGGGCGGTGTCGATCGGCCTGATGCCGCTGGATGATGTGCGGCGTCAGGACAATCGGGTGTTCGCGGCGTTCATGCGGCCGATCCGACCGGGAATACCCGTCACCTCGGAGGAGATGATGGGTGCGCCGCGGTATCTGATCACCGGCTTCTCCGAGCAGCTGCCGCGGGAGCGTCCGGGGGGAAACCCGATACGCGTGCACTGGAACTCGATGCGGAGCTGGTCGTGCTCGCGGTCACCGGGATCGGTCGGGCGGTCCTGGCCGGCGGGGCCACCCGGGAGACGGCGGTCGAACTACTCGACCACCTGCTCGACCGGGTGTTCACCGCGAAATAGGGGCTACCGGCCCTGCTTGCTCACCTGCGCGCGCACGAAATCGACCACCGCGTCGGTGAATTCGTCATTGGCGTCGCTGGCGGCGGTGTGGGCGGCGGTGCCGATCTCGGTGTAGTCGGCGTGCGGGACCAGCGCACGGAAGGCCGCGACGCCCTCTTCGCTGACGACGTCGGAGAGCGCGCCACGCACCAGCAGCACTGGAATATCCAGCTGACGGGCCGCGTTCTCCAGCTGCTCGGTGTGGACGTCGATCTCCTCGCCGCGGCCGTCGCGCGGGCCGCCCATCATGGCCGGATCCCAGTGCCAGTACCAGCGGCCGTCGGCGCGCTGGCGTAGATTGCGTTGCAGGCCTTCGGGATTGCGCGGGCGCCGACGGTGGGGGAGGTAGGCGGCGACGGCGTCGGCGGCCTCCTCGAGGCTGGCGAAGCCCTCCGGGTTGCTGCTCAGGAAATTGATGACGCGCTCGACGCCCTTGCGTTCGGGGCGCGGTACCACGTCGACGAGAACCAGGCCGGTGATGCGCTCGCGCTCGGGGTGGGTGGTGGCCATGAGTCCGGTGAGGCCGCCCATGCTGGCTCCGACGATGAACGCGGGCTTGTCGAGTTCGCGCAGTGCCGCCATGAGGTCTTCGACCATGGCCTCGCGGCGGTAGTTGCCGTCGGGGTCCCAGTCGCTGTCGCCGTGTCCGCGCGCGTCGAGGAGGACCGCATGCATCCCGGCCTTGGCCAGGGCGAGTCCGGAGTCCTTCCACGAGCCGCGGGTCTGCCCGCCGCCGTGCAGGAATACCACCAGCGGGCCGTCTTGGGGGCCCCAGCTGTCCCCGGCGATGGTGATCCCGCCGTGCCCGCGGAAGCTCACCCGGGCGGGTTCGGTGAATTCAGCGTCATTGCTCACCCCTCGAGCATCGCACACATCGGTTTACGGTGTATGAAGATACTGACTGGTAGCCAGCATCGGCGACCCGTCGGAGGCGGCCGGGTTCGTCGGTGGCGATCACACCGGCACCGGAGGGCCTGAGCGGTTCACCCCGCTCACGGCGATCGATGCCGACCTCGCACGACACCCCGACTGCTCCGGCTGCCGATCGTGAACCTGGACACAGGGTGGTCGGGTTCGCATAGCTGCGGGCTTGCCGGTTGGTCTGGGGGTTCGGGATTCGGGCACGTCACGGCATGTCGCTGGAAGGCATGCGGACCGTGATTGCGGAGGGGTGCCGGGTCAAGGGGGTGAAAGCGCGCTGGTAGGGTGACCGCTCGAAAGACATCCTTTAACGGACCGTCCCGTGAGGCGGGGAAGGAGGTCGGCATGGCTGTGCCCGAAGACCGGGCGGCCAAGTCGAGCGCTGCCGAGTTCTCGCAGCGGCACGACCCGGACCGGGTCCAGGCCGGACGCGAGCTGCTCTCGGATTCGGATGTCGGCCGGACCATCGCGCGCATGGCGCACCAGATCATCGAGAAGACTGCTCTGGACTCCGGCGACCCCCATGTTGCCCGTGTGGTGCTGATCGGAATCCCCACCCGCGGAACCACTCTCGCCCATCGTCTGGCGGGCCGGATCGAGGAGTTCTCCGGCGTGCGCCCCGCGATCGGTTCCCTGGACATCACTCTCTACCGCGATGACCTGCGCTCCAAGCCGCATCGTCCGCTCGAGCGCACCTCGGTGCCCGAGGGCGGGATCGAGGACGCGCTGGTGGTGCTGGTCGACGATGTCCTGTTCTCCGGCCGCACCGTCCGCTCCGCCCTGGACGGCCTGCGCGATCTGGGCCGTCCGCGTGCGGTGCAGCTCGCGGTGCTCATCGATCGCGGCCACCGCGAACTCCCCATCCGCGCCGACTATGTGGGCAAGAACGTCCCCACCGCCCGCACCGAGGACATCTCGGTGCTGCTGCGTGAGCACGACGGCCGCGACGGTGTGTACCTGCGTCAGGAAGGTGACAACCGGTGAAGCATCTGCTGTCGGTCACCGACCTGGACCGCGGCGCCGCCACCGGTCTGCTCGACGAGGCCGAGCGGTTCGAGCAGGCGCTGCTGGGCCGCGAGGTCAAGAAGCTCCCGACGCTGCGCGGGCGCACCGTCATGACGGTGTTCTTCGAGAATTCCACCCGCACCCGCGTCTCCTTCGAGGTCGCGGGCAAATGGATGAGCGCCGACGTCATCAATGTCAGCGCGTCGAGTTCCTCGGTGTCCAAGGGCGAATCGCTGCGAGACACCGCGCTGACGCTGCACGCGGCGGGCGCGGACGCGCTCATCATCCGGCATCCGGCATCGGGCGCGGCGCATCAGATCGCGCGCTGGTTCGCCGAGATGGACGAGTCCGCAAGCGGTTACACGGGTCCCGGCCCCGCCATCATCAATGCCGGTGACGGCATGCACGAGCACCCGACCCAGGCCCTGCTCGACGCGCTGACCCTGCGGCAGCGCCTCGGCGACCTGGAGGGCAAGCGGGTCGTGCTGGTCGGCGATATCCTGCACAGCCGGGTCGCGCGCTCGAATGCTTTCCTGCTCGACACCCTCGGTGCGGAGGTAGTCCTGGTCGCGCCGCGCACCCTGTTGCCGGTGGGCGTCGAAGCCTGGCCGGTCCGGGTCTCGGACTCCCTCGACGCCGAGCTGCCGGGCGCGGACGCGGTCATGATGTTGCGTGTGCAGGCCGAGCGCATGAACGGCGGCTTCTTCCCGTCGGCGCGCGAGTACTCGATCCGGTACGGCCTCAGCGAACGCCGCATGCAGATGCTCGACGAGCACGCGGTGGTGCTGCATCCCGGACCCATGCTGCGCGGCATGGAGATCGGTTTCTCGGTCGCGGATTCCCCGAAAGCCGCTGTGCTGCAACAGGTCAACAACGGAGTCCATATGCGCATGGCGGTGCTGTTCCGCCTGCTGGTCGGAACCGACGAGGTGGTGGCATGAACAACGTCGTGATCAAGAACGTCCGTCTCTACGGCGAGGGCGACCCGGTCGACGTGCTGCTGGCAGACGGCGAGATCCGCGAGATCGGCACCGACCTCGGCGTCATCGACGCCCAAACCGTCGACGGCGCGGGTCAGGTCCTGCTTCCGGGCTTCATCGACCTGCACACCCACCTGCGCGAGCCGGGCCGCGAGGACACCGAGACCATCGAATCCGGTTCCGCCGCAGCGGCTCTGGGCGGATATACTGCCGTGTTCGCCATGGCCAACACCAGCCCGGTCGCCGATACCGCGGTCATTACCGACTACGTGTGGAAGCGTGGCCAGGAGGTCGGCCTGGTCGACGTGCATCCGGTGGGCGCGGTCACCGTCGGCCTCGAGGGCAAGCAGCTCGCCGAAATGGGAACCATGGCAGCCGGAGTCGGCGCGGTGCGCATCTTCTCCGACGATGGCCACTGCGTCTACGACCCGCTGATCATGCGCCGCGCCCTCGAATACGCGAACTCGCTGGGCGTACTCATCGCCCAGCACGCCGAGGAGCCTCGCCTGACCAAGGGCGCGGTCGCGCACGAGGGCCCGACCGCCTCCCGCCTGGGCCTGGCCGGCTGGCCGCGCGCCGCCGAGGAGTCCATCGTGGCTCGTGACGCGCTGCTGGCTCGCGATGCCGGCGCTCGCGTGCACATCTGCCACGCCTCCACCGCCGGCACCGTCGAACTGCTGAAATGGGCCAAGGCCCAGGGCATTTCGATCACCGCCGAGGTCACCCCGCACCACCTGCTGCTGGACGACTCGCGCCTGGAGACCTACGATGCGGTGAACCGGGTGAACCCGCCGCTGCGCGAGGCCTCCGATGTGGCCGCACTGCGTCAGGCCCTCGCCGAGGGCGTCGTCGACTGTGTCGCCACCGACCACGCCCCGCACGCCGATCAGGACAAGTGCTGCGAGTTCGCGGCAGCGCGTCCCGGCATGCTCGGCCTGGAGACGGCGCTGTCGATCATCGTGGAGACCATGGTCAAGCCCGGACTGCTCGACTGGCGCGGCGTCGCGCGGGTCATGAGCGAGAACCCGGCGCGGATCGTGGGCCTGGACGATCAGGGCCGGCCGCTCGCGGTCGGCGAACCCGCCAACCTGGTGCTGATCGATCCGGCCGCCGAATGGACGGTGGAGGCGGACGACCTCGCCTCGATCGCCCGCAACACGCCCTTCCAGGCGATGACCCTGCCCGCGAAGGTGACCGCCACCTTCCTGCGCGGCCGGCTCACCGCCCGGGACGGCAAGATCGTCGCCGGTTGAGCCGGCGGGTCGGGACCCCGGAATGAGCGGTCAGGGGCCGGAGGCGGAAGCTTGCGTGACCACGCAGGCCCCCCACCCATTCCTCGATGGACACGGAGGACCGTAATGGAGCGAACGCTGCAAGTGCTGGGTTTTGTGGTGCTGTTCGCACTGTGCCTGTGGCTCATGTACCGGGCGTGGACCGGGCGGGCCAAGAAGCAGGCCTCCGCGATCGGCGACCTGCCCGCGGTGCCCGCCGACTGCGGCGCGCAGCTGCTGGAGCCGACCACGGGGCTCTACCTCGGCAGCACCCTCGCCCCGAGCTGGATTCAGCGAATCACCGTGGGCGACCTGGGTTTCCGTGCCACGGCGGAACTGACCCGATTCGAACGCGGCATCCTGCTGGAGCGGGACGGCGCGGCGACGATCTGGATTCCCCAGGAATCCATTACCGCGGTGCGCGCCGAGCGCGGGCACGCGGGCAAGGTAATGACGGAAGACGGTGTGCTGGTCATTCGCTGGACATTGCCGACCGGGACCGAGGTGGATACCGGTTTCCGTGGCGATGACAAGACGGTGTACCCGGCATGGACCGGCGCTACGAAGACGGGAGACACGGAATGAGCGGTCAGGGGCCGGAGGCGGCAGCCCGCGTAACCATGGAGGCCCCGCGCTCATTCCAGAAGGGACACGGAATGAGCGGTCAGGGGCCGGAGGCGGCAGCCCGCGTAACCATGGAGGCCCCCCGCTCATTCCAGAAGGGACTCAACATGAGCAGCGGGAATCGGGGCGAGGCAGGGGGAGATGTCGCGGCGATGGTGCTCGAGGACGGCCGCGTGTTCCGCGGGACGACCTTCGGCGCCGTCGGGCAGACTTTGGGTGAGGCGGTGTTCTGTACCGCCATGACGGGCTACCAGGAGACCCTCACCGATCCCAGCTACGACCGCCAGATCGTGGTGGCCACCGCGCCGCAGATCGGCAACACCGGCTGGAACGACGAGGACGACGAGTCCTCCAAGATCTGGGTCGCCGGGTACGCGGTGCGCGACCCCGCGCGCCGCGCCTCCAACTGGCGCGCCAAGCGCACCCTGCAGGAGGAGCTGGAAAACCAGAACATCGTCGGCATCGCGGGCATCGACACCCGAGCCCTCGTGCGGCACCTGCGCACCCGCGGTTCGATGAAGGCGGGCATCTTCTCCGGCGAGTCGCTCGGCGACTACGAGGAGCTGGTGGCGCGGGTCAACGGCCAGCAGCCCATGCTGGGCGCGGATCTGGCCGGTGAGGTCTCGACCGACCAGATGTACACCATCGACCCGATCGGCGAGCACCGATTCACGGTCGTCGCAGTCGACCTCGGCATCAAGTCCAACACCCCGCGCATGTTCGCCCAGCGCGGCATGCGGGTGCACGTGGTGCCCTCGAACGTGACCCTGGACCAGATCAAGGAACTGAACCCCGACGGCGTGTTCCTGTCCAACGGTCCGGGCGACCCGGCCACCGCCGACACCCAGGTCGCGCTGACCCAGGGTGTCCTGGGCGAGGGCCTGCCGCTGTTCGGCATCTGCTTCGGCAACCAGATTCTGGGCCGGGCGCTGGGCCGCAACACCTACAAGATGAAGTTCGGCCACCGCGGCATCAATGTGCCGGTCGTCGAGCATCATTCGGGCCGGATCTCGATCACCGCCCAGAACCACGGCTTCGCCCTCGAGGGCGAGCGCGGCGAGGTCTTCGACACCCCCTTCGGCAAGGCCGAGGTCAGCCACGTCTGCGCCAATGACGGTGTCGTCGAAGGTGTGCAGCTGGTGAGCGGCCGCGCCTTCTCCGTGCAATACCACCCCGAGGCCGCGGCCGGACCCCACGACGCCGCCTACCTGTTCGACCGTTTCGCCATGCTGATGGAAGGAGCCTGATGCCACGCCGCACCGATCTCAACCACATCCTGGTGATCGGCTCGGGCCCGATCGTCATCGGCCAGGCCTGCGAGTTCGACTACTCGGGAACCCAGGCGTGTCGCGTCCTGCGGTCCGAGGGCCTGCGCGTGTCGCTGGTGAACTCCAACCCGGCGACCATCATGACCGACCCGGAGTTCGCCGACTCGACCTATGTGGAGCCGATCACCTGGGAGTTCGTCGAGAAGGTCATCGCCAAGGAGCGCCCCGACGCCATCCTCGCGACCCTGGGCGGCCAGACCGCCCTCAACTGCGCTGTCGCCCTGCATGAGAACGGCATTCTCGAGAAGTACGACGTCGAGCTGATCGGCGCCGACTTCGAGGCCATCCAGCGCGGCGAGGACCGGCAGAAGTTCAAGGACATCGTCGCCAAGGTCGGCGGCGAGTCCGCGCGCTCCAAGGTCTGCTACACCATGGACGAGGTCCGCGAAACCGTTGCGGAACTGGGCTTCCCGGTGGTCGTGCGCCCGTCGTTCACCATGGGCGGCCTGGGCTCGGGCATGGCCTACGACAACGAGGACCTCGATCGCATCGCCGGGGGCGGCCTGGCCGCCTCGCCCACCGCGAACGTCCTCATCGAGGAATCCATTCTGGGCTGGAAGGAATTCGAGCTCGAGCTCATGCGTGACGGCAAGGACAATGTCGTCATCGTCTGCTCGATCGAGAACGTGGACCCCATGGGGGTGCACACCGGTGACTCGGTCACCGTCGCCCCGGCCATGACCCTCACCGACCGCGAATACCAGAAGATGCGCGATCTCGGCATCGCCATCCTGCGCGAGGTCGGCGTCGACACCGGCGGCTGCAATATCCAGTTCGCGGTGGATCCGCGCGACGGTCGCCTGATCGTCATCGAGATGAATCCGCGCGTCTCGCGCTCGTCCGCCCTGGCTTCCAAGGCAACGGGATTCCCGATCGCGAAGATCGCCGCCAAGCTGGCCATCGGCTACACCCTCGACGAGATCCTCAACGACATCACCGGCGAGACCCCGGCCTGCTTCGAGCCGACCCTCGACTACGTCGTGGTCAAGGCCCCGCGCTTCGCCTTCGAGAAGTTCCCGGGCGCGGACCCGACGCTGACCACCACCATGAAGTCGGTCGGCGAGGCGATGTCCATGGGCCGCAACTTCTCCGAGGCGCTGGGCAAGGTGCTGCGCTCGCTCGAGACCAAGGCCGCGGGCTTCTGGACTCAGCCCGACGGCGCGTGGACCGATGTGCAGGCCATCCTCGACGACCTGAAGGTCCCCACCGAGGGCCGCATCTACCAGGTGGAGCGCGCGCTGCGCCTGGGCGCGAGCATCGAGGACGTGGCCGCCGCCTCCGGCATCGACCCGTGGTTCGTGGCCGAGGTCGCGGGCCTGGTGGAGCTGCGCCAGGAGATCATCGACGCCCCGGTGCTGGACGAGCCGCTGCTGCGCACCGCCAAGCACTACGGCCTCTCCGATCGCCAGATCGCTTCGCTGCGACCGGAACTCGCCGGTGAGGGCGGCGTGCGCGAGCTGCGCCACCGCCTCGGCATCCGGCCGGTGTTCAAGACCGTCGACACCTGCGCCGCCGAGTTCGAGGCCAAGACCCCGTACCACTACTCGGCCTACGAGCTGGATCCCGCCGCGGAATCCGAAGTGGCGCCGCAGAAGGAGCGGGAGAAGGTCATCATCCTCGGCTCCGGACCGAACCGCATCGGCCAGGGCATCGAGTTCGACTACTCCTGCGTGCACGCGGCGCAGACGCTGTCGGGCGCGGGTTACGAGACCATCATGGTCAACTGCAACCCGGAGACCGTGTCGACCGACTACGACACCGCCGACCGCCTCTACTTCGAACCGCTCACCTTCGAGGACGTGCTCGAGGTGTATCACGCCGAAACCGAGTCCGGCACCGTCGCGGGCGTCATCTGCCAGCTCGGCGGCCAGACCCCGCTGAGCCTGGCCCAGCGTCTCACCGACGCGGGTGTGCCCGTGGTCGGCACCTCGGCGGCCGCCATCGACCTGGCCGAGGACCGCGGCGAGTTCGGCGATGTGCTCGTCGCGGCGGGCCTTCCGGCTCCCAAGTACGGCACCGCGACCACCTTCCCGCAGGCCAAGAAGATCGCGCACGAGATCGGTTACCCGGTGCTGGTGCGCCCGTCGTACGTGCTGGGCGGGCGCGGCATGGAGATCGTCTACGACGAGAAGTCCCTCGAGGACTACATCTCCCGCGCCACCGAGATCACCCCGGACCACCCGGTGCTGGTCGACCGGTTCCTGGAGGACGCTATCGAGATCGACGTCGACGCCCTGTGCGACGGCGAGGAGGTCTACCTGGGCGGCGTCATGGAGCACATCGAGGAGGCCGGTATCCACTCCGGCGACTCGGCGTGCGCCCTGCCGCCGATCACCCTGGGCCGCAGCGATATCGAGGCCGTGCGCCGCTCGACCGCCGCGCTCGCCAAGGGCATCGGAGTGAAGGGCCTGCTGAACGTGCAGTACGCGCTCAAGGACGACGTGCTCTATGTCCTCGAGGCCAACCCGCGCGCCAGCCGCACCGTGCCGTTCGTCTCCAAGGCCACCGCGGTGCCGCTCGCGAAGGCCGCCGCGCGAATCGCGCTGGGCGCCACCATCGCCGAACTGCGCAAGGAGGGCCTGCTCCCGGCCGAGGGGGACGGCGGCTACGCGCCGATCGACGCCCCGGTCGCGGTCAAGGAGGCCGTGCTGCCCTTCCACCGTTTCCGCCGCCCCGACGGCAGCGGCGTGGATTCGCTGCTCTCCCCGGAAATGAAGTCCACCGGCGAGGTCATGGGCATCGACGCCGATTTCGGCACCGCCTTCGCCAAGTCGCAGTCGGCCGCCTACGGTTCGCTGCCGACCGAGGGCACCGCGTTCGTGTCCATCGCCAACCGCGACAAGCGCGCCATGGTGTTCCCGGTCAAGCGCCTGCACGACCTGGGCTTCCGCATTCTCGCCACCGAGGGCACCGCGGAGATGCTGCGCCGCAACGGCATTCCGTGCGATCAGGTGCGCAAGCATTCCGACAACGCGCCGGAGGAGCCCAGCATCGTGGACATGATCAAGGACGGCGACGTCGATATCGTGTTCAACACCCCGTACGGCAACAACGGTCCGCGCGTGGACGGCTACGAGATCCGCACCGCCGCGGTGGGCGCGAACATCCCGTGCATCACCACCGTGCAGGGCGCGGCCGCGGCCGTGCAGGGTATCGAGGCCACCATTCGTGGCGGCATCGGGGTGCGGTCGCTGCAGGAACTTCACGCGGTGCTGCGCGGATGACGACATTCGGTGTGCGGCTGCGGGAGTCGATGCGCGCGCACGGCCCGCTGTGCGTGGGCATCGACCCGCATCCGCCGCTGCTGCGGGCCTGGGGACTGACCGAGGACGCGGCCGGGGTGGCGACGTTTGCCGACGCCTGCGTGCGGGCGTTCGCGGGCCGGGTCGCCCTGGTCAAGCCGCAGGTGGCGTTCTTCGAGACCTACGGTTCGGCCGGAATCATGGTGTTGGAGGAGACCATCGCCGCGTTGCGGGCGGCGGGCACCCTGGTGCTCGCCGACGCCAAGCGCGGCGATATCGGCTCCACCATGGACGCCTACGCTCACGCCTGGCTCGGTGAGGGGCCGCTCGGCGCCGATGCGGTCACCGTGTCCCCGTATCTCGGATTCGGTTCGCTGGCACCGGCTCTGGACCTGGCCAAGGCCAATGACCGGGGTGTGTTCGTGCTGGCCGCCACCTCCAACCCGGAGGCGGTGGAATTGCAGACCATCACCGGTCCGGACGGCCGTAGCATCGCCCAGCGCATGGTCGACGACGCGGCCGCGGTCAACGCGGGCGCCGAGTTCGGCTCGGTGGGTGTGGTGGTCGGTGCGACGCTGACCGATGCGCCCGACCTGAGCAAGCTCAACGGCCCCATTCTGATGCCCGGCGTCGGCGCGCAGGGCGGGGGAGCGGACTCCATCCGAAAGCTGGTTCCGGATACCGAGCTCGGCGCGGTCGTGCCCAATGTCTCGCGCGAGGTCCTGCGCGCGGGACCGTCCGTGGCCGCGCTGCGGGCCAAGGTCGCCGAACTCAGCGAGGAATTCGCCTTCTTACAGAACTGATTCGCCGCAGGCGATCGTCTCTCGCGGCACCGGACCCGTTCCGGTGCCGCGAGCTTTTCGGAGAGACCTTCTCCGCTTCAACGTTTTCCGGCTACAGTGACGTCATGCCTGCCACAGTGCCGCCCAACGGAACTCGTCATGCGCTCGTGCTCGGAGGGGGCGGCGCGGTCGGCATCGTCTGGATGGCCGGACTGACGCTCGGGCTGCGGGATGCGGGCATCGATCTCGGCCGCGCCGATCGCATTGTCGGGACCTCCGCGGGTGCGGTGGTCGGCGCGAACATCGCCGCCGGGGTGGACCCCGGCACGATGCTGGTCACGCCGTCGCCGAATTCCGAAGCGCCGCCGATCGATGCGTCGGGGCTCATGGAGATTCTCGCCATGCGCCCCGAACCGGGGGAGAGCCTCGCGGACCAGCGCCGGCGGGTCGGTGCGCGCGCCCTCGAGATGAACGTCGGCGACCCGGCCGATCACCTCGCCCGCATGGGCCGTCTGCTCGGGGTCACCGAATGGCCCGACCGGGACCTGATCGTCACCGCCGTCGACGTCACCACCGGCGAACTCGAGCCCTGGACCCGGGACGGCCGGGCCACCCTGCTCGAGGCCATCGCTTCCAGCACCTCGGTGCCGGGGGTATTCCCGCCCATCCCGATCGGCGGTACCTACTACATCGACGGGGGCATGCGCTCGCCGATCAACGCCGACCTGGCCGCGGGCGCCGACCTGATCCTCGTCCTCGAGCCGCTCGCGCATATGTTCCCGCACGCTCCCAGCGATAGCGAATTGGGCGGCGCGACAGCGATATTCGTCACGCCGGACGCCGACGCCCTGGCGGTCTTCGGGCCCGATGTCTTCGATCGCTCGGCGCTCGAGCCCGCCTTCGCGGCGGGCGTGCGGCAGGCCGCCGAGGCCGCCACGCGACTGAAGGGCGTGTGGCCCGGCGCCTGAACCGGCGCGTGCACGGCGTCATCTCGGTGCCGCGGCACCTTCGTGGCCTTCCGGCAGGGTCTGCTCACCAACCTGCGCGATCCCAAGTGCGCGGTGTTCCTCATCGTCCTGGTCCCGCGGTTCCTGCCCGCTGAGCCGTCGGCCGCGGGCACCCTCGAGCCGGCGGCGGTGCGCGCGGTCGCGAACGTGGCCTGATTCGTCACGCCGGCCTTCGGTGTGGGCACGCTGCGGCATGTGTTCCCCGCGCCCGGGTGCGCCGCGTCCTCGACGCCGCCCCGGGCACGTTCACGGTCGATCTGAGCGTGCGAATAGCCATGGAGAGCAACTGATTTCCGCCTTCGCGCGCTGATACGCCCTTTTTGCCGAGCGCTACGCTGAAGCCGACCGCTCGGTAGAAAGGTGGGATTTCATATGTCCGACGCCGGCCTCGGCCTCGTCTCCTACGGCCAAACCCGCGTCCTGGTGGACGATTTCGCGTCCAGCTATCGCTTCTATCGCGATGTCCTGGGCCTGCCCCCGAAGCAGGAGGTGCCCGGCGACGTCCCCGAATCCGACGACGGCCCCTACGCCTGCTTCGCCCTCCCGGGCGGGGATTTGGCGCTGTTCACCCGCGCCTACATGGACGCCGCCATCGGCGCCGAGCATCGCGCGCGCGACGGGGTGGACGGTGTCGTGCTGGTGCTGCGGGTCGCCGATGTCGACAAGGCGGTCGCGGTCGTGCGCGAGCGCGGCGCCCGGATCGCCGCCGAACCCGCCGAACAGCCTGCCTGGGGCATGCGAGTGGCCCATCTGCGCGCGCCCGAGGGCACCCTGGTCGAGCTCTGTCAGTACGACGACTGACCCCCGCGCGTTCGCCCGTTGCGAACGGTTTCGTCCGCGAGCGGCGATATCAGGGCCCGAAACAGGCCGTCTTGTCGGCTTTCCGGGGCGGGAACCACGTCCGACCTGCACCGGAGCGATGTCGGAAATGTGTGTTTCACTGCCGCCGCGACCACTCCCGGTGATGCGCGACACGCAGTGTGCAATCGAACGACACGCCGAGAAATCCAAGAAAAATCCAGGTCGCGAGATTACAGCTCGGTCACGGTTTCATCCGGGGCCAGTCCGGCCCCTCCGGTGCCCTCTCGGAAAATCGAAAAAGCCCTGGCTGCAAGGACATTCGCGGTCGAGGCGGTAGCATCGCCGCAGCCGGTCGGAGAAGGCCCCCGAGGTTGCCCATCCGGCCCGGTCGCGGCCCGAATCACGCGCTGACCTGGGGGGTGGGTTCGCAATCGGCAAGCGTCGTGGGTACGGTCGCTGAGACCACCGGGTTACCGGAGGTAGATCAAGCAATGAACGATGAGACGGAGGAACCGTGGCCCTTCCCCAGCTGACTGACGAGCAGCGCGCCGCTGCTTTGGAGAAGGCGGCTGCCGCTCGCCGCGCTCGGGCGGAGCTCAAGGAGCGCTTGAAGCGTGGCGGCACCGATCTGAAGACGGTCCTTGCCGATGCCGAGAAGGACGAAGTCCTCGGCAAGATGAAGGTTTCGGCTCTGCTCGAGGCTCTGCCGAAGGTTGGCAAGGTCAAGGCGGCCGAGATCATGAGCGAACTGGAGATCGCTCCCACCCGCCGCCTGCGCGGACTGGGCGACCGGCAGCGCAAGGCGCTGCTGGCCCGGTTCGACTTCAGCGCCGAATAATCCGAGGGTGGTCGAACACACTCGGAAGGGTCGACTGGTAGTTCTGGTCGGCCCCTCGGCCGTCGGCAAGTCCACCGTCGTGCGCTGCGTGCGCGAACGGATTCCCGAATTGGTATTCAGTGTGTCGGCCACCACCCGGGCTCCGCGGCCCGGGGAGGTCGACGGCCAGGACTACCGATTCGTCACCCGTGAGACGTTCGATGCCATGATCAAGGCGGACGAACTACTCGAATGGGCCGATATCCACGGTGGACTGCAGCGGTCGGGCACCCCGGCCGCACCCGTGCGGGAAGCGCTCGCGGCCGGGCATCCGGTCCTCATCGAGGTCGACCTCGAGGGCGCGCGCTCGATCCGCAAAGCCATGCCGGAAGCCCTGCTGGTCTTCCTGGCCCCACCCAGCTGGGACGAGCTGGTGTCCCGGCTCACGTCGCGCGGGACGGAATCGCCCGAGGCGATCGAGCGTCGGCTGGAGACCGCTCGCACCGAATTGGCTGCATGTGACGAGTTCGACATCGTCATCGTGAACGACCACGTGACCAGCGCCTGTGAGCAGTTGGTATCGTTGTTCGTTAGCACAAATTCGGGGTCGTAGTTTTCGAACGATCGACACCGGACCGCCGGCTCCGATCTCTGTCTCGATCGATCAGACAGGGCAGTGAGCCGGCACCCACCCTTCCGAACAACCCCGCAGGAGCCTTCCTAGTGAGTACGGACATCAAGACCGCGCCCGCCTACGACACTCCGGTCGGCCTCACCAACCCGCCGATCGACGAATTGCTGGAGCGGACTTCGTCCAAGTACGCGCTGGTCATCTACGCGGCCAAGCGGGCCCGGCAGATCAACGATTACTACAACCAGCTCGGCGACGGCATTCTCGAATACGTCGGTCCGCTGGTCGAGCCGGGTCTGCAGGAGAAGCCGCTGTCGGTGGCCATGCGCGAGATCCACGCCGACCTGCTCGAGCACTCCGAAGGCGAGTAGTCCAGCGGTGACCCGAATCGTCGTCGGAGTCGGCGGCGGTATCGCCGCCTACAAAAGCTGCAACCTCGTGCGCCGGTTCACCGAAACCGGGCACGAGGTTCGTGTCATTCCCACCGAGTCGGCGCTGCAATTCGTCGGTAAGGCCACCTTCGAGGCGTTGTCCGGCCATTCCGTGCACACCGGTGTCTTCGCCGATGTGCCGGACGTGCCGCACGTGCGCCTCGGCCAGGAGGCCGACCTGGTCGTCATCGCCCCCGCCACCGCGGACCTCATGGCTCGCGCCGCGCAGGGCCGCGCCGACGATCTGCTCACCGCGACGTTGCTGACCGCGCGCTGCCCCATCCTCTTCGCCCCGGCCATGCACACCGAGATGTGGGAGCACCCGGCCACCCGGGCGAACGTGGCGACGCTGCGCGCGCACGGGGCCGTGGTCATGGAACCCGCCTCGGGCCGCCTGACCGGGACCGACACCGGCCCGGGCCGACTGCCCGAGCCGGAGGAGATCTTCGGCTTGGCCCGGCTGCTGCTCGAACGCGCCGACGCCATGCCGCGCGACCTCGAAGGCCGCCGCATCGTGGTGTCCGCGGGCGGCACCCGGGAGCCGCTGGATCCCGTTCGCTTCCTGGGCAATCGGAGTTCCGGCAAGCAGGGCTACGCGCTCGCCCGCCTGGCCGCCCAGCGTGGCGCGCAGGTGACGCTGATCGCGGGCAATACCATCGGACTCGAACCGCCGGCCGCGGTCGAGGTTGTGCACGTGACCACCGCCGAACAGTTGAAGGTGGCCGTCGACAAGCACTCGCTGGGTGCGGACGCGGTCATCATGGCCGCGGCGGTGGCCGACTTCCGTCCGGTGAACGTGGCGGCGGCTAAGATCAAAAAGGGTGCGGGAGAACCGGATTCGATCGCACTCGCCAAGACACCGGATATCCTGGCCGGGTTGGTGCAGGCCCGTCGCGACGGGCACCTACCGGGCACCGCGATCGTCGGCTTCGCCGCCGAGACCGGGGACGAGCACGCCGATGTGCTCACCCACGCCCGGGCCAAACTGGCCCGCAAAGGCTGCGACCTGCTGGTCGTGAACGCCGTCGGAGAGGGGAAGGCCTTCGAGGTCGACACCAACGACGGCTGGTTGCTCGGCGCCGACGGCACCGAGATCGCCCTGGACCATGGGTCCAAGGCACTGCTGGCTAGCCGGGTGCTGGACGCACTCGGCCCCTTGCTCCGCTGAAGCCTCGGCACCGCAGGGTCAGACAGTTGACGGCTCCGTCCGATGTCGTCGACGTATCGCCGCAACTGTCTGAGTCGCAATGTGTTCGTCACGGTGGCAGCTCGCCCCTGTGACGGACATATTGGAATAACCTGAGACAAAGGGTTGTGCGATGCAGCGGAGACGCTACTGTCGCAGGCCGATACGAGAAACCCGTTGAGGGAGAGGGAACAACTGTGCGCACGTCTGGCAGCCGCCTATTCACCAGTGAGTCGGTGACCGAGGGTCACCCCGACAAGATCTGTGATGCCATCAGCGATTCCATCCTCGACGCGTTGCTCGCGGCCGATCCGCGCAGCCGGGTCGCGGTGGAGACCCTGGTGACCACGGGTCAGGTGCACGTGGCCGGTGAGGTCACCACCTCGGCTTACGCCGATATCCCGACCATCGTCCGCGAGAAGGTCCTGGAGATCGGATACGACTCCTCCGCAAAAGGTTTCGACGGCGCGTCCTGCGGCGTGAACGTCGCCATCGGCGCCCAGTCGCCGGATATCGCTCAGGGAGTGGACACCTCGCACGAGGCTCGCGTGGGTGGCGAGGACGACGAGATTGCGCGTCAGGGCGCGGGCGATCAGGGTCTGATGTTCGGCTACGCCACCATCGAGACTCCGGAGCTCATGCCGCTGCCGATCTCGTTGGCGCACAAGCTGTCTCGCCGCCTGACCGAGGTCCGCAAGTCCGGTGTGCTGCCGTACCTGCGTCCCGACGGCAAGACCCAGGTCACCATCGAGTACGACGGCTCAATCCCCAAGCGCCTCGACACCGTGGTCATCTCGACCCAGCACGCGGCCGATATCGACCTGGACAACCTGCTCACCCCGGACATCCGTGAGAAGGTCGTCGACGCGGTGCTGTCCGAGCTGCAGCTGCCCAACCCCCTCGATACCTCCAATGTCCGGCTGCTGGTGAACCCGACCGGCAAGTTCGTGCTCGGTGGCCCCATGGGCGACGCGGGCCTGACCGGCCGCAAGATCATCGTCGACACCTACGGCGGCATGGCCCGCCACGGTGGCGGCGCCTTCTCCGGCAAGGACCCGTCGAAGGTCGACCGCTCGGCCGCCTACGCCATGCGCTGGGTCGCCAAGAACGTCGTCGCCGCCGGCCTGGCCGAGCGGGTCGAGGTCCAGGTCGCCTACGCCATCGGCAAGGCCGCGCCTGTCGGCCTGTTCGTCGAGACCTTCGGCACCGAGCTGATCGACCCGATCAAGATCTCCGATGCCATCGGTCAGGTCTTCGACCTGCGTCCCGGCGCGATCATCCGCGACCTGGACCTGCTGCGCCCGATCTACGCGCCGACCGCTGCCTACGGGCACTTCGGCCGCACCGACGTCGATCTGCCGTGGGAGCGCACCGACCGCGCGGAGAAGCTGCGCGCGGCCGCCGGGCTGTAATTGACCGGCACCTCACCACTGTCGACGGGAGCGTCGGGCACGGAGACCACCTCCGAGCCCGACGCTCCCGCCAATCGCGGGGAAGTGGAGGAGCGCGTTGGCGTGTCGCGCCCCATCGCCCGGGTCCTGCCCCTCCTCGAACCCGCCCACCTGGACCGGGATTTCGACTACCTCGTCCCGCCCGAGATGGACGGCCTCGCCCAACCCGGCGTCCGGGTCCGAGTCCGCTTCTCCGGCCGCCTCGTCGACGGCTACCTCCTCGAACGCCTCGAAAAGTCCGACCACACAGGCAAACTCGTCCGCCTCGAACGCGTCGTCTCCGGCGAACGAGTCCTCACCCCCGAAATCCTGAAACTGGTCACCGCCGTCGCCGCACGCTACGCCGGCACCCGAGCCGATGTCCTCCGCCTCGCCATTCCACCCCGACACGCCAAGGTCGAATCCGAGGGCACCGAAAAGCCCGAGCACACTTCGAAGAAGGGCCCGGGTGCCGCCGCTGACGCGGCCACATCCGCGACGCTTGGAACCGCTGAACACAGCGCTGTGCGCCCCGGTCCGCACATCGGTGTGTCAGGACAGGGACCCGGGGGGCCGGGTTGTCCCGCCCAAGGTCGCGTCGCGGGCGGCGCATCCGGTGGCGCTGGGGGAAACGGCGCAACCGCTGACCCGATTCGCGACAGCGACGCGTGCGGCACGGGTGAGGTGACTCGTGCCGCGGACGTCGAGTCGGCGTCGGTGCCTGCGAGGGGCCACGCGGGAGCCGTCGACGCGATCGCGCAGGGTGATCCGATTGCCGGTGCGCCCGGGGCCGGCGTCCATTCGACGGCTCCGGTGGCCGCGTTGGTTCCGACGGGAGAGTTGGGGCAGCAGCCGGCGGCTGCTGCTTCTCGGACGTTGTCCGCCGAGTTCCCGGCGTGGGGGCGGTATGTGCATGGTCATTCGTTCTCGAATGCGCTGGCGGTGGGGCGGGGGCCGCGGGCCGGATGGCAAGCGTTGCCGGGGGAAGACTGGGGGCGGCGGCTGGCGGAGCTGGCGGCGGTGACCGTCAGGGGTGGGCGTAGTGCGGTGATCATGGTGCCGGATCAGCGGGATCTGGATCGGGTGCTCGCGGAATGCGTCACGCTCGTGGGTGAATTGGCGGTCGGGCTGGCGGCGGGATTGGGGCCCGCGGCGCGGTATCGGCGGTGGCTGTCGGTGTTGCGTGGGAACGCGCGGGTGGTGGTGGGGACGCGGAGTGCGGTGTTCTCGCCCGTGAAAGATCTCGGGCTCATTGCTCTGTGGGATGACGGGGACTCCACGTTCGCCGAACCGCGGTCGCCGTATCCGCATGCGCGGGAAGTGGCCATGCTGCGGGCGCACGAGACCGGGGCCGCGTTCCTGGCGGGTGGGTTCTCGCGGACGGCCGAGGTGCAGGCGATCGTCGAATCGGGGTGGGCACACGATCTGCTCGCGGATCGGACGGTGTTGCGGCAGGCCATGCCCCGCATCACCGCGCCCGGTGATACCGATGCCGCGCTGGAGCGGGATCCGATCGCACAGGCCATTCGTATCCCGGCCGTGGCGTTCATGGAGGCGCGCAAGGCGCTCGAGGCGGGTGGGCCGGTGCTGGTTCAGGTGCCGCGGCGCGGATATATTCCGGCGCTATCGTGCGCCAAGTGCCGGACTCCGGCTCGCTGCCGCCACTGCAACGGGCCTTTGGCGCTGCCGGACACCGCCCCGGCGTCACGTGGCGCTTTGCGCAGCGGGCGAGGAGGCGTCGCAGAGGCGCAGAGCCCGGCCTGTCGATGGTGCGGAATCACCGAGGCGGCCTTTCGCTGCGGTGTGTGCGGGTCGCGGGCACTGCGGGCCGTCGTGATCGGCGCTTCGCGTACGGCCGAGGAGTTGGGGCGGGCGTTTCCCGGTGTGCCCCTACGGGGTTCGGGCGGGTCTTCGGTTCTGAGCACGGTCCCGGAAGGGCCGCAGATCGTGGTGTCGACCATCGGCGCGGAACCTCGGGTGCCCGGTGGCTACGCCGTCGCCATGCTCCTGGACGGCTGGGCACTGCTGGGTCGCGCCGATCTGCGCGCCGCAGAGGACGCTCTGCGGCGCTGGATGTCGGCCGCGGCGCTGGTGCGTCCCGACGGCCGGGTCATCGTCATGGCGGATGCCGCGCTGCCGACGGTGCAGGCGCTGGTGCGCTGGGATCCGGTGTGGCACGCCAGTTTCGAGCTCGAGCAGCGTAGCGAGGTGCGGTTCCCGCCCGCGGTCCGCTTCGTCGCCATCGACGGCACCGCGGATTCTATCGCCGAATTGCTCGGCGAGGCACAGCTTCCCGGCGGCGTCGAAATCCTGGGCCCGGTGCCGCTGCCGCCGGGTGCGCGAAAACCGTTCTCGTCCGGCGATTCTCCCGCCGAGGTGGAGCGAATCATTCTGCGCGCCGATCGCGCCACGGGTTCGGCCCTGTCCCGCGCGCTCACCGTGGCTCAGGCCGTCCGCAGCACCCACCGCTCCGACGCGCCCCTGCGCGTCCAGATCGACCCCATCGACATCGGCTGAGCGCTCGCGCGCCCTCGCCAGACGGGACCAATGGCCCGCCGATCAGGGTCTTCGTCATCGATTCCCCGGTGGTCACGTCGGGGCATAGTCATCGGCATGAACACGAATCCGACCGCGGTTTCCCGAACCGATCAGATCGAGCGCAGGCTGCTCGGAGTGCCCTGTGATGTGTGGTGGTCCTGCCAGGACGCGGCCTACCTCGCCTTCAGTCCGCAGTTTCCCGGCCTGGTGTGCGCCGACGCGTGGTCCTCGCTCGGGGCGATCAACCGCCTCGAGAACGAGATTCGCCGCGTTCTGATGACCGAGCCCGTCCCCGCCTGAATCCCGAAACCGCCTCAGTCCCCGACGATCTCGTCCCGGGGAAGACCGGCCAGCGCGGTGAGCGCGTTGAGGAAGCCGCGGCGGTCGGCGGCCGGGAGCTTGCCGAGGAGGCGGTCTTCCTGCATCTGGATCTCGGCCTGCGCCGCATCGCGGAGTCGGCGGCCCTCGGGGGTCAGGGCGAGCAGCCGGGCGCGACGGTCGGCCGGATCCGGGTGGCGTTCGATGAGGCCGCGTTCCTGGAGATCGTCGAGCACCGCGATGATGCGCGTCTTGTCCGCGCCGATTTCCTGGGCCAGCACGCCCTGACCGCGCGCGGGCCCCTCGTCCAGATGCAGCAGCACGACATAGGCCCACATGGTGAGGCCGTGGGCGGCCAGTACCGGTTGCTCGGCCGCCATGAGGGCGCGGCCCAGGGGGACGATCATGGCTGCCAAGTCCGGACGGTCTGTCATGCGGACAAGACTAGGCGGCGCGCCCATGCGGCCTCTCTCGATGATGTCCGCGCGGGTCGAAATGGTGTCGGCGTCGAATGTTTCGGGCCATCGCACGAATCGGCGCATGCCCCGCTCCGACTCCCACACCGAGATCGACCCGCCGCGGAATTTCAACGGTGTTTCAGCGGTTTGAGCGGAAGGCGGGAGCGACGCGCACCGCCCATTCGGCATACGCCGTCGCCGGCCGCCGCAGCACCCGCTCGACATCCCCGCTGACCAGCTGCTCCTCGCGCGTCGGTTCACCCAGGATCGTGAGGGTGTGGTCCGCGACGGATCCCGGCATGAAGCGCAGCATGTTCACCCGCGCTTGCTCGCGGGTGAGCTCCACGAACCGCAACGGCTCCCCGAGTGCGGCCGCCAGCGCCTGTGCCTGTTGCCGTGGGGTGACGAGTTCCGGGCCGGTGACGGTGTACGCCCGCCGATCATGGCCGTCTTCCCGCAGCGCGGCCGCGGCCATGGCCGCGATATCGCGCGGATCCACCTGCGGCAGACCGACATCCCCGAACGGCGCGGGAATCATCCGCTCGGCCCGCACCGGCTCGATCCAGGCGAAGGTATTGGTGAAGAACCCGCCCGGCCGCAGCACCGTCCACTCCAGATCCGACGCGGCCAGGGCCTGCTCGAACTCCAGCGTGCGCGCGTAGCCGTCGCTCCCCGGCCGGGTCGCCGCGCCCTGCGAGGACAGGAACACCACTCGCCGAACACCCTCTGCCGCAATAGTTTTCAGAACCTCGGCGGGAGCGGGTCCCTCGACCAACTGCGGGCCGGTAATGAGCAGGAACAGCGCCCGCGCACCCGCCACCGCCTCCGCCAGCTTGTCCGGATCCCCGATGTCCGCCCGACGATGCTCCGCGCCCTCGGGCAGATTCACCGGCTTCTCACCCCGCGATACCGCGACCACTTTCTCTCCGGCCTCCGCGAGTTCCCGCATGAGAGCGCTGCCGACATTTCCGGTTGCGCCGGTCACCACGATCATCTGTCACTCCTGAGTTAGTTGGCTGACTAACTCGAACATAGGACGCTCGGCCGGTGTTGTCTATAGTTAGTTATGTGACTAACTCAGTGGCGTGGGCGGCGACCCCGAAAGCTGGAAAGCGCGAGCGGCTCGCGGACGCGGCGGCCAAGGTCTTCCACGAACAGGGCGTGGAGAAGACGACCATCGCCGATATCGCGCGGGCCGCTGAGGTGCCGGTGGGCAACGTGTACTACTACTTCAAGACCAAGGATCAGCTGGTCCAGGCGGCGATCAGCGCCCACGCCCGCACCGCCGAGGAGATCATCGCGGCCCTGGAGCAGCTCGACGCCCCGGCCGAACGGTTGAAGGCACTGGTCCGCGGCTGGGTCGAGCAGCGCGAGCTCGCCGCCCAATTCGGTTGCCCCTCGGGCTCTCTCGCCACCGAACTGGACAAGCGCGCCGACGGCCTGGACCGCGAACTCGCCGATGTCATGCGCGGCCTACTGGACTGGATCGACGCCCAGTTCGCCGCCATGGGCCGCACCGACTCCCGCGAGCTGGCCGTCGCCCTCCTGGCCGCCTATCAGGGAATCTCCGTGCTCACCAACACCTTCCGCGAGCCGGCCATGATGGAAACCGAGGGCGCGCGCCTGCAACGCTGGATCGACTCGCTCGTCCCCGCGACCTGAACTCCCCGGCGGGCAGCCGGATGGCCGCGTCGCGGTGAGCAGCAGTATCTCGCCCGACGCGGTAAGAGATGCGTGTCAGTGCTATCGGCCGGCTGGGGCAGGCGGCGAGTTTCCGCCGACCGGTCGAGCGCCGTCGATGCCCGAGCTTCATCGCGGGGCGGCTGGAAAAATCGGCGTGATCCGTGGCGGAGGAGTGCCGTCGGAGACGGTGGGTGGTCTCGCGCGGGCGGTGACGTCGATCCCTCGGTAGTCGACGAGCGCCCGGTGTCGCCGTGCGCATCGGACCATGGCCGGGTGGCGGCCGGGGGTGCGAGGTTATGAGGTCGTTCGGTGGATCGAGGTCAGTTCAGTTGCGGCTGAGCGGGTCTGACGGACCAGCGGCCCTCATCGCGGAGGATGCGGACCGGGTGGTCGAAGCAGGCGCTGATGTGTGCCGTGGTGATCACCTCGCCGACCGGGCCCGCGGCCACCGTGCGGCCGTCGCGCAGCAACATGGCGTGGGTGGTGCCCGGCGGAAGTTCTTCGAGATGGTGGGTGACCAGGACCGAGGCCAGGTCGGTGTGGGCGCGCTGGAGCAGGTCGATGCGCTCCAGGAGTTGTTCGCGCCCGGCCAGATCCAAGCCGGTGGCGGGTTCGTCGAGGAGCAGCAGGCGCGGATTCGGCATAAGGGCGCGGGCGATGAGGGTGCGGCCGCGCTGGCCCTGGGAGAGGATCTGCCAGTCCGCGTCGCGGCGGTGGGACAGGCCGAGCAGGTCGATGAGGCGATCGGCCTCGGCCAGCTGGGCGGGTGTGGGCTGCCAGCGGGGGATGAGGCCGGCGGTGTTGGTCGCGCCGGTGATCACCACATCGTGCACGGTCATCGGGCCGCTCGGGATGTGGCGCGGATCGACATGGCCGATCCCCGCACGCAGTGCCCGCATGTCCACTCGGCCCAGCCGCTCGCCCAGCACCTCCACGCTGCCCCGAGTCGGATGCTCGAAGGCGCCGAGCATGCGCAGCAGGGTGGTCTTGCCCGCGCCGTTGGGACCGAGCAGTGCCCAGTGCTCACCGGCGTGCACGGTGAGTGAAACCCTTTGCAGGATCGGATTTCCGCTGCGCACCACCGTCACGTCGTTCACGTTCAGCACCGGGTCGGCCATGGGTTCACCCTAGCAAAGTCCTCAGACAAGTTGAGGAGTGGCGGCCTTGCGGATCCTTCTCGATCGGATGTGGATGCCCTAGCTCGACACCGGCGACGTGCACCGGCACTGACCGCGGCAGGTCTGCGCGTCGGCTTGGCCGGGTATATCGCCTTCGGCATCCGCCCCCCGCGGTGACCGCGGCATTGATACATCGCCGACTTCGCACTGTCTTTCGAAGTCGGCGCCGTCGAGCGCGATACGCGCATCGTCCAATCGGTCCTCGGCAATCTCGGCGTGGCCGCGCACATGGTCGGCCACAGTGGCGACGCCGACGGCGGTGCCCCTTGGCTGTGCATTCGCCCAGGTGGATGCCCCGCTGCCGACGGCAGATCGTTCGTCCGGGCTGTGGGAGGCCGTACGCGGCCTTGTCTCTTGACCGCCTGAAATAGAAACAGCATGTGATTCGCATCACCTTGTCTTGGATATGTTGTCGATATATCGTCGATATCAACAAACGCAACGACGAGCCTTGAAGGAGGCACGACCATGGAACACATGGACAACACCGAACGGGGCCGCGGCCCCTGGCGGCGACCGCGCGCCGAGGAACAGCAGGGCCCCGAACATCCGCGAATGCGTCGCGGCGGCGCGCGCGGCCCACGAGGCGAATTCGGCCCGCACCGCCACGGCCACGGCCGTGGTTTCGGCCCGGACTTCGGTCCCGGCTTCGGTCCCGGTCCGCATTTCGGTCGCGGTCGCGGCCGGGGCGGGCGTGGCCGACGCGGCGATGTCCGCGCGGCCATCCTCCTGCTGCTGCGGGAACGGCCCATGCACGGCTACGAGCTGATCCAGCAGATTCGCGAACGCAGCGAGGATGTCTGGCGTCCCAGCCCCGGCTCCATCTACCCCGCGCTGGCGCAGCTCGAGGATGAGGGTCTGGTCCTCATCGAGAAGGTATCGGGTCGAAAGACGGCCAAGCTCACCGAATCCGGCGTCGAGTACGTCGAGGCCAACCGCACCGAACTGGGCGATCCCTGGCAGGACGTCAAGGACGGCGTCGGCGATCAGGCGCTCGATCTGCGCGGGCTGGTCGGCCAGCTGATGGGCGCTGTCGCCCAGGTGGCCGCGGTCGGCACCAAGGAGCAGGCGGCCAAGGCGGCAGAGGTGCTCACCGAGGCGCGCCGCTCGCTCTACCGGATCCTCGCCGAGGATGACACACCCGAAAAGTAATGGCCGCGAAACACCCTCTTTCGCTGGAACTTTCGGCCTGTTTCGGGTCACTATCGTGACATGGGACAAAAGCGCCCCATGCGATCTTGTGACATGGGACAAAAGAGGAGCCGGACCCGCGCACTGCGTCGCGTGGCACCGGTGGGGGTGATGGCGCTGGCGGCCGCCATGATCGGTACGGCCGCCACACCGGCGGAGACATACGCACGGGCCGAGCCGGCCGTGAATCCGATACTCCAGGTGCCGACGCAACAGGGCCCGCCGCAGACCGAACATCTGGCGGCGGCCCGCTACCTCAGGGAGCATCCGGACGCGGCGCCCCAGGGCGCCAACGACTTCGGCTGCACACCGACCGCCGAACATCCGCGCCCGGTGGTGCTGGCGCACGGCACCGATTCCTCGGCCTATTCCGACTGGTCGGGCATCAGCCCGCTGCTGGCTCGGGCCGGGATCTGCGTGTTCGCCCTCAACTACGGCGGCAAGCCCGGCAAGGACAGCTTCGGCACCGAGGACGTGTGGGCCAGCTCCGCGCAGATCGGCACCTTCGTCGACCAGGTGCTCGCCGCGACCGGTGCCACCCAGGTGGATCTGGTCGGTTTCTCCCAGGGCGCCAGCGTGACTCGCTACTGGATCAACAAGCTCGGCGGCGCGCCCAAGGTCGGCCAGTGGATCGGCCTGGCCTCGCCCAGCTACGGCGGGATCATGTACGGGCTGGTGCCGGTGGCCGACGCGGTGCCGGGTATCTACACCATCGTCGAGATCGCGGCGTCCACCGCGGCGGTCCAGCAGGCGGCGGGGTCGCCGTTCATTCGGGACCTCAATGCCGGCGGCGACACGGTGCCCGGTGTGAAATACACGACCATCGGCAGTCGGGTGGATGAAATGATCCAGCCCAATACCAATATCGCGCTGCACGGCGCCGGCGCCACCAACATCGTGCTCCAGGAGCAGTGCGCGGACGATCTGACCGGGCATTTCCACCTCGTCTACGACCCGTACGTGCAGCAGCTGGTGGTCAATCTGCTCGATCCCGCCCACGCGGTGGCACCGACCTGCGTGCCGGTGGCGCTGGGCACCGGCATCAGCGATGTCGTGTTGGCGGCGCATTCCTGATCAGGGTGGTCACGGGCGTCCGTAAAATGAGACGACCGTATTCGTTCGCTACCGGGAGCTGCCCGTGACCATCCAGCCTGTCCGCCTGTTCGGCGATCCGATCCTGCGCGCCCGCGCGGCGGAGGTCGAGACGTTCGACCGGGAGGTGCGCCAGCTGGTCACCGACCTCATCGACACCATGTACGAAAGCGGGGGTGTCGGCATGGCCGCCCCCCAGATCGGGGTCGGGCTGCGGGTATTCGTCTACGACACCGGCGATGCCCAGGGCCATCTCATCAACCCGGTCTTCGAGGTCGTGGGCAAGGAGACCCAGACCGGGCCGGAGGGCTGCCTGTCGATTCCCGGGGTGCGCTTCGACGTCACGCGACCGCTGACCGTGCTCGCGCGCGGTGTCGACATGCACGGCGAGCCGGTGGAGTTCCGGGCCGAGGGGCTGCTGGCGCGCTGCGTCCAGCATGAGACCGACCACCTTGACGGCGTGCTGTTCCTGCAGCGGTTGGACTCGGCCTCGCGCAAGGAGGCCATGCGTACGATCCGCGAATCCGGTTGGTTCACACAGGGAATCACGGTGCTGCCCGCGTCCGAAATCGGCGGCGGCCGCATCTCGGCCGGCAGCCGGGAACGGAGCCGCTGATATGCGTCTGGTCTTCGCGGGAACCCCCGAACCGGCGGTGCCGTCGCTGCGGCGGCTCATCGAATCCGAAAGGCATGAGGTGGTCGGGGTGGTGACCCGGCCGGACGCGGTGGCCGGGCGCGGCCGCAAGATCACCCGCTCGCCCATCGGCCGGCTGGCCGACGAGCACGGGATTCCGGTGTTCACGCCCAAGCGGCCGTCGGAGCCAGAATTCATCGAGCAGCTCACGGCTCTGGCGCCCGACTGCTGCCCCGTGGTGGCCTACGGCGCGCTGCTGCCCGAACCGGTACTCGACATTCCCCGGTACGGCTGGATCAACCTGCACTTCTCGCTGCTGCCCGCCTGGCGCGGCGCGGCCCCGGTGCAGGCCGCCATTCTCGCCGGTGACGAATACACCGGCGCCTCGACCTTCCGCATCGAGAAGGGCCTGGACACGGGCCCGGTCTTCGGCACCATGACCGAGAAGATCGCCGTCACCGATACCGCGGGCACCCTGCTCGAGCGGCTCGCCGAGAGCGGTTCGGTCCTGCTGGAATCGACCCTCGACGGTGTGGAAGACGGTACCGTGCAGGCGATTCCGCAGCCCCTGGACGGCGTCTCCTACGCCCCCAAGGTGGAGTCCGAGGCCGGCCACATCCGCTGGGACCAGCCCGCCCTCGCTATCAGCCGCCGCATCCGCGCGGTCACCCCCGCCCCGGGCGCCTGGACCGAGATCGCCGGCAAACGCCTCAAACTCGGCCCCGTCGACATGGTGGAGGAGAACCTCCCCGTCCGCACCATCGACATCCGCAAGACCGGTGTCTACATCGGCACCGCCACCACGGCCGTCCGCCTCACCCAGGTCCAGCCTCAGGGCAAACGCATGATGCCCGCCCTGGACTGGGCCCGCGGCGCCCGCCTCGAACCCGGCACGGTGGTCGAGTGATCCGCCCCGAGGACGAAGGCCGCGACCGCGACTCCCGCAACGTCGGCGGCCCGCGGTCCGGCGACCCGGATCGGCGCCGCGGCTTCCGCCGTTCCGCATCCGCCGATTCGAGCGCGTCCCAGTCGCGCGCGGGCGGGCGATCAGAGGACGATCAGCGCCGCACGGCCGGATACCGAACCGACGACGCGCTCGGCGACCACCACAACGCGGACTCACGCGGCAGCGCTCGCGCACAGTCCGGGGACAGCGACCAGCGTCGCGGTTTCCGCCGCTCCACATCGTCCGGGTCGCCCGGGGATTCGGACGTGACGCGATCCTCCGGATCCCGCGGGACCGACAGGGGCGGGCAGCCGCGCGCGGGTTTCGGCCGCGGTGGACGCCCTGCGGGAGAACGTAACTCGGGGTCCAACCGGTCGGCCGGCGGCCTACGCGGGCGCGACGGCTACCAGCAGGGCTCGGGCCGCGGGAGCTTCGACGCCGGCCCGGATGAAACCGACACCGCCGCCGGTCGGAACCGGTCGGCCGCAGGCAACTCGGGCCGGTCGGGCGGTGGTCGGTCAGGCGATCGCCGGAATGACGACCGGCGCGGGGGATCCGCTGCGGACGACCGCGGTTCGCGGTCGAAGCGTTCGGCTCGGGACAGCGGCACACGCGGCTGGGACACGAGCGGTGAAGGCCGTGGTCGCACTTCGGGCGATCAGGGTCGCGGCGGCGATTCATTCGGGCGCGGCGGTGGCCGGAACGGCTCGTTGGACCGGGAAAGCGCTGCGGGGCAAGGAGATCGGGGCTCGAAGCGAACTGCAGCGGGTGCGCGGGGTGGCGACACGAGTACGGCCGCGGCGCGGCGGGCCGAGCGGGCGGGCGCGGATCCGGTGCGGGTCGTGGCGCGGGATGTGTTGCGGGCCGTGCGGGAGCGCGACGCGTACGCGAATCTGGTGCTGCCGGGGTTGTTGCGGGAGCGGAAAATCAGTGGGCGGGATGCCGCGCTGGCGACCGAATTGGCCTATGGGGCTTCGCGGTCGCAGGGGCTGCTGGATGCGGTGATCGCGGAGTGCGCGGGGCGGAGCGTCGAGGAGATCGACGGGCCGTTGCTGGATGCGTTGCGGCTGGGGACGTACCAGTTGCTGCGGACTCGGATCGGGGCGCATGCGGCGGTGGATACGTCGGTGGCGCTGGTGCGGGCGGAGTACGGGCAGGGGCGGGCCGGGTTCGTGAACGCGGTGCTGCGGCGGGTGGCCGAGCACACTCCGGAGGAATGGGTGGAGCGGCTGGCGCCGCGGGATCCATTGGGGCACTTGGCATTCGAGTACGCTCATCCGGTGTGGATCGCTCAGGCGTTCGCGGACGCGCTGGGAGCGCGGGCGGGTGAACTCCGCGATGTGCTGGAGGCCGACGACGCGCGACCCGCGGTGCACCTGGTGGCGCGGCCCGGCGATATCACCGCCGAGGAGCTGGCCCTGGTCACCGGTGGTGAGGAAGGGCGCTGGTCACCGTACGCGGTGTATCTCGAGGGCGGTGATCCGGCGAAGCTGGAACCGGTCCGGGAGGGGATGGCCGGCGTGCAGGACGAGGGCAGCCAGCTGGTGGCCCTGGCCCTCACCCGCGCACCTCTCGAAGGTCCGGACACCGGACGCTGGCTCGACCTGTGCGCGGGTCCGGGCGGAAAGACCGCTCTATTGGCTGCGATCGCCGATATCGACGGCTTCCGAGTCGACGCCGTCGAACCCGCCGAGCATCGCGCCGACCTGGTCCGCCAGGCCACCCGTGGTTTGCCGGTCGACGTCCATGTCGCCGACGGCCGCGACAGCGGACTCACTCCGGGCTTCGACCGCATTCTCGTCGACGCCCCGTGTACCGGCCTCGGCGCGCTGCGCCGGCGCCCGGAGGCTCGCTGGCGTCGCCGGCCTTCCGACGTCCGCGACCTGGTCACCCTGCAACGCGAACTTCTCACCGCCGCATGGGATCTCCTCCGCCCCGGCGGTGTGGTGGTCTACTCGACCTGCTCTCCGCACCTCCCGGAAACGGTCTCCGTGGTGGCCGATATGGTGCGTCGCACCGGCGCGGAGCAGCTCGACACGCGCGCTCTGCTCCCGGGTGTCCCCGAACTCGGCGACGGCCCCGGCGCACAGCTGTGGCCCCATCGCCATGGTACGGACGCCATGTTCCTGGCCGCGCTGCGCAAACCCCTTCAGCCGCAATAAGACCTGGCACGGCCCACGGCGCACCCATGCGCCGGGGCCGGCGCCTGGTCGCGGTGGATTGTCGGCCTGTCGTCGCCGACCCCACCGGCCGTAGCGCGTCCAGCGGATAGTGCCGCAACGGTACTGAATCGCGTTCGTGCTGGTGGGTGTGTTGTGTGATGTTGGACCATATGGTGGCCGAGTTGGATTCGCCGACGACCGGGATCGGTGGCCGGTTCACCCCGTCCGAGTCGCGGGGGTGTGCGTCGGGGATGTGGTCCGGTTGGAGCGGAAGAAAGGGGGACCCGGGCCGAACACGCCGGTGATGTCGGTGAATTCTCCCGCTTTGCGTCAGTGGTGTTGCCTGCTTCGGTGGGCGTTGGAATGCGTGAACGGCGTGCGTCGAAGGGACCGGTCGGGATATCGTGGCTGGTGCCCTGCGGGTAGATCACGAGTAGCCGATGGCCGAGAGAGATCCGTTCAAGACGCAGCGTGATGTCGGTGTCGATGTCGTCACGGAGTTGCGCGCTGCCGGTTTCGAGGAGGCCGAGGAGATCGGGCGGGGCGGTTTCGGGAAGGTGTTCCGCTGTATCCAGCCTACCGCGGGTCGTACGGTCGCGGTGAAGGTGTTGACCGGCGAGCTGGATGAGAATCGGGAGCGTTTCTTTCGCGAGCAACGCGCGATGGGGCGGCTGACCGGGCACCCGAATATCGTCGACATGCTCGAAGTCGGTGAGACCGCAAGTGGTCACCCGTACTTGGTCATGCCATATCACGCTCGCGGGTCCCTGGATGCGCGCCTGCGCCGCGACGGTCCGTTGTCGGTGGCAGAGTTGCTGCATCTGGGGGTGAAGATCGCCGGCGCGCTGGAAACCGCGCATCGAGCCGAGGTGCTGCACCGCGATATCAAGCCGGGAAACATCCTGCTCACCGACTACGGTGAGCCCGCGTTGACCGACTTCGGGATCGCCCATATCACCGGTGGATTCGAAACCGCGACGGGCACGATCACCGGATCACCGGCGTTCACCGCACCGGAGGTCCTCGGTGGTGACGCCCCGAGCCGAGCCTCGGATGTGTACGGCCTGGGAGCCACACTGTTCTGCGCGCTCACCGGGCATGCGGCCTTCGAACGCCGCAGCGGCGAGGAGGTCGTCGCGCAATTTCTGCGAATCACGCAGCAACCGGTACCGGATCTGCGTGAGCAAGGAATTCCCGACGACGTCTGCGCTGCGATCGAGGCGGCCATGTCACGCGAACCACGCGGCCGCCCCACCGCCGCGGAGTTGGGTGAGCGACTGCGCCGGATAGAGCGCGATCACGGTTTCGCGGTCGATGCGATGGCGCTGCCGACCGAACCAGGAGCCGAGCCCGCATCGGTTGTCACGTCGGTGCCCGCGGCGGGGAATCGTACTGGAAACCTGCCGCTCGAGCTGACCAGCTTTGTCGACCGGCGGGTCCAGATGACCGAGATCAAGAACCTGCTGGCGGGGTCACGCCTGGTGACGCTGACCGGTATCGGCGGGGTCGGCAAGTCACGGCTCGCGCTGCGCGTCGCCGACAAGGTGCAGCGAAGTTTCACCGCAGGCGTGCGGCTGGTCGAGTTGGGTGATCTGCACGATGAAACATTGTTGGTCGACGTCGTGGCCACCGCCCTCGGTCTGCGAAACCAGAGCGCCCGGCCGATGCTCGAGGCGCTTGTGGAGTTCTTGTCCGCGCGCAATCTGCTGCTCGTACTGGACAATTGCGAGCACATGATCGAAGCGGTCGCGGCGCTGGCCGAATCACTGCTACGGACCTGCCCGCACGTGCGGATTCTGGCGACCAGTCGAGAGGCACTCGGCGTCGGCGGGGAATCGGTGTTCGCGGTGCCCCCACTGGCGATTCCCGATATGGCGAGCAATCCCGGGCTGCGCGGGGTGACCCGCCACGACGCGGTGACATTGTTCGCCGAGCGAGCCGCCGCGGCCGTGCCGGGCTTCGAGGTGACCGATGACTCCATGCTCAGCGTGGCCGGGATCTGCACTCGACTCGACGGGCTACCGTTGGCGATCGAACTGGCCGCGGCCCGGCTGCGCACGATGTCGCCCGAGCAGATCCTGACCCGGCTCGACGACCGCTATGCTCTGTTGACTCGCGGGAGTCGTGGGGCCCCGATGCGGCAGCAGACCCTGCGGTGGTGCATCGGCTGGAGCTATGACCTGTGCGTACCGGCCGAGCAGCGGTTGTGGGACCAGCTGTCGGTGTTCGCGGGCAGTTTCGAGCTCGATGCGGTCGAGCAGGTGTGCGGCACCGATCTGACCGAGACGCAATTGCTCGACGGATTGTCCGCGCTGGTGGACAAGTCGATCCTGATCCGCGAGGAAACCCGGGGCACGGTCCGCTTCCGGATGCTCGAGACCGTTCAAGAATACGGCAGGGAGCAAGCCCAGGACGGCGGGAGGTACCCGGAATACGTTCGGCGGCATCGAGATTGGTGTGCGCGGTTGGCACTCCAGGCGGAAGCGGAGTGGATCGGTCCGAACCAGCTGCAGTGGGTTGCCCGGCTGGAGCGGGAGCTGCCGAATTTGCGAAACGCGCTGGAATTCAGCCTGTCCGAGTCGGGCGAAACGGCGTTGCGGATCGTCACCGCCCTGTACATGTTCTGGACATTGCGTGGGCGGCTCGACGAGGGACGTCGTTGGTACGAGCGCGCGCTGGCCCAATCGACCGATACACAGCCGCTGGGGCGGGCCAAGGCTTGTTGCGGGGCCGCCACGATGGCTGTCCTGCAGGGTGACCTACCGGCCGCCGCCGAGCACGTGGCGCAGCTCGAGACCCTGGCCGAGCAGAAGATGGACCCGCTGGTCGCAGCGCTGCTCGCCCACGCCAAGGGAAACTATTGTCTCGCGCGCGGTGCTGACGATCTGGCTCGTGCGGGTACCGCCCTGCTGGCCGATGCCATCGACGCCTACGAGGCATCCGGTGACCTCAAATCGCAGCTGGACGCGCGGATCTCACTCGGCTGGGCTTACGCGCAACAGGGCGACATCGCGCGGGCTCTCGCGGGCCTCGAGAAGGCGCTCGCGATCACCGAATCCGCCGGTGAAACGATGCTTCGGTCCTGGGTGCTGTGGGCAATGGGATTCGCCGTATGGCGAACGGGTGAGCCCGATCGCGCTGTAGCTCTGTTACAGGAGGGCATTCGAGCGGCCCGACTGGTGTCCGATCCGGTCGTCGCCACCGTCTGTTTGGAGGCATTGGCTTGGATCGCGACCGAGCAGCGCCATGCCCGCCGCGCCGCTATCTTGCTGGGCGCCGCCGATACGCTGAGCCGCATCGGCGCCAGCTCCGTCTCCATGTTGCCCAATCTGCTTGTCTACCATAAGGAATTCACCCGCGGCAGTCGCGAGATGCTCGGTACGCGGGCGTTCGAGGCGGCCCATCAGGAAGGCGCCGCAATGAGTTTCGACGCCGCGGCGAGCTTCGCGCTCGGCGAGCGAGCCGAAGCGACCGCGCCGCCCCTGCGTTCAGGAGGGAAACTGACCAAGCGTGAGCGCCAGGTCGCCGATCTCGTCGCGCGCGGCCTGACCAACAGGGCGATCGCGGCCCGGCTCGTGATCTCACCGCGCACCGCCGATGGACACGTGGAACATATCCTGACCAAACTGGGGTTCATCTCGCGCGCACAGATTGCGGCATGGGCCGCCGAGCAGCCTGAACTCTGAACTGTGTCATCGATTCGCCACGCCGACATCAGCTCGCCTCAACCCATACCGATCAGCCGCAAGAGCCTTACCTCCGTCTGACGCCCAGCGCATCGCCGGCATCTGCGCTCAGTCGCCGATCCGGGTCGTAGATATCACGCATACCCGACAACTCCGTCGGCTGACAGTGTTGTGGAGTTTGCCCGCCATGCCTCGCTCAACGACTGCTTCAGCTGACGCTTGAGCCCGCGAACCATAGCGGTATCGGTCCGTCTGAGGTTCAATGCGTCATCGACGACCCGGAGGAACCGCCGACGGCTCATACCGAAGGTCACGAGTAACTCGGCTGCGGTGGCACCGCCGAACGGCGCCCACCGAACGGCAAAGCCGAGAACGGACTTCGTGCTCGGATCGAGGCAATGTGCTCGCTCGAGCAGATCACAGTTGTGCAGAGCGTCTCGAATCCAGGAAGTGTCGTAGAGACGGCCGGCCTCCGGCCTCGGTAGTCGTCGCGCCTGGTCGAAAGCGGTCGTGGGTTGCGAACCAGCCCCCGTCGCAGCCGATGTGGCGCAGACCGTGAACACCGGAAAGCTGTCCGTTCGAGGTCGCGGCTGAAATCGGACGCGAACAGGTCCATCCGCTACCGGCGGAACGTCGCCCTCGATCGTCGTGTACATCCATGGACCTTCGTCCAATTCAACGATGGCGATGGTGGACGGAACCACGTCGGTGGATCCTCTATCCATTGCCCGG
This sequence comes from Nocardia aurantiaca, assembly GCF_009708175.1. Classification (GTDB taxonomy): domain Bacteria; phylum Actinomycetota; class Actinomycetes; order Mycobacteriales; family Mycobacteriaceae; genus Nocardia; species Nocardia aurantiaca. The sequence continues at coordinate 124,813 of NZ_WMBB01000009.1, forward strand.
TACACCAGCCTCCACGAGACGATGGAACCGAAACCGGACGAGTCGGCCCACTCGAAATCCTCCGACCGACATGACGAACACGTCGCGATGAACGGCGCGTGCAATGTTCGGCAAACCACACAGCGCCGCAGCGTCAATGCCTCATCACCTGTGGAATTTCGACTTACGAATCGTTGGAGCTCATTCATGGCTACCTCTGGGCAACATGTTCCATACGGTTGGTTCCAGACTCACCCTCGCGCCGCGAAATCACGACGGTAGAACGACCCGTGCGATACCTATTTCTTGGTACACCGCCGCTACCTATTTCCGGATGCACCGCACTGCTCTGCGGATTCACCGGGCTGCCGGCCGCGCCCGATATCGGGACAGAGCAGCTGCGTCGACTGCGACGAGGGTACGGCAGCAGATGGCCTCCGCCAGAGCCCGAACCGCTCGATACCGCACGGTAGCCGCCGGCGAATCCGTCGGGGACTCGGAGTTGGGCAGTCGTTGGGTCAGACCCGGGCGGAGGCGTTCACCCCCATCCTCTCTGTCAGTCGGGGACGTTGCGGTCGAGCTCTTCGAGCCAGGCGGCGGCCGACGCGTCGCTCGGCGCGCGCCAATCACCCCGCGGGGACAGGGATCCGCCCGAGCCGACCTTGGGGGCATTCGGCAGAGTGGAGCGTTTGAACTGGCTGGTCTGGATGAAGCGGCGCAGGAATTCGGCCAGCCAGCGCTTGATGGTGGGCAGATCGTACTCGTGGCGCTGATCGGCGGGGACGAGGTCGGGCCAGCGGCCGCGGGTCCGGTCGGACCACACGTGGTGGGACAGGTAGGCGATGCGGCTGGGCAGGTCGCCGAAGCGAAGCAGGTGGTAGAGGTGGAAGTCCTGGAGTTCATAGGGGCCGACGGTGGCCTCGGAGCTCTGGGCGGGGGCGTCGCCGTCACCGGGGATTAGCTCCGGGGAGATCTCGGTGGCGAGAATGGAGGTCAGGACCTCGCCCGCCTCGCGGCCCAGGCCGCCGGTGTCGATCGTCCAGGCCACCAGGTATTTGATCAATGTCTTGGGGACCGAGGCGTTCACGCTGTAGTGGGCCATATGGTCGCCGACACCGAATGTGCACCAGCCCAGCGCGAGTTCGCTCAGGTCGCCGGTGCCGACCACCAGGGCGTCATGCGTATTGGCCAACCGGAACAGATGCGAGGTGCGTTCACCCGCCTGCACGTTCTCGTAGGTGACGTCGTACTGCGGAACCCCTTCGGCGGCAGGGTGTTTCAGGTCGCGCAGCATCTGCATGGCCGATGGCCGGATGTCGATCTCGTGCGCCGTGGCCCCGACCGCCCGCATGAGCCGCCGCGCGTCCTGCAGGGTTCGGCTGCTGGTGGCGAAGCCGGGCATGGTGTAGGCCAGCACATTCGAGCGCGGCAGTCCCAGCCGGTCCATGGTCTTGGCCGCGACGATCAGCGCGACCGTGGAGTCCAGTCCGCCGGACACCCCGATCACCACCCGCTGCGAGCCGGTGGCCGCCAGCCGCGTGCTCAAACCCTCCACCTGGATGCGGTGCACCTCCGCGCACCGCTCGTTGCGGCGGGCCGGATCGGCGGGGACATAAGGAAAGCGCGGGATTTCGCGCCACAGCGGCACCGTCCCGGCGGGGACGGGCAGCTCGACCTCGATGCGCCGGAAGCGCGCGAGCCGTTCCCGGTGATCGTGGACGTTGTCGGCGAAGCTGGTCGTGCGCAGCCGGTCCGCGGCCAGCCGTCGCAGGTCGACATCGGCGGTGATGACCTGCGGGTGCTCGGCGAACCGCTCGCCCTCGGCCAGCACATTGCCGTTCTCGCACACCAGCGCCTGTCCGTCCCAGGCCATGTCGGTGGTCGACTCGCCATGCCCGGCAGCCGAATACAGGTACGCGGCGATGTACCGCGCTGAATGCGAGCCGCACAGTTCGCGCCGGTAGTCGGCCTTGCCGATGACGATATTGCTGGCCGACAGGTTCACCAGCACGGTCGCCCCGGCAAGCGCGGCGAAACCGCTGGGCGGCAAGGGGACCCAGCCGTCCTCGCAGATCTCGAGATGGAACACGAAATCCGGCAGGTTGCTCGCGGTGAACAGCAGATCCGCCCCGAACGGCACCCGCTGCCCGGCGATCACGACATGGTCGTCGAGCGCCTCCCGCGCCGCCGCGAACTGGCGTTTCTCGTAGAACTCCCGATAGTTGGGCAGATAGCTCTTGGGTGCGGCGCCCAGAACCCGTCCCCGGTGAACCGCGATGCCGCAGTTGAACAGCCGCCCCTGCGTCCGCACCGGCGCGCCCACCACCAGTACGGTGTCGATTCCGGTGCTTTCCTCGACGACGCGCTCGAGCGCCGAGCCCACCGCCGCGTCGAGCGCGTCCTGATGGAACAGGTCGTCGGCGGTGTAACTCGACAGTCCGAGCTCGGGGAAGACCGTCAGCACCACGTGCTCGGCTGCCGCGCGCCGGGCCAGCAGCAGGGTCTGCTCGGCATTGAAGCCCGGATCGGCGACCCGTATCGGTGGCACCGCCACCGCGACCCGCGCGAAGCCGTGCCGATACAGCGAATCGAACGGCAGTTGCTGTGACAACACCGACCCCTTTGCGTCCGGCCGAGGTGATCATGGTCTCCGCCCGCAATCTACCCATGCCGGGCACGCGGCGGGGGCCAGGCCACGCCACACTCACTCGCGGGCGGACTGCTCCCGCAGGCGGGCAAGGGTTTTCGACAGGATGCGGGACACGTGCATCTGGGAGATGCCCATCTGCTGGGCGATCTGGGTCTGGGTCATGGATTCGAAGAACCGCATGGTCAGGATTCGGCGTTCGCGTTCGGGCAGCCCCGCCAGCAGCGGGCGGATGGCCACATACTCCTCGACCCGGTCGAATTGCGATTCCTCCTCGCCCAGGGTGTCGAGCAGGGAGGCCTCGGTATCGCGGCCGACGGAAACGGCGTCGATGCTGCTGGGCTGGTAGGCGTTTCCGGCGATGACCGCCTGGGTGACCTCATCGGCGTCGATGTCGAGTGCGGCGGCGATCTCCTTGGCGGTGGGGGAGCGGCCCAGCTGCTGGGAGAGCGCGTCGATGGCCGAGCCGATGCGCAGGTGGGTTTCCTTGACGCGCCGGGGAACCCGCATGGCCCAGGTATTGTCGCGGAAGTAGCGGCGGACCTCGCCCATGATGGTGGGCACCGCGAAGGACAGGAAGTTGGAGCCGCGGGAGATGTCGAAGCGGTCCACCGCATGGACGAGGCCGACCCGTGCGACCTGGGTGAGGTCGTCGAAAGGCTCACCGCGGCCGCTGAATTTGCGGGCGATGTGGTCGGCCAAGGGAATACAGCGATTGATCAGCTCGGTGCGCAGCGCGGCGCGGCGCGCGGATTCCGGTGCGGCGGCGGCCAGTTCCTCGAACAGCGTGGTGACGTCGTCGTAGCCGGAGACGCTGCGCGCGACCTCCTCAGCCTCCTCGGCGTCGGCGCCGTCCTCCGTGTCGGTCTCTTCCGGTTCCCTCTCCTCGCGCGGATCCTCGGGCTCGGGTCCGTCGATGGATGTGGCGAACACGTTGTCTCCGTCGGTCACTACGCCTTCCCCCGGACCCGCCGGAACTCCACTGCCGTCGGGTATCCGGAGATCGCCGGATCGAAGGGCTCCTGGGTGGCGGTGACCTCGTCGGACAGGGTCCGCAGCACATGCCAGCCGAAGCTGCGCTGATCCGGTAGTCCCGCGGCGGCGGCGATGCCGCTCACCCGGACGATCAAATCGGACTCCCCGACGGTGAACAGGCACTGCAGCGTGGTATCCGGGGCGGCCAACGCGATCAGCGTGGAGGCGGCCTCGTCGACGGCGAGCCGGATGTCGGCCACTTCGTCGAGGGTGAAATCACTGAGCAGCACCAGGGTTTCGGCGAGTCCGCGCACGATGGGCAACTGGGATACGGAAGCGGCGACACCGATCTCGACCGGTGTCCCGCGCAACCCTTGTTCCGCCGAAATGTTGATCACCCTGTAGAGGCTACCCATTCCGGTACGCGGCAATCAGCCATTCACGGTTCACGCTGACGCCGGGACCACGGGTGGCTCCCGATAGACTTCCGCCCGTGTGCACCTCTTTCTCCCCCTTTCAGCGGCCCGCGCCGATGATCGCCCCGTCCATCCTGTCCGCCGATTTCGCGAACCTCGCGGCCGAGCTGCAAGCGATCGAGGGCGCCGACTGGGTGCACGTCGATGTGATGGACAACCACTTCGTGCCCAACCTCACGCTGGGCCCGCCGGTGGTGCAGAGCCTGCTGAAGGTGACCGACATTCCGATGGACTGCCACCTCATGATCGAGAACCCGGAGCGCTGGGCCCCGGGGTACGCGGAGGCAGGCGCCTACAACGTCACCTTCCACGCCGAGGCCACCGACAACCCCATCGCCGTGGCTCGCGACATTCGCGCCGCGGGCGCCAAGGCCGGGCTTTCGGTCAAGCCGAACACCCCGATCGAGCCCTACCTCGACATCCTGCGCGAATTCGACACCCTGCTGGTGATGAGCGTCGAACCCGGTTTCGGCGGGCAGTCTTTCATCGCGCACGTGCTCGACAAGGCCCGTCAGGTGCGCCGCCTCGTCGACGCCGGTGAGCTGCGCCTGGTGGTGGAGATCGACGGCGGCATCAATATGGACACCATCGAGCAGGCCGCCGAGGCCGGCATCGACTGCTTCGTCGCGGGTTCCGCGGTGTACGGCACGCCGGACCCGGCTGCGACCGTGGAAGCCTTGCGGCAGAAGGTGATCGCGGTCGGGGCGGCGTCCGCCCAGTAACCCGGTCAGCGCCGCAGCAGCGCCTCGATCACCGATTCCAGCGGCGGCACGGTGTCGATGGTCTCGGGGGAGTGGATCCAGATGCGGTATCCCGTCCGCTCGTCGTCGGCGGACGGGAGCACGACCTGTGCTCCCGGGCACGCGACGGTGGCGTAGAGCCGGAACAGCGCGGCGGCCACCGATTTGGTCAGGGACTCCGGTCTGGCGGGTCCGGTGATGAAGGTCCACCGCCGTGCCCGGGGATGGTGCACCACCGGCCCGGCCAGATCGGCCTGTGCCAGCTGCTGCTGGACGCGTTCGCCGAGGTCGGCGGGCATGGTGATGGCTCCGTAACGATTGCCTATATCGAGCAGGATGTGCCGTGACGTCGGATCGATCGATGCCGGCAGGTGAAATTCGCGTCGATACTGCATGCAGCGAACTTCGAGCGTCGAATCGAGAAGCGTGGTCACGCTGCACCCCCAACTGTGCCGATTGTGTTGTCTGCCACCTGGATCCGACCCGCGTGGGTCCAACTGTCGTTCGATTCGGCTTGCTCGCGATGACGTCACCGGCCCGGATCGGCCGGGGACGCGTTGACCATTCTGCGTTGAAGCTCGCGGAGACGTTGAGCTGCCGTAATCAACTGCATAACAATCTTGCGACCGTTTTCGCCGCTGCGCAAGATTCCGGTGTAAGCGAGTTGCGAATTGGGTATCAAGCAGTGTTCAGCCTGGTCAGGCCATCCATTGAACCGGTAGAGACCATTGAACCGGTAGAGACCGGAATTCCAATCATCGATCTCGAGTGGTGCGGACAATTTAGCGATCGCGAGTTGGCTTACGTCCGATTTCGTCCACCCACCGGTATCGAACGCCCCACTGAACGAGGCCGCATGTCGCCTACGACCCAGCGTCGTTAGGCTGAGGGAGACGGCCGTTCGCGCGGGGAATACCGCGTACCGCACCGGCTGTTGGCTCGAGCGGAGCACGCACAGGTGATCAGGGAGAGGTACGCATGTTCACAGGCATCGTCGAGGAGCTGGGCGAGATCGTCGCCACCGAGCAGCTGGACGATTCGGCGCGGCTGACCATTCGCGGCCCCCTGGTGACCTCCGATGCCGGACACGGCGATTCGATCGCGGTCAACGGCGTCTGCCTCACCGTGGTGGACCGGACGATCGAGGGCGACACCTTCACCGTGGACGTCATGGCCGAGACCCTGGACCGCTCCAGCATCGGCGCGTTGGCCGTCGGTTCCCGGGTGAACCTCGAGCGCGCCGCGGCGGTGAACAGCCGCCTGGGCGGGCACATCGTGCAGGGCCACGTCGACGGCACCGGCACCATCGTCTCCCGCACCCCTCACGAGAACTGGGAGGTCGTGCGAATCTCCCTGCCCGACAGCATCGCTCGCTATGTCGTGGAGAAGGGCTCCATCACCGTGGACGGCATCTCACTGACCGTCTCCGGCATAGGCGTCGCCGAGGACGCCTTCGCCGACGGCGCCAAGGACTGGTTCGAGGTTTCCCTCATTCCCACAACCCGCGAACTCACCACATTGGGCACTGCCCCGGTCGGCACCACCGTCAATCTCGAGGCCGACATCATCGCCAAGTACGTCGAGCGGCTCGTACAGCGTGGCTGACCTGCAAGTTCGCGGCCCGTCTCGGTCTGGACCGCGGGTTGACAGACCTCCGCGGTGGAGCGGGGGAGCGAAGCGGAGGAGGGAAGACCGAGACCTCGCAGGTCGCGAACTCGCGACGCCGGAGGCGGCGCAAATTGGGCACTGCCCTACTGTAGTGGGGCACCTAATTCGAGATGGAGCACAACAGACGTGACCAGGTTCGACACCATCGAGCGCGCAGTCGCCGACATCGCCGCCGGTAAAGCGGTCGTCGTCGTCGACGACGAGGGCCGGGAGAACGAGGGCGACCTCATCTTCGCGGCGGAGAAGGCGACCTCCGAGCTCGTGGCCTTCATGATCCGCTACACCTCCGGTTACATCTGTGTGCCGCTCACCGGGGAGGACTGCGATCGCCTGGGCCTGCCGCCCATGTACGCGGTCAACCAGGACAAACACGGCACCGCGTACACCGTGTCCGTCGATGCCCGCGAGGGCATCAGCACCGGTATCTCGGCCGCCGATCGGGCCACCACCATGCGCGTGCTGGCCGACCGCAACGCCAAGTCCGACGACCTGACCCGCCCGGGTCACGTGGTTCCGTTGCGCGCCAAGGATGGTGGCGTCCTACGTCGGCCCGGCCACACCGAGGCCGCCGTGGATCTGGCCCGGATGGCCGGGCTCAGCCCCGCCGGCGTCATCTGCGAGATCGTCAGCCAGAAGAACGAGGGCGATATGGCGCGCACCGAAGAGCTGCGCATCTTCGCCGACGAGCACGACCTGGCGCTGATCTCCATCGCCGACATGATCGCCTGGCGCCGCCGCAACGAGAAGCACGTCAAACAGGTGGCCGAGGCCAAGCTGCCCACCGAGTTCGGCGACTTCCGGGCCATCGGCTACGAGAGCGAATACGACGACGCCGAGCACGTGGCCCTGGTCATGGGCGACATCGGCGACGGTCGGGACGTACTCGTGCGCGTGCACTCCGAATGCCTCACCGGCGACGCCTTCGGTTCGCTGCGCTGCGACTGCGGTCCGCAGCTCGACGCCGCCATGGAGATGATCGCCCAGCAGGGCCGCGGCGTGCTGCTGTACATGCGCGGCCATGAGGGCCGCGGCATCGGCCTGCTGCACAAGCTGCAGGCCTACCAGCTGCAGGACGACGGCGCCGACACCGTCGACGCCAACCTGGACCTGGGCCTGCCCGCCGACGCGCGCGACTACGGCATCGGCGCGCAGATCCTCGTGGATCTGGGCATCACCTCGATGCGGCTGCTCACCAACAATCCCGACAAGCGCGCCGGGATCGAGGGCTACGGTCTGAGCATCAGCGAGCGGGTGGCGATGCCGGTGCGCGCCAATAAGCACAATCTGCGGTACCTGCGCACCAAGCGGGATCGGATGGGCCACGACCTGGTCGGCCTGGAAGACTTGGATCTGGGCGAAACCGCGAACTGACGCGCGGCACACCGACTACCGAGAGGGCGGAACAACGATGAGCGGTACGGGCGTACCGACTTTCGAGCTCGCCGACGCCAATGATCTGAAAGTCGGGATCGTGGCGTCGCGCTGGCACACCACCATCTGCGACGCGCTGGTCGCGAACGCGGAGAAGACCGCGCGCGACGCGGGCGTCGCCGATATCACCGTGGTCCGGGTCGCCGGCGCCATGGAGCTGCCGGTCGTGGCGCAGGCGCTGGCCCGCAGCCACGACGCGGTGGTCGCGCTGGGTGTCGTGATCCGCGGTGAGACACCGCATTTCGATTATGTGTGTGATTCGGTGACCGCCGGGCTGACCCGGGTGTCGCTGGATGAGAGCACCCCGGTCACCAATGGCGTGCTCACCGTGAACACCGAGCAGCAGGCTCTGGATCGCGCGGGCCTGCCCGGCTCCACCGAGAACAAGGGTGAGCAGGCCGCGGCCGCCGCCCTCGACGCGGCGCTCACCCTGCGCGAGCTGACCCAGACCGTCTAGCCATGCCGGTCGTGCGGATCTGGAAGCGGGACGGCTCCGACGAGCCGCCCCGCAAGCCTGCCGCCACGACGGAAGCGCCTGCGGCGCGTGAGCGACCGCGGGCCGGTGCCGAGCAGAGAGCGGAGTCCGAGGAACCCATGGCAGAAACGGAACCAGACGTGGCCCCGAAGCCCGCCACCGGCGACGGCGAGTGGGATCTCGAGGTGCGGCCGCACCGCGCCATCGTCACCGTGCGGATCGTGGCGGCGGTCCTGGCGGCCATCTTCATCTTCGGCGGCATAGTGCTGCGGCACGGCTCCACCGGCGTGAACTTCCGGGTCTCCGACCAGATCGGCCTGATGGTGTTCGGCCTGCTGCTGGCCGGTGGCGTCCTGACGCTCACCCGGCCGCGGGTACGGGTCGGCAAGCGCGGGGTGAGGGTGCGGAACATCGTGGGGGACAGCGAGTTCCAGTGGAAGGACATTCGCGGGATTTCCTTCCCGGACAAGAAGTCCTGGGCCCGGCTGGAACTGGTGCACGACGAATACGTGCCCATGATGGCCATCCGCTCCAATGACAAGATGCGCGCCGCCGAGGCCATGGACCGGTTCCGGGAACTCGGCGCGAAGTACAGTGCGCAGAACTAGGGCTGAGCAACCGGATCCGACAGCGCGATCGCGAAGGGCCCGCCATCCGCCTACCGGATGGCGGGCCCTTTCACGGCGGAGTGGCTAGCGCGGGCCGCCCAGCACCGCACCCTCCCGACGCGGGTCCGCGCCGCCGATCCAGCCGTTGCCGTCACGGACCAGCGCCGACAGGCCACTGGACTGCGGGGCGACCGAGACCTGGTCGCCGTACTGCCGCAACTTCTGAACCAGCGGATCGTGGTCGCCATTGTCGGCGGCATTCACCGCGGGATGCTCACCGCCCACATACGTGGTGGGGGAGTTGGCCGCGCCGAAGTCGATCATCGACACCGCCTGCTGCGGGTTCATGCCCCAATCCAGCATGCCAACCAGGGTTTTCACCACGAACTGGATGATGACCGCCCCGCCGGGCGAGCCGGTGACGTAGCTGAGCCCGCCGCGGGTGCCGTCCGGATTGCGGTCGAACACCAGCGTCGGGGCCATGGAGCTGCGCGGCCGCTTGCCGGGATCGAGCCGGTTGGCGACGGGGGTGCCGTCCTTGTCCACCGGTTCGGCCGAGAAGTCGGTGAGCTGGTTGTTGAGAATGAATCCGTCCACGAAATGGAATGACCCGAACGCGGATTCGACCGTCGTCGTCATGGACGCCGCATTGCCGTACTTGTCGACGATGGAGATGTGACTGGTGCCGTGCTCGGGCTGCTGCGGGCCGTCGCCGACCGGCACCGGGCCGAAGTCACCGGGCTTGGCGGTGCCCAGGCTCTTGGTCGGATCGATGAGCGCCGCGCGCTGTTTCAGATAGTTCGGGTCCAGCAGGGCCTGCGGCGAATTGCCCGGCAGCGGAACGAAATCCGAGTCCGCGATGTATTTGTCACGGTCGGCGTAGGCCAGGCGCTCGGCCTCGGCGATCAGGTGCACGGCCTCCGCGGTCGGCTTGCCGCCGTCGCGGGCGGTATCGCTGTCACCACCGAGGTCGGTCGGCTTCATCGACGCCAGATCGAAGTTGGACAGGATGCCCAGCGCGGCCTCCACCGTGATGCCGCCCGAGGATGGGTTGGGCATGCCGCAGATCTCGTGGGCGCGATACGGCGAGCACACCGCGGTACGCTTCTTCGCCTGGTAGGACTGCAAATCCGCCAGGGACAGCAGGCCCGGGGTGCGCCCGCCGGAGGTAGTGGCGGCGGTGTCCACGATGTCGGCGGCGATGGCCCCGGTGTAGAAGGCGTTCGCGCCGTCGGAGGCGATGGCCGAGAGCGTCTTGGCGAAGGCCGGATTGGTGAGCGTGGTGCCGGACGGCTTCGGGCTGCCGTCGGGCTGCAGGAAATACGCTCTGGCGTTGGCGTCGCGCGCGAGATCGGTCTTGGAGTCCGAGATCTGGCCGGCCATGCGCGGTGAGATCTCGAAGCCCTGATCCGCCAGGTTGATCGCCGGCGCGAACAGGTCCTTCCAGGCCTGTTTGCCGTGCTCGTTGTGGGCCAGTTCCAGCATCCGCAGCACGCCCGGCGTGCCTATGGAGCGGCCGCTGGCGCGCGCATTCGGCTGCGGCACAGTGTGATCGGCGGCGCTGATGTAGCGCAGGTAGTCCTCGGTAGCGGCCGCCGGGGCGGTCTCGCGGCCGTCGTAGGCGTCCACGGTCTTGCCCGCGGCGTCGTAGTACATCAGGAACGCGCCGCCGCCGATGCCGGTGGCCTGCGGCTCCACCAGGTTCAGCACGGTCTGCGCGACGATGAGCGCGTCCGCGGCGGTGCCGCCGTCGCGCAGTACCCGGCAAGCCGCCTCGGTGGCAACGGGATTGGCGGTGGAGACGGCGAAGTCACCAGTGCGCACGGCCGTCATGCCGGTGCGGTAGCCGGTGGCGACCTCGGGGTGGAGGGCGAGATTGGTGCTGCTGGGCTCGGCGGGCACTCCGGAGGTGACCGGAGTTCCGTTGGGGGACACAGTGCACGACGCGCTCTGGTTCGTCGATGACGAACAGGCGGTGAGCAATCCGACCAGCAGCAGCAGGGCGGCAGCGCCGCTCCCGATTCGTCGCAAGCGCCTCATTACCGGACTGTAGCGCCGTGGGCTCGCGCGGGCGGGGCTTTGGCGGGGCCCGATCGGTGGGTTGCCAGGATGACTCACCATCAGAGGTCATGTATGGACGAGTGGCGATTTCATGGCAATCTCCGGTGAATCTCTTGATAGGTCACTTGAACAGCTGAATTCGCGACAGGTGGCACAGATCGGAGCGCCGATGCGGTTCTCGGCAAACAACAAGGTACCCTCGGGCTGCCTCACTTCACGAATGCGGAGGGTCAACCGGCGAATGACCGAGATCCGGACCACTGCCACCAGCCTCAACGCCGAGGACAGCGGCTATCACAAAGCGCTCAAACCTCGGCAGCTGCAAATGATCGCCATCGGCGGTGCCATCGGCACCGGCCTGTTCCTGGGCGCCGGCGGCCGGCTGCACAGTGCCGGCCCCTCGCTGTTCCTGGTGTACCTGATCTGCGGCACCTTCGTCTTCTTCATCCTGCGCGCGCTCGGCGAACTGGTCGTGCACCGCCCCTCCTCGGGTTCGTTCGTCTCCTACGCCCGCGAATTCTTCGGGGAGAAGGCCGCATTCGTGGCCGGCTGGATGTACTTCCTGAACTGGTCCATGACAGGCATCGTCGATACCACCGCGATCGCCACCTATCTGCACTACTGGGGACCCTTCCAGCCCATCGCGCAATGGATTCTGGCACTGGGCGCGCTGATCATCGTGCTGAGCATCAACCTGGTCTCGGTGAAATGGTTCGGCGAGATGGAATTCTGGGCCGCCATGATCAAGGTGCTGGCCCTGGTCACCTTCCTGATCGTCGGCACCGTCTTCCTGGCCGGGCGTTTCGACGTCGACGGCCAGAGCGCCGGCCTGCGCATGGTCTCCGACGCCGGCGGCTGGTTCCCGACCGGCGCGCTGCCGCTGGTCACCGTCACCTCGGGCGTGGTGTTCGCCTACGCGGCCGTGGAAATGGTCGGCATCGCCGCGGGCGAGACCGAGAATCCGGCGCGGATCATGCCGCGCGCCATCAATTCCGTGATCATGCGAATCGCGCTGTTCTATTGCGGCTCGGTGATTCTGCTGGCGCTGCTGCTGCCGTATACCGAATACAGGGGCGGCGAGAGCCCTTTTGTCACCTTCTTCGCCAAACTCGGTGTCGCGCACATGGGCTCGATCATGAACTTCGTGGTACTCACCGCGGCGCTGTCGAGTTTGAATGCCGGACTGTATTCGACCGGCCGCATTCTGCGTTCGATGGCGATGAGCGGCAGCGCGCCGAGCTTCACCTCGCGCATGTCGAGTGCCGGTGTGCCCTACGGCGGCATTCTGCTCACCGCCCTCATCGCGCTGTTCGGCATCTGGCTGAATTACATTGTGCCGTCCCGGGCGTTCGAAATCGTGCTGAACGTCGCCTCGCTCGGCATTCTGGCGTCCTGGGCCACCATCGTGCTGTGCCAGTTGAAGCTGTTCCACCTGTGGAGAAAGGGTCGGGCGGAGCGTCCGGCGTTCCGGATGTTCGGCGCGCCCTACACCGGCATCGCGACGTTGGTATTCCTTTTCGCGGTGCTGGTGCTCATGGCTTTTGACCGTCCGGTCGGTACTTGGACTGTCGCCAGCCTGGTGATCATCGTGCCCGCGCTGGCGATCGGCTGGAAGGTCGCCAGTCCGCGGGTGCTGGCCATCGCCGAGATCCGCAAGGGCTACACCGGCGAGTTCTCGGAGATTCCACCCATCCCGATGGACGACAAGTAGTTTCCAGCTTTCGGTGTACACTGGAAATCTCCTCTGGACCTGGTCTTTTCAACGGCCGCACGCGAAATCGCGTGCGGCCGTTATGTGTTCGAGATCACTGTGCCGGTCGCCGGCTATCGGCTGTGGCCATGGTCATAACTTGGTTAACCGGATTGTCCGGAATCCGAACATTTGGTTAGCGTCAGGTTCAGCGCGTTCGCAGGGGGCGCGTGACCAGGGGTTACTCGATGAGGAGTGCTGTGAGTTCGCAAACGGCCGTTGCCGGCGAGGTGGATATGACACCCGTCGCCGCGGAGAACGGCGGTCCAGCCACATTTTTCGAGCGGGTGCTCGACGGGGTGCGGGGGTTGCGCCGTGATGGTTCCGAGATCGACGTGCCCGCCAAGGTCCGGGAAACGCGATACGCCGCGCTCGGCGCGATGGGACTGGCGATGCTGCACAGCCTGCTGTCCATCACCGGCGGTCTGCCCTGTGTGATCGGCAGCGTCGGTCATTTCTTCGCCGCGTGGGTGACCGGCGGGGTGGCACTGCTGTTCGGGCTGCGTTCGCGCTGGATCTGGGTGACCTCGCTGGGATTGGCCAGCCTGCAGGCGTTCCTGGGCATCTTCACCCTGGTGGCGGCCGACATGCCGACGGGAGTAGGGCCGTTCACCGTGCTCTTCGGCGTGATGGTGTCCGGGGTGGTGCTCGCGCTGCTGCTCCGCCGCGACTGCTACCGATGGTTCACTCCCGCCTCTCCGGAACTTCAGCGGGCGGCCGGGTGCCGCTGACCGCTCCGCACCCGTGGCGGCGGTCGGGCGCCGAACCGATTCAGGCGGTACCCGGCGAGTTACCCCGATGGGCGCGAAATCAGTTGTCGCCCACCGCCCGGACGTTGTCCTGGCGGTGGGGTCGGATCTTCTACGCCAGGTTACGGCTCAGCGCCCGGCCGGCGGCGCGGCCGGAGAAGATGCAGCCGCCCAGGAAGGTGCCCTCCAGCGCGTTGTAGCCGTGCACGCCACCGCCGCCGAAACCGGCGACCTCACCCGCGGCGTACAGACCCGGGAAGGGGGTGCCGTCGGGGCGGATGACCTGGGAGTCCAGGTTGGTCTGCAAGCCGCCCAATGTCTTCCGGGTCAGGATGTTGAGCCGAACGCCGATGAGCGGACCGTGCGCGGGGTCGAGGATCTTGTGCGGGGTCGCGACCCGGCCCAGCTTGTCGCCCAGGTAGCGGCGGGCATTGTTGACGGCCATGAGCTGGGCGTCCTTGCTGAACTTGTGCTCGACGTCCCGGTCGCGGGCCACGATCTGGCGTTCGATGTCGGCGAGGTCCAGGTGCGGGCCGCGTGAGATCTTGTTCATGCCCGCGATGAGCTCGGCCAGGGTATCGGCGACGACGAAGTCCACGCCGTGCTGCTTGAACGCCTCCACCGGCGCGGGCGCGCCCTTGGCCACCCGGCTCTTGAGGGTGAGCTTGAGGTCCTTGCCGGTGATATCGGGATTCTGTTCCGAGCCCGAGAGCGCGAACTCCTTCTCGATGATCGACTGGGTGAGGATGAACCAGGAGTAGTCGTAGCCGGTCGACAGGATTTGCTTCATGGTGGCGTTGGTGTCGAAACCCGGGAAAGCCGGTGCCGTCATGCGCTTTCCATGGGCGTCGAACCACAGCGACGACGGGCCTGGAATGATGCGGATGGCGTGATCGGGCCACACCGGATCCCAGTCGTGGATGCCCTCGGTGTAGTGCCACATGCGATCGCGGTTCACGATGCGCCCGCCCGCGGCCTCGGTGATGCCGAGCATGCGGCCGTCCACATAGGCGGGCACGCCCGCGATCATGTGCTCCGGACACGGCCCGAGCCGGTCCACGGGCCAATTGCGGCGCACGAGTTCGTGATTGTGCCCGATGCCGCCGGAGGAGACGATCACCGCCTTGGCGCGCAGTTCGAACTCGCCCTCGATATTCCGTGACGACGCGACGCCGCGGGCCTCGGTGGAGGGCTCCAACACGCTCCCGCGCACGCCGGTCACCGCGTCGTCCTCCACGATCAGTTCATCGACGCGATGCCGGAAGGCGAAGCCGACCTGCCCGCGCTTCTCGGCCTCCAGCACGGGTTCGAGGAACACCCGCACCACCTCTGGTCCGGTGCCCCAGGTGATGTGGAAGCGCGGCACCGAATTGCCGTGTCCGTCGGCGGCTACGCCGCCGCGCTCGGCCCAGCCGACGAGCGGGGTCACCCGCAGCCCGAGGTCGTAGAGGTATTGCCGCTTCTCGGTGGCCGCGAATTCCACGTACGCGCGCGCCCATTGCCGGGCCCAGTGGTCCTCGTCCTCGCGGTCGAAGCCGGCCGAGCCGAACCAGTCCTGCATGGCGAGCTCGAGGCTGTCCTTGACGCCGAGCCGCCGCTGTTCGGGACTGTCCACGAAGAACAGTCCGCCCAGCGACCAGAACGCCTGACCGCCCAGGTTGGCGCGGTTCTCCTGGTCCAGCACGAGTACGCGGCGACCGGCCTTGACCAGCTCGTGTGTGGCGACGAGACCGGCCAGACCGGCCCCGACCACGATGACATCCGGGTTCTCGATCATGCCCATTTCCTTGGTGTCGAAGTTCGATACACGAATGTATCGAACGAGGTCGCTGCTGTACAGACATCCGATACAACGGTGTATCGAATGAGGTTGTCGGTGGGACATGGCATGGTTCGAGTGTGCCGACTTCCTCGACCGGATCCATGCCACTCGCGACGGCGCGCCGCACCGCGCTCGCGGCGCAGGGGTTCGCCGCGGCCCGTCCGAGCGCGACACCCACGCGGCGCACGGTCATGAAGGTGCTCGACAGTACGCGGCTGTTGCAACTGGACTCGGTGTCGGCGGTGGTGCGCGCGCACTACGCGCCCGTGTTCAGCCGGATCGGGGCCTACGACCGGACGCTGCTGGACGAGGCGGCGTGGGGGCATACCGGGCGGCGGCCGCGGCAGCTCATCGAGTACTGGGCGCACGAGGCGGCGCTGATTCCGGTCGCGGACTGGTCGCTCATGCGGTGGCGCATGGTGGAGTACCGGCACGGACGTTGGAAGGGTATGCGGCAGGTGCTGGAACGCAATCCGGCGCTGGCCGACGATGTGCTCGGCGTGGTCAAGGAGTTCGGGGCCAGCACGGCGGGGGAGATCGAGCGGCACCTGGAGCTGGATCGGCCACGGGCCAAGGACAATTGGGGCTGGAACTACAGCGACACCAAGGTGGTGTGCGAGGCGCTCTTCGCGGCGGGGGAACTGACGGCGCCGAAACGGGTCGGCTTCCAACGTCATTACGACTTGGCCGCGAATGTCCTTCCGGCCGAGGTGCTCTCGCGCGAACCCGACGAGGCCGACGCGGTCCGGGAGCTGGTGCGGCGGGCGGCGCGGGCGCACGGCATCGGCACCGAGACCGATCTGCGGGACTACTACCGGTTGAATCGCCGCCAAACCGAGCCCGCCATCGCGGAACTCCTCGAGGCGGGGGAGTTGGAGCGGGTGACCGTCGAAGGCTGGGACAAACCCGCCTACCTGCACGCGGAGGCGCGCACCCCGCGCCGGGTGACGGGAGCGGCACTGCTGTGCCCGTTCGATCCGCTCATCTTCTTCCGCGCCCGCACCGAGCGACTCTTCGACTTCCACTACCGAATCGAGATCTACACACCGGAACACAAACGCGTGCACGGGTATTACGTCTTCCCATTCCTACTCGACGGTGACCTGGTGGCCCGAGCGGACCTGCGCGCCGAGCGGGCGACCGGACGCCTGTTGGTGCCGGGCGCGTTCGCCGAGCCGGGCCACGACACGGTGCGGGTTGCGGGCGCGCTGGCCGGCGCGCTGCGGGAGATGGCCGACTGGCTGGAACTGGACACCGTGGAGGTGGGCGAAAAGGGCGATCTCGCACCGGAATTGCGGCGCGAGATCGCCTAGTTCCGCGCCGAGCGGATCAGCGCATCGAAGCTACGGGTCAGAACGGCCCGTCGGTCCAGGCATTGAGCACGATGCCGTTCTTGCCGTCACCCTTGCACTCGATGGTCATCGGGATGAGCGGTCGCGGCGAGTCGCCCACGATATAGGTGGGCGCCTGGTAGCCGCTGCCCACCTGCCGGGCGCCCAGGCATTGCACCACCGCGGCGTACCAGGTGTCGGCGGGACAAGTGAAGGTGGCGGTGTCGAGCGTCCGATCGATGCGGCAGGCCGCGTCCGCGCCGGCGGCCGGGGCCGTCACCGCGATCAGACCGGCCGCGCCGACGCCGAGTGCGGAACCGATCGCGAGTGACCGGCGGCGCAGGTGGAGATGGTGATGGTTCGTCATCGAACAAACTCCCTCGTATACGGACAGATCAAGCAGAACAGTTCGTCCCATACTGACCGCGAGACCCGCTCGACAGCCGAAACTCGCGGAGATCGGTGTTGCGGCGTGGCGCGTCGTCCGGGACAGGGCGGGCGGCGCAATGGTGCACGCGATGCGTGGTCGCATAGGAGGCGACCACGCGCGCACTGCGGTTCCGGGCCTGCTCTTCCGCCGGTCCCGTGCTGAGCGACCACCCTCTCCTGCCGCGAATTCGCCAGGGCCGCAGCGCAGATCAGCATCGGCGGCGCGTGCTTAGGGTAGTCCCCGTACAACGAAGTGCGGCCCGGCCTGGGCCTCGGTGGCGGCCGGTACGGAGACCATGACCGGCGCGGCGACGGCCGGGCGGACCGCATCCGCGATGACGAGCGGGCGGCGGCGCGAACACAGTCCGGTCATGGCCTTCCCTCCTGGTGACCGACCCTGTCGATGCTTCGTCGCCGTGGGCACCGGATGATCCGCGACGGGCCCGCGGGTGTGTCGGAGGAAGTGACTAACCTGGACCCGTGGCAGATCCCGCGACCTACCGGCCCGCCCCGGGCACCATCCCCGTCGAACCGGGTGTCTACAAGTTCCGGGACAAGTTCGGGCAGGTCATCTATGTCGGCAAGGCGAAAAGCCTGCGCCAGCGACTGAACTCGTACTTCGCGGACGTGGCCGGGCTGCACCCGCGCACCCGCCAGATGGTGACCACGGCGGCCGGGGTCGAGTGGACCGTGGTATCCACCGAGGTGGAAGCGCTGCAGTTGGAATACAACTGGATCAAGGAATTCGATCCGCGCTTCAATGTCCGCTATCGCGACGACAAGTCGTATCCGGTGCTGGCGGTCAGCCTCGACGAGGAATACCCACGCGTGTTCGTCTACCGCGGCGCGCGCAAGAAGGGCGTTCGGTACTTCGGCCCGTACGCGCACGCCTGGGCCATCCGCGAGACCCTGGATCTGCTGCTGCGAGTGTTCCCGGTGCGCACCTGCTCGGCGG
Organism: Nocardia aurantiaca; assembly: GCF_009708175.1. Taxonomy (GTDB): domain Bacteria; phylum Actinomycetota; class Actinomycetes; order Mycobacteriales; family Mycobacteriaceae; genus Nocardia; species Nocardia aurantiaca. The sequence continues at coordinate 142,909 of NZ_WMBB01000009.1, forward strand.
GAGTGTTCAAGCGGCACAGTCAGATCGGGCGACCGTGCTTGCTCGGCTACATCGACAAGTGCTCCGCGCCGTGCATCGGCCGGGTGACCGCCGCCGAGCACCGGCAGATCGTGGACGACTTCTGCGACTTCCTCGCCGGCAAGACCGACCGCCTGGTCAAGCAGCTCGAGCGCCGCATGCACGAGGCCGCCGACGAGTTGGATTTCGAACTGGCCGCGCGCCTGCGCGACGATGTGCAGGCGCTCAAGCGCGCACTGGAGAAGCAGGCCGTGGTGCTGGGCACCGGCACCGACGCCGATGTCATCGACTTCGCCGTGGACGAGCTCGAGGTCGCGGTCCAGATCTTCCATGTGCGCGACGGCCGGGTGCGCGGTCAGCGCGGCTGGGTGGTCGACAAATCCGGTGACGCCCTGGACCTGGACCGGTCCGGCCCTGAGGCGTCGCTTCCCGCGCTTGCCGATGAGGGCTCCGGTCCAGGTCGAAATGGGCGCGACGCGGTGGAATCCGGCGGCGAGCTGCCCGCCCTGGTCGAGCAGTTCCTCACCCAGTTCTACGGCGAGCAGACCACGGTCGCCGCGCAGAGCGGGGACGAACAGCCAGGGACCGTCGTCCCCCGCGAGGTGCTGGTCCCGGCCCTGCCCAACGACCATGAGCAGGTGCAGCAGTGGCTATCCGACCTGCGGGGATCGGCCGTCCAGCTGCGGGTGCCGCAGCGCGGGGACAAGAAGGCCCTCGCCGAGACCGTGCAGCGCAATGCCCAGGAGGCCCTCGCCCAGCACAAGCTCAAACGCGCGGGCGACCTGACCGCGCGTTCGGCCGCGCTGCAGGAACTCCAGGACGCCCTGGATCTGGACAGCGCGCCGCTGCGGATCGAATGCGTCGACATCTCGCATGTCCAGGGCACCGATGTGGTGGCGTCGCTGGTCGTGTTCGAGGACGGCCTGGCGCGCAAATCGGAATACCGGCACTACACCATCAAGGAGGCCGCCGGCGACGGCCGCTCCGACGATGTCGGCAGTATCGCCGAGGTGACCCGGCGGCGCTTCGGCAAGCTCCGCCGCGACCTCGACGCCGCCGAGGCCGCGGACCTCGAATCCGGTTCGGAACCAATCGAATCCAGCCTGCCGGGCATCGACCCCAGGACCGGCAAGCCGCGCCGCTTCGCCTACCCGCCCAATCTGTACGTGGTCGACGGCGGTGCGCCGCAGGTGAACGCGGCAGCCGAGGTGCTCGACGAACTCGGCATCACCGATGTCGCGGTCATCGGGCTGGCCAAGCGCCTGGAAGAGGTGTGGATCCCCAACGAGCCGGACCCGGTGATCATGCCGCGCACCAGCGAGGCGCTCTATCTGCTGCAGCGCGTCCGCGACGAGGCGCACCGGTTCGCCATCACCTTCCACCGCTCCAAGCGCTCGCGGCGGATGACCGAATCGGTGCTCGACTCGGTGCCCGGACTGGGCTCGGCGCGAAGGACCGCGCTGGTTACCCACTTCGGATCGGTGGCCAAGCTCAAGCAGGCTACGGTGGAGCAGATCACCGAGGTCCCGGGCATCGGCGTTGCCACGGCCAAGGCGGTCCTGGCCGCATTGCAGCAGCAGTAGTCGGTGCGGCAGAAGCAGCAATAGCCCTGTCGCGGACCGACAGCCCGCCGTGCGGCGAGTCGAATCGGGGCGCACCGGGTAGAGTGCGACACGCCGAGCGGGAAAATTGCGACACGCCGTGTGTGCAGGTCGGGAGCGGAAATCACAGCTAGGTTTCGCTCCCGTCGTGTGCCTGCCGCGTTTCCCGGCATCGGTGCAGGATGATCGAGGGAACCCCAGCTACGAACCGGTAGGACATGACGCGCGTCGAAGCCAGTACTGATACGGCTGGAAACAGCAAGGCAACCGATACAGGCGACTCCCAGTCGACCACTCGCCGCGGGCGGTCCGGATCCGATTCGGCACCGGTCGAGGTCGTCATCGTGACGGGCCTGTCCGGCGCCGGGCGCGGCACGGCGGCCCGGGTGCTCGAGGATCTCGGCTACTACGTGGCCGACAACCTCCCACCCGAATTGATCGTTCGCATGGTCGATCTCGGCCGCGGCGCCGAACCCCCCATCCGCAAACTCGCGCTCGTCATGGACGTGCGCAACCGCTTCTTCACCGGGAACCTCGCCGTGGTCGGCGAGCAGCTACGGGCCGCGGGCGTGCGCACCCGCATCTTGTTCTTGGAGGCCTCCGACGATGTGCTGATCCGCCGCTTCGGCTTCGCGCGCCGCCGCCATCCGCTGCAGAGCGAGAGCGCCGACGGGACGCTGACCGCCGGCATCGCCGCCGAGCGGCAGCGCCTGGACCCGGTGAAGACGGCCGCCGACGTGGTCATCGACACCACCGCGCTGTCCATCCACCAGCTGCACCGAAAGCTCGAGGAGGTGTACGGCGGAGACGCCGCCACCGTGCTGCAGCTGACCGTTCAATCGTTCGGTTTCAAGTACGGAGTCCCGCTCGACGCCGATATGGTGTTCGATTTGCGTTTCCTGCCGAATCCACATTGGATTTCCGAACTCCGCGAAAAGACCGGACAGGACGCCCCGGTCAGCGAGTATGTGTTGTCGCGTCCGGGCGCCCAGGACTACCTGGGCACCGCGCGGCATCTCGTCGACCTGACCACCGAGGGCTACCGCCAAGAGGGGAAGCGATACATGACCGTGGCAGTGGGCTGCACCGGCGGCAAGCACCGCAGCGTGGCGATAGCGGAGGCGCTGGGCGACGCCCTCGCGGACAACGACGCGGGTGACGTGGTGCGCGTGGTCCATCGGGATCTGGGGCGGGAATGAGTGAGACCGACTCCGGCCGCACCACCAATCCGGCCATCGTGGCGCTCGGTGGTGGCCACGGCCTGTATTCGACGCTGAGCGCCGTCCGGCGGCTCACGCGCAAGATCACCGCGGTGGTCACGGTCGCCGACGACGGCGGCTCCTCGGGGCGGCTCCGGTCCGAATTGGGCATGCTGCCCCCGGGTGATCTGCGAATGGCCTTGGCGGCCTTGGCCGAAGAGGCCGACGGCATCTGGGCGCGAACCTTGCAACACCGCTTCGGCGGTACCGGGGCGCTGGCCGGGCATTCGGTCGGCAATCTGATTCTGGCGGGTCTCACCGAGGAGCTCGGCGATCCGGTCGCGGCCCTCGACGAGGCCGGGCGGATCCTGCGCATTACCGGCCGCGTGCTGCCCATGTCGCCCATCGCGCTGACCATCGAGGCGGATGTCTCTGGGCTGGAAGGCGATCCGCGCGTGAGCCGCTGCATCCGCGGTCAGGTGGCGGTGGCGACCACCCCGGGCAAGGTGCGCCGGGTGCGCCTGATCCCCTCGGATCCGCCCGCCTGCCCCGAAGCGACCTCGGCCATCGAGCACGCCGACGTGGTGGTGCTGGGGCCCGGCAGCTGGTTCACGAGTGTCATCCCGCATGTGCTGGTGCCCGAATTGCACGAAGCGCTGTTGTATACGCGGGCACGGAAGGTGCTGGTGCTCAACCTCGCTGCCGAACCGGGCGAAACGGCCGGATTCTCCGCCGAACGACACCTGCATGTATTGTCCCAGCACGCACCGGATTTCACAGTCGACCACGTTGTGGTGGACTCCGGTTCCGTACCCGAGGGTAGGGAACGCGAACATCTGGCAAGAGCTGCCGAACAGCTGCGTGCGCGAGTAACCTTCGCTGATGTCGCCGAGGCGGGGACGGACCGGCACCACCCCGGAAAGCTTGCCGCCGCACTGGATCAGGTGATCCGGCAACCTCGGCCGGAATTGGCAGGGCTTCGAGTCGAAGGACGGCATATGGGCCAACGTGTGCGGTCCGGGTTGGGTGGAAAGGAGCGCGTCTCGTGGCGATGACAGCGGAAGTGAAGGACGAGCTGAGCCGACTCTCTGTATCACAGGTGAGCTCGCGCAAGGCGGAATTGTCCGCGCTACTGCGGTTCGCCGGTGGATTGCACATCGTCGGCGGTCGAGTGATCGTCGAAGCCGAGGTGGATATGGGTTCCATAGCGCGTCGGCTGCGTCGAGAGATCTTCGAGCTGTACGGCTACGGCTCGGACGTGCATGTCCTCGGTGCCGGTGGACTCCGGAAAACCTCCCGGTACGTGGTACGGGTTTCCAAGGAGGGTGAGGCGCTGGCGCGCCAGACCGGTTTACTGGATGTGCGCGGCCGCCCGGTGCGCGGACTGCCCGCCCAGGTGGTGGGCGGCAGCATCGGCGATGCCGAAGCCGCTTGGCGCGGAGCGTTTCTCGCGCACGGCTCGCTCACCGAGCCGGGCCGGTCCTCCGCGCTGGAGGTGAGCTGCCCCGGGCCGGAGGCGGCGCTCGCCCTCGTCGGCGCCGCGCGGCGCATGGGCATCTCGGCCAAGGCACGCGAGGTGCGCGGCACCGATCGTGTGGTGGTGCGCGACGGTGAGGCCATCGGCGCGCTGCTCACCCGCATGGGTGCGCAGGACACCCGGCTCACCTGGGAGGAGCGGCGCATGCGCCGCGAGGTCCGGGCGACCGCCAACCGGCTGGCCAATTTCGACGACGCGAACCTGCGGCGCTCGGCCCGGGCGGCCGTGGCCGCCGCGGCCCGCGTGGAGCGCGCGCTCGAGATACTGAGCGACGATGTGCCCGACCACCTGGCCGCCGCCGGTAAGCTGCGCGTGCTGCACCGCCAGGCCTCCCTGGAGGAGCTGGGCCAGCTGGCCGATCCGCCGATGACGAAAGACGCTGTGGCGGGCCGGATCCGGCGGCTGCTGTCGATGGCGGACCGGCGCGCCAAGGAACTCGGCGTGCCCGACACCGAAAGCGCTGTCACCGCAGAGCTGCTCGAAGAGGCGTGAAACCCGCACGCCGCCGCATAAACTGATTATCACCGCGCCGGTGATTTCATCCGGAAGCGTCGCAACCCTAAGGGTCGCGGCGCTTCCGGTCGTTCGTGACGAAAGTGAACGTTTCGTAGTTCACCGTGGCGGGGGTGTGTCCGTGATGTTTCTGTTACAGGTCTAGGGTTAACGACGCAACGGAAACGATCCGCGAAGCTGAGGAGCGAAAACGTGACTGTCCGGGTAGGTATCAACGGCTTCGGCCGCATCGGGCGAAACTTCTTCCGAGCCGTCGAGGCGCAGAAGGCCCTCGGCACCACCGACATCGAGATCGTGGCGGTCAACGACCTGACCGACAACAAGTCGCTGGCGACGCTGCTGAAGTACGACTCGATCCTCGGTCGCCTGCCGCAGGACGTTTCCCTGGATGGCGACGAGACCATCGTCGTTGGTGATCAGCGCGTCACCGCGCTGGCCATCAAGGAGGGGCCCTCCGCGCTGCCCTGGGGTGACCTGGGTGTCGACGTGGTCGTCGAGTCCACCGGTATCTTCACCGACGCCACCAAGGCCAAGGGCCACCTGGCCGCCGGCGCGAAGAAGGTCATCATCTCCGCCCCCGCGAAGGGCGAGGACATCACCATCGTGATGGGCGTCAACGACGACAAGTACGACGGTTCGCAGAACATCATCTCCAACGCGTCCTGCACCACCAACTGCCTGGGCCCGATTGCCAAGGTGCTCAACGACTCCTTCGGCATCGAGCGCGGCCTGATGACCACCGTGCACGCCTACACCCAGGACCAGAACCTGCAGGACGGCCCGCACTCGGATCTGCGTCGCGCCCGTGCCGCCGCGCTGAACATCGTGCCCACCGGCACCGGCGCCGCCAAGGCCATCGGCCTGGTGCTGCCCGAGCTGCTCGGCAAGTTGAACGGCTACGCGCTGCGCGTGCCGGTCCCGACCGGTTCGCTCACCGACCTGACCGTGGACCTGGCCAAGGCCGCCTCGATCGACGAGATCAACGCCGCCATGAAGGCCGCCGCCGACGGCCCGATGAAGGGCATCCTGAAGTACAACGTCGATCCGATCGTCTCCTCCGACATCGTGACCGACCCGCACTCCTCGATCTACGACGCGCCGCTGACCCAGGTCATCGACAACCAGGTCAAGGTCGCCTCGTGGTACGACAACGAGTGGGGCTACTCCAACCGTCTCGCCGACCTCGTCGGTCTCGTCGGCAAGTCCCTCTAAGCGCCGATGACGATCAAGACACTCCAGGATCTGCTGAACGAGGGTGTCGAGGGGCGGGGCGTGCTGGTGCGCTCCGACCTCAATGTCCCCCTCGACTTCCCGGCTTCGAGCGACCCGCAAGCGATCGCAAGCGGCGGCGTCATCACCGATCCGGGCCGCATCATCGCGTCCGCGCCGACCATCAAGGCGCTGGCCGAGGCCGGTGCCAAGGTCATCGTGACCGCGCACCTCGGCCGTCCGAAGGGCGAGCCGGATCCCAAGCTCTCCCTCGCGCCCGTCGCGGCGCGGCTGTCGGAGGAGCTGGGCCGCAATGTCCAGCTGGCCGGCGACGTGGTGGGCCAGGACGCGCTCGCCCGCTCCGAGGGCCTCACCGACGGTGATGTGCTACTGCTGGAGAACATTCGCTTCGACGCGCGCGAGACCAGCAAGGACGACGCGGAACGGGCCAAGCTCGCCCGCGCTCTGGTCGAGCTGGTCGGCGACGACGGCGCGTTCGTGTCCGACGGTTTCGGTGTGGTGCACCGCAAGCAGGCGTCGGTCTACGACGTGGCCAAGCTGCTGCCGCACTACGCGGGCAACCTGGTCGCGGCCGAGACCGAGGTGCTGAAGAAGCTCACCGAGAACCCGGAGCGCCCGTACGCCGTGGTGCTCGGCGGTTCCAAGGTCTCCGACAAGCTGGCGGTCATCGAGGCGCTCGCGCCCAAGGTCGACACGCTGGTCATCGGCGGCGGCATGTGCTTCACCTTCCTTGCGGCACAGGGCCTTTCGGTGGGCGCCTCGCTGCTGCAGGAGGAGATGATCGACACCTGCAAGAAGCTGCTCGAAACCTATGCCGACGTCATCCACCTGCCGGTGGACATCGTGGCGGCCGACAAGTTCGCCGCCGACGCGGATTCGAGGGTGGTGGCCGCCAACGAGATTCCGGACGGCTGGATGGGTCTGGACATCGGTCCCGACTCGGTGGACCGCTTCTCGGCGCTGCTGACCGAGGCCAAGACGGTGTTCTGGAACGGTCCCATGGGTGTGTTCGAGTTCGAGAAGTTCTCGGCCGGCACCCGCGGTGTCGCCGAGGCCATCGCCACGGCCACCTCCAAGGGCGCGTTCACGGTCGTCGGTGGCGGTGACTCGGCCGCGGCCGTCCGTAGCCTGGGTCTGCCCGACGACGGTTTCTCGCACATCTCCACCGGTGGCGGCGCGTCGCTGGAATACCTGGAGGGCAAGGAACTTCCCGGGCTCAGCGTCTTGGAAGACTCTGCGCTGGAGGGCCGCTGAATGGCACGTAAGCCTTTGATCGCCGGCAACTGGAAGATGAACCTCAATCACCTCGAGGCCATCGCTCTGGTGCAGAAGATCGCATTCGCGTTGCCGGAGAAGTACTTCGACAAGGTCGACGTGACGGTGATCCCGCCCTTCGTCGACCTGCGCAGCGTGCAGACGCTGGTCGAGGGTGACCGCCTTCTGATCACCTACGGTGCCCAGGACTTGTCCACCCACGACGAGGGCGCCTACACCGGCGAGATCAGCGGCTCGATGTTGGCCAAGCTGGGCTGCACCTTCGTCGTGGTGGGTCACTCGGAGCGGCGTCAGTACCACAACGAGGACGATGCGACCGTGCTGGCCAAGGCCAAGCAGGCGCTCAAGTACGGCATCACCCCGATCGTCTGCATCGGTGAGGGCCTGGGCGTCCGCGAGACCAAGACCCACGTCGAGTACAACCTCGAACAGCTCCGCGGCTCGTTGAAGGGCCTGAGCGCCGAGGAGATCTCGAAGATCGTTATCGCCTACGAGCCGGTCTGGGCCATCGGCACCGGCAAGGTCGCCACCCCGGCCGATGCGCAGGAAGTGTGTGGCGCCATTCGCAAGGAACTCGCCGAACTGGCGAATCCCGAAGTGGCGGCCGGTGTCCGAGTCCTCTACGGCGGCTCGGTCAACGCCAAGAATGTCGGCGAGCTGGTCGGCCAGACCGACATCGACGGCGCTCTCGTGGGCGGCGCGTCCCTGAAGGGTGACGAGTTCGCCACCCTCTCCGCGATCGCCGCCGGCGGTCCCCTGCCGTAACGGTTTCCGTAGCCGAGGGCCGGGCATCCGATCGGATGCCCGGCTCTTTCGCTGTGCGCGAGCGGATGACGTCGCGGCGGGGTGCTCTCGTCGGCGGCCCGTCGTCATACAGAAGAATGATCGGTATGAGCGACTGGAATACGAACATCATCAACGAGTTTCGGGCCAACGAGGGCCGGGTGGGCGGTCCGTTCGAGGGCGCGCCGATGGTCCTGGTTCACCACCGCGGCCGTAAGACCGGCCGTGAGCTGGTGACGCCCATGATGTACCTGGCCGACGATCGGGACCCGGCCACTGTCTACATCTTCGCCTCCAAGGCGGGGGCACCCACCAACCCCGACTGGTACTACAACCTGACCGCTGCCGGCAAGGCCGAGGTCGAGATCGGCACCGAGACCTATCCGGTCGTCGTCACCGAGGTGACCGGTGCGGACCGCGACCGCGTCTACGCCGAGCAGGCCCGCCGCTATCCGGGTTTCGCCGAGTACGCCGAGAAGACCGCGGGTATCCGCGTCATCCCCGTGCTCGCACTACGTCGGGACTGAGAATTCGTGCATGGATCTCGCGCGCGGAGCGTGCGCTGAGGTCATGGCCTCACGAATTGTGTCCGTGCGCAGGGTGAACGCATCGACGTGATCGATCCGGTGGTCATGGATATGGTCGAGATGACGCTTCGCGCGGTATCCGACCTCCGGTAGTCACGCGGGCGCGGCTGGTTGATCCCGGCCGCGCCCGTTCCTGCGTTCTGTTGCGGCCGTGAGGGAGTCGGCGGTGAGTCGTTGGCGCACATTCGGCTGGAAGCGTCGGAGCGATTCTATCTGGGACATCCTCCTCCGTAATGACAACTAATCCCTTCTTGACAGTAACTGTCATCTAGGCAGATACTCGCTGTAATGAAGGAGGCGACGAATGTCATTGCGAGAGCGGCAGCGCCAGCAGATTCGGGGCGAAATTCAGCGGGCGGCATACGAGTTGTTCGCGGAGAAGGGCTTCGGGGAGGTGACGACCGAGCAGATCGCCGCCGCCGCGGGCGTGTCGGCCAGCACGTACTTCCGGCACGTCCGGAGCAAGGAGGATCTGCTGCTGGATCCGGTCCGCGAGGGCGGCACCGGGATCGTGGCGCTGCTGGAGGAGCGAGCCCCGGATGAGCCCGCGGATGTGGCTCTGGCGCAGTCGATTCTGGCGCGGTCCACCGCGCTCGCTCCCGAGGAGCTCGAGCACTGGCGGGCCGCCTTCCGTACCGCGCCGCACCTGCTGGAGCGGGTGGCGTTGATCACCCCCGAGCATCGGACGCGCCTGGTCGAGCTGGTCGCGCAGCGCATGGGCCGAGACGCGCGGCAGGACAGCACTCCGGGTTTGCTGGTACATCTCATGCTGGCGGCGGCGGAGTTCGGATATCTGCAGTGGCTGCGTGATTCGGCGCGGCCGCAAATGTCGCTGGCGGTGTGCGTCGAGGGTGCGCTCGACGCCGTGGTCGGTGATCGCTGGCGGCCTCACGGCTGAAAGCCGTTGGCACGCGGGCAGATAGCTACAACAGAACACCTGGATTGGGGAAACATGCAGCACGACAGGGCAACTGCCGAGACGTTCGATCTGATCGTCGTGGGGTCGGGTGCGGCGGGCATGACCGCCGCGGTGACCGCCGCTCGCCTGGGACTGTCGACGGTCGTTGTCGAGAAGGCGGGGAGATGGGGCGGATCCACGTCCCGATCGGGCGGCGGCGTGTGGATTCCGGGCAACGCGGTACTCCGGCGCGAAGCGCCCGCCGATGACCTCGAGTCCGCACGGACCTACCTGAAGCACATCGTCGGACCGGGCGTCGACCCCGAACGCATCGACACCTTCCTCGACCGTGGCCCCGAGGCCTTCGACTTCCTGACAGAGCACGCGCAGCTTCGGATGCGCTGGGTGCCGGGCTATTCCGACTACTACCCGGAGGCTCCGGGCGGTCGTGCGCATGGCCGATCCGTGGAGCCCGTGCCCTACTACGCCGAGGGCCTCGGCGCCGAATTGGACACGCTGGAGGCCGATTACGCGAAGGCCCCCAAGAACGTCGTCATCACCGCGGCCGAATTCCGGCAGCTGCACCTGGGATTACGCAACCCACGGAGTCCGCTCACCGCGCTCGGCATCGCCGGTCGATGGCTGGCGGCGACCGTTCTGCGCCGCCGTGTGCTCGCCCGCGGCCAGGCGCTGAGCGCCATGCTGCGGGGCGGCCTGCTCGCGGCGAATGTGCCGCTGTGGCTGGGCACTCCGTTGATCGAGCTCTGCACCCAGGACGGACGGGTGACCGGCGCGGTGGTGCTGCGCGACGGGCAGGAGCGGATACTCACCGCGCGGCGCGGTGTCGTCATCGCGGCCGGCGGCTTCGAGCACAACGAGGTGATGCGCAAGCAGTACCAGCGCGAACCCATCGGCACCGAGTGGACCGTCGGCGCGGCGGCCAATACCGGTGACGGCATTCGCGCGGGCCAGGCCGTCGGCGCCGCACTGGAATTCATGGATGACGCCTGGTGGGGTCCGTCCATCCCGCTGCCCCGCGAGGCCTGGTTCTGCCTGGCCGAGCGCAACCTGCCCGGCAGTCTCGTGGTCAATGATCGCGGCGAGCGCTTCATGAACGAGTGCCTGCCCTACGTCGAGGCCACCCATCGCATGTACGGCGGCGAGCACGGCCAGGGCGAGGGACCGGGCGAAAACCTGCCCGCCTGGCTGATTTTCGACCAGCGGTACCGCAACCGCTATCAGTTCGCGGGCATCCCGCCCCGCCAAGCCCTGCCCGGCCGGTGGTTCAAGTCCGGCGCGCTCGCGCGCGCCGACTCGCTCCCCGAACTCGCCGAGAAGATCGGTGTCCCGGTCGAGAAACTCCGGGCGACGGTGACGCGTTTCAATGAATTCTCCGCCGCCGGTACCGATCTCGACTTCGGCCGCGGCGACAGCGCCTACGACAACTACTATGGCGATCCGCGCAACCGCCCGAACCCGAATCTCGGTGCGCTGGACACGGGTCCGTTCTACGCGGCGAAACTGGTGCCCGGCGACCTGGGTACCAAGGGCGGCCTGCTCACCGATGTCGACGGCCGCGTCCTGCGCGAGGACGGTTCGGTCATCGAGGGCCTGTACGCGGCGGGCAATGCGAGCGCCCCGGTCATGGGCCACACCTACGCCGGTCCCGGCGCGACCATCGGACCCGCAATGGTCTTCGCCTACCTGGCGGCGCGGCACGCCGCCCGGCGGTAGCGAGCGATCAGGCCAGCACCGCGCCGCCGTCGAGGGGCAGCACCGAGCCGGTGGCGTGGGGTTGGGCGAGGAAGAAGACGAAGGCCCGCGCGATATCGTCCACTTCCGCGATGCGTCGCAAGGGGGTGGCGGCCGCCGTGTCGGAGTAGAACCGGTCGCGCAGATCGTCGGGGAAGTTCCACAGCGGGGAGCGGACGACACCGGGCATGACCGCGTTCACCCGGATCGGGGCGAGTTCCACCGCCAGCGCCCGGGTCAGCGCCTCCACCGCACCGCAGACACTGGACGTGACCGCGGAACCGGGCAGCGGGCGCGGCCCGGCGGTTCCGGTGGTCAGGGTGATCGACCCTTCGGCCCGCAGACGCGGAGCCGCCGCCTGGACCGCCGCGAGCACGCTGAAGTAGCGCAGCTCGAAGAACGTCCGGGCGGCCTCCAGATCCAGATCCGCGACGGGCGAGAGCAGCAGCGGCTCGCCGGCGGTGTAGACGAGGTGGTCGAGCGTGCCGAGCTCATCGAACACCGACCGAATCCGGGCGATGTCGTTGAGATCCGCGACCACGCCGCTCGTTCCGGCCGGGAGTCCGGCCACGGCCCGGTCCACCCTGTCCCGGCGGCTGGAGACGACGGTGACCTTCGCGCCCTGTGCGGCGGTCGCCGCCGCCACGGCATAGCCGATTCCGGAGGTGCCGCCCAGGATGACGACGTGCTGTCCGTCGAGGGACATCGGATTTCCTTTCGGGGGATGGCTGTTCGTGATTGCCTGTCCACCTTCGGTTCTCCGGCACGTTCCCGTCCAAGACCTATCCCGCCGCCTGTAATACCCTGAAGGCATCATGAGCGATGTCGATCTGCGCAAACTGCGCTACTTCGTGGCGGTGGCCGAACACCTGCACTTCGGTCGCGCCGCCGAGCGGCTGTTCATCGCGCAACCGGTGCTGTCGCGGCAGATCCGCGCGCTCGAGGAGGAGCTGGGCGCGCGGCTGTTCGCACGGGATCGGCGGGGGACCGCGTTGACGGCGGCGGGGGAGCAGCTGCTGATCGACGCCGAGCCGCTGCTGGCCGCCGCGGAAGCCCTGCAGCGCAGGGTGATTCGGGCGGCCGAGGGCACGCGTACCTTCACCGTCGGTTTCATGCCGGGCCTCATGGTGACCGGCGCCGTGCGCGCGCTCACCGAGCGCCACCCAGGCCTCACCGTCGATCTGGTCCGCACCAACTGGGATGACCAGGTCGAGGTCGTGCACGACGGCCGCGTGGACGTCAGCGTCATACGCCTGCCGGTGGAACCGCGCGGCCTCGCGATCCGCCCGCTCTACTCCGAGCCCCGGGTGGTGGCGCTGCCCGCCGACCATCGCCTCGCGGGCAAGGAGGCCGTCGCCGTCACCGATCTCGCCGACGAGCATCTACTCCAGGATCCCGCCCTGGTCCCCGAATGGACCGCTGTGGCAAGCGAATTGCGCACGGACCGGCCGGCCGTGCCGGTCTTCCACAGCGTGGAGGAGAAGCTCGAGCATGTGGCCGCGGGCCTGGGCATCATCTTCCTGCCGCTGTCGGTCATGACCTTCTACACCCGCCCGGACATCGCCTATCTCCCGGTCCCCGACCTCGCGCCCAATCAGGTGAGCCTGGCGTGGTCGGCGCAACGCCCGGTCCCGCTCGCCGAGGAGTTCGCCGACCTGGCCGTCCAGTGAGATGTTGCGGCCCAGTGATATTCGTTCTGTGCCATCGGATGGCGCTGATCTCGATTCCGCACGACGAAACCCGCGCGAGCGGTTACCTTCGATGGTGTGTTCGGCATCATCCGCCCCTGCCGTCATCGGCTGGGCGAGGAACTCGGGCGGGCCTGGCTGGCGCAACTGTGCGGACTGTGTCTGGCACTGCGCGACGACCATGGTCAAAGCGCGCGCATGGCAACCAATTACGATGGGCTGATCGTCTCGGCCTTGGTGGAGGCGCAGTCGACCGCGCCGCCCACACGCCGCGCGGCCGGGCCCTGTCCGCTGCGCGGCATGAAACGTGCCGACGTCGCCACCGGCGACTGCGTCCGGCTGGCCGCCACGGTCTCGCTGGTTCTGGCCGCCGCCAAGGTGCGCGACCACGTCGAGGACCACGACGGCGTGGCGGGCACGGCCGGATTCCGGCCCGCCGCCCGGCGGATCGCTCAGCGCTGGGCCCGGCAGGGCGAATCCACCGGCGCAGGACTGGGTTTCGATACCGGCATCCTGATGACGGCGGTGGACCGGCAATCCGAGATCGAGGCCGCGGCCGTGGTCGGCACCTCGCTGCTCGAGGTCACCGAACCCACCGAGACCGCGACGGCGGCGGCGTTCGGTCATACCGCCATCCTGGCCGGACGGCCGGGCAATGCGGCGGCGCTGACCGAGGTCGGCCGATTGTTCGGCCGCATAGCGCATCTCGTGGACGCGGTCGAGGACCTGGACGATGATCACGCGCGCGGCAAGTGGAATCCTCTGGCCGCCACGGGAGCCGGGATCGCCGAGGCGCAACGGCTGTGTACGGATGCCCTGATCGGGATCGAATTGGCTTTGGCCGATGTGCAATTCACCGATGGGCGGCTGATTCACAAGCTGCTGAAGCACGAATTGAAGCGCTCGGTGACCCGCGCCTTCGGCGGACCCGAGCGTGCATGCGCGAATCACGGCACCGCCACGTCACCGATCGGCCGCTGGCGTCGTCGCGGCCCGGAACCGGGGCCGTGGGGTCCGCCGCCGCCCGGTTACGGCCCGCCTCCGGGCTACGGCGTGGGGCCCGGCTACTACGGGCCCGCTCCGCGTCGCCGCGCTGGCTTCTGCCTGCCGTGCTGTGAGGGCTGCGTCTGCTGTGGCGAAGGATGCTGCTGCTGCGAGGAATCGTGTTGTTGCTGTGAGGAAACCTGCTGCGACTGCTGAATTCCGCTGTCACCGCGAGAAGGTGCGGCGGCCTCGGCGCCGGCGTGGGTGTTCCCCGTGAGGGGCGGGCACCGCGGATTGCCCGGCCCTCACGGCTCGATGATTCCGCCACCTCCGGGTGGGCGGCTCACCGGCGCCGGATCCGCTAGCTGGAGGCGGAGGAGGAGCCGGTCGGGAACAGGCCGCTGCCGCTCGCGCTGCCGCTGGTCAGGCCCGACGAGCCGGACGTCGTGGTGGTGGTCTGCAGGGTCCAGGTACCGCAGCCGCTGGTGAAGAAGGCGACGTCGGTCGGCTTGATCTCGACGGTGGCAGTACCGTTGACCGCGCCGCCGGTCTGGATGGTGGCGCTGGCGTCGGGGGTGATGGCCGACAGCCGCGCCCAGGCGCACACGCTGGCCGCGGTCGTGGTCTTGTAGATGCCGGGCTGGATATCGACGCCGACCTTGAAGGTGGCGTCGGTGCCCATGCTGGTCGCGGCGGCATCGGCGGTGCCGGTGGAGGCCAGGATGGCGGCGGCGGTGAGAGCGAGGCCGTTGGCCCAGACTGTCTTTCTCATAACGCGTCCTCAGTGTGTGAAACGAGAGCGTTTCGGAGAGTAGTGGGTGGACGGGTGGGCCGGGTGCGTTTTCCATAACCCGGCGTGAATGGCGATCGGGGCCATCCGCCCGGCCGCCTCCGCACGCGGACGCGGGAATTGCGGCGTCTCGGGCGGTGGTCGGCACTACCGTGGACCCATGACCTCGGAGTATCGGCATCTACTCGTGAAGAGCGACGGCAAGACCATTACCGTCACCATGAACCGCCCGGACCGCCGCAACGCGTTGTCGGCCGATCATCTGGCCGAACTGCTGACCGCGTTCCGTGCCGCGGGTGATACGGAGGCCTCCGGCATCGTGCTCGCCGCGACCGGGCCGGTGTTCAGCGCGGGCCACGATTTCGCCGATGTGGCCGCGCGCGATCTCCTCGCCGTGCGCGACCTGCTCACCCTCTGCCAGCAGGTCATGACCACCATGGAGTCGGTCCCGCAGGTGGTGATCGCCCGCGTTCACGGACTGGCCACCGCCGCCGGCTGTCAGCTCGTCGCCTCCTGCGATCTGGCCGTCGCCGCCGAGTCCGCGGGCTTCGCCCTCCCCGGCGGCAAGGGCGGCTGGTTCTGCCACACCCCCGCCGTCCCGGTCGCCCGCTCCATCGGCCGCAAACGCCTCATGGAACTCGCGCTCACCGGCGATGTCATCGACGCTCGCACGGCCGTCGACTGGGGTCTGATCAACTACGCCGTCCCCGACGCCGACCTCGACGCGGCCGTCGCCGACCTCCTGGATCGCGCCACTCGCGGCAGCCGCTCCAGCAAGGCCCTCGGCAAGCGCACCCTCTACGCGCAGCTCGACCGTCCCGAAGCCGACGCCTACACCGTGGCCCGCGAGGTCATGGCCGCGGCTTCCCAATTGCCCGGCGCGCGTGAGGGAATGGCCGCCTTTCTGGAGAAGCGCCCGCCAGTCTGGCCCGACTGACCGGTTCACCGGAACAGCGCACGGCCGATGGCGCCCGGTGCGGCGACGATGCCGCCGCACTCGACGCGCATGGGGAAACTCGCACGGCTGTTCCCTGACCGTCTGGTTGCCCCAGACCTGCGCGGGCAGCTTTGGGAGCGGGACATCCACATGCCCTATGAGCGGGTTGACCGGCGTGGGTGGAGTAATCCGGGGCCGGAATCCACCCGGTCTCCACCCTCGGGTGGTGGGAGGAAGGTTCTCGCGGCGCGACCGTAGAGACATGAACGTGCAGAATGCGGTGGTCGACGGGGCCGTGGCGGCACTGGTGATCGGGTGGATCATGTACCGGCAGACCCGGTGGCAGGAGCTCGACGCCAATCGGTTGTGGCGGGGGCCGATCATTCTCGGGCTGATCGGGTTCGTGCAGATGAAGTCCGTGGTCGCCGGCAGCGGGATCGGAGTGATGGCGGTGGCGCTGCTGGCCCTGTCGGCGCTGCTGGGGATCGGTATCGGCGTGGTGATGGGCCTGCTGTCGCAGGTGCGCGCCGGCGCTTCGGGATTGGAGGCGCGGACCGGGTGGGCCGGGACGCTGCTGTGGGTGGCGCTGCTGGCGGTGCGGATCGGCGTGGATGTGGTCGCGCACCTCAGCGGCGCGGTCGCCGTCACCTCCGTCGGGGCGATTCTGCTGGTCGTGGCACTCAACCGGGCCGGGCGGGCCCTGGTGCTGGCACGGCGTGCCGAGCAGTTGCGAATCGTTGCGGCACACTGAGAGCGATGTCGATCGTCGATCCACCCACGAGCCTGTCCAGGTTGTTGCGCCTGGTCGGGCTCGTGTCCGTGGTCTCCTCATCGGCGAGTGTGGAGCTGTTCCATCACCGGTGTGTAGCGGCGTTGGTGGTGCTGTCCTGGCTGGGATGGGCGGGGTGGGTGGTGATGCCCGCCCGCGAGTGGCGGCTGGAGCGAATCTGCCTGTGCGCCATGGCGATCGGCGGGGGACTGACCGTCGCTCAGTCACTCGGCTCCGGAATCACCGCGCTGGCCACGGTCTTCATCGCCCTGGGGCTGTTGAGTTCCCCGCTGTGGTTCGGCCTGATGATCGCGGCGTCCACCTCCGTGTTCATGTGCGTCTCGGTGCTGGTGGCGGGAGCGCGCCCGAAGGCGCTGCTGGGACTGCTGGTCGGGGTGGTCGTCGTGGGCATGGCGGGCTGGAGTCGCCGGCAGGCGCGGATCGGCGCCGAGCGCAATCGCGTGCTGGTGGAACAGAATCGGATCATTCGCGCCGAGCGGGACCGGGCCGCCGCCCTGGCCGAGCGCGGGCGCATCGCCCGCGACATGCACGACGTCCTGGCCCACACCCTGGGCGGTCTGGTGCTCCAGCTGGACGCGGCCGACGCGCTGCTCGAGGCCGGGGAGGTGGGCCAGGCCGCCGAACGGGTCAAGGCGTCCCATCGGCTGGCGGTGTCCGGCCTGGCCGATGCCCGGGACGTGGTGAGTACGCTGCGCTCGGGTGGCTTCGACACGGCGGCCGAGCTGCGCCGGATGGTCGATGAACATCGCGCCGCCGGTGGACAGGTGGCCGAACGGTTCGATGTCGCGGTGGATCCGGCCAACGAGCAGGCGGCGGTGGCCTTGACCCGGGCGGTGCAGGAGGCGCTCACCAATGCCCGCAAACACGCACCCGGGCAACCGGTTACGCTGACACTGCGCGAGGACGGCCGATCGATCGAAGCAATCGTTTCGAATCCGCTTGCGGCGCAACTGATGCCGCTCGGATGCTCGGGTTCGGGGGCGGGATTGCTGGGTATGCGCGAGCGGATCGAAGCGGCGGGCGGCACACTGGCCGCCGGGAAGGAGGGCGGTCGGTGGACGGTGCGAATCCTGCTGCCGGGGAGGTGATCACCGTGGTGGTGGCCGACGATCAGACCACGGTCCGAGACGGGCTCACCACGGTGTTGTCGCTGCTGCCCGATATACGGGTGGTGGGGGAGGCCCGCGACGGCGCGGAAGCGGTCGAGCTGGTACGGCAGACGAAACCCCGTGTGGTGCTGATGGATCTGCGCATGCCCGGCATCGACGGCGTGGCCGCGACCGCAGCCATTACCGCCCAGCATTCGAAGACCGCGGTGCTGGTGCTCACCACCTATGCCGATGACGCCTCGATCGCGGGCGCGCTGCGCGCGGGTGCGCGCGGCTATCTCACCAAGGACTCCGGGCGCGCCGAGATCGCGGCGGCCATTCGTTCCGTCGCCAGCGGGCACACCACCCTGGCCGCCGACGTGGGACGCCGTCTGCTCTCCGCCCTCGACGCACCGCCCGAACCGCCGGTCGACCTCACCGACCGCGAGCGAGACGTGCTGCGGCTGATGGCGCAGGGGCGCAACAACCCCGAGATCGCCAAGGAGCTGTTCATCGGCGTCAGCACGGTGAAGACGCACATCAACTCCCTGTTCGCCAAACTCGGTGTGCGCGATCGCGGGCAAGCCATCGCGTACGCACACCGGACCGGTCTGGCTCGCTGAGCACTGACTGCGAGGAAGTAGGCCGAGATTGAGGAACATATCTGGGTCTGTAGATATTGCGATCTGAGCATGGATTACCGCCATGTCGCCGTTGCCGGACGACTCGGCCTGCGTGGTCGACCGGACCGCTAGGAGGACGCATGCCCGAAACGGGCCTCGAAGGCGGCGCGATTGGCGGAGTCGGGGGAGCGGTCCCAGATGGCGAAGACGACGCGGTCGAAGGCGGCCCCGCGCACCCGGAGCGCACGGTCGAATGCTGCCGCAACCTCGTTCGGGTTATTGCGGAAGACGCCGCATCCCCAAGCCCCGAGGACCAATTCGCGCATGCCCTCATGGGCGGCGACGGCGAGCACGCGGTCGGCGCGTTCGGTGAGGATCTCGCGCACGTCGACCGGATGTCCCGAACGGTTCGCCAGCGCACCGGCATTCGGGGCGGGGGAGGTCAGGAACGAGGTGGTGAACGGGTGTGCGGTGAGCGTGCCGCGGTCGTCGCGGATGACCGGAACCTCGCGGGAGAAGATGACGCGATGGCTGTACCGCAGGTCGTCGGATGCGCGATGCGCCTCGTAATAGCGGGGCGTCTCCAGCAGGCAGCGGTACAGCAGGGCGCTGCGGCACAGGTCTTCCTCCTGGGCGCGCGCACCGCCGAGGTATCCACCGCCGGGGTTGCGGGCGGAGGCGAAATTCAAGACGGCGCTGGCCTTTCCGTTGTCGTCGTGCAGTCGGCGCGCCGCTTGCATACTGCCTTCGGCGGTGATTTCGAGGCGTCCGGTGAACGGTCCGCTGACCTTCGAAGACACCTCGTCCTCGGGCTCGAAGCAGTGTGTCGAGGCGCGTGCCGCGGACAGCGCGGCGCTGATGTCGATGATGGCCCCGTCGGCCGCGCGATAGGTGCCGCGGGCGGCGATCTGCTCGTTCTCGGCGGCGATTTGCTTTGGGCTGGTATTCATTTCACTGACCATACGGGCCGGGCTCGGCCGTGGCATCCCAATTTTAGTCATAGGCACCAATACTGGTCGGGCGCGGTGCGATTCGCTGGCTTGTCCGACCTCCCGCCTACGATGTCGCCATGACCGGCTCCCAGCGCTTGCGGATCGTCCCGTCGCAGTTCGCGGTGGATCATCTGCCGAATTCCACCTTCCCGGAGGACGATGACTGGATCGCCCTGGTGCGGGCGCCGGAGGGCCTCACCGTGATTCGCGAAGCGCCGGCGTGGGCCGAGGGTGAGACCTGGAGGGGCTTCTACGGCGTGGATGCGGGCAGTCCGAATGCGCCCGGCACGCTGTGCGCATTGATCGGGCCGCTCGCGGAGTCGTCCATCCCGGTGTTCGTCGCCTCCACCTTCCACGCGGATCTGGTGCTGGTACCCGCGCATCGGCTGGCGGAGGCGTCCGCGGTGCTCCGGGACGCGGGACATCGCATCGCGGACTGATTGCATGCGCGCGGGGAGGCGTCGAGACCGGGAAAGGGTCGGTCGGCGGGTCCTTCTCGATAGTGCGTGGGAGGGCTCCCGGGCGCACCAGATTACTGACTACGTACGCGAAACGTATATGTGGGCGTGACCCGGCGCGGCTCTCGAGTCCTCACCGGCGATGCCCTACGATCGGGTGCGCACCAGGACAGTGGCCCGGCACGCGATGCGGAATCGGCTGAGTCGTGAGGTGAGGAGACGTCGGACGTGAGTGCGCGAGGCTTCGGAGATTTGGAAGCGGTTGTCATCGAACGTATCTGGGACCGCCCCGAGAAGACGACGGTCCGGCAATTGTTCGACGAGTTGGCTGCCGAACGTGGCATCGCGTATACCACCGTCATGTCCACAATGGACAATTTGCATCGCAAGGGCTGGCTGGACCGGGAACGCATCGGCAAGGCGTATCGATATTGGGCCACTCTGAGCCGCGAGGAATACAGCGCCCGCCTCATGCGGGAGGCGCTGGGCAGCGGCGGCCGTTCGGACCTGGTGCTCGCGCACTTCGTGGAGCAGATGAGCGCCGAGGAGTCCGAGGGCCTGCGGGCGGCCCTGCGTAAACTCTCGCGCTCCAGACGGCGCTGACCGAACCGGCCTGCGCGCCAACGCTGTTCCGGCTGCCAGGGCCGGATCAGCTGACCGGCGGCGCACGCGGGGAAGCAGTGTGGCCTCGGCCGTGGTCGGTCGGCGTGGAAGTGCGGAAAGAATCAGCAGGTCCTGTCGGACGGTGGCACGGCTCCGCGAGCAGGCCCGACCCCCGTTGTCAGCAGGGCCAGGGCCGCGGCCTCGATCGCCGACTCGTCCAGCAGCACCGTGGACGCCGCCGGACCCAGCGGCACGAAACTGTCAGCGCTGGTGACGCGGGCGAGGCGACCGTCGAAACCGGCATCGAGCAGCACCGCGGACACCGCCTCGGAAACGCCTCCGCTGCGGCGGGTTTCGTCGGCGATGAGGACCCGGCCGGTGGCGCGCGCATGGTCGAGCAGATCCGGGACCGGCAGCGGCGCCAGCCAGCGCAGGTCCAGCACCCGCGCGTGAACGCCGCGCGCGGCCAGCCGCCGCGCCACCCGCAGGCTCATCGGCACGCCATTGGCGAAGCTCACGATCGTCAGATCCGAGCCGGTGCCGTGCGCGCGGGCACGGCCGATCTCGGCATGCGGCACAGCGGAAATCGGGGCCAGCCAGCCGCCGTCCCCGTCGTGGTGCAGGTCCCGAGTGTGATAGAGCGCGATCGGCTCGAGAAACACGCACACCCGCCCGTCCACTCGCGCCGCCGACACACACGTGCGCAGCATGGCCGCCGCGTCATCGGCTCGCGCCGGGGCCGCGATCACCAGTCCGGGGATATCCCGCAGCGCCGCAAGGGAATTGTCATTGTGGAAATGCCCCCCGAACCCCTTCTGATAAGCCAGCCCCGCGATCCGCGCCACCACCGGATTGCGATACCGGCCGCCGGAGAAGAACGACAACGTCGCCGCCTCCCCGCGCAGCTGATCCTCGGCATTGTGCACATACGCCAGATATTGGATCTCCGGAATCGGCACGAACCCTGCCAGCCCCGCCCCCAGTGCGGTCCCCAGCACGCTCTGCTCATCCAACAGCGTGTCGAAAACCCTTCGCACCCCGAATTTCTGCTGCAATCCCTTGGTCACGCCGTACACCCCGCCCTTGCGCCCCACATCCTCCCCGAAGACCAGCACATCGGGATCCCGTTCGAGCAGCTGCGCCAGCGTCTGATTGACGGCCTGGGCCAGAGTGAGCGGTTCGCCCGAGGCCGCATCCGGGGGAACGGACCAGTTCGCCGGGGATGACTGAGAAACCGACCGGGATCCGGGAATGGCATCCGCCGCGAGCGCAGCGGATGCAGGAGCCGGCTGAGTGGCCCCGGCTGGCTCGGAGGTGTCCGGCGGCACGGTCAGCGCCGGGGACGCCGTCGCCTCCGGAACACGCTGCGCGGAATCGGGGCTACCCGCGTGCGCCGTGGTGGCGCCGAGGGGAGGGGACATGGGTCCGGTGCGCAGGGCGTCGATGCGCACCAATGCGGAACGGGCAGGTGCGAGTGGAGCCATCACCTCGGCGGCGGAGCCCAATTTCGGTTCGTGCCGGGCGGTTTCGGCGGCCTCGGCGACCTGTTCGGCGATCTCGTCGTAGCGGCTGATGATCGCCTCGGGGGTGGCGACACCGGTGGTGACGAGCAGGCGGCCGGTGGCGGTCACCGGGTCGCGGCGCAGGTCGGCGGCGATGTCGGCGGGGCGGCGGTAGGCCGATTCCACATCCGAGCCCGCGTGGCCGAGCAGTCGGACCGTGCGTAGCCGCAGGAAGGCTGGTTTCCGTTGTGCGCGTACGTAATCCGCGGCTGCTGTCGCCGTCGCGAGCGCCGCGGGCAGGTCCGCGCCGTCGGCGTCGAAATAGGCCAGCCCGGGTCTGGATCCGTAGGCCTGCTCGATCCACGTGCGCGGGGTGGGCACGCTGATGCCCAGGCCATTGTCCTCGCACACGAACAGGATCGGCATCGGCACGCCCTGGTGAGCGGTGTGGATCGCGGCATTGATGGCCCCGGCCGCGGTCGAATGATTGGCCGAGGCGTCGCCGAAACTGCACACCACCACCGAATCCCGGGGCCACTCCGTTTCCAGTCGCAGCTGGGTGGCGCGCTCCAGGGCGAAGGCCAACCCGACCGCGCGCGGCAGATGCGAGGCGATGGTGGAGGTCTGCGGAATGATGTGGGCGGGCTTGTTGCCGAAAACCTTGTGCCGCCCACCGGAAATCGGGTCTGTGGCCGCCGCCGCGACGCCCCGCATCACATCGAGGATCGGATCCAGGCCGGGTACCTGCCGGGCCCGGTGCACGAAGAACGCACCCGAGCGGTAGTGCAGCAGCGCCGGATCGGTGACCCGCAGGGCCGCCGCCACCGCCACATTGCTCTCGTGCCCGGAGGATCCGATGCTGTAGTAGCCGTGCCCTTCCCGTGTCAGCCGCCGCGCGGCCAGATCGAGATGCCGGGAGGCGGCCTGGGCGTGGAACAACTCCAGGCAGCGTTCACCTGTCAGTCCGGTGGCGTCGATCGGTTCCTGCTGTGCGCGAGCCGGACCCGGCGTCGTCGCGGCCACCTCCGCGCGAAACCACCGATCCAGATCAACGTCCCGGTCGTTGATGATGCCCTCCCGTATGGTCCATATGTCGCGCACGCGGGGTTCAGCGCAGATGCGAAGTGGCGTCGTCGCGGCAACTTCCGATCCATCGGCCAGTCCGTTCAGGGTTGCCGCGCGTCGGACCGGTACCGCACACTCTTCCACCATTTCGCGGATCCGTGTGGAAATATTCCCGGTGAAGTCGCTGACCGATTGACGGATTTCCATGGCCCAGCGTCAGCCCGGCCACGCATCCTTGTCCATCATGTCGGCGATCAATGCCGCGATATTCCAGGCATCATCTCCACCGCGATGGTGCGTCCCCTCCAATGGCAACCCGGCCAGCCGCAGCGCACCCGCCATCCCGTATCGGCGCGTGGTCTCGCGTGCCGCGGAGAAGGCGAGTTTGGCATTGGTATGCCTGCTGCCGAACGGATACCGCACCCCGGTCCCCTCGCACTGCGCAAGAAACTGCTTACGGTCGTAGTCACCCCAACTCGCCCACGCCCGCGAATCCGCATGGAACTCGGTCCGCAACAACGTACACGCCTCATCGAAGCCGATCCCCTCCGCCACCTGCTCGGGCGTGAGAGTGGTCAGCCGCGTACAGAACTCACTGACACTCGAGCGCTCCGGCCGCACCAGAATGCTGTGCTTGCTCACCCGCTCCCGCTTCACGACATCGAGCACGCACATCCCGATCTCGATGATCTCATTCGGCTGCCCCGGCGGATTGGGCCCTTCCCAACAGGTGGCCTCCACATCCACCACATTCAGATATCTGTCGTTCATGTGACCGGACGCTAGCGCGGGGATAGCATCCGGCGACAACGATTTTCGGCCGGGGTCAGCTCGGGCCGGCTCCATGCCGGCCATTCATGCTGAGGTCAGGGGTGTGGTCGAGGAACATTTCGAAGGTGGTCCTGTGGTCTTCGGCATTGGGCGGTGTGCCGGGGGGCGAGGCCGTGATGCTTCGGACAGGTTCTGGGCCAGGCCCCTCACGACGGATTGCACGGTCTCGCCGTGGGGCGGCGCATCCCGCAGGGTGACCGACGCGACGGCTGGATCCCGCGAATATCCGGCCCCGGAACCGTTCTCACTCCGCGCGCAGCTCGAGCCCCGTGTTGTTGCCCGTATTGCGGATTGTCAGTTCGTCGGAATCGATGGTGGCCTTGGTCTTTCCGTCCAGCGCCTGCAGGACCTGCCGCTCGACCTCCATGACCTGCGAGTCGCACATCATGCGGGTGGTGGCGATCTGGAAGGTGACGTCGTCGCCGTCGATCTGGGCGGACCCGGTGACGGTGTTGCAGCCCGCGCTGCCGGAGACCTTGCCGTCGGGGGTGATGGTGAGGGCTGGACGGACCTCGTCGAGGGTGGTCGAACGGACCTCGGCGTCCGGGCGCAGGAGTGCGGTGACGATCCAGGTGGTGCCGGTCAGGGGCTTGTCCGGGTGGGCAACCTTGCGGTCGAGCATGGTCACGGTGGAGCCGTTGCCCTTCAGGGTGAGAGTGTCGCCGACCAGTGTCCAGTTCGGCTGGGAGCGCAGCAGGCCGTCCTGCCAGTTGTCGGTGCCCGCGACATCGTCGGGGCACACCGTGAGAGTGCTCGCCATCTCACCGACCTGGAGGGTGTTTCCTTGCAGGTCAACCGGTCCGGTGGCGGTATTGCAGCCGGAGGTGGCCGAGACGCGCCCGTCGGCGAAGGTCAGGGTCAGTGGCCCACCGCCCGGGATCGGGGTGCCGGCCACGGCGGTCGAGACGAACGAGCGGCCCATGAGCGAGGCGGAGGGGATGTCGTTGCCGTCGCCGCTGGACGAGCATCCGGCGGCGGCCACGGCGGTTGCGAGCAAAACCCATATGCGAATTGCTGGCATATGTCCGATCGTACGACGATCGCACGGGCATCCTCGGCGCGGATGCGAGCCGCTGCCCGATCGCATTCACGAATACGCCGATCACGCCCGGGGCCAGAATGCCGGAATGCAGGCGGAATGTCGTGGGGGTAGCTCGCCGCGGCATGCCGCAGAACACGGTGTACGCCTGTGCCACTTTCCGTTGATACAAACCCGCTGGACTTGTTAGAGATGCCGGCGACCGGGTAAGCGCTCGACAGGAGGTGTAAAGAAATGGTTGCTCTGCTACTTGTGCTCCTGCTTGCTCTGATTCTGTTCGGAGCGGGCTTCGCACTGAAAGCGCTGTGGTGGGTCGCGATCGCCGTCCTGGTGATCTGGGCGCTCGGATTCGTTTTCCGTACCGCCGATACCGCCGGGACCCGCGGCCGCTGGTACCGGTGGTGAGGTCGAACGCCCCGATACTCAACAGAATTCGACCGACGACCAGCGCACACGGATGTGTCCATGCGATTGCCGCAGACCTGATGCGTGCGGCGTCGAGGAACCCGCGTTCAGGTAGTTTCGGTCGCTGATCCCGGACCCCGCGAACCGATGTTCGCGGGGTCCGCTGCAGCTACCAGCGTGGGGACATCATGAACCGGTCCCGCAACCGAAGGGGCTCACCCTACGCGGTGTGCAGGGCTTTCGGCGACAGGGTCGTGGGCCGGCTGACGTCATTGTCATCGTCTCTTTCTGGACCTCGTTGTCCGCGAAGAGGCCCGACCGGCGGTCCACGACGAAATCGATCAGAACATTGCCGCTCACCCGGTCCGGCGCATGCCGAGCGCCATCGAGCCCAGCCCGAACAGCAAGGCCACCGCACCGGCCACTACGTTGCTCCAGATCGTCGCGGTATGGGCGACATCGCCGCTGACCACCCAGGGGGCGATGATCGTCCATACGCCGATCAGCGGAGCGACCCAGACGATGCCGTGGATCCGCCCGTACATCGAGGCGCACCCCAGTGCCAGCACCGCCAGGGTGATCCCGACGATCAGGTTGTTCACGGTCAAGGTCGGGAACCGGGTGAATCCAACTACCCATGCGGAGATCGCGATGTAGAGCCCGGTCAGGAACATCAGGCCGGTGACTGCTTGGGCGGCCGGTTCCATCGCGGCGAGTTCGTACTTCTCATGCTTGGCCCGCAACTCCACGATGTCGGGATGCAAGCTCATGTTCATGGCCTCAGTAGCCATGTCTTCCACCACCCTTCGGACGCACAGTGAAGGCACTCGAACCGGGCGGCTGCGATCGGTCACCGCGTGAGGCGGAACCGGTCGGGGATCACCGCCGGTTCATATGTCATGGTGTGATAATATCATGCTGTGATGTATGAGTCGATGTCATCACCCGAACTCACCGACCAGGAGTATTCGACTCTGTTGGTGTTCCGTGCCGAACTGCGCCGGTTCTTGCGCTGGAGTGAGCAGCGGGCGGGCGATGTGGGACTCACTGCCGCCCAGCACCAACTGCTGCTGGCGATCCGAGGCCATCTCGACCCGGGCGGGCCCAGCATCGGCGAGATCGCGGAGTATCTGTGCGCCCGGCACCACAGCGTGGTGCAACTGATCGATCGCACCGAGCAACTCGGCCTCGTCGCCCGCAATCGGGAGGAGGGCAAGGACCGCCGCGTCGTCCGCCTCACGCTGACCGAGGCGGGCGAGCAAACACTCGCCCTGCTCAGCGCCACGCATGTGGAAGAACTTCGGCGACTGACCCCCCTCGTCGATGTGCTGGCCGACCTGATCGCCATGCCGCGGGCACGATAGCCACACCCTCCCCACATCCTTCGTGCGCGGAGTCTTTCAACGACCCGATGCGGACACCGCCGTGCTGCGCCTCGTCGCGGACATGCCGGCGGTTCACTCCTGGCGCACTCGCCCCGAACGCCGCCGTGAGCAACGACCGGTGGCACGGCAAGTCGCTGCGCGGCGGCGGAAAGCGGAAGCGCGACACCGACGATCTGGTCTGTGCGCGTCGCACACCGTAAGCCCTGCCGGGCCCCGAAGAGCGTGCCCGGCAGGGCTTTTCACGCGAGTACGGCTCAGCTGCCGTAGACCTGGCTGGAATTGAAGGAGAACTGGTGCCCCATCGAGGTGCACTGCACCGCGCCGCGGTAGCCCTGAGCGCACGTCGCGCCCGCGTAACTGATGCTCGCCGGGGTCCACACATCACCGCTGAACGGCAGCGTCTGATTGCCGCCGGGCTGGGTGTGGCTGCTGCCGCCGGCCCATTCCGGATGGGCGGGCCAGGCGGCGTTGTCGATGATCACGGCCGGGGCGTACGGCACCGGGTAGGCCTGGCCATTGGGTCCTGACAGCGACACGTACGTCACCGCGGCCGCCGGGTTGATGTCGCAGCCGGCGACGCCATTGGCGGCGATGGAACAGTTGAAGCCGCCGATGTTGAAGAAGGCGGTGTCACCGACGAGGAAGCCCGAGAGGTCGGTGGGGTCGGCGGAAGCGATACCCGTGCTGAGGAACAGGGCGCTCCCGGCCGCGGCGGCGAGCAGGACAGATCGAGCTTTCAACGTCATGGATCATCTCCCTGAGTGAACGACCTTCGTTAGCTGATCATGTGCTATTCGTATCAAGACTGATCAGCGGATGTTACAGATCGTTCGCTCGTCCCAGCGTGACGGCAGCGAGTGACGAAGCCCGGTCGGGCTGCTCGACATCGGTCGGGGGGACGTGACCCACGTCCGCATGATCGCGATCTCCCGAACCTCGTCTCGGAAAGCTGTTCATCGCAAGCGGTTCCACCGCCATCGCGATAATCTCGGCCGTGCCCGCCCGGAGCCGCGAACGCCGCGATCCCCCAAAAGCATTGTCAGCGGCTTTCATTCCACTCACGTTCGCTGAACAAGCGTCTCCCGGCACCGATCCTGGACCTCCGGACCGCGCTCGGGCATACTACCGGGACACGATTGTTTACCGGCGCCCCTGCCCATCCGACGTGGCTGTGGAGTAGTGGATTCCGCGGGCCTCGGCGACCGCTGGTCCACCGCCGGTCCCGCCGTTGTCGCCGTTGTCGCCGCAGCCGTCGCCGGTTCCGTTGGGGTCGTCGCACCCGCTATTGCCCCCGCCGTTATCCCCGCAGTTATCGTTGTCGCAGCCGCGCGGCGGGACCGGCGGAGGTGGCGCGGGTGCAGGGGCGGCCTCGTGACCAGCCCACCCCCCAGGCCGATCGACCTGCACCACATCGGGCGCTGCGCTGGGCGCGGCCACGGCCGGAACCGCCGCCATCGTGGGGACTGCCATCGCTACGCCCGCCAGCACGACCATGGTGAACAGCGGGCGCGTGGCACGTCGGTAAGTCTCGTTGGTCATCATCATTGCCTTCCGAACCGGGTGAACCGACTGGTACGCCTTTACGCCTTATCGAATTCGTCACCTCGCATGTCTCGTACGCGTAACGACTACTCGTCGCGACCATCCGGGTTTGCGGTGCGGTCGATGGTGAATCCCGCTTCAGCAGGGCGTGATCCGAGCAAGCCGATCTGCTGGCCGGCCTCGGCGAGACCATCGTCTTTCCGACCCGATGCGGCGACCTCATCTGGTTTGTCGCCGTCGCGGCCCCCGATCCGGCAGCCGCGCCCCGCACTCTCGTTACCGGCTGCGAACGGTTTCAGCATGTCTGGGAGTGCCTTCCATGAGATGGCCCTATCTGCGATCTCCCTGTACCGAATCCTACTCAGGTGATCAACAGCGGAGAATAGCGCTTCGGTGGCGATACTCGTTCCATTGCTACACGGTTGCTGCAGGAGGATCGCGATCGGGTTCGGATCCGCCTGTGAACGCAATAATCGATCTTGTTCCACATCTGGCAGCCCGGAACGTGGCAGGGCGTGCGGTGTCAGATCACGTGCCACTTTTTTGCGGGACACGGCGGGCCGTGCTGTGACATGCTGGGGCGCAACGGATCGGGAGCCCGCAACCAGGGGGCTCTGCGAAAGCCGCCCTGACGACCGCATACACTTCACCGTATGCGGATGTTCCTGGATATCCTCCTCGTTATCACCAGCGTGCTGCTGGTGCTGCTGGTGCTGCTGCACCGGGCCAAGGGCGGAGGTCTGTCCAGCCTCTTCGGCGGTGGCGTGCAGTCGAGCTTGTCGGGATCCACCGTTGTCGAGAAGAACCTCGATCGCATCACGATTTTCCTCGGGGTGATCTGGCTGATCTCCATCCTCGGCATCGGCCTGGAAATCAAGTTCTCCTAGCCCCCAAGGTCATGAAATCGCCCGGGCGCCCCATCAGGTGCCCGGGCGATTCGTCGTGCACGGCAGAATCACTTCGGATGACGCTGCACGGGCGACAGATTCGCGAGGGCGGCGCTGAGCGCCCGGCGGGCGTCGGCGCGGCTGATGGGGGTGTCGTCGTCCAGGGCGGCCAGCTCGATGGTGAGGAAGTCGCGGATCAGGTCTGACATGCTCACGCCACGGTGGTCGGCCTCGGCGCGGATGCGCCGGTCCATGGCGTAGGGGAGCCGGACCGTGCGCAGCACCGTGACGGGGGTGTCGGGGCCGGGGAGGTCGGGTTCGGGAGCGTCCTCGTCGAAGGTGAGGCTGTCGAGGAAGTCCCGGGCTTCGTCGGCCGTGTGGGGATAGCCCTTGTCCGGATAGTCACTCATGGTCCGCCTCCCATTGTTCGAACTGGGCGAGAAGCCGTCCGGTCAGCGGCCGGACGCCGATGACCTGCTGGTCCCACTGCGACAGCGGACGCACCACCACCGCCAGCGGCTGCCCGGCGCCGCTGCGGCCGATGATCATGAGAGCGGGTAACCCACCCGTTCCGCGCACCGGTCGCGGCCAGCGCCGACCGGGGCCGGTCAGGACCCGCATGATCTCTTCGGGCGCGATGCCGAGCCGGGCCGCGACGTCGAGGGCCCACTCGGGAATCTCATATCCCACGGCCGCATAATACGATCGTAAAACAGCTGGTCGCCACCTGTCGAGCAAGGCTTCGCGGACAGAGTGGCGCATCGGTGGCAAGGTGCTCATCGCGGCCATGGTCGCGGCAACGGCCCCGCGAGACGTCGTGACCGGCGCCGTCATGGAGGCGGGCGTGGACAGCGCCCGAGGCGCCCGGCTGATCCGAACCCGGAAGTTCGCCCAGCCGAGCGCCCACGGGGACCTCAGGCGAGGCCCAGTCGCTCCTGCGCGATGACCCGAATCGCCTTCTTGTCCAGCTTACCGAGCCCGGTCAGCGGCAGTTCCTCGATCACCACCACGTGCTTGGGGACCTGCACCGAACCCTTGCGCTGCTTGACCGCGGCCTGGATCTCGGCGGTGACCACCTCGACCGCGGCCGGATCGGCGGCGGTGGCCGGGTCGAGCACGAGCACAGCGGTGACGGCCTCGCCCCAATGCGCGTCCGGCACACCGACAACCGCGACGGTGAGCACCTTCGGGTGTTCGGAGACAACGTCTTCCACTTCGCGCGGGAACACATTGAACCCGCCGGTGACGACCATGTCCTTGGAACGTCCGACGATGAACAGGAACTCGTCCTCGTCCTGCCGCGCCAGATCGCCCGTGCGCAGCCAGCCGTTCTTGAACGTGTCGGCGGTAACCTCCGGCAGATTCAGATAGCCCGCGGCCAGCAGCGGCCCGGAGACACAGATTTCGCCGACCTCGCCCAGCGCGACCGGCTTGTCCTCGCTGTCCAGCAGCGCTACCCGGATGGCGGTCGAGGGCCGCCCGCAGGAGGTGAGCCGCTGCTTGTCGTGCTCGTCCTTGCCCAGATAGCTGATCGCCATCGGCGCCTCGGACTGCCCGAAGTACTGGGCGAAGATCGGCCCGAAGCGATCGATGGCCTCCTGCAACCGATTCGGGTCGATCGCGGACGCGCCGTAATACACCGTCTCCAGCGAGGACAGATCTCGAGTCTTGGAATCCGGGTGGTCGAGCAGCGCATACAGCATGGACGGCACCAGCATGGTCGCCGAGATCCG
This sequence comes from Nocardia aurantiaca, assembly GCF_009708175.1. Classification (GTDB taxonomy): domain Bacteria; phylum Actinomycetota; class Actinomycetes; order Mycobacteriales; family Mycobacteriaceae; genus Nocardia; species Nocardia aurantiaca. Next base: position 173,644 of record NZ_WMBB01000009.1, read on the forward strand.
GTGCTCCTCGATGGCGCGCAGCACTTCACCGGCGTCGAAGCGTGGCAGCACCACGCACTGCCCGCCCAGCAGCACGACCGGCAGGAAGAAGGCCGCGCCCGCGTGCGAGAGGGGTGTGCAGATCAGGAACTTGGGATGCTTGGGCCACTCCCATTCCGAAAGTTGGATCTGCGTCATGGTGTTCATGGTCAGCGCGGTGCCGACCACACCCTTGGGCTTGCCGGTGGTGCCACCGGTGTAGCTGATGGAGATGACGTCGTCGGGCAGCAGCTCCACCGCCTGCACCGGACGCGGCTGAAACTTGTCGGCCGTCGCCAGCAGATCCACGCCGACATCGGCGAGCTGCTCGGGCACCGGGCCCAGCACCAGGATCTTGGTCAACGTCGGCACCCTGTCGACCAGTTCGCGGGCACGCTGAACGAACGCGGGCACCGGATCCAGGATGAGCGTCGAAATGCCCGCGTCGGCAAGCACATACGCGTGATCGTCCAGACCGCCGATAGGGTGCAGGGCGGTGCGCCGCGAGCCCACGATCTGGCCCGCGCCGATGGTGAACAGCACCTCGGGCCGGTTCAGCGCCAGCACGCCGACCGGGGTGCCGGTGGTGACGCCGTGCTCGGCGAAGGCGTCGATGTAGCGGCTGATGGCGTCGAGCACCTCACCGCCGGTGAGGATGTGGTCGCCGAGGGTGAGCACCGGGCGGTTGCGGTGCCGCTTCAGCCCGGCCACCAGGGCGTGGCCGTTGTGCACGGGCAGCCGCAGCAAGGTGTCGGGATCGAGTGTTCTCATGGGTGTTTCAACTCCGTCCGATGGTCACGCCGTGTGGGCCGCGTACAGGGTGACGACCACCGCGCCGCCCAGGCCCAGATTGTGCGCCAGCGCGGTACGCGCGCCCGCGACCTGCCGCTCGCCCGCGAGTCCGCGCAGCTGCCAGCTCAATTCGGTGCACTGGGCCAGCCCGGTCGCGCCCAGCGGGTGTCCCTTGGAGATCAACCCGCCCGACGGGTTGACCACCCAGGTGCCGCCGTAGGTGGTCGCGCCCGACTCCACCAGCGCACCGGATTCGCCCTCACCGCACAGGCCCAGCGCCTCGTAGGTGATGAGCTCATTGATGGAGAAGCAGTCGTGCAGCTCGATCACATCCACATCGTGGACGCCGATTCCGGCGCGGGCGAACACCTTTCCGGCCGCTGCCCGGGTCATGGGCGCACCCACCACATCGATCATGGAGCCGGTGGAGAAGGCGGTGTTGTCATCGGTGGCCAGTTCCTGGGCCAGGATCTCGATGGCCTGCCCCTCGAGGCCGTTGGCCTTGACGAACTCCTCGCTCACCACGACCGCCGCGGCCGCGCCGTCGGACATGGGCGAGCACTGGGAGCGGGTCAGCGGGCCGTGCACCGGTTTGTCGCCCAGCACCTGCTCGAGGGTGTAGGCATCCTGGAACTGCGCCAACGGGTTCCGGGTGGAGTGCTCGTGGTTCTTGACCGCGACCGCCGCCAGCTGCTCGGGCGTGGTGCCGTAGCGCTTCATGTGCTCGAGGGCGGCGTTGCCGAAGAACTGGGTGGTGATCGGCGCCGTGGAGAACTCGAAGTGCTCCTTGTTCACCTTCAGGTGCGCGTCGACCGTGGTGACCTTCGGCTTGGTGGCCGGACCGGCCATGGCCTCCTTGGTCATCTGCTCGAAGCCGACGGCGAGGGCCACATCGGTGATACCCGAGGCCACCCACTCGCGGGCGAACATGAGCGCGGTGGATCCGGTGGCGCAGTTGTTGTTCACATTGACGATCGGGATGCCGGTCAGGCCGATGTCGTAGAGGGCGCGCTGTCCGGCGGCCGACGGCTGGAAGACATAGCCGACCGCGGCGCGCTGCACCTGGTCATAGGTGACGCCCGCGTCCTTCAGCGCGCCGTTCACGGCCTCGGCGACCATTTCGGGGTAGGTCCACTCGCGGGAACCGATCTTGACGAACGGCGTCATGTTCACGCCGACGACGAAAACGCGTCGCATAGGGTTGTGCACTCCTCTTCTCCTGGAACGGATGTCGTGATGTCTAGTCGGCGCGCGGAACGCGGCCGTCGAGGTCGGTGAAGCCGTACGCCTCGGCGAGGTCGGCGACCTTCCAGGCTTTTCCGTTGCGCGCCAGGCGATCCGGATCCGCCACGAGGGCGACCACGGCGCGCCCGGCGAAGTGCGGGGTCTCGGCCTGGTCGAGGTCGAAGGTGCCCTCACCGGGAAGGGTGACCAGGCGGCGGCCCTGATCATCGGCCGGAACCAGCTGCAGCAGTTCGGTATTCACGATTCCGGGCCAGATCGAGACCGCGGTCGCGCCGGTGCCCTCGAGATCGTGCGCCATCTCGGCGGTGAGCCGGTCCACGGCGGCCTTGCCGACGCCGTAGACCGCATTGTGCATCTGCCGGACCGCGCCGGGGGAGGACACGCTCACGATCAGGCCCTGCGACTCGATGAGCAGTGGCGCGGCGAAAACGCTTGCCACGTAGTGGGATCGGACACCGATGTCGAAGCCCTCGTCCCAGGCCTTCGGCGGCACGTCCCAGAACTTGCGGCCGATCCAGCGCACCGACGCGGGGGAGTTGTAGACATTGTTGACCAGCACGTCGAGCCGGCCCTGCTCGTCGCGCACCTGCGTGAACAGCTTCTCCACCGCGGCGTCGTCGCGGTGATCGCAGATCGCCGGCACCCCGACCCCGCCCATGCCGTCGATCTCGGCGGCGGTCCCGGCCACGGTGCCCGGCAGGTGCCCGGCCGTGACGGTGCGCCCGGTGACGTACACGGTCGCCCCGGCCGCGCCCAGCTCCAGGGCGATGCCCTTGCCGATGCCGCGGCTGGCCCCGGTCACCACCGCGACCTTTCCGGCGAGAATCTTGGGTATTTCGCTCACGACCTCTGGACATTACCTTGAAATAGGAACGTGTTCTAGAAATTGGAGGCGGAGTGGAACTGACGCATCGGACGATCGACACCGGGGAGATCCGCATGCACGTCGCGGATCGGGGCGAGGGCTTCCCGGTCGTGTTCTGTCACGGGTTCCCGCACACCTGGTTCATGTGGCACCGCCAGCTCGATGCCGTCGCCGCCGCCGGCTACCGGGCCCTCGCCCCCGACCTGCGCGGATACGGTCGCACCGAGGCGCCCGCCAACGTGGAGGCTTACACCAACGCCGCCGTCATCGGCGACCTCATGGCCCTGCTCGACGACATCGGCGCGGAGCAGGCCGCCTTCGTCGGCCTCGACTTCGGCGCGCAGCTGGTGTGGGAACTGACCCTGCGCGCCCCCGAACGGGTGGCCGCGGCCATCGTCCTGAACAACCCGTTCGCCCCCCGGCCACCCCGCGCTCCCTCCGCCTTCTGGACCAAGGCGGCCGAGCGCCACTTCCTGCACCTGTCCTATTTCCAGACCCCCGGCATCGCCGACGCCGAACTGGCCGCCGACCCGCGCGGCTTTCTGGCTCGCGTCTACTACTCCCTCTCCGGCGACTACCACTACCTCGACACCTGGAAGAACCCGCCCGGCCTCGGCTACCTCGACGTCCTCCCGCAGGCTTCCGCCCTGCCCTGGTCCTGGTTGTCGGAGGCCGAATTCGACACCCTGGTCCAGGATTTCGAACGCACCGGCTTCACCGGCGGCCTCAACTGGTACCGCAACCTGGACCGCAACTGGGAACTCACCGCGGCCTACGCCGACGCGAAAGTGGAAGTCCCCACCTTCTTCCTCTACGGCCAGAACGACCCCGATATGGAAGGTTTCAGCGGCCGCGACCCCCTGGCCACCCTCCGTGCCAACGTCCTCGACCTCCGTGAGGTCGTCGAGGTCCCCGCCGCCGGCCACCTCGTTCAACTCGAACGCCCCGATGCCGTCAATGCCTTCCTGCTCGACGCATTGAAGAGCCTCGACCTTCGCGCGTAGTCGAAATCACTTGGTGGCGCGTCAATTCCCGCCGGGCCACCAGGTGTATTCGTGTCGGATCGGCGGCAATCCTCCGATTCGGTCAGAATGCGGAGCGCGAACGCCCGCGGTGGCCGTTTCCCGTGCCCGAGGGATCGAGTCGCGAATCCTCCTGTTCGTTCGTCCAGTTAGGGGGTACCGTCGGGCGAAGTCGGGTGCACGATTGTCGATGAGGAGGCTCGGTCCATGGCTTTGCGAGTTCACGCCTTCACCGATGACGCCCTGGGAGATCACGACGGGGTGGGGATCGCCGAGCTGATCCGGCGTGGGGAGCTCAGTGTCGCCGAGGTGGCGAAGGCGGCTCAGGAGCGGGCGGCGCGGGTGAATCCGGCGTTGAACGCGGTTGTGGCGGAGGCGGATACGCCGCTGGCGTCGGCGGATCGGGATGCCTTGCTATATGGTGTGCCGACCTTCGTGAAGGACAATACCGATCTGGCCGGGCTGCCCACGCAGCATGGCAGTGCGGCCTGGCGGGCGCGGCCCGCGAAAGCCGACGGCCCCTTCGCGAAACAGTTCCTGAGCACCGGGATGACCGTGCTCGGCAAGACCACGCTGCCCGAATTCGGGCTGAACGCGACTACCGAATTCGTTGCCGCCGAGCCGACTCGCAATCCGTGGGACACCGGGTTCTCTTCGGGGGCATCCTCGGGCGGATCGGCCGCCTTCGTGGCGGCGGGCGTGGTTCCGATCGCGCACGGCAATGACGGTGGCGGCTCGATTCGCATTCCCGCGGCCTGCTGCGGACTGGTCGGGTTGAAGCCGACGCGGGGCCGCCACATCGACGGCCCGCAGGCCCGCTCCATGCCGATCAACCTGGTGTCGGAGGGCGTGCTCACCCGCACGGTTCGGGACACCGCCACGTATTTCGCAGCGGCCGAACGCTTCTGGCGCAACCCGGCGCTGCCGCCGGTCGGCCTGGTCGAGGGTCCCGCACAGCGGCGGCTGCGGATCGGTGTGCTCAGCGAACCCATCACGGGAGCCGCCCTCGACCCGCAGATCCGGGGCGTCCTCGACGACACCATCGCGCTGCTCGAGAGCCTCGGCCACGAGGTTCGGCCCATTGCCTATCCGGTGGATCGCGGCTTCGCCGAGGACTTCGCCACCTACTGGGCGATGCTGGCGTTCCTGCTCGGTGTCACCGGCAAGCTCACCCTCGATCGCGCCTTCGATGCGGCCCGTTTGGACCCGTTCACGCGCGGCCTGGCCGCCCGCTTCCGTGGCTCCATCCTGCGCTCACCCGGGGTGCTGTACCGGCTTTCGCGGATCGGGCACGTGTACGCGGAGTCCTTCCGGGATGTCGAACTCGTGGTGTCCCCGGTACTGGCGAGCCTCACCCCGCGTCTGGGTTACCTCAGCCCCGACCAGCCCTTCGACGAGGTCTTCGACCGCCTGCTGTCCTACGTCACCTACACACCGCTGGCGAATGTGGCGGGCGCCCCGGCTCTTTCGCTTCCAATGGGTGCGTCGGACACCGGCCTGCCGATCGGCGTGATGTTCTCCGCCGCCCACGGCGACGAGCGCACCCTCCTCGAACTCGCCTACGCCCTCGAGTCCGCCCGCCCCTTCCGCCGCATCCAGCGATGACGGGCATGCACCGGTGCGCATGAGCGCCGAGAAGGTTTGTGCGCCAGTGCCTGCCCGTGGGGTCGAGAAACGTTGCTGACCGGGAGGCTAGACCGACACCGGGCGCAAGGCCTCGGCCGTCAGATCCTTCAGGGTCGGATACCCGTCCACCGCCATGATCAGATCCGCCTCCGCCAGCAGCGTGCGCAGCACATGCACGATGCCGTCCGCGCCGCCCAGCGCCAGCCCGTAGGCGTAAGGACGGCCGATGCCGACCGCGGACGCGCCCAGCGCCAGCGCCTTGATGATGTCCGCGCCCGAGCGCACCCCGGAGTCGAACAACACCGGCAGCCCCTCCGCGGCGGCCACCACCTCGGGCAGCATGTCCAGCGCCGGAAGCCCGCCATTGGCCTGGCGGCCACCGTGATTGGAACAGTAGATGCCGTCCACACCCAGATCCCTGGCCCGGCGCGCGTCCTCCGGATGACAGATGCCCTTCACGATCAGCGGCAGACTGGTCAGCGAGCGCAGCCACGGCAGATCGGCCCAGGTGAGCGGATTGCCGAACACCTGGATCCAACGCAGGATGGCCGACTGCGGATCCTGTTCCGGCGACTGCGCCAGGCTCGCCCGGAACACCGGGTCGGTGAAGTAGTTGGCCAGACAGTGCCCGCGCAGCTGTGGGAAATTCCCGGTGGACAGGTCGCGTGGCCGCCAGCCGGTCACCCAGGTATCGAGGGTGACCACGATGCCCGCGAAGCCCGCCTTCTCGGCGCGTTCCACCAGACTGGCGGCCAGGTCGCGGTCGGTGGGGGTGTAGAGCTGGAAAAGGCCCGGGGTGTCGCCGAATTCGGCCGCGACCTCCTCCATCGGATCCACGGTCAGAGTGGACGCCACCATGGGGACCCCGGTCCGGGCCGCGGCCTTCGCGGTCGCCAGATCACCGTGCCCATCCTGCGCGCACAGACCGATCACCCCCACCGGAGCCATGAAAACCGGTGCGGGCCAGGTGCTTCCGAACAACTCCACCGACAGGTCCCGCTGGTTGGCGCCCACGAACATGCGCGGGATGACACCCCACCGGTCGAAGGCGGCCACATTAGCGCGCTGGGTGCGCTCATCGCCCGCGCCGCCCGTCACATACGACCACACCGATGGCGGCAGCGCCGCCTGCGCCCGCTCGGCCAGCTCCGAGAAGCTCACCGGCAGCGCCGGCACCACCCCGCGCAAGCCGTTGAAGTAGATCTCGTTCTGAAAATCACCGAATGCCACGACGCGCTCTCCAGTTCCGTCTCTTCCGAAAGCTGACACCGCGATTGTGCGAGACTGGGCATAGGGGATAGGACAATCGCAGGATACGAGCAGAGGGCACGGAATCATGCAGGATGGCGTCAAGCTGCTGACCGAGGAGGAGCTGGCGCTCATCCACGCCCTGCAAATGCGGCCCCGCGCCGCCTGGACCGACCTCGGGCGGGTCCTCGGCGTGGATCCGGTGACCGTGGCCCGCCGCTGGCAACGGCTCAGCGACCGCGGGGAGGCATGGGTCAGCGTGTCACCCGGCCCGGCGGTGTTCGACCTGCTGTGCGCCGCCTTCGTCGATATCGATTGCGCCGCAGGGCGAACAGATGCCGTGGTCGCCAACCTGGCAATGCACCCGCACATGCTCACCCTGGAACGCGCGGGCGGCAGCAACCGAATTCTGGCGACCGTCGCCACCGGCGACTTCGGGCAGATGTCGCGGTACACCCTCGATGTCCTCCCGGCCATCGCGCACATCACGGCCGTGCGCACCCGCATCGTGACCCACTGGTTCGCCGAGGGCGGCAGCTGGCGCATCGACGCCCTCGCCCCCGGCCAGCGCGAACAGCTGCGCACCCGGCCGGCCCCGACGGGCGCGGAGCGCGGCCGCCGCGTGACCCAGCTGGACCGGGCCCTCATCGGCGAACTGTCCCGCGACGGCCGCGCCGCCCACAGCGTCCTCGCCGCCGCCCTCGGCACCAGCGCCTCCACCATCAAGCGACGCATCGACGAGCTCACCGGCCTCGGACTGCTCAGCTTTCGCTGCGATTTCGCACGCCCGCTCGGCGGCTGGCCGGTCGCGGTCACCTTCTGGGCGACCGCACCCACCGCCGCACTGCCCGAGATCGGCTACGGGCTTATCCGGCTTCCTCAGACCCGCAACTGCGCGGCCGTCAGCGGCACCCACAACCTGGTGTTACAGGCCGGACTGCACTCGGTCACCGAGGTCACCCGCTTCGAAAACCAGATCGCCACCTTGCATCCCGAGCTGGTCATCACGGAGCGCACCATCACGCTGCGGCACGAGAAGTTGCTCGGCCGCATCCTCGACCACCACGGCCGCTCGCGCGCCGTGGTGCCGCCCGATGTCTGGCGGGATACCGCACCGGCGCAAGGGCGTTCGTGCTGAGGGTCGGCATTCCGCCACCGGCACCAGGCAATTCGCGACCACAGCTGTCCAGTCCGCTGCGAAGTCTCAGAAGTTCGCGTTGAGGTACTCCGCCGCATGGGTCGTCCACAGCACGCCCGTGCCCGGCATAGTGTGCCCGGAGTACAGCACGTGCTGTCCGTCCGGCCACGGCGTCAGATACCCCAGCAACCCGCGCACGGCCGCCTCGTACCGATTGAGGTTCGCGACCGGATCCTGCATCAGGAACTCCAACAGCTCGCGGAAGATCACCGGCGTCAGATTCCCGATTCTCGCCCCCTCCACCAGCGAGAACGGCGAGATCGCGGTATCGATGGCCCGCAGGGGTGAATCGGCGGGGGAGGAGGTGATGATGTCGCCGGGATTCGCGTACTCCCGCACATCGATCCCCGCCGGCCACGGTCCTCGCTGCCCATGCAGCCCATACGTCGTCGGCGGGCACAGATTCCCCACCGACTGCCCCGCCCGCCGCATCGGATTGGCGATATTCACCACGAACGCGATCTCCAGCGGGGACCCGTCGACATTGGTGTACATCCCCGCCCGCACCCCCTGCAGAATCGTGCTCGCCACGATCCCGCCCAGCGAATAGCTCAGCAGCCCACACACATTCGGCGAATCCTGCAACGCCTTGACCCCCGCCGCGACCCCCAGCCGCACCGAGGTGTCCAACGACGGCCCCCACACATTCGGATCCGGCCCGACGGACGCGGGCCAATCCGGCTCGAAACAGCCGAACTTATCCGTATCCAGCAGTTTGGTGACATCCCGCAGCATGCCCGCGGGCGTCCCGTCGCTGTTTCGCTGCTCCCCGGTGCCGCGCAACGTGATGATGTCGATCATTGCTTTCCCCTCCACGCGCCGAGCTTTTCGATGTCTGCGCCCGACGCTAGGCCGATCCGGCCCCGGGCTCACGAGTAGTGAACTACCCGATTCCGAACCCGGGGCGTCGGCTCACGCACCGCCCTCAGCAGGCGGGCGCCGTCGGCCGCGAGACGGCACGGTGCACCGGCGTGGACTTGGTCGAGGTCCGCTCTCCCCGATCTCATCGGTCCAGTGTCGGCGGTACGGGTGGCCGCCCTCGGCGGCCGAATGGTGTCGTAGTCCGTTGGTCAGGTGTCTTTCGCCCATGCAGTCGTCGGCCATGGACCCTATTCGCTCACCGAAACCCGCGATAGCGTCGTCGCATGGGAACCGGATGCCGCGCGGTGCGCGAGAGTCCGGTCACGACACGGCGTTCGAGGTGATCGGCGATGGAGCCACGGGAAGCTCACATGTCGCAGTCGGATCTGTTCACGTGGAGCATGGAACAGGATCCGGTGCTCCGCTCGACGATCGTCACGGTGCTGCTGCTGGACACCGAGCCCGAGTGGGATCGCCTGGTGCGCATCATCGATCGCGGCACCCGGGTGGTGCCCAAATTGCGGCAGCGGCCGGTGCCGGTGCCGTTCGGGCTGGCACCGCCGCGCTGGGCCGACGACCCGCACTTCGACGTGCACTGGCACCTGCGCCGGGCGGCGCTGGTTCAGCCCGCGGATCTGGCCACCGTGCTCGAGTTCGCGGGCACCGAGGCGATGACGGCCTTCGATCCGGTCCGCCCGCTGTGGCGGGTCACCCTACTGAGCGGCATGTCCGACGGGGGAAGCGCGCTGGTGCTGACCCTGCATCACAGCCTCACCGACGGCATCGGCGGAATCCGCTTGGCCACAGAGATCCTCGACTTCGACCGGGCCGGCTCCGACCGCGGGGCGCTGCCCGAGATTCCGGTCGGACCCGGCGGCGGGCTCCGCGATATCGCGGCCTGGAACTGGAGCGTCGGCGTCGCGCTGGCCCGTGCGGGACTGTCCGGCGTGCCGGCTCTCGCCCGGCGCGCGCTGTCGAACCCGGTGCGCGCCGTGCGCGACGGTGTGAACCTGGCGGCCTCGGTGGCTCGGTTGGTCAGCCCGGTGACCGCGACCCTGTCCCCGGTGATGACCGGGCGTGGTCTCGGCCGCCACCTCATGGTGCTGGATGTCCCGGCCGACCGCCTGCACCGTGCCGCCCACGCCGCCGGCTGCACTATGAACGATGCCTTTCTCGCCGCGGTGCTGATCGGCTTGCGTACCTACCATGGCCGTCTCGGCACCGGCGTCGATCACCTGCGCCTGACCATGCCCATCAGCCTGCGCCGCCCCGACGACCCGCTCGGCGGCAACCGAATCACGTTGGTCCGCTTCGCGCTCCCGCTCGACATCCCCGAAACCGCCGACCTGATGCATGCCCTCGACACCGCCATCGCCGATGAGCGCCAGGAACCCGCCATCCCGCTCTCCAGCGCGATCGCGGCTGCCCTCAACCGCCTCCCCGTCGCGATCGTCACCAGCATGCTCAAGCACATCGACTTCCTCGCCTCCGATGTGCCCGGCTCCCCGATTCCCCTCTACTTCGCCGGCGCCCGCATAGACCGCATGTACGCCTTCGGCCCCACCATCGGCTCCGCCTTCAACATCACCCTCACCACCCACGCCGGTATCTGCTGCGTAGGCATCAACACCGACACCGCCGCCGTCCCCGACCCCGACCTGCTGAGAGACTGCCTCGCAACCGGTTTCGAGTCGGTCCTGCGGCTCGCCGCGGACGGCCCCACGGACCGCCCGCCCCCCGAGCCGGCGCCATCGGAGCATGCGCCGTCGGAGCTTGCAGACGGAACCGCCGACGTTTCTTGAGGGTGCCCAGCCGACCGGTCATCATCACTCGAGGGCACGAAAAACCGGGTGGGCCGCATTCGCTTGGCTATGCGGTCCGACCCGGTGCGGGTCGCGTTCAGCGGGAAAGGTCGGTGGCGGCGGTCTCGTCGAGGAGCCAGGTGGTGGATTCGGTGCCGATCGCGCCGGCGGCCGGAATGTCCAGGGGGGACGCGCCGTTCAGCGCGGCGGCCACCGCGGCGGCCTTGGCCGCACCGGAGACGATGAGCATCACGTGACGGGACTTGCGGATGGCCGGGAGGGTCAGAGTGATGCGGACGGCCGGCGGCTTCGGCGAATTCGTCTCGGCGACAACGAGTTCGTGTTCCTCACGGGTGGCAGAGGTGTGCGGGAACAGCGAATTGATATGGCCCTCGCCGCCCATGCCGAGCAGGTGGAGGTCGAAGGCGCCGTGCTCGGCCAGGTGAGCGTGCACGGTCGCCGAGTACTCGCCCGCTGCCTCGAGCGGGTCGGGGTAGTCGCCGCTGGAGGATTCGGTGGGGTGGACGCGGGCCGGGTCGACCGGGACATGGTCCAGGAGGGCCTGGCGGGCCTGGAGTTCATTGCGTTCGGCGTCGCCGGTAGGGACGAAACGCTCGTCGCCCCAGAAGACGTCGAGCTTGGACCAGTCGATGTCGCCGGGGGCCTTGCGCACCCATTCCAGCAGAGCGATGCCGGTGCCGCCGCCGGTCAGAATCACCGAGGCGGAGCCGCGCAGACGCTGCGCCTCCACCACCTGGGCGACGAACTTCCCGGCCGCGGCCTGCACGAGTTCATCGGTGGTGGCGAAGGTTTCGACGGCGGGCTTACTCATAGGTCACCCTTTCGATTCCGGTGAGGGCCTCGGCGTAGATGTCGTCCGCGTCGAGGTGGCGCAGTTCCTCGGCCAGGCAGTCCTTGGTCTCGCGGCGGGCCAGCGCGAAACGCTGGTCCGGCTCACCGGTGCGGGTCAGCGTCGCGGTACGGCCGGTCTGCGGGCGCGAAATGGAGATCGAGACCGTGGGCCGGTGCATCTCCACCTTGAGCTCGCCGGTGCGCCGTACCACCGGGCACTCCAGGCGCGCGGCCAGCCAACCCGCCAGCATGTCCAGCGCGGGCTCCTCTTTGAGACCCGAAATCGTCACTGACTCAACGGGTTCGAACGGGGCCTCGTCCAGGGCGGCCGCCAGCAGCGCCCGCCAGTAGGTGACCCGGCTCCACGCGAGATCGGTGTCGCCCGGCGCGTAGGACTGCCGTCGACCCTTGATGCTCTCCTGCGGATCCGATGCGAAGGTGGCGTCGGTGATGCGGCGGGTCGCCAAACGCCCCACCGAATCCTTGGACGGGAACTCCGGCGCGCCCCGCGGCCACCACGCCACCACGGGGGTGTCGGGCAGCAGGAACGGAATCACCACGCTCGACTCGTGCGGCACCAGCTCCCCTTGCAGCCGAAGCACTATCACCTCGGCCGCCCCGGCGTCGCCGCCGACGCGGATCTGCGCGTCCAGGCGGGTCTGGTCCATGCGGTCGCCGCGCGCCAGCACTATCACCCGGCACGGGTGCTCACGGCTGGCGTCGTTGGCGGCGTCGATGGCGTCCTCGGCCTCGGAGCTGTCCAGCGTGCACACCACCAAGGTGAGCACCCGCCCCATGGTCACCACGCCATTGGATTCCCGCAGCTGCACCAGGCGTTTCGACACCTCGCGGGTGTCGGTATCGGGCATGTCGATGATCACGGCCGCCGCCATTCCCGCCCGCTGCGAGCGAGCATCTCCTCGGCGGAATCCGGACCCCAGCCGCCGGCCTCGTACAGGTCGGGCTTGCCGGACCGGGCCCAGTATTCGAGCGCGGGATCGAGGATGTGCCAGGACAATTCGACCTCCTCGTTGACCGGGAACAGCGACGGCACCCCGAGCAGCACATCCAGGATGAGCCGCTCGTAGGCCTCGGGGGAGTCCTCGGTGAAGGCCTCGCCGTAGCTGAAGTCCATGTTCACGTCGCGCACCTCCATCGACGACCCGGGCACCTTGGACCCGAATCGCATGGTGATGCCCTCGTCCGGCTGTACCCGGATGACCAGCGCGTTCTGGCCGAGCTCCTCGGTCATGGTCTGATCGAACGGCAGGTGCGGGGCCCGCTTGAACACCACCGCGATCTCGGTGACGCGGCGACCCAGACGCTTGCCGGTGCGCAGATAGAACGGCACGCCCGCCCAGCGGCGGGTCTCCACGGCCAGGGTGATGGCCGCGTAGGTCTCGGTGCGGGAGTTGGGGTCGAAGCCCTCCTCCTGCAACAGGCCGACGACCGGCTCACTGCCCTGCCAGCCCGCGGCGTACTGACCGCGCGCCGTCGTCTCATCCAGGGGCTCAACGAGTTTCGTCGCCGAGAGCACCTTGATCTTCTCGATCTGCAACTGCTTGGGCTGGAAGCTCACCGGCTCTTCCATGGCTGTCAGCGCCAGCAGCTGCAACAGGTGGTTCTGGATGACGTCGCGCGCCGCACCGATGCCGTCGTAATACCCTGCGCGCCCGCCCAATCCGATGTCCTCGGCCATGGTGATCTGCACATGGTCGACATAGTTGGCGTTCCAGATCGGATCCCACAGCTGGTTGGCGAAGCGCAGCGCCAGAATGTTCTGTACCGTCTCCTTGCCCAGGTAGTGGTCGATGCGGAACACCGAACGCTCCGGGAAGACCGTGTTCACCAGGGCATTGAGCTCCTGGGCGCTCTTCAGGTCGTGCCCGAAGGGCTTCTCGATCACCACTCGCCGCCACGGCTTGGGCTGTCCCGCGGGCGAATCCGAGGGCTGAGCCAGACCGTTCTTGGACAGCTGCTCCAGCACGATCGGGAAGTCGCTGGGCGGAATCGACAGGTAGAAACCGGTATTGCCGCCGGTCCCGCGATCCCGGTCCAGATCCTTGAGGGTGGTGGCCAGCTTGTGGAAGGCCGCGTCGTCCTCGAACGTGCCGTGGACGAAACGCAGGCCCTCCTTCAGCTGCTGCCACACCTCCTCCCGGAAGGGAGTGCGCGCCGAGGACGACACCGACTCGTGAACCAGGTTCGCGAAATCCTCGTCGGTCCAATCCCGGCGCGCGAAGCCGATCAGGGAGAAGCCCGGGGGCAGCAGCCCCCGGTTCGCCAGGTCGTAGATGGCCGGCAGCACTTTGCGCCGCGACAGGTCACCGGTAACGCCGAATATCACCAAACTGCACGGTCCAGCGATACGCGGAACCCGGCTGTCGCGTCCATCGCGCAGCGGATTCGGCGTCGCGACCGTCGTCGCCGCGCCTGCCACCGTCAGTTGCCTCCCGCCACCTGCAGCTTTTCGGCGGTGGCAACCAGCAGGTCCTCCCAGGAGGCGACGAACTTGTCGACGCCCTCGGTCTCGAGGACCTCGAACACATTGTCCAGGTCGACGCCGACCGCGGCCAGCTGATCGAACACCTGCTGCGCCTCGGCGGCCAGGCCGTCGAGCCGATTGCCTTCCAGCACACCGTGATCGGCGAAGGCCTCGAGGGTCTTCTCCGGCAGCGTGTTGACCGTGTTCGGGCCCACCAGTTCGGTGATGTACATGGTGTCGGGGTACTCCGGGTTCTTCACACCGGTCGACGCCCACAGCGGCCGCTGCTTGTTGCCGCCCGCCGACGCCAGCTTGGCGTAGACATCGGTGTGGCTGCCGCCGTCGAACACATCGTGGTAAGCGGCATAGGCCAAGCGCGCGTTGGCGATTCCGGCCTTGCCGCGCAGTTCGAGGGCCTCCGGCGTGCCGATGGCCTCGAGCCGCTTGTCGATCTCGGTGTCCACGCGGGAGACGAAGAACGAAGCGACGGAATGGATTGCGGCGATATCGTGCCCGGCGATGGCGGCATTGCGCAGACCGTCGAGGTAGGCGCCCATGACGGCGATGTAGCGCTGCACCGAGAAGATCAGCGTCACGTTCACGCTGATGCCCTCGGAGATCACCCGGGTGATGGCGGGCAGGCCCGCCTCGGTCGCGGGGATCTTGATCAGCAGGTTGGGCCGATCCACGATCTTCCACAGCTCGATGGCCTGGGCCACCGTGCCGTCGGTGTCGAAGGCCAGGCGCGGGTCCACCTCGATGGAGACGCGGCCGTCGACGCCCTTGGTCTCGGCGAAGATGCCGGCGAACACGTCGCAGGCCGCGCGCACGTCATCGGTGGTGATGGTGCGGATGGCCGAGTCGACGTCCGCGCCGCGCGCGGCGAGCTCGGTCACCTGATCGTCGTAGGCGTGCCCCTTCGAGAGTGCGCCCTGGAAAATGGTCGGGTTGGTGGTGACACCGACGACATTGCGAGTGTCGATCAGGCCCGCGAGGTTTCCGGACTCGATGCGATCACGCGACAGATCGTCCAGCCACACCGACACTCCCGCGGCCGACAGGGCCGCGGTGTTCGTGTTCTGGGTCATGGCAACTATCCCTTCACCTTGGCGAGCGAGCGGGTGGCAGCGGCGACGACGGCATCGGCGGTGATACCGAATTCGCGGAACAGCGTCTTGAAGTCGGCCGAGGCACCGAAGTGCTCGATGGACACGTTCTCCCCGGCGTCACCGGTGAATCGGTGCCACGGCATCGCGATGCCGGCCTCCACCGAGACGCGGGTCCGCACCGACGGCGGCAGGACCTCATCGCGGTAGGACTGCTCCTGCGCGTCGAACCACTCCACACACGGCATGGACACCACGCGGGTGCCGACGCCCTGTGCCTCGAGCGTAGCGCGCGCCTCGACCGCGAGCTGCAGTTCCGAACCGGTGGCGATCAGGATTACCTGCGGTGTGTCCGTGGAGGATTCGGCCAGGATGTAGCCGCCCCTGCGGACGCCCTCGTAGCTGGTGCCCTCCTGGATCGGCAGGTCCTGGCGGGTCAGCGCCAGCGCCGACGGGCCGTCCTGGTGCGGGGGCTCGGAGACCAGGAAGTGCGAATGCCGTTCGGCGCTATCGCGTTCCAGGATGGTGCGCCAGGCGTAGGTGGTCTCGTTGGCGTCGCCGGGACGGACCACGTTCAGGCCCGGGATGGCGCGCAGGGCGGCCAGGTGCTCGATCGGCTGGTGGGTCGGGCCGTCCTCGCCGAGGCCGATGGAGTCGTGGGTCCACACATAGGTGACCGGGGTGCGCATGAGCGCGCCCAGGCGCACGGCCGGGCGCATGTAGTCGGAGAACACCAGGAAGGTGCCACCGTAGGGACGGGTCGGTCCGTGCAGTGCGATGCCGTTCAGGATCGAACCCATGGCGTGCTCACGCACACCGAAGTGCAGGGTCCGGCCGTACGGGTCGGCCTTCCAGGCGCCGGTGGAGATGGACTCCGGGCCGAAGGACGGCACACCCGGCATGGTGGTGTTGTTGGACTCGGCCAGGTCGGCCGAACCGCCCCACAGCTCGGGCAGCACGGGAGCCAGCGCGGCCAGGACCTTGCCCGACGCCTTGCGGGTGGCCATGCCCTTCGGGTCCGCCTCGTAGGTCGGCAGGGTCTCGGTCCAGCCCTCGGGCAGGCGGCGCTCCTGCAGGCGGTCGAACAGCGCCTTGTTCTCCGGGTTGGCGGCGGCCCAGGCGTCGAACTGCTCCTGCCAGGCGGCGCGGGCGGCTTTGGCGCGATCGGCGACATTGCCGCGCGAGTGCGCGATGACCGCTGCGTCCACCTCGAAGCTCTTCTCCGGGTCGAAGCCCAGGATCTTCTTGGTGGCCGCTACCTCGTCGGCGCCCAGCGCGGCGCCGTGCGAGGCGCCGGTGTTCATCTTGTTCGGGGCCGGATAGCCGATGATGGTGCGCAGCAGGATGATCGACGGCTTGTCGGTCACAGCCTGCGCCTCGGTGATCGCCTGCTCGATGGCGGTCACGTTCTCGCCGCCCTCGACAATCTGCACGTGCCAGCCGTAGGCGCGGTAGCGCGCGGCGGTGTCCTCGGTGAAGGCGATGCGGGTGTCGTCCTCGATGGAGATCTTGTTGTCGTCGTAGAAGACGATCAGGTTGCCCAGCTGCTGGGTGCCGGCCAGCGAGGACGCCTCGGAGGTGACGCCCTCCTCCATGTCACCATCGGAGGCCACCACGTAGATGAAGTGGTCGAACGCGCTCTTGCCCTGTGCCGCTTCGGGATCGAAGAGGCCGCGCTCGCGCCGCGCCGCCATCGCCATGCCGACCGCGGAGGCCAGGCCCTGGCCCAGCGGGCCGGTGGTGATCTCGACGTGGTCGGTGTGGCGGTACTCCGGGTGACCCGGGGTCAGCGAACCCCACTTGCGCAGGTGTTCGAGGTCGGTCAGTTCGAGGCCCATGCCCGCCAGGTACAGCTGGATGTACAGGGTGAGGCTCGAGTGACCGCAGGACAGCACGAAACGGTCGCGGCCCACCCATGCCGGATCGCTGGGATCCAGCCGCATCACACGCTGGAACAGCGTGTACGCCAGCGGGGCCAGGCTCATCGCGGTGCCCGGGTGGCCGTTACCGGCGTTCTGCACCGCATCGGCGGCGAGGACCCGCGCCGTATCGACGGCTCTGGTATCCAGATCGGTCCAGTCGGTGGGGTGGTTCGGCTGAGTGAGCGCGCGGATGTCGTCTGTGACTGACACGACCGAGGTTCTCCTGACCTTCTCGTCAACGATGCGGTTGTGGGCGGCGGGGTGAATCGCTGCGGTGATCCCGGTGCGACACCGCCGCACCGATCTGCAACCACCCTAAAGGGCGGCGTTTCGTGGCCATGCGGGAACCCGCGATCACCGGCCGCCGTGTCGTTCGTTCGTGGCTTTTCCCGGACCTGTTCGTGACTACCCGGTACACGGATCGCGAACCGGTCTCGGCACGCGTCGAGGTGGACCTGGTCGGGAGCATGGTCGGCGTGGGTCTACCATGCTTTGTAGTAGTGGCCGCGCCGCACTGGGCTGTGTCTAGGGAACGGCAGAGCGCGCTGCTAGTTCCAGACCAGGTCAGACATGCACGGCGTGCGAGGAGTAACAGTGCGGATTGGGCAACAGCCGGGTGGCGCTCACGGCTCCTCCGGAGCGGTGCTCGCCGACCGTGTCACGGGGAGCGGCCCGCTGGCGGCGGCGACCAGGCGGGTGCTCGCCTACATCGCGCTCACCAAGCCCCGCGTGATCGAGTTGCTGCTCGTCGCAACGATTCCCACCATGCTGCTGGCCGACCGCGGCCACGTCGACATCCGCCTCATCCTGGCGACCCTGTTCGGCGGGTGGATGGGCGCGGCCAGCGCCAACACCCTCAACTGCGTCGCCGACGCCGATATCGACAAGGTGATGAAGCGGACCTCCAAGCGTCCGCTCGCCCGCGAGGCCGTGCCCACCCGCAACGCCTTCGTCTTCGGCGTCACCCTCGGCCTGGCCTCCTTCGCCTGGCTGTGGTGGCAAGCCAACCTGCTCTCGGGCGTGCTGGTCGTGGCGACCATCCTGTTCTACGTCTTCGTCTACACCCTCGGTCTCAAGCGTCGGACCTCGCAGAACGTGGTGTGGGGCGGTGCGGCCGGGTGCATGCCCGCTCTCGTCGGCTGGTCCGCGGTGACCGGCACGATCGGCTGGCCCGCCATCGTGCTGTTTCTGGTGATCTTCTTCTGGACACCGCCGCACACCTGGGCGCTGGCCATGCGGTACAAGGAGGACTACAGGGCCGCGGGCGTCCCGATGCTTCCGGTCGTGGCCACCGAGCAGACCGTCACCAAGCAGATCGTCATCTACACCTGGCTGACCGTGCTGGCCACCTTCGCGCTGGTCCCGGCCGCCGGTGTGGTCTACGCCGCGGTCGCGCTGGTCGCGGGCGCATGGTTCCTGCTGATGGCGCACCAGCTGTATTCCGGTGTTCGCAAGGGCGAATCGGTCAAGCCGCTGCGACTGTTCCTGCAGTCCAACAACTATCTGGCCGTCGTGTTCTGCGGCCTGGCCGTCGACTCCGTGCTCGGCTGGCACACCCTCGGCCACACTCTGTTCGGTTGGTCCTGACGCGCGTGTCGGTTCGGCCGCCGGCCGCCCCCTCGCCCCGGAGTGGGGCCTTCCGCACCCGCTTCGGCCGAGCGATGATCGGCGAAGCCGGTGGCGACCTCGGTGTCGTCAACGATGCCCTCGTCGCCGTGGGCGACCGCGATATCAACGCGTCCATCATGGGCCGCACTGTGTTCGGCCCGGTCCGTGACAGCACGCCGTATCACCGCCCCACCGGCCGGTCCGGGAGTGGTCGGGCCACTCGCCGACACGGAAGGCGCCGCAGCCGGTGAAAGCCGGTGCGGAGCAGGAGATTCCACCAGCAAGACCGCCCTGGCGGTTCGCGTCGGCGCAGCAAGCGTCGCCGCGGTGCTGTGGCGCATATGTCCCCGCCGATGGTCCACCGTGATCGCGGCCGGCCCGTCCGGGCGACCGACCGGCGCGCCGGAACGCTCTACGCTCTCGACCCAGCCACCGGAATTATCCACGCCCGGTAAGGAACCGAGCCGCCGCCGCACTTCGCCACACCGGCCGTCGTGAACGGCACCGTGGGCCTCGGCACGATGTCCGGCGTGGCGTCCTTCCGAATGCCGCGGCCCCGCACCGGATCCGGCGCGGTGAACGGTCAGTTGCAGGGCTGCAACGGGAAACAGGCGGGCGGAACGGTCGTCTTCGGCAGCGTCGGATCAACGGAATGGGTCGTCATGGTCGCCTCGACGACCGCCGGGTGCGACGGCTGCTGCTTGCTCGGCGTCGGCGTGGTCCGGCCCGTGCACGCGATGGCGATTATCAGGATGACCACCGCCAGCACCAGACCACCGATGATCGGCACGTCCTTGCGCCGCTTCTTCCCGGTCGCGCTCGTCGACTGCCGCTCGTTCCACAGCGGGAACCCGTCGCGCTGCTGTCGCGGAGCGGGAGGGCCGGGCAGCGGCGATGATTGGGGACCCTGCCCGAATCCGGGAGCCGCCGGCGGGCGCTGCTGGGGCGGTGGCCCGGCCTGCGGCGGACCGGGCTGCGCCGGCCGCGGCTGCGTCGGCCGTCCGGCCGCGGCCGCGGCCGGTATCGGTGTCGGGGGCGGCGGTGTGCCCCGGCCCGGCCGCTGTCGCGGCTCGGCGGATCTGCCCGCGACCCTTCGGTAGATCTCCTCGGCCGTCGCGGCGGAACTCGCACCCGCGATCGCGGCACCGGCTCCGCGGCCGGGAACCGGTGTCTCCTTCTGCACTACAGGACGATCGCCACCGTCCTCCGTCGAAGCCCCGGGCCCCTGCTCGGACGGACCGGGCCCGCTCGCACTCTCGGCGGGAGCGGGCGGCACCGAGGGAACCGACGGCACCATCACCTCGGTCGCCCGGCTCGCGAACGGCAGCGGTGCGTCGCGCGCCGAATCCGGCACCGGGAAACCCTCCGACACCAGATCGGAATAGCTTGCGGCGGCGGCGAACCCGAGCGCTCCCAGCGCCTGCCCGACCTGTGCCGCGTCCCACGACGCCGGGGCCCCTTCGGCCAGCGTGGTGAAATACGCGCGCAGCGAGGACGGCCCGTCGCCGATCAGCACGTCGATCCCGGCGGGCAGTTCCCCCTTCTCCAGCTTCACGCGACTGCCCAGCTGCGGCACGAGCAGCACCAGCCCGCTGACCGGCACCTGCTCGCGCCCGGGCGCGGAACGCAATTGCCCTGCGAGGTCCACGGTCTGGCGGTGCACCCGCTCGAGCGGATCGGTGTCGTCGTCGATCGGCGCCGGCTTGCCGTCGACCGTCCACGGCTCGTCCTGCGCGCACGACAGCGTCCCGGTGACCCGCTCGGTGAACCCGTGCACCCCGACCACGACGCAGGTCTGTGGCGTCCACACCACCACGTCGGCGTCCTGGCACCGCACCACCGCGATTCCTGGCACGGCATGCGGTCCGCTCCAAGATTTGAGCCAGTTCACCACGGTGCGTTCGGTGCTCGACAGCCGCGACGGGTCGTCGTTACGGACCTTCACCAACATCCCAGAACCACCTCTGACCGATGCGCCTGTACCTGCCGGCCGCCCGAACCCTCGCCGCGACCACCTTACGGGGTCGTGGCACCCTCGTGTGGCCGAAAATGTTCGGTCTCAGCGAATCGTCTTGCGCGGCAGCATGATCATTCTGCACCGTTGGCTCGACTCCGGGGTTCCCAGGGGCTGTGCAGCGGAGGCCCCGGAACGAGCGCACGGTGAGCTACCGCTCGGTAAGCGTGCCAAGAAATCCGACGTATCCGTCGGGGCGGATGACCGCCCAGGTGCGGTCGGCCGCGTGGTAGGAGCGCCGCGCATGTCCTTCGATATCGACGAATTCGCCATTGCCGGAGGCGAATTCCGGTTCGACCACGCGCACGGTTCTGCGATCTGTCGCCGGAGACTCGGCCGGATCCGCCGTCGTGTCCGGACCGAAGAGCAGCAGGGTGGCGTGGGGACCGCGGAACAGGTCGAAGAGGCGGACGGTCGTGCCGTTGGCGTCGACCAGGGGTGCGTCGGGGGCGCGATCACCGGGCCGGAGCCCGGTAGAGTCATCGTCGGTGTCCCGATAGCTGATATCGAGCTGATGGGTGCCCTCGCGATCCATGGCGTTCGGATCCCCCTTGACGGTCCTGTCGAGCAGCGCACTGCTCAGACCCAGGACCCGCGCGGCCACGGTGCGGCGCTCGGTCTCGTAGCTGTCCAGCAGCGCCTCGCTCGTGGGTCCCGGATCGCGCAGCGCGGCTTCCAGTTTCCAGCCGAGGTTGTAGGCATCCTGCACACCGGTATTGAGCCCCTGACCGCCGGTGGGCGGGTGCACGTGCGCGGCGTCACCGGCCAGGAAGACCCGGCCGTCCCGATACCGTTGGGCGAGACGCACATTCGGCCGCCACACCGTCGACCAGGTCAACTCGCTGAGAACGATGTCATCGCGCCGCGAGCGGCGCGTGACGTGGTCCTGCAACACCTCCAACTCGGTGCCGGAGTCGGTGTTCAGACCCGTCGCGAACTGGAACTTCCGCCCACCCGGCAGCGGCATCAGGGCGATGCCGTCCATGGGGGAGGACGAGTCGGCGAACCAGTATCCGACGCGGTGATCGAGTGTGTCCGCGCGCACATCGCCGAGCAGCATGCGGATCGACTCGTCGGTGGTGCCCTCGAACGGAATCCCGAGCGCCTTGCGCACGACGCTGCGCCCGCCGTCCGCGCCGACCAGGTAGTCGGCTCGCACGGTCTCGGTCGCACCCGCCCGCTCCAGCGTCACGGTCACCCCGTCCGCGTCGGCGCTGAAATCCACCACCGCCGTGGCGGTTTCGACTCGCACCCCGAACTCCGCCAGCCGCTCGCGCAGCAGGCGTTCGGTGTCGGCCTGTGCCAATACCCACGGATTCGGGTACGGCACATCGGAAGTGGGCTCGAGCCATGTGCTCATCCGCCGCTCCATCATGAACCGCCCGTCCAGGTGCACCAGCAGCGGCGCCTGCGGCGCGCCCTGCGCGAGCACGGCGTCGAGCACCCCCAGGTCCTCGAAGACCTCGAGCGTGCGCGGCTGCAGCCCGTCCCCGCGCGATCCGGCGAAGAACTCCCCGGCCTTGTCGACAATGCGTACCGCGATGCCGCGACGCGCCAGATCGATGGCAAGGGTGAGCCCGGTCGGCCCGGCCCCCGCCACGAGGACCTGCGGATTCATATCGCCTCCAATACTGAATCACAATTCACTGAATGTAGATTCAGTATTGTGGGTGGTACGTTCCGCTGTCAAGGAGGTGGATGGTGGCAGGACGCCGCAGCGAGAGGTCGGCCGAGACCGAGCAGGCGCTCAAGCACGCCGCCAGGCGGCTCTTCGCCGAACGCGGCTACCTGAACACCAAGATCACCGATATCACCGCGGCCGCCGGGCGGGCCGCGGGCTCGTTCTACAACCACTTCGCGAGCAAGGAGGAACTGCTGCAGGCGCTGCTGAAAGACCTTGCCGACGAAAGCGATATCTCCACCGAGGACCCGGCCCACCGCGCCGACTTCACCGATCCCGGGTCGGTGCGCTTCCATGTCGCGAGCTACTGGTCCTTCGCTCGCAAGAACTGGCCGGTGCTGCGCGCCGTGCAGCAGGCGGCCCTGGTCAATGACGACTTCGCCCGCATCGCAGCGCGTTTCGCCACCGAGCAGCGTGACGAGGTGGGCGACCACCTCGATGGTTTCGCCCCCGCCGGTCTGCGTCTGCCCGGCAGCGCCGACGCCAGCCTGGCGATGATGTTCCTGACGGTGACGGGCCTACTTCAGGCGGTCGAGGAGGGCGGCCTGGCGCTCACCGACGAGCAGGCCGTGGACTCACTCACCCGATTCATCTACCGCGGCCTCACCGGCCGCGATATCGACTAGCGAAAATCTCAGGGCACCAACACGATCGATCCGGTGGTCTTGCGACCCTCCAGATCCCGGTGCGCCTGCTCGGCCCGGGCGAGCGGATAGCTGCCGCCGATGCGAACGCGCAGCATCCCGTCGGCGATGGCGTTCATGATATCGCCTGCACGCCAAAGCAATTCGGCTCGATCCCGGGTGTAGTGCACCAGCGTCGGACGGGTCACGAACAGCGAGCCCAGCGCATTGAGCCGCTGCAGATCGAACGGCGGCACCGGCCCGCTCGCCGCGCCGAACAACGCCACCATGCCGCGAATCCGTGTCGAGGCCAGGCTGGCCTCGAAGGTGGACGCGCCCACGCCGTCATAGGCCGCGGCCACACCCACGCCATCGGTGAGCTCCCGTACCCGCGCCGCGATGTCCTCGTCGTAACGCAGCACCTCGGCCGCACCGGCGTCCCGCGACAGCTTCTCCTTGTCGTCGGTGGACACCGTGGTGATCACCCGCACCCCGCGCGCCGCGAGCAGTTGGGTCAGGATCAGCCCGACACCGCCGGCCCCGGCGTGCACCAGCACGGTCTCGCCCGGCTCGGGCTTGTAGATGGACTCGACGAGGTAGTGCGCCGTCATACCCTGCAGCAGCGCCGAGGCCGCCACCTGCGCGTCCACCCCGTCCGGCACCGGAATCGCCACGGCCGCAGGCACGACCACCTGCTCGGCGTAGCTCCCCGGAGCCGCCGCCCACGCCACCCGATCCCCGACCTCGAACTCGGTGACATCCGCCCCGACCGCGGTCACCACGCCACTGCCCTCGGCGCCCGGGATGTAGGGCACCGACTGCGGGTAACGCCCGGTTCGAATGTAGGTGTCGATGAAGTTGATGCCGATGGCCTGCGTCCGGACCAGCAACTGCCCCGGCCCCACCTGCGGGTCCGGCACCTCCGCGTACCGCAGGACTTCGGGACCGCCGTGCTCGGAAACCTGGATGGCGCGCATGACTACCAGTCTTACATCGCTCGGGAGGCGCGGTGCGCGGCGGCTCACCGAGTGTGAGATGCGCGGCGGCTCATGGACGCTGAATTACCGGTGGGTAAACTGCAGCGCATGAGCGCTACCGCTGCCCCGGCATCCCAGAAGCTGTCGCCGTCCGTCGTCGATTCCGTGAAGGGATTCGTCGCCGACCACGGCGGTTCCGCGACCGCGGTGCTGCAGCCCATCGGCCGCGTCGGCGTCCGCGTAACCCTGGTCGGCGCCGACGGCGTCCTGGGCGACCGGATCGTGGGGTCCATGGAGTCCGCCAAGGCCCTCGTGGAGACCGTCAACGGCCTGTCCGAAACCGAGGAGTGGGACCGCGAGCTCATCGCCAAGGTCACCCCGGCGAAGGGCCACTGGGCCAAGATGGCAGGCTGGGTCGCACACCAGAAGCGATTCCCCAAGGCGCGCAACGAGAAGTGACCGTGCCCGCGGCCGACCGGGGCGGAAAGGACCGGATCGACGTGTCGGGGCGCGTGACCAAGCAAGCGCAACTGCGTTCGGCGCTCACCACCCTGTGCGCGAATCTGCGTCCAGGGGAGATGCTGCCCAGCGAACGCCAACTGTGCGACGACTACCGCGTCAGTCGCATGACCGTGCGCGAGGTGCTGGGCCAGCTCGAATCCGAGGGCGTCATCACCCGCATTCCCGGCAAGGGCACCTTCGTGGCCGAGCGGGTGGCCCGCTCGCGGCTGCACATGGCCTCGTTCACCGATGACATGCGCCGCCTCGGCCGCACTCCGAGCACCGTGGTGCTGCACACCGACTATGTGGTGCCGCCTCCGGCGTCGGCGAGCGCGCTCGGGCTGACCGCGAATACCAAG
This sequence comes from Nocardia aurantiaca, assembly GCF_009708175.1. Classification (GTDB taxonomy): domain Bacteria; phylum Actinomycetota; class Actinomycetes; order Mycobacteriales; family Mycobacteriaceae; genus Nocardia; species Nocardia aurantiaca. Next base: position 198,449 of record NZ_WMBB01000009.1, read on the forward strand.
GCGTATCACCTGGTTCGGCTGCGATTGGCCGACGGGCTTCCCATGTCCATCGACGATGGCTGGTACCGGGCCGATCTGCTGCCGGAGCTGCTCGATCACGAACTGACGCAGTCGCTCTACGCGCTGCTCTCCCGCGAGTACGACTGCCCTATCGACCGCGCCGAGCAGAGCGTGCGCGCGGTGGCCGCCGACGAGCGGCACGCGGGCTGGCTGGGCACCGAAACCGGTTCGCCGCTCCTGGCTTTCGACCGCATCTCGTATTCGCGCGACCGCGCTGTCGAGCACGCCCAGTCGTGGTATCGTGCCGATCGCTACCAGGTCTATATGACCGTGTCGGCCGAGGACTGAGCCGCGCGGGTTCCCCAGGAGTGATTGAGCCGCCGTGCGATTCGGACGGCGGCTCGAGTCGTCTTACGCGACGGTTCACAGGGAGAACAGGATCGAGCCCGTGGTGACGGGGCCGGTGAGGACGTTCCGCGCCGATCCCGGGGCGCTGTCCATGACCACGACAGGCACGGCGGCGCTCAGGCCGAGACGGCGAACGGCGTTGGGGGAGAAGGTGATCAGCGGATCGCCCGCGCTGATCCGATCGCCCTCGGTCGCCTCCACCCGGAAAATGTCCGGCTTGCCGACGGTATCGATGCCGACGTGCAGCAGCACGCCCGTGCCGTCGTCGGTGACGATGACCGCGGCGTGCGGGTGCAGCTTCGCGATCGATCCGCCGACCGGGGCGACCACGGTGGTGGCGGCATCGGTGTCGAGGGGTTCGATGGCCACGCCCGCACCCATCATCCCGGCCGAGAAGACCGGATCGGGGACCTCGGACAGGGGCATGGCGCGGCCGTCCAACGGGGTGAGAATCTGGATGCTCATGGCGCTCAGATCATGTCGTTGATGTCTTCGGCCAGGGCGTCGGCGGTCGGCCCGACCACGACCTGCACCGCGTCACCCATCTTGACAACACCGTGCGCGCCGGCGGCCTTGAGGGCTTTCTCGTCGACCAGGCCCGAGTCCTTGACCTCGACGCGCAGGCGGGTGATGCACCCCTCCACCTCGACGATGTTGCCGGCGCCGCCCAGGCCCGCGACGATCTGATCCGCTTTCGACATTCTTCCTCCGAGTGTGTCGAGTGGACAAAACTGGTTATAACCAATATATGTCTGGTTATAACCAGCCACGGTAACCGATCATGAACAGTACGCGTGACTCCATTCACAGACTGAGGACTACCTCCATGGCCGATGCCGTCGAGAGCTCTCGAAAGAAGCTCGATCTATCCGGACTGCAGAAGCTCGGCCGCAGCTTGATGCTGCCGATCGCCACGCTACCCGCTGCCGGACTGTTGCTTCGTCTAGGACAGGACGACATGCTCGGCCGGTTCTCGCCGCTGCGGTCCTTCGCCGCCGTCCTGGCCGGCGCGGGCGGCACCCTCATCGACCATCTGCCCCTGCTGTTCGCGGTCGGTATCGCCATCGGATGGGCGAAGAAGTCCGACGGCTCGACCGCGCTCGCGGCCGTGGTCGGCTACCTCGCCTTCACCGGTGTCCTCGAGGCCATGTCGCCGGTCGTGCTGGACGGCAGCTGTGGTCCGGCCCTGGGCTGGCTTTTCCGCGCGGCGCACTGGAACTGTCCGGTCGTCGACGTCCACAAGGCCCCGGCCGCACAGCTTGTCAACTTCGGTGTCCTCGGCGGCATCGTGATGGGTCTGACCGCGGCCGTGCTCTGGCGGCGCTTTCATCGCACGCAACTGCCGGACTACCTGGGCTTCTTCTCCGGCCGCCGCCTGGTGCCGATCCTGACCGCGTGCGCGGCCGTGGTGATCGGCGTGCTCATGTCGTTCATCTACCCGGCCTTCAACTCCGCGCTGACCTGGTTGGGCACCACCGTCGCCGACAACTCGGTCGTGGGTGGCGGCATTTTCGGATTCGCCAACCGCATGCTGCTGCCGCTGGGCCTGCACCACATCATCAACTCGGTGGTCTGGTTCGTCATCGGCGACTACCACGGCGCGCACGGCGATATCCCGCGCTTCCTGGCCGGTGACCCGTCCGCCGGTACCTTCATGACCGGTTTCTTCCCGATCATGATGTTCGGCCTGCCCGCCGCGGCCATCGCCATCTGGCGGCACGCCAGGCCGGAGAGCCGCAAGATGATCGGCGGCATCATGCTCTCCACCGGTCTGACCGCATTCCTGACCGGCATCACCGAGCCACTGGAGTTCTCGTTCATCTTCGTGGCGTGGCCGCTGCTGCTGATTCACGCGATCTTCACCGGCACCTCGCTGGCGCTCACCAATGCCCTCGGCATCCACGATGGTTTCACCTTCTCCGCCGGTGCCATCGACTATCTGCTGAACTTCGGCAAGGCCACCCATCCGCTGCTGCTGATCCCGGTCGGACTCGGCTACGCGGCCCTGTACTACGTCACGTTCAGTTTCATCATCAAGTGGTGGAACCTGCCGACACCCGGCCGGGAGCCCGATGAGTCCGATATCGAGAAGGAGAACATCGCAGCATGATCACCCGCACCGCCGTAGTCGCGTCCAAGACCGGACTGCACGCCCGGCCCGCCGCCCTGTTCGCCAGGGCGGCCGGGGACGCCGGTGTCCCGGTGCAGATCTCGGTGGAAGGCAAGGATCCGGTCGCCGCCAACAGCCTGCTGCAGGTGATGACCCTCGGCGTCGAGCACGGCGACACCGTCACCCTGCACGCCGAGGACGGCGCCGACGCGGCCCTGGATAGGCTGGTCACGATGCTGGAGACAGATCTTGACGCGTGAGGTGCGCGGTGTCGCCGCCGCCCCCGGGATCGCCGTCGGGCCGGTGAAGTGGCTGGCGCCCGCACCGGCCACCAGCCCGAACGACCCGGCGGGCGGCGACATCGAGGTCGAAATCGCCCGCGCGGAGGCCGCTTTCGAGACCGTCGCGGGTCGGTACTCGGCGCAGGCTGCGAAAGCCCAGGGACCTGCCGCTGAGATTCTGTTCATGGCCTGCGCGCTGGCCGCCGATCCGGCGCTGCTGGATCAGGTGCGAGCCGAGATCCGCGGCGGGACGCCGACGGCGCATGCGGTCACCGCGGCGGTCGCGCACTTCGGGGCGCAACTGGCCGCGCTCGGCGGCATGATGGCCGAACGCGTCGCGGACCTGCGGGACGTGGGGCAACGGGTGGTGGCCGAGCTGCTCGGGGTGAATCCACCCGGGATTCCGGACAGCGCAACGCCTTTCGTGCTCGCCGCGCACGATCTGGCACCGGCCGACACCGCGACCCTGGACCCGGAGCGGGTGATCGGGCTGCTCACCGTGACGGGCGGGCCGACCTCGCACACCGCGATCCTGGCCAAGGCACTGGGCATTCCGGCCGTGGTCGCCGCTCCGGACGCGGTCGGGATCGCCGAGCACACGGAGATCGTGCTCGACGGCGCATCCGGGATTGTGGAGATCGAGCCGATTGCCGCGCGCCGCGAGGAGGTGCTCGCCCTGCGGGCGCGGCAGGCGGCCGTGCCGACCGGTCCTGGCCGCACCGCCGACGGCTACGCCGTGCCGCTGCTCGCGAATGTGGGCTCTGCCGCCGATGCGCACTTGGCGGTCGAACTCGGGGCCGAGGGCGTCGGCCTGTTCCGTACCGAATTCCTGTTTCTGCACCGCAAGTCGGCCCCGACGGTGGCCGAGCAGACGGAACAGTACGCCGAGATCTTCCGCATCATGGGCGACCGGCCGGTCACGGTCCGCACCCTCGATGCGGGATCCGACAAGCCGCTGCCATTGCTGAACCTGCCGGAGGAGGAGAATCCGGCGCTGGGAGTGCGCGGCCTGCGGCTGAGCAGCGTCCATGAGGGGACCTTGCTCGATCAGCTCACCGCCATCGTAGCGGCGGCCGAGGAGACCGGGGCGTCCGTGAAGGTAATGGCCCCGATGGTCGCCACCGCGGAGGAGGCGAGCTATTTCGCGGCCCGCGCGCGGGACGCCGGGATCCGGACGTGCGGCATCATGGTCGAAATCCCGGCCGCGGCACTGCGTTCCGGCGATCTCGGTGCCGAGGTCGACTTCTTCTCCATCGGCACCAACGACCTGTCGCAGTACCTGTTCGGCGCGGACCGCATGTCGTCGGCGGTGGCGGCCCTGCACGATCCGTGGCAGCCCGCGCTCGCCCAGACGATCGCCTTGACGGTGGCCGGGGCCGGCCGGCACGAGGTGCAGGTCGGTGTCTGCGGCGAATCCGCGTCGGACCCCGAATTCGCCTGTGTGCTCGTGGGTCTCGGCGTCGAGACGCTGTCCATGGCACCGCGCTCGATCGCCGCGGTCCGCGCCCGGCTGGCCGAGGTCACCCTCGAACAGTGCAGAGCCGCCGCGGCCGCGGTGCTTTCGGCCCGCACCGCCGCCGACGCCCTGACCGCCGCGCGCAAGGCATTGGGGCGAGATACGTGACGACCACCCTGCGCGGCCGGGTCGTCACCCTCACCGAGGCGGGCGAGCTCGCCGACGGGGTGGTCTCGTTCACCGGCCCACGCCTCGACTATATCGGCCCGGCAACGGGATTCGGCGGTGCGCTGCCCGACCCGCCGGAGCACCCTCCGATCATCCTGCCGGGGCTGATCGACGTGCACTGCCACGGCGGCGGCGGATTCGGGTTCCCGGAAACCGATCCCGAGGGTGTGGCCGCGGCCGCGAGCTTCCACCGCGGGCGCGGCACAACCACCCTGGTCGCATCGCTGGTGTCGGCCACCGAGGCGGAACTGCGCGACCGCATCGACGTGCTCGGCGAGGCCATCGATGACGGGCTGCTGGCGGGCATTCACCTGGAGGGCCCGTTCATCAGCGAGCACCGGTGCGGCGCCCACGACCCGGGCCGCATCCTGCCCGGTGATCCGGCGCTGCTGCAGCGCCTCATCGACCACGCGGGCGGTCGCATCATATCGGTGACAGTGGCCCCGGAAACGGCGAACTTCGACGCGCTCGCGGACGTGCTCGCCGACGCGAATGTGATTCTCTCCCTGGGACACACCGTCGCCGACTACGAGCGGTCCGTTCATGCCATGCGGCGCGGATGGCGGGTGTCCATCACGCACCTTTTCAATGCCATGCCCGAGCTGGTGCACCGCGACGCCAACTTCCTCACCGCCGCCATGGCCGCCGCCGGACGCGGGGACGTGGTGGCCGAGGTCATCGGCGACGGCGTGCACTTGGCCGACGGCACCGTGCGCATGGTCTTCGACACCATCGGACCGGACAACCTGGTCCTCATCACCGATGCGATGGCCGCCGCCGGTCAGCCCGACGGCCGTTATCAGCTCGGCAGCCTGGATGTCGTTGTGCGGGAGGGTATCTCGCGCATCTACGACCCGGAGGGTGAGGGCGTCATCGCCGGTGGCACCGCCACCGCCTCGGACGTGCTGCGCCGCACCGTCTTCCATGCAGGCGTCGAACTGGACGCCGCGGCCACCGCCGCCTGCGCCACCCCGGCCCGGCTGCTCGGCATGGCCGCCGAGATCGGAGCGTTGGCTCCGGGAATGCGCGCCGACGTGCTGGTTACCGACCCCCATCTCAACCCTGTGACCGTGTACAAGGATGGAGCGCCATGGAACTCGTGATCACCGACAACGCGGCCGAGGCCGGTGCGCTGGCCGGTCGCATCATGGCCGACCATGTGCGCCGGGGCGCCCGCGCCATCGGACTGGCCACGGGGTCCTCGCCGCTCGGCGCGTACCGGGAGCTGATTCGGCAGTACCGCGAAGAGGGCCTGAGTTTCGCGGGCGTGCGGGCGTTCCTGCTCGACGAATACATCGGCTTGCCGCCGGGACATCCGCAGTCCTACCGGCAGTTCATCCGTGACGAGTTCACCTCCCACGTCGACTTCGCCGATGCCGATGTGCACAGCCCCGACGGCAACGCGGCTGACATCCCGGCCGCCGCAGCCGACTACGAGCGAGCAATTACCGAGAACGGCCCCATCTCGGTGCAGATCCTGGGCATCGGCGCCAACGGTCACATCGGCTTCAACGAGCCGGGCTCCTCGCTGCGCTCACGCACCCGGGTGAAGACGCTGACCCCGCAGACCCGTGAGGACAATGCCCGCTTCTTCGGCGGCGACCTCGCGCAGGTGCCCACGCACGTGCTCACCCAGGGGCTCGGAACCATCAGCGACGCCGGTCATCTGCTCATGATCGCCACGGGCGCGGGCAAGGCCGAGGCCGTCGCAGCCGCCGTGGAGGGCCCGGTCTCCGCGTTCTGCCCGGCCTCGATCCTGCAGATGCACCCGCACGCCACGGTCATCGTCGACCCGGACGCGGCGGCGGACCTGAAGGCCGTCGACTATTACCGGTTCGCGATGGCGAACAAGCCCCCCTGGCAGAGCTACTGACGGCTGATCGCCCTGCCGCATTGGTGTTTCAGGCTGTCAACGCACCACTCAGCATCGCGGTCACCATGTCGCGCAGGTCGGCGGTCTCGGGTCGCGCCGCGGTGCGGTCGGCGAAGAGCAGGTGTCCCGATCCGATCAGCATCCGAGCCAGCAGGTCCGGGTCGGACGTGGCTGCCAGACGGCCGATTTCGATCTCCGCGGCCAGGTAGCCGGCGATGAGTCCGGTGGCCTCGGTCAGGATCGGGATGCCCGCCGCGCGCCGCTGCCGTAGCCGAACGCGCAGTTCGTCGCGATAGGTCACCAGGCTGACGATGGCCACCGCCACCGTCTCGAAAACGCCGGTCAGCGCCTCGGCGAGGTTGTCGGTCACCGTGGCGTGCCCGGCATTGTCGCGGAGGGCCGCGCCGAGCCGCTCGACTCGGACGATCCGATTCTCGACCAGTTCGGTGAGGAACTCGTCGAAGTCGGCGAAATGCCGGTGCAGCACGCCCTTCGCGCATCCCGCCTCGGCGGTGACCGATCGGCTCGTCAGCCCGCTCGGCCCGTCCCGCAACAGAATCCGCTCGGCCGCGTCGAACAATTGCTCCCGTACATCCCTGATGGCGACCCCGGTGGGCACCTGTACTCCTTCGCGCCGGTCGGGCCCACGCCATTGCGGAGTGGGCAAGTGCCCACTTAGAGTGGGCGCATGGTCACTCTACCGCCCCCAGAGTCCGAATCCGCTGACCAGAGCCCGCATCGTCACCGCCGGGTCGCCGAATCGTTCGGCGTCGATGCGCAACGGTACGACCGCACCCGCCCGCCCTATCCCGCCGCCATGATCGAGCGGATCCTCGACGCCACGCCCGGCAGGGACGTGCTCGATGTCGGCTGCGGCACGGGCATCGAGGCCCGCCAGTTCCGCGATGCCGGATGCACGGTCCTCGGCGTCGAACCCGATGCGCGCATGGCCGATTTCGCACGCGCCACCGGCATCGAGGTCGAGCCCGGCACCTTCGAGGACTGGGACCCGGCCGGCCGCACCTTCGATGCCGTCATCGCCGGAACCGCCTGGCACTGGGTCGATCCCGGCAGGGGCGCGGTCCGAGCAGCGCAGGTCCTGCGCCCCCGCGGCAGGATCGCCGTCTTCTGGCACGTCGCCCAATTCTCGCCCGCCGCGACCGCGGCTTTCGCCGAGGTCTACCGCGGTATCCTGCTCGATTCACCGCTGACAGGCGTGGCCGACCGCCCGGCGCTGGAGGGCTATCAGCCGATTCTCGCCATGGCGGCCAATGGAATCCGCCAATCCGGTGCTTTCACCGAACCGGAACAATGGCGATTCGACTGGCAGCACATCTACACCCGTGCGGACTGGCTCGACCAGATCCCCACCCACGGCAGTCTCACCCAGCTCCCGCCGGAGACACTCGCCGCCGTCCTCGACGGCATCGGCGCGGCCATCGACGACCTGGGCGGCACCCTCGCCGTTTCCTACGCCACGGTGGTGGTCACCGCGTCCCGTGCCGTCAGCTGATCCGGGATAGTTCGTGCGGGTTGGTGATCGAGTGAATCGTCTGGATCCGGTTGCCACACTGAGCGGTTCGCCGCGAGTGCTGACGGGGGAGAGGCTGATCCGCTTCGAAATCCCGCGTATCCAATAGCGATTCGACAATCACTTGGTCGACAGCCCGCTGTGGCGCGAATCCCGGACCGACTCTGCGGCGGATGAGCTGTGGCCGCGGCGTTGATAATGAACCCGTGACCGAGCGTGCAGCGAGCCGGACAGCGGTCCTGGTCTGCCAGGGCCGCGCCGTGGCGGACGGGCGAATGGCCATCGGGCGGTTTTCCGACCCGGTGGCTTTCGAGCTCTTGGCCGACATTGAGCGTGCGTTGGTCGATCTCGTGCGCGCGGGCGCGGCGCCGAAGGGCTTCGGTGCGCGCTTGGAATACGAATTGCTTTCCGCCACTTCGGAAGTGCTCGCGGCTCGCACGGTCGCCATCGACGAGGCGGTGCGGGAGAGCGCGAACCCGCAGCTGGTGATTCTCGGCGCCGGACTGGACGCCCGCGCCTGGCACATGCCCGAATTGGCGGGAATCGCCGTGTTCGAGGTGGATCATCCGGCGTCACAGGCCGAGAAGCGCGCCCGGCTCGGGGAGCGCGCGCCCATAGCCGAGGTCCGCTTCGTCCCGGTCGATTTCGGCAAGGACGCGCTCGGAGCCGCTCTCACGGGGGCGCGTCACTACGAAAAGCGACCCACCACCTGGATCTGGGAGGGCGTCGTCCCCTATCTGACGCCCGCCGAGGTCGCCGAGACCGTCAGCGAGGTGGCCGAGCGCAGCGCCCCCGGCAGCCGCCTGATCATCACCTACCCGACCCCCAATCGGGTGTACCAGTACGGCCGCAAGGCCATGGAGTTGATGCTGTCCCTGTCCGGCCGCGCCGCCAATCCCATGGCCCGCGAACCCCAGCGCTCCAGCTGGACCCCCGACGCGATGGCCGCGCTGCTGTCGGAGCACGGATTCGCCGTCAGCTCGGACCGCGACCTGCAAGCCGTCGCGGTCGACGCCGGCATCGAGGGCACACGCACCTCCCTGCGCGCCGACGGCCACATCGTCGTCGCCGACCGCGGCTGAACCCGCTCAGTTCAGGGTGACCACCCACGAGCCGTTGCAGCCCCGGTTGGTGACGCGGCCCGGATCGTAGTTCCACACCGCCTGCAGGTCCGAGTCCTTCTGAATGTTGAACTCACCCGTCGGCGACTGCACGGGGTCACCGTTGTAGAGCAGCAGACTCAGGTCGTTCGGGTAGATCGTCCACGACCCGTTGTACCCCGCCGGATAGTTCAAGCTCACCGTGGTCGTGCGGCCGGCATGGTTCTGCACCACGATGCACGCGTTCGGATGATTGACCTGCGCCTGGGCCGGCGCGGCCGCCAGCACCATGGCCGCCACCCCGACCGCCGTCACGGCCACCGGCGCCGCAACCTTCGCCACCAACCCGCGTTCGCCGCTGGGAACGTTCCGCATGATGCCTGCCTCCGTCTGAATTCCATTGCCTGAATGGCTGTTTGGATGAAACGAAGCTATCCACCGCATCCAGCGGGTTCCTTATGAAATCCTTGTGGCCGCCGCCCGCCGATCACCGTCCTCCTCCATCGGGTCGGCGGCAATCCGCACCAGTCGTTCCCCGTACCTCGAACAGTGAGGGTGCGGGCTCGGCCGGGGGCTCAGTCCGCCGCGCAGAGGGCGGTGTCGAACGCGTTCTGCAGGGAAGCGGTGACGGTGGGATCCGAGGAACGGAGGTTGGCGATGAGGGTAACGGCGCGCCCGTCGGGGGTTACGGCATCGAAGGTGCGGAAGCCGGGGATGGAACCGCCATGACCCCAGACCTGGATGCCGCAGCGGGCGGTGGTGGTTGTCAGACCCAGGCCGTACGAGTAGCCCGGGCGGTTGGTGAGCGGTTGGGGGTCGGAGCGCATGGCAGCGAGTTGGGTTGGGGGAAGCAGCTTTCCGGTGAAGAGGGCGGTGAAGAAGCGATTCGCGTCGTGCCCGGTCGAGATCAGCTCGCCGGCGCTGCCCGCCCAGGATGGATCGAAGCGGGTGAGGTCGACGGGCTTTCCGCCGACCAACTCGTAGCCCTGGGGGTGTGGAGCGCGGATGTCGGTGTCCCCGGCGGCCGGGAAGTAGGTATCGCGCAGATTCAGAGGGTCGAGGATCCGGCGGGTGACCTCCTCGGCAACAGGGTGGCCGGTCACGCGTTCCACGACCATGCCGACGATGAGGTAGTTGGTATTGCTGTATTCGGCTTTCGTGCCGGGCTCGAAACGCGCGGGTAGGGCCATGGCGCGGCGTACCAGGTCGGCGGCGTCGAAATGCTTGGTGAGCAGATCGCCGGAATCATCCTGCAGCTCGGGCAATTCCAGATATTCGGGAAGACCGCTGGTGTGCTGCATGAGGTTTCGGATGGTGATCCGGTTCCCGTCGATGCCCACACCCTGGACGACACCGGGCAGGAAGCGTTCGATGGGTGCGTCCAGATCCACGGAGCCCTCCGCGTCGAGCTGCATCATGACCGTCGCGATGAATGCCTTGGTATTGCTGCCGACTCGCACATGCGCGCCCGCCGGGAAAGCCGCACGGGTGGCGACATCGCCGACGCCGGAGGTCGTGGTCCACTCCCGATCGCGCTCCGTGACGACAACCTGGACTCCGGGAACCCCTGCTGTGACCACGGCGTCCAACCCCTGTTGGACCTCCGCTCGAGCACCGGCCGACAGTGGCCCGGACGGCTGCCCCGCCGGATGATCACCGCACGCCGTCATCGCGCAGACCATGCCGACCACTAGTGCGACAGGCGCGATCTGATGTGCCAGGGTTCCCACTGGGCTTCCCTTCCATTACGTAGTCGCGGCTGCGCGTACGAAACGCGGTGCTACGCACTCGAATTCGAACGCTTCGCCGCGGGCCCGATTACGGGATCGTAGTCCGCACGTCGAAATCCGGGCATCCGCCTCCGTGCCCATTCGCGGTAATCCCTCAGGTGCATGGCTGGTCAGGGAAAACCCGGGGTTCGGCAGAGAGATTCGGCGGCTTCGGAAAGCGCGTGGGCGCTGCCGCGGCCGACGTCGGGCCAGCATTGGGGCGCGGGGCGGGAGCTCGGCCAGGCGACAGGGTCGAAGCCGAATTCGCGACCATAGGCGGGGAGCCTCCGGTCGCGCTTCATGGCGGAATGCGCCACTACCGCGCTCTGTTCCAGCTGGGCGTCGTCGAGAAGGCCGGTCACATGGGACATCCTGCCGGGTACAGATGACGCGGGATGCGGAACCGGCACTCGTGATTATGCGGCGGCTTTGTCCGCGGGCGCCGCGGTGGCGGCCGGGAGTGGTTCGCGGGTGCGCATGGCGGCCCACAACGCGGCGGTGGCTGCGGTGCAGGCGGCCGCTCCGCCGACGTGGAAGGCGACGAGGGCGGCGGGGACGTGGGTGAAGTACTGGACGATGCCGATCAGGGACTGGGCGCAGACCAGGGCGATGACGAGGATCAGACGATTGCGGATGGTCTTGTTCATGCCGACGGCGGCCAGGCCGCACGCAAGACCGACCAACAGCGCCAGATAGGCGACGAGGAGTTCGGCGTGAAGGTGGACCAGGGTGACGATCTCGACCTGGAGGCGTTCGACCGGCTTCGCGGCGCTCTTGTCCCCGGCGTGCGGACCGGCTCCGGTGACAAGGGTGCCGGCGATGAGCGTCGCGGTCAGCGCCAGACCGCTCAGGGCGGTCAGCAGGCGGAGCGGCTTGGGTGCCCGAACCGTGTCGATACCCTCGTCGGGCTCGCCGACCGCGGCCCACAGCAGGGTCGCCAGCCACACCATCAACATGGAGGCCAGCAGGTGCACCGCGACGGTCCACCAGAGCAGTCCGGTGCGGACGGTGATGCCGCCGATCACCGCCTGCAGGACGGTGCCGCCGGGCATGAGCCAGGCGTAGACGAGGACTTCGCGGCGCCGCCGCGCCCGGGTGACCGCGAGCACGATCGCGGCGGCGGCCAGCGTCACCACGAAAGTCAGCATGCGGTTGCTGAATTCGACCATCTGGTGCACCACGGGAACCTCGGCCACGGCGGTAGGCACGAAACTGCCGGGGAAGCACTGCGGCCAGGTGGGGCAGCCCAGGCCCGAGGCGGTGACGCGGACGACCGCGCCGGTCACCGAGATTCCGGCCTGGGACAGGATGACCAGGAAGGCGATGAGTCGCTGCACCCGCAGGGAAGGCATCGGGAGCAGGTCGGCAAGTCGCTGGAAGGCGCGAGACAGCACGCACCGATGGTAGCGGGGCCGCGTTTCGCCCCGTCAACCGCCCTACTACAACGTGTCGTTAAACACCCGTGCGGGCGCGAACTTTCGAGGTGACCGCGGCCCGGAAGGCGTCAGTCGAACTTGAAGAACCGCGTCGCCAGCCATCCGGCGAGACCGCCCCAGCCCGCCAGCACCGCCAGGCCGTACCAGTCGATGCTGGTGCGCATCGCCTGCTCCAGGCACTCCGACAGCGCACCGGAGGGAATGATCCGCGCGATCAGGCTCACCGCATGCGGCAGATCGTCGGACATGAACACCAGGCTCGCGGTTCCGAGCATGACGAACCAGAGGATATTGGCCAGCGCCAGCACGACCTCGGCCTTGAGCGTCCCGCCCAGCAGCAGTCCCAGCGCCGCGAAGGTCGCGGTCCCGAGCGCGATCACCACCGCACCCAGCAGCAGCCCGCTCAGTGGCGGCCGCCACCCGAGCGCGAACCCGATGGCCCCCAACAGGATCGACTGCAGCACCACCACGATCAGCACCGCCGAGCACTTGCCCGCCACGATGCCCCACCGCGGCAGGGGAGTCGCCCCGAGCCGCTTCAACGCTCCGTACCGCCGATCGAACCCGACGGCAATGGCCTGCCCCGTGAACGCGGTCGACATGATCGCCACCATCATCACCGCGGGCACGACCCGATCGACCCGGTGCTCGCCCAGCTCGCTGACCGGCAATAGCGTCAACCCGATCAGCAGCGTGATCGGAATGAACATGGTGAGCAGCAGCTGTTCCCCGTTGCGCAGCAACAGGATCAGCTCCATGCGCGTCTGCGCCGCCAGCATCTTGGCGCGCGTGGTGGGCTGCGGCGCGGGGGAGAAGGTGCCCGCCGCGAAACGGTTCACGGTCTCGGTCATCCGCGCAGCTCCCGCCCGGTCAGTTCGAGGAACACGTCTTCCAGTCGGCGCTGGTCGATGCGAATGTCGGTGGGCAGCACGTCGATTCGCGCGCACCACGCGGTCACGGTGGCCAGCACCTGCGGGGTGATATCGCCCTGCAGCAGATAGGACCCGGGCGCGGTCTCGCGCGGTGTGAACCCTTCCGGCAGCGCCGCTTCCAGCAGTGACAGGTCCAGCTTGGGCGGCGCGGTGAACGCCAGCCGCCCCTCGGCCCCGTGCGAGGTGACCTCGGCGGGCGTGCCCTGCGCGACCACCCGCCCGTGATCGATGATGACCAGCTGATCGGCCAGCTGCTCGGCCTCGTCCATCATGTGGGTGGTGAGCAGCACGCTGACACCGTCGCGCCGCAGCGCGTCGATGAGCTCCCACACCAGATGCCGCGCCTGCGCGTCCAGTCCGGCGGTCGGCTCGTCGAGGAACACGATCTCCGGACGCCCGACCAATGCGCACGCCAGCGCGAGCCGCTGCTGCTGCCCGCCCGACAGCCGCCGATAGGGCGTCCGCCGAGCGTCCTTCAGTCCCAGCGTGTCCAGCAGCCAGACCGGGTCCAGGGGGTTCGCCGAATAGGAGGCGACGAGATCGAGCATCTCTCCGGCCTTCGACCCGGGATACGCGCCGCCGCCCTGCAGCATCACGCCGATGCGCGGTCGCAGCTGATCGGAGTCGGCGATCGGGTCCATGCCCAGCACACGCACGATTCCGGCGTCGGGAGTCACGAAGCCCTCGCACATTTCGGTGGTGGTGGTCTTGCCGGCGCCATTGGGTCCGAGCAGGGCCAGCACCTGTGCGCGTTCGATATCGAAGCTGATGCCGTCGACCGCGGTGGTCTCGCCGTAGCGTTTCACGACGCCGTCGACGCGTACGGCGGGTCCGGAAGCTGCGGTCACGATGAGACACCGTAAGGCGTGGGCTGCTGTGACGGAGCCGACACCCCCGGCTGATTGCGCCACGGCAGCATATTTCGAGTCAGGAAGATCAGTGACAGGCCCACGACCACGGTGGCGATGGCGGATTCCACGATCTGGAAGACGTAGAAGTCCGCGCCGCGCGGCATGACCATCACCGAGACCACCACCGACAGCACCACGGCGGGCACCCGGAAGGCGGGCCGGTTGGCCCACGCCGCGAGAGGCACGATCGCCCACAGCAGGTACCAGGGTTGCACGACCGGGAACAGCAGCACGATCGCGCCGAGCGAAACACCCAGCGCCCCGATCGCATTCAAGCGTCCGGTCCAGGTGGCGATGAGCATGCGCACGGTCACGAAGCCCGCCACGATCTCCGCGATGGGCCGGGTGATATCGAGCAGGGCGGTGGTGTGGTCGCCGAGTCCGAGCAGCACGCCGCCGAATCCGGTGATGATCCCGACGGCCGTCGGCAGGGAGAGGTAGCTGCGCACGGTGGTGGCGGTGCCGACGGTATTGACCCAGCCGAATCCGAGGCCGCTGGTGAAGCTCACGAACAGCGTCGTGACCACGGCTATGGCGCCGAGTGTGCCCCCGGCGACGAGTATCGGTTTGAGCCCGCGCCCCCACCGCCGCGCCAGAGCCATGCCGACGAATCCGAGGCTCACCAGCGAGATGATCTTCACCGACGAGGACAGCGTGATCAGCACGGTGCCGAAAACCAGCAGCGCCCAAGCCCTTTGATCGAAGTGCGGGGCATCGTCGATGGCGCGCAGGCAGAATTCCAGGCCCGCCAGCATGAGCCCGAGCATGAGCGCGTCATTGTGTACCCCGCCCACCAGGTGGAACAGCACAAGGGGGTTGGCCGCGCCCAGCCACAGCGCGCTCACCGGCGCGACTCCGCAGCGCCGTGACAGTCGTGGCAGCGCCCACACCATCAACGCCACACCCGCCAGCGCCAGCATCCGATGCAGCCACACCCCGAGCACGATGTTGTCGCCGGTGATCTGCGCGATGCCGCGTCCCATCCACAGGAACAGCGGCCCGTAGGGCGCGGAGGTGGACCGCCAGATATTGGGCACGTTGTTGGTGAGCACATTGTTGAGCCCGAGCCCGTCCACCGGTCCGACCGCATACGGGTCCAGTCCCCGGGCCGCGATTTCGCTCTGCGCCAGATACGAATACACGTCGTTGCTGAACATCGGTGGCGCGACGCTGAGCGGGATGATCCAGAGCAGCAGCGTCCGATCCATCTGCGAGCGGCTGAGCCGGTGGCGCGGATGCCCGCCCCACCCTCCGACGGCGAAGCGGCCCAGCAGCAGCCACGCCATGATCACCAGGACGGTGCCGATCATGCACATGGCCAGGGTCGAGGTGCCGGCGCGTGCGAAGAACCCGAACACCCGCATGCCGGAGGTCGGATTCTGGTGCACCGGTTGCGCGCCGACGCCCAGCGCCGACACCGCCATGATCACGGCGCCGGTCGCGCCGAGCAGCCGGATCCGCATCAACTGCAGGGTTTCGCGCCGGTCCAGGCCGGGCCGTTCGGCGTCCACGCTGTGCAGGACGGCGACGGTGTGATCGGCGGCGGGGACGTCCAGGCCCAGTGCCCGGCGTCCGGTGTCGATGACTCTGCGCCGCGCGCCCTCCACTACTGCCACAACGGAGAAGCCTAGTCCGACGGGGCGCGCGCAATGCCGATCCCATGGTCCCGGACCCGGCGCGCCGGTGCGCTGTGTGGTTGCGGGAGGTGCGACTTGACCCTCCATATACCCCTGGGGGTATAGTCTCGATATACCCCAGGGGGTATGGAAGGAAGTAATATGCGAAGTCCTACAGTCGGCGTCGCCGACACTTCACAGATCACGGCCGCCCCCGGCGGTCTGCTGGGCCGCCTCGGCGGTCTGATGGCCGACCGCGCCCGCTGGGTGTTCGGCTTCTGGCTGATCGTCGCGATCGCCCTCGGTGCGGCCGCGCCCTCGGTCTTCGATTCGCTCGCCGGAGCCGGATGGCAGGCCAATGGATCGGAATCGGTGCAAACCAGGGAAGTCGCGCAGGCGCACTTCGGCGGCAACTCGGCGGCCGCGGTGCAGGTGGTGATCCACTCCGGCACGGTCACCATGGACAGCCCGCGGACGCAGCGGTTGATCACTGATATCAGTGGAATCCTGCAGCAGGACAACAGGTTCGGCGCCATTGTCGCGCCGGTGCCCGGTCAGACCGTCAGCCGCGACGGCCATACCGGCATCCTGCTGGCGGGAGCCAATGCCAGCACCGACGACATGGTTGCCGCGGTCACCGATATCGGGCCCAAACTGAAGGCCCTCTCGACCGACGGATTCGAGATCTATCCGACCGGCGCCTCAGCGCTGTGGAGCGACTTCAACAAGGCCAATCACGAGGCCATGATGAAGGCCGAAATGTTCTCCTGGCCGGTCACTCTGGCGATCATGGTGCTGGCCTTCGGCTCGCTGGTCGCGGCGGGGTTGCCGTTGCTGTTGACACTGACCGGCCTGGTCGCCTCGGCGGGCGGGCTGGTGCTCCTCAACCACCTCACGCCGATCTCGGTGTGGGCCATGAACTTCGCGATGATGTTCGCGCTCGCGCTCGGCATCGATTACGCGCTGTTCCTGGTCTCGCGCTTCCGTGACGCCATGCGGAAATCCGGCGACGCGCGCGCGGCGGTCGCCGAGACCATGGATACCGCGGGCAAGGCCGTACTGTTGTCGGGCCTGACGGTGCTGATCTCCTTGTCGGCGGTGCTCATCGTCCCGGCCCCGGCGGTGCGGACCATGGCGGTGGGCATCATGTTCGCCGTGTCGTTCGTGTTGTTGTCCACGCTGACACTGCTGCCCGCGACTCTCGGGAAACTGGGCCGCAAGGTCGACGCGGTCTCGCTACCGCACGTGGCACGCCAGCCGCATCGTTCGCCGCGTTTCGCGGCCTGGGGTGAGCTGCAGCAGCGGCGGCCGTGGCCGTTCGCCATCGCCGCCCTGGCGGTGCTGATCGGCCTGTCGATCCCGGTGTTCGGTCTGAAGGTGGCCATGCCCTCGATCTCGGTGGTGCCCGAGGACGCGGCGGTGCGGCAGGGCTACGAGCTGGTGCAGCGCGAATTCGGCACGGGTGCACCGGGCATGGTGCAGATCGTCGCGCCCGCCCCGGTGGGCGAACAGGCCGCCGCGGTGGCACGAGCCACCGAGGGCATCGCCATGGTCACTCCGCCGCAGGCCGCCCCGGACGGCAGCGGATGGGTGATGATGCAGGCCATGCCGAAGGTCGACCCATCGGATCCTTCGATGGGCACGATTCTCGACACCCTGCGCCACGATCTGCCCGAGGGCGCACTCGCCGGTGGGGCGGCAGCGGAGAACCTGGATTTGCAGGCCGCGCTGAACCACTATCTGCCGATCATCGTGGGCGTCATCCTGGCGCTGGGCTTCCTGCTGTTGCTGGTCGCGCTGCAGGCTCCGCTGATCGCGGTGCTCGGGACCGTGGTGAGCCTGCTGTCCACCGCGGCCGCGTTCGGTGTGGCCAAGCTGGTGTTCCAGGACGGCCATGGCGCCGGCCTGCTCGGCTTCACCCCGCAGGGCTTCCTCGATGGCTGGGGTCCGGTGTTCTTCTTCGCCATGATCTTCGCGATCGCGATGGACTACACGGTCTTCCTCCTGGCCACGGCGAAGGAGCACTACGAGCGCTCGGGTGATCCGTCGGTGGCGCACGTCGACGGCGTCGCGCATTCGGGCCGGGTGATAGCGGCCGCGGCGGCGGTCATGGTGGCGGTGTTCTTCACCTTCGCCCTGGCCGATCCGCTGCCGCCGAAGGAGATGGGCATCATTCTCGGTGTGGCCGTGCTGCTCGATGCGGTGTTGATCCGGCTGATCCTGCTGCCGGTGCTACTGCGCCTGACCGGGCATGCCGCCTGGTGGTCGCCGCGCTGGCTGCGCAAGGTGCTACCCGACATCAGCTTCGCGCACTGACAGGTGGGGGTCGTGGGAGCGGGTGAGCCCTCTCTCACGACCCTTTCATACCCCCAGGGGTATGCTGGAAGTCATCGGACTCAGGGAAGGAATCCACATGATCGGCGACGAAGACAGCATCGCACTGGTCCTCAACCGGCTGCGCCGCGCGCACGGACAGCTCGCGGGCGTCATCTCCATGATCGAGCAGGGTCGCGACTGCAAGGACGTGGTCACCCAGCTCGCGGCGGTCTCCAGTGCCCTGGACCGCGCCGGATTCAAGATCGTGGCCACCGGTCTGCGCGACTGCCTGACCGGTGAGCGGGGCGAGAACTCCGAGCCGATGACGGTCGAGGAACTGGAAAAACTCTTCCTGGCGCTGGCCTAGCGCCGGGAGCGAAAGGAATTCATGACGACCGCGATCCGCCGCTGGTCCATCGACCGCCTCGTGCCGGTCCTGGCCGGCACGATGGTGCTGCTCAGCCTCGCGCTGATGCTCGCGTTCTCACCCTGGTGGCTGCTGCTGACCGCCTTCGTGGCGGCCAACCTGTTGCTCTACGGGTTCGCCGGCTGGTGTCCGGTGACCCTGCTCCTGCAAAGGCTGGGTGTGCCCCGAACCGGCTGCCCCGCAACGGAAAGGAATCAGTGATGACCCTCGCCCTGTCGACCACCCTGCACACCGATTTCGCCGACGCGGTCGAACGCACCCGGAAGGCGCTGTCCGAGCAGGGCTTCGGAGTGCTGACCGAGATCGATGTGGCCGCGACGATGAAGCAGAAGCTGGACGCGGACATGGAGGACTATCTCATTCTCGGGGCCTGCAATCCGCCGCTGGCCCATGCCGCGCTCGACGTGGACCGCCAGATCGGGCTGCTGCTGCCGTGCAATGTGGTTGTGCGCAAGGATCGTTCGACAGCCGACACGGTGATCGTCGAGGCCATGGATCCGGAGCTGATGGTGCAGGTCGCGGGCGATCCCGCGCTGAAGGAGGTCGCCGATTCGGCCGCGACCAGGCTGCGCGCGGCCATCGCGGCGCTCGGTTGATTCACCGCCCGAAAGCGATTCGCCCTGCCGCTGTCGTACCCGGCTCATACTCTGGATGAATGGTGTCCGATTCGAAACGGCGAATCGAGGTCGCCGCGGCGGGGCTGCTCGCCCGCCACGGCTACCACGGATTCGGGTTGAAGAAGCTGAGCGAGGCGGCGGGTCTGCCGTATGGGTCGATCTACCACCACTTCCCGGGCGGCAAGGAGGAGATTGCGGTCTCGGCCATCACTGGCACGGGCGTACTCGTCGGCCGCATGATCCGGCAGGCCCCGGGCGATGTGTTCGGCACGGCGGCAACGCTGTTCGATTTCATGGCCACCAAATTGGCCGAGACCGACTGGACCGACGGCTGTCCGGTCGGCACACCCGCTCTCGACGGCGGCAGCGATGTCGAAGCCGTGCGCGCCGCGTGCGTATCGGCCTTCGACGCCATGACGCACGGATTCGCCGATATGCTCACCGAGCTGGGCCTGGCTCCGGGGGAGGCGCGGGACCTGGCCACCACTGTGGTCGCGGCCTATGAGGGGGCGACCATCCTGGCACGGGTGCGACGCACTGACGAACCATTGCACACGGTATCCACGGCCATGGCCCGCCTGATCAGCCTGAGTCTCGCGGAAGTCGCTGCCGCCGAGGTGAATTCATCCTAGGGTCTTGACTAGAAAGAACGTTCTAGCGACGATCGTGCAATGAAGCGACTCATGCTCGACGGACCGAACGCACTGCATTGGGAAGACGCCGAGGAGCCCACCCTCGACGCCCCTGACCAGGCCCTGGTCCGCCCCAATGCCGTGGCCACCTGCGATATCGACCCGGCCATCCTGCAGGGCCGATTCCCCCTCGCGGGCCCGTACCCCTTCGGCCACGAAGGCGTGGCGGAGGTCGTGGCCGTCGGCGACGAGGTCACCACTGTCCGCCCCGGTGACGCCGTGGTCGTCCCTTTTCAAATCTCTTGCGGCGCCTGCGATTCCTGCCGCCGCGGCCACACCGGCGGATGCACCGCGCACCCGTTCATGTCCAGCTTCGGCCTCGGCCGGATGGGCGGGCTGACCTGGGGCGGCCTGTGGTCGGATCTGGTTCGCATCCCGCACGCCGACGCCATGCTGGTCCCCCTCCCAGTCGGCGTGAATCCGGCCGCGGTGGCCAGTGCCAGCGACAATATCGCCGACGCCTACCGATCCGTCGCCCCGCAGCTGGCCGGCCGCGCCGGCGCGGAAGTCCTCGTCCTGAGCGGTCCGTCCGCACCGTCCATCGGCCTGTACGCGGCAGGTCTGGCGGTGGCCCTGGGCTCGGCCCGCGCCGTCTACCTCGACACCGACCCTGAAAGGCTCGCCATCGCGGCAAAACTCGGCGCGGAGGCCATCGAGGGCAAGCCGACCGAGCGGGTCGGTCGTTTCCCGGTCACCGTCGAGGCCGCGGGCGGCTCCAAGGCTCTGGTGGCCGCCATCCGCGCCACCGCCAATGACGGCTTCTGCACGAGTGTCAGCGTCCAGACCCAGGACATCGCTCTGCCCATGCTCGAAATGTATTCGCGCTGCTGCACCTTCCACACCGGCCGCGCCCACGCCCGCCCCTCGATCCCGCACATCCTGGATCTGGTGGCCGCCGGGCGCTTCGATCCCAGCCTCGTGACCACCCGCACCGTGGCGTGGGAGGATTCGATCGATGCCCTGCTCGAGGCTCCGGTCAAACTCGTCGCCACGCGCTGAAGCCGGGCACCGAGAGCCAATGCTCCACCACCCCGATGGAAACCATCCGGCCTGCTTCTGGAAGAAATAGGGCATGGCTGTTCGACCGATTCTGATCGCCGGTGACCCCAGACTGTCCACCCCGGCGGTGCCCGTCACCGAATTCGACGCGGAGCTGGCCGCTTTCGTCGAGGACCTGTTCGAGACCAACACCGCGGCCCGGGGCGCGGGTCTGGCCGCCAACCAGATCGGTGATCCCCGTGCGGTTTTCGTCTACGACCTGGTGAATGCCGAGGGCCGCCAGCGCGGTTACGTCGTCAATCCCGTCATCGAGACCTCCGAGATCCCCGAAACCATGCCCGATCCGGACAAGGACGCCGAGGGCTGCCTGTCGGTGCCGGGGGAGCGGTTCCCCACCGGCCGTGCCGACTGGGCCAAGGTCACCGGCGTCGACATTCACGATCAGCCGGTCACGGTCGAGGGCACCGGCTATCTGGCCCGCTGCCTACAGCATGAGACCGATCACCTGCGCGGCCACCTCTACCTGGACCGTCTCATCGGCCGCAATCAGCGCGCCGCCAAGAAGATGATCAGGGCCAATGGCTGGACCGAGGCAGGCCGGTCCTGGCTACCCGGTCAGGACGCCGACCCGTTCCACGACTAGCGAATCAGTCTCAGCGCGAGATCGATTCACGCGCGGCCAGGGCCGCGCCGGTCAGCTCGACCGACCGCACGCGGTCCTCGATGCGCTGGGCGTGGTGCGCGGTGATGAGCTCGTCGGCCTGGATGTCGGCCGCGAAATCCGCCAGGTACGCAACGACTTCGGCGGGCGTGCCGACGGCGGTGTACGTGGTCATCTTGGCCAGGTGGCGGCCATTGGGCGAGGCCAGGAAGGCGTCGATCTCCTCGTCGGAGAAGTCCATGCCCGCCGCGCCGCGTTTGATGAACGCCCGGGTGCGCGCCCGGTAGGAGATGGTCTTCTGCTCCTCGGCCTGGGCGCGGTCCTCGGCCGCGAACACATTGACCCCGGCCATGACGTACGGCTCGGCCAGCTGCTCGGAAGGCTGGAAGCGATTGCGGTATTCACCGACGGCCTGGTGCAGGGCGTCGGGCGCGAAATGCGACGCGAAGGCGTAGGGCAGGCCGAGATGCGCCGCCAACTGCGCGCCGAACAGCGACGAGCCCAGAATATAGAGCGGCACAAGGCCTTCCGCCCGCGGAACGGCCTGGATGCCCGGAATCCGCGAATGGCCACTGAGGTACCCCTGCAACTCCAGCACGTCCTGCGGGAAGGTGTCCGCCGAGGACGGATTACGGCGCAGCGCCCGCATGGTCTCCTGATCGCTGCCCGGCGCGCGACCCAGCCCGAGGTCGATGCGGCCCGGATACAGCGATTCGAGGGTGCCGAACTGCTCGGCGATCACCAGCGGTGAATGGTTGGGCAACATGATGCCCCCCGCGCCGAGCCGGATGGACTCGGTATTGGCGGCCACATAACCGATGAGCACGCTGGTCGCGCTGGAGGCGATCGACTTCATATTGTGGTGCTCGGCATACCAGACCCGGCGGTACCCACTGCGCTCCGCCGCCTGCGCCAGCGCGACGCTGTTGTGGAAGCTGTCGCGCGCGGTCTGCCCCGGCGCGATGGCCGCCAGGTCGAGGAGGGACAGTGCGATGGGCATGCTGGCACCGGCTTTCGTGGATGTCGTGGTCGGAACGGCAGGCGCTGTCGCACCCGCACCCAGTGACAATTCGATTGTCATCGAACTTATGCCCGGGTCCGCCGGGTCGCCACCGGGCGTCCGGTCGGCTACCGGAACATCTCCACATGCTCGGCGGCCCACTCCCGGACATTGCGGGCCGGGCGTCCGGTCAGGTCCGCGACGGTCGTGGTGACCAGGTCCGAGCGCGGCCGGAACTCGGCCATCGACAGCAGTGATTCGATCAATCGCGGGGACAGTCCGGCCGCGGTCATCGACTCCCGCGCCACGTCCAAGGGCAGCGCCTCGAACCGCAGCGGGCGGCCCAGCGCCGCGCCGATCGCCGCCACCTGGTCCGCGCGGCCGACCACTCGCGGTCCCGTCGCGAGGTATGTACGCCACGTGTGCGAATGATCGGTGAGCAGCCGTGCCGCGACCGCCGCGATATCGCCCTCATGCACCACCGCGGTCGGGGCGACCTCGGTCCCGCAGACTACGTCACCCGCGCGGATCTGCCCGGCCCAGCCCAGGGCGTTGGAGGCGATGGTGTCCGCGCGCAGCTTCGTCCACGGTAGTCCGGACGCCTCGATCAGCGCCTCCATCTCGGCGTGCAGTTGCGGAATCAGATCCGACTGGGGCCCTTGGTCATTCACCGTCGTGGAGGAGAGATACACGACGCGCTGAGTGTGCTCGCCGAGCACCTTCAGCACCTGCGTCGCGCCCTCGACGCCGTGGAACGGCCACACCAGGAATACCGAGTCGACCCCCTCCACGGCCGTTGTCAGCGACTCGGGCTGGGCCAGATCCCCGCGCACCACCTCGACCCCGCGCGGGAGGACGGCGGTCTCCGGATTTCGAGCCAGGGCTCGTGTCTCGACCCCTTCCGCGACCAGTTGGGCGGCCACCCGCCGTCCGACGTTTCCTGTCGCGCCTACCACGAGAACTCGTTTCACTCCTTCGAAAACCCGCCATGACCGGGCGGAATTTCCGAATTGCCGAGATGTCTATGGTGGCCCAGCTCACATCGCGATCCATCCTCCCAGGTCGCGAAGATCGGGTCAGGTGACCCTTACTGGAATGGGGGATGGAATTCCGTCACACTGATGTTGTGAAAACCGTGGGTTTGCGGAATGCGCAACAGACCGGGCACCAGCACGAGGGTGCCCGGTCCGTTGTCGTGCCCGGGCCGGCGGGCGAGGGACACACCCGGGAAGCCGTCATCAAGCTGCTGCTGGAGGAGGGCCCGATCACCGCGACCGCCATCGGCGAGCGGCTCGGCCTGAGCCCGGCGGGCGTGCGCCGACACCTGGACGCGCTCATCGAATCGGGCGAGGCCCGGGCGACGCGCTCCGCGCCGTGGCAGCAGAAGGGCCGCGGCCGTCCCGCCAAGCAGTTTCAGCTGACGGCCACCGGCCGTGGCCGCCTGGGGCACGCCTACGACGACCTCGCCGGGGCCGCCATGCGGCAGCTACGGGAGATCGGCGGCGATCAGGCCATCACCGATTTCGCGCGCAAGCGGGTACGGACCATCGTGTCCGGGGTCGGCGAGCTCGCCGCGCACACCCCGACCGAGACCGAGGCCAAGGCGGAGGAGATCGCGGAAGCGTTCAGCGACGCCGGATTCGCGGCCTCGACCCGGAAAGTTGGTGCGGGCGTGCAGATCTGCCAGCATCACTGCCCGGTCTCGCATGTCGCCGAGGAGTTTCCGGAGCTGTGCGCGGCCGAACTCGAAGCCTTCCGAGAGATTCTCGGTACCCATGTGCAGCGGCTGGCGACCATCGCCAACGGCGACTGCGCCTGCACCACGCACGTTCCGCTGGTCGCATTGCCTCCCAAAACGAATACCGCCCAAAAGAATTCCGCATCGACCCCCGTCGTGCAGCCCGCAACGACTTCTACTCATGACTCCGGAAGGAGTGCCGAATGACGACGACCGCCGCGGCGAGCCGCGAATCTGGTTCTGCCCATGTTCCGCCTCTCTCCCAGGAAGAGGCCATCGCCTCCCTGGGCACCTACGAGTACGGCTGGGCCGACAAGGATGTCGCCGGTGCCAGTGCCAAGCGGGGCCTGTCCGAGGAGGTCGTGCGCGACATCTCGGCCAAGAAGAACGAGCCCGAGTGGATGCTCGACTTCCGCCTCAAGGCACTGCGCATCTTCGACAAGAAGCCGATGCCGAGCTGGGGATCCAACCTCGAGGGCATCGACTTCGACAACATCAAGTACTTCGTGCGGTCCAGCGAGAAGCAGGCCGCGTCCTGGGAAGAGCTGCCCGAGGACATCAAGAACACCTACGACAAGCTGGGCATCCCGGAGGCGGAGAAGCAGCGCCTCGTCGCCGGTGTCGCCGCGCAGTACGAGTCCGAGGTGGTCTACCACTCCATCCGTGAGGACCTGGAGAAGCAGGGCGTCATCTTCCTCGACACCGACACCGGTCTCAAGGAGCACCCCGAGCTGTTCCAGAAGTACTTCGGCTCGGTCATCCCCTCGGGTGACAACAAGTTCTCCGCCCTGAATTCCGCGGTGTGGTCGGGTGGTTCGTTCATCTACGTGCCGCCGGGCGTGCACGTGGACATCCCGCTGCAGGCGTACTTCCGCATCAACACCGAGAACATGGGTCAGTTCGAGCGGACGCTGATCATCGTCGACGAGGACGCCTACGTCCACTACGTCGAGGGTTGTACCGCGCCGATCTACAGCTCGGACTCGCTGCACTCCGCGGTGGTCGAGATCGTCGTGAAGAAGGGCGGCCGCTGCCGCTACACCACCATCCAGAACTGGTCGAACAACGTCTACAACCTGGTGACCAAGCGCGCCAAGGCCGAGGCGGGCGCGACCATGGAGTGGGTCGACGGCAATATCGGCTCCAAGGTCACCATGAAGTACCCGGCCGTGTGGATGACCGGCGAGTACGCCAAGGGCGAGGTGCTCTCCATCGCGTTCGCCGGTGCCGGACAGCACCAGGACACCGGTGCGAAGATGCTGCACCTGGCGCCGCACACCTCCTCGACCATCATCTCCAAGTCGGTGGCCCGCGGTGGCGGTCGTGCCTCGTACCGCGGCCTGGTGCAGGTCAACAAGGGTTCGAACGGCTCGAAGTCGACCGTCAAGTGTGATGCGCTGCTGGTGGACAATATCTCTCGCTCCGACACCTATCCCTACGTCGACATCCGTGAGGACGACGTGACCATGGGCCACGAGGCCACCGTCTCCAAGGTGTCCGAGGACCAGCTGTTCTACCTCATGAGCCGCGGCCTCACCGAGGACGAGGCCATGGCCATGGTGGTGCGCGGCTTCGTGGAGCCCATCGCCAAGGAGCTCCCGATGGAGTACGCGCTGGAGCTCAACCGCCTGATCGAACTGCAGATGGAAGGAGCCGTCGGCTGATGACGGTCGAGAATGTTGCCGTTGCGGCCGAGGGTCGTGTCCCGGCGCTGAACAAGGGTGAGGTCTTCGCGTCATTCGACGTGAACGCTTTCGAGGTGCCGTCCGGGCACGACGAGGCGTGGCGCTTCACTCCGTTGCGTCGCCTGCGTGGTCTGCACGACGGCACCGCCGTGTGCGATGGCCAGGCGGTCGTCGAGGCGAACGGCGTCGAAGGCGTGACGGTGGAGACCGTCGGCCGCGACGACGCCCGCCTCGGCGTGGCCGGTACACCCACCGATCGCGTTGCCGCGCAGGCGTACTCGGGTTTCGAGCAGGCGACCATCGTGTCCGTCGGCGCGGAAACCGAAGTGGCCGAACCGGTCACCGTGACCGTTACCGGTCCGGGCGAGGCCAAGACCGCTTACGGGCACATTCAGATCCGCCTGGGCAACTTCGCCGTCGCGAACGTGATCATCGACCAGCGCGGCAGCGGAACCTACGCCGAGAACGTGGAATTCGTGCTCGGTGACTCCGCGCGCCTGAACGTGGTCGTCATCCAGGACTGGGCCGACGACGCCGTGCACGCCACCGCGCACCATGCGCTGCTGGGCCGCGACGCCACCCTGCGCCACACCAACATCACCCTCGGCGGTGACCTGGTGCGTCTGACCGCGACCGTCCGGTACGACGGTCCTGGTGGCGACGCCGAACTGCTGGGCCTGTACTTCGCCGATGACGGCCAGCACTTCGAGCAGCGCCTGCTGGTCGATCACGCTGTCCCGCACTGCAAGTCGAACGTCATGTACAAGGGTGCACTGCAGGGCGATCCGACCTCGTCCAAGCCCGACGCGCACACCGTGTGGGTGGGCGATGTGCTCATCCGCGCCGCGGCCGAGGGCACCGACACTTTCGAGCTCAACCGCAATCTGGTGCTCACCGATGGCGCGCGCGCCGACTCGGTGCCGAACCTGGAGATCGAGACCGGCGAGATCGTCGGGGCCGGACATGCCTCGGCCACCGGTCGTTTCGATGATGAGCAGCTGTTCTACCTGCGCTCGCGCGGTATTCCGGAGGATGCCGCCCGCCGTCTCGTCGTGCGTGGCTTCTTCTTCGAGATCATTCAGAAGATCGCGGTCCCCGAGGTCCGGGAGCGGCTCGAGGCTGCCATCGAGGCCGAGCTCGCCGCTGTCGGCGCCTAGCGGCGGCCGTTGCCGGATCACACAGGCATTACTTCCCACCCGCAAAGGAATTCGAATTCGATGACCACCCTGGAAATCAAGGACCTGCACGTCGAGGTCGCCAACCCGGACGAGAGCGCCGAACCCATCAAGATCCTCAAGGGCGTCAACCTGACCGTGAAGTCGGGCGAGACCCACGCGATCATGGGCCCCAACGGCTCCGGCAAGTCGACCCTGTCCTACGCCATCGCCGGGCACCCCAAGTACACCGTCACCCAGGGCTCGATCACCCTCGACGGCGAGAATGTGCTGGAGATGTCGGTCGACGAGCGCGCGCGTGCGGGCCTGTTCCTGGCCATGCAGTACCCGGTCGAGGTTCCGGGCGTCTCGGTTTCGAACTTCCTGCGCACCGCTGCCACCGCCGTCCGCGGCGAGGCGCCGAAGCTGCGCACCTGGGTGAAGGAAGTCAAGGAGGGCATGGCCGAGCTGGAGATCGATCCGGCCTTCGGCGAGCGTTCGGTCAACGAGGGCTTCTCCGGCGGTGAGAAGAAGCGCCAGGAGATCCTGCAGCTGAGCCTGCTCAAGCCGAAGATCGCCATCCTCGACGAGACCGACTCGGGTTTGGACGTGGACGCGCTGCGGATTGTTTCCGAGGGCGTGAACCGTTACAAGGAGCGGGAGAACGGCGGCATCCTGCTGATCACCCACTACACCCGCATCCTGCGCTACATCCGGCCGGACTTCGTTCACGTGTTCGTGAACGGCCGCATCGTGGCCGAGGGCGGCTCCGAGCTGGCCGAGGAACTCGACGCGAATGGCTACGTGCGCTTCACCTCTGCTTCCGTAGGAGCCTGAATGACCAGCACCGTGGGGACTCTCGACGTCGCTCGGATCCGGGCCGACTTCCCGATCCTGAGCCGGACCGTGCGCGACGGAAAACCGTTGGCGTACTTGGATTCCGGCGCGACGTCGCAACGTCCGCTGCAGGTGCTCGACGCCGAGCGGGAATTCCTGCTCGAACACAACGCGGCCGTGCATCGCAGCGCGCACCAGCTCGCCGAGGAGGCCAATGAGGCCTACGAGGCGGCGCGCGTGGTGATCGCGGCGTTCGTCGGCGTCGGCGCGGACGAGATCGTGTACACCAAGAACGCGACCGAGTCGCTGAACCTGGTGGCCTATGCCTTCTCCGACGACCGATTCCCGTACCGCGTCGGGCCCGGCGACGAGATCGTCATCACCGAACTCGAGCACCACGCGAATCTGGTGCCGTGGCAGGAGTTGGCGCGGCGTACCGGCGCGACGCTGAAGTGGTACGGCGTCACCGACGACGGCCGTATCGACCTGGATTCGCTGGAGCTGTCGCCCGCCACCAAGGTGGTCGCCTTCACCCACCAGTCCAATGTGACCGGCGCGGTCGCGGATGTCGCCGAACTGGTGCGCCGCGCGAAGGAGGTCGGCGCGATCGTGGTGCTGGATGCCTGCCAGTCGGTGCCGCATATGGACGTGGACTTCAAGGCGCTGGGTGTCGACTTCGCCGCCTTCTCCGGCCACAAGATGCTGGGTCCCTCGGGCGTCGGCATCCTGTACGGCCGGCGCGAGCTGCTCGAGGACACCCCGCCGTTCATCACCGGCGGGTCCATGATCGAGACCGTCTACATGGACCACTCGACCTTCGCCCCGCCGCCGCAGCGGTTCGAGGCGGGCTCGCAGATGATCTCGCAGGTCGTCGGATTGGGCGCTGCCGTCAAGTATCTCAGTAATATCGGGATGGAAGCCGTTGCGGCGCATGAGCACACGCTCATCGGCGCGGCCCTCGAGGGCCTGGGCGCCATCGACGGGGTCCGCATCATCGGCCCGACCGAGAACGTGAACCGCGGCGGCGCGGTGTCGTTCGTGGTGGACGGCATCCATGCCCACGATGTCGGCCAGATCCTCGACGACCAGGGCGTCGCCATCCGCGTCGGCCACCACTGCGCGTGGCCGCTGCACCGGCGCTTCGGGGTCGCCGCCACCGCCCGGGCCTCCTTCGCGCTGTACAACACCGTGGACGAGGTCGATCAGCTGGTGGCCGCGGTGCGGAAGGCCCAGAGCTTCTTCGGAGTTGCATAGACCATGCGCATGGAGCAGATGTACCAGGAAGTCATCCTGGACCACTACAAGCACCCGCACCACCGAGGGCTGCGCGAGCCCTTCGCCGCCGAGGTGCACCACGTCAACCCGACCTGTGGTGACGAGGTGACGCTGCGCGTGCACATCGACGCCAATGGCGACGTCGAAGACGTGTCCTACGACGGCCAGGGTTGCTCGATCAGCCAGGCGTCCACCTCGGTGCTCACCGACCAGGTCATCGGCCTGCCGGTGCAGCAGGCGTTGAAGGTGGTCGAGGCGTTCGACGAAATGATCACCAGCCGCGGCACCCTCGAGGGTGACGAGGACGTCATCGGTGACGGCATCGCCTTCGCCGGTGTCTCGAAATACCCCGCCCGCGTGAAGTGTGCCCTGCTGGGCTGGATGGCGTTCAAGGACGCCGTGGTGCGGATAGCCTCGGCCGAGGAAGCCAAGAAGACGATGGGCAACGGGGAGTAGAGATGAGCGAAACCGACCAGCAGGCCCGGGAACTGACCCCCGAGGAGATCCAGCACCTCGAGGACATGGAAGAGGCGATGCGCGACGTCGTCGACCCCGAGCTCGGCATCAATGTCGTCGACCTCGGCCTGGTCTACGGCATGACCTTCGAGGACGGCATCGCCAAACTCGACATGACCCTGACCTCCCCGGCCTGCCCCCTGACCGACGTCATCGAGGACCAGTCCCGCAACGCCCTCGTGCGTTCCGGCCTGGCCGAAGACCTCCAGATCAACTGGGTCTGGATGCCGCCGTGGGGTCCGGACAAGATCACCGACGACGGTCGCGAACAGCTGCGCGCCCTCGGCTTCACGGTCTAGCAAGCCCTTTCACGGTGCGGACCGATCCGACACGGATCGGTCCGCACCGTCGTTTTGTCAGGGGCGTCGATCATTCGGATCGTCGGTACCCCTGTGAGGGAGCCAGGCCCGGCAGCCCGGCAGGGAGTGGTCCCCACGGATCCGAACGGTGCGAGACGTCGCGACCCGCCGGCCGAATATCGGCTACTGGAAACCTCATCGGCCGATTCGGCCCTTCCGTGAGATGGCGCGCGACGTGTGGCGCGTCGGCGATCGGCTGACCTGGCTAGAGCCGGGGTGGGCGATCGCGGCCATCGCGCGTTCGTTGGTCAGGTCGCGGGAGTGGCTACGGTACTTTCGGAAGGAGCGTGACGGCCTGGTGTGCTTCCGCTACTGGGGCGGACCGTCCTCGGGGATCAGTCGCCGAGGACGGTATCGAGTGGGTAGCGGTCCGCCAGGGTGGTGCGGTCGTTGTAGAAGAAGTTGAGGACGAGATCGTCTGCGACTTGGAACAATTCGTCGCGGCCCTCCACGACGGCGACCCAGTCCATGGGGAGGGCGTTCAGGCCGTGCGCGGCGCCGATGAGATTGCCCGCCACCGCACCGGTGGAGTCGGAGTCGCCGGAGTGGTTGACGGACAGGAGAAGTCCGGCGCGGATGTCGGCGGTTCGGTAGGTGTGCAGGGCGCAGTAGACGGCGATGGCGAGGCATTCCTCGGCGGTCCAGCCCGCGCCGATCAGCTGGAGTCGCTCGGGCGTGGGGTCGCCCAGGTGGGCGATGGCCAGGGCCGAGGTCAAGGCGGTGACCGTTTCGGCGCTCGCGGGCATGGTGGCGAGGCGGGCGATGGTGTCGCGCACCGCGATCGGCAGATCGGCGCCCGCCAGGACGGCGTCGATGATCAGGGCGAAGGCGCCTGCGGCGAGGTAGGCGGTGGGGTGGCCGTGGGTGAGTTGGGCGCAGCGCATGGCGGAGTGGAAGGCGCGGTCGGGGCCGAATCCGGCCAGACCGAACGGGGCCGAGCGCATGACGGTGCCGCAGCCCTTCGACTTCGGGTTCACCGGGCCGGGTTCGCCGAACTCCAGAGCCGGTTGATACCCGTCGGCTTGGCGCCGCAGGCCGGTCATGCAGGCGTTGCCGGGAGAGCGCATGGCGTAGAGGAATCGGTGTCCCGCGAGCCAGCCATCGGCATCGGGGCCCGGGCGATCCTGCCGCTGGGTGTCCCACCAGCGCAGGTAGGCGCGGCGCAGCACCGGTGCGGCGTCCGCGCCCGGCGGACAGCGCAGCAGACCCTCGGCGGTGAACAACGTCATCTGCGTGTCATCGGTGATCTGCTGCGGTGCTTCCGGAACCGGGCCCGGGAGGAACCCGGTGATGCCCGCCGCCCCATATCGCGTCCGGATCTGCTCGAGCGACAAGAACTCGATCGGCCACCCCAACGCGTCCCCGATCGCCCCGCCCAGCATTGCCCCGCGCACCCGGTCGAACAGCTTCTCGTGATCTTGCACGCCACCCACCCTATGCGTGCGGGTAGGTGGGAGCCGTTGTGCGAGACCGCGTCCTCGCCGGTCCCAGCTGTGACCCACCGACGCCCGAGCCTGGAGGGCTCGGGCATCGCCGGTGGTGACCGGGCATGGCACGGCCGGTCGTGACCGGAAACAACCGGTCGGGCTCGTAGGATCCTCCGGTGACCTATGACGACTTCGACGGGTTCGAGCATCTCGACACCTCCGCATTGCCGGAGCGGCAGCAGCGGATTCTGTGCACCATTCGGGATTGGGTGCAGCGGCACGGATATTCGCCGAGTACCCGCGAGATCGGCGATGCGGTCGGATTGAAGTCGTCTTCATCTGTTTCGCGGCATTTGCGCGATTTGGAGGAGCGCGGGTTTCTCACGCGCAGCGAGTCCGTCACGCGGCCGATGGATGTCCGTCTGTTCCTGCGGTCGTCCGGGCCGGAGCGGCGGCAGGACGAGAACTCCGTGTCGGTGCCCGTCGTGGGTGACATCGCGGCCGGCACACCGATCCTCGCCGAGGAGCACACCGACGACGTGCTGTCCCTGCCCCGTGAGCTGGTCGGCCGCGGCACCGTCTTCGGCCTGCGCGTTCGCGGTGATTCCATGGTCGACGCCGCGATCTGCGACGGCGACATCGTGGTGGTACGCAAGCAGCAGGAGGCGCACACCGGCGAGATCGTGGCCGCGATGATCGACGGCGAGGCCACGGTCAAGGTCTACCGCCGCGCCAACGGGCATGTGTACCTGGAGCCGCGCAATCCGGCCTACCCGGTGATCGACGGCGACCAGGCTCAGGTGCTGGGTAAGGTCGTCTCGGTCATGCGCCGGGTCTGAGCGTCTGGCATGATGACGGCCGTTATCACCTTCCATCCCCGGGGAGTATCGAATGTCGTTGCTGCGCAAGGCCGGTGTGGGCCTCGCCGTTACGTCGATGGCCGCGATCGGCACCGTGGCCGCCGGAACCGCCTCCGCGGCGGACAACGATCCGGTCTTCACCGCTACCTCCGGTGACCTGTACGGCGCCCTCGCGCTGTCCAAGAGCACCGGAAACGTCGCCTATGCCGTGAACTACGGCAGCTGGGACGGCGCGGACAGCGCGGCCGTGAGCAAATGCGGCGGTGGTGACTGCGCGGTCGTCGTGCACTTCGCCAATGCTTGCGGCGCGGTCGCACAGGGCGCCGACACCCGCTTCGGCTGGGCATGGGCCCCGTCCAAGTCGGAGGCCGAGTCGGCCGCCATCGATGTGCTGGGCAAGAGCGCTCCGGGCTTCCCGGACACGGGTTCGTCCTCGCCGCGCCAGGCCAAGGTCATTCTGTCGGCGTGCACCGACAACGCGAGCTGACCATCCGCTAATCACCACGGCGCCACACCGGATTCATCCGGCGTGGCGCCGTTTTGTTTGCCGGAGTCCATTTTCCGGCAACACGGCCGACCGTACGGAGATGATTTCCCGGTGGACGACATCACCTACGAGGACACCCGGTTCGCATTGCACGTGGCGGCCGAACTGTTGATCGCCGGTCCGCAGTACCGCCGATTCGGCAGTATCCGCATGCACATCGTGCTGGGCGGCTTCGCCGGCATCACATGGCCGGTGTCGGTGATGGGCACCGATCTGGTGTGGCCGCGGGGCCGCACCCGCCTGCACGGCACCTACGGTGACCTCGCCTCGACGGCCGGATTCGCGGCCGCCGCCCCGCCCGAGGGTCTGTACTCCGACGGCACCCGCATGGATCCGGACGAACCCTTCAGCCTCGACGACGATGCCGCCACCACCGTGCACGACTGGTTCGCGGTGGGGGACACCGCATTACGCCGCTTCGCCGAGGAGCAGCCGGTGCTGTGGCCCGAGCATTTCGACCTATCCGTCGCCGTCGACGACGTGAATTACGGTGTCTCCCCGGGGGACTGGGATAATCCGCAGCCTTACGCGTATGTCGGACCGTGGACGCGCCGCGAGGGCGAATTCTGGAACGCATCGTTCGGCGCCATGCGACCCCGTGGCGAGGTGGCGACCGTCGAAGGCCTGCTGGCGTTCTTCCGGGAGGGCAGGGCCCGCGCCGCACAGGACAATTGACCTCAGGTGAGGTGCGCTTTCAGCACGTCGCCGCCTTCGGTGCCCAGAATGAGCGTGTGGTCGTCGGAGGGATTGACAGCCACCGAGGTCAGTGGCTGGCCCGACAGCAGGGTGCAGCTGGTGTGATCGGCCGGGTCGGCGCGCACGAGTTGCCCGCTGCCGGTGGCGACGTAGAGCAGGCCGCCCGGCCCGATCGCCAGATCATCGGGGAGCAGCGGCCCGCTGAGCGGAGCCGGTGACAGATCGACGGCGACACTCGCCCGGGCCGGATCGTCGATGGGCAGCGCGACGATGCGGGCCGTCGGGCTCTCCAGCAACGTCACATAGAGAACGTCCCCGGCCGCGACGATGCCGTCGGCGCCGGAGCCATTCGCCGCCAGCGCGTTTCGTGCGCGTTGCGTCCACCCCGCGTCGACGGTCCCATCCGGGCGGATCCGCTCCACGGTGTTCGAAAGAGTGTCGGCCACATAGAGATTCCCGGCACTGTCGAACGCGGCCCCGTTGGCCTGGCCGAGCCCGGACACGAATATCTCGGGCTGTGGAGCCGCCGCGGCGGGATCGAATCGGAGGACTCCGCCCTGCCTGGCGAGACCCGCGACCGGTGAGTTGCCGAACGTCACGTACAGCAACCCGTCCGGGCCGAGCCGGATCGCACCCGGGCTGGATACCGGCACGCTGGCCACCACACGACCATCACGGTTGTAGCGCTCGACGACATTGCGGAGGTTACGCGCGACCCAGCCATTCCCGGCGGCGTCGAAGCCCAGATTCTCCGACCAGTCGGCCAGGGGCGCCCGCGTGGGCAGCACGGTGGCGAGATTGACAGGAGAGCAGGAAGCCGGTGTGTCGGTAGCCGGTTCGGGAGCGTCCGCACCGGCCAGGGCAACAGGGCCGCTCACGGCAGTCACGACGGCCAGCAGGACCGCTGCACCCAGCCTGCCACGGTGCTCCCTGGGATCCGATTGCGGCGCAGCCACGCTCGGTCGCGGATCCGGCATCGCGGCAGTCCCTTCGTTGGGCGGTGATCGCGGCCAGCGTATATCGCCCGGTCCAGCCCGGCAACGCTCACGGGTCCGGCAGGATCGCGTGTCCGGAGTGCGTGCTCTGGCAACGGGTGAATCCGCTCGCGGTGCGCCGTTCGGGCTGGGGGAGGGGAGCCCACATGGGTGCCGAGGAGAAGCGCGGCGCGGGCTGCCGTTATGACGGGGAGGGGTGCGTGGGTAGTCGCTCGGTGGAGTATTCCGCCAGTGCCGCTTCGACATTGGCGATACCGGCCCGCACGCCCAGCCCATAGCCGTCCTCCTCGAGGACGTCGAGTCTGGCGCGAGCGGCGTCCAGGTGCCGGCGCGCGGTGTCGAAAGCGCCCAGGCGTCGGTAGTTGTCGGCGAGGTTGAGGTGCAGGGACGGGTAGAAGCCGCGCACGCTCAGGCCCGCGTGATGGGCCTGAGCGCGGTCGTCGGTGAGCGCCTCCGCGGCGTCGAGGGCGCGGATATCCCAGGTGAGCGCATCGGCCGCGTGCTCATGCAGGTCGGCCAGGAAGTGGGCCAGCGAGACCCGGTGCAGCGGGTCGCCGTTCGCGCCGATGGTGTCCCACAGCGTGGTCAACTGTTCTCGCGCCGCCGCTGGATCACCGTGGCGGCCAAGGGTTACGGCGTCGTTGATGGCGGACATGGTCTCGTCGACGGCGGTCATGAGGCCGACAGTAGCGGCGGGGTCCGACAACTAGCGGGCGGTCCGCCCGTGCCGTCCTTCCCCGGTGATCCGCCCGCGCCGGATGAGATCGCGCTTGGTGCCGGGTCCGAGCATGACATGGTCGTCCCCGGCTACGTTCTCATCGGGGTTGGGCCGCACGAACAGCGTCACCGTGGTGCCCTCGGTGAAGCCGTTCTTGCGCATCATGGACGCCGAGGCCGTGTTGTGGTTCTCCACATCGGTGACGATGCGGGCCGCGCCGTGCCGGAACAGCAGATCGCAGCAGGCGGTCATGAGATTGGCCGCGACACCGCGCCCCTGCATGTCGGGCGCGACCGCGATCCACTCCAGATACGCCCAGTCCTCGCGCAGCTCGAATTCCATGGAGGCCAGGACGAATCCGACCACCCGATCCGAATCCACCGCGACCCAGCAGGACCGGCCGGCGCTGTCGAGGTGCTCGGCCACCGAGGTCAGCGACCACGAGGTGTAGGGCTTGGTCTGGGTGTCGAACACCTGGTAGCCGAGGTCGATGACCTGACGCAGATGCCCGAGCCCCATGGGCACGATGGCGACATCCGGATGGATGGATATGTCGGAATCCATGTCCGATAGTTTGCCAGGTGGGTGCTGAAAAGCCGGGGGACCTCGAGAAAGGGGCCCGCGCGAGCGGCGTGCTCTCACGCGCCCTTGCGCGTCTGCTTGGCCGGTGCCTTCTTCGCGGCCTTCTTGGCGGGCTTCTTCTCGGCGGCGCCCTTGGCCGCCTTGGTGGCCTTGGCGGGCGTGGCCTTCGCCGCACCCGTCTTCTTTCCGGACGCCTCCAGACTGCGCTGTAGCGCCGCGACCAGGTCGACCACCTCGGCATCCATGTGCGGCGCGGCCGCCACGGGCGCGCGGGTGACCTTGCTCGAACCGCTGGCGATCGCCTCGTCGAGCATTTTCTGCAATTCGAGCTGATATTCGTCCACGTACAGGCTGGGATCGAAATCGTCGGACAGCGTGTCGACCAGCGTCTCGGCCATCTGCAATTCCTGGGGCCTGGGCTCGGCGACGCCCTCGAGCTTCTCGAACGCCACCGCCCGCACCTCGTCCGGCCACAGCAGCGTTTGCAGCACCAGCACCCCGTCGCGCACCCGCAGCGCGCCCAGGCGGGTCTTCTGCCGCAGCGTGAAATGCACCAGCGCCACCCGGTCCACCCGTTCCAGGGTCTCGGCCAGCAGCACATAGGCTTTCGGCGCGGTCGAGTCGGGCTCCAGGTAGTAGCTCTTGTCGAACAGAATCGGATCGATCTGCTCCGACGGCACGAATTGCAGCACTGGAATTTCGTGCTTCTCCGCCGCCGGAAGTTTGGCGAAGTCCTCGTCGGTGAGAATCACCTGATCTCCGTCGGGTGATTCATACGCCCGGTCGATATCGGAATACTGCACGGGCTGCCCGTCCACCGTGCACACCCGCTCGTAGCGAATGCGCCCGCCATCGGCGGCGTGCACCTGGTGGAACTTGATGTCGTGGTCCTCCGTGGCGGTGTAAACCTTCACGGGGACATTCACCAGTCCGAACGCGATGGAGCCCTTCCAAATGGACCGCATTTTCCGATCGTACGTGGCGCCCGGGTTCCTAGCGGTTAACGCGCCGCCGACCTGGGGTTTCAGGTGGCCGGGGCCCGACTTGGTCACGAAATAGGGATATGTGTATCGAGGGATCCCACGGCTTCCCTGTGGCCCACTCATGCGATGTCTGTGTGGATAGAAGCGCTGGGGTTCCTCATGTGCCCCGCTCACCACCATCGATTCCCAACGGAACTGCCTGCGAATCCGTAGAAGAATCATAGAAATCCGTTGATCTTGAATCGTTCAGCTAACTGGAGGTAACGCATGGGCAACGTGGAGAAATGCGAGCGATCGTGACCCGCGCCTCCGCCAGGTGAGTGGTGGTTGTGGTGGATATCGGTATCGCGATCTGGCCCGGAGACATCGCGGCAGGAGGAGCGCTGACCGGCATTGCGGCCGTAGCAGCCGAGGTCGTGCCGCGCGGGTCGGATCACGGTCTGCTCTCGGGGCGTTCGAGTTCCAGCCTTCCCGTGAGCATGCTCTGTAGTTCGTCGGCGACCTGATCGCTGGTGGCGTCGACCCAGTCAACCGCCCAGTCGTGCATCAGCCCGTTGACCGCGCCCACGAACGCAGCGGCGGCGAGCCGGGGATCGAATGGCGCAATGTCGCCACGGCGGAGCGCGTCGTCATACAACTCGACCAACAGCGCGATCCAGCGAGATCGCCGCTCGAGGCGTTGCTGGTTGAGTCGTTCGCTCACACCGACGATTTCGACGAACAAGATGCGGGTGTGACGCGGGTCGGCGGTGGCGGCGTCGATGTAGGTGTGCACGATCCGGGACACGCGTTCGCGGATCGGCAGATCCGCGACCCGTCCGATCTCATCGACGAAACGCTGTTCGACCAGGTCGTTGATATACAGGTGCAGGTCCGCCAGCAGGTCCTCGAGGGTGTTGTACTCCTCGTAGAACTGCCGGGTGGACAACCCGGCTTGCTTGCACACATCCACCAGGCGGCTGTTGCGATATCCGGGTCCCGCGCCGAACATCTCCAGCCCCGCCTCGCGGAGCTGGACGCGTCGCGCGGCCTGTCGCTCCGCGGCCGGTCTGCCGCCGTAACGGCCTGTCGCAGGTGCGATCCTGGCCACGTCCGCCCTTTCCGCGGCCGCGCGATCTGCACGCGAGGGGCTTGTGGTGCACGACCCCGTTGACTACTCTGCAGTCACTCAAATTCGAATATCCGAATATTCAAACTTGGATCGCAACGCCCACAAGACTCCATGCGCTAGCCCGGCCGGCCATGCTCATCGTTGCGGATTCCGTGGCTGCCCCCTGTCCGGGGCGGTCACGGCGTTGTGGGGCGCGGCTCCTGACTCGCGCTCCACAGCCGCAGTAATTCCTGGAGGAATTCTATGCGCGTCTCACCGAGCACTCGTCATCGCGGACGGGTGTGGCGCACCGCGGGCGGCAGCGGCCATGGCCGCGACTCTACTGACGGGTGTGTTCACCCGTGGGATCGGTCGGCGACCATCCGCCGGGAGTCCGGAACAGACCCGGCGGGTGGCTGATCCAAGGCCGGGGGTATTCAGCAGCGTTCCGTTGGGATGACCGATGAGGTCGAGGAGCGGAGGCGTCAGCGGGCCGACGATGAGGTTGATGATGACGGGCGCGCGGCCGAACGGTTGCGCACCCTCGCTGAGCGCTACCCCCGACCGTCGCCTGCGAAATCGGTTCCGCCCCAGGGGTATCGACGGCTCCGCGACCGAATCGCTCGGCATGGGCCGGATTTTCGGCAGGTGAATCAGGCCGTCGTCCGCGAAGTGAGTGCTGTCGATGCCGGCCGTGGATTCAGCCCCCTGGACATGCCCTCGCCTGCGGTTCCGTGTATCGGCGGGTGCGGTGATCGTCGTTCTCCGCCGCTGGGCGCCTATCCGCCGATACACTTCCGCCGCAAGTCTGAATACACGAATATTCAGACTTGCGGCGCACCTGCTCACAAGGCTCCTGTGTTGACGCCCGATCGGTCAGGCCGACCAGTTCACCGAGCCCGTTCGCGGAAGCGACGGTGCCTGCGGGGCGCGGAACCCTCCGTGCCTCCGATCAGCAGTACCTATGGAGAAGTTTTCTATGCGCATCTCGAAATTTGCCCAGCGCCGCGGACGATTGTGGCGCAGCATCGCAGCAGCAGGGGCAGTGGTCGTACTGACCGGAGCGCTCGCCCATCAGGCCGGAACCGCCATCGCCGACACCTCGCTGCAGCAGGTGATGCTGGTGGGCAACAACTGGGACGGCACCGCGGACGTCATCCACTCCAGCGGGGACTTCGCGAAAGTCGGCCGGATCAACCTCATCCCCGACAAGGACGACCGACTCCTCGAGATCAGTCTCAATCCGGCCCATCTCGCAGTCTTCGTCGGGATCCGGGAGACAGTGGGCCAAGGCCACGACCAGTATGTCGACGACATGTACACGACCCCCGACGGGGCATCCATCGTCGTGTCGCGGCCGAGCTTCGGCGACGTGGCGTCCATCGACACCGCCACCGGAAAGGTCAAGTGGCGCTTCGAGGTATCGGGCTACCGCGCCGACCACATGGCGGTCTCGCGTGACGGAACCCGGGTCGCGGTGTCCGCATCGCTCGGCAATGTGGTGCACGTACTCGACATCCGGACCGGAAAGGAGTTGGGCCACTTCGCGACTGGCGATAAGCCGCACGAGAACGTCTTCACCGAGGACGGCAAGATCTGGAATGTTTCGATCGGCAACGTCGAAACCAACCTCGACGCACCTTGGGAGGACTTCACGAAGGGCGACCGGCATATCACCATCGTCGACGCGAATACGTTCCAGCAGATCAAGACGATCGACATGCGAAAGCGACTCGACGCCTTCGGGCGAACGGATCTGTCGAATGCGGTACGCCCGCTGGCGTTCAGCCCCGACGAGTCCAGGATCTACTTCCAGGTGTCCTTCTTCAACGGCTTCCTGGAATACGACGTGGCCGCGGACAAGATCCTGCGTGTGAAGGAATTGCCGAAGAACCCCGCGACCAGCGATGACCGCACCACCTTCGTCAACGACTCACGCCACCACGGGCTGTCGATGGATCCGACCGGAGCCAAACTGTGCGTCGCCGGAACGATGGACAATTACGCCACCATCGTCGACAGGACGACCCTGCAGCAAGGTCCCCTGGTGACGGCCTCCGCGCCCTACTGGGCGACGGTGAGCGGAGACGGCAAGGCGTGCATCATCTCTGAAAGCGGCGCCAACCAGGTCACCGCGATCGACTTCGCCACCGGCGCCAAGATCACCTCGGTACCGGTCGGTCAGCACCCGCAGCGTGTCCGTCTCGCCAACCTCCCCACCGGTTGGACGGCCCCGACCGCCTGATAAGAGTCGATCAGTTGATTCTCGCCCCGCAGCGATGGGGGTGGGGAAGGCTGGTCGCCGAGCCGACGACCGGTGAGCACCGGCTTCCGCCCGAGTAGTGAGCGGTTCACCGGCACCCGCGCGGTTCGTATGCTGGTGTGTCCGGCCGACCAGAGGTCGGATTGCGCGAACGCACCCTTGTTGGGGTCGGCACCGCGGAAGCGGTACCGGCCCCAACGTCGGGGGATTACATGTGGCGCAATTGCTTCCCAATGGACCGCATTTTCCGATCGCACTTCGGACTATTCCGGTGGGTAACCCCGAGGATCAGGCGGCTCGGCGCTCGGGTTCGCTGCGGTAGCGGGATTGGTCGCCGTCGATGCGCAGGAGCTTCCACAGTCGCTTGGTGACGGGATTCATCAGGCCCAGGTCGTCGGCGAGAGTGCGCATGTCACCGAAGTATCCGGAGAGGATTCTCGAGGACGTGGGTGAGTGCCAGAACGCTTCTTTGATGACCCCGCGCGGGATGTCGAAGGTCCGAGCGAATTCGGGTGGGGGAGCCATGATCTCACCGGCCAGCCACCGCATGGCGAGCGGGAAGGCGATACCGCAGACATTGCGATACAGCGGATTGAGTCCCGGCACATGCTCTTTCAGGAACTCATTGGCAAAGGAGATGTGTCGCGCCTCCTCGGCGATATGGATCTCCATGCAGCGCACCACGGCGGGCGGCAGATTCGCGCCATTGCGGATGACCGCCTTCTGATAGTGGTCGATCGGTTCCTCGCCGCCGAGAATGCCGATGAACAGAATTGCCCACGCATAACCGCCCGCGACGCCGATGAACGGCGACAGCGCCCGGAAGATCGGCCGCATACCGGGGACGTCCACGCCGATCCGGTTGACCAGCTCTTGGAACATCTGGATGTGGTTGCACTCCTCGGTCATCTCGTGGAGGCAGTAGCGGAACTCCGGCGACCCGTTGGGCAGCTTCATGATGTACTGCATCATCCCGCGGATCAGGATGCTCTCGAAGGCCGCGCCGACCTTGATGGCGTTCGCGATCCGCCAGCGCCCGATCTCGATCTGCCGCTCCAGCGGCAGGTTCTTGTACCACTGCGTCGCGCCGAGTGGATCGATCTCCGGTTGCAGCACCCAGCGCGGATCCTTCGGATCGATCGCGAATTCGGGTGAGTCCCAGGCGATATCGAGATACGGATCGAATCGGCGGTGCACCGATCCCTCCGACAGGGTGTGCAGCACGTCCGCGTAGTCCTGTGCCGCGGGAACGGAGCCCGACATCGTCGTCAGAGCCATCATTGCCTCCTCGTCTGTGCGCCGCGCCGTCCACGAGTCGTTGGCCGAGGCGCTCCTGTGCGGTGCGACACACTCCAAGGTAAGTGCTAACAAGGGTTACATACAACCCTGAATTGCCCGCGCCCCCGGATTGCGCCTGCCGCGCAGTCCTCACCGCAGTTGCCGGTGCGGGACCGGCCGCGAGGAACCTGGACCACGAGAGCCCCTGGCCGCCGAGCTGCGGTCATGTCGATCAGGAAACCATCGCAGTGGACTCGGCACCCGTACTCGAAGCTGGTGCCGGCTCTTCGGGGCCGGAGCGTCCTGCACCGCCGGCGGGTGGCGCAGGACGCGTGGCGTGGAGCTCGCTGAGCGCGGCGGTTCAGTTGTCCGAAACACGCTGACCAG
This sequence comes from Nocardia aurantiaca, assembly GCF_009708175.1. Lineage (GTDB taxonomy): Bacteria > Actinomycetota > Actinomycetes > Mycobacteriales > Mycobacteriaceae > Nocardia > Nocardia aurantiaca. The sequence continues at coordinate 240,202 of NZ_WMBB01000009.1, forward strand.
CAGCGGTCAGACGTGGTTCGGGGTCGGTTGCCGGCGCGGCCTCCGGACGTGGCCGCAGAGCAACGGCCAGGACCGCGGCCCCGGCGACGGCGAACAACATGGTCCAGACCGCGCCCACGTGCATGGCGTGGATGAAGGCGTTGTCGGCCGCATGGGCCAGGTCGGGACGGTTGACGGCGGAAGCGACGTGGCGGGCCTGTTCCGCGGAGACCTGGGCGGGCTCCCGCGCGGAGTCGGGCAGAGAGGCCGCCGCGCCCTTGATTCCGGTCCGATAGGTGATGGCCATGATGGTGCCGCCAAGGGCGATGCCCAAGACGCTGCCGGTCTGGCGAACGGTATTGATGACAGCCGATCCCGCGCCCGCCCGGTCGAGCGGGAGGGTGCTCATCAGCGCGCTGGTGACCGACCCGATGACCATACCGACCGAGAACCCCTGTGCCGCCGACAACAGCACGTTCCAGAAGATCGGAGTGCGCAGGCCGAAGAAGCCGATGCTGCCCATGCAGAGCGCGCCGATGGTGAGGGCGGTCGCGGTGACCCCGCGCAGCGAGAAGCGGCGGACCAGGCGGATGCTCAGCGGGCCGCCGACGATCACGCCGAGCGCGGCGGGGGAGTTGATGAGTCCCGCGGCCAGGGGCGAGAAGCCACGTGCGCCTTGGAGATAGAACGCGCCATAGAAGCCGCTTGCCGTCATGGCGAGGAACACCAGGCCCAGGGTCGCATTGCCGCCGCCGAAGATGCGGTCGGCCAGCAGCCGCGGATCGAAACTGGGCTGCGCGGAACGCAATTCGGTAATAACGAAGATGGCCAGGAGTGCGAGTCCGGCGGCGATGGGGGCCCACACCTGCACCGGCGTCCATGAGGCGACCTGGCCCGCCCGGATGAGACCGTAGGCGAGCGCGGCCAATCCGCTGACCGATAAGGCCAGTCCGGTGAGATTCATCGGCCGTGGCGCCGGGCTGCGGAAGTTCGGCACCAGTGTGGCGATGCCGAGCAGTGCGATCACGACCACGGGCACGTTCACGAGAAACACCGAGCCCCACCAGAAATGGTCGAGCAGCACCCCGGCCAGCAGCGGTCCGGCGGCGAGCCCGACACCGGCGGAGGTCGAGAACAGCCCGATGGCGGACGCGCGCGCCGGGCCGGTGAACGTCCAGGTCACCGTTGCCATGGTGGCGGGCATGATCAGCGCGCTGCCCACGCCCATGACCGCACGGGCGGCGATGAGCTGCGCGGGATCATCGGCATAGGCCGCCCATATCGAGGCGAGGGCGAAGATCGTCAATCCGGTGGCGAGCACCGTTCGATGCCCGTACCGGTCGCCGAGCGCCCCGGCCGTGAACATGAGCGCGGCGAAGACGAGCGTGTAGGAACCCGAGGCCCATTGCAGCTGAGCCGGATTCGCGCCCAACCCGCGCACCGGATCGGCGAGGGTCTCGAGCGCGGTGGCGAGGATGGTGTTGTCCAGCCAGATGAGCAGGGAGGAGAGCAGAAGTACGGCGAGGATGAGCCGCTGCTGGGATCTCGGCAGCGTCGCGGGCACGGTCATGGATACCTTCGATAAGATTGGTAGGAACCTGACGATCGCAAGTTTGCGTGATTGTCAGGTACCTGTCAATCTCTCGAAAGGGTTGCCGCGGTGAGCTGTTCCGGATCGCAGGGCGGATCGCTGACCTTCCTGGTCCGCACGGTGTGGCTGAGCATGCGCGCCGCGATCGGCGAGGTCCTCAAGGATTTCGGGCTCACCACCTCGCAATACGCGACCCTCATGATGACCCGGAAGCAGCCGGGCAAGTCCGTCGCCGACATCGCCCGCGATGTCGGCAGCACCCGGCAGGCCGCCAATGAGATGCTGGCCGGGCTCGAAAAGGCGGGCCTGATCGAACGCCACCCGCACCCCACCGACCGTCGCACGCACCAGATCCAGCTCACCGACGCAGGTCGCGCGCTCTACGACCGGGCCCGCGCCGCCGTCGACCGCCGCGAAGCCGAGCTGGAAGCCGGCTTCACCCCCGAGCAGCGCGCCGCCGTCCGGGAGTGGCTGATCGGGATGACCGAAGCCTGCCGCTGATCCAGCACTCGATTCGCCATGAGTATCAAGCGGCTCTCCATGACATGGAAGATTCAGCCGCCACCGCATCGCCCTGATCCACTCGGTGAAAGCGATCCGCCCGGCATCGGCGGCAGGCTGAGGAGGACTGCCACATCGGCCGTTACCGCGAGCAACTCGGGTGGACAGGGGCCGCACGCTGATCTGGGACAGCGGTCACCGCAGGGCCAAGGCGAGGAAGAAGTCGACCCTGTCCGCGAGGCGCGACAGATCGCGGTCGGTGAGTTCCTCGATGCGCTGGATGCGGTAACGCAGCGTATTCACGTGCAGGTGCAGCAGATCCGCGCACTTGGTCCACGATCCGGACACCTCCAGGAACGTTTCCAGGGTGTGCACCAGGTCGGCGCGATTGTCCCGGTCGTAGACGCGTAGCGGGTCCAGCAGCCGCACCCGGAACATGCGGCGGACCTCGTCGGGCACGCTGGCGAGGAGCAGCACGTGGGTGGCGAGTTCGTCGTGGCGGACGACGCTGGTGGGCTGCCGGCGTTCGGCGGCCATGCGGCGGGCGTAGCGGGCCTCCTCGACCGCGCCACGCAGGCCCTCGCCGTCGACCGCGCCGCTGATGCCGACCGACAGCCGGCTCGATCGCAGGCCGGGTTCGAGGGCTTCGATGGCCCGGTGGATGTGGTCGTCCAGAGCCTGGTCGTCGCCGAGCGCGACCAGCAGGATGACCTCACCGTCCACCACGCCGATGGCCGGGCTTCGGCCGTGAAGGATTTCGCGCAGCACCGCGCGCAGCTCGCCCGGCCGCACGCCCCCCGAATCCGCGGTGGCGGCGACCGCGAGGTACCGGTCGGACAGCCCGAGACCGGTCAGTTCCAGCCGGGAGATGATGTCGGCGGGCTTGGCATCGGACATGATCAGCTCGATCAGCTCCTGCGCGAGCCGCCCCTCGGCGCTGTGCCGATCGTCGCGCCGCGCGCGTTCCAGCGACACGACCGCCGCCAGTTGCCCGATCAGCGCCCGCCGGGCCTCGGGCCAGTCCCCGTAATCGCCCTCGAACGCCAGGAACCAGTCCGCGATGCGCGAGGTCCCGTCCGCGTCCACCGCGAACAGCGAGTACCGGACCTGATCATGGGAAAGCACATGCGGCAGCCGCCGTGCGCCCAGGAATGCCGACCGCGCCTGTGCGGGCAGGTCTCGCGTGGACCCGGCCACCACCCGCCCGAGTGAGGACACCACCCAGCACCGCGTGCCGAGCGTGCGATGCACGAGGTCGAGCACCGAATCCAGGCCCCCGCCCGAGACCAGCTGCCGATGTCGGTCCAGAATCGCGCTCAAATCCGCGGCTCGGCCCGACGACAGCTTCCGGTTGATCTGCTCGGTCACCGTGGCGAAGGCGATCCGTTCCTCGACCCGGAACAGCGGGATTCGATGCTTCTCACACGCCGCGATGAGATCCTCGGGCGGTTCGCCGTACAGCGCGTCACCGGCCGCGATCGCCGCCACCCGGGCGCGGGCGAGTGCGCTCACGAAGATCTCGCTGTCCTCGGGTGAATGCCGCCATTGCAGGCCGGTGAGGACGAATTCACCGCCGGACAGGTACCGGCCGGGATCGAGCATGTCGGTGGTTACCACCCAGCGTACGAAGCGGTCCAACTCGTCCTCTCCGGTGACGAGTCGCAGGCCCAGATCGTGCATGGTCAGCAGGGAACGCAACCGCATGATGCCCGAGGCTAACAGTCAGTGACCGGACGATTACCGAACTTGGATCTAGCTACGAACGCGCCCCTGTGAAGCAGACCCCAGCTTCGGAGGTCTCGTCCTTTCGAACCTGACCACCCGCCGGGTTAAGTGGGTGACACGCCCATGCACCGATGGAGGTCGGATGTCGAGTCGCCTGGAACGGCTGGGTTCGCGGCCCCGGGAAGAAGCCGAGGCGCACCTGCTGACCCGCAATGCGTCGCGGCGGGCGGCGCGCACCGTGGATTCGCCGCGAATCCGCGACCGCGGCGACCTTGGGTTACGAGAAGATCTGGATGCCGTGCGTTCGGCGGCAGAGCGGAGGGCCGCCACATGAGCACCGCATCGCGAAGCGATTCCGTCGGGGACGGCGGTGGGGCGACGGGTGGGCGCAAGCTCGTCATCGAAAACGCTTATATCGCACCGGTTGTCGGCGCGGAGATCCCCAATGGCTATCTGATCGTCGGTGACGACGGCCGGATCGAAGCCGTCGGCGCGGGACCCGCGCCGACGGTGGTGGGTGCCGAACGCCTCTCCGGCGCCGGTTGTCTGGTGACCCCGGGTCTGGTGAACACCCACCACCACCTCTACCAGTGGGCCACCCAGGGCCTGTTCCAGGACGCCACGCTGTTCGAGTGGCTGACCGGCCTGTACCGCCTGTGGGCCACCATGGATGCCGAGATCGTCCACGGCGCGGCCTCGGCCGGTCTGGGGTGGCTCGCGCTGACCGGCGCCACCACCTCCACCGATCACCACTACATATTCCCCAAGGGCCGTGGCGACCTGTTCGAGGCCGAGGTGCGCGCCGCTCGCGAGCTGGGCATCCGCTTCCACCCGTGCCGCGGGTCCATGGACCGCGGTCAGTCGCACGGCGGGCTGCCGCCGGACGAGGTGGTCGAGAACCGCGACGAGATCCTCCTCGACACCGAGGAGATCATCCGCAAGTATCACGACCCGTCGTTCGACTCGATGCTGCGGGTGGCCGTCGCCCCCTGCTCGCCGTTCTCGGTGTCCGAGGGCCTGATGGTCGATTCCGCCGCTCTGGCCCGCCGGCACGGTCTGCGCCTGCACACCCACCTCGCCGAGACCCTCGACGAGGAAGAACTCTGCATGGAGCAGATGGGTTGCACCCCGGTCGAATACATGGAGAAGCTGGGCTGGCTCGGCGAGGACGTCTGGTTCGCGCACGCGGTGCACCTGCACGACAAGGACATCGCGGCCTTCGCGAAGACCGGTGTCGGTTCCGCGCACTGCCCGACGTCGAATGCCCGCCTGGGCGCGGGCATCGCGCGAGTGATGGACCTGCTGGCTGCCGGCGTGCCCGTCGGACTCGGTGTCGACGGCGCGGCCTCCTCCGAGCTCACTTCCATGGCAGGGGAAATGCGGCAGGCCATGCTGTTCCAGCGCGCCGTGCACGGCCCCCGGGCCATGACCGCGCGTCAGGCCCTCGAAGTGGGCACCCTGGGCGGCGCCCGGAACCTGGGTCGCCAGAGCGAGATCGGCTCCCTCGAGGTCGGCAAGCTCGCCGATATCGCGGTCTGGAAGGTGGACGGCTTCCGCGCCGCCATCGAGGACCCGGTGTGCTCGCTGGTGTTCGGCCCGCAGCCGCCGCTGGCGCGCCTGCTCGTGGGCGGCAACACCGTAGTCGAGGACGACGAACTGAAGACCGTGCCGCATGATGCGGTCGGCCAGGCGGGCGTCTCCGCGCGCAAGCGAATCATGAAGCAGAAGAACCGATTCGGAAAGCCAGGCTGAGCCGTCAAAGTTGGAACCGGGTGTGATCGAGGCAGGCAGCGCGTAGACCCTGATCCTTCAGCGTGTGACACACTCTCACTGTCTCGGACGGTAACCGCACCGGCGCCGCCCCACTCTGCTCGCGGTGCTGTCCCTACTGTTGGGCGGCCGATCATTTCCTACCCCGCAGCTGATCGGCATCACCGATCTCGGCAGTTCGGCAACCCCCTCGAGGAGGAAACGACCCGATGAAGTACACCGCCGCTGGGACGCCGCGGAAATTCGATGTGCACTGCTCGATCCTGTTCACCGATCTGCCGCTGCTGCAACGTCCGGCGGCGGCGAAGGCGGCCGGGTTCGAGGCGGTCGAGTTCTGGTGGCCCTTCGGCGAGAATCCGGTGCCGGGTGACAAGGAGGTCGACGCGTTCGTCTCCGCGGTCCGCGATGCCGGAGTGCGGCTCATCGGATTGAACTTCATCGATCTGGTTCCCGCTGGGCGCGGGCTGGTGTCCATACCCGGGCGGGAGGCCGAGTTCCGGGACAATATCGACGTCACCGTGGGGATTGCCGAACGACTGGGGTGCCGGTCGTTGAATGCCCTGTACGGCAATCGGGTCGCCGGGGCGGATCCGGCCGCCCAGGACGAGCTGGCGCTCGAGAACCTGCGGCGGGCGGCTCGCGCCGCCGCGCGGATCGACGCGCAGGTGGTGCTCGAAGCGCTGAATTCCATCGAGTCGCCGGACTATCCGATCGTCTCGGCCGCACACGCGGTGCGGGTCATCGACGAGGTCGGCGAACCCAACCTCCGCTTCCTCTGCGACCTCTACCATCTCGCCCGCATGGGTGCGGACCTGTTCGGTGTCATCGCCGAATACACCCCGCGGATCGGGCATGTCCAGATCGCCGATGCGCCCGGGCGCGGTCGTCCCGGTACCGGCACACTCGATTTCGAGGCCCTCTTCGCCGCCCTCGACGCCGCTGGATACGACGGCTGGATCGGGTTGGAATACCAGGACCCCGACCATGATTGGAGCTGGATCGAGTGAGGGCGGTGCTGACCGGGTCCGTCATCTGGATGCCGCAGAGGCACTGCGAGCCGGCGGATCGGGTCGGCGGCTCGCGCGCTTCACCGCGTCAACGCCCGGTCGATGACCATGGCGTACATCGCTGTCGCCCACGGCTCGGCCTCGGCTCCCATGAGGATCTCGTCCAGTAGCGGCGCTTGCACCAGACTGCCCGCACCATAGTGGCCGGAGGCGCGCGCACTGGCGATCACCGCGTAGATGACCGTGGCGTACACCTCGGACCGGGGTGCGAGGACGACCCCGCCGCTCGCCTCGAAACGCCGCAGCCGATCCTCGACCGCGTCGATCACATCCCGTAACGCTCGAATCTCCATGTCACTCTGATCGTCCACCTCGCACCCCCTTCCGGCGGCGTCGTTGCTTGCCGACCAGAAATGTCCTGGCCTGCAACTTGATCGGACAGATCGTGATCGGGCACTCGGCATGGGCCTGCTGCGCGGCGAGCGCGTCGGAAACAGTCATCCTCGGCAGCGCGCTGTGGCTGGATAGCGGAAGGTCGAACATCGTTGGAACCTCCCCTGATTCGGGATTGCGACCCTATCAGCACACCATCGGTCACCCTTCCGTGCCGCCGAATCCGGAGAATTCGGGTCGATCACCTACGAACGCCCAGGCCGGAATTCACGATCACGTGGTGCGTGACCGTGGATCAGGGGCGGGCGCGGGTGGGGTGGTGGACCGGCCGGGTGTGCGGCGGGGTAGGGGAGTCACCACCGCGGCCGCGAGTCTGCGGCGCAGCGGCCACGGGAGCGCCCTGAACAGAGACGTCATGGCGGCGGCGGTGCCGGATAGGTCGTCGCGGCCGGACAGGTAGGCGCGCTGCGCGGAGGACGGCAGGGCGAAGAAGGCATCGAAGAACAGGGGGAGGTCGGCGGGCGGTAGTGCGAGCAAGGCACGTAATCCCGCCTGACGCAACACATGTACGGTTCGCGCCGAAGCGGGCCACACGGGATCGTCCGCGACGGTCGTATCGGCCAGTCGCAGTGATGTGGCGACGCTGTAGCCCGTTGCGGGGTGCATGAAGGCTCCCGCTGCGCCGAAGACGGCGGTGCTGAGACGGCCGCCGTGAACCGGGAAGCGGACGCGTTCGGTGGGCTCGGCGCCGGTGAGAGATATTCCGCGGGAGTGCAATCGGTGAGTGAGGCGCTCGTGCAGGGTGCGTTGGTCGAGCGCGGGGAGTCCGGCCAGGCAGGTCTCCTCCAGAAGAACGCGTTCCTCATTCAGTGGTACGGCATACAGAAACGACCGGGGCGCGTCCGGTTCCGCGCCGTTGTCGTCGCGCCAGTCCATGAAGTAGGTATCCGCTTCGGGCCAGCGTGCCCGGTCGACGATCACCCCGAAGGCTGTCTGCTCGGCCAGGGCGGGGGAGCGGGCCACGCCGCGCGCGTCGATGACCCGCCCCGCGGGGAGCACCTGGCCGGAGGCGAGGCGCGCCGACGGGAGGTCCGGTCCGTCGTGGCGGCGGCGGGCAGCGCGATCGATCGCGACCACGCTGTCCTGGATCAGCCGGGCGCCGGAGAGATCCAGCGAATCCTGCAGTGCCGCGGTATCGAAGACGATATACCGACGATCCAGCTCGATCCGGCGATGCGTCCACGCGACGGGGCGGTCGACCGCGGCCCCGATCGCCTCCGGCGCGATCCATTCGGGAAGCTCGTCCGCCCAGGCCGCATAGGTGGCCGCCCAGCGCCGCCGCGGGTGCGGATCGACCACCGTGACCGTCAGCCCGTGCGCCAGGGCGCGGTGGGCGAGGGCTCGGCCCGCCGGGCCCGCGCCGCAGATCAGCAGATCGTCGGTCACCACGTGATTGGATCATGCCGGGTCCCGCGCATACGCTTCGGGAACGAATGCCGGGCCGGGGAGGGTCCGGGCAGGCCGCGAAAGGTGAGCAGATGACGTATCCACCCGCCGGTCCCGGCGGTGATCCCAATGCCCACGGGCAGCCGCCCCAGGACCCGGATCCCGCATGGTGGGACCATCCCGCCCAGCAGGCCGGCGGCGAGCACCAGCCACAGCAGCCCGGGTGGCCGGGCCAGCAGCCGGCGGGACAGGCGGGCTGGGAGCCGACGCAGGTGAATTGGACTGCGCAGCAGGGGTATCCGCAGCAGCAGGGCCACCCTCAGGACACGGGATACGCGCAGCAGCCGGGATTCCAGCAGAACCCGGGCTTCTCGCAACAGGCCGGCTTTCCGCAGCACCCGGGCTTTCCGCAGCAACCGGGCTTTCCGCCGCCGCAGCAGCCGAAGACGAACACGGGGTTGATCGTCGGCGTGGTACTCGGTGTGGTCGTGCTGCTCGCGGTCGCGGTCGGGGCGATCGTGCTCGTCTCCGGCGAGGGCGACTCCTCGCAGGCCGACGCCACCACCACGACCACCGCACCGACCACCACCAGCGCGTCGACCACCACCCGCGGCGCGCCGACCACCTCCAAGTCCGCGCCGGGCGGGAGCCGCTTCAGCTACACCGAATTCGGCAAGGACTGGAACTTCAAGCTGGGTGACGTCGCGCTGCAGGCCGCGTATGTGTCCGGCCGTGACTTCGACTCCTGCGCTCCCATCGAGGAAGCGGGCAAACTGACCGGCCTCGGCTGCCAACGCGCCTCGGAAATGGCGTGGAAGGCCGAGAACGGCGCGCTCATGCTGACCCAGCTGGTGCTCACCATGTCCGACGCCGACAAGGCCTCCGGCGCCGACGGCCAGTTCGACGACAAGGATGTCATTCTGCCCGAGGGCAGTTACATCAACGACTTCGAAACCGGTAAGTGGCGCGACGGCAGCCAGGGCAAATTCCTGGTGATCACCGTCGCCACCGCCACCCCCGCGGTGGACGACGCGACGATCAGCAAATACCTGAAATACCGCAACAGCGACACCCTCGGCGCACTGGCCTTCCGCTGAGTCGTCGCCACTCGCGGGGCGCGGCAGCCGAATTCGTCCCATCGTGGGGGTGGGATCCGCACCGCTCGTGCCCGGCACCGAATCTCGGTGCCGGGCACGAGCTTTCATCTCTCCGGTCTCAGATGCCGCCGGTGGCCAGCAGACCGCCGTCCACCCGCACGGTCGTACCGGTGATCCACGAGGATTCGTCCGAGGCCAGGAACCCGATCAGCGCCGCCACATCCTCCGGCGACCCCAGCCGCTTCATCGGGTACGCGCCCGCCGCGGCCTCCTCGTCAGCCGAGTACAGCGCGTCGGCGAACTTGGTCTTGATCACGCCGGGCGCTACCGCGTTCACTCGGATCTTCGGACCCAGCTGCCAGGCCAGCTCCTCGGTGAGCCGGATGAGCGCGGCCTTCGACGCCCCGTATGCGGCGATGACTCCGGTGGACCGCAGCCCCGCGACGCTGGCGACGTTGACGACAGCGCCCCCGTGCTCACCCATCCACGCCTTGTAAGCCTGCTGCACATAGCCCAGCGCCGCAACGACATTCACGTCGAAGATCTTGCGCACGGCATCCAGATCGGCGTCCATCAGCGCCCCGTACACCGGGTTGATGCCGGTGTTGTTGATCAGCACATCGAGCGACCCGAACTGCGCCACCGCCGTCGCGACCTGCTCGGCCCGGGCCGCCGCATCCCCGGAGTTACCCGCGACCGCGACGACCTTCCCCGGATGCCCCAGCCCCCGCAGCCGCTCGGCGGCCTCCTCCAGCGGCTCCGGCTTGCGAGCCGAGATCACCACATTGGCCCCCCGTTCGAGCAGCTCCGCCGCCACCGCGAACCCGATACCCCGGCTGGCCCCGGTGACCAGCGCGCTCTTGCCCAACAAGTCATCACTCATGTGACGGCACGTTACGTCAGTCGCCTGGTCGGGTCGAATCTGCCCCACGTCGGGGTTCATGCCGTCACACGATTCGTGGTCTCGCGCCGTGCACCGGTTCCGAGTCGGGTCAAAGGGTTCCGCTCCGAGCCGGAGGGCGGGGCTCGCCGGTGATGGCCGCCGGCGCTTGGTCTCCCTTTTTCTCTCGGAGTTCGATCGAGCGGTCCTCGACACGGGAGCGCTCCAGCGCGTCTTCGAAGCACACATCGAACGCGACGGCGGCGAACCCCTGGTCGCGCGGTTCGGTGAAACGCCGCCGCACCGGTGAGTGCCGACCGAATACCTCCCACTGAAATCTTGACGTTGACGTCAACGTCAACACATACTGTGACGGTGACCACCAGCGAGCAGCAGGAGCAGGCGCGCTCGGCGCGCCAGGCCAGCGACAGCCGACGCCGCCGGGAGTTGCTGGCTGCCGCCGCCCGGTGCTTCGCCGAACTCGGCTACGAGGCCACCACCGCGCAAGCGGTCACCACGCGTGCCGAGGTCTCCCGAGCGACGTTCTACGCGTACTTCTCCTCGAAGGAGGAGGTGTTTCGTGCCGTCACCGAGGGTGTCTGCCAGCAGTTTCTCGATGCCCAGCATCTGGAGGGGCCGGTCGTCGACAACCTGCGCGAGGTGCTGCGCGCCACGACCGCCGCCGTGATCGAAGTGATCTTCGAGCACGGTCCGCTGGTCGGCCTGATCGACCACCGGGCGCAACTCGATCCCGAGATCGATGCGCTGTGGTCGGCTGTGCGCGCCCGGCTCGTCGCCCGCTACGTCCGGTTCATCGACAGGATCAACGACACCGGCGAGGGGACGCCGTGCGCGCCGTCCGCCGCCGTCGCGCAAACCCTCGCCGACGCCCAACTCGTGGGTGCGGCGCGCCTGGCATCCGCGACGGATGAGACCCGGGCCCAGTACATCTCGGACATGATCGCGATGTCCGAGCGCCTCATCGGATTCGCCTGACGCCCCGGGGCTTCGGCAACGAAGAAGAAGTGGAGTTTCCATGACCATGGCGACATCGCCGGCACTCGAAGCGGCGCTCGCCGAGGTGCGGCAGTTGCAGCAGGCCAACTGGCCGGCCGGGGTGCCGCGTGCGGTCGAGTACCCGCTCGGAACGCAGGGCCTGGTCGACTACCTGCGGCACTGGGCGTCCGCGCGTCCGGACACCGTCGCCATCGCCTTCTACGGTTGCGAGATCAGCTACGCCGAGTACGACGAGCTCTCGGACCGCTTCGCCGGCTGGCTGCTCGCGAACGGCGCGGTCGCCGGCGACCGGATCGGTGTGAACCTGGGCAACTGCCCGCAGTTCCATGTCGCCATGCTCGGCATCCTCAAGATCGGTGCCGTACATGTGCCGATCAGCCCGATGCTGCGTGAACACGAACTGGCACATGAACTCTCGGACGCCGGTGTGACGATCGTGCTGACCCAGCCGGCGCTGGCTCCGTTCGTCGAGTCGGTACGCGAGCGGACCCCGGTACGGCTGGTCGCCACCACCGACCTGTCGGACATGCTGACCGAGCAGGCCGTCGGCGCGCCATTCGAGGTCACCGACCCGGCTGCCACCGACTGGCGCGAGATCATGGAAAGCCCTCGCGCCGAGCCGATCCCGACCGACCCGGACGCGCTGGCCGCGTTGAACTACACCGGCGGCACCACCGGCATGCCCAAGGGCTGCGAGCACACCCAGCGGCATATGGTCTACACCGCCGCAACCGCCACCCTGGCGATGGGACGTCAGGTCGGTGAGAACCCGCCCACGGCGCTGGCGTTCCTGCCGGTGTTCTGGATCGCCGGTGAGGACTTCGGCATCCTGCTGCCGCTGGTGAACGGCGGCACCGTGGTACTGATCGTCCGCTGGGACGCAAGGGTCGTGCTCGAGTCGATCGAGCGCTACCGGGTCACCTCGATGGTCGGAACCGTCGACAACTACGTCGAGTTGATGGGCAGCCCCGGTTTCGCCGGCCGTGACCTGTCCAGCCTCGACACGCCGATGGCGGTCTCCTTCGTGCTCGAGCTCGACTCCGACACCCGGTCCCGGTGGCGGGCGGCGACCGGACACGTGCTGCGTGAGGGCAGCTACGGCATGACCGAGACGCATACCGCCGACACCATCACCCTCGGCTTCCAGTCGGATGACTACGACCTGAGCGGCGACCCGGTCTTCTGCGGACTCCCGGTGCCGGGCACCGACATCCTGATCGTCGACCCGGACGGTACTCCGGTTCCGGTGGGGGAGCAGGGCCAGATCATCATGCGCAGTCCCTCGATCATGACCGGGTACTACCGCGACACCGCCGCCACCGCCGATGCCCTGCGTGACGGCTGGCTCCAGACCGGTGATCTCGGCAAATTCAGCGAGCGAGGAGCGCTGCACTACCTCGCCCGAAACAAAGAGATGATCAAGACCAACGGGATGAGTGTGTTCCCGTCCGAGGTCGAGGCGCTGCTGATGCTGCACCCGGCGATCGAGGCAGCCGCCGTGGTCCCGAAGCCGGACCGTGACCGTGGTCAGGTCGCGTTCGCGTTCGTCCAGTTGGTCGACGGCGATGCCACCACCGCCGAGGAACTTGTCGGGTGGGCCCGCGAGAACATGGCCGGGTACAAGGTCCCGGAGATCGAGATCCTCGACCTGCTGCCGATGACCGCCACCGGCAAGGTGCGCAAGGGTGATCTCTTCGCACTGGTCGAGGAGCACTGACATGACCGAGATGTCCATGGCCACCGTCCTGGTCGCCAACCGCGGTGAGATCGCGCTGCGGATCATCCGCTCCGCCACCGAACACGGCCTCGACACCGTCGCCGTGTACGCCACCGACGACGCCGACGCTCCGCATGTCGCCGCCGCGACCACCGCCGTCGCGCTCGCCGGAGCCGGCCCGGCCGCGTACCTCGACCGGCAGGCGATGCTCGCCGCGGCGGCGGCCACCGGCGCGACACTGGTGCACCCGGGTTACGGATTCCTCAGTGAGAACGCCGAATTCGCCCGCGACTGCGAGAGCGCCGGACTGACGTTCGTCGGACCCGACGCGGCGTTGCTCGACCGCTTCGGGGACAAGGCGTCCGCTCGGGCCGCCGCGGTCGGGTCGAACGTGCCGGTCCTCGCGGCCACCGAGGGCGGCGTCAGCGAGGACCACGTGCGCGAGTTCCTCGCCGCGCACCCGCGCGGCGTGATGATCAAGGCGCTCGCGGGTGGTGGCGGTCGGGGCATGCGCCCGGTCCGCTCGCCGGACGAGGTTGCCGAGGCCTACCGAGCCTGTGCGTCCGAGGCCGAACTCGGCTTCGGCAACCCCGCACTGTTCGCCGAGGCGCTGTGCGAGGGCGCCCGGCACATCGAGGTACAGATCGTGGCCGCCCCGGACGCGGACGGCACCACCCGCGCACTGGCGCTCGGCGACCGGGACTGCAGTGTCCAGCGCAGGCACCAGAAGGTGATCGAGGTCGCGCCCGCCCAGCGATTGAGCGAGCGGACCCGGCTCGAGTTGCATCGAGCCGCCGCCCGCCTGTGCGCCGATCACGGCTACCGCGGCCTGGCCACGGTCGAATTCCTGGTCACCGGTGAGGAATTCGTATTCCTCGAGGTCAACCCGAGGATTCAGGTCGAGCATACGATCACCGAGGAGGTCACCGGCACCGACCTGGTGACGGTGGGCCTGGACATCGCACGCGGCGCGTCGCTCGCCGACCTCGGACTGCCCGCGGGCGTCGTCGCACACGCGGGCCAGGTGACCGGGACCGCGGCCGACGCCCGTGGCATCGCGGTACAGGCCCGGGTCAACATAGAGTCGATGACCACGGACGGGCGCACGGTTCCCGCGGCGGGCACCCTGACCGCGTTCTCCGCGCCGACCGGCCCGGGCATCCGGGTGGACACCTACGGCCGGCGCGGACTGACCACCAGTCCGCGCTACGACTCGTTGCTGGCCAAGGTCATTACCCACACCCGCGCTGACGACTTCGCGGCCGCGCTGCGCAAGACCGACACCGCGCTGCGGGAGTTCACCGTCGAGGGCGTGAGCACCAACATCTCCTTCCTGCGAGCGGTGCTGGCGGACAAGGACTTCGGGTCCGGAGCCGTGTCCACGTCACACCTGGAGGAGCGGATCGCGGACCTCGTCGCGGCCGCGGCGGACAGGGCCGCCGAGTCCGGCGCCACCGCGTCCACGCAGCCCCGCCCACGGCCCGCGGCCCCGGAAATCGACCTCGTCGCCGGTGACGAGCTCGTGCGGGCCGATCTGATGGGGATCGTGGTGGAGGTCGCGGACGTCGACGACACCGTGCCGGTGGGCGCCCCGCTGGTCGTGCTCGAGGCGATGAAAATGCAGCACGTGCTCGCGGCGCGGAGTGATTCACGGGTGGTGCGGGTGCTCGTCGAACCCGGTCGGTCCGTGAACATCGGTGATCCACTGGTGGTCGTTCGTGCGGCGACAGCCGGTGCGGAGGCGTCGGCCGCCGCGGCCCTCGATCTCGACCACATTCGCCCCGACCTCGCCGAGGTGATCGCCCGGCACGAGTTCACCCTCGACGCCGCCCGGCCGACGGCGGTCGCCAAGCGGCACAAGGTCGGTCGCCGCACCGCGCGGGAGAACATCGCCGATCTCGTCGACGAGGGCAGCCTCGTCGAGTATGGCGCTCTGGCCCTGGCCGCCCAGCGGACCAGGCGTACCGAGCAGGACCTGATCGAGAACACGCCTGCCGACGGGCTGATCGCCGGGGTCGCGACGATCGGGGCCGACACATTCGGCGCGCCCGCCGCGGAGACCGTCGTCATCTCGTACGACTACACCGTGCTCGCCGGTACCCAGGGCATGCGCAACCACACCAAGACCGACCGGATGCTGGAAATGGCCTCGCGCAAACGGATTCCGTTGGTGCTGTTCGCGGAGGGTGGCGGCGGTCGGCCCGGCGACACCGACGCGAACGGCGCCAGCGGCCTCGAGCTGAGCACGTTCCGCGCGATGGCCGGGCTCCGTGGCGTCGTGCCGACCGTCGCCATCGTGTCCGGACGCTGCTTCGCGGGCAACGCGGCCCTCGCCGGCGCGTGTGACGTGCTGATCGCCACTCCCGACGCCAACATCGGCATGGGCGGGCCTGCGATGGTCGAGGGTGGCGGTCTCGGTGTACACCGGCCCGAGGACATCGGTCCGATCGACGTACAGACCCGCAACGGGGTCGTGCACCTGGTGGCCCGGGACGAGGCGAACGCCGTCGAGTTGGCGAAGAAGTACCTGTCGTACTTCCAGGGCACTGTCACCGACTGGGCCGCGCCGGACGAGCGGCTCGCCCGTCACGTGGTGCCGGAGAACCGACTGCGTGCCTACGACGTCCGCACGGCGATCGAGGCGATCGCGGACGTCGGCTCGGTGCTGGAGTTGCAGCCCGCCTACGGCCAGGGCATGGTCACCGCGCTCATCCGCGTCGAGGGCGTCGCGTACGGTGTCGTCGCCAACTCCAGCCTCCACCTCGGTGGCGCGATCGATGCCGAGGCCGCGGACAAGGGCGCAGACTTCCTCACGATGTGTCAGGCGCACGGGTTGCCGGTGGTGACCCTCTGCGACACCCCGGGATTCATGGTCGGCCCGGAGTCGGAGAAGGAGGCGACGGTGCGGCGCTTCGGCCGGTTGTTCGTCGCCGGTGCCCGGCTGACGGTGCCGTTCGGGACGATCATCCTGCGCAAGGGCTACGGCCTCGGCGCGATGGCGATGGCCGGCGGTTCATTCCACGCACCGGAGTTCACCGTTGCCTGGCCCACCGGTGAGATCGGACCGATGGGGCTCGAGGGCGCGGTCCGGCTCGGCTTCCGAAAGGAGCTCGACGCCGTCGCGGATCCGAAGGAACGGGACGCCCTGTTCACGACGCTCGTCGGGCAGGCGTACCAGCAGGGTAAGGCGCTCCATGCGGGTACCACCTTCGAGCTCGACGACGTGATCGATCCGGCGCAGTCGCGGACCTGGATCCGGCAGCTGGGCCGAGCGCGGGCCTGATCGGGGATTCCCATACGCGCAGAGCAACAGGCAGCCGACAACGCCACAGTGCGGGCCGCAGGTCTCGATGGATCCAGTCCTACGCTGAGTCGGCCAATCGGGTCGGCAGAGGTGCGAGGGTGAAGTTCTGCCGGATGTAGGTGTCCATCTGATGTTGGTCGAGGCACAGGTCGACGACCCGATCGACCTTGCCGTCGGCAGTGAAGTGCCACACCAGCGCCCACAGGGTGTCGACCTTGCCTTCACCGCCGGTCGAATAGCCACGGTGGACATCGACGACGTACTCGTCATTGGCCTCGAGGAAGAAGGTCTCGGCCTTGAACCCCGCCTCGGCCAGCTGGGCGAAGAAGGCCAGCACCTCGTCGAGCCCGCGCTGTGTTCCCGACAGCGCGTGGTGACCGGGAATGGTCCAGGCGATGTCGTCGGTCAGCACCGCCCGCATACCGTCGAGGTCGTAGCGCGCGTAGGCGTCGAAGAATTCGGTGATCGCCTGAATCTTCGGGTCGTTGTGTGCCACTGCATATTTCCTTTCGAGAATCGGAACAGGGCCAGCCTGCGGCAGACCGCTGAGGCGGCACTGGCGTCCGTCGTCAGCGTCGTCTCAGCGGTTGCGGGCATCGTGGCGGTCATGGGACGCCATCTCGGCCTCGGTATCGGTGAGTAGCTCCATGAGGTCGAGTGCCGCACCTCGGGCAGGATCGCGCGCATCTGAGCGATGGCTCGCTCGACATCGGGGCCGAGCACCAGGCGACCCATGCGACGGTACTGCCGGACGACGTCGCCGAGAATGCGCGCGGCGTGCTCCGGGTCGCCGATGGCCAGGGCGGCGTGCGCGTAACCCCTTCGATCCACGCAATTTCGGCGAGAGCGAAGTTCGGAACCTGGGTCAGGAACGCGACTTTCCTGCTCGTCGGCGGTCCTCGTGCGGCATACGCCTTCATCCACGCGGCGCTGCAAGCACTTTCGGGGTTTGAGCGCCGCCGCCATCGTCGCCGTCAGGTGGGAAAGCCGTCCACGCTGACGACAGCGAGCATCCCCACGTCCACTGATCATCCGGTCTGAAACTCTTCTGGAGGAGCGAAACATCATGCGAATTCTCATTGTCGGCGCCACCGGCTATCTGGGCTCGGCTGTCGCGGAACGACTATCGAATCTCGGCCACGAGGTCGTGGCGCTGGTCCGGCCCGGCGAAACGAAGTCTCTCGACGGATATGAGCGGCGAATCGGCGACCTGACCGATCCGGGCTCACTCCTGCCCGCGGTGACACCGGACATCGACGCCGTCATCGACGTGGCCACACCGAGCGGCGACGCCGACACCGACGCCGCGGCCATCGACGCACTGACCCGTCGGCTGCGCGGCACCGACCGAGTGTTCGTCTACACCAGCGGCGTCTGGGTACTGGGCGCCACCGCGGATGGCACCGCCGATGAGCATTCCGCGACCGATCCCATTCCAATCGTGGGTTATCGGCCCATGATCGAAGACCAGGTGCTCGCCCTCGCCCAGGCAGGTATCCGCTCGGCCGTCATCCGCCCCGGAATCATTCACGGCCGCGGTGGCGGAATCCCTTCCCTGCTGGTCGATCTGGCCCGCGAACATGACGCTCCGCTGATCATCGCCGACGAGTCGGTGCACTGGCCGATGGTCCACATCGACGATCTCGCCGACCTGTTCGCCGAGGTCGTCGAGCACACGCCCGCCGCAACGATATGGCACGGCGTCACCGAGCCCGCCGTCTCGGTACGCGACCTCGCCATCGCCGCGGGCCGCGCAGCGGGCGTGACAGCCGCCCCGCGGATCTGGCCTCTCGACCAGGCCCGCGCCGAACTGGGCGCGGCCTTCGCCGATGCCCTGGCTCTCGATCAATCCGTCAGCGCCCGGGCCACCCGCGACCTCCTGTCCTGGCAACCCCAAGGCCCCAGCGCGATCTCCGATATTCAGGACGGCTCCTACCGCTCCGCATTGCACCACGAGAGTTGAGGCGTGCGAATCCGGCATTGACCGACACGCCTGGCGGCCGCACCGACTCCTCGGCCGGCGGGTTCACGCGGTCGTCGCAACACGGGGTCCTGTCGCCGTGACTGGCGAACATCGGGTTATCGGTGCTCGACGAACATATCGCCCGTTCTTCGGGCGGGCCGAACATCGGATAAGAGCGAGAAGTAGGTGAGCACCGAACCCGGAGGATTCTCCTCGATACCTCGCGGATTCGGTGACACCGACATCCCCGTCCTCGGCGAGCCGAAAAAAGACAACCGATCCATCAGCCAAAACTGTTGGCCCGCAGCACTCATCGCAGCTCGACAGTGAAGCGGCTGCCCAGACCCTGTGAACCGTTACAGCCACAGCTCGGTGTCCGGGGGATGGCGGTCGGCGCGATGCGACAAACGCTGCGCGAAGGTCTCCGTCCACGCGGCCGACGCCGATTCTTCGGTGAGCTCGGACGCGCACTGTCCCGTCCTCGAGCGGCCGACGGGTCCGCCCTGCTTCGCGCCGCCGGGCCGGGTCTGCATCGCCAGCAACCGCACACCCCAGGAGACGTAGGCTTCCACGCTCATCCCCGCGCACTCGGCAGCATCGTTCAACGTGTGCCAGTCGTCATCGCCCACCGTCACCATGATGTCCCTGCTGGCCATACCGACCAACAGTAGACCTGGCATACCGCCGCCCCTCTGCCAGAGGGCTTCGCGCATCCACCGCTCACCGGATACCGCACCGCGGACCGGCTTTCAGAATCGCAACCCTCGGACATCGACCCGACTGCCTGCCACGACGGTCAGTGGGCCTTTCATGGTCGTTCGAGGATCTCGGCGTACATGCGACCGTCGCGGACGCCGAATTCGACCTTGCAGGGAAACAACGACATGTCCTCTGCCCGCTGGTTCTGCTGAACACCGAGAAGAGCTATGGCCCAATCGGTGAGCCCGTCGGGCACGTGGTACGACGAGCCGTCGGTCAACCGCACGTACACCCTGCCCGTAGTAGCCGGGTTCTCGATACCGACAGCCGCCACGTCCAGGACCAGCCCCTTCTCCTCGGCCGAGGCGAGCACCGGCACCTTGAGCAAGATATTCATGCACTGAAAGATAGCTCAATAGCTTCCATGTATACCGCATCGCAACCAAAGTTGGGTAGAAACTAATGATCAGAGCGCAATCAAGGCCAACTGATTGCTTATTGCGAGAGGTTTGCTATGGAGCAATCGCGCTATAAAGCTCGCCTGATGTCGGCGGGATCCAGCATCACCGCACGCCCTCGGCCCGTGAGAAGCGGGAAAGCCCAGCAAAAACGGAAGCGGCTACGGATGGCGGGTCGAGATGCCCGCAGACGGTGCGGCTTTCGGCCCCGGGACGTTCGCGATATGCGTGACGGTGTGGCGGGCCTCGTCGTAGCGCCGCTGCGCGGTCTGCCTGGCTCCCTCGACGACGCACGATCGTTCCGCACCGCCGCAGAACACCCACGGCAGCGAGTGATCACGGCTCGACGTTTCCCCACCGTCGCCTCGGGTAGTGCGGTCATGTGTGGGCGGCCGGCGTGCCGCAAGTGATGTCAACCGCGGCCGGATGCGGCCGCAGTGGGAAGGAGAAAGTCATGAGCGCTACGGACAAGGCCAAGAACAAGGGCGAGCAACTCAGTGGCAAAGCCAAGGAGAAGGTCGGCCAGGTGACAAATAACCCCGAGCGTGAGCAGGAAGGCAAGATCGACCAGGTGAAATCCGACCTGAAATCCGCGGGAGAGAAGGTCAAGGACGCTTTCAAGCGGTGACCGGCTCGGCATCGGCGATCGAGGGTCGGACGTGGACAGCCATCCCAGCCGACGCGTCAGTTGCCCGTGGCCGGTGCAAATCGCGCCGGCTTCGGTTCTCACCGGGCAGTACTCGACGACGCCATCTTCAAAGGTGAAATCGCAGTTCAGGTTCCGGCGTCAACAGCGACGATCAGCAGGATGCCATCTCGAAAGCGAACGAGACCGGCCGATACACCCGACGCACACCGGGCATACGGAAGCGGCCGATAATCGCCGGCCTCAACCCGTGTATCCGCGTCGTATCGAGACCGGAACACCGCACATACCGGCGTGACTCTCGAGACCGGCCGGCAGCGGTGATCACCGTCCGGAAGGAGTTGATCGTGCGGCCCATGAGTGCGGAAAAACCGGATCGACGAAGGGCGCTTCCGAAGCCGTGCGGCGAGTTGTCGGCGGGCGTGATCGAGGCGCTGGGAAGCAGCGTCGGCTCATCGATGCCGAGGATGCCCCGGGATACCGCCCCGGATGGTCGCGATCTCCAATTGGCGCTGCATACCTGCTATGCGCTGCATTATGAGGGTTTCGACGGTGTGGATGTGGGCTGGGAATGGGACCCGGGCCTTTTGGGCTTACGCGCGAGCATGGAACGACAGTTCCTGGAGATGCTGCGAACCGACGCCGGCCGAGATCTCGACCTCGATGCCGAACTCGACGCGTTGCTGACCATTCGCGACGACGATGCCGGAGTCGCGGGGTTCCTCCTGGAGGAAGGGCAACCCTGGCAGGTCCGCGAGTATTTCGTGCACCGATCGGTCCTGCACCACCAAGAGGCCGACCCGTACGCGTGGTTGATTCCGCGTTTGCGTGGTCGAGCCAAGGCCGCGCTGGTCGCCGTCGAATTCGACGAATTCGGCGGCGGGCACGCGGACCGGATCCATCAGCGGCTCTACGCGGATCTGTTGGCAGGTGCGGGCCTGGACCCCTCGTATCTGTTCTATCTGGATGCGGTGCCGGCCGAGATGCTCGCGATCGTGAACATGATGTCGTTGTTCGGGCTGCATCGCGGCCTGCGGGGCGCAGGTATCGGTCATTTCGCGGCCGTCGAGATCACGTCCTCTCCGGCGTCGCGGCGTCTGGTACGGGCATTGGAAAGGCTGCACGCCGATCCTTCCTGCACAAGGTTCTACCGCGAGCACGTGGAGGCCGACGCCGTGCACGAACAACTCATGCGGCGTGAGGTGATCGGTGATCTGCTGGCGACCGAACCCGAGCTGCGTGCTTCGATCGCCTTCGGAATCCGGGCTACCGGTTTGCTCGAAGACCGCTTCTCCGAGCATGTACTCGCCCGCTGGCGCGACAACCGCACCTCCTTGCTCATCGGGGACCGTGTCAGAGCACGAGACGAATTCGATGGCCCGCTCACGAATGAATAGTGAATTCCTGGCTATTCCCCGTTCATGATGTTGATTCGCACGCCCGGCGTCTACCGCCCGCAAGCCGATACCCGCCTGCTGGCGCGCGCATACACCGATGCGCGGATACCACCACACAGCCGCGTCGTCGACGTGGGAACCGGAACCGGCGCGCTGGCCATCGAGGCCGCCCGGCACTCCCGGTCCGTGACCGCGGTCGACATTTCGCGGGCCGCGCTGGCCTCGGCATGGCTGAACTGCCGGCTGCACGGAGTCAACGTCGAGCTGGTGCACGGCGACTTCCGGAAAGCACTGCACGGCAGGACCTTCGACGTCATGGTGTCCAATCCACCCTACGTCCCTAGCCGCAGCAACAACCCACCCCGAGGTGCCGCCCGCGCCTGGGACGCGGGTATCGACGGGCGTTCGGTCATCGACTCCCTCTGCGAACTCGCACCCGAAATGCTCTCCGACACCGGCACACTACTGATGGTCCAATCCGCCCTCTCCGGTATCGACAACACCCTGACCCGCTTGCGTGCTGCCGGATTGAAGGCCGCGGCGGTCGCTCAAGCGACCATTCCATTCGGTCCGATTCTGCGTCGCCGCGCCGCATGGCTGACCGACTGCGAACGCATCCAGCCAGGACAATGCGACGAGGAACTGGTGATCATCCGTGCCGACCGACCCCGACAATGACAGGCGAACAATCGCCTTCACCGCCGACGGCCCCGCTCTGGTCGAGGGCCCGCTGGAACTGGTGACCGCCGACGGACGCACAATCCTCTGCGACCGTTGTGTCGTGGCACTATGCCTGTGCCACCGATCAGCAATCTATCCACTGTGCGACACCAGCCATCGCAGACACCGACGTACCGTCGAATAGCCGAGGCCGGCGAAGCGCTGAACCACCGACTTCGGTCCCTGCAGCCGCATCACCAGCTATACAGCGGACGCGGCGCTGGTGCGTGCTGGAACCGCCGATCTCCCAGGCTCCGGAAGAGGCAGCCGCTGACCACATTCCAGCTTGGCCGGGTGATCACTTGCCAGCGCGGCTGGGTTCCGGTGACGGCTCAGGGTTCGGCAAATCCCGCTCGCGCTGCCGGGACTCCGAGGCACTGTCGGGGCGGCAGATTGCACGGTCCATATCAGCGCTCAGCGAGAAGTCCGCGTCAACGCTCCGCGAGAAGTAGGCCACGTCGGGCCGAGGCCCGGACAGCGCGCGGCCGGTGAGCAGGGCCACGCAGGTGCTGGTCGTGGCGCAGCCCAGCACGATCGACCACGCCACCGGCCCCAGTGCCACGCATCCGAAGAATCGGTTCACCCCGGGCACCATGATGATCGTGGCGAGGAGTACGGAACTGCCTGCCACGGTCGTCCAGACCAGGCGGCTATGCCGGCCGATCACCAGGGTCTGCCCGAGCTGCGTGCCGATCAGGGCGGCCAGTGCCATCGTTTCCGCGCGGCGGCGCCGGCCGGTGGCGCGGCCGAGCAGCCAGGCCGCGCCGGCGCCAACGGTGGTGCCGGCGCCGCGCACGGCGACCGCCTGCAGGAAGTCGCTGCCGATACCGGGCGGTGGCCCGAATGTCCTGTTGGATGTTTCGGCGTTATCGGCGGGCCGGGTGCCGGAGAGTGTGAGCGCCATCGCCGGACCGAGGTCGGTGAGCAGGTTCACCACCAGGAATTGCCGGGTGCCGATCGGGGCTCGGCCGGACAGCAGCGTGCCCAGGACGGTGAACGCCACCTCACCGGCGTTGCCGCCGACCAGCACACCGATCGCGTCGCGTACTCGCTGCCACATACCGCGGCCCTCCGCCAGTGCCTCCCGCAGCACGGTGAGGTCGAGGACCGAGCCGGTGTTGGTGAGGATCAGGTCCGCGGCCTCACGCGCGGCGACCGACCCTCGAGCGGCCAGCCCGATGCCGACATCGGCGGTGCGGATGGCGGCCGCATCGTTGCTGCCGTCGCCCGCCATGGCCACGGTATGCCCGCGGCGCTGGAGCGCGGACACGATGCGCACTTTGTGTTCAGGCGATACCCGCGCGAAAACCGTTGCCTGCTCGATGAGTTCGGCTTGGCCGTCCTCGTCCAGCAGGTCCAGATCGGCGCCGGTCGCTACCGTGTCGGCGGGAATGGCGAGCTGTTCGGCGACCGCGCGCGCGGTGATCGGGTGATCACCGGTGATCATCCGCACACTGATGTCGTTGCGGGCCAATTCGGCAAGCAGCTCCAGCGCCTGCGGGCGCGGGCTGTCGGCAATGCCGAGGAAGCCGAGAAGGGTGAGTTGCTCGATCTCCTCGCTGAGGTCGTGGGGAGCGGAGGCGAAATCGCGACGCGCCACCACCAGCACCCGCAGCCCCTGCGCGGCCAGCCGTCGCACCGCCGCCTCCGCATCGGCATGGCACTCGGGCGTGAACGGCCGAATCTGCCGGCGGCCTTCCTCATCCGTGCGCAAGACCCGATCACAATGCGGCAGGAGCACTTCCGGGGCGCCTTTGACGGCGAGCCGGATGTGCTGACCGGTATTGCCCACCGCCGCCGAGTAGCCGCGGAAGCTCTCGAACGGCAACTCCTCGATGGGAGCCCAGGCATGGGGCTGTCTGTGACCCAGATGCGTGTGCGCTGCCTCGACGACAGCCCGGTCGGTGGCATGGACCAGTGGGCCATCGTCAGGGTTCGGGCAGGCGTGGGCGGCGGCGCGTAGCAGCCCGCGCGACTGCGGCGTGCTACCGAGATGGTCACTGTCCCACGTCTGGTCCAGATCGGCGACCGCGACCAGACGCAATTGGCCCTCGGTGAGGGTGCCGGTCTTGTCGAAGCACATGGTGTCGACGCGACCGAGTGCCTCGATGGTGCGGCTGGAGCGGACCAGCATGCCGCGGCGAGACAGGCGGCGGGTGGCGGCCAGTTGGGCGACCGTCGCCACCAGCGGCAGCCCCTCGGGGACGGCGGCGACGGCGACGGCCAGCCCGTCGGCGAGGGCCGGGCGCAGCGGCAGCCCACGCAGGAAACTGGTGACAGTGACGGCGGCTCCACCGCCGAGGGTGAACGGCAGCACGCGTTCGGTCAGGCTGTGCAGCTGCTCCTGCACACCGCCGCTGGGGGGAGGCCCGGCGGCGGCGAGCGCACGGCCGGCCTCGGTCGCGGATCCAACTGCCACCACCACCGCGGTCGCCTCGCCGCTGACCACGACGCTGCCCTCGAACACCATGCCGGTGCGTTCTGCCAGCAAGGCGCCGGGTGTGGCGGAGATCTGCTTTTCCACGGTCACGGTCTCGCCGGTAAGGCCGGACTCGTCCACTTCCAGCCCTTCGGTCTCCAGCAGCCGCGCATCCGCAGGGACTACCTCGCCGGTGGTCAGAGCGATCACATCACCAGCCAGCAGATCGTCTGCGGGAGTCACGATTTCGCCGTCTTCGGTGAGCCGCCGAGCAGTCAAGCGCTCGCCGAGCAGGAGTTTGTCCAGCGACAGCCGGGCACGGCGGCGCTGCAGTGCCGACACCGTGGCATTGAGCCCCAGCACCGTGCCGACGAGCACGGCATCGGTAGGCGAGCCGAGCAGCGCCGAGGCAACCGCACCGACACCCAGCAGTGGCGTCATCGGATCGGCCAGCTCGCGGCGCACATCTGCGACCAGACCGGCGAGACCCGTTGCGGGCGTGGCCAATCGCTGCGATATACGGCTGGCGACGGTGGTGACGTGGGAACGAGGCGGCGGCGCCGACCGGCGCGGGGCAGGCAGTCGGGCCAGCACCTCGTCCGGTTCCAGTGCATGCCACGGCACCAGCCGCATGTCGGCCGGCCCGCTCGCGCGGGCGGCCTGACGCCCGTAGTTCAGGCCCGTTGTCACCCCCATCAGGGTGGCCGCCGTGACCGGGCTGGTGGTCCGCGCCGCCCGAGACCCAGCGGGACCGGACGCGAGCAGCAGACCGCTGAGCGTGGCCGCCGAGAGCGTCAGGACCCGGCCGCGCTCGCTGACATTGCGTGCGTGGTCGGTAGCGGCGATGATCTGCCGCGCCGAACTCAGATCCGGGCACACCACATCCGCCTGCCAGGGGATCCGTGCCGCGGCTCCGGGAGTTCGGGCGGCGATACCGATGCCCAGATCGGCGGCGCCCAGGGCGCGATGTGCCTCGCCACTCACCACCGCCACCACATGCCCCTGCTGCTGCAGCCGCCGCACCAGCCCGGACACCGACCCGCCAGCGAGCACGAATTCGTCGGCGCTATGACGCAATTCGCCGGTGCCCTCGTCTCCTATGAGTACCACCCGCAGACCCGCCTGCCGGGCTGTGGTCAGCAGTCCGGCAGCACCCGGATGTGGCTCGTTCCCGATCAGCACCCGCCCGACCACATGTCCATGCTCATGCAGCAGGTGCCAGCGCGGGCCACCCGGATCGCTTCCTGGACCAGGTTGATCGGTCTCGGTGCCGGGTCGCGGGTCGGCGTCGACATCGATGCTCAGACGCAGATCGTCACGCTGATGCTCGGGTGGTGGTGGGATGGGCAGTTCCTCACCATCGCGCCAGAGCAGCCGCTGGGCGGCGCTCCACACGTGTTCGAACGGCCAGCGGTCGTCGCGGGATTCGGCGTCGAGCACCACAGCCCATTGACCGCGCACAGCGTCCCGGTCGACGACCACCGCGGAAACCCGGTCCAGGCGGCGCCACACGAACGGATCGAGGGTCAGTACTCCGCGCGCCGCCATGAGGATCGACAGCGCACCGGCGAAGGTCTCGCGACCGGCCCGGGCCGCCTTCGGCACGCCCGCCGCCACGGCGTCGGCGGCATCGGCGGCCGCGCGGCCGCCGGCCAACGTTGCCGCCGAGGCCAGTGCCGCGGCCGTGCTGACCTGTTCGGTGCAGCGCTCGATCGGTCCACGCGGCAGCGGTACCGGTCGCGGTTCGGGCGGGTCGTACACGTCGACGCCCGGCAGGTCCGGGTCGGCCAACATCTGTTCCCAGCGGCACCATTGCGCGAAGCGAGCGGCGGCCTCGACCAGCCGGACCGCCCGCTGCATCGCATCGGCGCACAGCCCGGTCACTTCCGAATCCAACGCCTGGCCCAGGGCATTTCCGATCGTGATCACGGTATCGGTGCGGTGGCGGCCGAGCTGGGCTTCCAGTGCGCCGCGCAACAGCGGCTGTCCGTCCACCAGAGCCACCGCCCCCCGGACCACATGGGCCGGCGGTGGTGCCGGGAGCAACCGGCCCATGACGGCCGCGCCGATCCCGATGAGATCGCCGGCCAGCTGCAGCGCAGAGGTCAATACCGGCTCCCGATCGGAGGGGTGCTCGAGCCGACGGCTCCACGGCTCGGCACTGGTTCCGGCGAGATCCTCGACGCGTTCCAGGATCGTTTCCAGTTGTGCCGTAGACAGGCGTTGCGGGTCCGCGGCCACCACGACCCGCCCGGTGGCGGCATTGACCTGGAACCAGCACACCTCCGGTTCCTGCTCGAGGTGCTTGCGCGCCAACTCGGCTACCCGAGCGCTCTGTGCCGACCGCAAGCCACGAACCTCGGCGTGAATACGGTTGGCGTGCACGGTGAGCCGCCGCTGCGTACGCATGCGCCGCGGGTCCATGAGCGCGCTCATCTCCCGGCCGATGCCCTGGGTGAGTTCGGCGGCTGTTCGAGCGACCGCTGGGTCCGCCAGCCACGACGCCACCACGACCGGCCGCCGGAGCAGCCCCAGCGTGGCGCCGGTGGCCGCGAGGGGCAGCCGGACCGGCGCAGTGGCCAGACCGCGCAGGGACACCACTACTGTGCGGCGGTTCGCGACCGTCGCGAACCAGCGGTGGACTGCCTTGGCCGAGCGCTCTTACGCTCCCGCGACTGCGGCCGTTCGGACGCGGCCTGATTCCCGGATTCGGTTCTGGTGCGCCGCAACAGATGCACCGCACTCGCGACTCCGCCCGCGGCGAGCGCCACCGGCCAATCGACCAGGCCCGTTAAACCAATCGCAACGACGCCGAGCACAGTGGCGGCAGGCACGTTCATCCCACTGCGAGCGCCCGATACGGCGCCCTCGACCGTGCCGCGCGCGGCACCGTTCACCGCGCCGACGATGGCTCCACCGGCCGCCTCGACCGCATGGACGGTCGCCGAGGCCGTAACCTCGAGTGCCCTCACAGTGTCCGATGCAACGCTCATCATCACACCCCAGTCGTCGTAGGTAGCGCCAAGAACTTCCTGCGGTAACTAGTGCGTTGCTAGAGTACTCCAAGATGCTCAAACTGACCTACGTGACCGAGATAAATGCAGCGCCGGTTCGGGTCACGCGGGGCAAGGAGACGGAAAACCGCAGCTAAAACCCCATCGATTCCGATCAAGTGTCGCGACGATGCGCCTCAGTGATCCGGATGGCTGAAATTGCCAATTATTCGCTCATGCGATCGGATCTACGCCTCTTCGAGGGCTTCGCCGATCTCGTGAGCGATGCGATTGTGCTGATCCTCTATCAGCCAATGACCTGTTGCGAGGACGAGTGCGACAGGCCATTCGATGATCTCCGCTGCGGCCAGCACGCCGAGTGCGCCGTAGTACGCCAAGTGCTCGGGTCGGGGGATGCGAACCCGACCGATCACCGGCAGGTCAACTGCGAAACCCTGTGCAGCCAGAACACGGTCGACGGCGTTCTGGTGGCCGGTTCGTGATTTTTCGGCCATTTGTTGCCTCCAGGTCATGGTGTGTTCGAATGTTCGACGCTTGGAATCCGCAAGGTGTCGAGCGTGATGAGTACTGGAGTGGGCGGCGGATCGGATCCATTGACGGGTGCACTGACGCAGGTGCTCGCCGTTCCGTTGCGTGAGCTGTATGCGGTCCTGCTGCGCATGGGCTTTATCGAGATCGTCGACTGATCATCCGCTGGTAACCGGTCGCAGCAGGGACGGTCGAGGGCGGCGATCAACATTGGCTCTGCGCGCGTCGCGCCAGTGCCGAGTTCCTCGGCGCGAGGACCACGCGATCGTTGCCTCGAAGCTCTTGCTCGATCATTGTCCGGCTGTGGTTCGGAGCCGCCGATACGACCGCTGATGCTGGGCGTCGGCAGTCTGCCCGATCGTTACCCAGGCGCTGGACCAGCAGAGCACCCCGACGCTCGGCACCGATCGGACACCAACGAGATGACCAGAGTTTACCCTCGCGCAAGTCATCTCGCCGACATCTCTCGATGCTCGAATACCTCGCCGCACATCCGGTGAGCTGGAGAACCGACCTCCTTTACCACGCCGATCGACTCGTGCCCGAGAACGTCCCCGGCGCCGCTTCCCGTGGTCCGAGCCGATTCAGATGGATTGTCGGTAGCCGAAGAATTCGTGGTCGGGGTTGTAGCCGCCGTGCCCGCCACCTACATCGGCGAAGTCGGCGACGAATTCGATCGCGGCGAGCCACTTGACCTGTTTGAATCCGAGCTGGATCTCGTTGCGCAGCCGTAACGGGGCGCCGTGCCCGTACGACAGCGGCGCGTCGTTCATGTCGTAGGCGAGCATGCTCAGGTGGTAGCGCATCTGTTCGATAGGGTGCGCGTCGTAATAGAGGCCGCCGTCGGGCCCGTCACCGAGGGAGTAGAACACCACCCACCGTGCCTCGGGTGCCGGTTTCACCAAGTCGAGGATCGTGGTCATGGACACTCCACCCCATTTCGCGATCCCGGACCATCCCTGGATGCAGAAGTGCTGGGTGATCTGCTCATGTCGGGGCAGGTCCCGTAGCTGCGCGAGGCTCAGCTCGACGGGGTTGTCGACCAAGCCATGAATTCGCAGCCGCCAGTCGGCGAAACCTGAGTCGAACAGCCGCTGGTATTCCGGGGTGGTGGGGTAGGCGCCGTTGTGCCAGAAGTAGGGGGAGATGTCGTGTTCGGTGTACTCGCCCGGGGTGGCGTCGAGGTGTTCGAACAGTCGCTGCAGTGGCCCGACGAGAGCGAATCCGATTCGCTGCACCAGGCGCGGACGCGCCAATGTGACCGGGGTGGCGGCTATCCACGCGCTCACCATGATCGCGGTCGCCACACAGAACACCCCGAAACCGATCCAGCCGGTGTCCTCGCGGGCGGCGTAGATGTGGTTGAGATTGCGCAGCAGTCCGGTGGCGAACACCAGCGCGATGTGCACGGTGACGAACAGCAGGAACCACACCAGGATCAGGAAGTGTAGTGATCGGGCGGTCTGGATCGACAGTACGCGTGAGATCGGCTTGATCCGTGTGGACAGGGCCGGGGACATCCCCAGGCCGGTGATCAGCGCGCCGGGCGCGGCCACGAACACCGTGCAGAAGTAGGCGAGCAGTTGCAGGCTGTTGTAGGCGGTCCACCCGGTTTCGGTCGGCCATCGCAGGGAGAGGTATTGGATGAGAACCGATGCCGCGCTGGGGAACACCTCCCAGCTGGTGGGCACGATCCGCCGCCACTGTCCGGTGGCGAACAGCAGGATGTAGAACACGGCGCCGTTGGCCAGCCATACCATGTCGATGCCCAGATGCCACCAGCGGGCGAGCCCGATCGAATGCCGCAACCCCGGCAGTCCCACGTGTTTCGGCAGGCTGACCGAGTCCTGTTTGGCGGTCCACAATGGGTCATCAGGAACTGGTTTCTGAAATCGGAACCAGTCCCGCCCGGGGGTGGAGTGCCGGGTCCAGTACAGGCGTGGATGGTCTGCCAGGATCTGGACCCCGGCGCGGACGATGAAGATCAAAAACAGGGCGTTGAGGAAATGCTGCACGTCCACCCACCACGGCAAACCGCCCGCGACCGTGTTCGCCGGTAAGGTGCCGGGGTAACGGTCGATGAACCGCGCCACTGCCGGCGTGTTCCGTAACCCCTGTGCCGCCGCGACCGCCGCCAGCAGGACAGCGAAACCGATCGGTACCAGCCACAACAGGTTGAACCAACGGTCCCGGCCCACCCGGACCCTGGGCGCGATCCCCGCCGCCGCGGGCAGTGACCCGGCCCAACGGCCGGGATCGACGACATCCTCCCCGCTCGACAGGCGTCGCCGATAGTCGGCTACCGCCTCGGGTGAAGTGCCCACACCGCCCATGCGTGGCGTCTGGTGTGTTTCACCGCTCATGGTCATCCACCATGCGGCTTCCCTGGGGACCGGTCAACACGGCCCGCCGAACGGATGCCGGTATGCAATGACGCCGGAGGCTGCTCGGTAGCCGAGGTTGGTCAGGCGATGGAGATGGTGATCGCGCTGCGGACGACGGTCACGGTCAGACCGGGCAGGTGCCGGGTGATCATCGCCGCGATCGGCTGGATATGGCGGTCGCGGTGGACGACGACGGCGAGCGTGCACGAGTCGACGACATGGGTGGAAGCGAGATCGCTCACGGTGGCGGCACGGACCGTATCCCGCGGGAGTGTCGGGGCGGGCAGCGCGCGCACC
The DNA here is from genome assembly GCF_009708175.1 of Nocardia aurantiaca. Taxonomy (GTDB): domain Bacteria; phylum Actinomycetota; class Actinomycetes; order Mycobacteriales; family Mycobacteriaceae; genus Nocardia; species Nocardia aurantiaca. The sequence goes on from NZ_WMBB01000009.1 coordinate 271,154, forward strand.
GCGTCCTGCACTCGGGTTATCACACCGCCCTCACTCGCACGGGTCTCGAGCCAGTCGTGGGGGCTGGGTTGGGGGAGAGTCGCGGCGGTCATCGCCTTCTCCTTCTGGACATGGTGGGAACCGATGGGTTGATTCGCGGCGTGCAGAGGCGTAGCGGTCGCCCTGGATGGCGCGTGTCACGACCGGTATGTGTTGTTGCGCGAATCACGGCCTAGTTTATACAAGGAGTGTTTGTAAAAATAGGAGCGTGGTCACATTCCCGAGAGATCCGAATGTCCGGGAGCTGCGCAAGCTGGACAAGCATCCGGAGATCTTCGCTCCGAAGGGAGTTTGTTCGGCCCGCGTGCCCGGCCGAGGTCCCGGTCAGGTAGTGGCCAGCGCCAGAGCACCACCGGTCAGCAGCGCGACGACCTTGGTCGTTTCCAAGCCGACGTAGGTGTAGTGGCTGTGCGAGCGGGGTGCGTTGCCCCCGGCGAGCACCGCGTCGCTGTGGCGGGTCAGCCGAGGCCGCACGATGGCCAGTTGCGTAATGAGCGCCCCGGCGGCGACAGCGAAGGCGGCAATGGTGCCGGTGGTGGGTGGATCGACCGCGATGGCGACGAGAATGGTGATGGCGAGCAGGGATTCGATGCTGTTGAGGGCCCGGAAGACCAGCCGCCCGATGCCGAGCCCTATCTGCACGGTGACCTTCGGGGCACGGAACTTCAGTGGTGCTTCCAGGAACGAGATGGCCATGACCATGCCCAGCCATACGAAGATGGTGGCGGTGACAACGGCTCGGGAGGCGGTCATGCGGCCGGCCCTGGCGGTGTGTGCGTGATGGCCTGCGGACCGGTCACGGAGATATGGGCCAGGCACAGGCCGGGTTCGGTGAACGGTTCGAGTTCGTCGACGGTGATCGGGGCGGTCTGGGCGGCGAGTGCGCCCTGCATGAGGCCGAGATGGATCGGGCACACGACGGCGGTACGGGTCGTGGTCATGTCCAGGAACGGACAGTGTCGTAACCGGATTTCGCTGCCGTCGGTGTCGGCTTCGGGAGCGAAACCCAGCTCGTCGAGTGTGTGTACCAGCCCCTCGACGGCCTGCCGGGCAGTGGGTGGCGCCGTGCCCGCGGGCGCGGCCAGTCGCCGGCCCCAGGCGCGGCCTGCCTCGAGTGCTCGTCCGGCGGCGTCGGGGTCGGCGGCGAGCTGAGTGACCAGGACATCGGCGAGCAGCCGATAGTTGCGCGGCCCGGCCGGGTCCATGCCGGAGTGGGCGCGAAACATCTGCGGTGGCCGGCCCGGGCCGGTGCGCGGCAGCTGCACCCGCTCGGCCTGCCCCGCGCTGACCAGGGCATCGAGATGGAAGCGCACGGTGTTGGGGTGCAACGCCAATCGGTCGGCCAGCTCGAGGATGCTCAATGGCACCGGCGCAGCCCGCAACGCCGCCAGTACCTCGCTGCGGCGCCCGCCTCCAGCGCCGGGCGTCGTCGTGTTCGCCGGCGCGGACGGCCCGGTCATCGCTGGATGCTCCGTTTCGGCAATCGCGCCACCAATGGCGCATCCACCGCGGCAGGACTGATTTTCGCGGCCCCGCCAGGGGATCTGAGCGGCAGGTCGTGGCCGGGTATGGCGTGGAAGAAGAATGCGGCGCTGTCGCCGTGGTACGCCTTCAGCTCTGCGGGCGGGTCGTCCTCGTAGTAGATCGCCTCGACCGGGCACGCGGATACACATGCTCCGCGGTCGACACACTCGTCGGGATGGATGCAGAGGGCGTGGCCGCCTTCATGGATGCGGCCGACGGGGCATTCCCGGACACATCCGCGGTCCACCACATCCGCACACCGCTCGCCGATCACGTACGCCATGACCTTATTTTTACAATAGAAACTTGGATAATCTAGAGGTGGGTCGAGCAACTCGACGGGAACTTGGATAATCTAGGAAGTCAAGCAGCTCGACTCCGCTGGAATCTCCGCCCGCTACATTCAGCAGCCCGCTGGCCGGTCGCTGTCGAGATCGGAGACAGATATGAGTGCTCATGTCACCTGTCGCAGGGTTTACGACGAGGTCTCACCAGCCGATGGCGCGCGAGTGTTGGTCGACCGGGTCTGGCCCCGCGGAGTGCGTAAAGACAGCCTGGATCTGACCGAATGGCTCCGCGATGTCGCACCGTCGACCGAGCTACGGAAGTGGTACGGCCACCGGCCCGAGCGATTCACCGAATTCCGCCGCCGGTACCTGGCCGAACTGAAAACACCCGAGCGGCGTGCGGCAGTCGATCACCTCGAGCAGATCGCCGGCCGCCGCCATGTGACGTTGTTGACCGCCACCAAGGACGTCGATCACAGCCAGGCTGCGGTCCTCGCGGATTGGCTCGAGCACAGTCGGCGACACCACGATTGATCCGCCCGGCGGGATTGCCGGGTGTGATGAGCGACAGCAGGATCCAGGACACGGCATGCGACGGCATGACTGCACCGAAACCCGAGCGGCATCACTGGCGGACACGTCTGTTCGCGACTACCCGCGCACGTGGGCACCACAGGCGAACACCACAGCCGACCTCGAGTCGATGCTGGTCCGATGCCGCGCATGTCCACGCCTGGTCGCCTGGCGCGAACAGGTCGGCATCGTCAAGCGCGCCGCCTACCGCGACTGGGATTACTGGGCCAAGCCGGTGCCGGGCTTCGGGCCGTACGACGCCCCCGTACTCATCATCGGCCTGGCGCCGGCGGCGCACGGCGGCAACAGAACCGGCCGAATCTTCACCGGCGACCCCTCGGGGGACCTGTTGTATGCCACCCTGCACGAACTGGGCGCGGCCTCGCAACCGACCGCGACCCGCCGTGATGACGGTCTGACCCTGCGCGGAGTCCGCATCACCGTCCCCGTGCACTGCGCCCCGCCCGACAATCGGCCCACTCCCAGCGAACGCGACAACTGCCGGTCCTGGCTGACCCGCGAACTTCAGCTCCTACGACCGGGTCCATCCGCTGTCGTCGCCTTGGGTCGATTCGCGTGGGCTGCCACGATTCCCGTGCTCGTCGACATGGGATGGCTGTTACCTACGCCCCGTCCGGTTTTCGGTCACGGTCGCCATGTCCTGCTGGTCGATCCGGTGACCGATCGTCGGGTACACCTTTTCGGCTGTTATCACCCCAGCCAACGCAATGTATCCACCCGCACCCTCACCCCCGCGATGCTGCGAGAGGTTCTGCACCGAGCGATCACCGTCGCACACCACACCGGCGAGAGTCATGACCGGTAACAGGCACCTCCCGATTCGACGAGCCGACGATCACCGCTCGTCGGCTCTTGCCGTGGCCGACGGGGGAGGTGGACGGCATGTGGCGCTGCCGCACCACGTTCAACTGCACTCAGACCTGCCCGCGGGGCCTCCAGGTCCGTGGGCATGCTGGTCGGCTGACTGAATCACTACGAAGGCGGTGCTGACACCGGATCAGCATTACGAGAAACAAGTGCCGACTGCTTGGTCCCCGCGGGTTCTCGTCTTCTGCATCGGAACCCGCCTCGACACCGGCCTCAGGCCGGGCGGAAAGCATATGAACTTCGGAAGAGAGGCCATGATGACTTCGGATATCGAATGCGATGTCCGGTCGCTGGGTGACTCCGGAAAGCAGCGAGCGATCTTCGCGCACTTCGATTCATTGTCGGTGGGACAGTCGCTCGTGTTGGTGAACAACCGGCCGATCGAGCATCTGCGTGACGCCTTCGATGCCGAATATGCCGGCAGCTACAGCTGGCAGGAACTCGAGCCGCGTCCACGCTCCTGGCGGGTGCGCATCGGCAAAACCGCCTCGGACGCGTTGCCGCGCGTAGTCGGCCATACCTCGTCCGGTGACCTCGACCGGCGATCGGCGGTGTGGTCATTGCCGATCCAGCGTCGCCACGATCTCGACGTCACCATCGTCACCTTGGCGCCCGGCACGAGCACCACGCCTCGTCCGGGCCCGGCGGTGGACACCCTGGTGCACGTCCTGGCCGGGACGGGCACGGTGACCACGGAGCTGCGTGACCTGGACCTGGATCCGGGCACTCTGCTCTGGTTGCCACGGCACACCCCGCGCTCCTACACCGCAGGCCCCGACGGCCTGCGCTACCTGCGGGTGCGACCGCACCAGCAATCGCCGGTGCCGGACTCGGATGGGCCGTGGTGACCGGCGGCGAGCCGGCCCGATCGGCTACTTCGCGACCGTCAGCAGCACCGCGCTGTCCTCGACAGCTTCCAGGCCGTGTCGGGCCTGCGGCATGACGAGCAGATCACCACTGCGGCCCTCCCATACGGCTTGCGGGCCGTGCAACCGCACCCGGCCGCGCAGCACAAGCATCGTGGCCTCGCCCGGGTTTTCGTGCTCGGCCATCGATGTACCCGCCGACAGCGCGATCACGGTCTGCCGCAGCCGATGCTCATGCCCGCCGTACACCGTGGTAGCGCTGCGCCGCGCAGACAGTGACCTGGCACGCTCCAATTGCTCACGAGCCATCGCATCCAACGAGAACTTCTCCACCGACCCATCCTTTCCTCGCCAGGCAGTCGATCATCAGCCCATCATCGACGATCCCTCATTCCTCGTCGTGTATTGCGAGCCGATTGCGACGACGTGTATCGCGCCAACCCTCGACGAACTGTGTCCGGTGGTCATTCCCCTGGACACCGATATCACCCGCGACCGGCGCGCGCTGGCGGCCAGCGGCACGGCCGGTGCGGAATCTGTTGGGTTTGGCGGTGCTGAGCTATCTCACCGAGCGACCCATGCACCCGTACGAGATCGGGGAGCTGCTGGTGGCTCGCGATCATGCGCGGAGTATCAAGTACAACCGCGGTTCGCTGTACATGGTGGTCAATCAGCTGGTCAAAGCCGGATTTATCGAGCCGAGGGCGACGATCCGCGATAGTGAGCGTCCCGAACGCACGGTCTACGCGCTCACCGACGCCGGACGTGCCGAGGCAATCGACTGGTTGCGTGAGCTGGTCGGGCAACCTTTGCGCGAGTATCCGCAATTCGTGGCCGCGCTGTCATTGATCGGGGCACTGCATCCGGACGAGGTCGTGGTGCTGCTGGAGCAGCGCCGGGCCGCTTTGGAGCGGCAGCGTACCGAAATCATGGAGTCGATCGCGGCCTGCTCGGCGCAGGGGCTGCATCCACTGTTCCAGGTGGAGGAGAACTACCGGCTGGCTCTCCTCGAGGCCGAACTCGGGTTCGTGCAGCGCTTCATCGCCGACATCACCGACCCGCAAACCGGATGGGGGCCCGGCTGGGCCACCCACCACGCCCGCCGCGACGCTGCCACGAAGGGTTGAATCGATGAGCGTCATTCGGACTGAGGAGATGTCGTTATGAGTATCGCCCCGAAACCCAACCCGGCGCTGGCCGAGCTCGCGGTCCTGGAGGGAGAGTGGGTTATCGAACTGTCGAACGCCAAGTTCCTGCCCGGTTCGAATTCTCGGGCGCAAGGCCGGGTCTCGGCCGAATGGCTGGACAATTCCGCCTTGGTGATGCGGCAATGGCAATGGAGACGACAAGGCGACCTGGATCATCGGGCGTGACGAATCCGAGTCGGAATACGCGGTCCTCTATTCCGATTCGCGCGGTTCTTCTCGCATCTATCGGATGACCTTCACCGATGGCGTATGGCAGATGTGGCGTACCACAGCGCAATCCACCCAGCGTTTCCAAGCGCGCGTGAGCGCGAACGGCGACAGCATCACAGGCGAGTGGCAAGACTCGGGCGACGGCGGAGCCACCTGGACCCGCGACTTCACCCTCGAGTACAGGCGCTGATCGCAAGCGGCGTCACGCGGTCGACGCCGAGCGCTCAGTGTTCCAGCGAGCCGAGTTCCTTGTCGAAACCATGCTCGACGCGGGTGAGGAAATCGGTGATGAGGGCGAGTTCCTCGACCGTGTAGCCGGATAGGGCGCGGCGCCAACTGCCGAGCAGGGGGCCATAAACGGGTGCGATGTCGGCGCGGGCGCGGGCGTCGTTCAAGTGGATCAGCACTCGACGCCGGTCGGAGTCGTCGCGGACGCGAGTGACGAAGCCGGCCACAGCGGATCCGGAGTCTGCCGTGGTCTACCTCGGCCGGTGGAACTACGACTTCCCGGACCACTCGACCATGATCAACTACGCCACCGAGAATGTTCCCGGTGCTCCCGACGCGCCACAGATCGGCGACATCATCTTCACCTCGTCGGCCGGCGGGCGGGTCACCGGACGCACCGACGTCGGCTGTACCTGGGAATTCAAGACCGCGACCGACGGGCTGACTCTCGATCCGCCCGACCAGACCTGCCACAATCCCACCCTCGGCTACACCTACACCACCACCGCCTGGACCGTGCAGGTCAAGGGCGACAGAGAAACCGAATCCATCACCGCCCTCAGTCATCACCAGGATGCCGATTACGTCTTCACCCTGGCGCACGGCGCGCGAACCAGGGTCCCCGAGGACGACCCGGACGTCGCCGGAGCGTTCGAGGGGACCTGGTCCTTCAACGGCCCGCGCAGGGGAACGTCATTCTGACAAGGAATTACGGCCTGACAAGGAATTACAGCGACCGGCTGATCGCCCGCACCGACGACAGCTGTACCTGGACGCTCGTTTCCCGCGGCGACACCGCCGAGCTCGATCCGCACGCGCAAACCTGCACCCAGGGCGATTCCGCTGTCACCCTACGGTTCTGGACCATCGCGACCGCAGACGGCCATCAGATCACCACCATGATCGGCACCGATGCCAAGGGTGCCCCTCGAGGTCAATGGCGAACTCACCCGCCACCGATGACGACGTCGCGGCCAGGTTGCACAGTGACCAGTAGCGCATGTCGACCACACCATCCATGTGATGCGCGTCGTCGAGGGTGCGCGGCAAGGTGCCCGTGAGCACCAGACGGGTCGGCTGGGCTTTCCGGAAAGTTCAACAGGCCGAACGTCATACGGCGACGGTGATGCGCGCTCACGCCGACTGCCGTGCTCCCCTGGCTCGCGCGCGTTCGAATTCACAGCGTGGATATCGACGACCTTCGAATGCCGTGCGGGGAGAATGGTCGAAGCATTTCACCACCCGGCCGGGTCAGCATCACCACCTCGTCAGGACTTCGCTCCCGTTGGAAAGGTCTTGTTCGCTATGGCTGTCGATCTGAAGGCGCTCGCGTTCGATGTCTACCAGTACGCCTACCCGCTGGTGATCATGGATCTCACCATGCGCCAGGCCACCAATGTGCCAGACGCCGACACTGCCATGTTGCGGGCCCCGGTCAACCAGTTCGCGCACGCGCGCGCCTACCCGCCGGCCGAGTCGAAGGAGGTGGTGCGGTTCAACTTCGACACCCTCTACTCGTTCGCCTGGCTGGACCTGCGCGACCAGCCTCAGGTGCTGACTGTCCCCGACGGCGGTGGCCGCTACTACCTGGTGCCGATGCTGGACATGTGGACCGACGTATTCGCCGTCCCGGGCACCCGCACCACCGGTGGCCGCGCCGGTTCGTTCCTGATCACCGCACCCGGCTGGACCGGGACCGTGCCTGACAACCTGGATGTGATCGGCGCACCGACCCCGATCGTGTGGATCATGGGCCGCACCCAAACCAACGGCCCCGCCGACTACGACGCCGTCCACGCGTTCCAGAACCGTTTCACCCTCACCCCGCTCAGCGCGTGGGGAACCGACTACACACCGCCGAGAGGGCTGCCGATCGATCCGGCGGTCGATGACATCACCCCGCCGCAAACACAGGTGAACGCGTTGACCGGGGTCGAGCTTCTCACCCGATTCGCCGAACTGCTGGCCGTCCATCCCCCGCACGCCAACGATTATCCGATCCTGTTCCGCATGCGCGCCCTCGGCCTCGAGCCTGGTAAACCCTTCACCCCCGATACGGCCACGGCCGCGATCATCGACGAAGCCGCCCGCGACGCTTTCGCCGACATGCGTCGTGTCGTCGGGGAAGGCAGGCTGGGCACGTTCGCGAACGGTTGGAACTGGGCCACCAGCCTGGGTACCTACGCCACCGACTATCGGCTGCGCGCCCTGGTGGCCTGGGCCGGCCTCGGGGCGAACCTGCCCGCAGATGCCCTCTACCCCAATGCCATCGTGGACGCGGATGGCGAACCCACCATCGGCGCACACGATTACGTGCTTCGCTTCGAGAAGGGGCAGACCCCGGCCGCCGACGCGTTCTGGTCACTGACCATGTACGACGGGGATGGCTTCCAGGTCTCGAATCCTGTGGACCGCTTCGTCATCCGCGACCGTGATCCACTCACCTATGGCCCCGACGGGTCCCTGGAGATCTACATCCAGCACGCCTCACCGGGACCGGACCGCGAATCCAACTGGCTGCCCGCGCCCGCCGGTCCTTTCCAGGTCATGCTGCGCGTCTACTCCCCACGCGGGGAACTCCTGCGCGGTGAGTTCGAGATCCCGCCCATCCGCAAAAGCACCGGCGGCTAGCACGAGTTCACCGAGCGTCCGTTGTCGTCGCCTCCGCGCTGTCCGAATCGGCCGCGCGGACCGCGCCGACCGATCCCGGTCGATCGACGGACACGTCGTCTTGATCGACTGCGCGTCAACGCGTGTCGACGGGCATGATGCCCAGGCGGGCGAGTTCGGCCAGTACCGTCGCGACCACGTCCGGGAGGGCGGCGGCCACCGGACCGGACAGGCCGACGCCCAGATCCAGGTGCTCGGCCTCGACGGCGATGACGACCAGTTCGGCGGGGAGACGGCCGAGGATGCGGCCCAGTGGCAGAGCATCGGGGATTCCCAGGGCGTGCGAGCTGGTGGCGCGGGTGAGGCCGCGCAAGGCGTCGACCGTGGTGCGCCAGATGCGACCGGGCGTCGATGGCTCGCAGAGAACGGCGTCGACCACTACCGCGAGTTCGGCGCCGGCCCACAGGTCCAGGAGGCCGGTGGGTTCGCCGTCACACAGGGCTACCTGAACCTCGGGGAGTCCGAGCTTCTCGATGTGGCGGACCACCGCCGCGCCGATGCCGTCGTCGCGCCGGTACTCGTTGCCGACGCCGATCACGACTGCCCGCGGCACGCTCATCGGCGCACCATGTCGAGTTCGAGAAAGTGGGCCGAGCATGAGATGCACGGGTCGTGATTGCGGATCGTCTGCTCGCACAGGCGGGTCAGCGCCGCGTCGTCCAGCTCGAGATTGCCGCCGACCACCCGGCGCAGGTCGTCTTCGATGGCAGACTGGTTCTGGGAGGTGGGCGGGATGATGGTGGCCGCGCGGATTGTTCCGCTGTCGTCGGCTTCGTAACGGTGATACAGCAATCCGCGAGGCGCTTCACTGACGCCGTGTCCGACACCGGCGTGCGCCGCGTTCGGGACGGCCGCGCGCTCGGGTGGTGTGTAGGCGTCGATCAGCCGCAGTGCTTCGTCGATGGCGTACACGACTTCGATGGCGCGAACCACGATGCTGCGGAACGGGTTCCGGCATTCGGCGCCGAGGCCGACCGCGGCGGCGACCTCGCGCGCCAACGGTGACAGCTGCTGGTAGTTGAGGCTGTACCGGGCGAGTGGACCGGTCAGGTAGCGTTTGCCGTCCAGCTGCGCGTGCAGCGCGGTGGAGTACGGCACTTGCTCCTCGACGACGTGGGCGCCGAAGTCGCTGGCGGGGAAGGACAATCCGCCGCTTGTTCGGATGGTCCCATTCTCGATGGCGTAACAGCCCGGTGTGGTGGCGGCGAGTAGTTCGTTCTCGAATTCCAGGTCGGGGAAATCGAATCCGGCGACGAAATGGGCGGTTTCGATCGCGTACTCCTCCGCGCGGCGCAGTTGTTCGGCGACCGTGTGCAGCTGGGCGCGAGTGGGCACGGAGTAGAAGCCGCCGACGCGGACGTTGATCGGATGGATCGGGCGGCCGCCGATGAGTTCGAGCAGGCTGTTGCCCGCCTTCTTCAGCGCTAGCCCGTGTTCCACCAATTCCCGGTGGTCGGCGGCCAGGGTGATGGCGTCGGGATATCCGAGAAAATCTGGTATGTGCAGCAAATGGATGTGCAGGGCGTGGCTGGAGATCCATTCGCCGCAATACAACAGTCGCCGCAGGTCGGCGAGCGGCGCGTCGAGTTCGATGCCGCACAGCTGTTCCAGCGCGTTGCACGCACTGGTCTGATATGCCACCGGGCAGATTCCGCAGATGCGGGCGGTGATATCGGGCGGCTCGGTGTAACCCCTGCCCCGCAGGAACGCTTCGAAGAACCGTGGAGGTTCATAGATGTTCAGTTCCGCGCGCTCGACGCGGTCGCCTTCCACGACGACCCGCAGCGCTCCCTCGCCCTCCACCCGCGCCAGTGAGCTGACCCGCAATTGTCTACTTCGGTGGCTCATCCCGCTTCCTCTCCGCGAAGGGCGGCGCGCCCACGGCGAATGTGCTGAACACGCGATCGATATCGTCGGTGGACATGCCGTTGACGCTCAGAATCGGTAGCAGCGCACCGATATTGGGTCGTGCCATCGGGCCGAAGCAGCCGTAGCAGCCCCGATGGTATGACGGGCACAGGGCGCCGCAGCCGGCCTGGGTGACCGGGCCCAGGCACGGTATACCGTCGGAGACCGTGACACACGTGGTGCCGCGGCGCTTGCATTCGGTGCAGACGCTGGTGTCCGGTAGGTCGGGTGCCCGTCCGGCCAGCAGGGCGCACAGGGTGTTCAGGAGCTGGCGCCGGTCGATGGGGCAGCCGCGCAGCTCGTAGTCCACCGGCACATGTGCGGCGATGGGTGTCGCGGTGGCCAGCGTCGATATGTACTGAGGGCTGGCATAGACCGTCGAGGTGAATTCGGTGATGTCGGCGAGATTACGGAGCGCCTGGATGCCGCCGTGGCAGGCGCACGCGCCGATCGTCACGAGAATGCGTGATTGCGCACGGATTTCGGTGATCCGACCGACTTCCTCCGGTGTGCTGACCGAGCCTTCGACCAGCGATACATCGTAGGGCCCGGGTTCGACCGCGCTGGACGCCTCGATGAAATGGGCGATGCGGATTTGGCCCGCGAGGGTGAGCAGCTCGTCTTCGCAGTCGAGCAGCGTGAGCTGACAGCCGTCGCAGGAAGTGAACTTCCATACCGCGAGGGTCGGGGTGCCCATTACAGTTCCCGTGCCGAGATCAGTGGTCCGGCCACCGCGTAGTCCACGATCGGGCCGTCCCGGCAGACCAGCAGTGGACCGAGCTGGCAGTGGCCGCACCGCGCGACGCCACACTGCATATTGCGCTCCAGGGATATTCGGATGTCGTTGGGCGGCATGCCTTTACCGAGCAATGTTTGCGCGCAGAACCGCATCATCGGTTCCGGGCCGCACAGGAACGCGGTGGTGCGCGCGGGGTCGATGACGAGTTTGGCGAGTGGTTCTGTGACGAAGCCGATCCGTCCCTTCCATCCGGGAGCCGGGTGGTCGACGGTCTGGTGTAGTTCGATCGCGCCGCCTGTGCGCCATGAGGACTGGTCGTGTCGGAAGAGGATGTCGTCGGGGGTGCGAGCCCCGGTGATCACTACGACCCTCCGGTACTCGGTGCGCCGCGCCAGCACCTCGAGTATGAGCGGGCGCAGTGGCGCCAGACCGACCCCGCCACCGACGATGATGAGATCGCGGTCGACGACGGAGTCGAGATCCCAACCGGTGCCGAACGGTCCACGCACGCCCATCGCCGCGCCGACCGGCGCATCATGGAGGGCCGCGCTCACGGCGCCGACCGAACGGATGGTGTGCTCGAGCAGATCGTCCGCGGCACAGGGATTCCCGCTGATCGAGAGGGCGATATCGCCGACCCCGAAACGGTAGAGCATCATGAACTGCCCGGCCCGAAATCGTTGTGCCGCACTGTCGATCGGAGCGAGCACCTGGGTCACGGTGTCGGAGGTCTGCGGGATACGCTGAACCACGCGATAGCGCAGCATGGTGTCCGGGTTCGTCCCCGCGTGAGTAGGTTGCGCGCTGCTCATCGCCCGACTCCTGCATCACCGAGGCGCAGCGGTGCGGTCGTGCAGGTTTCGCCGGGGTTGCGGTAGAGATTGAGCAGTCTGGCCCGGGTGGCCTGCAGCCGTTCCAAGAGTGCCTCGAAGAACAACAAGGTCAGTGCGTGCCCGAATTTCGGGTCCGCGTCGGCGAATTCGGCGAGCCGGGCCGAATCGAACTCGATCGCGTGCACGGGTTCGGTAGTGACGGCGCCGAAGTGCCAGCGATACGGCGGCACCAGCCATGACCAGCCCAGTAGGTCACCGGGTCCGAGGGTCTGCACGGGGACGTCGCCGCGGCCCGGCACTGTCGCGTCCAACTCCACGCTTCCGGAGCAGATGAGCCAGCACTTGTCGGCTTGCTGGCCTTCCACCAACAGCCGCTGCCCAGCCGGATGGTGAACGTCTCGCGCTGCCCGCGCGAGGGTGTCGCGCTGCGCGTGATCGAGGCCGGCGAGTAGGGGGAACGCGGACAGCTCCTCAGCGGTGGTCATCATCACCGCCCTCCGCCGATTCGGCGAACCTGGCGACCTCGACGGTCAGGTCGATGCTCGCGGGGCACCATGCGATGCAGCGCCCGCAGCCTACACAGCCGGACTCGCCGAACTGGTCGTGCCAGGTGCTCAGTTTGTGGGTGAGCCACTGGCGGTACCGGCTCTCACCCGATTGCCGGACGCTGCCGCCGTGCAGGTAGGAGAAGTCCAATTCGTAACAGGAAGCCCACCGCTCCCAGCGTTCGGCGTGCTCCCCTGTGAGGTCGGTGACATCCTCCGTGCTGGTGCAAAAGCAGGTGGGGCACACCATGGTGCAGTTGGCGCAGGTAAGGCAGCGGCTCGCGATCTCCTGCCATTGCGGGGATTCACGGGAGCGGCGAACCACCTCGCGCACGTCGACATCCGGCATGGTGCGCCCCATCCGGCCGGCCGCCGACGCGACCTCGGATCGCGCCGCCGAGATCTCGTCGGCCGAGGCCGGTTGGCTGACGAGATCGGTGATGATTCGAGCGCCCGCATCACTGCCCGCCTCGACCAGGAACCGGTGTCCGGTGTGATCGAGGCGTTCGGTGAGGGCGAGGTCATAACCGGACGAGACGCCCGGGCCGGTGCCCATCGAGGCGCAGAAGCACACCCCGCCGGGCTCGATGCAGTTGACGCCGACGATGAACAGCTCGCTGCGGCGGGCCGCGAACGCAGGATCGGGGTGCGCCCCGCCTCCGAGTACTCGGCTCAGGGTGGCGATTGCGGCGAGATCACAGCCGCGCACGCCGAGGAATGCGGTTGGTGTCGGAATCTCCTGTACCGCTTCGGAATTCAGATCCGCATCGAGTTTCGCGATTCTACGGTGCGGCGGAAGGAGGAACTGCTTCCACGATCCCGGGCCAGCCGAATGGGAGAAGACGGCTTCATCTTCGCGGCGGTGCAAACGATACCGGCCCGCATCGGTGTGCACGCCCCACCCCGCGGGCAGTGCCGCGCCGGAGTCGAGCTCGTCCAGGATGATCGCACTGTCCCGAACCTGCGGACCCACGACCCGATAGCCGTGCTCCCTGAGCACGGTGATGAGTCGATCCAGGCCCGCCCGGTCGATCGTCACGGTCTCGCCGATGGTCATGGAAGCCTCTGTTCGCGGCACGGCGGTGGTTGGTTGGGGGATCGGATTCGAGTCTTGTTGGGCGGCGCCGGACGGGGGAGCGGCAAAGGTCCTCGCTGCCTCGCCGGAAGGCCCTCATCGGAGCGACTCGAGTCAGCAGACGCGCGGCAGCTGTTCGCCTTGCGCGGTTCGACGATCCTGTCCGGCCCGATCAGCGAGTGCGCACTGACGCCGGCCCTGCGTCCTCACCCGGCCGATCACTGCGGCCTGCGCTGCTTCGGGCCTCGAGCGCATGGCCGTCAGCCCGAGTGGCATGGCGTCCGGGGCCATGAGGCTGGAGGCTACGGGCGCCGTGGTCATCGACGTAGGCCGGCGTCGAGTTGGTAGAACAGCTCCCCGAGGCGGGTGCCGTCCGGGCGATACGGGGGGAATCGCCGCACGATCTCGTGGACCGCCGGTGGTGCGTGCTCGATGGCCCAGCGGACCTCGGCGTCGCCGATGTGAGAGTCGTTGCCCGCTGCCAGTTCGCGGGCCTGGGCTTGATGAACCGCTGGACCGAGCAAGTGCCCGGACTGGTGCGTTGTGCCTACAGCGTGGGTGAAGGGGGCCGCGGCGGCGAGGTTCGCCGCACGTGCGGCGGCGCTGGCGACCTGATCGTCGACTTCGTGGGCTGCTGCGAAGGCGGCCCAGGCGAGGGAGCGCAGGCGGGCCGTGCGCGTGCCCTTCAGTGCGAATACCCGGGCCGCCTCGATGGCTGCGCGTGGCCGGGTGTCGAATGGCGCTTTCGCCTCGAACAGTGATAAACCGCGTTCGGCGCATTCGGCGGCCCACTGGGTCACGAGCCGGCGATCCTCGTCACTCAGCGCTACCTCGTTCGGTTCCAGATCGTCGCGAGATGCCAAATTCTCCGCCCCCAGCCCTGAACTGTGCCGTGGTCGCGGTTCCACTTCAACGGTATCGCGCGGCGGGGTGGAGTGAGAATGGTGCGGCTTGTGCACAAGCAGACGAACACGCTCCGAGCATGATCGGCGGCAACGGTGGACCCTGGTTGATGACCGACCGCAGCTGCCCGAACCGTCGGGCTCGACCGGTTGCGACCCCATTGGCACGGCAGGCTGTCCGAGCACCGTGATATCGCCGATTCGACGCGCTCGCTGCGCGGCCCACCGCATTGTCGACGATCGGATGAGCCCGCATAAGTCATTGCAGTACTTGCGATCTCGTTGGCCGCTGGTCGGCCGTGGTCGAACGACGGGCCGTCGAGGTTTGTCCCCGGCTCCGTCGTTGGGGTGCGAACGTCACCGCATCCGATGACCTTGGGATCTGCCGCGTATCGGCCCTCGAGCGCGAGAGTGGCCTGTACGAGAGTCTGCTGTAGCAGTGGTCGCCCTGACCGGGTGTGACAGATGCGGACGCTGCGGCTGCGGGAAAGGTGCACGCTATGACGGAGCTGAGCCCGTTGGACGCGGGATTCATGGAAATAGAGAACGCGGACCGGCACATAAGCCTGGGTATCGGAGCGGTAGCGATCATCGAGGGCCCGGCGCCGACGCGTGAGAGTTTCCGGGCCGGTCTCGATCGTGGCTTGGAGGTACACGGGCGGCTTCGTCAGCGAGTGCACCGGTCCCGTTTCGACCTTGCCACTCCCCTCTGGGAGGACGACCCGAATTTCGATCTGGCGCACCACGTCCGATGGACGTCGTTACCCAAGCCCGGTGATGAGCAAGCGCTGCGTGAGTTGGTCGCCACCGAACTCGCCGAGCAATTCGATCGCGACCACCCGCTGTGGGATGTCGTCGTGGTCGAGAATCTCGGCGGTGGCCGCTGGGCGATGATCGTTCGGGCTCACCACAGCGTGGTCGATGGAATCTCCGGGCTCGCACTGTTCGAGAGTTTTTGCGACCCGGGTGCCGACGGCCAAGGTGCTAGGCACGAAATGCGTTCGCGCGCAGGGATGTTCGGTACAGCGGCCGGTGCGCTGCGGCTACTGTGGACCGTGCCCCGAATCGCCGCAGATGCGGTGCGCGTGCTGACGCCGGTGATCTACGCGGCGGTCGCGCCGGCCTCGGACTCCTCGCTGAACGGACCCATCGGGCGGCAGCGCCGCTACGCGGTGGCCCGGACCAGCCTCCCGCAAGCGCGCGAAATCGCTGCGGCCTTCGAGGTGACGGTCAACGATGTCGCGGTTGCCGCCATTGCGGCCGCTTATCGCCGGTTGCTGCAGGCGCGGGGCGAGAAACCCACGCCCGACAAGCTGCGCATGATGGTGCCCGTGTCGATGCGGGCCGACGATGCGAAATACGTTCCCGATAATCGTGTTTCGGCAATTATCGTCCAGCTGCCGATCGAGTTCGAGCATCCGGTCGAACGTCTGAACGCGGTCCATGAACGTATTGCGCGCCATCGGCTGCGGGGCGAGGCGGAGGCCGAGAAGTCGCTGCTCGAACTCGCCGAGTGGCTGCCGTACGGCGTGGTGGCGTGGGTCTTCCGCACGGCATCGCGCTTCCCGCAGCGCGGTGTCGGCGTGCTGGCCACGAATATCCCCGGGCCCCCGCACCGGTTGACGCTGGGCGGCCGGAAGGTTCTGGAGATCTGGCCCTGCATCCCCATCGCCATGCGGGTGCGCACGACTGTGGCCGTTCTCAGCTATACCGATCAGCTGACATTCGGGATCACCGGCGACTATGACACCAACCCTGACATCGACGAGATTGCGTCGGGCATCGCGACAGAGGTCGCGGTACTGCTGGCCCACGCACGCGGGCGACCGGCGTAACCGGTGCGTTCCCGCCACTGCGCTGAGGGCAGAGCGCGCCAGTTTCGAGGCCGGGAATTCACGCGTGCCTTCACCCGTCACGGATCGGCCGGATCGGTGGGCGGTGTCGGCGGGATACACCGCGACGGAGTTTTTTCGCGCTGTTGCCGAAGAATGTCCCCGACCGCCGATCCCGGTGCAGCCGTGAGGCATTGCGTAGCGCGATCGTCACCTGGATCGAGCGGAGCTACCGTCGCCGCCGGCGTCGAACCGCCGTTGTCCGTTCGACGCCCGGTCGAATACGGGACCATCACGACCCCGCCGGCCGGTCGTGCCGCATGACAAGATCCGTCACCTGATCGTGCGGCAGTCCCGGCGGCGGGACGCTTTGGTGGGTGACTCCCGGCGCTGCCCTGCCGTCACCTGACCTTGGTCGCCGACGGGGTGGTGGTCGGCACGTCGATCACATCAGGGAGCTCGCCGCCGCCGAGGACGGGCACGGAGGTCGCCGGAGCAGGCGGGGTCAAAGGGCTGCTGCGGTGGCTGCCGCAGCCTGCGACCGCGGCCGCCGCCACCGCGACCGCCACCAGAGTGATCAAGTGCTTGGGCACGTATCAAACCTTTCGAGGGGGGATCACCAATTCTGACGTATCCGCACGCCACCGCTGCCCTGAAGATCAACTTCGGCACGGGTGGTCGGCTGTCATGGCACGGCTGGTGAGTTCGAAGACCCCCGACGGCTCGCTCGGAAGGCGGCCTGTCCTGGCGCGATCCGGCAGTCCCGGCCGACTCTCGCTTGCTCGGTCCTCATTGGGTCGAATGGGATTCGATCAGGTTGGTGCCAATCGCCACCTCTAGTGAATCGATTATGCATCGATATGGGGTTACCATGGGATCATGGCTGCCACTATCGTGCTGTTCACCCGGGATCTGCGTGTTCACGACAACCCGGCGCTGACAGCGGCATGCCGAGAAGCCGACCAGGTCGTGCCGATGTTCGTGCTGGATGCGGATCTCCTGGCCCGGGTGGGACGCGCGCCCAACCGGTTGCGCTTCTTGTCGTCGGCGCTGCGTGAACTCGACGACGAGCTCGAGGGCCGAGGCGGCCGGCTGGTCGTGCGTCACGGCCGGGTTGCGGACGAGATCCAGCGAACAGTGGTCGAGGTGGGCGCGGATACGGTCCATATCGCGACCGATGTCACTCATTACGGTCGTCGGCGGGAGCGGATATTGCGCGAACGCCTTTCGGCTATCGGATGCTCCCTGCGCGGGCACGGCGGTTCGATCACCGCGGTGGAACCCGGCGCGGTACGACCGGATACCGGGCGCGGACACTACGCGGTCTTCACGCCGTACTTCCGCCGCTGGCTCGATACCCCGATGCGGCGGCCCCTGACGCCGCCGGTCACCGTGAGGGTGCCGGACGTGGCGAGTGAGCCGATTCCCGACGCGGCCGATTTCGGCTCCGGCTCGCCGCAGTTGGCCGTCGGCGGTGAGACGACCGGACGGAAACTGCTCGAATGGTGGCTGTCGGGGCCGGTGACGCAGTACGCCCAGGACAAGGACGTGCCCGCCGCCGACGGAACCTCGGGTCTATCTCCCTACCTGCATTTCGGCTGTCTGTCTGCGGCCGAGGTCGTTTCCCGCACCGATGCGAGCGATCCCGGTGGGCTGGCGTTCATCCGGCAGCTCGCCTGGCGCGACTTCTACCATCAGGTGCTGGCGGACGAGCCCCGGGCCGCATTCGCCGATTACAAGCCCGCGCTGCGGCCCTGGCGTTCGGATTCTCACGCGGTGGCGGCCTGGCGATCGGGGCTCACCGGATATCCGATGGTCGATGCCGGCATGCGGCAGCTGCTCCTGCAAGGCTGGATGCCTGGTCGTGCCCGCTTGATCGCCGCGAGCTTCCTGGTCAAGACACTCCGTGTGGACTGGCGCATCGGGGCCGAGCACTTCGAGCGGTGGCTGGTCGACGCGGATATCGCCAACAATCGGCTGAACTGGCAGTGGATGGCGGGCACCGGCACGGATACCCACTCCAGCCGGGTGCTCAACCCGCTGCGCCAAGCCGAGCGTTTCGACCCGCACGGCGAGTATGTGCGGCGCTGGCTGCCCGAACTGGCCCACGTGCCCGGCGCGGAAATCCACCGGCCCTGGCGCGCCGGTGTGCCGGCGAAGGACTATCCGCCACCGATCGTCGAATTCAACGGCATGTGAACGCGATCCGACGAGTGAGGTTCAGCTCGCCGGCCCGACCGCCATGGCGTGGCCGATGCCCGAATTCGCATCGGTGGCCTCTGCGTGGCGCCGTGTAGCGAATCCGGTGGCGGGAGTGTCCAGGACCCTGCTGCGTATCGGGAATCCGAGTCTGTCGCCGAGGACGGCGGTGCGGTCGAGCAGGTGCCGGGGAGGGGCGCATGTCGGTGCGGTCTGCGGGGTCGGTTCGAACTGGCTGGTCTGGTGGGCCCGATCACTCGTGCATCGTTTATGCATCGATTATATGGTAGCGTCGAGACCATGAGCCCGACCATCATCCGATGGGCTCGCTCGAACGCCGGAGGAGAAGATGAAGATGAATACGACTCCACGCCGGGGGTTCGCTCACGCGGTCTACGCCCTCGCGGCGGTGATCCCGGTCGCCGGGACGATCGAGGCGGCCGGAATCGACGCTTGTCCGTTCCTCACCCCGCCGGTCACCGGCGACTTAGACGGGATCGTGCCGCTGTGCGCGCGCTGACGGGTAGTGCCGCACGCCGGGTCGCGGTGATCGGCGGTGGCGTCTCCGGGCTCACCGCGGCATGGGTACTGGCTCGTGACTGCGAAGTGGTTCTGTACGAGGCGGATTCGCGGCTGGGTGGTCATGCGCACACCCATGAGGCGGCCGCCAGGGCCGACGCGGTGAGCGATCGGCTCGGAATGGATTCGGAATTCATCGTGCACAACGACCGCACGTATTCCACGTTGCTGCGGCTGTTCGGTGAGTTGGGGATTCGCACACAGGATTCCGACATGTCGATGTCCGTGCGCTGTGATGGCTGCGGGCTGGAGTACGCCGGTGCGAAAGGCATGCGCGGGTTGTTCCCGGAGCCGGGGGCGCTGCGCTGTATGGCGTATCTGCGCATGCTCAGGGAGATCACTCGCTTCCATCGGCTGGCGCGTGCTGAACTCGCCGGTGCTGGAGATGAACTGCGCACGCTGGGAGAGTTCCTGCGCGCGGCCGCGTTCTCTCCTTATTTCGAAGCGCATTTCATGGTGCCGCTGGTGGCTGCGGTGTGGTCCTGTGCCCCGCGACTGGCGCTCGAGTACCCCGCGCGCTATCTGTTCATGTTTCTCGAACACCACGGCATGCTCACCGCGTTGGGTTCGCCGACCTGGCACACGGTATGCGGGGGCTCCTCGACCTATGTGCGGGCGGTCTCGGACCGCCTGCACGAGGTTCGCTCGGGTGTGCCGGTGCGGGCGGTGTATCGGGCGTCGCGGACGGTCGCGGTGCGCGACGACGCTGATGATGTCGACTTCTTCGACGCCGCGGTCATCGCCACCCATCCCGATCAGGCGCTGCGGCTGCTGGATGCGCCCACGCTGAGGGAGTCCGCGATCCTGGGCGCACTGCCGTATTCGGAGAACCGGACTGTCCTGCACACCGACGATTCCGTGCTGCCGCGCAGCACCGGAGCGCGGGCCTCGTGGAACTATCGGCTGCCCGATTGCGCTGCCGCGCCCGACCGGGTGCTGGTCAGTTATGACCTCACCCGTCTGCAGCGGCCGGCCCGCACGGCGGAGCGTCGCTTCCTGGTCACGCTGGATGACGGCGACCGGGTGGACCGTGACGCTGTGCTGGCCACCATGACCTACGAACATCCGCAGTACACAACGGAATCCATGGCTGCGCGGCGACGGCTACCGGAGATCGGCGACCATACGGTCGCGTTCGCGGGCGCCTACCACGGATGGGGATTCCACGAAGACGGCGCGCTGTCGGGCCTGCGCGCCGCCGAACGAGTCGGCGGGCAATGGTGTACACGGCAGCCCGTATCGGCGATCGCGGAGAGGTCGCCGGCATGATCCGAGCGCGACTGGCGCACACCGTCATTCGGCATAGCCGGTTCGAATCGGTCCGCCATGTCTTCGGCTACCGTGGCTACCCCGGCTACAGTCGGCTGGTCGATGTCGACGACCTCCCCATGCCGCCTCGGTTGGTGCGTCCCTTCAGCGGCTTCGCCATGGGAGACCGTCTCGGCGATCCGGCCGCCGCGCTGCGCAGGAACGTCGATGCCTGTCTCGCCGAGGCGGGCATCGCTCTGCACGGTGGTCGGATCCTGACGCTCGGCAACGCCCGGGAGCATGCGAAAACCCTTGCGGTGACGTGTGGTTGGGGATTGCCGTGCGCGATGAGCGCCGTGAACGAAGCCCATCGCAACGACCGGCCGTGGACGCGGCGACACTACGATGCTGCGGCCTGACGAGCACGACCCGCAGGTGGTGACCGAGTACACCGTCGGGGCGGTGGCGCGGTTGCTCGGTGTTCCGGTGGCCACATTGCGCAGCTGGAATCGGCGCTACGGCATCGGTCCACGGCACCATGTACCCGGGCGGCACCGTTACTACACCCGCGGCGATCTCACCGTCGTGATCCGGATGATGGAGCTGGTGCGAGCCGGTGCGACGCCCGCCAGCGCCGCGCAGGCCGCGCGGATCGTGCTCGAACCCGCGCCCGTACTCGGGGATTTCGGGGCGGTGCTCGACGCCGCCGAACGCATGGATGTCCCCGCGCTGGTGGCGCTGGTGTCCGGGCATCTGACGCACCACGGCGTATGCGATACGTGGAATCGGGTGTGCCGACCGGCTTTCGAAGTCGTCGTCGAGCGCCAGGCCGCCGGGCAGGGATACATCGACGTCGAACATCTCTTGTCGTGGGCGGTGACCACGAGCCTGTACCGGAGCGTGCCGGTGCTGGTCGGCCCAGAGCGCGAACTTCGCGTGCTTCTGGCCTGTACCGAGGGTGAGCAGCATACGCTACCGCTGGAGGTGCTGCGTGCGGCTCTGGCCGAACGCCGGTGCCCCGCACTGCTGCTCGGCGCGAACCTGCCCGCGGGCGCGCTGGCCGATGCGCTGCAAAGACGGACCCGTCGGTGCGCGGTGGTGCTGTGGGCGCAGGCCGCGCGGACCGCGACCCTCGAGCCGATAGCCGCCGCCGAGCACCACGGGGCTGCGGTCATGCTGGCGGGCCCGGGATGGCAGCAGACCGAATATACCTGTGGGAGAAGCCATCTCGGATCGTTGGCGGAAGCGCTCACCAAGATTTCGGCGGTGGCTTCCTAGCGCGACCCGAACCGCTCGACCGCCTCGGCGAGGCTCGCGATCCGGATCGCGTGATCGGGCAGGATCAGGTTGTCCCAACCCGGTCCTCCGAGGTACACGCGGGCACCGGCCTCGGCGCAGGTTCGCACGGCGGAGGTGAGCGCGGTCGATTCCTGCTGCGACCAGAGCATCACCGTGGCGGGCGTGGGAATCCGGCCGAGCGTATCGCGCAGAGCCGTGGTCGGAACGTCGGGGCCGAGCATCTGTGCGCCGATGCCGCGTTCCGCGAGTGCGGCACGCAACGTCTCCAGCGGCAGGGAATGAGTTTCCCCGCTGGTGCAGGCCAGGACCAAGGTCGCCGGTTGGTCGGACAGGACCGGCGGGACGGTGCGGTGCAGCGCCGACACGATGCACCACGACAGCAGATGCTCGACGTCCACGCATCCCTCACCGCCGAGTTGGCGGGCGACGATATCGGCGAAAGCCGGACGGCACAGCCGATTCCAGGTCTCCGCAACACCGTAGTTCTGCAGGTGTGTTTCCAGCAGCGAATACACGGTGCGGCTGTCGAGTGCGAACGCCGCCGACAGCAGCGTGTCGATATCGCCGAGCGCGACCGCTGGCCCGCGTGCCGCGGCTGACGCCGCGGCGGGCGTCGCTCCGCCTCGAATGAGTTCGAGCATCCGGTCGAGCAGTGCCAGGTCGGCCTCGGTGTAGAGCCGGTGGCGGCCCGGACGATCCTGTCGGGGGCCGATGCCGTAGCGGCGGTTCCAACTGCGCAGCGTCGCGGTCGGAATGCCGAGTCGTTCGGCCGCTGTGCGGACGGTGTAACCAGCCTCGTCGGTGGCGGCAGTCGAACGGTGCGGCATGAGGTCATTGTGCCCGGATCAGAGTCGCAGTGGCACATGCCCGACCCGGCGAGTGGCACGCGCCACTGTGAGCGAACTCCGAAGCTTCGCTCACCCGAGAGCTCAGGGCCGGTCCAGAGGGTGGCGAATTCACATGTGTGCCGGTGTTGTGCTCGCAACGTGGCGTGTCGGAACCACGCACCGGATCGCGGTGAGCGAATCCGAGTGACCGAATGGTCCGGCGGCCGGCTCGCCGCGCCGATCAGTCGTGTACGTGGAGGGACAGCGTTCGGCCGAGCACGTGCCGCAACGCGAAATCCAGGTCGGGCGTGCGGAATCGGTGTCCCGCCGCGGTGAGCCGGTCCGGGTGCACGCGCTGATTGGCAGCCGCCAGTTCCTGGAAACCCTCGGCACCCAGCAGCAATCGCGGCGCGAACTCGGGGATGGGCAAGATCGCCGGTCGACGCACCACCCGGGCCAGGGTCGCGGTGTAGTCGGCGTTTCGCACCGGTGTCGGCGCCACGGCGTTGACGGGACCGGTGAGCGTCTCGTCCCACAGCGCCCGGCGGTAAATGTCGAGCAGATCGTCGATGCCGATCCAGGACAGCCATTGCCGTCCGTCACCGATCCGGCCGCCCAGGCCTGCCGAGAACAGCGGCCGGAGCAGGCGCAGCGTGCCGCCTCGGGGCGATTGCACGATGCCGGTGCGGATGGTGGCCACCCGGATCCGGTCCGCCGCGGTCAGCGCGGCAGCCTCCCAGTCCGACACCACGTCGGCCAGGAAACCGCTTCCGCGCGAGCTGTTTTCGGTCAGTATCTCCTCGCCCCGGTCTCCGCCGTAGTAGCCGATCGCGGAGGCGCTGACGAAAACTCGCGCACCTGATCGAGCCGCCAGTTCGGCCAGCCGGCGCGTCGGCTCTATTCGGCTGTCGAGGACGTCTCTCTTGTGGGCGGCGGTGAATCGTCCCGCGATCGACGCACCCGCGAGATGAACGACACCATCGACGCCTGCCAGCAGGTCTTCCGCGGGCGCGGCCGGATCCCATTGCCGCTCATCGGGTGCGGAAGGCGGACGCCTGACCAATCGGATGACCGTCATGCCGCCGGTGCTCAGAAACGCGCTCAGCGCGGACCCGATCAGACCGGAGGCTCCGGTCACCGCCACGGTCGACGGACCACGCCCGTGGGCCTCCTGATGCGCGGCGAGGTCACCCGCCAACTGTCGTGACCGATACGCGAACATCGAACGCAAGGCCGCAGCGGGTACCGGCGTGTCGACCCGGTCCAGCACCTGGG
This sequence comes from Nocardia aurantiaca, assembly GCF_009708175.1. Classification (GTDB taxonomy): domain Bacteria; phylum Actinomycetota; class Actinomycetes; order Mycobacteriales; family Mycobacteriaceae; genus Nocardia; species Nocardia aurantiaca. The sequence goes on from NZ_WMBB01000009.1 coordinate 294,908, forward strand.
TGATCCGTTCGCCGACGGCCTGGAATTCGTGAGCATGGGTCCACGGCAACAGCTTCGATGGCGCGGCGGACATGCTGTCGCCCACGGCCTCATCGACGAATCTCCGTGGCGGATCGTATTCAGCGGCCAGGTGCTGCGCGATCCATCGCAGCCCGGCCGGCAGGGCGAGTTCCGCCCGGCCGTGCGACAACGAGGTGGCTTCGGAGACAAGCCGGACGGGCGACCACGGGGGACTCAGGCGTGTGAACGCGCCGGGTCGCTGGAACCAGGCGAAGACCTCGTCTCGCGGTGCGGTGATGACACTCGACCACTCGATGCCCACCCCAAGCACTGTAGTCCAGGGCACTGGAGGGCGCGGCGTACCCGTCCAGTGGCCTCGCCACTTGTCGACGGCCGCTGCGGCGGCGCGACATCGATATCCGGGTGCCACAGCGGTCAAGTTCTTCCGTGGCCACGCGACCGCCGGTCGCTGAGCGCGACGCGCCGCCGCGGCCGGGCAACCTCGCCGTATGGTGAGCACCGGCGAATTGCGCCGGGAGCAGCCCGATGGAACCGGTGCCAGACGTGGACGGCTCGCCGCTCGTGTGGTCCGATCGCCACGGGAAGAGTCCATCCGGACTCACGCCGCCACCGTGAGGTGGGGGCTGGCGGAGTCGGTGCTCATCGACGAGTGCTGAGAGGTAACGGCGGTACGTGCAGTGATGGGTGTGAGTGGTGGTGCCCTGGTGAGGTGGCTGCCGGGCCTCGGGCAGTTCCGGGGTTACCGGGGTGGTTGGTTGCGGGCCGACACGATCGCCGGTGTGACGGTGGCCGCCTATCTGGTTCCGCAGGTGATGGCGTATGCGACCGTGGCCGGGCTGGCCCCGATCGTGGGGTTGTGGGCGGCGCTCGGCCCACTGGCGGTGTATGTGGTGCTGGGGACGTCTCGGCAGCTGTCGGTGGGCCCGGAATCGACGACCGCGCTCATGACCGCGGTGACGCTGGCGCCCTTGGCGTCCGGCGATCCGGCACGGTATGCAGCGCTCGCTGCGGCATTGGCGCTCCTGGTCGGGGTGTGCTGCACGGTCGGCGCGGTGGCGCGGTTGGGTGTGCTGGGCGATCTGCTGTCGAAGCCGGTGCTGGTCGGCTACCTGGCCGGGACGGCGGGGATCATGATCGTGGGGCAACTCGGCCGGATCAGCAGGGTGAGTGTGGAGGGCGAGGGCATATTCGATCAGCTGTGCTCGTTCGCAGCGCATCTCGGCGAATGGCACTGGCCGACAGCGTTCTTGGCCGCGGGCACCCTGACATTGTTGTTGTTCTCGGCGTGGAAGACGCCGCGGCTGCCGGGGCCGCTGATGGCGGTGCTGGGAGCCGCGGCGGTGGTGACGGTGTTCTCGCTGCGGGAGCACGGGATTCGAGTGGTCGGCGAGATCCCGTCCGGTCTGTCGGTCCTCCGGGTGCCACACGTCGCGGCATCGGATCTGGGCAGGCTGCTGCTGCCCGCGGTCGGCATCGCCCTGGTGGGATTCTCCGACATGGTGCTGGTCGCGCGGGCCTTCGCGGCGCGGCACGGCACCACGGTGGACGCGAACCGAGAGCTGCTGGCGATGGGCGCGACGAATCTGGCCGCCGGTGTCTCACAAGGCTTTCCGGTCAGCTGCAGTGGTAGCCGGACGACCATCGCCGACACGGCCGGCGCGCGTACCCAGTTGTACGCGGTGGCGGCATTGGCGACCGTGCTGGCTGTATTGTTGTGGGCTCGACGTGTGTTGGCCGCGTTTCCGGACGCCGCCCTGGGGGCGTTGGTGGTCTACGCGGCGCTGCGACTGATCGACCTCGCGGAATTCCGCCGACTGTCACGATTCCGCCGCAGCGAGCTGGTGCTGGCGCTGAGCACGGCGGCGGCGGTGCTCGCCGCCGGCGTGCTCTACGGCATCCTGATCGCCATCGGCCTGTCGATCCTGGATCTGCTGCGCCGGATCGCCCGCGCCCACGACGCGATTCAGGGCTTCGTGCCCGATCTGGCAGGCATGCACGACATCGACGACTACCCGGAGGCGAAACTCGTTCCCGGACTGGTGGTGTACCGCTACGACGCGCCGCTGTGCTTCGCCAACGCCGAGGATTTCCGCCGTCGCGCGCTGGCCGCAATCGATGCCTCGGCGGCAGGGGGTCACCCGGTGCGCTGGTTCGTGCTCAATGCCGAGGCGAATGTCGAGGTCGACCTCACCGCCCTCGACGCCGTCGAACAACTTCGCACCGAATTGGATTCCCGTGGAATAGTTTTCGCGATGGCCAGGGTCAAACAGGATCTGCTGACCGCGCTGGACGCCGCCGGAATGATCGACCGAATCGGCGCCGACCGGCTGTTCCCCACCCTGCCGACGGCACTGGAAGCATACCGTCGGGAGACCCGCGATTCGGGACCGGGATAACGGTGCCCGACACCCTGAACCGGGTCGGGCACCGTGCGGCGCGTCGGCGATATGGGTCGGTGTTCGACCACCTCCTGGCGGCGCTACCCCATAGGCGAATCGAGGTGCGGCATCGGGTTGCTAGCCGTTGAGGAGTCGGCGAATCCAGTTGTCTCGGTTGGTGTTCTGGTGGCCCGGGCACCACTGATCGGCGGGTACGGTGGCCCGCACCTGGGCGACGTGGGCGCCGCAGCCGGACCAGGTGGTCTTGCCGCAGGTGCGGCATCGGGTCGGGTGACACATGGTGTGATCCTTCGGGGTGGTCAGGCCGGGGTTTCGCCGGAGGCGAGGGCGTCGGCGAATTCGCAGAACGCGTCGTAGGCACGCGCGCCGTGGATGGTGGCGGGGCCGCCGTGCATCAGGAAGGTGACGCCGATGGCCTCGGCGGCCTCCTGCTTGGTCGCCCCGGCCCGCGCCGCGGCCTGGCCGTGCGAGGCGATGCACCCGTCGCAGCCCTCGACGACGCCGATGGCGAGCGCGATCAGCTCCTTGGTCTTGCGGTCCAGCGCGCCCGGCGCGAACGCGGCCTTGCTGAGCTCGCCGAACCCCTTGTACACATCGGGGATCGCATGCCGCAGCTCTCGGTGCAGCGGGGACAACTCGTGCAGAACGGCCTTGCCGTGCGGCGAGGCGTGCGTGACATCCGTCGGTGCGGACATGGCTACTCCTTCGGGTTGCTACGACGAAGCGCGGTACTGCCGAACATGAGCTCGACACGATCGCCTCGCGGATACCCCACGGGGTATCTGCGTAATACCGTAGCATACCCCCGGGGGTATGTATAGGGACGTTGACCACCCACCTGATGTGGTGCGCTCAGTTCAGTCCGAGGACGACTGCATCCCATCGTGTGATCGATGTCGCGGGTGTTACTCGACGTCACCGTCCCGAAGTCCGCGCCACCCCGGGTGAGCACGGCAGTCCGCCCCATGTCATGAGCCTGAAGGACAGGTACTCGTGCGAGCTCACCTCGCACCTCTCCCGGCCGAACGCGGCCGGTGAGTTTCGGCGTCGGCATTGGCGGCGAAGGGCATAGTGCCTCTCGGCGGGGCCGTTACCCGGTGACAGGTGGGGATCCTCGGTTGATAATCCTTGTGTGGGGGCGGATTTGGTTGGTCTTGCGGTGGCCGGCGTCGGCGTGGTGGGCACGCTCGGAGCGTCCGTGGCGGCCCAGTGGGCGGTGCTGCGAGGCAAACGATTGGATGCCGAGATTCACCGGGAGCAGCATGCCGAGCAGCGGGACGAGGCAGTGAGGCAGCAGGAGCGTGAGCGGAAGCAGGCCGTGTATTCGGAGTTCAATTCCGCCGCTCGCAACTATCGGATGCAGTTGCATCACTGTGTGATGGCGCTGGAACGTGGCGGACCGGCCGAGGTCGATCAGCTGGAGAACGACCGCCGGGTCTATCGCGAGGTGTACGCCCAGGCCCAGATGATCCTGCCTGATGATGTGCTGGTGGTTGCCTCGGAAATCGATCTGTCCCTTGGGAATTCCTATCGCGCTGTCCTCTGCCTGGTCGAATACGCGGACCCGGACGCTGTGGCCCGGTTGCATCGCTGGCTGGACGGCCCGGTTTCGGAGGCTGTGTGGCTGTTGCGGCAGGTGCTTCGCGAGGATCTCGGAGTGACGACTTCGCTCACGGATCCGAGTGTGCGAACGGCGGCTCTCGCGTCGGCTCGGATCGCGCAGTTCGAGGCCGGAGCGGGCGCCTTGAATTGCAGGCTCGGGGGAGATGTCGGGGCGCAATCAATGTAGCGGTGCCGACCAGCGCAGGCGGGTGCCGGTGTCGTCGGGGTTGGGGTGGATGGTGAAGGTGCCGCAGAGGTCTCGAGCGCGGCGGGACAGGTTGGAGAGACCGCTGGGGGTGATGTTGTCGGGGATGCCGGTGCCGTCGTCGCAGACCGTAATGGTGAGGTCGTCGGCTACGTCGACCGAGACGGAGAGCGTGCGGGCGTTGGCGTGGCGGACGGCGTTGCTGACGGCCTCGCGGACAACGGCTTCGGCGTGGTCGGCCAGGATGGGGGTGACGACAGACAGGGGCCCGGAGGCGCGCAGAGATGTGCGCAGGTCGATGTCGGCGGTGTGCTGGGCGATGACCTGTTCGAGGCGTTGACGCAGGCCGGGGGATTGGGCATTGCTGCCGTGCAGGTCGAAGATCGAGGTGCGGATTTCCTGGACCACGTCCTGGAGGTCGTTGACCACGTCGGTCAGGCGTTGGCGGACCTCGGGGGTGCGGGTGCGGGCGATCGTGCCCTGCAGGCTCAGTCCCGCGGCGAACAGCCGCTGGATGACGTGGTCGTGCAGGTCGCGGGCGATGCGGTCGCGGTCGGTGAGGACATCCAGTTCGCGCACACGCTGCTGGGCCTCCGACAGCTGGATGGCGAGGGCGGCCTGTTCGGTGAAAGCCGCTGCCAATTCCAGGATTTCGATGGAGAACGGGGAAGCGGAGATCGGGCGGACGATGACCAGTACGCCGAAGGTGGAGCCCTGGGCATGCAACGGGAGGATCAGGGTGGGGCCGGGTCGGTCGATCGGCTTGCCCAGGTCGATATCGGCGGCGTCGTCGAAGCTGAGTGGCGTGCCCTCGGTGAGCACCTGGCCGATGGCGGTGCCGCTGACGCGGGCGACCGGACTGCTGGGCCCCGCTCCGGGCCCGGACCACCGTGCGATCCGCAGTTCCCGCCGGTTCGCCGCCGAAATACCCGGATCGTCGTCGATGGCCAGGAACGCGCGTTCGGCCTGCGTCAGCGTCCGTGCGTGCTCGACCACGTGGGCCAGCACCGCGTCCGCGGCGGTCCCTGCAAGAAAAGCCGTCGCGGTGTCGCGGGTCGCCTCGATCCACGCCTGGCGGGTACGCGCCGACTCGTACAACCGCGCATTGTCGATGGCGATGCCGGCCGCCGCGGCCAGCGCCTGCACGATCACCTCGTCGTCCTCGGTGAAGGGCAGGCCGTTCCTCTTCTCGGTCAGATACAGGTTGCCGAAGATCTCGTCGCGAATGCGCACCGGCACACCGAGAAACGTGTGCATGGGTGGGTGATTGACCGGGAAGCCAACGGACGCGGCATGACTGGCGAGGTTATCGAGCCGGATCGTCTCGGGCTGGTGGAACAGCAGCCCCAGCACACCGTGCCCGGCGGGAAGATCGCCGATGGACGCCGCGGTGGCCGCGTCGATGCCCTCGTGGACGAATTGGGTGAGATATCCGTCCGCGCCACGCACGCCCAGTGCGCCGTAGCGGGCTTCGACCAGGCTGTTGGCGGTGCGCACGATGGTGCGCAGCGTCTGATCGAGGTCGAGTCCAGCGGTGACCGACAGCATGGCCTCGACGAGACCGTCCATTCGGTCGCGCGCGTCGATGATCTGATCGACCCGGTCCTTGACCTCGGTCAGCAGTTCCCGCAGTCGCAACTGCGACAACGTGCTTCGCACCGAGTACGAATCGCCGGAGGGGGCAGTCATCTGGAGGCATCCTGGGTGTGATGAGGGTGGAGCTGGGGTCGAGCTCGCCCAGTGTATTTGGCAGGTCGGCCGATCTGCCTCCCCGGCGCCGCGCATGCCGTGACCTCGTCCCCGTTATCCTGCGGCCGTCTCCGGGTGGTGCAGCGCGTCCAGGGCCGCGGCGAGCAGCAGGCGCGCTTCGGCGGCAACGGTGTTGAGGGCGGGCTCCGCGAGCGCGGAGACCTGCACCTCGGGATCGGCCGCCTCGATCACGATGCCCGTGTCGTCGCCGCGCAGCACGACTCGGTACGGAACCAGCAGACCGGCCTGGCGATCGGTTGCCAGGGCTTGCGCCGCCAACCGCGGATGGCATACATCGAGGATCAGGTACTCCTCGATGTCCTCGCCGGTCTTCTCGCGCAGCACCTCTCGCAAATCGATTTCGGCGAGGATTCCGAAGCCCTGGCGGCGCAACGACTCTCGCGTTCGCTCGACCGCGTCGGCGAAGGTCGATTCCATATGGGTGGCGATGGCCGGCGCGGGCGCGACCGGCATCCGGATCTCGGTGATCAACTGCCGTGGGTCGCTGACCTCGTCGGGCCCGACGAGATAGGCCTCGGTGGGCGGACCGATCGGTTTGCATCCGGCTTCCCGCACCCACTCGGCGAGGGCGCGGTAGGCCGCATCCAGTTCGTCGTAGCCGCCGCGATGGCAGGTGCGCGCTACCAGCGTAGGCGGTACGACCATCAACTGCGCCCCGGAGGCGGGCCCGAGATTGGGCGCCGGCTCGATCGGCAACCCGAGGTCGACCCGGATGGTGTCTTCGACGGGAAGCTCGTGAGGGAAAGTGATGGTCGGCACTCCCGAAGCGGTCAGTCCGGCGCGCTCGGCCACCTCGGTCATGCGCTCGAGCCCGGCGACGATGGCGTCCCGAAGTCGGTCGGGCTGGATCTCGAGGGGGATCTGCATCACGGTCTGCGGCGCCGTTTCGCACAGACCGATTCGGTATCTCATGACATGCCTCCTAATCGTGGTCGTCTCTTCAGGATCCGGCCGCGGCGGGTTCGGCCACAGAGTCGAACGTCCCGGTGACAGGGGCAGAATCGCAGCGCCGCAAGAGGACCGGGGAGTGGCGGCGGCGGCGACGGATTCGGTTCGCGGGAGCCGAAGTCGGGTGATCGACCGTCGAAGCGGTGTGTCGTCGAGGACCTTAGGCCCTGTCGGATGCGAGCGTTCGATGGTCACATGGAGATTTGCAACACCTAGCGAACCGATGACGGGAGATGACGGCATGAGCGGTTTCCGGGCCGACGAGGCAGCTCGGAGCGTGGTGAACCTGTCTCGGGACGAGTCGATGCGTCTGCTGGCCGGTGTCCCGTTCGGTCGCGTGGTTTTCACTCGCGACGCTCTGCCGGCGATCCGTCCGGTGAACCACATCATCGACTCGGGCGCCGTCATCATCCGCACGCGGCTGACCTCCCGCCTCACCTCGGCGGTCCGCGCCGACACCGACGTGGTGGTCGCGTACGAGGCTGACGACATCGACCCGCACACCCGTATCGGGTGGTCGGTCGTGGTCACGGGCATCGCGCGCACGGTCACCGATCCGGAGCGGCTATCCCGCTACGACGCGCTGGTCCGGCCGTGGATCGACGGGGTCATGGACACCGTCGTGGCCATCGAGCCGACGCTGGTAACCGGAGTTCGCCTGGTCGAGTGCGCATCGATCGGCGTCGACTCGCTATGCTGACCCGGCGTCGACGGGACGGGAAACTGGCTGACAGGCCGGAGGGTGCGGTGCGCTCGCGCTGGTGATCCCGCGGGCCCGCGGCAGCCGTGATCGCAACCGCCCGGCTACCATCCACGCTGCCGTGTGTCGGATGGAGTGCCGATCCGCGACGCCGCCGACACCCGACCGTTCCGGAGAGGACCACCACCATGTGTCAACCGACCCCCTGCGACTGCGGCAAGATCACCTGGGCCGGCTGTGGCGAGCACATCGACCAGGTCAAGGCCGCCGTTCCCGCCGAGCAGTGGTGCGACGGCGAGCACGAGACCGCCGACAACTAGCCGATACCCAGCTCCCGCGACCGTGTTCCCATCGCCTGCGGTCTTTGGGCCTCGAGTCCCATGACCATCGGCCGCAGTGGGGCAGTCCCGCCGATTCCTACCGTGAGGGTGGGCGGTGATCGCCGCCCGGGATCGACACCGCCGGGAGATGGCAATGACTGAGCTGGAATACGAGGACCCGCACCGACTGGTGACCGCGGCGGTAGTCGTGGGCGTGGACGGATCGCCGGGATCGGACATCGCGCTGCGCTGGGCGGCCGACCTGGCGGCGCGCCGCGGTCGGGAATTGCAGATCATCCACGGTCTGGATCTGGTGGGCACCAGCGCCGTATTGGGACCGTACGCGGTGGTGACGCCCGAGGTGATCGACACCGCGCGGGCCCACGGGCAGACGGTGCTTCGAAATGCCCTCGGGTCCGTGCGCGCCGTGCACCCGGGGCTGCGGGCTACGGCGCACCTGTACAACGACTCCGCCGCGGGGCTGCTGATCGACTACAGCGCGCGGGCATACGTCGTGGTGCTCGGTGCGACCGGAAACTCCGGAACGCTGGCGCATCTGGGTTCGACGCTGTTGTCGGTGACCGCGCACGCCAAGGGCAATGTGATCGTGGTGCGCCCGGATCCCGACGCGGACAACACCGTTCGCGACTCGGGTCCCGTCGTGGTCGGCATCGATTGCGGTCCGGTCAGCGAGCCCGCGATAGCCGCCGCGTTCGCCGAGGCCTCGGAGCGCGGCGCGGATCTGGTGGCCGTGCACGTCTGGAGTGATTGGAGCGCGGGCATGTTCGCCGGCGACCATCCGACGCCGGTGCTCGACGATGTCGAGGCCGTCGAGGAGTCGGTGCTGGCCGAGCGGCTCGCCGGGTGGCAGGAGAAGTATCCGGATGTGGCCGTGTCCCGCCGCGTCTACTTCTCCGCCCCCGCGGCGCAGCTGCAGGAATGGTCGAAGCACGCGCAACTGATCGTGGTCGGCAACCGTGGCCGTGGCGGATTCGTGGGCCTGCTGCTCGGCTCGACCGCGCATTCGCTGGTGCAGCATGCGCACAGCCCGGTCATGGTCGTCCACCCCGCCGAGTGACCTTGCGCCCGAACGGCGTTCACCGCGGGGCGGTCCGCCCCGCCGTGATCGGGTAGGCGGCCGGTCCGATCGGCCTTGCCGCGAAGTGTCCGATGGCGGTGGGTGAGATGCAGCCGGAGCGGAAGACCGTAAACCACGAGTATTCCGCCGAGGTGCACCCACCGCCCGGGTGCGCGATGTGACAGGTCAGGTATTTCGACGACACCTGCGGCAGCCTGATCCAGATGGTCACCCGGCCTGGCCCGGGCGTCAGACGCGGGCGCGCTCGCGGGCCAGGGCGCGGTCACGCTGTTCTTCGAAACGTGGGATCTGTATCTTCTCGAGGTTCTCGAGGTAACCGGACAACCGTTCCCGGGCCTGCTCACCCTGCGGGCCGAAGTCGGTGCGGCCGAAGACATCCCACTGCCGTATCACGGGCATCAGCACGTCTTCGTAGTGCTGGCGGAGATCGTAGATCCCGTGCTTGGCCATGAGGACCCCGTGGCGGCGGAAGTTGGGCATGCCGGTGCCGGGCATCCGGAAGTTCTCGACGATCAGATCGATGGCCGTCATGGCCTGGTCGGGAACGAGGTCGAGCGCCGCGCCGCACAGGGTGCGGTAGAAGATCATGTGCAGGTTCTCGTCGAGGGCCAGTCGCTGCATGATGCGGTCGGCGACGGGATCATCGCAGAACTTGGCGGTATTGCGGTGACTGATCCGGGTGGCCAGCTCCTGGAAGCTGACATAGGCCACCGAGTACAGGAAACCGGCGTGCGCGGCCGCGGTGGCCGAATCGACCGGGGCGGCGAAACCGTTGGTCATGTGGGTCATTCGGTCGTTCTCCAGCGCGACCGGATCGACGCCGCGGGTAACGACCAGATAGTCGCGCAGAACCACGCTGTGCCGGTTCTCCTCGGCGGTCCACCGGCCGACCCAGGTTCCCCACGCGCCGTCGCGGGAGAAGTTCTCGGCGATCTCGCGGTGGTAGGACGGCAGATTGTCCTCGGTGAGCAGATTGGTGATCAGCGCGGCCTTCGCCACCTCCGAGAGCCTGGATTGTTCCGGGTCCCAATCGATTCCGCCGAGTTGTGCGAAGTTGCGGCCGTCATCCCAGGGCACGTAGTCGTGGGGGTGCCAATCCTTGAACACCGATAGATGCCGATCCAGCGCCTGCCCGGCGATCGGCTCGAGTTCGACCAGAATCTCACGCTGCGTAAGCTCACGCGCCACGGGTACGGTCCGCCTTTCCCTGTTCGATGAGTGGAGGCCTTGAGGCCACCGCCCACCGTTCCGCTCCGCGCTCGGCGGCGACAGGGCCGAAGGTCCCGACAGGACAGGGACTTCGATCTCGGGATCAGCGAATGGTGAAGAAATCCGCGAGCGGGCGTCGCGGCGTGGAGGTCCACGCCTCGTCATCGGGCGCCTTGCCGATCCGAATCATGATCTGCGGCTTGTACGCCGGATGTGTGAAGTCGGTCAGCAGGTTGCGTCCGTCGGGCAATTCGGTGATGTGAGTGAGAGCACAGGTGGACAGACCGAGTACGGTGCATTCGAGCAGTGCGGCCGACAGCGCCTCCCCGGTGTGCAGCCAGTCGGTGAGAGTGTCGTACTCGGTGCTGAGCACGACCAGCCGGGCATGGTCCTCGGTCGTCTCGGTGCGACGCGCGGAATGCCGGGCGGAGGGGAAGGTCCGTCCGACCGTGACCCGAGCCGCCTCCGCGGCAGAGGGCAACGCGTCGGGCGGGACGCCTTCGGCTGTCCCGGAATGCCCTGCCCACCAGCCGATTTCGGCCTGGTACATCATGTCGTGACGACGCAGGGCGGTAGCCTGCTCGGTGGCGGCGGTGAGCCGTGGGCGCATGCTCTCATCGAGTGCGTTCAGTTCCACGTAGTGCGGGGAACTGAGCATACGCAGACGCGGCAGTACCTGATTCCAGTTCTCGGGCGGTCGCATGGGCAGCCGGTCGGTGTGCCGTGTCTCCATCACGGCGGCACGGGAATAGAGTCCTGGAGGTGGGGAATCCCAACGGCGAAAGCGGACTTCGGCGAGATGGCGCGGTTGCGTCGGATCCGGGGTGCGCACCGTGTCGGTGTGCCAGCCGCGCGCGCCGAAGGCGGTGCGTACATGGTGGAGCATGGCGCCGCAGCTGATGGTCAGCTGCCGGCCGTGCGGGTCGGCCACACCGAGCAGGCGATCGGGGTCGCTGTAGAGATGGAGCACCTCGCCGTCGAGGACCCAGCGCCAGGGCTGGGTATTGTGCACCGACGGGGCGCGTGAGGCTCGCCGCATCGCCTCCAGCAGAGTATGGCGGTCCGGGATCGCGACCGAGGGTGTGTTCATGGCGGTCATGGCTCCAGTGTTCGCGTCGCGAAGAGCAGCTGATACGGGCTTTGCGCCTGCTCGGCAGGGGATTTGGTCCCGGTGCACCGGGCAGGGGATCGGTTCCCCGTGCACCGGGTTCGATCGGTGATCGAAAAGGGCGTTGTGCGCGGCGAGGACCTTCGGCCCTGTTAGCGCCGCGGTGGCCGGTGATGACATGGAGCGTCAACGAACCAGGTCGAACTCGATCACCATCAGGAGGTCGTGCAGCGTGTACGCGAACGAGGTCGCCACCATGCCGGAACCGATCGTCGCGGTGATCGCGGAGGACGCGATCGCTGTGGAAGAGGAGCGGCGAGTTCGCCGCGAGATCACCCGAGTGCTTCGCCGCCACGGCTCGGCGGACGCCGCGCGCGTGCGCCTGACACGCGGATCCCGCTCGGACGGCACCACGCTCACGCAGGTCAACACGTGCGTCGCCGGGACGCCGGTGCGCTGTCAGATCGACGGTCCGGACGGACTCGCTGTGCGCTCGGCCGCCGAACGTCTCGATGGTCAGTTGGATCGCTTGCGGACCCAGGCCGCGCCCCGCTGGGCGCCCGATGCGTCGCGGCCGCCGCTGATCACGGTCGGCGAGGAACGGCCGATCGTTCGGCGCAAGGTCTGCGTGCCGCGCCTGTGCGATCCGGCGACCGCCGTCGCCGCCATGGATGCGCTGGACTATGACGCCCATCTCTTCACCGACCTCGACACCGGCGAGGAGGCCATCGTGTATTGGGCCGGGCCCCTGGGTGTTCGGATGGCGCGCCAGCGTCGGCTGTGCCCGCCCCGCGAGTTCGAACAGCTGCCTCTGACGATCAATCCCCATCCGACGCGCATCCTCACCGAATCGGCGGCGGTCCACCGTCTGTGCGACTACGGCCTGCCGTTCCTCTTCTACACCGACGCCGAGGACGGCCGCGGTCGCCTGCTGTACCGCCGCTACGACGGCGATCTCGGCTTGGTCATCGCCACGTCGGTGCCCCCGGTCACCGACGTGGCCTGATCCCGACCGTGGGAGCGGTACTCGGCGATCTGCTGCCGCTGGCGGTCGGTATGGCCATCTCGCCGATCCCGATCACGCGGGCATCCTGAAGTTGTTGTCGGCCAACGCGGGCCGGGTCGGCCCCGGCTTCGCCCTCGGCTCTTTGATCGGCGTCGTGGTGGTCGCCGATGCGGCGGTGCCGCGGTCGGGCGCTTCAGACGGCCGCGGGAACGGGCAGCCGTCGGCGACGGTGCCCTGGCGCGCGTGTGATGACGGCCGTACCGCTGATCGTGGGCGCGACCATCACCGGCTCGGTCCAGCGGCCCGAATCCGCCGGGGCGGGAACGTATCCGACGAACCGGCCCCGGTTCGAGGTGACGCCTCACGCCCCGGACAGCGGCTGGGCGCCCGCTGCCGTGGCCGCGGGATCGGACGCGGTGGCCTCGGATCCGGAGATGAAGGCGTCGGTCCAGCTCACGGTCAGCTGCTGGAGGGCTGCGACATTCGCGGATCGTGGAAAGCCGCAGGCTAGTTCGCCGACGGCGTCGGAACTCGGCCCCTCGGCGTCGGTGTGGACGCCGGAGGGCAGCCTGACGCCCACGAACGGTCGGTGGAGCAGGGTCTGGAGCGTGTTCGTACCCCCGGCGAAGTTGTTGCACAGGCCCGGCGGTCCGGAGACGGTCAGGATCGGCAGGCCGGTGGGGTCGAGGTCGGTCAGGGCGGTGTCGGTGTTGTTGCCGAGGAAGGACTTCACGGGGTCGAGGAGTACCAGGCCGCGCAGGTCGCGCCAGGTGTCTGGATGGGCGGTACGGAGTCGGTGGGCCACGTATTCGACGGCCTCGGCTCCGGCCGAGTGGCCTATGAAGACGAGCTGTCGCGGCAACGGGGGCGCGTCGCGGCCGGCGGCGGCCGCCGCGGTGGCGAGGCTGCGCGCCAGTGCGCCGATGGGATCGACCGCGGTGGTGAACAATTCGGCCACGTTGTCGAGGAACCGGGTGTTGTCACCCAGGTTCTGCAAGGTGCAGCCCGCGAGATCGACGAAGGGCAGGCTCGGGGCGAAAACGAGATAGCCTGCGTTCGAAAGGGTTTCGGCCAGGGATGCGACGTTCGCGTTGGTGCGGGCGAATCCGTGTTGCAGCCAGACCAGTCCGCGGGGCATGCCCTCGGGCAGGTACCAGTCGGCACTCCGATGCAGGCTCGCGGTGGCGCACCGCAGATCGATCTCTCCTGGCAGCCGGGTGGCGGTAGCGGTGGCCGGGGTGATGGCGATGACCGTGGCGGCGCACAGGGCGGCGAAGGCGATCGGGGCCGAACGACGGAAGGGCATGACGACTCCAGGCTGATCCAGGCGATATCAGTGTGCGCCGCGGCCGAAGAGGACGGCTTCCATGAGCCGGATCACCCACTGCCGCGGATAGATTCGCTCGTTGTCGCCGAAGACGCGACCGTAGTCGACTACCAGCCCGAGGGCGGCGTGGACCAGAATGTGGCCCTCGGCCGGGGTGAGTTCGGTGCGCACCCGGGCCAGCAGGGTCGCCCACTCGGCGACGACGAGGCGTTGCACGACACGAAGTGTCGCGCGCTCGTGGTCGGGGACGTGGCCGAATTCGGCGAAGTAGACGAAGATCAGTTCGGGTTCGTCGAATGCCCCCGTCACGTACATGTCGATGAGCTTGGCGAGTGCCTCGGCGGGACCGGAGGATTCGGCGAGAGTGGGACCGATCACCGCTGACATGCGGTCGGCGGCACGGCGGAAGGCCGCATTGAGCAGGTCGCTCTTGCCGCGGTAGTAGCGGTACACCGTCGAGGCCGAGGGCAGGCCCGCGGCGTTGGCGATGTCCTCGACCGCGACATTCGGGTACCCGTGCTCGTAGAACAGTCGAATCGCCTGTTGCAGTAGCTGTTCGTGTGTGAGGGTCGGCGGCACCTCCACCGCGGGCGGCGCCGCGGGTGGCAGTTCGAGCGTCGGCAGGTCGCACTCCACCAGCGCCCAGCACGCCGAATTCAGCAAGCCGGTGAGGGCTTTCGCACCGAGCGTGATGCGATGGTCACCCAGGCAGCTCACCGTGCTGAGGAGCCCGACGGCGCGCACCCGCCGCTCATGGTCCGACAGCTCCGGGCGGACCTTGCCCAGCAGGCCGCCGATCACGGTGATGGCGGTGGCGAAATGCCGGTCCACCGTCTGCTTGTCGTCGGACTCGAGGTACCGGGATTCCCAGCGCGCCAGCCCGACCGTTGTCCGATTGGCGATGGTGCCCGTGATGATCCCGTCGATGGCGTGGCCGAGCCGTCGGCGGTCGGGCCAGGTCGCGGCCTCCGGTGGCAGGCTCACGGCGGCCACGGTCAGCTCGCCCAGACGCAGTAGCTCGCCAGCGAACAGCGCGTACTTGCTCGGGTAATGCCGGTAGAGCGCCGTGGAGGAGATGCCGAGCCGGGCCGCGATGTCTTCCATACTGACCCGGTGATAACCGAGCGCGGCGAACTCGGCGGCCGACACCGCGGCGATCTGGGCTCGCCGGTTCTTGGGGCGTCGGCGTACCGCCCGCGCATCCGGTTCGGGGGCGGGCATGACGGAGCTCACTGCTGCGGCTGCTGCGCCAGTGGCGAATTCACCTTGTTCACCAACCACCGGTCGCCGGAGCGCTCCAGCCGCATGACCATGGACAGCTGACCGGGCGCGGGCTTGCCCTGGGTGCCCAGGCTGGTGATGGTCTGCCCGATCACCACGATGGCCTCGGCGGAGTCCCGGTCGGCATTGCGGATCGCGCACTGCACATCGGTGGCCTTGGAGACCACTTGGCCCTGGGTGAGGACATCGCGCAGATCCTTGCTGGTGGAGTCGAATTGCTTGCGCCAATCACCGGTCGCGCCGTCGAGCACGGCGGTGAAGTAGGCATCGAGGTTCTTGGCGTCGTAGGAGGCCAGCGCCGGCGCGTACTTGCAGGCCGCGGTCTGGGCCTGTTCCCGGGCGGTGAGCAGCTCCTTGTCGCGAGCGTCGTGCTGGGAAAAGACGATGCTCGACCCGATCGACGCCGCGAGCGCGAGCGCCACCGCGGCCCGCGCCGCGATCCGGCCGCGTTTGCCCAGATCGGGAATCGATACCTGTGAGAGACGCGACTTCATTGCGCGCGCAGTGACTTTCGTACGCTCGGCGGTCGGTGAGGTGGCGCTGGTCCGGTCGTCGGCTGCCGCAGCATCGGCGTTGGCCGCCGTGTCCACCTCGGCGTCGATGAACTCGGTTCCGATCGTCCCGGTCGTCGCGGCGTTCGTCTCTTCGAGGGCCTCGGCCGCGTCCTGCTGGATCATGCTGTCGCTCATGGGAAGTCTTCCTATCGGGGGATGGGCTGGGACATTTCGTTGCCGGAGACCCCCGGCGGTTCGGTCGCCCCGTTGTCGGGCACGTCGGGCCTGGGCGCATCGGCCGAGCCGCGGATCTGCAGTGCTGGATTGGCGGTGACGCAGTAGTTGTAGAGCCGCACCCGGGTATCGGTCTGGATGTCGGTAGGCACCACCGGGATGGTCTCGTAGTCGCAGCTGGGCCGCGGCCACGGATCGACGAGCGTGTTGTATGCCCCGTCGTGGGCCGGCACTCCGAGCGCCTCCGTACCCACCCGCAGGGCGGGGAAGAGCGCGGCAATGGCCGGGGCGCGCAGTGTGGCGGCCTTGGTGATGGATACGAAGTTCGTCACCAGATTGGTGATGGGGTCCTGGGTTTCGGAGATGAACCCGTTGAGGGTGGCCAGTTGGCCGGGTCCCTGCTGGAGCAGTGTGCGCAGTTCTTGGTCGGCCGAGGCGAACTGGTCGAACAGCACGCTGCCCGCCTTGGTCAGGGTGCCCAGATCGGGCTGGGCGTGCTGGGTGGTGCCGGCGATGACCTCGAGGTTCTCGATGAGCCGGCGGGTCTGCGGAAGCAGATCGTCGAGGCCCGACATGGCCCGGCTGATGCCGGAGATCATGTTGCGCAGCCGATCCGGGCCGCCCGCCAGGGCCTTGTCCAGCTCATCGATGATCGTGGTGAGTCGGTCCGGGTTCATGCCGCCGATAAGATCGCTCAGGTTGCTGAACACCGACTGGATCGGTACCGGCACGCTGGTGCGCGCCCGCTCGACCAGCGATCCGTCACGCAGGTAGGGCCCGGTGTCGGAGTCGGGCCGGAAGTCCAGATACTGCTCCCCGGCGGCCGACAGCCGCCCCACCGCGACGACGCCGCCGACGGGAATCCGTGCGCTGTTGTCGATTTCGGCGACCGCGGCCACTCCGTCTCCGGCCACACGCACATCGGTGACCTTGCCGACCCGGCTGCCTCGGAAGGTGACGTCATTGCCGGGCAGCAGCCCGCCCGAGGTCGCCAGCTCGACCGTCACCGAGTAGGTGTGCGGAATCGGGTTGAACCGCAGCACATACCCGCCGATGTAGCCCGACCCGAGGACCAGCACCACGATCAACCCGATATTGGCGATGGCGATGCGATGCCGCACCACCCAGTGCCACAGTGGCGGATTCATCGATCGCCTCCCTGCTGCGATTGCTCGGGCTGCGGGTCCGGTTGCCGCGGCGGGCTGGTGAGTCGGCCGAACACCTTCTCCAGCACCTGCGTCAGGCTGCCGATGAACTGCCCGGCATCGCCGAGTTCCGGCCATCGGCTACCGCTGGGGTCGGTGAGCGCGCCCACACTCAGATACGACACGGTCGCCGCCACGGCCAGCGCGGGCCCACGCAGGCTGGCCATGAGTGACGGAGAGATGTTGTGCAGTCCGTCCAGTGCCTCGGTCAGCTGATCACTGTGCGCGAAGCCGGACATGAGCGCCTGAATGCTGTCGAACAGGCTCACGAAATCCCCGCCGGTGGTGTCGGCGAAGTCGCCGAGCGCGTCGGTGGTGGTGGCCACCTTGGCCAGCAGGTCCACGATCCGCTGATTGTTCTCGGTGAGCAGGGCGATGAGCGCGGGAAAAGTATCGGCCGCCGCGCCGAGTTGCGCCTTGCGCCGGGCCAATTCGTCCGAGAGGGAATTCATCCCGCCCAGCAGCTGGTCGATGTCGCCGGTGCGGGCATTGAGCGCGCCGATGGCGGCGGTCATCTCGGTGATCAGATGCGACAGTTCCGGGGCCCGGCCCGCGAACATGGAGTTCATCTCGCCGGTGATCGTGGCGGCCTGATTGATGCCGCCGCCGTTGAGCAGCAGTGAGATCGACATCATGAGCTGCTCCACCGGCGCGCCTGCCGCGGTGTGGTCGGGACCGATGGTGTCGCCGTCCCGCAGCGGCTCCCCGCCCTCCTGTGCCGAGGGCAGGGTCATGGCCACGAACATGTCGCCGAGCGGAGTCGCCTGGCGCAGTTCGACAGTGGTGCCCTTGGGCAGCCGGATGTCGTCGCGAATGAGCATCTGCACGTCCGCGAGGAAATTGGTGGTCTTGATCTTGGTGACCACGCCGATATCGGTGCCGCCGATCTTGACGTGCGCGTGGTCGGGCAGATTCAGCGCGTCGGCGAAGTCCCCGTGCACGGTGTAGCCGGGCGCGCCCAAACCAGGTTTGGGCATGGGCATGGTATCCACCGTGACCGCGCACCCGGTGGTGGCGAGCAGGGCGGTGGCGGTCAGCAGCCCACCGAAAGCCGTTGTGCGTAGTCTCATTTCAGGTTCGCGATTCCCAGGAGTGCGGCGGTGATACCGAAGTCGGGGCCGAAGTCCTGCACCTTGCCGGTGCGGCAGCCGTCCATCCGCATCTGGATGCGCTCGCAGAAGGTCGACAGGATTTCGCCGTCGAGGATCGACTTGTCCAGCAGGCCGTGCAGGCGCAGCGCCTGATGCTCTTCGCTGGTGGCATTGGCGATGTTCTGGAACAGCAGCGGGCCGACGTCGACGATCTCGGTCAGCCCCCGGGCATTGGCGCGCATCTGATCGGTGATCGACACGAAGCGGGTGAGCGCGCCTGCCAGCTGATCCTTGTTCTGCCCCACCAGGGTCGAGGTATTGGTGACGAAGTCGTCGAGCTGCCGCAGCACCGCGTCGATGCCCGGCGCCTGCTCGCCCATCAGGTTCACCAGCTCGGTGAGCCGCCCGCTGAAATCCCGCACCGTCTGGTCATTGGAGGCGATGACCTGGGTGATGTCATTGAGCTTGATGATCGTGTTGGAGATCTGATCCTTGTTGGCGAGCGTCACCTCGAAGGCCGAGGACAGCTGGTCGAGGGTCTCGCGCAGCCTGTCGCCATTGCCGTTGAGGAGTGGGAACAGCACCCGGCTGGCCATCGGCCCGGTGGTGTCGTCGCCTTTGAGTGCATCGCCGAGCTGGGAGAAGGTGGCGAGGATGCGGTCCAGCTCGACCGGAACCCTGGTGCGCTGCACCGGAATGTACGCGCCGTCGGTGAGGGTCGGGCCGGCTCCGGTGTAGGCCGGAGCCAGCTCCACGTGACGATTCGTGATCAGCTGCGGATTCACCAGCGCCGCAATGGCGTCGGCGGGGATCTTCACGTCCTTGTCCACTGACATGGTGACCTGGACGTAACTGCCCTTGGGCGTGACGGTTTCGACCGTCCCGATCGGAACCCCCAGCACCGCGACGTCATTGCCCGCGTAGAGGCCCGCGACGTTCTCGAAGTCCGCGGTGATCTTCATCCGCCCGCCGAGATACTCCTTCGACAGCGAGGACACCGAATCGGGCAGCATTCCGCACGCCGAGATGAGCAGGACCGCGCCGCACGCCGCGGCCAGCTTCAATCGTCTCCGAAGTGTCATCACTTGCACCCCTGCACGGCCCGCGCGAAACACAGCCAGTTGTCCGGGAACAGCCACGGCGCGTACACATTTCCGTACGGTCCGTCGCCGAGCACATTGTTGAACTGCCGTAAGGCGACCGGCATGATCTGGTAGAGCCGGTCGAGGTTGCCCTTGTTCTTCTCCAAGCCCTCGGACATGGTGTTCAGATCGGTGATGAGCGGGCCGAGCTGGTTGTCGTTCTCCAACCCCATCTGCTGCAACAGTTTCGACAGCGAGGCGACGTTGTCCAGCAGCTGCTTCAGCAGGGTCTGCCGCTGCTGCACCGCGCTGCCTATCGCCTCTCCGCGAGTGAGGAGCAGCAGCACGCTGTTCTGGTTGTCGGAGGCCAGCTGGGAAACGGTGTCCATGCTTTTGAGCAGTGTGTCCACCTCGTCGCGGCGGTCATTGATCACCCTCGCCAGTGCGCCCACGCTGTCGAGGGCCTGCACGGTCAGCTCGGGCGAGGCGCCCATCTGCTGATCCACCAGATCCAGCGCCTGCCGCAGCTTCTGCGGATCCAGCTTCTCGATCCGCTCGAAGCTGTTCTTGTACTGCGGATCCTGAATGACCTTGCCCAGGTTGTAGGGCACCGAGGTATGGTCCAGCTTGATCCGGTCCCCGGGCAGGGCCCTGCCATCGCCAGGCGTCAGGTCCACGTGCAGCCGGCCGAGGATGGTGGACATCTTGATGGCCGCGCGCGCCTCGTCGCCGAGCTTGATGTCGCGGTGCACCTTCATGTCCACCAGCACCTTGCCGTTGTCCAGCCTCACCGCGCTGACCTGCCCGACCTCGATGCCCGACACGTCCACGGTCGCGCCCGGCCGCAATCCGGCGGCCTGGGCGAACTCGGCGTGAATCGTCTTGTCGCCCAGCTGTGCCTGCTCGATCAGCGTGGACCCCACCAGCAGCAGCACCACGAACGCGGACGCGTAGAGGCCCAGCCGCAGATATCTGTTGCGCAGGAAGCCGGGGTAGCGGATCGGGTGCGGGGTCCGAACGCGTGGTCGCCTCATCGGCACACCTCCGAATGGGATTGGCCGCCGATCTGGTTGAACAGACCGGGCGGGAGCAGCACGCCCCACAGTGAGACATCCAGGCTGCACAGATAGGCATTGCCGTACGCGCCGTAGCTGCTGAAACGCGCGACGCCATTGAGCATGTCGGGCAATTCGACGGCGGCCTTGTCGAGCGAGGCGCCATTGAGCAGCAGCAGAGCCACACCGGCGGTGGCGTCGGTCTGCGCCCGGGCCGCCCCGGGCTTCACCTGGGCGAGCACGGTCACCAGCGAATTCGTGGCCGCCGCAACGCGTTCCACCGACGACTCGAGCGCGGTGCCCTGCGTGTACAGCGCCTCGGTGAGCGCGCGCGCCTGGGTGATCAGAGTTTCCAGCTCGTTGCTGCGATCGGCCAGGCCGGAGATCACGCTGCTCAGATTGCTGACCACCTGGCCGAGGATCTCGTCACGCTGCCCGAAGGTGGTCGCCAGCTGCGCGGCCTGCGTGACGAGCGCGCTGAGCGACACGCCATTGCCCTGCAGGGCCTGGATCAGCGTCTCCGACAGCGAGTTCACCTGATCGGGCTGCAATACGCTGAACAGCGGCTCGAAGCCCGACAGCAGCGAGGAGACGTCGAAGGATGGTTCGGTCCGCTCGATCGGGATCTGCCCGCCCGGCGACATCGGCGCACCGGCGTCCTTGCCGGGCATCAGTGCGATATAGCGCTGGCCGATGAGGTTCTGGTACCGCACCAGCGCCTTGGTCGAGGTGGTCGGGTGCTGATCTTCCTCGATGCGGAAGTCCACCCGGGCGCGGTAGCCGTCGGTGAAATCGATCTTGTCCACGCGTCCGACCCGCACCCCCGCCATGCGGATGTCGTCGCCGACTCGCAATCCGAGCACATCGGAGAACACGGCGGAGTAGTCGTGCGTGCGGCCGGGCACCGAACGCTGGAGCGTCGACCACATGGTGTAGGTCAGCACGATCGCCACCACGGCGAAAAGACTGAAGCCCGCCAGGGCTTTTCCCGATTTCACGATGCGCCTCCCGTGTCGGCGGGAACCAGGGAACCGCCCGCGAGGATGGGGCTGAGCAGCAGCACCTGCGCCGCGTTCGGCTTGCCGCCGACCAGGGCGGCGATGGCGTCGGCGCCACGCAAACCGGCGGGTTGGGCCTCGGCCGGAGTGGTCTCGGTCGCTGAGGCCGGCGCGGTGAGTCCCGGAATCGCCGGCAGGCCGGGAATGGCGGGCAGACCCGGGAGGGTGGACACGTTCGGCAGCCCGGGTACGGCCGGCTGGGTGGTCGCGGCGGGCGCGGGCCCGGCGGCATCGAGCCTCTTGGGCATGAGCTGCAGCGGAAACTCCTGCGCCGGTGCGCCTTCCGGCACCGTGGAGCCGCCGCAGCGCGGCCCGGACAGATCGCCGTAGCGCGGGCAGTCCGCCGCCGTGTACTGCTGGAACGGCGTGAAGGACACATCCATTCGCCAGACCATCTGCTTTTTGGGTCCGAAGGTGAAGGTGGACTGCAGCCGCTGCAAGGCGGTATTGAGGTTCGCGATGGCGAAAGGAATGGCTTGCGGGTCCTGGGCCAGGCTGCCGAAGAGCTGGTTCAGGCCCGATACCAGGAACTTGCCGGAATCGGGATTGCGGGCGAAGAGCCCGTTCACCGTGTCCACCGCCGTGCCGCCGCTGGTCAGCAGGCTCATCAGCGCAGCACGCTGCTCGGTGAGGGTGCGTGCCGTGGTCACCGACTTCGCCAGTGTTCCCACCAGATCGGGAGCCGACTGGCTCAACGCCGTCGCGGCACGACCCAGATTGCCGAGCAGATCGCCGATGCCGTCGATACCGCGGACCTCGGTGATCCAGTGGTCCAGCCGCTCGACGGTCGAGCCGGGTACCCGTGACGACGGATCCAGGGCCGCCGACAGCGTGGAAAGCACCCGGCCCAGCTTCTCCGGCTGAATGTTGTTCAGCACCGTACGCAGGACGTTGAGTGTGGTCTGCAACTGGATGGTCGCGGCGCTGGTGTCCTCCGGAATGGTCGCGCCCGACCGCAGCGTGTCCTTGGTGGGCGTGGTGTCGACCAGTTCGACCGCGGTCACGCCGAACAGATTGTTGGGAATCACCCGCGCCGTCACCGTCGCCGGAATCGTTTCCGCCACTCGTGGTTTCAGCGCCAGCGCGGCCCGCTGCCGCTCACCCTTGGCCACCACCGACACATCCTCGACGCGGCCGACGACCATGCCGCGGAACTTCACGTCGGCGTGGTCGGGCAGCCCGTCACCGGTGCTGGTGAGCTCCGCGGTGACCGCCACCTTGTCCTCGAAGCGGCCGGTGTAGCGCAGCGCCAGCAGATACAGCAGCAGCGACACGGTGGCGATCAGGGCGAGTCCGGCCAGCGTGAGCTGCCGGGCCGTGGGGCCCCGCCCGCTAAGATCGAGAATCATCGAAACACCTATCCCGAGATGCGGAAGCCAGGGTCGATGCCCCAGATCGCAAGGGTCAGAAAGAGATTGACGAAGACCATGACGACGATGACCATCTTGATGGCCTGCCCGGCCGCCACCCCGACACCTTCGGGTCCGCCGGTGGCGACGTAGCCGTAGTAGCACTGGATGAATGTCGAGATCATCACGAACACCATGACCTTGAGCAGCGACCAGAACACGTCCGGTCCCAGCAGGAACTGGAAGAAGTAGTGGTCGTATGTGCCGGCGGTGGTGCCGCCCAGGATCAGCACCGACAGCTTGGTCGCCAGGTACGCCGTGGCCAGGCCCACGCTGTAGAGCGGGATGATGGTCAGCGTGGACGCGATCATGCGGGTGCTGATCAGATACGGAAGCGGCCGGATGGCAAGGGATTCCAGCGCGTCGATCTCCTCGGAGATGCGCATGGCGCCCAGCTGTGCGGTGAACCGGCACCCGGCCTGAATGGCGAACGCCAGCGTTGCGATGACCGGCGCGAGCTCGCGGGTGGTGGCGAAACCGGAGATGGCGCCGGTCAACGGCGTCATCGTGAGCAGGTTCAACGCGGTGAACGACTCCATGCCGACCGTGATGCCGCCGAAGCCGCACAGCGCCGCCACCACGCCGATGGTGCCGCCGCCCACCACCAGTGAGCCGTTGCCCCAGCCGATGTCGGCGGTCAGGCGCAGCACCTCCTGGCGATAGTTTCCGAGCGCGAACGGAATAGCGAGCATCGCTTGGAAGAAGGTGATGACCTGGTGACCGATGCGCTGATTCGCCCGCACCGGCGCCGTGACCACGGCCGCCGCCATCCGCACCGGCTTCAGCGCCGGGGGAGTGTAGGTACTGCCCATCTCAGACCACCTTCGTCGGCAGCAGCGTGTTGTAGAGCTGGGTGAGCACGATATTGGTGGCGAAGAGCATGAGCGCGGAGCTCACCACCGCCGAGTTCACCGCATTGGCGACCCCGCCCGGACCGCCGTGCGCGTGCAGGCCGATATCACAGGCGATCACCGCGGTCAGCAATCCGAAGACGGCGGCTTTCAACACCGCGATCACCAGGTCGTTGGCCACGGCGAAGGACGCGAACGAGCCGATGAACGAACCCGGCGTGCCCGACTGGGCGTAGACGTTGAACATGTACGCCGTTGCGAAGCCCACGAAGACGATGAACCCGCACAGCAGCATGCTCACCAGTACCGCGGCGGCCAGACGCGGGGCGACCAGCCGCCGGACCGGATCGACACCCATGACCTTCATGGCGTCGATTTCCTCGCGGATGGTCCGGGAGCCGAGGTCGGCGCAGATGGCCGACCCGACCGCGCCCGCGATCATGAGCGAGGTGACCAGCGGTGCGCCCTGGCGGATGATGCCGAGCCCGGCTACCGCGCCGATGAAGGTGGTCGCGCCGACCTGATTGACCAGTGCGCCCAGCTGAATCGACACCACCACCGAGATCGGAATGGCGACCAGCACCGTCGGCGCGGCCGAGACGCTGGTCATGAACGCGCACTGCTTGACGAACTCTCGATACGGGAACCGCCTCCGCAGGATCGATACGACCAGCTGAATAAGCGCGTCGCGACCCAGATCCACCTGTCGCCCTAGGGTTTCCAGCGAGCGCTGCGGATGGCGCCGCCATAGCCCGCGGACGCTGTCGCCGATCCGCTCGAGCTCGGTCGGTTCCGCATCCGCTGTGGCGGAGGACTTTTCGAGTGTCGTCATCAGGCCGTGCCCTCGAGATGGCGCTGCAGCAGGACCAGGAGGTAGCCGATCACGGAGACACTCGCGGCCATGGTGCACAGCACGGCCACCCACAGCCCGAAGCGCAGGACGGGGTTGACTTTCATACGCCCACCGAGAATCTTGATCCCGATCACCAGGATGTCGATGAGCCAGACCAGGGCCATCATCTACGTCATGCACACATTCGAGAAGGTGAGCACGGGCCAGCACACGATGGATCCCAGGAACGAGATGATCACGTCGATGCCGTGCATGCGCTTCAGATGCGAGGTGTGCGTGAGGGTCCAGATGACCCCGACCAGCCCGTAGGGGATAGCGAGAATGATGAGCGTGCCGAGGAACTCGGACACCTTCATCTCGTAGCTGAGTATGCGATCCAAGCGTTTCAGCATGGTGGCGAACGTCCTTTCACGTTGCCCGCGCCTGAAGTGCGCGAGCGGTCGCAGCGACGTATGTTACTCATCATTCTCATGAATGGAAGTAGTTCTGGTGATCTTCTCTGTTCCATACCCGTTGCAGTAACGTCGATCGCGCAAGGTTACTTGGGACTTGGGCGGTCGCAAGTTAGTGGTCATTCATGGAAGTAGCTGCCTTCGTGGGGTGGGCGTGACGGAGATCCGGCCGATCGGCGAGCAGCTGCGCCGCCGACTGGGCGATCGGCGCTTCCTGTTGGCGCTGCCGCGGGCGTTGGGGTTGCGGAACCCGCACCCCGTGATCGCGGTCGGGTCGGTGCGGCGCGTGCCGATCCGCCTGTGGGAGTACGAGAAACGCACCGTTTCGCGGATGATCTACATGGCGCACTCGGATCGGGACATGCGCCCGGTGATCCGAATGCGCACGAGCCTGTGAAGGGCGTCGACGGGACGTACGCCGCTGTCGCGCCCAGCGGCCCGATGTCTTCGCCTTCCAGTGCACGGCAGATGCGGGACACGCTGATGGCCGCCGCTGAGGTCTTCGGCCCCGGGCTGACCCCGAAGGATTGGGACCGATACACATCTGAAGAATAGACGGCAACATTATGCATGCTCTGAGTGCCGCTTAGTTGAAAGACGTCACTGATCCGCTTCCATCCAGAAAGAATGATGGGTAACATCATCGCGGTGTCGGCCTAACTCGGCACAGGTTGGACGAGGGCGAGGGAGTGTCCGATGCAGGCAGGGGTCGGGTACGTCGGCCGGCCGCGACGAGTGCTGGACGGGTTGCGAATCGATCCCGGGACCGGTCGGGGAGTGCCGGGCCGATCGCCATCCATCGGACCATCGGCCGCGGTCGGCCGGGTGCGCGGCGGGGACGGCGATCCTCGAATTCCTGGTGCTGCTCGGCACATTCGATGTTCTGTATATCTGTGCGCGGTTGGCCCGAGAGGTCTCGGCCCGCACGCTGCGCCTGATCCTGACGGAGAGAGGTAACCCATGACGACAGCGGCAGCGCAGCCGTCCGGCTGGAACGACGGACAGGAGCAGTCGAATCCGGATCCGACCGCGGATCCGGGCAGGGCTCGGGTGCGGCGGATCTCGGCCGCGCCCACAGGGGCGGCCGGGGGTGCGGCGACCCTGACCCTGGAACAAACCCGCATCCACATTCCCGGCACACACCGCCCGGACGCCAAGCGGCCACCGAAGCTCGAAGACGCGATGGACTTCTGGCAGTTCTCGGGGGCCGCCGCGAATGTCGCCATGCAGATGGCGCGGCCCGGCGTCGGCCACGGCGTGGCCGACAGCAAGGTGGAATCCGGGGCGCTCATGGTGCATCCGTGGAAGCGGTTGCGCACCACGGCCTCCTATTTGGCGGTGGCGATCCTGGGCTCGCCCGAGGAGAAGACCGCCTTCCGGGAGGCGGTCGATGTGGCGCATCGGCAGGTGAAGTCGGAGCCGGGCGCGGCGGTGAAATACAACGCCTTCGACCGCGATCTGCAGATGTGGGTGGCGGCCTGCCTCTACATCGGATTCGAGGACTCCTACCAGCTGCTCAATGGCAAAATGAGTCCCGAACAGGCCGAGGCGTTCTACTCCACCTCCGCGCCGCTGGGCACCACGCTGCAGGTCACCGAGGAGATGTGGCCCACGACCCGCGCCGAGTTCGACGAGTACTGGGTCGAGGCCTGTCGGCAGGTGGCCGCCGACGAGAAGATCCGCAGCTTCATCGACGACCTGCTGCACCTGCGCATGATCCACTGGTATCTACGGGTCATCTTCGGGGGCCTGCTGCGCTTCCTGACCGTCGGATATCTGCCGCCCTACTTCCGTGAGCAGATGGGAGTGGAGTGGACGGCCGTGGACCAGCGCCGCTTCGAGCATCTGTTCCTGTTCGTCGGGTTCGTGAATCGCTTCATTCCCAGGTTCATCCGAACCATGGGTACCCGCACGATGATGGCCGACGTGCGCCGCCGCATACACCGGCGCAAGGCGCTGATCTGAATTCACGGCGTATCGGTGCGTCCAGGCCGAGGAAATCGCGCGGGAGGGTGCGGTCGCACAGTGGGTGAGTTATTCGGGGATATCCGATGTCCCCGCGCTGATGCGCGAGTGCGCGTCCGGGCGGGAGCTGACCTCGATCGATGGCCGGGCCAGCCTCCCTCATCGAAAGGCTGTGAATCGCAAGGCTTTCGCGCGGTCATCCGGCCGGGGCCGGACCGCCGTTCCGTTCGACGGCGGGCGCAGGCGGCAGCGCAGGCAGATCCGATCGGATCGGCGCTGCGTGTCGATCGTCCAGCGCGAGCATCGGCCGCAGCGGGTCGACACCGGCCAGCTCGGCAGGTCGACCAATCCGATCGTCAGCATGACGACGACCACGGCGAGATTCATTGCGGCCAAAGAGAAAGCCACGACATCCAGGGTCATGGGTCTCAGCCCCCTCGGGTGCGAATGTGCTGATGGACCGCCCCGAGCCCTCGGTGAGGTCGTCGTGCCCGGCGGCTGCACCCCTGAGGCGTATCTTCCACGCTAGCAAAAACTGGCACTGAGCAACAGTTGCTCTATGCCACGATTTTGGCTCGGGGGAACGCCGAGTCAGAGCTGGTAGCTGTCGACATCGAGGTCTGCGGGCGGCTCGCCGCCCGCGCGGGTGAAGGCCGTGAGAGCGCGAATCAGGCCGGAGCGGTCGGCTTTCGGCATCTTCTCCACCACGGCGGCGAGTTCGCGCCTCCGGTGCGCGGTCACGGCGTCGACGACCTCCCTTCCGCGCCCGGTCAATTCGATGATGAGCTCACGACGGGAGTCCGGATTCGGTTTGCGGTCCACAAGTCCCGCACCGACCAGTCGGTCGACCATGCGGGCCGCGGTCGAGGGCTGCACATCCAGTGCGGTGGCCAGTGTGACGACCTTGGACGGTCCGCGCGTTGACAGGATCACCAATGTCCGGAACTGGGGGATGGTGATCGAATCGTCAACCAGGGTGAGCGAGCGCGCGGACAGGGCGACGAGCAATCGGGAAGCGCCCAGCAGGGCGTCGGTGATCTCGTCCACCGACTCCGCGGCCACCGCATCCTTCGCCGCCACCACTACCTCCGCACGTTCGACCGCTGTCTGATTGCTCCTATCCTGCCGGGTCCATCCGGGGTGTGTGTGCACCGGCATCGCCTTCGTGATGAAATCGAACTGGGGTATATGGCAACTGTTGCATACTGCTTGAATCAGGTAGGGTCTCCGACTCGTGGGAGATCGTGCAGCACTCCGTCTTCGAACCGACGGGTGTCGGTGGGGAATGGTCACCGTGGTCGGCGTGGTCGCAGGATGCATGTCGGTCCTGCTGGCCAATCCCCGCCATTTCTATACCGATGACACCGAATCGCAGTACGCCCCCATGTGGGTGATGCTGGGCCGGCACCTGCACGAGGGGCGCTTCCCGGCGCTGGTGCCGTGGGAGTGGATGTCGGGCAACTACTCCATGGAGGAGGCCGGGCTCTACAACCCGCCGCAACTGCTCGTGGACTGGTTCGCGCCGGCCTTCGATAATCTGGCGCTCTACGTGACGGTCGTGAAACTGATCTTCTCGGTCATCGCCGCGCTCGGCGTCTTCCGGGTGTGCCTGGCCTACGGTGCGCGCGGGTCGTGGGCGGCGGTGGCGGCCACCGCGTTTCCGCTGTCGGGCTGGTTCCTGTTCTTCGACGAAGCCAGCTGGGCGACCTCGCTCACCGGCACGGCGTGGATGCTGCACGCGTGGGCCTCGGCCGTCCGCTACACACGCACCCCGGCCGACCAGCGGCGATGGACCAATGGGCCGATACCGGTGTTCGTATTCCTGTACCTCGCCATCTCGGTCCAATACGTCTTCCCCGCAGTCGAATCCGCGTTGATGGTCGGCGCGGTCGCGGTGGGCGAGGTGGTGCGGCAGCGCAGCTGGCGGCCGTCGCTGCGATTGCTGGCGGTGGCGGCGTGCGCCGGGCTGGCCGGTCTCGAGACGTATCTGCCGGGCATGCTGTCCTCGCCGGTGACCTGGCGCGGCAATGAGCGCATCCTGTCCGAGGACTTCCTGACCGTACCGTGGTCGGAGTCGTTGAATGCCAGTCTGCCCAGTACCGTTCCGGCGTTCACCGGCTGGTGGGGCTATGTGCAGCCGCTGCCGATGGTCTACATCGGCTGGTTCCTGATTCCCTTGCTGGCCTTCATCGATTGGGCCGCGGTGCGCCGATCCGCGCGCGAACACACCGGTCCGGCGCTGTTCGCGCTCATCTTCCTGATGTGGACTGCCGGGCCCGGCCGGATCGGGCCGCTGCGCTGGCCGGCGCGGGTGCTGCCCATGCTGGCGGTCGGGCTACTGGTGCTGGTGTGCCTGTGGCTCAGCCGCCACGGCACTTTCGGCGTCCGGCGGCGGGGGATCGCGGCGGCGGTGTTGCTCGGACTGCTGTTCGTCCGATCCTTCTGTGCCGCACCTCATCTGGTGGTGCGGCACCTGATCGCGGTCGCCGTGGTGGCCGCGCTGACCGCGGCCTTCGTGTGGCTGGCCCGCACTCGCGGTCCGGCGGCGGCCTGTGCGCTGGCGATCGTGGCCATGTTCCCGATTGCCTACGACCAGGTGCGCGCGCAGTCACCGACGCCCATGTCGTACCACTTTCCGGAGCGGCGTTCGGAGATGACAGCGGCCTTCCCGCATTTCGACGGCGTCACCCTCCAGCTCGCGGACCGCGCACTGGTGCCCCCGGCCGAGCAGAGCGCCGCCGGCGCCTGGGGTTCGCTGGCTTTCGGCAACTACGCCAAGAATCTGCGCCTGAACTATGTGAACGCATACACGCCGATCGGATACCGGGAGTTCAGCAGGCTGCTGTGCATGGGCTGGGACGGCAGTACCTGCCCGGCCGCATTCGGCGCGGCCTTCTCGGTCGAACCCGCCACGGGGCGCACATATGTGGATCTGATGAAGGTGGATCGCATTGTGCTGCAACGCGCCCAGTATCCGGATGCGGGCAACCAGCCCGCGCCACCCGGCTGGAAGTGGGTGGACTATCCCGGGCATGAGCGCTATATCTGGGTGCTCGAACGCGAGAACGGCCCGGTCTCCACGACGCCCGGTCCGTCCGACGCCCATGGTGTGACCGCCACGCAGCTCGGACGCGACAGTGTCAGCAGTCACCTGCGGGTCACCTCCCCCGATGGCGGCCGCCTGGTCTTCGCCCGACTGGCCTGGCCGGGCTACCGTGTCACGCTCGACGGGGCGGACATCGGATTCCACACGGTCGCGGATACCTTTGTCGCGGTCGATATTCCGCCGGGCACCCGGGATGCCGACCTGGTTGTGGCGTGGCGCCCGCCCGGGTGGACGGTCGGCATCGCCACCGCGCTGGCCGGGCTGCTGGGCCTCGCGGCGTTGCAGTGGCGGTACCGCCGGGACCGCCGCGACGACGATGAGGCCGAGACCGGTCTGCCCGCAGTGGATTTCGATCCGCTCACCGAACCGCGCAAGCCCGTCCTCGTCTGACGGGCGCGGCGGGATTCTGAGCTCGCCCAATCCGTCAGGCGGTGGCGCGGCGTGTCCGGCGTCCGGGTGTGGCGGATCGGGCTCGGCGTCCTCGGGGTTCGGGCGCGCTGCTCGCCGACCCCCGCGGCGCGATGGTCGTGGCCGTGGTCACACCTGTGTGGTGTTCGCTCAGCGCGAAGCCGTTCGACGAGCCGCGCTCGGTAGGCTCGAATGGTTTCCGAGCAATAGTTATGGTCTATCGCCGCGGGATGGCTGCGTTTCTCGTCCGGGCGGCGATCGGGGGACGGCGATAGGCTGGACGGCGAGTGGAGGGAATGATCGTGGACGAGAATCCCGGCACCGCCCTGTCTTCGGTCACCGCGCCCGACGCGGATCGGACGATGCTGGGCGCGGCCTCGGAACGACTGGCGCAGGAGTTCGCCGCGGTGGCGAACGCCGCCACCGTCGAGCGCATCCTCGCCGGCTCCTACACGCACCTCGCCGCGATCGGCATCGCCGGTGACCGGTTGCCGGGATTCGCTGAGCGGTTCGCTCGGGAACGGTTGACGGCCTTGGCCAGAGCCGAGGGGCGGGCCGTTCACACCGGGCCGACCGTGCTGTTCGTGTGCACGCACAACGCGGGGCGCTCGCAGATGGCGCTCGGGTTCTTCAATCGGCTGGCGGGGAACCGGGCGTCGGCGTGGTCGTGCGGTTCGGCGCCGGACGTGGCGGTGAATCCGCTGGTGGTGGCGGTCATGGCCGAGCGTGGGGTGGACATCGCCGACGAGTTCCCGAAACCGTGGGCCGATGAGCTCATGCGTGCCGCCGACGTGATCATCGACATGGGATGCGGCGACACCGACCCGATCATCGCCGGGCATCGATTCGAGCAGTGGCCGTTGCCGGACCCCGTCGGCGAGGACATCGAGGAGATTCGCGGCATTCGCGACGAGATCGAGGTCCGGGTGCGCCGCCTGGTGGCCAACCTCGGGCTGGCGGCCTCCCCGGTCTCCTGACCCGCTCACGCGTGTTCCACTGCCAGGGGGACCTCCCGGGCCCCGGAGGGTATCCGATCAGGCTTGGCGAGCGAGGCGGCCCATGTGGTGTGCGATCGAGTGGCGGTTCGGGATTTGTGGTGGCTATGTTCCTGCGCCGCAGGGACTTTCGGCCGTAACGCAGAGCGGGGCATCGGGGCATGCTCTACAGCACCGATAAGGGCATGCGGAAGGCCCGGAAGGGAGGTGGTTCATCGACCGGATTCGACACAGCGGTGACCCGTGCCCCCGTTGATGCATCCCCGGTGTTATCACAGACGTCCGCTCAACGGGGGCACTCGCGTGCACGGTGGTCAGGGGAGTGGCGCGCGCAGGTCGTGGATGTGCACGACCGCATGGACCGGCTGATCGACGCCATGCTCGTCATCACCTCCGGCCTGGACCTGGACGAGACGGTCTTGGACCTCCGCGAGGAGTTCACGAAGCCGCCATTCGGACAGCGCCTCCACCATCGGAGTTCTGTCGCTGGAACGGGGCACTGGACCGCCCGACATGCGGGCGATTCTTCCACCTCGGGGAATCGGCGCGCGACCAAAGTGCAAACATCCCAAGTGGTTCGGAGCGCACGCCCCGCATTTGCCGGAGCGTCAGGGGGTGAGGGGTTTGCGGCGCGGGACGACACGGCGGTGGCTGATGCGCCACCCGGCGGCGGTGCGTACGACGGTGTCCTCATAGGTGACGCTGCCGGTGGTGCCGTCGGCATTGACCGCCAAACCCTTGGCGAGCGTTTCGACAGTGTCCGCGGTGGCGGGGGAGACGATGATATTGCTGACGTGATGGCCCAGCGGGTTGGCGTCGCCGAGCTGAAGTGCCATATCGCGCAGAGCGTCTCGGCCCGTCACCACGCCTGCGCCGTAAGCCGTCAGGTCGTAGACGGCATCGTCGGTGAAGACCTCACCGAAGCGTTCGAACGCCCCGATATCGCTGAGATGTCCGTGCAGGGCGAGCAGTTCGTGAATGGCCAGACGATCGGCCGTCGAGATCGACATGGGTGGCAGTGTGGACCCGAACAGTTCGGGGGGCCAGTTATTTTCAGCAGAGGTGCGGCAATGTCGCAGTGAGTTGTCGCCGAAGTCATTCGGCGGCAACATCTGCGGCACCAGCCGATTACGCGGTCGCGGTGCGCGGGCACCGGGACGCCCTGAACGTGCTGCGCATCTCGAACCGCCGCTGGACCTACTTCAGCCCGGCCGAACTGATCGCGCCGGGCGAGCGCACCGGCCGCTTCCGTATCGGCGAGGACGAGCGCATAGTCGACGCCGAGGGCCACAGCCGCATCTCCATCGAAGACGCCGCGGTGGCCCTACTCGACGAAGCCGAGCTTCCCCGTCTCGTGCAACGCCGCTTCACGATCGGCTACTAGCGTTGGCGAGTGTGTCGTGGCCGACAGTCCCCGAACTAACCGTTGCGGCGACGGCGGGTCCCGCCATCGGTGCGGGCGAATCCGGTTCGGCCGCCGCTATCGCGCGTGCGAGCGCCGGCTCGCTCATGCTGCCGGGGGCCCGGGTCGCTGTGGTCGGCGCGGTTGCGGTTGGGCGACTTATCACCCGTTGACGCCGTGCGCGGGTCGTGGCCGCCCGAGGAGGGGCTGCCGGAGGCCGCGCGAGGTTTTCCGGCTGCTCGGGTGCCGGAGCGGCGGCCGGGCCGACCTTCGGCGGGGATCTCCGCCTTCCGGGGCGCGGGACGGTCGGGGATTCGAGCCTCGTCGGCGGCGCGGGGGCCGGACTTGCGGCGGCCTCGGGCTGATGCCGGGTTGGCGTCGGTGGCTGCCGCGTGGGTGCGCTGCTGGGGCCGGCGAGGACCGCGCGCCCGCGAAGGGCCGGTGTTTGCGCGGCGAGGCGCGGCGGTATCGGCCTCGGGAAGGGCGACCAGCGAGGCCACAGCGCCGATCAGCTGGGTGACCTGCGGAGAATCGGGGGTGACGGGCTGTGGGGTCGCGGTGATCTTGGCCCTGCGTAGGAGGGCTGCCAGGTCGCTGCGCTGGTCGGGCAGGACCAGGGTGATGACGTCGCCGTGGTTGCCGGCGCGGGCGGTGCGGCCGGAGCGGTGGAGGTAGGCCTTGTGCTCGGCGGGCGGGTCCACGTGGACGACCAGCTCGACGCCGTCGACGTGCACGCCGCGGGCGGCGACGTCGGTGGCGACGAGGACCTTGGCGGCGCCGGAGGCGAAGGTGGCGAGGTTGCGGTCACGGGCGGGCTGGGTGAGATTGCCGTGCAGGTCCACGGCGGGAATGCCCGCGGCGGTGAGCTGGCGGGCCAGTTTGCGGGCCTGATGTTTGGTGCGGGTGAACAGGATTCGGCGTTCGGCGCCGGAGGCGAGGCGGTGGACCACCGCGCGCTTGGCCTCCACGGTGGGCACCTCGAAGATGTGGTGGGTCATCGCCGCGACGGGCGAATTCGCTTCGTCGACAGCGTGTTTCACCGCATTCGGGAGGAAGCGCTGGACGAGCTTGTTGACGCCGTTGTCCAGGGTGGCCGAGAACAGCAGCCGCTGACCGTCGTCGGGGGTGGCGGCCAGAATGCGCGTGACGCCGGGCAGGAAGCCCAGATCGGCCATGTGGTCTGCCTCGTCGATGATGGTGATCTCGACCGCGTCGAGGCTGATCAGGCCCTGCCGCATGAGGTCCTCGAGGCGGCCGGGACAGGCGATGACGATATCGACCCCCCGCTCGAGCGCGCGCACCTGCCGATGCTGGGAGACGCCGCCGAAGATCGTGGTCACCGACATGCGGTAGGCGGCCACGAGGGGCTCGAGGGTGGCCGCGATCTGGGTCGCCAACTCCCTGGTCGGCGCGAGCACCAGCCCGGCCGGGTGATTCGGGGCACAGCGCACCGACCGCGCGCCCAGGCGATCCACCATCGGAATCGAGAAGGCCAGGGTCTTCCCGCTGCCGGTCTTCCCGCGTCCGAGCACATCCCGCCCGGCCAGCGAATCGGGCAGGGTGTCGGCCTGGATCGGGAACGGCTCGGTGATATCGGCGGCGGTCAGCGCGCGCACGAGCGGTTCACGCACGCCGAGCGCGGCGAAGGAGGACGAATTCATCGGTGTGGCAGTGCCTTCGGAGAGGTCCTGGTCGCGCAGCGGAAACACTGCTAGCGAGGAGTTAGCGAAGTAGGGCACTCGATGTGGCCCGGCCACATCCATGATCAACTTCAGGGTTCGCCGAAAGTCTACCCGGTGGGCGTTTCCGCCTCGTATGCGGGGAGGG
Organism: Nocardia aurantiaca; assembly: GCF_009708175.1. Classification (GTDB taxonomy): domain Bacteria; phylum Actinomycetota; class Actinomycetes; order Mycobacteriales; family Mycobacteriaceae; genus Nocardia; species Nocardia aurantiaca. The sequence goes on from NZ_WMBB01000009.1 coordinate 329,390, forward strand.
GCGGCAGCGCGGGCAGCGGCCGGGCGTAGAGCCAGGCGTCCCAGAGGGGCCGCAGCGAGCCCGTGCTGTAATGCCCGGCCAGATCGGTGAATTCATCGGTGGTGATCGAGGTGTGCCGATGCCGCGTCGTCCACGTGCGCAGCAGATCGAAGAACGCGGCGTCGCCGAGGATCAGACGCAGCGTGTGCAGGGTGAGCGCCCCCCGCTTGTAGACCCGGTCGTCGAACATCAGCGCCGGTCCGGGATCGGCGAGTGTGAGGTCCTGCGGCAGCCGCGCCAGATTCCGGTGCGCGGTGCGGGCCAGTTGGTCGGCACTGGGCCCGCCCGAGGCCTCCGACCAGATCCATTCGGCGTAACAGGCGAAACCCTCGTGCAGCCAGATATCGCGCCACTGCCGGATGGTGAGGCTGTTGCCGAACCACTGGTGCGCCAATTCGTGCGCGACCAGCCGCTCGGACCCGCGCCGCCCGTCGCAGTGATTCGCGCCGAATACCGAAATCCCCTGGGCCTCAATGGGAATCTCGAGATCGTCGTCGGTGACCACCACCGTGTACGCCTCGAACGGGTAGGGTCCGAACTTCTCGGTGAAGACCTCCATCATCCGGGGCTGGCGCGCGAAGTCGTGTTCGAAGGCGACCCGCAGCCGCGGCGGCAGCACCGCATGCATCGGCACCGACCCGCGCGGAGCGTCGACCCGCTGTTTGCGGTACCGTCCGATCTGGATGGTGGCCAGGTACGTCGACATCGGCTCGGGCTGCTCGTACACCCAGGTGGTCTGGCTGGCCTTGGTGTGCTTGCGCACCAGGGCGCCGTTGGCCTGCGTGTAATACGGCGAATCGGTGGTGATCGAAATCCGGTAGCTGGCTTTGGAACTGGGGTGATCGTCACACGGGAACCACGAGGCCGCGCCATTGGGCTGACTGGCGACCAGCGCGCCGTCGGTGAGTTCCTCCCACCCGACCTCGCCCCACGGTCCGCGCACCGGTGTGGGCGGGCCCGCGTAATGGACGCTCAGCGCCAGTGCCCCGCCCGCGGGGATTCGATGCCGGGGCGTGATCACCAATTTGCCGCGCTGATGGGTGAACTTGGCGGGCTTGGCCCCGTTCACGAATACCTTGGACACCGCGAGCGCCTGGGACAGGTCCAGCGCGAACCGATCTCGCGCACCCGTGGTCACCGCGGTGATGTGGGCCCGCCCGGCGAGCCGGTTGCCGGCGACCTTGTAGACGAGGTCCAGCTCGTACCGCGACACCCGGTAGCCGCGGTTCCCGTTCTGCGGCAGATAATCATCGATGGGCTCGTCGACCTGGTCCACCATCAGCGACCTCCCTCCGGCCAGGGCGCGATCGGGTTGCCCCACCAGCGGGTGGACGGCGGCACGCTGTCGCCGCGCATGACCAGCGAGGCCGGTCCGATGGTCGCGCCGGCCCCGATCACGCTGGCGGGCAGGGCGACACAGTGCGGCCCCAGGGTGGCGCCCGGGCCCAGGGTGACGGTGTCCATGGCCATGATGCGGTCGTGGAAAAGATGGGTCTGCACCACGCAGCCCCGCTCGACGGTCGCACCGTCACCGAGTGTCACCAGGTCAGCCTCCGGAAGCCAATAGGATTCGCACCATACTCCGCGGCCGATGGTCGCGCCGAGTCCGCGCAACCAGACATTCAGGACGGGTGTTCCGGTCGCGGCGCGTGCGAACCACGGCGCGGCGACGTGCTCGACGAAGGTGTCGGCGACCTCGTTGCGCCACACGAACGAACTCCACAGCGGATGCTCCTCGGTGCGAATCCGGCCCACCAGCAGCCATTTCGCGATCACCGAGGCGATACCCGCCAGCGCGCCCGCCGCCAGCAGCACCACACCGCTGAGCAGTGCGGCCGGCAGGTGGCCGAGGGTGTGGGCCAGCCACGCGAGGGCGAACAGGACCCCGAGCCCGATGGCGAAGGTCACGAACACCGGGATCAATCGGCAGGTCTCCACCACCGCGCGGGCGACGCGCAATCGCAACGGCGGATCGAAGGTGCGTGCGGTGTCACCGGATTCGGCGGCGCGGCGCAGGCGGATCGGCGGGCTGCCCAGCCATGAGGAACCGGCCTTCGCCTTCGACGGCGCCGCCGACAGAACGGCGACCAGGCCGTTCTTGGGCACCCGTCGCCCGGGTGCGGTCATGCCGGAGTTGCCGAGAAACGCGCGCTTGCCGACCTTGGCCTCGCCGATGCGCAGCCAGCCGCCGCCCAACTCGTAACTGGCGACCATGGTGTCATCGGCCAGGAACGCGCCGTCGGCGACCACGGTGAACTTCGGCAGCAGCAGGACCGTCGAAATCTCCACGCGCTTGCCGACCTTCGCGCCCAGCAGGCGCAACCACACCGGCGTCAGCAGGCTGGCGTAGAGGGGGAACAGGAAGGTGCGGGCGGAATCCAGAAGCCGTTCGGTGGCCCACGCCTGCCAGCCCTGACGGCTGCGCACGGGGTGATGGCCCTCGGTCAATCCGATGCTCAGCAGCCGCACGGCCACGATCGTGACGACCGCGTACACGCCCAGTACCAGCAGCATGGCCACCGGGAGAATGGCGAAGGCGCGCCCGAATCCGGCTGTCAGCGTCCGAGTATCGCGAATCCACCAGGCGATCAGCAGTCCGCCCATGCCCAGCGCGAAAATCGGCACCGAGGCCAGCGCCATGGAGGTGATACCGAAGACCGCCACCCAGTGCGAAGCCCGTGCCGGCGTCTCATCGGGCCAGCGGTGCCGCGCCCGGCCGACTTTCACCGCGGGAGAGCCCGCCCATTCCTGCTCGGCCTTCACCTTGCCCGCGACCGACGATCCGGGCGCGATCTCGGCATTGCGGCCGATCTTGGTGCCGGGCAGCAGAATCGAGCGCGCACCCACCACCGCCCCCGGACCGATCTCGATGGGACCGAGGTGGACCAGGTCGCCGTCGATCCAGTAACCCGACAGGTCGACCTCTGGTTCCACACTGCATCCGTCGCCGAGTTCGAGCATGCCGGTGACCGGCGGCAGCGTGTGCAGGTCGACACCGTCGCCCACCGTCGCCCCCAGTGCCCGCGCGAACGGCACCATCCACGGTGCGCCCGAGAGGTTTTCGGCACCGCTGGCCTCGGACAGTCGCACGGCCATCCAGAGGCGCAGGTGAACCCGCCCGCCGCGCGGGTAGCTGCCCGCCTTCACACCGCGCAGTAGCAGCCGAGAACCGGCCACACACAGCGCCATCCGGCCGGGCGGCGAGATGAACAGGAAAAAGGCCACCAGCATCCACCACCACGACAGGTGCGGCAGCCACGGCAGCGAACCAGACCAGGCGGCCACATTGCCGACGATCGCCAGCCAGGTCAGCCATTGCAGGCCGGTCAGGGTGGTCAACGGGACCGTGGCCAGGACCTGGAACAGCTGGGCCGACCGTGGCACCGGCCGGACCAGCCGCTCCTCCACCGCGGCGGTCGGCGCGAAACTGTCCAGCAGGGCGGCGAGCGCGCCCAGCCGCGGACGGTCATAGACGTCCGCGACGGCGATGCGCGGATGCCGTTCCCGCAGCGCCGCCACCAGTTGGGCCGCCGCGAGCGAGCCGCCGCCCAGATCGAAGAAGTCGGCGTTCGGGTCGTTGACCTCCGCGCCGAGAATCGAATCCCACAGTCCCGCAACCCACCGCTCGGTCTCGGACAGGACGCTCTCGGGGGTGGCGGCGGCGGACTTGGGCAGCGGCCAGGGCAGCGCGTCGCGGTCGACCTTGCCGGAGGTGCGGGTGGGCAGCTCGCCGACCACGGCCAGGCGCGGCACCAGCGGCGCCGGAAGCTGTTCGGCGAGCGTGGTTCTCGCGGCGGTCAGGTCGTAGTCGGCACCGGGGCCGGTGAGATAGCCGACCAGGACCTTGTTGCCCGCCTTGGTGGTCCGGATGGCGGCCGCCGCGCCCGTCACCCCCGGCAGGTGCTGGAGCGCACTGTCGATCTCACCGAGCTCGATCCGGCGTCCACCCAGTTTGATCTGATCGTCGGCGCGGCCCAGGAAGACCAGTCCCTCGCGATCATTGCGCACCAGATCGCCACTGCGGTAGGCGCGCTCCCAGCCGACCGACGGCAGCGGCGCGTACTTCTCGGCATCCTTGGCCGGGTCCAGATAGCGCGCCAGCCCGACACCGCCGATGACGAGCTCACCGGACTCGCCCTCGCCCACGGGATTTCCGGCCGCGTCGACGACAGTCAAATCCCAGCCGTCCAGCGGCAGCCCGATCCGGATGGGGAAGCCGCCGTCCAGCGGCGCGGCGCAGGCCACCACGGTGGCCTCGGTGGGGCCGTAGGTGTTCCACACCTCACGCTCGGAATCCTGGTTGCCCGCGAGCCGTTCGGCCAGTTCGGGCGGCACCGCCTCACCGCCGAAGATGAGCAGCCGCACCGGTTCGAGAGCTTCGGCGGGCCAGGTGGCGGCCAGCGTCGGCACCGTCGAGACGATGCTGATCTCCCGGCGCACCAGCCACGGCCCCAGATCGGCCCCGGTCCGCACCAGCGCGCGCGGCGCGGGCACCAGGCAGGCGCCGTGCCGCCACGCCAGCCACATCTCCTCACAGGAGGCGTCGAAGGCCACCGACAGTCCGGCCAACACCCGGTCCCCGGGCCCGATCGGGGCGTCCCGAAGGAACAGGCGCGCCTCCGCATCCACGAACGCGGCGGCATTGCGATGGGTCACCGCAACACCTTTCGGTGTTCCGGTGGAGCCGGAGGTGAAGATGATCCAGGCATCGTCGGCGGGCGTGGGCGCGGCCGCCGCAACCCCGTCACCCGATTCGGTTGCGACTGCGGTGGACTCGATCCCGTCGGCGGTCACGATGGCCGAGACCCCGGCCTCCCCGAACACCAATCGTGCGCGTTCATCCGGGTCATCGGCGTCCACCGGCACGTACGCCGCTCCGGCGTGCAGTACCGCCAGGATCGTGATGTACAGCCCGCGCGTCCCCGACGGCATTCGCACCCCGACCCGGTCACCGGACCGCACCCCGGCCGCGACCAAGCGCTCGGTTTCGATCGCGATCTCCGCGAGCAGTTCCGCGTACCCGAGTTCCACCTCGCCGTCATCGATGGCGGGTGCGTCGGGGTGTGCCGCCGCGGTGGCGGCGAGAATATCGACCAGGGTGCGGGCCGGTGGCGCGAGGGCGGCCCGCAGCATCGGATTCGCGTCTATCTCGGTTTCGGCCTGCTGTTGCGGCATTAGGTCCTGCCCACCTCTCGTGGCACCATCCGGCGCTTCCGCGTTGGTTGTTTCATACGAGAGTTACCGAGAGGCAAACTGTGATGCGGCCATTGGCCCACGGTACCGGTACGCCCTGGTCGTCCGGATTTCACCCGGCGGCTAGGCGTGGAACTGTGCGAAGAATCGCCAGATCACCTCGGTGGCATCGAATTGGTGCGTGACCTTGCCGACCAGGGCCTGGGGCAGGTATTGCGGGCCGCCCGGCCAGGTGTGACCGCCATTGGCTACCGAATAGAGCTGAACCTTGGACCCGTTCGCGCAGTCGGAGGACTGCAGGGTCACCGTGGTGCCGTCATCGGTGCGCTGGGCGAGCTGGGTCGTGGTGGCCGCGTCGCAGGCGTTCTTCTCCCGCCACAACTGCTGGGTGGCGTCGACCGAGAGGACCGGGCTCGAGCCCGGTCCGTGGTGGCCGGACGTGACGCGCACCACGCCGCCGTCATAGGGGACGATCGGGTCCGAGGTGCCGTGGATCTCCAGCACCGGCAGGGAATGAGTTGGGGCGCAAGCGGATTGGTCGACCTGCGGGAGGGGTCCCGCTACCGGTGCGATGGCGGCGAGCTTGCCGGACAGGCGGCAGCCGAGGTCCTCGGTGAACATGCCGCCATTGGACATTCCGGTGGCGTAGACGCGGGCGGGATCGACGGAGTCGTCGGCGATGATCCGGTCGATCACGGCCCCAACGAAACCCACGTCGTCGATATCGGCGGCGCTGGCGTTGGTGTCATCGCCGCGGCCGTCGTTCCAGGACTTCTCGTACCCGTTCGGATAGACGGCGATGAACCCCTCCGCGTCCGACACTTTGTCGAAGCCGAAGGAACCGGCCATGTTCTGGGCATTGCCCCCGCCACCGTGGAACGCGAGCACGGCGGGAAGTAGGCCCTGAGGCCGGTTGGCGGGGTAATGGATGATGTATTGCCGCTGCAGGCCACCGTATTCGAGGGTGACGGTGGTGTCGCCGGCGGCGCGAGCCTGCGGGTGCCCGCACCCGGCGGCCATGAAAGCAGTGGACAGCAGGATCGCTGCGGCGATTCTCGGTGCGTACACGCCAGTGATCGTAGAGAGGCAGCCTGAAGCTGAGCTGAAGCCTGATGTCAGCTGTGAGCCCTGATGGCGGCCAGCGCCGCGGCAGCGATTTCGTATGGTGGGGGGCCGATTTCGATGCTGACGAGGCGCTCGCCAGGAACCGGTCCCGCCGCCGAATCCGCCATGCGGCCGGCGAATGCGCCACCGCGGTCGCCTGTTGCCACGGCGATGGCGTGGGCTAGGGCACGATCAGATACCACTCCGCCCACGGGCCCTGGAGCGGCCAGCTGTTCGCGAAGAGCTTGGCGAGGCCCATACCGAGCCACAGGTCGACCGTCTGGGTCTCACCGGCCGTCGCCCCGGTATGGACGTACACATCCCGCGATCCGCCGCCCGCGGACCCCAGCCACCCCAGCACGATGTGATTCCCGCACGGCCCGCTCAGATATCCCAGCGGCGTGATGTGCGCGGTCACGTGCCCGGGCATACCGTGCGCCGCCTCCACACCCACCGCGATCGATCCCGCGCAAAAGTTGGCGTCCCCGAACGTGAACACGGTGGTTCCGAACGGCGCCCACTGTGGCAGCCAATCCGCCTGCGCCGGGGCGGCACCCACCCCGCCGACACTTACCGCGACCCCGATGGCCGCGACCACCCCCGCTAGCATCCGCACAATCCTCATCATCGGATGTCCTTCCGGCCGACCGAATTCCGCGACCGCACAGCCCGGCTCCCGCCATCCGGTCCGACACGACCCCCGACGACCTCGCCCCGTTGCGCCACGGAAGCCGTTCTTCTTCAGCGTATCCAATCCCCGCGCTCGGTTGACCCCCGTTTGCGCATGTTGCCGAGTCGCGGAGCGGGTTGGGGCAGGAGGCGGCCTCGCCCAGGGGTGCCCGGTATTCTCTGCGGTGCAGGTGGATCGGGAGGATTTGGTTGGCTGAGCAGCTCCGGCCGGGCGTGGTCTTCGCCGGGTATCGGGTCGAGCGACTACTGGGTGCCGGCGGGATGGGCGAGGTGTACCTGGCCCATGACCGGGACCTACCCAGGTTCGTCGCATTGAAGCTGCTCAACCGTGTGGCCAGCGACGATGACGAGACCCGTCAGCGCTTCCTGCGGGAGGCGAACATCATTGCCCGGCTGTCGCATCCGAATATCGTCACCATCTACGCGCGCGGCGAGGAGCAGGGCCGGCTGTGGCTGGCCATGGCCTACGTCGACGGCTCGGATCTGGCCGCCGAACTGCTCGAGGGGCCCCTGGACCCCGAGCGCGCCGCCGCCATCACCGCCGATCTGGCGCGAGCCCTGGACTACGCTCACGACGCGGGCGTGCTGCACCGCGACGTCAAACCCGCCAATATCCTGCTGACCGCGCAGCCGCGAGAATGGGCGCTGCTCACCGACTTCGGCATCGCCGAGTCCCGGCACGAGGTCCGGGGCATCACCGAGAACGGTGAGGTGGTGGCCAGTTTCCAGTACACCGCCCCGGAACGATTCCACGGTGAGGCGCGCGTCGACCGCCGGGCCGATATCTACTCCCTCGGCTGCACGCTGTTCGAAATGCTCACCGGCGCACCGCCGTTTGCCGACTCGGATCTGCCGCGTCTGATCTACCGGCACGTCCGGGCGCCGGTGCCGTCGGTGCGGGAGGGAAATCCGGCGCTGCCCGCCGCACTGGATCCGGTGCTGGCCAAGGCGATGGCGAAGAACCCCCGGGCCCGATTCGCCACCTGCACGGAGCTGTCCGTCGCCGTGAGCGAGGCGATCGCCGCATCGCGGCCCCGGACACCGGCCCCGCCGCCGCGGGAAACGCACGGTCACAAGACGATTTCACCGTCCCGCCACCAGGCCACGCCACCGTCCCGTCCGTGGACGCGCTCGCGCTCGATGCTGGTGTTGCTCGCCGTCGCGCTGCTGGCCGGAGCCGCGGCCGCCGCCGTCGGAATCCTGACGACGCTCACCGATTCCGGTCCGCACGGTACGGCCGCGACCAGTTCCTCCGCCGCGGTGCCCAGCCGCCGCAGTGCGAGCGCGACCCCCACCACGATCAGCGCCTCCGCGGGCGCGGGACTGGCGGCCGACGGCTGCCAGTCCCGGCGCACGCCGGACGGGGTGACCGGCACCGATCCGGGCGGCATCGCCAGCGGTCCCGACGCCATCCTCGCCTTCGAGTACGCGTACTACGTGCTGCGCTCCGGCATCGTCGCACGGGAATTCGTCGCCGGGGATGCGGCGAACGTCGCCGATTCGGCGAAGATCCAGAGCGGCATCGACTCTCTGCCCATCGGCACTCGCTACTGCGTGCAGGTCAGCCGGATCGCGGCCGCCGACGACGACCACTGGGCGGTGAAGGTCGCCCAGCAGCGTCCCGGCGAACTTCAGGACGTCTTCACCCAGACTGTCACCACCCGCACCGTCGGCAGCCGGACGCTGATCACCTCCATTGTCGAGGAGTAGCGGCGGCCATACGTGTTTCACAAAAAGGGTGGGTGTGTTCAACGGCTGCTAGGGTGCGAAGCGTTGACTCGATCGAGGTGACTCGGTGAGTTCGGTGAAAGTCGTTCGTCGGTAGGGAGTTTCGGTCTTGGAGACAGCAGGGGCACGGGGCGGGTTCTCGGGGACCGGGGGGTGTCCGGTGCGCGGAGGGTCGCCGGTTGGCATCGAGGAGCCCCGGATCCTGTTGGGCACACCGGAATTCGCGGCGGATCCACACCACGCCTACCGTGAGATGCGGCGGCAGCACGGGTCCATGGTGCCCATCGAGCTATCGCCCGGGGTGCCCGCGACGCTGGTGGTGAGCTACCGGACCGCGCTGCGAATCCTCAATGATCCCGAGCACTTTCCGGCCGACCCGCGGACCTGGCAGGAGACGATCCCCGAGGATTCACCGATCCGGCCGATGATGCAGTGGTACCCGAACGCGCTGCGCAACGCGGGCGCGGCGCACACCCGGTACCGGCAGGCCTACACCGCGAGTATCGACGGGATCGACCTGCACGCCGTGCATTCCACCGTCGAGCAGATCGCGGGCCCGCTCATCGCGGGCCTCGCCGCCGAGGGCGGCGCCGACCTGGTATCGCAGTACGCGCTGCCGTTGGTATTCGATGTGCTCAACCAATTGGTGGGCTGCTCGGCCGAACTCGGGCAGCGGGTCGCCACCGGTATGGCCGCGCTGTTCGACACCGTCAATGCCGCGTGGGGCATGCAGACCCTCGCCGAGGCACTCATGGAACTCATCGCCATGCGCCGTGCCGAGCCGGGCGACGATGTCACCTCGCGCATGGCCCACCACCCGGCCGCGCTCGATGACGAGGAGATGCTGTACCAGCTGGTCAGCTTCTACGGAGCGGGCATCGAGCCCATGCAGAACCTGATCAGTAACACCCTGCTGCTCATGCTCACCGACGACCGCTTCGGTGGAGATGTGCTGGGCGGCAGCCTGTCCACCCGCGACGCGCTCGACGAGGTGCTCTTCAACGACCCGCCGATGGCGAATTTCGCCATCAGCTATCCGCGCCAGCCCATCCTCATCGACACCACCTGGCTGCCCGCCCACCAGCCGGTTCTGATCAGCTTCGCCGCCTGCAACAACGATCCCGAGATCGCCGGCGGCGACCGCATCGGCAACCGATCGCACCTGGCCTGGAGCGCGGGCCCGCACGCCTGCCCCGCTCGATCGGTGGCCTATCTGGTCGCGCAGACCGCGATCGACCAGCTGCTGGACGCGCTGCCCGATCTCGCGCTGGCCGTTCCGAAACATGAAATCTCCTGGCGTCCCGGCCCGTTCCACCGCGCCATGGTGGCACTGCCGGTCGAATTCCCGATTAGCCCCGCGCTGCGCGCGGTGTAAGGAGCGCTCCATGTCCCAGAGCCCGATCGTGCTGGATGTCACCGGCACCGACATCCAAGGCGAATCCGCCCGGATTCGCGAGCAGGGCCCCGTCACGAAGGTCGAGTTGCCCGGCGGCGTGCCGGCGTGGTCGGTCACCGATCAGGCCGTGCTGAAAAGCCTGCTGGCCGACCCCCGTGTCTCCAAGGATCCCCGTCAACACTGGTCGGCGTTCATCAATGGGGAGATCACCGAGGCTTGGCCGCTGCTGCCGTGGGTGGCCGTGGAGAACATGTTCACCGCCTACGGTTCCGATCACCGACGGCTGCGAAAGCTGGTGTCCCCGGCCTTCACTCATCGCCGCACCACCGGCATGCGCGTGCGCATCGAGGCCATCGTCGCCGAACTGCTCGATGAACTGGCCGCGCTGCCCGCGGGCTCGCAGGTCGACCTGCGCTCGCTCTACGCCTATCCGGTTCCGATCCGCGTGATCAGCGGACTGGTGGGCGTGCCCGAACACCTCGACGCCGCCATTCACAAGTGTGTCGACGGGTTCTTCGACGGCTCGCTCACCGCCGAGGAGTCCATGGCCAACTTCCTCGACATGTACGAGCGGGTGGGCGAACTCGTGGCCTACCGCCGGGAGCACCCCGGCGACGACATCACCAGCGCCATGATCGCCGAGCGCGACGAGGACGGCTCGCAGCTGACCGAGAAGGAACTCGTCGAAACCCTCATGCTCGTGATCAATGCCGGGCACGAGACCACCGTGAACCTGCTCGACCAGGCCATCGTCGCCCTGCTCACGCACCCCGAGCAGCTGGCCGCCGTCCTTGCCGACGAGGCGTCGTGGGCCGATGTGATCGAGGAGACCCTGCGGTTCCAGTCCCCCGTCGCGCACCTGCCGCTGCGCTATGCGGTGGAAGACATCGAGGGCGACGGCTTCACCATCCCCAAGGGCGAGGCCATCCTGGCCTCCTACGCGGGCGCCAGCCGCGACCCGCAGATCCATGGTGCGACCACCGACCAGTTCGACATTCACCGCGACACCAAGGAACAGCACGTCGCCTTCGGGCACGGCGCGCACCACTGCCTGGGCGCCCCGCTGGCCCGCCTCGAGGCGACCATCGCGCTGCCCGCCCTGTTCGAGCGCTTCCCGAAGCTCCGGTTGGCCACGGACGCAAAGGATTTGACCCCGCTCGGCAGTTTCATCTCCAACGGCCACACCAGCCTGCCGGTCTTCCTGGGCGAGTGACACCGCGCCGCGGGCTGAGCGAGCGCCGCTCAGCCCGCGGCACTGGTTGGAATTCCCGCCGTGTCGTGGGTGTCTTTGTGCGCCACGGGAATTCCGTGCAACGGACCGGGCTCGTTGCCAGCGGCGAACCCGGTCCGCTGCACGGGCAGCGTCGAGCCCCTGCTCGCCCACCAGCGTGACAATGGCATTCACCTTGGGATTGACCCGCTCGATCCGGTCCAGATGGGCGCGCACCATCTCGACGGCCGAGCGGTGGCGGGCGCGCAGCCGGTCGGCCAGCCCCCGTGCGGAGGCTCAACAGATGTCGGAGTCCACCGGCGCTCCCCCTGGGGAGGATGCGATTGTGTATCGCGGCGGCCCGTCAGGATTCGTGCCTCGCCGGGTGGTGCGGTGCTCCGTGTGATGGGTTCGGGCCCGGACCATCGACGTCGGCTGCGATACTGGCCGTGCGTCTTTCCGAGTGTGTTCAGCGATTCAGGTCCGTCACACAGGAGGAACGAACCATGGTCACCATCCGGAATCGGCATCGATCCGCCACCACTGCCGCCGTGCTCGCGGCCCTCGGCGCGAGCGCTCTGCTCGCCGCGGCGCCCGCACAGGCCGCCAACACCATAAGCGTGAACGCGGCCGGGGCGTCGGCCGTGGATATCGACTACACCTGCGAGGCGTCCGCGGGCGTCGCCAGCATTCAGGCCATGGTCGGCGACCCCAACGCGGAACGACCGGCCGCTACCGGCACGCAAACCGCCGTCATCTGCGACGGCTCCCCGCACACCACGACCATCCCGCTCATCGCGGCGGCGGGGGAGCCGCGCTTGGCAACCGGCGCTGCGGTGCAGGTCCGGGCCGCGCTGGTCGATCAGAACCAGACCGTCGTATCCGGCACCGCGAAGCTGGTCATGCTCGTCTGAACCTTCGGTGTGCAAGCTGTACTCTGCACGAGAGCATTCGGTGTGCAAGCTGTACTCTGCACGACAGCATTAAGAAACCTGCCGTTATCAAGGGGCTGTCAGACTCGCCGCCGCGCGCCCGATGCACACCTTGTCGGGCCGTGGACGGCTGCCGCCGTCGGAGCACAACAGTCCGCCCGGGCCTTGCCGCCGGCGGCACACGAGGACGAGGACCCCTGATTTGCGATACCGCTCGATCATGTGCAGCGTGGCAGTAACGGCAGTGGCGGGTCTCGTCGCGTTGTCCTCGACGCCCTTCGATCTGGCGGCGAACGCCGAACCCGATGTGATGGTGCCCGCCGATCCGGCGACGACCCCGGTAGCGCCGGACGGTTCGACCATCGTGGGCACCCGCGTCATCGACGGCCGACACCTCGAACTCACCGTGCACTCCGCCGCCATGAACCTCGACTTTCCGGTCGACGTGCAGCGCCCGGCCGACGCCTCCGTGCCGCGTCCGGTGCTCTACATGCTCAGCGGCGGCAGCGGCGGCAAGGGCGCGGCCTCATGGGATCGCCGCACCAATGCCTTCGACTTCCTGGCCGACAAGGATGTCAATGTGGTGCAACCGATCGGCGGGGCGGCCTCCTACTACGCGGACTGGCGGCAACCGGACCCGCGGCTCGGCGTCATGAAATGGACGACCTACCTGACCGAGGAACTGCCACCGCTCATCGACGCCGCCCTCGGCGCGAACGGCGTGAACGGGCTGGTGGGCGTGTCGATGTCGGGTACCTCGGTGTTGCAGCTGCCGATCGCGAAGCCGGGGCTGTACCGCTCGGTGGCGGCCTACAGCGGCTGCGCGCGCATCGCCGATCCGGTCGGAGAGGCCTACGTTCGGATCACGGTCGGGTTCGGCGGCGGCGACGCGGGCAATATGTACGGTCCGCCCGGTGACCCGATGTGGGCGGCCAACGACCCGTACCTGCACGCCGAAGGATTGCGCGGCCTGGACCTCTACCTGTCCAGCGGCAATGGAATGCCCGGTCCCCATGACAAGGTCACCGATCGCCACTTCGCCGGCGCCGGGGATAACCTCGCGAATCAGATCCTGGTGGGCGGCATTCTCGAGGCCGCCGTCGACCAGTGCACGCGCGCCATGTCCGACCGGCTCGAGGAGCTGGGGATCCCGGCCACCGTGAGGCTGCACCCGTACGGCACCCACTCCTGGGGCTACTGGGACGACGAGCTGCCCGCGTCTTGGCCGACACTGGCCCACGGCCTCGGCCTGTAGCGCATCACTTCTCTTCCGGCGGTAGGTGTTCGAGCGCCCACCGGGCCCAATCCCGGTTCAAGGCGGTGATGCGCGCGCCGTACTCCAGGGCCAGGTGGCCGTACTGGGACAGGTCGCTGTCGCTCCAGTCGATGGCCTGCTCCAGCTCGTTCAGCTCGGCATGCGCGCGGGCCGCCCGCTCCTCGATTCCGGCGAGATAGGCGCGGGCCTGCGCGGGTGGGATGGCGCCGAGGAAGAAAACCCGCAGCAGGGTCTCGTTGCGGGTCACCGCTTTGGGCTTCGTGGTGGTCAGCCAGGTGCGCAGGTCGTCCAGTCCGGTGTCGGTGATGGTGTATTCCTTGCGGCCGCGCGGACCTTCATCGGTGACCGCGATGAGCCCGGCATCGGAGAGCTTGGTGAGCTCGGTATAGATCTGACTCTGCGTCGCGGGCCAGACGTTGGCCAGCGACACCTTGAAGGTCCGCAGCAGGTCATAGCCGCTGGCGGGACCGTCGGACAGCAGTCCTAGCAGGGCGTACCGGAGACTCATGCCCACCACCTTACATTCCAGTATTGACATGTCGAGAATGGACGCTCAATCTTGGACGTGTCAGAACTGGAATGTCGTGTCGCCGAGCAGCTCCCGTCGTGATGTACCCGAGCCGGGGCATGGGCCGCCCTCGCGAATCGACCACTCGAGAAACAGGTTTCGACCATGACCGCGCCAGCGCACCTCACCGGCAACTACGCACCCGTCACCGACGAGATCACCGTCCACGAATTGCCCTGCACCGGCACGATTCCCGAGGAGCTGACCGGCTGGTACCTGCGGAACGGTCCCAATCCGCACACCATGGCCTCCAAGCACTGGTTCCTCGGGGACGGCATGGTGCACGGCGTGCGTATCGAGAGCGGGCGCGCGGTGTCGTACCGCAATCGGTGGGTGCGCACCAGCACCTTCACCGACGGGGCCACGGGCCGGAACGCGCAGGGTCGGCGGGATTTCACCGCGGGGGTGGCGAATACGCACGTCATCCGGCACGCCGGACGCACGTTCGCGCTCGTCGAATCCTCGTTCCCGTACGAATTGACCTGTGACCTGGACACTCTGGGCCCGCACGATTTCGACGGCAAGCTCACCACCGCCATGACCGCGCACCCCAAGACCTGCCCGGTCACGGGGGAGCTGCACTTCTTCGGCTACGACTTCGCCGAGCCGTATCTGACCTACCATCGCGCGAACTCGGCGGGCACGCTCGAGCTCAGCCGGCCCATCGACGTCCCGGCCGCGACCATGCATCACGACTTCGCCCTCACCGCGAACCATGTCGTCTTCATGGATCTGCCGGTGCTTTTCGACCTCCCGACCGCCATGGCCGGAGGGGGCATGCCATTCCGATGGAACGACGCCTACCAGGCCCGCCTGGGTGTGCTGCGCCGCGACGACCCGCACGGGGCCGTGCGCTGGTTCCCCATCGAGCCCTGCTACGTCTTCCACACCCTCAACGCCTATGACGAACCGGGCCGGATCGTGCTGCACGTGATGCGCTATCCGAGCCTGTGGCGGGAGGACTCGCAGGGCTTCGACGAGGGGGCGACGCTGTGGCGCTGGACCGTCGACCTCACCACCGGGACCGTCCGCGAGGATCAGATGGATGACCGGGCCGCGGAATTCCCGCGCATCGACGACCGGCTCGCGGGGCTGGACTCCCGCTACGGCCACGTGTCGGTCTCCGACGGCGAGCACGGCGCACTGCTGCGCTACGACCTCCACACCGGCTCGAGTACGGTCCACGATCTCGGACCCGGCCGCCTGCCCGCCGAGGCGTCCTTCGCCCCTGCCGATGAAACCCCCGGCGGCGCGGGCTATCTCATGAGCTATGTCTACGACGCCGCGCAGGACCGCAGCGACCTGGTCATTCTCGACGCGACCGACCTCGCGGCACGACCCGTAGCCACCATCCACCTGCCGCGCCGCGTCCCCCACGGCTTCCACGGCAACTGGCTGCCCGACCACTGATCCGCGGCGGCCGTGCGCCGAGGCGAGCGAACAGACCGGGAATACCGTCGCACCCGGTCTGCGCCCGATTCCGAGTGAGTTCACCGGTTCCGGCCGCCTCCGCAACGTCCTGCTCGGCGCGACCGCGAACCTCGTTGTCTACCCCGGCGAGGGTGCGACGTTGACGATGGCGCGGTCCTGACTCAGCGGGCGCGGGACAGCGTCAGACCGAGGTTGTCGAGGATGAATTCGTTCGCGGTGACCCGGACCGGTGTATCGGTGAAATGGCGTGCGGCCAGGGTGGTTTGGAGGAATTCGCGGACCTGGGCAGGCTGGTCCGGCAGCGATGCCAGGATGTCCGCGGGGATTTCGAGGGTGCCGTCGAAGCCGCGGGGCTGGTCGGTGATTCCGGATTGCTGGACGGTCTGCCGGAGGCCGTCGACGGTGTGCAGGATCAGGTCGAGACGACTGCCGTCCGCGAATTCCAGTCGCAGCGGAGTAGGGGAGACCGCGAGATCGAACGAGTCGACCCGCACCGTCACGCCCGAGGACGTCCGGCCCGCATACGTGTACGGCGAGGCTCCCACGGTGTCGTCCACCGAGTGGTCCGCGGCGGTGTTCTCCAGCAGATGGCCCACGAGCGGCTGATCGGTGGGCACGAAATCCCAGTGGTCGGCGGTGAGCTCCTTGACCCAGTAGCCGGTACGCCCGCTCTCGACACCCTCGACGCGCAATTCGCGCGCGTCGGAACCGATTCCGGTCTTGTGGACGGAGACCCGATCGGTGATCTGCCCGGGAATCTTGGGCTGCCGTGTCCACTCCGGCGCGGGCAGTTGAATCGCGGCGTAATGGTCGTCGATGCGCTCGGTGAGCGTGTCGGGCGCTTGGGGTCGTCCCCGCTGATCCTCGTAGGAGTAGCGGAAGAACACCTTGTCCGCGCCGGAGATGTCGAAATCGTAGAGGCGCGTGTAGAGATCGCCGAAGCGGTTCACGACCAGGGTGGTCGAACCGCTCGTGGACAGACCGACCGCTCGGAAGCGGCCCTGAGCCGGCGTGGACATCTCATAGCTGTGGTCCTGTGGCAGCCATGGGTCCACGTAGTGGATGCGGTGGCCGTCGTCGGTGAGCGCGTACACATGCGATACCTTCGCGCCGCCCACCGAGTGGTCGTTGCCCGCGGTGTCCCGCCAAACGTGATCCTCATCGGGCGACAGCACCGACCAGGTCCAGGCCAGTGTCCCGGGTGGCAGGGTGTTGCCGGGCCCGGTCCACAGCGGGGTGCCGTAGCGGCTGCTCCAGTTCCAGTCCTTCGGCGCGCTGAGGATGTGGTCCATGGTGAGGAAACGGCCGTCGGCGTCGACGGCCATGAGCTCGTCGTCGTCCGCCGAGACCCCGGTGATGCGGCCCGCCATGCACTCGGGCAACGGCAGGGCGCGCCAACCACCTCGCACAGCAGCCTCTTTCACGAAGATGGCCCCCTCTCGCACCGCGAAAGTCCAGCGGCGGTTGAAGGTTTCCGCGGTGGTCCGGAAGAAGACCTGGTCCGGCAAGGGAGTGGCGGCGGCCGGGAAGGCGTCGAGTCCGGCCGTGGTCTCGTCCGCGCCCGATTCCGGTGTGCCGACGGTCCCGATCAGCGTGCATGCGGGCGCTTCGGCCGCCGCGATCGGCTGGGGCGCCGCGACAGTGAGGACGAGTCCGGCGGCCGCGGCGAGCATGCCGTGCCGCACCGAAGGTTCAGGCATCACAACCACCCGAGCGAACCGAACACGACGAGCGCGAGCGCGTCGATCCCCAGAATTACGCCGACGGCAATCACTTTCGCCCGCACGGTCCTCAGGTCGTACACGAGGAAGCAGGCGGCGAAGAATGGCACATAGCCGATCAGCCAGATCAGATAGGGGAAGCTCGCGTGCCACCAGGACCAATCCCAGGTCAGCACGCCCGCCCTGTTCAGCAGTACCTCCACCCCGACCGCGGCCGCGGAGTTCACCGCGACGAGCACCGGCCGGTTGGGCAGGCCGAGGATGCGAACCTGCTTGGGCGGCAGCATCTTCGCCGCGGCAACGCCCATGATGGCGAACATGAAGCAGATCTCGATGTTCAATCCGATGAGGATCTGGTACGCCGTCGGCCCGATCGCGCCCCACACCGGCGCGCGGCCCGTGGCGTGGAAGACCAGCGAATTCCAGATCTCGTTGAACCAGTCCATGCCCCACAGTGCCAGTCCGGCGAACAGGACATTCCAGTTCCGCCGTTCGATCTCGGTCGCATAGACGTAGAGGACAACCAGCAGCAGCGGAATCACGTACCACTTGAACTGTCCGCTGTCACGCAGCAGTTCGAGCGCCGCCCGCGCGTGATCGGTCATCGCCGAATCCTTCCTCGATCCATGGACCCCGCGAGTTTGTGACAAGTCAACGCTGACTGTCAACGTGTAAGGCCGAATTGCGAGTGCGATTCGATTCGCCGCCGGTCGAGGCTCGTAACCGCCGAAACCGAGCCGCGAAGGTGAGGACCATGTGGGCCTGTCGTCGATCGTGATGCCGTCCTGGCCGGGCGTGTGTATCGATCGGGCGGCGCGCTGCGCAAGCGGGCATGCGGTCGGTTTTCGTCAGAGTCTGTGGACCAGCGGTCGGGAAAGTCCCTGTGGCGACCGATGATTGAAGTCACGGGTGTCGATTTGTCCCGAATCTGACAGTCAGCCGATAGCTTGGGATTCGCTGATGCAAGCGGTGTTGCTTGCTGCGAGGTATGGAAGGGCAGGTTCCTCGTGGATGCCAATGATCTTGGGGCTCGACTGAATCTGGTGTTCGAGATGTGGGAGCGCCGCCACGGCCGCCCGCTGTCCGATCACATGGTCGCCGAATGGCTCACCGCCGCAGGCTATCCCGTCACCGCGGATTATCTGACCACACTGCGGCACAGCCCGGCCGGTGGCGCGCCGGCGGTGCTGCGCCGGGGGCTGGCCGAGGTATTCGATATCGACCCGGCCTTTTTCGCTGTCGATCCGGTCCTGTCCCACGCGGCCGATGCGGGGGTTGCTGCCGAGTTCGAGAATCGGTCACTCCGGCGGCTGGCGCGGCTGGCACAGGGCATGCCATTGCGTGCCGTGCTGTATCTCGACACCCTGGCCGAGACGCTGCGGCGGGCCGAACACCTTCCCGATCCGGCGCACACCGCCTGGATCTGAGGGCTGCCGCGGGCCGCGCCCACCCGTCCATAACCGGGCTGTCGGTGACCGAGACCACCGATTC
The DNA here is from genome assembly GCF_009708175.1 of Nocardia aurantiaca. GTDB lineage: Bacteria > Actinomycetota > Actinomycetes > Mycobacteriales > Mycobacteriaceae > Nocardia > Nocardia aurantiaca. Next base: position 348,169 of record NZ_WMBB01000009.1, read on the forward strand.
GATGAACGGGAAGGAAGCGCCGCGATCGGCGGCGTCGGTCGCGATACCGATCACGGGCGGGCCGGGATAGCCGCCGTAGACGACCATCCGGCCCAGCGCCATGCTCGCGGAATTTCGCGGCCCTCGTCGTCGGTGGTGGGCATGAGTCGCGGAATCGCACTCGGCATACACGTCACCAACCATGAAAGCCCCTGGTTGGGTGCGGTCGGAACAGCGCCGGTGGGAGAGCGAAGTCGGACATCGTGCAGGCCATCGCCCGGGAGCATGCCCCTGACCTTGGTGTCTCCGGCGCTCGAGATAAAATCGGTGGTTCTTGTGTGTCGACACGGCGCACAATCGCTCAGTTAACTACCGGCACCCGCTGCACCCGAGGAGACGCTTGTGATCACCGCGACCGACCTGGAGGTCCGGGCCGGAGTCCGCACCCTGCTGACGGCGCCGGGGTCGGCGCTGCGGGTGCAGGCCGGGGACCGGATCGGGCTGGTGGGCCGCAATGGTGCCGGGAAGACCACGACCTTGCGGATTCTCGCCGGTGAGGGTGAACCTTACGCGGGCAAGGTCATCCGTTCGGGCGAAATCGGCTATTTGCCCCAGGATCCGCGTGAGGGCAACCTCGAGGTGCTGGCCAAGGACCGGGTGCTGTCGGCGCGCGGGCTCGACACCCTGCTGCGCGATATGGAGAAGCAGCAGGCGCTCATGGCCGAGGTCGCCGACGATAACGAGCGGGAGAAGGCCATCCGCAGGTACGGACGGCTCGAGGAGCGATTCTCCGCGCTCGGCGGGTACGTGGCGGAGAGCGAGGCGGCCCGCATCTGCAACAGCCTGGGGCTGCCCGATCGCGTGCTGAACCAGCAGCTGCGTACCCTCTCCGGCGGTCAGCGACGGCGAATCGAGTTGGCGCGCATCCTGTTCAGCGCCTCCGACGGCTCCGGCGGCAAGTCCGACACCACCCTGCTGCTCGACGAGCCCACCAACCACCTCGACGCCGACTCCATCACCTGGCTGCGCAGCTTCCTGCAGAACCACGACGGCGGGCTCATCGTCATCTCCCACGATGTCGAATTGCTCGGTGACGTCGTGAACAAGGTGTGGTTCCTCGATGCCGTGCGTGGTGAGGCCGACATCTACAACATGGGCTGGAAGAAGTACCTCGACGCCCGCGCCACCGACGAGCAGCGCCGCCGCCGCGAGCGCGCCAATGCCGAGAAGAAGGCCTCCGCGCTCAAGCAGCAGGCCGCCAAGCTCGGTGCCAAGGCCACCAAAGCCGCTGCGGCGCACCAGATGATCAAGCGGGCCGAGCGCATGCTCTCGGAGGCCGACGACGTGCGCGTGGCCGACAAGGTGGCCCGCATCAAGTTCCCCGAGCCGGCCGCCTGCGGCAAGACGCCGTTGATGGCCTCGAACCTGACCAAGCTGTACGGCTCGCTCGAGATCTTCACCGGCGTGGATCTGGCCATCGACCGTGGCAGCCGCGTGGTGGTGCTGGGTCTCAACGGTGCGGGCAAGACCACGCTGCTGCGCCTGCTGGCCGGGGTCGAGACCCTGACCGCCGGACAGATCGAGCCCGGGCATGGCCTGAAGATCGGATATTTCGCCCAGGAGCACGACACCCTCGACGATCAGGCCACGGTGTGGGAGAACATCCGCCACGCCGCACCGGATGCGGGCGAACAGGATCTGCGCGGTCTGCTCGGCGCGTTCATGTTCTCCGGCCCGCAGCTGGAACAGCCCGCCGGCACGCTCTCCGGTGGTGAGAAGACCCGTCTGGCCCTGGCCGGTCTGGTCTCCTCGGCGGCGAATGTCCTTCTGCTGGACGAGCCTACGAACAACCTGGATCCCATCTCGCGTGAGCAGGTCCTCGACGCGCTGCGCAGTTACGCGGGCGCGGTCGTGCTGGTGACCCACGACCCGGGCGCGGCCGAGGCGCTCAATCCGGAGCGTGTCATCATGCTGCCGGACGGCACCGAGGACCACTGGTCCCAGGACTACCTGGAGCTCATTCAGCTGGCGTGAGACCCCGCCCCCCACACGGGAGGCGGGCCGTGCCCGTCCGAATCATCGGGCGCGGGAGCGCAATCCGGGCGAAAGCTCTCAATCCCGCCGTCCTGCTCCTGCTTTCGCGCCCATTGTGGGCGTCACCGGATCGTGTCCCCGAAGGACACTTCGTGGCCGTCGAGCCATCCGGGCGGATTGCTCGCCGACGCCGGGCATCGCGCGTCCTTCCGCGTACCGACCGCTCGCCCTGCGCGATCCGGCCGTGTCATGTGCTGGTTTTCCGCTCCGATCGCGAAGAAAATGCGCGTTCGGGGCAAGTCGGTGATTCACATCACAGCGTTTCGTTGATCACAGCCATTCGAGTCTCTAACCTGGAATCAGGCGCCCACGGCGACTCGGAGGAAGCCATGAGTGACAGGCCCGCACAGGGTAAAGCCGTATTGGGTAAAGGCACGCGCGTCACCGGGAAATCCCGCGATCGCCTGCAATCCCAGTTGAAGAAGCAGTACGAGGCCGGTGCCAGCATCCGGTCCCTGGCCCGGGAAACCGGCCGGTCGTACGGCTTCATCCACAACGTGCTCGTGGAGTCGCATGTGCAACTCCGCAGCCGGGGTGGTGCGAACCGCCGCAAGGCCGCCAAGGCCGGCAAGTAGCGCCTTGCCGTCCCGGGAGTGGATTGCAGGGTCGTGACCGGCGAAAGCCGTTCGACGACCTGCGATTTCGGACGACATGCGACGACGTGCGGCCGCTAGGTGATCACGGTCCCGTCGCCGAGAACCAGTAGGTTTGCGAGGCTCTGGAAAATCGGCAGACCGGTCTTGATCTCGAGATAGGCGAACTGCCCCTGGGGGTTGACCTCCAGAAAATAGAATTCGCCATCGAGACCCACCCGCAGGTCGAGTACGCCGAAAGCCAGCCCCAGCGCGCCCATCAGCGTGGTGAGCGACTTGCTCACCGAGGCGGGCAGGCGATCAGCCGTGAATGCCACCGACGTGTCCAGACGCGAATCCACCCGCCCCACACCGGATTGCGAATCGATGCGCACCACCCACTCGATGCCGTCCACCCAGACGATCCGCAGATCGCTCTCGGCGTGGATGTAGTCCTGAAAGATGGTGGGGGAGCTGCGGATCGTGGCCAGCCGGTCGAAATCCGGTGGGGTGAACAGGCGGGTCTCGGTGAATGCGCCGCGCCCGGTGCCGGTGCGCTTGTAAACCACTGGGCCGGGCCGGGATTCGATGAAGGCGCTCGCCTCGTCCGGATCATTGGTGACGAGGGTCTCCGGGACCGCGAAGCCGGCCCGGTAAGCCGTCTCCAGTTGCACGATCTTGCGGCCCGCGGTGCGGTCGGCTCCGGGGTCATTGACCCACAGGGCCGGGATCGACCACAGCAGTCCCTGGAGGAAACCGTCGCATTCCGCGCGACGGTAGTCGTCGTCCTCCTCGGACAGGCCGACCGGCACCGCGCAGGGCGCGGGCCGCCGCCACCACACCGAGGTGACATCGTCGAGCCCGAAGATGTGCGACAAGCTGCGGTACGAGCCGTCCCCACTGAGCCGGAAGGCGCCGTTCTCGCGCGGGAAATCGCCCATATCGAGGCGAATCGGGTTGTGCCCGTGGTACTTTCGCAGGGTGGCGGCGAGGGCGTCGCCGTGGAGGTCCTCGGTCTCGGTGACGATGAGCACCGAACCCATGGTGCGGGCGGCCATACGCGCCCCCGTCAGTCCAGGCTGTCGCAGGCTATGCCATCGTCGCTGCCTCGGTGCGACCGAGTCTGGCAGCAGGTCATGGTGGCCCCGCCGACACCGGGTTGACTGGTCAGATCGAGTCCGCGCGCCCAGATTTCGGTGAGCTCGCGAAGTTCGTCGTCGCCCCGCGCGGGACTCTGGTCCGGCGAGAGGGTGAGCGGGCGATCGGTGACCTCGACGCGGCGGCGCCGGGTGAAATCGGCAGTGGCCCCGGAGCGTACGCGCACCAGCACCGGGCGGCCCTCACAGCTGCCCTGCGCCGCCGCGGCATCCCACCGGGTGATGTCGAGGACATCGGCGCGGTGGAAGGTCCAGGTGCCGTCGTCGACCCGCACGCTGATACTTCGCGCGGTGGCTGCGACAAGATAGCCGGGTAACGGTGGCGAGGTGCCGACGAGAGTCGTCGATCCCGTTCGGTGCAGGGCGCCGGTCATGCTGAACTCCGATCTGCTCGGGATTTGCCGCGGGGCCGAGCGTGATCTGAATCATATCCCGCGACGCACCGAATTCGGTCCGCAACGAAAGATTTCAGCTACCCCGGCAAACTCCGCCGGGGTGTCGGAAAATGCTCCAGCCGAAAGATTTTCGCTGAAAGAACGGGGCGGGCAGGGGAGCGCGGTTTTCGGTCAGAGGCCCAGTGCGTCAGGGGAATCGGCCAGCGCCCGCAGGGCCGCACCGGGATCCGCAACCAATTTGCGGGCCGCGAGATCGAGAATGCCGGACACGACCCTGATCTCCGCCGAAACGGTTCCGTCGAGTTTCACGATCCGCTGGTGCATCGTGAAGATCTTGCCGCCGGTCCACTCGAACTCGCAGCTCACCGCGACCTCGTCGCCCAGATGCAGCTCCCGCAGGTATTTGACCGTCTGCTCCAGCACCACCGGGCCGATGCCCGCCGCCACCAGCTTCTCGCCCGGCAGCCCCGCGGCCCGCAGCAGCTCCCACCGCGCGTGCTCCGCGTACTGCAGATACACGGCCTGATTCAGATGGCCGTTGATATCGAGCTCGTAACCGCGAACGGTGATGGGGACGGAGAAAGCCATGAACCTACCAACCCGCGTCGCGCCGATGATCATTCCGCATATCCAGTGGTCTGTGACACACCCCATCGGCGATCCGCGGGCTACTCGCGAGTCAGGACGATGCCCGCGAGATAGCGACCGTTTGCCATGCCACGCTCGGACCTCGGTCCGTGACCGTCGGGTCGGCCGTCGTGCCCTGCCGACACTGGCGCCCCAGCCTTTCGTACTCCGCATTGCGGGGCGTTCGAGACATTTCGGCCGTATGGAGGGTCGGCCGTGGCGACGGGCGGCCGCGGCCGGATTCGGGGGCGGATATCCGCCAACCGCTCGGGGCGTCCGGAGGAAAGGGGCTCGACGCGATCGGGGTGCGACGCCGGCCATCGATCGTCATCGGCGATGGAGGGGCGGCTCGGTCGGAATCGCCGGGTGAAGAGAAATTGCAAGGGCCGCAACGGGGTTCCATGCTCGGCAAGGCCGGCGAGCCGCGGTGCGGCACTCGAGTGGAAGCTGGTCGGGGATCGACTGCGCCGGATTCCGCGGCACCGGTTCGGATTTCCGACTGCCGTGGGCACCGATCGGCGGCGCGGGATCACGCGCGGTTGGCGTTGCGTTCGGCCCACCACTGCGGCGCGTCGATGAAGTAGTTGTCGTAGTCCTTCTGGGCGGCATCGATATCGGCGGGCATGGCCTCGCCGAGGGCGAGCCGCTCGAGGAAGCGGAAGTAGCCGTGGCGTTCGACGCCGGGCATGAGGGCGATGAGGATGCGGGCAGGGCTGTCGGGAGCCGCGCCGAAGGCATGCGGCATGAATTTGGGGACGACGATCGCGCCGCCCGCGCCCACGGTGACGATCTTGTCTCCGGCCAGCACCTGGAGTTCGCCGTCGGCGACATAGAACAGCTCGTCGGAGAGGGTGTGGTAGTGCGGCATGGCGCCGTCGGCGCCGCGGGCCATGGTGACCTCGACGGTGCTGACCGAGCCGCCGGCCTCATTGGAGTCGATGAGCAGACGTACCGACACCGGGTCGCCGCCGATGATCTCGGAGTCCTGGGGCCGGCGGATGGCGGCGGGGCGGGAAGCGGTGGTCATGGCACTCTCCATATGATTCGTTGGTAAATAATTCGATACCGAACTATATGGCATCGAATAGAGTGTTGTCCATGGGTGAGCCGAAGATCGATGCGGTGGACGTGATTCAGGAGCAGTGGCGGCGTGAGCGCCCGGACCTGGACGGTGAGGCCATGGCCATCCTCGGGCGCCTCGGCAGGCTCTCGGTGGTCGCAGCCGAGAAGATCGAAGCGGTCTTCACCGCACACGGATTGCAGCGCGGCGAGTTCGATGTGCTCGCGACACTGCGGCGGGCGGGGGAGCCCTACGAACTCAACCCCTCCGGCCTCGCCGACACCTTGATGATGTCGCGGGCCGGCATGACCGGCCGCCTGGATCGGCTCGAGCAGGCCGGACTGGTGCGGCGGATCGCCGACGCGGGCGACCGGCGGGCGATCAAGGTCGCGCTCACCGACCGTGGCCTGCACCTGGTCGACATCGTCGTCACCGAGCACTTCGAGAACGAAACCAGGATTCTCTCCGTGCTTTCCGACAAGGAGCGCAAGGAACTGGATCGCATCACCCGCCTGCTGCTGACCGACCTCGAGCGCGAGGGCTGACCGGTCACGTTCGTGGACCGAGGTCCGCGCGCTCCCCGGCGGGATCATTTCATTTGCGATGCGCATAACCGGTGCTCAGCGCTCCATGACACCGCCCCGCTACAGCACGGTGTGAGCTGACGGCGGTCGCCAGGACGGAACCGGACACTGTCGGAGCTTCCAGGGGGAGTGGATGGGTTCGGGCCGGCCGTGGGCGATGTCATGGAACGGCGAGCGCAGTGGCGCGGTGATCTGTTCCGGCGGTGCGTCGTGCAGGGTCGAGATGGAGTAGACAGCGGCCGATCGCAACGCCCTCGCCGGGTGGCCCGGCCTCGTCCGGACCGGCCTGCTCATCGACGTGGCGGACCTGCCCGCGCACCCCGGGTCGGGCGTCTTCGGCATCGGTGCGGGAGCGCTCGTCTTCCCCCGCCGGGGTGGGGCCTATCGCCTGAATGACGCACTGGGCCTGCCTGAGCCGCCCTGCGGCATGACGCGCCGCGAACGATGATCTCAGCGGCCCCGCGATGACGAAAATTGCGGCCTGCGACGACGTCGACCTGATGATCGGGCTGGTCGACCACGGCGTGCGGTGGAACGTGATCGGACCGGAATGGATTGCGCACCGGCCGAATTCGGCGCCTCCGCCATCCCGCTTCACCGTGGTCGCGAGCCTATGGGGCGGTCACGATTTGCGGCGAACCGACGCCTCCACGAGATCGAGGACGGCTTCGAGGTTGTCGTTGGCGTGGCCGGACGCTATGCGGGCGATGAGGCCGTCGAGAACCAGATCCAAATAGCCCAGCAGGACTTCGGTGGGGACATCGTCGCGCAGGGCGCCCGCGGCCTTGCGGCGTTCCAGGCGAGCGACCGTGGCGGCGGTGAGCTCCTCGGAGCGTTCCTCCCAGTTGGCCCGGAATTCCGGGTCGTTGCGCAGCCGGCGGGCGATTTCCAGGCGGGTGCCCAGCCAGTCGAATTCCTCTGGGCGCGCGAGCATATCGCGCATCACCTGGATCAGACCCTGGGTGGCCGCGACCTCGGCCATACGGCCCGCGTCCTCCTGGGCCAACGCCAGGAACAGCGCGTCCTTGTCGCGGAAGTGGTGGAAGATCGCGCCCCGCGACAGACCGGTCGCCTCCTCGAGACGACGCACGGTGGCGCCCTCGTAGCCGAACTCGGCGAAGCAGCGGCGTGCTCCGTCGAGGATCTGACTGCGCCGGGCGGCGAGGTGGTCGTCACTGACCTTGGGCACTGGCTCCTCCGAAACGTGTTGTGCGGGTTCTCCTTATCGATCTTGCGACCAAATCGGAGAACCCGCACGAGCGACGAGCGAAGCGGCCCGGGGCGGGCCGCGTGGCGGGCGGCGGACCTTCGCATTTCACGGGATCCGCCGCCCGCCACCACGACTCGGCTTCGAAACAGCCCTTCGAAACCGAGGCGGTATCGCGGTGATCAGCCGCGAATCATGTTGCGCAGCACGTACTGCAGGATGCCGCCGTTGCGGTAGTAGTCCGCCTCACCGGGGGTGTCGATGCGGACGACCGCGTCGAAGACGACCTTCTCGCCGTTCTCCTTGGTGGCGGTGACCTTCATGGTCTTCGGAGTCACACCCTCGTTCAGCTTGGTGATGCCCTCGATGTCGAAGACCTCGGTGCCGTCCAGGCCCAGCGACTTGGCGGACTCGCCGGCCGGGAACTGCAGCGGCACAACGCCCATGCCGATCAGGTTCGAGCGGTGGATGCGCTCGAACGACTCGGTGATGACGGCCTTGACGCCCAGCAGACGGGTGCCCTTGGCGGCCCAGTCACGCGAGGAACCCGAGCCGTACTCCTTGCCGCCCAGCACGACCAGCGGGATGCCCGCGGCCTGGTAGTTCTGCGAGGCGTCGTAGATGAAGGCCTGCGGGCCACCATCCTGGGTGAAGTCGCGGGTGTAGCCACCGGAGACGTCGTCGAGCAGCTGGTTGCGCAGACGGATGTTGGCGAAGGTGCCGCGGATCATCACCTCGTGGTTGCCACGACGCGAGCCCAGCGAGTTGTAGTCCTTGCGCGCAACGCCGTTGGCGTCGAGGTACTGCGCGGCCGGGGTGCCCGGCTTGATCGGACCGGCGGGGGAGATGTGGTCGGTGGTGACCGAGTCTCCCAGCAGCGCCAGCACGCGCGCGCCCTTGATGTCCTCGACCGGAGCCGGGTCCATCGTCATGCCGTCGAAGTACGGCGCCTTGCGGACGTAGGTCGAGTTCTCGTCCCACGCGAAGGTGTCGCCCTCGGGGGTGTTCAGGCCCTGCCAGCGCGCGTCGCCCTCGAAGACGTGAGCGTAGGACTTGGTGAACATGTCCTTGTTGATCGCCGACTTGATGGTGTCGTCGATCTCCTGTGCGGACGGCCAGATGTCCTTCAGGAAGACGTCGTTGCCGTCGTTGTCCTTGCCCAGGGAGTCCGTCTCGAAGTCGAAGTCCATGGTGCCCGCGAGAGCGTACGCGATGACCAGCGGCGGGGAGGCCAGGTAGTTCATCTTCACGTCGGGGGAGATACGACCCTCGAAGTTGCGGTTACCCGAGAGCACCGCGGTGACCGACAGGTCGTTGTCGTTGATCGCCTTGGAGATCTCCTCCGGCAGCGGACCGGTGTTGCCGATACAGGTGGTGCAGCCGAAACCGCCCACGTAGAAGCCCAGCTTCTCCAGGTACGGCCACAGGCCGGCCTTCTCGTAGTAGTCGGCGACGACCTGCGAGCCCGGGGCCATGTTGGTCTTCACCCACGGCTTGGAGGACAGACCCTTCTCCACCGCGTTGCGTGCGAGCAGGGCCGCGCCCAGCATGACCGACGGGTTGGAGGTGTTGGTGCAGGAGGTGATGCCCGCGACCACGACCGCGCCGTGATCCAGCACGAAGTCACCGCGCTCGGGATCGGAGACCTTGACCGGCTTGGACGGACGGCCGCTGTTGCCGTTGGACGCGTTCGGGATGATGGCGTCGTCATCGGCGAAGGCCAGCTCGGCGGGATCGCTGGCCGGGAACGACTCCTCGATGGCCTCGTCCAGCTTGGAGTGCGGGGCGGCCTCGGGGTCGTTGGTGTAGTTGTGGATGTCCTTGCGGAAGGCAACCTTGGCCTCCGACAACAGGATTCGGTCCTGCGGGCGCTTCGGGCCGGCGATGGACGGCACCACGGTGCTCAGGTCCAGCTCCAGGTACTCCGAGTACGCGGGCTCGTTGTCGGCGTCGTGCCACATGCCCTGCTCCTTGGCGTACGCCTCGACGAGCGCGAGCTGCTCGTCGCTGCGGCCGGTCAGGCGCAGGTAGTTGATGGTCTCCTCGTCGATCGGGAAGATCGCGGCGGTGGAGCCGAATTCGGGGCTCATATTGCCCAGGGTGGCGCGGTTGGCCAGCGGCACCTCGGCGACGCCCTTGCCGTAGAACTCGACGAACTTGCCGACCACACCGTGCTTGCGCAGCATGTCGGTGACGGTGAGCACGACGTCGGTGGCGGTCACGCCCGGCTTGATCTCACCGGTCAGCTTGAAGCCGACGACCCGCGGGATCAGCATGGAGACCGGCTGGCCCAGCATGGCGGCCTCGGCCTCGATGCCGCCGACGCCCCAGCCCAGCACGCCCAGGCCGTTGACCATGGTGGTGTGCGAGTCGGTGCCGACGCAGGTGTCGGGGTAGGCCTGGCCGTTGCGGACCATGACGGTGGGGGCCAGGTATTCGATGTTGACCTGGTGCACGATGCCCATGCCCGGCGGGACGACCCGGAAGTCGTCGAAGGCGCCCTGGCCCCAGCGCAGGAACTGGTAGCGCTCGGAGTTGCGCTCGTACTCGAGGTCGACGTTGCGCTCGAGGGCGTCGGCACGGCCGAACACGTCGAGAATGACCGAGTGGTCGATGACCATGTCGGCGGGTGAGAGCGGGTTGACCTTGTTCGGGTCGCCGCCGAGGGTGGTGACGGCCTCACGCATGGTGGCCAGGTCGACCACACAGGGGACGCCGGTGAAGTCCTGCATGATCACGCGGGCGGGCGTGAACTGGATCTCGGTGTTCGGCTCGGCCGACGGATCCCAGTTGGCGATGGCGCGGATGTGGTCGGCGGTGATGTTCGCGCCGTCCTCGGTGCGAAGCAGATTCTCCGCGAGGACCTTCAGGGCGTAGGGCAGCTTCTCGGTGCCGGGCACGGCCGAGAGCCGGAAGATCTCATACGAGTTGCTTCCGACCTCGAGGGTGCCCTTGGCGCCGAAGGTATCGATACTCGTCACGTTCAGCTCCACTCGTCTGTGAATGGGAGGGCCACCGGCGGGGCTGTGCCGATGGCTCGTCGAGGCGCGGGCCTCGTCCGTTTTCCGACATTAACAGTACGCTTGTCCTGTGAGCACATCGGGGGCAGGTCATTCGGGCGGTCACGGGCCGGGTTCCGCCGATCCGGCGGGCGAAACCGCGTGGCGCGGTGAGGTGATATGACAAGCCGTCCCGTACCCTGCGTTCGTGACCGTCTCGCACCTCTCGGTTTTCACGCCCTTGAAGGCGGAACTACCGCCGCAGACCGACCTGAATGCCATCATCGTCGATCTCGCCGATGATCATGTCGCCGCCCCCGACGGACGCGACCAGGAGGCCCTGGCCGCCATCGCCGCCGAGGCGCGCGAGCACGGCATTCAGCTCGACATCGTTGTGGTGCAGGGCAATCCGGGGATCGAGGCGAACCTGCGCGATCTGGCCAACGAGGTCGGCACGATCGAGCACGGCACCGTGGTGGTCTTCAGCGATGACTGGGTGGGCACCTATAGCGACCAGTTCAGCCGCGGGCGGCTGGAGTGGGCCGAGGACAAGGCCAAGTATCGCGGCCCAGATCACACCACCGAGGCCGCGCGCGTGTTCCTGGACCGGCTCGAGCAGCCTGAAACGGTGTCATGGACGGTGATCACGCTGGTCATCCTGGGTATGCTGATCGCGACGATCGGCGGGTTGTACCTGGTGAAGGTGCGGCGGGCGCAGCGCGAGACGGATGTGCGGCCGCCGCAGATTCCGGTCGCGTAGGGCGTTCGCTCCGGAGACGATGTCTCCGTGTGGGGTTCGGGCTCGTCCCGGGCCCCTTTTTCATGCCCCGGTGCGGGCTCGGTCCGAGTGCCGAACCGTCCGGTTCATCGTGACACGCCAAAAACGTACCGCGCGTTGCGTGTTGTGGCACCTGATAACTCCTGTGGTTCACCTGCAATTTCTTGGCTATCGGTGAATTACACGCGTGTGATTGTGGCGTGGCTGAGTGGCGCGGTCCTTGACGTGACGTACGGTTTCGCGATGGCACGGTTGGGGTTGGTGTGCCGGATGGGACTCCAGGGAGGTGCGATGCGACGACCGGTGAAGCGGCGAGGACGCTCGGTGCGGATCGCTACCGAGTTGCTCGTAGCGCTCATCGTGCTGGCCCTCGGAATGGGCAGCGGACATGCCGTACCCCCACCACCCCCGAACCCCAGCGACAGTGACCTCAATGCCGCGGGCGCCCAGGTCGACGCGGGCGTCGGCGAGGTCGGCGCCCTCATCAACCAGGTGGCCGTGGCCGAACAGCAGCTGCAACAGCTCGACGACGCCGTCGCCACCCGCCGCGAGGCTGTCAACAAGGCGCTGGTCGATCTGCAGATGGCCCGTGACGCCGCCGACGCCGCGGCCCGCATGGTCGCCCAGTGCCAGCAGGATCTGACCGAGGCCGGCGCCAAAGTCGGTACCGCGCACCAGGATTTCGACAAGTACGTCGCGCAGGTCTACATGCGCCCGGGTTCGACCTCGCTGGTCAACTACCTGGCCGCCCCCAGCCCCGAGATCGCGCTCAACCGCGCGCAGGTGCTGACCATCGCCTCCAAGAATCAGAAGCAGGTGGTCGACGGCCTGCGCCACGCCCAGGTCGACCAGGCCAACAAGACCTCCGTCGCCAAGCAGGCCCAGCAGGCCGCCGACGCCGCCGCGGCCGCCGCCGACACCAAGAAGACCGAGGCCCAGAACGCCGTCACCGCCGCCCAGGCTCAGTTCGATCAGGAGAACAGTCGTCGCGCCGACCTTGTCGGGCAGCGCGATTCGGCCCAGCGGCGACTGGACGCGGCCCGCGCCAATGTCGCGGGCCTGCAGAATCAGCGCGACGCCTACATTGCCTGGGATCAGCAGCGCAAAGCCGAGGAGGCCGCGGCTCGCGCCGCCGCGGTGGCCGCCGCCGCCCGCGTGGCCGCCGATCGCGCCGCCGCCGACCGCGCCAATCAGGTCGGTCAGGGCCACCGCCCGCACGTCGTCCAGGACACCTCACCGCCGCCGAAGCGCTCCATCCAGCCCAGCCGCCCGAGCGGTTCCAGGTCCCAGCTCGTCGAAACCGTCGTCGACCGCGCCATGTCCCAACTCGGCGTCGACTATGCCTGGGGCGGCGGCGACGAAGACGGCCCCACGCTCGGCATCCGCGACGGTGGCACCGCCGACAGTTACGGCGACTACGCCAAAACCGGCTTCGACTGCTCCGGCCTGATGATCTACGCCTTCGCCGGCATCGGCGTCTCCCTGCCCCATTACTCCGGCTACCAATACACCATGGGCACAAGGGTTCCCGTAGCCGAGCGCGCCCGGGGCGACATGCTCTTCTGGGGCCCGGGCGGCAGCCAGCACGTGGCCCTCTACATCGGCAACAACAAAATGGTCGAGGCCCCCCAATCGGGCGAGGTCGTCCGAGTCTCCGCCGTCCGAGAAGACGGCATCATGCCCTACGCCGTCCGCATCATCACCTGATCGTCTGTGAGGCGGCACACCGTCTCAATGTTCACATCCGATCCGGCCCGGCCGATGAGCGGGATACCCGAGACCCGTGTGGCGACGACGTCAGCGACTTGATCAGCGACCACTTCTGGGGATTGCCGCTGACCTCCATGCGCGATCATGCACTCCACTGTGGCGCGACCTCAGGGGGCGGGAACGGTGCGGCTTCGAGCGGTGTCCGCGAGGTGGGAGACAGTGGTGACTATCCGAAGGTGCTGGGCTCGCTCGAATCCGTGTCGTCGCAGGCGTGCGTGCTACTTCGACCCGATGACGCGTGAGGTTGTTGGCTGGACGGTGTCGTCCTCGACGACGAAGGTCAGGGGCAGGACGACGATTGCCTGCACTCCACCATGATTGGATTCGCGCAGGCGGACGGAGACGCCGTGACGGCCTGCCAATTTGGCGACGACGAACAAGCCCAGACGCGTGTCGGTGACCAGGCTCGCGATGCTGAAGTCGGGAGGGTTCCGGAGAAACCGGTTGCGCTCGTCGAGATCTTCCGCGGGCATGCCCAGCCCCTGGTCGGCGATCGTGAGGGCGATTCCCCGACCGACCGCGACGCCGGTGACCTCGACCCGTGTATCGGGCGGCGAGAATGTCGCCGCGTTGTCCATGAGTTCGGCAAGCAGGTGAACGAGGTCGGCGACGATCGGGCCCGCGATCCTGCACGGCGGCAATCGGAGTATGTCGACCCGGGTGTACTCCACTGTCTCGGCGACCGCGCTGCGGACGACGTCGATCAAAGGCATGGGGCTCGTCCAACGCCTGCCGGGTTGCTCGCCACCGAGGACGATCAGGTTCTCCGCATTGCGGCGGACCTGGGTCGCGAGGTGGTCGAGTTGGAAAAGACGTTGCAGGTGAGCCGGATCCTCGACTTCCCGCTCGGCGTCATCGAGGACTGCCAGCTGCCGATGAACCAGCACCTGGTTCCGGTGCGCGATATTGACGAAGACCGCGTTGATGCCCATGCGTGTCCGTGCTTCCGCCACCGCCGCGGCGATCGCCACCTGCTGGGCTCTATTGAACGCCTCGGCGACTTCGCCGATCTCGTCGGCACCGTGGTCGAGCCTGAAGGAGCTCGGATCGGCGTCGGTTCGTCCACCCTCGCGTAGGTCGGCGATGATCTGGGGCAACCGGTCGTCGGCGAGCGCGACGGTGTCGTCACGGAGGCACTTCAGGCGTCCGATCAATCGGTTCGCCAGGAGCAGGCCCGCGGTCAGCGCGACGAGCGCGACCAGGATCGCGCCGGCCCCACCGAGCAGTGAGTTGTTCGCATCTCGCTCACCTGCCCGGGCCGCAATCTGCTGCGCCGAAACGTTCTGTCCGCGCCAGAGCGCGAGCAGCGCGGAGCCGACCTGATCGGAGTCCGACTGCCACGCGTCGAGATCGAAAGAGCGTGGGTTTCGGTTCGGTTCGGATTCCTCGGAGAGGATCGCGTCTTCGAAAGTCGAGGAACGCTGCCAGGCGAGCGCCGAATGCAATTCCTCCAGCTGTTGCCGCAGGGCTTGGTCCAGGCGGGCACCGACATCGGCGATCGCCGTGCGGAAATAACCGATCTGCTGGCTGAACTCGTGCCTCTGACCAGCGTTCAGTCCGCCGGCCCGGACAGCGGCCGCGGCGAGTGCGTGCGCGCGGGCCATCGCTTCGATGGCGCGGAACATGGTCGCGGCATCCGAGAGCGCCGCCGAGGTCGCCGCATCGGGGGCGACGCGGGCGACCAGGATCGATCCGTTGGCGATGTCCAGGATCGTGTTGCCGTAATAGGCGTACGCGTCGTCGGCCGAAATGCTTTTGGAATCAACCCGGGCGTGGTTCGAGGCGGGTATCGCACATCGCGCCGACAATCCCGCCGCGCTGGCGCGGGCGATCGGCGTGCCGGTGGACGTGTTCACCGAGACCTTGCAGAACATGAACCGCTACGCCGAAACCGGTACGGATCCGGAGTTCTCGCGTGGCCAGAGCGCCTACGACCGCTATTACGGCGACCCCACCGTGACACCGAACCCCAACCTGGCGCCACTGAGCAAAGCGCCGTATTACGCGGTCAAGATGATTCTCAGCGACTTGGGCACCTGCGGCGGTGTGGTCGCCGACGAGAGCGCACGGGTACTGCGGGAAGATGGCAGCGTCATCGAAGGCCTCTACGCGATCGGCAACACTGCGGCGAATGCTTTCGGCACCACCTATCCCGGTGCCGGTGCCACCATCGGTCAGGGATTGGTGTTCGGGTATATCGCGGCGAGGCATGCCGCCGCCGCACTGCCCAGGGAATGAGGAGTCAGCAGTCGAGAAAGGACCGGGGACGACCGCTTGACGGTCGTCCCCGGCTTTCGCATGTTCGGTGTCCCATGCCTGAGCTGCTCTGGGTGTGAAGTTCTGTCCCGCCCGCGAATCAGGCGTCAGCGCTTGGCGACCGTGGTGATCACCGTGCCTGAGGCGAACACAACGTCAACTATTCGGGGATCACGCCGTCTGACCGGGACCGACGCCCATGCCAGTTGCTTTTTCGGATTGGGGTCTGCTGCGGTCGGTCAAACCGGCACCGGACTGGTATGCCACTGGGCAGTGACTCAGTCGGCGGTAACCGGACCGAGAGTGTCTCGGCCCCGGCAGCACAGCGCGCGATCACTGGCATGGTCGCCGATCGAGCGCAGCGCGGGCCGATATGAACTCTCCGCCAGAAGAGTTCGTCGAACGCGTGCGGGGGTCGCTCGGTTCGCCGCGCCGAAGAAAGCGCCAATTCGATGAGAATCGGACGCTGCCAACTCGGCGAAACACCTGCGCGAACCTGCAGGTCATGCCGCCCCCAGGGCGGCAAGAACGACGAGAACCTACATCGCCGAACTCGCCTGACCGCTGGATCGTATCCAGGCCGAGGGGCTCGAACAGGTTGACCTCGAGGTCGCGCACATTGCTGCGGTAGTGGCCCGCCGACCGTCCGCCTTCCCATGGCCTGACGTTGACGGCACCGGTAGACGAACGATTGATCGAAGCTGATGAGTTGATCATGAATGCCATCGCCCCTGTCCATTTTGTGATGCTTTCATCAGTTTTCTCTTGACAGAGGTTGTCATCGGAACTGATAATTTTGTCACTAACTGGTGGAGGTAGCTGTGACGTGCATCGACAAGGGAGTCGGAGCCGGACGAACGGTCCGGGTCGGCGAACGCGAGATCTTCTTCGTGGAAGCGGGGTCCGGGCCCGTGGTGGTTCTGCTGCACGGCGGCGGGCCGGGAGCGTCCGGGATGTCGAACTTCTCGCGCAACGTCGAGGTGTTGGCCCAGCGGTTCCGGGTGATCGTGCCGGACATGCCCGGCTATGGCAGGTCGTCGAAGTGGGTCGACCGATCTGATCCCTTCGGTGATCTCGCGAAGGCGATCGGCGGTCTGCTGGACGAACTTGAAATCCCCGCAGCGCATTTGGTCGGTAATTCCTACGGCGGCGCGGCGGCGCTGCGGCTGGCGATGGATCGGCCAGAGAAGGTGAATCGCCTGATCCTGATGGGGCCCGGCGGGATTGGCACCACTCGAGCGCTGCCGACCCCCGGATTGCAGCAGCTGCTCAACTATTACACCGGCAGCGGGCCGAGCCGGGAGAAGATCACCCGGTTCGTTCGTGAATACCTGGTTCACGACGGCAGCGCGGTGCCCGATGAACTGATCGATGCGCGTTACCAGGACAGCCTGGACCCCGAGGTGGTAGCGAATCCGCCCTTGCGTCGCCCTTCTGGCCCCTTCGCGCTGCGCACGCTGTGGAGGATGGACCTCACCCGCGATTCGAGGCTGCGTCAGGTCACTCACCCGACACTGGTGATCTGGGGGACCGATGACAAGGTCAACCGGCCGGCGGGTGGTCGCATGCTGCTGGAGGCCATGCCCAACTGCGACCTGTACATGGCGGCGAACGTCGGCCACTGGGTGCAGTGGGAACGCGCCGACCTGTTCAATGCCCTGGCCGCCGCCTTCCTGGAGGCGACCCGATGAACGAGTTTGCGCGCCCGAGCGCGGATGATTCGATATTCGGTGCGGTGCATCTGGGATACGTTGTCGTGCAATCGAATCGGCTGAGCGACTGGCGTCGCTTCGGCGCCGACGCGATCGGCCTGCACGTCGACGAGCTCGACAGCAGCACGCTCCGGTTCCGCTTGGACGACCACGCGTGCCGATTCCTGATCCGGCGCGGTGCAGCCGAAGACGTCATCGCACTGGGCTGGCAGGTCGATGACCACCAGACATTCGACCGCATCGTCGCCCGGGTCGTCGAACGCGGCGTACCGATCATCGAAGGCACCCCGGAGGAGGCCATGCTGCGCGGAGTGGAGCGGCTATGGCGCTTCGCCGGCCCGAAAGGCATCGCGCAGGAGATCTTCACGGTCCCGGTGACGACTCCCGAACCGCTGCGCATGCAGAGTTCCGGATGGGTGACCGGTGAGGCGGGGCTCGGGCACGTGGCCATCCTGTCGAAGGAGCCGGAATCCATGCGTGGCTACTTCCATACCGTGTTCGACTCCCGGCTCAGCGACTACATCGACGAGAACATCTCCGGACTGAAGATGAAGATCCGGTTCCTGCGGGTCAACGAGCGGCATCACTCGATCGCCATCGCCAACATCCGCGGCGTGAAGATCGATCCGATCCGAACATCGGTGCAGCACGTCAATATTCAGTCGGCGACGCTCGACGACATGCTCGCCTCGTTCCAGCGGGTCAACGAGCTGGGCTTCCGGATGCGGTGGTCGGTCGGGCAGCACACCAACGACCGCGAGCTCTCGTACTACTGCGTCACCCCGTCCGGATTCGAACTCGAGGTCGGCTGGAATCCGATCGTCATCGGCCCAGAGCTCGAGTCCACCTGGGAACCGACCACGTACCAGGGCATCAGCATCTGGGGCCACACGACGGTAGGGCAGACGGTGCTGGACAAGTTCGCCCAATTCCGGCAGGCACTGCGTTCGGTCAGGACCCCGGAGATCACTGTTCCCCGGCTTGCAGAAGGTTTGTCACGATGAACGCCACCGACTACGACGTTGTGGTCGTCGGTCTCGGGCCGACCGGCCTGACCCTGGCCAATCTGCTGGGCCGCCGGGGCGTCAGCGTGCTGGTGCTGGAACGTGAACCGGAATATTACGGGCTGGCGCGTGCCGTCTACACCGACGACGAGTGCATGCGAATCTTCCAGACCGCCGGTGCCGCCGAGGAACTCGCAGCCGATATGAACGTCGACTCCGCCGTGCAGTGGGTACGCAGTGACGGTCGCGTGCTGGTGCAGTTCAAGCAGGTCGACCGGCCGCTGAGCTGGCCGGTGGTGAACTTCCTCTACCAGCCCTACCTGGAGAACACGCTCGAACGCGCGCTGGGCCAATATCCGCATGTGACGGTGCGCCGCGGCCGAGAGGTCGTCGGTTTCGACCAGGACGCTGACAGGGTGAACATCGAACACGCCCAGTGCCAGGGCACCGGGTACGGAAAGCAGGAGTCGGAGGTCGACCTCGGAACCGCGGAGCGCGTACGGGCGAAGTTCCTGGTCGGATGTGACGGCGGGCGCAGCCTGGTGCGCACCGATCTGGGAATCGATATGACCGGCACGAGTTTTCCGGAGCGATGGCTGGTTGTGGATCTGAAGGCGAAGGAGGGCGTGGACGCGTTCCGGCATCTGCCCTACTTCGACTTCGTCTGCGATCCGGCGCTGCCGACCGTGTCGTGCCCGCAGCCGGACGGCCATCACCGATTCGAATTCATGCTGACCGAATCCCAGACCAAGGAAGAGATGGAGGCTTCGGAAACCGTCCGCCGGCACATCTCTCAGTACGTCAACCCCGACGAGGTCGAGGTGCTGCGCAAGCTCGTCTACACCTTCAACGCCGTCGTCGCCGACCGGTGGCGCGTCGGGCGGATCCTCATCGCCGGCGACGCCGCGCACATGACTCCGCAGTTCGTCGGGCAGGGCATGGGTTCCGGTGTGCGCGACGCCGACAACCTCTCGTGGAAGCTGACCGCGATCATCAAGCACGGCGCGAGCCAGACGATCCTCGACAGCTACGAATCCGAACGCGCTCCGCACGCCAAAGCCATGATCGACTTCTCCGTGTTGAACAAGTCGTTCGTCTCCATCGATAACAAGCTTCTGGCGGCGGGCCGGGATCTCGCGCTCACCACCGCACTGCGACTACCCGGCTTGGGCGGCTGGATCCGCGCGGCGAAGATGAAGCCGCGACCGCGGTTCCGCCGGGACAGCTATCTTGGACTACCCCGCCAACGGTTCGGTCTGCGCGGTGTCGAGGGCACTCTGGCCCCACAGCCCGTCGTGCGCACCTACGACGGCCGCCACCAACGTCTCGACGATGTACTCGGATTGGGTTTCGCGGTCCTCGGTTACGGGGTGGACCCGCGCGTCGGGCTCGATGCCGAGGAACTGGCAGCCCTTCGGGCGCTGGATACCCGGTTCGTCACCGTTTATCGCTTCGGAGGACGACCCCAAGGCGCGGCGGGTGAGGGGCGCACCAGCGGATACGAGCATTCGGATGTCGAGGATCACACCGGCGCGTTGACCCGGTGGTTCGGCAAGGCAGGTATCGGTGTCGGCGGACTGGTGCTATTGCGCCCGGACCGGTTCGTCTTCGGTACCGCCGTGACCGGGCACGGCGGAGTGCTGATCAACGAGATGATTCGGCAGACGATGGGATCCGGGCGTCGAATCGCGACAACACCAACGACATTCGACTCGGTCGCGGCTCCCGACCGGCACCTCGAGGAGGCTCGATGACAACCACGGAGACGCACTCGCACGCGGTTCTCGCGGCCGCTGAACGGTTGTCGTCCGCGGTGAATTCCGGCGTGCCGACGCAGCCCGTCCGGGATCTGATCGGCGCTGCTGATGTGGAGCTCGCCTATGCGGTGCAGCGTGTCGGTGTCCAGCACCGCATCGAATCCGGTGCGCGGGCGATCGGCCGCAAAATCGGCCTCACCTCGCCCGCCGTGCAGCAGCAACTGGGTGTGAATCAGCCCGATTTCGGTGTCTTGTTCGATGACATGGACGTCACCGAAACTCCTGTGCCGCAACGGCCTCGGCTGCTTCAGCCCAGGGTGGAGGCCGAGCTGGCGTTCGTTCTCGACACGGATCTCGATGTCGGACGACTCGACGCGATCACCGTGCGCGGTGCGGTGGCGTACGCGGTCCCGGCACTCGAGATCGTCGACAGCCGAATCGCCGACTGGGACATCACCTTCGCCGACACCGTCGCGGACAACGCCTCCAGCGGATGGTTCGTACTCGGCGCCCCGCGGCTCTCCGTGAACGAGTTCGAGCCGCGGCAGGTCGCGATGACCATGGCGATCGACGGCGACATCGTCTCGACCGGAACGGGTTCCGCTTGTCTCGGCGACCCGCTGAACGCGTTGGCCTGGCTGGCCCGCACCGCCCGGGACTTCGGCGATCCGCTGCGCGCCGGCGACATCGTGCTGTCCGGTGCGCTCGGACCGATGGCACCCCTGCACCCCGGAGCCCGGGTCCGATCCGAACTCTCCATCGGCACAACCATTCTCGGTGCCGTTGACTTCATCTGGGAGGAATCATGAGCCGCACCAAGGTTGCCGTTATCGGATCCGGCAATATCGGCACCGACCTGATGATCAAGGTCCTGCGTCTGTCCGCCACACTGCAGATGGCCGCCATGGTCGGCATCGACCCAGCATCCGACGGGCTGGCCCGTGCGAATCGACTGGGGGTGCCGACCACTGCGCGCGGCGTCACCGGCCTCATCGCGATGCCGGACTTCGACGAGATCGACATCGTCTTCGATGCCACATCGGCCCGTGCGCACCAGGCCAACGCCGCCGCGCTGGAGCCCTACGGCAAGCGCCTGATCGACCTGACCCCGGCGGCGATCGGGCCGTTCGTCGTGCCCGCGGTCAACCTCGACCAGCATCTCGACGCGCCCGACGTCAACATGGTGACTTGCGGTGGGCAGGCGACCATCCCGATCGTCGCCGCCATTTCCCGCGTCACGAACGTGCCCTACGCCGAGATCGTCGCCTCGATCGCGTCGAAGTCCGCAGGCCCTGGAACCCGCGCCAACATCGACGAATTCACCGAGACGACATCCCACGCCATCGAGGCCGTCGGCGGGGCCGCCAAGGGGCGCGCGATCATCGTCCTCAACCCGGCCGAGCCGCCGCTGATCATGCGGGATACCGTGCTGGCGCTGATCGGCGATCCTGATCCGGCAACCCATGCCGCCGTACGGGATTCGATCGAGGCGATGGTCGCCGAGGTCGCGGTCTACGTGCCCGGCTACCGGCTCGAGCATGCCGTCCAGATCACGCCGGTCGTCCCGGACGCGCCGCTGCACACGCTCGCAGGTGAAGTCGTTGTCACACACCAGGTTTCGGTGTTCCTCGAGGTCGAGGGCGCGGCGCACTACCTTCCCGCCTATGCAGGCAATCTCGACATCATGACCTCGGCCGCGCTGCGCGTCGCCGAACGCATCGCCGCCGGCACCCCGGAGAGTGTCAAATGACCGAAGTCTTCCTGCAGGACGTGACGCTGCGCGACGGCATGCACGCGCTGCGGCACCGCATTACCCCCGCGACCGTGGCCGCCGTCGCCTCGGCCCTCGACGTGGCCGGTGTCGACGCCGTGGAGGTCGCGCATGGCGACGGGTTGCACGGCGGTAGCCTCACCTATGGTCCCGGCAGCCATACGGATTGGGAGTGGCTCGAAGCCGCCGCGGGTGCGCTGACCAGCGCGCGTTTGACCACACTCCTGCTGCCCGGCATCGGCACCATCGACGATCTGCGGCGTGCCTACGATCTCGGCGTGCGCTCGGTGCGGGTCGCCACCCACTGCACCGAGGCTGACATCGCGGCTCAGCACATCGGCTACGCCCGCGATCTCGGCATGGACGTGTCCGGCTTCCTCATGATGAGCCACATGAACACCCCCGAGGGATTGGCCGACCAGGCCAGACTCATGGAAAACTATGGCGCGCAGTGTGTTTACGTCACCGACTCGGGTGGTCGGCTGACCATGGCCGGAGTCCGCGATCGGGTGCGCGCCTACCGTGACGTGCTCGACGACACCACCGAGATCGGCATCCATGCGCACCAGAACCTCTCGCTCTCGGTTGCCAACAGCGTCGTCGCCGTCGAGGAGGGCGTGACCCGCGTGGACGCCTCGCTGGCGGGTCTCGGTGCGGGAGCGGGTAACACGCCCCTGGAAGCATTCGTCGCCGTGGCCGATCTCAGCGGCTGGAAGCACCGTGCCGAGTTGGATGCGCTGACCGACGCCGCCGACGATCTGGTCCGGCCGCTGATGGATCGGCCGGTCCAGGTCGATCGGGAGACCTTGACCCTGGGTTACGCCGGGGTGTACTCGAGCTTCTTGCGTCACGCCGAAAAGGCTTCCGCGACTTACGGAGTCGATGTCCGGACGTTGTTGGTAGAGGCTGGACGCCGTCGGCTCGTAGGCGGGCAGGAGGACATGATCGTGGACATCGCCCTATCCCTGATCGGCGCCCAGGTGCCCTGACCTACAGGGGCCCTGCCACTACAGCTGCGGTTGTGGTGGCAGGGGAGCGGTGGTGAGTTTGAGTGCTGTTCGTTTGTTCATGCCGAACATGCGCAGTACGCGGAATGTCATGTCGTCGGTGAGTGCGTCGGCGTCGGCGTCGGGTCGTGCGTCGAGGAGTTGGAGGAGTCCGAGGAGGGACCCGCCGGCGGCCATGATGGCCATGTCGGGGTCCATGGGTTCGAATCGGCCCGCTTCTTGGGCGGCGATGATGTCCCGTCGGGCCCGGGGGACCAAACCTTCCTCACGCAAGAGAATCGACATGCCGGAATGCAAGAGCACCCGGACCATTTCGGGGATTTGTCGTTGGAGTCGTCCGGTCATGCGGAAGCTGACGGCGAAGACCTCGGCGGGGTCGTCGTAGAGTTCGACGATGCCGTCGCGCATTTCGCTGTAGACCGTCAGGACGGAGCGGACGGCTTCGTCGAACAGTTGGTCCTTGGATTCGAAGTGGTTGTAGAAGGAGCCGAAGCCGACGTCGGCGGCGTCGGTGATTTCTTGGATGCTGACGGCGGATCGTCCTTCGGACAGGAATTTGCGTGCTGCGCCGAGGAGGGCGTTGCGGGTGCGCTCGCGGCGCCGGTCGATACGGTTGCGCACTACAGGCTCGGCTGCCATGGTCCCTCTTCTACTCGAACCCCTCCGATAATCATATCTGAGGAATATATCAGACACGATTCTGCTTGCGGCTGCGTGGTGGTCGTGGAGTCGTGCCGTATGGGCCGGCTATCGCGAGGGCGGCCCGGCCACTGCTCAGCTCGACGCGCTGATCCCGGCTAAATGATGGAAGCATCAGAGCCGATGATTGACCTTGTAGGCGTGATCAGGGTCTGACCGGCACGTCATCGGATGCTGGCCCGTGGGATTTCGCCGTCGACGATCCCGATGACATGTGCGAGGTGGAGTGCGAGCTCGAGCGCCAAGCGGCGCTCTCCGACCGGTCTGCCGATCGCGAGTTCCGCTTGTTCGAGGCGGTATCGGACGGTGTTGTGGTGTATGCCGAGATTCGCGGCAGTCGCGCGAAAGTTGCTGTTGGAGGCGTAGAACGCCATCAGGGTTTCGCGGATGCGACGCGTCGTGCGGTCGTTGCTCGTCAAGGTGCCGAGTTCAGAGCTGACGAACTCCTGGCATCGCTCCGGGACGATCGAGCACATGGCTGCGATATCGACGTCGCGGTAGTAGGTCACCATGGCGGTGGAGGGAGCGGTCATCTCCGATACCCGCAGTGCGTCCAGGGCTTCTCTGTGGCTGTGGCGGAACCCGTCGAGACCGTTGGCCGGATTGCCGATGGCGACCAGGACCGGCACCGAGGGCGGCGGGACGCGAGGGTTATCGCCGGCAGGGCCGGGCAGCCAGCACCACATGGTGCGGATGTCGACACGAACGGTCAGCCCCGGTGTCCGGGTCGCCCGGCCCAGTTCGCGGACCGCCGCTTCGAGCGACGCGCCCGCGTCCGCATCGTTGGTCAAGGCGCGCAATACGATTGCCGTATGCCGTCCCGACAGCCGGTATCCCAATCGGTTTGTCGCATTGTCCACGTCGGTGTCCGGGCCGGAGAGCACGCGGCGAACGTCTTCGAGATGGGACAGCGAGCGTTCACGCGCGAGCCGCTCGTCTTCGTTTCGATACTCCTCCGATATTCGTTCGGTCATCAGATCGAGCCACGACAGGATGTACGAGGTGCCCGCTTTGGCGACCTCCACTGATCGGCGATCGTTGGGCCCGTATGCGTAGACCGCGTCCGACCACTGTTCGGTCAGTCGATGCGCGCCGATGCGGTAGCCCCGGATCACCGCCGTCAAAGGCAGCCCACGCTGCACGAGCGTGCGAGTGCGTTCGACGACTTCCGCTGACGGCGTGAACATTTCCAGCGGTACGCCGCGGGCCAGATAGTCGAGCACGATCAGGGTGTTCGCCCGGCATGTCGCCAGCACGATGTCCTCGATGCCCGGCTGCCGAGCCTCACCGACACGGTCCGTAATGAGTCGTGTGGCGTCCTCGGCGAGTGCGGGGCACCTCGGGACCAGTTCGCCGGCGACGGCTTGGACCGTCGCCTGGATCTCGTCGCCGCCCGGGAGCACATGCATGGCCACATGATGCCGACAACTATCCAAATGGTCAATTATTCGAATTCGCATTGACCATTTGACAGTGGTTGCCGTCACACCCTGGTTGGTAGCTTCATCAACGAAGCCGAACAAGGCCAGCTCACGCCCGTGTTTCCGGTGAATTACGGACGCGCTGAGTGGCGGAGGCATGTTGTGCGATCCGCACAAAGACTGTTCGCACGGAACGGGTCGACCACGATCCGCCGAGCGTGCGGACACCTGACCACGACGAAGATCAAGAGGAGTATCCAATGGGCGCGTTCGCCTCCGCAGAGAGACGGCTCGGGCACGTCGATGTACTGATTGTCGGCGCCGGGATCTCGGGTATCGGAATGGGCTGCCACCTCACGAGCAAGCAACCCGGTCGCGACTTCGCGATCGTCGACGGTCGCGATGCGATCGGTGGCACCTGGGATCTGTTCCGGTATCCGGGAATCAGGTCCGATTCCGACCTGCACACCTTCGGTTACGAGTTCAAGCCGTGGACGAGCGACAACGCGATCGCCGATGCCCACGAAATCCTGGACTATCTGCGTGAAGCGGTCGTCGAGCACGACCTCGAGCGCCGAATTCACCTCGGCCACAAGGTGTTGCGCGCGAACTGGTCGTCGGCGGATGACAAGTGGACCGTCACTTTGCGGCGAAGCGGTGATGAGCAGCTGATCGAGGTCACCTGCAACGTGCTGTTCTGTGCCTCCGGCTACTACGACTACACGGGCGGCTTCGACCCTGTCTTCGAAGGCCGGGAAGACTTTTCCGGACCGATCATCCATCCGCAGGCCTGGCCGGAGGGATTCGACTACACGGGCAAGAGGGTCGTCGTGATCGGGAGCGGCGCCACGGCCGTCACGATCGTGCCCGCGATGGCCGAGGACGCCGCCCACGTCACGATGCTTCAGCGATCGCCGTCCTATGTCCTCGCGGTTCCCCGACAGGATCCCGTCGCGAACACGCTGCGGCGCCTACTGCCGGATTCGCTCGCCTACCGGATCACCCGGCGCCTCAATCTTGCTCGCCAGCGGGGGATCTACCTCGGATGCAAGCGCTACCCGAAGCTGGCCCGTCGGCTGATCCGTGCCGCCAACCGACGACTTCTGCCCGATGGGTACGCCGTCGACACTCATTTCAACCCGGACTACAACCCCTGGGATCAGCGTCTGTGCATGGTTCCGGACGCGGATATGTTCAAGGCGATTTCCGCAGGACGAGCGTCGGTCGTCACCGATCGGATCTCGCGTTTCACCTCCGAAGGTATCCTGCTCGAATCCGGAGCGCACCTCGAGGCCGACGTCATCGTCACTGCCACCGGACTGCGGCTGCTTCCCTTCGGCGGTATCGAGGTGTCCGTGGACGGGCAGCCGGTCGACCCGGGCGATCGTCTGGCCTTCAAGGGCATGATGCTCAGTGGCGTCCCCAATTTCGCGTTCATATTCGGCTACACGAACACCTCATGGACGATGAAGGTGGACCTGGTCTGCGATCACCTTTGCCGGATTCTCGAGCACATGGACCGGCGCGGACACACGTCGTTCATGCCCGTCGACGACGACCCCACCGTCACGCGCAAGCCCATGCTCGACTTTCCCGCCGGATACGTGCAGCGTGCGATCCACCTCTTCCCCCAGCGAGGTTCGCACGATCCGTGGACGATCGATCAGCACTTCGGCCGCGACAAGGCCCTGCTGCGCGAGGGGCCGGTCGAGGATCCCGCACTGCGTTTCGCGACCCGGCGGCTCGATGCTCATGAGCCCTCGGCGGCAGAGCGAGTGATCGCGTGAACGTGCCGCACTACATCGACGTCGACGGTCGCCGGACCCGTGTCCGCGTCGCGGGCGATCCCGACCGGCCACCGATCCTGCTCCTGCACGGAATCGGCCGCAGCCTCGAGGACTGGGCGCCGCAGTTCCCGTTGCTGGCTGCTTCGCATCGAGTGATCGCCGTGGACATTCCCGGTTTCGGGTTCTCGGCCCGGCTCCGGGAAACGAGCAGCCTATCGGGGTTCGCGCGCGGTGTCGCGCGCACACTCGATGCGCTGGGGGAAATCCGACCCGTGCACATGGTGGGTAACTCCCTCGGCGGCGCCGTTGGGATGAGCCTGCTGGTCGCGGCGCCCGAACGAGTCGCGAGTCTGACGCTCGTCGATAGCGCCGGGTTCGGTTCGGAGGTGACCGCGTTACTCCGCCTGCTGGCGGTGCCGGGCCTCGGTCGTCTCGTCGCGGCGCACACCACACGGGCCGGTGCGCGCATGTTCGAGCGAACGATCTACGCCGATCCGGCATTGGCGACCAAGGCCAGGATCGAGCACGCACTGGCCATCGCCGAGCAACCCGATCCCGGATCGGTGACCTACGAAATCGCCCGGGCGCTCGCCAGTTGGCGGGAAGTCAGGCCGCAGTGGCGAGCGGCCTTGCTTGCGGCTATCGCCGAGCATCCTCGGCCCACTCTCATCGTGTGGGGCGATCGGGACCGCGTACTGCCGTCGCACCAGTTGTGTGCTGCCTCGCACCTCATCCCGCACGCCCGGACCCACTTGTTCGCCGGGATCGGCCACGCGCCTCAGATCGAATGCCCGAACGAATTCGCCGAGCTCATCACGGAATTCGTGCGGAGCCTGACCGAGACCGGAGCACAGCGACGCTGAACTCGGTCGCGCGCGGACCCAGCTTCGCGACTTCCTCACCGAGCGTGCTGCTCGCTGGCAGCTGCCGGAGAGTCATCGAGTTGGCCCGACCAATTCGGTTTCGTCAATCCCGCCCCACCCGACTACCCCCATTGAAAGGGGCTCTTTCGTGTCGAATCTGCAGAAGGTCACCGTCCTCGGCGGTGGCGTCCTCGGCGGCCAGATCGCCTGGCATTCCGCGTTCAAGGGCAAGGAGGTCGTCGTTTACGACATCTCCAACGCCGCCCTCGACCGTTGCCGGGCCGCGCATGAACAGTACGCGGCGATCTACCTCGCCGAGGTCGGTGCCACTGACCCCGACATTGCCGACACCCGCTCTCGTCTGACCTACACCACTGTTCTCGCCACCGCGGCCGCGGGCCGAGACCTCGTCATCGAAGCCGTCCCCGAGATCCCCGATCTCAAGATCCAGGTCTATCGGGAAATGGCGCCCCTACTCTCCCCGGACACCCTCGTCGCCACCAACTCCTCGACGCTGCTGCCCCGGGACTTCGCCGACGTGACGGGACGTCCCGCCAAGTACTGCGCGATGCATTTCGCCAACATGATCTGGGCGATGAACCTCCTCGAGATCATGGCCCATCCCGGAACAGCGGACGAAACGCTCGCCGCGGCCACCGAGTACGCCATCGAGATCGGCATGATCCCGATTCCCGTCCGCAAAGAACAGAACGGCTACATCCTCAACACCTGGTTCGTGCAACTGCTCAACGCGAGTCAGACCCTCGTCACGAACGGCATCGCCACCCCCGAGGACATCGACCGCACCTATTTGATCGTCAATCCCGGTGCGCCCCGAGGCCCGATGGGCGCCTTCGACATGGTGGGTATGGAAACGGCGTATAACGTTGTCGCCCATTGGGGTTCGGTGACCGGCGACGAGCAGATGCTCGCCAACGCCCGCTACATCAAGGAGAACTTCCTCGACAAGGGCAAGCTGGGTCTGCAAACCGGCGAGGGCTACTACACCTACCCCGATCCCGCGTACGCCGACCCCGGATTCCTCGCGGTGCCGGACATCTCCCGGGCAGCCGATATCGCCGCGTTGGCGCGGCCGCGGCAGCCCTGACACGGGCAGGCGGGGCGTCCGCGACCGAGACCCGCGCTGTGCTGAATTTCCAGGTCGTTCATCTCTATCCAGGAGGATCTTTGAGTTCCAGATCCCGTCGAGGCAGGGTCGCGGCGGCACTTGCCGCAGCGCTGATGCTCGCGGTCGCGCTGACGGCGTGTTCGAAGAGTTCATCGCCGTCGCCGAGCGAAACCGCGAAGGAGGACGCGGCGGTCAACGCCTACGTCTACACCTATCCGCTGGTGACGATGGAGGTCACGCGCCGGCAGGTGACGAACCTGCCACGCCCGAACGGGCGCACCGCGGCACCGATGAATCAGTTCGCCAATATGGCGTTTCTGCCCGATGCATCGTTCACCGCCGTGGTGCGCCCGAATGTCGACACCCTGTACTCGTCGATGTTCTACGACGTGTCCAAAGAGCCACTGGTGATCAGCGTTCCAGACATGGGTGATCGCTACCACCTGTTCCCGATCCTGGACATGTGGACCAATGTGCAGGCGTCGCCGGGCACCCGCACTCTCGGCGCGGGCCATGGATATCAGTTCGCGATCACCGGCCCGAGCTGGCACGGCACACTCCCGGCAGGAGTGCGCGAGTACAAGGTGCCGACCGACGGCGGCTGGGTCATCGGCCGGATCCAGGTCAACGGACCTGATGACATTCCCGCGGTCGCCGCGATCCAACGGCAGCTGACCGCCGCGCCTCTGAGTGCCTACGGCACCGCCTACACGCCACCGGACAACACCGAACTGCACCCGGACTGGCCCACTGGTCAAGAGGTCGCGGCCTACATTCACAACCTCACCCCGCAGCAGTACTGGGACCTGTACTACTCGAGCCTGTCGCACAACCAGCCGCGACCGGAGGATAAGGGGCTGCTCGACCAGTTGGCCGCAGCCGGGTGGACACCGGACAAGAAGCTGGATCTGAGCCAGCTGCCGGAGCCCGACCGCGGAGTGTGGCAAGATGCGTGGCCCAAGGCGCTGTCGAAGATCGAGATCGATCTCGCTGGTGCACCGGTCAACGGCTGGAACGTCGCACGCACGGGGATGGGCGCCTACGGGACCGATTACGCGCGGCGCGCCAACATCGCGCACGGCGGGCTCGGCGCGAACCTGCCCGAGGACGCGATCTACCCGAACACCCGCACCGACGCGACCACCGCAAGGCTGAACTCCGACCGGAACTACGCACTGCATTTCGCCCCCGATCAGATTCCGCCGGTGCACGCGTTCTGGTCGCTGACCATGTACAACGACAAGGGCTTTTTCATCGCCAACCCCATCAATCGGTACGCGGTACGTGGCGAGCAGCTACACAAGAACCCTGACGGCTCGGTGGACGTCTACATCCAACGCGGAAATCCCGGCGCGGAGCGGGAATCCAACTGGCTCCCGGCTCCGGTATCGGGTGACTTCAATCTGGTGCTGCGCTTGTACTGGCCCGACACCAATATTGTCGACGGCACCTGGAATCCGACTGGAATCACGATTACACACTGACCATCCATGCGGTGTGGTCGGCGAGGATCGTCGGCCACTCCGCACAGCAAGAACTCGGTGAAGACAGGACGAGATCATGCCCGTCCGCCCCGCATCGACCTTCGGGTGTCACCGGAGATCGGCGAATACGTCCCACCGTGGCGCCCCACGTTCCATTGCTTGCCGTCGAGCCCGCCGAGCATCGCCATTGGTCAACGCGCACAAAGCATCTCGATACCCGGCAGGTGCGAACAGCGGCTGGCGGCCGTCCACCGGGTCGCCGCGCTCATCAAACCGCTGCCGCCCCGCCCCTTCTGATTCCCCGGACTTCCGGGCGGCTCACCGAACCCGGTGGGCGCCCGGAAGCCGGACACACGTTACAACTCGCTTTGCGATGAGGAAGTCGCCATGAAATTTCACACCTTTGCGCTGACAGCGTTCTCCGCTGTCACGAGCGTCGCCATCAGCGCCGCGACGGCGGCGGCGACGCCGGACGCGACGGCTCCGGCCATCTCCTATCACGCTTTCGCGGCGGGGGATTCGGTGGTCACCACCTTGCGGGACGGCACGTTCGAGCTGGCCGCCGACCAGCGGTCGGTGACAGTGAGCGATGCACTCGGGCATGTGCTCGACACCTTGCCGTTGGCCGCCGAGGTCGATGGCCGGCAGCTGCCGATCCGGCCGGAGATCTCCGGCGACGCGCGCACTCTGACCCTC